>CAWKDD010000002.1:0-416086 GCA_963848335.1 uncultured Acidimicrobiales bacterium
GTACCGGGCTGTCTCGGTCAACAGAGGCCGGCCCGGACCCTCGAGGAACGACCACCGGCCCGACCATGCGGCCAGCTGCCACGCCGCCCAGGACACGTCGGCGGTGATGTGCTCCTCGAGCTCGCCGGTCCGAATGGCGATGACGTGACCGTGCCCGTCCATGCCGCTCCTGGGAGTGACGTCATTGCCCAGAGATGCCGACTCCCAGGGGAAGCGCGCCCCGCTCATGCCGAACGAGGTTGCCCGGTCCTTGGCTGCGGAAAGCCTGCGGATGCGGTATTCGAGTATGGCCCGGGCCGAAGCCGGGTGGGTGGCTGCCATCACCGGCAGTACGAAGACGTCCGAATCCCAGAAGACGTGCCCTCCGTAGGCAGGGCCGGTCAGGCCCCGGGGACCCACCGCGGCTTCACCCGATTCGCCCACCGAGGCCATGAGATGGAACAGCGCCAGCCGGACCGCCCTGGTCAGCTCGGGGTCGCCGACCACTTCGACGTCTGCGTCGGCCCAGCGCGATGCCCACGCCGACTTCTGTTCGGCGAGAAGGCTGGGTGCGTCGCCCGGTGGAGTGGCGTCGTGCGGCGAAGGGGGGGGTGCAGGGCCGTCAGTGCGCGGGTGGGCCCGCGCGTAGACGCCGACGCGGACGATTCCGAGGGTTCGCGATCCTTGCCGGTCCGGGAGCGCCTCCCGCTGCGTGCGCACAACCGAAGACACCTGACCACCGTACGTCGCTCGATCGGTAGCGGATTCGGGCTCGGGCTTGAAGATCGTGGCGAGGCCCTCCGCCACGAGCACGGTGGTCCCGGGATGTTCGAGGCAGGACCAGCGGGCCGACCTCAGCTCCAGCCCGTCTTGCATTTCCACGTTCCGCCACAGCACGCCCGAACGAAGATCGAGCACGCGCGTGCCCGCTGGAATCGCGCCCCGTATGGGCAACGTGGTCCAGGTGGGAATGGCGAGCATCGCCTCGGACCCGTCTTCGCGATGTTCATAGACACCGGCCATGTAGACGCCGGGGAGGGAACCGACGCTCTCCTCCTCGAGGCTCCCCCTGGTCCCGGTGACACCGTCGGCCACCGTGAGCAGGCTCTCGTGGACCCGAAGCCTGGCCGGGCTGGTATCGGGCACGACGAGCATCCAGGGTGAAGGGTCGGAGCCGGGGAATTCGGAGAGGATCTGGATCACCTCCGAAGCGAGGCCCGGTCCTGACCCTCCGTCATTCGATGGCGGTGTCGGGCCATTCGCCATCACGGTGATGATACGTGCGCGGTGCGCGAGCACCGGATGATCCTGCCCGATCGCCGCCGCACGGTCCGCTCGCCTGGCGGGTCGTACCACGAGCGCCCTGGCCCCAGGGCCTTGGTCCCCCTGCCGGCCGGCTGGCGGACCAAGTCGGGCTGGGGAGACAGGCCCGCCGGTGCGTGTCGCCGACGGTCAGTGCTGTCGGACAGGTTGGGCGGGCTCCGAATGTCTCGGTAAGGGCAACTCGGGTGCGGGGTGGTGGATGAAGCGAGAGGCACGCCGTCGGATCCGTCGCTCGAGCCGCTGGGCATGGGTGGACGGCGGCGGCGCCCTGTGAGGTTGGTGGACTCGGTAGAAGCGGGTCTTGGCCAGCTCGACCAGCAACAGGTAGACGAGGACCATTCCGACGAGAAGGAGGAAGAAGCTCGACGGCAGTGGTGTGAATCCCAGCAGCTCCGCCAATCCCGTGTACGGCAGGATCGCACCCACCACGGCCGCGCCGGTCGGCACCAGCAACATGGCGATGCTGGGCCGGCTCCTGAAGAACGGGACCCGCCGCGTCCGTATCACGTACACGACGAGGGTCTGGGTGGCGATCGACTCGACGAACCAACCGGTCCGGAACTCGTTGTGTCCGGCATGGAGCACGGCGAGCATCACCCAGAAGGTGAGGAAGTCGAAGATCGAGCTCACGGGCCCGAATACCGACATGAAGCGCCGGATGAACCTCATGTCCCACGCTGCGGGCCGGGCGAGGGCCTCGGGGTCGACCCGGTCGGTCGGGATCACCAGCTGCCCTGCGTTGTACAGCAGGTTGTTGAGGAGGATCTGCGAAGGAAGCATGGGCAGGAACGACAGGAACACGGAGGCTCCCGCCGCGCTGAACATGTTGCCGAAGTTCGAGGACGTGGCCATCAGGACGTATTTCATGGTGTTGGCGAAGATGCGCCGCCCCTCCATGACCCCCTCCGCCAGCACTCCAAGGTCCTTGTCGAGCAGCACTACGTCGGCGGCCTCCTTGGCCACGTCCGTTGCCGAATCCACCGATATCCCGACATCGGCGTGATGCAACGCCACGGCGTCGTTGACCCCATCTCCCAGGAAGGCCACGTCCTTGCCCGTGCGCCGCGCCACTTTGATGATCCGCGACTTCTGATCGGGACCGATCCGCGCGAACACCGTCGTGTTCGGGATGGCGGCCTCCAAGGCGTCGTCGTCGAGTGCCTCGACCTCAGTGCCGGTGAGCACCGCCGCGCACTCGACGCCGATCTCCGAGCACACTTTCGCGGCCACCAAACCGTTGTCACCCGTGATGATCTTGACGATCACCCCCAGCCTTTCGAGCCGGGCGATGGAGGATCCGGCATCGGCTTTGGGCGGATCGGCGAAGGTGAGGAAGCCCTCCAGCGTCAGCCCTTGTTCCTCCGTGGCGGTGATGGTGGTGCGGCCGGCAAGCCGTCGGGTGGCCACTGCCACCACACGGGCCCCTTCGGAGAACAGCGTCTCCAGTACCGTTTGAGCACCCTCGGGGACCTTCTCGCAACGGTTGAGCACGGCCTCCGGAGCCCCCTTGGTGACGAGGAGAGGCTCGGCTCCGGTTTCGGTCACCAACACCGAGGCCAGCTGCCTCTCGTGGTCGAACGGAAGGATCGCAAGCCTCCGGTAGGCCGCCGCCGCGGTGGACACCTCCGTGCCCGCTGCCGACGCCGGCGCGGACCACAGTGCCTGGTCCAACGCGTTGCCCCCGACCGGTCCCTCGATCGTCACTGCCGCTTCGTTACACAGCAGCCCGAGCACCAGCGGCCGGTGGCAGTCGTGACCGGCCGTGTCGAGTGCCCGTTCGAAGGAGATCGACCCCTCGGTGAGGGTGCCCGTCTTGTCGGTGAAGAGCAGCTCGATGTTGCCCAGATCCTCGATGGCGACCAAACGCTTCACGAGCACCTTCTTGGCCACGAGGGCTTTGGAGCCTGCCGAGAGGCTCACCGTCACGATGGCCGGCATCATCTCGGGAGCGATGCCCACCGCGATGGCCAACGAGAAGAGCAGGGCTTCGATCAGGGGCCGCGACAACGCCACGTTGACGATGAAGATGAAAGCCGTGAGCACGGCCGCCACTCCGAACAGGAATCGGGAGAAGCGCGACAGGCCGGCCTCGAAGGCGGTGTGGCCTTGCTTCTCGGCCAGCCCGGTGGCGATGCTGCCGAAGGCGGTGCGGGTCCCGGTTTCGACCACCACGCCGAGTCCCGAACCCTGGTGGACGATGGTTCCCATGAACGCGCATCCCGGACGGTCTTGGGTCTGGCTCTCGACCACGGGTGCGATGGCCTTGGCCACGGGCATCGACTCCCCGGTCAGCAGGCCTTCGTCGCATTCGAGTTCGTCGACGGCGAGCAAGCGGAGATCGGCGGGCACGAGGGCGCCGATGCGCAGAGCCACCACGTCGCCGGGGACGAGCTCGGTCACCGGGACCCGGCTCTCCCGTCCGTCTCTGCGAACCTCGGCTTCCTGTCGGATCTTGGCGCGCAGGGAAGCCATGGCCGCTTCCGCCCGGTACTCGTTGAAGAAACCCAGCCCCACGCTCAGGGCGACGATCACGGCGATGATGGCGGCATTCGTGCCTCCGCCGGTCAGCCCCGACACGAGAGCCGCGCCCAGCAGCAGAATCAGGATCGGGTTCCGGACCTGACGGAACAGGACGGTGGTGGCATGGACCCGGTGGGTACCGAGCGTGTTCGACCCGAACCGTTGCAGCCGTTGCGCCACGTCCTGGGACGACAGGCCCTCGGCGCCACTTCCCAGGCGTACGAGCACTGCCTCGGGAGCGAGACCCGCGGCGCCGGCCAGGTCCAGCTCCCCGGCCGGTGCGTGTTCGACCACGGCCATCGGGTCGGCGTTGTCCCTGGAGCGCAAGGCCACGAGGGCATCAAGTCTCCCATGCCCGACTGACCAGGAGAGCCATCGCACCCCGGACCGGGGCCCGAGGTCCGGATCGGGCAGCTCGACCACGGGATGTGGGTCGTCCTGGGTTGCTGAAGCTGTTGGTGGGCCACGAGTGACTACTCTCGACAGCGGCTTTCCTCTTACCGCCCGCTCAACTCAACGCCCGTGCGACGCAGTGGTCGGGATCGAACCGTGCCCCTGCCTCGATCTCCAGGAGCCATGCCCGAATACCGCATACTCGTCCCCCAGCCCAGACCACATCGAAGGGCCTGGGTAGCCGTGATCGTCTCCGTAGTCGTCCTGGCCGCCGGCGCCGGGGCGTTCGTGGCTTGGAAGCACAGCCGGGACGCTCGGAACCTCTCGCAGTCCCGGTCTCACGACGGGGGCAAGAACGAGATAGCTGCGAAATCGCTCTCCGTCGTTTCCACCGTGCCCGCCACGGGCGCCACCGACGTCCCTTCCGATCAGGTGGTCACCGTTCGCCTCTCCGAGCCGATGGCCGGCACGACCGGCATGCCGACGTTCGACCCTCCGGTGGACGGGCAGTGGGTCAAGACCGGTCCCAAATCGCTGTCGTTCAAGGCGACGGCTCCGTTCCTTCCCACGAGCACGGAAACCCTCGTCATCCCTTCCGGGTCGGCCGGCCCCCGCAGTACGGGCGGATTGCGCCTCGCCCAGCCTGTCACCATCACCTTCTCGGTGGCCCAGGCCAGCACCGAGCGGCTCCAGCAGCTGCTGGCCCAGTTGGACTACCTCCCCTTGGCGTTCACCCCGACCGGGCCCGCCAGCTCCCCCACGGAGGAGACGACTGCGCAGCCCGGCTCGTTCGCCTGGCGCTGGCCCAACTCCCCACCCTCGCTCGTGGCGCTGTGGACCGAGGGCTATCAGAACGTGATCACGAAGGGCGCCGTCATGAACTTCGAGAACCAGAACGGCCTCGTGGTCGACGGGTTGGCCGGACCGCGAGTGTGGTCAGCGCTGCTGACCGACGTCGCCACGGCGAAGGTGGACGCCGACCCCTACACCTACGTGTTCGTGTCCAAAGCGCTTCCAGAAGCATTGACGGTCTTCGAGAATGGCGCCCCGGTGCTGACCAACATTCCTGTGAACACCGGTGCACCGGGTGCGGATACCGTCGACGGGACCTTCCCGGTATTCGAACACGTCACCAGCTCGCGCATGGTGGGCACCAATCCCGACGGCACGAAGTACGACGACCCCAACGTCCCTTGGGCCAGCTACTTCAACGGTGGGGACGCCTTGCACGGGTTCGTGCGAGCGAACTACGGCTTCCCTCAGAGCAACGGGTGTGTCGAGATGAGGATCTCGGATGCCGCCAAGGTATGGCCTTTGGCACCCATCGGCACCTTGGTCACCGTGGTCGGCCCTGCTTCGTAGCTCGAGCTCACTCGCCTTGCAGGTCCCGGTGTCTGAGGGCGAGGTCACCGAGGACGGCGCTCACCGCCCCGACGGCGACCATGATTCCCCCCGTCCCCCAGTTCGGGGGCACCGCGGGAGCCGTCGACATCTGATGAAAGACCGATGTGTCGAGGACCCAGTGGTTGACGGCACCCACCCCGCCGACGATCTCGACCAGCAACGACCACGTCAAGACACCGTAGGTGGCGACCGACGTGGCCCGAGGCCACGTCCCCAGGACGAGCGCTCCGATACCGAGGATGCAGATGGCCGGCGGGGCAGTGTTCAGACCCGCGCTCATCATCGTCGTGAATCGCACCCCGGCATGCTCGCTGGCGGAGCCGAACCAGGTGAAGAGGCCGGCCACCACCCCACCTGTCACGGCGAGCAACGCGGCGGTCACGAATCTGTCGTAGAACCACGACGAGCGCGAATAGGGCCGGACGACGATGTGCTCGAGGTGTCCCGTGGACTCCTCGGTGCGCGCCGCCGCGACCTGGCCTGCTGCACCGAAGCTGACCAGTAGGGCGACGATGAGGAACGAGATCCCGAGGTAGGCGTCGGTGCCCGTTCCCCGCGCCCCGAGGCGCCCCAGCACCTGTGTGACCGACGACCCCGAGATGGTCGCGCCGGCGGCTTTCGCCACCAGTCCGAGGAGCAGGCCCGACGCGGCGATGGCGACGCCCCATCCGATGACAGTGGACCGGACAAGGCGAATCGTGAGCCCCGCGGGGCCCGACAGCAGGCGCAGATGCGGCCTGCTCGTCGACCGGTCCGGCAGCGTGCTCGCCCCGAGGTCGCGGGCGCCGGCCAGATGTGCGGCAACGGTGCAGGTCACGACGCTGAAGCCGAAGATCGGCACGAGGGCCAGAGGACGGGGTGCGGTCAGGGGCCGGAGCTCCTCCACCCACCCCAGCGGGGATGCCCAGCGCACCCAGTGAAGGCCGATCCCGGAGTCGGCGACCAGCCGCAGGCCGTAGCTCACGCCCAGCACGGCCGCCGCGTAGGTGGCCGCCTGACGGCGCGTGGCCGCCAGCTGGCTGGTGAGCGCTCCCACGGCAAGGAACATGACCGCGCTCGACACGAGGGCGAGTGCGAAGAAGAGCGCCGGCGCGGCGCCGATCCCGACCTTGGAGCTGTGCCCTGTGACGGCCGTGATGAGGGCCGTGATGGCCCACAACGTGACAACCCCGGCTCCGAGCCCGCCGATGGCCTGGGTGGCGGCTCCCCTGCGCGTGGTCTGACCGGCCAGCAGGAGCTCCCATCGGCCGGAGTCCTCCTCGCCCCGCATGAGCCTCGTACTCGTCAACAGCCCCCATACGGCACCGATGATGGTGAGTGTCATGGACACCTTGAACACGGTGAAGCCGGCAACCGTCTGGAGCTTGGTGGCGGGACCGAAAAGAGCGCTCGTGGCGTTGTTGGAACCGAACGCCGCCTCGAGGTGTCGCCGTTGGGTCTGCGTCTTGTAGAACGACGTATAGCTCAAGGCTGATGACGCCACGAAGATGCCGAAGATGTAGCCCCAGAGCACTCCGGATCGGACCGCCTTCCGGGCCGATGTGCGGGCGACGACCGTCTGGGAGGGCCAGGGGGTCGGTCCCGGGACACTCACCGCGGCTTCGGTGTTCATCAGCGGACCTGGGGCCGGCGAGCTCACCTAGGCAACGTTGCCGGTGTCGTATATGGCCAGGAAGAGCTCCTCGAGCGACGGCTCCCGGCTCAGGAGCTCGGTCACGCCCGAGGCCGCCAAGACCCCGAGCAAGGGTTGGATGCTGCCGCGCACCTGCATGCGCACGACGTTCCCGTCGGTTTGTACCGCACTGACCCCGGGTACGCCGGCCAGGTCGGGGATCGGACCGTCGAACCTCGCCTCCACGGTGAGGGCGGAGAGGTGGCGCATCTCGGCCAGCGTCCCCATCTCGATCAATCGTCCGTCGCGCAGGATTCCCACCTTGTCACACAGCGCCTCGACCTCGCTCAGGATGTGCGAGGAGAGGAACACCGTCTGGCCGCGTTCTTTCGCCTCGTGAATGCAGTGACGGAACGCCTGCTCCATGAGCGGGTCCAGGCCTCCGGTCGGTTCGTCGAGGACCAGGAGGTCCGGCCGAGCCATGAGCGCGGCGATCAGGATGATCTTCTGGCGATTTCCCTTGGAGTAGGCGCGAACCTTCTTCGACGGGTCGAGGTCGAAGCGGGCGATCAGCTCTTGGCGATAGGGCTCGTCCACCTGACCTTGAACCCGGCCCAGCAGGTGGAGGGTCTCCGCGCCCGTGAGCGAAGGCCACAAGTTGGCCTCGCCGGCAACGTAGGCGAGGCGTCGATGGGCTTCGACAGGTCGTTGCTGGCAGTCGATCCCGAAGATCTCGCCGCGACCCGAGGTGGGTCGGATCAAGCCGAGAAGCAGCCGGATTGTCGTGGTCTTTCCCGCCCCGTTGGGGCCGAGATACCCCACCACCTCACCCGGGAGAATCTCGAGGCTCAGGTCGTCGAGGGCGTCGACATCGCCGTAGCGCTTGGTCAGCCCCTCGGTCCGAATCGCTGTGGTCCCCATCGGGCGTGGCCTCCTGCTCCCTGCTCATGGCGAAACTACTCCAGGGGCGCGACGGCGCCGTTCAGCAGCAGGCGGCACCGCAACGGGTGCACCGCACGATGCGATGCGCGGACCGTGGCCGCAGTACCCTTTCAGACCACGACGCCCTCCTGAGCGAGTTCAGCCTCGGTTGCAGGCCGGGATGTCGGATCGGATTTTCGACACCCGAGGGAAGACCATGACCAAGCAGGCCACTCCGCCCCCGACCAGCGACAAGGGTGTGCCGACGGCGCCTCCGCCCGCCCCGGCGTGGCGCCACTATCTGTGGCTCGTCGCCATCGCCATCTTCATCGTCCTTTATTTCATCCTCCCCACGACACAGGGCCAGAAGCAGGTCACGCTCAATTACTCACAGTTCCTTCACGACGTGTCGGCCCACAAGGTGAAGACGGTCACCATCCAGTCGGGCGGGAGCGCGACCGGCACCTTGACCAATTCCAAGCAGTACACGACCGTGATCCCGGCGCAGGCCGGCGAGGCGTTCCTGAACGACCTGCAGAAGTCGAATGTTCAGATCACGGCGCAGACCAGTGGCACCTCCTTCGGCACGGAAGTGCTGTCATGGTTGATCCTGCTTCTCCCCTTCGTCATCCTCGGCTACCTGTGGTGGCGGCTGTCGAAGGGGGCCGCGGGGCGCATGCAAGGGGCGCTCGGGGTAGGCCGGGCAAAGGCGAAGGTCTTCGACGAAGAGCGACCGAAGACGACCTTCGCCGACGTGGCGGGGTACGAGGGTGCCAAGCTCGAGATCCGCGAAGTGGTGGACTTCCTGCAGGCACCCCGAGCGCTATGCACGGGCCGGCGCCATGGCGCCACGAGGCATCTTGATGGTGGGCCCTCCCGGCACAGGCAAGACCCTCCTGGCCCGGGCGGTGGCAGGTGAGGCGGACGTCCCGTTCTTCTCGGTCACCGGCTCCAGCTTCGTCGAGATGTTCGTCGGCGTGGGGGCGGCCCGCGTCCGCGACTTGTTCGACGAGGCCCGCAAGCGGGCCCCGGCCATCATCTTCGTCGACGAGATCGACGCCATCGGCCAGCGTCGGGGCGGAGCGGGAGTGGTCGTCTCCAACGACGAGCGCGAGCAGACCCTGAACCAGCTCTTGGCCGAGATGGACGGCTTCGACCCGGCGACCGGCATCGTGGTCCTCGCCGCCACCAACCGGCCGGAGATCCTCGACCCGGCGCTGCTCCGGCCCGGACGGTTCGACCGGCAGGTGACGATCCCGCTGCCGACCCTGTCCGAGCGCCTCGCCATCTTGCAGGTGCACTCACGGGACAAGCGCCTCGACGACACCGTGGATCTGGCCACGGTGGCCAGGGGGACGCCCGGTTTCTCGGGGGCGGACCTCGCGAACCTGGTCAACGAGGCTGCCATCGTGGCGGTGCGGGCGGATCGGGAGGTGCTCACCGCCATGGACTTCGACGAAGCCCGCGACCGGATCATCCTGGGCCGGCGCGAGGGCTCGAACGTGCTGCTCCCCGACGAGAAGCACGCTGTTGCCGTCCACGAATCGGGGCACGCGCTCGTCGCCGCGTTCTCGGACAAGGCCGATCCCATCGCCAAGGTCACGATCCTTCCGGCCGGCCAGGCGCTCGGTGTCACCGAGCAGCTCCCCCTCGTCGAGCGGCACCTCTACGGCGAGGACTACCTCTACGACACCCTGGCGGTCCTCCTCGGAGGACGCGCCGGCGAGCTCGTCGTACTCGGGCAGGGATCGACCGGCGCCGCCAACGACCTGGCCAAGGCGACGGACATGGCGACCAGGATGGTGCGGGAGTTCGGCCTCTCCTCAGCCGTTGGGCCCGTGGGCTATCCCTCGGGAGGTTCGGTCTTCCTGGGGGGCGAGGGCCAGGCCTTCTCGAGCCGGCCATTTGCCGAGAAGACCCAGTCGACCATCGACACCGAGGTGGCGCGAATGCTCCGCGACGCCGAACAACGGGCCGTCGACGTGCTCAAGGAGCATCGTGACGTTCTCGACTCCCTGGTGCAGCTGCTCATCGCCAACGAGACGGTCGACGGCTCCCAGGTCTATGCGCTTGCCGGTCTCCCCGAGCCGGTGACCACAGGTGGAATGACGATGGCGCCGGACCGGGCCAGCACGGTCAAGCGCGAACCGGTCGGAACGAGGTCGGCCAAGGCTGC
The DNA here is from genome assembly GCA_963848335.1 of uncultured Acidimicrobiales bacterium. Lineage (GTDB taxonomy): Bacteria > Actinomycetota > Acidimicrobiia > Acidimicrobiales > UBA8190 > Chersky-840. Next base: position 10,329 of record CAWKDD010000002.1, read on the forward strand.
CAGCGACACCAGTCGTGAGCACCACCGCGCCGATTCCTGATCAGGTGAGGGTGGCTGCGTAGTCGGGAACGTGGCGGTACCGCTCGCGTGGCGGGCGCTGGTAGTTGCCGGCCGGCGGCCTCGGCGGCAGCTTCATCTTGGTCGGTTTGCGGCCCTGGTACGGGACGACCGACAGGAGATGGGCGATGCAATTGAGTCGCGCCCGCTTCTTGTCGTCGGCCTCGACTTCGTACCACGGCGAGTCCGGCAAATCGCAGTGGGCGAACATCTCGTCTTTGGCTTTGGAGTACTCGACCCAGCGGTTGCGTCCTTCGATGTCCATCTCGCTGAGCTTCCAGCGCTTGAGAGGCGCGTTCAGGCGCTCTTTGAACCGTCGCTCCTGCTCCTCGTCGCTCACCGAGAACCAGTACTTAACCAGGATGATGCCGTCGTCGAGAAGCATGCGCTCGAAGGCCGGACACTGCCTGAGAAAGCGGTGGTACTCCTCGTCGGAGCACAGTCCCATCACGCGCTCCACCCCGGCCCGGTTGTACCAACTGCGGTCGAAGAGCACGATCTCACCGCCGGCGGGTAGGTGCCCGATGTAGCGCTGGAAATACCATTCCGTCTTTTCGCGGTCGCTCGGGGCGGGGAGGGCTGCGATCCGGCACCAACGAGGGTTGAGGTTCTCGGTGATGCGCTTGATGACGCCACCCTTTCCTGCCGCGTCGCGTCCTTCGATCACGATGACCACCCGTTTTCCCTCGTCGCGGACCCACTGCTGCATCCTCACCAACTCCACCTGGAGTCGGAGGAGGGCCTTGTCGTAGGTGTTGGTGTCAGCCATGGCTCCATCCTGCCCGCGGGCGGAGCGCCACACGCTGATCCGGCCAGGCCCCGCCCCCGGGTGCGATCCGACGGGGCAATTAGAGCCCTTCGGCCCTAATCCGCCTAGTCGCGTCCTGCCGATCCAGATGCTGTGGCACGTCGAGAACCCCGTGTTACTGGATCGAGGACACGGCAGTTCCTGCTGGGGTCGGCGTTGGCCGGAACGATCACCCTCGTCTTCCTGTTGTGGATCGTCTTCGACTTCGGCGGCGCGCGTCTAACCGACGGTGTTGACGATCTCGGGGAACTGCTCGCCGCGCTGCTTGCGGGCCTGGTGTGCGCGGGGCGGCGCGGCGGGTCCCCGCCGGCAGGACCTGTTGGGCGTTGTTGTCCGCATCGAGCTTCGCCTGGGGGCTGGGGGAGGCATTCTGGAGCTACGACGACCTCGTGCGGGGCATCCAGATCCCTTTCCCCTCGCTGGCTGACGTCGGGTTCCTGGCCGCGGTCCCCTTGGCCTGCGCCGCGCTCCTGTGCTTCCCGGGTTCTTCGCACCGCGCCACTCATCGGGTCCAGGGGCTTCTCGACGGGTGCATCATCGCCACGTCACTGCTCTTTGCCAGTTGGGCCACGGTCCTCGGCCCGCTGTACCGGTCACACCACGGCAGCGCCTTCAAGCAAGTGATCTCGCTCGCATACCCGATGAGTGACGTGGTGATGGTCTCGTTGGTGATCATCCTGATTGCTCGGGCCGGCCGGCGGAACTGGGCCAGCCTGGGGCTGGTCATGGCGGGGGTGATCGCCTTCGCTGTCGCGGACAGCTCGTTCACATACCTCACGGAGCTGAACAACTACGGCAGTGGGAACTTCCTCGACACCGGCTGGGTGGCGGGGTATCTGTTGATCGGCCTGGGAGCCCTGTGGTCGCTCACGTGGCCAGCTAAACAACTGGAACACGAGGAGCCGTCGACCGTGTCACTGGTGGCTCCCTATGCACCTGTTCTGGTGGTCCTAGCCGTGACCTCGGTGCAGTTGCTGCGGGGCCGGCACATCGAGCCGGTGTCCTGGGTCATGGCGTTCGTCCTCGTCCTTCTCGTCCTTGCCCGCGAGGTCTTGCGGTTGTGGGACCAGGCTGCGCAGTCCCACGTCCTTTCCGATGCGGTCGGAGCGCGAGGCGGGTCGATCGTCATCGACGACGCCCAGGCCGCGGTCCCGAGGCGCTAGTCCGGTGGGCGGATACCACCCCGAGCCCGGGCGGAGCGGCGGAACCGTACGGCTCGCCGACTCGTCGTTCGCCCGCATCTCCTCCCCGAGGCGACCCGGCCCTTCCGGGAGCGTCAGTTCGAGAAGGGTGACCGCTTGGATCGTCCGCTCGATCGTCCTGGGGACGACCGTGTTCGCCATTCTCGATCTGTCGCTTCTGGTGGGATCCCTACGCCACTAGCTCCAACGTGCCGTTGTGCCCTTGTGTGGCGGGGCGCATCCGTGTTCTGGTGAACCAGTGAGCCTCGTATCTCCTGCGCCGGCGGTGCCCCTCGGAATCGGGCGCCGGCACCGACGGAGGATCTTGGGTGTCTTGTGCGCCTCGGCACTCATCGTGAACCTCGACAACACCATCCTCAACGTGGCGCTGCCCACCCTGGTGCGGCAATTGCATGCCACCTCCAGCCAGCTGCAATGGATCGTCGACTCCTATGCCATGGCCTTTGCCGGGCTGCTGCTCGTGGGCGGGAGCCTGGCCGATCGTTTCGGCCGACGGCGGCTGTTCGTCGTAGGCCTGATGGTGTTCGCCACCGGATCGGTCGGGGCCGCGGTCTCCGGGTCGGTCGACGAATTGATCGCATTTCGGGCGGTCATGGGGGCAGGTGCGGCGCTGATCATCCCGGCATCGCTCTCGATCGTGAACGACGTCTTCCGGGAACCCTCTGAACGGGCCCGGGCCATCGGTGTCTGGGCCGGGACCATCGGCCTGGGCATCGCCATCGGCCCCATCGCCGGTGGCCTGTTGCTGGCCCGGTTCTGGTGGGGCTCGGTGTTCCTGGTCAACGTGCCGATCGTGGTCGCGGCGCTGGTCGGAGCGGTGGTGTTCGTCCCCGAATCGAAGAACCCGGTTGCCCAGCGACCGGATCCCGGCGGCGTCGTGCTTTCGGTGGTGGGCCTCGGTCTGCTGCTGTGGACTTTCATCGAGGCCCCCTCCCACGGGTGGACGTCTTGGACCGTGGTCGGAGCCGGGCTGGCGAGCGTGGTCGCCATCGCCGCCTTCGTCGCATGGGAGGCCCGCTCCACCCACCCCATGTTGAAGTTGGAGTTCTTTCGTGACAGACGCTTCTCTGTGGCCGCCGCCGGCGAGTGTCTGGGAGTGTTCGGGCTGCTCGGGGCGCTCTTCTTGCAAACGCAGTTCCTGCAATTCGATCTCGGGTTCTCGCCGCTCCAAGCAGGGTTGCGCATCCTGCCCATGGCCGGTGCCCTGGTGGTGAGCGCGGCTCTGGCCATGTCCCTCTCGAAAATCATCGGGGTTCGGGGAGCTGGCGCCTGCGGACTGGCGGCGATCGCCCTCGGATTGTGGCAGGTGTCCGCCGCGGCCAACCGCACCACGGCGTATGCCGACATCGTTCCGGGCCTGATCCTCCTCGGTGTGGGGGCCGGGCTGTTGCTGCCGACGGCGACGAATTCCGTGGTGGGGTCGGTTCCCCAGGGCGACTCGGGAGTGGGGTCGGCGACGAACACCGTCGCCCTGCAGGTCGGCGGAGCGCTCGGCGTGGCGGTGATCGGCAGCGTGCTGTCGACCCGGTACCAGGATCACATGACCTCGGCCCTGGCCGGCCGGCATGTCCCCGCCGCCGCCTCCCACGCCATCCTCGGCTCTCTGGGCGGCGCCCTGAGCGTGGCGCGGGTTGTGGGCGGCAGCACCGGGACGCTTCTGGCCCACGCCGCTCGTGCGGCGTTCATGAGCGGGTTGGAGGTGTCGTTCGCGGTGGGCGCCGTTGTCGCCGCCGCCGGCGCCGTGCTCGTCGTAGCCCGCCTGTCTACCGGGCCGGGTGTAACGAGGCAGCCCCCGGAATGAGCTTCGCGGTCGGCTATTCCGCATTGAGGTCCAAAGACCCCTATTCCAGATCGGGTCGCGGGCCGATCATCAAAGAGGATGAAGCTAATTTTCGACGAATTCGCTCGGGGAACTGTTTCTGCGATCGCCACTCTGGCCGAATCCCGCGAACCGTCTGCGGCAGGCCATCAGCGTCGTGTCGCCCTGATCTCTGTGGCTATTGCCGTTGAACTGAAGCTCGACGCTGATGCCGTCGACGACGTCCGGCTCGCCGGCGAACTCCACGACATCGGAAAGATCGGTTTTCCCTCCGAGATCCTGACTCAGACGCGCAGGCTGACCCTGCCTGAGTGGGAACTCATCAAAACGCATTGCCAGATCGGCTACGGGATCATTGTCGGGATGAACTCCGGATGGCGAATGGCGGAGATGGTGCTCCAACACCACGAGCGTTGCGACGGTAGTGGCTACCCCGCTGGCCTTCACGGGGACGAAATCGTGCTCGGTGCCCGAATCATCGCAGTGGCCGACACCATCGAGGACGAGGTGTCACACGCAATCAGTGGCACCGAGGATGCGCTCGAGGCTGCCCTCGACAAAGTCCAAGAGGGGAGCGGCACCTTGTTCGACAGTCACGTGGTGACCGCGTGTCTGAGGCTCTTTCGCGAGGGACGTCTCTCGCTCCTCCCTGAAGTGTTGGGGGACGCCGACGATGGCCGAATTAGTGGGTAACGTGGCATTGACGCCGTCTGACCATCGGTGCAGGCTGGCGGGGTGAAGCAGCGCACCGTGGTCATCGTGGCCTTTCCCGGCGTACAGCCACTCGACGCCGTGGGGCCCTTCGAGGTCTTCGCCGGTGCGGCCCGGGCTGCAGGAATGCTCGGCGGGCACGGCGGGCACGGCGGGTACGGCGTGACCCTCTCCTCGACCGGGGACGGCACGGTCCGGTCCGAAAGCGGGTTGGCCCTCGGCACCGAACCGCTGCCCGACGCCCGAACGCGGATCGACACCCTGGTGCTCGCGGGCGGGGACGGAGTCCACGCGGCACGGGGCGACGACGCGCTGGTGTCGTGGATCACCGCGGCGGCGCGCCGCAGTCGTCGCGTCGCCACCGTGTGCACCGGCGCCTTCCTGGCCGCGCAGGCGGGTCTCCTCGACGGTCGCCGGGTGACGACCCACTGGGCGCGCGCCGAGCAGCTGGCCACGGAGTTCCCGTCACTCCAGGTCGATCCCGACCCGATCTACATCCGAGACGGGAAGTTCTGGACCAGCGCCGGCGTCACCGCCGGCATCGACCTGTCCCTCGCCCTGGTGCAGGACGACCTCGGCGTAGAAGTGGCCCAGACCGTGGCGCGCTGGATGGTCATGTTCCTGCACCGGCCGGGAGGCCAGACCCAGTTCGCCTCGCCCGTGTGGGTGCCGCGCGCCGAGCGCTCCACCGTGCGGGCGGTGCAGAGCCTGGTGGAGGTGGCCCCCGGCGGTGATCACCGGCTCCCCGCCCTGGCCGCAGCAGCGGGCATGAGCGTGCGCCATTTCGCTCGGGTGTTCAGCGTCGAAGTGGGCGAGACCCCGGGTCGCTTCGTCGAGCGCGTTCGCCTCGAGGCCGCCCGGCGCGAGCTCGAGAACAGCGCCGACACGCTCGAGGTCGTCGCCGCCCGCTGCGGGTTGGGCACGGCCGAGACGATGCGACGGGTCTTCCAGCGGCGACTCGGCGTCGCCCCCGACTCCTACCGACGGCGCTTCCGTGTCGTCGCCGACGAGAGGACCCCGGCGTGACCGACCCGACCGACCCGACCGACCCGACCTTGCAGGTCGCCATCCCCTTGTTCCCTGGTTTCACCGCGCTCGACGGTGTGGGGCCCTACGAGGTGCTGCAACGGGTTCCGAATATCGACGTCACCTTCGTCGGCCACAGGCGGGGCGAGGTCCGGAGCGACAACGGCATGCTCGGGATCGTCGTCGACGCCACCTTCGAGGATCTCCCCGAGCCCGACGTCGTCGTCTTCCCCGGCGGGGTGGGGACGCGGACCCTGCAACACGACGAGCGCGTCCTGGAGTGGGTGCGCCACGCCCACCGCACCACCCGACTCACGACGTCGGTGTGCACCGGTTCTCTGGTGCTGGGGGCGGCCGGGCTGCTCACGGGTCTCACCGCCACCACGCACTGGGCGTGCTACCCCGAGCTCGAGGAGCACGGGGCGGTGCCCACGGCGCGGCGCGTGGTGGAGCACCTCGACCGGCGCCTCGTCACCGCGGCCGGCGTGTCGGCGGGGATCGACATGGCGCTGCGCCTCGTCGAGCTGCTCGTCGACCGCACCGCGGCCCGGGCCGCGCAGCTCATGATCGAGTACGACCCCCAGCCCCCGTTCGACTCCGGGGCGCGGGCCAAGGCCGACGAGGCGACCCTGGCGCGGGTCATCGAGTACGCCGGGTTTCGCCGGTGACCGGCCCACCTCGACCTGCAGGCGGGGCTCTAATACCCGCCGACGCTGCTACTTGTGGTTCGTCAGAGTGAAGAGGGCAAAGGCGAACATGGTGTTGGGGTAGGCCACGGCGGTGTAGGTGCCCACCTTGTTGTTCGCCGTCAGCAACGGCGACGAGGCGATCCCGGCCGCGTTCGTCACGGCCGTGACCGGTCCCCACAGGTACGCAGACGCTCCCGAGGTGGGCATCCAGAACGTCACCACGACACCGGGGACCCCGTCACCGAAGCTGTCGGTGACCTCCACCACGAGGTTGCGGGAGAACCAGCTGTTGAGCGACGTGCTCTGCCCGCTGCCCGACAGGACGACGATCGACGAAGGTGCGGCCGGGGCCACCCCGGTGCCCCACGAGGGGTCGGAGCTGCCGTCGCCGGAGTACGACCCGAGGACGATCCGTGTCTGGGACGCCGGGCCGGTGCAGGTGGCGGCGCCGTTCGAGATCGTCGCCGTGCACAGAGGGACGAGCCCCGACGAGAAGACCACGCTCCCGGTCGGGCCGGCCGGCCCGGTCACCGTGGCCGAGTAGGTGGTGGCCGAGGTCGAGACCCGCTGCGTCGACACGGTGGTGGTGCTGAGGGCGAGCGACGGGTCGCTCTCGATGACGCCTTCGCGGCCTGTCGATCCCTGGTAGGTCCCCACCGCCAGGCACACGCCGGCGCCGGGACAGGCCAGGGGTGAGAACGAGGGATCCGATCCGGCCGACGCGTCGGCGGGGAGGGGTGTGGGAGTGACGGACCACGCCCCCGACGACAGGTTCCAGAACAACCCGTTCTGGGCACCGTTGACGTCGGATTGGCCGTCGGCCACGCAGGTGCCGGCGGCCGGGCACGCCACGTCGAGGACCTCGACGTCACCGACAGGGGATCCCGTGGGAGTGGGCGCCACGGCCGCGCTCCACGTTCCCGAGGCCAGGGTCTCCAAGACACCCTGCTCGACCCCCGTCACGGTGTCGAAGCCGGTTGCCACGCAGTCGCTCGCGTCGGTGCAGGCCACCGAGGTGAGCTGGACGTCCGTCGACGGTTGGCCACCGGGGGTCGGCACCGCCACCGCCGTCCACGCCCCGGCCGAGAGAGTGTCGAGGAGGCCCTCGTAATTCCCGTCGAAGGTCGTGCCTGCCACCACGCACGAGCCGACGGCCGGGCACGACACCGACAGGTCGTTGTTGGCGATCGACGCCACCGAGGAGGTGCCCGCCGGGAGGGGGAGGGCCGATGCCGACCAGGTCCCGCCGGACAGCGAGTCGACGAACCCCAGGGAGCTCCCGCCCTCGAGATAGGTCCCGGTGGCGTCGCACGCGCCGATGCCGGGGCACGCCAGCGCGACGAACTGTGATCCCGACGCGGCTGCGGGGAGCGGCGCGCTGGCCGCGCTCCAGCTGCCCGCTAGGTCGGTGTCGACGAAGGCCTGTTCTCCGTTGGTCCCCTGGGTGTAGAGGCCGAGGGCGGTGCACCATCCCGCCGACGGGCACGCCACCTCCGACAGCTGCGCGTACGCGGCCGAGCCGCTGGCGTCGGCGTCGGGGGGAAGGACGACCTCGGACGGGGACCACGCGCCGTTGGACAACTGCTCCACCAGGCCCTGGGTCGCGCCCGAGGCGTCGAGATACCGGCCTACCGCCACGCACGTCCCGACGCCGGTGCACGACACCGCCTGCAACAAGGCCTGCGGATCGACAGCGGCGTTGGAGGGCAGCGGCGACTCGGCCGAGGTCCAGGTCCCCCCGGACTCGGTGACGATCAGGCCCGCGGAGTAGTACACGTTGCCCGTCAGCGCCAGGTAGTTCCCGACACCGATGCACCACCCGTCGGCCGGGCACGACGTGGAAGCGATGGTGAGGCCTCCGCCCGCCACGGCGTTGGCCGGCAGGGGGGGATTGACCGCGCTCCACGAGACCTGGGCATCGGCGGCAGGTGCGCTCGCCACCACAAGGAGGGCGCTCACGCCCAGGAGGGCTGCCAAGGCAGCCACGAGGGTCGGACGCCGCGTCACCGCGCTGATCATGATCGCCCCCAAGGTTCCGCCGGGCTGCCTCTCCCGTGTTCGGGTCGGCACCCCGCCTCTTTCTATCCCCGGCGCCAAGTAGGTCATCTCAGCGCACGTGGCGCATCGTCATGATTGACGATTCCTGGCCCCCGGCCCGCTCATTCGCCTCACGGGGAAAGGGTGTGTCCCGTCTGTGGGCGCCACCAACCCTGCAACGTGGTCACCACCTCACCCAAGGCGGCAATCTGATGGCGCACCGCCTCGGGCGCCACGCCCGGGACGTGGATGCGGAGGTTGAGCGCGTCGACGCCCGCCGACGACGACACCGCCGCCAGCTCCTCGGCCATCGTGGCGCTGTCGGCCGCCACCACCAGCTGGTCACCCCGCCAGTGCGTCTGGGCCCGGGGAGACGCGTAGGCGCGGTACCGGTCGACCTGCCGTTCGACGTGGGCCATGGGCGGCGCTCCGGTCCACACCCGCCGCACGAGCAGGCAGGGCCGGTCCCCTCCGGCGTCGTGATACGCGTCGACCAGGGTGCGGATCCGTTGCGGGGTCGACAGCGAGTCGAACAGCAGCCCCACACCGAGTCGGGCGGCTCGTCGTGCCGCCGCCGCGCTCATGGCGGCGCTGACGACCGGCACGGGGTGCACCTTGCACCGTGCCACGGCCGGGTCCTCGGCCAGGAGCCCGGCGTCGGTGCCGCCCAGTGCCGCCGCCACCTCGGCCAAGGCGGTGGCGAAGCGCGGCGTGAGGTCATGGGCGCTGAGGCCGACGACCGCGAAGTCGGCTTCGAGGGAGCCCGCGGCCAGGCCCAGCCCCACGCGTCCGGGAAAGCGCGCCGCCAGCCAGGCCACTTCCTCGATCACGAGGGCCGGCGAGCGCAGGGTGACGAGCAACGGGCACGGTGCCGCCCACCCGGTGGGCATGACCTCGAGCAGCCACCCGGCCACCTGCAGGGGATTGGGCATGTACCCGGCAAACCCCGCGTGGTGCTCGCTCGTCATCACGCCCTCGAACCCGGCCTGGGCGGCCAGGACCGCCTGGTGGCGCAGTTCGCGCACCATCTCCTCGGCGCTGAGCCCGACGTGGGGGTAGAGCCGCAGCGAGATCGATCCTTCCGACAGAGGGCGGCCCGCGCCCGTCATGGATCTGGGCCGTCTACCACCCAGCGCGAACGGAGGTCCTCGAGCCAGTCGGGGAGCTCGATGTCGGGATCGGGGAGCGCCCGGGCCCCGCGCGCCGCCAGGGCGCGGCCGAACGCGTCGGGGTCGTCGCCCCAGGACCTCGGGTCACCCATCATGACCTCGAGCAGCAGCGTGCCCGCCGGGCCCGCCACGAAGGGGCCGAAGGCGGCACCCAAGGGAAGCTCGATGTGCGTGCCGGCGGGGCAGTGGCGCTCCCCGCACCACATGTCGCCCTCGATCACGAACAGCACGTGCGGGCTGTAGTGGCCGTGGCGACGGACGACGACCCCGGGGTCCCACTTGGCGTAGAGCGAGAGGTACTGGGGGTCGGGCGAGAACGCCAGCCACTTCTCCCATACCGACGACACCGAGCCGTCGGCGTTGCGCACCGCCTTCACCTGTTGCCACGTGACGTCGGGGTCGTCGATGTGGCGGAACGTCGGCTCCAGGGCGGGCACCTTCACCGATGCGTCGTCACCCACGGCCCCTCCTCCCCGGGGTGGCAGAGCGTGGCGGTGTCGCAGGGGGCGGGCCGAAGCACCATCGGTAGCGCGACACTTCGACGAACCCCAGGCGCAGGTACAGCGGCTCGCCCGCCTCCGACGCCTCGAGCACGATGGCGTCGGCCCCGAAGTCGAACCCCGCCCCCACCGCCCACCGCGTGCACAGCTCGGCCAGGCCCCGCCCCCGTGCGTCGGGGACCGTCCCCACCATCTGGATGCCGGCCACGGCGCCGCTGGCCACGACGGTGGCGGCCGCCACCGGCCGGCCCTCGTCCCGCGCCACCACGGCGCGCACCTCGGGCCCGCGCACCGCCCGCAGCGACGACAGCTGTGCTTCGGCCGCATCGGGCGGGAGCAGGGTCTCGGCGTAGGCGGCCACGGTGACCTCCAGGAGGTCGCGCCGGCCGGCTTCGTCGGTGACCTCGTCGAGGGTCACGCCCGAACCCGCGTGGCCGGCGTCGATCCGGTGGTCCAGGGCCAGGCGCGGTGCGCCGGTGGCCGACACCTGCGCCAGTCCGGCGCCCAGCGCGTCGCGCTCGAGGTCGGCGTCGCAGTGGGCCGCGATCCACAGGCAGTACCCGGGACCGTCCGCGAAGAACGCCCCGGCCCGTTCCAACACGTGGGCGGGGGCGAGGGCCGGGTCGAGGCGGATGGCCCCGTTGTGGTACGGGCTGGGCCAGGTCCTGGAGGTGGAGAAGAGCAGGAGCGCGTCGTCTTCCTCGAGCACGGCGCCGGGGGCGGTGGCGGCATAGAGCCGCATCGTCGCCGCCAGGTTGTCGTCGCCGGCCCTGAGCAACTCGTCACGGTCCATCATCGGCAACGTAGTTTGCAGGACCGTGGTGCGGATCGGGTTCGTGGGGACGGGGGTGATCGCCTGGGCCCACGCCATGGGCCTGCAGGCCATGATCCGGGCGCAGGTCCTCGACGCTACGGTGGTGGCGGTGCACGACCTCGACGAGGAGCGGGCCGCGGGCTTCGCGTCGGTGAACGGGTCCACGGCGGTGTCGAGCGTGGCCGAGGTGCTCGAGCGCTGTGACGTGGTGTGGGTGTGCACGCCGACGGCGGCCCACCGTCGCGTGGTCGAGGCGGCCGCCGGTCGTGGCCTCGCCGTGTTCTGCGAGAAGCCCCTCGCCCCGGACCTGGCCGGCGCCGAGGCGCTCGATGCCGTGGTGGCCGGCTCGGGGGTGCCGGCCCAGGTCGGCCTGGTGCTGCGCAGCGCCCCCGTGTTCCGTGCCCTGCGGGACGTGCTGGCCTCGGGCGAGCTCGGTGCGCCCATGGCCGCGGTCTTCCGCGACGACCAGTACTTCCCCGTCCAAGGCATCTACGGCTCCACGTGGCGCGGGGACGTCGCCGTGGCGGGCGGCGGGTGCCTCATCGAGCATTCCATCCACGATCTCGACATCCTCCGGTTCTGCCTCGGCGAGGTCACCCACGTCACGGGACGCACTGCCGACTTCTCGGGCCACGAGGGGGTCGAGGACCTCGCCACGGTGTCCCTGCGGTTCGCGTCGGGGGCCTGTGCCGAGCTCGTGAGCGTGTGGCACGACATCTTGAGCCGCGGCTCGACACGGCGCGTCGAGGTGTTCTGCCGGCAGGGGATGGTGTGGCTCGACAACGACTTCCTCGGGCCCCTCCACATCCAGACGACGGGGGGCATCGAGGTCCGGCCCTGCCCGCCGTCGGGCTGGGTGCACGACCTGGCGCTCGGCGACGACGAGATCGGTTTGGCCGTGAGCGCCTATGTCGAGGCCGACCGGGCGTTCCTCGACGCCGTGTCGGCGGGGCGCGCCCCGCAACCGAGCTTCGCCGAGGCCGTCGTGGCTCACCGGCTGGTGGATGCCGCCTACCGCTCCTCCCGTGCCGGGGGCACCCCGGTGGCCCTGGCCTGAGGACGACCGGACCCGGGCCTGCTCACCCCAGGGCCGCCAGCACCTCGGCGGCGGCGCGCTCCCCCGAGGACACCGCCCCGTCCATGTACCCCGACCACACCGGCGCCGTCTCGGTGCCCGCCCAGTGGACCAGCCCGACCGGCTGGCGCAGCGCGGGGCCGTAGCGGGTCCACACGTTGGGCCCGAACAAGGTGCCGTAGCACCCCCCGCTCCAGGGTTCGGCCTGCCAGTCGAGCTCCACGAAATCGACCGGGGCGGCGGCCTTGGGCCCGAAGTACCGCACGAAGGAGTCGAGGACGGCTTTGCGCCGCACCTCGGGGCGGGCCCGTCCCAACCGGCGCGCCTCGTCGCCCTCGAGGAACCCGAGCAGGATCCCCGGCGTGCCGTCGGGGGGCGAGTTGTCGAACACGACGCGCGCCCCCTCGCCGTCGCCGGTGGCCTGGCCGCTCAATCCCTCGGAGCGCCAGAAGGGTTCGTCGTAGATCGCATGGCACTTGATGACCGACCCCATCGGGGTGCGTTGGGTGAGCTGGTCACGCCACGGTGGGAGCAGGGGATCGTAGGCGATGCGGCCCGCCAGCATCGGGGGCACGGACACGATCACGCGCCGGCACGTCCACGTCCCGTTGTCGGAGTGCACCGTGGCCCGGTCCCCGACGGTGCTGACGCGGCGCACCGGTGACCGGAGCCGCACCGTTTCCGGGCCGAGGGCGTCGGCCAGCCTGTCGCACACGAGCTGGGAACCGCCCACGAAACGGTCCTGTTGCGCGCCACCTCCGGTGTCGATCGCCATCTGGAACGATCCCGCCGAATGGGCGTAGAACAGGACGTGCAGGAGTGACACGTCACCGGGCTCGCAGGCGAACACGGCCTCGACACCGAGAGCGAGCAACATCCGTCCCGCGCTCGTCAGCGTGTTGCGTCGCAGCCAGGTCTCGAAGGTCACCGCGTCCCACGCCTGGGCCCGTGCCGCCGTCCACGGTGCGTCGAGGGGGACCTTCTTGGCCAGGGACTCGAGGCGCGCCTGGGCCCGTCCCACGTCCGCGATGACGATCGGGTTGATGCGAGGGATGGTGCCCTTGTAGGTGCCGCGGCGGCCGCCGAAGTGCAGCACCCTCCGACCGGTGTCGTAGGTGGGGAAGGTCTCGACCCCCACGTCCCGGGCGAGCGCCAGGACCCGGTCCTGGGTGGGCCCGACCCACTGGCCGCCCACTTCCACGACCTTGCCGTCGCCGATGCCGTGGTTGCGGACCCGACCGCCCACACGTTCGCGCGCCTCGACCACGACCACCGACCGACCCGCCGCCGTCAGGTCCCGGGCGGCCGCCAATCCCGCGAACCCCGCCCCCACCACCACCACGTCGACCTCGGCGTTCGCCATGGCGAGGTTCTAGCGCCAGATGTCGTGCTCCGCATCCGGTCGCGCCTGCGCCTGCGGGGCGCCGGGGTCCTGGGCCGAGCCCGGTCCGATGGCGTGCCGGCCCCGACCCGTGGCCAGGCCGCGCGCCGCGCAGTCGCACAGCAGGACCACGCCCGCCCCCACGGCCAACCCGGCCAGCGCGTCGGTGGGGTAGTGCCAACGCAGAGCCACCACCGACACGGCTTCGAGCACCGCGACCGTGCCCCCGAGGGCGGCCACAATGGCGCGCCAGGGGTCGGGCGTGGCCAGTACCCCCACGGTGGCGACGGCCGCCACGGCCGCCACCGTGCCCGAGGGGAAGCTCACGACGTCCGCGTAGGTCCGGTCCACCAAGGGCTTCAGCACCCAGTCACACGCCGCCACCGCCAGCAGCGGCCCGACGAGAAGGGCCGCGGCCCGGGGGCGGTTGCGTCGGATGGTGGCCAGGCAGCCCGCCGCGGCGGCCGCCACCACCACGAACGGAGACCCCAGACGCGTCACGGCCACCAGGAACCCCGAGTGGTGCACGGGACGGGCGGCGGCGAACAGCCACCGGTCGAGCAGGGCCGGCCCCGGCCGCACCATGAAGTAGAGCCCGCCCGCCATCGCCGCCAGGAGGAGGAGGCTTCCGATGGTGAGCTCGATGCCGTCGCGACCCCGGTGCTTCATGCGCCCGATCGGCTCAAGGCGTCGAACTGCTCGTCGGAGAGCACCACGGCCGATGCCGCGCAGTTCTCCTCCACATGCGACTGCTTCGAGGTGCCCGGAATGGGGAGCATGGCCGGTGAGCGACGCAGCAACCACGCCAGGGCCACCTGGGCCGGGGTGGCGCCGACGGCCACGGCCACCTCCGCCACCGGGCCGCGGCCCCCCGACAGCGTGCCGTCGGCGATCGGGAACCACGGGATGAAGCCGATCCCCTGGGCCTGGCAGTGCTCGAGCACCGCTTCGGATCGGCGGTTGGCCAGGTTGTAGAGGTTCTGGACCGAGACGATGGGCACGACCTGGCGGGCGGCCTCGATCTGCGCCACCGTGACCTCGGACAGGCCCACGTGGCGCACCTTGCCCTCGTCGCGCAGCTCCTTGAGGACCCCGAATTGCTCGGCGGCCGGGACCTTGGCGTCGATGCGGTGCAGCTGGAAGAGGTCGATGCACTCCAGTCGCAGCCGGCGCAGGCTCATCAGGCACTCCTGGCGCAGGTATTCGGGCCGCCCCACCGGCGGCCATTCGGCGGGGTCGGGGCCGATGCGGGTCAACCCCGCCTTGGTGCCGATGACGAGCCCGTCGGGATAGGGGTGCAGGGCTTCGCAGATGAGCTCCTCCGACACGTAAGGCCCGTAGGAGTCGGCGGTGTCGATGAAGTCCACGCCGAGCTCGACGGCGCGCCGCAGCACCCGGATGCATTCGTCGTGGTCCTCGGGCGGGCCCCAGATCCCCGGCCCCGTGATCCGCATGGCACCGAAGCCCATCCGGTGCACGGGCAGGTCCCCGAGGGTGAAGGTTCCGCTCGAGGCCACGGGCCGGTCTGTCTTCGGGGTCACGTCCACCTCCTCGGGGCACCGGGTCGGCGCCGTTCCATCCTTCCACCTGAGCCCCCGGTCCGATCCCCACCCGCGCCGATTGCGGCCCGGGATCTCCCCGTCCCGCCGTTCACGGCCGACCGTTCACAGGCCGACCGTTCAGAAGGCGACCGTTCACAGGCCGACCGGGAACCACCCCGACACCGACGCGTCGAGGGACCGCTCGGCCCGCACCCGGGCCCGGTCTGCCTCGGCCCGGTCCACGGGCTCGAAACGCACGGTGTCGCCAGGACGGCACCGCCCCAGCGCCCCGAGATCGGCGTGCACCACCGTGGCCAGCACCGGGTAGCCCCCCACCGTGGCGTGGTCGCACAGCAGCGCCACGGGCTGGCCGTCGGGGGGGACCTGCAGCGCTCCTGTCACCATCCCCCGTGAGGCGATGCCCGGAACCGGGGGGACCAGGGGCTCGTCCCCGTGCAGGCGCACCCCCATGCGGTCGCTCGAGCCGGCCACCTCCCATGTGGTGGCGACGAGACGGTCGACCGCACCCTCCCCGAAATCGTCGGGCCCCGGGATCACCCGTAGGACACGGGGGCCCGGCCCCCGGCCCGGGCGCGTGGCCCTGCCGCGGGGCCGACCGGGGGGGCCGAGGCCCAGGACGTCCCCGGGGCGCAGCACGCCCGGTCCCAGACCGGTGAGCACGTCCGAGGACCGGCTGCCGAAGACGGGTGTGACGTCGAGCCCGCCCGAGACCGCCACGTAACAACGCAGGTCGTCGAGCGTCCTCCCCACCGAGAGGTCCTGGCCCGGGGAGACCGGGACCACGGTGTCGGGGGCGATGGGCCGCCCGTCGATGCTGGCCTCGGCCCGGCCCACCACGGCCAGGTGCGTGCCGCGGCCGAAGCGCAGCCGGGGCCCGAGCGCGGTCACCTCCAGTGCCGCCGCCCCGTCGTGGTTGCCGACCAGGCGGTTGCCGGCGCGCAGGGCCCAGGGGTCGGCGGCCCCGGCGCGGGGCACGCCCAACCGGGCCACCCCCACGCGCCCGAGGTCCTGCACCAGCGACATCAGCCCCGGTGCCTCCACCACCACGGTGTGCCCGGGGTGCGCCGTGGGGGCGCGCAGCGGGGCGCGGGCCCGGGGCACCAGGACGCCGGGGTCGGCCGCGGGCCGGAGCCGGACCTTGTCACCGGGGCGCAGGACCGCGAACGGCGGCGCCTCGGGGTCGAAGAGCCCGAACCCGGTGCGCCCCAGCAGTTGCCAGCCCCCCGGGGAGGCTTGGGGGTAGATGCCCGCGAACCCGCCTCCGATGCCCAGCGATCCGCCGGCCACCGAGCTGCGTGGGGTGCTGCGGCGGGGGACGGCCGCCAGGGCCGGGGGCAGGCCTTCGAGGTAGGCGAACCCCGGGAGGAACCCGACGAAGGCGACCTCGAGGTCACAGCCGGCCATGTGGTCGACCACGCTGGCCCGGGAGGTGCCGGCCAGGGCGGCCACGTCGTCGAGATCGGGCCCGTCGAAGGCCACGGGGATCTCGACCCGCCGCGCCGGAGCCGGGTCCGGTGTCGCCCCCGGGATCCGGGCCAGCTCGTCTCCGAGGGCGGCGGTGTCGGCCACGCCGGGATCGGCGACCACGGTGACCGACCGGTACCCGACCACCACGTCCTCGACGCCGCGCCAACGCGCCCCGACGACGGCGGCCGCCAAGCCATGGGCTTCGGCCACCGAGGCGACCGCCGCCACCAGCGCGCCGTCCCCGAAGGAGCGGACGTCGCGGGCCGGACCCCGCAGGCTCACGGGTCGGCGCCCATCACGACGCACTCCGGCCGGCTCACGTGACGAAGGGGAGCAGGGTCACCCCGGCGGCCTCGAGGGCCTGGCGCACGTGCCGGGCCAGCGCGGCGGCACCCGGGGTGTCGCCGTGCACGCAGATCGACGACGCCTCCAGGCTGATGGTGGTCCCGTCGACGGCAGTCACACGGCGGTCCCGGGCGATGGCGACGGCCCGGCGCGCCACCTCCCCGGGGTCGGTGAGCACCGATCCCGCCACGGTGCGGGGGGCGAGGCGCCCGTCGGGCAAATAGGCGCGATCGGCGAAGGCCTCGGTGACGACCCGCACCCCCGAGGACCCGACGACCGCGACGGCGTGGGACCCCGACGGGGCCAGCAGGACCAGGCCCCCCGCCTGCCGGAGTGCGTCGCCGACCGCGACCGCGCAGTGCTCGTCGTCCGCCATGCGGTGGTAGAGGGCGCCGTGGGGTTTCACGTAACGGACCCGGGTCCCCGCGGCGCGCGCCACCGAGTCGAGCATCTCGACCTGGTCCAGGATCAGCGCCGTGATCTGGGCGGGGGCCAAGTCCATGGGCCGGCGGCCGAACCCCTCCCGATCGGGGTACGACGGATGGGCACCGACGACGACCCCCCGGCGGGCGGCGGCCTCCACGGTGCGGCGCATGGTGCGGAGATCCCCGGCGTGCACGCCGCAGGCCACGCTGGCGCTCGTCACCAGGTCGAAGAGCGCGGTGTCGTCGGCGCCCTCGCCGACGTCCGCGTTCAGATCGACCGAAGACCCCCCAGACGTCGGGGGCCCGGAAGGGCTCGGCGCCACAGGCCCGACCGAGGGAGGCTCAGCGGAGGACGGCTTCGACGAGCGCCGGCCCCGGTGTGGCCAGGGCGCGCTCGAGCTGTCCGGTGAATTCCTCGGCCGTGGTGGCTCGCGAGGCGGGCACGCCCATCCCCGACGCCAGCGCCACGAAGTCGAGGTCGGGGTGCCCGAGGTCGAGCATGCTCCGGGCCCGGGGCCCCGGATCCCGGGCCCCCACCCGGCTGAGCTCCAGCTCGAGGATGGCGTAAGAGCCGTTGTTGAGCACCACCGTGGTCACGTCGAGGCCTTCACGCACCTGGGTCCACAGCGCCTGCAGGGTGTACATGGCGCTGCCGTCGGCCTCCAGGCACAGCACGGGCCGGTCGGGGCAGGCCACGGCGGCCCCGGTGGCGACGGGGAGGCCCTGGCCGATGGCCCCGCCGGTGAGGCACAGCCAGTCGTGGGGGGGTGCGCCAGCCGTGGCGCCGGACACGAAGATCCCCGAGGTGTTGCCCTCGTCGCTCACCACGGCTCCTTCGGGGAGCAGGGCGCCGATAGCCGCGGCCATGGTCTGGGCGTCGAGCGCGCCGGTGGGACGCTCCGGACGGGCCGGCGCGCCGGTGCCCGTCGCCCCGGGGCCGAGCGGCGCTGCCCCCAGCGTGTCGACGAGCGCCTCGAGCGCCCCGGCCACGTCGTCGGACGCGCCGGCCAGGGTGTGGACCTCACAATCCTCGGGCACCAGATAGCCGGGGACGGCGGGATAGGCGAAGAACGACACCGGGGCGAGGGCGTCGGCCAGCACCAGGTGCCTCGCCCCCTGGAGCTGGGCCATGGTGAACTCGGCCAGGTAGCCGAGCCGCTCGACGGGGGGCAGCCCCGCCCCACGCTCGATCCGGGCGGGGAAGGTCTCGCACAGGAGCTTGGCCCCCGTGGCCTGCGCGATCCGGGCCGCCGCCGACAGCCCCTGCCTGCGCAACGCCCTCCCGCCCACCAGGAGCACGGCGGGCTCGCCCGAGCGCAGGGCCTTGGCCGCCTCGGCCACCGCATCGGGGCCGACCGTGCCGAGGACCGACCGGGGGACACCCGACGTGGGCTCGCCGGCTTCCTGCCACGACACGTCGGCGGGGACCACCAACGTGGCCACGCCTCCGGGCGGGCCCACCGCCCCCTGGACGGCATCGACGGCGTCTCCGCACAGGGCACCGGGGGCGCGCGACGAGCGGAACCAGCGCGACACCGGGCGGGCCAGGCTCTCGATGTCGGAGGTGAGCGGGGGGTCGTAGGCGAGGTGGGTGGTGGCGTGGTCGCCGACCAGGTTCACCACCGGGGTCCGGGCGCGGCGCGCGTTGTGGAGGTTGGCCATGCCGTTGCCGAGGCCGGGCCCGAGGTGCACCAAGGTGGCGGCAGGCCGTCCCGCCATCCGGCCGTAGCCGTCGGCGGCCCCGGTGACGACGCCTTCGAAGAGCCCGAGCACGCCCCGCATCTCGGGGACGTCGTCGAGCGCGGCGACGAAGTGCATCTCCGAGGTCCCGGGGTTGGCGAAGCACACGTCCACCCCGCAGGCGACCAGGGTCCTGATGAGTGCCTGGGCGCCGTTCACGAGCTGCAGTCCAGCACTCAGTCGAGCAGGTTGCCGGGTCCGAGGATCCCGTGGGGGTCGAAGGCGCGCTTGACGGCCCGCATGAGCTCCACCTTGACGGGGTCCTCGAGCTCGAGGAAGTACTTCTTCTTCTCCGTGCCGATGCCGTGCTCGCCCGAGATGGCCCCGCCCAGGTCCATGCCGGCCCGGAACACGGCCCGGAGCACCTCGGTGCGCCGTCCGGCGTCGGGTTGGAACACCGACAGGTGGACGTTGCCGTCGCCTACGTGCCCGCACCCGGTGATCAGCGCACCGTAGCGCCCGGCCACCTCGGCCACGGCCGCCATGTAGCGGGGAATGGCGGCCCGCGGCACGACCAGGTCCACGATGTCGTCGGCCCCGGCCGCCTTGGCCACGAAGAACGCCTTCTCCCGGGCGCTTATGAGCTGGGTGGCGGCATGGGCCGGCAGGACGTAGACCTCCATGGCGCCGAGCTCCACGAGCAGCTCGCCCAGCGACTCCACGTCCTGCTCGAGGCGGTCCTCGTGGGAGCTCTCGAGCACGATCACGAGGTAGGCGAGCGCGGCCTCGCGCACCGGCTCGGGGATGCCGAGGTCGAGGCCCACGTTGGCGGTGATGGCCGACATGGTCAGCATGTCGACGTACTCGAGGATGAGCGGGCCGACGCCGTGGGCGACGATCCGGGGCACGGCCGCGGTCACCTCCTCGAGCGTGGTGAAGGGGGCGAGCACCGTCGACGCGTGGGCCAGGCGGGGCTGGAGCTTCAGGGTCGCCTCGGTGACCAGCGCCAGGGTGCCCTCGGACCCCACGATGAGCTGGGTCAGGTCGTAGCCGGTGGAGGTCTTCACGAACTTCCCGCCGGTGCGGATCACGTCCCCGCTGGCGAGCACGGCCTCGAGGCCCAGCACGTGATGGCGCGTCACCCCGTACTTGACGGCCCGCATGCCACCGGCGTTGGTGGCCACGTTGCCCCCGAGCGACGCGGTGACCTCGCCGGGGAAGACCGGGTACACGAGCCCGTGCTCGGCGGCGGCGGCGTTGAGCTCCTCGAGGGTGACACCGGGCTGGACCACGGCCACGTGGTTGTCGAGGTCGATCTCCAGGATGGCGTTCATCCGTTCGAAGGACACCAGGATTCCGTCCGGGGGCGAGATGGCGGCGCCCGAGAGCCCGGTGCCGCTGCCCCGGGCCGTCACCGGGAGGTGGAGCTCGTCGGCGATCTTCAGCACGGCGGACACCTCGGCGGTGGACGCCGGCCGCACCACGGCCAGGGGGACGCTGGGCGTGGCGGTGAGGGCCTCGTCGTGGGCGTAGTCGGGGGAGACGTCGGCCCCGGCGAGGACGTTGCCGTCGCCCACGACGTCGGCGAGCAAGTCGACGATCTCGGCCACCGCTGCCTCCTGCCCGGTCCGGCTCGGTTGTGCCCGGTCCGGCTCGGTTGTGCCCGGTCCGGCTCGGTTGTGCTCTCACCCTAGAGCGCCCGACGGTGGGTGAGCATGGGGCCCGGCGTGGGTAGGGAAGGATCTACGGCGATGAACTGGGTCGACTACGCACTGCTCGTCGTCGTGGCGCTGTCGGGCATCCGCGGCCTGCGGGCGGGCGCCGCCATGCAGGTGTTGACCTACGGCGGGCTCCTGCTCGGTCTGTTGCTCGGCGCGCTCATCGCGCCCCCGCTCGACGGGCTGGTCCACGGGGACACCGCCAAGGCGATCGTGGTGCTCGTGGTCCTCGTCGGCTCGGCCACCATCGTGAGCGGCCTGGGCCGCCTTCTCGGGGCACACTCGGGCCGCTTCTTGCACCGGGTACGGCTGGGCCCGGTGGACTCCGCCTTCGGTGTGGTGGTGGCCGTCTTCGTGGCGCTGGTCGTGGCCTGGCTCCTGGCCACCTTGCTGCAGGAAAGCCAGTTCACCGCCCTCGACCGGTCGGTGCAGCAGTCGCGGATCGTGCGCGCCCTCGACAACGTGCTCCCCCCCATCCCCACGGTGTTCGCCCGGGTCGAGCGCTTCCTGGCCCACAGCGGCTTCCCCGTCGTCTTCGCCGGCATCCCGCCCGAGACGGCGGGACCAGTGTCACTTCCGACCGACGCCTCGGCGCGTGCGGCCGTCGTGCGCGCCGAAGGGTCGACGGTGCAGGTGGCCGGCTCGGGCTGCGGGGTGATCCAGGAGGGCTCGGGCTTCGTGGTGGCCCCCGGGCTCGTCGTCACCAACGCGCACGTGGTGGCGGGGATCGCGGCGCCGAGCGTCATCGACTCCACCGGCCACCACGCCGCCACCGCCGCCCTGTTCGACCCCAAGCTCGACATCGCCGTGCTGCGCGTGCCGGGGCTCGGCGACCCCGCCCTGGCCGTCGACTCCACCGTGGTGGCACGCGGCACCACCGGCGTCGTCATGGGCTATCCCGGGGGCGGGCCCCTCACGGCCCGCAAGGCGGGCGTCGCCGCCGCCTTCGACGCCGTAGGGCTCGACATCTACGGGAACTCGCAGACGACGCGCGAGATCTACCAGCTCGACGCGGTGGTGCAGCCGGGCAATTCGGGCGGCCCCCTGGTGGCGTCGGGCGACAGCGGCGTGGCCGACGGCACGGTCATCGGTGTGGTGTTCGCGCGCTCGACCACCAACACCGACGTGGGCTACGCGCTCGCCATGCCCGCCGTCACCGCCGACGTCGCCCGCGCACAGGCCACGAGGACCTCGGTGGGCACCGGGGGCTGCGTCTCGTAGCCCGCCTCCCGTCCCGAGCGACCGCTGGGGTAAGAATGGCCCCCGTGGCACTGCGGATCGAGGACTACGGGATCATCGGGGACACCCACGCCGCGGGGCTGGTCGGCCGCAACGGGTCGATCGACTGGCTGTGCCTGCCCCGCTTCGACTCCGACGCGTGCTTCGCGGCGCTCCTGGGCGACGACTCCCACGGGTACTGGCGCATCGCGCCGGCCACCGACGACTACCAGGTCAGCCGCCGCTACCGAGGCGACACCCTCGTGCTCGAGACGGAATTCGAGACGGCGGACGGTGTGGCCAAGGTGGTCGACTGCATGCCCATTCGTGAGAACCGTCCCCAGGTGGTGCGGATGGTCGAGGCCTCCGCCGGCCAGGTCGCCATGCGCATGGACCTGGTCATCCGCTTCGGCTACGGGTCGATGCTCCCCTGGGTGCGACGCACCGACGGCCTGCTGTGCGCCGTCTCGGGGCCCGACGCGCTGGCGCTGTGGACGCCGATCCGCACCCGGGGGGAGTCGATGACCACGGTGGCGGACTTCACGGTGACGGGCACCGAGCACGTGCCCTTCGTCTTGACGTGGTACCCGTCGCACGAGACGCCGCCGCGTCCCGTCGATGCCAGCTATGCCGTGCACGACACCCAGATGTGGTGGGAGGACTGGGCCGCCACCTGCACGTTCGAGGGGGAGTGGCGCGATCCCGTCATGCGCTCGCTCATCACCTTGAAGGCCCTCACGTATCAACCGACGGGTGGGATCGTCGCCGCGGCCACCACGTCGCTTCCCGAGACCATCGGAGGCGAGCGCAACTGGGACTACCGCTACTGCTGGCTGCGCGACGCCACGCTCACCCTCGAATCGCTCATGAGGGGCGGCTTCCACGAGGAGGCCCTGGCGTGGCGCGACTGGCTGCTGCGGGCCGTGGCCGGCGACGTGACCAAGCTGCAGATCATGTACGGGCCCGCCGGCGAGCGCCGGCTGAGCGAGTGGGAGGTCGACTGGCTCCCGGGCTACGAGAGCTCCGCCCCGGTGCGGGTGGGCAACGCCGCCTCGGGGCAGTTCCAGCTCGACGTGTACGGCGAGGTGCTGTCCGCGCTGTACGAGTCGTGCACGGTGGGCTGCCCGGTCAGCTCGTCGGCCTGGGACCTGCAGACCGCGCTGGTGGAGTTCGTCGAGCGCAGCTGGGAGGAACCCGACGAGGGCATCTGGGAGGTGCGCGGGCCGCGCCGGCACTTCACGCACTCCAAGGTCATGGCCTGGGTGGCGGTCGACCGGGCGGTGCGCACCATCGAGGACTACAAGGTCGACGGGCCACTCGACCGCTGGCGCCAATTGCGCGACCGCATCCACGACGAGGTGTGCACCAAGGGGTACAACGCCGACATCGGGGCCTTCACGCAGTACTACGGGTCCGACGCCCTCGACGCCAGCCTCCTCATGATCCCGCTCGTGGGGTTCCTGCCCGCTACCGACGAGCGGGTGCGCTCCACCATCGAAGCCGTCGAGCACGGGCTCACCGAGGACGGCTTCGTGCTGCGCTACAAGACGCAGGACAGCGGGGGCGTCGACGGGCTCACCGGGCACGAGGGCGCCTTCCTGGCGTGCTCGTTCTGGATGGCCGACTGCCTGTACCTGATCGGCCGCTACGACGACGCGCACGCCATGTTGGACCGCCTCGTGGGCCTGAGCAACGACCTCGGCCTGCTCGCCGAGGAGTACGACGTGTCGGCCAAGCGCCAGGTCGGCAACTTCCCGCAGGCGTTCTCCCACGTGTCGCTGGTCAACGCCGCGTTCAACCTCTCGGGCCATCCCTCCATGGAGGACCAGGACGTGTCCGACGTGCACCTGCTCAGGGCCACCGCGGCACCGCTTCGGGCGCTCCCGGCCCATGCGGCCGTTCCTGTCGGCACGTGGCGCCGACCTCAAAGACGCAGGCCCACGTGGCCGAGACCCCAAGACCAAGACCAGAAACACGAATCGGAGGCGGGCGCGATGAAAGCCCTGACGGTGCAGCCCCTGACGGCGGGCTCGGCGCGGCTCGACGACGTCGACGAGCCCCCGGAGTCCGACGGCACGGTCCTCGTGGCCGGACTCGCCCTCGGGGTGTGCGGGACCGACATGGAGATCGTGTCGGGCGCCTACGGGTGGGCGCCGCCCGGACGGGACCGTCTCGTGCTCGGCCACGAGTCACTGGGCCGCGTCCTGGAGGCGCCCCCCGGCGCGCCGGTGGTCCCCGGGGACCTCGTCGTCGGCATCGTGCGGCTCCCCGACCCGGTGCCGTGCGGCAACTGCGCGGTGGGGGAATGGGATTTCTGCCACAACGGCCTGTACACCGAGCACGGCATCAAGAGCCATGACGGGTACGGCTCGGAGCGCTGGCGGATCCATCCCGAGTACGCCGTGAAGATCGACCCCGGGCTGGGGGCGCTCGGGGTGCTCATGGAGCCGACCAGCGTGGTGGCCAAGGCCTGGGAGCAGGTCGACCGCATCGGCGGGCGCGCCCACTGGGACCCGCAGAACGTCGTCGTCACCGGGGCGGGCCCCATCGGCCTGCTGGCGGCGATGATCGGGGTGGAGCGGGGCCTCGACGTGCACGTCTTCGACCAGATCAAGACGGGCACCAAGCCCGACCTCGTCGCCGCGCTGGGGGCCACCTACCACACCGGGCGGATCGAGCACTCGTGTCCCCATCCCGACATCGTGATCGAGTGCACGGGGGTGGCGTCGCTCGTGTTCGACGCCATGGAGCACCTGAACCCCGGCGGCGTGGCCTGTCTGACCGGGGTGTCGTCGGGCCGCCATGCCCTGAAGGTCGACGCCTCGATGCTCAACCGGTCCATGGTCCTCGAGAACCAGGCCGTGGTGGGCTCGGTCAATGCCAACCACCGCCACTACCAGGCCGCCGCCGATGCGCTCATGAAGGCCGACCGCGACTGGATCGCCAAGCTCGTCACCAGGCGCGTGCCCCTGGAGCACTGGCAGGACGCCCTGGCGCGACAGCCCGACGACGTGAAGGTGGTGATCGAGGTCGGCACGTGACGACCTCGGAGATCGCTCCCGGCATCATCGAGATCGACACCCTCCTCGGGGGCTGGGACAAGGTCACCGCCGGGTACCTGGTGCACGGGGACGCGCCCGTGCTGGTGGAGACGGGCAGCCAGAGCTCGGTGGCGGTACTGCTCGACGCGCTGGACTCGCTCGGCGTGAGCCCGACGGACCTGGCGGGCGTGGCCGTGACCCACATCCATCTCGATCACGCCGGCGGAGTGGGGGACGTGGCGAAGGCGTTCCCGTCCGCCACGGTGTACGTCCACGAGAAAGGGGCACGGCACCTGGTCGACCCCACCCGCCTCATCGACTCGGCGGCGCGCGTCTACGGGCCGCTCCTGGACTCGCTCTACGGCCGTCTCGAGGCCACGCCCGCCGAGCGCATCCACGTGCTCGCCGACGGCGAGGAGATCCGGGTGTCACCCGACCGCGTGCTCACCACGGTGGACTCGCCCGGGCACGCCAAGCACCACCTCGCCCTGCACGACTCCACGAGCGGCATCCTCTTCGCCGGGGACGCGGTGGGGGTGCGGCTGCCCGACGCCGGGGTGCTGCGGCCGTCGACGCCGCCGCCGGACTTCGACCTGGACAAGGCGGTGCACTCGCTGCACCGCTTCGCCACGCGCCGGCCCTCGGGCCTGGCCCTGGCGCACTACGGGCTGCTGGGCCAGCCCGAGGCCGTGCTGGCCGAGGCCGAGGACACGCTGCGGCGGTGGGCGAGCGTGGCCGAACAGGCCTGGCGCGGCGGCCAGGACATCGCCGCTGCTCTGGACACCGCCTTCGCGTCCGACGTCTCGGGAGTCGACGCCGCCCACCGGGAGAAGCTCGACACGCTCAACGGCGTGCACTCCAACGCGGCCGGCTTCCGGCGCTGGCTCGACACCCGCGCCGAGAACGATCCACCGGGCTGACCGTCCCGGCGCAAAGCGCCATGGCCGAAGGTTCCACCTACCGGTCACCGACCCGAGCCCTTCACCGACGACTCTGGAAGACTGAGGTGCATGCGCAGCGCCACGACGTCGGTCGACGAGGTCGTGGCCTCGCTCGACGAACACGGCTACGCGGTGGTGGAGGACCTTCTCCGTGAGCCGGAGCTGTCGGCGGCGCGCCGGGACATGCGCCGGGTGCTGGCGCAGACCCCCGGAGGCCGCAACCCCTTCGAGGGGGCGCGCACCAAGCGCGTGTACGCCCTGTTCGCCAAGACCCGCGCCTTCGACGCGCCCGCCCTCGACCCGTTGGTCCTCGGCGTGCTCGACCGGGTGCTCGGCCACTGCCAGCTCAGCGCACCCACCGGCATCGAGATCGGACCCGGGGAGCAGGCCCAGATCCTGCATCACGACGACGCCATCTACCCGCTGCCGCGTCCGCACCCCGAGGTGGTGTTCAACACCATGTGGGCCCTCGACGACTTCACCGAGGCCAACGGGGCCACCCGCGTGATCCCCGGGAGCCACCGGTGGGTGGGCGAGGAGCCCGGCACCGATGCGGACACCGTCCCCGCGGTGATGCGGGCGGGATCGGTCCTGTTCTACGTGGGCAGCGTGTGGCACGGAGGCGGGGCCAACACGACCGACCGGGCGCGCCTGGGCGTGATCCTCGAGTACGTGGCGTCGTGGCTCCGGCCCCAGGAGAACCACTTCCTGGGGGTGCCCCGCGACGTCGTGGCCCAGCTCCCCGCACGCCTCCAGGAGCTGCTCGGGTACAACATCCGGCCGCCGTTCATGGGATATGTCGACGGGCGCCATCCCCGCCGGTTCCTCGGGACGGGGACGAGCGCGCCCTAGCCCGGCGCCCGGCGGCGTCCCCCGGTACCGTGCGCCATGGCCGACACCGTCCTCTACGAGCGCAGTGGCCACGTGGCCACGATCACCTACAACCGTCCCGACGCCCTCAACGCCGTGAACGGCGAGCTGCGCCGCGACCTCAACGCCGCCTTCGCCCGCTTCAGGGACGAAGAGGAGGCGTGGGTGGGCATCGTCACCGGCGCGGGGCGCGCCTTTTGCGCCGGCGCCGACCTGCGCGACGGCCGCGGGTCGACAGGCGAGTTCGCCGGCACGTTCT
Organism: uncultured Acidimicrobiales bacterium; assembly: GCA_963848335.1. Taxonomy (GTDB): domain Bacteria; phylum Actinomycetota; class Acidimicrobiia; order Acidimicrobiales; family UBA8190; genus Chersky-840. The sequence goes on from CAWKDD010000002.1 coordinate 37,143, forward strand.
GGGAGAAGCCCACCCTCAATTCGTTCGAGAGCGGGTGGGAGATCCACAAGCCCGTCATCGCCGCGGTGAACGGACATTGTCTGGGATACGGCCTCACCCTCGTGACGTGGTGCGACTTCGTCCTGGCCAGCGACCGGGCCACCTTCGGCTATCCCGAGGTGCGATTGGGCATCCCCGCCATCGTGGGGGCCATCCGGCTGCCCCAGCGCATCGCATGGGCCGACGCCATGGAGCTGCTGCTCACGGGGGAGACCGTCGACGCCGAGGCGGCACACCGCATGGGCCTGGTGTGGCGCGTCGTGGCCCACGACAACCTGGCCGACGAGGCCCGGGCCCTGGCCGATCGTCTCATCGCCGGCGCCCCCCTGGCCCAGCGGGCCATGAAGGAGGTGGCGGCCCGGTCCCGCCAGCTCCCCCCGCTCGAGTCCATCCGGTTCGGCGAGACCATGCGCAGCGTCGTGGCCGCCACCGCGGACGCCGCCGAAGGCATGCGGGCCGCGGCCGAGCGCCGGGCCCCGCACTGGCAGGGACGTTGAGGCGCAGTGTGGAGCCCCGTCCCCGGCGGTGTCCGTCCCCCCGGCGTCAGTCGAGGCGTTGCCGGCGGAAGAACTGCCAGATGAGGTCGGTGGCGTCGATCTCGAACGTCGAGGGACCCGTGATGAAGGCCAGCGCGGCGCTGACCTTGCTCCCGGGCCAGGCGTGGCCGGCGCCCAGGACGATGTAGAACTCCACCGCCGCGCCCGGCGGGCACCGGTAGGTACGCAGGATCACGTGCGCGGCCACCTTGGCGTCGTGGGCGCGCAGGTCGCAGCCGTCCTTGCGGGCCCAGGCCCTGACGTTGGCGGGGTAGCCCTTGCCATCGAGGTCGACCGGCGGCGGTGTCGTGGTGCTCGGCGCCGGACCTTGCCCCAGGTCGTGGCTGAGGGCGGCGGTCCCCAGGCCCCCGTTGAAGTACAGGATCGGATCGGCGGTGCCGTGGAAGGCCAGGATGGGCACCCTCCGCCCCGGACGGCACGGCGATGGCATGACGGCACCGGCCACGGGGGCGAAGGCCGCGAAGCGATCGGCCATCGTGCAGGCCAGGAGCGAGGTGAGCAGCGCGCCGTCGGAGAACCCCGTGGCGTAGACCCGCGACGTGTCGACGCACAGGTGCGCCTCCAGCGTGTCGAGCATGGCGTTCATGAAGTCGATGTCGTGGTTCGGGTGTGCCTTGGTGGCGGGGTCGGTGTCCCATCCGGCCGGGGATCCCGTGCCTTGGGGGAACACGACGATGAAGTCGTGGTGTTGCGCCTCGGGACCGAATTGGGTGGTGTTCGCCTCCAGCGCCGCTCCCTCGGCCAGGCCGTGGAGGTCGACGACGACGGGGAGCGGGCCCGCACCGGGGTGAGGCGGCGGTGTCGTGACCAGATACCAGCGCGCCACACCGTCGACGGTGATGTCCTGGCGCTGTTCGGTGACGGCGGCGGCGGTCTCCGCCGATGCCGCCCCGGGAGAGGAACATCCGGCACTCGGCACCGGCGCGGCCGTGTTCGCCCCGGTGCCCGCCGCCCTGGTCGTCGCCGATCCCCGGCCCGCACCGGGCGAGGAGCACGCCGCCACCACGAGCGCCAGCACCAGGACGACGGCGGGGGGGCGGCGTCCTCGTATGTGCTGCCCCACAGGGCGCAGCACAGCACATCCCCATCCCGGCGTCGACCCGGCACGGCCGGCCCGTCCCCGGAGTGCGAGGTGGGGGCCCCTTTCGGGGGGCCGCCTGACCCGGACGTCGGAAAGACCGTTTGATCTGGGGATTCGGAGATCTTCCCAGCGGTTTCCAAGACAAGCCCGGGGATGAGACAATGGTCCGAGGCTGCCAAGTGGGGGGTGTTCAGTAGTGCGGGGTGGCAATCTGAAGGACTTCTGTGGGCACGCGCGGCCGTCTTGGGTCCCGTCGCCGGCGGCGGTGCCCGCGCGGCACCGGGGCAGGCGCACCGTGGGGCGCTGCGCTCCGCTCCTCGCCGCCGTGGCGCTCGTGGCGGCGGCGTGCTCGTCCCCGCCGCCGGTGGGAGCGGTGGGGTCCACCCTGGCGGCGATGGGCGGCACCGTCACGCTGGTCAAGGTGATCTCCCCGGCCACGGTGGCCCGCACCACCCTCGCCATTCCCAAGCCGGGGCACAAGATCGTCGCCGTCATCCTCACCGTGCACAGCACGGCGAGCTCGGCAGCGAACTTCGCCCCCATCTACGTGGACTCCAAGCTCGTCGATTCCAACAAGCAGGGCCACATCGCCAAGCGGGAGGGCAAGTACCAGGTGACCCAGTGCCTCATCTACCCGCCTTTCAAGACCGTGGCGGTCGACGGGTCTCAGACCGGGTGCGAGCTCTTCATCTTGCCGCTGGCGGCCACCCCCGTGGAGCTCAAGCTCTCGGGCAAGGCCGAGGCCAACTTCACCATCGCCGCCTCCGCCATCGAAGCGGCTCCGCTCAGCGCGCCCGTCGTCACCAGGCCCAAGCCGAAGCCCCTGACCGAAGGGTCGGGCTCGACGACGACGACGACCACGGCCGCCGGTGGGACCACCACCACGACCACTGCCGTCGGCGTGACGACCTCCACGACGACGGCGTCGGGCTCGACGGGGCACCAGGCCCACCATCACGGCCAGGGGAAGGCTCCCGAGGTCAGCCGCATCGATCCCGGCTCGGGGCTCGTGGGCCAGAAGGTCAACATCTGGGGCAGGCACCTGTCGGGGGCGACGATGGTCACCTTCAACGGGGTCCGCGCCACCATCGCCAAGAAGGGGAAGAACAAGATCGAGGCCTACGTGCCCCCCGGCGCCACCAGCGGGCCCGTGGTGGTGTACTCGCCGTCGGGGAACGCCACCAGCCCCTACGTCTTCCCCGTGCTGTGACCCAGCCCGTTTCCCGGGGCGCCCGGTGGCGCCCGGCTCAGGCGCCGTCGGCGGACGCCGCGCTCGGGTGGAAGTACCGGTGGACGGCCACTGCGCACCAGATGGCCTCGATCACGCCGAAGGGCCACGCCCCGCTGGCGAACCCGTAGCTGCTCGACAGGGCACAGCCCAGCGCGAAAGCCAACACGAAGCGTCTGTTGCGTCCTTCGAGGGCGTACATCACCATCATGAACGTCAGCACGGTCACGCCGTAGACGGTCAGCACGCCACCAACCTACGGTCCCGACGCTCCCGCCGTGTCCGGCCGGAGCGGTGCGCGGGCTCTGGCGCCGTCTCCGCCGCGTCGGGACATACTTGGGCTCCGCAGCGCACCCTGGAGCGACCACGAGCGACGAGGAGGGCAATGCCGTGAACGGCGGCGAGGCGAGCGGGCCGGCGGCGGCGCTCTGGGGCCCGGTCACCGCGGGCCGCATGATCGGGCCGACCTCGGCGGTCCCCATCGACCTGGACGCCAGGGGCTATGTCCAAGAGGAGTTCTTCGTCACGGGGACGGCGTCGGCGTTCGAGTCGTCGGGGCCGCTGCCGAGCGACGGCAGGTGGTCCGTGCACCCCGTGGCGAGCGCGCCGTATCGCACCCGGATCGTCGTCCGGCGCCCGGCCCGCCCCGAGCGCTTCAACGGCACCGTCCTCGTGGAGTGGTTCAACGTGACCGGGGGGCTCGAGGCCGGCCCCGACTGGACGTACCTCGCCCCCCAGATCGTCTCCGACGGCTACGTCTACGTGGGCGTGTCGGCCCAGGCCTTCGGGGTCAACGGGGGCGAGGCGCGCATCGGCGTCCCCGGAATGGCGGCGGGACGCGGTCTGGTGGCGACCGAACCGGAGCGCTACGCCACGCTCAGCCATCCCGGCGACCGGTTCGCCTTCGACATGTTCTCCCAGATCGGCCGGGCGCTGCGGGCCCCGGCGGACACCGCCGCTCTCGGGCCCCTGCGCCCCCGACGCCTGGTGGCGATGGGCGAGTCCCAGTCCGCCTTCTTCCTGACCACCTACGTCGACGCCGTGCAGCCCTGGGCCCGCGCCTACGACGGGTTCTTCGTGCACAGCCGGGGCGGCAGCGGGGCCTCTCCGACCGGGGTCCCCATCGCCGGCGACGACGTCCCGAAAGGGCTCGTGATCCGCAGCGACACGTCGGTGCCGGTCTTCGTCTTCGAGACCGAGACCGACCTCGGCCCCATGCTCGACTACGTCCCGGCCCGCCAACCCGACACCGACCGCATCCGCACCTGGGAGGTCGCCGGCACCGCCCACGGCGACGCCTACGTGGTCGGCAGATTCGCGTCCTTGTTGGGTTGCGGCGTCGCCGTCAACGAAGGTCCCCAGCACTTCGTGGCGCAGGCGGCGCTGGTGGCGCTCAACCGTTGGATCACCGACGGTACGCCCCCTCCGCGCGCCCCGCACTGCAGCTGGCGGTCTCCGATCCCCCCAGGATCGCCCGCGACCGGCTCGGCAACGCTCTCGGGGGTGTCCGGACCCCGCTGGTCGACGTGCCCGTCGCCGCGCTCAGCGGGGACGCCGTGCCCGGTGCCAGCCGGATGTGCGCGCTGTTCGGGTCGACGGTGCCCTTCGACGCCGCCACCCTCGTCGATCTCTACGGCGACCGGTCGGGCTACCTGGCAGCCTTCGAGCTCAGCTTGGACGAGGTCATCGGCGCCGGGTTCCTCCTCGGCTCCGACCGCGCCGAGCTCCTGGAACAGGCGCGGGGAGTTCCGTTCCCCACCTGAGCCAAGGTCACCCGAGGGCCGCTCCCACTCCTTCGACGGTCACCGGGTCACGTAGCGGGCGGCCGGGGTGCCGGGTGGGTTCTGGGCCCCGGCGACGGCATCGGGGTTGGCCACGCACACCTCGCCTTCCAAGCCGTCGGGATCACGGAAGAACACACTGAGGATGGGGCCGAAGTCGGTGACGAAGTCGTCGGCGGCACCCCGTGCCATCAGGCGGTTGCGGATCTCCTCGAAGGCCTCGAGAGACGCAGCCTGGAACCCGAGATGGTCGAGGCGGCCCCGGCCGAACATGGGGGTCTGCCGGTCGGCTTCGGTGTTCCCCTCGACCTCGAACACATTGAGCTCGGCAGCCTGCCCCACGCGGATGAAGGTCAGACGGACGTGCTGGTTCTCCTGCTTCTGCCCGTCCACCTCGGCGTCGAACACCTCACGGTAGAACGAGGCGAGCCGGTCGGTGTCGTGGGTGAGCAGCGCCACATGGTGGAACCCGTCGAGCAGCATCGTCCTTCCTTCCGGTCAGCAGCGATAGACGCGTTCGGCGTTGTCGGCAAAGAGCTTGGCGCGGGATTCGCCGTCGAGGCCGGCGGTCACGGCGCTGAAGGTGGTGTAGAGGTCGTCGAAGGTGCCGTACATCGAGTCCACGGGGAAGTTGCTGGCGAACATGCAGCGGTCGACGCCAAAGGCCTCGATGGCGTGCTCGAGCCAGGGGGAGAAGGCGTCGAGGCCCATGGACCGCAACGGCATGGACAGGCCCGAGAGCTTGCACATGACGGTGTCGCCCACGGCGGCCAGCGCGTCGATGCCGTCGCGCCACAGGGCGCGCTCCTCGTCGGAATCCGACCGCGGCCATCCGGTGTGCTCGACGACCACGGTCAGGTCGTCGAAGCCGGCGAGCTGCGCGGCGGCCACCCGAAGCTGGTCGGGATGCGTCATCAGCTCGAACACCAGGTTCCGCTCGGCCAGAGCGCGGAGCACGGCGGCGTCGGGGAGCGGTGCCATGTTGGCCCCCATGGGGCGCACCCCTCGGAAGCGTGACGCGGTCATCTGGCGGTCGATGAGCTCGATGGCCTCGGCCGCCGTGTCGGTGGGCGGGAGTCCGCCCACGATGGCGTGGGGGCCTCCCCCGGCCGGAGCCAGGGTATCGAGCTCGATGGTCTCCTCGATGGAGTGCCGGCCGGTGGCGGCGGCCACGTTGACGAGCTTCTCCACGTTCCACCGGGCCGATTCGGCCCGATAGATGCCGATGTCGAAGCGGCGGTACATCCCCGAGGCGTCACCGCCGCCGCCTTGGGGAGGGCGCGCCAGGTACGGGTACCAGTCCGTGCGGGCGGGGTCCCACAGGTGCACGTGGGCGTCGACGACGCGGGTGGGCGGCGTCGTCATCGTGCCTCGGTGGGCGCCGGGGCGACGGTGGCACCGACGACCTCCCCGAGGGTGGCATCGAGCCAATCGGGGATGGCGGGACCGCCGTAGGTGATGGCGCCCGCCGGCCGGGGGTGACTGCGAAGGCCGAGCCAGCCCGCCCCTGCCACCAGCTCCGCCCCGGCGAGCGCGGTGGCCTCGGGGTGGCCGAGCAGGTGGGCGACGAGCTCACCGACCGGTTGGGCGGCGGCCACCTCGCCGACCTCGATGCCCACCGCGAAGGCGGCGACGCGCCCCTGGGTGGAGCCCGCCGCGGCGCGCGCCAGCTGCACCGAGGCCTGGGCGCGACTGCGGCCGCCGGCGGTGGTGGCGTCGGTGAGGGTCACCAGCCGGACCGGGCGGGCCGACAGCGCCGCGTAGTCCGAGGCCGCCCGGGCCCACCCGGCGTCGGCGTGGAGGTCCTCGACGATCCCGCCGTGCTCGGCGAGCACCTGCTCCCAACCGTGCGCCGGGGTGGCCGTCGACCGCCGGCCGTCGCGTGCCACGACGACGGCGTCGATGGGCCCGCTGGCTTCGACGACGGAGCGCAGCGCCTCGGCGGCGTGGCGAAAGCCCTCGGTCACCTCGACGTGGTGGCAGGTCACGGACCGGGCCCCCAGGGCGGCGGTGAGGGACGCTGCCAACAGGGGCCGGTCGGTGACGACGACGCAGGATCGCACCGGTCCCGGTGCGAGCTCGGCGGGACCCGGTTCGTCGAAGATGGGCCCGAAGCCGCGGGTTGCCGCCACCCGCGCTGGCCTGGCCCGACTCGGCCTTGGCGAAGGCGCGGGGGATGACGGCCTCGAGCACCCCGGCCAGGGAGAGGACCCCGTCGCTGCGCACCACCTCGAGAAGGCGGGGCTCGTCCACCACCGCCACCTCCGAGCCACCGGCGAACAGCACCTGGCCCGTGCACCACCCGAACCCGTCACCGACGAGGTGTGCGCCGAGCGGCCCGAGGTCCTCGGGGCCCGGCATGGAGCTGAGCGACATGCCCCCGCCGCGCGATGCCCCGCCCATCTGGCGGGCCCGCTCCACGGCGGCGGCGACCATCCGGGTGGCGGCGATGGGCGACACGGCGTTGACGGTCACCCCCGGCGGCGTGTGCCGGCCCAGCTGCCACGTCAGGGCGGCGACGGCCCGCTTGGCGCAGCCGTAGGCGCCGGCATCGGCGGGCCGCCATCCCGATCCGGAAGTGACGCCCACTACACGGCCGCGCCCGGCGCCGACCATGAGCGGCAGCGCGGCGTCGAGCACGTTGAGGTAGCCCCCGAGGTGCACGGCCAGCAACGCCAGCCAGTCTTCCTCGGTGCCCTCGGCGAAGCTGCTGTGGCGGGTGATGCCGGCCACGTTGACGACGGCGTCGAGGCCGCCGTGCTCGTCGACCAGCTCCCCGAACAGGGCGCGCACCGCCTCCCCGTCGGTCACCGACGCCGAAGAGGCCCGGGCCGATCCCCCTGCCGCCACGATGCGACCGGCCGTGGTCTCCTCGGGCTCGGGGAGGCGCGCCGAGCCGTCGAGGGTGACGAGGGGGTCGACCGTGACGACGAACCAGCCGCCCCGGCCGAGCTCCTGGGCGATGGCCGCCCCGATGCCGCCCCCGCCACCGGTCACGACGGCGACCCGCTGACGCGCGCTCACGATGCCGGAGAACGGACCTCGAGCTCCAGGCCCTCGAACGTGCCGGCCTCGAGCCACCGCTCGAGCACCTCGCGGTAGGCGAACCAGTCCCCCATGCCCCGGCCGAAGTTTCCGTTGCGGGGGTTCATCGCTTCGGGGTGGCCCTCGTTGTTGATGCGCGACGGCGTGCAGGCGGACATGACGGCGCTGGCGTCGACGAAGGAGTCCACGATCTTCTGCGTCCAGGTCTCCTCGGCCTCGGCGCTCACGTCGAATACCTCCACGCCCCGTTCCTCGAGCAGACCGACGGCGCCACCGATGAACTCGGCCCCGAGCACGGCCAGCTGTGTGTAGTTGACGGTCACCACCGCCTGCTGCCCCGGCGCCGGCATGACGAAGAGGTTCGGAAATCCACGGCTCATCATCCCGAACAGGCTGGCGGCGCCGCCAGCCCACTTGTCGGCCAGGGTGACACCACCGCGGCCGACGATGTCGTGGCCGGCGCGGCGGAACAGCGGGGTGAGCTCGGCCTCGAAGCCGGTCCCGTAGATGATGCAGTCGACGTCGTACTGCCGGCCGTGGACGACCGGGCCGCGCGCGGTGATCCGCTCGATGCCGGCGGGACAGTCGACCAGCGTGACGTTGGGGTTGTTGAAGGCCTGCAGGTACTCGTCGTGGAAGCACGGCCGCTTGCAGAGGTACCGGTAATACGGCTTCAGGATCGCGGCCGTGGCCGGGTCGGCCACCAGTTCCTCGACCCGGTGACGGTGCGCGTCCATGATTCGGTAGTCGAACTCCTCGGCGCTGCGCAGGTACTGGGCCGTCGTCATACCTTCGGCGCGCGGGGGGTGGTGGACCGCCGCGTAGTGGTGCGTCCATCCGTCGTCCACCTGGTCCTCCTCGACGGACCGCCCCAGCATGATGGCCTGGAAGTTGTCCATTCGGGCCCGCTGCCAGCCCGGCTCGAGCGCCTCGGCGAAGTCGGGAGCCGTGGGCCGGTTGCCCCGCACACCGATGGCCGAGGGCGTGCGCTGGAACACATAGACGTGCTCGGCCGACTCCGACAGCGGCGGCAGGCACTGGATGCCGGTCGCCCCGGTGCCGAAGAGGGCGACGGTCTGGCCCGCCAGGCCGGTGAGAGGCTCGTGCGGTCCGCCGCCGGTGTACCCGTAGTCCCACCGCGCCGTGTGGAAGGAGTGGCCCACGAAGTCCTCCATGCCCGGGATGGCCGGGAGCTTCAGGAGGTTGAGGATCCCGACGGCCAGCACGTACCAGCGGCAGCGGACCTCGTCGCCACGGTCGGTGTGGACAGACCACCTGGCCTCGTCCTCGTGCCACTCGGCGCGGGTCACCCCGGTGTGGAACAACGCGTCGTTCACGAGGTCGAAGCGGTCGGCGACCGCCTCGAGATGGCCGAGGATCTCCTCGCCGAACGCGTAGCGGCGGGTGGGGATGTAGTCGAGCTCCTCGAGCATGGGGAGGTAGATGTACGACTCGATGTCGCACATGACGCCGGGGTAGCGGTTCCAGTACCAGGTGCCCCCGATGCCGCCCGCCTGGTCGATGATGCGGATCCGCTCGAGGCCCGCCCGGCGGAGGCGGGCGCCGGCCAGGATCCCGGCGATCCCCCCGCCTACGATCACGACATCGACGTCTTCGGCGACGGGGTCGCGTTCGACGACCGGCGTGAACGGGTCGTCACGGTAGCGGGCGAAGTACTCGTCGGTCTGCAGGTCGCGGATGTCGGAGCGGCCGGGGATGAGCCGCTTGTCGCGTTCGGCCAGGTACTTGGAACGGACGGCTTCGGGGTCGTAGGTGGCGGCACCGCCGCCGCCCGCCATCGGTCCCTTGCGCGCAGACGCTGGCGCCTTCGGACGGGACCCGGACATGTCGCAACTCTACTTTCTGGGCCGGCGGGGAGCTTTCTGGCGATCTTCTCCGACCTCCGACGCCGGCGACTCCTTCACCGAAGTGCTGAGCTCGACCGACGGTGGTGCCACATGGGCCGCGCCGGATACTGCGGGATTGCCGCGGGGAATCGTGGTGAGCCTGCCGTGTCCAGGTGGTGCGGACTGTTTCGCGACCGGGATGACGAGAGCGGGTGGCAGCTCGGGTGAGCCCGGGCGATCGATCTAGGCACAGCGGCCGGTTTTGCCGCCTCCGCGTCCGACAGCGGGGAGACGTGGCAGGAAGCCCAGTTGCCACCAGGCGTCGGTGCGGTCGTGGACATCTGGTGTCCCGGCGAATCGAGTTGTTACGCACTGGGCGTGCAGGTCAAGGACAGCAGTAACGGATCGCTGCCCTCGTGTTCCTCGCCTACGGGCTCCCGACAAGCACGGAAAGCTGAATGCCGGGAGTGGCCGGCTTCATCGGTTGGTGGCCGCGGTGATGTGGTCGAAGAGGCCGGGACGAATGCGGGTGCCTACGCCTTGTGCCCACGGCTCGTCCAGGTCCGCGACCTGGAGGGCGGCACCGTTGTTGAGCAGCATGCCGAAGGCTAGGAAAGCCTTGATCGTCACCGGGTCGAGGCCGGTGGTCTGGGCGACCATCTGCCACATGCGCCCGAAGCTGTCGCGCACGGCGTCGCGAATCTCGGGGTCTCCGCAGGCGGCGAAGCCCTGGAGCTGCAACAACAGCGAGGTGCGATCGGCCAGCATCTCGTGGTACCGAGCACCCATCCGGCTCAGCGCATCGAGCCCGGTCTCGGATCCCGCCGCGGCGCGCATGGCTTCGGTCATGCCGTCGAAGGCCCCGACCATCACCTCGAGGAACAAGGCCTTCTTGGTCCCGAACATCCGGAAGATGTATGCCTGGGTGATCTCGGCACTTCGGGCCATCGACTCCGTCGACGCCCCGTGCAGTCCATGATCGGCGAACTCATCCGCGGCGATCCCCAACACCTGGGATCGCCGTTCCGATCCGCTCATGCGCACGGCCACGGCCAATAGATTATCTGTTACTAACTACTAACTGATACCATGGTGTGGTGGGTGACGACACCTGGGCCGGTTTGGCCGACAAATTCGCCGACGAGGCGTATGCCTCTGTGAAGGGGTACGTGCGCACCTATGTGATGCACCAGCACCTGCTCGAACATCTTCCGCCACCTCCAGCGCCGGTGCTCGACGTCGGCGGCGGCGCGGGCCATCAATCGTTCCCGCTGGCCCAAGCCGGCTACGAGGTGACACTGCTCGATCCGTCGCCGGCAATGCTGGACAAAGCGCAACGGCGACTCCAGGGGCTGCCCGGTGAAGCTCAGCGAAGGGTGACGCTCTTGCAGGCCGGCGGCGAGAACGCCGACGAGGCGGTGCACGGCCGACGCTTCGCCGCGGTGTTGTGTCATGGCGTGCTCGGGTACCTCGAGCACCCGGAGCCGGTGGTCGACCAGCTGTGCCGGTGCGCCGCCGCCGGTGGCATCGTGTCGATCATGACCGCCAACGCCAAGGCCACGGCGGTGCAACCGGCCTTGGAACGGCGCTGGGGGGATGCTCTGGCGGCGTTCGACGTCAGAACCGGGATCGGAGTGCTGGGCGTGCGGGGCGCGCCGACACCGTGGAAGAGGTCAGCGAGCTCCTGCAGAGCGGGGGCGTCGAGCCCGTGCGTTGGTACGGGGTATGGCTGTTTGTCGACTGGCTGGAATTCAGTGGAGCCGAGTTGGACCCCAGCGATTCAGAGCAGGTTGCGGCGATGGCCGCAGTCGAACTCGAAGCCAGCCGGCGAGACCCCTACCGCCAACTCAGCCGCGTCTTTCATCTCCTGGGACGCAAAGGTCCGAGCTGAGGGGCAAACAGCAAGACGCCGTCGGTACTGTCTGCGCGCTTCGCGATCGAGCAGGGTCACCCGGACCGGGTGATCCGGCCCGGGGCAGCATCCTTCGACGAGTCCTTGCCGTCGCGACCCCGGTGGGACGGCAGGATGCGGCAGGATCGAGCACCGCTGTGGAAGCCTGTGACGTGCCCGATGACACGTCGAACGTGGACTCAGAGGCTCAGCGGTCATCTGGCAAGATGACCTGGAGGTCAGGCGACTGGAAGTCGTGACCGCGTCCGACGTCGGCACCCCGGGTCCGGCAGAGGTGGATCGTGCGGATGACGGCCGAGGATCATGGATCCCCAACCGCGCCATGATCGCAACCCGGTTCATGGAGCTGCGCAAGCGTCGGGGACTCATGATCACCTTGATCGCATTGACGATCGGGCTCCCGACACTCTTCCTCGTCATCAAGCTGTTGCTGCACGCCTTCGTGCCGCAGTCGTACGGGCCGGCCGGTGGGTTCGAGGTGTTCACCACCCTCATTGCCGGCGTCCTCTACATCTTCGGGTTCATCGCCACCATGACCTTGGGAGCCACCGCAGGTTGCTCCGACCTCGCCGACGGGATGTTCACCCAGCAGGTGGTGACGGGGCGCTCGAGAGTGGCGCTCTACCTGGCCCGCATCCCGGCCGGCTTGGCCATCATGATCCCCATGGTGGCCTTGGCATTCACCATCATCTGCGCGGTCTGCGTCTTCTCGGCGCCGTCCAGTTTCGACTTCAGGGCACCACCGTGCCCATCGGCCTGTCCCTCCATGGCTACGAAACGTGGGCCGCAGATCATCCCAATCTGATCATCTGCGACTTCCCCTACAACGGGCCGTGCCCGCAGAACGAATCTGAGCCGAACACCCCGCTGTCCAGGGCGCTGGCCGAGCAACAGGCCGAACGGAACTATCCGACCTACGCCGTGACCTACAACTCGCCGCCCTATGGCGTGATGATCAGGGCGGGACTGTGGCTCGAGCTCGAGGTGTTCATCGCCTACGTCTTCGGTCTGGGGTTCGCCTCTCTCATGGGACAGCGAATGGTTCCGATCATCCTGATGATCGTGTACGAGATCGTCTTCCGACCGCTCCTTTTGTCGACCAAGGGTCTCCACCTGATCAACCTTCAGCGACCCCTGGTCCTCGAACTGGCTGTGGCCCATTTCGAACCGGCCGGGATCGGTATCAACTATGGGATCGTGAACGGACCCGCTGGGCTCCGGGACTCGTCGTACCTGGTGCCGGAGTCGACTGCCATCGCCCTCGCAGTGATCGCGGCCTGGCTGGTGGTGTGGACGGTCCTGGGCACCTGGAAAATGGCGACCAGGGACGCCTGAGAAACGCCTGGCTCGATTTGGCGTTGCGTTCGAATATCTCGTAAGTGTTTGTCGGATATTGATTTGCGCCACCCCGGTCGGCGACCGGCGTCTGAGTGAAAGCAGCGGGCGAGATAGGGTGAGCCGTGCCAGATTCATGATTGGGACGAATCAGGGTCTTGGTTCTCGCGTTTCGGGAGCTATCGGTTGCACCTAGTCTGAGCACTGCTGTGACCAGCGTCGTTGACCAGGATCTGAGCGACCTCGAGCCCTACCGCCGCCAGCTGACCGCCTATTGCTATCGGATGCTCGGGTCCCCCCAGGACGCCGAGGACGCGGTGCAGGACACCCTCGTGCGGGCATGGCGGGGCCTCGGCCGGTTCGAGGACCGGGCCGGGTTGCGCCCGTGGCTGTATCGGATCGCCACCAACGTCTGCCTGGACATGCTGAAGGGTCGGGGTCGGCGCGCTCTGCCCATGGACCTCGCGCCGGCTGAGCACCGGCCGGGACTGGGGGTCCTCCCATGGGCTCGCTCTCGGCACCCCTCGGCCGGAGGCGACCTGGGTGCAGCCGATCCCCGACCACCTGGTCTCATCCCGGGGCGGGGACCCGGCTGACGTCGCGGTGTCCCGAGAGTCGATCCGGCTGGCATTCATCGCCGCCCTCCAACACCTCGTGCCCCGCCAGCGGGCAGTTCTGATCCTCCGCGACGTCCTGAGCTGGCGGGCTAACGAGGTAGCGGAGCTGCTCGAGACCAGCGAGGACGCTGTCAACAGCACCCTGCGCCGGGCCCGGAGTGCCCTGGCGGCGGTCAACCTCGATGCCGTGCCGACGGAGCCGACGCGAGGCCGACCGTGAGCTCCTGTACCGCTATATCGAGGCGTTCGAGCGCTACGACGTCGACTCGCTGGTGGCGCTGCTGCACGAAGACGCCACTCTCAGCATGCCGCCCTACGAGCTGTGGCTGCAGGGCATCCCCGACATCCGCCGCTTCCTGGCCGCCTTGGAGGTCGAAGGGGGCCGCGACCGGGTAGTCGAGGTCGCGGCCAATGGGTGTCCGGCGCTGGCCGTGTACCGGCCCGCCGGCCCCGCCGGGGCGCTCGAACCGTTCGAGATCCACGTGCTCGAGATTGCCGGCGGTCGCATTGCTGCGATCCACGCCTTCCTCGACCCGGCTCTATTCCCGGTCTTCGGACTCCCTCCGACTGCCGAACCGATCAGCGAATAGGCGATTCCCACGCAGCGGGACTCGACCGAGCTCGGCTCGCACCTGCCGTGACAAACGACGGCTGCACGATCCTGCCGAGTCCCCGACCCCTGTCGCCGGGAAAGCCTCGCCACCAGGATCCGGCCCCGAGACTCAGCCGACTCTCCCTTCTGAGAAAGCGGCCAGTCAGAAGCCCCACCGGTTGGGCGTCAATCCAGGCCGCCGCGGTGGGGTCAGAGATTTCTGGACGCGCGACGACTTTTCTGTTCCAGCGCAGTTGTACTCGGTGGGGAGCCGCGAAGGACGCCTCCCCGAAGAACAGACCAAGGAGGCAACACCGATGCCTGTACTGATGATTGCCGAACAACCGAACATGGACGAGGGGACCTATGCCTCGATGCTGGAGCCGCTGATGCCGTTGCTGCGTTCGGCAAACGGCTTCATTTCTCACGCCGGAGGTCCGAGTCCCGCCAGCGGGATGCGCATCATCGAGATCTGGGAGTCCGAGGCGGACCAGAAGGAGTTTTTTGACGAGAACCTGAAGACGAATCTCCCGCCTGGACTTGTACCTGACCTCACGTACTACGAGCTTCACGCCGGATTCACTCGATAGGCGTCGGCGCCGTCGCTCCAAGCCCGTCTCGGGGATGATACGCGGTGGAAGGGGCGATGAGCCCGGAGGGCGGCGAGCCCCTTCCACCGCGGGCGACGCAGAGCAACAGAGAGGACTGGACCATGACAGCGGAAAGCAACCCGGTCGAAGTGTCACGCAGGATTGAAGCACCGGCAGCCCGCATCTTCGAGATCCTGGCGAATCCGCAACGTCACATGGAGTTCGACGGGTCCGACATGCTCCGGGGAGCCGTCGTCAACCGTCCCATCTCCGGCGTCGGCGACACCTTCAACATGAAGATGCAACGGCTCGGAGACAACTACCTCATGCTCAACTACGTGGTGGAGTTCGAACCAGATCGGCGCATATTTTGGGAACCGGCTCCCGGAGACCCTTCTCGGGCCGAGGGTGATGATCCATCCAAGGTCGGCATTCCTGCGGGCTACCGCTGGGGCTACATCCTCACTCCAGACGGTGACGACGCCACTGTCGTCACCGAGGTCTTTGACCACGGCCCCTTGCCGGAGGACCTCCTACGTGATGGCGGGGCGTGGATCAACGGGGCCAATTCGGTGCTTGAGTCCATGACGGCCAGCCTGGAGAGGCTCGAGAAGATCAGTACCAAGTAGGGCCGCTGCCCGAGCGCATGTGCTCGTTCCATGGGCCTGGGTGCTGCATTGGTATTCGGTGTGGATACCGCCCGCGTCACGTATCTACCTGGACTGGCCGAAAGATGCCGTGTTCGCGTGCTCGGTGACAGCGATGCACCCAACCGGTATCGCCCAGACCTGACGATGCCATCGGGTCCGCCACGGGGTCTCCCGGACGATCCACGTGGGCCCCCGGGGGCACCTTGGGGCCGGTCGTCGTGTCACCCCGCCTGGGGGGTCAGGCCGGACGGTTTTCAACTCGGAGTTGGCTGGTATTTCAACCGACCCTCCTGCCAACTCACTTGGGGCGGCGGCGAACCTACGGGCGCCGCATAACCGCGACCTACCTACCGGACGATGAAGGCCCGCATCGTCCCACCGCCTTCCACCGGCCCGCTCCAGATGGGCATCGTGACCGGTGCTCGGGTTCTAATGCGGCCGGAGCGATATCGGACGGTTCTGGCCTCCGGCATGTGGAGCAGAATCCCGGCATTCTCGCCTGCTCTGAAGGTCTCAGCGAGATACCCGGTAGCGGGTGTTCTCGCCTGGTGTGACGGCCCAAAGGCCGGGCCAGCTCGGGCACGCAGAACCGGCAGATTCGGGCGGTCCGAGCCGCTTCCAGTTCCGACGGCGGCGTCATTTCCGGACGGCGTTGGGCGACAGCGGTCTAAATAGGCCGAGCCGTCACCCAACCGAATTCGGATTTGATTCGGACGCCCAGGCCGTCCTCATACGAAGGCGCAACGGCCTCGGCGACAGCACTACAGAATGCTTCGTACCCAACAGCCTCGATCGCCGGCACAGATGGCCCAGCGGCCGCCAATGCTCGAACGGCGGTCGGCACATCGGGCCACTCGTTGATCACGGTGATGGTCCCCCGTTCCAGGTCTCCGAAGCCCGTGGCCTTCAACATGTCCTCGATCACGTTCTGCGTATCACCGTGTTCCACATTCGCAGCGCCGTGACTGGCAGGAGACAGCTCGATGACTTTCAAGAAGTACGGCATCAATCCCAGCCGCTCGAATCTGCCCCAGAACGTAGTGCCGAATCGCCCGTTCGGGACGAGGACCCGTCGAGCTTGCTCCAAGGCTCCCTCGCAACCCTTCCAGATGCCGTTGAAACTGGTGACCACGTCGAAGGTGTCATCTGGGAACGGTAGAGCGAGCATGTCGCCCGCTTGAAAGCTGCCATCGGGCGTCCGTGCTCCAGCAATCCTGATGAGGTGTTCCGATGCATCGATCCCTGACACCATCGCGCCTCGCCGGGCAGCGACGGCTGCGGCGAAGCCGGATCCACACGCGACGTCCAGCAGGCGGGTCCCAGCAGTGATGGCCAGCTGGTCGAAGAGCAGTTCGTTGGCGGGGAGGGCATAGGGCTCGAATAGGAATGCCCATTCCGTGGCCCGTGCCCCCCATCCCCGTCCGGCTTCCTTCCAGTTGGACTTCGTCGTGGCTGTCTGCCCGGTGGTCATCACGCTGCTCCTTGAACGGACGATCGTATAGTGATTCTTAGACGATCGTCTGTCTAAAATCAAGGGGGAAGGTCCGAGCAAGGACGAGTGGACCATGTCCGAGGTCAACGAACCGGCGAGGACGCGAGCACCGGGAAACCGCTCGCGTGCCCGTATTGCAGAAGCAGCCGCCAAGCTCGCCACCGTCGAGGGGCTCGACGGCCTGTCCATCGGCCGCCTTGCCGAGAGCACAGGGATGCCCAAGAGCAGCGTGCACGCACTGTTCGGGTCCAAAGAAGATCTCCAGCTGGCGACTATCGCCGCAGCCAGGGATAGCTTCATCACCGAAGTGGTCGCTCCAGCGCTCTCAGGCACCGAGCCTGGAAAGCAACGTCTCCTGGCCCTTTGTGAGGGCTATCTCTCCTATGTCCAGCGGCGCATCTTCCCAGGCGGGTGCTTTTTTGTCGCGACAGGCGCCGAAATGGGTGCTCGCCCTGGGCGAGTGCACGATGAAGTGGCCAGAGTTCAGCAGCAATGGCGCGACCTGCTGGGGCGAGAAGCACGAGCCGCTGCCGACGGCGGCGAACTCCCCGAGGACGCCGAACCCGACCAGATCGCCTTCGAACTTGGTGTGATCCTTGCCGGGACAGACATCGTCAGCGTGCTCCACGACGATCTCGGCGTTCTGGACCGAGCCCGGTCAGCCATCAGGGATCGTCTGGGTATGCCGACTCTGCCACTCCATCAGGTTCGTCGACCACGACGCCGATAGAGCGTCCTCCATTCGATGATCACGGGTGGCCACCGAGCAATAACGCGCGGGGTGTGGGAGTTATCGACCCCGATCGCATCGTGCCGATCCCGACCGGCGCTTCGGTCGGACAGGCGACCGCAGTAGGGCATCCGGTACTCGGCCACAGGGGATACCGCCCCCCTCACGTATCTAGCTGGACTGGCCGATAGATGCCGGGTTCGCGTGCTCGGTGACTGCGTTGCACCTGACCGGTATCGCCCAGACCTGACGGTGCCATCGGGTCTGCGACGGCCTGGACGATCCGCGTAGGCCGTCGGGGGACACCCTGGGGGCCGGTCGTCGTGTCACCCCGCCTGGAGGGTCAGGCCGGACGGTTTTTCAACCAGGAGTTGGCTGGTATTTCAGCCAACACCCCCGAGCGGAGGAGGTGGGATTCGAACCCACGGTGGCCTTGCGACCACAACGGTTTTCGAGACCGTCCGATTCGTCCACTCTCGCACTCCTCCAACTGGACTTTCGTGTCAGCCGAATCCGCGGGGTCCTGGTTGCACTGGCGCTCCGAACCTGAGGGCCGCAGCCGCACGAAACGCCAATCGTACAGGGACACGACCTCCATCTCCGGCGGCGGCCCCTGGAAGAAACCCCGTACCAGCGCGACGCCCACAACGGCTACGCCGATGGGCGAGGTTCTGCGCAGATCACCGATTCCCGAGGGCTCCAGCGACATAGGCCAAGTCGATGGCCCGCCCATAGGACCGCCGAGCCACCACCGCCCCCACGCAGCTCACCGTGGCAAGGACGGCGAATCCAAGCGACAACGGGATCCACCACGATCCGAGACTCGACACGGCGAGGTCGTAGCTGCGGCCCGGGACCGGCGCCGACTGCTGGGCCAGGGCGATTCCCCATCCGACGCTGGCCAGTGCCATCACGACCGCCGTTGCGGCCAGCGCCGTGGCCACTCTGGTGCCGCGGCGCACAACCGAGATCGGGAGCTTCGACCGGCGGGTCACCCACGCCAGCGCGAACGGGCCGGAAAGCCACCCCGCACCGATCACCAGCGCGCCGCTGACGCGGAGGACCGTTCCCTCGAGTGTCGATCCGGGTACGACGTGCCCGCTGCAGGGGATGGTGGGATGGGCGATGCCCGAAACGCACGAGGAAGAGGCCGCCACGCCCGGTTGGGACATACCGCCGACGGCCAACAGTGCCAGTCCGCCCACGAGGGCGATACCGGGCAACACGACGACCAGCCATCGACGCCGGGGACCAGCCGACGCCCGGGGTCGAACCCCTCGCATCAGCGTGGTCCACCCCGAGACGGCGACGATCACGCTGATGGCGACAGCCCAGCTCATGACGTTGGCCAGGTCCAGAGCAGCGCGTCCCGCGCCGCTCGGTTGCCCCACCGGATGACCACCGAGGCCTTGCCCGAGATCCCCACCGCTGCTGAGGAAGATGAGTCCCAACGGGAGCACCGCGAACATCGGCACCGTGGCCACCAAGACAGCGGCTTTGGCCCGGTCCATCCACAGCTCCGTCGATGCGGGAGAGCCGGTTCCCCGGAGGCGCGCCCGCACGGCACCGGCCAAGAGGTTGGAGGCGATCCGCCACGGCGGTCGTCCCGCCGACGCCAGTCCTTCGATGACGAACCCCATCTCGTCGCCGTAGCGCTCCCGCCACCAGGCGGGGTAGCACGCCATGGCGGCATCCAGGAGCGTGAGCCGTCTCATGTCCACGCGCCCAGTCGTCGCAGTCCGATCCGGGCGACCTTGGCCGTGATCTCGAGACGGTCTCTGAGCACCGCCGCGCCGGACCCCGTGATCCGGTAGGGCCGTCGACGGTCGTCGGCCGGAAGGGCCTCGATCAGCCCCTCCTCCTCGAGCCGGGCCAGCACCCCGTACAAAGTGCCCGGCCCGAACGCGATGCCGGTCATCTCTTCGATGTCCTGGATGATGGCGTAGCCGTGTTTCGGGCCCCCGGTGAGGCTGGTGAGCACCATCAAGGTGGGGTCCTGGGTCCGCCCGAGGCGCTTGCTGGTCATTGCCCGTCCCCTCCTCCCGATTCGTCCGATCTGCACTATATCGGAAGTCGGAATACCGTGCCGGACCGAGGCCCAGCCGCCCCGTGTGGCCGTGGCGAGGGGCGCTACGTTCTTGTCCGGTGATGCCCGCCGCTGTGGAAGCGCGTGATCCGCAGACGGGGGCCTCCGCCGGGACGATCCCTAGGGACGCGCCCTCGCGCGCGGCCGGGCTCGACGGCGTGAGGGCCGTCGCCGTGCTGGCCGTCCTGGCCTTCCACGCCGGGCTTCCCTGGGCCAAGGGTGGGCTGCTCGGGGTGGACATCTTCTTCGTGCTCTCGGGCTTCTTGATCACCTCGCTGTTGATTCGAGAGCACGAAGGGCGAGGGACCATCGGTCTCAGGGCCTTCTGGGGACGCCGGGCCCGGCGTCTGTTCCCCGCGCTGTTCGTCCTCCTGCTGGGCATCGCGCTGTACGCGCACGTCTACGCCGGGCAGCTCGACCTGAGTCGCGTCCGCGCCGACGCCCTGTCGACCTTGCTGTTCGTGGCGAACTGGCACTTCATCACGTCGAACCAGGGGTACTTCGCCCACGCGGCTGCCCCGTCCCCGCTCCTGCACATGTGGTCCTTGGGGGTGGAGGAGCAGTACTACGTCGTATGGCCCCTCGTCGCGTTCCTCGTGCTGCGCCGCTTCGGACCTCGGGGGCTGGCGTGGGTGGCGGGCGCGGGAGCGATCGCCTCCGCGCTGGCCATGGGGGCCATGTACGCCTCGGGCGTGTCACTGGACCGCCTGTACTACGGCACCGACACGCGGGCCCAGACGCTGCTGGTGGGGTCGTGCCTGGGGGCGTTGGCCTCGGGGACCGTGGCGCGGGTGCTGCCTGCCGGGGTCACCGAGAACAAGACGGTGCGCAGGGCGGTGACGGGGCTCGGGTTGGCCGGGGCGGTGTTCGTGCTGTGGGCCTGTGCGACGCGCAGCGGCCAGGACCCCTTCCTCTACGAAGGCGGGTTCCTCCTCGTCGCGCTGGCCGTGGCCGCAGTCATCGTGGCGGTGGTGACGCTGCCCCGATCGGTGATGACGCGGGCGTGCTCGGCGCGGGGTCTGGTCTACGTCGGGCGCATCTCCTACGGCCTGTACGTGTACCACTGGCCGCTGTTCCTCGCCATCGACCACGCCCACACCGGCTTGAGCGGCACCTCCCTGCTGGCCGCGCGCCTGGCCGCGACCTTCGGCGTGTCGGTGGCCTCCTTCGAGCTATGGGAGCGACCGATCCGGGAGCGGCGCCTGCTGCGGGGATGGAGGGCACCGGTGGCGGTGGCCACGGCGGGCGTGGTGGCGTCGGTGGCGGTGCTCTCCGCCACGGTGCCGGCGGCGGCGTCGACCTCGACGGCGGCAAAGGACGCGGTGGCGGCCCGTCCGTCGTTCACCAACGCGCACCCCGAGGTGGCGCTCGCCACCGGGGACTCCATCGCCTTGACCCTCAACCTGGGGCTCGGCTGGCAATCGCAGCGGTGGGGACTGCATTTCGTGACCGGGAGCGGCTCGGGGGCCGGGGTGCAGCTGGGATGCGATCTCGACCCCGACTCGACGGTGATCGTGGGCGGGATGGTGAGCAAGGCCGCCCAGGGTTGTGTCGAATGGCGCCAGAAGTGGGCGCGTCTGGTCCAGGCCTACGACCCCGACGTCGTCACGGTCCTGCTCGGGCGGTGGGAGATCTCCGACCGCCTCTACCGGGGACACTGGACCCACATCGGCAACGCCGACTTCGATGCCCATCTGTCGGTCGAGCTCGGGCAAGCGGTGAAGATCCTCTCGGCGCGTGGGGCCAAGGTGGTGCTGTTCACCATGCCGTACGTCGACCCCGCCACCGAGGCGGCCAACGGCACGCCCTTCCCCGAGAACTCCCCCAGCCGGGTGACCGCTTACAACGCGCTGCTCCGCAAGGTGGCGGCCGCCCACAGAGGCGTGGCCAGCGTCGTCGACCTCAACCGTCTCCTCGACCCCGGCGGGCACTACACGTCGATCATCGACGGGGTCACGGTGCGCTCGACCGACGGCATCCACATCTCGGTCGCGGGCGGGATGTTCGTGCAGCGCCGCGTGCTGCCCACCTTGGCGCGCCTGGGCCTGGCCCACGACGAAGCCCGCTTCCGTGCCCGAATGAAGTCTCGGTGACGACGCCACTGCTCCGGGGCTTTCAGCGCCTCTGGGCGAAGAACCTCTCCAGGTGGTCGCGGCACTCGGGCTCGAGGACCCCGCTCGTCACGGGCAGCTCGTGGTTGAGGCGCGGGTCCTGCGCACAATTGGTAGAGGGACCCGCACGCCCCCGCCTTGGGATCGGCGGCGCCGAACACCAGCCGCCCCACGCGCCCTGCCACCAGGGCCCCGGCGCACATGGCACAGGGCTCGAGCGTGACCACGAGCGTCACGGCGCCGAGCCTCCAGGTGCCCAGCGCGGCTGCCGCGTCGCGCAGGGCCAGGACCTCGGCATGCGCGGTGGGATCGAGGCGCAACTCCCGTTCGTTGTGGCGCCTCGCCACCACCCGTCCCTCCACCACTGCCACGGCGCCGACGGGGACGTCGCCGTGAGCGACCGCCAGCGCCGCTTCGTCCAGGGCGAGACGCATGGCCCGCTGGTCGTCGAGACGCGGTCCCGGGTCACTCGTTGCGTCGTCAGCCATGGTCAGACGGTAGGGCAGGCAGCCATGGTCAGACGGCACGGCGGACCGCAGGGCAGGCGGCTGGCGGGAGCTCTCCCGCCTGCCGCCGGCCCCATAGCGCGGAGGAGGTGGGATTTGAACCCACGGTGAGTTTCCCCACACACGATTTCCAGTCGTGCCGATTCGGCCGCTCTCGCACTCCTCCGGAGCTGCCGGTGCGCAGCAGCAGGGAGGCTATCGTCTGCGATGCGTTGTCCGGTGCTCCGTGCGACGGCCGGGTCCTGCGCAACGGTCCCCCGTGAACCGAGTCAGGGCCGGAAGGCAGCAGCTCTCAGCGGGTCCGGCCGTGTGCCGTAGCAAACCTGGCCGTCGCACCGATCACCGGACCGTGACCGGGGCCCGGGTGCCGTGACCGGGGCGTCCGGTGGCGCCGGGTCTCCCCGGTAGGCTGCGCCCGTGGCCGACGCCGGCGACAAGGATCCTGCCCCCTACCAGTCTCTTTATCGACGTTTCCGCCCCCAGCGCTTCGACGAGGTGCTCGGGCAGGAGCACGTGAGCCTGGCGTTGAGAAACGCCGTGCGCGACGCCCGGGTCGGCCACGCGTACCTCTTCAGCGGCCCGAGAGGGACGGGCAAGACCTCGACCGCCCGCATTCTCGCCAAGGCACTGAATTGCGCCGCGGTCCAGGACGGGGAGCCTTGCGGGGTCTGTGACTCGTGCATCGAGATCGCCCGAGGAGCGTCGCTCGACGTGCACGAGCTCGACGCCGCTTCGAACAACGGCGTGGACGCCATGCGCGACCTGGTGGCACACGCCGCCCTGGGCACTCCGGGGCGGTGGAAGGTCTACATCGTCGACGAGGTCCACATGCTCTCGACCGCCGCGTCGAACGCACTGTTGAAGACCCTCGAAGAGCCCCCCGGGCACGTGGTCTTCGTCCTGGCCACCACCGATGCGCAGAAGGTGTTGCCCACCATCCGCAGCCGCACGCAGCACTTCGAGTTCCGCCTGCTGGGTTCCGAGACGTTGTCGGCCCTGCTCCAGCAGGTCCGGGACACGGCGGGCTTGGCCCTCACCGACGAGGTGCTCGACTCCGCGGTGCGCCGGGGCAGGGGATCGGCCCGTGACGCCTTGTCGGCGCTCGACCAGGTCGCCGCGGGCGGCGTCGTCGACGACGACATCGCGGTGCTCGCCCAGCTGGCCGAGGCCTTGGCCGAGCGCGACCCTGCCGGAGCCCTCGTGGCGGTGGCGCACGCCTGCGAGGCCGGCCGCGACCCCCAGCGCCTGGCCGCCGACCTCGCCGAGTACCTTCGCGAGGGATTCCTGACCATGGTGGCGGGTGAGCTCGCCAACCTGTCGGGCGAGGAGCGGGCCCGGGTGGAGGAGACGGCCCGCCGCATGGGGCTTCCCGCTCTGGTGCGTGCCCTCGAGGAGCTGGGTCGGGCCCAGGTCGACATGCGCGACATCCCCGACCAGCGGGTGCACCTCGAGGTGGCGCTGATCAAGCTGACCCACCCCCAGGCCGACGACTCCACCCTGGCCCTGCTCGAGCGGGTGGAGCGCCTCGAGCGGGCCGTGGCCGACGGGGCCCCCGGAGCGGGCGCCCCCGTGGCTCCGCCTCGCACCGTGGAGGCTCCCCCCGCACCGCCCGGGGGACCTGCACCGGCCCGTGCCCGCGGCGGGGCGGGGGCTCGGAACGACGACACGGGTCGGCCCCAACCGGCCTCGGAGCCCGACACCACCGGCGACACCGGGACCGGGACGCCCGGCCCGTCCTCAGCTTCCGGCGACCCTGCCCCCGCCGACGAGGCCGGCGCGGCGGTGGGTGGCCCCGAGCTCGCTCGGCGGACGCTCGGGGCGGTCAGGCGCCAGGGGGGCACGAGTCGCCGGGCCCCGCGCCCCGACGATCCCGCAGGTGCCCCGCCTCGCGCCGCGGGGCCCCGCGCCCAAGGTGCACCCGCCGAGCCCACTTCGGGGCCGGCCGCCCCCGCCGCGGTCGGGCCCTCGGGGGTCGCCACCGCACAAGGAACCGCCACGCTTCCGTCGCGTGACGAGCTCGTGCAGGTGTGGGGTGACGGGTTGCTGGCCCAATTGCCGAACCGGGCGCGTGCCCGGTTCCGGGTGGGCAGGTTCCTCGACGTGGACGCCAACGCAGCCATCTTCGCCCTTCCCAACGAGACGCACCGCACCTACTGCGAGGAGGTCCGCCTGGAGGTCGAGGCCGCCCTCGGCGCGCGCTTCGGCACGTCGGTGCCGATCCGGCTCGTGGTCGACGACGAGAGCGACGACCTCACCGCGGGGTCCCGCTCCTCGGGGGAACCCCCCGCTTCGCGCCAAGCGCGACGACCCCGAGCGCGACGACCCCGAGCGCGACGACCCCGAGCGCGACGGCCCCGAGCGCGACGGCCCCGAGCGCGACGGCCCCGAGCGCGACGGCCCGGACCACCGGTGCTGCGCCGGGCGCCGGACCCGTCATCGCCGACGAGCCCGATCTCCTCGATCCCGCCGTGCTGGCGGCGGAGACCGAGCCGGCGGGGGCGGGTCTCACTCCCGAGGAGCGGCTCAAGCAGGCCTTCCCCGGCGCGCAGGAGGTGTAGGGGTGTTCACGGGCCCGCTGCAGTCCCTGGTGGACGAGCTCGGGCGCCTTCCGGGCATCGGACCGAAGTCGGCGCAGCGCATCGCCTTCCATCTGCTGAAGGTGCCCTCCGAGGACGCCATGCGCTTGGCGGAGGCGATCGTGGCGGTCAAGGAGCGCATCACGCTGTGCCCGCGGTGCTTCAACGTCGCCGAGGGTGACCTGTGCACCATCTGCGCGGACCCTCGACGCGACGGCACGGTCCTGTGCGTCGTGGAGGATCCCCGCGACATCGTGTCAGTGGAGAAGACCCAGGAGTTCCGCGGTCGCTACCACGTGCTGCACGGCGCGTTGAACCCCATCGAGGGAATCGGGCCCGATCAGCTGCGTGTCAAGGAACTGCTCCTACGCCTCGACGACGAGTCGGTCACCGAGATCATCCTGTGCACGAATCCGAACCTCGAGGGCGAGGCCACCGCCATGTTCCTGGCCAGGCTCCTCAAGCCGCTCGGGATCACCGTCACCCGCATCGCGAGCGGACTGCCTGTGGGCGGGGACCTCGAATACGCAGACGAGCTCACCCTCGGTCGTGCCCTCGAAGGCCGCCGCGAGGTCGACGCCTGACGTCGGGAGCAGCCTGGCGACCTCAGTCCCACAGCTCGGGCTGGCTGGCGGCGCGCTCGAGGGGGAAGTAGCCCGGGAGCTCGTCCGAGGGGGTGTCGAGGTAGACCTTGGCCTCGGGCGGCTGGGCGAAGCGGCCATGGCTCCAGCGGACCTCGACGTGCCCCTGCACGGTGCGCCGGCGCGTGGTGGCGAGCTCGACGTAGGTGGCGGCCCAGTTCACCTGGGGCTGGCCCGACTGCGCGGCGAGGATGTCGAGGTCCACCAGGCGGTACGTCTGGCGCCAGTCCCACGGGCTCGCCACCCGGAGTCGCAGGGACCGACGGGGGTCGGCACCGAGGAGGAAGTAGGCGGCGTTGCCGATGCGCAGCAACCGCCACAGCATCCGCTCCGCGGCGCCACCGGCGGTGACGTTGGCCTGCCAGCGCTGCGCGGATACCTCACTGACCCTGGCGCACAGCTGCCGGTAGGCGTGGCGCGCTTCGGGCGGGATAGGACCGGCCCGGCAGGGCGCGGCGCAGACGCTGACGCTCCTCGGTCCCGAGGGCTCCGGGGTCGTCGGGTAGGTCGGTGAGACCCGTGGCCCGCCGGCAGGCGTCGTACAGCGCACGCAGCTCGGTCGGGCGCGACGACCTGGTACCAATCGGTCTGCTCCCATTCCCCCGAGGTCGCCAGCAGCCCGTCGAACAGGCGGGCCGGGGAGGGGTTGGCGATGTTGCGCGACAGGTACTTGCAGCTGACGAGATAGACGTGGTCGATGCGCAGGTCCACCGGCGCCACCTCGTCGCCCGGGGGACGCCGGCCGCCGGTCCACTCGATCAGGCGCGGGCGCCGTCCCCGCAGTGCATCGGCGGCCTCGAGGAAGGCGCGGCCGTTGGCGAAGGCAGTGGCGAACTCGCCGTCGAAGCGGGCCGACGCGTAGAGGGCGTCGAGGTGCTGCCAGGTGGCCTCGGGGACGTCGAGCTGCCCGGGACGCCGCGCCAGGGTGGAAGGAAGGTCGCCGAGCCCTAGGGTGCCGAGCGCGGTGGCGAGCTCGGTGACTGTGGTGCGGTCATCGGGCACGGGGAGCGCCGCGCCGGCTCTTGGGGGCGTCGGTGCGCCGGGGCTGTGGGATCTCGCCCCCGGGGCGAAGGCCTTCCGACGCGTAACGGCTCAAGCGGGCTTCGCCTTCGCCCGAGCCGAGCTCGACCACGTCGTAGACGGCCCCGATCTCGCCCGGTGGCGCCGCCTCACCGAGCGAGCGCCAGGCTCGGTCCCCCGCGCTCCCGGGTGCGGGAGCCGCCGTCGTGAGGAGCACGAAGGGGACTTCGGGCCAGGCGGCGTGGATGACGGCGGCCTTGCCGAGCGCACGCCACAAGGTGTCGGAGCGCCGCAGTCCGGCGTTGGTCGTCGTGAATGCACCCGAGAAGTCGAAGAGCCACTGCCGGCCCGTTCGGTCGCGCCCCGTGTAGGCGATCTCGACGCCGGCCACGGGGCGCTTGCTCGGTGCCACGTCGAAGAACCCGGATCGGCGCAGCAGCTCACCGGCGACCTCACGGGCACCGGAGCCGTCGCGACGGGCTTGTTCGAAGGACCGCTCCTCGCCTTCGATGACCCGGTCGCGTTCCTCGCTCACCCGCTGCTCGGCGATCCGCACGTACTCCGACTCGGTGTCGTAGCCGACGTAGTGGCGTCGGCTCCGCACCGCGGCGGCGGCGGTGGTGCCCGACCCCATGAACGGGTCGAGGACGAGGTCCCCTTCGTAGGTGAAGAGCTCGATCAGGCGCAGTGGGAGCTCGACGGGGAACGGCGCAGGATGCCCCACGCGCGTGGCGCGCTCGCTGGGGAGCTCCCACACATCGGTGGTCGCCTCGATGAACTCCTCCTTGGTCAAAGAGATCCCCGACGGCAGCCCGCGTGCCTGGCGTACGGCACGCGACAGCGACCTGTCGAAACGACCCTTGCTGGCGATCACCACCCGCTCGGTGAGATCCCGGAGCACGGGGTTGGCCGGGCTCCGGAACGAGCCCCAGGCGCAGGACCCGCTCGCTCCCCGGGCCTTGTGCCAGATCACCTCGCCGCGCAGGAGCAGTCCCAGTCGGTCCTGGAGGATGGCGATCACGTCGGCGGACAGGGACCGGTACGGCTTGCGGCCCAGGTTGGCCACGTTCACGGCGATGCGGCCGCCGGGCTCGAGGGTGCGGACGCACTCGGCGAAGACGTCGGTGAGCATGCCCAGGTAGTCGAGATAGCTGGCCGGGATGTGACCCTCTCCGAGGGCTTCTTCGTACTCCTTGCCGGCGAAGTACGGCGGCGAGGTCACCACCAGTGCCACCGAGGCGTCCTCGACCTCGTCCATGTGGCGGGCGTCGCCGGTGACGATCTTGTCCTTGATGGGAGAGCTGTTGAGCGCGTCGTCGTCGGAGAGCACCGGGGCGGCGAAGCGGTCGTAGAAGCCGCTGGCGTCGTGGCTCTCGCGGCGTCCCACGCCGAACGAGGAGGTCGATGTGGGCCTGCGGCGACGGCTCACTGGCATGGCTCCCGGTGTACGCAGGCGGCGACGGGACGATCGCTCATGCGTGTGATTGATAGTACCGGGGTGTGACGGCCCGGCAGCGGACCGCGCGCAGTGGCGATCAGGCCAGGGTGCGCACGACGAGGGCGTCCCCCTGGCCACCCCCGCCGCACAAGGTGGCGGCGCCCAGACCGCCGCCGCGGCGACGGAGCTCGTGGAGCATGGTGAGCGCCAGGCGCGTTCCCGACATGCCGATGGGGTGGCCCAGGGCGATGGCCCCCCCGTTCACGTTGCGTGACCTCGTCGCTGATGCCGAGGTCGGCCATCGACGCCAGGCCCACCACCGCGAAGGCCTCGTTGATCTCGAAGAGGGCCACGTCCGCCGGCGTCTTCGACACCTTGGCGAGCGCGGCGCGGACCGCGTTGGCCGGCTGCAGCAGGAGCGACGCATCGGGGCCCGCCACCTGTCCGTAGCTGACGACCTCCCCCAGGGGGGTCACGCCGAGAGCCTCGGCCCGGGCCCGCGACGTCACGACCACCGCCGCGCCGCCGTCGGAGATCTGGCTGGCGTTGCCGGCGGTGATGGTCCCCTCCTTGTCGAAGGCGGGCTTCAGGCCGGCCAGGGACTCCGCCGTGGTGCCGGGGCGCACGCCCTCGTCGGTGTCGACCACGACCGGGTCGCCCTTCCTCTGGGGCACCGACACGGGCACGATCTCATCGGCGAAGCGGCCGTCTTTGATGGCGGTGGCGGCCCGCTCGTGCGACAGGGCCGCGAAACCGTCCTGGGCCGCACGCGAGATCTTCGCCGTCCGGTTGTACTGCTCGGTGCCGAGCCCCATGGCGCAGTGGTCGAACTGGCAGTACAGGCCGTCGTACATCATGGAGTCGACGAGCGTGGCGTCCCCGGCTCGGTACCCCGCCCGCGCCCCGGGGAGCAGGTACGGGGCCTGGGTCATCGACTCCATGCCCCCGGCCACCACCACGTCGGCCTCGCCGGCGGCGATGAGCATGTCGGCGAGGTAGATGCTGTTGAGCCCGGACAGGCACACCTTGTTGATGGTGGTGGCGGGGACCGACATGGGGATCCCGCCCTTGGTGGCGGCCTGCCGGGCGGTGATCTGGCCTTGTCCGGCCTGGAGCACCTGGCCCATGAAGACGTAGTCGACGTCCCCGGGCGACACGCCGGCCCGCTCGAGGGCGGCGGCGATGGCGAATCCACCGAGGTCCATGGCGCTGAACCCGCTCAGGGCCCCCGACAGTTTGCCGATGGGGGTGCGGGCTCCCGCGAGGATGACGGAACCGGGCATGGACGTGACCTCCGATGGGACCGTGTCAGCCGGACAGGCCGGATGGTGGGCGAGGCCACCATTCTACGGGAGGATCCGGGGGCCCCGCCGGGCCGGCACCAGGCCGGGCCCGGCCTGGGAAGGTGCCCGGGGTGGCGGGTAGGGTGCGTGCCCATGCAGGCATTCCGTGAGGCCATCGTGGCGGGTGTCGACGGTGACGAGCTGGGGGCGATCCCGCTGCCCGAGGCCTACCGCGCCGCCCACGTCCGGCGCGACGAGGTCGACATGTTCGCCGGGGTCGACTCGGCCGACAAGGACCCCCGAAAGTCCCTCCACGTGGCCGAGGTCCCGGTCCCCGAACTGGCGCCCGACGAGGCCTACCTGGCGGTGATGGCGTCCTCGATCAACTTCAACACCGTGTGGACCTCGATCTTCGAGCCGCTCCCGACCTTCGGGTTCCTGGACCGCCTGGGCAAGGAGAGCGCCTGGGGGGCTCGCCATGCCCTGGACCATCACGTGGTGGGGTCCGACGCCTCGGGCGTGGTGCTGAGGGTGGGCTCCGCGGTGCGGAACTGGCGGCCCGGCGACAAGGTCGTCGTGCACTGCAACTACGTCGACGACCAGGACCCCTCGGCCCACGACGACTCCATGCTGGCCGCCAACCAGCGCATCTGGGGCTTCGAGTCGAACTTCGGGGGACTGGCCGACCTGGCGGTGGTGAAGGCCAATCAGCTCATGCCCAAGGCACGCCACCTCAGCTGGGAAGAGGCCGCCATCAACGCGTTGTGCAACTCGACCGCCTACCGGATGCTCGTGTCCCACAACGGGGCGTCGATGAAGCAGGGTGACCGCGTGCTGGTGTGGGGTGGGAGCGGAGGCCTCGGGAGCTACGCCGTCCAGCACGTCCTGAACGGGGGCGGCACGCCCGTGGCGGTGGTGTCGTCGCCCGACAAGGTGGACCTGCTGCACCAGCTCGGCGTCGAGGCGGTCATCGACCGTGCCGCGGCGCAGTACCGGTTCTGGATGGACGAGCACACCCAGGACGAGTCGGAGTGGCGCCGGTTCGGCAAGGACGTGCGGGGCCTGGTGGGTGCGGAGCCCGACATCGTGTTCGAGCATCCCGGGCGCCAGACCATGGGTGCCTCGGTGTTCGTGTGCAAGCGGGCCGGCATGATCGTCACGTGTGCGGCCACGTCCGGGTACATGATCGAGTACGACAACCGCCACCTGTGGATGAAGCTCAAGACCATCAAGGGCTCGCACTTCGCCAACTACCGCGAGGCCTGGGACGCCAACCAGCTCGTGTGCGAGGGCAAGGTGGTCCCCCCGCTCTCGGCTCTCTACCCCCTCGAGGACGTCGGGGACGCCGCGTACCAGGTGCACCACAACCTGCACGAGGGCAAGATCGGGGTGCTGTGCCTGGCCCCCGAAGAGGGGCTCGGCATCGACGACCCCGAGCTGCGGGCCCGCGTGGGGGAGGACCGCATCACCCTGTTCAGGAGGCACGGAGCGTGACCGGCCGACGGGCCCCGACGCCCCCGCCTCCCTACTCACCGAGCTCGACCACGTCGGCATCGCCGTGCGCGACCTCGACGCCGCGATCGCCTACTACCGCGACACCTTCGGGGCCACGGTGGCCCATCGCGAACGGATCGAGCTCGACGGCGTGGAGGAGGCCCTCATCGCCGTGGCCGAGTCCTACATCCAGCTCCTGTGCCCGACGCGTCCCGACTCACCGGTGGCCCGCTTCCTCGAACGTCGGGGCGAAGGCCTGCACCACGTCGGCTACCGGGTCGACGACTGCGCGGCGGCCCTGGCCGCGGTGCGCGCCGGGGGTGGAACGCTCATCGACGAGGCCCCGCGGCCCGGGTCCAGGGGCACGACGGTGGCCTTCGTGCATCCCAAAGGCGCCTTCGGGACGCTCATCGAGCTCGTCCAGGAGTGAGCTCGGGTCCGGCGGGGCTCACCCGCTGAAGCGGACCACGGTGCCGGGATTGGCGGTGGTGCCCCACATCGATCCCTGGTCATCGAGCACGAGCTGACGGATCACGCCGGGAACCTCCACGGGCATGCCGTCCTGCTGCCCGGTGGCGGGGTCGAGCGCCACCACGACACCCTGTTGCCCGTCGGCCACCCACAGCCGGCCGTGCCACACGGCGACCATCTCGGGGTTGGCCGGGACGCCGGCACCGGCGCCGCCCACGGTGTAGGTGGCCGTCACGCGCATCGTGGCCGGGTCCACGCGCGACACCGATCCGGACTTCACGTTCGCCACCCACACGGACCCGTCGCCCACGCCCACCCCGAAGGGGCCTTGGCCCACCTGGACGGTCCGCCAGTGCAGCGAGCCGCCGACCGGATCGGGGTCGACCCGGGTGAGCGTGTTGGTCTGGCCGCTCACCCACACCCCGTCCGGGCCGATGGCGAGGCGCACGGCGCCGTCGGGGAGGACTCCCGACGCCAGCACCTGCGCGCTGCGGGGGTCGATCAGGCTCACGGTGCCGGCCACGAGGCTCGCCACCCACACCCCGCCGTCGCCGGCGGCCAGGGACACCGGACCCTGGGCCACGGGGATGGGGGCCCCGACGACCGTCCCGGTATCGGGGTCGACCTCCCACACCTGGTTCCCGGCGATGTCGGCCACCCAGATCCGGCCGAACCCGCTCGCCACCGAGATCGGTCGCCCCCCGAGTTGGAGGGGACGGCCCAGGGCGGCTCCCGTGGTGGTGTTGAAACGGCGCAGCGTCCCGGTGTGGTCGTCGGCCGACCACCCGCCTGTCGGCCCGAAGGCCACCGACGCCGCCACGGCGTGGATGACGGTCTGGGCCACCGCGGGCGGGGGCCCGTCGGCACCGGTCGTGGCCGGAGTGGTGAGGATGTCGGTGGTGATCGCCACCCCGATGAGCAGGGCGAGGCCGAGGGTGAGCACGACGCCGACGCCGCGACGGGAGAGCCGCATCCGGGGCGGCGGACGCCCTGCGTCAACGGGGCGGGCAGGACGGGGACTGCGGGGAGGACGGGCCACGTCCGGGGTGACCGGCGGCCCCGCCGTTGGCGTGCGGGCCGGGCGCTCGAGCTGATTCCCCGTCGGGGCCACCACTCCATCCTGGTCTGGCGCCGCCCCGCGGGGTGATCGTCGTGGCCACCGCGACGGGGGTCCGGGCGCGAGCGGTGCGGCCACGGCGTGGAGCGGCGCGCCGTGCGACGGGTTCGGGGCCGGCGTTTCGCGTCCTCGGGCGCGGCGCTTTTGTGTCGCCGTGCGAGGGACCTCCGGTAGCCTCGGGCCCCATGGACCACCCCATGTCCCAGCGGCTGGCAGAGCTCAAGGCCCGCAAAGAGGAGGCCCTGCACGCCGGATCGCCCCACGCCGTGGAGCGTCAGCACGCCAAGGGGAAGATGACCGCCCGCGAGCGGATCGAGTACCTCCTGGACGAGGGGTCGTTCCAGGAGCTCGACATGCTCGCCCGCCACCGGGCGCACGGCATGGGGCTCGAGGAGAAGCGGCCCTACACCGACGGTGTGATCACCGGCTTCGGCACCATCGACGGGCGTCGGGTGTGCGTCTTCAGCCAGGACTTCACCGTCTTCGGGGGGGCGCTCGGAGAGGTGTTCGCCGAGAAGATCCACAAGGTCATGGATCTCGCCGAGTCCATCGGTGTGCCCATGATCGGCTTGAACGACGGTGCCGGGGCGCGCATTCAGGAAGGTGTGGTGTCGCTGCACTACTACGGCGGGATCTTCCACCGGAACGTGGCCGCCTCGGGGGTCATCCCTCAGATCAGCGTGATCCTGGGCCCCTGCGCGGGTGGCGCGGTGTACTCGCCGGCCATGACGGACTTCATCTTCATGGTCAACCAGTCCAGCCACATGTTCATCACCGGGCCCGACGTCGTGAAGACCGTCACCGGGGAGGACGTGACCCTCGAGGAGCTCGGTGGGGCCATGAGCCACGCCACCAAGTCGGGCGTGGCCACCTTCGTCGCTCCCGACGAGAAGACATGCCTCGACGAGGTTCGGTATCTGCTGTCGTTCCTGCCCTCGAACAACCTGGAGGAGCCACCTCTCCTCGACACCGACGACGACCCCGATCGCGGTACCCCCGAGCTCGTCGACCTGATGCCGAACCTGCCCACCCAGCCTTACGACATGAAACGCATCATCACGTCGGTCGTCGACGAAGGGGACTACTTCGAGGTCCATCCCCACTGGGCCATGAACATCACGTGCGGCTTCGCCCGTATCGACCGCCGCGTGGTCGGGATCGTCGGCAACCAGCCCGCCGTGCTGGCCGGCGTGCTCGACATCGATTCTTCGGAAAAGGCGGCGCGCTTCGTGCGCACCTGCGACGCCTTCAACATACCCCTGGTCACGTTCGTCGACGTCCCGGGATTCATGCCCGGGACCGACCAGGAGTACGGCGGGATCATCCGCCACGGCGCCAAGTTGCTCTACGCGTACTGCGAGGCGACGGTGCCGCGCATCCAGGTCATCACGCGCAAGGCGTACGGTGGCGCGTACGTCGTCATGAACTCCAAGTCGATCGGTGCCGATCTCGCCTTCGCGTGGCCGTCGGCGGAGCTGGCGGTGATGGGACCCCAGGGTGCCGTCGAGATCGTGTACCGGCGCGAGCTGGCCGAAGCCGCCGACCCCGCGGCCCGCCGGGCCGAGCTCGTCGAGGAGTACACCGAGCGCTACGCCAATCCCTATGTGGCGGCCGAGCGCGGCTATGTCGACGACGTCATCGACCCCACCGAGACCCGGCGCGTCCTGGTGCGCAGCCTCCGCTTGCTCGCCTCCAAGCGTGAGGAGCTCCCCCGGCGCAAGCACGGCAACGTCCCGTTGTGAGCGCGTCCGACAACAGCACGGTCCCCGTGGTCGTGTCGGTGCGCCCCGAGCCCGCTCCCGCCGTGCTTGCCGCCATCGTGGCGGCGGTCGAAGAAGCGTGGCCTCGGCCGAGTCAGGCTGACGACGAAATCCAGCCCCGCTATCCGTCGTGGCGCTTCAGCGGTCGCTGGTGGACCCAGCCCGTGGCCATGAGCCGCCGCCGCCCGGTCCTCGGGCACTGACCGGGACACCGGCCCGGAGCTGACCGGGGCC
Source organism: uncultured Acidimicrobiales bacterium (assembly GCA_963848335.1). Classification (GTDB taxonomy): domain Bacteria; phylum Actinomycetota; class Acidimicrobiia; order Acidimicrobiales; family UBA8190; genus Chersky-840. Next base: position 71,376 of record CAWKDD010000002.1, read on the forward strand.
GCCTGACCGGGGCCGCCTGACCGGGGCCGCCTGACCGGGGGTCGCCCCTCCGCGCTCGCGGTCAGGGCGCGGTGCGGTTGCCGTTGCCGTTGTGGGCGTGGGGACCGCGCCGGTGTTCGACCAGGGTGACCAGGTCGTCCATGATGCGGCCCAGGTGGAAGTCCTTGGGCGTGTAGATGGCGGACACCCCTTTGCCCCGCAGGACCTCGGCGTCCTCGGGAGGGATGATCCCGCCCACCACCACCTGGGCGTCGCTGCCCGCCACCCGAAGCCGGTCGAGGACCTCGGGCACGAGCTCGAGATGGCTGCCCGACAGGATCGAGATGCCCACCACGTCCACGTCCTCGTCGCGCGCCGCCACCGCGATCTGCTCGGGGCTGAGCCGGATGCCCTGGTAGATCACTTCGAAGCCGGCGTCGCGCGCCGCCACCGCGATCTGCTCCGCCCCGTTGGAGTGCCCGTCGAGGCCGGGCTTGGCCACGAGGAGACGGGGAGGCCCGCCCGCCCGTTGGGCCAGGAGGCGGGCGCGGTCCCGCACGGCGGCGAGCTCGGTGCCGCGCATGCCGATGCCGCCGCTCACACCGGTGGGGGCCCGGTACTCGCCGAAGACCTCTCGCAACACCCCCGCCCACTCCCCGGTGGTCCCCCCGACATGCGCGAGGGCGATGGTGGCCGGCATGAGGTTCTCGTCCTCGTCGGCCGCCACCCGCCGCAACTCGTCGAGCGCGGCCTGCACGGCGGCGTTGTCCCGCTGGGCACGCCACGTCGCCACGTCGGCGCGCAGCTGCGCCTCGGCGGCGGGGTCCACCTTCAGAATGGTCGAAGCACCGTCGTCGGCCATCTCCAGCGGTGAGGGCTCGGTCTCGGTGAAGGAATTGACCCCGACGACGAGAAGGTCACCGGACTCGATGCGCCGCACCCGCTCGGCCTGGCTGCGCACCAGGCGGCGCTTGAGCTCGTCGACGGCCTCGAAGGCCCCGCCCATCCCGAGCACGTCCTCGAGCTCCTCGCCGGCCGCCTCGGCCAGCTCGGCCGTCTTCGCCTCGATGACGGGGGAGCCGTCGAAGATGTCGGCGTACTCGAGGAGGTCGGTCTCGTAGGCCAGGATCTGCTGGATGCGCAGGGACCACTGCTGGTCCCAGGGTCGGGGCAGGCCCAGCGCCTCGTTCCAGGCCGGCAGCTGCACGGCCCTGGCCCGGGCGTCGCGTGACAAGGTGACCCCCAGGGCCTCGAGCACGATGCGGGGAACGTTGTTCTCGGGCTGCGCTTCGGTGAGCCCGAGGGAGTTGACCTGGACGCCGTAACGGAACCGGCGCAGCTTGGGGTCCTCGACGCCGTAGCGCTCCAGGCAGATCCGGTCCCACATGCGGGTGAGGGCGCGCACCTTGCAGGTCTCTTCGACGAAGCGGATGCCGGCGTTCACGAAGAACGAGATGCGCCCGACCACGGCCGGGACCTCGGAGGGGTCCACTTTCCCCGAGTCGCGCACGGCGTCGAGCACGCCCACCGCCGTGGCCAGCGCGTAGGCGATCTCCTGCACGGGGGTGGCTCCGGCTTCTTGCAGGTGGTAGCTGCACACGTTGATCGGGTTCCACTTGGGGACCTCGCGCACCGTGTAGGCGATCATGTCGACGATGATCCGCCTGCTGGCCGCGGGGGGAAGATGTAGGTACCCCGTGACAGGTACTCCTTCACGATGTCGTTCTGCGTCGTTCCCTGCAGGACGCGGCGGTCGACCCCGGTGTCCTCGGCATAGGCGATGTACAGGCCCAGCAACCACGCCGCGGTGGCGTTGATGGTCATCGAGGTGTTCATGTCCCCGAGGGGGATGTCGTGGAGGAGCTCGGCCATGTGTCCCCGGTGGACCACGGGGACGCCCACCTTGCCCACCTCGCCGGCGGCCTCGGGCGCGTCGGGGTCGTAGCCGGTCTGGGTGGGGAGGTCGAAGGCGACCGACAGACCGGTCTGACCCTTGGCCAGGTTGGTCCGGTAGAGGCGGTTCGAGGCCGGGGCCGAGGTGTGCCCCGAGTAGGTGCGCATCATCCAGGGCTTGTCCCGGCCGCCCCGAGGCGCCACGTCGCTCACCTGTCCATTCTCCCCCTGCGACCGCCGGTACCTACCCGCCCAGCCTCGTAGGGATCACTTGCGGTAGTCGTAGAAGCCCTTGCCCGACTTGCGACCGAAGAGCTCGGCGGCGACCATCCGCCGCAGCAGCGGGACGGCCGCGTAGTTGGGGTCCCGGAATTCCTCGTAGAGGGCGTCGAGGATGGCCAGGCTCGTGTCCAGGCCGACCAGGTCGAGCAGGGCGAAGGGGCCCATGGGGAACCCGCACCCGCCCTTCATGGCCGTGTCGATGTCGTCGCGGGTGGCGACGCCGTTCTCGAAGAGCCGGACGGCGTTGTTCAGGTAGGGGAAGAGCAGCGCGTTCACGATGAAGCCGGCCTGGTCCTTCACCTCCACCGGGGTCTTCCCGCACGCCTCGGCGAGCGCCTTGGCCGCGGCCACGGTCTCGTCGGAGGCGGTGATGGGCCGGACCACCTCGACGAGGGCCATCACCGAGGCGGGGTTGAAGAAGTGGATCCCGCACACCTGGTCGGGACGACCTGTCTCCATCGCCATCTCCACCACCGGGAGCGTCGAGGTGTTGGTGGCCAGGATGGTGTGGTCGGGGCAGATGCGGTCGAGCTCGGAGAAGAGGTGCTTCTTCACCCCGAGGTCCTCGACGACCGACTCGATGACGAGGTCGCAGCTCGCCAGCTCCCCCAGATCCGACACGGCCGTGACCCGACTGAGCGCGCCGTCGCGGTCGGCCTCGGCCAGCTTGCCCTTGTCCACCTGGCGGGCCAGGGACTTCTCCATGGCGGCGACCATGCCCTCGGCCGTGCTCTGGGCACGGGAGCGCAGGACGACCTCGAAGCCGTGCACGGCCATGGTCTCGGCGATCCCCGAGCCCATGATCCCCGAGCCGACGATTCCCACTCGCTTGATCGACATGGCCCGTATGTTACCGGCCGGTTACCTGGGAGGCCCGCCCGGGTGGTCTACCGCCCGGCGCGGCGCGCCACCCGGCGCATGAAGCGAGGGCCGCCCCCGATGACGAGCCGGGGCGACAGTCGGTACACCCGCCACGGGATGCGGGCGTGGCGGGGGGTGACGATGAGAGGCCGGTTGCGTACCACGGCGTCGAGGACGTCCTCGGCGAGCGAGGCGGGAGGGTAGGCCCCTCCGATCATCTTCTCGAGCAGCCCCCGGGCGCTGGGGACGTTCGTCACCGGGGGGAGGTCGGGGGGATTGCCCTTGTCGAGCAGAGGGGTGTCGATCACCCCGGGGCAGATGACGCTCACCCGCACGCCGTGGGCGGCGGCCTCCATGCGCAGGCTCGTGCTCATGCCCACCACGCCGTGCTTGGTCATGCCGTAGGGGGTGAGCATGGGGGAAGGAAGGAGCCCGGCCAGCGACGCCGTGTTCACGATGTGGCCGCTGCGCTGGCGGATCATGATGGGATAGGCCGCCACCACGCCGTGCACGACGCCGCGCAGGTTGACGTCGATGGCCCGGTTCCAGTGCGCCAGTGTGAGCTCGCGCGCCTCTCCGACGATCCCGATCCCGGCGTTGTTGAAGAGGAAGTCGAGATGGCCGTGGTCCTGCGCGGTGCGCTCGACGAGCGAGGCGACCGCCTCGGCGTCGGTGACGTCGAGCCCGACCCCCGACGCCCGCCCCGGCGGCCCCGCCCCCATGTCGTCGGCGGCGGCCTTGGCCCCGGCCTCGTCGATGTCGGCCAGGACGACGGTGGCCCCCCGGCGGGCCAAGGCGCGCGACAGTGCCTTGCCGATCCCCGACGCCGCTCCGGTGACGATGGCCACCTTCCCTTGGAAGTGGCTGTCGAAGTGCGAGTCGACGGGCACGGAGCGAGCCTAGGCCTGCGACGTGGCCCGGGCCCTGGTGCCGGTCCCGAAACGTGCGGCCCACCCCCCTACAGTGGCGGCCATGGTTGGGGCGAAAGCGCAGTGCGGCCCGTTGGCCCTCGTGGGCGGGGGCGAGTGGAGCGAGGGGTGTGACTTCGATGCCGAGCTCCTGGCCGCGTCGGGCGGCCACGAGGTGCTCGTGCTTCCGACCGCGGCGGCCTACGAGCACCCCGAGAAGGCGGTGGCCACCGCCGAGTCCTGGTTCGCCGGGCTGGGTGGCCGGGCCCGCGGGCTCATGGTGCTCGGTCGTGCCGACGCCGAGGACGAGGCGTTCGCGGCCGAGGTCCGGGCCAGCCGCTTCGTGTACCTCGGTGGCGGATCGCCCATGCACCTGCGGTCGGTGCTCAAGGCCTCGACGGTGTGGGAGGCGTTGCTCGACGCCTGGCGCCACGGGGCGGTGGTGGCGGGCTCGTCGGCCGGCGCCATGGTGCTCACCGACCCCATGGTCGACCCCCGCGGCGGGGCGTTGACCGTCGGGCTCGGTATGGTCGAGGAGCTGGCGGTGATCCCGCATTTCGGCAACGAGAACGCCGAGAAGGTCCACCGCTCCATCGCCCTCGCCGCCCCCGGTCTGCCCGTCGTGGGGCTGCCCGAGCGCACCGCGCTCATCCGCGACCCCGACGGGGGGTGGCGTCAGGCGGGGCAGGGGACCGTGGAGGTGTTCGTGAGCGGCAAGCCCGCCGGCCTCGACGCCCTGCCGCGCTGAGTTTCCCGGTCCGCTTCGGTGTGTTCCGGTCCGCCTCGGTGTCCCGGTTCGCTTCGGGGTCTCAGTCCGCTTCTTCGATGGTGACCGACTCGATGGTGACCTTCTCGGTGGTCTTGCCCGAGCGCGATCCCACCGCGTCGATGGCGGCCACCGTCTCGAGGCCCGACACCACCTTGCCGAACAGCGCATAGCTGGGTGGCAGCCGGACCCCGTCCGGACCCGAGATGACGAAGAACTGGCTCCCGTTGGTGTTGGGCCCGGCATTGGCCATCGCCAGCGATCCGAGCTCGTAGCGGCCCGGGGCCGGGAGCTCGTCGGCGAACTGGTAGCCGGGGCCCCCCGTTCCGGTGCCGGTGGGGTCTCCCCCCTGGAGCACGAAGCCGGGGATGACGCGGTGGAAGACGATGCCGTCGAAGTAGTGGTAGCGGGCCAGGAACACGAAGCTGTTCACCGTCCGGGGCGCAGCGAGGGGGTCCAGGGCGATGGTCATGGTCCCCTTCGAGGTGACCATGGTGGCGGTGTAGCGCTTGGAGCTGTCGATGGACATGGGGGGCTCGTCCGGGAACTTCCGGCGTTGGGGGCTCGAGCCGTCGGCGGCGGGCAGATCGACGGGCATGGTTGGTCCTCCTGTGGGAGTGGTCGGGCTCAGGTGCTCGAGATGGTGACCGACAGGATGCGGTGGATCACCTTGGGGGGGACGCCGTTGGCCGACGCGTTGGCGTTGCCGTCCTTGTTGATCTTGTCGGCCACGCTGAGCCCCGAGGTCACGTGCCCGAAGAGCGTGTAGTTGGGCGCCAGGGTCTCGCCCTGGCTGCCGGTGACGACGAAGAACTGGCTGCCGTTGGTGTTGGGGCCGGAGTTGGCCATGGCCACGGACCCGATGGGGTACTGCGGGGTCGCCTTGGCCGGGAGCTCGTCGGCGAATTTGTAGCCGGGACCACCGGTGCCGGTCCCCGTGGGGTCACCGGTCTGGTCCATGAAACTCGGGATCACGCGGTGGAACGTGACGCAGTTGAAGAAGTTCTTCTTCGCCAGGAACACGAAGCTGTTCACGGCGATGGGCGTCTGCTTGGCGTTGAGGGCGATGACGAAGGAGCCGGCGTCGGTCTTCACCGTGGCCGAGTAGGTCTTGGCCGTGTCGATGGCCATGGCCGGGGGCTTGCTCCACGACGGCTTGTGCAACGTGGTGCTGGGGCTCGACGAGCACCCTCCGGCCACGGCCGCGTTGTCGGCCACCTGCTGGGCAGTCAGCTTCGCCTTGCCCGGCTTGATGAGGAAGTAGATGCCGACCACGACGGCCGCCACGATGACCAGCGTGACGACCCGCCGGACCCGGGCACGCCGGCGTCGTTGGCGCGCCAGGGCGGCCATCTTCGCTTCACGCGCGGAGCGCTTGCGGGATCGCTTCTCGGTGGGCACGGCCCGACACCCTATCCGGCGCCGGTCCCTCCCCCCGCTCGGGGGCCCGCCGGGCCCCGGCGCTGCCTCGGGGCTGTGGTCCCCGCCTCGCTCGGGGTCTGAGGGGCCCTCACGCTCCGGGTAGCTTCGATGCGTGGCGCTGTTGGTGCAGAAGTTCGGCGGGACGTCGGTGAGCGATGCCGAGCGGGTGCGCGCCGTCGCCGACCACGTGGCCCGTACCCGGCGCCAGGGCACCGACGTGGTGGTGGTGGTGAGCGCCATGGGCAAGACCACCGACGACCTGCTGCGCCTGGCGGGTGACGTGAGCACGGTGCAGCCGCCCCGCGAGCTCGACATGCTGCTGACCTCGGGGGAGCGGGTGTCGATGGCCCTGTTGTGCATGGCCCTGGCCGAGCTCGGCGTCGACGCCGTGTCCTACACCGGGAGCCAGGCCGGCATCATCACCGACACCACCCACCTCAAGGCGAAGATCGTGGAGGTCAAGGCCGACCGACTGCGGGCCGCGCTGGACCAGGGCCGAGTCCCGGTGGTGGCCGGGTTCCAGGGGGTGTCGCTCGATCGCGACGTGACCACGCTCGGTCGCGGTGGCTCGGACACCACCGCCGTGGCACTGGCCGCCGCCCTGGGTGCCGAGGCTTGTGAGATCTACACCGACGTGTCGGGGGTCTTCAGCGCCGATCCCCGCATCGTGCCCGAGGCGCGCCGGCTGCCCCGGGTGAGCTTCGAGGAGATGCTCGACATCGCCGCCAGCGGAGGGCGCGTGCTGGCGCTGCGCTCGGTCGAGTTCGCCCGCAACCACGGCGTGCCCCTGCACGTCCGTTCCAGCTTCACCTGGGAGCCCGGCACCTGGGTGGTCGAGGAGGATCCGTCCATGGAACAGGCCGTCGTCACCGCTGTCACCCACGACACCTCCGAGGCCAAGGTGACCGTGACCGGCGTTCCCGACAGGCCCGGGCATCGCGGCCCGGCTGTTCCGGGCGCTGGCGGACCGCGCCGTCAACGTCGACACCATCGTGCAGAACACCTCGCTGCACGGCACCACCGACATCTCCTTCACCGTCCCCAAGACCGATCTCGCCGCCAGCCTCGAGGTGGCTCGGGCGCTGGCCCCCGGGATCGGCGCGGGAGAGGTCACCGCCGACGACGGCATCGCCAAGGTGTCGCTCGTGGGCGCGGGGATGCGCAGCCACCCCGGCGTGTCGGCCACCATGTTCGAGATCCTCGCCGACGCCGGCATCAACATCGAGATGATCTCGACCTCCTCGATCCGCCTCTCCTGCGTGGTGCGCGCCGATCGCGTCGAGGAGGCGGTGCGCCTCCTGCACGAGGCGTTCGAACTGTCGGGCGGCTGAGCCCGGCCCGGTAGGCTGGGCAGGATGCGGATCGGCGTCTTCGGTGCCACCGGCCAGGTGGGCAAGGTCATGCGGTCGGTGCTGGCGCAGCGGTCGTTCCCCGCCGACGACATCCGGTTCTTCGCGTCGGCTCGGTCCGCCGGGACACGCCTGCCGTGGGCGGGCGGCGAGGTGGAGGTCGAGGACGCCGATGCGAGCCGACTACCGGGGCGTGGACATCGCGCTCATGTCGGTCGGGGCCGAGGCGTCGCGCCAGCTCTCCCCGCGCATCGTCGAGGCAGGCGCCACGGTCATCGACAATTCCTCGGCGTGGCGCATGGACCCGGGCGTGCCCCTCGTCGTGGCCGAGGTCAACGCCGATGCCCTCGACCACATCGACAAAGGGATCGTGGCCAACCCCAATTGCACCACCATGGTGGCCATGCCCGTACTGGCGCCGTTGCACCGCGACGCGGGGCTCCGGCGGTTGGTCATCTCCACTTACCAGGCCGTGTCGGGCGCGGGTCTCGCCGGTGCCCGGGAGCTCGAGGAGCAGCTGGCGAAGACGGTCGGCGAGGCCCCGCGTCTCACCTTCGACGGCACCGTCGTCGACTTCCCCCCACCCACGGTGTTCCCCGGCTCCCGTGGCCTACAACGTCCTGGCCCATGCCGGGCCGGTTCCTCGACGACGGGACGGGGGAGACCAACGAGGAGCAGAAGCTGCGCGACGAGAGCCGCAAGATTCTCGGCATTCGCGACCTGGCCGTGTCGGGCACGTGCGTGCGCGTGCCGGTGTTCACCGGCCACAGCATGTCGGTCAACGCCGAGTTCGAGCGCGAGCTGACCGTGGACCGGGCCCGCGCCCTTCTCGAGCAGGCTCCGGGTGTGCGGTACGTGGATGTGCCCACTCCCCTCGCCGCCGCCGGGATCGATCCCGTGCTGGTGGGGAGGCTGCGGCGCGACGACACCGCCGCGCACGGGCTCGTGCTCTTTCTCTCCGGCGACAACCTGAGGAAGGGTGCGGCACTCAACGCCGTGCAGATCGCCGAGGCCCTGCTGGCCCGTTAGGTCGCCTGCGCTAGGTGGGCGTGGGGCGGAAGCGCTCGGTCGCCCCCGTGGTGGCCCGGCCCACCATGACGGCGATGCGCCGGGCCAGGTTGACGGCGTGGTCGCCGAAGCGTTCGTAGAAGCGGGCCACCAGTGCCGCCTCGATGGCGACGGGCAGGGGCATCGAGCCGCTGGCGATCTCGGCGGTGAGCGTCACGTGCAGCTCGTCGAGCTCGTCGTCGAGCTCCTCGACCTCGTCGGCCACCGGAGCGCGATCGGCGTAGGCGTCGGCCGTGGCGCGCCACATGTCGCACGCCACCTCCCCCATCTGCTCGACCAGTCCCCGCGCCCGCGGGGAGAGCTCCACCCCGAGGCCGCGCACGGCGCGCCGCGACACGTGTTCGGCGAGGTCGCCGCTGCGTTCGAGCTCGGGCAGCATGCGCAGCACGGCCACGAGGTAGCGCAGCTCGTCGGGCCCCGTGGCCCGCAGGGCCAGTTGGCTCTGGGCCAGCTGCTCCACCTCGCGGTACAGCGCGTCGATCGTCTCGTCGCTCTCGGCGAGCACACGAGCCGCCTCGCGGTCGCCGTCGAGCAGGCAGTGCGTCGCACCGGCCACGCCCTCACCGACCAAGGCGAAGAGCTTGATCACCTCGCGGTCGATGTGCTCCAGGCTCTCGGTGACCTCGTCGCTGTCGGCCAGCTCGACCACGACCCGTTTCGCCACGTGGCCACCGTAGCGCCGTTGGCATCGGGGCTCGTCTCCCGCCCCCTCAGGGATCGGTGTCGACGTCGGCGACGATGAGCCGGGGCCCCGAGGGCCAGTCCAGGTAGCGCCACCACCAGTTGACGAGCACCACCACCCGGTTGCGGAATCCCACCAGGTAGACGAGGTGCAGTCCCAGCCATGCGTACCAGCCCAACGCTCCGCGCAGGATGGGGCCGTGGCGCAGCTGGGCCACCGCCGCGTGCCGTCCGATGGTCGCCATCAGGCCCTTGTCGTGGTACGTGAACGGCGTCGTGGGCAGGCCCGTGAGCTGGCGGCCGATCTGCACCGCGGCGTGGCGCCCGGACTGGATGGCGACCTGGGCCACCTGGGGGCAGGGGTCGGGGTGTGCCGGTCCCCACGGGACCGCGCCGGCGTCGCCCACCACGAACACCTCGGGGTGGCCCGCCACCGACAGGTCGGGCCGCAGCGTGACCCGGCCACCGCGGCCGTGAGACGTGGGCAGCGTCGCCGCCAGGGTGCCGTCGACGGTGACGCCCCCCGCCCAGACCACCGCCGCGGCAGGCAACTCCTCGCCGTTGCCGAGGCGGACCCCCCCGGCGCCGACCTCGGCCACCGGCGTGCGGAGCCGGACGTCGACGCCGCGCGAGGACAACGTTTCGTAGGCGTAGTCGCTGGCCTGCTCCTTGAACCCCGACAACAGCCGCTCCCCGGCCTCGAGCAGGACGACCTTGGAGCGGGCCGGGTCGATGCGCAGGCGATCCCGGCGTACCGACACCTCCAGCAGCTCGAGCAGCGCGCCCGAGATCTCCACTCCCGTGGCCCCGCCGCCCACCACCACGAAGGTGGGCGCCCCGCCGTCGAAGTCCTCGGGATGGGCGTCGGCCGCCTCGAGCCGGCCCAGGACGTGGTTCCTCAGACGGCGGGCGTCGGCCAGCGTGTAGAGGGGAAACGAGTGCTCCGAGGCCCCGGGGACGGCGAGGTAGCCGGTGGTGGCGCCCGTGGCCACGACCAGCCGGTCGTATTCCAGAGCGGATCCGTCCGCCAGCGCCACGCTGCGGGCCTCGACGTCGACGGAAACGGCCCGGCCGTGGCGGAACACGACGTTGTGCTCGCGTCCGAAGATGGTACGGACGGGATAGGCGACGTCGGCGGGGTCGAGACCGGCCGTGGCCACCTGGTACAGCAGTGGCTGGAAGGTGTGGAAGTTGTGCTGGTCGACGATGGTGACCTGCACCGGCTGGTCGTGGAGGTGCCGGGTGGCGCTGAGCCCGGCGAAACCGGCGCCGATGACCACCACACGGTCCATTGCCTCAGGATGGCACGCCGGGGTGGATTGTCCAGCGGGACTTCGGTGTCGCCGCCGGTCAGACCTCCGACAGGGTGCGTGCCGCGGCCACGACGTCTTGGACCTGGGGGAGGATGGCGTGCTCCAGGGAGGGCTCGTAGCCCACGAAGGTGTCCTTGGCGGCGATGCGGGCCACCGGCGCATCGAGGTCCCAGAAGCAGTGCTCCGCCACCCACGCCGCCACCTCGGCGCCGAACCCCGCCGTCAAGGTGTCCTCGTGCACGACGAGGAGGCGGCCCGTGCGTCGGACCGACTCGCCCACGATGTCGTGGTCCCAGGGCGAGATGGAGCGCAGGTCGACGACCTCCACCGAGCACCGCTGCGCCGACAGCTCCTCGGCCGCGACCAACGATTTGTGCACCATGGCACCCCAGGTGACGATGGTCAGGTCGCGCCCCGGTCGCGCCACGGTGCCCCGTCCGAAGGGGACCGTCCATCCCGGCGGGGGTAGCGGGTCTGCGGCGTAGTGCTGTCGATAGAGGTGCTTGTGCTCCAAGAAGAGCACCGGGTCCTCCGCCGCGAAGGCGCTGCGCAGCAATCCGACGGCGTCGCGCGCCCGTGAGGGGAAGGCGATGAGCAGGCCCGGGATGTGGGCGAAGATCGACTCCCCGCTCTGCGAGTGCCAGATCGCCCCGCCGGTGAGGTAGCCACCGATCGCCACCCGCACGACCAGGGGGCAGGTGAAGTCGCCGTTCGATCGCCACCGGATGGTGGCGGCCTCGCTGCGCAGCTGCTGCATGGCCGGCCAGATGTAGTCGAAGAACTGGATCTCGGCGCACGGCCGCAGACCCCGCAGAGCCTGCCCGACGCCGCGGCCCACGATGTTCGACTCGGCCAGGGGCGTGTTGTAGCAGCGCGCCGAGCCGAATCGGCGCTGCAGTCCGCGGGTGACCCCGAACACCCCGCCCTTGCCCTCGACGTGGTCGAGCACCTCGTCGTCGGCGTCGGCGACGTCCTCCCCGAACACGCGGATGCGCTCGTCCCCGGCCAGCAGCTCGTGGAGGGTGAGGCGGATGGCCTCGGCCATCACCACCGGCTCCGCCTCGAGGTCCGCGGCGCCGGACCCCTCCACGGCGCCGGGTTCGGGTTCGGCGAGCGACGGCAGGCGCAACACGTTGTCGGTCACGGTGGCCGGGTCGGGCCGCGGCGCGGCCAGAGCCTCCTCCGCCGCCGCGGCCGCCAGAGTGCGTGCCTCGGCGCGCGCCGCGGTGGCCTCGTCCTCGCTCAGCACCCCGGCCTGTACCAGCTGCCGTTCGAGGGTGTCGATGGGGTCGTGGGCCTGTTCGTGGGCGAGCTCCCCCGCGTCGCGGTACTTGGCCTGCGAGTCGGCCGACGAGTGGGAATAGGGACGGGTCACGTGGGCGTGGATGAGCCCGGGCCCCTCTCCGGCACGCACCCTGGCGATCGCCCGGGCGCCCTTGGTCCGGCACGAGGCGTAGTCCCACCCGTCCATGCGGGTCACGGCCAGGCCCCGGAACCCTCGCACCAGCTCGGCCACGGGCGCCGGTGACTGGTCGGCGGCGCGCACCGAGATGGCGTACCCGTTGTCGGCCACCACGAACAGCGTGGGCAGGTGCAGTCGGCACGCAGTGTTGAGGCTCTCCCAGAACTCGCCCTCCGACGTCGCCCCCTCGCCGAGCGACACGTAGGTGACCTCGTCGCCGTGTGCCTCGCATCCGGCCAGGCCGGGTCGCCGGGCGATGTAGCGGCCCGCCTCGGCGCAGCCCACCGCCGGGAGGCATTGACTGCCCGTAGGGCTCGACTGGGTGACGATGTTGCGTGTCACCGCACCCCAGTGACAAGGCATCTGGCGGCCTGCCGAGGACGGGTCCTCAGACGACCCGACCGCCTGGAGCATGATGTCGAGAGGCGTGACACCGAGGGCCAGCACCAGCGCCCGGTCGCGGTAATAGGGGAAGAACCAGTCGTAGGCGGGGCGCAGGGAACGGGCCAGCGCCAGGAGCAGGATCTCGTGACCCGCCCCCGAGATCTGGAAGAACACCCGGCTCTGCTTCTGCAGCAGGATCTCCCTGTCGTCGAGGGCCCGGGAGAGACAGGCCAGCCGGAAGTCCTCGACCAGCTCCGACGCCGGAAATCCCCGCAGCCCGCCGCGGCCGGCGCTCGGCCCGCCGTCGCCGTTCGCCTGGCGCCGGCCCGTGCCACCTGGGCTTTCCTGGGCTGTCACGCCGGCGCTCCGACCCCCCGAGCCCTTGCGCACCACTTCCGACGCTAGCCCCCCGCCTGCCCCGACCGGTGCCCCCGCCGGCCCCGACCGGCGCCCATCGCAGGTCCCCGGCAGTGATACACCCCGGCGTTACGCTCCCACGCGTGCACCCTCGGAGCAGGGAGACCCGATGATCGTCGGCCTGGTGATCGGCCTTGTCGTCGGCGGCGCCTGTGGTGTGGCGATCGCCTGGATCCTGGTCTCGGCGCGGGCGTCGGCACGGGTCGCAGCGGACCGGGAGCGCCACGCCGAGACGATCGGCTCGGCGCGGGCCGAGGTGCTCTCCCTTCAGGCCACGCTGGAGGGCGAGCGCGCCGCGGCCGAGGAGCGCCGGATGGCGGCCGAGGACATGCGGCGCCAGCTCGTGGGCGAGTTCGCCGAGTTGTCGCGCCAGGCCCTCGAGCAGAACAACACGCAGTTCCTGGAGCTGGCCGACGCCCGCCTGGCCCGCTCCCAGCAGGCGGCGCGCGGCGACCTCGACCAACGCACCCAGGCCATCGAGCAGCTGCTCACCCCGCTGCGCGAGCAGCTGGGCCGTTACGAGCAGGGACTCAGGCTCCTCGAGCTCGAGCGCCAGAAGGCCTACACCGGGCTCAGTGAGCAGGTCCGCACGCTCACGGTGTCACAGGACAAGCTCCAGTCCGAGACGCGCAACCTGGTGACGGCGTTGCGCTCTCCCGCCACCCGGGGTCGCTGGGGGGAGATGCAGCTGCGGCGCGTGGTGGAGATGGCGGGGATGGTGGAGCACTGCGACTTCGAGCAGCAGGTGACCACCGAGGGGGTCGACGGCCGGCTGCGGCCCGACATGGTCGTGACCCTCCCGGGAGCCCGGCACGTGGTCGTGGACGCCAAGGTCCCGCTCCAGGCCTTCCTCGACGCCAACGACGCCGTCGACGAGTCCGTCCGGCGGACGCACCTCGTCGCCCACGCCCGCCAGTTGCGGGGGCACGTGGACGCGCTGTCGAAGAAGGGGTACTGGGAGCAATTCGAGGACTCGCCCGAGTTCGTGGTGGCCTTCGTTCCCGGTGACGCCCTGTTGGCGGCGGCCCTCGAGCACGACTCGTCGCTGCTCGAGCACGCCGTCTCCCACCACGTCCTGCTGGCCACGCCGACGACCCTCATCGCCCTTCTGCGCACCGTCGCCTACGGGTGGCAGCAGGAGGCACTGGCCGAGAACGCCCGTGAGGTGCAGGACATGGGACGCGAGCTCTACAAGCGGCTCGCCACCTTCGGCGAGCACATGGCGCGCACCGGGCGCAGCCTGAGTGGCGCCGTGGACTCCTACAACAAGGCGGTGGGGTCGCTCGAGCGCAACGTCTTCCCCCAGGCCCGTCGGTTCCACGAGCTCGGAGTGGTGGGCGGCGCCGACAAGGAGATCCCCGAGCTCGAGCACATCGACGGCTCCGCCCGCGGGTTGCAGGCCCCCGAGCTCGCCGGCTCGCCCCGGCTGGCCGGGGAGCTCGGCCTCGAGCTCATCGAAGGGTCGCGCCGCGACGACGTGGAGCTGCCCGGGGCCGCCGTCACCTGAAACTGATTGGGTCCGGGGGCGATTGCCTCCTCGCCATCACCGACACGCCATGTGACCGACTTCGTCGGGCCGGCGTTCTGAGACCACGGTGCGGTTGGACAGGTGGACGGTCGTCGGCGTGGGAGCGTGAATGGTGCAACCTGTGCCCGTGGTGATCGTGACGGGCGATCCCGCCGCACTGATCGACAGCGTGGTGCCGGACTGGCGGAACGTCACGATTCGCGTCGGCGGGTTCGCGAAGCGGTAGTTGAAGTCCCACAGCTGCCCTCTCGTGGCGACCGTGTGGTTGTCCCAGGACGCGGGCTGTGCGACGACCGGCTTGAAGAGGCCCCAGGCGAGCATGGCCTTGATCTCGTTCAGGAAGTCGGGAATGTCGTGGTTGCCCGGGTGGACCTGGTAGGTGACGTCGATACCGGCGGCCACCAAGGCCTCGTGGTAGCGCTCGTTCATCGGGTAGATGACCTTGCTCTCCTCGAGGGTGTCGAACTGGCCGGGGTCGGGGTCGGCCTTGCTCGGGACACCCGTGCCCGTGCTCTCGAACACCCGCGTGTGGTCGAGGTTCTCGGTGAGCAGTGCCGGGTTGTGTCCGTCGGCGTAGAAACCGTCCGGGGGCCCGTAGATGGGATCGGGGTCGTTGTCGCCGTTCGACGCCGCGCTCGAGAACACCGCCATCGCAGGCTGGATCGACGCCGCCTCGTACTGAGGGTCCACGAAGCCCGAGAGCGTGGCCACCGACCCGAAGAAGCCGGGCAGACGGCCCCCCAGGTACGTGGCGCCGAGGCCACCCATCGATATGCCGATGAGGGCGTGATCGCGACGCTGCGGCAGGATCGGGTAGCGGGCCAGCACGGTCGGGATCACGGCCTCGAGCTCGTAGCTCTCCCACGAGGGTCCGCCTCGCTCACCGTCGTTCCACCAGTCCGTGAACCAGCCGTTTCCCCCT
This sequence comes from uncultured Acidimicrobiales bacterium, assembly GCA_963848335.1. Lineage (GTDB taxonomy): Bacteria > Actinomycetota > Acidimicrobiia > Acidimicrobiales > UBA8190 > Chersky-840. The sequence continues at coordinate 86,611 of CAWKDD010000002.1, forward strand.
CGGGCATGACCACGATCGCACCCAGACCGTCGAACGGCTTGATCAATCCGTATTTGGCGTACGAGTCGTAGTTGAAGTCGAGCCCGTTGAGGAAGACGACCAGGGGGTAGTGCTCGTTGCGGTTGTACCCCGCCGGCAACAGCACGTTCGCCCGCGGGGGGCCCGGATAGCTCAACCACTTCGAGGCGATCCCACCGTTGGCGGACGGAATGGTGATGGTCACGAGACGGGCCGGTGAGGTCCTGCTCGTCGTGCCCGAAGCACAGCCACCCAGGAGCGTCATGGCGAGCACGATCGTTCCGACGCATCCGGTCTTCAGGCGGCGACGCACGGCCATCACCTCTCCCCTCTCGGCTCGGGCATCTCCGGGACGGTGCCGCGCCGACCGCTTCTCAGCATGAGCATGAGGTCGCCGGCGGCCTGTCGGGCGGTGGCGATCGCTGCGGCCAGCGCCGCGCCTTCGAGGACGTCTTCGACGGGCTCCCCGTCCCCGACGAACACGAGGACGCAGCGCCGGACCGGTCGCCCCGTGGCTTCCTCGAGCGCCAGCGCGTAGCTCGCCACCTGGGGGTGGTACCGGGCCGAGGCGCGTTCGACCCCCGACTGCCCGCCGGTGCGGTCGGTCTTGTAGTCGACCACCACCAGTCCATCGTCGTCGTCGAGGACGAGGTCGACGAAGCCCTCGAGGACCCCGCCGCCGACGGGAACGGCCACGAAGAGCTCGCGCCAGTGCCGGGTGGCGGCGCCGGCCGCCACCGTGGGCGAGGCCAGTGCCGCGCCGACCATGGCCACGATGGCGTCGGCGTGTGCGGACATCCCGTGGGCCGCGGCGCGTGCCCGGGCCACCTCGGCGGCGGGGCGCCCGGCGTCGTCGGTGCCACTGGACAGGTCGATGGCGGCCAGGGCGCTGTGCACGGCCCGCCCGATCTGGAGCGACGTGTCGGCGTCGCGCCACAGCGCATCGGCGGCGTCGGGCCATCCGGGGTCGGGCGCCGATGCAGGTTCGGGTACCGGGCGTGCTCCTGGTGCCGAGGGGCCGTGGGCTGCGCTTCCCGACCCTGGCGCCGCCAGGGCGAAGACACGGTCGGCCACTGCGGTCGCCGTGGTCGCCGGGGCGCGCCGGGCCGAGGCCAGAACCTCGGCGCGCCGGGCCGCGAAGGCCTCCACTTCCTCGCGCCACGAGGTCACCTCGGGGTCGACGGTTCCGTCCCCCGGATCGGCGGCACCCTCGGGTCCCGCCCCCGTCGCCGTGGCCACCAGCGCGGCGAGGGCGGCGAAGGGGTCGGGTCCGTCCTCCCCGGCGGGGGCGGGGACGGGCAGGCGCCGCCACAGCGCCGGGGATCGCAAGCAGATGTCGTGGAGCAGTGCCGCTTCGGTGCGCCGGGCGCTCGAGACGTCGTTGGTCTCCTTGTGGTGCAGGCACACGATCAGATGGTCACGGGCCCTGGTCATCCCCACGTACAGCAGACGGTGCTGTTCGAGCGCGTCGAGGTCGCGCTCGCGCTCGTGGGTCTCGTCGAAGCCCATGGAGCGGAGCCGTCCCGATGCCCGCAGTTCCGGGGTCCCGTCCTCGCGCCACAGCACCGCCGGTGGGCGTTGCCCGGGTGCCACCTCGCGCTCGAGGCCCGCCAGGACGACCACGGGGAACTCCAGTCCCTTGGACCCGTGGATGGTCATGACCCGCACGGCATCGTCGTCGGGGTCCGGAGGGCCCACTCCGCCGCTGCGGCGGTCGTCTTCGGCCTGGAGGTCGGCCCACTGCAGGAACGACCGCAACGAGCCGCCCACCGTCTCGTCGAAGAGCCGGGCCTGGTCCGAGAACCAGCGCAGCCGCTGCCAGTGGTCACGGGGGCGGTGGTAGGCGAGGCACAGCTCGAAGCTGCGCAGCTCGTCGAAGGCGCGCGCCACCATGGCGGAGGGCTCGTGCCACAGGCGATCGTCGTGCAGCCGCGCCAGGACGGCCATGGCCCGGGCCACGGGATGTCCCTCGAGGCCCGCCGGCACGGGGTCGCGGGCGTCCCAGCTGCCCTCGGCCTGGCGCCACGCCACGAGATCGTCGTCGCCACACGCCAGCCCCGGGCTCCGCAGCGCGCTCAGGACCGCCACGCGGTCGACGGGGTCGTCGGCGGCGTGCAACACGGCGAGCAGGTCGCGGACCTCGTCGGACCCCCACAGCAAGGCCACCCCCTCGAGCCGGTAGGGGATGCGGGCCTCCTCGAGGGCTTCTTCGAGCGCCGCCAGGGCGGTGCGCGCCGGGAGCAGCACCGCCACGTCGCGCCAGCGCACCGCCCGGGTGGTGCCGTCTTCCTCGTCGACGACCGCCCACCGGGTGCCGACGATGTCGTCGAGGGCCACCGCCACGTCGCGCGCCGCGGCCCGTCGGACCTCGGCCACGGCGGCCCTCATCGGCCCTCCCAGCACGACGACGGGGGGCATCCCCGTCGTCGGCCTCGGCCGGGGTGGCGTGGGGCGCCCGGCGGCGACCGCTCCGCCGCTGTCGACGACCCCGGCGCTCACTTCGACCCCGCCGGTCCCGACGGCTCCGGCATCCCCGGCCTCCCCGGCCTCCCCGGCCTGCGTTCCCAACCCGAGGAGCGACAGCTGCACCGCGCCGGATCCCGGCATGGGGGCGCGGCGCGGTCCAGTGGGCCTGGCGCTACCCCGGAAGCGCAGCGGGACCACGTCCCGGTCTCCCATGAGATCGTGGTGCGCGGCCTGTCCGGGGACGGGGTCGGTGCCGAAGAGCTCCTCGAAGACGGTGTTGACGAAGCCGAGGATCCCCGGGACCGAGCGGAAGTTCGTGACCAGCACGATCTCCTCCCCGATCTGCCGGCCCACCCGGGAGAACGATTCGATGTCGGCCCGTCGGAACCGGTAGATCGACTGCTTGGGGTCTCCCACCACGAAGAGCCCGCCGCTCTCGGCGTGACGAAGGTCGGCCGAGCCGTCCACCGTGGCGGCGATGCGGGCGGCCAGCTCGATCTGGATGGGGTCTGTGTCCTGGAACTCGTCGACGAGCAGGCGCCGGTAGCGGTGACGCAGGGACTGCGACGCGGCGCGGTCGTGGCGAAGCAGCCTGCGGGCGTGCACGAGAAGGTCGTGGAACCCGAGCCTGCCCTCGGCCCGTCGTTCGTTGGCACACTTCATGACGAAGTGCGCCAGCCGGGTGCCCAGCTCGGCGAGCACCGCCTGGCTCACGGCGTTCAACAGGTCGAGGCGCGCCTGCTCGGCCTGCGTGCAGGCGCCGCGCACCTCGTCGACGTGGCCGCCCCAATTCGGGTGCTGCCCGAACCTGCTCTTGAGCGAACTCATGCTGTCGAGGTATTGGAGTGTCGACTGCTCGTCGTCACACGACGCCAGCTGCCGGCGCGCCGCGGCGAGGGTGCCGAGGTGCTCGGCGAGCTTGTCCCCGTCCTCGGTGCACCAGGCCCTCATGGCCACCGCGGCGTCGATGGCGGCCAGGACGGGCCCGGGATCGAGCGCTCGCCAGGCCCCCGATGCCCGCCGCATCTCCTCGAGGGCCTCGAGTCCGCCGTCCTCGAGCCGGTCCCAGTGCCGGTGCAGGGCGCGGGCGATCTCGGCCATGTCGTCGTGGGACAACCCGATGGCAAGTCCCCGTACCAGCGCCGGCTCGGCGTCGCCGTCGGCGAGCAGGCTGTCCGCGAAGCGCTCGAAGCGCGCGTCGAAGTCGGCGCGCTCGGCGGTCTCGTCGAGCACCTCGAAGCCCGGTGGGATGCCCGCCGCCACGCAGTGCTCCACCAGGATGCGCTGGGCGAAGGCGTGCAGCGTGCAGATGGCCGCCTCGTCGACCTCCTGGCGGGCAGCGGCCAGGCGGGTGTCGTCGGGGTGCTGGCCGGCGACCTCGTCGATCTTGTCCCGGATGCGCTGGCGCAGTTCGGCCGCGGCCGCCTCGGTGAAGGTGATGGCGGCGATCTCGCGCAGCGCGGCGCGCCCGCTCCTCACGAGCTCGACGATCCGGCCCACGAGCGCGGTCGTCTTGCCCGTGCCCGCCCCCGCCACCACCACCAGGGTCGAGTCGAGGTCGCCGGCGATGGTCGCCCGGGCCCGGGCGTCTTCGCGCCGCGCCGTCACGGGCGGACCCCGATCTCGTCCTCGAGGGTGTCGACGACCGCCCCCTCGAGGTCGTAGGGGACCTCCGTGTGCATGAGCGCCAGCACCGGGGCGAGCTCGGGAGCAGCCCTCTTGCGTGCCCACTGCCGGTCCCGCGTCACCGGGCACACCACGTCGAAGTCACACGTCCGGCACGCCTCGAACTGCCGGTCCCCGTTGGTCTCGGGGGGGGCGCCCGGGAAGGCCCCTGCCTCGACGCCGTCGGCGATCAGGGCCAGCACCTCGACGAAGCGGGCCTGCACCTCTTCGGTGATGGTGAGGCTGTAGCACGGCGCCATCCGCTTCTCCGACAGCAGCCAGTACCGGGCCCGCACGCTCTCCCCCCCGAAACGGGCCCGCGCCGCCAGCGCGTAGATCGGGAGCTGCAGCAGCCTGCCTCCCGCCACCGGGTCCTTCTTGAGGTCCGACAGCATCCGCTGCCGCCCCGTCTTGTAGTCCGAGACGACCAGCTCCCCCGACGGGGCCCGGTCCACCCGGTCGGCCTTGCCCTTGAACCGGACCTCCCGCCCTCCGCCGAGGGTCACGGCCACGGGGGGATCGGCACCGTCCGCCCCCGTGCCGAATTCGAGCTCGGCCGCCAGAGGCTCGAGGTCGCCCTCCTCGTCGTGGAAGCGCGCCAGGTCGCGCCGGATGGCGGCCTTGTCCATGCGCCACAACAGCGCCTTCCCCACCAGGCCGCGCCCCTCGGCGCCGGAGAACTGCGTCTCGGCCACGGCCAGGAGCCGGGGCAAGGAGCGTGGCGCGCCCGCCAGGCGCTCGAGGAGGTACTCCTCGAGGATGGCGTGGACCAGCGTGCCGCGCTCGGCCGGTTCCATCTGCCACAGCTCTTCGGGAAGCGTGCGCTTCGAGACCTGAAGCACGCGGTCGTAGAGGAATCGACGGGGGCACTTGGCATACGCTTCGAGACGCGTGGCGGACATCGGGGTGTCGGCGGCGAACGGGGAGACCACGCCGGCCCCGACGTTGCCGTCGAATCGGCTGAAGCCCGAACCCATCCGGTCCCGTGCCGCGGTGATCCCGGTGTGGAGCCGGGCGGCGGTGCGTGCCACCGGGGAGCGTGCCGGGTCGCGGCCCGCCGCGGCCCACTGCACCATGCCGTGGAGCTCGAGCTCGCGCACCGACAACGGCGGGTCGGCGGCAGCGATCCCGGCCGAGAAGGAGTCGACGGCCCGCCATCGGGTCCCGGCTCCGACCAGAGGGTGGAGCCACCGGGACGGCACCTGGGCCCGTCCCGTGCGGGGGTCGACGCGGGGGTAGCTGGCCACACGGCGCCTGCCGCCAGCACCGGCGGCGGCGAGGACGTCGTCGTGCAGCTGCTCGAGCCTGGTGGCGCGCGTGCGTAATCCCCCCGAGATGTCGAGCCGGCGGGCGTCCTCGGGGAGCAGGGCGTCTTCGCCCACTGCGCCGGGGACGAGCGCGTCGGCCATGCCCACCAGGACGACACCGTCGAAGCGCAGGCCACGCGCCCGGCCGTAGGGGGCCACGAACACCCCGTCCCCGAATCCCCCGTGGGGGAGATCGGCGGTGTCGAGGCCCGTCTCCTCCAGAACGGTGCGCACCGCAGCTCCGAACGCCCCGGCATCGGCGCGGTCGGACACCGCATCCAGCTCGCCCAGCGCGAGCACCGCCCCGCGCACCTGCTGTGCCGCCGCCATCTCGCGTGCCGGCCAGGACTCGGGGTCGGGGTGGAGGTAACGGTCGAGCAGTCCAACCGCCCACGCCGCGTGGGTCGTCCACGATCCCCCCGGCACGGCCGCCGCCGCCACGAGCTGGTCGACGAATTCCGCCAGGGCGCCGGCGTCCGAGGCGAGTCCCGCGTCGCGCCGGGCCAGGTTCCCCAGCCGTTCGCGCCACTGCGCCGCGCCGCGCACCACTCCGGCCTGCGACGAGAGCGAGTCCCACCGACTGGCGGGCACCCGCCGGCGCCGGGGCCCGGTGACGACGGGAGCGGTCGACAGCCAGGCCGTCACCTCGCCGCGCCCCCAGTCGGACGCGGCCAGCTCGAGCAGGCCCAGCAGCGTGGACCCCGCCACCGACCGGTCCAGGCGTCGGGTCTCGGGCCCGTTGGAGGAGACGCCGGCCGCCTCCAGGGCCTGACGCAGGGCCCGGGGGTAGGCGGGGCCCGGCGGGTGGAAGATGGCCTGTCGCCACGACGCCCCGCCGGCGTCCACGGACGCCACCACGGCCCGGACCGCGGCCCGCACCTCGTCGTCGGGGTCGGCACAGACGCGCACCTCGGTCAAGGTGCGGTCGCCCCGACCGGGCACGATCGGTGTCGTGCCGCTCCGGGTCGTGACGAGGTCGAGCACCGCCCGCTCCGACGGTGCCATCGGAGCGGGGTCGAAGCACAGCACGGGGCCCAGCGCGGCCAGGACGCCCGGGTCGCCCGCTACCGCCGTGCGGGCCGCTTCGGCGAGGTCGACGGGGTCGGCGAAGCCGCGCTGGTGCAGGTGGGCGCGCACCGCGCCGCACAGTCGGGCCAGGTCGCCGATGCGACCGAGGCGCCGGCCCATGGCCGCGAGGCTGGGAGCGGGGCAACGGCGGAGCTCGGTCAGCGCGTCACGCAGCGCCAGGAGGCCGCGGGGGTGCCCGGCCAGCTCGGCCAACCATCCTCGTGAGGCCAGAGCCCCGGTGCGAATGGCCTCCAGGTCGACGGGACCCGGCGCCAGGCGCAGGCCGCGTCCGGCCACCACCGGCACGCCGAGCTGGCGGACGAGCTTGTCCACCGTGGTGAAGCCCACGTTGGCGATGCCGCCGCGCCCATCGGGTCCGCGGCCCGCTCCCAGGCTGCGGCGTGCCGCCAGAGCCGCGTAGGCGGAGGGCGCCACCACGGTCACCGGCGCCAGCGGGTCCGTCCCTTTGGCCCCTGCCACCGCGGCGGCGAGCTCGGCCACGACCGGGTCGTCTTCCCCCGGCGCGTCCTGCCAGGAGTCCGGTGCACGCGCCATCGCGGCATGCTACGACCCCGATGTCTCACCCCGGCCGGCGCAACGTCGCCCGGGGGACCCCGTATCGCTCGGGGCTCCCGGCGCTCAGTTCGGGCGGGCGGCTCCGTACGCGTCGCCGAACCGCAGACGGCGCCAGATGGCGAAGGTGTCGCGCAGCATGGCGACCACGACACGGCGCGACACGGTGCTCGAGAAGCGCCGACCGATGCGGACCGGCGCCTCGACCAGGTCGCGGTGGCCGAGATGCCGGGCGATGACGAGCATCTCCAGGTCGAAGGCGTAGCCCTCTTCGACCATGAGAGGGAGGACCTCGGCCAGGACCTCCCGCCGGACGAGCTTGATGCCGGCCTGGGTGTCACGCACGTCGAGATGGAACAGCAGCCGCACCAGCTGCTGGTATCCCCACGAGTACATGCGCCGGGCGACGGGATAGACGACCTCGGAGTCGGGATGCCGCTTGCTGCCGAGCACCACGTCGGGATGGGCTTTCTGCACCACCCGGACGAACTCGGCCAGGAGCTCGGGCGGGACGTCGCCGTCGCCGTCGATGAAGCCCAGGTAGTGCCCCCGGCCGCGCGCCAGCCCGGCCCGCACCGCTTTGCCCTTGCCGGCGTGGGGGAGCACCACCTGCACCACGACCTCGGGGTCGAGCCCCTCGAGCGAGGCGTCGCTCCCGTCGGTGGAGCCGTCCGACACCGTCACGACCTCGAAGGAGATCCCGGTCTCCCGCAGGACCTCGACGGCACGCTCGACCGTCGACCGGAGCACCGGGCCCGGGTTGTAGTACGGCACCACCACGGTGAGGTCCAGTACCGGTGCGGGAAGGGTCGCCTGAGCCACGAGTCTCAGGGGCGCCACGGGCGTACGCGCCTCGCGAACCCCGCTCCCGGGTTGATGTCGCGCCACTGCCCCCCCTCCCGAGCCCGCGCACCCCCAGTGACCTGCCAGATGCCGGCAAGGTGCATTTTACCGGGGGACGAGGCGCAACTTGGCGCGAACCGTGCCTCGCGGTGGGGGGCACCAGGCACGTGCTGATGGTAGTGCCGGCGCCCTCGTCCCGAGGGGGGAGCTCCGCCCCTGTATCCTCACCTCTCCTTCCCGCTTCACAGAGGTTTCTGGATGCAGTCCCAGCCTCTTCCCAGCTTGATCGGGGATCCTGGGACGGCTGACGCGGGGTGCGTGGGCGACGGAGAAGGACCGAGAAGGGGGTGGGGGTTTTGCGGATCCTCGTGCTGGGGGGCGACGGGTACCTGGGGTGGCCGACGGCGTTGCACCTGTCTCGTCGTGGTCACGACGTGGGCGTGGTCGACAATTTCTGCCGTCGGCAGTACGACTTCGAGATGGGGGTGGACAGCCTCGTCCCCATCGCCCATCTCCAGCGCCGGGTGCGGCGCTGGGCCGAGGTGTCGGGGCTGCAGGTCGAGGCGTTCGTGGGGGACCTCACCGACCACCGCTTCTGCGAGACCCTGCTCGAGCGCTTCGAGCCCGAGGCCATCGTGCACTTCGCCGAGCAGCGCAGCGCCCCCTATTCGATGATCGACCGGGCCCATGCCGTCTACACCCAGGTCAACAACGTGGTGGGCACGCTCAACCTGCTCTACGCCATCGCCGAGCGGGACCGCTCCATCCACCTGGTGAAGCTGGGCACCATGGGGGAGTACGGCACCCCCAACATCGACATCGAAGAGGGCTTCATCGAGATCACCCACAAGGGCCGCACCGACGTCCTGCCCTATCCCAAGCAGCCGGGGTCCTTCTACCACCTGTCCAAGGTGCACGACAGCCACAACATGCACTTCGCCTGTCGCATCTGGGGCCTGGCCATGACCGACCTCAACCAGGGCGTGGTCTACGGCCAGGAGACCGACGAGACCACCATGCACCCCGACCTGGCCACGCGCTTCGACTACGACGCCGTGTTCGGCACCGTGCTCAACCGCTTCTGCGTCCAGGCCGTGGTGGGCCACCCCCTGTCGGTGTACGGCAAGGGGGGCCAGACCCGGGGCATGCTCGACATCCGAGACACCCTGGCCTGTGTGGAGCTGGCCCTGTTGAACCCGGCCGCCCCCGGCGAGTACCGGGTCTTCAACCAGTTCACCGAGTCCTTCTCGGTGCTCGAGATGGCCGAGATGGTGGCTGCGGCCTACCCCGGGGCCACCCGCATCGAGCACGTCGAAGACCCCAGGGTCGAGAAGGAGGAGCACTACTACCGGGCCGCGCACACCAAGCTCCTCGACCTGGGCCTGGTCCCGCACCTCCTCGGTGCCGGGACCATCCACTCGCTCCTGGCGGTCGTCGACCGCCACCGCGACCGCGTCGACCTCCAGGCCATCGCCCCCACGGTGCAGTGGCGCAAGACCGCCAGCACCCTCAAGACCTCGGTGGGACTCGGCCAGGAGTAGACGGGGGCCTCAGCCCCTCAGGCTGTCAGGTGGTCAGGGCCCCTCTCCGCCCGAGGGGGTGCAGGACCGGGGGTCGAAAGGCGCCAGGGGTTGGGTCGGTGCCGTGGGCGTACCCAGCGACGCCGCCGCTGCCGACGACCCTGTCGCGGTGGACCCGGTGTTCGACGAGCTCGGCGTGCTGGCTCCCGAGGTGGGCGCCGTGCCCTTCGAAGCGGGCGCCGCCACCGAGAAGCTGGTGCCGGTCACGACCGTGACCTCGGCGCCGTCGGCGGTGGGCCCCTGGCCCATCGTCACGGCCCCCGACAGCGACTGCATGACCCGCTCGGCGGCCGCCAGGTGGCTGGGCGAGGAGTAGTAGACGATCGACTCCGAGGGAGACCCGCCCGCCTGGGCATCCCCCTGCCCGACGGTGTGGAAGCCCAGTGCCTGCAGAGCCGACGCCGTCTGCCCGGCCTGACCCGTCTGGCCCGTGCCGTTGAGCACCGACACCGTCACCGAGCTCGGCGAGGGAAGCGGCTTGCCCGTCATGGTGTCGCGGCCCGAGGGAAGCCCCAGGAAGCTCGACACGGCCTCGATGTCGTTGGGTTGGCTGGTCAGCTCGACGTTCCCGTAGTCGTAGCCCTGGAAGTAGTAGTTCAGGCTCGACAGCACGACCACCGGCAGCGTCTTCTGGGGCGTGGAGGCCGTGTTGACGCCGTGGAACGTCACCACCAGGCCGAACATCGAGCCGAGCGAGAAGCTCGAGTCCACCTGCAGCTGCGGGGCCACCGCACTGAGCAGGTCGTTGTCGGTCACGGGGTTGCCCAGTCCCCGCTTGGCCACCGCCGCCGCCAGCACGCGCAGGAACTCGTGGTCGCGCCGGATCCTGCTCAGGTCGCTCTCGGGGTCCTGGGGCCAGTCCCGGGGGTTCTTGCTCGTGACGCCGGGTCCCTTGTACTGCAGGTGCCTGGCGCGCACCACCTCCAGTGCCTGGAAGCCGTCGAGCTGGTGGCATCCCGCCGTCGTGACGTCGAGACCCGAGTAGGCGTCGTAGACGGGTTCGGGGAAGTACATCTTGACGCCGCCGAGGGCGTTGACCACCCCCTGGAAGCTGTCGAAGTTGAGCTCCACGTAATGGTGGATGGGGATCCCGAAGTCCTCCTGGATGGCGCTCACCAGTTGCTTGGGCCCCTCGACCAGGGCGGCGTCGATCTTGTTGGCCCCATCGGCGCGCGCGTTGGGGACGAAGAGGTCACGCGGGATCGACAAGATGCCGGCGGTCTTGGTGTTGGGGTCGAGGTGCAGGATCATCACCACGTCGCTGTTGACGCCGGTGACCCCCTGCGAGCACAGGCCGAAGGCCTTGTTCTGCTGCTTGAGGGCGCACCGGGAGGTGGACCCCACCAGGACCACGTTCTCGACCCCCGAGGGCGGCACCGCCACCAGGTCGCCGACTTTGATGCGCGTGATCTGGTGGTTGCGGTACGCCACGTAGCCGATACCGGCACCGGCGAGGACGACGACCACCGCCACCACGACGATGCCCACTCTGAGCAGTCGCCGGGTGGCCCGGCTGCGGCTCTTGTTCCGAATGTCGGCGCGCCCGAATACGGGCGGCGGGGCCGGGGGGGTGCTTTCGGGCACGACAGGCGAGTGTAGTGGTGGCGCCTGCGCCCACTTCGTCTTTCCGGGGCCTTCCGTCGGTCACGCGTGGCGGGCACGGGACCGGGTTCGCACAGTGAGCGGTGTCGGCAGGCCAGTATGGTCGCAGCGATGGTCGGGGAGCGGCGTCGGCCGATGGCCACCGAGCGACGTCGGCTCGGGCGACGGCGGGCGCGGGCGCGGACCGTTGTACGCGTGGCCGTTCCCATGGCCCTGTCGGCCGTGGTGGTGGTGCTGGCGGTGGCCGCCGTGGCGCAGATCGGCTCGGCGTCGGGCCCCTACCGCCGCACCGTCGACCGGGGGTACGTCGCGCTCGCCGGGCCGCTCGTGGTGGCGTCCGACACCTCGGGCGCACAGCTCGTCTCGTTCCTCCACGACGGCCCGTCGCTCGGTCGGGTCACGTTCTTCGCCACCCTCGACGCGCTCGCCGCCGACACCGCCACGTTGGCTCGCCGCTACGACGCCATCACTCCGCCCGGTCCGGTCACGACCGCCGGCTGCGCGTCGGCGTTCGCCACCCGGGCGGCGGCCGTCTCGAACTTGCGTGTCGCGCTCGCGGGGGTCCTCGGGGGTCGGACCGGCCTCGGCCTCGTCGACCAGGGCGCGGCCGTCTCCGCCACGGCCGGGGTCGGCAACTCCCTGCGGTCCGCCGACGCCTCGTGGGCCGCGTGCCGCCGCGCCCTGCGGCGTGCCTCGGGGACCGCCGTCCTCCCCCCTTCGGTATGGGTGCGCCACGGAGCCGTGTTCGGGGCCTCGGCCGTGGACCGGTTCGTGACGCAGGTGGCGCAGTCGCGGTCGTTGGCGCCGGTCCACGACCTAGCCCTCGTCGACGTCGTCACCGACCCTGCCGCGGTGGCCGGGGCCCAGGGGCTCGTTGTGCCCGCGGCCACGAGCATGGTCACCCACGTCGTCGTGGCCAACCGCGGCAACGTGGAGGAGCAGGGGGTGGAGATCGGCGGGGTCGCCACCCCCCAGGGTGCGGTGGCGAAACCGGTGCTCGTGCAGCGGACCGTCGACCTGGCGGCGGGACGGTCCACGACGGTGCCGCTCCCCGGGTTCGTGGTGACGCCCGGATCCTCGTACACGGTGGAGGTCGTGGCGGAGTCCCCCGCGTCGTCGGGCACGGGGCTACTCGTGACGCACTCGGTGCAGGTGCAGGTGCAACCGGTCGCTACCTTGACGTCGGTCACGTCGACGCCGCTCGTCGCCGTGGCGGGCCGCCCCGTGGTCCTCCTCGCGCAGCTCACGTCGTCGCTGTCGGGGGCGGGGGCACCCACGGGGACCGTGGCATTCGACGACGACGGCGCCACCATCCCGGGTTGCGGGGCGCGGCCCGTCCACGACGCACAGGCCACGTGCTCGGTGACCTACCCGGCGGCCGGGCTCCACGCCATCACGGCCGCGTACTCCGGGGACCCGCGCTACTCAGGGTCCATGGCACCGGCCATCACGCTCCGAGTGGGCTCCTAGCGCCGCCGCCGCCGGCCTTCAGGGGAGCTGTCCGAGGCCCCGGAGTGACCGGGTAGACCACTGAGCCATAGGATCGGGGTGGGACGTACAGGAGGGTCCGAACCTCGTGGCAGAGAGCATCACCATCACCGACAACCGGACGGGCAACCAGCTCGAGATCCCCATCCGCAACGGCGGCGTGGCGGCGAGCGAGTGGGGCAAGCTCCTCCCCGGCATCTGGTTCTACGACCCGGGGTTCGTCGCCACCGCGGCGTGCGAGAGCTCGGTGTCCTTCGTGGACGGCGACGCCGGGATCCTGCGCTATCGCGGCTACGAGATCGCCGAGCTGGCCGAGCACTCCAACTATCTCGAGGTGGCCTACCTGCTCCTGCACGGGCAGCTTCCCACCGCGGCCGAGTTCGACTCCTGGCGCCACGAGATCACGTACCACACCTATATCCACGAGAACGTACGGAAGCGCTTCCTCGAGGGGTTCCACTACGACGCCCATCCCATGGGGATGCTCGTATCGGCGGTGGCGGCGCTCTCGACGTTCTATCTCGACGCCAAGGAGATCTTCGATCCGGACTCCCGGCGCCGCCAGGTCATCCGGCTCATCGCCAAGATGCCCACGCTGGCGGCTGCCGCCCACCGGTTCTCGGTGGGCATGCCCTTCGTCTACCCCGACAACTCCCTCGATTTCGCCGGCAACTTCCTCTCCATGATGTGGAAGGTGGCCGAGCCCCGCTTCGACGCCAACCCCACGCTGGCCCGGGCTCTCGACATCTTGTTCATCCTCCACGCCGACCACGAGCAGAACTGCTCCACCACGGCGATGCGCGTGGTGGGTTCGTCGCACGCCGATCCGTACTCGTGCTGTGCGGCCGCCTGTGCCGCCCTCTACGGGCCCCGTCACGGCGGAGCCAACGAGATGGTCATCCGCATGCTCACCGACATCGGCTCCATCGAGAACGTGCCCGCCTTCATCGACTCGGTGAAGCAGGGCGAGGGCGGACGGCTCCAGGGCTTCGGGCACCGCGTGTACAAGAACTACGACCCGAGGGCCCGGATCATCAAGCAGACCGCCGACGAGGTCTTCGCCATCACCGGCAAGAACCCCCTTCTCGACATCGCCCTCAAGCTCGAGGAGATCGCCCTCTCCGACGAGTACTTCACGTCACGCCGGCTGTACCCCAACGTCGACTTCTACTCGGGACTCATCTACCAGGCCATGGGCTTCCCCCTCGAGATGTTCCCCGTGCTCTTCGCCATCCCCCGCACCGCGGGGTGGCTGGCGCACTGGCAGGAGATGCTCGACCAGGACTCCAAGATCGCCCGCCCCCGCCAGCTCTACATCGGGGCCGAGCCGCGCCAGTACGTCCCTATCGCCCAGCGCTGAGCGCCCGGGCCCGCCCCCCGGCGCCCGCCAGGTGGACAGGTCCCTCCCGGTCGGCAGTTCCCGCTACGTCGGCAGTTTGGGGACCAGGCGCATGAGGCCCTCCTGGGCCATCGATACCACGAGCGTCCCGTCGCGGGCGAAGAGGAACCCCCGGGCCAGGCCCCGGGCGCCGAAGGCGTTGGGGCTGTCCATGTCGTAGAGGAGCCAGTCGTCGGCACGGAGGGGGCGGTGGAACCACATGCAGTGGTCCAGGCTCGCCCCCATGAACTCGGCGTCCTCCCACCGCACCTCGTGGGGGGCCAGCATGGTGTCGAACAGGGACATGTCCGACGCGTAGGCGGCGACACAGGCGTGCAGGAGGGGGTCGTCGGGGAGCGTCCCGTCGGCCCGGATCCACACCCGCTGGACGGGCTCCCGAGCCTCGTGCTGCATCCAGGGCAGCTCGCCGACGTGGCGTTGGTCGATGGGGTGGGGGCGGGCGAACCAGTCGGCCAGCTCCTCGCGGAAGGGCTCGAGCCGGTCGTACAACGAGGGCAGTGTCTCGGGATCGGGCACGTCGGGCATGGGCACCTGGTGGACGAAGGCCCCCTCCTCGTGGACATGGAACGAGGTGGCCAGGTTGAAGATGGCCTGGCCGTGCTGGATGGCCACCACCCGCCGTGTCGTGAAGGAGCGGCCGTCGCGGATCCGGTCGACCTCGTAGAGGATGGGCACGTTGGGGTCCCCGGGCCGCAGGAAGTACGCGTGGAGCGAATGGACGCGACCGCGTTCCACGGTGCGCCCCGCCGCCATGAGCGCCTGCGCCGCGACCTGTCCCCCGAACACCCGCTGACGGTGCTCGTCGGGGCTCACGCCGCGGAAGATGTTCACTTCGATGGGCTCGATGTCGAGCAGCTTGACCAGGAAGTCCAGGGCGTCGCTCACCACCACATCCTGGCAGGCCCCGCCGCTACCGTGGCGCTGTGCCGAGAATCGACTTTCCCGAAGGGTTCGTGTGGGGAACCGCCACCGCCGCCCACCAGATCGAGGGGGGCAACACCAACAACGACTGGTGGGCCTTCGAGCATGCCGAGAAGACACCGTGCCTGGAGTCCAGTGGCGACGCCTGCGACTCCTGGCACCTGTGGCGCGAGGACCTGGACCTGGTGGCCTCCCTCGGGCTCGGCGCCTACCGGTTCTCGGTGGAGTGGAGCCGGATCGAGCCCGAAGAGGGGGAGTGCTCCCGCGCCGCTCTGGAGCACTACCGCCGCATGTGCGCGCGCTGCCACGAGCTGGGCCTCTCCCCGGTGGTGACGCTCAACCACTTCACCCTCCCCCGCTGGCTCTCGGCGCGCGGCGGCTGGGAGTGGGACGCCGCCCCCGACCGCTTCGCTCGGTTCTGCGGGCGGGTCGCCGCGCACCTGGGCGACCTCGTCGGCTGGGCGTGCACGCTCAACGAGCCCAACGTCGTGGCCACGATGGGGTACCTCTTCGAGGTGTTCCCCCCGGCGGTGCGCGACTCGGCGCGGCGCCGGGCGGTGAACGCCGCGCTGTGCCGCGCCCATGTGCTGGGGGTGGGGGCGCTGCGGGAGGGCCCGGGCGACTTTCCCGTCGGGCTCACCCTGTCCATGCACGACTACCAGGCGCTGCCCGGGGGCGAGGAGCGCCTGGAGCGGATCCGGCGCCCCACCGAGGACGTGTTCCTCGAGGCCACGGCGGGCGACGACTTCGTGGGCGTGCAGTGCTACACGCGGCATGCGGATCGGGCCCGAGGGGGTGCTCGGGACCGAGGAGGGCGTGCCCGTGACCCAGATGGGCTACGAGTTCTGGCCCCGGGCCCTCGAGGCCACGGTCCGCCGCGCCTGGGAGTTCACCGGCGGGACCCCGGTGCTGGTGACCGAGAACGGGATCGGGACCGCCGACGACGACCGACGGATCGCCTACGTCTCCGAGGCCCTGGCCGGCGTCCGGCGCTGCCTCGACGACGGGATCGACGTGCGTGGCTACTTCTACTGGAGCCTGCTCGACAACTTCGAATGGGTGCTCGGCTACGGGCCGACCTTCGGTCTGGTCGAGGTCGACCACGGCTCCTTCGAGCGGCGCCCCAAGCCCAGCGCCGGGTGGTTCGGGGGGGTGGCCCGGGCCAACGCGCTGCCCTGAGGTCGGTTCCCCGGGGTCGCCGGCGCTCCCGGCTGGGTACAACGGCGCAGGTCCGGCTAAATTCGCAGGGATGGCCGCCACCGTGAAGCGCCTGTGGCGCCTGTACCACACCCCCACCGGCAAGAAGATGTTCCGGTACGCCACGGTGTCGGTGATCTCCACCGCGGTGTCGTTCACCACCCTGGGCCTGGTCTTCGGGGTGTTCCGTCTGTGGACCGAGGTCCCGAGCACCGTCTTCGCCAACCTGGTGGCGAGCGTGCCGGCGTACTACCTCAACCGCACCTGGTCCTGGGGTAAGAGCGGCCGGTCGCACGTGTTCAAGGAGGTGGTCCCCTTCTGGACGATGACCGCCATCGGGATCGCCATCTCGATCGGGACGGCGTCTCTGGCCCATCACCTCAGCAACGTGTACAACCTCCACCACCTCGGGCGCACGATCGTGGTCGAGGGGGCCAACACCGGCGCCTTCGCCGTGCTGTGGGTCGTCAAGTTCCTGGTCTTCAACAGGCTCTTCCACGTCGACCCCGTCGCGCACGCCGACGCCGAGCTGTTCGTGGAGGCGGCGGTGGAGGTGGAGGGGGCCGAGCCCTGATCGGGTCGGTGAGTGGACGCGGCCCGGTGTGCCGGGCCGTCACGGGCGTTTCGGGCTGAGCCCGTCAGTCCCTGAAGTTCTGGAACTGCAGGGGGATCCCGAAGTCCTGCTCCTTGAGCGCCTTGATGACCCCTTGCAGGTCGTCGCGCTTCTTGCCCGTGACCCGGAGCTGCTCGCCCTGGGCCTGGCTGGAGACGCCTTTCAGGTTCATGTCCTTGATGAACTTGTTGAGCCGCTTGGCGTGATCGGCGGAGATCCCGGCCTTGATGGCGATCCGCTGGCGGACCGTGCCCTTGGTGGCTTCCTCGATCTTGCCGTCCTCCAGTGCCTTGAGCGAGACCTCGCGGCGCACGATCTTCTCCTGGAGCACCTGGTGCAGGGCGCGCAGGCGGTCCTCGGTGGAGGACCGCAGGACCAGCTCCTTCTCGCCGAGCTCGATGCTCGAGTCGGTCCCCTTGAAGTCGAAGCGGGTGCCGGCCTCGCGGTTGGCCTGGTCGACGGCGTTGCGGACCTCTTGCATGTCGACCTGCGAGACCACGTCGAACGTGGGCATGCCGACACGTTAGTGCCGTGCGCCCCGGGTCCCGGGCGCCGGGAGCGGTGCCAGCGCGGTGCGAGCGCCGGGAGCCAGCCTCGGCCCCTGAGGCGGTCGCGGTATGGTCTCGCCTCGCGGGTCGGTGCCCGAGCGGCCAAAGGGAGCAGACTGTAAATCTGCCGGCACAGCCTACGAAGGTTCGAATCCTTCCCGGCCCACTCTCGCCCCTCTTCCTCGGTGTGTGCCCCGGGGCCGGCGGCCCCCGGCGGTGCACTTGCCGGGGCGGTGTCTTTCATTACAATGCGGTTACGAATATGTCCGATGTGTATCCTCCCGGACCGGCGGAAGGGGAGGGCCATCGGGTTCGGGCACCCGGCGCGGGTGCGGACGGGATCGGGGCGAGGGCCGACACGATGGGTTTCATGGGAAGGACCGCCGCATCGGTGCGCGGCTTCGATCCTTCGGCCCTCCCGGTCGTGGGGCGGGTCCTCGACCGCTTGACGATCTGGGACGAGGCGGTGCGCCGGCGCTGGCCCTTCAGTGCCCTCGTCGGGCCCGACCTCGAGCCCGGTGCCGTCGACGGTGACGGTTCGCGCCTGCTCGTGCGGCCCGCCATCCTCGGGTTCGTCGCTGTCACCGCCATCACGTTGGGTTCGATCCCCCAGGGCTCGCCCTTCGTGTTGAAGCTCCCCGGCGCCTGGTTCTTCGGCGTCCCCGCCGTCGGCACCACGCCGTCGAAGCAATTCCTGTTCCTGGGACTGGTGGCCACCTACGGCGGCCTCGTGCTGTTCATGCGCGTGTGGTACGGCTTGATCCGGACCCTCTCCCAGGTGAAGGGGGTGCCGGTCCGCAAGCTCGTGATGGTGCTGGCGCTGTGGATCGTCCCGCTGCTGCTGGCGCCGCCGTTGTTCAGCCGCGACATCTACAGCTACGCGGCCCAGGGCGAGATGATGAGCCACCACATCAGCCCGTACCACTACGGCCCCGGTGTCCTCGGCGCCACCCCGTCGGAGACGTTGGTCGATCCCCTGTGGAAATACACACCGGTGCCCTACGGGCCGCTGTTCATGGAGACCGACGGGCTTCTCACGAGCGCCTCGATGCACCACGAGCTCGTCGACCTCGCCCTGTTGCGGCTCCTCGCCGTCCTCGGCGTGGGGCTCATGGCGCTGTCGATCCCGTCCCTGGCCCGCAGCGTGGGGCGAGATCCGTCCTACGCCTTCACCGTGGCCGTGCTCAACCCGGTCACGATCCTCCATCTGGTGGGAGGCGCCCACAACGACGCCCTCATGCTCGGCCTGCTCATGTGCGGCCTGGCCGTGGCGCGCCGGGGAAGACCGGTGGCGGGCATCGTGCTGTGCGCGTTGGCCGCGGCGGTGAAGGTCCCGGCCGCCCTGGGCGTCCTCTACATCGGATGGGACTGGATGGGCACCGGGCTGCCGGTGCGCGCCCGCATCCGGCCCGTGGTGACCGCCGGGCTGATCGCCGCGGCGGTGATGGGCACGCTGTCGATCGTCACCGGTCTCGGATGGAGCTGGGTGCTGAACCTCTCGACCCCGGGCACGGTCCGCTCGTGGGTCGCGCCCGCCACGGGGGCGGGGATCCTCCTCACCGACCTGGCCCATCTGGTGGGGATCGGGGTGCCGCTGCACACCACGCTGTCGATGACGCGCGGCCTCGGCGTGGTCCTGGCGTGCGTGGCGGGCGTGTGGCTATTGCTGAAGTCGGACCGGATCGGCGCCCTGCGGGCCATGGGCCTGACCATGCTCATCATCGTGGCCCTCGGGCCCGTGGTGCAGCCGTGGTACCTGTCGTGGGGCCTCGTGGTCCTGGCCCCGGTGGCCACGGGCAAGGTCCGGACCCTCATCGTGGGCTCGTCGATCCTGGCCGCCTTCATCGGCCTCCCCGCCGGGCGCGATCTCGTCCACGACCTCTTCACCGCCGACCCGCTCACGGTGGCGGCCGCGCTGCTCGTGTGCCTCGCCATCCTGACGGTGCCCCTGTCACCCTTCGACCGGGAGAACCTGCTGGCCCGGTGGCGCCGCCGTGGGGACAAGGCCCCGCCATCGGACCCCGGGGAGCCGGCGGCGGCGCTCGATTACGTGGGGGCGTGAGTCACAGCATCCGCTGCATGACCGCCACGTCGATCCAGCGCCCGAATTTGCGGCCCACCTCGCGTTCGACGCCCACCAGCGCGAAGCCGCACCCCCGGTGCAGGGCCGTCGAGGCCTCGTTGTCCCCCGCGATGCGGGCGATCACGGTGTGGAACCCCCGTGCCCCGGCCAGGGCCACGAGCTCCTCGAGCAGGAGCCGGCCCACCCCCTGTCCCCGCCGCCCGGCGTCGACGTAGAGGGAGTCCTCCACGGTGGTGGAGTAGGCGGCCCGGTCGCGGAAGGGGGACAGGGACCCGAACCCGACGACGGTCGGACCGTCGACGGCGACGACGGCAGGGTGCGCCCCCTCGTGGTCGGCGATCCAGGCGCGCTGCTCCTCGGCGGTGCGGGGCTCGAGATCGAAGGTGACCGTGGACCCGGTGACCTCGGCGTTGTAGATGGCGCGGATGGCCTCGGCGTCCCCCCGGCGCGCCAGCCTGACCTCCATCGGACGATGGTACCGGGGTCGTGTCCGACGCGGCCCGGACGCCGCGGGCCGTGGCGGTGGCAAATCGGAGCGCAAGGGAGTGGCGACTATGCTCGTCCGGCGCGGAGTTGCCGTGTCCGCCCCCTTAGCTCAGTCGGCAGAGCACAGCCATGGTAAGGCTGGTGTCGTCGGTTCGATTCCGACAGGGGGCTCGCCCCTGGCGGCGTAGCTCAGTTGGTCAGAGCACACGGCTCATAATCGTGTTGTCGCGGGTTCGAGTCCCGCCGCCGCTACCAGTCCGAGGGAACCGGTCCCCGCCCCGTGCGGGGGCTCGACAAGGAGCACATCATGGCCAAGAACGAGAAGAGGGTGCAGGTGACGCTGGCCTGCGAGGTCTGCAAGCGCCGCAACTACATCACCATGAAGAACAAGCAGAACGACCGGGAGCGGATCGAGCTCACCAAGTTCTGCCGCTGGGACCGCAAGCACACCCTCCACAAAGAGACGCGCTGAGAGCCCGCCACCGCCCCGGTCCCGGGGAGGGCCCCGGGCCCCGGCGCCCGTCGGGAGAGCCGGCGCGGCCGGTGATAACGTTGCTGGCCGGCCCCTTGGCCGCCCGGGCGGTGACCGGCGTCCTGGCCGCCGAAGGGCAGTAGCTCAATTGGTAGAGCACCGGTCTCCAAAACCGGCGGTTGGGGGTTCGAGTCCCTCCTGCCCTGCCAACTGGCCGTCGAAAGGCGTGCGAAGCCGTGAACCGTGAGATGAAGCGCATGATGCAGCGCCAAGGTCAGCTCGAGGCTGACGGCTCTCCCGCGACCCGCCGTCAGGCGCCCCCTCGATCGCGGCCGGTTCCCCAGCCCGAGACCTCGTTCTTCGGCCGCATCGCCGAGTTCTTCCGCGAAGTGCGGTCCGAGCTCCGGCAGGTGGCCTGGCCCACCCGCAACGAGGTGGCCAACTCCGCCACCATCGTCTTCCTGACGCTCGTGCTGCTGGTCAGCCTGATCTTCCTGCTCAACTACTGCTTCTCGCACGCAGTCGCATTCCTGTACAAGTCATGAGCGACTCCGAATTCGAGACCGGGGAGGACCTCGGGACCGCCGCGGCCCCGTTGGGCACCCCCGTCGACGCCCCGCTGCTGTCGGCCGACCCCGGAGAGCCTGAGGCTCCCGGGCCCGGCGCCGACTCCGGCACCGAACCGGTGTCGGGCGCCGTGGACGGCGAGGTCGAGCCCAGCCCCGAGTCCCCCGCGCTGTCGGGGGACGCCGGGGACAACGGCCACGTCGAGGCGGCCCGGGCCGACGAGGAGCTCGACCAGGAGGCCTACGGGGACGAGGACGAGGACGACGAGGAGCTCCCGGTCGTGGTGGAGAGCCCCTACGACCGGCCCGGGCGGTGGTTCGTGGTGCACACCTACGCCGGGTACGAGAACAAGGTGAAGTCGAACCTCGAGAGCAGGATCGTCTCGATGAACATGGAGGACCGGATCTTCGAGGTCGTCATCCCCATGGAGGACGTCGTCGAGTTCAAGAACGGCAAGAAGGTCGTGGTCCAGAAGAAGGTGTTCCCCGGCTACCTCCTCACCCGCTGCGACCTCGACGACGACTCGTGGTCGGTCATCCGCAACACCCCGGGGGTCACCGGGTTCGTCGGCCCGGGCACCAAGCCCACCCCACTATCGCGCCGTGAGGTGGAGAGCATCCTCCAGGTGAAGGTGGAAGGGGGCCCCGAGCCGATCAAGAAGACGCGGCCCCGTCTGGAGTACGAGGTCGGCGAGACCGTGCGCGTGAAGGAAGGACCCTTCGCGGACTTCTCGGGTCAGATCGACGAGATCAACGAGGACCAGCTGAAGCTGAAGGTGCTGGTCAACATCTTCGGCCGGGAGACTCCGGTCGAGCTCGAATTCAGCCAGGTCGCCAAGCTCTAGTCCCTCCAGGAGGCTTCCCCGTCATGCCCCCCAAGAAGAAGGTCCTCGCCATCGTGAAGATCCAGCTCCCGGCCGGGAGCGCCACCCCCGCGCCCCCGGTGGGCACCGCCCTGGGACCCCACGGCGTGCAGACCATGGAGTTCTGCAAGCAGTACAACGCCGCCACCGAGAACCAGCGGGGCACGATCGTGCCCGTCGAGATCACCATCTACGAGGACCGCTCGTTCTCCTTCGTGCTCAAGACCCCTCCGACGCCGGCCCTCATCCGGGAGGCCGTGGGGATCGAGAAGGGCGCCACCGCCGCCGGGCGTGAGCGCGCCGGTTCCATCACCGATGCCCAGATCGCCCAGATCGCCACGGTGAAGCTGCCCGACCTCAACACCGACGACATCGAAGCGGCCAAGCGCCAGGTGGCGGGCACGGCGCGCTCGATGGGGATCGCCGTCGAGGGCTGAGGCCCGGCGGCACAGAGAACGACACAAGGAGCCCCACGTGCAAAAAGGCAAGAAGTACCGGGCCGCGCTCGAGCACTTCGACCGGCAACAGCTGTACTCGCCCGCCGAGGCGGTCCCGCTCGTGAAGGAGCTGGCCCCGGCGAAATTCGACGAGACCGTGGAGCTCGCCGTCCGGCTGGGCGTGGACCCGCGCAAGGCGGACCAGATCGTGCGGGGCACCCTGAGCCTTCCGGCGGGCACCGGGCGCACCGCCCGGGTCGTGGTCTTCGCCCAGGGGGACGCCGCAGCCGAGGGCCGGGCGGCGGGGGCCGACGAGGTGGGGGCCGACGACCTGGTGGCGCGCGTCGAGGGCGGGTTCCTCGACTTCGACGTGGCCATCGCCACCCCGGACATGATGGGCCAGGTCGGCAAGCTGGGCCGGGTGCTCGGGCCCCGCGGGCTCATGCCCAACCCCAAGACCGGCACCGTCACCACCGACGTGGGCAAGGCCGTGGTCGAGTTCAAGGGCGGCCGCGTCGAGTACCGCACCGACAAGGTCGGGAACGTGCACGTCCGGGTGGGCAAGGCCTCGTTCACCCCCGAGCAGCTGCTCCAGAACGTGCACGCCGTGATCGAGGAGCTGATGCGGGCCAAGCCGGCGGCGGCCAAGGGACGCTACCTGCGGGGGGTCACGTTGTCGTCGACGATGGGACCGGGGGTGCGCATCGACCCGGCCCGGGCCCGCGAGCTCGACGAGGACCTCGCCGCCTCGGCGTAGAGGGGCATCCTCGGGCCGTAGTAGGTTTTGCCGGCGACCTCTTCCGGGGGGTCCCGGACATTTCAGCCACACAGATCGAGTACTTGCCGTCGCCGTAGACCTCCGGTCACGCCTTCGGGCGTCGAAGGGGCTCTCGAGCCCGCCTGACCAGGCGACGAACGTGACACTCGGCGGGGTCTGCACCCTGCTCGGTGGATGCGGTGACGGCATGGGTGAGCGGTGCCGCACCGTTCCGAGCACGGGAGCCGAAGATGGAAACACCCAGGCCGCAGAAGGTGGCCGTCGTCACGGAGGTGCGTGAGCGCCTCGATGCCGCCGAGGCCGCCATCCTCACCGAGTACCGGGGGCTGACCGTCGCCGAGCTGGCCGACTTGCGACGAGTCCTGCGCAGTGCCGGCAGCGACTACAAGGTGTACAAGAACACCCTGGTCAAGTTGGCCATATCCGGTGGGAGGCACGACGTCCTGGCTCCGCTTCTCGAGGGGCCGACGGCAATCGCCTTCGTGTCGGGCGAGGTGAGCGCGGCCGCCAAGGCGCTGCGGGACTACGCCCGGACCTCTCCGAACCTCGTAATCAAGGGAGGGCTGCACGGGGAGGGATTCCTGTCGGCCCAGGATCTCAGCGCCCTCGCCGAACTGCCGCCCCGCGACGTCCTGCTGGCTCAGGTGGCCGGGGCCATCGCCGCTCCGCTGCGACAGTTCGCCGGTCTCCTGCAGGCACTTCCCCGCAACCTCGCCTACGGGTTGTCCGCCCTCCTCGACCAGCAGGGGGGAGCGCCGGTACAGGCCGAGGCCCCCACAGAGGCGGAGACCTCCGTGGCAGAAGCCCCCGCTGAAGCTGAAGCTGAAGCTCCGCCCGCCGGGGCCCCGTCCGAAGCTGCCACCGGGACCCAGTCGGCCGAGGTCGCCGACGAAGCGGCCGCCGAGGTCGCCGACGAAGCTGCCGCCGAGCCCGGCCCCGCCGAAGGCTGAGCGGCACCCACCCCGAGATCCCGGAACCGTCGAGTACGTCCACCATCGAGTAAATCCAAAGGAGCAGAGCCACCATGGCCACCAAGATCAGCAAAGACGACATCCTCGAGGGGATCGCCAACCTGAGCGTCCTCGAGCTCTCCGAGCTACTGAAGGAGTTCGAGGAGAAGTTCGGCGTCACCGCCGCGGCACCCATGGCGGTGGCTGCCGCCCCGGCGGCCGGAGGCGGCGAGGCCTCCGGCGGCGAAGACGAGAAGACCGAGTTCGACGTGGTCCTCACCGCCGCGGGGGACAAGAAGATCCAGGTCATCAAGGAAGTCCGGTCCCTGACGAGCCTGGGCCTGAAAGAGGCCAAGGACCTGGTCGACTCGGCTCCCAAGCCGGTGCTCGAGAGGGTGTCCAAGGAGGACGCCGACAAGGCCAAGGCCCAGCTCGAGGAGGCCGGGGCATCCGTCGAGGTCAAGTAGCCGGGCCCCGGACGGGCACCGGAGTGCTTGACGGCACCCCGGTGCGTCCGTAGCCTGTCGGTTGGCAGGTCGAAGGGGTTGCCATTTGCAACGCGCGCGCGTATGCTGTGCGGTTGCCGTGCCCCTTTCTTCGCGCCACCCTTGCCGAATCCGGCTGGCTGACGCGCGCCGCTGTGCCCGCGGCGCAGGCCAAATCGACCTCGTCCCCGCGTCCGTCCCCCCTGACCCGAGTAGCACCCTCTAGCCGTCCCGGCCCGCCCGGGGCATGCCCCGTCCGCCCCCGATCCGCCTTTCGTCCACTGCCCGCCACCCACCTGGGAGGAGTCGACCGTTGCCTGCACGGTCCAAGAGCCCGGAGCGTTTCTCTTTTGCCAACCTCGACGAGGTCCTGCGACTGCCCGACCTCATCGCCATCCAGCGGGACTCGTTCCGCTGGTTCTTGGACAAGGGTCTGGCCGAGGCGTTCTCCGACATCAGCCCGATCGAGGACTTCACCGGCCAGCTGAGCCTCGAGCTGGAGTACGACCCGTCCGACCCCGACCTGCGCCCGCCTCCGAAGTTCCAGGAGGAGGAGTGCAAGGAGAAGGACATGACCTATGCCGCCCCGGTGTTCGTCCGGGCGCGGTTCATGAACGCGCAGACCGGTGAGATCAAGGAGCAGACCGTCTTCATGGGGGACTTCCCGATGATGACGGACAAGGGCACCTTCATCATCAACGGCACCGAGCGGGTCGTGGTGAGCCAGCTGGTCCGGTCCCCCGGTGTGATCTTCCAGCCCGGGCGCGACACCAAGACCATCGTGACGGGCACCGTCCACCCCTACCGCGGGGAGTGGATCGAGTTCGACGTCGAGGCCAAGCCGTCCAAGGACGTCACCGCCGGCGCTCGGGTCGCCCGGAAGCGCCGGTTGTCGCTGTTCGTCCTGCTGCGCGCCCTGGGCTACGAGGACGAAGGGTTCCTGAACCGGTTCGTCCGGCACTTCGACTTCCTCGAGGGCCAGTGGGAGAAAGAGCGCGACCTCGCCCCGACGCGGGAGGACGCCCTCCTCGAGATCTACAAGCGGGCCCGTCCCGGCGAACCGCTGTCGGCCGACGCGGCGCGCGCCTACTTCGAGAACGCCTTCTTCAACCCCAAGCGCTACGACCTGACCCGGGTCGGTCGTTACAAGCTCAACCGGAAGCTGGGCCCGGAGATCGAGCGGATCTCGAGCATCCTCGACATCGACCTGGAGCGGCCTTCGCCCACCCAGGGTGTGCTGAGCCCCTCGGAGATCCTGGCCACCGCCACCTACATGCTCCACCTCGCCGACGGCGAGTCCGGGTACCGCATCGACGACCAGGACCACTTCGCCAACCGCCGCATCCGCTCGGTGGGCGAGCTCATCCAGAACCAGGTGCGCGTGGGTCTCTCCCGGATGGAGCGCGTGGTCCGGGAGCGCATGACGACCCAGGACGTCGAGGCGATCACCCCTCAGACCCTGATCAACATCCGCCCCGTCGTGGCTGCCATCAAGGAGTTCTTCGGCACGAGCCAGCTGAGCCAGTTCATGGACCAGAACAACCCCCTGTCGGGTCTGGCCCACAAGCGCCGGCTCTCGGCGCTCGGCCCCGGCGGCCTGTCTCGTGAGCGGGCCGGCTTCGAGGTCCGGGACGTCCACAGCTCCCACTACGGGCGCATGTGCCCCATCGAGACTCCCGAAGGCCCCAACATCGGCCTGATCGGCGCCCTGGCCACCTACGCCAGGGTGAACGAGTACGGGTTCATCGAGACCCCCTACCGCAAGGTGGTCGACGGTCGGGTGAGCGACGAGATCGTCTACCTGGCCGCCGACGAGGAGGAGGAGCACGTCATCGCGCAGGCGAACGCCAAGCTCGACGAGCGCGGCCGCTTCGTCGACGAGCGCGTCCTGGTGCGACGCGGGCCCCAGGGGGCGGGTGTGCGGGTCGGTGCCACCACCACGTCCTACGGCACCACCAGCGAGATCGACTACGTGCCGCCGGCCGAGGTGGACCTCATGGACGTCTCGCCCAAGCAGATCGTGTCCGTGTCCACCGCGCTCATCCCCTTCGTCGAGCACGACGACGCCAACCGTGCCCTGATGGGCGCCAACATGCAGAAGCAGGCCGTCCCGCTCGTCGTGCCCGAGGCTCCCTACATCGGCACCGGCGTGGAGGCGCGTGCGGCCCAGGACGCCGGCGACGTGCTGCTCTCCGAGGGAGAGGGCACCGTGGCCGAGGTGTCGGGCGACCACATCGTGGTGGAGTACCGGGCCGGCCAGCGCGACCGCCTGGGCCACGACCTCGGCCGCCGGCGCTACACCCTGGCCAAGTTCCGGCGCTCGAACCAGAACACCTCGATCAACCAGAAGGTGATCGTCGACGAAGGCCAGAGGGTCGTGGCCAACGACGTGCTGGCCGACGGGTCCGCCACTCACAACGGCGAGCTGGCGTTGGGGAAGAACCTCCTCGTCGCCTTCATGCCGTGGGAGGGCTACAACTTCGAGGACGCCATCATCCTCTCCGAGCGGCTCGTGCGTGACGACGTGCTCACCTCGATCCACATCGAGGAGCACGAGGTCGACGCTCGGGACACCAAGCTCGGAGCCGAGGAGATCACCCGGGACATCCCCAACCTGTCCGAGGAGATCCTGGCCGACCTCGACGAGCGCGGCATCATCCGCATCGGGGCCGAGGTCGGTCCGGGCGACGTGCTCGTGGGCAAGGTCACCCCCAAGGGCGAGACCGAGCAGACCCCCGAAGAGCGCCTCTTGCGGGCCATCTTCGGGGAGAAGGCCCGTGAGGTGCGCGACACCTCGCTCAAGGTCCCCCACGGCGAGTCGGGCAAGGTCATCGACGTCCGCGTCTTCTCCCGCGAGGACTCCCACGAGCTCCCCCCGGGGGTCAACCAGCTGGTGCGGGTGTACGTCGCCCAGAAGCGCAAGATCTCCGAGGGCGACAAGCTCGCCGGGCGCCACGGCAACAAGGGCGTCATCTCCAAGATCCTGCCCGTGGAGGACATGCCGTTCCTCTCCGACGGCACCCCTGTCGACATCATCTTGAACCCCCTGGGGGTTCCGAGCCGGATGAACGTGGGTCAGGTGCTCGAGTCGCACCTCGGCTACGCGGCCCGTTGGGGCTGGGACGGGGCCGAGGCCCACCAGACGACGAGCAACGGGTCCGAGGCCAAGACCCGGCCGCGGACCGACCCCGCCGTATGGGTGTCGACGCCCGCCTTCGACGGCGCGCACTGGGACGAGCAGGAGGACGCCGGCCGGCATCCCACCATCAAGCGGCTCTTCGAGCTCCTGCATTCGGACTCGGCCGACGGCACCCGGCTCATCGGCGCCGACGGGAAGGCCACGCTGTACAACGGCCGGACGGGCGAGCGCTACGACAACCCCATCTCGGTGGGCTACGTCTACATCCTGAAGCTCGCCCACCTCGTCGACGACAAGATCCACGCCCGCTCGACGGGCCCGTACTCGATGATCACCCAGCAGCCCCTGGGCGGAAAGGCCCAGTTCGGTGGGCAGCGCTTCGGGGAGATGGAGGTGTGGGCCCTCGAGGCCTACGGGGCCGCCTACGCCCTCCAGGAGCTCCTCACCATCAAGTCCGACGACGTGTTGGGCCGGGTCAAGGTGTACGAGGCCATCGTCAAGGGCGAGAACATTCCCGAACCGGGGATCCCCGAGAGCTTCAAGGTGCTCATCAAGGAGATGCAGTCGCTGTGCCTCAACGTCGAGGTGCTGTCGACGACCGGTGAGGAGATCGAGATGCGCGAGCTCGACGAGGACGTCTTCCGGACGGCCGAGGAGCTCGGGATCGACATCAGCCGGCCCGAGCGTGGGTCGGACGAGGAAGACGAGCGTCGTGCTGCCGAGAGGAGCTTCTAACCGTGCTGGACGTCAATAATTTCGACCAGCTCCGTATCGGGCTTGCCACCGCGGAGTCCATCCGCTCCTGGTCCAACGGAGAGGTCAAGAAGCCCGAGACCATCAACTACCGGACCCTGCGGCCGGAGAAGGACGGGCTTTTCTGCGAGAAGATCTTCGGTCCCACCAAGGACTGGGAGTGCTACTGCGGAAAGTACAAGCGCGTCCGGTTCCGGGGCATCATCTGCGAGCGCTGTGGGGTCGAGGTCACCCGCTCCAAGGTGCGGCGCGAGCGCATGGGGCACATCGAGCTCGCCGCTCCGGTGGTCCACATCTGGTACCTGCGCGGAACCCGTAGCTGGCTGGCGTACCTGCTCATGGGCACCGAAGCCCGCGAGGAGCTCAAGGCCAAGCAGCTGGAGAAGGTCATCTACTTCGCCGCCAACCTGGTGACGTGGGTCGACGACGAGCGCCGCCACGAGGACCTGTCGGCCCTCGAGGGCGAGCTCGCCGAGGAGGTCACCCAGCTCGAGCGCCAGCGCGACCTCGAGATCGACCGTCGTTTCAAGGAGCTCGAAAAGGAGCTGGCCGAGCTCGAGGCCGGCGGAGCCAAGGATGCCGAGATCAAGGCCCGCCAGCGCCTGGCGGAGAAGGAGATCGGCACGGTCCGCGAGCGGTCCGAGGCCGACATCGACCTCGCCAAGCGCGCCTTCGACGAGTTCCGCGACCTGTTCCCCCGCAAGATCATCGAAGACGAGCTCCTGTGGCGTGAGCTCAAGATCCGCTACGACGACTACTTCGAGGGCGGGATGGGCGCCGAGGCCATCGCCCGGTTGATCGACCGGATCGACTTCGACGTGGAAGAGACGAAGCTGCGCGAGGCCATCGACGCCACCGACGGACGGCGCCCGCTCTCCGCCCAGCGCCGTCAGAAGGCCATCAAGCGGCTCAAGATCGTCACCGCCTTCAACCGCCGTGACGATCACGGCCGCCGTGCCAACGACCCGCGCGCCATGATCCTCGAGGTCGTGCCCGTTATCCCGCCCGACCTGCGTCCCATGGTGCAGCTCGACGGCGGGCGGTTTGCCACGTCGGACCTCAACGACCTGTACCGCCGGGTCATCAACCGCAACAACCGGCTGAAGCGCCTCCTCGACCTGGGCGCGCCCGAGATCATCATCAACAACGAGAAGCGCATGCTCCAGGAGGCCGTCGACGCCCTCTTCGACAACGGCCGCCGGGGCCGGCCCGTGACGGGCCCCGGCAACCGACCCCTGAAGAGCCTCTCGGACATGCTCAAGGGCAAGCAGGGTCGCTTCCGTCAGAACCTGCTGGGCAAGCGCGTCGACTACTCGGGTCGGTCGGTCATCGTGATCGGCCCCACCTTGCAGTTGCACCAGTGCGGCCTGCCCAAGCTCATGGCCCTCGAGCTGTTCAAGCCCTTCGTCATGAAGCGCCTCGTGGACCTGGAGCTCGCCCAGAACATCAAGTCCGCCAAGCGGATGGTCGAGCGCCGCCGTCCCCAGGTGTGGGACGTCCTCGAGGGTGTCATCAAGGAGCACCCGGTGCTGCTCAACCGGGCGCCCACCTTGCACCGCCTCGGCATCCAGGCGTTCGAGCCGGTCCTGGTGGAGGGCAAGGCCATCCAGGTCCACCCCCTCGTGTGCACGGCCTTCAACGCCGACTTCGACGGAGACCAGATGGCGGTCCACCTGCCGCTGTCGGCCGAGGCCCAGGCCGAGGCGCGGCGTGCTCATGCTGTCGGCCAACAACATCCTGTCTCCCGCCACCGGTCGCCCCATCACGGTCCCCACCCAGGACATGGTGTTCGGCGCCTACTACCTCACCCTCGAGGTCGACGGGGCCAAGGGTGAGGGGCAGGTGTTCCGCCACGCCTACGAGGTCGAGCGCGCCTTCGAAGAGGGTGACGTCGACCTGCACGCCAAGATCGTGCTGCGGACGAACCCCGGCTCCTCGATGCACACCGCGCTGGTCAAGGCGCTCGACGCCGTCCCCGGCGCCGACGAGGTCCTGTCCATCGTCACCACCCCGGGTCGGGTGTTCTTCAACAGCGCCCTGCCCAAGGGCTTCCGCTATGTGAACGACGTCGTGGGCAAGCGGTCCACCCCCATCGGCGGGATCGTCGAAGAGGTGTCGGCCACCGAGCCCAAGAACGTGGTGGCCGAGAGCCTCGACCGCATCAAGGCACTCGGCTTCCGGTACGCGGCGCAGTCGGGCCTCACCATCTCCATCGACGACGTCCGCACCCCGCCCGAGAAGGCCGCCATCCTCGACCGCTACGAGCGCGAGGCGGAGAAGGCCGAGACCCAGTTCAAGCGGGGCATCATCACCGACGACGAACGCCGCCAGAAGGAGATCGAGATCTGGACCTCGGCGACGTCCGAGGTCGGGCGGGCCATGGAGAAGACCCTGTCGGCCATCGCCTTCAACCCGCTCGACATGATGGTGGACTCCGGGGCCCGAGGGAACTCGCAGCAGATCCGCCAGATCGCCGGCATGAAGGGTCTGGTGTCGAACCCCCGTGGCGAGATGATCCCCCGGCCCATCAAGTCCTCGTTCCGCGAGGGCCTGTCGGTGCTCGAGTACTTCATCTCCACCCACGGCGCCCGCAAGGGCCTGGCCGACACCGCACTGCGGACCGCCGACTCCGGGTACCTCACCCGGCGTCTGGTGGACGTCGCCCAGGAGCTCATCGTCCGCATCGACGACTGCGCCACGTCCCGGGGCATCTGGATCGACGGCGTGGTGCCCGACGAGGCCGGCCGCCGGTCCTACCTCGAGACCCGCGCCTACGGCCGCGTGCTCGCCGAGGACGTGTCCCTGGCCGACGGGGTCATTCCCGCCGGCACCATGCTCGACGACGACCTGGTGGCCCGCATCCGCGACGACGCCGTCGTGGACCGGGTCAGGGTGCGCTCCGTGCTCACGTGCGAGTCCGAGCACGGGGTGTGCGTGACCTGCTACGGCCAGTCCCTCGCCACCGGCCGGCTGATCGAGCTCGGAGAGGCGGTCGGGGTCATCGCGGCCCAGTCGATCGGCGAGCCCGGGACCCAGCTGACCATGCGGACCTTCCACACCGGAGGGGTCGTCGGGGAGGACATCACCCACGGCCTGCCCCGCGTCGTGGAGCTGTTCGAGGCCCGCACCCCCAAGGGCGCGGCGGTGCTCGCCCACTACTCGGGCGTGGCCCGCATCGAGGACGAGGAGGGCGGACGGCGGATCACCGTGGTGGCCGAGGACGGCACCGAGGAGTCGGTGCTGGTGTCGGCCCGGGCCCATCTCGAGGTGAGCGCGGGCCAGGAGGTCGCGGCCGGCGACGCCCTGGTCGAAGGGCCCAAGGACCCCAAGGAGCTCCTCGAGGTGAAGGGCATCCGCGAGACCCAGCAGTACCTGGTGGAGGAGGTCCAGAAGGTCTATCGGGACCAGGGCGTGTCGATCCACGACAAGCACATCGAGCTCATCGTCCGTCAGATGCTGCGGCGGGTGCTCGTGGCCGAGCCCGGGGACGCCCCGTTCCTCCCCGGCGAGCGGGTCGACAACCAGATCTACGCCGAGGTCAACCGGAGCCTGGTCCAGGAGGGCAACCGCCCGGCCGAGGGCCGCCCCGAGCTCATGGGGATCACCAAGGCCTCTCTCGCCACCGACTCGTGGCTCTCCGCGGCCTCGTTCCAGGAGACCACCCGGGTGCTCACCGAGGCTGCCATCGAAGGCAAGTCCGACCAGCTCTTCGGGCTCAAGGAGAACATCATCATCGGCAAGCTGATCCCGGCCGGGACCGGCATGGGCCGCTACCGCGACATCGTGGTCGACCTGCCCGACGCGGCGGGCGTCTCCCTGCGGACCTACGGCTTCGACGAGGAGACCGAGGACCTCGCCGCCTGGCTGCGTGACGTGGGCGGCCCGGGCGAGGGCGGGGACGGCGCCCCGGGCGAGGGTGTCCCGGCCGCGCCCGCCTACGGCGAGTTCGGCGATGCCGGGGGCAGCTCGCTGGGGTGGGGTGCGCTCGACGCCGGGACCGGCGACGGTTTCTCGGCGTCACCCGACGGAGAGGGCGACGGCCACCACGGCGTCGAGGGCAACGGCCAACTCGAGGCCGGGGCCTGACCCGGCGCGGCGGCGGCCCGGCGCGATTGCCCTGAAGACGCCCTAAGCTCTACCATTGCCTGCTCGCGTGGGCGTGGTGTCCGCTGGACTCCACGCCGGCAGTTCCCGCGAGCAAGTCCCGAAATCCCCCAGAGGTCACGCGTGCCCACGATCGAACAGCTCGTCCGCAAGGGACGGGCCTCCAAGCAGTCCAAGACCAAGACGCCGGCGCTCAAAGGCGCGCCCCAGCGTCGGGGCGTGTGCACGCGCGTCTTCACCACCACGCCCAAGAAGCCGAATTCGGCGCTGCGCAAGGTGGCCCGGGTCCGTCTCACGAGCGGGATCGAAGTGAGCGCGTACATCCCCGGCGTGGGCCACAACCTGCAGGAGCACTCCATCGTCCTGGTCCGCGGCGGCCGGGTGAAGGACCTGCCCGGTGTGCGCTACAAGGTGATCCGGGGGGCGCTCGACGCCGCCGGTGTCCGGGAGCGCAACCAGGCCCGCTCGCGCTACGGCGCCAAGAAGGAGTCCTGAGGTGCCCCGCAACGGCCCCGCCACCCGCCGCGAGCTCGCTCCCGACCCGGTCTTCCGGTCCGTGCTGGTGACCCAGGTCGTGAACAAGGTCCTCTCGCGCGGCAAGCGCACCCTGGCCGAGCGTCTGGTCTACGACGCGCTCGACGTCGTCCGGGACAAGACCGGCGGCGACCCCGTGTCGATC
This sequence comes from uncultured Acidimicrobiales bacterium, assembly GCA_963848335.1. GTDB lineage: Bacteria > Actinomycetota > Acidimicrobiia > Acidimicrobiales > UBA8190 > Chersky-840. The sequence continues at coordinate 119,694 of CAWKDD010000002.1, forward strand.
CTCAAGCGGGCGGTGGAGAACACCCGGCCCGAGCTCGAGGTGAAGAGCCGGCGGGTCGGGGGTGCCACCTACCAGGTGCCCGTCGAGGTCAGGCCCCGCCGTGCCACCACCCTGGCCATCCGGTGGCTCGTGGGGTTCTCCCGCCAGCGACGCGAGAAGACGATGGCCGAGCGACTGGCCAACGAGGTCCTCGACGCCGCCAACGCCACCGGCGCCGCGGTCAAACGCCGGGAGGACATGCACAAGATGGCCGAATCCAACAAGGCCTTCGCCCACTACCGCTGGTAGCGGGCAAGGCGCCCGGCGGGCGCCCCCGCTCCGGCCGGGCCCGTCCACGAACGACCTGAAAGCTCAGCATCATGGCCGACGCACGCCCCATCCGAGAGTTCCCCCTGGCCCGGACCCGCAACATCGGGATCATGGCCCACATCGACGCGGGCAAGACCACGACGACCGAGCGGATCCTCTATTACACGGGCAAGAACTACAAGATCGGTGAGGTCCACGAAGGCGCCGCCACCATGGACTGGATGGTCCAGGAGCAAGAGCGGGGCATCACCATCACCTCGGCCGCCACGACGTGCAAGTGGCGTGACTGCTGGATCAACATCATCGACACCCCCGGCCACGTGGACTTCACGGTGGAGGTGGAACGGTCCCTGCGCGTCCTCGACGGAGCCGTGGCCGTCTTCGACGCCGTGGCGGGCGTCGAGCCGCAGACCGAGACCGTGTGGCGCCAGGCCAACAAGTACTCGGTGCCCCGCATCTGCTTCATCAACAAGATGGACCGCATCGGCGCCGACTTCGACCGTGCCGTGGACATGATCCGCGACCGCCTCGACGCCGTGCCCGCGGTGGTCCAGCTCCCCATCGGCGTGGAAGGCGGCTACCAGGGGGTGGTGGACCTCCTCGCCATGCAGGCACTGGTGTGGGACGACGACATGGGCGAGAAATGGCGGACCGAGGACGTCCCCGTCGAGCTGGCTGCCGAGGCCGACGCGGCGCGTCACCAGCTCGTCGACGTCCTGTCGAACTACGACGACACCGTCATGGAGAAGTACGTCAGCGACGAGCAGATCACCGGCGACGACCTGCGCCGGGCGCTGCGTCGGGCCACCATCGCCAGCCAGATCGTCCCCGTCCTGTGCGGCTCGGCCTTCAAGAACAAGGCCGTCCAGCCTCTGCTCGACGCGGTGGTGGACTACCTGCCCAGCCCGCTCGACGTCCCCCCTGCCATCGGGACCACGACCAAGGGCGAGCCCATCGAGCGCAAGGCCGACGACGGCGAGCCCTTCGCCGCGCTCGCCTTCAAGATCATGACTGACCCCTACGTGGGCAAGCTCACCTACCTGCGCGTCTACTCGGGCACCCTGGCCAAGGGGTCCACCATCGTCAACTCCACCAAGGGGGGGCGCAAGGAGCGGGTGGGCCGGATCCTGCAGATGCACGCCAACCACCGCGAGGACAAGGACGCCATCTTCACCGGCGACATCGTGGCCGCGGTGGGACTCAAAGACACCACTACCGGTGACACCCTGACCGACCCGGGTCACTCCATCCTGCTCGAGACGCTCGAGTTCCCCGAGCCCGTGATCCACGTGGCCGTCGAGCCCAAGACCAAGGCCGACCAGGACAAGCTGGGCAAGGCCCTGTTCGCCCTGAGCGAGGAGGACCCGACCTTCCGCGTCCGGACCGACGACGAGACGGGACAGACGGTGATCTCGGGCATGGGCGAGCTCCACCTCGAGGTCCTCGTGGACCGGATGCTCAGGGAATTCTCGGTGGACGCCAACGTGGGCAAGCCCCAGGTGGCCTACCGAGAGACCATCCGCAAGCCGGTCGAGAAGGTCGAGGGGCGCTACGTCCGCCAGACCGGTGGTCGGGGCCAGTACGGCCACGTCGTGATCAGCCTCGAGCCCACCGGGCCGGGGGGCGGCTACGAATTCGTGGACAAGATCACGGGCGGGGTCATCCCCAAGGAGTACATCCCGGCCGTCGACGCCGGCATCCAGGAGGCCCTCACCAACGGGGTCCTGGCCGGGTACCCCATGGTCGACGTCCGGGTCATGCTCACCTACGGCTCGTACCACGACGTCGACTCCTCGGAGATGGCCTTCAAGATCGCCGGGTCCATTGCGGTCAAGGAGGCTGCCCGGCGGGCGAGCCCGGTCCTGCTCGAGCCCGTCATGGCGGTGGAGGTGGTGACGCCCGAGGAGCACATGGGCGACGTCATCGGGGACCTGTCGGCCCGACGGGGCAAGGTCGAGGGCATGGAACAGCGGGGCACCAGCCACGTCGTCCGGGCTCTGGTGCCGCTGGGCGACATGTTCGGCTACGCTACCGACCTGCGTTCGCGGACCCAGGGCCGGGCCACGTACACGATGCAATTCAGCGCATATCACGAGGTCCCCGACTCGATCGCACGTGAGATCGTGGCCCGGGCACGCGGCGAGTAGCGGCGCTCGCACCCCAGGACGGCCTCGCAGCACGGCAACGCAGTTCCGCCACGCAGTACCGAAGAAGGAAGAAGAAGGAACAGGACACAGGAAGCAGGCGGCCCCCGAGGGGGAGCCGCCGGAGATCAGGGAGCCGGAGCAACAGCCATGGCCAAGAAGAAGTTCGAGCGCTCGAAGCCTCACGTCAACATCGGGACGATGGGGCACATCGACCACGGCAAGACCACGCTCACGGCGGCCATCACCAAGGTCCTGTCGGAGAAGAACCCCAACGTCTCGTTCACCCCCTTCGACCAGATCGACAAGGCCCCGGAGGAGAAGCAGCGCGGCATCACGATCTCGATCGCCCACGTGGAGTACGAGACCGACAAGCGCCACTACGCGCACGTCGACATGCCGGGCCACGCCGACTACATCAAGAACATGATCACGGGCGCGGCCCAGGTGGACGGCGCCATCCTGGTGGTGTCCGCCGCCGACGGCCCCATGCCCCAGACCCGTGAGCACGTGCTGCTCGCCCGCCAGGTGGGTGTGCCGACCATCGTGGTGGCGCTCAACAAGGCGGACATGGTCGACGACGAGGAGCTGCTCGACCTGGTCGAGCTCGAGGTACGCGAGCTGCTGACCCAGTACGACTTCCCCGGTGACGACGTCCCGGTGGTGCGGGTCAGTGCCCTGAAGGCCCTCGAGGGGGACCCCGAGTGGACGCCCAAGATCATCGAGCTCATGGACGCCGTGGACGAGTACATCCCCGAGCCCGAGCGTCCCATCGACAGGCCCTTCCTCATGCCCATCGAGGACGTCATGTCGATCACCGGTCGTGGCACGGTGGTGACCGGCAAGGTGGAGCAGGGCCAGGTCAAGGTGGGTGAGGAGATCGAGATCGTCGGGCTCCGCCCCACCCAGAAGACCGTCGTCACCGGCGTGGAGATGTTCCGCAAGCTCCTCGACGAGGGCCGGGCCGGAGACAACATCGGCGCCCTGCTGCGCGGTACGAAGAAGGAGGAGGTCGAGCGGGGCCAGGTCCTCGCCAAGCCCGGTTCGATCACCCCGCACACGAACTTCGAGGCCAACGTGTACGTGCTCACCAAGGAAGAGGGCGGCCGTCACAAGCCTTTCTTCAACAACTACCGCCCGCAGTTCTACTTCCGGACGACCGACGTCACCGGCTCGATCACCCTCCCCGAGGGCACCGAGATGGTCATGCCGGGCGACAACACCGAGATGACCGTCGAGCTGCAAAAGCCCATCGCCATGGACGAGGGCCTTCTGTTCGCCATCCGCGAGGGTGGACGCACGGTGGGATCGGGCCGAGTCACCAAGATCCTCAAGTAGGGATCAGGACGCGGGCGGGAAGGGAATCGGGAGAGCCAACATGGCAGACGCATCGCGCCAGAAGATCCGCATCCGGTTGAAGGCCTACGACCACGAGATCCTGGACCAGTCGACCGAGAAGATCGTGCAGACGGTCCTGCGCACCCAGGCCAAGGTCCAGGGCCCCGTGCCGCTGCCCACCGAGCGGCACCGCTACACGGTGATCCGCTCCCCCCACAAGTACAAGGACAGCCGCGAGCACTTCGAGATGCAGGTGCACAAGCGTCTCGTCGACATCGTCGAGCACACCCCGAAGACGGTGGACTCCCTGCAGCGCCTCGACCTGCCCGCCGGAGTCGACATCGAGATCAAGATCCAGAACGTCTGACCTGCCCGGCGCGCCCTGAACCAGGGCGAGAATTCCGCTGGCAGGCCCCCACGCCCATGGTGTAACGTCGCAGGTCGGGCCGATTTCGGTCCCGAGAGCCGTTACGACGTCTCCGAGCGCCTGTCGCAGTGCCGGGCAGGGACCTCGGGGCAGAACCTGGCGAGCGCTCCGCTCCGGTCTCCGGGCGGAGCGTTGGCATGCACACCGGGCGCCGGAGACGGCGCGGAAGAACAGAACCAGGCGTACCGCCTCGTGGCGGGCGCACCAGCATCAAGACGGAAGGGACCCCTCCACCGTGGCGACCAAGGCGATCGTCGGCGAAAAGGTCGGCATGACCCAGGTCTGGGACGAGAACAACCGCGCCGTGCCGGTGACGGTTCTCAAGGTCGCGCCCTTGCGGGTGGTCCAGGTCAAGACGCCCGAGCGCGAGGGCTACGCGGCCCTGCAGGTGACGTGGGGGGTCCGTCGCGCCTCCACCCTCAACAAGCCCGAGCAGGGCCACTTCGCGTCGGCCGGCGTCGAGCCGGGCCGGCACCTCGTGGAGCTGCGGATCGACGACGCCAGTGGCTTCGAGGTGGGCCAGCAGCTCACCGCCGCCCTGATGAGCGCGGGCGAGCGGGTCGACGCCATCGCCGTGTCCAAGGGCAAGGGGTTCACCGGGGCCATGAAGCGGCACAACTTCAAGGGTCAGGGTGCCGCCCACGGGAACCACAAGAAGCATCGGTCGCCTGGTTCCATCGGTGCCTGTGCCACCCCGGCCCGCGTCTTCAAGGGGACCAGGATGGCGGGGCGCATGGGCGGGCACCAGGTCACCACGCTCAACCTCGAAGTGGTCCAGGCCGACGCCGAGCGCGAGCTGATCCTCGTGCGGGGGGCCGTGCCCGGTCCCCGTGGCGGCATGGTCGTGCTCCGCAACACGGTCAAGGGGACCAACGGGGTGCGTCCCGCATGACCATCGTGACCGCTCAGCCCCGGAGGCCCACGGCACCGCACCCGGCCCGAACCCGAGCACCGGACCGTCGAGCGCAGGCGCATCGACGGGACCGTCATCGACACGGTGTCGCTCGACCCCGACATCTTCGGACTCGTCCCCAATACCGCCGTGCTCCACCAGGTCATCACGGCCCAGCTGGCCGCGGCCCGCGCCGGCACCCAGTCGACGCGCACCCGGGCCGAGGTGGCCGGTGGTGGCACCAAGCCCTTCCGGCAGAAGGGGACGGGGCGTGCCCGTCAGGGCTCGATCCGGTCCCCGCAATGGTCCGGCGGCGGTGTGGCGCTCGGCCCCAAGCCCGCGTTCGTACCGCCAGCGGACCCCCAAGAAGATGATCCGCCTGGCCCTGCTCTCGGCCCTGTCGGACCGCGCCTCGGAGGGCAAGGTGGCGGTGGTCGACGAGTGGTCGTTCCCTGCGCCCCGGACCAAGGACGCCGTGGCCGCCCTGGCCGCGCTCGAGCTGGGCGGCCGCGTCCTCGTGGTGCTCGGTCCCGAGGACGGGATCCCGGACCGGTCCTTCGCCAACCTGGCCGACGTCCAGACGATCCAGAGCCCCGAGCTCAACGCCTACGACGTGCTGAGGAGCGACTGGGTGGTGTTCACCGACGCCACCCTTCCGGGGGAGACGACCGTGGTGCCCGACAAGCCCGCCCCGGCGCCCCGGGCGCGGTCGACCTCGGTCCCGGCGACGAAGGACACCGAGGCCGTCGACACCGATGCCGTCGAGGTCGAGGCCGAAGCCGTCGACGGAAGGGCCCGAAGCGCACGGCGAGGAGGGCGACGGATGAAAGACGCCGAGCAGGTCCTGATGCGGCCCGTCGTGTCGGAGAAGTCGTACGCCCTCATGGAGGACGGCACCTACATCTTCGTGGTGGCGCCCGACGCCACGAAGATCGACGTCCGCTACGCCGTCGAGCAGGCCTTCGGCGTCCGCGTGAAGAGCGTGAACACGCTCAACCGCAAGGGCAAGCGCCGCCGCAACCGCAAGAGCAACACCGTCGGCACCAAGTCAGACACCAAGCGGGCCATCGTCACCCTGGCGGGCGGCGACAAGATCGACCTGTTCGAGAAGAGCTGAGAGGGCGCCTCCGATGCCATTGCGCAAGCGCAAGCCGACCAGCGCCGGCCGCCGGTTCCAGACCGTCTCGGACTTCTCCGAGGTCACCCGGTCCAAGCCCGAGCGGTCGCTCGTGGTGCCGAAGCCGAGCTCGGGTGGACGCAACAGCTACGGCCGCAAGACGGCGCGCCACCGCGGGAGCGGTCACAAGCAGCAGTACCGCCTCATCGACTTCAAACGGGACAAGGACGGTGTCCCCGCCAAGGTCGCCGCCATCGAGTACGACCCCAACCGCAACGCCCGCATCGCCCTGCTGCACTACTACGACGGCGAGAAGCGCTACATCCTCGCCCCGGCATTGGTGCGCGTCGGTGACGTGCTGGCGAGCGGCCAGGGCTCGGAGATCCGGCCCGGGAACGCACTGCCGCTGCGCTACATCCCGGTGGGCTCGACCGTCCACAACGTGGAGCTGCGCCCCGGCCAAGGCGGCAAGCTCGCCCGGGGGGCGGGGATGAGCGCCCAGCTGGTGGCCAAAGAGGGCCAGTTCGCCACCTTGCGGCTGCCCTCGACCGAGATGCGCCGGGTCCCCATCGACTGCCGGGGAACCCTGGGCGAGGTGGGGAACGCCGAGGCCGAGCTGGTGTCGGTGGGCAAGGCGGGCCGCAACCGCTGGAAGGGCGTGCGCCCCCAGACCCGTGGCGTGGCCATGAACCCCGTCGACCACCCGCTCGGCGGTGGGGAGGGCAAGTCGTCGGGAGGCCGGCACCCGGTGTCGCCGTGGGGGAAGCCCGAGGGCCGGACCCGTTCCCGCCACAAGCGGTCCGACCAGATGATCGTGCGCCGGCGCCGCAGCCGTGGCGCGCGCCGATGACCGGAGCCCAAGGAGCACTGCCCCATGCCTCGTAGCCTGAAGAAGGGCCCCTTCGTGGACGACCACCTGCTCAAGAAGGTGGACGCCCTGAACGCCACCAACGAGAAGCGCGTCATCAAGACGTGGTCCCGGCGTTCCACGATCATCCCCGACATGGTGGGCCACACCATCGCCGTGCACGACGGGCGCAAGCACGTCCCCGTGTACGTCACCGAGTCGATGGTGGGACACAAGCTCGGTGAGTTCGCCCTCACTCGGACCTTCCGGTACCACGCCGGACAGGAACGGCAAGCGAGGCGGTGACATGCCCGGCGTGAAGACCAACGAGGTGCCCGGGACGCGCGCCGTGCTGCGCCACTACCGCATGTCGGCGTACAAGGCACGGCAGGTCCTCGACCTCATCCGCGGACGCGATGCCGACCGAGCCGAAGAGATCCTCAACGCCACGCCCGCGAGGCCGCCCGCGTGGTGCACAAGGTCCTGGCCTCGGCCGTGGCCAACGCCCGCAACAACGAGCAACTCGACCCCGACGATCTCTACGTGTCGGCCTGCTACGCCGACGAGGGCACCACGCTCAAGCGGTGGCGGCCCCGGGCCCGCGGCCGCGCCACCAGGATCCGCAAGCGCACCTGCCACATCACGGTGATCGTGAGCCGGCTCCCCGAAGACAGGCTGGAGCGCCGCCGGGCGCGCCAGTCCGCGGCCACCTCCGGCCTGCGCTCCCGCCGGGTGGCGGCGTCGCGGCGCGGCGAGGATGGTCGCGCCGTGCCCGACGCCGAGGAGCCGTCCGACACCGTTTCGGTGACCGACGCCGGGGTCGAGGACCTCGACACGGGTGAGGTCGAGGGCTCCGACGTCGAAGCCGAGGTCGTCGAGGACGACCTCGACACGGGCGACACCGAGGACTCCGACGTCGACACCGGTGAGGCCGGTGAGGGGCTTTCGACGGGCGAGGCGGCAGGAGCCGAAGCCGACGAGGAAGAGGCCGAAGTCGACGAAGAGGTCGTGGAGGAAGCACCGCCCGCGCCCCGACCACGGCGGCGCGCGGTGCCCGCAAGAGCACCAACAAGGCCGCCGGGGACGACGACGGTGACGCCGGCGCTGCGGGCGAAGAGGAGAAGGGCTGAGCCATGGGCCAGAAGGTCAACCCCTACGGGTTCCGCCTCGGCGTGACCACCGACTGGAAGTCGCGCTGGTTCGAGGAGCGCAACTACCAGGACTTCGTCATCGAGGACTGGAAGATCCGCGACTACCTGATGTCCCAGCTCGAGTCGGCCGCGGTGAGCCGGATCGAGATCGAGCGCACCCGCGATCGCCTGCGCGTCGACATCCACACGGCCCGGCCCGGCATCGTGATCGGGCGCCGGGGCTCGGAGGCCGACCGCCTCAAGAAGAAGCTCGAGGACATCACCGGGCTCCGCAACCGCATCCAGCTCAACATCCAGGAGATCAAGCAGCCCGAGCTCGACGCGGCCCTGATCGCCCAGAGCATTGCCGACCAGCTGACCCGGCGCGTCGCATTCCGCCGGGCCATGAAGCGTGCCATGCAGACCGTGACCAAGGCCGGCGCCCTCGGGGTGCGCGTCCAGTGCGCCGGGCGCCTGGGTGGCTCCGAGATGGCGCGACGCGAGGGCTATCGCGGAGGGCCGGGTCCCCCTGCACACGCTGCGCGCCGACATCGACTACGGATTCCGCGAGGCCCGCACCACCTTCGGCCGCATCGGCGTGAAGGTGTGGATCTACAAGGGCGACATCCTGCCCTACAAGCTCTCGTCCGAGGACAAGATCTCCCGCGAGGCCGCCATGGCCGCCGGTGAGACCTCGGGCCAGTCGGGCCCGCGCCGTCTCGTCACCGCCGGTGGAGGACGCCGGCGGGCCGAGCAAGGTGAGCCCGGCAGCGTGCTCACCGCTCCGGACTCGGCCGAGGCCGCCGAGGGCGCCGAGGGCGCCGACGGGATGGCGGTCGGCGCCGACGAAGGCGCGCCCGACTCGGCCGTCGAGACCGCGTCCGCACCGCTCCCCGGTGCGGCGCCCGCCGGCGACGACTTCGAGCGCCTGCTGGCCGAGGAAGAAGAGATCGAGCGACGCACCCGCAACGAGCACCACGAGACGCCGCACTTCCGCAAGGAGTCCGACTGATGCTCATGCCGCGCAAGGTCAAGCACCGCAAGCAGCACCGCGGCCGGCTCAACGGCCTGGCCAAGGGCGCCATGACCATCAACTTCGGCGACTTCGGGATCCAGGCACTCGAGCCGGGGTGGCTCACCCAGCGCCAGATCGAGGCGGCCCGAATCGCCATGACCCGCCACGTCAAGCGAGGTGGCAAGGTGTGGATCCGGGTCTTCCCCGACAAGCCGGTCACCCAGAAGCCGGCCGAGACCCGTATGGGCTCGGGTAAGGGGAACCCCGAGCACTGGGTCGCGGTCGTCCGGCCCGGTCGTGTGCTCTTCGAGCTGGCCGGGGTCGAGCGCGACCTGGCCCGCGAGGCCATGGAGCGGGCCATCCAGAAGCTTCCCTTCAAGGCCCGATTCGTCGTCCGCCCGGGCACCCACGGGGCGCCCGAGGTGGAGGTGTAGCCGAGCCATGCCCAACGCTTCGGAACTGAGAGAGCTCGACATCGAGGAGCTCGAGAACAGGCTGACCGAGTACCGCCGCGAGATGCTCAATCTCCGCTTCCAGCTCGCCACCGGCCAGCTGGACAACGTGGTGCGCCTGTCGGTGGTCCGCAAGGACGTCGCCCGGGTGCTGACGATCCTTCGGGATCGGGAGATCGCGCTGGCCGAGGGTCGCGACGCGGGACCGGTGCCCGCCACCCGGCCCGTCCGGCGCCGCCCGGCCAAGGAGATCGAGGTCGCCGACGAGGACGAAACCGTTCCCCGCCCCTCGAGAGCGGCCCGGGCCGAGACGGCCGAGGAGAGTTCCGACGCAGTCGAGGACACGGTCGAGGACGAGGAGATACCCGAGGATGTCGGCGTCGGCGACGGCGACGAGGAGGACCAGTGATGGCCGAGCAAGAGACACCCGCCGAGGCGCCGCGTCGCAGCCGCAAGACGCGCGAAGGCCTCGTCGTCTCCGACAAGATGCAGGCCACCGTGGTCGTGGCGGTGACCGAGCGTGTTCGTCACTCCCGCTACGGCAAGACCGTGCAGCGGACCCGCAAGCTCTACGCGCACGACTCGGAGAACGATGCCAAGGTCGGTGACCGGGTACGGGTGACCGAGACGCGGCCCCTGTCGAAGCTCAAGCGGTGGCGCGTCACCGAAGTGGTGGAGCGTGCCCGGTGATCCAGCAGGAGTCGCGCCTCAAGGTGGCCGACAATTCCGGGGCCCGTGTGGTGCTGTGCATCAAGGTGCTCGGGGGGTCGCGCCGTCGCTACGCAGGCATCGGCGACGTGTTCGTGGGGACGGTCAAAGACGCCATCCCCGGTGCCGCCGTCAAGAAGGGAGAGGTCGTGCGGTGTGTGGTGGTGCGCACGGCCAAAGAGACACGACGCCCCGACGGCAGTTACATCAAGTTCGACGAGAACGCCGCCGTGCTCATCAACGACCAGCAGCAACCCCGAGGGACCCGGATCTTCGGCCCCGTCGGGCGCGAGCTGCGCGACAAGAGGTTCATGCGGATCGTGTCTCTGGCTCCGGAGGTGTTGTGATGCGAATTCGCAAGGGTGACACGGTGCAGGTGCTCTCGGGTAAGCACCGGGGCAAGCGCGGCCAGGTGATGGTGGCGCTCCCTGCGCAGGGCAAGGTGATCGTCGACGGGGCCAACATGGCCAAGCGGCACACCAAGCCCCGCGGCGCCACCATGCAGGGCGGGATCATCGACAAGGACATGCCGTTGCCGGTCTCGGCGGTCGCCATCGTCTGCCCGGCGTGCGGGCCCAGCCGTATCGGCATCCGAGAGGACGAGGCCGGTCGCAAGATCCGCGTGTGCCGCAAGTGCGGGACCGAGCTGTCATGACCGTGGCACCCACCCGGACCCGTCCCCGCCTGAAGGAGCGCTACGAGCAGACCTTGCGCGCCGAGCTCCAGCAGAGCCTCGGGCTCTCCAACGTCATGCAGGTGCCCAGGCTGGAGAAGGTCGTGATCAACATGGGCGTGGGCAAGGCCACCCAGCAGCCGTCGCTCATCGAGGGTGCGGTGCGCGACCTCGAGGTGATCACGGGCCAAAAGCCCGTGGTGACCCGGGCCCGCCGCTCGATAGCCGCCTTCAAGCTCCGCGAGGGCATGCCCATCGGCGCCAAGGTGACCCTGCGTGGCGACAGGGCCTGGGAATTCCTGGACCGGCTGATCTCGGTGGCGATCCCCAGGATCCGCGACTTCCGGGGTCTGTCGTCGACGTCGTTCGACGGCCGGGGCAACTACACCTTCGGCGTCACCGAACAACTGATCTTCCCCGAGGTCGACTACGACCGGGTCGACAACATCCGGGGCATGGACATCACCATCGGCATCACCGCCCAGAACGACACGGAAGGCCGCGCCTTTCTCGTCGCTTTCGGCTTCCCCTTCAAGCAGGAGACCGTCTAGCACCATGGCCAAGAAGGCACTGATCGAGAAGCAACAGCGGACGCCCAAATTCAAGGTCCGGGCCTACACCCGGTGCCGGCGCTGCGGACGTCCCCGGGCCGTGTTGCGCAAGTTCGGCCTCTGTCGCATCTGCCTGCGCGTCATGGTGCACTCGGGGGAGATCCCCGGTGTCACCAAGGCGAGCTGGTGAGGGGAGGAACGCGCCCATGACGATGACCGACCCCGTTGCCGACATGCTCACCCGCATCCGCAACGCCAACACCGCCATGCACGACAGCGTCAAGATGCCCAGCTCGAAGCTGAAGGAGTCCCTGGCCGTCATCCTCCAGCGCGAGGGGTACATCGCGGGTTTCGAGGTGGCACAGCCGGCTGAGGGCTCGGGCCCGGGCAGCGTGCTCGAGATCCAGCTCAAGTACGCGCCGGACCGCACGCGCACCATCGGCGGCCTGCGCCGCGTGTCACGGCCCGGGCTGCGCATCTACGCCGCGTGCCGACGGGCTTCCCCGGGTCCTCGGCGGCATGGGCGTGGCCGTCGTGTCCACCAGCCACGGCCTCATGACCGACCGCGAGGCCCGTCAGAAGCGGGTGGGTGGGGAGGTCCTCTGCTATGTGTGGTGAGAGGTTCCCGCTCACGACGTGCGGGGAGGTGCGCTGATGTCACGCGTCGGTCGCTCCCCCATCCCCGTCCCCGGCGGCGTCACGGTGTCGGTCGACGAGGGCGTCGTCACCGTCGCCGGTCCCCAGGGCAGCCTGACGCGCTCGCTGCCGGGCGCCATCACCGTCCGCCAGGAAGATTCCACCCTGCTGGTCGAGCGGCCCGACGACCAGCGCCACAGCCGGGCCCTGCACGGGCTGACCCGGTCCCTCGTGGCCAACATGGTCACCGGGGTCACCGCCGGGTTCTCCAAGGATCTCGAGATCGTCGGCGTGGGGTACCGGGCCATCGCCAAGGGCCCCTCCTCCCTCGAGCTCGCTCTGGGCTTCTCGCACCCGGTCACGGTCGAGGCCCCCGACGGGGTCGTCTTCGAGGTGCCCAGCCAGACCCGCATCGTCGTCAAGGGCATCGACAAGGAGAAGGTCGGCCAGGTGGCAGCCGACATCCGAAAGCTCCGGAAGCCCGAGCCCTACAAGGGCAAGGGCATCCGCTACGCCGGCGAACGCGTGATCCGCAAGGCCGGCAAGGCGGCCAAGTGACGATGGCCACGAAAGCGGCGCGCAAGCGCACCATGCGGATCCGGCGCCACGTGCGGGTGCGCAAGCACATCACTGGAACCACCGGCCGCCCCCGGCTGGCCGTGTTCCGCTCGGGTCGCCACATCTCCGCGCAGGTCATCGACGACACCGCGGGCCGGACCCTGGCTGCGGCCAGCACGGTGGAGGCGGACCTGCGGGGTGCGACCGGGGGCAACGTCGCCGCGGCGACAGCTGTCGGTCGCCTGGTGGCCGACCGGGCCAAGGCAGTGGGGGTGACCCGGGTCGTGTTCGACCGCGGGGGCTTCCGGTATCACGGGCGAGTGGCGGCATTGGCCGACGCGGCCCGCGAGGGAGGACTGGAGTTCTGATGCTCGACGGACAATTCGAAGAGCGGACCATCCGCGTCAACAGGGTGGCCAAGGTGGTCCAAGGTGGCCGCCGGTTCTCGTTCACCGCGCTCATGGTCGTGGGTGACGGCAACGGACGCGTGGGTCTCGGCTACGGCAAGGCGAAGGAGGCGGGCCTGGCCGTGCAGAAGGGCATCGAAGAGGCCCGCAAGAACATGTTCGACGTGCCGCTGGCCGGTTCGACGATCACCCACCCCGTGATCGGCGTGGCCGGGGCGGGACGCGTCATGCTCAAGCCCGCCTCCCCCGGTACCGGAGTCATCGCCGGCGGGGCGGCGCGCGCCATTCTCGAGATGGCGGGGATCCACGACATCCTGTGCAAGTCGCTGGGCTCGTCCAACGGCATCAACGTCGCCCACGCCACCATCGCCGGTCTGAAGTCCCTCAAGCGGCCCGAGGACGTGGCCCGCCTGCGGGGCCTTCCCGCCGACCAGGTGGTGCCCCGCGGCGTGCTGCGTGCCTATCGCGAGCGCCAGCGTGCTTCGGACCTCTTCCAGGAGGTGCCCACGTGAGCGCCACCAAGGCGGGTACCGCCGGCGCGTCCGGGAGCCACCTCCGGGTGACCCAGGTGCGATCGGGCATCAGCACCAAGCCCAAGCACCGCGGCACGCTGCGGGCCTTGGGCCTGCGCGGCGTGGGCCGCAGCCGGGTGCTTCCCGACCGCCCCGACGTCCGCGGCATGATCGCCCGCGTCCCCCACCTCGTCTCCGTGGAGCCCGCCGGTGCGGAGGAGGCCGCCGACCAGGCGGCGCGCTCGGACACGGCGCGCCGGGCCCGGCGCGTCTCGGAGGGGGCCGTCACCGAGACACCGGACGCGCCCGCTGCTCCCCGCAGGGCGCGCCGCACCGACAAGGAGTCCGCATGAAACTCCACGACCTGCGCCCGCCCGCGGGCGCCAACCGCCCCAAGCGCCGGGTCGGCCGTGGCATCGCCGGCAAGGGCGGCAAGACGGCGGGCCGGGGCACCAAGGGCACCGGGGCCCGTGACAACGTCAAGCCCGGGTTCGAGGGCGGCCAGCTCCAGCTGGCCCAGCGCGTCCCCAAGCTCAAGGGGTTCCACAACCCGTTCCGCGTGTCGTACGCGGTGGTCAACCTCGACACGCTCGAGGGTTTCGCCGGGGACGAGGTGACGCCGGCCACCCTCGGTGCGGCTGGCCGCGTGCGCAAAGGCGCCCTGGTCAAGGTGCTCGGCCGGGGGGAGCTGCACCGGGCTGTGCGGGTCCAGGTCCACGCCGTGTCGGGTTCGGCCCGCGCCGCCATCGAGGCCGCCGGGGGGAGCGTCGAGATCCTGCCCCCGCCCTTCGGTCACGGGCGTCCGCCGGCGCGGGGCAACGCGCTCACCAACCGGTAGCCTCTTACTCCCGGGTACGGCTGGCGGCGAGGAGGAGGGGCGTTGCTCTCGAGCTTGAAGAACATCTTCAAGGTCCCCGACCTGCGCAACAAGGTCCTCTTCACGCTGCTCGTCATCGGGATCTACCAGCTCGGGGCGAACCTCATCGTCCCCTTCATCTCCATCAAGCAGGTCCAGGCCCTCGAGGCCCAGGCCAAGTCGGCGGGCATCCTGGGCTTCCTCAACCTGTTCTCGGGGGGTGGGCTGCTGCGGATGGCGCTGTTCGGGCTGGGGATCATGCCCTACATCACCAGCTCGATCATCATCCAGCTCCTTTCGACGGTGATCCCCAAGCTCGAGGAGTGGCGCGACCAGGGCGCGGTCGGGCAGAAGAAGATCACCCAGACGACCCGGTACCTCACCATCGGTCTGGCCCTGCTGCAGTCGGCCGGGCTGGTCTACGTGTTCCACAACGGCAGCGGCGACCTCCTCGGTGGCAAGAGCATCGACCTCATCCCCAACTTCACCTTGTGGCGGGCGGGCTTCATCTGCCTGACGCTCACGGCGGGGACGGCCTTCGTGATGTGGCTCGGTGAGCTCATCACCCAGCGCGGCATCGGCAACGGCATGTCCATCATCATCTTCGCCAACGTCACCGCCGGCATCCCCGCCGGAGGCACGGCCGTGCTCACCCAGGGCGGGAGCCTCAAGTTCGGGGTCATCGTGGCCGTGACGCTGGTGCTGCTGGTGGTGGTGGTCTTCATGGAGCAGGGCCAGCGGCGCATCCCCGTTACCTTCGCCAAGCGGGTGGTGGGCCGACGCCAATACGGCGGGTCCTCCACCTACATCCCGCTCAAGGTCAACCAGTCCGGGGTCATCCCCATCATCTTCGCCAACTCCCTCCTCTACATCCCCGTGCTGCTGGCCAACATCATTCCCTGGACGGGGTTCCGGACCTTCGTGAACAACCACATCACACCCACGAGCCTGCTGTACGTGATCTCCTACGGCGTCTTGATCTTCGCTTTCACCTTCTTCTACGTGTACGTGGCGTTCGACCCGCACCAACAGGCCGACATCATCCGCAAGCAAGGCGGCTACATCCCGGGCATCCGGCCCGGACCGCCCACGGAGCGCTATTTGGCGCGCATCCTCAACCGCATCACCGTTCCCGGAGGCTTGTACCTGGCCGTGGTGGCCGTGCTTCCGTCGCTGCTCATGGCGTTGTGGAACATCCAGGGCTACCCGTTCTACGGGACCACGTTGCTGATCGCCGTAGGTGTATCGCTCGAGACGATGCGCCAGATCGACAGCCAGCTCATGATGCGGAACTACGAGGGTTTCCTCAAGTAGCTGACTGTGGTACCCGGCGTCAGGCTCGTGGTCCTCGGCAAACAGGGGGCCGGCAAAGGAACTCAGTGCGTGCGATTGTCGCACCACTACGTCGTGCCGCACATCTCCACGGGAGACATGCTGCGCGCCGCGGTGAAGACCGGCTCGGCCCTGGGGCTCAAGGTGCGCGAGACGATGGACCGCGGCGAGCTGTTGGGAGACGACATCATCATCGAGATGGTCGCCGAGCGTCTCAGCGAGCCCGACGCCCGGGCGAGGGGCTTCATCCTCGACGGCTGCCCGCGTACCACGCGTCAGGCGCAGTCCGTCGCCGCCCTGCTGGCGCCGGGGACCCTCGACCTCACCGTGGACATCGAGGTCCCCACGGCACAGGCTCTGCGCCGGCTGGCCAGCCGGCGGGTGTGCACCGACTGCGGCGCCAATTACTCGGTGTCGAACCCGCCCAAGGTCAACTGGATGTGCGACGTGTGCGGTGGTGAGGTCATCCAGCGCCAGGACGACACCGAGGACGCCATCCGTCGGCGCCTCGAGCTCTACGAGCGCCAGACCACGCCGCTCATCGAGTGGTACGAGTCCCACGGGCAACTGGCCAAGGTCAGCGGCGTGGGGTCGCCCGATGCCGTGCTGCGCCGCGTCATCCGGGCCGTGGAGGAGCGTCGGGGCAGGGGCAACTCCCGATGAGGCGCACCGCCGAGGAGATCGCCAAGATGCGACGGGCCGGCCGGGTGGTGGCGGAGATGCACTCGGCCACCAGGGAGGCGGCCAGGCCGGGGGTGACCACCGCCGAGCTCGACGCCGTGGCCCGGGAGGTCCTGGCCCGCCGGGGTGCGAAGTCCAACTTCCTGCACTACCGCGGGTACCCGGCGGTGATCTGCACCTCGCCCAACGACATGATCGTCCATGGCATCCCCGGTGCCTACGTCCTGGAGGAGGGCGACATCCTGTCGATCGACTGCGGTGCCATCATCGAGGGGTACCACGGGGACGCCGCCTTCACCATGGCGATCGGGGAGGTGTCGGGCGAAGCCGCCCGCCTCATCGAGACCACCGAGCGCAGCCTGTGGGCCGGGATCGACCAGCTGCGCAGCGGGAGCCGCCTCAACGAGGTGGGTCGGGCCGTCCAGGCCGTGGCCGAGGGGGCGGGGTTCTCGGTGGTGCGGGAGTACGTCGGGCACGCCATCGGGACCGCCATGCACGAGGAGCCCCAGGTTCCCAACTACTGGCCGGGCCAGGGCGGACCCATGCTCAAGTCGGGCATGGTCTTCGCCGTCGAGCCCATGGTCAACGCCGGAGGCCCCGCCACCCGGGTCCTCGAGGACGGATGGAGCGTGGTCACCGCCGACGGCAGGCTGTCGGCCCACTTCGAGCACTCCATCGCCGTCACCGAGGACGGGCCCGAGGTCCTCACCCTCCCCTGAGGACACCGGGCCCGGTCCGGGCCCGCCACCGGGGTCCGCGGCCGGCCAGGACGCCCTGGCCGGAAGCGGATTTGGGCGCTATGCTGGTAGGTCGGCTCGCCGAGTGGAGGCCCCCCCTCCGGTCTCGGTCGGCGGTGGGCCGAACCACCGCCGGCGCAATCGGGTCCTCGGGGCCGGCCGGGCGGCATCCCGGCCAAAGGTGTCCCGGAGCGCGGCGTGCCAGTCGACGAGAACGAGGAGGAGTGACCTGCCCAAGCCCAAGGAGGATGCGATCGTGCTCGAGGGGACGGTCGTCGAGCCGCTCCCGAACGCCATGTTCCGTGTCGAGCTCGAGAACGGCCACAAGGTGCTGGCGCACAGCTCGGGGAAGATGCGCATGCACCGGATCCGGATCCTCCCGGGCGACCGGGTGCAGGTGGAGATCACGCCCTACGACCTGAGCCGCGGGCGGATCACCTACCGGTACAAGTAACAGGTACGGGCGGGTGGGGTCCCGGTTCGGGGCAGGGAAGAGTTCGAGGCAGGGAAGAAGCGATGAAAGTTCGACCGAGCGTGAAAGCGATCTGTGAGAAGTGCAAGGTCATCCGGCGCAACGGCCGGGTGATGGTGATCTGCGCCAACCCGCGGCACAAGCAGCGCCAGGGCTGAGAGCCCGGCCCCCGAGCGACCAGGACGAGAGGAGCGGCAACACAAGTGGCACGGATCTCCGGTGTGGACATCCCCCGCGAGAAGCGGTTGGAGGTGTCGCTCACCTACATCTTCGGCATCGGCCGGACCCGGGCGCAGCAGACCATCGCCGGGACCGACCTCAACGCCGACACCCGCGTGCGGGACCTCACCGACGAAGAGGTCGCCCGTCTGCGGTCGTACATCGACACCAACTTCAAGGTGGAAGGCGACCTCCGCCGGGACATCGCCCAGGACATCAAGCGCAAGATGGAGATCGGCTGTTACGAAGGGGTGCGCCACCGCAAGGGCCTGCCCGTCCACGGCCAACGGACCCACACCAACGCCCGCACCCGTAAGGGCCCGAAGAAGACGGTCGCCGGCAAGAAGAAAGTACGGAAGCACTGATGGCCAAGGCGACCAAGGCGACCAAGGCGGCCAAGTCCTCGAAGTCCGCGGCAGTACGCAGGCCCCGCAAGCGCGAGCGCAAGAACGTCGCCTACGGGGTGGCGCACATCAAGAGCTCGTTCAACAACACCATCATCTCGATCTCCGACCACGAAGGGAACGTCCTGGCCTGGGCCTCGGCGGGGAACGTCGGGTTCAAGGGATCACGCAAGTCCACTCCCTTCGCCGCCCAGCTGGCTGCGGAGCAGGCGGCCCGCCGTGCCATGGAGCACGGCGTGCGCAAGGTGGACGTGCTGGTGCGCGGCCCCGGGTCCGGTCGCGAGACCGCCATCCGCTCGCTCGCCGCCGTCGGCATCGAGGTCGCAGGCATCAAAGACGTCACCCCCATCCCGCACAACGGCTGCCGTCCCAAGAAGCGGCGCCGGGTCTAGCGGGAACGGAAGGAGCACCACCGCAATGGCGCGTTACACCGGTCCCGTCTGCCGCCTCTGTCGGCGCGAGCGGACCAAATTGTTCCTGAAGGGCGAGCGCTGCTACTCGCTCAAGTGCCCGGTGAGCGAAGCGGTCACCGACCGCCACAGCCGCGCCTACCCGCCCGGCGAACACGGCCGCGACCGCATGCGCCAGGGATCGGAGTACCTGGCCCAGCTGCGGGAGAAGCAGAAGGCCCGCCGTATCTACGGGCTCTTGGAGCGGCAGTTCCGCAACCTCTACGCCGAGGCCAGCCGGCAGCCGGGCATCACGGGGGAGAACCTCCTGCGTCTGCTGGAGCTGCGCCTGGACAACGTCACGTTCCGTGCCACCTGGGGTGCCAGCCGGGCCCAGGCCCGCCAGCTGGTGCGCCACGGGCACATCCTGGTGAACGGCAAGCGGGTGACGATCCCCAGCTATCGGGTGCGTCAGGGAGACGTCGTCTCCCTCAAGCCTTCGTCGCGCGAGCTGTACTTCGTCCGGAGGAACCTCGACACCCTGGACCGCCCGCTGCCCCTGTGGCTCGAGGCAGGCGAGAACCGCACCCAGGTGCGCGTCACGACGCTTCCCGACCGTGAGCACATCGACGAGCCGGTCCGCGAGTCGCTCATCGTCGAGCTCTACTCCAAGTAGCCCTGGCCCACCTCCGAGCCCCGCACTCCGAGCCCCACCCACTCAGCCCTCACGACACCCAGGAGCCAGTCGCATGCTCATCATCCAGCGCCCCACCGTCGAGGCCATCGGCGAGGAGGAGGCCAATCGCCAGCGGTTCGCGGTCAGCCCTCTCGAGCCCGGTTTCGGCCACACGCTCGGAAACTCGATCCGTCGGACCCTGCTGTCCTCGATCCCCGGGGCGGCGGTGACCCAGGTCAGGTTCGACGACGCCCTGCACGAGTTCACCACCCTGCCCGGCGTGAAAGAGGACGTCACCGACATCATCTTGAACCTCAAGGACGTCGTCCTGCGCGTGCACGCCGATGACGCCGTCACCCTGCGCTGTGACAAGAGGGGCCCGGGGGACGTTTCCGCCGGCGACCTGCAGCTCACCGCGGACGTGGAGGTCCTCAACCCGAACCTCCACATCGCCACCCTGAACGGCAAGGGACGTCTGGCCATCGACGTCACGGTGGAGCGGGGCCGCGGCTACGCCTCGGCCGAGCGCAACAAGCGCTCGACCACGATCGGGGTCATCCCGGTCGACTCGATCTTCTCGCCGGTCCGGCGGGTGGCCTTCTCGGTGGAGCCGGTCCGGGTCGAGCAGTCCACCGACTTCGACCGCCTCGTGCTCGACATCGAAACCGACGGGTCGCTCACCCCGCGCGAGGCTCTGGCCTCCGCCGGCGACACGCTGCGCTCGCTGGTGGGCCTGGTCGCCGACCTCGAGGAGGAGCCCCAGGGCCTGGAGCTGGGCGAGGTGGGGACCTCGACGAGCGGCTCGCCCGACCTGGACCTCGCCATCGAGGACCTCGACCTGTCCGAGCGGCCCCGCAACTGCCTCAAGCGCGCCCAGGTCAACACCATCGGCGAGCTGGTGGAGCGGACGGCCGAGGATCTCCTGGCCATCACCAACTTCGGCCAGAAGTCCCTCGACGAGGTGATCCAGCGTCTCGACGAGCGGGGCCTGTCCCTTCGGGTCAAGGACTGAGCGGCGATGCGCGGCACACCCCGGAGGGGTCGGCGACTGGGTGGCGACGCGGCGCACCAGAAGGCCATGCTCGGCAACCTGGTGGCCTCGCTCATCGCCGCGGAGTCCCTCGTGACGACCGAGGCCAAGGCGAAGGCCTTGCGTCCCGTGGCCGAGAAGTGCATCACCGCCGCGGTGAAAGGTGGAGTGCACCGACACCGCAACGTGGTCTCTTTGATCAGGGACAAGGACATGGCGCACAAGCTGTTCGTGGAGATCGCGCCGCGCTACTCGGACCGGCCCGGCGGCTACACCCGCATCCTCAAGCTCGGCCCCCGACAGGGTGACAGCGCGCCCATGGCGCGCATAGAGCTGGTTTGACCCTGTTCGATCCCGACCTCGCGGACGCCCACGGCGCCACCGCCGAGGTGGGGTCGGCGCCGGGCGGATCGAGCCCGGGCCCCGAAGCACCTCGAGACCCCGCGCCCGCCCCGACGGCTCGTCCGGCGCCTCGGGACGGGGTCCCGGCCGCGACCACACGGCTCCGGCTGACCCTGTCCTACGACGGAGCCGGGTTCCGGGGCTTTGCGGCGCAACCGGGCCAGCGCACCGTGGCGGGGGAGCTGGCCGGTGCCATCGGTGTAGTGGTGGGCCACCGGGTGGAGCTCGTGTGTGCGGGGCGCACCGATGCCGGAGTGCACGCCCTGGGCCAGGTGGTGCACGTCGACGTACGCGAGGACGTCGACATCGCCCGCTTGGTGCGCTCGGTCAACACCCTTCTCAAGCCCTCCGTCGTGATCAGGTCGGCCGACCCGGCGGCGCCGGGATTCGACGCCCGCCGCTCGGCCCGGTCCCGGCGCTACCGCTACCTGATCCTCGAGGACGTGGTCCCGGACCCGCTCCTCGCTCCGCTGTCGTGGCACGTGCCGGGCCCGCTCGACCTCCGCGCCATGTCCAGCGCGGCCGACGCGTTGTTGGGGGAGCACGACTTCCGGGCCTTTTGCCGGCGGGTGCCCGGCACCGAGCCCGGGACACCCATCCCCCGGCGGGTGCTCGACGCCCGCTTCACCGAGGTCCCCGTCCGGGCCGGCGAGCTCGGGCCGGATGCCCACCTGCTCCGGTTCGACATCGCGGCCACCTCGTTCTGCCACCAGATGGTGCGGTCGGTGGTGGGGGCCCTGGTCGAGGTCGGCCGGGGCCGGCGCCGTGCCTCGGACGTGCACTGGATGCTCCAGAGCGGCGACCGGTCCCGGGTGGGGGGTGTGATCGCCCCGCCCCAGGGCCTGTGCCTGGTCGGGGTGGAGTACGGAACGTGAGGGCGTCTTTCCCCCTGCGTCCCGGGCCCCGGGGGCGCTTGCCCGGTACGGCTTCAGCGCCTAACGTTGTCCGCCGGCTTCGTGCAGGAACCGCCCGCTCCGAGGGTGGTCCCGCATGCCGGCACCCGAGCCCCAGGTGGCGGTGACGCCCGTCCGGGCCCGGGACACAAGACGAGGATTCCTGCGTGCGCACGTTCTCACCCAAAGCTGACGACATCACCCGGGCCTGGCTCGTCATCGACGCCGAGGGACTGGTGCTCGGGAGGCTGGCCACCGAGGTGGCCTCACGCCTGCGCGGCAAGCACAAGGCCATCTTCGCCCCCCACATCGACACCGGTGACCACGTCGTGGTGGTGAACGCGGCCAAGGTCGTGCTGAGCGCCGACAAAGCCGAGAAGAAGTTCGTCTACCACCACAGCGGCTACCCCGGAGGGCTCACCAAGAAGGGGTACGGCGAGCTGTTGTCGGAGCGACCCGAGGAGGTCGTCCGCCGGGCGGTGCGCGGCATGCTCCCCCGGACGCGCCTGGGCCGCCAGCAGCTGAGCAAGCTCAAGGTGTACGCCGGGGCAGACCATCCCCACCAGGCCCAACAGCCTCAACCCCTCGACCTGCCCGATGCCCGGGCCCGGTCGTGATGCTCCGGGTGGCGACAACTTCCGACGAGTCGAAGAGACAGGAACCACGAACGTGACGACGAAGGTCAAGCTGCCCGCACCGCTGTGCCAGACGACGGGACGCCGCAAGGCCGCGGTGGCGCGCGTCCGGGTCCGTCCGGGCCAGGGCAAGATCACCATCAACCGGCGGGCCTTCGACGACTACTTCAGCTCCGCCACCCACCGCATGGTCGTCACCGAGCCGCTCAGGGTCACCAACCTCACCGAGGGCTACGACATCGACGCCACCATCGCCGGCGGTGGTGTGTCGGGCCAGGCCGGCGCCATGCGCCTGGGGATCACGAGGTCGCTCGTCGAGCTCAACCCCGAGCTGCGCGCCGTCCTCAAGAGGGCCGGACTGCTCACCCGCGACGCCCGCGAGAAGGAGAGCAAGAAGTACGGCCTCAAAAAGGCGCGCAAGGCACCTCAGTACTCCAAGCGGTAGTCGGAGGTGGGGTTGCGTTTCGGCACCGACGGCATCCGCGGGGTCGCCAACGCCGAGTTGGGTGCCGAGCTCGTCATGGCACTCGGGCGCGCCGCGGCCCGGGCCCTGCCGGCCCAGTGCTTCCTGGTGGGCCGCGACACCAGGCGGTCCGGACCCCTGCTCCAGGCCGCCCTGTCAGCGGGGATGGCGAGCGAGGGAGCCGACGTGGTCGACCTCGGCGTGCTCCCGACACCCGGCGTGGCGTGGTTGTCGGCCCAGCGCGGCTGTCCCGCCGCGATGGTTTCGGCCTCGCACAACCTCTTCGCCGACAACGGCATCAAGCTCTTCGCGGCGGGAGGCCTCAAGCTGCCCGACGCCGCCGAAGCCGCCGTCGAGGAGGAGCTCGACCGGGTCCTGGCGTCGGGCGGGCCTGTGTCGCGCCCGCCCGTGGGACACGGGGTCGGGAGCTTGCGGGCCGAGCCCGGCTCCCGGCACGGGTACGTCGACCATCTCGTGGGCGTGCTCGAAGGGAGAGATCTTTCGGGCATGAAGGTGGTGGTCGACTGCGCCAACGGCGCCGCCTCGGTGGTGGCGCCCGAAGTTCTCGAACGCCTGGGCGCGGACGTGGTGGCCATCGCCAACACCCCTGACGGCGTGAACATCAACGACGGCTGCGGATCCACCCACCCCGAGTCCCTGGCCACCGAGGTCGTGGCCCGTGGCGCCCAGGTCGGGCTGGCACTCGACGGGGATGCCGACCGTCTTCTCGCCGTCGACCACACCGGGGCGCTGGTCACCGGTGACGAGCTGCTGTCGCTCTTCGCCACCGATCTGGCGGGCCGCGGCCAGCTGGCCGGCGCCACCGTCGTCGTCACCGTCATGACCAACCTCGGGTTCCGCCTGGCCATGACCGAGCGGGGCATCACCGTGCACGAGACCCAGGTGGGCGACCGCTACGTCCTGGAAGCGCTCGACCGCCACGGGCTCACGCTCGGCGGCGAGCAGTCCGGTCACATCGTGTTCCGCGACATGGCCACCACCGGGGACGGCGTGCTCACCGGGGTGCTGCTGCTCGACCTGGTGCGACGCTCGGGGGCCCCGCTGGGGGAGCTGGCCCGCCATTCCATGCAGCGGCTCCCGCAGGTGCTCCACAACGTGGCCGCGCCGCGCCCGGCGGATGCCGTGGCGGTGCCGGCGGTGCAGGCCGAGGTCCTCGCCGTCGAGGCCGAGCTCGGTGCGCACGGGCGTGTGCTGTTGCGGGCCAGCGGCACCGAGCCCCTCGTCCGGGTGATGGTCGAGGCGGAGGACGAGGCGGTGGCCCAGGCCGCGGCCCTGCGCCTGGGCGCGGCCGTGGAGAGGGCCCTGCTCCAGCCGGTCGCGCCCGAGGAGGCCCCGGACCGAGCCCCTCGGGGCCGCGACGTTCCCGCCTGACGCCGACGACGCCCTAGCCTTGGGCCCATGTGCGGCATCATCGGCGCCACCGGAGGCGATGAGGTACTCGGTGTCCTGCTCCAGGGCCTCGAGCGCCTCGAATACCGCGGGTACGACTCGGCCGGTGTGGCCCTGCAGTCCGGGGGCGCCCTGTGGCGGGCCCGGGCGGCGACCGGCACCCGCTCCCTGGAGGACCTCCGCAAGGTCGTCGAGGAGGGCCCGGGCCAGGTGACGGCCGGCATCGGCCACACCCGGTGGGCCACCCACGGCCATCCCACCGAGGGCAACGCCCACCCCATCCTCGACTGCACCGGCCACGTCGCCGTGGTCCACAACGGCATCATCGAGAACTGGCGGGATCTGGCCGAGCAGCTGCGGGCCGAGGGCCATGTCTTCGTTTCGGAGACCGACACCGAGGTCTTCGCCCACCTGATCGAGCGGGAGCTCTCAGGCGGGGCATCCTTGGCCGACGCGGTGCGGGCCACTCTGCGCCAGGTGCGGGGCGCGTTCGCACTGGCGGTCGTGTGCGCGGCCGAGCCCGGCACCATCGTGGCGGGGCGCCGGGTGTCGCCGCTCATCATCGGCATGGGCGAAGGCGACGAGGGCGAGGGCCTGCTCGCCTCCGACATTCCCGCGCTGCTCGGCCGGACGCGGCGGTTCTGGGTCCTCGACGACGACCAGATCGTGGTGTTGCGACCCGGTTCCATGCGCGTCACCACGCTGCAGGGCAAAGAGGTCGAGCCCAAGGAGCTGCACGTCGACTGGGACCTCGAGGCGGCGGAGAAAGGTGGATACCCCGACTTCATGGGGAAGGAGATCCACGAGCAGCCCCGGGCGATCGCCGACACCCTTCTCGGACGGCTCCTGCCCGACGGGACCGTCGAGCTCGACGAGTTCCGGATCACCGACGACGAGTTGCGCCACATCGACAAGGTCTTCGTGGTGGCATGCGGCTCGAGCTATCACGCCGGCATGGTGGCGAAGTACGCCATCGAGCGCCTGGCCCGCCTCCCCACCGAGATCGACATCGCCTCGGAGTTCCGTTACCGGGACCCGGTGCTCGACGACCGGACGCTCGTCGTGGGGGTGAGCCAGTCCGGCGAGACGATCGACACCCTTCAAGCCATGCGCGAGGCGCGCCAGTGGGACGCCAAGATCATGGTCATCTCCAACGTCGTGGACTCGTCCATGGCCCGCGAGGCCGACGGCGTGCTCTACACGCGTGCCGGGCCCGAGGTGGGCGTGGCCGCCACCAAGACACACCTGACCCAGGTCGTGGCGCTCGAGCTGCTGGCGCTGTACCTCGCCCAGCTCCGGGGGTTCGCCGAGCCCGCCGACGCACGGGTGCTGTTCGCCGACCTGGCCAGGCTGCCCGAGCTCGTGGAGCGGGCCCTGGACCCCGGGCGCGATGCCGAGGTCGCCGAGATCGCCGGGAAATTCGCCGACACCCGCGACTTCTTCTTCCTGGGCCGTCACGTCGGGTTCCCCGTGGCCCTCGAGGGCGCGCTGAAGCTCAAGGAGATCTCGTACCTGCGGGCCGAGGGCTACCCGGCTGGAGAGCTCAAGCACGGGCCCATCGCGTTGATCGTCCCCGGGACCGTCGTGGTGGGCGTGGCCACGCGGACGCACCTGTGGGAGAAGATGATGGGCAACGTGGCCGAGGTGCGCGCTCGCGGTGCCACGGTCGTCCTGGTGGCCAACGAGGGCGACGAGGAGACAGCCGCCCAGGCCGACGAGGTGCTGTGGGTCCCCCGCACCCACCCGCTGTTCGCGCCGGTAATCGACGTCGTACCCCTCCAGCTCCTGGCGTACCACATCGCGCGTGCGCACGGCCACGACGTCGATAGGCCCCGCAACCTGGCCAAGACGGTCACGGTGGAGTGACGGCGCCCGGCGGCGACCTCGGCGTGGGGGGCGTCCGCGGCATCGGTGTCGACGCTGTCGACGTGGACAGGTTCCGCCACGTCATCGAGCGCCGTCCCGGCATCGTGGACCGCTTGTTCACCGAGGACGAGCGCGCCTACGCCGAGCGCAGCCGCGACCGGGGCCCACGTCTGGCCGTCCGCTTTGCCGCCAAGGAGGCCGTGCTCAAGGCGCTCGGGGTGGGCGTCGGGGCGGCGGGGTTTCGCGACGTCGAGGTGGTACGGGCCGACAACGGCCGACCGGGCCTGGTGCTGTCGGGGCGCGCCGCGCTGCTCAGCGACGGCCAGGGCGTGCGCCGGTGGCACCTGTCGTTGACCCACACCGACACCATGGCGGTGGCGACGGTCGTGGCCGAGGGTTCGGGAGACGGGTTGGTGGGCCGGGGCGGTGGTCCGAGGCCGTGAAGCCCGTGCTCCGCGTGGAGGACATGCGGGCCGTCGACGCCCACGCGCTCGCCACGGTGTCCGAGGAGACGCTCGTCGAACGGGCGGGCACCGCCGTGGCGACCTGGGCCATCCGCATGTTGGGCGGTACCTACGGACGCCATGTCGTCGTCGTCGCCGGCAAGGGGAACAACGGCGCCGACGGCCGCGTGGCGGCGGCCCGCCTGCGTAGGCGCGGCGCCCGGGTGACCGTCGTCGAGGCGGGTGACGCTCCGGACCGCATCGGACCGCAGGGCACCGTCGACCTCGTGATCGACGCCGCCTACGGGACAGGTTTCCGAGGTACCTACCGGGCCCCCGCAGTCTCACCGGGTGTGCCCGTGCTCGCCGTCGACATCCCCTCGGGCGTCGACGGCGACACCGGGGAGGCCTGCGGCGAGCCCCTGCGCGCCGATGTGACGGTGACGTTCGCGGCGCTCAAGACCGGCCTGCTGCAGGGGGAGGGCCTCTTGCTCGCGGGCCAGGTGGAGGTGGCCGACATCGGCCTCGACGTGAGCCGGGCGCGCACGTGGATGGTGGAGGACTCCGACGTGGCCGCCATGCTCGCGCCGCGGCCACGCAACGCGTACAAGTGGCAGTCGGCCGTGGCGGTGGTGGCGGGCTCCCCCGGCATGACCGGTGCCGCCGGTCTGTGCGCCCGCGCCGCTTATCGCGCCGGCGCCGGGATGGTCCGGCTGGGGATCCCCGGCGGGGATCTCGCCGACCTCCCGGTGAGCGAAGCAGTCGGTACCTCTCTGGCGGCAGAGGGATGGTCGTCGGAGGCGCTGGCCATGGCCCAGCGGTGCCGGGCGTTGGTCGTGGGGCCCGGGCTCGGTCGGGCTGCCGCGACCGTGGCCGACGTACGCGCCCTCGTCGGACGGGCCGCCGTGCCTGCCGTCGTGGACGCCGATGGCCTCTTCGCTCTGGGCACGGGCGACGAGATCGGCGCCGCGCTGGGCCCGGTGGCACGGGAGGGGACCGACGGCGGGGGGTGCAAGGCCGTGCTCACCCCTCACGACGGGGAATTCGCCCGGTTGGCGGGAGCCCCGCCCGGCCCCGACAGGATCGACGCCGCTTCGGGTCTGGCCCGGCGAAGTGGCGCCGTGGTGCTGCTCAAGGGCCCCACGACCGTCGTCGCCCATCCGGCCGGGAGCGTGCTGCTGGCCACGGCGGGGTCCCCCCGGCTGGCCACGGCGGGCACCGGCGACGTGCTGTCGGGGGCCATCGGGGCGTTCGTGGCACGCGGGGTCGACCTGCACCATGCCGCCGCGCTGGCCGCCCACGTCCACGGGCGTGCCGCCGAGCTGGGACTGCGCGAGGGACTGGTGGCCGGGGACCTCGCCGATCTGCTGGGCCGATGGCTGTCGTCGATCCGCCGGGGATGAGCCCCGCCGGGGTCCGGGGCGGGCCCGGCGTGACCGCCCCGCCCGTCGGGTTGCGCCCCGTGTGGGCCGAGATCGACCTCGCCGCCGTCCGCCACAACGCCACGCTCCTGCGCCAGGCGTCGTCCCCCGCCGCGTTGTGTGCGGTGGTCAAGGCCGACGCCTACGGGCACGGCGCCGTCCCCGTGGCCCGGGCCGCCCTCGAGGGGGGTGCGACGTGGTTGGCGGTGGCGACCCCCGAGGAAGGACTCGAGCTGCGGGCCGCCGACATCGCCGCACCGGTGCTGCTGTTGTCCGAGCCGACCGCCGCTGCCATGCCCGACGTCGTGGCCGCCAAGCTCACCCTGACGCTGTACTCGCGCCCGGGCATCCGGGCCGCCGCCGCCTCCTCGGCGCGCGCCGGCGTCGTCACCGACGTGCACGTGAAGGTGGACACGGGCATGCACCGTGTGGGGGCGGACCGCGCCGAGCTGGTCGAGGTGGTCGGGGCCGTGGCGGCGGAGCCGTCCCTGCGCTTCGCGGCCTTGTGGACGCACTTCCCCGTGGCCGACGGCACCGACGGCGGGGACCGTGCCTTCACCGAAGCCCAGATCCGGAGCCTCGAAGCGTTGCGTGACGCCCTGGGGCGCGCCGGGCATCGCCCCCCGCTGCTCCACGCCGCCAACTCCGCCGGCGCTCTGGCCTACCCGGGCGCCCGCTTCGACCTGGTGCGCTGCGGCATCGCGCTGTACGGGGTCCCCCCGTTCCCCGTGGTCGACCCCGTGGTGGCCGACGTCATGGCGTCGACGGGCGCGGTGGCGCTTCGCCCCGTGCTCTCGCTGCGCGCCAAGGTGACCATGGTGCGCCGGCTCGACGCCGCCGAGCGTCCCTCCTACGGCCGCCTCCGCGCCCTGGGCCGACGCTCGACGGTGGCCACCGTGCCCCTGGGCTATGCCGACGGCGTGCCCCGGCGGTACTTCACCAACGGCGGTACGGTGCTCGTGGGCGGCCGGCGCCGTCCGCTGGCCGGGATGGTCACGATGGACCAGATCGTGGTGGACTGCGGCCCCTCGGAGGAGGTCGCGGTGGGCGACGACGTGGTCCTGATCGGCGAGCAGGGGGCCGAGTCGCTCACGGCGTCGGACTGGGCGGGCGTCCTCGGCACCATCGGGCACGAGGTGCTCTGCGGCATCGGTGCCCGGGTGCCCCGTGTGGTCGTCGATCGGAGGGACGGTTCATGAGCGACAAGCGACCCTTGACCAGGAGCCGGCTGGTCCGGGGCGCGGCTGCCGGCGCCGGTGCCGCCCTGGCCGTGGGGTGGGCCGCCCAGCACCGGCTCGTGGCCCGGACCCGCTCGACCCCCCAGGACATCGAGGCCGAAGGCCTCACCGTCCCCCCCGACTGCGTGCAGCACGTGGTCGAGGTGGACGACGGGGGCCGTATCCACGTCGTCGAGCGCGGCCAGGGCCCTCCCGTCGTGCTCCTCCACGGCTACATGTTGAGCGGTGCCCTGTGGGCGCACCAACTGCGCGACCTGGCCGAGCACCACCGGGTGATCGTCCCGGACCTGCGCGGCCACGGCAGTTCGGTCCCCGGCACCTCCGGATTTTCGTCGGTGGCCGCGCCCGGTCCCGTGGCCGAGCTGCGCGCCGACGCCCGTATGGCCGCGGCCCAGGAGGGCTCCCCGGGCGTGCGCCGCCTGGCGGTCGACGTGCGGGCCGTGCTCGACACCCTCGAAGTCGAGCACGCGCTGGTGGTGGGGCACTCCATGGGTGGCATGGTGGCCCTCCAGCTCGTCCACGACATGGGCCGGGAAGAGCTGCACAGGCGGGTGGCGGGACTGGCCCTGGTGTCCACGACGGCGGGCCCCTTCACCCGCCTGCCCGGCCTGGGGGGCATGGCGCGCGTGGCCCGGCCCGTCTCGGCCCGCGCCGTGTCGCTGGCCGACCGGCTGGGCGTGAGCGCGCTGGGGTCCCAGGACCTGCGCTGGTGGCTCACCCGCCTGGGATTCGGGGCCGACGCCCCTCCGGCCCAGGTCCGTTTCGTAGAGGGGCTGCATCTGGCCACGCCGTCGGCCACGGTGATCGACCTCCTTCCCTCTCTGGCGCTGTTCGACCTGTCGAAATGGCTCGGATCCGTCGAGCTGCCCGTGCTGGTGGTGGTGGGATCCCATGATCGGCTCACCCCTCCGCGCCACGCCTTGCGCACGGCGAGCGCGCTGGCCCACTCCGAGCTCGTGGAGCTGCCCCGCTGCGGGCACATGCCCATGATCGAGCGCCGGCGTGAATTCACCCGGCTGATCGAGGAGTTCATGGCCAAGATCGGCTGAAACCGCCGGCGGCCCCGGGGCCTGGCGGCGATACCATGCCGTCGTGGGCACCTTGGCCGAGCTCCAGACGGCGGCCCAGGCCTGCACGCGATGTGCCCTGGCCGCCGGCCGGACCCAGGTGGTGTTCGGCGTTGGCGACGGATCGGCGTCGCTCATGTTCGTCGGCGAAGGGCCCGGACGTGAGGAGGACCTGGCGGGCGAGCCGTTCGTGGGCCGGTCGGGAAAGCTGCTCGACAAGCTCCTGCACCAGGAGATCGGTCTCGAGCGGAGCCAGTGCTACATCGCCAACGTCGTCAAGTGCCGTCCCCCCGGCAACCGCGATCCTCTCCCCGACGAGATCGCCTCGTGCCGCCCCTACCTCGATGCCCAGCTGGAGCTGGTCTCCCCGAGCGTCGTGATCACCCTGGGGAACTTCGCCACGCGCCTGCTGCTCGACACCACCGAGGGGATCCGACGCGTACGCGGGCGCGCCTACCGCTTTGGCGGCGGTCATCTCGTCCCCACCTACCATCCCGCCGCCGGGCTGCGAGGCGGGGCCGAGGTGGTGGCCGAGATGCGCGCCGACTTCGTCCGGGCCAAGCGGCTCCTCATCGGCGACCCGGCGTGAGCCCGCCCGGCGGGGAGTGCGCCCCGGTGCGGCTGCGGACCACGTCCGCCCACGACACCCGCACCCTGGGTGCCGCCCTGGCGTGGGGACTCCGACCCGGAGACGTGGTGCTGCTGGCCGGGGAGCTCGGGGCGGGGAAGACGACCCTCGCCCAGGGCATCGCGGCCGGGTTGGGGGTCACGGACCACGTCACCAGCCCGACCTTCACGCTGGTGCGCTCCTACCCCGTTCCGGTGCACGCCGGCGACGGGCGGCGGGACCCGACGTCTGTCCCCCCGCGCACCTTCATCCACGCCGACCTCTACCGACTCGAGCACCTCGGTGAGGTCGTCGACCTCGCCATCGGCGAGCTGGTGGAGGACGACGCCGTGGCCGTGGTGGAGTGGGGCGACATGGCCGAGCCGGTGCTCGGCCACGACGCGCTCTCGGTGCGGGTCTCGGTCCCGGCCGAGGACGGGGACGAGGAGGAGCAGGCGCGGCGGGTGACCCTCGGCCTGACCCCGTCGTGGGCGCCGCGCCGCCAGGAGCTCGTGGGCCTGGTCTCCCCGTGGGCGACGACATGAGGGTCCTGGCCGTGGAGTCGGCCACCGAGCTGGCCGGGGTGGCACTGGCCGACGAGGCCGGCGTGCTCGCCACGGTGACGGTGTCACGGGGCCGGCACCACGCCGAGTCCATTGCCCCGGCCGTGGACTTCGTGTGCCGCCGCAGCGGGGTGCGCCTGTCCGAGCTCGACGCTGTGGGCGTGGACGTGGGCCCCGGGCTCTTCACCGGGCTCCGGGTCGGCGTCGCCACCGCCCAGGCGCTGGCGTTCGCGTTGGACAAGCCCCTCGTGGGCGTGGGCAGCCTCGAGGTCCTGGCCCACGCGGTGGCGACGTCGGGTGTGTCGCTTGACACGCTGGTGGTCCCCGTGGTCGACGCCAGACGGGGCGAGGTCTTCGTGGCCCGGCTGCGTACGACGGCCGACGGGGTCTCGTGGGAGGAGCCCGAGGCGCGTCGCGCTCCCGAAGTGCTGGCCGCCGAGCTCGCCGGCCTCGGAGAGCCCTTCGTCCTGGCCGGGGACGGCGCACGGCGTTACCGGACGATACTGGGAGCCGTGTCCGGCGCCACGCCCGTGGGAGAGACCCTCGCCTACCCCCCGCCCGGAGTGCTGGCGTGGCTGGCTCTGCGCAAGGTGTCGGCGGGCGAGTTCAACCCACCGTCCACGGTGCTGCCGCACTACCTGCGCGACGCGGAGACCCGCATCAAGTGGGAGACGCGGGCACGCGCCGGGGTGGAGCGCTGAGTGCCCCCGGCGTGGGACGGCCAGAGCTTCTCCCCTGACGACAGCGACGACGCGGCGGGGGCGAGGCCCGAGCGCGTGGCGGGCGCGGTGCGGATCGTGCCACTGCGCCGCCGGCACCTGCGCCACGTGATCCAGATCGAGGAGGCCAATTACCCGAGGCCGTGGTCGTCGACGGTGTTCCTGTCCGAGATGGCGCAACGCCGGTCCCGGCGCTACACCGTGGCCACCATCGGACCGCTCGTGGTCGGCTACTGCGGCCTGATGGTGGTGGAGGAGGACGGGCACATCACCACGCTCACCGTGGACACGGCGTGGCACCGTCGCAGCATCGGGACGGTCCTCCTCCTCGATCAGGCGCGCGCCGCCTCCACCCTCGGGGCCCGGCACCTGACCCTGGAGGTCAGGACGTCGAACAGCGCCGCCCAGGCGCTGTACCGGCGCTTCGGCTTCGCCCCGGTCGGGGTCCGGCGCAACTACTACCCCGAGACGGGGGAGGACGCCATCGTCATGTGGGCGCACGACATCGACACGGCCGCGTACACCCAACGGCTGGCCGAGATCGAGGAACACCTGCGGACCGATCCATGACCGTTCCCGGTGCCCTCGTGCTCGGCATCGAGACCTCGTGCGACGACACCGCGGCCGCCGTGGTGGGGGCCGGCGGCGAGGTCCTGTCGTCGGTGGTGTCGAGCCAGGGGGACGTCCACGCCCGCTACGGGGGGGTCGTGCCCGAATTGGCGGGCCGCGCCCATCTCGAGCTTCTGACCCCGGTGGTCGCCGACGCGTTGGAACGGGCCGGGCTCGAGAGCGGCAAGGGCCTGCACGCCGTGGCCGTCACCACCGGACCCGGCCTGATCGGCTCGCTGCTGGTGGGGGTGAGCGAGGCCAAGGCCCTGTCCCTGGCGTGGGAGGTCCCCTTCGTGGGCGTCAACCATCTCGAGGGCCATCTTTTCGCCGCCCTTCTCGACCACCCCGGCATCGAATGGCCCGTCGTCGTCCTCCTCGTGTCGGGAGGCCACACCCTGCTTGTGTCCATGGAGGGCCCGGGCCGCTACCGGCTCCTGGGCCAGACCCTCGACGACGCCGCGGGCGAGGCCTTCGACAAGGTGGCCCGGTTCCTGGGTCTGGGCTACCCCGGCGGCCCCGTCATCGAGCGGGCCGCGGCGGCGGGGGACCCGACGGCCTTCGCCTTCCCCCGGGCCATGATGGGCGAGGGGCTCGACTTCTCCTTCAGCGGGCTCAAGACGGCGGTGGTGCACGCCGTGCGCCGCCGCCCCGACGCCTCCGACCAGGACGTGGCGGCCTCGTTCCAGCAGGCCGTGGTGGAGGTCCTCGTGGCCAAGACCCTGAGGGCGGCCGAGTCGGTGGGAGCCCGGGGCGTGTGCCTGGCGGGGGGGGTGTCGGCCAACGGGGCCCTGCGTGAGGCGCTGGCCGAGTCGGGCCGTGCCCTCGGGTTGCCCACCTACCTGCCGAGCCGGGCCATGTGCACGGACAACGCCGCCATGATCGCCGCCGCGGGGTGGTGGCAGCTCGAGCACATGGGGCCCACCGCTCTCGACGCCGGTGCCGACCCCAATCTCCGCCTGCCCCTGCTGTCGTGAGCCGGCACCGGGCCCGACACCGGGCCGCCCGACACCGGGCCGCTGCAGTCGCGGTTGCCCGGGTCCCCCGCGCCCGCTATCGTTAGCACTCGCAAGGTTCGAGTGCTAAGTGCCTACAGGAGGCTCACCTGCCATGAAGCTCCACCCCCTCGAGGACCGGATCGTTGTCCGCCCAGGCGAGTCGGAAGAGACCACCGCCTCCGGGCTCGTGATCCCCGACACCGCCAAGGAGAAGCCCCAGCAAGGTGAGGTGATCGCCGTCGGCCCCGGCCGTCGTGCCGACAACACCGGCGACCTCGTGCCTGTGGACGTCGCCGCCGGTGACACCGTCGTCTACTCCAAGTACGGCGGCACCGAGATCACCTTCGAAGGCGAGGACCTGCTCATCCTCTCCAGCCGTGACGTGCTCGCCAAGATCAGCAAGAAGTAGGGCGACGGCGCCATGTCCAAGATCCTGAAGTTCGACGAAGCGGCACGCCGCGGCCTCGAGGCCGGCGTCAACAGGCTGGCCGACACGGTGAAGGTGACGCTCGGCCCCAAGGGCCGCAACGTTGTCATCGACAAGAAGTTCGGCGCGCCCACCATCACCAACGACGGCGTGACCATCGCCCGCGAGGTGGAGCTCGAGGACCCGTTCGAGAACATGGGCGCCCAGCTGGTGAAGGAGGTCGCCACCAAGACCAACGACGTCGCCGGTGACGGCACCACCACCGCCACCGTGCTCGCCCAGGCCCTCATCCACGAAGGCCTCCGCAACGTGGCCGCCGGGGCGAGCCCCATGGCGCTCAAGCGGGGCATCGAGAAGGCCGTCGAGGCCGCCGTCGGCGCCATCCAGAAGCAGGCCAAGGAGATCGACTCCCGTCACGAGATCGCGCAGGTGGCGTCGATCTCCGCCGCCGACGCCTCCATCGGCGAGGTGCTGGCGGAGGCCATCGACAAGGTCGGCAAGGACGGCACCGTCACCGTCGAGGAGTCCAACACTTTCGGCCTCGAGCTCGAGTTCACCGAGGGCATGCAGTTCGACAAGGGATATCTCTCCCCGTACTTCGTGACCGACCCCGAGCGCCAGGAGGCCATCCTCGAGGACCCGCTGATCCTGATCGCCAACCAGAAGATCAGCGCCGTGCACGACCTGGTGCCGGTGCTCGAGAAGGTCATGCAGACGGGCAAGCCCCTGCTCCTGATCGCCGAGGACATCGAAGGCGAGGCCCTGGCGACGTTGGTGGTCAACAAGATCCGGGGCACCTTCACGTCGCTGGCGGTCAAGGCTCCGGGCTTCGGCGATCGCCGTAAGGCCATGCTCCAGGACCTCGCCATCCTGAGCGGCGGTCAGGTCATCTCCGAGGAGATCGGGCTGAAGCTGGAGAACGCCACCATCGACCTGCTCGGCAAGGCCCGCCGGGTCATCGTCACCAAGGACGACACCACGATCGTCGACGGCGGCGGTGCCGAGGAGGACGTGAAGGGCCGCATCGCCCAGATCAAGCGCGAGATCGAGGACACCGACTCGGACTGGGACCGCGAGAAGCTCCAGGAGCGCCTGGCCAAGCTGGCCGGTGGCGTCGCCGTGGTGCGCGTGGGAGCGGCCACCGAGGTCGAGCTCAAGGAGAAGAAGCACCGCATCGAGGACGCCCTGTCCGCCACGCGCGCCGCCATCGAAGAAGGCATCGTGGCCGGGGGCGGAGTCGCCCTCGTCCGCAGCCGGGCCGCGGTGGAGAAGCTCGCCAAGAGCCTCGACGGCGACGAGGCGACCGGCGCCAGGATCGTGGCGCACGCGCTCGACGAGCCGCTCAAGTGGATCGCCATCAACGCCGGGCTCGAAGGGGCCGTGACGGTCCGCCAGGTCGAGAGCGAATCGGGTTCGGTGGGGCTCAACGCGTCCACGGGGAACTTCGAGGACCTCGTCAAGGCGGGCGTCATCGATCCCGCCAAGGTCACCCGCTCCACGCTGCAGAACGCGGCGTCGGTGGCGGCCCTGCTGCTCACCACCGAAGCGGTGGTGGCCGACAAGCCCGAGAAGGTCGACGCCGCCGCGGCGGCTGCCGCCATGGGTGGCATGGGCGGCGGCATGGGCGGTATGGGCGGTATGGGGATGATGTAGTCGGAACCGTCGCCGGTGATCGGCGGCAGGGTTTCCCCAGACGGCCGGGCCTCGTGGCCCGGCCGTCTGTCGTCTGTGACCGCGCCGGTAGCGTGCAGCCCGATGCCGGAGACCGCCGACACCGTCCCTGACGGGGAGCCTCGGGAGGACCGGGCGCAGGGCACCTCCCCCGGCTTCCCCGAGGGCCTGCCGCCCTCGGGGCGCCAGGTGATCCCCCGTCCGCCCCGGGCCTATGCGGGCGCCCCGGCCCCCTGGGCCACCTTGGCGGCGGAGCGACGCAGGGGCCTCGGGCTGGGGGTGGTGCGCCCGGCGGTCGAGGCCCACCATCGCGGTCTCGTGGCCGAGGAGCGGGTGACCTTCGACGGGTTCCCCGACCCCGGGGCCCCCTCGGCCGTGCTCGTGCCGCTGTTCGAGCGCGACGGCGAGACCAGGGTCGTCCTGACCCGCCGGGCGGCGCACCTGCGCACCCACACCGGGGAGGTGAGCTTCCCCGGGGGCCGCCTCCACGCCGGCGAGAGCCCCGAGGCGGGAGCCCTGCGGGAGTCCGCCGAGGAGGTCGGGCTCGACCCCGATCAGGTGGAGGTGGTGGGACGGCTCACGCCGCTGTCCACCTTCTCCTCCCGCGCCACCATCACCCCGGTCGTCGGAGTTCTTCCCGGCGCCCCCCGGCTCACGGCCAACCCCCACGAGGTGGAGCACGTCTTCGACGTGTCCCTCGCCGAGCTGGCCGTTGACGGCGTGTTCCGTGAGGAGCGCTGGGTCGTGCCCGGGCGTCGGATGCTGCCCGCCGCGTCCGGCGTGGACGGCTCGTTCCCGGTGTGGTTCTTCGAGCTGCCCCATGACACCGTGTGGGGGGCCACCGCCCGCATGCTGGTCGAGCTGCTCCGGCTCGTCCTCGACGTCTGATCCCGGATCCGACCCCTCGCGACCTGGCCGTTCACGGTGCCGCCGGGGCCTCGCGCGCGCTGGTGTCGCCACACCCCGTGCGGCGCGGGGCCCAGGGTGGCGGACGGTATCGTGGAGGAACGCCGCGGGCGAAGGCGGGTGCGACGACCGACGTGCAGGAGGCGGCCAGGTGGCTGAGATCGAGATCGGCATCTACAAGTCAGGGCGCCGTGCCTACGGCTTCGACGACATCGCCATCGTGCCCAGCCGCCGCACGCGCGACCCCGAGGACGTGGACATCTCGTGGGAGATCGACGCCTTTCGCTTCGACCTGCCGCTGATGGCGGCGGCCATGGACGGGGTCGTGAGCCCGAGGACGGCCATCGACGTCGGCCGCCTGGGGGGCCTGGCCGTGCTCAATCTCGAAGGGTTGTGGACCCGCTACGAGGACCCCGAGCCCTTGCTCGAGGAGATCTCCAGGATCGACGACGACAAGGCCACCGCCCGCATGCAGCAGATGTACCTCGAGCCCATCAAGCCCGAGCTGGTCACCGAGCGGATCCGTGAGATCAAGTCGGCCGGAGTGGTGTCGTGCGCGTCGGTCACGCCCCAACGCACCACGGAGATGGCACCGGCGATCCTCGCCGGCGAGCTCGACATGCTCGTCATCCAGGGGACGGTGGTCTCCGCCGAGCACGTGTCGAAGACGGTCGAGCCGCTCAACCTGAAGAAGTTCATCCGGGCCTTCGACCTGCCCGTGATCGTGGGCGGCTGTGCCTCGTACCAGGCCGCCCTGCACCTCATGCGCACCGGGGCCGTCGGTGTGCTCGTCGGGGTCGGTCCCGGCAATGCCTGCACCACACGGGGCGTGCTGGGCCTGGGTGTGCCCCAGGCCACCGCCATCGCGGACGTGGCCGGGGCGCGCATGCGGCATCTCGACGAGACCGGCGTCTACGTCCATGTCATCGCCGATGGCGGCATGAGCCGGGGCGGTGACATCGCCAAGGCCATCGCGTGCGGAGCCGACGCCGTGATGCTCGGCTCGCCGCTGTCCTCGGCGGAGGAGGCGCCGTGCCGGGGATTCCACTGGGGCATGGCCACGTTCCATCCCACCCTCCCCCGGGGGGCGCGCGTCAGGACCACCGTGCGGGGCACGCTGTCGGAGATCCTCCTGGGTCCCGCCCACGAGAACGACGGGCGCATGAACCTCTTCGGCGCACTGCGCACCGCCATGGCCACCTGCGGCTACGAGTCGGTGAAGGAGTTCCAGAAGGCGGAGGTGATGGTGGCACCCGCCCTCCAGACCGAGGGCAAGGCACTCCAGCGCTCCCAGGGAGTGGGGATGGGGCACTGAGCGCGCCCCAGTCCTCGTCCTCGTCCTCGCCCGCCCCGCCCCCGTCCACGCCGTGACCGACACCCCCGACACCGTTCTCGTCGTCGACTTCGGCGCCCAGTACGCCCAGTTGATCGCCCGCCGGGTGCGCGAGGCGCGCGTCTACTCGGAGATCGTCCGCTTCGACACCCCCGCCACGGAGCTGCTGGCGCGCCGGCCCAAGGGCATCATCTTGTCGGGAGGGCCCAAGTCCGTGTACGCCGACTGGGCCCCGGCCGTCGACCCCGCGCTGTACGAGGCCGGGGTGCCCATCCTCGGCATCTGCTACGGCGCCCAGCTGCTCACCCAACAGCTCGGCGGCGTCGTGTCGCGCACCGGGCGCGGCGAGTACGGGCGCACCGCGCTCACCCGCTCCGCCACCTCCCCCCTCTTCGCCGACTGGCCCCCCCAGGGACCCGCCGACGTGTGGATGAGCCACGCCGACTCGATCACGCAGGTGCCCCCCGGCTTCGTGGCCAACGGATCGACGCCCGAAGCGCCCGTGGCCGTGCTCAGCGACGCCGAACGACAGATCTACGGGGTGCAATTCCATCCCGAGGTCGTCCATACCGAGCGGGGCCAGGAGCTGCTCGAGCGGTTCCTCTTCGACGTGTGCGGAGCCCGCCCCCTGTGGACCCACACCAACATCATCGAGTCGGCGCTGCAGGCGGTACGGGCCCAGGTGTCGGATTCCCACGTGCTGTGCGCCCT
The DNA here is from genome assembly GCA_963848335.1 of uncultured Acidimicrobiales bacterium. Taxonomy (GTDB): domain Bacteria; phylum Actinomycetota; class Acidimicrobiia; order Acidimicrobiales; family UBA8190; genus Chersky-840. The sequence goes on from CAWKDD010000002.1 coordinate 158,585, forward strand.
GTCGGGTGGTGTCGACTCGGCGGTCGCGGCCGCCCTGGTGCACAGGGCCATCGGTGACCAGCTCACCTGTGTGTTCGTCGACACCGGTCTCATGCGCACCGGCGAGGCCGAGCAGGTCGAAGAGACGTTCCGCCGTCAGTTCCACATGGACCTGGTCCACGTCAAGGCGGCCGACCGGTTCTTCGGAGTCCTCCGGGGCGTGACCGACCCCGAGGCCAAGCGCAAGGCCATCGGCGAGACGTTCATCCGCGTCTTCGAAGAGGTGGCGGCCGACGTGAAAGACGCCCGCTTCCTCGTCCAGGGCACGCTCTACCCCGACATCATCGAGTCCGGCACCGGGGACGCCGCCACCATCAAGTCGCACCACAACGTGGGTGGTCTGCCCCAGGACATGGCGTTCGCGCTGGTGGAGCCGTTGCGCCTGCTGTTCAAGGACGAGGTGCGCGCCGTGGGAGAGGAGCTCGGGCTGCCCGAGGAGATCGTGTGGCGCCAGCCCTTCCCCGGCCCCGGCCTGGCGGTCCGCATCATCGGCGAGGTGACGCCCGAGCGCGCCGGGATCCTGCGCGCCGCGGACGCCATCGTCATCGAGGAGGTGCGACGCGCCGGTCTGTACCGAAAGCTGTGGCAGAGCTTCGCGGTGCTCCCCGCCGTGCGCACCGTGGGGGTGATGGGGGACGAGCGCACCTACGCCTACCCCGTGGTCATCCGCGCCGTCACCTCCGACGACGCCATGACCGCGGACTGGGCCCGGCTGCCCTACGAGCTGCTCGAGCGCCTGTCGTCGCGCATCATCAACGAGGTGGACGGCGTCAACAGGGTGGCCCTCGACATCACGTCGAAGCCGCCCGGCACCATTGAATGGGAGTGAGCGTGTCCGGCGTGCCCCGGCCCCGGCTCGGTTCCTTCGACGACGTCGACGAGTTCGAAGGGTTCGAGACCCCGCCGACCGGGGCACCCGGCGCCGAGGCCCCGGCCCGCCCGGCGCGCCGGGCCCGGTGGACCGACGACCTGCCCGCGCCCGACGCGCTCGTCGAGGGGCTCAACGGCCCCCAACGGCGCGCCGTGGTCCACCGCGGCACCCCGTTGCTGGTGGTGGCGGGGGCGGGATCGGGCAAGACGCGCGTGCTCACCCACCGGGTGGCGCACCTCATCGCCACCGGGGACGCCACGCCGTGGGAGATCCTGGCCATCACCTTCACCAACAAGGCCGCCGACGAGATGCGGACGCGCCTCGTGGGCCTCATCGGCCCGGTGGCGCAACGCATGTGGGTGTCGACGTTCCACGCCGCCTGCGTCCGGATCCTGCGCGCCCATGCGGACCGGCTGGGGTACCGCAAGTCCTTCACCATCTACGACGACGCCGACTCGCGCCGTCTGGTCGAGCACATCCTCAGGGACCTCAACATCGACGCCAAGAAGCTGCCGGCCCGGTCCGTGCAGGCTGCCATCTCCGGGGCCAAGGCAGAGCTCGCTTCGGGCGACGCCTACGCGCAGGCGGCGCGATCGGTGTTCGAGCGGCGCATCGCCGAGGTCTACCAGGAATACGAGCGCCGGCTGCTGGCGGCCTCGGCCATGGACTTCGACGACCTGCTGTTGCTCACCGTCCGCCTGTTCCAGACGGCGCCCGACGTTCTGGACGGTTATCGCACGCGCTTCAAGCACGTGCTCGTGGACGAGTTCCAGGACACCAACCGGGCTCAGAACGAGATCGTGCTCATGCTGGCGGCCGAGCACCACAACGTGTGCGTGGTGGGCGACAGCGACCAGTCGATCTTCGGATGGCGCGGCGCGGACATCCGCAACATCTTCGAATTCGAGGAGGCCTTCCCCGACGCGGCGGTCATCCCCCTCGAACAGAATTACCGCTCGACCAAGACCATCCTCGACGCCGCCAACGCCGTCATCGCCAACAACACCACCCGCTTGCCCAAGGAGCTGTGGACCGAGGGGGAAGAGGGCGGCCCCATCGTCCGCTACCGGGCCGAGGACGAGTACGACGAGGCGGCCTGGGTGACGACCGAGATCGGGCGCCTGGCCGAGTTCGAGGGCATCGACTACGGCGACGTCGCTGTCTTCTACCGCACCAACGCACAGAGCAGGGCGCTCGAGGAGGAGCTCGTGCGCGCCGCCATCCCCTACAAGGTGGTGGGGGGCACCCGCTTCTACGACCGTCGCGAGGTGAAGGACCTACTCGCCTATGTGCGCCTGCTCGGGAACCCCTCTGACGAGGTGTCGGCCCGGCGCGTCGTGAACGTGCCGCGCCGGGGAGTGGGCGACGCCTCGGTGGACCGCCTGGCGGCCTGGGCGCGCGCCAACGGCCGTTCCTTCGTCGACGCCCTCGAGCATGCCGGAGAGGCGGGGGTGACCGGCAAGGCGCTGCGGGGTAGCGCTGAGCTGCACGGGCTCCTGGTGCAGCTGCGCCACATGGCCGAAGCCGGCGCGAGCCCCGGTGCCGTGGTGGAGACGGTGGCCGAGCGCACCGGGTACCGCGCCGCGCTGGAGGCGGAGGACACCCTCGAGGCCCACGGCCGGCTCGAGAACATCGCCGAGCTCGCCGGAGCGGCGGGCGAGTACGACAGCCTCGACGAATTCCTGGAGTCGGTGGCCCTGGTGTCCGACAGCGACGAGCTCGACGCCGGGGATCGACGCGTGTCGCTCATGACGCTGCACACCGCCAAGGGCCTGGAGTTCCCCGCCGTTTTCCTGGTGGGCCTCGAAGACGGCGTGTTCCCCCATCTGCGCGCCCTCGAGGACCCCCTGCAACTCGAGGAGGAACGGCGCTTGTGCTACGTGGGGATCACGCGGGCCCGGCGCCAGCTGTACCTGACCCACGCCTGGAGCCGGACGTTGTGGGGATCCACGAGCCACGCCATCCCCAGCCGGTTCCTGGCCGAGCTCCCCCCCGACCTCGTGCGCGACGTGGGCTCGTCGTGGGGCAAGCGCCCCGACCCGCTGCGGGCGTTGTCGTGGTCGCGCCGGCGCGCCGGCATGGCCCGCCCCGGCTCCACCGAGGATTGGGACGGGATCGACGAACCGGCCGCCCACGCCGAGGCCGCCGCCGATACATGGGCGCAGGACTTCTTCGACCCCGACCCATGGGGCGACTCCCAGCCGGACCCCCCGGCCCGATCGACGGCACCGGCTCGCCGGCCGGCGGCAGGTTCGGGAACGTCGGGAACCGCGCGCCTCGGGGCGCAAGAGCCGGCTCCCCAAGATGGCCGAGTGGCGCGACGGCACGGGCCCGAGGTGACGCCGGACACAGGCGGACCCCGAGACGACCTGGCGTCGAAGCACCGCGACTGGGACGCCACCACCTACGACCGCATCTCCGATCCCATGACCCGCTGGGGCGCGGCGGTCCTGGGCCGTCTGCAGCTGGACGGGGCCGAGACCGTCCTCGACGCCGGGGCCGGGAGCGGCCGCGTCACCGAGATGCTGCTCGAGCGCCTGCCCCAGGGACGGGTGGTCGCCTTCGACGCGGCACCGTCGATGCTGGCCGAGGCCCGTCGCCGTCTGGCGCGCTTCACGGCGAGGGTGCGCTTCGTCGAGGCCGACCTCCTGGCGCTCTCGCCCGCCTCGCTCGGGGAGGACTGCCCTGTGGACGCGGTGTTGTCCACGGCCACGTTCCACTGGGTCCTCGACCACGACCGCCTCTTCGCCAACCTCGCCGCGGTGATGAGCCCCGGGGCGCCGCTCGAGGCCCAGTGCGGCGCGGCGGGCAACATCGCCGGCCTGCTCGAGGCGGTGCGGTCGACGGGGACCGAACGATCGGGGCGGTGGCTCTACGCCACACCCGACGAGACGCGCGCCAGGCTGGAGCGAGCGGGTTTCGACCACGTCGAGGTGTGGACGCACCCCGAGCCCACCCGCCTGGAACGGGGCCACGAGCTCGAGACCTACCTGGAGACGGTGTGCCTGCGCACCCACGTGGAGGGGATGTCGCCCCCGCAGCGGGCCGAGTTCCTGGGGAAGGTGGCCGCGGCGATGGGCGAGTCCGTCATCGACTACGTGCGCCTCAACATCTCCGCCCGCCGCGGCTGAGCGCCGGGCCCGCCCGCCGGCGCCGCCCCCTCGGGGCGCCCGCCGGCGCCGCCCCCTCGGGCGCCCGGCCCGGGCCCCGTCTGGCGCCGCGTCAGGCAGTGGTGCCTACACTCGGTGCCCGATGAAGCGTCCCTACCGGGTCGTGGTGGCCAAGCCCGGGCTCGACGGCCACGACCGAGGTGCGAAGGTCATCGCCCGCGCCCTGCGTGACGGCGGCTTCGAGGTCATCTACACCGGGCTGCACCAGACGCCCGAACAGGTGGTCCAGGCCGTGGTCCAAGAGGACGCCGACGCCGTGGGGCTTTCGCTGCTGTCGGGGGCGCACCTGACCCTGGTGCCCCGGGTGATCGACGGGCTCCGGGCCCAGGGCCTCGAGGACGTGCTCGTGATCGTGGGCGGGATCATCCCCGAGGGCGACATCCCCGCGCTCAAGGAGCTGGGGGTCGCCGAGGTGTTCACGCCCGGAGCCTCTCTCGACACCACCGTGCAGTGGCTGGCCGACGCTCTCGACCGGCGGGAGGAGGCCACCGCCGGAAGCTGAGCCGACCAGACGTGATCCGGCACGACAGGCGCCAGCCCCACCGGGCGGCGTGAGAGGAGCAGGACCAGCAGTGGATCTCTACGAGTACCAGGGCAAGCAGTACTTCGCCCGCTACGGCATCCCCACCTCGCCCGGCGGCGTGGCCGACACCGTGGACGAGGCCGTCGTCCAGGCCGATGGCGCCGGCTACCCGGTCGTGGTCAAGGCTCAGGTCAAGGTGGGCGGCCGGGGCAAGGCGGGCGGCATCAAGTTGGCGTCGGACGCCGGGGAGGTGCGCACCCACGCCTCGGCCATCCTGGGCATGGACATCCACGGCCACGTCGTGCACCGGCTGTGGGTCGAGCACGCCTCGGACATCGCACGCGAGTACTACGCCAGCTTCACCCTCGACCGGGCCGCCAAGCTCCACCTGTGCATGGTGTCGGCCAAGGGGGGTGTGGAGATCGAGGAGGTGGCCGCCACCGATCCCGATGCCATCGCCCGCCTGCACGTGGACCCGGTCGACGGCCTGTCGCTCGACGCCGCCCAGCGCCTGGTGACCGAAGCCGACCTCGACACCGAGGCGCGGGCCCCCGCGGCCGAGCTCCTGGTCGCCCTGTACCGCTGCTATGTCGAAGGTGACTGCGACCTGGCCGAGATCAACCCCCTCATCCTCACCACCGACGGGCGGGTCCACGCCCTCGACGCCAAGGTGACCCTCGACGACAACGCCGCTTTCCGCCATCCCGAATGGGAGCAGTTCGCAGGGACCGAGACTTTCGACGAGCGTGAGCTGCTGGCCAAGGAGAAGGGCCTCAATTACATCGGCCTGTCGGGGTCGGTGGGCATCATCGCCAACGGCGCCGGCCTCGCCATGAGCACGCTCGACGTCGTCACCCAGGTGGGAGGCACGGCCGCCAACTTCCTCGACATCGGGGGCGGGGCCAACGCGGACGTCATGGCGGCGGCCCTCGAGGTGATCAACACCGACGAGGCCGTGCGGTCGATCTTCGTGAACATCTTCGGGGGCATCACCCGTTGCGACGAGGTCGCCAACGGGATCGTGGAAGCCCTGGGGCGCGTCGAGATCCGCTCTCCCATCGTGTTGCGCCTCGACGGCACCAACGCAGAAGCAGGCCACGAGATCCTGGCCTCGCACATCTCGGACCGCCTGGTCGTGGACGAAACCATGCTGGGTGCCGCACGTCGCGCCGTGGCGCTGGCAGGAGGGGCAAAGTGAGCATCTTCGTCGACGAGAACACCAAGGTGGTGGTGCAGGGCCTGACCGGGAGCCAGGGCCGGTTCCACGGCCTGCGCAACCGCGATTACGGCACCCAGGTGGTGGCGGGGGTCACGCCGGGCAAGGGTGGCACCGACGTCGACGGTGTCCCCATCTACGACACCGTGGGCGACGCCGTGGCGGCCACGGGGGCCGATGCCTCGTTCGTGGTGGTCCCGCCCAAGGGCGCCCCAGCGGCGATCCTCGAGGCGGCGTCCTCGGGCGTGCGCTTCATCGTGTGCATCACCGAGGGCATCCCCGCCCAGGACGAGGCCCTGTTCTACAACGTCTTGCGCCGGGACCACCCCGGGGTACGGCTGCTCGGCCCCAACTGCCCCGGCGTCATCTCGCCGGGCAAGTGCAACATCGGCATCACCTCGGGCGACATCGCCCTCCCGGGCGGTCCGGTGGGCATCGTGAGCCGCTCAGGGACCCTGACGTACCAGGCCCTGCACGAGCTGTCGCAGCAGAAGGTGGGCCAGACCACGTGCGTGGGCATCGGCGGCGACCCCGTGCCCGGGACGAGCTTCATCGACTGCCTGGCCGCGTTCGAGGAGGACCCCGACACCCGCGCCGTCATGATGATCGGGGAGATCGGCGGCTCGGCGGAGGAGGAGGCGGCGCAGTTCATCAAGGACAACATGTCCAAGCCCGTCGTGTGCTACATCGCCGGGGTGACCGCACCGCCGGGGCGGAAGATGGGGCACGCCGGCGCCATCATCTCGGGGTCCCAGGGCACGGCCCAGGCCAAGATGGCGGCCCTCGCCGACGCCGGTGCCACCGTGGCGCTCAACCCCACCGAGGCCGGGGAGCGCATGGTGGAGATCGTCAAGAGCCTGGGCTGACCCCGGCGGAGCGGGCCCGGCGCGCTGGTAGCGTGGCCGGCGTGCGCGTGGCGGTGCTCGTATCGGGTACTGGGAGCATCCTCGAAGCCATGCTCGCCGAGGACGTGCCCGTCGCGCTCGTGCTCGCCGACCGGCCCTGCCGGGCCCTCGAGGTGGCCAGGGCGGCGGGCGTCGACGCCGAGCTCGTCGAGCGCCAGGCCTTCGGCGGCTACGGAGGCGGCTTCGACCGCTGGGCTTTCACCCGCCGGGTCACCGAGGTGCTCGCCGACGCCGACATCGACCTCGTGGCCATGGCGGGGTTCGGCACCGTGCTGGCTCGGCCGCTGTTCGACGCCTTCGACCGCCGGGTGCTCAACACCCACCCCGCCCTCCTCCCTGCCTTCCCCGGGTGGCACACGGTGGAGGAGGCCCTCGCCGCCGGGGTGCCGGTCACGGGCTGCACCGTGCACCTCGCCACTGTCGACACCGACGCCGGTCCCGTGCTCGCCCAAGAGGAGGTCCCCGTGCTCGCCAACGACACCGTCGAAACCCTGCACGAGCGCATCAAGCAGGTCGAGCGCCGTCTGTACCCAGACACCGTGAAGAAGATGATCGACGACCTCGAGGGCGTCGCCGCGGGCCGGGCCCAGCGCCAGGGGCGCCCATGAGGGCGCTGCTGTCGGTCTACGACAAGACCGGCCTGCTCGAGCTGGCCCAGGGGCTCGCGGACCTGTCGTGGGAGCTCGTCGCCAGCGGCAAGACCGCCGCCGCCCTGGCCGACGCCGGGATCGCCGTGACCGAGGTCGCCGAGGTCACCGGCGCACCCGAGATGCTCGGAGGCAGGGTGAAGACGCTGCACCCCAAGGTGCACGGGGGCATCCTGGCCGACAGGGGCAACCCCGCCCACGTCGCCGATCTCGCCGCCCAGCACATCGAGCCCGTGGACCTGGTGGTGAGCAACCTCTACCCGTTCTCCTCGGACCCTTCGATCGAGTTGATCGACATCGGCGGCCCCACCATGGTGCGCGCCGCGGCCAAGAACCACGCCCATGTGGGCGTGGTCGTCGACCCCGCCGACTACCCGGTGGTGCTGGCCGAACTGCGCGCCGCGGGGGCGCTGTCCGACGACACCCGGCGCCGCCTGGCGCGCGCCGCCTTCGCGCACTGCGCCGCCTACGACGCGGCCATCGTCGAGTGGTTCGACGCCGGGGGTCCCGGCGGCCCGGGCGAGCTGCTGCCGCCCACGTTGCACCTGGCGCTCGAGCGCGCTCAGGAGCTCCGCTACGGCGAGAACCCCCACCAGCGCGGGGCGCGCTATCGCGACCGCAGCCACCCGACGTGGTGGGACGGTGTGGTCCAGCACGGCGGCAGCGCCCTTTCGTACCTCAACCTCTTCGACGCCGACGCGGCCTGGCGCCTCGTGGCCGAGCTGGGCGCCGGCGCCCAGCCGGCCGTCGCCATCATCAAGCACGCCAACCCCTGCGGCGCCGCGCTCGCCCCCACGCTGGCCGAGGCGTACCGGCGCGCCTTGGAATGCGATCCGCTGTCGGCCTTCGGCGGCGTGGTGGCCCTGGGCGGCCCCTGCACGCTCGAGGTGGCCCAAGCGGTGGCCGAAGGCCCCCAGGCCGACGTGGTGGTGGCGCCCTCCTTCGGCGCCGGTGCCCTCGAGGCCCTCGCCGCCCGGCGCAAGGCCACGCGGCTGCTCGAGGCCCCGCCGCACACCGGGGCCGCCCTCGAGCTGCGCAGCCTGGGGGCGGGCTTCCTGGTCCAGGAGGCCGACCACCTGACCACCACACGGTCGGATTGGCAGGTACCCACCAAAGTGGCCCCCACCGACGCCCAGTGGCGTGACATCGAGCTGGCCTGGCGGGTGTGCGCCCGGACCTCGTCCAACGCCATCGTGGTGGCCGTCGACGGCCAGGCCCTCGGGGTGGGCGCCGGCCAGCAGAGCCGGGTGGAGGCCGCCCAGATCGCCGTGGGGAAGGCGGGAGCCCGCTCCCGGGGGGCGGCGGCGGCCAGCGATGCCTTCTTCCCCTTCCGCGACGGGATCGACGTCCTCGCCGGGGCCGGTGTGGCGGCCGTGGTGCAGCCCGGGGGATCGGTCAAGGACAACGAGATGGTGGCTGCCGCCGACGAGCACGGGATGGCCATGGTGCTCACCGGCGAGCGCCACTTCCGCCACTGAGGATCCCGGTGACGGCACGCCTCCTCGACGGGGAAACCCTGGCGGCGCGCGTGCGGGCCGAGGTCACCGACCGCACGGCCCGGCTCGTCTCCGAAGGCATCCGGCCCGGGTTGGGCACCATCCTCGTGGGCGACGATCCCGCCAGCGAGCGGTACGTGGCGCTCAAGCACGCCGACTGCAAGGAGGTCGGCATGGCCTCGGTGCACGAGCACCTCCCGGCGGAGACGAGCCAGGAAGAGCTCGAGGCGGTGATCCGTCGCTTCAACGCCGACCCCGCCGTCCACGCCTTTCTGGTCCAGCTCCCCCTGCCCAAAGGTCTCGACGAGGAGTCGGCCCTCCTGGCCGTGGACGACGCCAAGGACGTCGACGGCCTGCACCCCGTGAACCTCGGCCGCCTCGTGATGGGCGTGCCCGGACCGCTGCCGTGCACGCCGGCGGGCATCGTCGAGCTCCTCCACGCCTACGACGTGCCCGTGGAGGGGCGTCACGTGGTCGTCATCGGTCGCGGCATCACCATCGGCCGGCCCCTGGCGCTGCTGCTCGCCCTCAAGCGGCCCGGGTGCAACGCCGCGGTCACCGTGGTTCACACGGGCGTGGCCGACCTCGCCCCCTACGTGCGCCAGGCCGACGTCGTGGTGGCCGCGGCCGGCTCGGCCGGGCTCGTCACGCCCGACATGGTCAAGCCGGGGGCGGCGGTGGTGGGGGCGGGAACGAGCTGGGACGGCCGCCGGCTCCTCTCCGACGTCGAGGAGTCCGTGGCCGAGGTGGCGGGATGGATCACCCCTCGCATCGGCGGGGTGGGTCCCATGACCCGGGCCATGCTCCTGCGCAACGCGCTGCGGGCCGCCGAGCGAGGCGCCTGAGCCCGTCCCCGGACGCGCCACCCGGGCCCGGGCCAGGGACTACCACGGGGCCGCCGGTAAGATGGCCTGGTCATGGCGCTGATCTCCGACATGCTGAACCAGGGCGCCACCTACTCCTTCGAGTTCTTCCCGCCCAAGAACGACTCCGAGCAGGCCACGCTGGTCCGGACCCTGCGCGAGCTCGAGCCCCTGGCGCCGTCGTTCGTGTCGGTCACCTACCGCGGGGGCCGCGAGTCGCGCCAGCGCACCCACGACCTGGTGGCGGGCATGTTGCGCACGACCACGCTCACGCCCATGGCCCACCTCGTCTGCGTCGCCCACACCCGGTTGGAGCTGGCCGAGATCCTGGTGTCGTTCCGCAAGGCGGGCGTGGAGAACCTCATGGCCCTGGGGGGCGACCCCCCGACCGACCCCTCGGCCGGGCCCGGCGAGCTGCGCCACGCCGTCGAGCTCGTCGAGCTGGCCCGGGCCATCGGGGGGTTCTCGATCGGCGTCGCCGCCCATCCCGCCGGTCACCCCTCCTCCCCCGACATGCGCTCGGACCGGGACCAGCTGGCCGCCAAGCTCCGCCGGGCGGACTTCGGCGTCACCCAGTTCTTCTTCGAGGTCGACGAGTACGTGGGCCTCATGCAGGACCTGGCCCAACGCGGGGTGCACACGCCGGTGCTCCCCGGCATCATGCCCGTGACCGCCCTCCGGTCGGTGCCGCGCATGGCCGAGATGGGAGCGGCGCTCCCCCCCTGGGCCGTGGCCCGACTCGAGGAGGCGTCGGCCCGGGGCGGCGACGAAGCCGTGCGCCACGCGGGGGTGGCCATGGCGACCGAGCTGTGCGAGAAACTGCTCGAGGCGGGCGCTCCGGGCCTGCACTTCTACACGCTCAACCGGTCCAGCGCGACCCGGGAGATCTACGCCGCTCTGGGGTTGTCTGCCAACGCTTAGGCTCGCCCCTATGGCCCAACGCATCACCATGACCCCCGAGGGGGTCCTGCAGGTCCCCGACGAACCCATCATCCCGTTCATCGAGGGTGACGGGACCGGTGTCGACATCTGGCCCGCCTCGCGCCTCGTGTTCGACGCCGCGGCCGCCAAGCACGGGCGCAAGATCGCCTGGAAGGAGGTCCTGGCGGGGGAGAAGGCCTTCAAGGAGACCGGCGACTGGCTCCCCGACAAGACCGTGGAGGCCTTCCGCGAGCACCTCATCGGCATCAAGGGGCCCCTCACCACGCCGGTGGGCGGCGGGATCCGTTCCCTCAACGTGGCCCTGCGCCAGATCCTCGACCTCTACGTGTGCCTGCGGCCCGTGCGCTGGTTCACGGGGGTCCCCTCGCCGGTCCTGCATCCCGAGAAGGTCGACATGGTCATCTTCCGGGAGAACACCGAGGACGTGTACGCCGGTCTCGAGGTCCAGGCCGGCACCCCCGAGGCGGACCGGCTCTCGGCGTTCCTGAGCGACGAGATGGGATGGGACATCCGGCCCAACTCGGGCATCGGGATCAAGCCCATCTCCGAGCTCGGCTCCAAGCGGCTGGTGCGCGCCGCCCTCGAGTACGCGCTGGCCCGCGGCCGCCGGAGCGTGACCCTGGTGCACAAGGGCAACATCCAGAAGTTCACCGAGGGGGCCTTCCGCAACTGGGGCTACGAGCTCGTGCGGGAGGAGTTCGCCGACGTCGCCGTGGGGTGGGACGACTGTGGTGGGGATCCCGGCGGCAAGCTGCTCGTGAAGGACACCATCGCCGACATCACCCTCCAGCAGGTGCTGACCCGGCCCGAGGACTTCGACGTCATCGCCACCACCAACCTCAACGGCGACTACCTCTCCGACGCCCTGGCCGCCCAGGTGGGTGGGATCGGCATCGCGCCCGGGGGGAACATCAACTACGTGACCGGCCACGGCGTGTTCGAGGCCACCCACGGCACCGCCCCCAAGTACGCCGGCCAGGACAAGGTCAACCCGGGTTCGGTCATCTTGTCGGGCGTGCTCATGTTCGAGCACCTGGGGTGGGTCGAAGCCGCCGCCGACATCGTGCGCGCCCTGGAGGCCACCATCGGCGACAAGGTCGTCACCTATGACTTCGCCCGCCTCATGAAGGGCGCCACCGAGGTGAAGTGCTCGGAGTTCGCCTCCGCCATCGTCGACCGCCTCTGACAGCCGGTAGCCTCGCGCCCCATGTCCCTGTCGAAGACCCCCGTCCACGTCACCGTCACCGGCGCCGCCGGGCAGATCGGCTACTCACTGCTGTTCCGGATCGCGTCGGGCCAGATGTTCGGTCCCGACCAGCCCGTCGTGCTCCGCCTGCTCGAGATCGAGCCGGCCATGGGCGCGCTGCAGGGCGTGGTGATGGAGCTCGACGACTGCGCCTTTCCGCTCCTGGCCGGCGTCGAGCCGACATCGGACGCCAAGACCGCCTTCGACGGGACGTCGTGGGCACTGCTGGTGGGTTCGATCCCCCGCAAGGCGGGCATGGAGCGCAACGACCTGCTGGCCGTGAACGGAAGCATCTTCGGACCCCAAGGTGAGGCCATCGCCGCCCACGGCGCGTCGGACGTGCGCGTGCTCGTGGTGGGTAACCCGTGCAACACCAATTGCCTCATCGCCCGGGCCCACGCCCCCGAGATCCCCGACGACCGGTTCTTCGCCATGACCCGGCTCGACCAGAACCGGGCGCAGAGCCTCCTGGCTCGCAAGGCCGGGGTGCCGGTGGCGTCGGTGACGGGCATGGCCATATGGGGCAACCACTCCTCCACGCAATTTCCCGACTTCGAGAACACCCGGGTGGGCGCCGAGCCCGCCCCCGAGGTGATCGACGACCTCGAGTGGCTGCGCACGGAGTTCATCAAGACCGTGCAACAGCGTGGCGCGCAGATCATCGAGGCCCGCGGGGCCTCCTCGGCGGCCTCGGCAGCCAACGCCGTGGTCGACTCGGTGCGCAGCATCGTGACCCCCACCGCCCCCGGCGACTGCGTGTCGCTGGCGGTGGTGTCCCACGGCGAGTACGGCGCCCCCGAAGGGCTCGTCTTCGGGTTCCCGGTCCGGTCCGACGGCGCGGCATGGCTCGTCGTCGAGGACCTCGCCCACAGTGACTTCGCCCAGGACCGCATCCGCGTCACCACCGAGGAGCTCGAGTCCGAGCGCTCGGCGGTGCGCGACCTGCTCGGCTGAACAGACCCGGGGACGCGCCCTCCCCGCCAGGCGCGCCACAGATGTCGGTCGGCCCCCCGGGCGGGAGGGCCGGGATCAGACGATCAGGGAGACCGCCGGTTGCGGGATGTCGATCCCCATGCGCTGGAGGAAGGCGACCTTCCGTGCCAGGGACTGGCGCCAGGCCGAGAGGTCGGCTTCGAAGTGGGCCCGGTCACCCTCTTCGTAGGCATGCTCCAACTCGTCGAAAGCGGCATCCTCCGCGTCGAGCAGCTCGCGGTAGCGGCGGAGGGCCTGGTCGTCCAGCACGCCGGGCACGGTCATGGAACCTCCCCTCGTCGGCGTCCCTTTCGGGAGCCGTCCTCTCCTCGAACTGTAGCTCCGTCGGGCGCTCAGTACTCGGTGAGATCGCGCAGCTTCTGGAGGTGCGGGGACAGCGCGCCCAGCACGGCCTGTGCCTCGGCCAGGACCGAGAGGTCCCCGCGCACGCGGACCCGTCCGGCCGCGATGGCCTGCGCCGGGGTGAGCTCCCCGGCCGCCATGGCCACGGCGTCGACCCAGGTCAGGCGGATGGTCACCGCCGCGTGGGGGGAGTCCCCGACGGCCATGGTGACCACGCCGTCCTCCACCTGCAAGGTGGTGGCCACGTCGCCGTGGGGGCCCCCGGTCACGACCTGGGACATGGAGAAGCGTCCGTCGCGCACCGCCAGGCCGGCATCGGGGCCCGGAGGGGCCACCGACACGTCGAGCACCGCCCGGTTGAAGGCGTCGACCCATTCCGGGCCGAGGAACCGGATCACGGCTCCGGCGCCACCGACGGGGCCGTGATCTGCTCCTGGCGGGTTGGGGTGCGCTGTCCGGGGGCCTCGAGGGCGGCGTCGAGGGCCGAGCGCTTGGTGCGGCGCACGATCTTGCGTCCCAGCCAGGCCACCGGGTCGTAAGAGGCGTCGACCACGCGCTCTTTGAGGGGGATGATGGCGTTGTCGGTGATCTTGATGTGCTCGGGGCACACCTCGGTGCAGCACTTGGTGATGTTGCACATGCCCAGGCCCATGCGCTGGCGCAGGAGCTCGCGACGGTCGTCGGTGTCGAGGGGATGGGACTCGAGCTCCATGAAGCGGATGAACATGCGGGGCCCGGCGTAGTCGGCCTTGTTCTCCTCGTGGTCCCGGATGACGTGGCACACGTCCTGGCACATGAAGCACTCGATGCACTTGCGGAATTCCTGGCCGCGCTCGATGTCGACCTGCATCATGCGGTAGGTGCCGTCGGCCTCCGGCTCCCGGGGCTTGAGGGGGGGTACCTGTCTGGCCATGGTGTAGTTGAACGACACGTCGGTGACGAGGTCGCGGATGATGGGGAACGTGCGCATGGGCGCCACCACCACGGGCTCGCCCTCGGGAAGCACGTCCATGCGGGTCATGCACATCAACTTGGGGAGGCCGTTGATCTCCGCCGAGCACGAGCCGCACTTGCCCGCCTTGCAGTTCCACCGGCATGCGAGGTCGGGGGCGGGCCCCGACTGGATGCGGTGGATCACGTCGAGGACGACCTCGCCCTCCACCTGGGGCATGACGTACTCGGTGAACCTGCCCCCCTCGGCGTCGCCGCGCCACACCCGCATCGTCACGTCGGCCATCAGTGCGGCTCCTCCTCGAAGAGCTCCTTCAGCTCCGCCGGCATCTCCAGCAGCGGTTCGGGCGTGATCGTGTACAGCCCTTCGTCGTCGATGCGCTGCACCAGGTTGACCTTGCCGAGCTCGGGATCGGGTGCGGGGTAGTCCTCCCTGGTGTGGCCCCCTCGGCTCTCTCGCCGCTCCAAGGCGCCTGTGGCCACCATGCGGGACACCGTCAGCATGGAGGGGAGGTCGGTGGCGAGGTTCCACCCCGGGTTGTAGGCGCGCCCGCCCGACACCGCGATCCTCTGCGCCCGCTCGCTCAGCGTGTCGAGCTCGTCGAGGGCCTTGCGCAGCTCGTCCTCGGTGCGGATGATGCCCACCAGGTCCTGCATCATCTGCTGGAGCGAGTGGTGCAGGTCGTAGGGGCTCTCCCCGCTGTCACGACCAAAAGGAGCTTCGGCCTCGGCCACCACCGCGGCGACCTCGGCTCTGTCCGCGCTGGGCGTCCCGGTGCGCCCCTGGGCGAATTCGGCGGCGGCCTGTCCGGCCCGGCGCCCGAAGACGAGGAGGTCCGACAGCGAGTTGCCCCCCAGCCGGTTGGCGCCGTGCATGCCGCCGGCCACCTCGCCGGCGGCAAAGAGACCCGGCACCGTCGACGCCTCGGTCTCGGCGTCGACGCGCACGCCCCCCATCATGTAGTGGCAGGTCGGGCCCACCTCCATGGGCTGCGCGGTGATGTCGACGCCGGCGAGCTCCTTGAACTGGTGGTACATGGAGGGAAGGCGCCGCCGGATCTCATCGGCGCTGCGCCGGGTGGCGATGTCGAGGAAGACCCCGCCGTGGGGCCCGCCCCGGCCCCCCTTCACCTCGGAGTTGATCGAGCGCGCCACCTCGTCGCGCGGCAGGAGCTCGGGCGGGCGGCGGTTGTTGATGTGGTCGTCGTACCAGCGGTCCGCTTCCTCTTCGGTGTCCGCCGTCTCCGCCGCGAACATCGGGGGGATGTAGTCGAACATGAACCGCCGGCCCTCGGTGTTGCGCAGGACCCCGCCGTCGCCCCGCACACCCTCGGTCACGAGGATGCCGCGCACCGACAGCGGCCACACCATGCCGGTGGGGTGGAATTGCACGGCCTCCATGTCGATGAGGTCGGCTCCCGCCCACGCCGCCATGGCGTGCCCGTCCCCGGTGGACTCCCAGGAATTCGACGTGT
This sequence comes from uncultured Acidimicrobiales bacterium, assembly GCA_963848335.1. Lineage (GTDB taxonomy): Bacteria > Actinomycetota > Acidimicrobiia > Acidimicrobiales > UBA8190 > Chersky-840. The sequence goes on from CAWKDD010000002.1 coordinate 174,264, forward strand.
ACAGCCACGACTTGCCGATGCTGCCCGTGGCGAGCACGAAGGCCTTGGCCGTGAAACTCACGAAGGCGCCGGTGGGGCGCCAGTACCCGACCGCGGCGCTCACCGTGCCCTCGGAGTCCTTGAGGAGACGCAGGATCTTGCACTCCATGAACACGTCGATGTCGAGCGTGATGGCGCGTTGTTGCAGGGTCCGGATCAGCTCCAGCCCGGTGCGGTCGCCGACGTGGGCCAGGCGGGCGTAGCGGTGCCCGCCGAAGTCACGCTGGAGGATGCGCCCGTCCTTGGTCCGGTCGAACAGCGCCCCCCACCGCTCGAGCTCGTAGATGCGGTCCGGCGCTTCCTGGGCGTGGAGCTGGGCCATGCGCCAGTTGTTGAGCATCTTGCCGCCGCGCATGGTGTCGCGGAAGTGCACCTTCCAGTTGTCCTCGGGCCACACGTTGCCCATGGCGGCGGCGGCCCCGCCCTCGGCCATGACGGTATGGGCTTTGCCCAGCAGTGACTTGCACACCAAAGCGGTGCGCTGCCCGAGCTCGCGGGCCTCGATGGCGGCCCGGAGCCCGGCACCGCCGGCGCCGATGACGACGACGTCGTAGTCGTGCGTCTCGAGGTCGGCCACGGGGTTTCCGGAGACGGGGTTGTCGGGCACGGGGTTGTCGGGCACGGGGCCGCTCAGAAGATCTTCGGGTCGGTGAACACGCCGCTCGAGACCAGTCGCACGTACAGGTCCGCCAACGCCACCATGGCCAGGCTGGCCCAGGCGATCTGCATGTGCCGGGCGTTGAGCGGGGTGGCGATCTTCCACAGCCGGTAACGGACGGGGTGCTTGGAGAACTGGTTGACGTGGCCCCCGCACAGATGGCGACAGGCGTGGCACGACGCCGTGTAGAGCCACAGCAAGGTGGCGTTCGCCACCAGGACCAGCGTGCCCACGCTCACGCCGATGCCGCCGTCACCGGGAAGGCGGAAGGCCATCACGGCGTCGATGGTGAGGATCACGTTCAGGATCAGGGCGAGCACGAAGAAGTAACGGTGGAGGTTCTGCAAGATGAGCGGGAAGCGGGTCTCGCCGGTGTAGCGGGCGTGGCCGTCGGCCACGGCACAACCGGGGGGCGACTGCCAGAAACCCCGGTAGTAGGCCTTGCGGTAGTAGTAGCAGGTGGCCCGGAACCCGCCCGGGATGATGAGCGCCAGCAGCCCCGGGGAGATGTGCCACCAGTTCAGGGCGAAGCTCCCGCCCGCGCCGGGCACGCAGCTGCCGGTGAGGCACGGGGAGTACAGCGGCGAGATCAGGTCCCGGTGCTGCGCGGCCCCGACGTAGTAGTGCGCGTTCTGGAAGACCGCCCACGTGGCGTAGACCACCACCACGGTCAGGAAGGCCACGGTGGCCGCCGGGCTCCTCCACCAGCCGTCGCGGCGCAAGGTGCGGACATCGGGGCCGCCCCGCACCCCGCCCAGCTCGACGGGCACGGGTTTGAGATCCTGGAGTGTCGTGCTCACGCGCTCGTGGTCCTCCATCCCATCTGACGGCTTCCCAACAGCCGACTTCCCATGTGACGGCGCGTGCGGCCACCCCTGACACTTCGCACCGGCCCGGCCGGTCGACGCAGCCCCGCAGGAGAATCGGCCCATGGGGGAAACGGCGGTGCCGGGCTCTGACGGCTCATCATCTTTCCACTCCGGAGGGGCTTCGCACCAGGAAGCCCTGCCGTACGCCGACCCGAGCACCCTCACCGACGGGACCACGGCGGGGCGAGGCCCCCGAGGTGGCCCGCAGCGGGCGCGGGCAGAGGCCGCGCTGCGCGGGCCTAGGCTCGCTCCCATGAGCGCGACCATCCCTCCCGACCCCCCGTCCGACCTCCCCTCCACGCTCGGCGAGCTCCGGGCCTCGGGATGGGAGTCGACGCCCGTCCACGAGGAGCTGCGGCGCAACGCGGCGCGCCGGATCGCTGAGGGAGCGCCCCTCATGGAGGGGGTCCTGGGGTTCGACGACACGGTGCTGCCCCAGCTCGAGAACGCCCTCCTGGCCGGCCACGACATCATCCTCCTGGGTGAGAGGGGCCAGGCCAAGACGAGGATCGTGCGGTCGCTCACCGCCCTCCTCGACGAGTGGCTACCGGTGGTGGCCGGGTCCGAGATCCGCGACGACCCCTACCTCCCGGTGTCGCGCCACGCCCGTGATCTGGTGGCCGAGGAGGGCGACCGGACCCCCCTGGCCTGGGTGCACCGCGAGCTGCGGTTCTCGGAGAAACTGGCGACACCCGACACCTCCATCGCCGACCTCATCGGCGAGGTCGACCCCATCAAGATCGCCGAGGGCAGGTACCTCTCCGACGAGCTCACCCTCCACTACGGGCTAGTGCCGAGGTCCAACCGGGGGATCTTCGCCATCAACGAGCTCCCCGACCTCGCCGAGCGGATCCAGGTGGGCCTGCTCAACGTGCTCGAGGAGCGTGACGTGCAGATCCGGGGCTTCACCGTGCGGCTCCCCCTCGACGTCGTGCTGGTGGCCACGGCCAACCCCGAGGACTACACCAACCGCGGCCGCATCATCACGCCGCTCAAGGACCGCTTCGGCGCGCAGATCCGCACCCACTACCCCGAGGACACCGACACCGAGCTCGCCATCGTCCACCAAGAGGCGCGCCCACCCATGAGCGCCGAAGGCGGCCCCCGCGTCGAGGTCCCCGACTTCATGGCCGAGATCGTGGCCGAGTTGTCCCAGCTGGCCCGGCAGAGCCCGCACGTCAACCAGCGGTCCGGGGTCTCGGTGCGCCTCAGCATCTCGAATTACGAGACCCTGGCGGCCAACGCCGTCCGCCGTTCGCTGCGCCTGGGCGAGGCCGACGCCGTGCCCCGCGTCAGCGACCTCGGGGCGCTGGTGGCCTCGACCCACGGCAAGATCGAGATCGAGGCGCTCGAGGAGGGGCGCGAGGAGCGCATCCTCCAGGGCCTGCTGTCCGCCGCGGTGCTGGCGGTGTTCCGCCGCCGCTGCCCCACCGAGCAGCTCGGGCCGGTCGTGACCGCCTTCGACGAGGCCAGGGTGGTCCACGCCGGCGACGACCTGCCGGCGTCCGCCTACGCCGAGGTGCTGGCCCAGGTGCCGGCGCTGGAGGGCCCGGTGCTGGCGCTGGCCGGAGGGGAGACCCCAGGTGCGGTGGCCTCGGCGGCGGAGTTCATCCTCGAGGGCCTGCACCTCACCAAGCGCCTCAACAAGGAGGCGGCCGGCCCCAAGGCCACCTACCGGGGCCGGGGATGACGCGCCGCTGGGACTACCGCCGCTGGGACGGCACCCAGCCCGGCTTCGAGGACGAGGTCGATGCCCTGTTCTCCGAGCTCGCCGACGACCTGCTCTACCACGGCGATCCCGACGCGGCCTTGCGCCGCCTGCTCACCTCCGGCTTCCGCCGTCCCGACGGCGAGCAGGTCCAGGGACTGCGTGAGCTCATGGAGCGCCTGCGCCAACGTCGCCAGGAGGAGCTCGACAGCGGGGATCTCGGGGGGGCGTTCCACGAGATCGCCGAGGAGCTCGACGACGTGGTGGCCGAGGAGCGGGCCGGGTTGCAGGCGCTGGCCGAGGACGCCCGCCAGTCAGGGGACCAACGCCGTCAGGAGGTCACCGACGACGTGGTGGCCGAGCGCAGCGTCGAGCTCGACCTGCTGCCTCCCGACCTCGCCGGGCGGGTACGCGGCCTGCAGAACTACGACTTCGTCTCCTCCGAGGCCCGTGAGCACTTCGAGCAGCTGCTCGAGAAGCTGCGCGAGGAGCTCGCCAAGAGCTTCTTCGACCAGATGTCCGAGGCCATGACCAACCCCGACCCCGAGCAGCTCGAGCGGGTTCGGCAGATGCTCGACGCCCTCAACCGCATGATCGAGCAACGCGACCAGGGAGAGCCGCTCGACCCCTCCTTCGAGTCGTTCATGGAGTCGTTCGGGGAGTTCTTCCCCGGGAACCCCCAGACCCTCGACGAGCTGCTCGAGCAATTCGCGGCGCAGATGGCGGCGGTCCAGGCCGCCCTCGACTCCATGTCCCCCGAGCAGCGCGCCCAGCTCCAGGCCCTGGCGCAGTCGCTGTTCGAGGACCTCGACCTGCGCTGGCAGATGGACCGCCTGGCCGAGAACCTGCGCAAGGCCGTGCCCGGAGCAGGCTGGGGTCGGCGCTACCAGTTCAGCGGCTCGGACCCCATGGGCCTGGCCGACGCGGCGGCATCGGCCCGGCGCCTGGGCGAGATGGACCAGCTCGAGCAATTCCTGCGCTCGGCGACCTCCCCCGGCGCGCTGGCCGAAGTCGACCTGGACGAGGTGGCGAAGTACCTCGGCGACGACGGGGCCCGCTCCCTGGAGCGTCTGGCCCGCCTGGCCAAGCAGCTCGAGGAAGCCGGCCTCATCGAGCAGCGCGAGGGTCGCTACGAGCTCACCGCCCTCGGGATCCGACGCATCGGGCAGGCTGCGCTCACCGACCTGTTCTCGAAACTGGCCAAGGACCGCCTGGGTGGGCACCGCAACACCTATGTGGGAACGGGCCACGAACCCGAGGGCCAGACCAAGCCCTACGAGTTCGGCGACCCCTTCACCCTCGACATCCAGCGCACCATGCACAACGCGGTGACGCGCGCCGGCGTCGGGACCCCGGTGCACCTCGAGCCCGAAGACTTCGAGATCTCGCGCACCGAGCACATGACGCGCGCCTCGACGGTGCTCATGGTCGACCTGTCGCTGTCGATGCCCATGCGCGACAACTTCCTGGCCGCCAAGAAGGTGGCCATCGCCCTGCACACGTTGATCTCGACCCGGTTCCCCCGTGACTTCCTCGGCCTGGTGGGCTTCTCCGAGGTGGCACGCGAGATCAAGCCCCAGGACCTTCCCGAGGTGTCGTGGGACTTCGTCTACGGCACGAACATGCAACACGGGCTCATGCTCGCCCGGCGCATGCTGGCGCACCGCGCCGGCACGAAGCAGATCATCATGATCACCGACGGAGAGCCCACTGCGCATCTCGTCCCCGACCACGCCGGCAGTTACGAGGTGTCGTTCAGCTACCCGCCCACGGCCGAGACCGTGCGCGTGACGCTGACCGAGGTGGTGCGCTGCACGCGGGCCGGCATCACCATCAACACCTTCATGCTCGACGCCAACCGTTCGCTGCAGGGCTTCGTGGAGCAGATGACGAAGCTCAATCGCGGGCGTGCCTTCTTCACGACGCCCGAAACGCTCGGGGACTACGTCCTCGTCGACTTCCTGGAACATCGCCGCACCGTTCGTTCCGCCACTCGCCGCGGCGCATAGCCGCCTCGCTGTCGTGGCGGGGCTCGTCTCGGACGGGCGCGCCCCTGTGGATAACTGAGTCGACGCACGATTTTCGGCGCGGCGCGGTGACAACACCACGTTGCGTCCATGACCACTCCGGTACGTGACGGCGCCTAGGTCACGCTGCGTGGAACGGAACGTAGTCGACGCGACTTGTGTTCCGAGGAATCACGCTTGATCCAAGATTGCCCCTTGCGCCCCTCAGAACCATCAACCATGATGACACCGCTGTTATTCACACCGTTGTAACTACAAACGTGCCACTACACATATGCCACTAGATGGTGAGGGGAGGCGTACCGGTGGACGCAGTTTCACTGTTGTACGGCCGCCAGGACCGCGATTGGCAGTCGAGGGCCAACTGCATGGGGGTCGATCCCGATCTGTTCTTCCCGGAGCGTGGTGCATCCACGCGCGAGGCGAAGGAGGTGTGCCGGGGTTGCGTCGTACGTGAGGACTGCCTCGAGTACGCGCTCGCCAACGGTGAGAAGTTCGGGATCTGGGGAGGGCTCTCCGAACGCGAGCGGCGGCGCCTACGGCGCGCCCGCGCCATGAGCCGCCGCGCCGCGGCCACCGCCTCGGCCTCCTGAGCCCCGGCGCCGGGGGCGCGGGCAGGCTCAGGCCGCTGGCAACGGCTCTCGACTCCGGGGAACCGATCCCGGGCGCGCTCGACGAGCGCGGCCCTGGCGTTCAGGCCGGGCCGGTCCCCGACAGACGCGCTTCGACGGTCCGATCGGGGTCGAGGTCCAGGGCGTGTCGCCGTGCCGCAGGCACGGCCCCCACGACAGCCGCCGGAGCCAGGCCCACGAGCTCGGCCCGGGCCACGCCGGTGCCGGCCTCCTCGGCCAGGCGGCGCACGGCGTCGAGAACTTGGGCGGGCCCTACGGTGAAGGGGTCGACGAGGTTGCACGACACCTGGGCCGTCCCGCCCACCGCCAGCCCCAGGGCCCGCACCGCCGGTCCCCGGATGGCGGTGGCCACCGCCCGGGCCACGGCGAGGTCGGCGGTCGTGAGCCACACGTTGTAGGCCACCAGCGCGCTCCGGGCACCGACCGCGCACGCGCCGGCGCTCGGGTGCGGAGCAGGGGGGCCCGTATCGGGGGCGAGCGCCCCGAAGGCACCCCGCCGGACCTCGGGCAGGCTCCGGTCGGGCCCGTAGCAGAAGCAGGGCAGGGCCAGCTCCCAGCCGGCCCAGGCCGCGAAGCGGTCCCGCGCCTCGACGGCGGGAGTGAGGTCGTCGCCGGGCCGGCACGGGCTCCCGCCTGGGCCGAGAGGGACGAAGGGCACCACGTCGAGGGCACCGAGGCGGGGATGGACCCCCTGGTGGCGGCGGAGGTCGACACGGTCGAGCGTGACCCGGGCCACGGCGCGGACGGCGTCCTCGAGGGCAGGTGCAGGGCCGGCCAGGGTCAGCACCGACCGGTTGTGGTCGGGGTCGCTGTGCACGTCGAGCAGCGCATCGCCCCCGGCGGCGGCGAGGGCGCCCACCACCGCCCCGTCGCGGCCCTCACTGACGTTGACGACGCATTCGAGCACGGCCCGCGTCATGACGCCCGCCGGGCCGGCGCCGGAGGCGTCAGTTGCGGCTGACCTGCAGGCTCGAGATCCGCCGGCGGCGCAGGATGCGGCGGCGTTCCCGCTCGGAGGCGCCGCCCCACACGCCGTGGTCCACCCTGTTCTCGAGGGCGTACTCGAGGCATGGCTCCCTGACGGGGCACTCTGAGCAGGTCTTCTGGGCCATCTGGACGCCGATGCCGTCGCTCGGGAAGAACACGGCGGGGTCCATGTCCCTGCACCTTCCCCGGGCCATCCACTCGTTGTCCATGGCGCCTCCGATGCCCTCGGTCACCTTACCAGTGGGGCCCCGCCCGACCCCCTCCCCGCCACCACGCGTGGACGGGTTTGCAGCGCCCCCGGGCGGGCCACCGGTCGCGGTGCTGGCACGACCGGTGGCCTGGGGACGGCCCGAGGGCGCACTCGGCGGTGGCTTGCCGGCCCTGCATACGGCGGGCGAGGTCGGATCCGTCACCCGTTAGTCTGGGCGGGCCCCGCCGCCACCCGACGACAGAGGGCGTGACGCCGAACGACGAGCCGAACGACGAGCCGAACGACGAGGAGGCGCGGTGGTCGAGGAATTCGAGGAGCAGGAAGAGCCCCAGCCGCCGCGTGGCCATGTCCGGGTGGTCTACCTGGGCCCCGTGGCACCACACTGGGAGGTGCAGTCGACCTACGGCGAGGCCTCGCTCATCGACCCGTTCCGGGACCGGACCCTGGCTCGCCTGACCCTGCTGCCCCCGCACGACCCGCAATTCCGGCGCAACCGGGAGCGCGTGGTGCGCGACGCCGAGCGCGAGCACCTCGAGCTCGAATGGGACCTCGGCATCCCCGAGGAAGAGGCCGCCCCCACCGCCTGAGCCGGCCCGCCGGGCCCGGTACTAGCTGTCCTGGGCCTCGGTGAGGTCGATCCGCTCGAGCCACAGCCCGGGGGCTTCGATCTCGGACGGGGTGGGCAGGGTGCGGGGGCTCGACCACAGCCGGGCCAGTCCCTCCTCGCCGGCGCGTTCGAACACCCCTCGGACGAAGTCCACCCCGCGGTCGATCTGGGCCGGTCCCAGGTCGAGCCCGAGCATGGACTCGGCGGCGCGATCGGAGCTCTCGCGGTCGACCTGGCGGCGTCTCCACGCCTCGGAGATCGCCCCCCGCCCGCCCAGCAACCGGGCGGCAGCCAGGTCCAGGACGTGCTCGACGTACCCGAGCAGCGCCGCCACCACCGCCGAGAGGTCGTCGCCGGCGCGCCGGCGCGCCGGGGAGGGTTCGAGGCTCATGAGCGCGGTCGGGTCGCCGAGCAGGCTCTGCAGAGCCTCGGGATGGGTGAGGTCGATGCCCTGGAGGCGGTCGACGAGGCCCGTCGCCTCCTCGGCCATGCCCTGGACCACCCGCACGAGCAGCTCGCGCAGACGCTGCGCCAGGTGAGGCCGGCCGAGCACGGCGTGCAGGGTCACCTCGCGCAGGCAGACCCACAGCCGCACCTCGTCGGGGACGAGGCTCCAGTCCTCGGCGAAGCGTGCCGCGTTGGCGGGTACCACCAGAAGCCGGGGCGAGGTGCGGGGGATGGGGAGCTCGTAGGGGCCCATGGTGGAGCGGGCCAGGTGCCCGACCGCCGAGCCCAGCTGCATGGCCGCCAGCATGGGCCCCATGGTCGCCATCCAGCGCGCCAGCAGGTCCGCCGGCCCCGGCTCGTCGCCCGGCTGCGGTCCCGGCCCGAAGACGGGATCGATGTCCCCCCCGCCCCCCGAAGCCCCGAGGTTCGTGCCGCCGCCGTAGCCGAATCCGCCCTGGAGGCCCGGCCCTCCGGGTGGGGGTGTGCCGGGCTCCCCGGCACCGGGTACGGGGCGGGAACCGGCGGCGTCCCCGACCTCACCGGGAGGCGCCGGCTCGGCCATGGCCTCGAGCAGGAACCGCCAGTCCTCGACGGTCTGCCAGGCCCACGTCCCGGGGGCCACCGCGGCGACCTCGAGGGCCGCCCCCGTGGGGGTGATGGGCAGGCCGGTGAGCTCGGCCACGTGGAGCTCGGCGATGTGCGCCAGCTCCTCGAACTTGATGCGGTCGGCGGGGTCGACGTTGCGCTCGGGCTCACCGCCGCTCGCCACACCCTGGGCGAGGGTCCGGGCCAGATCGACACGGGCACCGCCCGGCGACGACCCACCCATGAGCTGGAGCAGGTCTCCGAGGATCTGCTCCAGGAAGTTGCCGCCCGCGCCCGGGCCGGGGAATGCCACTCCCTGCATCGTAGGCGGGCACCGGCGCCAACCGGTCCGCCCGGTGCGGGTCCGAGCCGAGGTCGTCAGCCTCCGGGGGCGTCCGCCAGCGTCACCGGGACGACGGCGCTGCCGGGCCCGCGCTCCACCACCAGATGCACGGTGGTGCCCGGTGCCACGGTGTAGAGGCGCTCTTGCAGGTCGGCGACGGAGCTCACCGTATGGGCGTCGACGCCCACCACCACATCACCGGGCTTGAGGCCGGCCTTCGACGCCGGGCTGCCGGGCAGGATCGAGGTCACTTCGGCTCCGGGCTCGGCCTGGTCGGTGCACACCACACCGAGCCAGCCGTGCTCCACGCGGTGGGTCTTGGCGAGCTCGAGCGCCACACCCTCGGCCAGCGGGGCCGGGACGAACACGCCGATGGTGTCGTCGCCGGCGTCCATCTGCCCGTCGAGGATGCCGAGGACCCGTCCCCGGCTGTCGAGGAGCACCCCGCCCCACGATGTCGGGCTGAGGGGCATCTCCGCCTCGATGGTGTTCACCAAGTTGGGCCCGCCGTCGAGGGTGACACCGCTGCCCACCTCTTCGACCATCCCCACCGCGGCGGCGGGCGCCTTCGAGGACGACGACACCGTGTCCTCGCACAAACAGACCACGATGTCGATGTCGTCGGGCTGGACGTCCTCGTCGGCGAAGGTGGCGGGGGGCAATCCGCCGTCGGTGCTGATGACGGCCACGCCCGAGTGCTCGTCGGATCCCATCACACGGCCACGGATTCGCTTCCCGGCAGCGGTGACGACGTCGAGCTCCGACGCGCCGGCCACCGCGGAGGCCGCCGTCACCACCAGCTCACCTCCGGGAAGGACGACACCGGTCATGTGGGTCGGCCCGTTGGCGTCGAGGGGCTCCAGGGCGACCAGGGACGGCCGCACCGATGCCACCATCCGCATGACGTCGTGACCGACGACGGGCATCGAGGTCAGCGACGTGGCCGCGGCGGAGACGGTGCCCGATCCGGCCAGGGCGTCGGTCCTCGAGGCCGTGGCCTTGGTGTCGACGAACGCCAGCACCACGGCGAGGGTGGTGGCGATGGCGGCCACTCCCACGACGCCTGCGGCCAGGGAGGCCCGATGGGCCCGGCGACTGTGCCAGCGGTCCGGGCCCGTCCCGAAGAAGGGGGGGGCCGCCCGGGGCAGGCCCAGGTCCGAGATCTCCGAGGGGTGACGCCACAACCGGTCCTCGGGGGAGACCCACCCGCGCTGGGGGGCTCCCACCTCGTCTCCGGCCCCTTCCGGATCCTCGGGAATGTCCCCACCGGTGAACGGATCCCCACATTCCATCGTGCCCGAGGTTACTGTCGTGCCCTGCGCAAAGGACGTCGCGGCGCAGGCGCGCGCCACGCCTGCGGCGTCCTCGAGTGGTTGCCCGTAGCATGGTTCCCGTGCGAGCGGGACGACGTGGCTAGGGACCTCGCCATCGACCTCGGAACGGCGAACACCCTCGTCTACGCCCGGGGCAAGGGCATCGTCCTCAACGAGCCGACCGTCATCGCGCTCAACACGCGCACCCAAGAGGTCCTGGCCATGGGCCAGGACGCCTGGCAGATGATCGGGCGCACCCCCGGGTACATCGTGGCGGTGCGACCGCTGCGACAAGGCGCCATCACCGACTTCGACATCACCGAGCGGATGATCCGCCTGTTGCTGCAACGCTGCGGGGTGTCGCGGCTCAACCGTCCCCGCGTTCTTATCTGCGTGCCGTCGGCCATCACGAGCGTGGAGCGTCGAGCCGTGAAGGAAGCGACGCACAGGGCCGGCGCATCGGCGGCGTACCTCATCGAACAGCCGATGGCGGCGGCCATCGGTGCGGGGCTCTCCATCCACGAGCCCATCGGCAACATGGTGGTGGACGTGGGCGGGGGCACCTCGGAGACCGCCGTCATCTCGCTCGGGGGCCTGGTGGCCGCCGAAGCGATCCGCTGCGGTGGGTTCGACATCGACGCCGCCATCCAGACCTACGTGCGCCGCGAGCACGGGGTGGCGATCGGCGAGCGCACCGCTGAAGAGATCAAGCTCGCCATCGGGTCGGCGGCGCCCTACAGCAACGAGGTGAAGGCCGAAGTGCGCGGCCGTGAGCTCATGACGGGGATGCCCAAAACGGTCGTGCTCACGCCCGGAGAGCTACGCGGGGCGGTGGAGGACCAGGTGCGCCAGATCATCGCCGCCGCCGTGGACTGCCTGGGGGCGGCCCCGCCCGAGCTGGCCCAGGACATCATCTTCCAGGGCATCCACCTGGTGGGGGGCGGGGCCCTGCTGCGCGGCATGGCCCGCCGCCTCGCCAACGAGACGGCCGTGCCCGTGCACCTGGTCGACACCCCCCTCGAGTGCGTGGCGCTCGGTGCCGGGCAGTGCCTCGAATCCTTCGACACGCTGCGCCGGCTCTTCGTGGCCGCCGACGCCTGAGCGCAGGCTCGGGCTCAGGGCTCGACCAAGAGGTCCTCGGCCGCCTGGCGCACCTGCCAGTCCCTGTCGTCGAGGCACCGGCGCAACGCCACCTCGACACGGGGATCGTCGAAGGCGACCAGCGCGATGGTGGCTCGCCGGCGCACCGCCGACTTGTCGGCGAGGGCGGCGAGGACGACGTCCAACGCGCCCGGGTCCCCGATCGCACCGAGCGCGGCGACGGCCGCCTCGCGACACAGCGGGTCGCGGTGCGTGCCCGCTACGTTCCCGAGACTTCGCACCGTGGCCGGTGCACAGTCGGAGCCGGCCTCACCCAGAGCCCACGCCGCCGACTCCACCACCATGGCGTCGGGATCGGCGGTGAGCGTCGCCGTCAACGCCTCGACGAGCGAGACGTCGACGGTGCCGGCCCCGAAGCTGCGGCCGGCTAGCACACACCCCCGGCGCCGCACCGCGGCGTCGGGGTCTCCCAAGGCGTCGGCGAGCACGGGGGAGCCCAGGGCGCCCATGCGGTACAGCGCGCCGAGCGCGCCGGCGCGCACCGCCGGATCGGGGTGCCCCACGAGACTCGAGGCGCGGCGGAGGTCCCCCCGATGGCCCGCGACGACCGCATCGCGCACGGGGGCGCCCAAGAGAGAAGGGTGAATCGTGGCAGGCTGGGGATCTCCCCACGTGTCCTCGTGGTCCCTCGAAGCGCCCTTCCCCATGTCGACCTCCCAATCCACGCTACCGCCCACCACCACCCCGACCTCCCGGCGACGTCGCCGCTGGCCGGCGGTCCTGGTCGTGTTCCTGATCCTGGTGGCGGGGTTCGTCGCCGTGTCGTCGTTCACCACGGCGCCCTACACCGAGCTGGTGCCCGGCGACGCCCTGCCCGTGTCGAGCCTCATCACCGTCCCCGCGGGCCGAGGGCACCCCATACACGGCAAGGTCCTGCTCACCGACGTAGGCGTCCAGTCCCTGCACTACCTCGAGTACTTCTATGTCCGGCTCTTCCCGAACCGGGACAACACCATCGTCCCCACCGGCGCCCTCACCAGCAACCTTCCCGAGAGCGAGTTCGATGCCCAGGGCACGGTGGACATGGCCGAGTCGCAGTTGACGGCGAAGTCCGTGGCGCTGCGCCAGTTGGGCTACGCGGTCCCCGAGCGAGACGTGGGCGTGACGATCTACGTGATCGACCCCGGATCTCCGGCGTGGCAGAGGCTGCAGGTGGGCGACGTCGTCACCTCGATCGACGGCACGCCGACCACCAATCCCCAGGCCCTGCAGGACGCGGTGCGCGCCCATCAGCCCGGGGACACGGTGGCGATCCGGGTCGGTTCCATCACGCAGCCCACACCCGGCCACGACGTCTCGGTGCGCCTCGGATCGATCACGGCCGACCACAAGAAGGTCGCGTTCCTCGGCATCGGCGACCCCTCCTCGGAGATCGCGCCCATGGGGACGCAGCCCGCCTACGACTTCCCGTTCCCGGTGGGTATCAACAGCGACGACATCGGAGGGCCCTCCGCCGGACTGGCATGGACGCTCGGGATCCTGAACGCGCTGGGCGGCGGCGAGCTCACCGGCGGGCGGATCGTGGCCGCCACCGGGACGATCCGCCCCGACGGCTCCGTCGGCGACGTGGGCGGCGTCCAGCAGAAGACGGTCGCCGTCGAGGAGGCGGGAGCCTCGGTGTTCCTCGTCCCCGATCCCGAGCTCGCCACGGCCCGGGCCATGGCGACCCCGGGCCTCAAGGTCATGGCGGTCGGATCGCTCGCCCAGGCGCTGTCGGACCTCGAACGCCTGGGTGGGAAGCTGGGCGACGCAGCCAAGGGCCCGCCTCCGGGTCCCGACGGCCACAGCGTGCCCACGGACTGGCAGCAGTCGCCGTGGAGCTGACGGCTCGACGCAGAGGCCGGCCGCCCTCGCAACCCCCGCGCGCGCACGGCGCGTAGGCTCTCGCCCATGCCAGAGGAGCGGCTCACGATCTCGTCCTCCGCCCGTGTGCATCCGGACGAGGTCGCACGCCATACCTTCGGCACCACGCGGCGCGGGTTCGACCCCGCCGAGGTGCGCACCTTCTTGGAGCACGTGGCGCGCGAGCTGGTCGCCGCCGCCGATCGCGAGCAGGAGCTGCGTCGGGCCCTCGCCGAGGCCGAGCGCCAAGCGGCCAATCCCGTTCTCGACGAGGCCACGCTCACCTCCTCGCTGGGGCTCGAGACGGCGCGCGTGCTGCGGTCGGCCCACGAGGCGTCGGCGGAGCTGGTGGCCCGGGCGGAGCACGATGCGGCCCGCCTGCGGGCCCAGGCCCAGGAGGATGCCGAAGACCTCGAGCGCACCAGCCAGCAGAGCGCCCACGACCGGTCGGCCCAGGCCGAGGCGGCGGCCGCCGAGACCCGCCGGCGCGCCCACGAAGAGGCGACGGCGAGGTTGGACGGGGCCAAGCTCGAGGCCGAGTCGCTCGTCACCCAGGCCCGTGCCGAATGTCGGGCCATGGTGCAAGAGGCCCAGGAACTGCGAGCCCGGGTGCTCGCCGACCTGGCGCGGCGGCGCCGCGTGCTGCACAGCCAGATCGAGCAACTGCGGGCGGGGCGCGAGCGCCTGGCCGAGACCATCGGCGACGTGCGTCACGCCGTCGACCACATCACCGACGAGCTCTTCCGGGCCGAGGACGAAGCCCGACTGGCGGCGGAGGCGGCCGGACGCAACGCCGCCCAGGAGGAGCTCACAGACATCACGTCGACGGGGTCCGCACCAGACGACCTGGCCGCGTCGGGCGACGCCACTCCCGGCTCCGGTGATCCCGACACCAGGCAGTCGGTGGAGGAGCTGTTCGCGCGGCTGCGGGCGGAGGCCGTCTCTCTCGAGGAGCCCGACCAGGCGCCGGCACCGCCCGGCGAGTCCGCTCCCGCAGCAGGCGCCGATACCGGTGCGGGTGCCGGTGGCGATGCCGGTGGCGATGTCCGTGTCGGTGAGCGGGGAGCATCGGCGGGTGGGTCGGGCGGGGGTGGCCCCGTGACGGCGGCTCCCGCGGCGCACCCCGAATCTCCCTCCACGCCTCCAGGCGGCGTGTCGGAGCCCCCGGCACGCCGTGCCGAGGCCGGTGTGACCGCGGGTGGGCCAGACGAGAACCGGGCCGAGGACGAGGGGAACGAGGCGGACCGGGTCCTCGACCCGGTCGTGGCCCAACGCGACGAGGTGCTCACGCCCCTCGTGGCGACACTGGCGCGCCGGCTCAAGCGCGCCCTGCAGGACGACCAGAACGACATCCTCGACCGCCTGCGGGCCAACGGCGGCTGGGCACCCGGCGTGCTGCCCTCTGAGGAGGACCACGCCCGCCGCTACGTCGATGCTGCCGGCGACCAGCTGATGGAGGCGGCCAGGGCGGGGGCGACCTTCGCCGGCGGCAAGGCCGACGAGGCCCCCGGTGTCGAGGACGTGGCGGCCGACCTGGCCGCGGACATCGTCGCACCCCTGCGCCGTCGCCTCGAAGGAGAGGGCCCCTCGGTCGAAGCAGGAGACGAGTCCGCGCTCGTGGAGCTGGTGGGAGCGGCCTTCCGTGAATGGAAAGGGGCCCGCACCGAGCGGCTGGCGGGAGACAAGGCGGTCTTCGCCTTCGCCCGGGCCGCGCTGTCCGCGGTTCCCAAGGGCACGGTGTTGCGCTGGATCGTGGTCGACGACGTGGCCGAGTGCCCCGACTGCGACGACAACGCGCTGGCGGACCCCGTGCGATCGGGAGAGGCCTTCCCCACGGGGCATCCGCACCCGCCGGCGCACGCCGGCTGCCGCTGCCTCCTCGTCGTGGCCAACGCCTAGGCTGCTGCGCCGTGCGCACCCCGCAGGACCTGCCCCGCCGGCCTCGTCGCGCCGTGCGGCGGGGCAGATTGTGGCTGGTCATCGCGGTCATCGTGGTGATCGTCGTCCTGGCCTCGCTGCGGACGTTGGCGACCTTCTACACGGACTACCTCTGGTTCGGTTCGGTGCAACTGGGCGGGGTGTGGCGGCGCCTGCTCGAGGTCAAGGTGGAGCTGTACTTCGGCTTCGCGGTGATCTTCTTCGTGCTCATGTGGGTGAACCTCGCCGTGGTGGACCGCTTGGCCCCCACAGAGCTCGCCCTGGGTCCCGAGGACGAGCTGGTGCGTCGCTATCAGCAACGCGTGGCGCCGCGCGCCGTTCTGGTCCGGAGCCTCGTCGCCGCCGTGGTCGCGCTCATCGCGGCCACCGGCGCCCTCGGGCAGTGGACCAACTATCTCCTCTTCAGGAACGGCGGCTCGTTCGACGCCACCGATCCCCAGTTCCACAAGAACGTGGGCTTCTTCGTCTTCAAGCTCCCGTTCCTGTCCTTCATCGTCAGCTGGTCCTTCGTGACCCTGGTGGTGGTGGCGATCTTCACCTTGATCGCCCACTACCTCAACGGCGGGATCCGCGTGCAGTCGGGGACTCCCAGCGTGGCGCCCCAGGTCAAGGTGCACATCTCGGTCCTCCTGGCGTGCATGGCCCTCGTGAAGGCGGCGGGGTACGTGCTGGCCCGCTACAACCTCGACCTGTCCCAGAACGGCTATGTGCAGGGAGCCGGCTACACCGACGTCCACGCCCGCCTGCCCGCACTGACGCTGCTCATCTGGATCTCGCTGCTCGCCGCGGTCATCTTGCTCATCAACATCCGCAGGCGGGGTTGGGCCCTGCCCATCCTGGGTGTGGGCCTGTGGGCATTCGTGGCCATCGTGGTGGGCGCCATCTACCCTGCGATCGTCCAGGCCGTCAAGGTGAACCCGGCCCAGAACAACCTCGAGCGTCCCTACATCACCGACAACATCAATGCCACACGCGCCGCCCTGGGCATCAACCACGTGAAGCAGTCGACGTTCAGCGCCACGCAGTCGCTCACGCCCGCGCAGGTCGTCGCCAACCAGCCCACTTTCAACAACGTCCAGCTGTGGGACCCGACCCAGACGGCCAGCGCCTACACGAAGCTGCAGGCCACGAAGTCCTACTACTCGTTCAACACGCTCGCCATCGACCGCTACGGCGTCAACCACAGGCTCGTCCCCATGGTGGTCGGCGTCCGTCAGATCAACGACAGCGACCTTCCCTCCCAGGGTTGGGTGAACACCCACCTGCAGTACACCCACGGTTACGCCATGATCCTGGCGCCCTCCAACCAGCAGAACGGCAACCAACCTGCTTTCTCGATCTCGGGTGTCCCGCCGCAGTCCACCCCGGGGGCACCCACGATCAAGCAGCCGCGCGTGTACTTCGGGCTCAGCAACCCCAATGGCGGCGACGCCGACTACGTGCTCGCCGACACCCGTCAGCCCGAGATCGACTACCAGGCCGGCTCCGCCACCGGGAACCCCGTCAACAGCACCTACACCGGCAAGAACGCCACAGGGGGCGTGCAGCTCAAGAACTTCCTCGTCAAGGCGGCCTTCGCCATCCGTTTCGGAGACTTCAACCTCCTCGTGTCCGATCTCGTGACCTCGCAGTCGCGGCTGATGTTCGTACGCGACATCACCCAGATGGCGCAGAAGGCAGCGCCCTTCCTGAGCTATGACTCGGACCCCTATCCCGTCCTGGCGGACGGGCAGATCTACTGGGTCCTCGACGCCTACACCACGACTGACAACTACCCCTACGCGCAGAACATCGACACCTCGTCGCTGCCTGCCAACAGCGGGCTCAACCAGAACGTCAACTATGTGCGGAACTCGGTGAAGGTCGTCGTGAACGCGTACTCCGGGCAGATGAAGTTCTACGACGTGACCGGGCTGACCGGGACCCGGGACCCCATCCTCCAGACCTGGGAGAAGGTGTTCCCCGGCATGTTCACGCCGGTGTCGCAGATGTCATCGGCGCTGCGGTCGCACTTGCGCTACCCCGAGGACCTGCTCAACGTGCAGACGGCCGCGTACGGGCGCTATCACATCACCCAGCCGCTGGCTTTCTACAACGCCACGAACGCCTGGAACGTCTCGCAGAGTGCCGGTGCGGGATCACCGAACCAGGCCCTGCCCACGACCTTCACCACCAACGCCCAGGGGGCCATCGTGTCCACCGGTCAGGTGGCCCGCATGGCGCCGATCTACGAGCTCTTCCAGGTCCCCGGACAGAGCACGCAGTCGTACAACCTCGTCGACGCCTTCGTCCCGGTCTCCAAGGGTGATCAGATCCAGACCATGTCCGCCTTCATGGTGGCGGGGAGCGACCCCGGTCAGTACGGCAAGTTGACCGTGTTCCAGACGCCACCCATCGACGGCCCTGCCCTCGTCGACGCCGACATCGCCGCCACCCAGGCCATCTCGTCCAAGATCAGCCTGCTCAACCAGAACGGCTCCAGTGTCGAGCTGGGCACCTTGCAAGTGGTGCCCGTCGGCGACTCCATGCTGTACTTCCGCCCCTTCTATGTCGAGTCTTCGCGCAACCCCTTCCCCGAGCTCGACTATTACGTGGTCGTCTACGCCGGGGCCCAGGGCCAGAGCCAAGTCGCCTTCGACACCACCCTGCAGGCGGCGCTGAACGACCTCTTCAACGTGCAGTTGCCGGGACAGGGCATCTCCTCGACCCCGACGACGCCGACCGCTCCGTCCGGCCCCTCGAGTGTGAGCCAGAAGGTCCAGAACCTGGTCAACCAGGCCAACCAGGACTTCACACAGGCGCAGACCGACCTGAAGGCCGGCAACTTCGCGGCCTACGGCACCGACATCACCTCGCTGCAGGCGGTGCTCCAGCAGCTCCAGCAGGCTTCTGCGGCCAGTTCCTCCACCTCGACGTCCACCCCGAGCTCGTCCACCTCGACGACCACCACCAAGCCGTCGAAGTCCACGCCGACCACCACCAAGACGTCCACCTCGACAACGAAGCCGTCGAAGTCCGAGCCGACCACCACAGCCGCCAAGGGGGTTGCCTTGCACGGGGGCCACGGCCACTAGAACGCCAACGGGTGGGGAAGCGGGCCGCACCGAGTGGTAGCCTGAGGGGAACGACGCGGGGTGGAGCAGTCTGGTAGCTCGTCGGGCTCATAACCCGAAGGTCGGAGGTTCAAATCCTCCCCCCGCCACGAGCAGGTGTTCACGCAAGTGGCGCCGTTGCGTTTGCGGAAGTCCCGGATCCGAAAGGGTCCG
Organism: uncultured Acidimicrobiales bacterium; assembly: GCA_963848335.1. GTDB lineage: Bacteria > Actinomycetota > Acidimicrobiia > Acidimicrobiales > UBA8190 > Chersky-840. The sequence continues at coordinate 192,897 of CAWKDD010000002.1, forward strand.
GGACTTTCTTGCGTTTAGCCTGGAGGCCACCACCCTCGGGTCAGGGGCCACGCCTTGCGCGAAGAGGTTGCCATTCACGGCTACCTCCGTTGAAAGTGCGCAGGGTAGTGCCCCCGTGGCCGGTGGGGCCCACGCTCGGACGGTACCGAGTCAGCCAGTCGAGCCACCCGCCCGGCGATGACCAAGGAGACAGGACCCCATGCTCACGCTTTTGGCAGCCACCCACTCCACCCTTTCGCCCTACCTGGCCGTGCCCTTGGTGATCGTCGGGTTGGCGATCACCGTCGTGGTGCGACGACGTCGGCGCTAAGTGCTTTCGTGAGCACCTGACAAGTTCTCCGACAAGGTCGGAAATCCCCGAAGGCTGTATGAAATGAGCCGCCTCGGCGTATGAAACAGGGTGCCGCCCCGGCATGTCGGCCCAGGCAGGACCCTTCCGTGAACACCCCACCAGCAGGTGTTCACGAAAGTGGCGCCGTTGCGTCTGCGGAAGTCCCGGATCCGAAAGGGTCCGGGACCTTCTCGCGTCTGAGGAGGGCGCCTCCGGGGCCGTGTCCCGGAAGCTCGAAGTTGTTCCTGGGCGCAACCAAAGGCCGAACGGCCCTGTCCGACGTGCGCCGCGCACCCCAGGATTGGACCAGAGGGGTTGCGAGCTCCAGCGCGTGAAGGCGCCCGGCAGACGACCCGTGGAGGTGGGCGGTCATGGCTTTGCTCTAGCGAGGCGTTGGCTGCCGAACAGCCGGATCGTCCCGTGAGCTCGCCCCAGCCGGGTCGAAAGGGCCTCGAGTTGTCCAAGGTGGCCAAGTCCTATGGCTCGGTCCAGGCGGTTCGCGGTATCGACCTGGCAGTGGCGCCGGGCGAGACGGTGGCCCTCCTCGGGCCGAACGGCGCCGGCAAGACGACGACCATCGACATGGTCCTGGGGCTGCGCCGCCCCGACAGCGGCACGGTCGCGGTCTTCGGTGCATCGCCGAGGGAAGCCGTCATGTCCGGCCGGGTCGGCGGCATGCTCCAGGACGGGTCGCCCCCCGATGACCTCCGGGTGCGCGAGCTGGTCACGCTCATGGCGTCGTACTACCCCCACCCGCTTCCGGTCGAAGAAGTGCTGCGCCATACGGGCACGTGGGACATCGCAGAACGCCGAGCCAGCAAGCTCTCGGGTGGTCAGGCGCAGCGGGCGCGCTTTGCCGCCGCGCTCGTCGGTGACCCTGACCTGTTGGTCCTCGACGAGCCCACCGCGGGGATCGACGTCGAGGGCCGCCGGGGGTTCTGGCAGGCCCTGCGGGGGGCGGCGGAGCGGGGCAAGACGATCGTCTTCGCCACCCACTATCTCGAGGAGGCCGACGCCAACGCCGACCGCATCGTGCTCCTGGCCCGAGGCCGCATCATCGCCGACGGTTCCGCCACCGAGATCAAGGCCAAGGTCGGCTCGCGCACCGTCCGGGCGACGCTGCCGGGCGCGGAGCTCGCCGAGCTGCGGGCACTGCCGGGGGTGCTCAACGCCGAGCGCCACGGGGAGGCGATCACCCTGTCGTGCTCGGACACCGATGCCACCCTGAGCGCCCTGCTCAGGTCGTTCCCAGGCACCCGGGACGTCGAGGTGCGCGGAGCCAGCCTCGAAGAGGCGTTCTTGGCGCTCACCGTCGATGAGGACGATCCAGGCGGAGAGGAGTCCCGATGAAGGGAACCACCCACGTGCGCTACGAGCTCCTTCGGGCGCTGCGCAACTGGCGGACGCTCTTCCTCTCGTTCGCGTTGCCGCTCCTGGTCTTCTGCATCGTGGCGCCGGTGAACCGCCATGCTGTGACCGACGGCATCCCGTTCCCGCTGTACTTCATGACGGCCATGGCTGCCTACGGTGCCATGTGGGGCGCCATCAACCCGGGCGCCCGCATCGCTCGAGACCGGGCCAAGGGCTGGATCCGTGCGCTTCGCATCACACCGTTGCGGGCCCGGACCGAGGTCGTGGCCAAGGTCCTCACCTCCTATTCGGTGGCGTTGCTGACCCTGGTCGCGTTGTACGTGGCCGGAGCGTTGGTCGGGGTACGCCTCGATGCCACCCAGTGGTTCGAGATGACCGGCCTGCTCCTCGTGGGCATGGCCCCGTTCGTCGGGGCGGGCATCGCCCTCGGCCATGTGGTCAGCGTCGACGCCCTCCCCGCCGCGATGGGCGGGTTGGTGGTCTTCCTCGCCCTTCTCGGCGGTGCGTTCGGCCAGCTCTTCAAAGCCGGCGTCATGCTCACCATCGTGAAGCTGCTTCCCTCTTACTGGCTCGTCCACGCAGGTAAGACGGTCGCCGGAAGCGGGAGCTGGCCCGCCGAGGGCTGGATCGTGGTCGCGGTCTGGACGCTGTGCTTGATCCCTCTTGCCGCTCTCGCCTACCGGCATGACACAGCTACCGTCTGAGACCGTCGATAGGGCCTCCGTCGAAGAGGCGGGTACGGCTCAGGACCACCGAGACATGTGGGACGTCCCGTGCCAGTCGATGCTGGGCACGGTAGGCGTGCTGGCCGTCCCTGCCTTGGCGATGTAGCGCTGAGCCCTGGAACCCTGAGGTAGCTACTCGAGACTTCGGACCACGTTCCCCGCTACTACCCAGAGTACACGAAGGTGGGGGTCTTGCGGCAAGGGCCCGTGGTGTGCTGACACTTCACGCCACGTCGACACACAGGCGGTCGGCGCGACCCGCAGCACGGAGCAACGGGGTCCGAGGGGGCCGAAGAGAAGGTGGACGGATGGGCAGCTACGCGCTGGATCTCCAGGAGATCGACCGGACACAGGTCGCGGTCGTGGGCGGCAAGGGCGCGCACCTAGGGGAGCTTTCGCGGATCGAAGGCATCCGCGTGCCGGCCGGCTTCTGCGTGACGACGGAGGCCTTCCGGCGCATCATGGCTGACGCACCGTCGATCGACGAACGGCTCGATCGGATGTCGCGCCTGAACCCGGATGACCGGGAGGCGATCGCGCACGCTCAGCGCGGAGATCCGCCGGACCCTCGAAGAGATCGCCATCCCCGACGATCTGGCGGCGGCTGATCACCGGCGCGCTCGCCCGGATCGGCGAGCAAGCCGGTTACGCCGTCCGCTCCAGCGCGACGGCAGAGGACCTGCCGACGGCCTCCTTCGCAGGCCAGCACGACACGTACCTGAACGTCGTAGGGCCGGCGGCGATCCTCCAGCACATCAGCCGGTGCTGGGCCTCGCTCTTCACCGAGCGGGCCGTGACCTACCGCCTGAGGAACGGCTTCGACCACCGGAAGGTCCACATGGCCGTGGTCGTGCAGCACATGGTCTTCCCCGGTGGCCGCCGGCATCCTCTTCACGGCCGACCCCGTCACGTCAAACCGGAAGGTCGCTTGCGTGGAGGCCACCTTCGGCCTCGGCGAGGCCCTGGTCTCGGGCCGGGTGAACGCCGACGCCTACAAGGTGCGGGACGGCGAGGTCGTCGCCAAGGTGGTCGCCACCAAGCAGCTTGCCGTCCACGCCCTGCCGGCTGGCGGAACGCAAGAACAGGCGATCGACCCGGCGCGCCGGGAGCGGCCGGCACTGACCGAGGCCCAGGCCGTGCGACTTGCGCAGCTGGGTCGGCGGATCGAAGCGCACTTCGGATGCCCTCAGGACATCGAGTGGTGTCTGGTCGATGACGAATTCCCCATCGTCCAGAGCCGGCCGATCACGTCCCTGTTCCCCATTCCCGTGACCGACGACCGAGGGAACCACGTCTTCGTCTCCGTCGGTCATGGCCAGATGATGACCGATGCCATGAAGCCCCTGGGGATCTCCATGTGGCAGCTGACAGCGCTCCCGCGGATGTACGAGGCCGGCGGGAGGCTCTTCGTCGATGTCACCCAGCGCCTGGCGTCCCCAGCCAGCCGTGCGAGCCTCCTGGAGGTCATGGGGAGAGGCGATCCGTTGATCAGGGACGCGCTGGAGGCCATCCTCGAACGCGACGACTTCGTCCCGTCGATCTCGGACGAGGGCCCGGTCAGTGCGCCGCACCGGTACGGCTTCCCCACCACTCGAGGCCGATCCGGCCATCGTCGCCGGGCTGATGGCCCGCACGCAGGCGTCCATCGACGCGCTGCAGCGCGACATCCGAACCAAGTCCGGACCGGCCCTGATCGACTTCATCCTGGCCGACATCCAGGAGCTGCGGCGGGTCCTCTTCGACCCGCAGAGCCATCAGGCGTTCATGTCTGCGATGGAGGCGACGTGGTGGCTCAACGACCGGCTGGAGGAGTGGCTGGGAGAGAAGAACGCGGCCGACACGCTCACGCAGTCCGTCCCCAACAACGTGACGTCAGAGATGGGGCTGGCGCTCCTGGACGTCGCCGATGCGATCCGGCCGCATCCGGAAGTGGTGGCCTTTCTCCAACGCCTCGAGGAGGACGAGGATTTCCTGGACAGCCTCGCCGGACTCGCAGGCGGGCGCGAGGCGCGCCACGCCATCCGGGCCTTCCTCGACAAGTACGGGATGCGCTGTGTCGGTGAGATCGACATCACGAGGCCACGCTGGCGCGAACGCCCCACCACCCTCGTCCCCGTGATCCTCGGCAACATCAAGAACTTCGAGCCGGGTGCCGGCAAGCGGCGGTTCGAGCAGGGGCTCCAGGAGGCGGGGAGCAAGGAACAGGAAGTGCTGGAGCGCGTGCGGGCCTTGCCGGACGGAGCGCAGAAGGCCGACGAGACCAAGCGAATGATCGACCGGGTGCGGACCTTCATCGGGTACCGGGAGTATCCGAAGTACGGGATGGTCAGCCGCTACTTCCTCTACAAGGAGGCGTTGTTGGAAGAAGCCGGGCACCTCGTCACGAGGCACCTCCTCCGAGAAAGGGAGGACATCTTCTACCTCACGTTCCACGAGCTCGGCGACCTCGTACGCACCGGGCGGGTCGATGACGAACTCATCCGCCAGCGCAAGGACGCGTTCATCGCATATCGAGCGCTCACGCCGCCTCGGGTGCTCACGTCGGAGGGCGAGGCTGTCGCGGGGGCGTACCGGCGCGTCGGTGTCCCGGACGGCGCGCTGGTGGGCTCACCGGTTTCTGCCGGGACGGTCGAGGGACGGGCTCGCGTCATCCTGGACATGGCCGAGGCCGATCTCGAACCGGACGACATCCTGGTCACCGCCTACACCGACCCCAGCTGGACACCCGTGTTCGTGGTGATCAAGGGGCTGGTGACGGAGGTGGGTGGCCTCATGACCCACGGCGCGGTGATCGCACGGGAGTACGGCTTGCCGGCGGTCGTGGGGGTGGAGCGCGCCACGCAGCTGATCCGGGATGGGCAGCGGATCCGCGTGCATGGAGCTGACGGGTACGTCGAGCTCCTGTCCTAGGAGATTGCCGAGCTGGCCGCACCCCATGGCAGCGAGGACTACTGGTGGTTCCAGCGACTGACCGCCTCACCTTCGCCGGTGGGGAGCGAGCGCCGGCTGCGCCTAAAAGGCGTGGATCCCCGGCAGGCGCCCCCACGGCTGTCGGTTCGCTCAGCCGGTGCTCCGGTCCTGAAACGTGCGTCGATAGGCCTGAGGACTGGTGTGGACGTGCCGGCCGAAATGCTTACGGAGGTTGCCTGCCGTGCACAAACCGCTCTGCTCCGCCACGGCTTCGATCGACAGGTCACTGACTTCGAGCAGCCGTTGGGCGAGCTGGACACGCTGACGCACGAGCCACTGGTAGGGCGTGGTTCCCGTAGCAGCAAGGAAACGACGGGCGAACGTTCGAGGACTCATGGCTGATCGAAGAGCCAGGTCCTCGACCGTCATCGGCTCGTCGAGATGCTCTTGAGCCCAGGTCACGGTGTCCGCAAACAAATCGGTGTCATCCAGTACCGGCAACGGCCTCTCGATGTACTGGGCTTGGCCCCCATCGCGTTGCGGCGGAACGACGAGTTGGCGGGCGAGTTGAGTGGCGACCTCGCTTCCGTAGTCCTGGCGGACGATATGGAGGCAGAGATCGATGCTGGCGGCACTGCCGGCCCCGGTCAGGATGTCGCCCTCATCGACGAAGAGCACCCCCGGGTCCACCGCCAAAGCGGGATAGCGGCGGGCCAGCTCGTCGCATTCCGCCCAGTGGGTGGCGGCGCGGCGCCCGTCAAGGAGTCCCGCCTGGGCCAAAACGAAGGCGCCCCCGCACAGCGAAAGGATGCGGCATCCCCGGGCGTGCGCTCGCCGCAGGGCCTCGAATACTTGTTTCGACACCTCTTCGGGTCGATAGGTCGGTGCCACGATGATCGTGTCCACCTTGGCGAGAGTCTCGAGCCCATGAGGCACCAAGATCTGGAACCCGGTGTCCGCTGTCACCGGGTTCGTGGTATCCCCACAAATGAACAAGCGGTACCACGGGTCTCCCGGAGGTACCCATCTATCGTCGCCGAACACCTCGCAGACCACACCGAGTTCGAACGGGGTGAATCCCTCGTAGACCACGATCGCGACATCACGGGAGTGTCGCCTCGCGGCGCGACGCGGCTTTGCCGCTGCCCTGGAGGCGAGCGTTTCCCGGCGGCTCACCGGCTTGGCAGCTTTGTCGCGCACTGTGTCAATGATGCCACTTTCGCCGCAGCGGTGCATGCCCCAAGATGGCTCGGTGACTCCCGCCGAATTCTTTCGAACCAGTGCACAGGACGACACGAGCGAGAGGCCAAGGGTCGACCAACGACAACGTCGCCGGGCGCGGCGGTCGATGTGCGTCGAGCTGGGTTCAAGCCCAGGGCCGGCTACGTTGCTTTTCACCGACCCTGACAACCCCGAGCAACTAACTGCTCGACACCATCGAGCTTGGACCAGTCTTGCTGCCCGGTTCCTCGCATCCTCCCTCGATCGCCAACTGGCAGAGGGATGCCGGCCCGAAGCGCACCAACTCCTGGCTGCCCGCGCGCAGGTGCTCGTCTCACCGGTCATGCGTCGCGAACTGGCCCACAGTTGGGAACATCTTCTGGTGCAAGCTCGTCGACCACCCGTCATGCGTGACTCACGGGCGCCGTTCAATCGCCGGGCGATCATCGAGTGCGAGTGTGAGATTCAGGTCATGCTCAAGGCGCTCTTGATGCCGTTGCCGGTTCCCGCACGCGGCACGGCGATGGCGAGCCGGCTGCTGCGTGAAGGAGAAGGCCCCATTTACAATCGACACCGCTCTGGGGAATTGGGCGCCTCGCTCAGGGAGACAACGGCGCAGCTTGACGCTTCTGTGTCTCTCTAGGCCAGATCTGGCCGCCAATGTCGAGAGGATCTCGACGGCCCGTCCGTTCTGTCGCCCGTGACGTCTCAGTCGGCGTCAGCGTCGGCGAACGACCCGAGGCGGACCGGTCCGTCAGGCTCGTAGGTCGTCATCACCACACCGGATGCCGACTCGCGGACTCCGGTGAGCCTCAGAGCCTGCGGGATCCTGCCGTCACCGAAGAGACGCTTCCCCCCACCGAGATGCACAGGGAACCACAACAAGCGGTACTCGTCGATCAGGTCGTTATCGATGAGCGTCTGCACCAGGTTGCCGCTGCCATGGACCTGAAGCTCGCCGCCGGGCTGGCTCTTGAGCGCCCGAACCTCGGCTACGACGTCTCCGCCCAGCAGTACCGACCCCGGCCAGTCGACCGACGTGAGCGTCCGCGATGCCACGTACTTCGGGAGCGCGTTGAATGGTCCGGCGATGGGATGACCGGGTTCGGTCACGCCGGGCCAGTAGGCGGCGAAGATCTCCCATGTCCGCCGGCCGAGGAGGAAGGCGCCGGCCTCGACGAACCACCCGCCGATGGCGGTGCCGAATGCCTCGTCGGCGTAGGGGAACGCCCACCCGCCATGGGCAAACCCACCGTCACGGTCCTCGTCAGGGCCCCCCGGTGCCTGCATCACGCCGTCAAGGGTGAGGAAGGTGTGCAGGGTCAGGCGCATCGTGGCCTCCTCTCGTGTCGTCACCGATCGTTCTTCAAGACGGCGCAGGTCACCTAATCTCATCGCCGGGGGCCCGCCCGCCGACGGCGGTGCGCCCCCCTCATCTGCGAACTGGCGGCAAGGGTCCAGGAGGACCGGGGCAGAGCGAGGACCAAGGACCCTGTTGCTCCGGTCGCTCAGCCCGCACGATGTGTCGTATGGATGACGAGTCGGCCCTGCGCAGCAGCAGATACTGGTCCTTGTCCGTGTGGGGGTTCCGTACCGCGGTGCTCGCCGTCGCCGTCGCGGCCGCCTCTCTCGTCTCGGTCCTCACAGTCGATGCGGGGGCATGGGTTCTGTTCGGAGCGTTGTGCGCCATCGTCGCCAGCGACATAGCGATCTTCAGCGGCTTCGCCCTTCTGAGGCGCAATCCCCCGGAGCCGCCGCCCTCCTTCGAGACGTTCAGGCGAACGCTCGGGCACGGCGCGCTGCACGCCCCACCCTAGGCGCGAGTCCACCTGACGACGCCCTTCGCAGGCACACGATCTGGGCGGTGGGCTCGGGCGACCTGCGAGGGCAGGCCGTGGCCGTCAATGCAGGGAGATCACCATCGTCCACGCATTTCCGAGCTTGCCGACGGTTCGGAACCCGAGAGCCTCGTAAAGCCTGAACGCGAAGTTGTCCACCTCCACACTGAGGCTCAGGGCATGTTGGCCCCCAGCCTCCGCCGCTTCGATCAGCGCGGTGAGGAGACGTCGGCCCACCCCGCATCCGCGCCACGAAGAGAGCACACCGATGGTGATCTCCGGGGTCTGTGCATCCACGAAGCCGTAGCCGGGATCATCCGCGGGCATCTGCCGGTACCAGGTCGCCCCCACCAACTCGATCGGCCCAACGGGCCCGCGTCCCTCGGCCACCACGCCGTTGTCACCGGCACGGGGCCACCCCACCACGTATCGGGAGGCGCGCACGACGGAGTCGGCGGGGCGAGGTGAGCCTGGACGCCAGGCCATGGCTTCGCCCAGCATTTCGGCCAGGAACTCGGTATCACCGCGTCCCACGGGCCGCAACGTCAGATCCATTCCCCCGATCGCCCGGACCTTCTCGCGCGCCACGGTGCCATCCCTTGGGTCCGCTCTGGGCCAGAGGCCACGTTGTGTTCGTATCGTCTCTATCAGGGAGGAGTTCCCGACACTCCTGGTCTAATCGACCCCCTGCGCCGGCCGCGTCGGTCTCACGTACGTACCTGAGAAAGGACGGCCCGGGCAGGACCCTTTCGTGACGGGCCACTCATCGAGGCGCTGGTACGGAGCGCGTCGACAGGGGCTCCCGGCTCGCCGTCGTCCGATCGAGGCCGATGTCCTGGGATAACACAAATTTGTGTGATCCCAGGAAGTTATGTAGGGTGGTGAGCGTGCCGAGTGACGGAGAGATGACGTTTGCCGACCATGCCGGCCGGTTCTATGCCCGCCGCTACGGGATGGCCCCGATGGTGGGCCGCCTCCTGGGATACCTGGCGGTCTGCGCTCCACGGGAGCAGAGCGTCAGCGAGCTGGCTGACGCCCTGCTGGCAAGCCGAAGCGCCATCGCCGGTGCCGTGAACACGCTGGAGAGCCTCGGGCTCATCCGACGATCCCGGGCGGCGGGCGAGCGGATGGACCGCGTGTACATCGACCTGTCGTCCCCCCGGGCGATGGGCTTCGACCTCTCCGAGTACCAGGAGCAGGGCGAGCTGGCCCGAGAGGGTCTTCGCCACCTTGGGGACGCCCCGCCTGAACGGCGAGCGATCTTGTTGGAGTGGGCGGCGTTCGCCGATTTCCTGGTGGAGCGCCTTCCCGTGTGGGAACAGGAGTGGAAGGAGCGGCGGCAGAAGCTGCACGCTGCCGACGAGCTCCCCGAGGCCCCGGCTCCCCGTCGAGAGGGCAGAGCGCCATGACAGGCCGGGCCCAGGCGACGGGGATCGTGGCCAGGGACGTGTGCAAGTCGTTCGGCAGTCATCTGGTGCTGGACAACGTGAACCTGAGCGCGGAGGAGGGCTCGATCCTCGCGCTGTTGGGCCCGAACGGGGCCGGCAAGACCACGATGGTCCGCATTCTCTCGACCCTGATCCCCTCCGATTCCGGCTCCATGCAGATCGCCGGTCATGACGTGGTCACCGACCCCGACGGGGTGCGCGCGCTCATCGGGGTCACCGGCCAATTCTCGGCCGTGGACAATTTGCTCACCGGGGCCGAGAACCTGCGGTTGATGGCCGATCTTCGCCACCTCGGCCGGGACGCGGGGCAACGGCGGGTGACCGAGCTGTTGGAGCAGTTCGATCTCACCGACGCCGCCGACAAGCCGCTGTCGACCTACTCGGGCGGGATGCGACGGCGCCTCGACCTAGCCATGACCCTCGTCGGTGAGCCCCGGGTGATCTTCCTGGACGAACCCACTGCCGGCCTGGACCCGCGCAGCCGCCTCACCATGTGGGAGATCGTCCGCCGGCTCGCCTCAGCCGGGGTCACCATCCTGCTCACCACCCAGTACCTGGACGAGGCGGACCAGCTGGCCGACCGGATCGTGGTGCTCGACCAGGGCCGGATCGTCGCCGAGGGAACCCCGGATGAGCTCAAGAGCCGGATCCCCGGCGGGCACGTCCGACTCCACTTCACTGGGCCCGACCTGCTGGCCTCGGCGGCCGGGCTGTTCCCGGCGGCTGATCCTGACCGGGATCAGTTGGTCCTGCAGGTTCCCGCCGATGGCAGCGTGGACTCTCTGCGTGAGCTGCTCGACGAGTTGCACCAGGCCTGTATCGCCGTCGAGCGGCTGTCGATCCACACCCCGGACCTCGATGACGTGTTCCTGGCTGTCACCGGCAGTCATGTCACCGGCCGGCCCCACGAGGACCCCACACCACAAGGAGCAGCCCACCGATGACCACGCTCTCCTACACGCTCAGTGACTCGCGGGTCATGCTGCGCCGCAACCTCAAGCACCAGCTCCGCTACCCCTCGATGACCCTGATGCTCGCCGGCATACCCATCGTGCTCCTCCTGCTGTTCGTCTACGTATTCGGTGGCCAACTCGGTGCCGGCCTCGGCGCGCACGAGGGCCGTAGCGTCTACCTCGACTACGTGGTGCCCGGGTTGCTGCTGATCACCGTGGCCTCCGCCGTGCAAGGCACCGCGATCATGGTCGCCATGGACATGACCGGCGGTATCATCGATCGGTTCCGCACCATGGCGATCGCCCGCGCCTCGGTCCTCACCGGGCACGTGCTCGGCAGCCTGATCCAAACCCTGGCCGGTCTCGCCATCCTCGTCGGCGTCGCCTTCGGTGTCGGGTTCCACGCCAGTGCCGGGCTGCTCGAGTGGCTCGCCGCGATCGGGATACTGGCCCTGTTCGCCTTCGCGCTGATCTGGCTGGCCGTCGCACTCGGCTTGGCCGCCAAGAGCGTCGAGACGGCCAGCAACACCCCCATGATCCTGTTCCTGCTTCCGTTCCTCGGCAGCGGGTTCGTGCGGACCCAGACGATGCCCGTCGGGCTGCGTCAGTTCGCCGAGTACCAGCCCTTCACCCCCGTCACCGACACCGTGCGGGGACTGCTCACCAACGCTCCTATCGGCCTCCACGCTGTTGTCGCTGTTGCGTGGAGCGTCGGTATCGCCCTCGGGGCCTACCTCTGGGCCACCCGCCTCTACAACCGGCGCCGAGCAGCCGAGCCGATCTGAGCGGGACCATCCGCCACGATGAGAGCCGCCCGCAAGACCCGGCGCCCCCCGTCAGCGCCTGGGCGGCCGCGTGCGCACAGCCCGCTGTCCAGCACTTTTCGTGCCCGAAGGGTCTTCGGGCCCTATTGGGGAGAACGGTGCACCTGACACGGTAGGAGGCACCGGATCACTTCGAGATGATCCCCGGGAGGGTGCTTCATGGACAGGACCGTTCGCACCGTGGAAGCGCTGGAGATACTGGACTCGCGGTCCATGCCCACCCTGGCGGTCACCGTCACCCTGGCCGACGGCACCAGGGCGCGCGCCGGGGTTCCCTCCGGAGCTTCCACCGGTTCGCGCGAAGCAGTCGAGCTGCGTGACGGTGACCCCGAGCGCTATGCCGGCAAGGGCGTGCTCCAGGCGATGTCCAACGTCAACACCGAGATCGCCGACGCGCTGGTCGGACGCCGGTTCGAGGACGTGTCCGAGGTCGATGCCACGCTCATCGCCCTCGACGGGACCCCCAACAAGGCCCGCCTGGGTGCCAATGCCATCGTGGGCGTGTCCATCGCCATCTCCCGCGCCTTCGCCACGGCCCGGGGCTTGGAGCTGTGGCAGGCCATCGCCGCCTCCGAGGGCACCACGCCACGCCTGCCGGTCCCGCACTTCAACGTGCTGAACGGCGGCAAGCACGCCCCCAACGACCTCGACTTCCAGGAGTTCATGATCGCCCCCATCGGGGCACCGACCTACGCCGAGGCTGTCCGGGCGGGCTCGACGGTCTACGGCGCGCTGCGCAGGACGCTTTCCGACCGTGGGTACGCCACCGGTCTGGGCGACGAAGGCGGGTTCGCCCCGGCGCTGCGGCGCCCCGAGGAGGTGCTCACCCTGGTGGTCCAGGCCATCGAGGCAGCCGGATACAGCCCCGGGCGGGGCGGTGTATCGATCGCCATGGACCCAGCCGCCAGCGAGTTCTACCGGGACGGCCGCTACCACGTTGACGGTGAAGCGCTCAGTTCCGATGACATGATCGACCGTTACGCGGCCATGGCGACGAACTATCCCGTCTGGTTGCTCGAGGACGGCCTTGCCGAGTCGGACTGGGACGGTTGGGAGCGCTTGACGGCGCGCTTGGGGGACGAGCTCGAGCTCGTCGGCGACGACATTCTGTGCACCAACCCGGCCATCATCACCGAGGCCATCGCACGAAAGGTGGGCAACGCGTCTCTCATCAAGGTGAACCAGATCGGCACCGTGACCGAGACCCTCGAGGCGATGCGCATCTGCCGGCAGGCGGGCTGGGCGCAGTTCGTGTCCCACCGCTCAGGGGAAACCGAGGACCACTTCATCGCCGACCTCGCCCTCGGGTCGGGTTGTGGCCAGCTCAAGACCGGTGCTCCGGCCCGTGGCGAGCGGGTGGCGAAGTACAACCGCCTCCTGGAGTCAGCCGCCACCTTCCCTGACTTGCCCTACGGTCTCACCTGAGGTGCTGCCCAGCCGGATATTCGAGCCCCTCGGCATGCGTGACTCGGCTCTTTGGGCCTCGGATGTCTCCCGCCTGGCCACTGCCTACGGGTGTGGCCCCGCCATGCCGAGATCGTCAGAGCGACCGGCTTCGAGTCGGGACCACTGGGCGATGGGGCGTCCGCCGGGCCACACCGGGTGCCAGGTGGGTGAGCCGCTGCCGGTGCGCGTGAAGGTGCACTGTTGCGGCCAGCCGGGGGGCGAGTCTTCCCAGGGCTCCTGGCGTCCGTACACGGTGAGGTCCATGAGCGCGTAGCTGTAGTCCATTGCCTCTGCCCCGCGGCGGCTGGTCCAGTACGTTTCGAAGACGCGGTCGCCGTCCCGTAGGTAGCACACGAGGTGGAACAGGCCGACCTGGCGCCCGACGAGGAGCGCGTCGGCCGACGCCTGTGCTGAGTACCACGGCATGTCCCAGCCCATGAAGGCGCGGTAGCGGCTGCTTTGGTCGTAGGGGCCCTGGCAGAAGACGGCGTAGGTGATGTCGCGAGAATGCAGGTAGGACAGCTCCGCCACCTGGGTGTTGACCCACGTGCAACCTTCGCACTGCTCGGCCGCGGGGTGGCCCGGGTGCCACATGAAGTAATAGGCGATGAGCTGCCGGCGCCCTTCGAACGCGTCGAGCAGGGTGAGCGGTCCGCGAGGCCCGAGGAGCTCGAGGTGGGCGTCCATCTCGACCATGGGCAGGCGCCGTCGGGCCGCGGCGATGGCGTCGCCTTCGCGGGTGTGTGCCTTCTCCCGGATTCGCAGTTCGTCAAGCTCGGCCTGGAACGTGTCCCGGTCGACGACCGGGGGCAGGCTCGCGGCGTTGGTGGCGACGGCCGCCGGCCCTCCCGTGCTCGTTGGTTCATCCTTCATGCCCGTCTGCTCCTTTGGTTTCGAGCCTTCGCTTGTTCATTGCCTCTGCGCGCGCATCCCCCGGAGTGAAGCCGTCCCTCTCCATGCCTTCGATTATCCTGCCTCACGCGTGAAGCGCATCGACACCGATCTCTTGACTCCGAAGCGCGGAGAACCTTTGGCCGATGCCACCGTGGTCATCGATGGCTCGTCGATCGCCTACGCCGGGTCCCGGCACGACGCCCTCGGCATTCCCTGTTCGATCTCTGTGCCATGTCTCATGGCCGGTCTCCGGGACTGCCACGCCCAGGTTCTGGGCACGCCGTCGATGGACCTCGACGAGCTCGCCATGGTCCCGACAGCCGTACTGGCAGCACGCAGACCCAAGGGGCCACGGTGTACCTGGCATTGACACCAGCGCAGCAAGAGCTTCAGGAGGAGCTGCGCTCCTACTTCATCAGGCTGGTGGAAGAAGTCGATGTCCGGGGCGACTCGACGCCGACCTACCCCCGTTTCATCCGCCGGATGGGCCTTGACGGCTGGCTCGGCCTCGGTTGGCCTGTGGAGTACGGCGGACAGGGCCGGGGACCGGTCGACCAGATGATCTTCGTCGAGGAGTCCCACTGGGCAGGCGTGCCGCTCCCCCTGCTCACCCTCAACAGCGTGGCGCCGACGCTGATGGCTCTCGGAACCGAGGAGCAGAAGCAGCGTTTCCTCCCCGGCATCCTCCGGGGGGAGGTCCATTTCTCCATCGGCTACACCGAGCCCTCCGCCGGCACCGACCTGGCATCGTTGCAGACGCGGGCAGTGCGCGACGGCGATCAGTACGTGATCAACGGGGAGAAGATCTTCACGAGCGCCATCCAGTACGCCGACTACGTCTGGCTGGCAGCACGAACCGATCCGGAAGCCCCCAAGCACAAAGGTCTGTCCGTCTTCGTCGTGCCGGTGGACACCCCGGGCTTTCATTGGACTCCGCTGGACACCATCGCCGGCGACATCACGAGCTCGACGTTCTACGAGGACGTCCGGGTGCCGGTCGAGAATCTCGTCGGGAGCGAGAACCAGGGTTGGAAGCTGATCACCAATCAGCTCAATCACGAGCGCGTCGCCATCTGTCCGTCGTCGGGGCTCCGCCGGAGCCTCACGGAGGTGCGCCGCTGGGCGCAGGATCAGATCCTGGCTGACGGGCGCCGGGTGATCGACCAGGATTGGGTCCGCACCCACCTCGCCCGGGTGTACGCCAAGGTCGAGGTACTGGCGCTCCTGAACGCCAAGGTGGCGTGGGCGGCCGACAAGGGATTGAGCCCCGCCGATGCCTCGGCCACCAAGGTGTACGGCACCGAGCTCGCCCTCGAGATCTATCGCCTGCTCACCGAGGTGGTGGGCCAGGCCGGCTACCTGGTGGCGGGGTCGGCCGGAGCCGTGTTCCAGGGTGGCCTGGAGCGCAATACCCGGAGCCAGAGCATCTTCACCTTCGGCGGTGGGACCAACGAGATCCAGCGCGACATCATCGCCATGGTCGGGTTGGGCATGCCCCGCTCGACCCGCTGATCCGCTGATCCGCTCGGCGGTCCGAGCAGGGCGGCCGGCGCGTCGGGTCGCCGGGTTGCCGGGTTGGGTGCACACACCCCGCCTCCTCGCAGAAGCAGGGTGTGCGCCGAGGGAGGACGGTTCGAGCGAGGACGGTTCGAGGAAGGACCGAGGGCGCCAGCGTCCCGGCTGTGGTCGTTGGATCGACGGTTGCCGTCACCCCCCCGAGGCCGGGAACGGTGGGCACGCCCGGTCCCGGCGGCACAGGGAGTGGGGATCCTTGCGCGGTGGGAGCGAAGGTCGCCGACGAGGCGATTCCCAGAACGACTCCGGCGGCGGCGGCGCCCAGGAGGACCAGGACTCGCCCCGGTCTCCCCCGCAGGCGGTGTAGCTCGATGTCGGGATCGACCCCGGTAGGGACGGGTGAAACAGCGGGGGAATACCACAATTAGTGGCCATATAAACACAACAAGTGGAATGTCCTGGCGTCAGTGCAGGACGACGCGGACCAGCAGCACCCCTGCCCCCAAGAGCACCCCGATCACGATCTGGGTGACCCGTTGCGCTCCGGTGGCCCGGCTGCGCATGGTGGCGATGATCTCGAAGGTGGCGAGAGCCGCCGCACTGCTCCACAGGGCCCCGAGGACCCCGGTGGCCAGGGAGGCCCCCGCCGCCCACAGGATGGCGAGCACCGCGATCGGGATCACCGCACCTTTCATGATCGACCCTTCACGCAGCAGGGCGCGCCAGAACGCCTCCGCCGACAAGGCGTCCCGGGTCTTGAGCCGGTCCCCCACCACCCTGGCGTAGGTATGGGCGAGCCAGTAGAGGACGAGGACGAGCACGGTGGCTTCGATGGTGTCGATGAAGGTCTCCCGGCGGGTGCTTTCGGCGGCGAGCACGGCTCCGACGGCGATCGTCCCGTAGATCACCCCCGAGGGGTTGTCGTCGGGCTCCACCCACCGGGAGATCGCCGAGACGAGACTCCCGATTCCGGGGCGCGGAAGGTGGTGAGCGGGAACGGGGGGTCTGTCGGCCATCCCAGCATCATGCCGCCGTGGCGGGGCGGTCACGGAGACCGACGGGAACCGTCTCTCGCCCCGGGCTCAGAGCGAGACGGCAGAACCTGTCGCCGCCGACCGGTAGGCGGCGCCCACGAGCTCGTGGGCGCGCTGCGCGTCGTCGAAGCCGGGCCATGCCGGCTCGCCGTCTTGCACGCAGCGCACCCAGTGCCGGTCGGCAGGGTAGGTGTAGAAGACGAAGTCACGACGGGGGAGGCCGGCGGCGGCGAAGAAATCCTCCCGCATGCTCGCCAGGTCGGGGCGCTGCGGAGCGGCATCGGGCCGTTGCACGAGGTAGCTGTCCTCGGCGGCCCCCACTATGAAATCCGTCGTCGCCTCGACCGCACCGTTCTCGAAGAAGACCTCGAACCGGCGTTCCTCGCGTCCCCGCACACCGTTGAAGACGCTCAGGATGGTGCCGACCACGCCCGACTCGTGCTCGACGGTGACCGCGGCCACGTCCTCGACGTCGTATCCGAAGACGGCCCGGGTGCGCGCCGAGACCCGCACCGCCGGTCCGAACAGCCAGCACACGATGTCGGCGGCGTGGATCGAGTGCTCGAGCAGCGCACCGCCACCGGCCTGGTCGCGCTGTGAGCGCCACGAGCTGTGCCCCGGCACCACGGCGCCGGTGGGCCAGTACTGGTCGTCTCGCAGCGTGTAGGCCATGGGGACGCCGAGCTCTCCGGAGCCTACGAGTCCGTGCATCTGGTTGACGATGGGATGGAAGCGCGAGTGGAACCCGACCTGAGCCGGGCGCGGTGTCGCCCGCACCGCCGCGCAGAGCTCGTGCACCACGGCGAGGGTCGGCGCCAAAGGTTTCTCGCAGAAGAGGGCCTTCCCCGACTCCAGAGTGGCCAGCACCAGCTCGCGATGCGTCGACGTGGGCGAGGTGATCATGACGGCGTCGATGTCCTCGTCGTCGATGATCCGGCGGGCGTCGTCGGTGAGGTACGCAAAGGCACAATTGCGCGCCACCGCCGCCCGTGACGGCTCGGAGGGATCTGCCGCCCCCACCGGGACGACCTCGCCGTCCTCGGACATCTTGCGCAGTCCGTCGGCGTGGATCTGCCCGATCATGCCGCAGCCGATGAGGCCGATCCTCAGCGCCCGCCGCCCCCGGACCGTCTCTTCGACGGTCTGCCCCGCCGTCACCTTGCGGGTTGTGGCGCATGCTCGACGGCGCCGGCGCGTTGGCGCGGGCGCGTCCGGCGGCGTCCCGGTGCCACGCCCGTCGGCAGGGCGGGACCTACCCCGGCGGCAGCGGCGAGCTCGTCGAGTGCGTCGGGGATGTACCGGGCGACGTCGGACAGGCGCGGCACCGTCTCGGCGCACGCCATGAGCCCCCAGTTGAGGACCCCCCGGTAGCTCATGACGGTGATGTTCAGTCCGGCTCCGTCCATCACCGGGCCCAGGGGGAAGCCGGCGACGAGCTCGGCGCCTGCCAGGTAGAGCGGGAAGTCGGGCCCCGGGACATTGGAGATCACCAGGCTGTGGATGGGCCGGTGATGGTCGGCCAGCTTCAGGC
This sequence comes from uncultured Acidimicrobiales bacterium, assembly GCA_963848335.1. Lineage (GTDB taxonomy): Bacteria > Actinomycetota > Acidimicrobiia > Acidimicrobiales > UBA8190 > Chersky-840. Next base: position 210,938 of record CAWKDD010000002.1, read on the forward strand.
GTGTGTAGGCGCGGGCCGCGGTCGAGAACACGTTGGGGGTGGCGTGCTCGGCCCAATTGAGCAGGACGTCCGCCCCCAGGGCGTTGTGCTCCTCCTTGGCCCCCTTCGTGCTCTGGCGGATGGCGTGGAGTCTCTCGACGGGGTCCTCCATCTGGCACGGAAGGGCCACGAACATCGCCGACACCTTGTTGGCGCCGCGTTGGTGGGCAGAGGTGGGAGCGGTCGAGACCGGGACCGTGGCCACGAGCGGACCGTCGGGCAGCTCGTCGCCGTCGAGCAGGTACCTGCGCAGCGCGCCGGTGCATACGGCCAGGACCACATCGTTCAGAGTGGTGTCACAGGACCGCTTGATGCGCTTGGCGTCCTCCAATGCTATGGACGAGAACGCCACGCGCCGGTGGGGGGTGATCGACGCGTTGAGGGACGTGCGGGGAGTGGTGAGCGGCAGAGCAGCGCGTCCCGGTCCCCGTGCCCGCACCCGCCGGACGTCGACCAGCGCCCGTCCCGTGCGCCACGCCAGTTTCGTCATCCCGAGCGGCCGCGTCAGGCGGGTCCCGAGCGAGTGCGCCAGGAGCCGGAGCTCGGACGGGAGGTGCTCGTCAGCCGAGGACGGGTTGCCGGGGGAGGGACGGGGCGGGGGTGACGCTTCGAGGTCGAACAGCTGCGCGAGCAGCTCGGCCCCCGAGACCCCGTCGATGGTGCAGTGGTGGATCTTCGTCACCACCGCGATCTGGCCCCCACGCATGCCCTCGACGATGTACATCTCCCATAACGGCTTGGAGCGGTCCAGTTGGCGGCTGCAGACGTCACCGACGAAGCGCGCCAGCTCCTCGACACCGCCGGGGGCCGGAAGGGCCGAATGGCGGATGTGGTACTCGATGTCGAAGCTCGGGTCGTCCACCCAGTAGGGGTGGCCCAGGCGGAAGGGCACTTCGACGAGCCGCCTGCGGAATATCGGGGCGAGCTCGAGACGCGAGCTCACAAGGGCACGCATCTTGTCGAAGGAGTAGCCGCCCGGAACGGTGGACGGGTCGAAGATGGCGGCCATCGAGACGTTCATATGGAGGCTCGGCGTCTCCAGGTAGAGGAATGTCGCGTCCAGTCCTGTGAGCTGTTCCATGGTCGTCTCGCCCTTCTTGGTCGGTCCTCCCCCCCCGAATCCTGCAAGAACTGCCTGCCCGGCGTGCGCCATCTTCGCGCCATGAGCGAGGATGGTGCCATGGCGTGGGCGTGGGTGTACCTGGCCGTCAGCCTGGTGGGCGCGTTGCTGGTGGTGAACGCCTTCCGGCCGGTGCGACACCCCCTGCTCGGGGTCCCGAGTTTCTTCGCGGGCTGGTACACCGCGGAAATGCCCGTCTGGCACATCGTGTGGCAGCTGGGCGCCACCGTGGCCTTCGCCCTCGAGGGCGCCCTCGGGTCCTGGCCCGGCTGGGTGGCCCTGGGCGTCAACGCGGCATCGTGGACGGGGCTCGTGGTCCAGGCCCGGCTGTCGGGCGGAGCGCGCCACGTCTTCCGCATGGCCGAGGAGGAGGTGCCCCTGCCGGTGCCGGACCGGGGCTTGTTCCCCCTGCACGGCGGCGAGACGATGTGGCGCTTCCCGCGACTTGTCTACCCGCTCCCACGCCCGGCCCTGTCGGTGCAGGCCGTCCGCAACATCGACTACGCGGGCGACGGGATCCGGGCGCATCGACTCGACATCATCCGCCGACGCGGGGCACCTTCCACGGGCGCACCTGTCCTGGTCTACATGCACGGAGGCGCGTGGGTGATCGGGGACAAACGGGAACAGGGCCTCCCCCTTCTGCACGAGTTGGCCCGCCGGGGTTGGGTGACCGTCACGATCAACTACCGGCTGAGCCCCAAGGCGACCTGGCCCGATCACATCGTGGACTGCAAGCGGGCCGTGGCATGGGTGCGAGAGCACATCGCCGAGTACGGCGGCGACCCACAGTTCCTCGCCGTGTCGGGGGGATCGGCGGGAGCCCACCTCGCCTCCCTGGTCGCGCTGACCCCGGGCGACCCTGAATTCCAACCGGGGTTCGAAGCCGCCGACACCTCGGTGGACGCCTGCGTACCCTTCTACGGCGTCTACGACATGACCGCCGGACGGGGCACGTCGATGTACGACGCGGGTCTGCTCGCCCTCCTCGAGCGCCGCGTGTTCAAGCGGCGGCTGGCGGACGAACCCTCGGTCTTCGAGGCCGCCTCCCCGCTCTACCGGGTCCACGCCGGGGCCCCCCCGTTCTTCGTGGTCCACGGCACCAACGACACCCTGGTGCCGGCGGCCGAGGCCCGGGCGTTCGTGAGCGCGCTTCGGGCGGTGTCGAAGGCGCCGGTGCTGTACGCCGAGCTCCCCTACGCCCAGCACGCCTTCGACGTGCTCCCCTCGGTGCGCAGCGCCCACGCCGCCGCCGCGGTGGTGCGGTTCCTCGAGGGTGCCCGGATCCGCCAAGCAGAGGGTGTCGGAGCCGGCGAGACCGAGGTGCCGGCAACCTGATCCACTACCCATAGGCCCGGCTTCTGGCGTAGCATTATTAGAACGCGTTCCCGCGGCGGCCCTGGGGTGCCGTCGGGGCCGGTGCCGCCTGCGACGGTTCCAGCCACACAGGGGTGCGGACAGGTCGGAAAGCCGGCATGGCAAGCTGGGTGCCCCCGGGGGAGAGGTGGCACCCTCGGAATCGGGGACACAGAGGGGGGCTTGGTGAACGCGAACGGAGAGAGGGTGCGGATGCGAGCGCGCCAAGGCGGTTGGAGTCGCCTTTTGACACCACGTTCCGGGCTCTCCATCTTACTCTCCGTGTGCGTAGTGAGCTTGGCCGCCTGCTCCTCCAAGGGTGGGGCATCGGGTTCGTCGACCACACTTTCCTCGGGCTCCACGGGCGGGACGGGCTCCACGGGCGGGACGGGCTCCTCGGGCGCGACGGGATCCTCCCCGGGGGTCACCCGCACCTCGGTGACGGTGGGGCAGGTCGACGACCTCTCCTCCCCGATCCCGGGGTTGTTCAAGGGGGCCGAGGACGGCACCAAGGCGTATTTCGCCTACATCAACAGCCAGGGCGGCGTGAACGGCAGGAAGCTCATCCTCGACGCCCAGGACAGCGCCTTCCAGGGCGGCCAGGTGGCCACCGAGACGGGCACCCAGATCCGCACGGAGTTCGCTCTCGTGGGCGGTTTCTCGCTCCTCGACTCGGCCGAGAAACCCCTGATCGACATCGCGCACGTGCCCGACGTGGGGTTCTCCCTGAGCCCGGGTCTGTCGTCGGACCCCTACCTCTACAGTCCCCTTCCCAACCCCGAGGGCTACTACCCGCTCAATCTCTTCAAGTACCTGGTGAAGACGTACCCGCAGCAGGTGAAGAAGGTGGGGATCATCTGGGAGAACGCCACCGCTTCGACGACGGCGGCCGAGACCGCGGTCGAGAACGCCATGAAGGCGTCCGGGATGAAGATCGTCTACGACCACGGCGTGGGGCCCTTCGACACCAACTTCCTGCCCGACATCATCTCCATGAAGAACAAGGGCGTGAAGATGTTCTTCTCGACGGAGCTCCCCGACAACTATGCGGCCACACTGGCCAAGCAGTTCCAACAGCAGAACTTCAAGGCCATCAACATCGAGGGTGCCGCCTATTCGAGCCAGCTGTTGTCGCTGGCCGGAAGCGCCGCCAACAAGATGTACATCGAGCAGGGCTACGCGCTGTATCTCGGGCAGGATGCCAAGACCGTTCCCGCCGTGGGGCTGTTCGACACCTGGATGAAGAAGGTCGACTCGAAACCCAATTTCGAGATCGAGTCGGTCTACGGCTGGGCGTCGGCCATGATGTTCGCCCAGGCCCTCAAGAGTGCCGGCAACCCGCCCACGCGGGCGGGGCTGATCAAGGCACTGAACAACATCACGTTCTTCGACGCCGGAGGGCTCGTCCCCCCGAGCGACCCCGCCCAGGCCGTTCCCTCGGGGTGTTTCCTGATCGCCCAGGTCCAGAACGGCAAAATCGTGCGGGTGGCACCCACGCCGAAGACCGGGTTCTACTGCGGCGCCAACGTCTTCTATAAGGAGCCCAGCTACACCAAGATGGTACGGCCGACGTCGTAGGGGAGCAGATGGACGATCGCCGTAAGGTCCGACCAGAGGGCGCCCGCTCGCAGGAGCCCGTGCTGCGGTGACCGAATTCCTGAGTTTCCTGGTGGCGGGGGTCGTTTTCGGGGCGATCTACGCCGTGAGCGCCAGCGGCCTGGTGGTCACCTACAACACCACGGGCATCTTCAACTTCGCCCACGGTGCCATGGGCATGGTGCTGGCGTACGTGTTCTGGCAGCTGTGGCAGGGGTGGGGCCTGCCCGAGCTGGCGTCACTCGCCATCGCACTCTTCGTCGCCGCGCCTGTGCTCGGGGTCGTCGTCGAACGAGTCATCATGCGACCTCTCTACGGCGCCGCCACCAGCATCCGGCTCGCCGTCACCCTCGGGCTGCTCCTCGTCCTGGTGGCGTTGGCCGGCGCGGTGTGGAACCCGACCGCCAACACCTACAACACGCCCGAGCTCGTGAACGGGAACCCGGTCTCGTTGGCCGGGATCACCTTGTCGTGGGAGCAGCTCATCACGGTGGCCGTGGCCATCGCGGTGGCGCTGTTCCTGAGGGTGTTCTTCCGGCGTACCCGCACGGGCGTCGCCATGCGCGCCGTGGTGGACGACCCGGGCCTGGCGTCGCTGTCGGGGGCGCCGTCCGGGCGGATCGCGGCGTACGCCTGGATGATCGGCGTCATGTTCGCCGGCCTCGGTGGCATCCTGCTCGCCCCCAGCGTGCAGGGGATGGACATCCAGACGCTCACCCAGCTCGTGATCTACGGCTATGCCGCTGCCGTAGTGGGCCGCCTGCGCAGCCTTCCCATGACCTTCCTCGGGGCCATGATCCTCGGGGTAGCCAACTCCATGGCGATCGGCTACGCGCCGCAGGGGATACGTAACGACGTGGATGCCGCCTTGCCCATGGCGCTGCTGTTCCTGGCCCTCCTCCTCATCCCCGAGGTGCGCCTCGCCATCGGCCGCGTGGTGCGTGTGCGGCCTCCTCGGGTGGCGAGCGCCAAGACCACTTTCGTCGGGGGCATGGTCATCGTCGTCCTGGTCATCGGGCTCGGCGCGGTGTTGAGCGCCAACAACCTGTACACGATGGGCAACGCCTTGACGCTGGCCCTGTTGGCGCTGAGCCTCGTCCCGCTGTCGGGATATGCCGGCCAGGTCTCGTTGTGCCAGTTCACGTTCCTCGGCATCGGAGCGGTGACGATGCACTGGGTCGCAGGCGGGGATTCGGTCCTGGGATTGCTGGCCGCCATCGGCGTGTGCGCCGGGGTGGGTGCCGTCCTGGCGCTGCCGGTCCTCCGGCTACGCGGCCTGTACCTGGCCCTTGCCACGCTGGCCTTCGCGGTGCTCATGGACAACGTGTTCTTCCAGTCGAGCTCGGTCATGGGCATCGGTGGCACGGTGTCGGTCGGCCGCCCCGACATTCTCGGCATGCACTTCGCCACCGATCGTGCCTTCGACGTCTTCCTCGCCGTCGTGCTGGCCCTGTGCGTGATCGGGGTGGGAGCCCTGCGGCGCGGTCGTTTCGGCCGGCGTCTGGTGGGGATGAACGACTCACCGGCCGCCTGCAGCACGGTCGGATTGAGCCTCACGATCACGAAGCTGGCGGTGTTCGCCTTCTCGGCGGGCATGGCCGGTCTGGCCGGCGCTCTCTACGGTGGGCTCAACACCAGCGTGGGGGCGGCCCAGTTCGACTTCCTGTTCAGCATCGCCATCTTCGTCGGTGTCACACTTTCGGGAGTCAGCCTTCTCTCCGGCGCCGTGCTGGCCGGGTTGTTCGTGGCCATCGGCCCGGTCATCGGCGCCCACATCCCGGAGATCCCCAATTTCACCCAGCTGCTCATCGGCTTCGGTGTGGTGACCATCGGCCGGAACCCCAACGGCATCGGCAGGCTCTATGCCGAGGTCAACGACTTCTGGAGCCGCCGCAAGGGCGGCGACGCGCCGATCGTCGACCAGCTGAGCCCGATCCTCCCCCCGGTCGAGCCGGCCATCGAGACGGGGGTGCGTTCGGTTGTCTGAGCTCGCCGTCGAGGAGATCTCCGTCCGCTTCGGCGGGCTCCAGGCGCTCCAGGACGTCAACCTGGAGGTCCACGCCGGGGCCGTGAACGGCCTCATCGGACCCAACGGCGCCGGCAAGACCACGCTGTTCAACGTGATCACGGGGCTGCAGCCTCCGACACAGGGCCGGGTCCGGCTCAGGGGGCGAGGACATCACCCGCCTCTCCCCGCACCATCGGGCCCGGCTGGGTGTGGCCCGGACGTTCCAACGACTCGAGCTCTTCGGGACGTTGACGGCGCGTGAGAACGTGCAGATGGCGAGCGAAACCCGCCGCCGGCGCCCGACGGGGGCCAGCTCCCATGTCGAAGCCGACATCATCTTGGCCCACATCGGGTTGACGCACGTGGCCGACGAGCCCACCGACCTGCTGCCCACCGGTCTGGCCCGGCTCGTCGAGCTCGGCCGGGCATTGGCGACGGGCCCCTCGGTGCTGCTGCTCGATGAGCCGAGCTCGGGCCTGAACCAGGAGGAGACCCTCGAGCTGGGCCGGGTCCTGGTGGACCTGGCCAGCAGGGGCATGGCTGTCTTGCTGGTGGAGCACGACATGAGCCTCGTCATGAGCATCTGTGACCATGTGAGCGTCCTGGACTACGGCGCCGTCATCGCTCACGGCGACCCGGCCACGGTGCAGGCCGACCCCGCCGTCCAGGCGGCGTACCTCGGAGCGGTCGAGGACGAACCCGCCCCACCGAGCGCGACGCCCACGTTCCTGAGCATGGGCGGCTCCGGGTCCGGCCCGGGCACCGCCTCCGAGCCCCGCAACATGATCCCGTTCCCGGCGCAGGCCACGCCGGGCACGCCGGGCACGCCGGGCACGCCGGGCACGCCCATGCTGTCGATGACCGACGTCCGCGCCGCCTACGGGCGGATCGAGGTCGTCCACGGGGTGTCGATGGAGGTCCCCGAAGGCTCGGTCTACGCGTTGCTCGGCCCCAACGGGGCGGGAAAATCCACGCTGCTCAAGGTGGCGAGCGGCCGGATGCCGGCCACGTCAGGCACCGTGTCCTTCGCGGGCGAGGAGATCCGCCGCATCGTGCCCGACCGGCTGGCCCGAAAGGGGCTGTGCGCCGTGCCCGAAGGCCGCGCCGTCTTCCCGAACCTGACGGTGGCCGAGAACCTCCTCATGTACAGCTACCGCTCCCGGGACACCAAGGTCGCCGATCTCGAGGAGCAGAGCTACGCCCGGTTCCCGGTCCTCGGGGAGCGCCGCCGGCAGCTGGCCGGTCGGCTCTCGGGGGGGGAGCAGCAGATGCTGGCTCTGGCCCGCGCCCTGTACACCAACCCGCGGTTGCTGCTGCTCGACGAGATCTCGATGGGGCTCGCCCCGCTCGTCGTGGCCGAGCTCTACGAGCTCGTGGCGCAAGCGGTCGCCCGGGAGAACATCACGATCCTGCTCGTCGAGCAGTTTGCCCAGACCGCACTGGCCATCGCCGACCAAGCCGGGATCATGGTCAACGGTCGGCTGGTGCACACGGGGACGCCGGCCGAGGTCGGCGAGCACCTGCTGAGCGCGTACATGGGCGAGGTGGGCTGAAGTCCGATCCCGGGGCTTGCCTCACCCCGGCACGCCCGAGGGTCTCAGCCCGGGCCGGCCACGAGCTCCTCGCTCTGCTTCCACAGCCGACGGGCCGCCTCGTCGTCGCGGGCCGCGGCCGAGGGCTTCCGGGCCCGGCACTTCACGAAGTACTGGCCTGTGACACCCGCCACCTCGGGTGACGACGCCAGATAGATCGACGTGCGTGCGCCCTGGGCGGCGGTGAGGACGAAGGGCTTGATCACCTTCACCCCGAAGGCGAGCAAGCCCGTGGCGTCGCCGTCCCGGGCGTACCCGGTGGCCACGGTCCCCGGGTGCAGGCAGTTCACCGTGACGCCGGTGCCAACGAGTCTTCGGGCCAGCTCGGTCGTGAAGTAGATGTTGGCCAGCTTCGACTTGGAGTAGACCTGCATCCCACGGTAGGAGCGGGTGGATTGCAGGTCGTCGAAGTCGAGGCCTCTGCGGGCACCTTTGTGCGCCGTGGATGCGACGTTGACGATGCGGGCGGGGGCACTGCTCTTGATCCTGTCGAGCAGCAATTCGGTGAGGAGGAAGGGCCCCAGGTGGTTGATGGCGAAGGTCGACTCGAAACCATCGTCGGTCTCGCGTCGCTGCGTCAGCACCAGCCCGGCGTTGTTGACCAGGACGTCGATGCGCTCGCAGCGCGACAAGATGGCAGCCGCCCCCTCACGGACCGAGGCCAAGCTGGCCAGGTCGAACACGACGAGGTCCACGTCGTCGCTCCCCGAGCGCGCCCCGATGTCGGCTCGCGCCGCTTCTCCCCGGGCACGGTCCCGGGCGGTGATCAACGTCTTGGCTCCGGCCTTGGCCAGGGCGACGGCCGTCTCGAGGCCGATCCCCGAGTTCCCGCCGGTGATGACCACCGTCTTGCCCGTCATGTCGGCGATGTCCATCGATCCCAAACCTCCGTGTCGTGCCGGTGAGCCGGCCCACGCCCGCCAGGGCAGCCCTTAGGTTGCCACCGGGAGCGCCGGGCCGCTCGTCGTGGTGCGAGACGCCCGTATCGGACCTTACGTCGTGTCGCCGAACCCGTCCCCCTGTACGGTGGCGTGCCGTGCCGATGCCAACCGACATCGGGGTGGTCGACTGCATGATCGGGTTCCCGAGCTCGCGGCCCTCTCGTCGCTTCGACTTCCTCAAGCCTCAGCTGCGCGACCACAGTGCCACCTCGTCCTCCCCGATCTCCTACATGTTCAAGGACGACGACCCCAACGCCGTCGGGGGGGAGGACGACCCGGTGGCGGTCACGCTGGCGGAGATGGACCGCTTCGGGATCGCCATCGGGCTCGTGGGGCTGGCGGGGTCCGTCGTCGACCGCGCCCTGGCCGAGCACCCCGACAGGTTCGCGGCCAACCTCGAGGCTCTCGACCCCAATGACGTCACCGCAGCGGTCCGGCGCATCCGGGCCGCCCACGCCGAGCGCCACATCAAGGCGGTCACCACCTTCCCGGCGGGGTGCAACCCCCAGGTGCCGGTGAGCGACCGGCGCTATTACCCCGTGTACCAGACGTGCATCGACCTGGACCTGCCCATCGTGGTCAACGCCGGGATCGCGGGACCGCGGGTGCCTTCTGCGTGTCAGGACGTCATGCATTTCGACCAGGTCTGCTACGACTTTCCCGAGCTCCGCATCGTCATGCGTCACGGGGCCGAGCCCTGGGAGGAGCTCGCCGTGAAGCTCATGCTCAAGTGGCCGGGCCTCTACTACATGACGAGCGCGTTCGCTCCCAAGTACTACCCGAAGGCGATCATCGACTACGCCAACACTCGGGGTGCCGACAAGATCATGTACGCCGGCTACTTCCCCATGGCGCTGACCCTGGAGCGCATCTTCACGGAGCTGGCCGACGTGCCCCTGCGCGACCACGTGTGGCCGAAGTTCCTGCGCGACAACGCCATGCGCGTGTTCAAGCTCGACACCTGAGGCGTGCGCCGCGGGCAGCCCCCGGGGATCAGTCCGCCACGCCTTTGAAGTAGTTCCCCCGATGGGACTCCCATCGGGCCAGGTCGAGCTGGCCCGGCGACGGGGACCGCCCCGTCAGCCACCCCAGCAGGCGCCGCCGCTGCGAGGCTTCGCCGAGCCGACCCGGAACGGTGGCCAGGAGGGCGGCGAGCTCGCGGCGCACGTACTCCTCGGGCCAGTGGCCGGGCTCGTACCCGGTGCCCATGTCGACGTGATGGATCTCCACCTCGCGCCAGCGGAAGTACGGCATGAGCCGGCACGGCCATCGGCGCCCTCGCGAGAGCCCGTGCCCCTCCCAGGCCTCCGGCGTCATCGCCGCCCAGGCTGCCTCGAGCTCTCGTATCGAGCGCCGCATGTCGTCGAGCAGCACCTCGGCGCTGCGGCCCGAGCCGGCCTCGATGTTGCCCGCCCTCTCCTGGCCGCCGCCGGCGTACTGCTCCACGGCATCGCCGTGCATGGCCGCACTCAGCATTCTGGTGTGGGAGTCGGCGTTGCGGGCGAGGTGGGTGAGGACGTGCCCGACGCTCCAGCCCTCCAGGCGGCTCGGCCCCCGGAGGGCGGCCTCGTCGAGATCGCCCGCGGAGCTCAGAAGAGCGACGTGCGACGACCGGCACCCGGCCACCACGGTGTCGAGCTCGACCCGCGCCTGCTCGAGGGCCTCGCTGCCGTCGGGCTCCACTACCCCCGTCCCGGGTCCTCGGCGGCCAGCTCCACCACGACCTCGGCCGGCCCCGGGCGTGTGACCAGCTCGACCACGCCGCCCGCCTCGCGCAGGTCCCCCTCCGCTTCGGCCAGCAGGGCCAGGCGCTCCGGCTCGTCGACGACGCTCAGCCTGGCCACCGGTGCCCGCATCGACACGTGGGCCGTGGTCTTCGCCCGCCGTATCTCGCCGAGCACGTAGGCCGCCATGTCGAGCACGGCGACATCTCCCTGGCTCGGGGCGGGGGCCAGCTCCTCGACGGCGGGCCACGGCGAGCGGTGGACCGAGCCGTCGTGCCACCACGACCACACCTCCTCGGTCACGAAGGGCACGAAGGGGGCGAACAGGCGCAGCTGAACCGACAGGGCCACGGCCAATGCGGCTCGCGCCGAGGACGGGCCGGGTGCGGCCGAGTCCTCGTAGGCGCGTGCCTTCACGAGCTCGAGGTAGTCGTCGCAGAACGCCCAGAAGAACGCCTCGGTGCGCTCGAGCGACCGGGCGTAGTCGTAGGACTCGAATGCCGCGCTGGCATCCGCCACGACGTCGGAGAGCCGGCGCAACATGGCGAGATCGATCGGTGCGGTTACCGGCGCGGTGCCGGTCGCCGCTTCAGAGCCGAGACGGGCCAGCGCGAACCGGGACGCGTTCAATATCTTGATGGCCAGACGCCGGCCCACCTTCATCTGGCCCTCGTCCACCGCCGTGTCGACGCCGGGGCGCCCGCTCGTCGCCCAGTACCGGATGCCGTCGGCCCCGTGGGACTCGAGGAGCGGCAGCGGGGTGATCACGTTGCCGCGCGATTTCGACATCTTCTTGCGTTCGGGGTCGAGAACCCATCCCGAGATGGCAGCGTCGGTCCAGGGCAGGCAGCCGTACTCGAGCTCGGTGCGCACGATCGTGCTGAAGAGCCACGTCCGGATGATCTCGTGGGCCTGGGGACGGAGGTCCATGGGGAACACCTGGGAGAAGAGGTCGGGGTCGTCCTCGCGCCGTCCGGCGATCTGCGGGGTGAGCGACGACGTGGCCCAGGTGTCCATGACGTCGGGATCGCCCACGAATCCGCCGGGCCGGCCCCGTTGGTCCTCTCGGTACCCCTCGGGCGCATCGCTCGAGGGGTCCACGGGGATGCGGTCGTCGGAAGGGAGCAGCGGATGGTCGTGGTCGACCGAGCCCTCGCCGTCGACGGGATACCACACCGGGAACGGCACCCCGAAGAACCTCTGCCGGGAGATGTTCCAGTCCGAGTTGAGGCCTTCCACCCACGCCTCGTACCGGTGTCGCATGTGGGGCGGGTGCCAGTGCAGCTCGCGGCCCCGCTCGAGCAGGCGCTCGCGCAGAGCCAGCGTGCGCACGTACCACTGACGGCTGGACACGATCTCCAGGGGACGTTCGCCGCGTTCGTAGAACTTGACCGGGTGCCGGATCGTCTTGGGACCGCCGATGAGCGCCCCCGCCTCGCCGAGCATCTCCACGATGCGGGTCCTGGCCTGGGAGACGGTGCGACCCTCGAGCTCGCCGTAGGCACGGGCCGCGGCGGCGGGTTCCTCCGAGTCCCATCCCTCCTCTCCCCAGGGCACGGTACGCAGGCGGCCGTTGCGTCCCACGATGGTGCGGGTGGGCAGTGACAGCTCGCGCCACCACGTGACGTCCGTGGTGTCGCCGAAGGTGCAGATCATGGCGATGCCCGATCCCTTTTCCGGGTCGGCGAGCGGATGGGCGAGCACGGGCACGCGGACCTTGAACAAGGGTGTGAGCACGTCGTGGCCGACGACGTCGTGGTAGCGGTCGTCCTCGGGGTGGGCCACGAGTGCCACGCAGGCGGCGAGCAGTTCGGGCCGTGTCGTCTCGATGTCGACCCCGGCGCGGCTGTCGGCTTGCTCGAACCGCAGGCGGTGGTAGGCACCGGCGAGCTCCCGGTCCTCCATCTCGGCCTGGGACACCGCCGTCTGGAAGTCCACGTCCCACTGGGTGGGTGCTTCCACGGAGTACGCGTGCCCGGCGCGCAGCATCCGGAGGAAGGAGTGCTGCGACGTCCGTCGCGATGTGGTGTCGATAGTGGCGTAGCTCCGGGTCCAGTCCACCGACAGGCCGAGCGTGCGCCACAGATGCTCGAACGCTTTTTCGTCCTCGACCACCAGGCGGCCGCACAGTTCGATGAAGTTCGGTCGTGACACGGCGACGGTGTCCCGGCCGGGCTTCTCCGGTGGCGTGAAGGACGGGTCATAGCGCAGGTTCGGGTCGCAGCGCACCCCGTAATAGTTCTGGACGCGGCGCTCGGTGGGTAGGCCGTTGTCGTCCCAGCCCATGGGATAGAAGACGTCATACCCGCGCATCCGCCGGAACCGGGCCACGGCATCGGTATGGGTGTAGGAGAACATATGGCCCATGTGCAGCGAGCCCGACACCGTCGGCGGTGGGCTGTCGATGGCGTAGACCCGCGTCCGGGGCGCAGACCGGTCGAATCGATAGGTGCCCGCCTCCTCCCACCGGGCCGACCATTTGGCCTCGAGGCCCTCCAGGGACGGCTTGTCGGGGACTTCGGGCGGCCGCGCCGGCTCGAGCTCGGGGGGGTGCACTTGGGTCGTCGCACTGACGTCCACGGTGGTGTCCACGGTCCGGTTACCGTACTCCGAGTGCTGCGCCTTCACGACACGGCGACGGGTACGGTCCGGCCCCTCGAGCTGCGCGAGGAAGGCCACGTCTCGATGTACGTGTGCGGCCTCACCGTCTACGACGTCCCGCACCTGGGCCACGGCCGGTACTCGCTGGTCTTCGACGTGCTGCGGCGCTTCCTGGAGTTCCGGGGTCTCGAGGTCAGGTACGTCTCGAACATCACCGACATCGACGACCACATCATCGCCCGGGCCTCGGAGGAGGGCCGCACCGAGGCCGAGGTGGCCGGGCAGTACGAGGCGGTGTGGTGGGACGCCGTCGACAGCCTCGGGGTGAAGCGTCCCACCGAGATCCCACACGCCACGGAATTCGTGGCGGACATGGTCGGGCTCATCGCAGCCCTGGTGGACCGCGGGGTCGCCTACGAGACCTCCGACGGTGTCTACCTGTCGGTCGACCGTATCGAGGGCTACGGGCTGCTGGCGCGTCAGAGCCTGGATTCGCTGCGCTCGGGGGCGCGCATCGAGCCCGGCGAGGAGAAGCGCTCCCCGCTCGACTTCGTGTTGTGGAAGAAGGCCCGGCCCGGTGAGCCGACCTGGGACTCTCCGTGGGGGCCGGGCCGTCCCGGATGGCACACCGAGTGCGTCGTGATGTCGCTCGACCTCCTCGGCGAGGACTTCGACATCCACGGCGGGGGGATGGACCTGGCCTTCCCGCACCACGAGAACGAGCGGGCCCAGGCGGTGGGGCTGGGCAAGGCCTTCGCCCGCCACTGGGTCCACAACGGATGGGTGATGGTCGAGGGCGAGAAGATGTCGAAGTCGCTCGGCAACTTCACCTCACTGACGGACCTGCTCGACCGTGCCGATGCCCGGGCGTACCGCCTGCTCGTGCTGCGCGCCCACTACCGTTCGCCCATCGAGGTCACCCCGGCGACGGTGGAGCAGGCCGAGAAGGCTCTCACCCGTCTCGACGACCTGGCCCGGCGTTTCGAGCTGTCGTCACCGGAGATCACGCCCACCGCCGCCGAGGCCGCCGCCGGGGGAGCGGACCCCGAAGCGGTGTCGTCGTTCGTGGAGCGCATGGACGACGATCTCGACACCCCCGGGGCGCTGGCCGAGATCTTCGACCTGGCCCGCAGAGCGCATTCCGCACAGGACGCCGGTGATCCCGACGAGGGTCGGCGTCTGGCGTTCACCGTGGTCACGCTGGGCGCGGCCCTCGGACTTCGGCTCGGCGGGTCCGATCCCGGGGTGGACGCCGAGACCGCGGCCGTGGTGGCCGATCGTGACCGCGCCCGGGCGGCGGGCGACTATGCGCGGGCCGACGCCGATCGGCGCCATCTGGAGGCCCGGGGCTGGGTCGTCGAGGACGGGCCCGAAGGCACGCGCCTGCGCCGGCGCCCCGGCTCCTGACCCGGGCTGCCGGGGGCCGAACCCTCGGATCCGACCCTTCCACTGCTACCTTCTGGGCCGTGTGAGGGGATGCAGGAGGACAGAGGGGAGAATGAATTGCCGTCGGGAACGGTCAAGTGGTTCAACTCGGAGAAAGGGTACGGCTTCATCGCACAACCGGACGGAGAAGATGTCTTCGTCCACCACAGCGCCATCCAGATGAACGGCTACCGCAGCCTCGAGGAGGGGCAGGCAGTGGAATTCGACCTGAAGGAGGGCCCCAAGGGCCTGCAGGCCGTCGACGTCCGGCCCGCCACGGCCTGACGCGGGCCCGGCTGCATCCCGGACCGAGCCGCGGGGCGGGGCTTCCGCTCCGAGGGTGGAGAGGGCCCGGATCCCCCTGGTCAGAAGGTCGAGCGCGAGTTTCCCCCCGGAATGGTTGTCGGAGGCGCCGGCCATAGGTTACCGTTGGGTAACAACGGATAGGTCGAGGTCGGCTGCCCAGCCCCAGCGGGTGCCGCCCGTCGACCGGCCGCAGCCATGTCCGACCAGGACCTCAGGGCCCGGATCGGTGCTCGGACCAAGGGGGAGACATGTCAGAGTTCTCGCTCGACCTCAGCGAAGACCAACTCCAGATCCAGAAGTGGGTGCACGACTTCGCCGAGCACGTCATCCGACCCGCCGCCCACGAGTGGGACGAGCGGGAGGAGACCCCGTGGCCGATCATCGAGGAGGCGGCCAAGATCGGCCTGTACTCCTTCGACTTCATGACGCAGTGCTTCTTCGACCCGGGCGGGCTGCTGCTGCCCATCGCCAACGAGGAGCTGGCCTGGGGTGACGCCGGCATCGGGCTCGCCATCTTCGGGAGTGCCCTGGGGCTGGCGGGAATCGTCGCCAACGGGACGCCCGAGCAGCTCATGGAGTGGGGGCCCCAGTGCTTCGGCACCCCCGACGACATCCAGCTGGCCGCGTTCGCCGTGTCCGAGCCCGACGCCGGATCCGACGTGAGCTCGCTGCGGACCACCGCCGTGTACGACGAGGCCAAGGACGAGTGGGTCATCAACGGGACCAAGACCTGGATCACCAACGGGGGCATCGCCGACCTGCACGTGGTGGTGGCCGCCGTGGACCCCGCACTGGGATCGAGGGGCCAGGCGAGCTTCCTCGTGCCCCCCAAGACGCCCGGGCTGTCGGCGGGCCAGAAGTTCAAGAAGATGGGCATCCGGGCCTCGCACACCGGCGAGGTGATCCTCGACGACGTGCGTGTCCCGGGGCACTGCCTGCTCGGGGGCAAGGAGAAGCTCGACGCCAAGCTGGCCCGGGCCCGTGAGGGGAAGCGGTCCAACTCGCAGGCGGCCATGGCGACGTTCGAGGCGTCACGCCCGTCGGTGGGGGCCCAGGCACTGGGCATCTCCCGGGCCGCCTACGAGTACGCCCTCGACTACGCCAAGGAGCGCAAGGCCTTCGGCCGGCTCATCATCGAGAACCAGGGGATCGCCTTCAAGCTCGCCGACATGAAGATGCGCATCGACGCCTCCCGGCTCCTCGTGTGGCGCGCCGCCTGGATGGGACGGACGGGGAAGGAGTTCACGGCCGGCGAAGGGCTCGATGTCCAAGCTCTACGCGGGCGAGACCGCCGTGTGGGTGACCGAGCAGGCCATCCAGATCATGGGCGGCTACGGCTACATCCGCGAGCACCCCGTCGAGCGCTGGCACCGCGACTCCAAGATCTACACCATCTTCGAGGGGACCTCGGAGATCCAGCGGCTCATCATCGCCCGGGCCATCTCGGGCATCCACATCAACTAGTCGGCAGCGAGCGGGCCGCCCGCTCGAGCAGTAGCTCCCTCTCGCGTCCGTTGCGGGTCAACGAGGCGGCGCGCTCGAATTCCGCACGCGCCTCTTCCCCGCGCTCCAGACGCGCCAGCAGATCTCCTCGGACGCTCGGCAGCAGGTGGTAGTCCTTGAGGGCGCCCTCGTCCACCAGGGCCTCCACCAGCGCCAGGCCGGCGGCGGGGCCCTCCACCATGGACACGGCAACCGCCCGGTTCAGCTCCACCACCGGGGACGGGGTGAGCGTCATGAGCCGGCCGTACAAGGCGCCGATCGCCGCCCAGTCGGTGTCTTGGTAACGGACCGCCCGGGCATGGCAGGCGGCGATGGCGGCCTGCACGGCATAGGGGCCGTCGCCGGCGCGCTGCAGCGCCTCGAGGCCCCGGCCGATGAGCATCCGGTTCCACCTGGAGCGGTCCTGCTCGGCGAGCAGCACCGGCTGGCCGTCGGGCCCCGTGCGGGCGGCGATGCGGGAGGCCTGGAACTCGAGCAGTGCGGCCAGGCCGTGGACCTCGGGCTCCGCGGGCACCAGGCCGGCCAGGACGCGAGCCAGGCGGAGCGCGTCCTCGCACAGCGCCGGGCGCACAACGTCGTCGCCCGCCGTTGCGGAGTAACCCTCGTTGAATATGAGGTAGACGACCTCGAGAACCGAGGACAGTCGTCCGGCCCGGTCGGTGCCGTAAGGGACCTCGAAGGCGACCCCGGCCGTGGCGAGCGTCCGCTTGGCGCGGACGATGCGCTGGGCGACGGTCGGCTCCGAGGTCAGAAAGGCGCGGGCGATCTCCTCCGTCGTCAGCCCGCCCAGCAGCCGCAGCGTGAGCGCGATCCGAGCCTGGCGCGCCAGCACGGGGTGACACGCGGTGAAGATCAGCCGCAACAGGTCGTCGTCGATGTCGTCGGCGTCTGCCGGCTCGGGAGGCGGTTCGTCGTGCAGTGTCCGCCCGACCTCGCCCAGCTTGCGTGCGTAGGTCTCCCGGCGGCGCACGAGATCGATGGCGCGGTGCCTGGCGGTGGCCATGAGCCAGGCGCCCGGATTGTCCGGGACGCCCGACTCGGGCCACACGTCGAGCGCCACGACGAGTGCGTCCTGGGCGATCTCCTCGGCGATGCCCACGTCCTGGACGATGCGGGCCACACCGGCGATGATCCGCGCCGACTCGATCCTGAAGACAGCGGCGACGGTTTCGGTCGCGTTCGATGCCGCCACGACGGCTCATCACAGCAGCCGCAGGGGGGCCGAGCAAACGCTGCTGGATCAGCTGTCGGCGATCTGTCGGATCTCGGCGGTGACGGTCCAGTGCCCCTCGTGGGTCTGCAGAAAACGCCTGGTCCATTCGAGCGCCTCGGCCTTGTCCTTGGCCTGGAGGATGGCGTAGCCGCCCACCACCTCCTTGCTCTCGGTGAAGGGTCCGTCGGTGTAGCTGAGCTTGCCGCCCGACCACGTGACGCGGGTGCCCTCGGAGCTCGGGGTGAGCCCGGCCGTGTCGAGCATGACGCCGGCCTTGGTGATCTCCTCCATGAGGGCGCCCATGCGCTCCATGAGCTCGGGGCTCGGGCCGCCCGGGGGGACATCGTGCTCGTTGATGCGGATCATGGAGAGAAAGCGCGGCATGGTGGCTCCTCGGTCCTGAGGGCGGGCGTGTCCCAGCCTCTCACCGGTGCGTCGAACGGGCCACGGCCGGATCGACATCTCCCCCGGAATTCCTCCGCTTCTCCCCGGTTCCCTCCGGAGCACGTGCGGTGGTGCACCGGCCGGTCTGGAAGGATCGCCCCGTGAGCGACGATCCGGCTCCCCACGTCCTGTTCCTGTGCACTGGCAACGCGGCCCGCTCGGTCATGGCCGGGGCCATGCTCGAGGCTCACGGTGCCGGGCTCGGCGCGGCGGTGCGCGTCACCACCGCCGGGACCCACGTGATCGAGCACCAGCCCATGAGCGTCCGCACGCGCGCCGCCTTGCGCTCGGTGGGCCTCGAGGCGCCGACTCACCGAAGCCGGCAGCTCACCGAGGCCGACGCCGACGCCGCCGACGTCATCGTGGCCATGGCGGGCGAGCACGTGTGGTACGTGCGCCGCCGCCACCCGACCGCGGCCGGGCGGACCGCCACCTTGCGTTACCTGGCGGGCCGGCTGCGGGCGGGCACCGAGCCCCTGGCGGCGCGTGTGGCCGAGCTCGGGCTGGCGGAGCTCGACCCCGAAGACGAGGGCGACGTCACGGATCCGGCGGGCGGTGACGAGTCGGACTACCGCACCTGTGCACGCGATCTGGCGCTGCTCATGACCGAGCTGGTGACGCGTCTTTGAGGAGGCTCAGACGCCCACCGAGTGGGCACGCAGCTCAGGATGCCGCACAGAGACGTCGGCACACGCCTCGCACACGCTCTCGGGGACGAGGCCCCTGGCCATGAGGAGGGCGAAGACCTTGCAGCCGAGGCACAGACCCAGGGCCGATTCGAGCAGCGCCGCCCCGGCCAGGAGCCCGACCGCGACCCATGCCGCGCCGTGGGCGCCCACTCCGAACCACAGCACCAGGGCGGTCGACGAGAACACCACCCCCATGGCCTGCGCGAAGCGCTTGGGCGGCCCCGCCACCGGGCGGGCGGGCACCCCTAGTCGGGGGACGACCACCCTGGTGGCCAACTGGCCGAGCGGGCTGAGGGTGGGCCCGGTCAGCATGCGCGCCCAGAACCCGTAGGCGAGGGGCACGAGCAGCCACGGCTGGCGTAGGGCCAGGCACAGCGCGCACAGCACCACGACCCCACCCGCCACCAGCCGCGCCGCCACCTCGTTGACGGGGTTGGGGAAGCTGAACACGGACCTGATGCGGCTCGGCATGGACTCTCACCTCGTGACCTCGACACGCCGTGCGTGGCGACGGTGGAAAGTCTACCCAGCAGGTCAGCTTTTCGTGCCAGAGGCCGTGCGCCCGCCTCAGTCGGGATGGACCGACCGCAGCCCGGCCCAGGCCAGGTCGGCCAGTCGCCGCGCCAGACGGGTGGCCTCGGATTCGTGGGGGTCCCCTTCGATCGGGTCGCGCGCCGCCAGGAAGTGCCGGCTCGCCCCTTCGGCCATGCCCACGACGGCGAAGGCCAGGAGGCGGCGATGGTCCTCGTCGAGGCCGGCGTCGATGAGGACGTCGATGGACTCGGCGATGCTGTCCTCGACGTTGCGCACCGCTCTCGACAGTTCCGGGTCGTTGGGCACGTCACTGCCGAAGAGCAGGTGGAAGCCGTCGGCATGGCTCACCACGAGGTGGAAGTACGCCGCGAAGCCGCCCTCGACCTGCTGGCGGGGGCCACCGGCGGAGGCGATGGCCTTGCCGATGGCCTCGAGCATGGCGTGGGACACCGAGTCGAGGAGCTCCAGGTACAGGGCGCGCTTGGAGGCGAAGTGCTGGTAGAGCAGCGGTTTGGTGACGCCGGCGGCCTCGGCGATGTCGTCCATGGTGGTGGCGTTGAACCCCTGTCGGGCGAAGAGCCTGAGCGCGACGTCGAGGAGCTGCTGCCGGCGCCTGTCCGCCGGCAGCCGCTTGGCGGTGTGGCTCGAGCCCTCGGACCGAGGAGTCACCATCTCCGAAGCGTACCGGCACGCGGCCCGTAGGCACGGCCCCTCGTTCAGCGGAAGGCCCACCCCGCGGACTCGAAGACGGCGGCGATCCGGCCCGGCAGATCGCTCAGGGCGAAGTGCCGGCGGGCGACGTCGTGGTTGTGCTCGAACAGCGACTCCTCCGGTGCGTCGAGGAAGGCGGCGACCGCGGCTGGGTCGTCGTGGGCGAACCAGCGGAAGCCGAACGCGGCGAGCTCGGCGGCCACGGGGTAGGGGCCGATGGCGAGGGGGCGCCGGTATACCGCCGACTCGATGGCCGGGTTGCCGAACCCCTCCCAGGTGGACCCGAGGACGACCAGGTCGCAGGCGGCGTAGGCGTCGGCCATGCGCCAGGGCGTCCCCAAGGCGGCGGGTCCGGTCACGAAGGGGGTTCGGGCCCGGGCCAGTAAGCGGTCCAATTCGGGACCGTAACCGTCCTCGGCCGGCCCGAGCAGCCAGAACGTGGCACCCAGGGACTCGGCGAGGGCGATGCCGCCGGCCACGTTCTTCCTCGGGATGGCCCGCGTGGGTTGGAGCACGAGCCGGTCGCCCGCTCCCATGCCCAGGGCGCCGCGGGTGCGGTCGCGTTCGCCGGGCGGGGCGTCCACGTCGAAGGCGTTGCGCACGACCGTGGCCGCGATCCCCACCCGGGCCAGCTCACGGCGGCTCCTCTCGTTCACGGTGACATGCGCCCAGGCGGGATCGTCAGGAGGCGGCGGGTGCCCGGCGTACTGCTCTCGCTGCCAGGGGAGGTCGTGGTGGTGCAGCAGCGCACGACGGCCCCGGAGCGCTTCGGCCACCGCGACCGAGGCGCCTTCGTTGAGCGGCAACGAGCAGAGGTTCTCCACCACGACCAGGTCGGCGTCGTCGAGGGCGTCACGGACTTCGGCCGCAGCGGGCGGTTCGGGTGCGTCGATGGCCAATCCCCGGACCAGGCGGTCGACGGGCCCTTCCCCGGCCACGGTCTTCACGTCGAAGCCGAGAGACCCGAGGGCACCGGCCCACTTGCGCGCCTCGACGGCCACCCCGTCGGAACCACCCAGGCGGAACGACACGATGGCGGCGGCGGGTCTGGCCACGGACCGGCCACGTTACCGTGCCGCCATGGCGCTGCGGATCGGGCTGGGCTTGGACGGGGGCCGGGCGCTACCGTCGCACGGGTGTCTCGACCTCTGACCGACGCCAGCGCCGGCGACGACGGGGTCTCGGGCACCCCCACGGTGTTGTACCTGGTCGAGGAGGGCGTGGCCCGGATCACCATCAACAGGCCGGAGCGTCGCAACGCCATGTCGTGGGACGTCATGCGGGGCCTGCGGCGAACGATCGCCGCCGCGGCCGAGGACTCCGAGGTCAAGGTGCTGGTCCTGGCCGGCGCGGGCGACGAGGCCTTCTGCGCCGGGGCCGACCTCGGGAAGATGACCGGCGCCGACGAACCCGAGGCGGGGATGCTCGCCGTCCACGAAGAACGCGGCGTCCTGGCCGAGGTGTTCGACTCGCTGTGGCGCCTGGGCAAGCCCACGGTGGCGCGCGTCCAGGGCTTCGCGCTGGCCGGCGGCTTCGGGCTGGCGCTGGCATGCGATCTGGTGGTGGCGTCCGACAGGGCGCGTTTCGGCGCCCCCGAGATCGACGTGGGCCTGTGGCCGTACATGATCACGGTCCCCCTGGTGCGCTCGATGCCGCCCAAGCAGGCGCTCGAGCTCATGCTCACCGGGCGCAGGGTCGACGCTGGCGAGGGCCAGCGCCTGGGTTTCGTGACCAGGGTCGTCCCCCCCGAGGAGCTCGACTCGGCCGTTTCCGAGCTGGCGAGGACCCTGGCGGCCAAGTCGCCCGCTGCGATGAAGCTGGGGCGCGACGCGTTCTACGCTGTTTGGGACATGGCGGCCCCCCAAGCGCTCGCCCACTTGCATGCCATGCTCTCGTTGACGGCCCAGACCGAGGACGCCGCCGAGGGCATCGGTGCCTTCCTCGAAAAGCGCGCGCCACGCTGGCAGGGACGCTGAGACCGTGCGGAACCGAAGAAGAGAGCCGAGAGATGCGTAAGCGGGCACTGATCACCGGCATCACGGGGCAGGACGGGTCGTACCTCGCCGAGCTCCTGCTCGACGAGGGCTACGAGGTCATCGGCATGGTGCGGCGGTCGTCGACCCTGAACTTCGAGCGCATCGCCCATATCCAGGACCAGGTCTCTCTCGTGGCCGGCGACCTCCTCGACGAGATCTCGCTCATCGGGATCCTGCGCGAGTACCGCCCGGCCGAGGTGTACAACCTGGCCGCCCAGTCCTTCGTCCAGACCTCGTGGACCCAGCCCGTGCTGACGGGCGAGACCACCGCCCTGGGCGTGACGCGCGTGCTCGACGCCATCCGGATCGCAGATCCCGAGATCCGCTTCTACCAGGCGTCGTCGTCGGAGATGTTCGGCAAGGTGCAGGAGGTCCCCCAGACCGAGACCACGCCGTTCTACCCGCGAAGCCCCTACGGGGTCGCCAAGGTGTACGGCCACTGGATCACCGTCAATTACCGGGAGAGCTACGGCCTGCATGCGTCGTCGGGCATGTTGTTCAACCACGAGAGCCCCCGCAGGGGTCTCGAGTTCGTGACCCGCAAGGTCAGCCACGGTGTGGCCCGCATCGCGCGCGGCATGGAGGACAAGCTCTTTCTAGGGAACCTCGACGCCCATCGCGACTGGGGCTTTGCCGGCGACTACGTGCGGGCCATGTGGTTGATGCTGCAACGCGACCAGCCCGACGACTTCGTCGTGGCCACCGGCGAGACCCATTCGGTGCGCGAGCTGTGCGAGATCGCCTTCGCCCACGTCGACCTCGACTGGAACGAGCACGTCGTCGTCGACGACAAGTTCCTCCGTCCGGCCGAGGTCGACCTCCTCGTCGGCGACGCCACCAAGGCGAAGAACGAGCTCAAGTGGGAGAAGACCGTCACCTTCGCCGATCTCGTGGCCATGATGGTGGACGCCGACCTGGAGCTTCTCCGTGTGCAGAGTCGCTGAGCCCGGGGCCACGGACCCGGGATCGGGGTGACGATGTCGGCGGCACTCACCGCCCACGCCACCATCTCCGCCGACCCTCTCGGAGTCCTGGTGGCGTTCGGGGCAGGCATGTTGTCGTTTCTCTCCCCGTGCGTCTTGCCCCTCGTGCCGGGCTACGTGTCGATGGTCTCGGGTCTCTCGGCCTCCGAGCTCGAATCGGGGGCGCGGCGCGACCTGGCACCGCTGTTGCGGGGGGTGCTCGGCTTCGTGGCCGGTTTCACGCTCGTGTTCACCGCGCTCGGTGCTGCCGCGTCGGGACTCGGCCATCTTCTCCTGGACCACCAACGTGGTCTCGATGTCGCCGCCGGGGTGCTCGTCGTCGTCTTCGGGGTGTGGATGGCGGGGATCGGGACGCCGCGTCGGCTCCTGCGCGAGCGTCGCTTCCACCCCTTGGCGTCGCGGCTCGGCGTGTGGGCACCGCCCGTCCTCGGGATGGCGTTCGCCTTCGGATGGACGCCGTGCGTGGGGCCCGTCCTCGGCGGCGTCCTGGGCCTGGCCGCAGCCCGGGCCACCCTCGCCTCGGGGGTGGCACTGCTCGTGGCCTACTCGCTCGGTCTCGGGGTGCCTTTCCTCGCCACCGGACTTGCCTTCGGCAGGCTCACCTCGCTCTTCGCCCGTGTCCGGCGGCGCATGTTCTTCGTCAACGCGGTGTCGGGTGTCGCCCTGGTGGCGTTCGGGGTCCTGCTCCTCACCGACAACCTCCACTGGTTGTCCTCGGTGAGCGCGGACGTGCTCAGGTCGGTGGGCCTCGGTCGGTTGACCGTGAGCTGAGCACCGGGAGCCGGTCCCCGGGGCGCCGGGGCCCGAGCGGGTGCCTGTCGGGGGTCGGGGGACGGCCCGCTTGGAACCGGGGAGGGGGTCCCCCGTAGCATGGGCCGCAGGCCATGGCCACCGCAGTCCTCCTCCGTACCGCCGTGTGCGTCACCGGGCGGTTTCCGGCCCTGGCCGGCGTCGATCTCGCCGTCGCCCAGGGTGAAGTGGTCGTCCTCGAAGGGCCCAACGGGGCCGGCAAGACGAGCGTGCTCCGGGTGTGCGCCGGTCTGCTCCCCCTCTCGGGTGGCCAGGGCACGGTGCTCGGATGCGACCTGCGGCGCGACGCTACGGCGTTGCGTCGTCGTGTGGGGATGCTCGGGCATGCCGCCGCCCTCTACGACGACCTGACCGTGTTCGAGAACGTCCGGTTCGCGGTGCGCGCCGCCGGTGCCGGCCTGTCGCAGCTCGACCCCGTGCTCGATCGCCTGGACCTCGGTGGCCGGGTCCGTCGCACGCCGGTGGGTCGTCTGTCCGCGGGCCAACGTCGACGCGTGGCGCTGGCCGTCCTCGTCACCCGGCGTCCCGAGCTGTGGCTCCTCGACGAGCCCCACGCCGGGCTCGACGCCGGCGCCAGGGCGGTGCTGGGCGAGATCGTCGCCGAAGCCGTGGCCGGCGGGGCCACCGTGCTCCTGGCTTCGCACGAGCCCGAGGAGTCGTGGCCTCTGGCCGACCGGGTCGTGTCCCTGGTGGGGGGGCGCGTCGTCGGGGAGCGAGACGTGCGTGGCGCCAGGTGCCGGCCTGCCGGCTCCGAGCAGCTCAGCGCGGTTCCCGGAGGCGCCCATGTGGCGTGACACCGTCTTGGTGGCGGGAAAGGACCTACGCATCGAGCTTCGCTCGCGGGTCGTGTTGCACCAGGTGATTCCCGTCGCCGTCCTCGTCCTCGTCCTCTTCGCGTTCGCGCTCGGCCCCGATCGTGCCCCCATGGCCCAGGCCGCGCCGGGGCTGTTCTGGGTGGCCGTGCTCTTTGCCAGCGTCCTCGCCGTGCAGCGGAGCTTCGCCGTCGAGGCTTCCGACGGGGCGCGCGACGGCCTGCGGCTGTCGGGGCTGGACCCTGCCGGTGTGTTCCTGGGAAAGACGGCGGCGGTAGCGGTGCAACTGGTGGTCCTCGAGGTGGTGCTCACCGCGGGAGTGGTGGTGCTCTACGGCTCGCACGTCCGTTCCTACGGGTCGGTCGTCGTGGCCGGACTGGCCGGGACCGCCGGCCTGGCCGCGGCGGGGACCCTCTACGGCGCACTCGCCGCCGGACTGCGGGTGCGCGAGACGTTGCTGCCGTTCCTGTTCCTCCCCGTGGCCGCCCCGGTGTTGCTGGCCGGGACCCGGGCGTGGCAGGTCGCGCTGGGGACCTCGGGCCGTGCCGGCGTCGTGGGCGACGCCGGAGACCCGTGGATCCGCCTCCTCCTCGTGTTCGCGGCGGTGTACCTCGCGCTCGGGGTCGTCATCTTCGGGCCCCTCCAGGAGGCTTCGTGAACACGACCGACCCCAAGGTGGCACCCTGGAGCCCGACTGCGACCTGGGTCGTGCGCGCTCTGGGGATCGCGGCTGGCGCCGCGGTGGCGGGGACGGTGTGGCTCGGGCTGTGGGTGACTCCTCCCGATCAGGTGCAGCACAACCTGGTCCGCCTGGTCTACGTCCACCCGCCCATCGCCTGGGTGGCGCTCTACCTCGCGTTCGGAGTGGCGGCGGCGTCGAGCGTGCTGTGGCTGTGGCCCCGGACGCGGAGCCGGTTCTGGGACCGCCTGGCGGTGTCCGCCGTCGAGGTGGGCACCGTCTTCACCGCGCTCACCTTGATCACGGGCTCCATCTGGGGACGGCCGACGTGGGGGGTGTGGTGGGCATGGGACGCCCGCCTCACCTCCACGGCGTTGCTGTTGGTGCTGCTCCTCGGGTACCTGGCGGTTCGCCGGGTTCCGGCCGACCCCGACTCGCGGGCGCGCCGCAGCGCCGTGGTGGCGCTTGTCGCCGCCGTGGACGTCCCGATCGTGCACTTCTCGGTGGACTGGTGGCACACGCTGCACCAGGGGGCCACGGTGCTCAACGCCAACCTCTCGCCCACCATCCACGGCTCCATGGCCTGGACGCTGCTGCTCGGTTTCGTGGCCTTCACCTTGCTCTTCGCCTGGATGCTCGCCATCCGGTACCGGATCGAGGTGCTGTCGGAGCACCTCCAGGACTCCGAGCTCGACGTGGCCTTGCACGAGCGGTGGGCGGAAGGTACAGGACCGGTCACCGCCGAGCCCGGCGCAGCGCTGGCGTCGACCGGGCGCCAGGCATGAGACGCGCCCCATGAGCTACATCGATGCCGGCTACGCCATCGCCCTCGGCGTGCTCGCCGCCTACGCCGTCATCCTGTGGCGCCGCCGCCAGCGCCTCGAGCGCGCCGCGGCGCGCCCCCGGGGCCACTCCGCACCATGAGCGAGCCGACCGTCCTCGCCACCCCGACCGTGCCGTCCGGTGCCGGCGGCCCCGAGGTGCCCCCGGCACCGGGGAGTGCACCGGCTGGCGGCGGACCGGGACGACGCCGCACACGCTGGCGGCTGTGGGTGGTCGGTGCGGTGCTCGTCGGCGCCTTCGCCTTCCTCCTCGTCGAGGGCCTCGGGAGCTCGCTCAACTACTTCGAGACGGTCGACCAGGCCCTCGCCCACAAGGCGACGCTCGGGACCCAGACGTTCCGGCTGGAGGGAATCGTCGTCCCCGGCACGGTACACCGCATCCCCGGGGGCGTGGCCTTCGTGGCGTCGGGCACCGTGGACAAGGTGGACGTGATCAACCACGGCAACCCGCCCCAGCTCTTCCAGCCCGACATCCCGGTCGTCGTGGTTGGCCACTTCTCGGGGAGCTCGTTCGTCTCGGACCAGCTCATCGTCGACCACACCGCCCAGTACGTCCAGGAGCACCCCAACCGAGTCAGGGCCCCCAACGGGACCACCCGGTGAACGCCGCCCTCGGGCACAGCGGAGTCCTGCTCGGCCTGGTGGCATCGATCGCCGGGGTGGTGGTCCTCGCCTACGGCCTGGCTCGTAAGCCTTCCGCCCTGGCCCGCGCCGGGCGCGTGTACTCCGGGCTCGTGCTCCTGGGAGCGGTCGTCGCCACCGTGGCGATGGAACGGGCGCTGATCACCCACGACTTCTCGCTCGCCTTCGTGGCCGCCAACAACAGCCGGTCCACTCCGCTGCTCTACACCATCACCGGCATGTGGTCCGCGCTGGCCGGGTCGATCCTGCTGTGGGGGCTCATCCTGGCCGCCTACATCGTGGCGATGGTGTGGCGTTTCCGGCGCCAGGCCGCCGATCCCCTGGTGGCGTGGGCCACGCTCGTGACCCTGGCGGTGGCCGCGTTCTTCTTCGGGCTCATGGCGGGACCTGCCGATCCCTTCGCCACCGTGAGCGGGCCCGTTCCCGCCAACGGGCTGGGGCCCAACGTGCTGTTGCAGGACAACCCGCTCGTCGCCTTCCACCCCCCACTGCTCTATCTGGGCTTCGTCGGGTTCACCATCCCCTTCGCCTTCGCCGTCGCCTCCCTCGTCACCGGGCGGATCGGCGAGGGATGGCAGGTCGCCACCCGGCGCTGGACCCTCTTCGCCTGGGGGTTCCTCACCGTCGGGATCGTGCTCGGTGCGTGGTGGTCGTACCAGGTGCTCGGGTGGGGCGGCTTCTGGGCGTGGGACCCGGTCGAGAACGCCTCCTTCCTGCCGTGGCTGTGTGCCACCGCCTATCTCCATTCGGTGATGGTGCAGGAGCGTCGGGGTCTGCTCCGGGTGTGGAACCTGTCGCTGGTCATCGCCACCTTCTGTCTCACCATCCTGGGCACGTTCCTCACCCGGTCCGGGGTGATCACGTCCGTGCACGCCTTCTCCGACTCCGACATCGGCCCTCTGTTGCTGGGCTTCTTCGGGGTCGTGCTGCTGACCGGGGTGGGCCTGATCGCCTGGCGTGGGGACCGCCTGCGATCGCCGGGCGGGATCGACTCCGCCCTCAGTCGGGAGGGCGCCTTCCTGGTCAACAACCTCCTGTTCGTGGTCTTCGCCTTCGTGGTGCTGCTCGGGACGGTGTTCCCCCTGCTCTACGAGGCGTTCCGGGGCCAACAGGTCACGGTGGGCGCGCCCTACTTCAACGTGATGACCCTGCCCATCGGCCTCGCCCTCCTCTTCCTCATGGCCATCGGGCCGGCCCTGCCCTGGCGCAAGACGACCGCCGGCACGCTGCGCGACCGCCTGACCATCCCGGCCTGGGTGGGGGCACTGGTCATCGTGGGGTGCGTGGCCGGTGGGGTACGGGGGCTGGCCCCGTTGGGCGCCTTCGGCCTGGGTGGGTTCGCGGCAGCCGCCAACGCCCGCCAGCTCGTGCTCTCGGCCCGGGGCGCCCGCCGCAGCGGCGCAGGAGCGTGGCGCGGACTCGTCGGACGCGCCAACGGGGGCATGGTCGTGCACCTCGGGGTGGTGGTGATCGCCGTCGCCCTGGCGGCCGCGACCTCCTTCGGTCACCGCGGCGAGGTGACGCTGCGGCCCGGCCAGGCCGCCACGAGCGACGGTCACCGCATCGAGTTCGTCGGTCTGGTGCACATCAGCACACCCGCCCGGACGGCCACCGAGGCGCTCGTGAGAGTCGACGGACACGGGCCGCTGCGGCCGGCGGTGAGCCAGTTCGGGGCCAACACCGAGGCGGTCGGGACGCCGGCCATCGACTCGAGCTTTGAGGACGACGTGTACCTGACGGTGGACGCGCTGCCGGCCGAAACGGGCGGGCCCGTCACCATCGGCGTCACGGTCCAGCCCCTCGTGGCCTGGTTGTGGGGGGGTGGGGTCCTGCTCGTGCTGGGCTCGCTGCTGGCCGCCGTCCCCGGCCGGCGCCGGCGTCGTCCCACCGACCCGGTCTCGGCCCCGGTTCCCGGGGGGCGGGCGGGCGACGACGGCGACGGGTCGGGCGACGCCGGGCGCCCTCCGGCGGTCGTGGTGGACCGGGGCCGGCGCGCCGAAGGGCCGGGCCCGCGGGGGACGGGGGAGCCCGCCCCCGAGCCCGTCCCGGCCGGTTCGCCGTGACCCAGACCGGCGACGCTCCGGCGAGCCCCGAGCTCCGTCGCCGCCACACCGCCCGATGGGTGGCGGGGGCGGTGCTGGTGGTGGGTGCGGTCCTCGTGGCGCTGCTGGCCACGAGCCCCCCCGAGACCGCCACCGAGGTCGACACGCCCCTCGTCGGTCAGCTCGCCCCGGGGATCCAAGGTGCCACCCTCGCCGGGGGCTCCTTCGACTTGTCGGCGTTGCGGGGTCGGTGGGTCGTCGTGAATTTCTTCGCCAGCTGGTGCTCGCCGTGCCAACAGGAACAGCCCGATCTCGTGGCCTTCGCCTACGCGCACCGGTCGCCCGCCGACGCCGCCCTCGTCGGCGTGGTGTTCGACGATGCTGCCTCGTCGGCGCACAGCTTCATGCAGTCCACGGGGGCGTCGTGGCCGGTGGTGATCGATCCCGACGGCCAGATCGCCTTGAACTACGGCGTGCGCGGTCCTCCCGAGACGTTCATCGTGTCGCCCCGCGGCACCGTCGTGGTGCACCTGGACGGGCCCGTCACCGAGGCCTCGCTCGACCACTGGCTGGCACTGGCCAAGCAGGGCGGATCGTGAGCGTCGTTGCGTGCCGGCGCACCGGGCCGCGGGCGCTGCTGGGTGCCGTGGGCCCCGTGGATGGCGCTGGTGGTCGTGGTGGGCGTGGCCCTCGGCGTGGGGTCGTCGCATGGCGGGCCCCCTGCCACCCCGGCCCAGAGGGCGACTTCCATCGACGCGCTGGTGCGCTGCCCGAGCTGCGACGGCATCTCGGTGGAGGACTCCTCGGCGTCGACGGCGGTGGCGATCCGGCAGGCGGTGGCGGCCCGCATCCGCGCCGGGCAGACCGACGCCCAGATCGACGCCTTCCTCGTCAGCCGCTACGGGCCCGACATCTTGTTGCGCCCGCCCGTGCAGGGATGGACCGCATGGTTGTGGCTTCTGCCACCCGCGGTGCTCGTCGCCGCGGCGGTGGGTGTGGTGACGGTGTTGTGGAGGCGGCGGGGCCGCGCCCCGGCGCCGGTGTCCGCCGATGACCGCGCCCTGGTGCAGAGGGCGCTGGCGGAGCGAGGTGCCGCGGGCCGCGGTGGTCCCGAGACGGCAGGGGCCCCGTGACGCGCGCCGAGCTCGACGACGAGCGGTCCTTCCTGTTGGACTCCCTCGAAGACCTCGAGCGCGAGCGGGGTGCGGGCGACCTCTCCGACACCGACTACGAGGTCCTTCGCGACCGCTACACGCGGCGTGCCGCCGAGGTGCTTCGTGCCCTCGACGACGGCGACGATGTCGCCCCGGACCTCCAAGGTGCCGAGGCGCGCCCGGACGGCGCGCCCGGACGGGCGCGGGGCGCGACGACGACGGCGTCCGACCTCGTCGTCCCGAACGAGCCCCCGACCCGACGGCGCGCTCTGCTGGTCGGGGGACTGCTCGCCGTGGTGGTGGCGGTGGCCGTCGCCGTGGTGGCGACGCAGTCCGGCACCCGGCTGCCGGGGCAGACCGCCACGGGGTCGGTCAGCCTGAGCCGGGCCGCACAACTGCGCCGGACCCTGGCACAAGCCGAGACGCTCGAGTCCGAGGGCGACGTGTCCGACGCCGTCCCTCTCTTCGAGGAGGTGCTCGCCCGGGACCCCACCCAGCCCGACGCCCTGGCCCAGTTGGGCTGGCTCGAATACGAGGCGGGGGTGGCGTCGCGTGACCCGGCCGTCCTGGCCAAGGCCCAACAGCTCGAGGAGACGGCGCTGCGCGCCGCGCCCGACGCCTACGCGCCGCATCTGTACCTGGGGTCGATGCTCCTCGCCGAAGGCGATAACACCGGCGCCGTGGCGCAGTACCGCCAGTTCCTCGCCGACGCACCTCCGACGGCCGAAGTGCGCGCCGCGCAGCAGTTCATCGACGAGGCTTTCAAGGCCGTGCACCAGCCCGTCCCCGCCCTTCCAGGAGTGACGTCCAGCGCGCCGTCGACCCCGCCCGCCACGTCGCCGTCTGCCACGTCGCCGTCCAGGACCCCGCCCTCGGGATGAACGACGCCCCGGGCTCAGGCCCGCAGGGCGCGCAACTCCGACACCACGGCGGGGAAGGCCGTCGCGAAGGCCTCGACATCGCCATCTGTCGTCGACCACCCCACCGACAGGCGCAGGGACCGCTCGGCGTCGGTCCCCATGGCCTCGAGCACCGGTGACGGGGCCAGTGATTCCGAGGAGCACGAGGAGCCCGAGTGGGCGGCGATGCCGCGCTGGTCGAGCCCGAGCAGGACCGGCTCGGCCTCGACCCCGCCCACCGCCACGCACACCAGGTGAGGTACGCGCCGGTCCGGATCGCCCAGCACCACCACGTCCTCGACGGCCGTGGACGCGGCCAGGATGGCGTCGGTGCGGCGGCGGGCGTCGGACGCCTCGCGCTCGATCCGGCCGGGCTCGGTCAACGCTTCGGCCGCAGCCCCGAACCCCACGATGGCGGCCACGTTCTCGAACCCGCCCCGTCGCGCCCGCTCCTGCTCGCCCCCGACGATCAGAGGCGGCACCCGCAGGCCGCGTCGCACCACCAGGGCTCCCGCCCCCGGCGGCCCCCCGAGCTTGTGGGCGCTGACCGACACGAGATCGGCGCCGAGCTCGTCGAGATCGGTCTCGAGGTGCCCGGCGCCCGTACAGGCGTCGACGTGCACGAGGGCGTCGTGTCGTCGGCAGGCGTCGACGATCTCGCGCGCGGGCTGGACCGTGCCCACCTCGTGGTTCGCCATCTGGCAGTGCACCAACGACACCGGCGATCCCTCCCGGGCCGCCGTGTCGAGGGCGGCCTCGACCTCGGCGGGGTCGATGCGCCCGAAGCCGTCGACGGCGACGGGCACGACCGCGCCGGCCCGGGCGGAGGCCTCCCGGACCGAGGAGTGCTCGACGGCGGCGAGCACCACGGGGCCCGGCCGCGCCAAGGTGGCTCCCCACGTCGCCGCGTTCACGGCCTCGGTGCCGCCCGAGGTGAACACCACCTGGCGCGGGCGCGTGCCGAGAAAGGCGGCGACCTGTTCGCGCTGCCGTCTCCACGGTGGCGCGCACGACGCGACCTTCGGTGTGGACGCGACCCGGGTCACCGGTGTCGTGACGCGACGATTCCAACCAGCGGATCATGGCCGCCACCACTTCGGGCCGCGGTGGCGAGGTGGAAGCGTGGTCGAGGTAGTGGCGGGCCAGGGCTCAGACCAGAGCGGCGCAGGCGTCGTCGCCGCGCGCCCGCGAGGACAGCACGACCGCGATGGGCTCCTCGGCGCCGGACCCGCACAGCCCGGCCAGGAGTCCCCGCACCATCCCCCGGTCCACGGCACAGATCACCGGGTGCTGGGTGGCGGCCTCACCGAAGGGACAGCTCTCGGCCACCACCGCCGTCGATGCACCGCGGTCCTCGGCGTGGGCGGCGAACCCGTGGGCGGTGAGGGCGTCGGCGATGGCATGCATGGCGGCCCGCACCGAGCGCTGTCCCTCTCCGGGCTCCATGCGCTCGGCGAGGACCCTGCCGTAGTTCTCCCCCAGCCTCTCGGCCATGCGCTCGGCCTCGACCGGACCGAGAAGCTCGAGGGCTTCGGCCAGCAGGGCCACGATGAGGTCGTCGCGATGGGTCACGAAGTCGAGGGTGGGGTCGCCGTCGGGGCCGTCCGCAGCCCGGTAGCGCTTGGAGGGACGGCCCGCACCCGCCGATGGGGGCCGTTGCAGGCTGACCTCCAGGTACCCGCCCGCGGCCAGCCGGTCGAGATGGTGGCGGGCCACATTGGGGTGCACCGAGAACGCCGTCGCCAGCTCCGAGGCGGTGGCGCCGGGGTGGGATCGGACGTGGAGGTAGATCTCCCGCCGGGTCGGATCCCCGAACGCCGAGGTCACCGCGGCCACCGCCGCGGAGAACCTGCGGTCGGCGGGGGCGTTCCCACCGAGATCGGGGGCGGATTCCACACCGGTAGTCTACCGGCTGGGTGCGGCGTAATCCCTGGTCGCGCCAGCCGGACCCTTTCCGAGAGAGGCGCCGTGGTCCCCACCGATGCCGAAGTGCGCGCCGCGGCCGCGGCCGTGGAGGACCCGACCCTGCGCCGTGGCCTGGGTGAGCTGGGCATGGTGCGGTCCGTGCGGTCGGGCCGTCGCCAGACGTCCGTGGTGGTGGCGGTGCCCGTGGAGGGGTGGCCGGCCGGCGACGAGCTGGCCGCCCTGGTGGTACGGAGCGTGGGGGCCCTCGCCGGGGTGGGCGAGGTCAAAGTCGAGCTCCTCACCATGACCGCCGACGAGCGCCAGGAGCTGCACCGCCGCCTGGCGCTCGGCGCCGGCGGGGAGCCCGTGGCGCCCGCCCGGGGTGGCGACGGTCATGCGCACGGGCACGGCCCCGGTGGTCCACCGGCCCCTCTCGGGCACGAGGCGGGCCGGCCCAACCGCTTCATGGCGCCGGGATCGCGCACC
Source organism: uncultured Acidimicrobiales bacterium (assembly GCA_963848335.1). GTDB lineage: Bacteria > Actinomycetota > Acidimicrobiia > Acidimicrobiales > UBA8190 > Chersky-840. The sequence goes on from CAWKDD010000002.1 coordinate 244,030, forward strand.
CGGGTGGTCGGGATCTCGTCGGGCAAAGGTGGCGTCGGGAAGTCGTCGGTCACGGTGAACCTGGCGGTGGCCCTGGCGGCCCGGGGTCACGACGTGGGGTTGCTCGACGCCGACGTGTACGGGTTCTCCGTGCCCAAGATGCTCGGCGTCACCCGGGGACCCGTCGCCGTGGACGACCTCCTGGTGCCGCCCGGTGGTGCACGGGGTCCGGTGCCTGTCGATGGGCTTCTTCGTGCCCGACGAGCAACCCGTCATCTGGCGGGGGCCCATGTTGCACAAGGCCCTCGAGCAGTTCCTCGTCGACTCCTATTGGGGAGAACCCGACTTCCTGCTCATCGACATGCCTCCGGGTACCGGAGACGTCACGCTCTCGTTGGGCCAGTACCTGCCCCGTACCGAGATCGTGGTCGTCACGACGCCGCAGGCCGCCGCGCAGCGGGTGGCCCAACGATCGGCGTACGCGGCCAAGAAGCTCAAGCTGGCCGTGCGGGGGGTCGTCGAGAACCTGTCGTGGTTCACCGGCGACGACGGCACGCGCTACGAGCTGTTCGGGTCCGGCGGGGGCCAGGCGCTCGCCGACGACCTCGAGGTCCCACTCCTGGCCCGGATCCCGCTCGTTCCCGCCGTGCGCGTGGGCGGGGACACCGGCGTCCCGGTTCGCGTGGCCGACGGAGGCGGGGAGGCGGCTCTTGCCTTCGACGCGTTGGCGGCCCGCCTCGAGGAACTCGGACCGGCGCGGATCTACCGGCGGGAGCTCAACGTCCGCTGAGGGAGCCGACCCCCCGCGGCAGGCGGTCGCGGTCCCAACCGAGGTCGGAGACGGCGATTCCCATGGCGAAGCGGTCCGTCATCCCCGCCACATAGGCGACGGCCTCGAAGACCGCATCGTCGCTGCCCGCGGCGAGACCGGCGCGCCCCCGCACTCCGGGGATGAGGTTGGGCTGGTCGGCGAAGTGTGTGACCAGGGCGCGCAGCACCGCCACCACTGAGGCGCCCTGCGTCACCGAGGCGGGGCGCAGGTAGATGTGCTCGTAGTTGCCGCGACGGAAGTCGGCGAGGGCCTCGGCGAGGGCCTCGCCCATGCCGACCCTGCCCGCCCCGAGCGTGGTGCGGACCATTCCGTCGATGAACGTGTGCAGCTGTCGGGAGCGGGTGTCGCCACACCGGCCGAGCACGGTGTCGGGCAGGAGCGCCGGGGTCACGATCCCGGCGGAGACGGCGTCCTCCCAGTCGTGGCACAGGTAGGCGATCCGGTCCGCCCAGCTGACGACCTCGCCCTCGGGCGTGCCGGGGGCGGGGCGCGACCAGGAATGGTTCCGGATGCCGTCGAGGGTCTCCTCGCACAGGTTGAGCTCGGCCAGCGAGACCTCGGCGCCCCACACGGCGTGGTCGAAGCCCCCGGGCAGGAAGACCCCCAGCGCGTCTTCGCTCATGTGCCCCCCCGGGCCGTGACCGCAGTCGTGGCCCAGGGCGATGGCCTCGGTGAGCGCCACGTTCATCCGGCACGCCCGGGCGATGCCCGTCGCCACCTGTGCGACCTCGAGGGCGTGGCTCAGGCGAGTCCGCTGATGGTCGGCGGGGAAGATGAAGACCTGGGTCTTGCCGGCCAGGCGGCGGAAGGACGCCGAGTGCAGGATGCGGTCGCGGTCCCGTTCGAAACACGTGCGCCAGGGGTCGGGCTCCTCGGGGACGGCGCGCCGGCCCCCGCCCGAGGCCCGGGTCGCCCCCGGGGCGAGGAGCAGGTCCTCGGCTGCTTCGCGCTCGGGGCGACCGAGCGGTTCGACCCCGCCATCGGTGCCGAGGCGGGCGAAGGAGTCGGCGTGCGCGGTGCGCAGGCCCCGATCCCCGTGCCCCGCCATGGTGGCGGCCCAGCGGCGGCTGCGCTCGGTCTGCGGGACGGGGGTCGGCTCCACGGGCCTTAGTGTGGCTCACGGCTGTATGGTCGTGGACCGCCCGGCTGAGGACGGTCCGATCGGAGGAGCGGGACAAAGGTGGACGTGCGCATCGGGATCGTGCAGAGCCCCAAGGAGCTCGAGGTCGAACTGGGCGAAGACGCGGATCGCGAGGCGGTCATCGCCGAGATCGAGTCGTCCCTGGGTCAAGAAGCAGGGGTGTTGTGGCTCACCGACCGCAAGGGCCGGCGAGTCGCCATTCCGGTGGCCAAGGTCGCCTACGTCGAGGTGGGCGCACCCACCCACGAGCGCCGGGTCGGCTTCGGCGCCCCCTGACCGAAGCGGTCGGCAGTCCCGCCCCGTGAGCACCGCCGACCGCAAGATGGTGGGGCTGCTCGATCGTCGCCTCCTGTTCGTCACCGGCAAGGGTGGCGTCGGCAAGACCACGGTGGCCGCCGGGCTGGCCCTGTACGCGGCCGAGCACGACAGGCGCACCCTGGTGTGCGAGATGGACGCCAAGGGGGACGTGGCCGCCTACTTCGAGACCGGGCCCACAGAATTCGCGGCGCGCGAGGTGTTCCCGTCGCTCTGGGCCATGTCGATGGACACCGAGGCGTCGCTGCGCGAGTACCTGAAGCTCAATCTCCGGATCCCCGTGGTGGGCCGGATCGGGCCGGTGGCGAAGATGTTCGACTTCGTGGCGACCGCCGCACCCGGTGTCCGGGAGATCCTCACGGTCGGGAAGTTCTGCTACGAGGTGCGCGAACGGCACTACGACCTCGTCGTGGTGGACGCGTCGGCCACCGGGCACATCGTCGGACAGCTGGCCGCGCCCCAGGCCATCAACGACCTCGTCAAGGTGGGCCTCATCCGGTCCCAGACGGACTGGATCCTCGACATCCTCTCCGACGCCGCCACGACCGGCCTGGTGATCGTGACCACCCCCGAGGAGATGCCCGTCAACGAGACCATCGAGCTGGCGTCGCGGGTCGCCACGGAGACCTCGGTCGAGCTGGCGGCGGTGATCGTGAACCGCGTGCTGCCCGAGTTGTTCGGGCGCAGCGAGGAGAAGGTCTTCAACGAGCTGTGCCGTCCCGGGGTCTCCGCCGAGCTCAAGAGACTGGTGGAGGTCGACCCGAAGCCGGTGCTCGACGCCGCTCGCCTGGCCGTCACCTTGCGCCGCACCCGGGCGGGGCACCTCGAGCGCCTGCGCGCCGGGGTCGACCCCGTCGTGCCCATGATGTACCTGCCGTTCCTGTTCACCCGGCTGCACGGGCTCCGCACCCTCCGCCAGGTGGCCGCCTCCCTCGGCGAGGAGCTGGCCCCCTGATGCCCAGGCGCAGCGCCCCGCGTCCCGAGGCACGCGGGGCGACGCTCGACGGCCTGCTGGCGTCGAAGGAGATCGTGGTGGCGTGCGGGCCCGGGGGGGTGGGCAAGACGACGACCGCCGCCGCGGCCGGCGCCATGGCCGCGGCGCGTCTGGGGGGGAAGGTGCTCGTGCTCACCGTGGACCCGGCCCGTCGGCTGGCCGACGCCCTGGGCCTCGAAGGGATCGGGAACACCGAGCGGCGGGTCCCCGACGCCACGTTCCGCGAGGCGGGGGTGAAACCGATGGGCGAGCTGTGGGCCGCCATGCTCGACACCAAGGAGTCGTGGGACTCGCTGGTGCGCCTGCACGCGCCCGACGCCCGCACCCGGGACGAGATCCTGTCGAACCCCCTGTACCGGAACATCTCGGCGCGCTTCGTCCAGAGCCATGACTACATCGCCATGGAGCGCCTCTTCGAGATCCACGCCGACGGCAACTACGACCTCATCGTGGTGGACACTCCCCCGACCCGCAACGCCCTCGACTTCCTGGACGCGCCCGAGCGCATGGCCGAGTTCTTCTCGAGCCGCTTGCTGCGCTGGCTCATCGTCCCGTATCGCTCCAGGTTGGTGAACTTCGCCTCCAAGCCCTTCTACCAGGTCGCCGACAGGATCCTCGGCACCCAGTTCCTCGAGGACGTGGCGCAATTCTTCATTCTCTTCCAGTCGATGTACGACGGGTTCGTCGAGCGGGCCAAGGCCGTCCACCGCCTGATGGCGGACCGACGCACCTCGTTCATCGTGGTGTCGACCCTCGAGGCCGTCCCCCTGCGCGAAGCCGAGTTCTTCGCGCAAGCCCTCAAGGACCGCCGGCTGCACCTCGGTGCGATCGTCCTCAACAAAGTGCTCCCCGCCTACCTGCGCGATCCGTCGGGGGAGGTGGTGGCGGAGAAGCTGCGCGACCGGGCCGACGAGCTGGCCGAGGCCCTCGGGCCCAAGGTGCGCTCGGGCGACGTCGGCCAGATCCGTCGCGTGCTCTCCGAGGTGGGCCGGAGCTACATCGACTACCGGGTCGTGGCCCAGCGCGAGGCCGAGCAACAGGCGGAGCTTGCCGAGGTGCCCGAAGCCCTGGTGAGCGTGCCGTATTTCGAGACCGACGTCTACGACCTCGAGGGCCTGCTTCGCCTCGGCGCCAAGCTCTGGAGCCCGTGAGAGGCCGGCGGCGCCCCCCTACGAGGCGGGGTAGTTGCCTCCGCCTTCGGCGTGCTGCTTGGCGATGTACATGGCGCTGTCGGCCCGGCCGAGCAACGTCGCCGCCGTGTCACCGGGGCCAGGGTGGGCCAGGCCCACGCTGGCGGTGAGACGGAACGTGCCCTCGGGTAGCTCGATCGGTCGCTGGATGCCCTCGGCCAGGCGCGCCGCCAGCGCCCTGAGCTCCTCGGGGTCCCGAATGGCGGCGACCACGACGAACTCGTCCCCGCCGTAGCGCGCCACCACGTCACCTTTCCGCACTGACGACTCGAGGCGCGCCGCCACCCTGCGCAGGAGCTCGTCGCCCGTCGTCCGTCCGTAGTGGTCGTTGATGGGGCGGAACCCGTTGAGGTCGATGAACACCACCGCGGTCGTCGGGTTGCCGAGGCACCGCTCGACGTGGGCCCGCAACGTCACCCTGTTGGCCAGGCCCGTGAGGGGGTCGAACGTCGTGAGCTCCTCGAGCGCCTCGCGGGTGGCACGCAGCTGGGTGATGTCGTGGCCCGACACGACGAGGCCCCGCACCGTGGGATCGTCGAGGAGGTTCACGATGCTCAGCTCGAAGGGGACGGACTCGTTCCCACCCCGGCGCATCAGGTCGACCTCGACGACGGTGGGGGCCCGGCTGAACGAGGGCACGTCGACCGAGCGCGACAGCGCCGCGGCCAGGCTGCCCTGGTCGTGTGGCGCCGCGAACTCGACCAGAGGCCTGCCCTCCACCAGCTCCTGGTCGTGGCCGAGCAACCTCGTGATGGCGGCGGAGACGGACTGGATGCGTCCAGCCCCGTCCAAGAGCATGGTGACGCTGGCGGCGTTGTGCACGATGGCCCTGAACTTGTCGACCTCGTCTGAGGCGATCTCCCATCGGCGTCGTTCGGTCAGGTCGCGCAGACACAGCACCAGGCCGCTGACCGCCGGCTTGTCGAGGAGGTTGGCGCCTATGACCTCGACGAGCCTCCAGCCGTCGTGGGCCCGCACCCGCAGCTCGACGGGCGTCCCCACCGTCTTGCCCTGAATGCTCGTCAGCGCCACCGCGGCGACCTCCTGGTCGTCGGGGTGCAGGAATTCCAGGCCGTCGACCCCCGTCATCCGGGCACTGTCCACCCCGAAGAGGCGCTCGGCGGCGTCGTTGGCCCAGATCAGCCGGGCGGAGGCATCGACCACGACCACGGCGTCGGGAAGCCAGACGGCAACATCCAGGAGGCCGCGCGATTCGATCACCAGGACTCCATCGGCCGACGCGGCCCCCGGCCTTAGCCCGGGTATTCCCCGCTGCCTCTTCCCCGGGCACCGAGGCCTGGTGCCCCCGGCCCTCGTCGCACCCCTCCCCCCTCGGCGTCGGCGCCACAGGCCGGCCCGGAGCCCGGAACCGGGGTCAGGTCCGACCGGGGTGCCCCGGGGGAGTCCGCGCCGGAGCCCGGTCCCCGGGCCGCGCCCGTGCCGGTCGGCGGGCCACGAGCGAGCCCCGTGTCGGGCGCGCCGGTGACGCGTGACCCGCGACGGGCTGCACGTCCCGGGGTGGGAGACCTCGGTCAGGGGTTGTGTCGCCCTGGATGAAGAAAGGCGTCGGGAATGCCGACACCAACGCATGAGAAATGGGCGCCGCCATGCGATGAGGGTTCCCGGTCCGGCGCGGGCGAAGTGATGACGATCAGGACCTGTGGATTCGCCTTCACCACGACCGGCCGGCCGTGCGCGAACCACGTGGCCGACGGTGTCCCGTGGTGCCGCGCCGGCCACCCGTGCACGTCGACCGCCTTCACCGACGACGAGGTCGGAACAGCTCCGGACCACTGCGACGCGCCACCGGTGTTCGCAGGGCGGGATACGAGGTCCCCGCGCCTGCCGAGCCGCAGCCGCCGCGCCACGGAGCTGCTCAGGCAGGCCATGGCGAGTGAGGACGCCGACGAGGTCGGGCTCCGTGCCCACCACGTCCTCGCCGACTGCGGGACCGCCCTGGCCTTGCTCGGTGGGGCCGATGCCTCGTCGGCGGCCCGCGCTGCGGTCATCCAGCGATTCGGCAGGGTCGGCGCGTTGCTCGTCCTCGGGTACGAGGAGCGGGGGCGGGCGCTTCTTCTCGGGCCCGAGGACGGGTCCTCGAACGGTCACAGCCGCGCCACGCGCCACGGACACCGCAACGTCTCGCGGACCGACACTCGGGGCGCGGCGCGGTTCGACGACGAGCGACGCAACATCGAGCGGCTGGTGCGGGAATTCGCCGATCTCGACGCCCTCGGGCTGTACCTGCTCCTGGGCGAGATCGACCACGAAGGCGGGCTGGCCGACGACGAGGACGGAGCCGACGCCCACCGGTGGCTCCACGCCACCTACGCGGTGGCCGCCCGAGACGGCACGCCCGAAGCCCACCGGGCCTACATGCGCGCCCTCGATCGGGTCATGCGCCTCGTCCGGCCCCTGGTCGCCTCGTAGGCCGTCCACCCTCGGGGTCCGGCTGCCGGGCTCCGCCGCCTACGATGCGGGCGGAGGGACCACGCCCATGACCGACATCACAGATCCCGTGCTCGAGGCGTACGCGGAAGCACACACGACAGGTCCGGCCGACCACCTGCTGGCGCTGGCCGAGGAGACCCGGGCCACGTTGAGTTCTCCGCAGATGATGGTCGGGGCGCTCGAGGGCCGCTTTCTCGAGATGCTCGTCTACGCGCTGGCGCCGCAATGGGTGCTCGAGATCGGGACCTTCAGCGGGTACTCGTCGCTGTCGATGGCGGCGGGCCTTCCCCCCGGCGGACGCGTCACCACATGCGAGCTGAGTCCCGTGCACGCCGCGGCGGCTCGGGAGCACATCGCCCGCAGTCCGTACGCCGATCGCATCGAGGTGCTCGAGGGCCCCGCGCTCGAAACAGTGCAGAAGCTCGATGGGCCCTTCGACTTCGTGTTCATCGACGCCGACAAGACGAATTACCTCGCCTACTACCAAGCCGTCCTGCCCAAACTGGCGGCGGGCGGGTTGATCGCAGCCGACAACACGCTGTGGAGCGGCCGGGTGGTCGACCAATCCGATCAGTCCGACGACTCCAGGGCCATCCGTGCCTTCAACGACGCCGTGGTGTCCGACTCCCGCGTGGTGTGTGTGCAGCTGCCCGTGCGCGACGGGGTCACCCTCATCCGACCGCAACGCCGCGCCGTCACAGGCGGCCGGTGAAGGCAGAGGGAACCCGACCCCGCTCCGATGCTCGACTACCACTTGCACCTCTGGCCCCACGGCCAACGTGACACCGCTCCCACGCTCGATCAGGTGGCCGCCTACTGCGAGCGCGCCGTGGCGGCGGGCATCCACGAGATCGCGCTGACCGAGCACCTCTTCCGTTTCGCCCAGGCCGACCGGTTGCTGCGCGGCTTTTGGGACGACGAGCCCGACGCCGCCCTGCGGGTGTCGATGCAGCGTTACTGGGACGAGCACGCCCGCGCCGATCTCGACGCCTACGTGGAGTGCGCGTCGGCTGCCAAGGACTCCGGCCTGCCGGTGGTGATCGGGCTGGAGGTCGACTACTACCGGGGACGGATGGACGACGTCGCCACCTTGCTCGCCGGGTACCCGTTCGACGTCCTGCTGGGATCGGTCCACTGGCTCGGGGCATGGCGGTTCGACGACGTCGACGACGCGCTGTCGATGGCGCAGTGGTCGACGCGCGACGTCGACGCGGCATGGAGCGACTACGTCACGGCCATCGAGGAGCTCGCCGCCACCTCCACGTGTGACGTGCTGGCCCATCCGGACCTGGTGAAGGCCGCCGGTCATCGGCCCGGGGCGCCCGAAGCATGCTGGGACCGGCTGGTGGAGGCGGCGCTGCGTTCGGACATGGCGGCGGAGCTCTCCTCGGCGGGATGGCGCAAGCCCGCGGGGGAGGCCTACCCCGCGCCGGCACTGCTGTCGCGTTTTGTGTCGGCCGGCGTCCCGCTCACGACGGCCTCCGATGCGCACCGGCTGCCCGATGTGGCGCACCGAGCGGTGGATCTCGCCCTCATGCTCGACGAGCTGCAGGTGGGGTCCCTGCGCGCCTTTCGCTCCCGGCGCCCGGTGGACGTCCCTGTCGGCACCGCCGTGGTCGGGACATGAAGACGTCAGCGGAGCTCGCCGCCACCCACACCGGCCTCGACCTCGCCAGCCTCGACCACCTTCAACGTCTGCTCGGGTCGTGGGGCGTGCTGTCGGACCTGTCGTTCTCGGACCTGCTCCTCGTGGCTCCGGTGCGGGGGACCGCCGGTGCCCAGCTCATCGTGCTCGGACAGATCCGGCCCACCACGTGGGCCACGCTCCTCCGGGTGGACCTGGTGGGCCAGATCGTCGAGAGCGCCGACTGGCCGGTTGTGACCGAGGCCATCCAGTCGGGGAAGGTGTCGTCGGGCCTGGCGGTCATCCCCGTCCCCGTCCGGGTGCGGATGGCTTCGGCCGATCCCGACGGGCGCGACACCGGAGAGGTGCCGGCGGTCCCCGACACGGCCCAGCTCGAGTGCGTTCCCGTGCGCCACGGGGGCGAACCCGTCGCCGTCATCGTCCGGGTGGCGCCACTGGAGGACCGGCGCCCCGGACGTCTCGAGCGCGTCTACCGCGACCTGTACCGAAGGCTCGCCCTCATGGTCATGGTCGGCGACTTCCCGTTCGTGGGCGAAGACTTCACCACCGAGGACGCGCCCCGGGTCGGAGACGGTCTCGTCCTGGTCGAACCGGGCGGGAACGTACGGTACGCCTCACCCAACGCCATGAGCGCGTTGCACCGCATGGGCGTGAGCGACGTGGTCGAGGGACGGCGCCTCTCGGAGCTGGGGATCGACGACACCGCGGTGAGCTCGGCCCTGCGGGCGGGCTGCCCGGTCACCGAGGAGGTGGAGCGCCGTCCCGACGTCATCGTCCTCTTGCAGTGCACACCCCTCCTCGAGCAGGACACGGTCACGGGGGCCATGGTGCTGCTACGGGACGTCACGGACCTGCGCCGTCTCGACCGGCTCCTGCTCTCGAAGGACGCGGCCATCCGCGAGGTGCATCACAGGGTGAAGAACAACCTGCAGACGATCTCGTCGTTGCTCCGGCTCCAAGCCCGTCGTCTCGAGCCCGGCAAGGGCCAGGAGGCCCTGCGCGAGGCCGAGCGCAGGGTCCGTTCCATCGCCCTCGTCCACGAGATCCTGTCGCGTGAGCCCGGCGACGAGGTCCCCTTCGACGAGATCGTGGGATCGCTGGTCCGGATGGCGGAGGACTCCGTGGTCTCCGGCGAGCGCATCGAGATCCAGGTGAAAGGAGACGTGGGCGAGGTGGCCGCCGACGTCGCCACGCCGCTGGCGGTCGTGCTGGCCGAGCTCTTGCAGAACGCCGTGGAGCACGCCTTCCCGTCGCTGTCGGGGGATTCCGTGTTCATCGCCAACAACGACGGTGAGGCGGTCGGCCACGTCGAGCTCGTGCTCGCCAACGATGGTGAGGACCTCACCCTGGAAGTCCGCGACGACGGATGTGGTCTGCCCGAGGGGTTCGACATCGACCACACCACCAGCCTCGGGCTCTCCATCGTCCGCGACCTCGTGACGAGTCAGCTGGCGGGATCGATCGCCATGACGAGCAACGGCGGGACCGTCGTGACGATCAACCTCCCGGCCCACCGACCCTCGAGCGAGACCGCGTCGCGCTGAGCACCCGGACGCGGTCGCGCCGATGCGTCCGGGCCCGTGGGGTCAGTCCTCGTTGACCACTGAGAAGCGGTAGCCGATGCCGCGCACGGTGTGCAGCCAGCGAGGACTGGCGGCGTCGGGCTCGAGCTTGAGCCGGAGCCGGCGGACGTGCTCGGTGACCGTGGCCGGGTCCTGCCACTCCTGTGTCGAGCCCCACACGTGCTCGAGCAGCTCCTCGCGGGTGAAGACCTGGTCCGGTGTCGCCGCCAGAAACGCCAGGAGGTCGAATTCCTTGGGCGTGAGGTCGACTGCGGCGCCGCTCACCACGACCCTGTGCGCGGCCCGGTCGATCATGAGGCCTTCGTGCTCGATCTGGCTCGCCGTCTGCGTGGGCTGGCCGCGGCGCAGCACCGCCCGGATGCGCGCGTCGAGCTCGGGGAGCGAGCAAGGCTTCACGACGTAGTCGTCGGCGCCGAGGTTCAGCACCCGGACGCGTTCGGACTCCTCGGCGCGACCGGTGAGCACGATGACCGGCAGCTCGCCGTCGCGCCGCAGCCGGGTGAGCACCTCCTCACCGTCGAGACCCGGGAGCCCGAGGTCGAGCACCACCAGGTCGTAGCGGCCCAGGCTCGCCTCCCGCAGCGTGCCGGGACCGTCGGCGGCCTCACCCACCCGGTAGCCCACCCGCTGGAGGAACATCCTGGTGGCCGTGCGGCTCGCCGTGTCGTCCTCGGCGACCAGGACCATGTGGTCGTCTTCGGTCAAAGTCACAGTCACAGGTCTACCTCCGGTCGCACGTCTTGCCGTCCCCCTGGTCGGGGTGCCCCCCCACGACCGGACCCAGCTTCGGCGTCGGGCCCGTCGTCCGCGGCGAGTGGGCGCCTGTCGTCCCCGACGAGCACCTGCGCACCTCGCGACCACCCTTCACCGGTGTCCACCCTGCTTGGCTCCTATCTCGTTGTCCACGAGCCGCAGGAGGGCTTCGACGTCCACCGGCTTCGTCAGGTACCCCTCGACCCCGAGGTCGAGCATCTCCCTGATCCGGCTCGGTGTGGCGTCTGCACTCACCACGACTACTTTGGTGTCGGCCAACTCAGGCACCGCCTTGAGCCGGTGCAGCAGCTCGTCACCGGCCAGATCCGGCAGGTGGAGGTCGAGAAGGACCAGGTCGGGACGGTGCTGGCGGGCCAGCTGGAGCCCCGACCGGCCCTCCACGGCCGAGACGAGCCGGACCCCGGGCCGCTTGGCGAGCACCTGCCCGACCAGGGCGGCGTTGGAGGGGTTGTCCTCGATCTGCAGCACCACCACTCCCCGGCCCTGTCCTTCGGGGACAGCCCCGCCGTTGGGCGAGGGGGGGTCGGAGAGTCCGCCACCGGCCCGTCCCGCCACGTCGGCCGCATCCCGTCCCGGCACGGGGCGCGCCGCGGGGCCCGAAGGCGGACGCTCCCCCACGCCGGCGGGCCCCACCGCCAGGAGCTCGATCCAGAACGTCGATCCGTGCCCGGGCACCGAGTCGACACCGATGGCTCCCCCCATCACCTCGACGAGCTGTTTCGACAGGGCGAGGCCGACGCCGGTGCCCTCGACCCCGGAGCGCTCGGCCCCCAGCCTCGAGAACGGCACGAACAATTGGTCCTGCTGCTCGTGCGCGATCCCGGGCCCGGTGTCCCGGACCTCGATGCGGATCCGACCCCTTCCCCCGGTGCCGGTGCGGAAGGCCACCGAGCCGCCCCGGCTGTTGTACTTCACGGCGTTCGAACCCAGGTTGAGCAGGACCTGGACCAGCCTCTGGCGATCCGCCTGCACGCGCAGCACGCGCGCCGCGTCCGTGTCCACCGACAGCTCGACGTCCGAGGCCTCGGCGACCGGGGCGAGCAGGGTCGCCACCTCCTCGAGGACGTCACCCACTTCGACGGGCTCGGTGGAGAGGCTGACGCGACCTGCTTCGATGCGCGAGATGTCGAGCACCTCGTTGATCAGCGACAGGAGATGGCGCCCCGCCACCTGGATCTGGTCGACGCTCGACGCCTGGTCGGCGGGAAGCTCGTCGAGCTCGAGGAGCTGGGCGAAACCGAGGATGGCATTGAGCGGCGTGCGCAACTCGTGGCTCATGCGCGACAGGAACTCGCTCTTGGCCTGGCTGGCCCTCTCGGCGCCCACCGACGCGTGCCGGAGGGACTGCTCGAGGTGCATGCGCTGGGTGATGTCACGGGAGATCGTGACGGAGCCCGTCACTCGGCCCGCCTGGTCGAAGACCGGTCGGGCCCGGGTCTCGTAGGTCCGGAGGTCCCCGTGGGCGAGGCGACCCGTGGTAACCACCGGATCGGGGCTCTGCTCGCCGGCGACACAACGGGCGATGAGCTCGTCGAGCACGGCGCGGTCCTCGTCCGAAGCCACGTCCCGCCGTGTCGAGCCGTTCGAGCCGGCCGGCGCCCGGGAGGACCCGGTCGGAGCGGTGTCGGTCGTCCCGATCACTTCCGACAGCGACGAGCTGGCCAGAACCACCCGCCCCGCGATGTCCCGCACGACGATCGTGTCCGGAGACGCATGGAAGATGGACTCCAGGAGGAACCGCCGTTCGTCGGCGGCGCGCTGGGCGAGATGGCGCTCGGAAACGTCCACCAGGTAGGCCACGAGCCCCCGGAGCTCGCCGGTCGGGCCCGAGTCCACCATGTAGACGGCCTCGGCCTCGTGCCAGTCCTGCGAGGAGAGGTCACGCCGGAAGCGGAGGAGGAGCTCGAGGCGTTCGCCCCGGCGACCCGCCCCTCCGACCAGCGCGTCGCGCAGCTGGTGGGCCGAGTCCCGATGGAAGTGCTCGACGACGACGTCCGGCTCGGCCATGGCCACCTCGGCGGAGATCCCGAGGAGCCGCTCGATGTTGGGGCTCGCATACGAGAAGTGCCGGGTGGCGACGTCGTAGCGCAACGACACCACCGGACTGGCGGTGAGGATGTTCTCGAGCTCACCACGGGCGCGGTCGCGCTCTTCGGCCCGCTCCCGCATTTGGGACGTGGTGTCGAGCAGCCGGGCCGAGAGCCGTCCGATCTCGTCGCGTCCGCTGGGGACCTCGACGGGGACCTCGCCCCGCTCCACGGCCTCGGTGGCCCACTCGAGACGGCGCAGCCTCGTGACCACGCCCGAGGTGAACAACTGCGACACGATGACGCCCCCGGCGAGGGCCAGCACCACCGCAGCGATGGCGATGACGGGCAGGACGACGTTCGAGGTGTGGATGGCCGACTGCTGGGTGGCGATGATCGCCGTCTCCTGGCGCGACAGGGACGAGACGTCGCCCCGGAGCTTGTCCGTGCCGGCCTGCACCGAGCGCATGAAGGTGAGGACGGTCGCCGACGGTGCTGCCGACGGTCGATGTTGGTTCAGCCGGTCCAGTTCGGAGAGGAGGCCGAGGGTGTCGCGCTGGATGGCGGGGCCCCACGTGCGGCGCTCGGGGGTGCCGAGGGTCAGCGCCTCGAGCCGGCCCAGATGGCCCGGTACCGACTGTTCGGACTGGGTGTAGGAGCTCCGGAACGAGGCGTCTCCCGTGAGCAGGTAGCCCCCGAGGTCGGCTTGAGCCGAAAGGATGCTGTTCTCGAGCATGGTGGCGGCGTCGACGATCTGGCGCGAGTTCCCCGCCACCCCTTGGGCCTGATTGTCGACGTGGGTGAACCAGAACGTCGAGCCCAGCACCACCACCAGGATGGCGATGGGCACGGCGATGACCACGAGACCCTTGGCTCTCAGGGGCCGGTCGACCCACCGGGTGCCGAGCCGTTGCCCTTTCGACGCGTCACGCATGTCCGACACCTCTCACCGAGAAGCGGCAGCTCTCACCGAGAGGCAGTGGAGAAAGAGAAGACCTGCGCGTTCCCCGTCAGTCGAGGATATCGACGGCTCCGCGGCGCACCTTGACGCGCAACGGCCCCGGAGCGACTCCGGGGCCGATCGGTCGGACAGGGGTGGTGCGGGAGGAGACTGCTACGAGGCGCGACGCCGTGCGGCCAGCCAGGCCTTGCGCAGCTTGCGCCGCTCCTCTTCGGAGGTCCCGCCCCAGATGCCCGATTCCTGGTTGGTGGCCAGGGCGAACTCGAGACAGGGCTCGATCGCCTCACAGGCCCGGCAGACCCTCTTGGCCGCCTCGATCTGCTCGATGGCAGGACCGGTCGTCCCTACCGGGAAGAAGAGGTCCGGCTCGGTGTGCCGGCAGGCTGCCACCTTGCGCCAGTCGTCGGCATCCCATTCGACCGAGCGGTTCCACATGAGTGCCACGATTACCTCCTCCGGTGCCCCAGCAATTCGGGCCGATCTGAGCGCCGTGCCCTTGTGATCCCGTTCACTTGGCAGGCCACAGGGCATAAACGCCACGGGAAACGGTGAACGTGAAGCTACTCCCAAGCGCTCACCCCTGCAAGCGCGGAGGAGGCTCGCCGGCACTCACGGATATGGAAACGGATCGGAAAGCGATGAAATGAGCTCCATCGTCGGGCCCGCCGGTAGCGGATTGGAAGACCATGAGAGGGGACGAAGAACCTCGATGGCGGGCGCGCCTCCTCGGGACGGGGCGCCGTGGCCGCCCGTGACTAACGTTCGCTCCTGTGGCGCGTCAAGGGGACCGTTCGCCCGTCACCCCGTCCCGGTGGCCGAGGCGACGTCCCGACGGCCCGGTGGCGGTCCTGGCCCACCGGGGCGGCGCCGGGCCCTGGCGCGAGAACACGCTCGAGGCCTTCGCCGGCGCCCTGCGCGCCGGGGCGGACGGCGTGGAGCTCGACGTCCGGCGGTGCGCGGACGGCGAATTGGTCGTGCACCACGACGCCGAGGTCCCGGGACAGGGGTTCGTGCACGAGCACACGCGCCGCGAGCTGCCGGGATGGGTGCCCACGCTCGGAAGCGCCCTGGCCGCCTGCGCCGGGGCGGTCGTCAACGTGGAGATCAAGAACGTCCCCACCGACCCCGGTTACGACCCGGCGCACCGGGTGGCGCGCGAGGTCGAGTCGGTCCTGGCCCGCGGCGCCCGCGGGGTCGGACCGTGGCCCGCCCACGTCGTGGTGTCCTCGTTCTGGCCCGAGACCCTGGCCGCGTTCGGGGCCGGGCACGACGCGGCACCCCTCGGGCTCCTCGTCCACCCCGCCCTGGATGCTTCGTCCGCGCTCGATACCGCCTTGCACCTCGGCTGTGTGGCGCTGCACCCTCATCACTCGCAGGTCAGCGGCGAGCTCGTGGCGCGGGCGCACGGCCTGGGCCTGGCCGTGGTGACCTGGACAGTGAACAGCCCCGGGGACCTCGACGCCGCCGTCGGGGCCGGGGTGGACGCCGTGATCACCGATTCGGTGCTCGACACCCTCACCCACCTGGGGCGGCTCTGAAGGACCGGGACCAGGGGCCGTCCCGACCCACGGGCCGCCGACGGGGTGGATTGGTCCGAGGGCGCCGTTCTCGGGAACAATCGACGCCATGAACGTCGTCGTCTGCGTGAAACAGATCCCCGATCCGGCCGCCCCCCAGGCCCTCGACCCCGAGACCCACACCCTGGTCAGGGAGGGGAAGTTGATCATGGACGACTCCGACGCCTACGGCGTCGAGATGGGCCTGCAGCTGGCCGAAGCGGCGGGAGGCGGCGAGGTCACCCTGGTCTCGATGGCACCGGGCGGAGAGACCTCGGGCCTGCGCACGGCTCTGGCCATGGGCGCGGCGAAGGCCATCTTGGTGAGCGACGACGCCCTCAAGGGATCCGACGCGCTGTCGACGGCCAAGGTCCTGGCCAAGGCCATCGAACGGGCCCAGCCCGACCTGGTCATCGCCGCCACCGAGTCGACCGACGGGTACACGGGGACGACGCCGGTCCAGGTGGCCGAGCTCCTCGGCTTCCCGTCGGTCACCTTCGCCAAGAAGGTCTCGGTGGGCGAGGGCCGGGTCCACGTCGAGCGCCAGACCGAAGCCGGCTACGACGAGGTCGACTGTCCGCTTCCCGCCGTGGTGACCGTCACCGCAGGCGTGGTCGAACCGCGCTACCCGTCGTTCAAGGGGATCATGGCGGCGAAGTCCAAGCCCGTGGACCAGCTGACGGTGGCCGACCTCGGCCTCGATGCGGGCCAGGTCGGTGCGGCGGGCTCGCGCCAGGAGGTCACCGACGTGAGCGCGGCCGAGGAGCGCAAGGCCGGCGAGATCGTCGTCGACGAGGGCGACGGGTACGAGCACGTCGTCCGGTTCCTAGAGCAGCTCAAGCTGGTCTGACGCCGGCCGTCGGGCCCCGTTCTCGCACCCACTCCCAGGAGAAGAGCATGTCGATCGACAAGATTTGGGTCCTCGCCGAGTCCGCCGAGGGCAACCCGACGGGCACCACCCTCGAGCTGCTCACCCACGCCCGTTCGATGGGCACCACCACCGAAGCCGTGGCGTGGGGCGCGGACACCGCCTCGGTGGCCGCCGAGCTCGGCAACTACGGCGCCACCACCGTCTACGACGTGGGCGATCTCGGGGACTCGCTCCCCGGCGCACCGGTGGCCGGCGCCATCGCCTCGCTCGTCGGCTCGGGCAACCGCCCCGACATCATCCTCATCCCCGCCAGCTACGACGGCCGCGACATCGCCGGCCGCCTGTCGGTTCGCCTCGACGCACCGGTGATCACCAACGTCGTGGACCTGACCGCGGAGGGGGACGACGTGCGCTCGCAGCACGGGCTCTTCGGCGGCGCCCAGGTGGCCTCGGCCCGTTTCACCGGCGAGCGTCCGTGGATCTTCGTGGTGCGCGCCAAGTCCTTCGCGGCCGAGCCCGCCGGCGGGGGAGCCGCCCAGGTGGTGGCGGCCTCCGTCCCCGAGCTCGGTGCCACCGACGGCACCAAGGTCCTCGCCCGTCACGCCGAGGAGCGCTCCGGGCCCAAGCTCGACGAGGCCGACGTGGTGGTGTCGGGGGGCAGGGGCCTCGGGGCCGCCGAGCACTACGCCATGATCGAGGAGCTGGCCAAGCTGCTGCGGGGCGCGGCCGGTGCCAGCCGTGCCATCGTCGACGCCGGCTGGGTGCCCTATTCGCACCAGGTGGGCCAGACGGGCAAGACCGTCAAGCCCACGCTCTACATCGCCTGCGGGATCTCGGGTGCCACCCAGCACCTGGTGGGCATGAAGGGCTCGAAGAACATCGTGGCCATCAACAAGGACCAGGACGCCCCCATCTTCTCGGTGGCCGACCTCGGCATCGTCGGTGACGTCCACAAGGTCGTGCCCAAGCTGATCGAGGCCCTCAAGGCGCGTAACTGACAAGGGCGCCGGTGACGGCGCCCGGGCCCGGGGCTGTGCACGGGGGCGCTGACGAGCGCGTCCTGATTCTGTGACGGCCCATGCTGTAGCGTGCCAGGTCCGGTACGCCGCGTAACCCGGGGGTGCGCTCCCTCTGAGCAACGGGTGATTCGCACGCATGCTGTTCCCGACGACCGACTTCGCCATCTTCTTCGCCGTGGCCTTCACGGTGAACTGGCTGCTGAACCCCTATCCGCGTCTGTGGAAGCTCTCCATGGTGCTGGCCAGCTACGTCTTCTACAGCTGGTGGGACTGGCGCTTCGTGTTCCTGCTGGCGGCGGTGACGGCCATCGCGCAGGTCGGTGCCGTGGTGGTGCATCGTTGCCAGGAGGAGCGCTCCAGGCGCATCGCCATGGTGACGAGCGTGACCGTCCTCCTCGGGGTCCTGGGATGGTTCAAGTACTACGGCTTCGTGGTCGTGAACGTGGACAACCTCTTCCATGCCCTGGGGGCCGGGCGGGTCCTCCCGCTGTTGTCGGTGACTCTCCCCGTGGGGGTGTCCTTCTTCACCTTCATGGCCCTCAGCTACGTGATCGACGTCTATCGCCGCAAGATCGAACCGGCCCACGCCCTCGACGCCGCGGTCTACCTGTCGTTCTTCCCCCATCTCGTGGCGGGCCCCATCGTGCGGGGGGAGGAGCTGCTCCCCCAGATCCGCCGGCGCCGGGACCCGGCCGGGATCGACTTCGGACGCGCCGCGTGGCTCGTGGCGGCCGGCCTGTTCAAGAAGGTCGTGATCTCCTCGTACGTCGACTCCGCCATCGTCAGCCCCGTCTTCTCGGCGCCGCACCAGCATTCGGCCCTCGAGATCCTCTTCGCCGCGTACGGCTACGCCGTCGAGATCTACGCCGACTTCAGCGGGTACACCGACATCGCCATCGGCCTGGCCATGTTCCTCGGCTTCCGCTTCCCCCAGAACTTCGACAGGCCCTACACCGCCCGCAATCTCCAGGACTTCTGGCGCCGTTGGCACATGACGCTGTCGCGCTGGCTGCGCGACTACCTCTACATCCCGCTGGGGGGAGGCCGCGGCTCACAGGGGAAGGTGGCCAGGAACATCATGATCACGATGATCCTGGGCGGCCTCTGGCACGGGGCGGCGTGGACCTTCGTGGCCTGGGGCGCCCTCCACGGGACCGGCCAGGTGCTGGGGCATGCCCGCCGGACCCGCCGGGTGGCCGAGGGCCTCGACCCGCTTCCCGACGGCGGGCTCAGAGTGATCGTGCAGCGCGTCGTCACGTTCCACATCGTGTGCCTGGGCTGGATCTTCTTCAACGCCGATTCCATCTCGACGGCGGGCACGCTCATCGGCCGGCTCTTCACGGCGTGGGGCCGGGCCCCGCTCGTGACGCCCCTGGTCGTGATCACCATCGCGGGCACGGTGGCCCTGCAGTACATGCCCACGTCCCTCGGCGGCCGGGTGCAGCGTGAGTTCGCCCGTCAGCCCTGGGCGGTCCAAGGGGCCATACTGGGGGCCGTCCTTCTGGTCATCACGACGCTCGGGCCACAAGGTGTCGCACCGTTCATCTACTACAAGTTCTAGGGCCGCCGCCGAGCTTGCGGTCGACCGTCAGCGAGGTTCACGGGGGGCGGTTCCGAGCATGGATGTGCACACGCGGACCACATGACCGAAACCCCCACCGACCACTCGAACGTGTCAGGGGACCGAGCCCTCGGTCCGGTGGCGACCGCGGCTCACGGTGCCCGACACGGCACCGCCGCCGGCGGTGCCAACGGAACGGCTGGGCCGGTGCGTGTTCCATCTGTGGCCCGACACCGGCGTCCCGTCCCCGGGAGGGTGCACGTGACCTGGCGCCACGCGCTGGCGGCGGGCCTGATGTGCTTCGCGGTGTGGCTGCTCCTCGACGCGCCGACGCTCCTGCACTCGGCTCAGGACTCCCCGCTCGGAACCCGGCGCAGCGTCGCCATGACGGTGCTGCGCCCGGTGGCAGACGTCTCCGACGCGCTCGGCTTGTCCCATGTCGTCGGAGGGGCCAACCGCGCCATCGGGCGCACCGGGAACTCCGTGAGCGGGAGCGGCGTGCTGCAGGTCGAGGGGCCCCCGGCTCACGCGCACCGTCCTCGTCCTGCGCGGCCCCGCATCGCCGCGGCCCCACCGCCCGGATCGAGCCCGACCACCGCGGTCACCGCTCCCGACGGGCTGGCGCCCCTGGGGATGCCCACCCCGTCGGCCCCCCTGCGCGTGCTCGTCGTGGGTGACTCCCTCGGGATCGACTTCGGACAACCCCTCGTCAACGACCTCGCCGCCACCGATGTCGTGAGCGCGGTGCTCGACGGCCACATCGACACGGGCCTGTCGCGGCCCGACTACTTCGACTGGCAGACCGAGCTCCAGACCGATCTGGCCAAGTACCAGCCGCAGGCCGTGGTGGTGTTCATCGGCGCCAACGATCCCCAGAACTTCGTCGCCGGCGGCGCTGCGCTCAGCTACGGCACCGCGGCGTGGAACGCCGCCTACGCCCAACGGGTCGGGTCGTTCATGCAGGCCGCGCTGAGCAATGGGGCCCGGGTGCTGTGGGTCGGCATGCCGCCCATGGCCGACCCCGTGCTCAACGCCAAGATGGAGAACTTGAACAGCATCTACCAGAGCCAGGCGGCGCTGCACCACGGCGTCACCTACTTCGCCTCGTGGCCGGTGCTGTCGGACCCCCAGGGCCACTATGTCGCGTTCCTCCCCGACGCCTCGGGGAACGAGGTGCAGATCAGGGATCCCGACGGCACCCACATCGCACAGCCGGGCGCGCAGCGCCTGTCGCAGGCCGCCATCACCTTCATGGACCACGAGTGGGGTCTCGTCCTGTAGCGGGCAAGTCGGTGTGGGTGCTGCGCCACGCCAAGGCGGCATCGCAGGGACCCGACGACCACAGCCGCCCGCTCACGGCCCGGGGAACGCGCCAGGCCACCGACGTGGGGCGCTACCTCGCCGGCGCGCCCATCGCCGATCGCCCCGTCCCCGGGCTCGTGCTGTCCTCGTCGGCGCGACGGGCACTGCAGAGCGCCGAGCTGGTGATGGCACAGATGCCCTCGACCGTGGAGCTCGTGGTCGAACGCCGGCTCTACACCGCCGATGCCGACGACGTGGCCGAGCTGCTCCGGGAGCTCGCATCAGACGAGCCGTCGGTGCTCGTGGTGGGCCACAACCCGACGCTGCACGAGTTCGCGCTGCTCCTCGTCGACCCCGAGGACCCGGGACGTGCCCGGCTCGAGCAGGGGTTCCCCACCGCCGCCCTGGCCGTGGCGGCGGTCCCGGCGCCGGGCTGGCCGCAGCTGGCGCTGGGGACCGGCACGCTGCTCGATCTCCGCACTCCCCCCCGCTGACGTTCTGGCGTCTCTCAGACCAGGGGCCAGGGGTAGTGGTAGGTGTCGGGATCGGGGACCGGGAACCGGCCCTCGTCGAGAAGGGCAGCGGCGCGCCGGGCGACGGCGACCACCTCCCGCGCCGAGAGAAGGGGACCCAGGGACTCGGGCGCGGCACTCGGCCACGCGGGCGAGGTCGTCGACGAGCCCGGCGGGCAGAGGCTCGCCCGGCGAACTCCCAGATGACGGTGCGCAGCTTGGGCTCGGTGTGGAAGCACAGGCCGTTGTCGATGGCCCACACCTTGCCGTCCTCACCCAGGATGCAATGCCCGCTCTTGCGATCCGCGTTGTTGGCCACGACGTCGAAAGCGCAGATGGCCCGCAGTCGGTCGTGATGCTCCTCCTGCTCCACCAGGGTGAAGTGGTGCTGGGAGAAGTCGGCGGGGATGAACAGCTGCAGGGACCCGGGCCCGAGCGGCGCGTCGTCACGCTCCACGGTCTCGGGGACCAGGTCCCACCCCAGGGCGCGCGACAGTTCGTAGGCGGCGACCTCGCGCCGGTAGATCGCCTCGGGGAAGTCCCACAGGTGACGCTCGCCGCGCCCGGGCTTGTACACCGCGCCCGCCTCCTGATCCCCCAGCACGCACGTGGTGAGGAAGGTGTGGTTCGAGCTCCACGGCAGCCGGCCGACGACTTCGATGTCGCCCTCGGTGAGGAGCCTCAAGTGGCGGGCGGCCGGTGGCCGTTGGTCCTCGGGCACTCGTGTCCGGACGGGTCGAGGGGGCCGCCGCACAACGGGCACGGCGGACGCCCTGCTTCGACAAGGGTGGTGGCGCGGATGGCGAAGGCGGCGGCCTGGGCGCGGGTGATGGTGAAGCGGGCCATGTCGCCCTCCTCGTCCTCGGCCACCAGCTCCTCGGCCACGAGCACGATGCGGTCGAGCGCGTCGTCGTAGCTCACCCCGAGGGTGCCGATCACCCAGTGCGGGTCGGCGGGCTCTTCGAGCTCGAGGTCGACGGGGAGGTCCTCGGGCCGGTCGAGATCGGCGAGCAGGCGACCGAGGTACTCCGCCAGCACCGACACCTGCTGCTTCTCCGCCTTCAAGGTGACGACGGTCAGGCCGCTACGGCACTGCAGCAGGAACACGCGCTGGCCGACCTCACCCTCGGTGCCGACGGTGAAGCGGTCGAGGTCTCCGAGGTCGAGGGCCGGGCTCATGACACCGCCAACTCTGACAGTGACGCGGTGGCGTTGACGCACAGCACGTACGAGCCGGTCTCGCCGCGCACCAGCGCGGTGACCGAGCACGGCGACACGGCCAGCCTCTGGAAGAGGTCGAGGGGGACGCCCGCGGTGGCGGCAACCGCCGCCTTGATGGGGTCCGCGTGCGACACCGCCACGAAGGTCTCCCCCCGGTGGCGATCGGCGAGCCGGTCGAGGGTGCCGAGCATGCGGGCCTGCATCTCGACGAAGGACTCCCCCTCGGGGAAGCGGAACGCGCTCGGGAAGGCCTGCACCGTGCGCCACTCGCGGCGCTTGCGGAGGGTTCCCAGCTTGGCCCCCGTCCAGGTGCCGAAGTCACACTCGAGCAGGCCCCGCTCGACGCGTACCCGCAGGCCGAGGCGCCGGGCGATGGGCTTGGCCGTCTCCATGGCCCGCTCCAGGGGTGACGCGTACACCGCAGCGGGGGCCTTGGCCAGCGCGGCGATGCGCTCGGCGGCCTCGTCGGCCTGGGCCCGGCCCTCCTCCGACAGGTGCAGGCCCGGGGCCCGCCCCGGCAGCACGGACCCGGTGGTGGGCGTGCGCCCGTGCCGGACGAGGAGCGCGACGGCAGGGGCCGGAATTCGGCGGGTGGGCACGGCGCGCCATCGTACGCTGTCGGCCGTGCATCTCCCTCCGCTCGACGAGCTGACCAGCGAGATCACACGATGCCGGCGCTGCCCCCGCCTGGTGGCGTGGCGTGAGGAGGTGGCGCGTGAGCGCCGGGCCGCCTTCGCCGGGCAGGAGTACTGGGGCCGGCCCGTCCCGGGATTCGGTGACCCCCAGGCCCGTGTGGCGGTGGTGGGGCTCGCCCCCGCCGCCCACGGCGGCAACAGGACGGGGCGCGTCTTCACCGGCGACCGGTCCGGGGACTGGCTGTTCGCGGCGCTGTGGCGGGCCGGGCTCGCCAACCAGCCCCAGAGCGTGGCCCTCGACGACGGCCTGGAGCTGCGGGGGGCCTATGTGCTCGCCGCCGTGCGCTGCGCCCCGCCCCAGAACAAGCCGACCCCGGCCGAGCGCGACGCGTGCCGGCCCTTCCTCCACCGCGAGCTCGGGCTCCTCGGCGAGCTGCGGGTGGTCGTCGCCCTGGGCCAGTTCGCCTACCAGGTGGTGGCCGACGAGCTGGGCCTGTCGCCCCGGCCGAAGTTCGGCCACGGGGTCGAGGCGCCGACGGCGGGCGGTCTCACCGTGGTGTGCTCGTACCACCCCAGCCAGCAGAACACCTTCACCGGGAGGCTGACCGAGCCCATGCTCGACGCCGTGTTCGACCGGGCCCGCGCCCTGTCGGGCCTGTGACCGGCGGGCTCAGGCCGGCGCCGGAGCGAGGCCCGGTCCCTGCGCCGCGCCCTGGGGCCACCGCCGCCTGCTCACGCGGGCGAGCTTGCGCAGCAGCTCGAGGGCGCCGGGGTCGTCGTCTCCGGGGCGCGTCTCGATCACGCCGTCGCCCACCATGCCGGCCAGGATGTCGCGCCCCTGGTCGGTGCGCACGATGGTGAGGGTCCAGTCGCTGAAGGCGCCGATCCCCCCCGTGGAGATGTCGGCGTGCTCGGCGGCGAAGTCGGGACACGACGTGCAGCCCTCGCGGGTCCAGGCGTGGCCCTCTTTGAGGGGCACCTCGTGGTACCCGCCGTCGCGGGTCCAGATCTGGAACACACCCTTGATGTTGATCTTGGTGATCTCGCTGCGCTCGAGGCCGTACTTGGCCTCGAAGAGGTCCGGGAAGATGGCGTCGTCGAAGGTCTTCGAGCACAGCAGGCCGATCGACAGGGCCAGGCGCCGGGCCACCTTGCCCGTCTTGCGGGCCTTCATGACGGCGGGGACCGAGGCCTGGCAGCTCATCCCGACCAGAGCGATGCGCTCGGCGCCGGCCGCCACGGCCTGGGGGTAGGCGAGGGTGTTGGCGGAGTACGTGTAGCGGGAGCCCGCCGTGGCCAGGACCTCGGCCCGGGTGCGGGCCACCGCCGGCACCGCCTTCCACGTCCCCTCGCCCTCGAGAGCCGACACCAGGGCGGCGTCGATCACGTCGTGCTCGAGCGCCCAGATGAGGATGGCCGATACGAGCCCGCCGTCCTGGCCCGAGTCGAGCACGTCGGGGTCCGTGGCCCGGGCCAGGACGATGTCCCCGGAGATCCCCGCCACCTCGTCGGCGGTCCGGCCGCGCCCGAAGAGATAGGAGTCGATGTCGGTCTCCCAGTCGCGAAAGCGCGGGCAGGCCCGGGTGCACATGGTGCACCCCTTCACGCCGTGGGTGCAGTCGGTGGGCCCGCCGTCCTCGTCGACCTTCCACGGCCGGTAGACCCCGCCCTCGTCGTCGTACTTCAAGACGTCATGGGGGCAGGCGATGATGCAGCCCGCGCACCCCGTGCACAGTCCGGAGGTGACGACTTCTTTGTAGAGATCGGCCCAGTGCGGCTTCTCGGGAGGCACGGCGCCCACAGTAGCGTCGGCGGTCGTGCCCGAGTTGCCCGAGGTGGAGGCCTATCGCACGTTGGCCGAAGGAGCCATCGGCCGGCCCATCGAGCGCGCCGAGATCGGCGACCGTCGCTTCGTGCGCGGCGGATGGGCTCCCCGCCACCTCCTCGCCGCGCTGGCCGGAGCCACGTTCACCCGGGCCCGGCGCCACGGCAAGCTGCTGGTCCTGGAGCTGGCCCGCCCCGATGCGGAAGCGGCCTCGGGCCCGAGCCTCGGGCTGCGCTTCGGCATGACGGGGCGGCTCCTGCTCGACGGGCGCGCCGGGGTCGACCACCTCGTCTACTCGAGCGAGCGCGACGACACGGCGTGGGACCGCTTCGGCGTCCGCTTCGCGGACGGGGGCCGCATGGTGGTGCGCGACCCCCGCCTGCTGGGCGGGGTGGAGCTCGACCCCGACGAGTCCCTCCTCGGGCCCGACGCCCTCGAGATCACCGCGTCCGAGCTGCGCCGGGCGCTCGAGCACAGCGCGGTGGCGGTCAAGGCCCGGCTCATGGACCAGCACCGCGTGGCCGGGGTGGGCAACCTCATCGCCGACGAGGTGCTGTGGCACGCCTCTCTCGCCCCTCACCGACGTTCCGGTTCCCTGACCCCGGCCGAACACCGCCGTCTCCATCGTCATCTGCGGGGGACCCTGGACACGCTCATGGAGCGGGGCGGATCGCACCTCGGCGACCTCATGCCCGAGCGGGTGCCCGGCGGTCGCTGCCCGCGCGACGGGACCGAGCTGGTCCGGTCGACGGTGGGAGGGCGCACGAGCTGGTGGTGCCCCCGCCACCAGCACTGACCCGTCGAGGGCTCAGTCGCCCAGCTCGGCGAGCACCTTCTGGGCGTGGCCGTCGGCCTTGACGTGGTACCAGGCGCGCCGGACCTTGCCGTCGGGCCCGACGAGGAAGGTCGAGCGGATCACGCCCACCGACTTCTTGCCGTACAGGGTCTTCTCGCCCCAGGCGCCGTAGCGCTCCATGACGACGTGGCCCGCATCGCTCAACAGTGGGAAGCGCAGCCCGTACTTCTTGCGGAACGCCACGTGCTTCTCGGCCCCGTCGGGGGAGATGCCGAGCACCGCCACCCCCGCCCGGGAGAAGGCGCGCAGGTTGTCGTTGAACTGGCACGCCTCCTTGGTGCACCCCGGCGTGTCGTCGGCCGGGTAGAAGTACACGACCACCGGCTGGCCGGCGAAGTCGCGCAGCGCCACCTTGGTGCCGTCCTGGTCCGGCAGCGTGAAGGCCGGGGCCCTGTCGCCGGGGCCGAGGCGCGTCCTGCCCGCCTTGTCGTCTGCTCCTGCGTCGTCTGCCATGGAGAAGCTCCTCCCGGTCGGTGCGGGCCCCACCATGGCACAGCCCGCAGGTCACCGGCCCGGTGGCGCGCGCCGGCGATGGGCGCGCGAGACTCGGGGCGCGGGAGCTCGGAGGTACCGGGCTGAGAGGGCGCCTCGCCGGCGCCGACCGTCGACCTGATCCGGGTAATGCCGGCGGAGGGAGGACCGAGATGCGCATCACCGACGTCGACCCGGCGCGCGGCGCCCACACAGAGGGACCGGCCCCAGACAGCACGGGGACGAGCGCGCCCGCCCCGGACGAGGCGGAGTTCAACCGTCGCAAGGTCTACCGGCAGGGCACCGACCCGGGGGTGCGCGTCCCGTTCGTCGAGGTCTCGCTGTCCCCCACGCCCGGACGCGAGGCGACGCCCAATGCTCCGGTCCTCCTCTACGACACCTCGGGCCCCGGATCCGATCCCCGCGGCGGCCTGGCGCCGATGCGGCTGGGTTGGATCTCGGCTCGAGGCGACGTGGTGGAGCACGAGGGGCGCGCCCCCACGCGGCGCGACGACGGACGTGGCGCTACCCGGCGCGCCGCGCCCGAGGCGTTCCCCGGGGCGCGCCGGCGCCCGCTGGTGGCCCGGGGGCCGGGGCCCGTTACCCAGCTGCACTACGCGCGGCGCGGCGAGGTCACCCCCGAGATGGAGTTCGTGGCGCTGCGCGAGCAGATGGACCCCTCCACCGTGCGCGCCGAGGTGGCCGCGGGCCGCGCCATCATCCCGGCCAACGTCAACCATCCCGAATCCGAGCCCATGGCCATCGGGCGGGCCTTCCTGGTGAAGGTGAACGCCAACATCGGGAACTCGGCGGTGACCTCGTCGGTGGCCGAGGAGGTGGAGAAGCTGACCTGGGCCACCCACTGGGGCGCGGACACCGTCATGGACCTGTCCACGGGCCCTGACATCCACACCACCCGGGAGTGGATCGTGCGCAACTCGCCGGTGCCGATCGGCACCGTGCCCATCTACCAGGCACTCGAGAAGGTGGACGGCCGTCCCGAGGAGCTCACCTGGGACATCTATCGCGACACCGTCATCGAGCAGGCCGAGCAGGGGGTCGACTACTTCACGGTCCACGCCGGGGTGCTGCTGCGCTACGTCCCGCTCACCGCCCGGCGGGTGACGGGCATCGTGAGCCGGGGCGGCTCGATCATGGCGGCGTGGTGCCTGGCGCACCACCAGGAGAACTTCCTCTACACCCGCTTCGAGGAGCTGTGCGAGATCCTCGCCGCCTACGACGTGGCCTTCTCCCTGGGCGACGGGTTGCGCCCGGGCTCGGTGGCGGACGCCAACGACGAGGCGCAGTTCGCGGAGCTGCGCACGCTCGGCGAGCTCACCGAGGTGGCATGGCGCCACGACGTCCAGGTGATGATCGAGGGTCCCGGGCACGTGCCGCTGCACCGCATCGCCGAGAACGTGGCGCTGCAGCAGGAGGTGTGCCACGAGGCGCCCTTCTACACACTGGGCCCGCTCACCACCGACGTGGCACCGGGCTACGACCACATCACCTCGGCCATCGGCGCCGCGGTGATCGGCATGCACGGCACGGCCATGCTCTGCTACGTCACGCCCAAGGAGCATTTGGGCCTTCCCGACCGCGAGGACGTGAAGGCGGGGATGATCGCCTACAAGATCGCGGCCCACGCCGCCGACGTGGCCAAAGGGCACCCCGGCGCCCAGGCCTGGGACGACGCGCTGTCGGCGGCGCGCTTCGAGTTCCGCTGGGAGGACCAATTCAACCTGGCGCTCGACCCCGGTACCGCCCGCCGCTACCACGACGCCACACTTCCCGCGGCGCCGGCCAAGACGGCGCACTTCTGCTCGATGTGCGGCCCCAAATTCTGCTCCATGCGCATCAGCCACGACGTGCGGGCGCTGGCGGACTCCGAAGGGGTGTCGCCCGAGGAAGCGCTCGAACTGGGCATGCAGGCCAAAGCGGTGGAGTTCCGCTCCTCGGGGGCCGAGATCTACCGCGCCCCGGCCGCCACGTGACCGCCGCCTGATCACCACCTGGTCACGACCTGGTCACGACCTCCGCCTGGTCACCACCACTGCCGAGGACGCGACACCGGCGCCCGGGCTCGACGCGGCCGCCCGGCTCGAGCGCACCGACGCACCTCTGACCAGGCGCGGGGTCGGAAACGTCCAGTTCGGGGCCCTGACCGCTACACTGTGGGGGTATGCCGCGGCGATCGGCCGCGTGCACCGGGGTCTTCCTCACCGGTTCTTCGATGGCCGTCACAGAAGCGGCCGGGGCGGAGTCATCGAGGCGGGCCCGCCCCCGCGGCCGATGGGCGGCCGTCAGCGAAGACAAGCGAGCGAAACCACAGATGACAGTGACCTCCAGGGGCCCGGCGGAGCTGGACAGCTCCGATCCCGAGCTCGACACGCCCCTCCCCGTCCCCACCACCTTCGAGGAGCTGGGCGTGGCCCCCGAGCTCGTGGCCGTGCTCCGGTCCCAGGGCATCGCGGCCCCGTTCCCGGTCCAGGCGCTCACGATCCCCGACGGCATCGCCGGGCGCGACGTGTGCGGCAAGGCCAAGACCGGCTCGGGCAAGACCCTGGCCTTCGGGCTCCCCCTGCTGATGCGGGGCGGAACCGGCGGCCCCGACAGCCCGCGGGCCCTCGTGCTCGTCCCCACGAGGGAGCTCGCCGTCCAGGTGGCCGACGTGCTCGAGCCGCTGGGCAAGGCCGCCGGCCGGCGCGTCGTGGTCGTCTACGGCGGCGCCGACATCGAGCGCCAGATCAAAAAACTCCACAAAGGTGTCGACGTGGTGATCGCCACGCCGGGGCGGTTGATCGACCTGACCGACCGGCGGGCGGTGTCGTTGGCCAAGATCGAGGTGGTCGTGCTCGACGAGGCCGACCGCATGGCCGACATGGGATTCCTGCCCCAGGTGGAGTGGGTGCTGCGCCGGATCGAGGGTCGGCACCAGACCATGCTGTTCTCCGCCACTCTCGACGGCGACGTGGACCGCGTGGTGAAGCGCCATCTCCACGACCCCGTGCGTCACGAGGTGGCGTCGGTGACGGCGACCGTGGAATCGATGGAGCACCGCTTCCTGCAGGTGCATCAGATGGACAAGGTGAAGGTCGTGGCGTCGATCTGTCGCGGTGCCACCAAGGCGCTCGTGTTCGTGCGGACCAAGCGCGGTGCGGACCGCCTCGTCGAGCAGCTCGGGCGGGAGCGGGTGCGGGCGGCGGCCATCCACGGCGACCTGCGCCAGTCAAGCCGCGAAAAGGCGCTCGAGGACTTCACCGCCGGACGCCTGCACGTGCTCGTCGCCACCGACGTGGCGGCGCGCGGTCTGGACATCGACGACGTGGACGTGGTCGTCCACTACGACCCGCCCGAGGACCACAAGGCGTACCTGCACCGCTCGGGCCGCACGGCACGGGCCGGGGGATCGGGCGTGGTGGCCACCTTGGTGCTGTGGAACGAGATCCTCGACGTCGAGCGGATCCAGAAGCGCCTGAGCCTGCGGGCTCCGATCGTGGAGATCTTCTCCAACGACCCCCGTCTCGCCGACCTGGCCGCCTGGCAGCCGGACCAGGGCGCCGCCTGAGCCCCGTCCCGTCGGGGACCCGGTAGCGCCAGGCGGCGGGCCGCCGTCGTGTGCGACACCTTGTGCGTGCTCGGCGAGCGCGCCACGCTCTTCGCCAAGAACTCGGACCGGCCCGTGCGCGAGCTCCAGGTGGTCGAGGCCCACGGGCGTCGCGCCGGCGGCGGCCGGCTCCGCACCCAGTACCTGGAGCTGCCCGACAGCGGTGCCGCGGCCACGCTCCTGTCGCGCCCCACGTGGCTGTGGGGGGCCGAACACGGCATCAACGAGCACGGGGTCGCCATCGGCAACGAGATGGTCAACACCAGGGACGACCCCCGGGCGGCGCCCGCCGCGCTGCTCGGCATGGACCTGGTCCGCCTCGGCCTCGAGCGCGCCGCCAGCGCCGAGGACGCCCTCGACGTCATGACCGGGCTCCTGGAGCGACACGGCCAGGGCGGCGTCGGGGACGCCGTCAACGACATCGCCTACTGGTCCTCGTTCCTCCTCTGCGACCGCGTCTCGGCGTGGGTGCTCGAGACCTCGGGCCGCAACTGGGCGGCGCGCCCCGTCGACGGGGGCGGCGCCATCTCCAACCGCCTCACGCTGCGGCGGGACTGGACGCGCGCCTCGCCGGGCGTGGCACCGGGGACGGATGTCGACTCGTGGCGGGACCCGGGGACGCCGACGGGATTCGCCGACGGCCGTCTCGCCGCCAGCCGGGCCTTCGTGCAGCGGTGCATCGCCTCACCGCCGGCCGGCCCTTCCGCCCCGGCACGCGCCGCGGTGGCCCATCTGCGCGACCACGGCACCGGGGCGTGGGGCGCGCCGGGAAGCGACGGGCCCGTCGTCGCCGCCCCCACCGAGGTCGGGGCGGACGGCACCGGGGTCACGGTGTGCATGCACGTCGGGGACTTCGAAGCCACCACGGCGTCGATGGTGGCCGAGGTCCCCGCCGACCCGACGAGCCCCGGGCGCGCCTGGGTGGCGCTGGGCAGCCCCTGCGCGTCGGTGTTCGTCCCCGTGCTCACCCCCTCGCCGGCGGTGCCCGAGGTGGCGGTGCCCGACGGGTGCGGGCGGGAGCGGGCGGCCCGGCGATTCGCGGCGCTGGGCCGCGCCGCTGAGGCCGACGCCGCCAGCCTCGCCGCGGTGCGGGCCGTGCTGGGGCCGGTCGAGGCGGCGCTGTGGGACGAAGCCGACACCCTCGACGCCGACCCGCTCCGGTGGCAGGTCTTCGCCACCGACGCCGACCGGCAGGTGCTCGGCGCGCTCGACACCCTGGCGCGCCAAGGCATCGGCGCCGGCGTCTGAGCCCGGCGGGGTGCTCGGTAGAATCGCCGCCATGGCCACCGAGGGGCACGAACGCAGCCGCGCTCGCTCTCGACGACCCCGAGGGCGTCGAGAGGATCCTGGTGGTGTGCGCCCATCCCGACGACGTCGACTTCGGTGTGGCGGGCTCGGTGGCGACGTGGGTGAAGGCGGGCGTCGAGGTGGGCTACTGCATCGTCACTGACGGGGACGCGGGCGGATCGGACCGTTCGGTGTCTCGTGCCGACATGGCCGTGACCCGACGCGAGGAACAGCGTGCCGCCGCCGCCGAGGTCGGGGTGAGCGACGTCACGTTCCTCGGCTACCCCGACGGGCGGCTGACCCCGAGCATCGAGCTGCGGCGCGACATCAGCCGGCAGATCCGCGTCGTGCGCCCCCAGCGCCTCGTGTGCCAATCGCCCGAGCGGCTGTGGGACCGTCTCCCGGCCAGCCATCCGGACCATCTGGCGGCGGGGGAGGCGTCGGTGTGCGCGGTGTACCCCGACGCCCGCAACCCCTTCGCCCACCCCGAGCTCCTCGCCGAGGGACTCGAGCCCCACACCGTCCCCGAGATCTGGATGATGGCCGCGCCGGAGCCGAACCGTGCCGTGGAGATCACCGATACCTTCGACCGCAAGATCGCCGCTCTGCGCCGGCACCGGAGCCAGGTGGGCGAGGGCGAATGGCTCGACGAGCGGATCCGCACGTGGGTCGAAGACGGCGGGCGTCAGGCCGGTCTGGGACAGGGCCGACTGGCGGAGTTGTTCCGGGTCATCACCACCCCCTGACGTCGCGGTGGCGCCCGACCTGCCGGGGCACGCGGACGGGCGTCGAGGTGGGGGGACGGCGCTTCCCTGGATCGTGGCCCAGCACGCTGCCCACGAGGGCCCGGGGCTCCTGGCCGGGGTGTTCTCCGCCGCCGGAGTGCAAGCTCGGGTGGTGCGGCTCGACCGCGGCGACCGGCTGCCCGACCCCGGGGAGATGGGCGGGGCCGTCGTCCTCGGGGGGGCGATGGGAGTCCACGACAGCGGCGAGTTCCCGTGGCTGGAGGCCGAGCGCCGCTGGATCGCGACCATCGTCGGCGCCGGTGTCCCCGTGCTGGGCGTGTGCCTCGGCGCCCAGCTCCTGGCGGCGGCCCTGGGGGCGAAGGTGACGACGGGCCCCTCTCCCGAGATCGGCGTGGGAGAGGTGGTGCTCACCGTCGAGGGGAGCGCCGACCCCGTTCTCGGACCCGAAGGCGGGCGTGTACCGGTCATCCATTGGCACGACGACGCCTTCGAGATCCCCGATGGAGCCGTGCGTCTGGCCACCGGTGAGCGCTATCCGAACCAGGCCTTCCGGTACGGACGCCGGGTGTACGGACTGCAGTTCCACGTCGAGGTGGACGACGCCATGGCCGAGGCCTGGGCGTCGGAGCTCCCGCCCGACGTGAGCCTGGCTCGCGACGACCGCATCGTGGTCGAGGCGGTGGGGCGGCGCGTGCTGGCCCGCTTCGTCGAGGTGGCGCGCCGCCCCTGAGCCCGTGTGCAACTGGGCGCGTTCAGAGCCAGCGCAGGTCGTCGTCTTCCACCTGCTCGATGACGCGGGCGCAGGTGGGGCAGTACCAGCGGGCCTCGAGGGGCGTGCCGCACGAGCGGTGATGGGGCCCCTCGACCTCGCCCCCGGCGTGGCGCGCCCCCCACCGGCTGAGCAGCCGCAAGGCGCCGGCCAGGTCGCGTCCGTCCTCGGTGACGCCGTACTCCAGGCGCGGCGGCCGGTCCGAATAGCGCGCCGCCACGACGAGCCCCTGCTCCTCGAGGCGCCGGAGCCGGGCGCTGAGCACGTTGGGGGCCACCCGGGGAATCGCCGCCTGGAGCTCGGAGAACCGCCGCGGCCCGTCGAGGAGTGCGTCGACCACGAGCAAGGTCCACCGGTCGCCCACGGCGGCCATGGCGGCGTCGAGTCCCGAGGTCACGTCGCCGATCCTGGCATGCGGGGCCGTGCCCGCCCGTCGCTGTTTCACCGAGGTATGGTAACTTGCAAGTTGCAAGTCACTAGGTAATCTGGGCCGGGCGCAGAGAAGTGCAGGTCACAGGCAGATAGGAGGGTCGGGCGATGACGACAGTGGCAGAGGATCTCTCGAAGACGGTGGCGGACGTGGCGGCCAAGGTGGTCCCGTCGGTGGTGGGAGTGGGGGCGGGAGGCAGCGGTGTCGTGGTGGGCGCCGGGCTCGTGGTGACCAATGCCCACAACATCCGGCGCCAGGAGGTGGTCGTGACCTTCACCGACGGCCGACGGGCCGAGGGCAGCCCGGTGGGGGTCGACGTGGACGGCGACCTGGCCGTGGTGTCGGTGGACACCGGGGACGCCCCCGCCCTCACCCTGGCCGGTGCGGCGGTCCGCCTGGGAGACCTCGTCCTGGCCCTCGCCAACCCCGGGGGCGCGCCGGCGCGCGTGAGCGTGGGCAACGTGTCGGCGACCGACGTGGCCTTCCGGGGGCCCGGCGGCCGACGCGTGGGGGGAGCCATCGAGCACACCGCGCCCCTGGCACGGGGATCATCGGGCGGTCCAGTGGTCGACGTGGCGGGACGGCTGGTCGGCATCGACACCCATCGCGTGGGCGACGGCTTCTACCTGGCCCTGCCGGCAGGAGCAGAGCTCCAGGCCCGCGTGGACGCCCTCGCACGGGGCGAGGTCCCCCGTCGCCGACGCCTCGGTATCGCCGTGGCGCCCCCGCGAGTGGCGCGCCGCCTGCGCCAGTCCGTCGGCCTCCCCGAGCGCGACGGGTTGCTCGTGCACGCCGTGGAGGAGAGCGGTCCCGCGGCCCGCGCCGGGATCCGCCCGGGCGACCTCATCGTGCACGCGGCCGGGACCGACGTCGCCACGGTCGACGAGCTTGCCGCCACCCTCGAGGGCACCGATGGCCACACCCCCGTGGAGGTGCTCGTGGTCCGGGGGGCCGACGAGATCACGCTGGGCGTCGCCTTCGACGACCCGGGGGACTCGGACGCAGGCCCGGGCTGACGCGGCTTCGCCCCGGCGCGCGGGGTTCGCCCCGCCCCGCGTGCCCGTGGCAACCTGCTGCGCACCGGGAGGTGAGGACTCCCGGATCAGAGGACCGGCCGCATCGGAGGGCGTCACCATGGTCAAGCTCACCTGCCTCGTCCGCCGCAAGGACGGCATGGCACCCGAGGAGTTCCATGCCTACTGGCGCGACCACCACGGTCCGCTGGTGGTGTCGACGCGCAGCGGCAGCCACGTCCTGCGCTACGAGCAGCACCACCGGCCGATGAGCGACTACGGGCCCGAGGACGACGGCTCCTACGACGGGGTGACCGAGCAGTGGTTCGCGTCGATGGAGGAGTACCAGGCGCACATCGCCGAGAAGGACTTCGCCGAGGTGTGGGCGGACCTGCCCAAGTTCCTCGACGTCGAGCGCCTGGCGTTCGTCGTCACCGAGGAGCCGGTGGTGATCCTGGACGGCCCGGGAGCCCCGGGGGTGGGCTCAGGCCGATGACCCGCCCTCGACCGGTGCCACCAGACGCGTGCCACCCATCGATCCCCAGAAGGCGGCGTCTCCGAAGGAGAACACCCCGCCGTCGGAGGCCACCAACCAGTAGCCGCCGCTGCCCGGCCCGGCGACGAGGGCCACGACCGGACGGCTGATGCGCCGCCCACCCATGGACCCGAAGAATTGGGCGTTGCCGAAGGCGAACACCCCGCCGTCGGAGGCCACCAACCAGTAGCCGCCGCCCTGGGGCATCGGGGCCATCCCGACCACGGGCGCGGCGAGGCGGGTGCCACCCATCGATCCCCAGAAGCCGGCATCGCCGAAGGCGAACACCCCGCCGTCGGAGGCCACCAACCAGTAGCCGCCGCCGTCGGGCGTGGCCGCCATCCCCACCACGGGCGCGGCGAGGCGGGTGCCACCCATCGATCCCCAGAAGCCGGCATCGCCGAAGGCGAACACCCCGCCGTCGGAGGCCACCAACCAGTAGCCGCGGCCGTCGGGCGTGGCCGCCATCCCGACCACCGGCGCGGCGAGGCGCTGGCCGCCCATGGACCCCGCGAAGCCCGCGTCGAAGGCGAAGACCCCGCCGTCCGCAGCCACCTCCCAGTACCCTGCGGTGGCAGGGTCGCCGGCGCCCCCCACCACCGGGGCTCGGAGCGCGACCGACCCTGCCGACCCGGCGAAGGAGGCGGCGCCGAAGGAGAACACTCCTCCGTCCCCGGCATAGAGGTGGTAGCCCTCGGGCGCTTCGCCCGCCGCCACACTGGGCGTGCCACCCGAGAACGTCACGGGCGCGATCCACAGGCTGCGGAAGTCGCCCTGGGCGTAGGAGTAGTCGCTGGCCGGTCCGTCCCACGCGTGGTACGCCATCCACCAGCCACCCGTGGCGTCCTGGAACAGCGACTCCCCACCGGGTCCGAGCCGCGCCGGGTCGGAGTGGAGGATGGGGGCGTCGGTGGGCTCGGTACAGGGCCCGAGCGGGCCGGCACAGTCGGCGTAGCCCACCCCGTAGCCCGCGCCGGCCCACGCGCCGCCGGAGAAGAAGAGCACGTAGGAGCCCGACGCGTCCACCATGTCCGGCCCCTCCACGGTGGACTCCCACGCCTGGTCCTGGGTGAGCACGATCTGGGGGCCCGAGGCCAGCGACAAGCCGTCGGGAGAGAGCACGGCCGCCCAGATGGACGCCGGCGCCGGGGACTGGCCCGCGTTCGACTTCCAGTACAGGTACGGAGTGCCGTCGGAGTCGACCAACGGTTGAGGGTCGATCGACCCGCCGAGGTCGGGCTGGCAGATGAACGGCGCCGTGGAGGCGTCGACGAAGGGACCTGTCGGGAGCAGCGAGGTCGCCGTGGAGATGCACTGTTGGCCCGTGGCGGCCACCTCGGTGGCGTAGTACATGACGTACTGCCCGTCGAGGAAGACGACCCCCGGTCCCCAGGTGCGATAGGGCTCCGACCACGAAGGCAGGACGGGCAGGGCGTCGCCGGCCGGCTCCCAGCTCTGGAGATCGGTCGAGGTGAGCACGGGGATGTTCTCGAGGTCACTCCCCGTCGTGTACGCGTAGTACGTCGTCCCCACGCGGATCACGTCGGGGTCGGGCGCGTCGGCGTCGTACACGGGCGCAACGACGTCGGGTGCCGTCCGGGGGGCCGCCTGCGCCGCCGCCGGCCGGACCCCGAAGCCCGACACGGCGAGGGCCACCGCGCCCACGGCGACGACAGCCATCGGGGCGCGCTGCCACCGGGGGGAGCTCGGGCGCATCGGAGCCGGTCGGTCCTGGCGGGGCGCGTCGTCAGTTCGCCAGTTGGCGCAGGACGTAGGCCAGGATGCCGCCGTGACGGAAGTACTCGGCCTCCATGGGCGTGTCGATGCGGACGCGCGCGTTGAAATCGACGGCTCCGGCCCGGACGACCAACTCCTTGGGCACGTCACCGGCGCGCAGGGCGTCGAGCCCGGCGATGTCGAAGGTCTCCTCCCCGGTGATGCCGAGGCTGGCCATCGACGTGCCTTCGGCGAACTGCAGGGGGAGGATCCCCATTCCCAGGAGGTTCGAGCGGTGGATCCGCTCGAAGCTCTCGGCGATGACCGCCCGCACGCCGAGCAGCGCAGGGCCCTTGGCCGCCCAGTCCCGTGACGAGCCGGATCCGTATTCCTTCCCGGCCAGCACCACCAGCGGGACGCCCTGGGCCCGGTAGCGCATGGCGGCGTCGAAGATGCTCATCTCCTCGCCGCCCGGCAACAGGCGGGTGACGCCCCCCTCGGTACCCGGCGCCAGCAGGTTGCGGAGCCGTACGTTGGCGAAGGTTCCGCGCATCATGACCTCGTGATTGCCCCGCCGGGCGCCGTAGGAGTTGAACTCCGAGGGCTCGACACCGTGCTCGGTGAGGTACACGCCGGCGGGCGAGCTCGGCCGGATCGACCCGGCGGGGGAGATGTGGTCGGTGGTGACGCTGTCGCCGAGCACGGCGAGCACCCGCGCCCCGACGATGTCGGCGCACGGCGTCGGGCTCGGCGCGGAACTGCTCGAAGAACGGCGGGCGCAGGACGTAGGTGGAGCGGGCGTCCCAGCCGAAGGTCTCCCCTCCGCTGGTGTCGATGTCCTTCCATCGCTCGTCGCCCTCGAACACCGACCGCGTAGCGGGTGCGGAACATCTCCGAGGTCACGGCCTGCTCGATGGCGTCGGAGACCTCGGCCGGTGTGGGCCAGAGGTCGCGCAGGTAGACCGCGGCGCCGTCGCCGTCGGTGCCGAGCGGCTCGGAGGTGAGGTCGAGGTCGATCGTGCCGGCCAGCGCGTAGGCCACGACGAGGGGCGGCGACGCCAGGTAGTTGAGCCTGACATCGGGGTGGATGCGCCCTTCGAAGTTGCGGTTCCCCGACAACACCGCCGCCACCGACAGGTCCCCGTCGTGCACGGCCTCGGACACGCCGGCAAGCAGCGGGCCCGAATTGCCGATGCAGGTGGTGCAGCCGAACCCGACGAGCTGGAACCCGAGCGCCTCGAGCGGCTGGCGCAGCCCGGCGCGCTCGTAGTAGTCCATGACGACCCGGGACCCGGGGGCGAGCGACGTCTTGACCCACGGCTTGGAGCGAAGCCCGCGGCTCGACCGCCTTCTGGGCCAGCAGTCCGGCCGCCAGCATCACCTGGGGATTGGACGTGTTCGTGCAGCTGGTGATGGCGGCGATCACGACGTGGCCGTCGGCGACCTCGAGCGGCGCCGTCGCCGGGCGCGGTGGCGCGCCGCAAGGTCGTGCCGGTCCCGCCGTCTCCCGTGCCCGAGGCCAGGGCGCGGCGGAAGCCCGACTTGGTCTGCGCCAGCGACACGCGGTCCTGGGGCCGGGAGGGTCCGGCCAGGCTCGGCTCCACCGTGGAGAGGTCGAGCGTCGCCACCTCGGAGAAGACCGGTTCGGGGTCCTCGGGCCGGTGGAACAGGCCCTGCTCCTTGGCGTAGGCCTCCACCAGGGCCACCTGTGCCTCGTCGCGTCCGGTGAAGCGGAGATAGCGCAAGGTGACGTCGTCGATGGGGAAGATCACGCAGGTGGCCCCGTACTCGGGAGCCATGTTGCCGATGGTGGCCCGGTTCTCGAGCGGGAGCTGGGCGAGGCCCGGACCGTGCACCTCGACGAACTTGCCCACCACGCCGTGCTTGCGCAGCAGCTGGGCGATGGTGAGCACCAGGTCGGTGGCGGTCGTCCCCTCGGGCAGCTCCCCCGTGAGCCGCAGGCCGACGACCGGTGGCACGAGCATGGTGAGGGGCTGGCCGAGCATGGCCGCCTCGGCCTCGATGCCGCCCACGCCCCACCCGAGGACCCCGAGCCCGTTGACCATCGTGGTGTGGGAGTCGGTCCCCACCAGCGTGTCGGGGAACGCCTGGCCGTCGTCGGTGGCGAACACCACGCGGGCCAGGTACTCCAGATTGACCTGGTGGCAGATCCCGGTCCCCGGCGGCACCACGCGGAAGCCGTCGAAGGCCTGCTGGGCCCACCGCAGCAACTGGTAGCGCTCGATGTTGCGCCCGTACTCGATGTCGACATTGGTGGCGAAGGACGAGGCGAGGCCCGAGGACTCGGCGATGACGGAGTGGTCGATGACGAGCTCGACCGGGACGAGGGGGTTGATGGCGGCGGGGTCGCCGCCGGTCTCGGCCAGCGCGTCGCGCATGGCGGCGAGGTCGACGACGGCCGGGACCCCGGTGAAGTCCTGCATGAGGACGCGCTCGGGCGTGAAGGCGATCTCCGTGGCCGACGCCACGCCGGCCTGCTGGCGCCCCGCCCACCCGGCCACGGCCTCGATGTCGGCGGCGTGGACCTGGCGCCCGTCCTCGTGGCGCAGGAGGTTCTCGAGGAGCACTTTCATGGCATAGGGCAGGCGGGCGATGTCGAAGCGCCCGGCCAGGGCGTCGAGGCGGTGGACCTCGAATCGCCGTGCACCGACGGCGATCGTGGCGCGGGTGGAGAAGCTGTCGGCTGAGGGGGAAGCGGCCATGGGCCCATTCTGTCGCCCGCGGCTCGGATCCGACACCCGGGCCTCGGTCTCCGCTCCCCGGGGCTCCCGTGTAGCGTCTGGAGGGCTCACCCTTGGGAGTGACGCCTGGTTTGGGCTGGACGACCGTGTCGGGTTGCCGCCTCGTACAGGCTCGACGCCTCTTCTGGGGATCTCAAAGGACCGTGATGCCTGTCGTGCCTCCTGTTCGGCCCCTGCTCGTGGTGGTGCGACCTCCCCAGTCGGGCGCCGATGCCGAACGTGGGGACGTCCCCGGCGCGACCACGACGTGCAGACGCTGCCGTCGCACCTTTGCCCGCCACCCGTCGGTCCGTTTCGTGGACCGCGCCACGCGTTGGCTGTGTCCCGCCTGCGACCACGGGCGTGCCCTGCGCGCCGCCAAGGCTCGTTTCCGGATCGTGGGACCGGCATCGGACCCCGACCCGGGCCCGCCGCCCACTGCTTCCGAGCGCTCCCGGTGAGCGCGCCGGAGCCGAAGCGACTGTGGTCGGTGCTGTCGGGGGCGGCCGACCACGAGCGGCCGTCGCTGGCGACGCTGTGCCGGGGGTGCGTGGCCCTGCTGCCGGTGAGCGGAGCCGCCATCTCGCTCATGGCCCCGGCCCACTCCCAGAGCGTGGCCAGTGCCTTCGACGGGAGGGCCCGGGCCGTCCAGGACCTGGAGTTCACCCTGGGGGAGGGACCGGCGCTGGACGCGTACGGGGAGGGCATTCCCGTGCTCGTGCCCGATGTCCGCAATTGTGCGGACCGCTGGCCGCAATTCAGCGCGGCGGCCACCACCATGGGCGTCGAGGCGGTCTTCGCCCTGCCGCTGGTGGCGACGGCGACCAACATCGGGGTCCTGGTGCTGTACCGGGACGAGGCGGGGGCCCTGGGGGACAAGGATGTCGCCGACGCCCTCGACGTCGCCGACCTGGTCACACAGCTCGTCCTCGTCATGCAGTCCGAGGCGGCCACCGAGTCGGTGGCCTGGGCGTTGGAGGAGTCGGACCACCGCGCCGTGGTCCATCAGGCCACAGGGATGATCGCGGTGCAGATCGAGTCCGACGTCGAAGAGGCCCTGGTGCGCCTGCGGGCCCACTCCTTCGGCGACGACCGCCCGATCCGCGAGGTGGCCGAAGACGTGGTGACGGGCCGAATCCGGTTCGACGACCGGTGACGGACCGGACCCGGCGGTCGGGGCGACAGGGATGTCCCTCGGTGGGACAATGAGCACCCACCGGACCTCTGGCGATGGCGAGAGCTCCCCGGGATCACCCGGGCGAGCAGGGCGGAAGCGGGCGAGCATGGCGCAAGGAGGTGGGCCGACGATGGACAGGCCCGAGGAGTGGCTGGCGCGGACCTTCGTCGAGCTCGCCGACACGCTCGTTGCCGATTACGACGTCGTGGACTTTCTCTCCACCCTGGCCGAGCGGTGCGTCGAGTTGCTCGAAACGGTGGAAGTCGGTCTGGTCCTGTTGGACCGCCACGGGGGCCTGCAGGTCATGGCGTCGTCCACCGAGCGCATGCGCGTGGCGGAGCTGTTCGAGGTCCAGCACGACGAGGGGCCCTGCCTCGACTGTCAGCGCGGAGGCCAGCAGATCCTCAACGAGCCGCTCG
The DNA here is from genome assembly GCA_963848335.1 of uncultured Acidimicrobiales bacterium. Taxonomy (GTDB): domain Bacteria; phylum Actinomycetota; class Acidimicrobiia; order Acidimicrobiales; family UBA8190; genus Chersky-840. The sequence continues at coordinate 284,191 of CAWKDD010000002.1, forward strand.
ACTCGGCCGACGACCGTTGGCCGCGGTTCGGTCCCATGGCCCGCGACGCCGGCTTCCGGATGGCGCATGCGCTGCCGCTGCGGCTCCGCCAGGACGTCATCGGCGCCATGAACATCTTCGACACCGAGTCACGGGAGTTGACGGCCCGGCAGGTGACACTGAGTCAAGCCCTGGCGGATGCCGCCACCATCGGCATCCTCCAGGAACGCAGCGTCCGGCAGCAGACCGACATCGCCGGGCACCTGCAGGGAGCGCTGAATTCCCGGGTCGTGATCGAGCAGGCCAAAGGCGTCGTCGCAGAACAGCAGAAGGTGACCATGGAAGACGCGTTCGGGATGCTCAGGGGCTACGCCCGGAGCAGCCGCCTTCCGCTGAGCGACCTGGCCCGCGCCATCGTCGATCGGTCACTCAGCTCGGGGGTGCTGCGCTCCGCCACTCCCCTCGGGCGCGGTGACGCCGGGTCTCGCACGGCACCTTGACGACTCGGTTCCGGGCGGCTGGCGCCGTCGATGGCGCCGACGGGCCGGCCTGAGGTCGCGGCGTGTGCTTCTCGCCGCAAGCCGATCTGGTGGGCGGTGTCGCCATCGGCGCCATCGGGGTCGACGTGGTCCGTCATGTGCACCGACGCCGCGACCACATGGCGCTGGCGGCGCTGCCGCTCCTCTTGGGTGCCCATCAACTCGACGAGGCCTTCGTGTGGTGGGGACAGCAAGGTCATGTCCCATCCCCCGTGGGTCGCGTCGCGCTGTGGGTCTACCTCCTGATCGCCTTCGCCGTACTGCCGGTATTCGTCCCCCTGGCCGTGCGCGCCATCGAACCGAATCGAAGGCGAAGGATGCTCATGGTCCCGTTCGTGGTGATCGGGGCCGGTGTGGCCGCATGGCTCGTGGTGGCGATGGTGCGCGGTCCCGTGGGTGTCGCCGTTCGTCCGTATCATCTCGCCTACACCATCAAACCGGGGCACGGCCTGATCGTCATCACCCTCTACGTGGTGGCGTGTTGCGGGACGCTGCTCGTCTCGGGGTACCGCCATGTCGTGGTCTTCGGCGTCGTCAACCTCGTGGCCGTGGCCGTCATCGCCAAGCTGACCGTGGACGGCTTCGCCTCGGTGTGGTGCGGGTGGGCGGCGGTGACCAGCGGCGTGGTGGCGCTGCACATGCGCCTGGGCAGGCCGCACCGGGCACTGCCCTACGTCCTGACCTGAGGAACACCCAAAAACCTGCCCGGGCCTGCGGCTCGGTCAACGGGCCGGGGGCTGCACACGCGTCGGGCGGGCGCCGGGTAGAATGCACATTGAAAGTGTCGCCCAAGACCACGGTGACCCTGAAGCCGCAAAGGCGGGGTCACCGTGCCGCGCCGGGCAGAAATGGACGCCGTGTCGGAGACACTTCTCGAGAGGCTTCCCGAATCTCGGGTTGCCGACGCAGTACCGGAGCCGGTCCTCGACGGTCCCCCATCCCGCCCGCAAACCTCGGCCCGGATCGTGACCTCGCTCCTGGTGGCCGGACCATTGGTGGCGCTGGCCGTGTTCATCCCGCTGGGCTGGGGTGGCACCAAGACGATCTGGGGCCTCGGACTGGCCGTGGCGTTCTACGTTTTCACCGGATTCGGGATCAGCGCCGGTTTCCACCGCCTCTTCGCCCATCACAGCTACCGGGCCAATCGGCTGCTCAAGATCGTGTTGGCCGTGGCCGGGACGATGGCACTCGAGGGATCGGTCATCAGCTGGGTGACGACGCACCGTCGCCACCACGTGTTCAGCGACCGCGCCGGGGACCCGCACTCCCCGGTCATGCATGGGACCGACACACCCACCACCACCCGGGGATTCCTGTGGGCGCACGTGGGTTGGCTCTTCGCCTCGGACCCCACCAGCCAGACGCGTTATGCCCCCGATCTCCTGCGTGACCGGGACCTGGTCGTGATCGACCGGCTCTTCCCGGTGCTGGCCGTCGTCTCGCTGGTGATCCCGTTCGGGATCGGCTGGGCGGTGACAGGAACGCTGGGCGGCGCACTCGGCGTGTTCTTGTGGGCTGGCCTGATCCGCATGGCGCTGTTGCATCACGTCACGTGGAGCATCAACTCGGTGTGCCACTTGTGGGGTCGCCGGCCTTTCACCACCGGTGACAACAGTGCCAACGTGGCCTCCCTGGCGCTCGTGTCGTTCGGGGAGAGCTGGCACAACTTCCACCACGCCGCCCCGGCGTCGGCCCGCCACGGGGTGCTCGCCCACCAGGTCGACCTGGCGGCCACCCTCATCGGACTGTTCGAACGGGCCGGCTGGGCCACCAAGGTGCGGTGGCCGACGGCGGCGCAGATCGCGACCTTGACCACTGCTGTCGAGGAACCCCCGCCTCTCTGATCGCCACCGGTCGTCGGTGCGGAGCGGTCACCAGCCGGACACTCAGCGGAACGCCTCCACACGACTCGCCCCGGCGACGACCAGCATGCCCCCCGCCGCGCTCGGGGCGGCGAAGTGCGGGGGCGTCCCGGTGGCGAGGGGCAGCGTGAAGCGCGTCGTCCCCGTGGACAGGTCGACCCCGTACAGCACGGACGCGCCGATGTCGACGGTCCACAGGACACCACCGGAGATCGTGGGAGAGCCCGCCTCCCCGGTGGGCGAGGTCCACGTCCAGCCGCGCGTCAGTGTCGATCCCGGGCCCACCCGGACCTGGTCGATGGTGCCGTCGTCGGTGCACACCACGTAGGCGTCGGGAGCGAGGTAGGCGTTGCCACCCCGGGAGTTGCACACATCGGTCGATGCCAACTGCCCGCCGATGCCCCCGAGGGTGGTGGCGTCGAGCAGGTAGGCGGTGCGCTGCTTGCCCACCACGAACATCCTCGACCCCCCGAGCAGCATGGCGGCGGTGGAGCCGAGGTCACCGTCGTCGGAGTTGTCCTGGGCCCAGTTCGACGGGGCGAAGTACCCGAGCTCGGTGAGCGCCGGCGACAGCTCGATGACGCTGTCGCCGTGGTCGAAGGGCTGCCCCGCCTCGGCGCTGCCGTTCCCGGTGACGACGAAGACGTCGCCCGACCCGTCCACCGTGACGCCCGCCGGTGCCCAGATGGCACCCTCACGGGGGGTGGGTACCTGATAGGAGAGCAGGGCCCCGACCCCGGACTCGGCGACGCCCACCACCCAGCCGTGGTACTCACCGCAATCGCCGTCGTTCCCACCGAACCCCACGATGACGTGGCCGGCGGAGAGGGCCAGGCCGGTCCGCTGGAGCTGGGCGGCGGCGTTCCATCCCGGTTGATCGACGTCGCGGCTCCAAAGGACCCGGTGTGTGGCGATGTCGATGCCGTACACGGTGTGTCGCACCGATGATCCGGATACGAGCGCGGCCGAGGCGAACAGCGTGCCCGAGGACGGATCGACGACCATGGTCGAGGTGATCCCCACGGTGGGGGCGATGTCCCCGCACGGGAGCATGCCGGCGGGCACGGGCGTGGCCAGGTGGTCGGACCATTGCACCGCACCGGTGGAGGCGGACAAGGCGTACACGGTGTCGTTCTCCGTGGCCACGAAGACCTGGCCCTCGTAGAGGAGAGGCTCTCCGTAGACGGGCCCGTCGACCGGCTGCGACCTCCACGCCACGATGGGCGCGCCGGTGAAGGCGGGACCGCTGCTGTCGAGCGAGGTGCGGGCGAAGCTCCCTCCGTAGGTCAGCCACGACGCCTTGGAGACCGGGGTCGTCGTGGCCGGGGCCGACGGCGGGGAGCCGGACCCGGTGGTGGAGGTCGCGGTGGGATGCCCGACACCGGAGCGGACCGAGGGGTGGCCCGCGCCGCACGCGGCGGTACCGGCCCCCAGGATCACGATGGTGGCGAGCCTGCAGAGCGCGGCACCTCGGGACCGTTCCCGTGCGGGCATGGAGCGAGTCTTGCCGCGCCCCGGACACCGTGTGGGCGCGGCACGGCGCCGCCGTGCTGGACTGCTGGCCATGGCCAAGGTCCGCATCGGGTTCTTCTCCTTCACCGAGATCACCGACCCCGCCCAGCACCGGTCGTACAACGAGTGGCACCAGCTCGACCACATGCCCGAGCAGTACCCGCTCCCGGGGGTGGTCTTCGGGCAACGCTGGGTCTCGACCCCGGAGTGTCGCCGGGCCCGGTCCCACCGACACGCCGGGACTGGACCGCATCCACTACATGACGCTGTACCTCATGGGCGAGCCCCTCGACACCACACTCGAGGCATTCCGCGCCCTCGGTGGGGCCCTGCGGGCCGCAGGCCGCTTCCACGAGCACCGGCGGTCGCGCCTTTCGGGTCCCTTCACCGTCACCGCCATGACGTCTGCGCCCCGGGTGCTCGTCTCGGCCGAGGCCGTGGCCTACCGACCCAATCGCGGCGTGTACGTCGTCGTGCGGGAGGGGACCGCCACTGCCGACGACGCGTCGCTGGCGGCGGGGCTGCTCGAGGTCGAGGGCGTCGCCGGTGTATGGACCTTCTCCACCGATGCCAGCTTCGAGCGCCACGGCTGGCACCCCGGGGACAAGACCATCACGGTCGCCTACCTCGACGAGGAGGCGCTGTCGGTGGCCCCCGGGGCCGGGGCACTGGTGCGTGCCCGGCCCGACCAGGAGCTCCGGCCCATCCTGTTCGCCGGTCCCATGGAGACGATCACGCCGTGGCGCTGGGACTGGTTCGACGGGACCACCTGACCGGGCTCCGCCCCCTCGTCGACGTCGGGCGGCTCACAGCTTGACGATCACCTTGCCCGTGTTGCCCCCGGTGAACAAGAGGTTGAGCGCGTCGGGCGCATGTTCCAGGCCGTCGACGACGTGCTCGGCGTGCTTGACCCGGCCCTCGGCCAACCACCCGACCATGTCGATCTGCGCCTCGGGGAACCGCTCGAGGTAGTCCAGCACGAGGAACCCTTCCATTCGTCCCCGCTTGATGATGAGGTTGAAGATGTTGCGCGGGCCGGGGGGGCGGCTGTTCTCGTTGTAGACGGAGATGGCACCGCACAGCACCACCCGGCCTCGCATGGCCAGCTGGGCCAGGCACGTGTCGAGGATCGTGCCTCCCACGTTGTCGTAGTAGAGGTCGATCCCTCCCGGGCACGACGATCGCAGCGCTGCGGCGACGTCGTCGGTCTTGTAGTTCACGGCGGCGTCGAACCCGAGCTCCTCGACGATCCAAGCGCACTTCTCGGGAGATCCGGCGATGCCCACCACCTTGCCTGCACCCTTGATCCTGGCGATCTGCCCGGCGACGGACCCGGTCGCCCCCGCCGCGCCCGACACGACCACCGTGTCGCCCTCGGCCACCCTCCCCACGTCGATCATGCCGAAGTACGCCGTCATCCCCGTGACGCCGAGCACGCTCAGCACCATGGTCGGATCGATCCCCGGTGGGATCACCTGCATCGAGGCCAGTCCGGCGTCGGCCACCACGTAGTCCTGCCAGCCCGTGAAGCCCACCACGAGGTCGCCCACCGAGTACCGGTCGCTGTTCGACGCCACGACCTCTCCGACTCCGGCACCACGGACGGTCTCACCCAGCCCGATGGGGGGCAGGTAGCCGGGCGCGTCGTCCATCCACGTGCGGATGGTGGGATCGATCGAGAGATACCGGACCGCGACCAGCGCCTCCCCCGGTCCGGGCTGGGGCACGGGCTCTTCCTGGAGCCGGGTGGTGCCGTCCTCCACCATCCCTGTCGGGCGCTGGGCCAGGACGATGTGACGATTCGTCAATTGCACCACTCCTTGAGCTGCGCCAGGGTCGCGAGCGGATCGGGCCCGACGGGGAGGACGTTGAGCACGCTCACGCCTGCCTCACGGTAGGCGGCGATGCGCTCTTTCACGTAACCGGGAGCACCGATGAGCGAGGTGAGCTCGAGCAGCTCGTCGGGCACCGCCGCGGCGGCCTGTTCCTTCTCCCCGCTCAGGTAGAGGTCCTGGATCCTGGCCGCCTCGGCCTCGAAGCCGTAGCGACGGGCCAGGGCGTTGTAGAAGTTGCGTCCCCGGGCACCCATGCCCCCGACATAGAGCGCGGTCATGGGCCGGGCCAGCTCGCGCAGGTGCTCGAGCCCGTCGCCGATCGCCACCAGGCCGCCGGCGGCGATCTCGAGGGGGCCCAGCTCCGGCGACCGCCGGGCGGACCCGGCGTCGAGAGCGGTACCCCACACGTCGCGCGCCCGCTCGGGGATGAACAGGAACGGGAACCATCCGTCGGCCAGCTCGGCGGTCATCTCGACGTTCTTCGGTCCCATCGACGCCACCCAGATCGGGATCCGATCGCGCACGGGGTGGTTGATCAGCTTGAGCGGCTTGCCCAGCCCGGTGCCGAGACCCGGCGGGAGCGGGATGGGGTAGAGCCCTTCGTTGGTGACCACCTCGCGGCGCCACACCTTGCGACAGATGCCGATGATCTCTCGGGTTCGCTCCAGCGGCTGCGTGTAGGGAACCCCGTGCCATCCTTCGATGACCTGGGGCCCCGACGCCCCGAGCCCCAGGATGAAACGGCCCTCGCTCAGGGCGTCGATCCCCGCCGCTGTCTGGGCGAGGAGCGCCGGGGTACGGGAGTAGATGGGCAGGATCGCCGACCCGATCTCGACGCGTTCGGTCTTCGCCGCGATGTAGCCCATCTGGCTGGGACCGTCGAGGCCGTAGGCCTCGGCGACCCAGACGACGTCGAGGCCGGCGCGTTCGAGCTCGGCCACATGATCGGCGGACTCCTTCACGCCTCGGGAGTAGTCGAGCATCGTGCTCAGCCGCATGAGAGCCCCCTTCCCCGGGTAGCCCCGGGTCGTCGTGGGTGTCGCCGGCAGGGCGTCATGTCCGACCCGTCGGGCCCACCGTGGCGATGCCGCCGTCGACGGGGATGATGGCCCCGGTCAGGTACGCGCCGGCCCTTGACGCCAGGAAGATGGCGGCGCCCGCCATGTCGTCGGGCCGGCCGATGCGTCTGAGCGGTGCGCTGGCGGCGATCTGCTCACCGAATGCCTCGAGTGTCGCCGACATCATCTTGGACTCGAAGGGCCCCGGCGCGATGGCGTTGACTGTGATCGACGGTGCCAGTCGTTTCGCCAGGTGACGCGTGAGCTGGTGCACGGCGGCCTTCGATGCCGAGTACGAATAGGTTTCGAGCGCCGGCACGTGGATGCCGTCGATCGACCCGATGTTGATGACCCGGGCCGGCTCGTCGGGGCTCGAGGAGGCGCGCAGCACAGGGGTCAGGAACTTCGTGGTGTGGAACACGCCCTTGACGTTGAGCGACAGCACGCGATCCCAGGCGGCATCGTCGAATTCGTCGAACGGTGCCCCCCAGGTGTTGCCGGCGTTGTTCACGAGGATGTGCAAGTGCGGCTCCCGCTCGGCCAAGGCGTCGGCCAGGGCACGGCATCCTGCTTCGGTGGAGAGGTCGGCAGCCAGTGCCATGCACTCGCCGATGCCCGACAGCTCGGCCACGAGCTCCTCGCATGCCGACTCGTGGCGCGACGACACGTACACCCTGGCACCGGCTTCCACGAATCCCGAGGCGATCATCTTGCCGATGCCACGTGATCCCCCGGTGACGAGGGCGGTCTTGCCGGCGATGGAGAACAGGTCCGTCATGGTCGAGTGCAGCTCTCGGCGGGGAGGCGACAGACGCTAGCAACGGGCGGCGTGTCACCGCTACCAGCCATGGGATCTCCGCCGCCGGGCTCCTGTGACTGTGGGCGCGTGTCAAGCTGGGCGTCGTGGCGAGGGCCCGATCGAAGCGCAGCAGGGAACGGCGCTTGCGCGCCGCCCGCCGTCGCTTGCAGCCCATCCGAGGCGCCCGCGGGCGGAGTCTCCAACACCGTCGCCTTTCCGCTCCCCGAGTGGTGGGCCTGAGCCAATTCGCAGGGGGGCTGACGGGTCAGCGGCGGCGATGGCTTCCCCACAGCCGGGCCAAGGCATGGGTGCTCTCGGCCCTACCGGTGCTCATCGTCGTGATCTGGGTGCTGGCACGTGTCACTCGGCACCTCTGACACCCGCGTCGCCTGAACCATCCGGGCTCGTCGGAGCGCGACACCCAGTGGCTATGTGGGAGGTTTCGCCCACCGCCGACCGAGCCATGCCACGAAGGCCAGCTCGCCCACGACGGTGAGCCACAACAGGATCCACACCGGACTCGTCACAGGGCATCTCCATTTCGGTGGGCCATTCCTCGAACGCCGAATCTACCCTCGTGGCGGGAGGTGCGGCGTCGGCCTCGACTTTCGGGATCCGGTCTCCTGCCGCTAAGACTGGCGTCGTGGGCGAAGAGCGCAGCGACGGGACCGCTACGTTCCGACAAGAGATCGCTGCACTGGTCGGAAGGCCGGTGGGGTCGGGGAGCGCCTCGGAGGCTCCCGACCCTGTGAACCAACCGATGATCCGTCATTGGGCCGCCGCCTTCGAGGACCGCAACCCCATCTACACCGACCCGGAGTTCGCGGCAGGGACGCGCTTCGGGGCGATCGTCGCTCCGCCCCTCATGCTCCAGACATGGACGATGGCGACACCGAAGATCACCGGCATCGCCGAGCGGGGCGGATCGCCGGTGGAGTCGACGGAGGTGGGCCCACTGGCCGTGTTCGACCAAGCAGGCTTCGTCGGTACCTTGGCATCGAATTCGGAATTCGAGATCGTGCGCTACTTGCATCTGGGCGAGAGGATCTCGGCATCGACGGTCATCGAGTCCGTCTCCGACGAGAAGCAGACCCGCCTCGGCCCCGGACACTTCGTCACCTGGACCACGACCTACGTCGACGAGGCGGGTGCCGTGGTGGGTCGGCAACGATTTCGCATCTTGAAGTTCAAGCCCGAGGGCGTCTCCCGATGACGGACGCGTCGCCCCCCGAGGCCCTCGACTGGCACAGGGTTCGGGTCGGCGACACGCTCCCCGCCCTCGTGATCGACGTGACCGCCAGTGTGATCGTGGCCGGAGCCATCGCCACGCGGGACTTCATGCCGGTGCACCACGACCGGGACTACGCCAATGCCCAGGGTGCGCCCGACATCTTCATGAACATCCTCTCCGACACCGCCTATTGCAGCCGCTTCCTCACCGATTGGGCGGGCCCCGAAGCCCAGGTCAAGAAGCTTGCCGTCCGCCTCGGGGTGCCGGTCTTCCCGGGCACGTCTCTGACCTATACCGGCACGGTGGTCTCCACGTCCGAGGGCCACGGCGAAGGCCTCGTCGAGGTCGAATTGCGGGCCACGAACGACCTCGGCGACCACGTGACCGGCACCGCGGTGCTCTCCCTCCCCTTCGCCTCGGCCCCCTGACGACGCGACGGCTGGGGCCGGGATCCCATGTCGCGGGGCCCTCAGGCCATCGGTCCCCGGTGCCTGCGGTGGGCGAAGAGGTCAGCCGAACGGGCCAGGTCGATCTGCACCGGCCGTTGGGTCTCGAGCAGCTGGTCGGCCCAGAGCATCTGGATCGTGGCCCGGAGCCGGTCGGCGCGGCGGCGTTGCTTGGCGTCGTCGAATGCCTCACGCAAGACGTCGTGAAGGATCTCGTCTTGGACCGGGGGCGGATCGAGCGTGTCGCGCCGGTCGGCGAGCATCTCCCCGAATTCCTCGTACCACCGGTGGCTCGAGGCGTACGAGTCGCGCAGAACTGCCCCCGCGATCGCCACCGATTCCAGCTCGGACTGGCCCGGTTCGGGGGGGAGCGTCGGCTGGTTCGCCAGCGTGTAGGCAGCCATTCGGATCCGGTTGGAGCCGGTGAAGAGGTTGGCAACGATCTCGACCGGCACGACCTTCGCCCCGCGCTCGGCCAGGAACTGACGAAAGGCGTCGTCGAGCCGGAGATACGCACCCTGTGCGGCCCGGAGCGCCGGACCGGTGTCCACGACACGCGCCGGGGTGGTGAGTCGATCCACCGCATCGGCCAGATAGCCCGAGCTCTCGATGAACGCGTCGGACAGGGCGCGCCCGAGCGCGGCGGTGGCACCTCGAGGCCAGAACAGGAGCCCCACGACGACGCTCACGACGCTGCCGATGACCACGTCCTCGATCCTCGTCAGCCCGACCTTCCACCCCGAGGGCTCGATGATGTTGAAAAGGATGACGACCACGATCGTGAAGCCGGCCTGTCCGGCGGCGAAGGAGATCATGGAGGGGGCGACCCCCGACACCAGCACCGCGATGGGGAGGATGACCCACAGCGCAGCCGAATGTCCCCCCACGCCGATCATGATCGCCGAGCCCACCACGAATCCCACTGCCGTCCCTCCCACGGCGCGCAGCGCCGTGGAGCCCGTGGTGAGCGCGTTCGACCGCAGGACCGACAGTGTTCCGAGAACCACCCAGAAACCGTGCTCGACATCGGTGATCTCGACCACCGCCACCGCCAGCGCCAGTCCCACCGCACCCCTCACGGCATTGCGGAACCACACCGAGCGCAGCGACAGGTGCGAAGACAGCCGCGACCAGAGCTGACGTGGTTGGCCGGCGCGGTCCAAGCCCATGGCGCCATCGCCGGCGGGCTCGGCGCCGCCTGCCGCGAGGGCGGCATCCGCCACCATCACGGTGGCGATACCCAGGGCTCGCGCGTGGAAGCTCGGGTCCAACGAGAACGCCATACCGACGTCCTGGCGCACCATTCCCGTCCGGGCCCGCTCCTGGGTCGTCGTCATTTCCCGGCCCGAACCCAGCTCGATCAGCGTCGATACGTCGGTGTCGAGCTCGGCCGCGATCAGCCGCTCGAGCTCCCGGGCTGACCTCTGGACGTCCGCGATGCGGCGCGGATCGTCGACGGGATGGTCGTTGCGGTCACAGATGAGCGAGGCGCTCAGGCGCAGGGTGTCGGACGCTGTCTGCAACAGCACCTGGACGGCCGACAGCTCTTGGGCCGTGGTGGCGTCCTCGACCAGCGTGGCGTTGCTCGTCAACCATTCGACGCGACCCACCAGCTTGGCCAGGGCGACCGCACCGGTGGCGGCGCCCGCCGCCGGGTAGGGCGTTGCTGCGAAGTACTGGCGCAATTGCGAGACCTCTTCGTCCACGACGATGCGGGCCCCGGGATCGCGTCTGCCCCCGGCATGCGCCGCCGTGAGTGCAGCGACGGCCGAAACGGTCGCCGACAGTCGCCGACGGAGATGGTCGTGCCAAGGCGGGGGCCAGATGACCATGCAGGCCGGGATGCACAGGGCCCCGGCCAGGGCCCAGCCCACGAGACGCGGGCCGACCGCTCCGGGCGGTTGGGCCACGGCCACGGGCAACACGAACGTCAGCAGTGCCGCTGTCGAGGCCGTCGCGGCCTGAGGCGAGAGGATCCCGGCGAAGAGCACGGCGAACCCGACGCCGGCCATGGCGAGCACCGCCGCCACCTTGTTGGTCGAGACGACCGTACCCAAGGAGATCAGGCAACCCCCCACGAGGAAGAGGGCGACATACGAGAACAGACGGGTCCGAGGCCGGCCCGGGATGTCCGCCAGGAGCAACAGGGCGAAGGAACCGAATGCTCCGAAGAGGCTGACCTGTGGGTTCGAGAAGGCCAAATGGGCCAGGCCGAAGACCAAAGGCATGACGAGCGCGGCCCGGACGGACCGCTTGACGGCGCTGAGCCCGGGGTCCTCCTCCCTGACCCACCGGGCGACACTCGGCCACGCGCGCCGGTGCACGGGCGAGGGGGAGGCGTCGGTCGCGGCCATCAGATCGGCTCCGGCCGCCGGTGCCCGTCCGTCCAGGAACCGCACATATGCCAGCGGAAACTACTCCGAAGGCGTCCGAGCCGGCCCGGACCGGCCCGGGGTTGCGCAGGCGGTCCCCGCAGGTGGCGGCCTCAGGTCACGGCGTACGGCGTGGCACTGTGAGGCCTGGCGTAGCGCATGTGCAACAGGATCGCCCCGCAGGTGACAGCAGCGTAGAAGCACCACAACGAGGCGAACCCGTCGGCGCTGAGCCGGGCCAGCACCACGACGGCGACGAGGTTGGCCACGCCGAAGAGGACGATGTGGCGGAACCCCGACGCCAGCAAGGACCCGCATGTCGCCACGATGTAGAGCCCGATGACGAGCACCCCGTGCTGCAATCCGATCGAGTAGGCGAGATGGTACGAACCGAGCTTGACGCTCGGTCCGTTGCGCAACAGCGTGTCCAGAAGCACGGCCGAGACCCCGACACCGATGGCCAGGAAGGGCGCGATCCGCCATTTCCGGCGCCTCGTGGGTTCGAGCAGCATGATCACCAAGGGAACGAAGACCGGCAGCACGACGAACGCGATGAGCAGGTAGATCCACATCGCCACCCGACCCAGCTGCTGAGGCACGACGCCCTGGAGGCTCCACCAGACGAAGGCCTCGTCGATCTGGTGGAACCCGAGGAGCAAGGGGAGCGCGGCGAGGGCGAGGTGATCGTGGCGGTGACGGAGGTGGCGCACGGCGTCGACACCGATGGCGGTGACGACGATGCCGCCCACGAGATCACCTTCGGGGGAGAAGCACACGGCTACTGCGTCGTCTCGGGCGCGCCGGGAAGTCGGCCACTGCGGACGACGGGCATCGGCTCTCCTTCGAAGGTGGCTCAGAAGAAGCGTCGAGCCTGTACGGGGTGAGACCGCAACGGTCGTCCTGCCCAAACAAGGCGTCACTCCCGAGAGGGGCACTGCCAGGCTACACCCGGCGTTCAGCCGCCTGTGGCCGAGAAATGCTGGTAGTCGGGGCTCGACGTCCATCGTCCACCCCATTGCCACCCCACCGAGGCGAAAGCCGCCACGAGCTCTCCGCCCGCCACCGCCATCCCCGGTCGGTATTGCCCTCGGTTTAGAAACTGCGCTCCGGCGGGCGGCTGCACCTGGCCCCCTTCGAGGTAGGGGTTCTCCACCGGGTTGACGTCGATCGCCTCGCCGTAGGCGTGGACCGACCACGACGGGGGACCGGGTGCCACCGCGTACCTGCAGTTGAAGCCCGAGGTGTTGTCGTCCGCCATCGAGGCCGGGTCCCGGCCCCCGTAGACGTCCTCGGGCTGCATCTGGTGGATGGGAAAATGCTGGGCGAAGAGGCGGGAGAAGACCTCGAGCACGGCGGACGTCACCGCCACGTTGACGACCATGGTTCCGATGTGGGGCCGGCCGTCGAACCCCCAGTAGCTCATGGTGAGCAGGCGTAGCTGTGCGGGTCCCACCGGGCAGCCGGGCCTCCACGTGTCGGGCACCTGCCCGGCGCTGACGGCGGCCACCGTGCCCACGAACGCGGCCGAGTCGGTCGGAGGGCTTGGTTGGGGGGTATCGGTGGTCGTGGAAGCCGCGGCCCCGGGGACCGAGGTGGTGGGGTCGGGGGTCGAGGAGGGCACCGGAACGCCCCGGTTCGTCGGCCCGGTCCCGTTCGTCGGCGACGCGGCGCGGGGTGCGGCCCCCGGGGAACTGGAACACGAGGCCAGCAGTCCGCAGGATAGGAGGAAGGTGAGAAATACAGCGGCGAGGTGGCGCCCGGGCCACGGCACGGACGCGCACCATAGCCCGAGGTCGGTGGCGTCGGCGCGGGCGGTCGTGGTCGCAGCGCTGGTGTCGGTCCTGGCCGCGTGCTCCGGGCCTGCTCACGACGCCGGAACCCGGCACCGTGTGGCTCCCCTGGCGACTTCTTCGACCACGGTCGTCCCCACCACGGCCGTCCCCGCCACCACCGTCCCAACCACCGCCGTCGCCACCGCCGTCCCCACCACGGCCGTCGCCACCACCGTCGCGCCCGCTCGGCGCGTGGAGCCCACCGCCCCGGTCACGACCGCCCCGCACCCGACGCCCGCCCCCCCGTTGCTGGTCACGCGCCTCGTCGGGGTCGGATCCGCCACTCAGGTGATCGCCGTGAGCGCTTCGGGATACGGACAGTCGGTCGCCACCTTCACGGCGTACCAGGACGATGCCACGGGGTGGCACCAGGTGTTCGGCCCGTGGCAGGCGAACGTCGGGTACGCGGGTTTCGCCCCCCCGGGACAAAAGCACGAGGGCGACGGGCGCACGCCCTCGGGCTCGTTCGGATTCGACTTCTTCTTCGGGGTGCTGGCCGATCCCGGAGTGCAGTTCCCCTACCGTGTCGTGACGGGGCCGGACATCGTGTGGGACGACGACCCGTCGAGCCCGCTATACAACCAATGGGTGGACACGAGCACGTCCGATGCGGGCGCGGCGCCCGAGCCCATGGACGAGAAACCTGCATACGACTACGGCGCGGTCATCGCCTACAACACCAGCCCGACCGTGCCCGGTGCCGGCAGCGCCATCTTCCTCCACGTCTCCTCAGGTGGCGCCACCGTCGGCTGCGTGGCCCTTCCGACCGACGAGCTGCTCGCCGTGCTGCGCTGGCTGAGCCCGGCCGCGCAACCCCGGATCATCATGGGGACGGCGGCGACCATCGCGCCCTAGCCCGCATGGCGACGTAGCGTGGGACCGGTGGAGAACGTGTTCGAGGTGGTGCATCGCCAGCGCGCCTGTCGGGCCTTTGGTGAAGAGCCTGTCGACGACGAGACCGTCGAGCGGGTCCTCGACGCGGCCACCTTCGCTCCCAGTGCCGAGAACCGTCAGCCCTGGGTGTTCGTCGTGGTGCGCGACGCGGGACGCCGCGCCGCCATCGGCGAGTTGACGCGCCAAGCCTGGGAGGGCGGGGGCCGGGCCCACTCCCAGGACCGGCTGTCCCCGACGCTGCTCGCCGATGTCGACACCGGGGCCCGGGGTGGGGTCGCAGGGGCGCCGGTCCTCGTGGTCGTGGGCGGCGACACGCGCCTCGGGGACCGGCGTGTGATCCAGGCTTCGGTGTTCCCCGCCATCCAGAACCTGCTGTTGGCGGCGACCACCCTGGGACTGGGCTCGTCGCTGACCACCTTGCCCCTGGTGTTCGGTGACGAGTTGGCCTCGATCGCCGGGTTGCCACCCGAGGTGCTTCCGATGGCGGTGATCCCCCTGGGCTGGCCGGCGCGCCCGTTGTCGCCACCCCGGCGCCGGCCGCTGTCGGAGAAGGCGCACCGCGAGACCTACGGCAACCCGTGGTGAGCGCGCCAGGGGCGCCACCGTGCCCCGCCGCGCCGTGCCGCGCTACGGTCGGCCCGTTCTCCGTGAACGATGACGAGAAGGGCGCGCCGTTCGATGCAAGAGCACCGCTACGCCGTGATCGTCGACGGCACCCCGCCCGAGGTGTGGGAGCTGTTCTGGTACCGGGGGCCGCGCCGCCCCACGTCTTCTGGTGTCTCTATCGAGATCCTGCACCCCGGGGACGCCGTGGGTGAGGGTCTCGTCCGACACTGCACGTTCCGGGTGCCGCGCTGATCTGATGTCGGGGGGTGTGGGCCAGTCCTGGGAGTGGCTCACCCAGGTCCAGCCGCCCGTCTCGTGGAAGTACGACGCCGTGGGCAAGCCGCTGTGGTCGATCGCCGAGGGGCGGACCGACCTCGAGGACCTCGGCGACGGCCGAACGAGGATCCATTTCACCGAGACGTACCACGCCTTCAACCCCGTGCTCCGCACCCTGCTCGAACGCCGGGTCCACCGCTTCATCTCCAAGGACAACGACCGGCTGATCACCACGGCGATCAACGACGGGATCCGGCGTCTCCGGGCCGCCCGTTCGGCCGGGGGTGGTGCCGCCGTGGATGCTCCGGGCGACGGATCGTGACGACGGGGAACCTTCTCGGGGCCCGACGCCTCTTATAGACGTGGAGCAGCTCGTCCGGGCGGCTCGGCGGGGCGATCCCGCCGCCATGGACGCGCTCGTGCGCGCACTCATCCCCTACGTGGGCCGGGTGTGTGGGGCCATCGCCCTCGACCGCGGAGACGATGCCATGCAGGAGACCTTCATCGCGGTGCTCCGCAACATCCGAACGCTGCGCGAGCCGGCAGCCCTGCACGGGTGGGTGCGACGCATCGCGGTGCGCGAGGCCGTCCGCGCCGCCCGGGGCGGGCGCGAGGACCCCGTCGATCCCCAGGTCCTCGCCGGCGCCGCCCTGGCACCCGTCGACGTCGCCACGGTCGTCGACGTGCGGTCGACCCTGGCGGGCCTCGCCCCCGAGCAGCGCGCCATCCTCGTTCTGCGTGACGTCGACGGGCTCAGCGAGGCGGACGCGGCGCGCGTGCTCGGTGTCCCTGAAGGCACCGTGAAGTCGCGGCTGCATCGGGCCCGGGCGGCGTTCTCGCGAAGGTGGGAACCGTGACCGGCCACGAGCAGCAGTGGCCGGTGGCGTCGATGGGCCCCATCGCCCGTGCCCGGGCGATCGGCGCGTCGATCCCTTCTGCGGCATGGACCGAAGGTGTTCTCGACGCTCCCTACCGCGTGGCGTGGCCGTGGATCACCGATCTCGAGGTCTCGGTGCCGCGCTTCGACAGCCAGGTGCGCAAGGTCCGCGTCCTCGAACAGCACGCGGGGGACGGGGCGCATACTCTGCGCATCGCCGCGTCGAGCTTCGGTGTGGCGGTGCCCTTCGACGTACGGCTCGAGGACGGCTTCTGCCTCATGCGGGCCCGGGCCCGGATCTATCTGGTGCTCATGGCCGCCGAGCCTCACGACGGGGGGGAGCGCACGCGCTTTTTCCATCTCGAGGCAGTCCCGCTCCCCGGAACGCGCCTTCTGCGGGCGCGTCTCCAGCGCGCCGTCGACGCGGACTTCGCCAATCTCGCCCGTCTGGCCGCCCGCGGCTTCTGAGGCTCGTACCCGGGCGCGCCAGCCTCCCGGTTCCCCGTCTCGAGGTCCGGTCATGCCGGCCGCCGCCGGTACTGTGCGCTGATGCCCCTCATGACCGTCGCCGAGCTCCAGAGCTTCCTCGACGGCGCATTCCCGGACCAGCCTCCGCCCTACGTCATCGAGGAGGTGGCGACGTGGGGTGTGAGGATCAGGCTGCCCGTCACACAGGCCCACAGCCGGCCGGGGGGCACGGTGGCGGGCCCGACCCTCATGGCGATGGCTGATGCCGCCGCCTGGTTGGCGATCCTGGCCCACATCGGCCCCGTCGCGCTGGCGGTGACCACCAGCCTGCACATCGACTTCCTGCGCAAGCCCGATCTGATCGACCTCGTGGCCCACGGGAACCTGCTCAAATTGGGAAAGCAGCTGGCGGTGGCGGACGTGGCCCTGCGCTCCGAGGGACGAGACGAGCTCGTAGCCAAAGCGCAGGTCACCTACTCGATCCCGCCCCGCTGAGACGTCAGCGGTCGACGGACTCCTCGACGAGAAAGGCCCGCCGCGGGCAGTCCCGAGCGGCGCGGCGCGCCAGCTCCACGAGCTGGGGCGGGACCCGAGAGCCGTGGAGGACGGGGTAGCCCCATTCGTCCAGGGTGACGAGCTCGGGAAGGAGCTCGGCACAGTACCCGTAGGCCTCGCAGGCGACGGGGTTGACCTTGAGCAGTGCGCTCATGACCGGCGTGCCCTGCTACCGGGGCGCGGCCCCGGGGCGCGGCCCCGGGGCGCACTCGGGGTCACGACGGGGGGGAGCAGCGAGGCGGCACCGTGACGCGCGCAAGGCCGCCGGGCGCCATGCGCGGCGGCATCGCCGGCGAAGACCCCCAGCGCGCTGCGCACCATGCGGGCGACCCCGTCGGGGTGCCGGCACGCGCCCCGGCCTTCGACGGACGCCACCCGCATCTCGAGTCGCGCCAGAAGGGAAGGATCGGCGTCGCCGACGGCCAGGCGCTCGAGATCTTCGGCCACCGCCGGGAGCCCGAAGAGGCACGGTCCACACTGCCCGGCGCTCTCGCCCGCCATGTAGCGCGCCACCCGTGCCGTCTCCGCGATCCCGCAGGAATGGCGCGTCAGGACCACGAGCACGCCGGCACCGACGACCCCGCCCGCGGCGCCGAGGGAGCGAGGTGCATAGGCCGTGCCCAGTGCGGCAGCCGGGACCCAGCTGCCTCCGAAGCCTCCGGTGAGCACGGCCACGACCTCGTCGGTCGGCCTGGCCCGCTTGACGATGGCGCCCAGGGTCGTCCCCATGGCGATCTCGTACACGCCGGGGTTCTCGACGCTTCCCGACAATGTCACCAGAGCGGTTCCGGGAGCGTCCGCAGGGCCGGTGGCGCGGAACGCCGCCGGGCCGTACCTGGCCACCAGAGCCATGTGCCCGAGCGTCTCGGCGTTGTGCACCAGCGCGGCGCCCCGCCCGAGCGCCAGCGGCCGGCGCTTGTCGGGCCGCCATGCGGGGGCACCGGGACCTCCTTCGAGCCACGACACCAGCGCCGACTCCTCGCCGGCGACGTAGCGCCCCGGGGGGCGCGCCACCTCGACAGGCACCGGTGCGTGCACGGTGCCGGCGCGTTCGGCTACTGCCCGCGTCGCGGCGGCTGCGCTCTCGTCGTGGACTTCGGGGACGCACACGACCACCCGGGTGGCCCCGAGCGCGCAGGCGGCCAGCTCCGCCCCGTCGAGCACGAGATGCGGCACGTACGACAGCAGGACCCTGTCCTTGGCGCTGGCCGGCTCGCCCTCCATGGCGTTGACCACGAGGGTGCGACGTCCACGCGCCGCCCGGACGAGCCGGAGCTTGGTGGCGCTGGGAAACGCGGCCCCGCCCCGCCCGGTGAGTCCCGACGCCTCGACGACGGCCGCGAACTTCTCGGGCCACGACGCGTCGCCCTGTCGGGGGAGGGGCGGCGCACCGTGATGGGCGAGGTGCGCGGCGAGATCGGCGCGACGGTACGCGTGCCAAGCCGCGAGAAGCGTAGGGCGTTCGCCGGTGTCGTCTCCCTGAGCGGTCGTGGCTCGGTCGGCGTGGGTGGTGGTGGGATCGCTCGTGGCGGTGGGCATGGCACCGTTCCTGGCTAGGCCGAGATGTGCTTGACCGACACACCCTCGGGACGTCGATGGGCGGGGAGGAACGACAGCGCCCGCCGCCTGCGCGCTGCCGCCAAGGAGATCCGCCAGGTCCCTGCGCCCACGACCGAGGCGATGCACGCCGCGGTGAGGCCGATGACCCAGCTCTGGCGCATGTCGGTCCCCAGGCCGAAGGCGTGGGAGAGGGCCACGGGCCAGCTCAGGTAGGCGAGCCAGTGCACCACCCGCCAGGTGCGGGCGCGGATCCGGTGCCGGAGCCAGCTGGTCACCGCCACGGCGAGGAGCAGGTCGACCCCGACCGATCCCAGCGCCACCCACAACCGCTTGTACGACGACGCCAAGGGCACCACGACGGCCGCCCATCCGATGTGCACGTAGGTGTCGAGGACGCTGGTCAGGATGTGACAAGCCAGGAAAGCCATGGCGATCGCCGAGACACGGCGGTGCAGGTCCTGGAGCGCGAAGCCGGGCCAGCGCATGCTCGTGGTCCGGTTGGCGGTGAGGATTCCGAGCACCGTGGTCCCTGTCAGGAGGACCAGGGTCACCAGGCCGGTGG
Source organism: uncultured Acidimicrobiales bacterium (assembly GCA_963848335.1). Classification (GTDB taxonomy): domain Bacteria; phylum Actinomycetota; class Acidimicrobiia; order Acidimicrobiales; family UBA8190; genus Chersky-840. The sequence continues at coordinate 303,454 of CAWKDD010000002.1, forward strand.
CCCGGGTCGCGTACCAGAGGACGGGGGAGCTCATCGGTTCACCATCTGCGTCTGTTCGATCTGCGTCTCATGGATCTGCGTCTCGTAGATCGGGGGACGCGGAGAGCGGTCCGGAGGCCAGCCGTTCACGGTGACCACGCGGCCGTCGTGGCGCACGAGACGGGCGGGCTGGCCGAGCTCCCGCAGTCTCTCCACGGCGTGTCGGCCCCAGACCACGGCGGCCGTGCTCGCCGCATTGGCGTCGACACAGCTGTTGCCCGATGCCGACACGAGCGACCAGCACGGCGCGGCACTGTCACCGGTGGCGGGGTCCACGATGTGGTGCAGCCGGCGTCGGCCGCGCGTCCAGCTGCGCACCGTCGTGCTGGAGCTGGCGATGCCGCCGCCGGCGATGGCGACCACCTGGTCCACGGCGTCCTGCAGCGCAGAGGAGTCGGCCGCGATACCGACGGCCCAGCCGCCGTCGGGGGCGACGCCCGCCACGGCTACGTCCCCACCGATGCTGACCAGGACTCCCGTGCGCGCTCCGCACGCGATGCGCCGAGCGGCGCGGTCGGCGACGAGGGCCTTGGCCGAGGAACCGAGGTCGAGGCGCGTGCCGGGAGGGACCCGCACCGTCTTGGCCCGGTTGTCGAGCTCGATCCGCCACCACCCGGGGGCAGGCCGCGGTTGTGCCCGGAGCTCGGTGCCGTGCGGATCGAGCTCGAAGAAGTCGCGGTCGTAGCCCAGCTCCTCGAGGGCCGTCCCGACGGTGGGGTCCACGGCTCCGTCCGTGCGTCGCGCGACCTGGCACGCCACCGTGACGGCCTCGAAGAGGAGGGGGCTGACCTTGACGGGCGCACCCTCGGCACGATGGAGGTTCCAGAGCTCGGAGTCCGGGCGGAAGCGACTGCACGCCACGTCGATGGCGGCAAGCTCGTCGCGCAGGATCCTCTCGGCATGGTCGGCGGCAGACGTTTCGGTGACAGCCACGATGGCGGTTGTGCCGATGGCGCGCATCGTGCGCAGCGCCGGTCGCGCCGGACCTCCCCGCGGCGCCGCGTCGACATCGGAGCCGGGCCCCCGGCCGGATGTGGTCATCGGCCGGTCCCTCCTGACACGACGGTGGGCGCCTGGGCGGTCGTGGTGGGGGTGGTGGTCGCAGGCGCGGTCGTCGGGGTCGAGGTGCCGGAGGACGAGGAGGTGCCGGAGGACGAGGAGGTGCCGGAGGACGAGGAGGTGCCGGAGGTGGTCGTGGTCCGGGTCGTGGCCGACGTCGAGGAGCCGGTCCCCGAGGACGTCGAGGTTGTGGGGCTCGGCGTCGTCTCGGCGGTGGCGGCGGTCCCGGGGATCTCCCTCGACACGACGAGCCCGGTGGCGGCGGTGGCGGCGATGGCGAGCACGGTGACGCCCCTCGTCATACGGCGCACCCGGTCCCCGGCCAGGTCGCGCCGGGCCGGCCCGGGCCAGGCGGGGAGCCCGCGGTGCCGGGTAGGCCGGACGCCGTTGCCGTGATCGGGGGGGGATTCGTTCACCGGTGGCATGTCACCATGCGAATCTCTGGGTTCTCGCACAGCCAGTTAGGAATCAGCTGTGAATGCGCCGGCTTCGGGGCCGTCCACCTGGTCCTCTGCCTCCGGGGCTCCGGAGATCGGCAGGCGCACGGTGAACACCGTGCCGCCGTCGACGCCGGGGGCGGCGCCGACCGTGCCGCCGTGAGCTCTCGTGATCGACGCCACTATGGAGAGACCGAGACCAGCACCGCCGTGGCGACGCGATCGCGAGGCGTCGGCGCGGAAGAACCGTTCGAAGACCCGAGCGCTGTCCTCGGGGCTCATGCCCGGGCCCCGGTCCTCGACCGTGATCACGGCGTCGTGACCCTGCTGGTCGACGGTAACCACGGTCGGCGTCCCCTCGGGGCAGTGGGTCCGGACGTTGGCCAGCAGGTTGTCGAGAACCTGGCGAATTCGCATGCGGTCTCCGACGATCTCCACCGGTTTCCGGGCGACGAGGCGCACGGGCCATTGCGGGCCCACCGTCGTTGCCGTCTTCACGGCTTCCGCCGACACGCCGACGAGCTCGACCTCCTCGCGTTCGAGGGGTCGACCCTCGTCCAATCGTGCCAACAGGAGGAGGTCCTCGACGAGGTGCCCCATGCGAGCGGTCTCGTTGTGGATGCCGTGCATCACGCGTTCGAGATCGTCGGCGCGCGCCGCGGCGCCCTGCTCGAACAGCTCGGCGTAGGCGGACACCGCCGCCAGCGGGGTACGCAGCTCGTGCGAGGCGTCGGCGACGAATTGCCGCATCCGGCCCTCCGACACCCGCAGCTCGTCCTCGGTGGCGTCACGCTGGGCGAAAGCCCTTTCGATCCGCCCGAGCATGACGTTGAGGGCGCGGGCGAGGCGCCCCACCTCGGTGCGCGCGTCCTCGCCGGGAACCCGTTCGGCCAGCTCGCCCCGAGCGATGGCCTCGGCCGTGCCCTCGATGGCCCGCAGAGGGCGGAAGCTGATCCTCACCAGCCACCACCCCATCAACAAGGCGGCGGCGAGCGCGGCGCCGGTGACCGCCAACTCGACGCCGATCAAGCGGTCCAGGGTCGAGACCGTCGAGCTCAACGTCGCGCCCACCACGAGCTGCCCGCCGTTGTAGGGGCCCCCGTCGAGCACCGATGCCCGAATCCGGTACGGCCCGTCGTCACTGTCGAGCCCGGGTGCCGTGAAGTACACGGTCTGCTCCCCGTGGTCGGCGGCGTTGGACGTGAAGCCGGTGATCCGGTTCGGCAGCCTCGGAGCCGCGGTGTCGGCGGCGTCGAACTCGGGCTGGGTGGACCGGCACAGCATCACGTTGGACGCGCTGCGTACCTCGATGAACGTGCCGGGCTGCAGCTCGTGCAGCAGGTTGCCGTTGAGACCCGGGAAGCCGTTGCACGAGGGCACCGCACCCGACGAACCCGACGTGGTAGCCGTGGCCGATCGGGGGAGACGACAGGGCCGGCCCCGGTTCGCTCTGCGCACCGGGAGGGCCGCCGGCCGGGGAAGGGACAAGCCCCCCGGGAGCGGCATGCGGACCGCTGCCGAGGGCGCTCTCGATGGGCATGTGCGACTGCTCGAGCGACTGGTCGATCCGGCTGTTGAGGAACGAGCGCAGCTCCTGGTAGGTCACGACGTCCGCGATCGCCAGCGCCGTCAGGGCCACGGCGCCGACGGCGAGGAGCAGCCGGAGCCGCAGCGACACCTACGGAGGCCTCCGACTCGCGCAACGTGTAGCCCACCAGGCGGATGGTGTGGATCAGCGGGGGCCCGTGGCGCTCGAGCTTCTTGCGCAGGTAGCTCACGTAGGTCTCGACCACGTTGGCCTCACCACCGAAGTCGTAGTGCCAGACGTTGTCCAGGATCTGGGCCTTGGAGAGGACCTGACGGGGATTGCGGAGGAAGAAGCGCAGGAGGTTGAACTCGGTCGCCGTCAGCTGGATCAGCGCCCCCGCCCTGCGCACCTCGTGCGCGCCCTCGTCCATCTCGAGATCGGAGAACTGCAGGAGGCCCTCGTCGCCGGGGTCGACGCCCGCCCGCCGGAGCAGGGCCCGGACGCGGGCGATGATCTCGGCCAGGGCGAAGGGCTTGGTGACGTAGTCGTCCCCGCCGACGGTGAGCCCGGCGATCTTGTCCTCCAACGAGTCGCGGGCCGTGAGGAACAGTACGGGCGCCCGGATCCCGTCGGAGCGCAGCCTCCGGGTGACCTCGAGCCCGTCGAGGTCCGGAAGCATGACGTCGAGGACGATCAGGTCGGGAGGCCGTTCCTGTGCGGCGCTCAGGGCGGCCCGGCCCGACATGGCCTCCTCGACCTCGAAGCCCTCGTAGCGCAACGAGGTGGCGACGGCGTCAACGATCGACGGCTCGTCGTCGACGACCAGAACCCGGCTCCTCTTCGTGTCCATGGGGCGATGTCCCTCCTGGGTCGAGGATGGACGGCGCACGTACGCGGTCCCTGTGCGCCCCCTGTGTGTCCCCTGTGAATCCTTACCCCAGGAGCGTCATCCCTGGTCCGGAGGGCCCTGAGCCGGGCACGGGAGATGTTCCCGACCGGGCCCGACGGGCCGTTCCCGGCGGCAACCGACCTTCGGCGACCCTCGGGGCACGCTCAAGGCCGGGAGGGCGAGGGCCGATTCACCTAGTGGTCATCGCCCCATGGACATCGCCCCGATGGTCAAGGCCCGATGGTCATCGCCCGATCGGAGACCGGCCATGGATCCTACCTACGAGGGTTGGGCACCCGACCCGTTCGAGGCGCACGAGTTTCGTTACTTCGTCGACGGTCGCCCCACCAAGCTGGTGCGTGACGGATCCGTCGAGGGCTTCGACGATCTCCCCCCGCGATCGGCCTGGCCCTCGAGCCTGCAGCCGCCCATCCCCGTAGCGCCGCCGCCCCCTCCTCCGGGAGCCTCCTACTGGGCGCCCCCGCCCGCCACCGGAGCCACGGTGGCCCTGCCGCCACCGCCCCCTGGAGCCGGCGCCCCGTCGGCCTCGGTCCCACCGATACCTTCGTCGGTGGCACGGACCCGACCCCTGTCCGCCACCCTCGCCGTCGGCTGGTATCGGGCGTGGCCGCCCTCGTCGTCGTGGCCGCCGTCGCCAGCGGCGCCGTCGTCCTCACCGGGGGGAAGAGCGCGCGAAGCGGCGGTCGTCGATTCGGTCAACAGCACCATGGCGGACCGCACCGCCCACGTCGACATGAACCTTGCCGTGCGACACACCGTCGGGCACCGTGACCGGGACCGGCACCGGTGACATCGACTTCAGCCAGAACGCCATGCAGCTCCAGCTGGCTGTGGGCGTGGCGGGGCAGAAGATCGAGCATGCAGGCCGTGTACGTGGCCGGGTCCGTGTACGAGCAGATCCCCGGCATCGACCAGTTGATCCCGGGAAAGTCGTGGATCTCGCTCGATCTCTCCTCCCTGCAGTCCGCCGTCGGCAGCCAGGGCACGAGCGCCTTCGGCACGGGCGACAACCCGACGGCCTTGCTTCGCTTGCTGGCTCAGCAGGGCAACAATGTCGTGGCGCTGGGCCCGTCAACGGTCGACGGGACCTCAGTGCAGGGCTACGAGGTGACCCTCGACCCGGCCGCGCATCAAGGGGGAGTTGGCGCACGCCAAGCTGCCCTCGTGGATGACCGCCGCACTGAGCGAGGTCGACATCCCGACGACCACGCTCAAGGTGTTCGTCGACGGCTCGGGCCTCTTGCGACGCTTCAGCTTGGGATGGACGAGACGGTGGCATCGGCCGGGAAGGTCGCCGTCGACGAGAGCCTCGACTTCTCCCGTTACGGCGCTCCGGTCAGCGTGAGCGCCCCCCCGGCGGACCAGGTGGCGAGCTTCGAACAGTTCCTCCAGGAAGCCCAGGCGGCGGGCGACGGCTCATCCTGAGCCCCGGCGTGTCCGGGGCCGATCCGTTCCGAATCGACGGCCTGCTCAGCCGGTGATCTCCGTGGTGTCGCCGCGCAGCTCCAGCCGGATGACCTCGTACGCCGTCCTGGCCGCTCCGGTCCCCGCCAGCCGGTGGACCTCCCGACGGAACTCGGCCGCGATCTCCTCGGAGTCCTCGAGGTCGCCGTCCCACAGCGAGATCCCGGCGATCTCGATGCGCGACCCCCGCTGACTCTGGAGCACGACGACCCCTACGAAGTGCGGCACTTCCCGAAAGCGCGGGATGACGTCCTCGTCCATGGCCCGGAGCACTTCGGGAAGTGATTCCGGATCGACGTAGAAGTTGACCGTCCGACCCTTCATGGTCGTGCCCCAATCGCGATGGGCGAGACTGCAGTGCCCCAGGCTATGCCGCTGCCCCTTCGGGGGGACGAACCCCGGGACCGGGCCCTTCACCGACCGGGCCCCCGGGTCGGGCGCGCCCGCCGGAGCCGGGGACTCAGGCCTCGAGCTCCTTGGCGATGCGGGCCCCCAGTCCGGGGTCGACCTGGCGCCAGTACTCCTTCACGCGTGACAAGACGGGCTCGACGACCCCGGCGCGTACGTGGGTCACGATCGTCGCCACCAGCCGTTCACGGGACGCATCGTCGAGGACGTCGCGGTAAAGGGAGCCGGCCTGGCCGAAGTCGTCGTCCTGGGCGTGCAGCTCGGAAGCGGCTCGGACGATCTCGCCCGAAACGGACCACGAAGGGTCGGCTCCGAAGCGCTCGGGCTGGGCCCGGGGGCCACCGTAGGAGTTCGGGGCGTACACGGGATCGGGTGGGTTCTCGTACCGCATGCTCCCGTCCCGGTTGTAGGAGTGCACGGGAGAACGGGGGCGGTTGACCGGGAGCTGCTGGGCATTGGACCCGACGCGGTGCAGGTGGGTGTCGTGGTAGCTGAACAACCGGCCGAGCAGCATCTTGTCGGGAGAAGGTCCGATCCCCGGCACCATGTTGGAGGGCTCGAAGGTGGACTGCTCGATCTCGGCGAAGTAGTTCTCCGGATTGCGGTTCAGCACCATCGTCCCCACCCGCAGGAGCGGGTAGTCGCCGTGGGGCCACACCTTGGTCAGGTCGAAGGGGTTGAACCGGTACCCCGCCGCGTCGTCGAAGGCCATGACCTGGACGTATAGCGTCCAGGTCGGATGGTCGGCTCGCCCGATGCTCTCGTACAGGTCGCGAATGTGCGCGTCGGGGTCGGCGGCGGCGATGGCGGCGGCGTCGTCGTTGGTGAGGAACTCGTTGCCCTGGTCCGTCTTGAAGTGGTACTTCACCCAGAAGCGCTCACCTCCGGCGTTGACCCACATGTAGGTGTGGCTCGAGAACCCGTCCATGTGCCGCCACGAGCGCGGGATGCCGCGGTCGCCCATGAGCACCGTCACCTGATGGGCGGACTCGGGCGACAAGGTCCAGAAGTCCCACTGCATGTTGTTGTCGCGCAGGTGGTTGTCGGCGCGTCGCTTCTGGGAATGGATGAAATCCTGGAACTTCTGAGGGTCGCGGATGAAGAAGACCGGTGTGTTGTTGCCCACCATGTCGTAGTTGCCCTCTTCGGTGTAGAACTTGACGGCGAAACCCCGCGGGTCACGGACCGTGTCCGGTGAGCCCATCTCGCCGGCCACGGTCGAGAACCGAACGAGGAGCTCCGTCCTGGCCCCGGGTTGGAAGAGGGCGGCCTTGGTGAAGGCCGAGACGTCCTCTGAGGTCTCGAAGAACCCGTGTGCACCGCCGCCCTTGGCGTGCACGACGCGTTCGGGGACACGCTCCCGGTTGAACTGCTGCATCTTCTGGACGAGATAGGTGTCCTGCAGCAGGATGGGTCCGTCGGCGCCGACGGTCAACGAATGCTCGTCGCTCGTGGCCGGGATCCCGGCATCGGAGGTGGTGTACGGGGGGGTGTCGGGCATCAGCTTGCCTCCATCTCGTCGTCGGTTCCGTGTGTGGTCGCAGGAGTCGACGCCTGGCACTGCGGGCACGTGCCCCAGAACGTCACTTCGGCTTCGTCGAGGGCGAACCCGTGGGTCTCCGAAGGAGTGAGGCACGGTCGGCTGCCGACGGCGCAGTCCACATCGGTCGTCGCCCCGCATCCCCGGCACACGATGTGGTGGTGGTTGTCGCCGACACGCAGCTCGTACAACGCCGGGCTCCCGGCGGGTTCGATGCGTCGGACGAGCCCGGCGCCGACCAGGGCGGCCAGCACGTTGTAGACGGCTTGGGGCGACACCGAGCCCAGGTCCCGGCGCACGGCGCGGATGACCGAGTCGGTGTCGGAATGGGGACGGGCCCGTCAGCGCGTGGATGACACCGAGCCGGGGTGCGGTGACCCGGAGCCCCGATGCCCGCAAGGCCTGGGCGAGCTCGGCGTGAAGGGTGTCCGTGGCGGGTGCGCCCACGGCGCACATTCTAGAGCCGATCCTAGAATAGAGTCAACCTATTTTATGGCCCGCTGCCTCCACCCCGGGTGCGGGGCTCAGGGCAGTGGATGGGCGGCGAAGAAGGCCCACATGACGGCGTCGGCATCGACCCCGTCGGACTGGGGACCGAGAGCGCGCGTCAGGCGCTTCGGGAGCGGGGGACCGCCGGGCCATTCGTGGCCCTCACCGGTCAGGGTGTAGAGCTCGACGCCGGCACCGTCGGCACATCCGGTGTAGCGATCCAAGGTGACCCCATCGGACGTCGAGGTCTTGGCCGTGTCGGAGCAGCCGTCCTGGGCCGCCCAGTCCCGAGCCGCCTGGGGGACCGAGTAGGTCCAGTAGGCCTGGCCGTGGCCGTCATAGGGATCGACGGGGTCGGCGGTTCCGTGGAAGGAGACGATCGGCACGGCCCGGGTCGCCGGGCACGGAGTGGGACGTCGCAGACCGCTCACGGGGGCGACGGCCGCGAAGGTGCCCGACGCGTCGCAGGCGAGCTGGCTGGCCATGCGGGCGCCGCCGGAGAAGCCCGTGGCGTAGACCCGGGCGCCGTCGATGCAGTAGCGCTGCTCCATGAGGCGCACCAGCGTCGTGAGGAACGTGACGTCATCGGCCGAACCGGCCGGGACGGGCCGGGCTCCGACCAGAGGCACCCCGGGCACGTTCCAGTCGAAGCCCGGACCGTCGGGGATCAACCCTTGCGGGTAAGCGACGACGAACCCGTCGCTGTCGGCGGTGCTGTCCATCCCGGTGAAGGCCTCTTGGCCCGCAGCCGTGGACCCACTCCCGTGCATGTTGAGCACGAGCGGCACCTTGGTGGCGCCCGAGTAGCCGACCGGCACGTGGACGATGACAGTCCTCGGCCGGCCCGCCACGGTCAAGGTCAGCGTGGTCGAGCCCGCCGCTGTCGCGGTACCGCAGCCTCCCGCACCCCCGCCCGCCCCCGCCGGTGTCGCCGACGCCGCCGTGCTCGTCGTGGTGGTGCCCGGGCTCCCCCCGCACGCGCTCAGGGTCAGGGCGACCATGCCGCCCATCACCAGGAACGTGGCGGCTCGGGCACCGTCCCGTGGGCGCGGTCCCGGGACGCGTCCCGGGCTGTGGACGGACATGGCTTCCCCCGTGGCCTGTGTGGCCTGCATTCCCTGCCCTCGGCGCCCTCGGCAGGACTCGAACCTGCGCCACCGGCTCCGGAGGCCGGTGCTCTATCCGCTGAGCTACGAGGGCAGACGGGACCGCCGGCGCGAGCGCGGGGTGCGATCGGGCGGAGCCGACGCCAACTGTAGCCGGGGGACGCAATTGCGCCCCCGGCCCGAGCGCGCCATCCTCGGCGGGACCATGGCAGCCCGCCCCCGCATCGCAGCCGCCGTGAGCAGAGCGCTGTCGTCCCTGGGCATCGAGGTGGACGCGGCCTCCGTCCATCTGGAGCGGCCCGCCCGCCGCGATCACGGGGACTGGTCGACGAACGCCGCCCTCGTCAACGCCAAGGCGCTCCACCGACCGCCTCGGGAGCTCGCCGGGGAGCTGGCGCAGCGCATCCGGGCCGACCCGCCCCCGCACCTGGAGACGGTCGAGGTGGCCGGCCCCGGGTTCGTGAACCTCCACCTGTCGCCGGGGTGGTTGTACGACACGCTGACCGAAGTCGTCTCCGAGGGAGAGGCGCACTACGCACGCCCTGCCATCGGGGCCGGGGAGAAGGTCCAGATCGAGTTCATCTCGGCGAACCCCACCGGGCCGCTCCATGTCGGCAACGGATGGTGGGGGGCCTACGGAGACGCCCTGGGACGCGTCATGACGCGCTGTGGATGGCGGGTGCAACGCGAGTACTACGTCAACGACACCGGGGGGCAGATTCGAATCCTGGGCGAGAGCCTCCTGGCCCGTCGCCGTGGCGACGCCGTCCCGGAGACGGGTTACCAGGGCGAGTACGTCACCGAGCTCGCCCACCTCTACGACGGGCCCGACGAGGTCGAGGCCGCCGGTCGCTGGGCGGCCCAACGGATCCTCGACAACATCCGCGCCACGCTGGCGCGCCTGGGGATCGTCTTCGACGAGTGGTACAGCCAGGCGTCGGTCGAGGAGAGCGGTGCGGTTCGACAGACGATCGACCTCCTGGCGGCCAAGGGCCTCGTCGACGAAGAGGACGGCGCGGTGTGGTTCCGGTCCTCGCTGCTCGGGGACAACCGCGACCGCGTGCTCGTGAAGTCGAACGGGGACGCCACCTACCTAGCGGGTGACCTCGCCTATCACCGGGACAAGTTCCTCGTGCGGGGATTCGACCGCGTCATCGACATCTTCGGTGCCGACCACGCCGGCCAGGTCAAGAGCCTGACGCTCGGGGTCGAGGCCATGGGGGTCGATCCCCGGCGGCTCGAGGTGAAGATCGGGCAGATGGTGTCGCTGGACCAGGCCGAAGGGGCCGGTCGCATGTCCAAGAGGGCGGGCAACGTCGTGTCGCTGGACAGTCTCATCGACGACATCGGGCCCGACGCTGTGCGCCTGCTCTCGCTCATGTCCTCGCTCGACCAGTCTTCGCTTCTCGACCTCGACCTGGTCCGGAGCCAGTCGATGGAGAATCCCGTCTTCTACGTGCAGTACGCGCACGCCCGGATCGCCTCGATCGAGCGTGTCCGGGCCGAGCGCGGCATCGAGCGGCGCCCGGTCACGGACGTGGACCTCTCCCTGCTGGTCCAGGATCGGGAGCTCGAGCTGCTGCGAAGCCTCGAGGAGCTGCCCGACGTGGTCGCCGAGGCGGGCCGGGACCGGGCCCCCCACAAGGTGACGGCGTGGGTCCGAGCCCTGGCGGGCACCTTCCACGGCTTCTACCACGACTGCCCGGTGCTGGCCGAGACGGTCGGAGGCGATCTCACCCAGGCGCGCCTGTGGCTCGTCGAGGCGGCGCGTGTCGGTCTCGCCATCGGTCTCGACATTCTCGGAGTGAGTGCCCCTGATTCGATGTAGTGCACCGAGTCGACCGGGACGGAGTCGATAGGGGGGCCGGACCGCCCCCACTCAGCCGGGGCCTCCAGGTGTCGTGGGTAGCCTTTGGCCATGGACGACCAGGTCGCTCCGGTGGTGATCGACGTACCCGGCCTCATCCCCGACGGGCCTGACGGCGCGTCCTACCGGGCTCCCGACGAAGGTCCCGTCCACGCCGAGCTGCTCCCCATGACGGCGCAGGTCCAAACCGACGGACGCCTGGCGGTTGGGGGTGTGGACCTGGTCGAGCTGGCGGAGCGGTTCGGGACGCCGCTGTTCGTCTACGACGAGGACCACCTCCGGGCCCGCTGCCGCGAGGCCGTGGCCGCGTGGGGCGACGGTGTGGCCTATGCGACCAAGGCCTTCCTGTGCCTGGCGATGGCCAGGCTCGCCTACGAAGAGGGGATGTGGCTCGACGTCTCCACCGGCGGGGAGCTGCACGTGGCACTCTCCGCCGGCGTGCCCGCGGCGCGCCTCGTGCTCCACGGCAACAACAAGTCCGAGGAAGAGCTGGCCCGCGCCCTGGAGTGCGGTGCCGGTCGCATCGTCGTCGACTCCTTCGACGAGATCGAGCGCCTGGCCCGCCTGACCCGGAACCCGACGCCCGCAGGCGTTCGCCCTGCCGTGATGGTCCGGGTGACACCGGGGGTGGAGGCGCACACCCACGACTTCGTGCGCACGGGCCAGGAGGACTCGAAATTCGGCTTCGGGCTCGCCTCGGGGGCGGCGGCCGAGGCCGTGGCACGCCTGGGCGCCGTGACGGGGGTCGACCTGGTGGGGATCCACGCCCACATCGGGAGCCAGGTGTTCCGGGTCGAGTCCTTCGCGCAGGAGGTGGAGGTGCTGGCGGGATTCTTCGCCCCTCTCGGCCTGCACGAACTGTGCGTGGGGGGCGGCCTGGGCGTTCCGTACCTGGCCGAAGAGTCCGCACCTTCCCTGGCGCAGTGGGCGCAGACGGTGCACGACGCCTGCCGGCGCGCCGGGATCCCGACCGACACCCGGGTCACCGCCGAGCCCGGCCGGTCGATCGTGGCCACCGCCGGGGTCACGCTGTACCGGGTGGGGACGGTCAAGGAGCTCCCGGGTGTGCGCACGTACGTGGCCGTGGACGGGGGCATGAGCGACAATCCCCGCCCTGTGCTCTACGGCAGCGGATACGAGACCTTCCTCCCCAGAGAGCCGGGGGCGCCGCGCCCCGGGCGGCCAGGGTGGTGGGAAAGCACTGCGAGTCCGGTGACGTCGTGGTGGCCGAGGCGCGCCTTCCCGCCGACGTGGCCGTGGGCGACGTCGTGGCCACCCCGGTCACCGGTGCCTACGGCTACTCGATGGCCTCGAACTACAACAAGGTGCCGCGCCCGGCCGTGGTGTTCGTCTCCGGTGGTCACGCACGGCTGGTCGTACGGCGCGAGAGCTACGACGACCTCATCAGACTCGACGGATGAGCCACCGCGTGCGCCGTCGTGCCCTTTCGCGGGACCGAAGGCACCGGGCGGTAGCGTGAGCTGATGGCGAGGACGGGTTCTGCTCGGGATCCAACCCCTGCTGGTGAGGACGGGGGGAACGCCGCTGTCCGCGTGGCCGTGCTCGGCTGCGGGAACGTCGGCGGCGCCCTCGTGTCCATGCTGCTCTCGGACTCCGACGCCATCGCGGCTCGCTCCGGGGTGCGTCTCGAGCTCGTGGGCGTCGCCGTCGGCGATCCGTCACGGCCGCGGCCGGGTGTGCCCTCCGCATTGCTCACCGGGGACGCCAAGGGACTGGTCAGCGACCCGCGAGTGGACGTGGTGGTCGAACTGATCGGAGGCGTCGACCCTGCCCGGGGGTTGGTGGAGTCGGCGCTGGCCGCGGGGAAACCGGTGGTGACGGCCAACAAGGAGCTCCTGGCCACCCACGGGGCGGCCCTGGCCGAAGCGGCTGCCGCGGCCAAGCTCGACCTTCTCTACGAGGCCGCCGTGGCGGGTGCCATCCCCCTCATCCGCCCGCTTCGCGAGTCGCTCGCCGGTGAGCCGATCCGACGCGTGATGGGCATCGTCAACGGCACCACCAACTACATCCTGACGACGATGTCGGAAGAGGGCGTCTCCTACACCCAGGCTCTGGCCGAGGCGCAACGCCTGGGACTCGCCGAGCGAGACCCCAGCGCGGATGTCGACGGGCACGACGCCGCGGCCAAGGCGGCCATCCTCGCCGCGCTGGCCTTTCGCTGTGACGTGGTCGCTGACGACGTCCCGCGCGAGGGCATCGCCACGGTGGCCCCCGTCGACATCTCGTTCGCGGCGCGGTTGGGCTACGTCGTGAAGTTGCTGGCCGTCGTGGAGCGGACCAACGGCTCCAGGGCAGAGGGTGCCGGCGTGGAGGTCCCCGAGATCTCCGTGCGGGTGCATCCGGCCATGCTTCCCCGCACCCACCCGCTCGCCGCAGTGCGAGGGGCGTTCAACGCCGTGTTCGTCGAGGGCGAGAACGCCGGGGAGCTCATGCTCTACGGCCTGGGCGCGGGAGGGCGACCGACGGCGTCGGCCGTGCTCGGGGACCTCATCGACGCCGCCCATCACCTGCGCAGCGGGTCCCCGGCGCGTTTCGTGCCCCGCGTGCGGCCGCGCCTCCGTCCCAGCGACGACCTGCGCTGCGCCTGGTACCTCAACATCGACGTCGTCGACCGGCCCGGCGTTCTGGCGGCCGTGGCCCAGCTGTTCGGGGACAACGGCGTGTCGATCCGGTCGATGGAGCAGGTGGGCCTGGACGCCGAGGCCCGGTTGATCTTCCTCACCCACGTGGCACGCGAAGGCGACGTGCAGCGCACCCTGGCGGGGTTGCGGGGCCTCGACGTGGTCGACCACGTGGGCGGGGTCCTGCGCGTGATGGGCGACGAGGAAGGGAGTTGACCCCGATGGCCTGGTCGGGAGTCATCGAGACCTATCGGGATCTGCTCCCCGTGACGAGCGACACACCGGTGGTCACGCTGCTCGAAGGTGGTACGCCCCTGCTCGACGCGCCCCGCCTGTCGGCAGCGCGTCGGAGCCCGGGTGCTGCTGAAGCTCGAGGGACAGAACCCCACGGGCTCGTTCAAGGACCGCGGGATGACCATGGCGATGTCGAAGGCGCTCGAGGAGGGAGCCAAGGCGGTCGTGTGCGCGTCGACCGGCAACACCTCCGCATCGGCGGCGGCGTACGCGGCCCGTGCAGGCATGACCTGTGCCGTGCTGATACCCGAGGGGCACATCGCCCTGGGCAAGCTCGCCCAGGCCCTCGTGCACGGGGCCAGGGTGATCCAGGTGCGGGGCAATTTCGACGAGCTGCTCACGATGGTCCGTCGTCTCGGGGAGAAGGCTCCGGTGACCGTCGTCAACTCGGTGAACCCGTACCGCATCGAGGGGCAGAAGACCGGGGCGTTCGAAATTGTGGACGTGTTGGGGGACGCCCCCGACCTTCACTGCATCCCCGTCGGGAACGCCGGCAACATCACCGCCTACTGGCGCGGCTACCTCGAGTACCGGGAGGCGGGCCACTCCACCAAGCTGCCGCGCATGTTCGGGTTCCAGGCGGCCGGGTCGGCTCCGATCGTCGAAGGCCATCCCATCGAGCATCCTGAGACGGTGGCCACCGCCATACGCATCGGGAACCCCGCGTCCTGGTACGGGGCCACGGCGGCGGCGAGCGAGTCGGGCGGTGCCATCGAGGCCGTGACCGATGACGAGATCCTCGCCGCCTACCGGTTCCTGGCTTCCGAGGAGTCGGTGTTCTGCGAGGCGGCATCGGCGGCGTCGGTCGCCGGGCTCATGAAGGTGGGCGCCCCGAGCGGCTCCACCGTGGTGTGCGTGCTGACCGGCCACGGCCTCAAGGACCCCGACTTGGCCATCAGCCAGATCTCGGTGCCGACCTCGGTCGACCTCGACTACGCGGCCGTGCTCGCCGCCGTCGGGCTCTAGCGGGCCTTGCCGTGGGCCCTCGTCGGCGCCCGACTCACGCCGGCGGGAACAACCCGGGCGCCGGTGGGGTTGTTGCTTACGAGCCCCCGTGTCCGGTACGATGTGGACACCGCCGCTCGCCAGTATGCTGTAGGCATCGCGGGCGACAGGCAATCGAAGCCGGACTCGCCCAGGCGATATTCCGACGGTGACTTGGTGGGGGTGGCGGGGGCCTGACGCAAGAGCGCCGGGCGTCTTTACCTTTTGTTCCGTGTCCCTTGGCGTCCGGGCTCACCGAGCCGTAACGGGGACGCAACCTAGCGAGGTGACTGATGGCTGCAGAGCAACAGCTCGAGCGGTCCGTACTCGAACGTAAAGAGCGGGAAGAGCTTCGGGCGATCGCCCAGGCGATGTCGCTCGACACCAACTCGCGCAGCAAGAAGGCCGACATCATCGACCAGATCCTGCGTGCCGCGGGGGTCGAGGTGTCGGCCGGAAGTGCCAACGGCGGCTCCGCCGCGCCCGCCCGGACGAAGGGTGCGGGCCGGAGTGCGGCGTCGAACGGCGCCGCCGAGGACCTCGACCTCGACACGGGCTCGAGCAACGGTGCCGGCCACGCCGTCGAGAACGCCAACGGCACTGCGCATTCCTCGTCAGCATCGGTTTCTTCCGGGTCGTCCTCGTCGTCGGGCTCCTCGACCGGGTCCGAAGTCGACGTCTCGGCTCCTGCCGACGAAGACGACCAGACCTCGGGCGGTTCGAGCCAGACCGCCGGAGACCATGCGGTCGACGGACATGACGGTGCGCCGCCCTCGTCGGAACGGTCGCCCTCGGGGCCTCGCCAGAGCGGCGGGCAGAACCAGAACCGTCAGCACGTCCAGCAAGGTGGCGGCGCCAACGAGCCCGGGAATCGCCGGGGACGGCGGCGCCGGGGCCGCGAGCGTGGCGTGTCCGGCGGTGGCGGTGGCGGTGGTGGTGGCGGCGAACGCGAGCTCCAGGGAGGCGGGCAAGAGGCCCAGTACTCCGGCGAGCTCATCCCGGTGCGCGGCCTTCTCGACCTGCGGGACGAGGGGTACGGGTTCCTCCGGGCCGAGGGGTACCTGCCGAGCTCGAAGGACGTCTACATCTCGATCAGCCAGGCGCGGCGCTTCGCGTTGCGCCGTGGCGACTTCGTCGAGGGCGCGTGCCGTCCGGCCGCATCGAACGAGAAGTTCCCCGCCCTCATCCGTATCGACTCGGTGTGCGGTCTGGCCCCTGACGAAGCCCGGAGCCGCCCGCGCTTCGAGGACCTCACGCCGCTGTTCCCCGACGAGAAGCTCCGGCTCGAGACGACCGGTGCGGCCGAAGTCACGACGCGCATCATCGACCTGCTCTCGCCCATCGGCAAGGGCCAGCGAGGGATGATCGTCTCACCGCCCAAGGCGGGCAAGACGACGATCCTCAAGCAGATCGCCCATTCGATCGAGGCGAACAACCCCGAGGTGCATCTCATCGTGCTGCTCGTCGACGAGCGGCCCGAGGAAGTCACCGACATGCGCCGTTCGGTCAAGGGCGAAGTGGTGGCATCCACCTTCGACCGGCCGTCGGACGAGCACACCGCCATCGCCGAGCTCACCATCGACCGCGCCAAGAGGCTCGTCGAGCTGGGCAGGGATGTCGTCATCGTGCTCGACGGGATCACGCGTCTCGCCCGGGCCTACAACCTGGCCCAGCCGGCGAGCGGCAGGATCATGTCCGGTGGGGTCGACTCCGGCGCCCTGTACCCGCCGAAGCGGTTCTTCGGGGCGGCCCGGAACATCGAGGAGGGCGGTTCCCTCACCATCCTGGCCACCGCGCTGGTGGAGACGGGCTCGAAGATGGACGAGGTCATCTTCGAGGAGTTCAAGGGGACCGGCAACATGGAGCTGCGGCTCGACCGGCGCCTGGCCGAACGGCGCCTGTACCCGTCGATCGACGTGAACGCCAGCTCCACCCGGCACGAGGAGCTCCTGTTCGAGCGCGGGCAGCTCCAGCAGGTCTGGAAGCTGCGCCGGGTGCTCAATGCGCTCGCTGCCGACGGGAGCGCGGCGGCCGGGCTCGAGCTGCTCATGGACAAGATCCGCAGCACCAAGAGCAACGACGAATTCCTGGCGGAGATCGCCAAGGGGCCCGCGCCGCCCGTCTGAGTGCGGCCCGGTTGAGGGCGATCCACCCCGCTCCGGCCCGGCGCTCCCGGCTGGCCGCCCGGCCCCCTGTTCGGCCCGCCTGGCCGGCACCGGCGGCGCCACCCCTAGACTGGAGGAACCATGAAGGCTGACATCCACCCCTCCTATGTCGAGTCCAACGTCCGTTGCTCGTGCGGCAACACGTTCGTGACCCGCTCCACCAAGGCAGAGCTCCACGTCGAGTTGTGCAACGAGTGCCACCCGTTCTTCACCGGGAAGCAGAAGCTGGTCGACTCCGGTGGCCGGGTCGAGCGCTTCCAGCGGCGTTACGGCCAGCGGGCCTCGCGGTCGCGCGCCAAGCGCAGCTGACCCCCGCTCCGGCCTGTCCCTGACCGACTGAGCCCGTTCCCGCCGCCACCACGGCGGGGGGCTTCGGGCACGTCGGTACCCTGGTGCCATGGACCGGGAACGTCTCGACGCCTGGGAGCAGGAGTACCAGGCCGTGCTCGACTCTCTCGGCGACCCTGCGGTCGTAGCCGATCAGGCTCGTCTGCGTGACGTGTCGCGCCGCCACAAGGAACTCGAGGCCCTGCTCACCGTGGCGCGGCGGCTCAGCCAGGCCGAAGAGAACATGGCGACCGCCCGCCAGATGCTCAACGAAGCAACTGGTGAAGACCGCGAGGTCGTGAACGCCGAGATCCAACAGGCCGCGGCCGAGACCGCCGAGCTCGAGGAGGAGCTCAGTGTGCTGTTGCTGCCCAAGGATCCCAACGTCGGCCGCAACGTCATCGTCGAGATCCGTGGTGCCGAGGGCGGAGAAGAAGCCAATCTCTTCGCCAAGGACCTGTTCGAGATGTACCGGCGCTACGCGGAGCGGCACGGGTGGCGCCTGGAGGTCCTCTCCGCAGACCCCTCCGACCGCGACGGGCTCAACGAGGTCACCTTCATGGTCAAAGGTGCCGACGCCTGGACACGCCTGAAGAACGAGGGCGGGACCCATCGCGTCCAGCGCGTGCCGGTGACCGAGTCCCAAGGTCGGATCCACACCTCGGCGGCCACGGTCCTCGTTCTCCCCGAAGCCGACGAGGTCGAGGTGTCCATCGACCCGGCCGATCTGCGAGTCGACGTGTTCCGCTCGACGGGCCCGGGGGGCCAGTCGGTCAACACCACGGACTCCGCGGTGCGCATGACCCACCTTCCCACCGGCATCGTCGTCTCGATGCAGGACGAGAAGAGCCAGATCCAGAACCGGGCCCGCGCCCTGCAGGTGCTGCGGGCCCGGTTGCTCAAGCTCGAGCAGGACCGAGTGGCCGCAGAGCAGTCAGAGCAGCGACGTAGCCAGGTGGGAGGGGGAAGTCGGTCCGAGAAGATCCGGACCTACAACTTCAAGGAGAACCGCGTGACCGACCATCGCGTCAAGCTCACGCTGCACAAGCTGGACCGCGTGCTCGAAGGGGACCTCGACGAGATCGTGGACGCCCTGCTCGCCGACGAGCGCCGGCGCGGCGACGCTGACGGCGCCCACGCACACAGAACCGGGACTCGGCGCCGGGCCGGAGCGTCCACGCCCTTGTGCGGTGGAGCTCCGAGGTCCTCGGCTCCGAGCGCGAGGCGCGCTGGATCGTGGCGCAGGCCACGGGTTCGAGACCCGGAGATCTGGTGGTGGCCGGCGACGTCGTGATGGCGCCCACGGTGTGCAGCACCGTGCAGGACATGGTACGCCGGCGCCTGTCGGGCGAGCCCCTGCAGTACGTGCTCGGGACGTGGGCGTTTCGAGACCTGGAGATCCGCGTCGACGACCGCGCCCTGATCCCGAGACCCGAGACCGAACAGCTCGTTTCCGCCGCGCTCGACGAGCTGCGCGCCCAGGAGGCTCGGGTTCCCCGGGGCTCGACGTTCGTCGCCGTCGACCTCGGTACCGGTTCGGGCGCCATCGCCCTGTCCGTGGCGTCCGAATTCCGGTCGTCGGCTCCCCTCGAGGTGTGGGCGACCGACGTCTCGCCCGGCGCCTTGGAGCTCATGGAGGAGAACCTGGCCGCGCTGGCCGAGCACGACCCCGGCGCCGCCCGCCGTGTGCACGTGGCTCGGGGTTCGTGGTTCGAAGCCCTGCCCCCCGGCCTGGCCGGGGAGGTGCACCTCGTCGTGTCGAACCCACCCTACGTCTCAGCCGCGGAGTGGGAGGCGCTCGACCCCGAGGTCCGCGACCACGAACCGGCCGGCGCTCTCGTCCCGGGCCCCACCGGCCTCGAGGCCATCGAGGTGCTCCTCGACCGTTCGCGGTGTTGGCTGGCTCCCGGCGCCAGCCTCGTCGTCGAATTGGCACCGGGACAGGCCGTAGCGGGTGCGCAACGGGCCATGGAGCTCGGATACGTGGAGACAGCCGTCCTCGACGACTTCGCCGGTCGGCACCGGATCCTCGTGACGCGTTGGCGGGAATGTTGACCGACCGGATGCGGGCCGGGTCTCTCGACCTCGGGGCTGCGGTAGCCGCGCTCGAGGCGGGGGAGGTGGTGGCCATACCGACCGACACCGTCTACGGGCTGGCGGTGGACCCGACCCGCCCCCGAGCCACCGACGCCCTGTTCGCGCTCAAGGAGCGACCTGTCACCCTCGACCTGCCGGTCCTGGTGGCGTCGATCGAGCAGGCCGCGGCGCTGGCCGGGCCGGACGGACTTCCAGCGACGGCTCGACGCCTGGCGCAGGTCTTCTGGCCCGGTGCCCTCACCGTCGTCGTGGCCCGCCGCGCCGGGCTCGACTGGGACCTCGGCGCTCATGCCCGGACGATCGGTCTGCGGGTCCCGGATCATGCCGTGGCGCGGTCGCTGTGTGAGGAGGTGGGCCCACTCGCTACCACGAGCGCCAACGTGCACGGCCAACCGCCGTGCACCGACGCCGAGGCGGTGTTGCGGGCCTTCGGGTCCGGGACGGTCGTGGTGGACGGCGGCCGCTGTGACGGGGCTCCCTCGACCGTCGTCTCCTTGCTCGGCGATGCACCGTCGTGCCTCCGGGAGGGCGCCGTGGCGTGGGCACAAGTCGTCGCCGCCCTCGGGGGGGAATGACGGTCCGCCGTGGCGGCTCGTTGCCGCTGTGGCAGGCTCTCGCCCGACGAAGCGGCCGTGTCGGCGGCCGGCGCGAAAGGAGCAACATGGAAGCGGACCACGAGGCGACGGTGCGCGCGTTCTTCGGCGCATGGGTCGAGCGCGATCCCGATCGGCTCACGAGCTACTTCGCCTCTGACGGCACCTGGAGCGAAGCCAACCGCGACGCTGCCAAGGGCCCCGACGAGATCCGACCCGTCTTCGAGCTCCAGACGAGCTTCGCCTCGGACTTCTCCTTTGAGTTCAAGAGGCTGGAGGTGGTGGGCGACACGGTGTTCACCGAGCGTGTCGACCGGTTCGTGATCAACGACACGCCCATGGCGGTACCTGTCGCCGGAATCTTCGAGTTCGACGGCGACGGGTTCATCAGCTCCTGGCGCGACTACTACGACTGGGCGCTGCTCGAGGCTCAGCTGCTGGCCGCCGGCGTCGACCTGACCGGCGTGGAGGGGATCTAGAACCCCGCGCTCACGCGGAGCCGGGCACGACCGGCGACGTCCAGGTGAGCCTTGCGGCCGCAGCCCTCGTCCGCCATGAGGCCCGACATGTCGTCGCGGTCGGAGATGTTGCCCCACGCCCGGCGTCCGTCTCCGGTCAGCAGGGCCACGATGGCGAGCTCGGGCTCCCCTTCGCGGCTCGTGGACGACGGTGTAGGTCTCCACCGTGGCGTTCCCCTCGTAGTCCGGGGCCGGTGAACGTCGGGGCAGCGCGTCCACGGCGTCCTGGGGGCAGGCGTGGCGGAACCCCGCTGCCGGAGGCGCGGTCGACCACAGCCCGACAGCGTGCTTCGTGCTGTACCACCCCAAGCCGGTGACGAGCCCCATGGTGCCGGGCTCGGCGCGCAGCCGCTGCGCCATGGTGGCGATGGAGTGACTGACGTAGTTGTTGCCCGGGCCACCGGCGAACCCGAGCCCTCCGGTCACGGTGAGAGGGCGGTCGGGGTCGTTTCGAGGAAGCCCGAGTTCGCCCGCCGCGATCTGCACCGCACAGGGAAAGCACGAGTACAGGTCCACGTGGGCGACGTCGTCGATCCCGGCCCCGGCGAGCGACAGGGCACGGCCCCCGGCCATGCGGAGGGCAGGTGACGATCGCAGGTCCTGGCGCTCCGACAGGAACCAATGGTCATGGGCATCGGCTCCCGTCACGGGAAAGACCCATCGTTCCTCGGGCACCCCGGCCGCGCGTGCCGCCGTCGACCGAGCAGAGGATGAGCGCGGCGCCCAGGTCGACGCGGTCGTTGGCGTTCATCAGCTTCGGGTAGGGGAACGACACCATCCGGTTGGAGGGCCCCGTCGAGCGCACCTCCTGTGCTGTCCTCGCTCGAGGCGACCATGCGAAGGGGTTCGTCGCCGCCACCGACGAAAAACGCGCCCACAGCTCCGACACCGTGCGCTGGTGCTCCTCGATGGTCTCGCCCGCCGCCGCCCGCAACGCGTTCTCGAACAAGGGGAAGACGCGCAGGGGTCGGTCGAGTCCCCGAGCCGCCTCGACATCGGTCACCGGGACGCGGTCGGTGCCGAGCATCACCGGGATCGGGGTGTCGTCGGCCTGTGTGGTCCACTCCAGGACCGGTCGGTCGGGGTGGCGCCGGGCCGCGTGGCGCGTGTAGAGGCACTCGGCCCCGCTCACGAGAGCCACGTCGAGCTCCCCGCCTGCGATCTGGAGCGCGGTGCGGCTGAGGACGGTCTGGGGGTTGTTCCCGCCGATGGCGGTGAGAGCCAGCTCTCGAGGGGCGATCCCGAGACGCTCGGACACGAGCAGTCCCGGATTCACGTATCGCCAGCTCAGGGGCACGATCGACCCGTAGCGACCCCGCCCGCGCCAGCAGTCCTCGGCCCTCGTCGGCGCCCCCACTGTCCCGGCCGGCGGCACCCAGCGCCCGCGCCATGAGCTCGACCGGCTCGGGCCGCTGCGTGAGCGGGACCTCGGGGTCGGGCCTCTGCGTGACCTGTCCCACCCCCACCAACACCGGCGTGCGAGGGTCGAGGGCCACGGCGGCGAGCGTACCGTCCGGGGTCCGCGTGCCCCCGGGCCGGAGCGAGGGCCTCGGTATGCTTCGCCCATGGGTATCGCGGTCGGCTCCGACCACGCCGGCGACCACCTGCAGGAGTTCCCGGCCGCTCGCCTCGCCACGTCCGGACACGAGGTCGAGGACCTCGGGACGCACTGCCAGGCCCCCGTCGACCATCGGGAATTCGGAGCCGCCGTGGACCGCGCCGTGTCCCGGGGTCGCCACGACCGGCGCATCCGGCGAGATCGCCGTGCTCGAGGCGCGCTGAGGCAGCGCGGCCGGAGGTGCAGGCGATCGACATCGTGGAAGACCACCGAACCAGGGCGACGGCCCTGGGGCGAGGCAGGCAGAGAGGACAGAGATGACCGAGGCAGGCGCCGGCTCCGGCCGGGCGTGGTCCCCCTTCGACGAGTGGCTCGTGGGCGATCCCGAGCTCGAGGCGATGCTCGGCGGCGGAGATCGACCGGCAGTCGACGACGCTCCAGCTCATCGCGTCCGAGAACTTCACCTCCCCGCGGTGTTGGCGGCCTCGGGTTCGGTGCTCACCAACAAGTACTCCGAGGGCTACCCGGGGCGCCGCTACTACGGCGGGAACCAGGTCATCGACGAGGTGGAGAACCTGGCCCGGGAACGGGCCACGTCCCTGTTCGGGGCCGAGCACGCCAACGTCCAGCCGCACGCCGGGGCGACCGCGAACCTGGCGGTGTACCAGGCGCTGCTCGAGCCGGGCGACACCGTGCTCGCCATGAGCCTCGACCACGGCGGCCATCTCACCCACGGCTCGCCGGCCAGCATCACGAGCAAGATCTGGCACTTCGTGTCCTACGGCGTGACCCCCGCTTCGGCCGATCCCGACGCCCCCGGTGAGGTCATCGACTTCGACGAGGTTGCCGACGTCGCCAAGCGCGAACGCCCCAAGCTGATCGTGGCGGGCGCCACGGCCTATCCCCGCCTCATCGACGCCCAGCCGTTCCGGGAGATCGCCGACGCCGTCGGTGCCCGGCTCATGTTCGACATCGCCCATCCCGCCGGACTGGTGGCCGGCGGAGTCCACCCGAACCCCGTCGGCATCGCCGACGTCGTGACACTGACGACGCACAAGACGCTGCGCGGTCCTCGGGGCGGGACGATCCTGTGCGGCCGGGAGCTCGCCAAGGTGATCGACTCGGCCGTCTTCCCGGGACTCCAGGGTGGTCCGCTCGAGCATGTCGTGGCGGCCAAGGCGGTCGCGTTCCGAGAGGCGTCGTTGCCGTCGTTCCGTGACTACGCGACCGGGGTGATCGTCAACGCGCGCGCCCTGGCCGGCGCCCTGGCGGCCGAGGGGTTCCGCCTGGTGTCGGGGGGGACCGACAACCATCTGCTCCTCGTCGACCTCCGGCCTTTCGACGCCGAGCTCACCGGCAAGCAGGCTCAGGAGGTCCTCGACCGCGCCGGGATCACGCTCAACCGCAACACCATCCCCGACGACCCGCGCCCGCCCTTCGTCACCTCGGGGTTGCGTCTGGGCACCGCGGCCCAGACCACCGCCGGCATGGGGACCGAGGAGATGGCCCGCATCGCCGGGCTCATCGGCCGCGCCCTGCGCCACGGGACCAACGAGAGCGTCCTGGGCGAGGTGCGAGGCGACGTCCTCGAGCTGTGCAGCGGGTTCCCGCCCTACCCGCAGCTGGTCAAGGGCACCCCGGTGTCCAGCCCGGCTGGAGGCGGCTGAGGCCGTGCCCCCTCTCGGGGCGTACGTCGTGGTGGCGGTGGTCGCCGCCGTGGGGACCTTTGCGGCGATGTACCCGATCCGTCGTCTCGCCGTCCGGGCCCACTTCGTGGTCGAGCCCGACGAGCTGCGCGTCCATGACCGCGTGACCCCTTACGGCGGTGGCATCGCCATGTTCCTGGCCTTTCTGGTGGCCATCGTGGTGGCATCGCAGCTCGGACAGCTCAAGGGCCTGTTCGCCGGGTCCTCGGAGCCGCTCGGCCTGGTGCTGGGCGCGGCGGTGATCTTCGTGGTCGGGTTCATCGACGACGTCCGGGAGATGTCGGCACCGGCCAAGGTGGCCGGGCAGGTCCTGGCCGCCATGGTCCTCGTATTCCTCGGCGTGACGATGTTCCAGTTCAAGGTCCCGTTCGTGGGGTTCTTCGTCCTGTCGCCCGAGGTGACGCCACTGCTCACGGCGCTGTGGGTGATCGTCATCACCAACGCCGTCAACCTCATCGACGGCCTCGACGGGCTCGCCACGGGAATCGTGGCCATCGCTTCGGGGGCTCTCGCCATCTACGGCCTGCGCCTGGTGTTCTTGGGGGATCTCCCGTCCGACAACCTGGGCCCGCTGATCGCGGTGGTGGCCTTCGGGGTCTGCATCGGGTTCCTGCCCCACAACCTGCACCCGGCGCGGGCCTTCATGGGGGACGCCGGCGCCCTGTTCCTGGGCCTGCTGCTGGCGGCGTCGACGATGCTCATCGGGGGACGGACCGCCGACGTGAGCGGTCAGACCTACTTCTTCTTCGCACCGCTTTTGATCCCGGTCTTCATCCTGGGTGTGCCCATCGCCGACATGGCGTTCGCGTTCGTCCGGCGCACGGCCAAGGGCACCGGGTTCCACAATCGCGACATGATGCACGTGCACCACCGACTCCTGCGTCTCGGCCACGGACCCCGTCGCACGGTCGCCATCCTGTGGGCGTGGACAGCGGTGCTGTCCGCGTTCTTGCTGTTCCCGCTGTTCTACAAGCGCGCCAACGCCTTCATCCTCTTCGGGATCATCGTCCTCGGCCTGGCGCTCTACACCCTGTTCCATCCCGGGCTCCGCAAGGACACCGTGAACGGCGTGAACGGCCGGGACACCGTGAACGGCACGGACGCCGTCGACGCCACCGTCAACGTGCATCACGACCCCGCCCACGTGGGGGCGGGGTCGGCGTCGGGGGACGGCGCCCAGGGCAACGGGGCGGGTTCGGGTGCTCCCGACCCGGCGCGTGCGCCGGGTCCCGTGGCGCACGCCACCTTGATGGGCGAGGTCCCGCCCGTGGTCCCAGGATCTCTTGCAGAGCGCAAATAATCCCCTTCCAGCCCCCGTTTTGCCGCGCACGAGGGGCGGATGCGAAGATTGTGGTGTGCGCTTCCCGCTCCCAGTCGGTGTCGATGAACGGACTCCGGTCGTGGTTGCAGTCGGTGCGAGCGCCGGGCACGCCGAGTGATCTCAGGCCAGCCCAGGCGATGCACGGCACCTGCCCTCTGAGCGACGCGCGCCAAGCGAGAGGACGTGGAGGAGAAGCCCTCACCCAGGGTCTTCGATCTCATGGCCATGGGCGTGGCGTCGGCGCTCATGATCGGCGCGGGACTGGGCATCGGACTGGTGGTCGACTCGTGGTTGCACAGCAGCCCGATCGCCACCTTGGTCGGCCTCGTGCTCGGGATCACCGCCGCGGTGGGCAGTACGGTGCGCCAGATCCGCAGGCTCATGTAGCAGTCGCCCTCATGTCCCCCTCGTCGGCCCGGGCCGATCGGAGTGGGCGGTCGTGATGGTCAATCTCTTCTCGCAGTTCTCGCTGCCCCAGATCTCGGTCGTGGCCCGCAGGACGGTGCTCGTCTCGGGTGGGGTGGGTGCGGGCGCACTCGTCCTCGGTGTCGTGACCGGATACCCGCTGGTGGGACTGGGCGTCTGCCTGGGCCTGGCCATGGCCCTGGTCAACTTCCGGCTCATCTCGCGCGCCACGGTGAAGGCGGCCGCCTCCGCCGAAGAGAACAAACGTCGGCCCCTGGCCTTCAACACGCTCGGTCGGCTGGGGGTCATCAGCGTCATCGCCCTGGCCATCACGTACTTCGTGCGCTCGCTCGGATTCGGCATGCTGGTGGGATTGGCGGTCTTCCAGTTCGCGCTGCTCGGCAATGTGGTCGTGACCATGCTGCGGCACCCCCTCATGGGTGACATCTCGATGGGCACACCCTTCGTCGACGACGAGGACGACGAGTGAACAACGCAGCGCACCTCCTGGCGGCGAACATCAACGTCGGCACGCACGTCCAGCGCGCCGGCCTGGACCTCGACACCATCTGGTCGACGGCTGTCGCCATGGCGATCGTCATCGGGCTGGGCCTCTATCTCCGGGCCAAGGCGACGAGCGGGGTGCCGGGGAAGCTCCAGCTCGCCTGGGAGACGGGGGTGCAGGCGGTCCGACAGCAGGTCGAGGGGACGATAGGCCCCCGGGGGGCCGCCGTCGTCCCTCTGGCCGTGACACTGTTCGTGTTCATCCTCGTGGCCAACTGGTTCTCGGTCCTCGGCATCGGCTCGGAGATCGAATGGATCGGCCCCCCGACGAGCGACATCAACGTGACGCTGGCTCTCGCCCTGATCGTGATCATCCCCGTGCACATCGCTTCGATCCGCTCCCGAGGGTTCGTCGGCTATATCAAGCACTACGTGAGCCAGCCCTTCCCGAAGGCGCTGTTCCCCCTGAACATCTTCATGAACGGCGTGGAGGAGATCGCCAAACCCCTCACCCTGGCGCTCCGGCTCTTTGGCAACCTGCTCTCGGGGGGCCTCATGCTGGCCCTGATCGCGGCGCTGGGGGTGTGGACCATCTCGCACGTGCCCATCGGAGACGTAGCCACGATCATCCTGAACCCGATCTGGAAGCTCTTCGACCTCTTCATCGGCGCCATCCAGGCCTTCATCTTCGCCCTCCTCACGATCCTCTATTTCGACACCGCCATGAGCGACGCGCACTAGCGACGCCACCGCGCAACCGATCTCGCGACAACACACACCAAAAGGAGCATCACCAATGTCAGACACAGGGCTCGACCACGCGATCAGCCTCGCCGGCGCCATGGTCGGCGGGGGCCTGCTGATGGGCGGCGGAGCCGTCGGCGCGGCCATCGGCGACGGTCTCGCCGGCAGCCAGACCATCGCCGGCGTGGCCCGGCAGCCAGAGGCACAGGGTCGGCTGTTCACGATCATGTTCTTGACCGTCGGCCTCGTCGAGGCCATGTACTTCATCAACCTGGCCTTCACCGCGCTCTTCGTGTTCTCCCTCTACAAGAAGGGTGGGCCCTGAGCCCGAGGGAGCAGGGATGTCCCGCGAGGGTGGCGACGCCGGTCAGGGGTCCGGCGAGCTCGTCCCGGCGGGGCCGGCGCGTCCCGACGCCGAGGCGTCGCGCTCGCCGGTCAGCGGGGTCCGACAACCGAAAACGAACAGAGGCTGAACCGAAATGATTGCGAGTAGCAACTTCCTGGTACCCAACGCGACCCTCATCGTCGAGATCGTCGCCTTCCTGGCCGTGCTCGGCGTGATCGGGAAGTACGTGCTGCCCGTGCTCAACAAGGCGCTCGAGGAGCGCCAGGAGCAGATCCGCAGTGCCCTCGAAGCGGCCGAGACGGCGCGCACCGAGGCCGCGGTGGCCGAGACGGAGCGCCAGCAGACGCTCGACGAAGCCCGCAGACAGGCGCGCGACATCATCACCCAGGCCAACAAGGCGGCGGAACGGGTGGCCGCCCAGGCCGAAGAGCGCGGCCGCATCGAGTACGAGCGCCTGGTGGCGAGGGCGGACGCAGAGATCGCCGGTGCCGCGCCAGCGGGCCGTGGACGAGGTGAGCTCCAAGGTCGGGGCTCTGGTGATCTCGGTCGCTCGTCAGGTGATCGCCCGGGAGATCGACGAGTCCAGCCACCGCGCCCTTATCGACGAGGCCGTCGCCGCGCTGCGCGGGTCCGTCGACACGGCCGCCGGCACCACCCAGGTCTGACCGGCCGGGCTGAGCAGGCGGGAGAAGGAAGACAGCGGTGCACCAATCACTTCGGGGCTACACCACGGCGGTCCTGGCCGATGTGGCCAGGACCGCGCTCGGAGAGCAGGTGGCCGAGGACCTGAACGCGGTGGCGCATCTCGTGTCGCGCACCAACGAGCTCGCCGTGACCCTCACCGACTTCGGGGTGCCCACGACGGCCCGCCGGGCGGTGCTCCAGGACCTCCTCGAGTCGCGGGTGCAACCTCTGGCGCTGCGTATCGTGCTTCGGGCCGTGGAGACCGAACGCGTCGAGGAGTTCCCCACCGTGCTCCACGAGGTCTACGAGCTCGTCCGGCACATGCACGATCTCCACCCCGAGGAATTCCGTGCCGAGGAGCCCATCGTGAGCCGGTTGGCCTGGCGCGAGTTCGTGGCCGGGTACTCGGACGCGGTCTTCGAAGGCGTCACCGAGACCTCCCAGCTCGAGGAGATCGAGGACGAGCTGTTCCGTTTCGCCCGGGTCGTCGAGTCGAGCCCGTCCCTTCGCAGCGTCCTGTCCGACACGACGTTGCCGCTTCCGAGCAGGGAGCAGATCCTGGGAGAGCTCCTCGAGGACAAGGTGCGGCCGGCCACGCTCCAGCTCATCAGGATCACGATCCAGGGGCGTGTGCGCGATCTGACGGCGTCGTTGGACTGGCTCGTCGAACAGGCGGCACGAGCCAGGGGCTGGCGCGTGGCGCGCGTCTACACCGGGCTCCCCCTCGACGCCGACGAGAACAGCAAGCTGACCGAGGCGCTCGGGCACCTCACGCACGGGCCGGTGGAGCTGCAAATCCTGGCCGCGCCCGACATTCTCGGTGGCGCCGTCATCCAGATCGGCGACCTGCTCGTGGACGCCAGCGCGCAACGCCGTCTCGACCAAATGGAAGAACACCTCCTCAGCCATGAGGGGGCAACGCGAGGAGCACAGACCTGATGGCAGAGCTGACCATCAACGCCGACGAGATCGCCGCCGCACTGCAGCGGCACGTCACCGAATACACCCCTGAGGTCTCCGCCGAGCAGGTGGGGCGGATCACCGAGGTCGGGGACGGCATCGCCCGCATCAGCGGCCTGCCCATGGTGGCGGTAAACGAGCTGCTCGAATTCCAAGACGGCACGCTGGGGATCGCCCTCAACCTCGACGAGGACACCGTAGGCGCAGTGGTGCTGGGCAGCGACGCCCACATCGAAGAGGAACAGCTGGTCCGGGCGACCGGGCGCATCCTGTCGGTGCCCGTGGGCGACGGGCTGCTCGGGCGGGTGGTGAACCCCCTCGGCGAGCCCATCGACGGCAAGGGGGCGATCGTGGCCACCGAGACCCGCCGCCTCGAGGTCCAGGCACCGGGCATCGTGGCGCGCCAACCGGTGAAGGAGCCTCTGCAGACCGGCATCAAGGCCATCGACGCCATGACCCCCATCGGCCGCGGGCAGCGCGAGTTGATCATCGGCGACCGCAAGACGGGGAAGACCACCGTCGCCATCGACACGATCCTCAACCAGAAGGGCCAGGGGGTGAAGTGCATCTACGTCGCCATCGGCCAGAAGGGGTCGTCGGTGGCTCAGACCGTGGCCACGCTCGAGGCCCACAAGGCCATGGACTACACCGTCGTGGTCAGCGCGCCGGCGTCGGAACCCGCCCCTTTCAAGTACATCGCCCCCTACTCCGGCTGTGCCATCGGCCAGCACTGGATGGAGAACGGCGAGCACGCCCTGATCGTCTACGACGACCTGTCGAAGCAGGCCGAGGCGTACCGCCAGATGTCGCTCCTGCTCCGTAGGCCCCCGGGCCGGGAGGCCTACCCCGGCGACGTCTTCTACCTGCACAGCCGTCTGCTCGAGCGGGCCGCCAAGCTCTCCGACGCCCGGGGTGGCGGATCGCTGACGGCACTGCCCATCATCGAGACCAAGGGCGGTGACGTGTCCGCGTACATCCCCACCAACGTCATCTCCATCACCGACGGGCAGATCTACCTGGAGTCCGAGCTCTTCTACGCCGGGGTCCGTCCGGCCATGAACGTCGGCATCTCGGTCTCGCGCGTGGGTGGTGCCGCCCAGGTCAAGGCCATGCGGGCGGTGGCGGGAACGCTCAAGATCGACCTGGCCCAGTTCCGCGAGCTGGAGGCGTTCGCCACGTTCGGGTCCGAGCTCGACAAGGTGTCCCAGGCCCAGCTCGACCGGGGCTATCGCCTCACCGAGCTGCTCAAGCAGTCCCAGAACGCACCCCTGCCGGTCGAGGAGCAGGTGGTGGTCATCTACGCCGGATCGAACGGCTGGGTGGACCAGGTGGCGGTGTCAGAGGTACGCCGCTTCGAGGCGGAGCTGCTCGAGTTCATGCGCAGCTCCCACCCCGAGATCCTCGACCACATCCGCAGCCAGGGCACCTTGCCCGACGAGTCCGACCTCAAGCGCGCCCTGGAGGCCTTCAAGGACTCCTTCATCGCCATCGAGGGGGATTGATCGATGGCTGGTGGCCAGGAGAAGGTCCTCCGACGACGCATCCGTACCGTCCAGGCGACCAAGAAGATCACGCGCGCCTTTGAGCTCATCGCGGCGTCGCAGATCGTGCGGGCGCAGAACCGTCTGGCCGGGTTCCGCCCCTATCTGAAGGGCATCGCCGAGATCCTGGCCGAGGCAGCCGCCGACGCCGGGGGCACGGCGGGGCGGGTGCTCGGGGTCCCAGAGTCGCCCCGGCGCGTGCTCGATCGTCGCCCTCGTCGCCGATCGGGGGCTGTGCGGCGCGTACAACGCCAACGTCCTGCGTCTCGTCGAGCGCACGGCCCGTGCGCTCGAAGCCGACGGGGTCGAGTACCGCCTGGTGAGCGTGGGGCGCAAGGCCCAGTCGTTCTTCCGGTTCCGCCGCCTCGCCGTCGAGCGGTCGTTCTCGGGATTCTCGGACCGACCCGTCTTCGAGGACGCCCGCGAGGTGGCCGAAGCCGTCACCCCGCCGTTCCTCACCGAGGACGTCGACCAGGTGCTGATCGTCTCGACGCGGTTCCTGTCCGCCGGTACGCAGGTGGTGGAGACCCGCCAGGTGCTGCCGCTACCCGAGCCGACCGGCGACGCCGCCGGCGACGAGGAGCTGCCCCGGCGCGAGGGCTACACGGAATTCGAGCCCGAGTCCCCCGACCTGCTCGTCGAGCTCGTGCCCCGCTATGTCGAGGCCGCCATGTTCGGTGCGCTCCTCGAGGCTGCCGCCAGCGAGCACACGGCGCGCCAACGGGCCATGGCCGCGGCCACCGACAACGCCGACGAGCTGGCCAAGAAGCTGACCCGTGACATGAACCGGGCCCGCCAGGACGCCATCACCACCGAGATCATGGAGATCGTGGGCGGGGCCGAGGCTCTGCGCCAGGCCGCCAAGGCCGAAACCGAATAGGAAGCAGGCAAACCATGACAACCACAGCCACCGAAGCGGTCACCAGCGACAACGGCAACCACCCCAGTGGTCGGGTGGTCGCCATCGCCGGACCGGTCGTCGACGTCGAGTTCCCGCCCCACGCGTTGCCCGAGATCAACATGGCCGTCGAGATGGACCTCGAGCTCGAGGGCAACAAGATCACCGTCACCGCCGAGGTCGCCCAGCAGATCGGGGAAGGTCGGGTCCGCTGTGTGTGCCTCAAGGCCACCGACGGGCTTCACCGGGGCACGACCGTGCGCAACCTCGGGCGCGGCCTGGCCGTGCCGGTGGGCGACGCCACACTCGGCCACGTCTTCAACGTGCTCGGGGAGTCGCTCGACACCGACGACATCGGGCCCGTCGAGGACCGATGGGAGATCCACCGCGAGTCCCCGGCCTTCGACCAGCTCGAGCCGCGCGCCCAGATGTTCGAGACCGGGATCAAGGTCATCGACCTGCTCGAACCGTATGTCCAGGGGGGCAAGATCGGCCTCTTCGGCGGGGCCGGGGTGGGCAAGACCGTGCTCATCCAGGAGATGATCAACCGGGTGGCGCTCAACCACGGCGGTGTGTCGGTGTTCGCCGGCGTCGGGGAACGTACCCGCGAAGGCACCGACCTCTGGCTCGAGATGCAGGAGTCGGGTGTCATCGACAAGGCGGCCCTCGTCTACGGGCAGATGGACGAGCCTCCCGGTGTGCGACTGCGCGTGGGGCTGGCCGCGCTCACCATGGCGGAGTACTTCCGGGACGTGAAGAACCAGGACGTGTTGCTGTTCATCGACAACATCTTCCGGTTCGTCCAGGCAGGCTCCGAAGTGTCGACACTGCTGGGCCGCATGCCTTCGGCCGTGGGGTACCAGCCCACGCTCGCCGACGAGATGGGCGAGCTCCAGGAACGCATCACCTCGACCCGGGGGCACTCCATCACGTCGCTCCAGGCCGTGTACGTGCCGGCCGACGACTACACCGACCCGGCGCCGTTCACGACGTTCACCCACCTCGACGCCACGACCGAGCTGTCCCGGCAGATCGCGTCCCTCGGGATCTACCCGGCCGTGGACCCCTTGGCGTCGACGTCGAACGTGCTCACCCCCGAGGTGGTCGGCGACCGGCACTACGACGTGGCCCGCCGGGTCCAAGGTGTGCTCCAGCGGTACCGGGAGCTCCAGGACATCATCGCCATCCTCGGCCTCGACGAGCTGTCCGAGGAGGACCGGCTCATCGTCAACCGGGCCCGCAAGATCCAGCGCTTCCTCTCCCAGCCCTTCAACGTGGGAGAGGTGTTCACCGGCCTGAAGGGCGTCACGGTCCCGATCGCCGAGACCGTGGAGTCCTTCGAGGTCCTCCTCAACGGTGACCTCGACGATGTTCCCGAGCAGGCGTTCCTCAACGTCGGCGGAGTCGAGTCCGTCCTCGAGAAGGCCCGTTCGCTCGAGAAGGAAGGCGCGTAGCACCACCCATGGCCACCTTCCCGGCAACGCTGGTCACCCCCGAGCGCATCCTGCTCGAAGAGGACGTCGCGGCCGTCATCTTGCGCACCGACGGCGGGGACGCCGCCTTCATGCCCGGGCACACCCCGCTGATCGGTGCGCTCGTGCCGGGCGCGGTGCGCTTCCAGCGCGAGGACGGCACCGAGGAGCGCGCCGCCGTGCACGGGGGGTTCGTCCAGGTGGCGGGGGACCGCGTGCAGGTCATCGCGCCCATCGCCGAGCGCTCCGAGGAGATCGACGTCGATCGTGCCCGGCGCGCCCTGGAGGTCGCCAACGAGCGCATCGCCGAGTTCGGCGGGGTGAGGTCGGGCAGCGGTGAGGGAGGCGAGGAGGTGCCCGAGGACCGGGCCCTGGTGGACGCCGAGGCGGCCAGGCGCCGGGCCGAGGTCCGGCTCGAGGTGGCCGGCGCCTCGTCCGAGACGCGGGTCTCCTGAACCTGCGACCGGCCTCCCCGGGCTACGGCCGGCGTCCCGAGACCCGGTGCCGGGCCGCGAAGGGCACGACGAAGGCAGGGTCCTCGAGCAGAGCGAGCATGGCGTCGTAGCTCCCGTCCTCGACGGCTCGTCCTCCCTGTGGCTCCATGCGGGCGGGGTCGGTGACGATGCCACGGATGGTCTCGAGGGTCTGGCGCCAGAAGGCGGCGGCGGGAGTTGCTCCGGTGAGCAGGTCCTCACGCACGTCGTCGTGCACGTCGACGAAGCCGAGCGCCACGAGCCGCGCCGCGAGGCCTCGGGCCCACGTCCAGCGCGCCGCCAGCGGCACCATCACCTCCAGGAACGGGACCGGGACATCGGCGTGGGCAGCGGCGCGCTGGGCGGGCGCTCCGTCCGCCTCCTCGAAGAGCACCACGCCACCGGGCGCCAACGCGGGCACCAGGCGTTGCACCACGATGTCAGGGTCTTCGACGTGCATGAGCACCGATCGCGAATGGACGAGATCGAAGCACGACGACCCGAACACCATGGTCATGAGGTCGCCCTCGACGACCATGACGTTGGGACGTGTAGCGAGCTGCGCCAGCAGGGTCGTGTCGCGGTCGATGGCGGTCACCGCCCCGCCCGGGCCCACCCGGTCAGACAGCCATGCCGCCACCGATCCCGCACCGGCTCCGAGCTCGGCGCAGCGCCATCCGGGTGCGACCCCGAGGCGTTCGAATTGTCTGATGGTGGAGGCGTCGTGCAGGGACTGCAGGCTCCCGAGACGGGCGGCTTCCTCGGGGGCGGCGTTGCGCAGCGGGTAGCGGCTGGGCGAGCTGTCCACGGTGTGCCGATCGCTCAGCCGAACTCGATCTGGCTGTACTCCCGCAGCTTGTGCAGCGCGTGGCGCGCGCTCACGAAACGCACCGTCCCCGATCGGGAACGCATGACCAGGGACTGGGTGGTGACGCCGTAATCGGCATAGCGCACGCCCTGGAGGAGCTCGCCGTCGGTCACGGCAGTGGCGGCGAAGAAGCAGTTGTCGCCTTTGACGAGGTCGTCGGTCATGAGCACGGTGTCGAGGTCGTACCCCGCCGCGATGGCAGCCCGGCGCTCCTCGTCGTCGCGGGCGTAGAGCCGCCCCTGGATCTCCCCACCCATGCACTTGAGGGCCGCCGCCGCGATCACCCCCTCGGGTGTCCCCCCGATGCCGTAGAGGACGTCGACGCCCGAGTCCGGCCATGCCACGGAGATGGCTCCGGCCACGTCCCCGTCGGAGATCAGCTTGATGCGGGCGCCACTGGCCCTGACCTCCTCGATGAGGTCGGTGTGCCGGGGCCGGTCGAGGATGACGATGGTGACGTCGCGGATGGACTTGCCCAGCGCCTTGGCCACGGCCTCGAGGTTCTCGGTGGGCGAGCGACGCACGTCCACCGATCCCGCCGCCTTGGGACCCACAGCCAGCTTCTCCATGTAGACGCACGGCCCCGGGTTGAACATGGTGCCGCGGTCGGAGACCGCGATCACGGCCAGTGCCCCGGCCCGACCCAGCGACGTCAGGTTGGTCCCGTCGATGGGGTCGACGGCGATGTCGGTGGGGGGCGGCGACCCGTCGCCGATGCGCTCCCCGTTGTACAGCATGGGCGCGTGGTCCTTCTCGCCTTCGCCGATCACCACGACGCCGTCCATGGCGACGGTCTGCAGTACCACGCGCATGGCCTGGACGGCGGCGCCGTCGGCGCCTTCCTTGTCGCCCCGTCCCATCCACCTCCCCGCGGCCATGGCGGCGGCCTCGGTGACGCGGACGAGCTCCATGGCGAGGTTGCGGTCGGGTGCGCGGGGGTTGGGCGCCACGACCCGACCATAACGCGCCGGCTGCGCCTCGGGGGCTCTGTACCCTCCGGGCGCGGTGTGCTCTGTGCGCGCCGGGCGGGGACACCGGGGTTTCCCCGCGGGCACGAGGATGGCGCGACGGGACCGTTAGGCTGGGGTCCCATGGAAACCACGCCCCACGAAGACCTCGGCGAGGGACGGGCGCGGTGGCGGCTGGCGTACGACTCCTCGACCCTGCGGGACGCCGATTTCGAGACCATGTCGGGCGTCGGGCTCGAGCCCGTCTACGGCCCCGCCGATTGGCCCGGGGACCGGGCGCCGTCGAGTCTGGGCTGGCCCGGGGTCCCCCCGTACACCCGGGGGCCCTATGCCTCGATGTACCGGTCCAAGCTCTGGACGATGCGCCTGTTCGCTGGCTTCGGGACCGCCGAGGACACCAACGTACGCTTCCGCGAGCTGCTGCGTTCGGGCAGCGACGGGCTGTCGGTGGCCTTCGACCTGCCCACGCTCATGGGTCGGGACTCCGACGACCCCCTCACCGAGGGCGAGGTGGGGCGCTGCGGGGTGGCCGTGGACACCTTGGCCGACGCCGAAGACCTCTTCGCAGGCATCGACCTGGGGTCGGTGACGACGTCGATGACCATCAACTCGCCGGCCCCCATCCTGATGGCCATGTACGTGGCCGCGGCCGAGAATGCCGGGGTGGCGCGCGGCGCGCTGGGGGGGACGCTCCAGAACGACATCCTGAAGGAGTACCAGGCCCAGAAGGAGTACATCTTCCCGCCGCGGCCCTCGATGCGACTCGTCGTCGACGTCGTGCGCTTCTGCGCCGCGGAGATGCCGAGGTTTCATCCCGTGTCGGTGTCGGGATATCACATCCGGGAGGCGGGATCGACGGCCGCGCAGGAGCTCGCCTTCACCCTCGCCAACGGCTTCGCCTACGTGGAGGCCGTCGTGGCCGCAGGGCTCTCGGTCGACCAGTTCGCCCCCCGGCTGAGCTTCTTCTTCAATGCCCATCTCGACTTCTTCGAAGAGATAGCCAAGTACCGCGCCGCGCGCCGCATCTGGGCGCGTTGGATGACGGCCCGCTACGGCGCCTCGTCCCCGCGGTCGACCCAGCTGCGGTTCCACACCCAGACGGCCGGCGTGTCGCTCACGGCCCAGCAGCCCGAGGTGAACATCGTCCGCACCGCCATCGAGGCGCTGGCGGGCGTCCTGGGCGGCACCCAGAGCCTGCACACCAATTCCATGGACGAAGTGCTGGCCCTCCCCACCGAGAAGGCGGCCCGGATCGCGCTGCGCACACAGCAGGTCCTCGCCTACGAGACCGGCGTCACGAACGTGGCGGACCCGCTGGGGGGGTCGTGGTTCGTGGAGTCGCTCACCGACGAGATCGAGCGCCAGGCCGAGGAGACCTTCGCCCGGCTCGATGATTGGGGTGGCGGCTCGATGCTCGAAGGCGTCCTGCACGGGATCGAGCACAACTGGTTCCAGGGCGAGATCGCGGACGCCGCCTACGTGTTCCAGCGCAAGGTGGCCGCGGGCCGCAGGACCGTGGTCGGGGTGAATGCCTTCACCGAGGGGAGCGAAGAGCCCGCCCCCCCCACGCTCCACATCGGGCCGGAGGTGGACGAGGCCCAACGCAAGCGCCTGTCGGCCGTCCGTCAACGACGCCATCAGCAGCAGGTCGACGCGGCGCTGGCCACGGTGGCCGCCGACGCCGCGGTGTCGGAGGTGAACCTCATGCCCGCCATCCTCGACGCGGCGCGCGCCTACGCAACGGTGGGCGAGATCGTCGGAGCCCTGGCCTCGGTCTTCGGCCGCTGGGCCGAGAACCCGGTCGTCTGACCGGGTCGGGCTCCATGGAACGCTTCATCGTGCGCCCGGGGGGGCCGCTGCACGGGACGGTGCGCGCCGGCGGGGCAAAGAACTCCGCCCTCAAGCTGATGGCGGCGTGCTTGTTGGCCCCGGGCCGCCACGTCCTGGCCGGGGTCCCGCGCATCGTGGACGTGGAGATCATGGCCGAGGTCCTCGGGGCCATCGGTGCGCAGGTGGTGCGCAGCCCCGACGACCCTGAAGGCGGCCCCGGGGACCTGGTCGTGGACACGCCCCCCACGCTCGTCCCCGCCGCGCCCTACGAGCTGGTGGAGAAGATGCGCGCCTCGGTCGTGGTGCTCGGGCCGTTGCTGGCACGCTCGGGACGGGCCAGCGTGTCGCTCCCCGGCGGCGACGACTTCGGGAACCGCCCCATCGACATCCACCTCCACGGCCTGTCGACCCTGGGTGCGGTGTTCCAGACGGTGCACGGCAACATCGAGGGGCGGGTTCCCGGTGGTTCGGACGGCCGCCTCGTCGGCCAGCGGGTCGTGTTCGAGTACCCGAGCCACACCGCCACCGACAACGTGCTCATGGCCGCCGTCCTCGCCAAGGGGACGACGGTCATCGAGAACGCGGCACGCGAGCCCGAGGTGTCGGACCTCGCCGACTTCCTGACGCACATGGGGGCTCGCATCCGCGGCGCGGGGACCTCCCACATCGAGGTCGACGGGGTCGACGAGCTGCACCCCGCCCCCGGAGCGCACCGGGTCATCCCCGACCGCGTGGTGGCGGCCACCTTGCTGTCGGCGGTGGGCATGGCGGGCGGCGAGATCGTGGTCGAGGACGGCCGCCCGGACCACATGGACATGCTCCTGCGCAAGATGGGCGAGCTCGGGCTGGAGGTGACCCAGGGCCCCGAGGGGATGCGCGCCAGCTCCAGCGGCCGGCTCCATTCCACCGACGTGGCCACCCTCCCGTACCCGGGAGTCGCCACCGACTACAAGCCGTTCCTGGTGACCATGTTGAGCGTCGCCGACGGAGTCGGGATCGTGACCGAGAACCTCTTCTCCGGGCGCTTCCGGTACGTGGACGAGCTTCGGCGCATGGGTGCCGACATCCGGACCGAGGGCCATCACGCCGTGGTGCGCGGCGTGCGGCGGCTCTCGGGTGCCCCGGTGCGTGCCCCCGACCTCCGCGCCGGCGCCGCCCTGGTGCTGGCCGGGATGACGGCCGAGGGCGAGACGGTCGTCTCCGACGCCCAGCACATCGACCGCGGCTACGAAGACCTCGCCGCCACCCTCAGCTCCCTGGGCGCGGACGTCACCCGCGCCTGACCCGGGCCCGCCCCGCCTACGCTCCGTGCCACCGTGACGACCCCAGCCGTCCCCTCACCCTCGGGAGCCCGCTCCGGAGCTCCCGACCAGCCCTCCGGCCACGACCCCGGCACCCCGTCTCCCCGCCCCCGGCGTGGAGCCGACCCCGCCGAGCTCCTCGACGCCGCGTCGAAGGGCGACCGGGTCGCCCTGGCGCGGTTGCTGACCCTGGTGGAAGGGGGCGGCGCACCGGGTCGTGCCGTGGCCGCCCTGGTCTACCGCAGCGCCAGGGAAGAGCAGACGGTGGGCGTCACCGGCCCGCCCGGGGCAGGCAAGTCCACACTGGTCGACCGCATCATCACCACGGCGCGCGCCGCCGGGGTCGCCCCGGTCGGTGTCCTCGCCGTCGACCCCTCGTCGCCGTTCACCGGTGGTGCCATCCTGGGCGACCGGGTCAGGATGCAGGACCACGCCCTCGACGCAGGGGTCTTCATCCGCTCGATGGCCTCGCGCGGGCACCTCGGCGGGCTCGCCGTCGCCGTCCCCGAGGCGGTCCGGACCATGGCCGCGGCGGGCTTCCCCCTCGTGCTGGTCGAGACCGTCGGCGTCGGACAGGTCGAGGTCGAGGTGGCCGGGGCCACCGACACCACCGTCGTCGTCCTCAACCCCCGCTGGGGTGACGCCGTCCAGGCCAACAAGGCCGGGCTCCTCGAGACCGCCGACCTGTTCGTCATCAACAAGGCCGACATGCCCGGAGCTGGGGAGACCCGCCGCGACCTGGAGCAGATGCTCGATCTCACCGCGCTCGGCGACTGGCGCCCTCCGGTGCTCGAGACCTCGGCCGCCACGGGCGTCGGGGTGGAGGAGCTGTGGGAGGCGATCGGGCGCCACCAGCGACACCTCGAGGAGCACGACGCCCTCGAGACCCGGCGTGCCGCCCGGCTCGAACGCGAATTCCGGGTCGTGCTGGCGGCCCGCATCCAGAGCGAGGTCGACCGGCTGAGCACCGACGGGGAATTCGCCGGGATCGCCCGCGCCGTGGCCGAGCATCGGCTCGACCCCTACGACGCCGCCGACCGCCTCGTCGACGCCGTGTACGGCGCTGTCCCCGGGGGCTGAAGACCGGTTCCCGCCCCGCCACCCTCCTCACCCTGCTCCTCACCGGTGGCACGCCGCCCCGGGCGCGGTCGGGTACGGTGCGCGCATGGTCGCCTCCCCTCCTGCGTCGCGTGACGACGACGTCGGGACGGTGGCGATCGACCGCCGGACCGACGGAGTGGCGCTCGTGACGCTCGAGCGCCCCAAGATGAACGCGCTGTCGGTCGTCTTGTTGGGGCGCCTGCGCGACGTCGTGGCCGGCCTGGCCGCCGACCCGCCGGGTGCGGTCGTGGTGTGGGGCGGTCCGCGCCTGTTCGCGGCCGGGGCCGATGTGGCCGAGTTCCGCCAGCCCGGTGCGGCGGCACGCATCGCGGCGGCCTTCCACGAGGTGACCGACGCCCTGGGCGCGCTCGGGTGCGTGACGATCGCGGCGATCACCGGCTACGCGCTCGGTGGCGGGCTCGAGCTGGCACTGGCGTGCGACCTGCGCGTCGTCTCCGAGGACGCCCGTCTGGGGCAACCCGAGATCCTCCTCGGCATCGTCCCCGGTGGCGGCGCGACCCAGCGGCTGCCGCGTCTGGTCGGGGTGAGCCGGGCCAAGGACCTCATCTACACGGGTCGCCAGGTGCGGGCGGACGAGGCGTTGCGCATCGGGCTGGCCGACCGGGTGGTGCCGCCCGGCCGGGTGCTCGACGAAGCCCTGGCGCTGGCCGCCGGGCTGGCGGCGGGCCCGCTCGTGGCTCTGGCCGCGGCCAAGAGGATCATCGACGAAGGCCTCGACGAACGCCTCGACGACGCACTGGCGCTCGAGGTGGACGCCTTCGTGGCGTGCGCGGAGACCGAGGACGCCCGCCTGGGAGTGACGTCGTTCCTCGAGAACGGGCCGGGCCGCGCTCGGTTCGTCGGGCGCTGAGGGCCGATCGGCCCCGGTGTGACCGTGTCGCGTCCCGCCAAGGAACCACGCGTGCGCGGATCGGCGCCGTCCCCCGCGTCGGCCCGTCGCGGGGGCGGGGCCCGCCTGCCCGGGATCCGGCCCACGGCGCTGCCCGCCAAGGGCGGGGCCGACTGGTACCGCCGGGGCGTGTTCTACGAGGTGCTCACACGCGGGTTCTTCGACTCGAACGACGACGGCATCGGCGACCTGGCCGGCCTGCGCGCCAAGCTCGACTACCTCGAATGGCTCGGGATCGACTGCCTGTGGTTGCTGCCGTTCTACCCCTCGCCCATGCGCGACGGCGGGTACGACATCAGCGACTTCTTCACCGTCCATCCCGAGCTCGGATACCTCGACGACCTCGTGGAATTCCTCGACGACGCGCACCGACGCGGGATCAGGGTGATCGCCGATCTGGTCATGAACCACACGAGCGATCAACATCCCTGGTTCGTCGAGTCGCGGTCGTCGCGGGACAATCCCAAGGCCGACTGGTACGTCTGGAACGACGACGACCAGCGCTGGCCCGAGGCGCGCGTCGTGTTCGTCGACGTGGAGACCTCGAACTGGACGTGGGACCAGACCCGTCAGCAGTACTACTGGCACCGCTTCTACTCGCACCAGCCGGATCTCAACTACGAGAACCCAGAGGTGGTCGAGGCCATGTTCGGGGTGGTGCGTTTCTGGCTCGACCTCGGGCTCGACGG
Organism: uncultured Acidimicrobiales bacterium; assembly: GCA_963848335.1. Taxonomy (GTDB): domain Bacteria; phylum Actinomycetota; class Acidimicrobiia; order Acidimicrobiales; family UBA8190; genus Chersky-840. Next base: position 344,200 of record CAWKDD010000002.1, read on the forward strand.
TTTCCGTCTCGACGCCGTCCCCTACCTCTTCCAGCGGGACGGGACCACAGGCGAGAACCTCCCCGAGACCCACGCGCTCCTCCGCCAGCTTCGTAAGGAGGTGGACGCCGCGCACCCGAACCGGGTGATGCTCGCCGAGGCCAACCAGTGGCCGTCGGACCTCGTCGACTACTTCGGCAACGGCGACGAGTGCCACATGTGTTTCCACTTCCCGTTGATGCCACGTCTCTTCATGGCGGTGCGCCGCGAGCAACGCTTCCCCGTGACCGAGATCCTGGCCCAGACCCCCGAGATCCCCGACAACTGCCAATGGGCGATCTTCCTACGCAACCACGACGAGCTGACTTTGGAGAAGGTCACCGAGGAAGAGCGCGACTACATGGTGGCCGAGTACGTGAAAGACCCGCGCATGCGAAGGCACATGGGCATCGGTCGCCGCCTCGCCCCCTTGCTCGACGGCGACCGCCGCCTGGCCGAGCTGCTCCACGCCGTGCTCTTCTCGCTCCCGGGGAGCCCCGTCATCTACTACGGCGACGAGATCCTCATGGGAGACAACGTCTACCTCGGAGACCGAGACTCGGTGCGCACTCCCATGCAGTGGAGCCCCGACCGCAACGGCGGCTTCAGTCGCGCCGATTTCGCCCAGCTGTACCTCCCGCCGCTCATGGACCCGGTCTACGGGTTCGAGGCCGTGAATGTCGAGGCGCACAGGCGCAACCCCAGCTCGCATCTCCACTGGCTCCGCAACATCCTCATGACCCGCAAGCAGTTCCCCGTGTTCGGAACGGGCACCTTCGACCTGGTGCCGTGCGCCAACCCCTCGATCCTGGCCTACGTCAGGAGCCCGAAACCCGAGCCGGGCCAGGCGCCGCGGCCCCGCCGGGCCGGGCGGGGCCGGAGGGGTATGGGGCGCAACGAGGCCGGTGTCGACAATCCCGTGCTGTGCGTGCACAACTTGAGCCGCTTTGCCCAGCCCGCCGAGCTCGACCTGGGCCGCTGGGCCAACCGCAACCCCGTCGAGCTGCTGGGGCGGATACCGTTCCCGCCAGTGGGGAACGGAACCTACAGCGTGACCCTCGGGCCCTACGGCTTCTACTGGTTCGAGCTCATCGGGGAGCAAGGCGCCATCACCGACGCCGCCGTCACCGGGGACCTGGCGTGACGCCCTCGGACACCGGAGTCGTGGACCTGCCGGACTCGACGCGTGCGCGCGCTCGCCGATCTCCTGGCCGTCTACTCGGCACGTCGGCCCGGACTGAACGGCGAGGTGCGGCTGCTCGACTCCGAGATGCTGGTCAACGGCCGTCCCGGCATCGTCGACGTGGTCGCCGCGCTCGGGGACCGCACGGTGCACGTGGCCCTCGGGCTGCGGACACCGGGTGAGGAGGCCCGCTTCATCCCCGACGGCGACGAGGCCGTGCTCGGCTCGCTCGTCGACGACGAAGGCCCGGCCTTCGTGTTCGACGCCACCCGCGACGCGGTGGTGGCGGCCATGCTCCTCGAACGCGTGTCGGGTGAGGTGGTCGAAGCATCCCTGGTGCGCCACTTGCGTGAGGACGAAGGATCGATCACCTTGGCCATGGAGGACCGCATCGCGTTCACGGTCTTCAACGAGGTCATCGACGGGCCGCGCCCGGAGCTCGAGCTCTTGGTGGCGCTGGACGAGGTCGGGTTCAACCACCTGGCCGCGCCGCTCGTGGTCTGGCGGCGCGCCGGTCGTGATCTCGGCGTGGCCCAGGAGTATCTCCCCGGCGCCTCCACCGGATACGCGCTGGCGCTCACGTCGGTGCGCGACCTGTACGCCTCGGGTGGTCCGCCCGAGCTGGCCGGTGGTGACTTCGGTGCCGAGGCGCACCGCCTCGGCACCATGACGGCGCGCATGCACCTCGGCCTCGACAAGGCGTTCGGCCGGCGCCCCGGCGACGTGGGCCGTTGGGCCGAGGGGATCGAGGAGGCGCTGCGGCCACTCTCGCCGCACGTGCTCGAACGTCCCGACGTCGAGGAGCTGCTCCGCGAGCTGCGCGCGCTCCAAGTCCCCTCACAGGCCATCCGCACCCACGGAGACTTCAACCTGGGCCGGACGTGCCGAACGGAGCAGGGATGGTACGTCGTCGACTTCGCCACCGGCGGGATCCCGACGTCGATGGCCGGCGCCGTCATGGAACCCGACGGCAGGGGCCCCGTGTACCGCTCCCCGCTCGCGGACGTGGCCGACCTGCTGTGGTCGCTCGAGCACGTGGCCACGACGGCCGCCGACGAAAGGGATCCGACGGGGCGCGACGGCCTGGGTGAGCTCGCCGACGCGTGGGTGGCGCGCAACCGTCGCGCCTTTCTCGCCGGCTATCTCGGTGTCCCGGGCATCAGCGGCCTCGTCCCCCCCGGGCGCGAGGCGTTGCGCATCCTCACCGAGTCCTTCGAGCTGGTCCGGGCGGCTGTCCACCGGGCCAGGCAGAACGAGGGCTGAGCGTCATGCGCATCGGGATCCTCACCGGCGGGGGCGACTGCCCGGGGCTCAACGCCGCCATCCGGGCGGTAGTGCTCACCGCCGAGCTCCGCCACGGCGACGAGGTGATCGGGTACCTCGACGGGTGGAAGGGCGTCCTCGACGACCAGTACGTACGCCTCGACACCCATCGCTGCCGTGACGTCCTCGCCCAGGGTGGGACCATCCTGGGGACGTCGCGCACCAACCCCTTCACGCTCGACGACGGCCCCGAGCGCGCCGGCGCCAACCTCGCCGCCAACGGGGTGGACGCCCTCGTGGCCATCGGCGGTGAGGACACCCTGGGGGTGGCCCAGCGCCTCGGGGACTTCGGCGTGCACGCCGTGGGGGTCCCCAAGACCATCGACAACGACCTGTCGGGGACCGAGGTCACCTTCGGGTTCGACACCGCCGTACAGATCGCCACCGAGGCCATCGACCGCCTGCGCACGACGGCGGAATCCCATCACCGCGTCATCGTGTGCGAGGTCATGGGCCGCCACGTGGGATGGATCGCCACCCACGCCGGTATCGCCGGTGGCGCGGCCGAGATCCTGGTCCCCGAGATCCCCTTCGATCTCGACGTGGTGTGCGAACGGCTGCAACGGCGCCACCGGGGCGGCCAGTTCTCGTCGATCGTGGTCGTCTCCGAAGGCGCAACACCGGCCGAGGGTCCGGCCGCGGAGTCGGCGCGACTGGCCATGTCGGGAGCCTCCGTGGACCAGTTCGGCCACGCTCGGCTGGGCGGGGTCGGTGCCTGGCTCGCCGAGGAGATCGAGGCGCGCACCGGCTTCGAGGCGCGCGTCACCATCCTGGGCCACATCCAGCGAGGGGGCTCGCCCTCCGCCTTCGACCGCGTCCTGGCCACGCGCTTCGGCGTGGCCGCGGTGGCGGCGGTGCACGACGGGGCCTTCGGGATGATGGTGGCCATTCAGGCCGGGGAGATCGTGCGGGTCCCCATCGCCGACGCAGTGGCGAAGTCCAAGACGGTGGATCTCGACCTCTACCACTCGGTGGCGGGCGTCTTCTTGGGCTGATCCCCGCTCAGGCGGGGACGGCGACCTTGAGCTCTTCGGTGGCCTGCTCGGGCGGCACGATGTTGATCAGGACCCCCGTGCCGGCCTCGAATCCTGCCGCCGTGGTGAGCTTGGGCCACACGTGGACGTGCCAGTGGTACGGCTCCGGGGCGCGGTAGGGGGCGGAGTGGAAGACGATGTTGTAGGACACGTCCCCCAGCCTCTCGACGAGGGACCCGAGCACGGTCCGCACCGACCGTCCCACCGCGGCGAGGTCCGCGGGCGAGGCGCGGTGCAGGTGCGGGCCGTGGTTGCGGGGGATGATGAGCATCTCGTAGGGGTTCCCGCTCCAGAACGGGCACACCACGAGCACGCGCTCGTTGGCGTACACCACGCGGTGCCCGGCATCCTCTTCGGCGTCGACGGCGGTGCACAGCAGGCAACGGCCCGCGAACCGGGCGAAGCCGGCCTGCTCCTCGGCGAGCTCGCGGGGCACGAACGACATCCCGAGCAGTTGGCCGTGCGGGTGCTCGATCGACGCGCCCGCCTCGCGGCCCGCGTTGACGATGGCCTGGCTGTAGCGAAGTCCCGGAACCGACGAGTGCTCCTCGATGCGGTCCCTGATGGCCGCCATGACGAGCACCGCCTGCTCGTCGGAGATGTGCTCCCAGCCGTGGTCGTGGTCGGGCGACAGCACGAGAACCTCGTGGATCCCGCCCGCCGTGGCCTGGGTGAACACCGGCCCGCGGTTCTCCACCACGAAGGGGTGGTCGCCCTCGAAGGCGGGGTAGAGGTTCGGCACCACCCGCACCAGCCAGTGCCCGCTCGAGCCGTAGGTCTCCAGGGCGGGGGGCGTGGACTCCTCGTTGCCCGGACAGAACGGGCACGGCCCGCTGGTGTCGGCCTGCACCGGGGCCGGGGGGGCGAAGGAGAAGGGCCGGTGTGAGCGGTCGGTGCTCACGACCACCCACCGTCCGGTGAGCGGGTCCAGGCGGAGTTGGTTCATCGTGAGCTTCCCGACATGTGCGCTCGTGTCACCGTTCTGGTCTCGTCATGCCCTCGTTACCCATCAGTAACTTACCGGCTCCTCCGATGCGTCGTGCTCCGTCACCTTCCGTAAGCACGTGCTCACCACCACGCTACCTTGCGGTAGCAAGCGCGCGTTTGATGTCCGCTTGTTGTGCTATCGACCCTCGGCCCGGCGACGAGGACCGGTTCACCAGGGTTTTGGCCCCGAGTTGTGTTGTCCGGGCACACGGTGTGGGGGGACCGGGGCCGGCGGCGGGTCCGTGGCGGGGTCCGTGGCTCCCGACTTCCCGGGCTCTCCTGGCGCGCCGGCGTGGCCGGCGGCGACGATGGCTCCCGTGACGTTCCTGGTGGGGGGCCCGGCCGGCTGGGGGGGAGGGGGGATCTCCCCCCGAGGCACGGTCCTGGGCGTGGCGACCCTGGCTGCGCCGGCACGCCCGGTGCCCACCGGGGTGCTCTACACGAGCCTCCTCCTGCTCCACGTCCTGTGCGCGGTGGTCGGCTTCGGCACCGTGGTGGTCACCGGGGTCCAGGCCGCCCGGGCCCGGCGGGGGTCGTCGGTGCCGGGCGCGGAGGGGGTGCAGCGGTACTTCCGGCCCGGGGTGAACTGGGCCGGCCGGGCCCTGTACGGAGTGCCCGTGTTCGGCTTCTGCCTCATCGGGGCGAGCCAGGGGGCGTTCGGGGCTGCCGACGGTTTCGTCGTCATCGGGCTCGCCCTGTGGTTGACGGCCGCGCTGGTGGCCGAGGCCGTGGTGTGGCCCGGTGAGCGCAGGATCCAGGTGCAGCTGCCCGAGATCTGGGCCCAGGGCGAGAACGGATTTCCCGGTGTCCACGGCGCCGCCGCGGCCCTCGACCGCGAGTGCCGTCGTGTGGCCGTCTCGGCGGCCGCGTTGGCGGTGCTCTTCGTGGCCGCCACGGTGATCATGGTGGGCAAGCCCTAGCTAGGGACGGCGTGGCGGGTGGCGTCGGGGTCGTGGGCCGGGTGCGGTGCACGCCGACGTAGCCTTGAACGATGCAGGCGTACCTGGACCACGCGGCGACGACTCCGATGCGCCCCGAGGCGTTGGCGGCGATGCTCCCGTACCTGACCGAGCACTTCGGCAACCCATCGGGCTCGCACGCGCCGGCGCGCCGCGCCCGCAGTGCCGTTGAGGAGGCCCGCGACGAGATGGCGACGGGGTTGGGGTGTGGGCCCGGCGAGGTCGTCTTCACCTCGGGAGGCACCGAGTCCGACAATCTCGCCGTCCTGGGCGCCCACATGGCCGGACGCGGGACGGTGGTGTGCTCGGCGGTGGAGCACCACGCGGTGCGCAACACCGGCCTCGCGCTGGGCGCCACCACCGTGCCGGTGCACCGGTCCGGGGTCGTCGACCTCGACGCGCTGGCCGGAGCCCTGGGGCCGGGGGTGGGGTTGGTGTCGGTCATGCTCGTGAACAACGAAGTCGGCACCGTGCAACCGCTCGCCGACGTCGCCGCCCTGGTGGGCGAGCTCGCCCCGGGAGCGCTCCTGCACACCGACGCGGTGGCGGCGGTGGGGTGGCTCGACGTCGCCGCGCTGTGCGCCGGGGCGGACCTGGTGTCGGTGAGCGCCCACAAGTTCGGCGGCCCCAAGGGGGTGGGCGCGCTGGTGGTGCGCGACCGGGCGCGCCTCGCTCCGGTGCTGCACGGGGGGGCCCAGGAGCGTGGCCGGCGCCCCGGTACCCACGACGTGGCCGGCATCGTGGGGATGGCGGCGGCCCTGCGCGTCGCCACCACCCAGCGCCGGGACGCCGTGGGTCGCGTCGGCCGACTGCGCGACCGGCTCGCCGACGGGCTCACCGCCTCGATCGAGGACGTGGACGAGACGGTCCCGCGCACCGGCGTCGGTGGAGTGCACGACCGCGTTGCCAAGGTCGCCTACAGCTGCCACCTGGGCGTGGCCGGAGTCGACCAGGAGGAGCTCCTCATGCTCCTCGACGACGAGGGCGTGTGCGCGTCGGCGGGGGCGGCGTGCGCCAGCGGTGCCCTCGAGCCGAGCCATGTCCTGCTGGCCATGGGCCTGAGCGTGCAGGAGGCGAAGTCGGCGGTGCGCTTCTCGTTGGGGTACACGACCACCGACCATGACATCGACCACGTGCTCGACGTCGTGCCCAAGGCCGTCGAGCGGTTGCGGGGCTGAAAGATGCGCGTCCTCGTCGCCATGTCGGGAGGGGTCGACTCCTCGGTAGCCGCCGCCATCCTGGCCGAATCCGGACACGAGGTCGTGGGCGCCACGCTCAAGCTCTGGGGCGGCCCCTCCGACAGCGGCTGCTGCTCGGTGGCCGACGTCGAAGATGCCCGGCGCGTGGCCCGGCAGCTCGGGCTCGACCATCACGTCTTCAACTTCACCGACGCCTTCGAAGCGTCGGTGATCACCCCCTATGTCACGGACCACGCCGAGGGCCGCACCCCGAACCCGTGCATCGAGTGCAACCGCTCGATCAAGTTCGGCCTGCTGCTCGAGCGCGCCGTGCGCCTCGGCTTCGACGCCCTCGCCACCGGGCACCATGCCCGCGTCGCCGCTGACCGCCACAGCGGCGCGCCACGTCTGCGGCGTGGCGCCGATGCCAAGAAGGACCAGTCCTACGTGCTGTCGGTGCTGAGCGGGCGCCAGCTCGACAAGGTGCTCCTGCCCGTGGGCGAATTGACCAAGGCCGAGGTGCGGGCCCGAGCCGCCGAGCTCGGGCTGGGCACCGCCGACAAGCCCGACAGCCAGGACGTGTGCTTCATCCATTCCGCTCGCGGCCGCGCCGGCTTTCTGGCCGAGCGGATGCCCCTGCACCGCGCCGAGCTGGTCGACGCCTCGAGCGGAGTCGTCGTGGGGTCGGTTCCCGCCGGCGAGCTGGTGACGGTGGGCCAGAGGCGCGGGCTCGGGGTCGCCCTCGACGGTCACCGACGCTACGCCCTCACCGTCGACGCCCGGGCGCGACGCATCACCGTGGGGTCCGCACCCCAGGCCGTGGCCGCCCGTGTGCCGGTGGACGGGGCCGGCTGGATCGGCCACGCACTGGACTGCGGCGACCGGGCCCTGGCCCAGACGAGCGCCCACGGTGCGGCCGCCACGTGCACGTGGGAAGGGGGCGCAGTCGTGTTCGACGAGCCGCAGCCTCTCGTCGCACCGGGGCAGACCGTGGCCCTCTACGACGCGGCGGACCCCGATGCGGTGGTGGGAGCCGCCGTCGCCGTTTCGGGGGGGTAACGCGGCCCGGTACGCTCCCGCGCATGCCGGACGTCCCGGGTGGCCCAGATGCCGTCGCGTCGCGGGTGGAGGAGCTCCGCCGCCTGATCGCGTACCACGACGACCGCTACTACCAACTCGACTCCCCCGAGATCAGCGACGCCGACTACGACGCCTTGATCGGGGAATTGCGACTGCTCGAGGATGCGCATCCCGAGCTCGTCACCGCCGACTCTCCTACCCGGCGCGTGGGCGCCCCCGCGGTGCTGTTCTCTCCGGTGCAGCACCGGTCTCCGATGATGAGCCTCGACGACGCCTTCGGTCTCGAGGAGCTGCACGCGTGGTTCGACCGCATGGCGCGCGCCGCCCCCGAGACGGCCCAGGCCGCCTTCGTGTGCGAGCTCAAGATCGACGGGCTCGCCATGTCCCTCGTGTACGAGGAGGGACGACTGGTGCAGGCGGCCACACGCGGCGACGGGGTCACGGGGGACGACGTCACCGCCAACGTGGCCACCATCGAGGCGGTGCCCCACGTGCTGCGGTGGCCGAAGAAACGGGGCACGCTGCCGTCGGTGCTCGAGGTGCGCGGCGAGGTGTACATGCCCGTGTCGTCGTTCGAGCAGCTCAACCGGCGGCAGCTCGACGCGGGGCTCAAGACCTTCGCCAATCCCCGCAACTCGGCCGCCGGCTCCCTGCGCCAGAAGGACGCCAGGATCACCGCCTCGCGAGAGCTCTCCTTCTGGGCGTACCAGCTCGGCGCCATGGAAGGTGGTCCCGAGATCGCCAGCCACAGCGACGGCCTGGAGCTGTTGCGCCAGTGCGGGCTGCCCGTGGACCCCCATGTCGAAGAGGTGCGTGGGACGACCCACGTCGAGGCCTATTGCCGGCGTTGGGAGGAACACCGCCACGACCTCGACTACGAGATCGACGGGGTGGTCGTCAAGGTCGACGACCTGGACCTGCAGCGCCACCTGGGATCGACGTCCCGCGCCCCGCGTTGGGCCATCGCCTTCAAATTCCCGCCCGAAGAGCGCAACACCCGGTTGCTGCGCATCATGGTCTCGATCGGTCGCACCGGGCGCGCCACGCCCTTCGCCGTGCTCGAGCCCGTGTTCGTCGGGGGTTCCACCGTCGGACTCGCCACATTGCACAACGAGGACCAGGTCCGGCTCAAGGACGTGCGCCCCGGGGACACGGTGGTGGTGCGCAAGGCGGGCGACGTCATCCCCGAGGTGGTCGGGCCGGTGCTGTCGGCCCGGAAGAAGGGGCGCGCCGGTGGCGCTTCCCCACCACGTGCCCGAGCTGTGGCGGTCCGCTGGTTCGCCTCCCGGGCGAGAGCGACACGTTCTGCACCAACATCGACTGCCCCGCCCAGCGCGTGCAGCGCATCGTTCACTTCGCCAGTCGTGGCGCCCTGGACATCGAGGGGCTGGGGGAGAAGCGCGTCGTGCAGCTCGTCGAGGCCGGGCTGCTGTCGGACCCCGGAGACATCTACGCGCTGGGATCGGCACCGCTCGTGACCCTCGAGCGCTTCGGCGACCTGTCGGTGGAGAACCTGCTGGGCGCCATCGAGGCGTCGAAGGGTCGCCCTCTGAGCCGTCTGCTCGTCGGGCTCGGCGTGCGCCACCTCGGGCCCACCGGGGGCCGCGCCCTGGCCCGTGCCTACCGGACCCTCGACGCCCTCATGGCCGCGGATGTGACCGAGCTCGCGGCGGTGGAGGGGATCGGGCCCGTCATCGCCGACAGCGTCGTGGAGTTCCTGGCGTCGCCGGCCAACCAGCACGTCATCGACAAGCTCCGCCACGCGCAGGTGGCCCTCTTCGAGCCCGGGGCGGGCGGCCCCGGCGGTGCCGCGGCCGGCGCCGGCACGGGAGGTGGGGCGGCTGCGGCGGGTTCCGGACCCGGCGCCGGTGCCGGGGTCGACGAGGCCGAGCTCCCCCAGACGCTGGCGAGCCGGTCGGTCGTGGTGACCGGCACCATCGACGGCTATACCCGGGAGCAGGCCGAGGAGGCCATCCTGGCCCGGGGTGGGAAATCGCCGGGCAGCGTCTCGGCCCGGACCTGGGCCGTGGTCCTGGGCACGGAGCCGGGTGCGGCCAAGCTCAAGAAGGCGGAGGACCTGGGAATCGCCATCGTGGAAGGTCGCCGGTTCCAAGAGCTCCTCGACACCGGCGAGATCCCCGGCACCTGACGCCGCGGCCGCCCGGTCACGGCTGGTGGTGGACGTCCACCGCCTGCGCCCCGGCCGTCGGTAGCCTGGTCGTGGACCATGTCGACCATCACCGAATCCATCGGTCGGGTCCTTGCTGGCCGCTACCGGATTGAGTCCGCGCTCGGGAGCGGGGCGTCCGCGAACGTGTTCGCGGCGTTCGACACGACGTTGCAGCGTCGTGTGGCCATCAAGGTCCTGCACCCCGCACTGGCGGCCGACGGCGGCTTCCTGCGTCGGTTCCGCGCCGAGGCCCAGTCCGCGGCCGCGCTGGCCAACGCTCACGTTCTGGCCGTCCACGACTGGGGCGAGGATTCCCAGGGGCCGTTCCTCGTGCTCGAGTTCCTGGGCGGGGGCTCGCTCCGGGACATGCTCGACGAGGGGACCCGGCTCAGCCTGTCGCAGGCCGCCGAGGTCGGGGCCCAGGCGGCCGAGGGGCTCGCCTACGCGCACGCACGCGGCTTCGTGCACCGCGACGTCAAGCCCGCCAACCTGTTGTTCGACGAGGAGGGCCGACTGCGGGTCGCCGACTTCGGCCTGGCCCGCGCCCTGGCCGAGGCGTCCCTGACCGAGCCGGCGGGGACCACGGTGGGCACCGCCCGCTACGCCGCGCCCGAGCAGGCGCTGGGAATGCGGGTCGACGGCCGGGCCGACGTGTACTCGCTGGCGCTGGTGCTCTACGAGGCCGTCACCGGGGTCGTCCCCTTCACCTCCGACACCACCATGTCGACGCTCATGGCCCGGGTCGACGCCGATCTCCCCGGGCACGACGCCCTCGGCCCCCTCGCCGCGGTGCTCGCCGAGGCCGCCGCCCCCGAAGCCGAGGACCGCCTCGACGCCACCGCCTTCGCCGCCCGCCTGCGTGAGATGGCCGAAGAGCTCCCCCCTCCCGACAAGCTCCGCCTGGCCGGTGCGGGCGGAGCCGGGGTGGTGCTGCCGCGGCCGGTGACCCCGCCCCCGGACCACGACCTCACCCAGCACGGCATGGCGCTCCCCCCGGCCCCGGCCCCCACGGGGCGACGGGTTCGTGGCGGGGAGGACCCCGATGTCCTCGCCTTCGCCACCGCCGTGGGGATCACCGACGCGGCCGCCGCCGCTGCTGTCCATCGTCGCCGACGCCGGCGCCGATGGCCGTGGGTCACCGCCATCGTGGTCGTCGTCCTGGCCCTGGCCGGGGCCGGGACCGTGGTGGGGCTCCAGAAGGCGAAGATCATCCTCACGCCCAGCTACAAGCTCCCGGCCATCGTCGGCCTGTCGGTCGCCCAGGCCGACGCCAAGATGCACCACGAACAATTCCGCGTGGCGGTGATCGGCCACCAGACCTCGATCACCGCGCCCGCTGGGCAGATCCTGACCCAGGCGCCGCACCCCGGGAAGAAGTTGAAGCGGGGCAGCAATGTGTTGGTGGAGGTGTCGTCGGGCCTGCCGACCGTCGCCATCCCTTCCCTGACGGCGGTCACCGGGGACTGCCCGGCCATCACCGCGCTGCTGTTGCAGTTGAAGTTCAAGCCGGCGTGCACCGATCCCAACTCGACCAGCGTGGCCAAGGGCACGGTCATCTCCTGGACCCCCCAGGGCAGCGCCCCCTACGGGTCGACGATCACGGTGACGGTGTCCGCCGGCCCGCCCGTGGAGACGATCCCGTCGCTCTCGGGGCAGAGCTGCACCGGCGCCACCACCACGCTCAAGGCCGTCGGGCTGACCGGCGTGTGCACCCAGCAGTACAGCCCGTCGGTTCCGAGCGGTGAGGTGATCTCCTGGACCCCGACCGGCGCCGCCCTGGAGGGCGCCACGGTGAACATCGTCATCTCCGAGGGACCGCAACCGGTCACCATCCCCGCCAACCTGTACCAGATGACCGTGTCGGAGGCCATCGGGGCGCTCCAGGCCCTGGGGCTGACCCCCGTCAGCGGCGGGGGATCGCTCAGCGGCCATGTCTTCCTGAGCAGCCCGCCCGCCGGGCAGTCCGTGCTCCCCGGGACGACCGTCACCATCTACAGCCACTAGGGCATCGGCGAGCCCGATGCGCGGCGCATGAGCGGTACCACGTGAGCGCGTCACCGACGCCCGGCTGCGAGCTGTGCGAGGCGGCGAGGCTCACCACCTGGTACCACGAGGACGACGTGTGCTGGGTGGCCGACTGCGAGATCTGCGCCGTGCCCATGGTGGTGTGGCGCACCCACGGCACCGATCCCCCGCAGGACGACCGCGCCCACATGCTGTCGGAGCTCGGCCGGGTCGCCGACGAGGTCCTGGGCGTCGGGACATGGTCCGTCGACGCCGTCATGCGTCAGATCCCCGACCACTTCCACGCCCACGCGCGTGACCCCGGTTGGTGGATGCGCCGAATGGGCGCGTCCCGCCGGTAGCCGACCGCCCCGTGATCAAGTACCTCGGGTCCAAGCGCCGCCTCGTCCCCGTCCTGGCTGAACTGGCCGGCCGAGCCCGGGCGCGCACCGCCCTCGACCTGTTCACCGGGACCACGCGTGTCGCCCAGGCCTTCAAGGCCACCGGGGCGGAGGTGACCGCCGTGGACTCGACGCGCTGCGCATCGGTGCTGGCGCAGTGCTATGTGGCGACCGACCGCGACGCGGTGGACGCCGGGTCGTTGCAAACCGCCGTGAACCGTCTCAACGCCCTGCCGGGCCGTCCCGGGTACGTGACCGAGACGTTCTGCGAGCGCTCCCGCTTCTTCCAGCCCGCCAACGGCGCGCGCATCGATGCCGTACGCGACGCCATCGCCGCGGCACTACGCGGGCGGGGCCCTCGAGCCCGTGTTGCTCACCAGCCTGCTCGAGGCCGCGGACCGGGTGGACTCGACCACGGGCGTGCAGATGGCATACGTGAAGCAATGGGCCGAGCGTTCCTTCCGCCCGCTCGAGCTGCGGGTGCCCCTTCTCCTGGCGGGCCGGGGCCGAGCCGTGCGGGACGATGCCTGCCTGGTGGCATCGGTGCTCGGCGAGTTCGACCTCGCCTATCTCGACCCTCCCTACAACCAGCACCGCTACGAGGCCAACTACCACATCTGGGAAACGCTGGTGGCCTGGGACGCGCCCGAGCACTACGGCGTGGCCTGCAAGCGGACCGAAGTGCGGCACGGGGAGCGCAGCGCATTCAACTCGCGTCGGACCATGCCGGGAGCGCTTGGTCGCGTCGTCAGCGACGTCCACGCCCGGCTCCTCGTGCTCTCCTACAACGACGAGTCGTGGATGGAGCTCGAGGAGCTGGTGGAGATGTGCCGCGTGCGGGGGCACGTGGAGGTGTTGGCATTTGCCTCGAACCGCTACGTGGGCGCCCGGATCGGGATCCACAACCCCGCCGGGGAGCGGGTCGGATCGGTCGGACGGCTCCGGAACGTCGAGTACGTGCTGGTTGCCGGGGAGCGTGCCGAGGTCCGCCACGTGGTCGAGCCCTGGCGTGATTCGGTGGTGGTGGCGAGGGCGAGCTGACCGTTCGTCAGCTTCGATCGGTGCGCACTGCTTGACCACCGCCGTGTGCCCCTGTCAACGTGGGCTGCTTTGCCGGTGTGGGGACCCTGCGGGGTGACCGGAGTGTCTTGGGGGTGACCGGGTACGTTTCCGGGCGGCCCTGGACTTGGACGGGTCATTGCCGGAGAACCTGAGGAGGACGACGACGTGGGTGCGCTCGAGGGTCGGGTGGCCATCATCACGGGGGCCGGGCGAGGCCTCGGTCGCGAGCATGCCCTGTTGTTCGCCTCCGAGGGCGCCAAGGTAATTGTCAACGACCTGGGGGGTGCCATCGACGGCTCCGGTGACGACCGGAGCGCCGCCCAGCAGGTGGTCGACGAGATCCGGGCGTTCGGAGGGGAGGCGGAGCCCAACGGGGACGACGTCGCTTCGGTGGAAGGAGCCAAGAACCTCGTCGACGCGGCAGTGGCCGCCTTCGGCGATCTGCACGTGCTCGTCAACAACGCCGGCATCCTGCGCGACCGCATGCTCGTGAACATGTCGGAGGAAGACTGGGACTCGGTCATCCACGTGCACCTGAAAGGGCACTTCCTGCCCACGCGTTACGCGGCCGCCTATTGGCGGGAGCAGGTCAAGCAGGGCCGGGAGGTCAACGCCTCTGTCGTCACCACCTCTTCGACTTCGGGACTGCTCGGGAATCCCGGTCAGACGAACTACGGAGCAGCCAAGGCCGGGATCGCGGCGTTCACCATCATCGCCGCGGAAGAGCTCAGCCGCTACGGCGTGCGCGTCAATGGTATCGCCCCCGCGGGCGCGCACGCGGATGACCGAGCAGACACCGGGTCTCGGCGACATCGTCAGAGCGCCGCGTGACCCGGGGGCATTCGACGTCTGGAACCCCGCCAACGTGTCGCCGCTGGTCGCCTACCTGGCCAGCGAACGATGCCCGTTGACGGGCCGCATCCTGTTCGTGCAAGGCGGCGAGGTGCGCGTCTTCCAGCCCTGGACCATGACCGCCACCATCGAGAAGGACGACCGCTGGACCATCGACGAGCTCGCCAAGGAGCTGCCGGCCCTCTTCGACCAGACTCCGGCGACTGACTCCGGCGACTGACTCCGGCGACTGACTCCGGCGACTGACTCCTGCGGTCCCGGCGGCGCCGTCCGACCCCGGCGGTAGCCTGGGGCCGCAGTGAGCCCCCCTGGCCCGACTCCTCCTGACGACCGCGCCGTTCCGGCAGGTCGAGCGAACGGCGACCGGCGCGCGGGCTACGTCTCAGGTGCGGTCGCGGCTCGATGCCCTGGGGGCGCGTGCCCGGCGGAGCCCCCGCTACCAGTGGTGGGTCCTGTGGGTGGCGCTGTCGGGCCTGCTCGCCACCAACCTGCTTTTCACCGTGTTCGTCGTGGCCCTGCCCGAGGTGTCTCGCAGCCTGCATGCCAGCGTCGGCGCCATCACCTGGGTGGTGACCGGTCCCCTTCTGGCCTATGGCGTGGTGGCCCCGTTGGTGGGCAAGGCCGGCGATCTGTTCGGCCACCGCCGGCTCTTCATGATCGGGATCATGACCGAGACCGTCGCTGCCGCGCTGTCGGCCTTGGCACCGAACGCCGGCGTGCTCATCGCGGCCCGGGTGCTCGCCGGCATGGTGGGGGCGTCCATTGGCGCGGCGTCCATGGCGCTCGTGTTGTCGGTGTTCGACAAGAGCGACCGGGTCAAAGCGCTCGGCTTCTGGTCGCTCGTGGGCGCGGGCGGTCCCGTGATCGGTGTGGCCGTGGGCGGTCCGGTCATCCAGCTCTTCGGTTGGCGATGGATGTTCTTCCTCCAGGTCCCGCTGCTGCTGATCGCCTCCGCCCTCGCCATCGCCGTGCTCCCCGAGCGAGCCGCCGGCCGCCGGCATCTCAAATGGGAGGAGCTCGACCTGGACTGGGCCGGGGCGGCCTCGATCGCCGCGTGTGTCGCCGCGTTCTTGCTGGCGTTGACCTTCCTGCCCAACTTCGGGTGGTCGAGTCCGCTCGTGCTGGGGCTCGTCGCCTTTTCGGTCGTGTCCGGTGCGGTCTTCCGAGCAGCCGAACGGCGGGCCTCGGAGCCCATCTTCCCTCTCGCCTACCTGCGCAAACGGAATTTCGTCTTCCCGATCGCGGCCCAAAGCTCTGCCAACTTCGCGTATCTCGGCGCCTTCTTCCTCACCCCGCTGTTGCTGGAGGAGTCGTTCGGGTTTCTCCACAACCAATCGGCTGTGGGCTTTTTGTCCTTGCCGCGCCCCATCGTCTTCTCGACCATTGCACCGTTCGCCGGATACCTCGCGGTTCGAATCGGCGAGCGGACCTTGGCCGTCGTCGGCTTGTGTGCCGTGGTGCTGTCCATGGGCGTGTTCGCACTGGCGGGGCACTCCACCGGCCTCGCCCTGGTGGAGATCGCCCTCGTCTTGTCGGGGATGGGTCTCGGCGTGGCCTCCCCGTCGTTGTCGTCCACGGTCTCCAATCAGTTCGCGCCCGAGGACCTGGGGACCGCGGCCGCCTCCCAGCAGCTCATGAACCAGGTGGGCACCGTGGCCGGGATCCAGGTCATGGAGACCGTCTACGAGGCAGCCTTGCGGGGCCGACACGGGGCGGGCGCATCCCTGGGCGCCTTCCATGTCGCGTACCTCGTTGGAGGTGTCGTCGCCCTCGTGGGTGTGGCGGCCGCCGCCATGTCGCGCTCCACCGACAGGAACGTGGTGCCGTCCTTCGACGCCCTCGAAGCCCTGGACGTCACCGAACACCAGGCCATGGTGCTTCCCCCCCACAGCCGTCGCCTCCGGCGCAGGCCCCGCGGGGTCGAGAGCTCCCCGACGAGCGGCTTGAAGACCATCGCCATCGGGGCCAGATGAGCCGCCCCGCCGCCAAGGACTAGGCGGTCATCTCCCGGAGTCGCTTGGCGACCTCCTGGGCGTGCTCGTCGGGCGGGGCGCCCTGCAGCATCATGAGCTTGGCCATGTCGCCCTCGACCTTGACCTTGCCGGCCATGAAGGCTTGCATGCCGACCTGGGGATTCCCCTCGACGAGGATGGCCTTTGCCGTGCTGTAGTCGAGAGTCACCTTCAGATGTGCGGGGTCGATATGGCCCGTCTCGAGCTTCAGTTGGCCGTCGGTGGTGTCGAGGTGGGCATCGATCGAACCACTGCCGAAGGGCACCTCGGTGATCACCAGGTTCATCTTCATCTCGTGGGTCATCGTGCCGGAAGTCCCCTCGTACTCCTGACGGATCTTGCGCGCCTCGTCAACCCACTCGTCACTGAGGAAGGGGTACTGGGCCATCGTCGCTGTGCTCCTTGTTCCACTTGGGTGCGTTGCCGTTCACTGCGGCCGTCGCCCTGCGCACGGCCCCCCGACCGGGCGGATTCACCATACCCGGACAGGCCGCGCCGGCGCCGCTCGGTCCCCGGGAGCTCGGTCGGCCGCGCCCTTGTCCTGGCGGGCGCTCTCCGGGAGTCGCCTAGCATTCGCACGTGGCCGCTCCGATCATGCCCGGTGCCGAACCGTTCGCCCACGACGGTGGTCCGCGGGGTGTGCTCGTGCTGCACGGGTTCACCGGGAACCCCCAGTCCATGCGACCGTTGGCCACCACCCTGGCTGCCGAGGGCTACACGGTCGACCTCCCGCTCCTCCCCGGCCACGGCACCGCCATCGAGGACATGATCCCCACTCGGTGGTCCGACTACTGCGAAACGGCAGAGGCCGCGTACCGGAGCCTGGCCGGGCGCTGCGAGGTCGTCGCCATCGTGGCGCTCTCGATGGGAGGGACCCTGGCGTGCTGGCTGGCCGAGCATCACCCCGAAGTGGCCGGGATGGCGCTCGTCAACCCGTTCGTCGACCCTCCGGCGGACAGCTTCCGGGACGTCCTGCGGGGCATCTTGGACTCCGGGACCGAGATCGCCCCCGGTGTGGGATCCGACATCGCCAAGGAGGGGTCGACCGAGCTGGCGTACCTCGGGTCGCCCATCGCGGCCGCGCTGAGCCTCTTCGACGGGATCGACGGCGTCGCCGCACGGCTCGACCACGTCACGTGCCCGGTCCTCGTGCTCTCGAGCCGGGAGGACCATGTCGTGCCCTCGTCGTCGGGTGACCTGCTCGTGGCCAAGGTATCGGGCCCGATCGAACGGGTATGGCTCGAGCACAGCTATCACGTGGCCACGCTCGATCACGACGCCGAGCTCCTGACCACGAAGACGGTGGCTTTCGTGCGTGACGTGCTGAGCTCGGACACCGCCGGCGGGATGGTGACGGGGACGGCCGGCTGATGGCCGGGGATGCCGAGTCGGGCAACACGGGCCTCACGCGCCAAGACGCCGCCTACGTGGCGCGTCTGGCCCGCATCAACCTGACCGACGACGAGCTGGACCTGTACGCGGTGCAGCTCGCCGCGGTCATCGGTCACGCGGCGGAGATCTCCGCGCTCGACACCGACGGGGTCGAGCCCACCGCCCACCCGTTACCGCTGCGCAACGTGACACGCGCCGACGAGCCGCGGCCCTCGCTCGACCGGGCCGAGGTGCTCGCCCAGGCGCCTTCGGTGGAAGACGGACGATTCCGGGTGCCGCCCATTCTCGGGGAGGCCCCGTGAGCGCGCCGGGCGACACGGGCGCAGCGGCGGGCCCGGCTCAGGAGCTGGCCCGCAGCGTGCGTTCAGGGTCGGTCTCGGCGGTTGACGTCGTCGAGCGGTACCTCGGGGCCGTCGACGCGGTCGACGGGGAGCTGCACGCGTTCGTGACGGTGCTCCACGAGTCGGCGCGCCGTGAGGCCGCCGAGGTCGACCGCAAGCTGGCGGCCGGCGAGGACCCCGGCCCGCTGGCGGGTGTGCCCGTCGCACTCAAGGACAACCTGTGCACGCGCGGCCTGCCCACCACGTGCTCTTCGCGCATCCTCGATGGCTGGCACCCCCCCTATGACGCCACCGTGGTGGGGCGCCTGCGGAAAGCCGGTGCCGTCGTCATCGGCAAGACCAATCTGGACGAGTTCGCCATGGGGTCCTCGACCGAGAACTCCGCCTTCGGTCCGACCCGCAACCCCCACGACCCCGCTCGAGTGCCCGGGGGCTCGTCGGGCGGATCGGCGGCCGCGGTGGCGGCTGGTCTGGCTCCGTTGGCCCTCGGCTCGGACACGGGGGGCTCGATCCGCCAACCCGCCGCCCTGTGCGGCGTGGTGGGCATGAAGCCTACCTACGGCACCGTGTCGCGCTACGGGCTCGTGGCCTTCGCCAGCTCGCTCGACCAGATCGGTCCCATCACGGCCACGGTGTCGGACAGCGCCGTGCTCTTCGACGTGATCGGAGGGCAGGACCCGTGCGACTCGACGTGCCTCGACAGACCGGCTCCCCGCACGGCCCCGGTGCTCGGCGACGGGGTCGGGGGGTTGCGAATCGGCCTGGTCACCGAGCTGGTCGACGGTGCGGACGATGCGGTGGTGTCCCGTGTCCGGGAGGCCGCCGCCGTGTTGGAGGCGGGCGGGGCGCACGTCGACGAGGTCTCGATCCCTGAGCTCCGGCTCGGTCTGCCCGCGTACTACGTTCTCGCCCCCGCGGAGGCGTCGTCGAACCTGTCGCGCTACGACGGTGTCCGCTACGGGTTGCGGATAGAAGCCGACACGGCCGAGGCGATGAACGCGGCCACTCGGGCCGCGGGGTTCGGGCCCGAGGTGAAGCGGCGGATCATGCTCGGCACCTACGCGTTGTCGGCCGGTTACTACGACGCCTACTACGGCCAGGCACAGAAGGTTCGGACGCTGATCATCGACGCGCTCGTCAACGCCTACCAGCGGTTCGACGTCCTAGTGGGCGCGACCACCCCGACCACAGCCTTCGCTCTGGGAGCGAAGGTCGACGACCCGTGGGCGATGTACCTCTCCGACGTGTGCACCGTTCCGTCCAACCTGGCCGGGCACCCTGCCATCAGCATCCCCTTCGGCTCCGACGACGGCGGCCTGCCTGTGGGGGTTCAGGTGCTGGCCCCGTCTCTGGGCGAGACCGTCATGTTCCGGGTGGCGGCGGTGGTCGAACAAGGTGCACCGGTGCTCGCACCTCCCCGGATCCGTGCAGCATGAGCGCACACGACGGGGAGTACCGGGGGTGGGAGCCGGTCATCGGCCTCGAAGTGCACTGCGAGCTCAAGACCGCGACCAAGCTCTTCTGCGGCTGCCGCAACGCCTTCGGAGACGAGCCCAACACCAACGTGTGCCCGGTGTGTCTCGGCCTCCCGGGCTCGCTCCCGGTGCTCAACGTGCGCGCTGTCGAGTACGCCATGCGGATCGGACTGGCGCTCAATTGCGAGGTGCGGCCGTCCCTCTTCCACCGGAAGAACTACTTCTACCCCGACATGCCCAAGGACTATCAAGTCAGTCAGTACGACGCGCCCATCAACGTGAGCGGGTGGCTCGAGCTGCCCGACGGCAGCAGGGTGCGGATCGAGCGGGCCCACATGGAAGAGGACACCGGCAAGACCTCCCACATCGGGGGAGGCGGTCGCATCCACGACGCCGATCACGCGCTCGTCGACTACAACCGGGCCGGGGTGCCGCTGGTGGAGATCGTGTCCGCGCCCGACATCCGGTCGTCCGCCCAGGCCCGTCTGTACGCGTCGGAGCTCCGGGGCATCCTCGTCGCCACCGGCGCTTCGGACGGTCGCATGGAGGAGGGCTCGATGCGTGTCGACGCCAATGTCTCGGTGCGCCCCGCCGGGACCGACGAGCTCGGCACGCGTTGCGAGATCAAGAACCTGAACTCGCTGAGGTCGCTCGGAAGGGCCATCGAGTACGAGATCGAGCGCCAGGTGGGACTGCTGGAGTCCGGGGACAGCGTCGCCCAGCAGACTCGGCACTGGAACGAGGACCAGGGCGTCACCCTGGCCCTGCGTTCCAAGGAGGAGGCCTTCGACTACCGCTACTTCCCCGAGCCCGACCTCGTGCCCGTGGTGCCCGACGCCAGCTGGCAGTCCGAGGTGGCCACCTCGATCGGGCCCATGCCCGCGCAGCGTCGAGCGAAGCTCGCATCGCTGTTCGGTCCCGAGGCTCCGACGACTGCGCACGCCGACCAGATCGCCACGGTCGTCGAGCACGGTCTCGACGACCTCGTCTCCGCGGCTGCCCACGCGGGGGTGGACGTCGGGCTGGCCCTGGCGCGCACGGCCAACGAGGCCTCCGCCGATCCCGACGCGGCGCGGCGCCTCGTCGTGGCCGGGTTCGTCGGTCTGCTTCGCATGGAGCAAGACGGCAAATTGAGCGCCACGCAGACCAAGACGGTGCTGGCCGACATGCTCGAGAACGGGGGGGATCCCGCCGAGATCGCCAAGCGCCGCGGGTTCGAGGCGCTCGACAGCGGTTCCCTGGTTGCCGTGGTGTCCGACGTCGTCGCTGCCCATCCTGAGGAGTGGCAGCGGTACGCGGGCGGGGAGGACAAGCTCGTGGGCTTTTTCACCGGGCACGTCATGCGGGCCACGAGCAACCGGGCCAACGGCAAGGAAGTTGCCGCCGAGCTCCGCCGCCTGCGGGGCTGACACGCCGGTCGGCGCCCGGGAGACCGGGTCGGCCCGAGAATCGGTGCGATCCTGGGAAGTGTGCGCCCTGTGAGGCGGTGCCGCGGGGCGCGGGGACCTTGCGAGCGGTCCCCACGGCCCCGCTGCCACCCCCCTGTGAATGACCCACCTCGGGAGGGAGTTGGGGAGTCCCGGGGAGCCACCCACATGCCCTCTACCCGGGAAGTGCTCCTGCCAACCTCCGAAACCGGGCGCGTCTGCGATGCCCGGGCACCGGCGCCCGTGTCCCCGACGACGGCGCGCCACAGCCCGGTGACCCGCGCCATAGCCTGATGCCATGAGGGTGCGACAGTCGGGGGGGGATACGTGACCCCGGGGGTGTCGGGGCGTCCCGATGTGGTGTGGCGGCTCCGGCGTGCGCCGTTGGCACGGGCGGCACTCGGCTGGGTGGCCAGGATCTGTGTGGCCATGCTGGCGGTCGTGGCCGTCATCACGCTGCTGTTCGTCTGGGCCTTCGGCCATCCGGTGGCCTGGAGCGTGCTCGGCTGCCTGTTCGCCGTGCTCCCCCTGGTGGGGCTGGTGCTGTGTGTCGGTGTCGGTCTCCGGGCCGCGGTCGCCGCCGGCCCGGGCCGGATCGCGGTCCGGTTCCTCGGGCGGTGGCGCGTCGTCGACCTCGGACAGGTGCGTGTGGTCCGCCTCGCGGACCACGGGTCGTTTCCGGGCTTCAGTGGTTTCGGGGGAGCCGCCGGCTTCGGGGGGCCGGGAGCCATCGGCGGGATCGTCGGACTCCGAGGCCCCGGTGGCCCGGGCGGGACCGGCCCGAGCGGCTCCGAGGGAAGAGGTCCGCACGGTCGGGCCATCGTGTTCGAGGATGTCCACGGTGGCCGGGTGGAGATCGGGGTCGACGCCCTCGATGCCGGGCTCGCCGCGGTCGTGCGCGAGGGGCTGGCTGCGGACGCGCAGATCGATCCGGAGGCGGCGCGTGCCCTGGGTGGGGAGCCCGGCGCCGGCACCGGCACGACCGGTGCTCCCGGGGAGCCCGACGCAGGATCGCCGGAACCGGGGCTCGGCCACCGGCCCTAACCTTGGGGCCCATGGCTTCCGACGACCAGACCGGCGCAGCACCGACCGACTCCACCGCCGCAGCGATGGCGGCTCCGGGGCCGCACGGCATGAAGATCCGCAGCTTCGAAGTCACCGACGGACCTACCCGCGCTCCGGCCCGGGCCATGCTGCGTGCCATCGGCATGACCGACGACGACTGGGTCAAGCCCCAGGTGGGGGTGGCCTCGTCGTGGAACGAGGTCACGCCGTGCAACCTGCCGCTCGACAGGCTGGCCAAGCGCTCCAAGGAAGGGGTGCGTGACGCCGGCGGATTCCCGGTCGAGTTCGTCACCATCGCCGTGTCCGACGGGATCTCCATGGGCCACGAGGGCATGCGCGCCTCGCTCGTGTCGAGAGAGGTGATCGCCGATTCCATCGAGACCGTCATGCACGCGGAGCGCTTCGACGCCCTTCTGACCTTCGCCGGCTGCGACAAGTCGCTGCCGGGCATGCTCATGGCCGCCGCCCGCCTGAACCTGCCGGCCGTCTTCCTCTACGGGGGGTCGATCCTCCCCGGGAAGATCCCCGGCCGTCCCGACGACCAGCTCCTCGACATCGTGAGCGTCTTCGAGGCCGTGGGTGCCAACGCCGCGGGTTCTCTCACCGACGAGGAGCTCTCCCTCATCGAGCACCACGCCTGCCCCACGGCCGGCTCGTGCGCGGGCATGTTCACCGCCAACACCATGTCCTCGGTGGCCGAGGCCATCGGCATGTGCCTGCCGGGCTCGGCATCCCCCTCGGCCATCGATCCCCGCCGCCAGGACTTCGCCTACGAGTCCGGTGGCGCCGTCATCGAGCTGCTCGCCCGCGACATCCGGCCCCGGGACATCATGACCAAACCGGCCTTCGAGAACGCCATCGCCGTGGTGATGGCGCTGGGCGGATCGACCAACGCCGTGCTGCACCTGCTCGCCATCGCCAACGAGGCGCGCGTCGAGCTCTCTCTCGACGACTTCAACAAGGTGGCCGCCCGCGTGCCGCACATCGCCGACACCAAGCCCCACGGCAGGTACCACATGGTGGACGTGGACCGGGTGGGCGGCGTCCCCATGGTCATGC
This sequence comes from uncultured Acidimicrobiales bacterium, assembly GCA_963848335.1. Lineage (GTDB taxonomy): Bacteria > Actinomycetota > Acidimicrobiia > Acidimicrobiales > UBA8190 > Chersky-840. Next base: position 367,222 of record CAWKDD010000002.1, read on the forward strand.
GGGAGCTGCTCGATGCCGGCCTCCTGCACGGGGACTGCCTCACGGTCACCGGTGCCACCGTCGCCGAGAACCTCGCCGCCCTCGACCCGCCCCCTCCCGACGGAGAGGTGGTGCACCCGCTGTCGGCGCCGATCCACGCCGGCGGTGGCATCGCCGTGCTGCGGGGGTCGATGGCCCCCAACGGCGGGGTGGTCAAGGTGGCGGGCATCGACTCGCCCCGCTTCGAAGGCACGGCGCAGGTGTTCGACGGCGAGCAGGACGCGCTCGACGCCATCCTGGCGGGGAAGATCGAGCCCGGGACCGTGGTGGTCATCCGCTACGAGGGGCCCAAGGGCGGCCCCGGGATGCGCGAGATGCTGGCCGTGACCGGAGCCATGAAGGGGGCGGGCCGGGGCGGCGACTGCGCGCTGGTGACCGACGGCCGGTTCTCGGGCGGCACCCACGGGTTCTGCGTCGGACACGTCGCCCCCGAAGCCGTCGACGGCGGGCCCATCGCCTTCGCCGCCGACGGCGACCGCATCGTGATCGACGTCACCGCCAAGCGCCTCGACCTCGTCGTCGACGACGCCGAGCTGGCGCGCCGACGCGGCCAGTGGAAGCTTCCCGAGCCGCGCTACACCACGGGGGTCCTGGCCAAGTACGCGCGCCTGGTGACCGGCGCCGAGCGGGGCGCGGTCACCGAGCCCTGAACGGCGCCCGGCTCCGGACGGCGCCGGTCGGGCGGGCCGGTCAGGTCCGGGTCGCCCGCCAGCAGCTCGTGACGTAGGGCAGCACGATGCGGCCCCTCCCCGCCACCGCCGGGTGGCTGGCCACGAAGTCGCCGACGCGCTCGAGCACGGCCGAGCGCTCCTCGTCGGGCAGGACCTGCACGTGGCTGCGGGTGGCGACCAGGTCCACGATGTCGCTGGGCGCCAGCTCCTGGGACCACCGGAAGTCGCGGGCCGCCACGGCGGTGAACGGCGATCCCGCCGGGAGCCTCACGTTGGCCGCATGCCGGTGCGCGTCCTCGCCGCCGAACACCGATCCCAGCTCCGCCATCCACTCGACCCGCTCGTCGCGCAGGTTCCACAGCAGCCCGAAGGTCCCCCCCGCCCGCAGCACGCGGGCCACCTCGGAGGTCGCCTGGGCGAGCTCCACCCAGTGCCACATCTGGGCGCCGACGACGACGTCGACGGACCCGTCCTCGACGGGCAGGTCCTCGGCGCTCCCGGCCCGCACGTCGGCACGGGGGACACGCTCCTCGAGCACGGCCCGCATGTGGGGGTCGGGCTCGACCGCCACGACGTCGAGGCCCCGGGCCACGAGGTCCCTCGTCAGCGCCCCCGTCCCCGCCCCGAGGTCCAGAACCTTGCGGCGCGGCATGCCGGCGGCCCGGCGCGACGCGTCGGGACCCCCGACCCCCGAGGCCGGCCCCGACGCCTCGAGCAACCACGAGACGCCGTCGGGCGGGTACCCGGGACGGACCCGGTCATAGGTCGTGGCGACGGGCCCGAAGGACCGGGCTCGACGGGCGGTGAGCTCGTCCATGGCGCACAACCCTACGGGGGTGCGCCGCAGGTGCCCATTCCGGAATGCGGCGGGAGGGGTTGCCGCGCCCCTCCGGGCGTGCGACACTGTACGGACCATGAACGGAGAACCACTGACCGCCGACCGCCTTCTCGTAGTTCTCCGGTAGCGCACGTCGCCGCACCAGCGGCTCCGTGCGCCTTGCGACCTCCCCGACGGGAGGTCGTTTCATTTTCCGGGCACGGAGCCCGGACCCCAAGAGACCCACCGGATCCCCCACACCAGCCAGCCAGACAGACAGGACGGGAACACCATGCGACTGACAGGGGCCCAGGCCCTCATCAAGAGCCTCGAGATGCAGCACGTGGAGGTCATCTTCGGCCTCCCCGGCGGCGCCATCCTGCCCGTGTACGACCCCATCCTCGACTCGTCGATCCGCCACGTGCTGGTGCGTCACGAGCAGGGGGCGGGGCACATGGCCGAGGGCTACGCGCACGTCACGGGCCGGCCCGGCGTGGCCATGGTCACGAGCGGTCCGGGTGCCACCAACATCGTGACCCCGCTCGCCGATGCCATGATGGACTCGATCCCCATGGTCGTGATCACGGGGCAGGTGCCCACCACCGCCATCGGCACCGACGCCTTCCAGGAATGCCCCATCACCGGCGTCACCATGGACGTGACCAAGCACAACTGGCTCGTCACCGATGCCCAGGACCTGCCGAGGGTGATCGCCGAGGCCTTCCACGTCGCCACCACCGGCCGCCCCGGCCCGGTGCTCGTCGACGTCCCCAAGGACGTGTCCAACGCCCTCATGGACTGGTACTGGCCCGCCGGGATCGAGGAGCTCGACCTCCCGGGCTACAAGCCGCAGACCGAGGGGGACCCGGCCCTCGTGCGCCAGGCCGCCGAGCTGATCCTGGGTTCGGCGCGCCCGGTGATCTACGCCGGGGGCGGGATCTTGAAGGCGCGCGCCGCCGCCGCGCTGAAGGAGCTGGCGGAGCGCACCGGCATCCCCGTCGTCACCACGCTCATGGCCCGGGGGGCGTTCCCCGACCGCCACCCGCTGTGCCTCGGCATGCCCGGCATGCACGGGAACTACACCGCCGTCACCGCCATGCAGAACGCTGATCTGCTGGTGGCGCTGGGGAGCCGCTTCGACGACCGGGTCACGGGCAAGATCAGCGCCTTCGCCCCCGACGCCAAGATCATCCACGTCGACATCGACCCCGCCGAGCTGGGCAAGGTGCGTCGGCCCGACGTCGCCATCGCGGGCGACGCCCGCGTCGTCATCGAGGAGCTGCTGCGGGCCCTGGAGTCCCTGGGACTGGGCCCGGCCGGGAGTGCCCCGGTGGGTGGTGACCGCTCCCCGGCCGGTGCCCGCCCCGACCTCGCCCCCTGGATGGCGCAGCTACGCGCCTGGCAACAGGAGTTCCCCCTCACCTACGACCAGGAGGAGGGTGGGGCGCTCAAGCCCCAGTTCGTGGTGGAGACCCTGCGCGACGCCACGCCGCAGGACACCATCGTCGTGGCCGGGGTGGGCCAGCATCAGATGTGGGCGTCGCAGTACTGGCGCTTCGACAACCCCTACACGTGGGTCAACTCCGGGGGCGCGGGGACCATGGGTTTTGCCGTGCCCGCCGCCATCGGGGCCAAGGTGGGCCGGCCCGACAAGATGGTGTGGGCCATCGACGGGGACGGCTGTTTCCAGATGACCGCCCAGGAGCTCGTCACCGCCTCGGCCGAGCGCATCCCCATCAAGGTGGCCATCCTCAACAACGCCTACCTGGGCATGGTGCGCCAGTGGCAGGAGCTGTTCTACGAGGAGCGGTACTCCGAGGTGTACCTGTCGCCCGACCTCCCCGACTACGTGAAATGGGCCGAGGCCATGGGATGCGTGGGGCTCAAGGTGGAGTCGGCCGAGGAGGTGGCCCCCGCCATCGAGAAGGCGAACGGGATCGACGACCGTCCCGTGGTCATCGACTTCCGCACCGACGCCTTCGAGAAGGTCTATCCCATGGTTCCCGCCGGTGCCTCCAATTCCGACATCATCGTGGGACCTTCCGGTGGGGAGGGGGGCCGGTGAGCGCCCCCGCCCCGGCCGTGGGGAACCAGCCGGCCGTGCTCGATCACCAGGCGGGCAATCCGCCGCGCCACCACATCGTCACCGCCACGGTCGAGAACAAGGCCGGCGTGCTCGCCCGCGTGGCCGGCCTGTTCAGCCGGCGGGGGTTCAACATCTTCTCGCTGGCGGTGGCGCCCACCGACGACGAGCGCTTCAGCCGCATCACGATCGTGGTGGACGTGGAGTCGGCGCCTCTCGAGCAGATCGTGAAGCAGCTCGACAAACTGATCAACGTGGTGCGCATCACCGAGCTCGCCCCCGACGAGGCGGTCGAGCGCGAGATGCTGCTCGTCACGGTCGAGGCCCCCCCTCGGCGCGCCACGACGTGCTCGCGCACGCCGAGGCCTTCGGGGCCACGGTCCTCGACGAGGGCGAAGGGCTCGCCACCGTGATGCTGGCGGGCACCCCGGGCAGCATCGACGAGTTCGAGAACCTCGTCCGGCCCTTCGGCATCACCGAGCTCCAGCGGACGGGCCGGGTGGCCCTGCCTAAGCTGGGGCCCGGCGCCGCCCGGGGGCGGGACGCCCCCCCGTTGCACAGCGTCACCGGGGATCTCCAGGGAGAGGCAGGCTGAGATGGCCAAGCTGTACTACGAATCCGACGCCGACGCGAGCCTGATCCAGGGCCGCAAGGTGGCCGTGATCGGTTACGGGTCCCAGGGCCACGCCCACGCCCTCAACCTGGCCGAGTCGGGCGTGGACGTGCGCGTCGGTCTGCGCCCGGGGTCCAAGTCCAAGGCCAAGGCCGAGGAGGCCGGGCTGCGGGTCCTGTCGGTGGCCGAGGCGGCCGCCGAGGCCGACCTCGTGATGATGCTCCTGCCCGACACCGAGCAGGCCTCGGTGTACGAGTCCGACATCGCACCCACGTTGGGCCAGGGCGACGCGCTGTTCTTCGCCCACGGGTTCAACATCCGCTTCGGGCAGATCGTCCCGCCCGCGGGGGTCGACGTGGCCATGGTGGCGCCCAAGGGGCCGGGGCACCTCGTGCGCCGCACCTACACCGAGGGCGGGGGGGTGCCCTCGCTCGTGGCCGTGGCCCAGGACGCCTCGGGCAAGGCGCACGACCTGGCGCTGTCCTACGCCTACGCGCTCGGCGCCACCCGGGCCGGGGTGCTCGACACCACCTTCGAGGAGGAGACCGAGACGGACCTCTTCGGGGAGCAGGTGGTGCTGTGCGGAGGGCTGACGGCGCTGGTGCAAGCGGGCTACGAGACGCTCGTGGGGGCCGGGTACCAGCCCGAGTCGGCGTACTTCGAGTGCCTGCACGAGCTCAAGCTGATCGTCGACCTCATGTACGAGGGCGGCATCGCCGGCATGCGCTACTCCATCTCCGACACCGCCGAGTACGGCGACGTCACCCGAGGACCCCGTGTCATCGACGCCCATGTGCGCGAGACGATGGCCCAGATCCTGGAGGACATCCGGTCGGGCGCCTTCGCCGAGGAATGGATCGCCGAGAACCGCGCCGGGCGCAAGCGCTTCGAAGAGCTGCGCGCCGCGGGCGCCGCCCACCCCATCGAGAAGGTGGGGGCCGAGCTGCGCGCCATGATGCCGTTCATCAGCGCGGGCCGGAAGCGGGTCCAGGACGTCTCGGGCGGCTGAGCCCAAGCTCCTGTCGTAGAGTCCGGGCGTGAGGTCCCGGGACAGCGACGGGTTGGCGGGGTTGCCGCTCCGAGAGGTGCGCGACGCGGCCCTGGAGGGGGCCCAGGCGCTCGGGTGCAGCCACGCCGAGGTGCGGGTGGAGCGGATCCGTTCGCAATTCGTGGCGTTGCGCGACGGCCGGGTGGAGACCACCGTGGACGACACCGAGATCGGGGTCGGGCTGCACGTGGTGCGGGACGGGTCCATCGGGTTCGCGGCCACCGTCGAGCTCACCTCCGAGGCCGCCGCCCGGCTGGCGCAGGACGCCGCCGGCCTGGCCGCCGAGACCTCGGCCGCCCTCGGGACCCGGGTGGAGATGGCCGAGGAGCCCTCCCACGGCCAGGTGGAGTGGACCTCGCCCTACGAGGTGGACCCCACCACGGTGCCGCTGGCCGACAAGGTGGCCCTCCTCGAGGACTGGAGCGGGCGGCTCATGGCATCCGAGGTCGTCGACCACGTCGCCGCCCGGGTGCTCGCCGTGGTCGAGGACAAGCACTACGCCGACCTGTCGGGCACGGTGACCACCCAACGACGCGTCCGCATCTACCCGGTGGTCGAAGCCGTCGCCGTGGACGCCGAGTCGGGGTCCTTCGAGTCGATGCGGACCATCGCCCCTCCGGTGGGGCGCGGCTGGGAGTACACCTCGGGCCACGGCTGGGACTTCGCCGCCGAGCTCGAGACGCTGCCTTCGCTCCTGGCCGAGAAGGTGGCGTCCCCGTCGGTGGAGGCCGGGACCTACGACCTCGTCATCGACCCGTCGAACCTGTGGCTCACCATCCACGAGTCGGTGGGGCACGCCACCGAGCTCGACCGCGCCCTCGGGTACGAGGCGGCCTACGCCGGGAACGTCGTTCGCCACCTTCGACAAGCTCGGCACCCTCCGCTACGGGTCCCCGGTCATGCACGTGGTCGGGGACCGCACGACGCCGCACGGCCTGGCCTCGATCGGCTACGACGACGAGGGGGTGCAGGCCCAGAGCTTCGACATCGTGCGCGACGGGGTGCTGGTCGGGCTACCAGCTCGACCGGCGCATGGCGGCGGAGAACGGCTTCGCCCGCTCCAACGGGTGCGCCTTCGCGGACTCGCCGCTGCACGTGCCCATCCAGCGCATGGCCAACGTCTCGCTGCAGCCCGCATCCGGGCCCGGCCCCGGGCCCGAGCACCGCAGGACCTGCTCTCGGGCGTCGAGCGCGGCATCTACGTCGTGGGCGACAAGAGCTGGTCGATCGACATGCAGCGCTACAACTTCCAGTTCACCGGGCAGCGCTTCTACAAGATCGAGCACGGGCGGCTGGCGGGACAGTGTAAGGACGTGGCGTACCAGGCCCAGACCACCGAGTTCTGGGGTTCGCTCGAGGCCGTGGGCGGTCCCGGCACCTACGTGCTCGGCGGCGCCTTCAACTGCGGCAAGGGCCAGCCCGGCCAGGTGGCACCGGTGAGCCACGGCTGTCCCAGCGCGTTGTTCCGGGGGATCAGGGTCCTCAACACTCGCGCCGAGGCAGCGCGGTGAGCGGGGCAGCCGGTGAGACGAGGCAGCGCGGTGAGCGGAGGCCACGGGCACCTGCCGCCACCCCAGGAGGTCGTGGAGCGGGCCCTGGCGGCCAGTCGGGCCGAGGGGTGCGTGGTGATCGTCGAGGAGGTCAGCCAGGCCGAGGTGCGCTTCGCCAACAACACGACCACCACCAACGGCATGCGCCGCAACCGGCGGGTGGTGGTGGTGAGCTTCCGGGCCGCGCGGCGGCCGCGCGGGGTCGGGGCTCGCCGTCGGGGTCGCCAGCGGCAGCGGCGAGGTGGACGTGGAAGCCCTGGTGCGCGCCAGCGAGGCCGAAGCCGACGGGGCGGGGCCGGCCGAGGACGCCTTCGCGCTGGTCGAACCGGCGCCCCGGCGGGCCCGGCGCCGCCGGGTTCGAGGAACCGCCCGTCCCCACCTCCCCGGCCGTCCTCGCCGGCGTCATCACGGGACTGGGCGACGCCTTCGGGCGGGCCCGGGCGGCGGGCAACCGCCTGGCGGGCTTCGCCACCCACGGGATCGAGACCGTCTACCTGGGGACGAGCACCGGCGTGCGCCTCCGCCACGCCCAACCCGCCGGCACCATGGAGCTCGTGGCCCGCAGCGCCGACGGCAGCCGCTCGGTGTGGGCGGGGGCGGGCACCGCCACCTTCGAGGACATCGACCTCCACGCCTTCGAGCAGCGCCTCGATCGCCGCCTGGCGTGGGCGCAGCGCAGCATCGAGCTCCCTGCCGGGCGCTACGAGGTGCTCCTGCCCCCCGACGCCGCCGCGGACCTCATGGTGGCCATGTCGGAGTCGATGTCGGGTCGGGACGCGGAGGAGGGCCGCAGCCCGTTCTCGTCGCCGGGGGGAGGCACCAAGGTCGGCGAATCGCTGAGCGCACTGCCCTTCGAGCTGCGCGGCGACCCCGGGGAGCCCGGGCTCGAGTCGGCGCCCTTCGAGGTCAGCGGCGGCATCGGGGACCGACGTGTCGGTCTTCGACAACGGGCTGCCCATCGGCCGCACGGGCTGGATCGAGGAGGGCCGGCTGCGGCGCCTGCAGTACCACCGCGCCGCCGCGGCGCGCGCCGGTGTCGAGCCCGCGCCCCCGGTCGGCAACCTGACCCTGGTGCTGCCCGGCGCCACTGCCGGGCTCGACGACATGATCGCCGGGACGGAACGGGGGCTGCTGCTCACGTGCCTGTGGTACATCCGTGAGGTGGACCCGGTCACGCTCCTGCTGACGGGCCTCACCCGTGACGGGGTCTATCTCGTCGAGCACGGGGAGGTCGTCGGGGCGGTGAACAACTTCCGCTTCAACGAGAGCCCCATCGACGTCCTGGCCCGCGCCCTGGAGGCGGGACGGAGCGAGCGTGCCCTGTCACGCGAGTGGGGCGAATGGATGAACCGCACCGCCATGCCCGCCCTGCGGGTGGCGGACTTCAACATGAGCTCGGTGAGCCCGGCCACCTGAGGTTCCCGCGGCACACGGCGTGTTCGTCCCCTCAGCTCCCTGTGCTCAAGAAGCGAGGGCCCCCACCACGTAGTTGACGCACGCGCACAGGGCGGCCACGTCGTCGGGTTCGATGGCGGGGAACATGGCGATGCGCAGCTGGTTGCGCCCGAGCTTGCGGTACGGCTCGGTGTCGACGATCCCGTTGGCGCGCAGGACCTTGGCCACGGCCGGCGCGTCGACGGCGTCGACGAGGTCGATGGTCCCCACCACGTGGCTGCGCTCGGAGGGCTTGCCCACGAAGGGCGTGGCGAAGTCCGACTGCTCGGCCCAGGTGTAGAGGATCTCGGCCGACCGGTCGCATCGGCCCGCGGCCCAGTCCAGCCCGCCCCCGGCCAGCATCCACTCCACCTGCTCGGCGAACAGCAGCAGGGTCCCGAGCGCCGGGGTGTTGTAGGTCTGGTCCTTGGTCGAGTTGTCGATGGCGGTGGCGAGGTCGAGGAAGGCGGGCACCCATCGTCCCCCGGCACCGGGCCCGGTGATCCGCTCCACCCGCTCGAGCGCCGCCGGCGAGAGCAGCGCCACCCACAGGCCCCCGTCGGCGGCGAAGCACTTCTGGGGGGCGAAGTAGTAGGCGTCGAACTGGGTGGGGTCCACCCGGAGGCCGCCGGCCGCCGAGGTGCCGTCCACGGCCACGATCTGGTCCGTGACCGGCCCGCCCGGCGCCGGGGACCCCGCCGGTCGGCGGATCTCCATGGCCACGCCCGTCGAGGTCTCGTTGTGGGTGAGGGCGTAGAGGTCCACGTCGCCGACCCCGACCGGCTCGGGATGGGTGCCGGGTGAGGACTCGATGACGTGGGGGTCCTCGAGGTGCGGCGCCGCCTTGGCGGCCGCCGCGAACTTGGAGGAGAACTCGCCGAACGACAGGTGCTGGCTGCGCCGCTCGATGAGACAGAACGTGGCGACGTCCCAGAAGCAGGTCGTGCCGCCGTTGCCCAGCACGACCTCGTAGCCGTCGGGGAGCGAGAACAGGTCGCGCAGGCCGGCGCGGAGTCGTCCCACCACCGCCTTCACCGGAGCCTGGCGGTGGCTGGTGCCGAGGTAGTGGGGCGCCGCCGCGGCCAGGGCGGCGACCTGCTCGGGGCGCACCTTCGACGGGCCGCTCCCGAAGCGTCCGTCCGAGGGCAACATGGCCTCGGGGATGCGGATGTCGGGCGCCCCGGGGTGGCCCGGGGTGCCGGTGGGGCCGGTGGCAGAGGGGTTCGTCACGTGTGCAAGCATGGCAGTCATGGCGACCCCCCGAGAAACCGCCACCCCGAGCGGCACCACGACCCGGTCCCGCATCTCCGCCCGCGTGGCGGCGGTGGCCCCCTCGGCCACGCTGGCGGTCGACGCCAAGGCCAAGGCGCTGCGCGCCGCGGGGGCCGACGTCATCGGCTTCGGGGCCGGGGAGCCGGACTTCCCGACGCCCGAGCCCATCGTCGAGGCAGCCGTGGCCGCCTGCCACGACCCCGTCAACCACCACTACACGCCCACCGCCGGCATCGCCCCCCTGCGCGAGGCGGTGGCGGCCAAGACCGAGCGCGACTCGGGCTACGTGGTGGGGGCCTCCCAGGTCCTCATCACCAACGGCGCCAAGCAAGCGGTCTACGAGGCCTTCGCCACGCTGCTCGACCCGGGGGACGAAGTTCTCGTGCCGGCTCCGTACTGGACCACCTACCCCGAAGTCATCGCCCTGGCCGGAGGGGTGCCGGTCGCCGTCCCCACCGACGAGACGACGGGTTTCCACCTGACCGTGGACGCGCTCGAAGCGGCGTGCAGCCCGGCCACCAAGGTCCTGCTCTTCGTGTCGCCCAACAACCCCACCGGTGCAGTGAGCACGCCCGACGAGGTCGAGCGCATCGGGCGATGGGCGGCCGATCGCGGCCTGTGGGTGGTGACCGACGAGATCTACGAGCACCTGGTCTACGGGGGCCGCCAATTCCGCTCCATGCCGGTGGCGGTGCCCGAGCTCGCCGACCGGTGCATCGTCATCAACGGCGTGGCCAAGACCTACGCCATGACGGGATGGCGCGTAGGCTGGCTCATCGGCCCTGCCGACGTCGTCGAGGCCGCCTCCAACCTGCAGTCCCACGCCACCTCGAACGTCTCCAACGTCTCCCAGCGTGCCGCCCTCGCCGCCTTGACGGGGCCCCTGACGGCGGTGGCGGAGATGCGCGCCGCCTTCGACCGCAGGCGCGGCACCATCCACTCGATGCTCAACGACTGCGCCGGCGTGACCTGTGTGGAGCCCGAGGGGGCGTTCTACGCGTTCCCGTCGGTGCGCGGGCTGCTGGGCCGCCGCTTGGCGGGACGGCTGGTGTCGTCCTCGGCCGACGTCGCCGCCGCCGCCATCGACGAAGTGCAAGTGGCGGTGGTCCCCGGAGAGGCGTTCGGAGCCGAGGGGTACCTGCGTCTTTCCTACGCGCTCGGCGACGACGCCATCGTCGAGGGCATCACGCGTCTCGGCAAGCTCTTCGCCACCGCCGACTAGGGAAGCAGCGAACCGGCGAAACCAGCCAGACCAGCGAATCAGCGGACAGGACGGGCCACATGGCACGGGTACTCATCACGGAGAAGCTCGCCGAACGCGGGCTCAAGGCGTTGGCCGAGGCGGGCCACGAGGTCGACGTGCAGCTGGAGTTGGACCCCGAGGCGCTCCTCGGCGCCATCGTCGGCGCCAATGCGCTGATCGTCCGTTCGGCCACCCAGGTCAGCGCGGCCGTCCTCGAGGCAGGCACCGACCTGGCCGTGGTGGGACGGGCCGGCATCGGGCTCGACAACGTCGACGTCGAGGCGGCAACCCGGCGCGGCGTGATGGTCGTGAACGCGCCGGAGTCGAACGTGCTCTCGGCGGCCGAGCACGCCATGGCCCTGCTCCTGGCCCAGGCACGCAACGTCCCCCAGGCGCACGCGGCCCTGATGGCCGGGAAGTGGGAACGCTCGAAGTGGGAGGGCGTCGAGTTGCACGGCAAGACGCTCGGGGTCGTCGGTCTGGGCCGCATCGGCGCCCTGGTGGCCCAGCGGGCGCTGGCCTTCGGCATGCGCCTGTGTGCCTACGACCCCTACGTCTCGCCCGACCGGGCCCGCCACATGGGTGTCGAGTTGCTGTCCCTCGACGAGCTCGTGGCCGAGTCGGACTTCCTCACGATCCACCTCCCGAAGACGGCGGAGACCGCCGGGCTCATCGGCGCCGAGCTGCTGGCCAAGGCCAAACCCGGCATCCGCATCGTGAATGCCGCCCGCGGCGGCATCGTCGACGAGGAGGCACTGGCCGACGCGTTGCGTTCGGGCCGGGTGGGCGGCGCCGCCTTCGACGTCTTCGCCACCGAGCCGTGCACCGACTCGCCGATCTTCGCCTTCCCCACCGTAGTCGTCACCCCTCACCTGGGTGCCTCCACCGTCGAAGCCCAGGACAAGGCGGGCGTGACCATCGCCGAGCAGGTGAACCTGGCCTTGGCGGGGGACTTCGTGCCCTTCGCCGTGAACGTCGCCGCCACGGAGGTGTCGGAGACGGTGCGGCCCTACCTCCGCCTGGCCGAACAGCTGGGTCGGTGCTTCGCCTGCCTCAACGACGGCCTGCCCGAGCGCCTCGAGGTGGAATACCAGGGGGGTCTGGCCGGCTCCAACACCACGATCCTGACCCTGGCGGTGCTCAAGGGCATCTTCTCGGCCGGGACCGAGGAGCCGGTGTCCTACGTGAACGCACCCCAGCTGGCGTCGGAACGGGGCCTCGAGGTCCGGGAGGTGTCGACCGCCACGGCGCGCGACTACGTCAACCTCATCACGTTGCGGTCGCCGGGCCACTCGATGGCCGGGACGCTCACGGGGCCGCGTTCGGAATCCCGCCTCGTGCTCGTCGACGACCACACCGTCGAGGTCCCTCCCGCCGAGTACATGCTGATCGTCCGCAACGACGACCGTCCCGGCATGATCGGGGTGGTGGGCATGGTCCTCGGTGACGCCGGGGTCTCGATCTCCTCCATGGACGTCGACCCGTCCCGCACCGAAGGGACCGCCCTCATGGTGCTCGCCACCGACCGCGCCATCCCCGACGAGGCCTTCGCCAAGCTGCACGAGACCGACGGAATTCTCGACGTCCACCGGATCACCTGCGTCTGAGCTCCCGTCCGCCCCCCGGGCCCGGGTCGGCCGGGTCCGACGCGGTCCGCTCCGGCGCCGATTCCGTGGGGCCCAGCCCCCGGGTATCGGAGGGCGTCGGATTAGCCTTCAGACATCGACAACCACCTCGACACGGCCGGGGACGGCAACGGGGAGGTTCTCGAAGCGGCGCGCGGGGAGACCGCGACGCTCTCGAGGCCCTGGTCACCGCGCACTACGACCGCGTGCACGCCTTGTGCCGGCGGATGCTGGGCAATGACGCCGACGCCCTCGACGCCACGCAGGACGCACTCCTGGCCGCCATCCGGGGCCTGAGCCGGTTCGACGGGCGCAGCTCGTTCGCCACGTGGCTGTACCGAGTGGCGACCAACACCTGTATCGACGAGTTGCGGCGTCGCCGGCGCCGCCCCGTCACCGGGATCGCCTTCGACGTGGCCGAGGTCGTCGACGCCATGTCGTCCGAGGTCCCGGGGTTGTTCGCCGTCGGCGGTGGGGCGGGCGGGCCCGATTCGGGAAGCTCCCCCGATCAGGAGGCAGGCCCGCCCGACCGGTCCCGGCCCGGCGGGCCCAGCAGAGCCGGCCCGACGGGAGCCGCCCGACAGGGACGTGACCCCGCCGACGTCGTGGCGGCCCGGATGGATGTGGACGCCGCTCTCGCCCTGCTCCCGGTCGAGTTCCGCACCGCGGTGGTGCTCAGAGACGTCTGCGATCTCCCCTACGACGAGATCGCCCGGATCCTGGACGTGCCGGTGGGGACCGTGCGCTCGCGCATCGCCCGGGCCCGAACTGCGCTGGCGGCCACGTGGCAGCCCGGAGCGGGGCCGGCTCGACCGACCTGCCCGGGACGCGGCCGGGAACCGCACGGCATCGCCCCACGTCAGAACAAGTGGGCTCCGACCGGCCGGGACCGATCACGCCACAACCACAGCAGGAAGAGCGCACCCAATGACCGACGGGCACACGACCGACGGGCACACGACCGACGAGCAGCTTTCCTCGTATCTCGACGGCGAGGAGGGCTCCGACGCCGCCGAGATCAGCGCCAGTGCCAAGGACGGCCGGTCCGAGGTGGGTGGGCATCTGACCCGATGCGCGGAGCTGCCGGGCGCGCTTGGCGGCCCTCGAGTCGGTGCGGGATCTCGTGCGGACTCCCGTCCCGGCGCCGGACCCCGAGGCGCGCGCCGCGTCGATCGCGGCGGTGTTGCGTGAGAGTCGCAGCGCACCAGCCGGCACGGACGCTGGAGGCGCCGACGTTCCCACACCGATCCATGCCCGCAGACGTCCGCAGGTGCTGGTCGGCTCCGCCGCCGCGGTGTTGATCCTGGCCGCGGCGATCGCCGTCCCCGTGGCGCTGTCGGGGCGACACACCTCGGGCACCTCGGCGCAATCCTCCGCCGCACGTGCGTCGCGCGGTGCGGCGTCGAGCGGTGCGGCGTCGAGCGCGTCGCCGAACGGACAGCCCGTCACCGAGACGGAGGGCCTGTCGAAGTTCGCCGCCTCGCCCATCGCCGATCTGGGCCCGCTCGACTCGGTCCGAGCTCTGGGGGCACGAGCGGCGGGTGTGCCGCCGCTCACCTCGGTGGCCACGCCGAACGCGGCAGTCGCCCCCGGTGCCGGGGCCGGGGCCGCCGCCGCGGCTCCGACGGAGCCCCGATCGTCTCCGGGGGGCACGATCTCACCGGCGACGACCTCGGCGGCGGCCTCGGCGGCGGGCTCGGCGGCGGGCTCGGCGACGATCAGCATGTTCGAGCGCTGCCTCGCGTCGGCTGCGAGCGCGGCTCGTCCCGGAACGTCGGTGCAGGCTCTGGCCACGGGCGACTTCGAAGGGACACCCGCACTCATCTATGTGTTCGCGTCTTCGTCGGCAAGGTCGGCCACAGCCAGCTCGGCGCAGCCGGTGGCGGTGGCGACGGCGCGGACGGGGTGTCGGGTGCTCGGGACCTCATCGTTCTGATCGCTGAGACGCCCCACGGGCGCCGGTCGTCGATCTCGCGTCACCGTCACGCCGGATTGACCGCATGCCGGCGACGCCGCACGATGCGCGTAGCGGCCAGCCCGACGAGAGCGAGGAGCACCAGGACCGGCAGTGCCCAGCTTCCGGCGACCACGAGCCCGTCGAGCACCGCCAGCGAGTTGTGACGGAGGTAGCGCCATGCCACCGTGGCCGCGTCGGCATTCGGCCGAGCTTGCGGGGCAGGCCCGACGGGCACGCCGGGGGCGGACAGATCGGCGGTGATGGTGGCGAAGGCAGCGGAGTTCTCCAGGACCGACTGCTGGTTCTCGAGCTGCTGGAGCTGCTGCTCCACCGGGAACAGCTGGTCCTGGATCTCGAGGAAGGTGTTGATGTCGGTGGTCTGGGCGAGTTTCCCCTGCAGGAGGCTCACTTCCTCCTGGAGGACCTGGATCGTGGCCGCGTTCTGCGACACCTGGTTCGTGACGTCTTTGCCCTGGAACTGCTGGTCCGTCACCTTGCCGTACCCCGCCAGCGCGCTCATGGCCGGGCTGAAGTCCGAGTCCAGAACGTGAATGACGATGCTGCCCGAGTACCGGAGCCGATGGCGCCGTTCCCCCTCCCATCGAGGAGCTCTCGACGTAACCACCGTCGTCGGATGCCAAGCCGGCGATGCGCGTCAGCGTGGAGTTCAGCTCGCCCTTCCCGACCCGAAGGTCGATCGTGGCCGTGCGGACGATCTGAGGGGTGAGCGCGAACATCGGAACGCTCGGAAGTGCTCCTCCATCGGCCGGGGACTGTGAGGCCGACGACTCGGTCGAGGACGAGGCCCGTGCCCCCGTCGAGCCACTGGAGGGACCCGCCAGGGCGGCGGGCCCGTGCAGGGCCGCTGCCGCGCTCGACGGTGTCCGGGCTCCCGAGTTCGAGCTCGAGCTCGCCCTCGTGCTCGAAGGCGCTCCCGCTGATCGACCCAGGAAGTGGCGGCCGACCCCGGCTCCGGTGACGACGACAACGGCGACGACAGCGATGACGATCCCCCTGCGGGTCTTGGACACTGGTGCCTCCTCCCACGACGACCCGGCGCGCGACGGCGGGCAGACCGGTCCGAGTTGATCCGGCGCCTGTTGGACGAAGCGCTCGTCGATGGAGTTCCCGGGAGTGCCGCGACCGCGTCGGGTCGCTCCCGGTGCCGGCGTCAGCTCCCGGCAGGTACGCCAGAGCCGTTCGGCGCCAGTCGACCCGGTGCGGGAGGCACCGCCGGCCAGGTGTCGAAGCTGCCCCGCGGGGGACCGGGCACGCCCGGTCTTCCGGCCGTTCGCCCGAGCGCGGCCCGGCCCGCGGCCACGCCCACGACCGCCAGCACCGCCACGACCATCGACCAGCCCAGACCCCGCCACACCCGTCGCACCACGCCAGCGTAGATCGGGCCGACCGGCAGCGTGCTTGACCTACGGCCCCTGTTTTGCAAGCATGGAGCTCACCATGCGTGAGTGCCGGTACATCCAGGCCCTGCTTCTTACCTGACGGCGAGCGCCACATCGCGCTCGCCGAACCGCCCCCTGTGCCTCATGGCCAGGGGGTTTCTTCTTGGGCCGAGAGACGCCGGAGCCCGACGATGACCCTCCCGAACAACACGAGGCACGACACCACAGTTGGCACGAGCACACCAGACAGGACACGAGAGTGAGGACAGGCCGATGAGCGAGCAGCCCAACGCCAAGCGAGGAAAAAAGCAGTCCGACCCGCCCGCCGGGGAAAGCACCCTGGGCGGTGGCGTTGGACACCTCGTCGTCTTCGACACGACCCTGCGTGACGGAGAGCAG
Organism: uncultured Acidimicrobiales bacterium; assembly: GCA_963848335.1. Lineage (GTDB taxonomy): Bacteria > Actinomycetota > Acidimicrobiia > Acidimicrobiales > UBA8190 > Chersky-840. The sequence continues at coordinate 383,373 of CAWKDD010000002.1, forward strand.
TCTCCGGGAATCTCGCTCGACGTGGCCGAGAAGCTCGAGATCGCCGAGCAGCTCGCCAGGGTGGGAGTCGACTACATCGAAGCCGGCTTCCCCGTTGCCAGCCAAGGGGACTTCGACGCTGTGCAGGCGATCGCCCGCTCGGTCGGCAACGCGCCGCAGGCCCCCGCCATCTGCGGCCTGTCCCGCACTCAGCTCTCGGACGTGGACCGCTGCTGGGAGGCGGTGCGTGACGCGGCGCGCTCGCGCATCCATGTGTTCATCTCGACGAGCCCCCAGCACATGGAGCACATGCTGAAGATGACCCAGGCCCAGGTGCTGGCCGAAACGCGCGGAGGGGTGGCTCGGGCCAGAGAGCACACCGACGACGTGGAGTTCAGCCCCCAGGATGCGACCCGCACGCCTCTCGACTTCATGTTGGAGGTGCTGAGGGCCGCGGTCGAGTCGGGTGCGACCACATTGAACATCCCCGACACCGTCGGGTACGGCATCCCGTGGGACTTCGGCGCCCTCATCCAGCACATTCGCAAGGAGGTCCCCGGCGACTACATCCTGTCGACCCATTGCCACAACGACCTTGGACTGGCCACCGCCAACACCCTGGCCGGAGTGCAGGCCGGGGCGCGCCAAGTCGAGGTGTGCGTGAACGGTCTCGGCGAGCGCGCCGGCAACGCCGCCCTCGAGGAGGTCGTGATGGCTTTCCGGATCCGGCCCGACCAATTCCCCGGCGTCACCACCACGGTTCGAACCGAGGAGCTGGCCCGTGCCTCACGGCTCGTGGCGCGTCTCACGGGCTATCCCGTCCAGTACAACAAGGCCGTGGTGGGGCGCAATGCCTTCGCACACGAGTCCGGCATCCACCAGCACGGTGTTCTCGCCGATCGGTCGACCTACGAGATCATCGAGGCGGCGAGCGTGGGACAGGTGGGACGCCAGATCGTCCTCGGCAAGCATTCCGGACGGCATGCGTTCGCCAACACGCTCGACAAGATGGGCATCCATGTCCAAGGCGACGGCCTCAACCAGGCCTTCACCCGTTTCAAGGAGCTGGCCGACCGCAAGGTCGAGATCACCGAGGCCGACCTCGAGGCGATCGTGGCCGAGGAGCTCGGCCAGGACCTGGTGGAAGGGTTCCATCTCGAGGCGCTCGAGGTCGCGGGCGGAACCGTGGGCATGCCCCGCGCCCGCGTCGTGGTCAGCCGGTCCGGGGACAAGGTCGAGGCCAGCGCGGAGGGAAACGGCATGATCGACGCCGCATGCTCCGCCATCCGGACGGCCACGAAAGTCGAGTCTCGACTGATCGGGTTCAACGTGTCGTCGGTCACCGGGGGAGTCGACGCCTTGGGAGACGTGGTCGTGCAGCTCGAGGACGCAGGGCTCAAGGTGTCGGGCCGCGGTGTCTCCACCGATGTGGTGGAGGCATCGGCCCGCGCTTATCTGGCCGCGGTGAACCGACTCGTCCGGATCCGTGCTCGCAACGAGCAACGAGAGCTCGAGATCGGGCCCTAGAGCTAGGCGGCGGGCTGGATCTCCGACGTGCAGTAGGCGCAGCGGTGGGCCTGGGCGGGGATCTCGCTCAAGCATTGGGGGCAGTCGCGGGTGCCCTCCTCGGCCTCCTCGCCCCTCTTGCGGCGCGCCGTCAGCGCGTTGACCGGCTTGACGACGAAGAAGAACACGGCCGCGGCGATGACCACGAACGAGATGAGGGAATTGAGGAACTTCCCATAGGAGAAGACGCTGTGGTTGACCGTGAAGGAAAGGCTGTCGAAATTGGCCTTCCCGGGGATGGACACCAGCGGCGTGAGCAAGTTGCCGACGAACGACGTGACGACGGCACCGAAGGCGAGGCCGATGACCACGCCGATGGCCAGGTCCACCACGTTGCCTCGCAAGATGAACGCTTTGAAGTCCTTCAGCACGTTGCCTCCTCTGTCGTTCGGTCTCCGGATCCGTGTGTCACTCGACTCTTCAGGTTCCCCTGCTGTGCGGTCCGTCTGCGGACAACCCTGTCTGCAGCACGGCGACGAGGCCCGACGCTACGCGAGTCCGGGACAGACGTCGACGGCCCGTCCCGAGACCGATGCCGGACGCCACGACCGCGACCGGCGCCGACGGGGCCAGGGAAGGCTCAGTGGGCTGGCGTCGAGGGAGATCCCGCGCTGGGCATCCAAGGCGAGCGTGTGCCCTCGTAGGCCGAGATCTCCTTCACGTGGCGCAGGGTCAACCCGATGTCGTCCCAACCGTTGAGCAGTCGCTCTCGCGTGAACTCGTCGAGCGGGAACGAGCCCTCGAGCCCGGCGGCAGGCGCCTCGATCGTCCCGCGGGCGACGTCGATCGTGAGCTCGAGAGTGGAATCGGCCACCACGGCGTCGAGGAGGGCGCGCCCCAGAGCCGCATCGACCTCCACGGGAAGGAGCCCCTGCTTCGTACAGTTGTTGCGAAAGATGTCGGCGAATCGGGGCGACACGACGGCCTCGAACCCGTAGTCGAGAAGCGCCCATACCGCATGCTCACGAGAGGAGCCGGTGCCGAAGTTCGGCCCGGCGACGAGGATGTTGGCTCCCGCGTACTGAGCCTCGTTCAGCACGAAGTTGCGGTCGTCACGCCACTCCGAGAAGAGTCCGGCGCCGAACCCGGTGCGCTCGACGCGCTTGAGCCAGTCCGACGGGATGATCTGGTCGGTGTCGACGTCGGAGCGATCGAGGGGAACGGCGTGTCCGGTGATGACGGTGACGGGCTTCACGACGGCCGGCCCGGGATCATGACCACACCTGGGAGCTCACGACAGCTCCTCGGGGGTGGCGAAGTGCCCCGCCACCGCGGTGGCTGCCGCCACGGCCGGGGAGACCAGATGGGTGCGTCCCCCCCGGCCCTGACGTCCCTCGAAATTCCGGTTGGACGTCGAAGCGCAGCGCTCGCCCGGCGCGAGCTTGTCTGGGTTCATGGCCAGGCACATCGAGCAGCCCGGCTCGCGCCACTCGAAGCCGGCGGCGACGAAGACCTTGTCGAGCCCCTCCGCCTCGGCCTGGGCCTTGACCGGGTGTGAGCCCGGGACGACCAGCGCGCGCAACCCCGGCCGGGTGTGCCGGCCGGCGAGGACGTCGGCGGCGGAGCGGAGGTCCTCGATGCGCGAGTTCGTGCACGACCCGATGAAGACGGTGTCGACCGTCACGTCGCGCATCGCCGTGCCCGCGGCCAGCCCCATGTACTCGAGTGCTCGGGCCGCCGCTTCGCGCTCGGCGGGCTCCGCGAAGCTCGAAGGGTCCGGGACGTGCCCGGAGATGGGGACGACCTGAGCCGGATTGGTGCCCCACGTGACGTGGGGCGCGATGGCGGTGGCGTCGATCGACACGGACTTGTCGAAGGCCGCGCCGTCGTCGGTGGTGAGGCCGCGCCAGTCGTCGAGCGCCCGTTCCCACATCCGGCCCGTGGGCGCGTGGCGGCGGCCCTCCAGGTAGGCGAAGGTGGTGTCGTCGGGGGCGATCATCCCGGCCCGGGCGCCGGCCTCGATGGACATGTTGCACATCGTCATCCGCCCCTCCATGGTCAGGGCGCGGATGGCGGGGCCGCGGTACTCGAGGACGTGGCCCATCCCCCCGCTGGTGCCGATGCGCCCGATGACGGCGAGGATGATGTCCTTGGCGGTGACACCGGCGGGGGCGTCACCGTCGATCTCGATGGCCATGGTGGCGAGACGCTGCTGGGGAAGGGTCTGTGTGGCGAGGACGTGCTCGACCTCGGAGGTGCCGATGCCGAACGCCAGCGCGCCGAAAGCGCCATGTGTCGAAGTGTGGCTGTCGCCGCACACGATGGTCATGCCGGGCTGGGTGAGCCCCAGCTCGGGGCCGATGATGTGGACGATGCCCTGGTTGGAATGGCCCATCGGGTAGCACGTGATCCCGAATTCGGCGCAGTTGGCCGAGAGGACCTCGAGCTGCCGCGCCGATACCGGGTCGGCCACGGGCTTGTCGATGTCGGTGGTGGGGACGTTGTGGTCGGCGGTGGCGACGGTGAGCTCGGGGTGGCGCACGGACCTGCCGGCGAGCCGGAGCCCGTCGAAGGCCTGAGGGGACGTGACCTCGTGGACCAGGTGCAGGTCGATGAACAGCAGGTCCGGCTCACCCTCGGCTCGATGGACGAGGTGCCGCTCCCACACCTTGTCGCTGAGTGTGCGGGGCCTCTGTGCGCCGGTGCCGGACTTCGGGGTACCGCTGGCGTGCGTGCCGACCACGGATCAGCTGCCGATCTGCACGATCTCGACGCGCAGCGTGCCCCCCGGGGCCTGGTACTCGACCACGTCACCGGCGGTCTTGCCGAGCAGGGCCTGTCCCAGCGGTGAGCCGGGGGACACCACGTTGAGCTCGTCGTGGCGCTCCTCGATGGACCCGACGAGGAACCGCTCGATCTCCTCGTCGCCGGCGTAGCGGATGGCGACGACGGAGCCGGCCGCCACCGTGGCGGAGCTCCCCACGGCCTCGTCGTCGACGACGACGGCATGTCCCAGGGTGTGCTGGAGCCGCCGGATCCGAGATTCCATCTTCCCCTGGGTGTCCTTGGCGGCGTGATAGTCACCGTTCTCGGACAGGTCTCCGAGGGCCCGGGCCGCCTCGATGGCACGTGCGATCTCGACCCGGCCCCGGGTCGTGAGGTCCTCGAGCTCGGCCTGCAGGCGTTCGAAGGTGGCCTGGGTGAGGTGGGTGGACTCGTCGTCGGTCACGGCCCTCAAGGGTACCGGCTCGATGGGGCCCCTTCGGTGGGTGAAGCCCCCTGCACCGAGGTCCGGGTGTCCCGGCGACCCGGCCGGCGGCCTCCCCACCGCCCCCGCCCGGGAGCGCAGCTGCGACCGGGCTCCGGGCGTGGTTGACGTGGCAGGTCGAGGCGCGGGAGACTGGTTCTCCGATGGGAACACCGAGCGCACCCGTAATCGTCATCGAATAGGCGCACACCCGACTGGTGTGCGCCTCCCCGACCGTCCACGTTGTGGGCGGTTTTTCATTTTCCGGGGTGGGAGCCCACACCGACCCCACTCCTGACCCCATCGAGACCGAATCCCGAGCCAGAGACCAGAGACCAGAGACCAGAGACCGATGAGCACACCCAGGACCCACAAAGTGGCCGTGATCGGCGGCGACGGCATCGGCCCCGAGGTGCTGGCCGAGGCGCTCAAGGTCGTCGCCGCCACCGGCGTCATCCTCGACACCACCGACTTCGAGCTCGGTGCCTCCCACTACCTGCGCACCGGCGAGGTCCTTCCCGACGCCACCCTCGAACAGCTCCGCGGCTTCGACGCCATCCTCCTCGGAGCGGTGGGCCCGCCCGTGGGCTCGACTGAGGTCCCGAGCGGCTTGCTCGAGCGGGGCCTGCTCCTGCGCCTGCGGTTCGAGCTGGACCTCTACGTGAACCTGCGGCCCTTCGTGGGGATGGCCGGGGCGCCCGCACCCGACTGCGACTTCGTCGTCGTGCGCGAGAACACCGAGGGGACCTACGCGGGAGAAGGCGGGTTCCTGCGCCGCAACACGCCCAACGAAGTGGCCACGCAGGGCTCGGTGAACACCCGCATGGGTGTCGAGCGGTGTGTCCGCTTCGCATTCGAGCTGGCGGCGCGACGCCCCCGTCATCACCTCACTCTGGTGCACAAGACCAACGTCCTCACCTTCTCGGGCGACCTGTGGCAGCGGGTGGTCGACGAGGTGGCCCCCGAATTCCCCGGCGTGACCCGCGACTACAACCACGTCGACGCGGCCTGCATCTACCTCGTGGAGAGACCCGACCGCTACGACGTCATCGTGACCGACAACCTCTTCGGCGACATCCTGACGGACCTGGCCGGCGCGGTGGCGGGGGGGATCGGTTTCGCGGCCTCGGCCAACCTGAACCCGGCGCGCACCGGCCCTTCGCTGTTCGAGCCCGTCCACGGTGCCGCCCACGACATCGTCGGCTCCGGCACCGCCAATCCGGTGGCGGCGGTGCGCTCGGCGGCCCTGATGCTCGAGCACCTGGGCGAGGCCGACGGAGCCGAGCGGATCAGCAAGGCCGTCACCTCCTACCTGGCCGAGCAGGCGCCCGGCTCTCACGTTTCGTCCACCGTCGCCGTCGGCGACGCCATTGCAGAAAGGCTCTGACCCGTGCCCATCACCCCGACCGAGAAGATCTGGCTCGACGGCGAGCTCGTCGACTGGGACAAGGCGCGCATCCACGTGCTCACGCACTCGCTGCACTACGGCTCGGGCGTGTTCGAAGGAATCCGGGCCTACCCGACGAGCCGCGGCGTGGCCGTGTTCCGGCTGACCGACCACATCAACCGGCTCTTCACCTCGGCCAAGGTGTTCATGATCGACGTGCCCTTCAGCCCCGCGGAGATCATCGAGGCCAGCAAGGCTGTGGTGCGCGTCAACGGGCTCGACGACGGGTGCTACCTCCGGCCCATCGTCTACCTCGGCTACGGGGAGATGGGCCTCAATCCTCTGCCGTGTCCCGTCAGCGTCGCCATCGCCGCTTGGCCCTGGGGCACCTACCTCGGCGACGAGGGAGTGGCCAACGGCATCCGGCTCAAGGTGTCCTCGTGGCAGCGCCACGACCCGAACGCGGTGCCGACCGCGGCCAAGGGGACGGGCATGTACGTGAACTCGTCACTGGCCAAGGTGGAGGCCCTGAAGGCCGGGTACGACGAGGCCGTGCTGCTGGCGTCCGACGGCCGGGTGTCGGAGTGCACGGGCGAGAACATCTTCGTGGTCCGGGGCCGGACCGTCATCACCCCTCCCACGTCGGACTCGTGCGCGCTGGCGGGCATCACCCAGGACTCGGTGCAGACCATCGCCACGGATCTCGGCTACGAGTGCGCCACCGAGACGCTCATCCGCACCGACCTCTACACGGCCGACGAGGCGTTCCTCACCGGGACCGCGGCCGAGGTGGTGCCGATCCGCGAGGTCGACGACCGCCCCGTGGGGACGGGCCGGCCGGGGCCCGTGACCAAGCAGATCCAGGAGACCTACTTCGCCACCGTGCGGGGGGAGATGGACCGCTACAAGGACTGGCTCGAGCATGTCGAGTGACTCGAGCAGGAGCCGGGGGGGCGCTCACCGTCACGGCGCGGCCAGCCACGACTTCGGCCTCCCCGTGCTTCCCGAGGCCGTGGACATCTTCGACACCACGCTGCGTGACGGGTCCCAACAGGAGGGCCTGTCGCTCACCGTCGACGACAAGCTGCGAGTTGCCGAGCAGCTCGACCATCTCGGCGTCGCCTTCATCGAGGGCGGATGGCCCGGCGCCAACCACAAGGACGAGGAGTTCTTCGCCCGCGCCCCGGCCGAGCTCCGACTTTCCACCGCCACGCTGGTGGCCTTCGGCTCGACGCGGCGCGCCGGCGTGCGTGCCGAGGACGACGAGGTGCTGCGCCAGCTGGTGAAGGCCAACACCGAGGCGGTGTGCATCGTGGCCAAGGCCTCGAAGCTGCATGTCACCGAGGCGTTGCGCACGACCCTCGACGAAGCCGTGGCCATGGCGGCCGACTCGGTGGCGTTCCTGCGCGACCACGACCTCCGGGTGTTCTTCGACGCCGAGCACTTCTTCGACGGGTACCGGGACGACCCGCAATTCACCCTACGAGTGGTGCGTGCCGCGGAGGAGGCGGGGGCCGAGGCCATCGTCCTGTGCGACACCAACGGCGGCACGCTCCCCCACGACGCAGAGCGCATCGTGGCTGGGGTGGTGGCCGACTTCGAGTGCCAGATCGGTGTGCATTTCCACAATGACTCCGGGTGTGCGGTGGCGAACTCGATCGCCGGGGTCCGGGCCGGGGCGACGCACGTGCAGGGTTGTGTCAACGGATACGGCGAGCGCACGGGGAACGCCGATCTCTCGGCGACGATCCCCAATCTGTCGCTGAAGCTCAACGTGCGCACCATCCCACCTGATCGCCTCGAGCGGATCACGCCGGTCTCGCACCACATCGCCGAGCTCGTGAACATCGCCCCCAATCCGCAGCAGCCCTACGTGGGCTCGGCCGCGTTCGCGCACAAAGCCGGCCTGCACACGAGCGCCATCGCCCGACGCCGTGACGCCTATGAGCACGTAGCGCCCGACGCCGTGGGCAACGGCACCCGCTTCGTGGTGTCGGAGATGGCGGGCCGGTCGACGCTGGCGCTCAAGGCAGAAGAGCTCGGCCTCGAGCTCGACTCCGACGCCTTGTCGGGTGTCCTCGACACCTTGAAGGCGCTCGAGTACCGCGGGTACCACTTCGAGGTCGCCGACGGGTCTCTGGAGCTGCTGCTGCGCAAGGCGACGGGGTGGGAGCCGCAGTACTTCGAGGTCGAGTCGTTCCGGGTCATCAACGACCACACCGATCATGACGAGCTCGGTCCCCCCAGCCACGCCGGGCGCCACACCACCGAGGCGACGGTGAGGATCCGCGTGGGCGAGGACAGGGTGGTGGCCACCGCCGAGGGCAACGGTCCCATCAACGCCTTGGACTCGGCGCTGCGTAAGGCCATCGGTGCCCACTTCCCGAATCTGGCTGCGGTCCATCTCGTCGACTACCGGGTGCGGGTGCTCGACACGGGCAAGGGCACCGGTGCGGTCACACGGGTGTTGATCGACACCAGCGACGGCGAGCACGTCTGGACCACCATCGGCGTGTCGGAGAACATCATCGAGGCGTCCTGGCAGGCCCTGTACGACTCGATCGTCTACGGTCTGGTCCACGCCGAGCGGGGGGCCGCGGACAGCCCGACGGGCTGAGCTCGGGGTACCGACGAGCGCCACCCACGAGGGTCCAGAGCAGCATTCACGAACGACACCGAGGAGCACGCACACTCAGATGACCCAGCCCAACTTCGTGCCGATCGTCGAAAGCGACCAGGTCCGGCCCGCCTACCGCCTGCGCACCCCTCGTGACTGGCGTGCGGGCCGCGTCGGCGACCTGCGCGGGCCTGAGGGCCCCCGGGGCCGGGACCTCGGTGTCCCGGGGACCGATCAGGGCTACGGGTTCCTGCTCGCCCACACCATGTTCGAGGACAGGCTCGAGCTCACCGAAGGCATCACCGGCGAGGACGCCCTCGTGGGGTGCGCGGCGGTGGCGAGCCGGCGCGCCGCGCTCTTCGGCCGGGCGCCGGTGGCCAAGGACATCGAGCTGGCCCTCGTGCTCTTCGGGTTCCTGGGCGAGCCACCGCCGGACCTGGTGGCGTGGCGGGCCCCGCTGTTCCAAGCGGCCGCCCATCACTACCACCAGCAGCGGAGCATCGTGGCGGCCGTGGCGGAGGACACCTTGCGTCTGGGTGCCGACGAGATCCGGGCCCGGCTCTCGGACTGGCCCTCGATGATGGAGGCCCCGGCACCGACGTCGTGACGGGCCGGTGACGGCCCAGCAGGGCGGCACAGGGGAATTGGTAGCGTCCGCCGGCATGGAAGACCTGGAGATTGCTGCCAACGGATTCTCCTTCGAGGCCGTGGCGACGGGACCCCGTGACGGACGGCCCGTGCTGTTCCTCCACGGCTTCCCCCAGACCTCGTACTCGTGGCACCACCAGCTCGAGGCGGTGGCGGCGGCCGGATACCGGGGGCTGGCCTTCGACCAGCGGGGCTATTCGCCCGGGGCCCGGCCCGCCACGGTGGAGGACTACCGCATCGCCGAGCTCGTGGGCGACGTGATCGCCGTTGCCGACGGGTGGGGACTGGAGCGCTTCGACCTGGTGGGCCACGACTGGGGCGCCATGGTGGCCTGGGTCGTCGCCGGACGCCACCCCGACCGGGTCCGAACGCTCACGGCCGTGTCGGTACCCCATCCCCGCGCCTTCGCAGCCGCCTTCGGCGAGTCCGGAGACCCGGACCAGCACCGGCGCTCGTCGTACATCGAGGTCTTCAGGGCGGCGGGCGGGGTGGCCGAGCGCGCCCTGTTGGGCGAGGACGGCTCGGGCGAGGGGCTGCGCGCCATGTTCGACGCCAGCGGCCTCCCTTCGGACACCGAGGAGGTGCGCCGGTTCGTCGAGCGCATGCTCGAGCCGGGCGCCATGACGGCCGCGCTCGACTGGTACCGGGCCACCGAGCCCCATGCACTCACCGACGTGGGCGCGATCACGGTCCCCACCCTCTACGTGTGGTCGGACGAGGACATCGCCCTGGGACGCGTGGCGGCGGAAGCGACGGTGGACTGGGTCACGGGCCCGTACCGCTTCGAGGTCCTGAGCGGTGTGAGCCACTGGATCCCCGAGACCGCACCTGGCGACCTCAACCGACTCCTGCTGGAGCACCTGGCACCGGAGCGGTAGCACCGGGGCGCAGCCCCGGAGCGCGAGACTGGGGGGATGGACCAGACACCGACGTTCGCGCTCGCCGACACCCAAAAGGAGTTCCGAAGCGCCGTGCGCCAGATGTGCGAGGAGCGCATCGCGCCGCACGCCGCCGAGGTCGACCGGGACGCGGCCTTCCCGTGGGACGGCTTCAAGGCGGCGGTCGAGATGGAGCTGCCTGCCCTCGGGATCCCCGTGGCCTACGGGGGGGCGGGGGCCGACCACGTCACCCAGGCGATCATGGTGGAGGAGCTCGCCCGCGTGTGCGCCTCGACCAGCGTGACCATGCTCATCTCGAAGCTCGGCATGATGCCCATCTTCAATTGGGGCACCGAGAGCCTGCGCCAGAAGTACGTCCCTCGCGTCGCGTCGGGGGAGGCCCAGGCCAGCTACTGCCTGTCGGAAGCCGACGCCGGCAGTGATGTCGCCGCCATGCGCTGCCGGGCGGTCCGCGACGGCGACCACTACGTGCTCTCGGGCACCAAGTACTGGATCACCAACGCGGGCGCATCGGACCTCTACACGGTGTTCGCCAAGACCGACCCCGACGCCGGGCACCGGGGGATCAGCTGCTTCGTGGTCGAGGCCGACTGGGGGGTGCGGGTGGCCAAGCTCGAGCACAAGATGGGCCTGCGAGGCAGCCCCACGGGCGAAGTCGTCTTCGAGGACGTCCGCGTGCCGGCCGAGAACCGGATCGGAGAGGAAGGCCAGGGGTTCACCATCGCCATGCACACCCTCGACCGCAGCCGGCCCACCATCGGAGCCCAGGCCGTCGGGATCGCCCAGGGCGCCATCGACTACGCGGCCCGGTACATGGGTCAGCGCAAGGCGTTCGGTCAGGCCATCGCCGAATTCCAGGGCCTGCGGTTCATGCTCGCCGACATGGCGATGCGGACCGAGGCGGCTCGCACTCTCGTCTACCGGGCGTGCTCGGTGATCGACGCGGGAGATCCCGACGGGGAGCTCTCCATGATCGGAGCCATGGCCAAGTGCTTCGCGTCCGACACGGCCATGGCTGTGACCACCGACGCCGTGCAGCTCCTCGGCGGCTACGGGTACACCACCGACTTCCCGGCCGAACGGTTCATGCGTGACGCCAAGATCACCCAGATCTACGAGGGCACCAACCAGATCCAACGCGTCGTGATCGCAAAGAGGCTGCTCGGATAGGGTGTCTGCCTAAGGCTTGAGCTTGGCTCGGGGGTGAAATCCACCGAATATCCCTACTTTATCCCTACTCGATTATCGTGACCGTCCGTGGCAACGGTGCGGGAGCGTTCTCCGGGGGTGTGGGAGGTTCGGGCCTTCACGGGCCGAGACGCCCAGGGCCGTCCCACCCAGGTGAGCCGGACCGTCCGGGGAGCCAAGCGCGACGCCAACCGGGTGGCGGCCGAGCTCACCGTGCGCCGCAGCTCCGGTGCCGCCAAGGTCACCATGGCCGAACTGCTCGACATGTGGACCGACCAGAACGAGCCCGCCTGGGCGGTGTCGACCACCCAGAACCAGAAGAGCCGGGTCGCCATGGTGAAAACCGACCCCATCGCCAAGATCCGCCTGGTCCGGCTGACCGCGGTGGACGTCGACCGTTGGCACGCCCGCCTCGCCCGGGCCGGAGTTGGCGAAGGATCGATCCGAAACCAACACCAGACGCTGCGCGCCGCGGTGACCCAGGCGGTGCGGTGGGGTTGGGTGACGACCAACGTCGTGGCGGTGGCACAACTGGGACGACGCAAGCAGGCCCCCCGAGGGGCCATGGGGGAAGACGAGGTGCGTCTGATATTGCTGGGCGCCACTGACCTGGTGGACGAATTCGAGGTGGAGCCAGCCGCGGCGGTGGCGCTCAGGCTGGCGGCTGTGACCGGGGCCCGTCGTTCCGAGCTCGCCGCCTTGCGGTGGGACGATCTGGAGGCCGATCGCCTCGCCATTGACTCCAGCATGGCCATCATCCGCCACGGCAAGCCGGGCTCGCCTCAGAGTCCGACGTTGCGCGACGATCCGACGAAGACGGCCAACCGTCGCACCGTGACGCTGGACCGGACCACGGTCGGCCAACTCGAAGACCTGAAGCACCTCCAGGGGAGCTGTGGCCCGTGGATCTTGTCGGTGGGGGAACGCCCGGTGAACCCCGAGCGGATCGCGGCGTGGTGGCGGCGGGCGCGTGACCGAGCCGGCGTCGACAAGAGGTGGCGCCTCCATGATCTGCGCCACTGGTCGGCGACCACCTCGATCGCCCGGGGCCACGACATTCGGACCGTGGCCAATCGCCTGGGCCACGCCAACCCGGCCATGACGCTCTGGGTCTACGCGCACGCCGTGGAGTCAGCCGACGGGCCGGTGGCCGACATGCTGGGAGAGGTCCTCGACAACGGTGGAGACGACACGTAGGGGTCCACCGTCACCAAGGTGCTCCCGCGCTGTCCACGGTGGATTGAGCACGACGTCACACCCGGTGGACCTCCACGTCGTGTGCGTAGGAAGCGAGCGCCCGAAGATCCCCCACGTCCCCGCTCAGCACAGTGCCGCCCGGTTCGGCCATCGCCACGACAATCGCGTCGACCGCGGATCCTCGTCGGGCCGAGGTCCGTAGCGCAGCCGCACGGCGAGCGAGGTGCTGGGGCGCGTCCTCCACGATGTCGCAGGTCTTGAGGAAGCGGTTGGTCAGGGCATCGGCTCGTTGACGTCCGGTGAGCGTCTCGACCAGGACCACCGACGGGACGACCGGTGGCCAGATGCCGTCGCGCTTGAACACGGCGATCATCGCCGCGGCGTCCTGGTTCTGGCGCGAAAGTCGGGTGACTCCCCCCGAGTCGAGGACCAGCGGGCTCACGAGGCCCGGGAGGCGCTGCCCTGGCGACGAATCCGGCGCGACAGCGCCTCGGCCCGTTTCACAGCCGCAAGTTCGGGCTCGCCTACCTTGGCGGCGAGCTCGTCGAGGTAGCGGTCGGTCTCCTCGAGCAGCTCCTGGCGGTGCAGCTCGGATCGCACTGCGCTCTGCAACAGCTCCGACGCCGGCAATTCCCGATCCTTCACGGCACGGTAGAGATCGTCGGGGAGATACACCTGGATTCGTGGCATGCGCCTAGTATACGCCTATCGGCGTGAGCCGCCTTCGTCATCGGATGGCGGTGCCGAGCGGTTCCTCCAGCATGACCCGGGGGATCACGATCCGGCGGCCGAGTCGGAGAGCCGGAAGCTCTCCGCGGGCGATGAGCTCGTAGGCGAGGCTCCGGGAGATGTGCAGGAGGTAGGCCGCTTCGTCGACAGTCAGGACCAGGCGCCCCATGCTCGGGGCTGGGGTCGTCTCGTCGGTATGGCTCGGACCGGCTTCGGCCGGGGCTGAGCCCATGCCCGAGGGATGGGCGGCAATGGTGTGGATCGTCGCCCTTGGGCGAGTGGTCTGCTGGCGGGCGCGGTGCTTCATGTTCATGGTCGATCTCCGGTCGAGAAGGTGTCGGCGCGATCCATCATCCGGATCGACGTCACCTCCGTCACCCTCGCCGAGGTTCCGAGGTTTCTTCTTTCAGGACCGCAGGGTGACGTCGTCTCGTGCATGTCCGTCGTGCCTGAAGCCGGGGATCGGCCTTCGGGCTATAGCGCGGCCCGAAGCCGATCGCCGGCACCGGGGCCCTCTGCTGGCCCACCGTGACCAGGCTCACGCCAGCATCCGAGCGATTACAGCGCCCGAGCGGGCATCGAGCCCGCACCGGGCGCGTCAACACGATCCCGGATCTACTCCGCCAGACCTGATCATCGAGCCCACACAGTTGCATCATGCGATGCCGTGGCTAAAGACGGTGCCGCGACGGTCGGCTCGCGGGCCGTCACGACTGCCGCCTGGCGTGGCGCTACGACCGTCAGGGTGACGTTCGCATCGATGGTGCACGTGTGTGGATCACCTGTACAGGGCTGGCGAAGTCGACGAGTGCATTCGAATCGCTGGCCGAGCCGGACTCGATGTCCGGCCGGTCAGCGTTTGTCGAGCTTGACGGGACGCCTGCGACATGGTTCGTGTAGCGGCTCAGCAGGTGAAGGAACGACAGGATGATTGCCATCGGGCGACAGAACGGCCGCATGCCGGGGATCTCCGTAGCGCTCCTGCGCCGGCAAGGGACGCCCTTGCAATCGTGTTCGGCGTGGAGGATCGGTGTGCCATCCTCAGCTGGAGGCGAGCCCTCGAAGGTGTGTGCGGCTCGGAGGCAGGCTGCGGGGCGGCGGAAGACCAGAAACGGCCTGCGGTAGCTCAGGAGCACCGGAGCTGAGTTGGGTGAGGGTCCTCGCATCCCGGCCCAGACTCGAAGCGAACACGCTGCCCGTCTATGACGATTCTCCGCCGGTGCCTAACAGTGCCACGACCAGTGAGGGCGACGTTCAGGGTGACGTTGAAGGGTCACGTTCGCCAGTGCCCGGACGCCATGATCGAGCATCATCTGACGCAGCCCACAAGATAAGGCTGCAAAGGTCGTGAACCCAAAGACCGCAACGGTAGGGCCTGTCAATTGGCCGGCCCAGAGGCCGCCCGGAAGGGTCGCCTTGACGGGTCCGGTCACGGTCACCGGGATACTGGGGCGTTGGAGCCGGCGCCGTCGGCTCCTGACCGCCGCTCCCCGCTTACGCGTTACCGGATGGCGCGGCCGCAGCCAGCAGATCACCGGATCCCGCCCCCGAGGTCAAGCAGTCCGCATTCCAGCCCGCAGCAAAACGGGTGATCTCGACCGGTCTGTTGGTTGGCGACTTGACCCCGGCAGGACGCACAGAGCCGGCAGTTCCGGTCGGTCGAAGGCCGGCATGGCCGCTAGTGGGTGCGGCGAATGCGCTCCCCCGGAGGCGCCAGCTCGCCGAATATGTCTGCGGGTCCGTCAACGCCTTCACAGACGATTTGCGCGTCGTTATGGCACGCCCCGCGCCAGCGTTTGGGGCGAGACCCAATACGGATGTCGCACCCATGTTTGGGGACCGACTACAGGAACGTGAAAACCTGTAAGCAGGTCAGGGCTTCGCGTGATCCTCGGACCGGCCCTAAGGGCAGCCGTGCTCCAAGACGGTCCAGTACTCCTTCGGTTCGGGCCCGCGGGTAAGGCTCGGTGACCCTTTCGGTACTGCACTCAAACGCCCATTCGGTACTGAACTCACGCTCAGTGCCGCCCTCAGCGCGATTTGACTGACTACGGCGAGGCCGTTGCCCCACTGACGGGAACCACGTCGACGCGGTAAATGTATTCCGACTCGTGCTTCAAGCCCGAAGCAATGCCGCTCACGAGCGATGTGACCTGATCTCCGCGGAGGTTGTGCTCGATCTCGACATTGACGATTACCCAAACTCGGCCGGGGCCGACGAACGTCACGAGGAGCTCGCGAATGGCGATCACTCCCGGGTACCCAAGGAGAAAGGTTCGTAATGCCTCCTCATCACTCGGTTGGAACGGCTGGGTGAAGTCATCAGCCTCGCCCTCCTTTTGAGCCGGGGAGGTGAGCGACCAGGCACCGACCAGAAAGTCGTGGCTGCGCTGAACGAGCCGAAACCCGGCACGGATGAGCAACAGCCCGATTAGCACGGCGACGATTCCCTGGGGTATCGACGATCCGGTGATCTGATTGAGGCCCAAACCCACGAAGGCCATTACATCTCCTGAGACCGACACCGCATCTTGAACAAACACGGTCCGCAAGCTGGGATCGGAGGTCGTCTTGGACTGGTTGAGGAGGCTGAGGTTCCTGTGGCGCGCTTGGTTGCTCATCTGGCCAGCGGATCGGCGAAATGAAACGAGGTCCAAGACGGTCGAGATCGCCAGCACGACATAGGCCACGGCGAACCGAGAGGTCACGCTTGGGTGGATCAGCTCCTCGACGCCTTCACGCAGGGAGAACACCGCACCAGCGACCAGCACTCCGAGCGCCGCCAGCAGTGTCCAAAAGTAGATCTCTCGCCCATATCCCAAAGGATGTTGATCGTCGCGACCACGGGTGCTGCGGTGCTGAGCGACGACGAGGATGACCCCTGTGGCGACATCGGCAAGTGAATGCGAAGCTTCGGCCGCCATTGCAGCTGAACCCGTAAGGGCTGCTGCGCCAGCCTTTGCCAGCCCGATCCCGAGGTCCGCCGCAAGGGCTACCAAAACGGTCCGTGTGCTCTCGTTTGTCATTGCTCGACGTCTACCCACCCGTTCGTCTTCTTCACCGATGCGGGAATGTTCTGTTTCCCATCGTCGTCGCCCGATGCCGAAGTCCACGGGATCCCTTACGCCAACTTCGTTACGCAGCCAACGTCGGAGGAACGGTATGTCCGTCGATGACGGCGGGTACAACGGACTGGCCGGCAGCCACCCGACGGGCCAATATCGACGCGCCGGTAATTGCGATTGCCGTTCCGGCGACGGTGTAGATGGCGATGACGACCAAGTTGCTCACCACATCGTACGAGCCGAAGTAAGCGATGCGCCGAATGGCTTCGACGCCGGCACCGTTCGGAATCGAGTTGCCGATCGCCCGCCAGAATGGAGGGAGCAACGAGGCTTGGTACGCCCCACCAGCGCTGGGATTGCCGAGCACGACGAACAAGATCAGGGTGAGACCAATACCAAGGACCCCAAGGAGAACTTGGAACGCCATCGTGACCGCGGCAGCACAGAAGACGAGGAGTGCGCCGACCAACCAAAATGCCATGAAGTGTCCGTTGAGGGCCCCGAGGACGGGGCCGACGATGATCGCTCCACCGAGTCCCGAGAGAATGGCGTAGGGGACGACCGCGATCAAGCGGTGGATCGCTCGACGGCTAGTCGCAGGCCGGGCGCCCTTGGCGATTCCGAGAAGCGCGGCTACCAAGTAGCCGCCGACGAGCCAGCCGACGACCAAGTAGAAGCCCGATAGACCCCGGCCGTCGCCTGGTTGTGCGGGGACGGCGTCGGTGACCGTCATGGTCCTATGTTCAGTCGCCTCAACGTGTGTGAACACGTCCTCGACCGCCGTCGAGACTGCTGCACCGCCACCGCTTGCTACAAGGAGCAAGTCGCTCTTGCCAGTGGGGTCGACAATGAACACGCCACTCGTCGAACCCTCGCGCAACAGGGCCAGTCCGGCTGATTTGCTGGGAACGGCGGTGGCAGAGAGCGGCTGGCCCTGGAGGCCGCTGAGCTCGTTCACGACGTGACCCGAGATCTGCGCCGGCGCAACGACAGTCACGGGAACCCGGTGCGGGGTGGGATGGTGGAAAGCGCCGACGAAGGAAAGCACGAACGCGAGCTGGATGAACAGCACTCCCGTAACAAGCAAGACCGTCCGGGGCGTGATGGCGTCGAACAGCTCAGCGACGAAACCCTGTGATTGCTTCGAAGACACCGGCTCGGTTGGCATTGAGTCGGGGACTCTTGTCGACTTAGTTAGTGTCATACGTCCTCCATCGTTGGCCGAGCCGACCTGGTGGTGAGTGGGTGATATCGGTTCTCCTGACGTCACTCTCTTTGGGGCAACGGTTGCCAATCGACGGAGCGAGCCGCGGGGCAGGAGGTCGTTACTGATGGATGAGCGGGCAAAAGATAGATGGACTGCACTACCAGTGATTTTCAAGACTTCGACCTCTTGGGTATGGCATCCGCAGACGTGCGAAACATTCCATGGGAGAGGAGGTCGTAGTTGGCCGCGGTGCGCACGCGACGGAGGTCAGGATCGTGGACAGGCTGGTCGAAGTGGCTCTGTATCGCTGGCTCAAGCAAGAGGGTGCCGAGGATCACAAAGAGGAGTTGATATGGGCGCCACTGAGGGTCGGAGCTCTCCCGCAACCCACCGGCTCGCTGCAGTTGACGCAGACTCTTGTTGGTGAGAGCGAGCAGCTCATCGAAGATGGTCTGGCTCGCTGGGGTTGCCTCAAGCAGCGACCGACGGATGTACTGGCGCACTACGGGGCTCTCTCCAATCACGTCAGAAAAGACATCACCCATAATCCGGGACAGTTCATCGGCCGGCAGCTGCGAGGGGATACCTTCGAACCTTTGGAGCAGCATGTCCATCACCGATTGGTCGACGGCTTCTCTGAGGCCCTCCTTGTTCCCGAAGTGGTGAATGACCAACCCTGGGGAGCAGCCGGCCGCGTCGGCTATGGCACGAACCGAAACGGCGAAGCCCTCGTTACCGAACAGGCTGAGTGCTGCCTCTCGAATCTTCGTCCGGGCGCTGAGGTCCGAATCCTGCACGGTCGGGGATCGGGTGCTCATGGCCGAACCTCCCTTCACTGGGGTTGAACAACTGTATAGCATACAATATGAGTGAATTGCAAACTACATATCTGTTCACCGACCGTGCCGGTAGATGGGCAGCCCTCTTCCAGCGCCGGTGCCATCGAAACGGTCCTCGCCGGCCCGCCGGGGGAGGACCCCAACAAGTCATGTTCATCGGCCTTCCGGCATGTTCGGGGTGCCAGTGCGTGGCGTCGTCGCTGCACCGCGCGCCTGACAATCGGGCCGATCCCCGGCAGGGACACCATTGCAAGCACCAGGTTCTATCCGGCAGCCCTCGGAAGCGCCGGACATCGAGCCAATTGGATTGCACCTGGCTCCCGGGTCCCCGCTCGGCGCCTTCTTTGACTTCGCCGTCGAACGCACCGTGAATGGGAAGCGCACAAAGTGCCGCTCCCGATCGGGGTTGCGGTCGGACCACGACCTCGGGAGGGGGGTCGATAATCGGGGGTACCGGTCGCGCCAAAGCAGACGTGACACCGGGGCCGTTGGCGCATACGTCGGCCCCAGTGCCACGCCCGATATCGCTGCGGTCAGCTCCCGCCCGCCACGAAAGCGGTGACGATATAGCTGGCATGGCGGTCAAGATTGTTTCGGGCCCGGTCATATCGGGTGGTAGTCCTCGGGTCGGCGTGGCGGGCGGCGATCTGCACATCCCGCAGCGGCACCCCGGCATCGAGGGCGGCGGTGATGAAGCTGTGGCGCAATGAGTGCGGCGAGATGTGCTTGGTGACCCCGGCCCGCTTGGCCAGCCGGTGCACGATCCGGGTGGCGGCGTGGCGGTTCATACGGTTGCCGGCCTGGGTGAGAAGAAGAGGGCCCGACCTGCGCTCGCCCGCAGCCAGATCGACGGCCCGACCGATGCGCGGTGGCAGGGGGATCACCGCCAACTTGGACCCCTTGCCGAGAACGGTGACCGTCCGATGTCCGCGTTCGAGGGAGAGGTCCTCGATGTCGATTGAGCAGGCCTCTGACACCCGCAGACCGAGCAGCCCGAGCAGACATGCCAGGGCATGCTCCATGGCGCCGGCCGCGGCCGCCTGGGTCACGAAGGCGCTCAGCTCCATCCGGTCGAGGCCGAGGGTCGGCGACTCGGTGTCGATCTTCGGTCGCCGGACGTACTCGGCCGGAGAGTGCGCGATGAGCCCGTCGATAACACAGATCCGGTAGAAGCCGCCCACGGTGGACAGCCGTCGGCCGATGGTGGCCCGGGCGAGGCCCCGTTCCTCCATGGAGCGGGCCCACAGCTCGACGTGGCCCCGCTTCAAATCGAAGATCTCGAGCTCCACCGAGGCGCACCAGGAGAAGAACTGGCGCAGGTCGGTGCCGTAGCTGCGGCGGGTGGGCCCGGAGTACCGGGCCAGGAACCCGGCGACGGCCAGGCGGGCCTCGTCGAAGAGCGGCGAGGCGGGGGGGACGATTGTGGTTCCAGCCATGTGATGACCTCCCTGTTTGGTGGTCTTCTCACATCGGCCGCGGCGACCGCCTCGGGCTCCGGCGGACTCGATGGCCGGCATATCCCGGGGACAGCGGACTCGATGGCCGGCATATCCCGGGGATCCCGGGCGGGCCGGGGCGTAGCCTGGGCACGTCCAGCGGGAGGTCGACCGTGGCTGTGGATGATGGGGCCGAGCGCTTCGCCCAAGCGGAACAGATCGTGATCGGCGGGCTCATCCGTGGAGAAGATGTCGCTGCGCTCGTACAGGCGGTGGCGGTGATCGCCCGACGGGGTGACATCGCTCTGGGCGAGTCCCTGATCGGCCTGGCGGCCGACGCTCTTTCACTCGGCGCGTTCGACGCCACTCGACCACTCGAGTACCGGGGACTGCGCGAGAAGTACCTGCCCGAGGTTGAATTCCACGGAAAAGTGGCCCACCGCAACAGCCAGTACGCCCTCTATGGAGCGGCTGCACTGCGCGGCGGCGTGCGAGCTGATGTCTATGCCGACGCCGGCTGGTGGAACGCCGAGCTCTGGATTTACGCCCTGTACGCCGCAGTCATCTACGTGAGGGCTAGCGGCCGAGAGGCTTGGAACCACCGCCGACCAACTGGCTCGCACCTTGGCCGCTACCCGGGAGGTGCCTGTAAGCACCTGAGCAACCGTCCACCCGCGGATACCGGTCGGGCTTGCCGTGTGCAAGCCTGTCCCTGCGTCGGCGCGTGTTCGATATAAAGACGCGACCGGTAGCCCCGAATATGCGTGGCTCCGACGGCGGAAGGCTTCCTTCCAGACCTCAACGCGTACCGGCACTTTTCGAACGGCCCAATAGGCTGCCAAGACGCAGCGGCTTGACGACCAGGCGAGCCAACGACAAGTTTGTTCTTTTCGTCGCTAGTTCGGCGTCGTGAGCGGAGCCGTGTGTTCGGTCCACTGCCTCCCGTCCCAGTACCGCTGCACAGGGGTGTGTGGATCGGGATACCAGCCCGGTGGAGGTGACGGGGGCTGAGGAGCTTGATCGACCGGTGGTGGCCGGGAAATCACGCTGGTCGCTCCCGTCTGCTGGCTACTCGCAGCGTCTGCTTGATTTGGAGAGATAAAGAGCGGCGATGCCGAGGTGGAAGTCGGTGCCGGTGGTGCGACGGGTTGAGACGGAGCCGGTGGCTCTGAATATGGAGGGGCTGAAGACGGAGGTGACACATTCGAAGAAGTCCTAGGTGTGCCAAGTTCGGCGCTTGCCCGTCGCCAAAGTGGTGCGACACCCTTCTTGGAGAATCGATTGCGTTGGCGACGCTCCAAGAAGATGTAGGAGAACACGACCGGAAGTCCGATCAACGATAGACAGCCGAGCCAGAACCAAAGCAGAAACACCCACTTATTGCGGAGTCCAGAGATCGAATGGAGTGACACATCGTTGAAGTACTGACTACTTGTGGTGTGATCTAGGATCGCAAACGTGAAGGATTTGCGCCCCTTCGAGGCACTCGCGACGGTCACGAGATCGCCTTGCTGCAACTGAGCGTTGAAGTTGACGAGTGAGAAGGGTTCTTGAGTTCCGTTAGGTAGTTGGAGCCGAAACTCGTTATAGGTGCGGTTGATGATACGAGGCCCGCTTCCGACAAAGGACGTTGAGCCAAAAGTATTAATAGCTGTCCCACTGACACCGCCAACCCCGAATTGTTCTTGGCGAATACTCGCGCTCAAGACTCGGCCGGACGCTGTTGTGATCTTCCAGCCGGACAAGACGCCTGTAAACCGGTCAGCACTCTGATTGACTCGCATCGCTCCTATGACACGCAGGAACGGCAAGAAGATGAAGGTCAAAAGAGCGATGACAAACACCACTGCGAATACCCAGCCCGCCATTCCGAATCCTCCCCCTCGCCTAGGTTTCGTATTCAGACTAATGAGCGGGATCTGGAATCGGCAACCATTTCTTACCGCCGGATGTCTCTTGGGCTGCACCGAGTTTCCAGGTTCGGGTTGGCGATGAACTCGGACGCCGTCACCGGCACCCGCTTCGAGACCTTGAGCCCAGCCAGCGGCGACGAACCGAACTACTGTACGCCTCGCCCGTCAGCGACGGCCGAGCGCTGGCTCGGTACCGGCGTCCTTGCTGGATAGATCAGTGTCAGCCTTATGGAGCCAACGGTCGCAAAGGCTGGTGGATCCGCAATAGGGCGCTATTCCTTGACCACAACTATTCGGATACGCCAGCCTCCATTCACTATTACACGCCAGTCCCCCGCTCAGGACCACGAGAGTGTTCCGCTGCCTCCGATCCCCTTGACCACTACGGGAGCCGGGTGAACAGCATCATCACCGTTACCGAGCGTCCCGCCGCTGCCCCAGCAGTCGAGTCCTCCAGAGGTCACCATCACGCAGTAGCTGGGTTGTTCGCCACTATTGGGGCGGGTCGTGGCTACCCCTGACACGCCCGAGAGCACGCCTGCATCACCGACGCCGACGACTGTGACGGGATAGGGAATCCCAGCGATCCCCGCACCAGTCGTAGAGCCGTTGCCAAGTCCTCCGTTTGCGTCGTAACCCCAACAAACCATCCGGGTCGTGGCGAGGATGGCGCAATAACTGTAGAAGGGGGCTCTGTTGCTCACCACGCGGAGACTCCCGCGAGCACTCCAGAGGCCCCGACGCCCACCACAGCGACGGGAACCCAACTGGAGGTCATTCCCTTGATCGAACCGCCCCCCAACTCGCCATCTGCGTTATCTCCCCAGCAGTCCACTTCTTCGGAACTGAGTAAGGCGCAGAAACCTCTTGTGTCAGTCTCTAAGGCAGTGGTGTCTTTGAGAAGACCTTTGTTGCCGACGCCCACCACTGCATCGGGCACCGTGTTACTGTCCGTTGGAGACCCTGTAGAGCCGTTATAGTTGTCTCCCCAGCACACGACCCCACCCGTATTGAGTAGGGCGCAAAAGTTTGCCGAGCCGCCCTCGACCTGCACCGCACCGCTCAGAATGCCCGATCCGCCCGCGCCGTCGACAAGGACAGGGACCCCTGGGGAGCCAGCGCCACCGGGGACTCCAAGCTGGTAGCTGTCGTCTTGTCCCCAGCACGCAACTAGTCCACTACTCATCAAGGCGCAATATGTGGAGGCCAAGGCCGACGTAAGGGCATCGACGTCACCAAGCAGGCCCTTGTTTCCGAGGCCCACGACCTGCACCGGGAACACGGTATTCCCGGCACCCTTTCCATCGCCAAGCGCCCCGTAGGTGCCTTCGCCCCAGCAGTCGACACCTCCGGAGATGAGTACAGCACAATAGCCTTCCTGCGTTGAGGTAACGCGGGCGACTCCGCCCAGCGTTCCCTTCCCGCCGACGCCCAGCACGGGTGTCGGAGTGGGACTGAGAGTGCTCTTTGCGCCATTCCCGGTCACACCGTTTCCAAGCTGACCGTTGGTATCGTCCCCCCAACAGTCCACGCCTCCGGAAATCAAGACAGCACAGTAGTTGTAGTAACCACCGGTGAGGTCTGCCACGCCGGTGAGCGTACCTTTTCCACCGACAGCTAGCACTGCTACCGGAACCTCGCTGCTGCTGCCCAGAGAGTCCGCCAAGCCGTTTCCGAGTTCCCCGAGAGTTCCAAGGCCCCAGCAGGCCACCCCGGTAGACGCCAACACAGCACAATAGCCCTCGCCGTCACTCGCGAGCTTGCCTTGAGTGGAACCCGCAGCAAGAGTTTCACCCAGTGTCATGGTGCCGCTAATCGTCGTTTTCCGGAGCCCTCGGGATGCTTCGCACAACGAGGACAGATGTGCCGGAACAGCGATGTCGATGGAGGCAGCTCCTCCGAAGGACCCTGACGCTTCTGAGCCGCTCACGGTCGTCGATGTGAATCGCGCTCTGCTTGAGTATTCTGTGGACGCCACCGTTCCGTTCAGAGTTCCCTTCCAAGTGATGGTTAGCGAGGCAGCAGCGCCCGTCGCAGACAAGGTTGTACAACTCAGGGGACTGGACGCGAACGAACCGACAGCCGTGGCCTTGCTGATCGTGACTGCGCTATCTGACGGTTGGCAGTTGAAGAGGACGCCCTTGACCCTCGAGGAGCCGGTGCCGCCACCGGTCATTTTGAGGCGCGGCGAGAACTTCACCTTGAAAGTAAGAGAACACGCTATCGAGCCTGGGGCGTTGCCGATGTAGTGCAAAGGGGCTGCCATCGCAGGGCTTTCATATACTGCAGCGAGAACCAGGGGTGCAACGAAGATGGCTAACCACCGATGGCGCAGACAACTAGAGCTTGGTGATCCTGTTGGGCCAAGCATTTTGATCCGACGCGTGCCTGTCGATTTGAGTAAGCGAATCCAAGCCAAGGGTCCCCGCCTCCACTGACGCCTGGTCAAAGCTAAGCACAGAGCGAATACCGCCGCTCGATTGAGTCTCGCTGCGTGCTCAACCGCTGACTATCGGTGATACGTCCCAGGCCGATTCGCCGACACGGTTGTCGACACTCACTTGAGCAAGCCACCGAGCGCACGACAGGGATCAGTCTCTTGCTATTACTCTCGACTTGGCTTCCAACCGCATGCGCATCCACATGACGACACGGCTACTTACCCCGTCTTCGTTTTCCGCCCGAAAGGCAATCACGAAATGACTTGCCGAGGTCCGATCCGTTGCTCCCCCCCGACGAAGAAGATGACCCGTTGGACAAGAGTTCAGCAGGGGAACCGGTGGAACGCGTTGGACGCGGAGGAAGACACCGGGGCGCATGGCCCCGAGTACCGAATGCCCTGCGGTTCACCGGGCTGTGGTCAGAGCTTCGACCCGAACCGACATATACCCGCCGCTGCCGTCCTGGCCTCTGATCGAAATGTGAAACGCTGAACACCTTCAGGGTTGTGACGGCATTCCTGTGATGTTGTGCAACTGACAGGTGTATCCCCCTCCCAAGGACCCGACGATATTGAACTTGTTCGACCAAGACAGCACACGGCCCGGTTCGACCGGACCTTCAGATAGCGCTCCGCCAGCAACCACATTGTTTCCTTCGTTTACAGAAACGAAGAACGAGTACTCATAGGGCACCTGCAGGGTATTTGTGATCGTTCCGCTCGTGTCGATCAAGGTGTTGTCGAACCGGTCTGGCCCACAGTTGCTCAGTGTGATGTCACCATAATGCGTGCCGCGAACTTGGCGGACTGAGGCGACGAACTGGCGCACGCCCCCGAACCAAGGCCGACAACGCCCAGCAAGACGACGACCCGGAGAGTCAGTGTCGGCGCACTCATGTCATTGCCCATGGGCCTTCCCCCCTTGTCGGGCCACCAGTCAAATCAAGAGGCGACCGATTCCTTGAAAGCGCCCTGAACTGCGGTGAAGATACATGTCTTCTTCATGCCAGGTCCTGAAGGATTGCTCATGGTCCTCTGCTGCGACGCTGCTTCGCCATCCGAGATGTGACACTTGGTCAGGAACAATGATCTCCCGTGCAGGGTATCCCCGGGACCGGGATGGCGCGACACGACCGCCACACGGTTCTGGAGGGGGCGCATAACACCCGGTCCGGGATGGCCTCCCAGGGCCGGATTCGCCCCTATGCGGCCCCGTCGCCGGATAGGGAGCCCCAAGGGGGCCGCTCGGAAATGTTCAGCGACGCGGATACTCGCGCGGCTCGCCGTGCCGACCGGGCTACCCGACACCGACGCAATCCTGTTGCCACTGACGGAGACACGGGGCTCGGGAACCCCGAATACCGGTATGGCCGAGTCGTCCATTCTGACGAGGCACCCACGCCCAATGTCCCCTAGCGTGGCGTGCCAAGCGCCTCCAACCGACGGAGCCACACGCCAGGGAGAACACCCATGCGGACACTGACTCAAGCTCGACGCCCGATGCCCACGGGGATGAGACGGTGGCTGCGTAGCGCACTGGCCGGGACGCTGTTGTTTGGGGGTGCGTCGATCGCATCTGTGGTCGCTGTCAGCGCCCTGACGGGAGGCACTGCGTCGGCCAGCTCGATAGCGACGCTCTTTTCATCCACCACTCATGGCACGTACACGGTCAGCGTTCCAGGAGGAGTGACCAGCGTCTCGATCACGGCTGTCGGTGGGACCGGTGGGATGGGGAATGCGAATAACGGTGGCCAGGGTGCGATCGTGACGGCAACCGTCGCGGTGCATCTCGGCGACCAGCTCACCGTGGCCGTGGCAAGCAACGGCGCAAACGGCAGCGGAGCCGCAGGTGGCTTCGGTGAGGGATCGGGCGGCTCTGCCGGGCCTGGCGGGTCCATTGCTGCTGGTAGCGGCGGCGGCGCATCCGCGGTCTACAGCGGATCCTCGCCGCTTGTGGTCGCAGGTGGGGGTGGGGGCGGTGGCGGTGTTGGGGATGGCGACGACGGCGGCGCAGCCGGTCAACCTGCACCAGGGGTGGGGGAAACTGAAGACTTTTGCGTTCCCTATACCCCGGCAGGTGCGGGAACCCAAACGAGTGGGGGCGCGGCCGGTTCTTGTGGCTTTGCATTTGGCGGTGGCGCCATCCCTGCAAGCAACGGTGGCTCACTTGTCGGCGGTAACGGTGGCGAGGTAGGGGTGGGCACGAGCGAAAATATTGCCGGTGGCGGAGGCGGTGGTGGGCTCTTTGGCGGTGGCGGCGGAGATATCGATGGTGGTGGTGGTGGTTCCAGCTACCCCGCCACCGATGTGACGGGGCTGGACACGACGGCGACGCCATCGGTGACCATCACCACCACTGAATTCTACATCGCCACCACGTCCCTTCCCTCCGCCACGCCGGGCACGGCCTACGGCCCGGCGACCCTCCGGGTGGCCAACCTGGGAACGAGCACCACCCCCTACGTCACCTCGCTGAAGTGGAAGAAGGTTGGCCACCTGCCAAAGGGACTGAAGCTGTCGAAGACCGGGGCGCTGTCGGGGACACCGAGTAAGAAGCTGAAGGCCGGTCTGAGTTCGGTCAAGGTCTCCGTGACCGAGACTGTCACCACCCGCAACGGCAAGAAGAAGGTCAAGACCAAGACCACGGCCCAAGCCACCATTCCCCTGACGATCACCTGATTTACCCGTCGCGGGGTAGCGCATATCACCCGGAGTCGGATGCAGGCCACGGCCACGAAGCGCCGGAACGCGCATCCCTGTCGAGACTCCCGGCCACTGGACCCCGGCCGGTAACGTTCCGAGCCGCGAATAGGGTGCGGTTGGGACTACGCATCGAGTTGCCTGGATCGGCGCGCTTCGCCTGGCGACTTCGATAAATGGTCCAGGCGGTAGCCCCGAATACCGGGCTGCCCAGCGTGCCGCGGTTAGTAGCGTGGCTCACGATCGGGAACCGCACTCCCGGGTCGGGTCTCGACTTAGCCTTAGCCTGTCGACAGGATCATCGCTCAACGAGCCGTCGACCTGCGACGTCGCTGCCGACCGATCACGAGATTGTGATCGATAAGACCTTCGTAGCCGTATTTTGCATGGCGTGATGATGCTTCACCTTGATCTTCTTGTCGAGGACCTCCACCGTGAACGTCGATGACTTCGCATTCTTCTTCGGCGTACCGGAGATAACGCCAGTGTGCTTGTTCAGCTTGAGTCCTTTGGGCAGCTTCGCTCCGCCCTTGACCAGCTTCCACCTATAGGGGGGATTCCCACCGCTCGCTGCCAGAGTCTGCCCATACCCGACTCCAACTGTTCCGGGTGCCAAGGACGTGGTAGTCACGTGAAGGAAGTTTCCAACGCCCTGGCTCACTGAAAAGGTCTGCACTGTCGTTGGAGCAGCGGCGAACGTGGCGTTCCCCGTTTGGTCGGCATCAACTGTGCAGGTGCCCGTTCCGACAAACCTCACCGTGGAGCCCGACACCGTGCACACGGCGGTTGTAGCCGATGTGAAGGTAACCGGATTTCCTGATCCACCGCCCATAGCTTTCACGTTGTACGTCAGCCCGCCCACGGTGGCGTTGGTCGGAGCCGCGGAGATGAACGTGATGATCTGTGGCTGCACGGTGCCCCCAACTCCGAAACTCTGCATCGCGGTGGGGGCGGCACTATAACTTGTGTCTCCGAACTGGTCGGCGTCGATTGTGCAGGTGCCCATGGCGTTGAAGGTCACAATGCCTCCCGCGATCGAACAGACCGATGCCGTGCTCGCGTCGATGGTGAGAGTCACGGGTAGCCCCGAGGTCGCTGTGGCGACCGGCATATACGTGCCGTTGACCAAGGCGTTCGACGGAGCCGAGGAAATGAAGCTGATCGACTGCGAAGCGAGCAAGTTTAGTGTTACGGCGGTGGATGAGTAGCTGGGTGAATAGTTCGTGCCAGAGAAGGCGAAATGATCAAAGGTGCCCGTGACCTTGGCAGCGGACGAGATCGGTTTGTACGAGTTGGTCGGTGTCCCGTTCGTTGTCACGTCGAGCGTCCCACCGAGGGCGTAGGTGCCAGCGGTGAGGGAGCTGGCGTGCCCGCCGATCACGTCATTGGTCACGTCCAGTATCCCGGCAGAGTCCTGTGAGAAGGTACCGCTTTCAGCGACGTGCGAAGTCGCACGAACGCTGATGGTCCCGTCGTTGGTCACGGTGTAATAAAAGTAGGTCGTGGCTCCTGTGTCGACGGTCCCGTAGTTGGTGACGGCGACATCCATGTTTGTCTGCGTAGCCACAGCGTCGATCACACCGTTGTTCACGATGGTGGCAGCGATTCCGGTTCCGCTGCCGAGTTGGTCATAGCCAGTTGTCCCGTTGGCTTCGATCTCACCACCCTTGTCCAAAGTGACCGTGCTCCCCGTTGCGGGATCGAAAAATGCCTTGCCCGCGCCCGTGAGGATGAGGGTGCCGGCGATCTCGAAGTTGGTCGGCACGATGGCGGTCGAACCAGCGTTAAGGGTGACGGTCTGTGCGGGCGAGATTCCCGGGTCGGTATCGGTGCCCGTCAGGGTGAAGCTTGTGGCAGCGGTGAACGATCCAGGGCCGGCGCTGGTATCGTCGTTCAGGATCGATTCGTACCCGAGCTTTATCGGATTACCGGTCTCGGTGCCCCCTCTAGCGAGGAACGTACATCCTCCCCCGACGGTGAATATCCCATCGTTGGTGAGGGTCCCGCCGGCATTGGTAAACGTTGCCTTAACTCCGGAAGTGGAAGTTACGTCGAGCGCGGCTCCGGCGGTAGTGGTCCCGACGGTGACGTTGCCGTTGTTGGTGAGAGCCAAGCTTCCTTGGATCGAAGTGGTGGTGGCCTCGGCGTCGATCGTGTTGTTGTTGACGATCGACGCTCCGCTCGCACCGCCAAGTGCGGTGGCGCCCGGACCGCTGGTTGTGATCTCACCGGTGATGGTCACAGTTACCCCCGAAGAGGGAGAGAACTCTGCCGCGTTGCCGCCCGCGGTGGAAGCGAGGTCTAGCGTGCCGGCGATCTCGAAGCTCGTGGCCACCTCAGTGGTCGAGGAAGCAGCGTCCACCGTGACCGTCTGCCCCGACGAGATCCCCGGGTTGGAGGACGTGCCTGTCAGCGTATTTCCCCCAACCAAAGTAAATGCCCCGGCCCCGGCGCTGGTGTCATCATCGAGGGTCGCACCGCCGATGAGAGTGATCGGGTTACCGGTCTCGGTGCCGTCCCTGGCGAAGAACGTCGTGGCATACCCACCACCAAGGTTGAACGTTCCGTTGTTGGTGATGGTCCCGGGGTGTGCGACGGTTCCGGCATTCGTGATAGTGCCCCCATCCATTTCAACGGTGGTGCCCGTGGCGTTGTCGATCGTGCCGTTGTTGATGACGGAGCCGGCGAACCCGGTAGTTGTCGCGTTAGCGTTGATCGTGCCGTTATTGATGATGGTGGTACCGCTGCCGCCGAGCCCCGTGGTTGTCCCGGTGGTGTTGATCTGACCGTCCACGGTCATTGTCGCTCCCGACTGCAAGTCGAGTGACGCCCCATGGGTAGCGGTGGGGGTGGGGTTGAGGGTGCCGTTCGACGCGATCTCGGATGCGCCGGTCTCGACGACTAGTGGCGACCCGAGGATCACCAGGGTTGCGGCGAAGGTGCCGCCTAGGGTAAGCGACGCGGCGTACGCTTCGGCACCGCCATCGTTCAGCGTCACCGTACCCCCGGCCAGATCGCCGATACATACGGCTGACGATGATCCGGGAACACCGTCCGACCAGTTGCCTGCTGTCGTCCACTGACCGTCTCCGCTGAGGCCCTTCCACGAGTCGCAACCAGCGGCCTGAGAAGGGACCGCGCCGGTGATCACCGCCGCTGTGGACATAAGGCACACCACTGTTGCCAGCGCAATGATCCGGCGTCGCCGGGTTAGCCGTCGCTCGAGACCCGCGGTGACCGCGATCAGGCTGGCGGCACTATGCCAGAAACCTGCTCGTCGAGCACGACTGCGTAACCCGGATGCCGCTCGCATCGCGTGTCTCCTTTGATCCCGACCCTCCCGCCATGGGGGATCTGGCCGTCAGTTCAGCATGGATTCCATATCGGTGCCCAAGAGCTGAGATTCGCCGGAGAAGTCAAGTCGGTCGGCTGGCAAGGAGCATCGCAAGCTGCGGGGGCAGAGCCGCCTAGAAGCGGGCCCATGGGGCGAGCCTGGGGTTCGGTATCACCCGGTTCAGGGTGGGCGACGAATCTTCTGCCGGAGCCGAATCAGTCCGAAGATGACGGACTCGCCTCCGACCTGACCCACGCGATATCACTCAGCGACGCGAATACTGCGCATGTCGCTATCCGACGCGGTTACCCGTATCCGGTGCAACCCGTCGGAGGCAGTGGAAGAAACGAGGGGCGCATACCCCCGAGTATCGTGCGGGTGAACTCCGCAGAATCGACTATGCGTTCGCCTCGATTGTGACCTACGCTCAGCCGCCTCTGTCTCCTGGCGGAGGAGACCGAGTAAAGGGGACACGCCATGCGGGTGGCGACCGGATCGGGCAAGCGCACCCAAGGGCGACTGCGACTCATTGCCGCCAGCCTCGTTGTTGGCCTCGCCAGTGTGGCACTGGCCGTGGTGCCGGCCCAGGTGGCCAGTGCCGCGCCGGGACACACCTATTACGTGAACTCGGCCACCGATACCGGCAGCGTCACCGACTGCACCACGTCCACCAACACCGACTGTGGCATCGACGACGCCATCGCCGCCTTCAACGCCGACACCACCCCCAACGACGCCGACACCATCGTCTTCAACTCCTCCATCGCTACCTCCACCGTGAGCACCCCGACGGCCATCAAGAACACTACGACAGGGGTCACCCTGGCCATCAACGGAAACGGATCGAGCAGCACCGCGGTGAGCGGCGGGGGCACCAAACAAGTCTTCAACATCGCCACCGGCACCACGGTGACCGTCGCTGGCCTCACGATCGAGATGGGCAACGGCGTCGGTCTCGGCGGCGGCGGGATCTTCAACAACGGCACCGTGACTGTCACCGACAGCACCCTGTCGGGCAACCACGCGACCAACTATGGCGGCGGGATTGTGAACGTCGGCACGGCAACGATGAACGTGACCGACAGCAGGCTGTCGGGCAATCGCGCAACCGACGGTGGCGGGATCTTCAACGACGGCGGCACGGTGACCTTGACCGACAGCACCCTGTCGAACGAGAGCGCGACCAACTATGGCGGCGGGATCTTGAACGACGGCACGGCGACGATGACCGACAGCACCCTGTCGAACGACACCGCGGCCGCCGGCGGCGGGATCTTGAACGACGGCACGGCGGCGATGACCGACAGCAGCCTGTCGAACGACGGCGCGACCGAGATTGGCGGCGGGATCTTGAACGACGGCACGGCGACGATGACCGACAGCACCCTGTCGAACGACACCGCGGCCGGCGGCGGCGGGATCTTGAACAGCGGCACGGTGACCTTGACCGACGGCACCCTGTCGGGCAACAGCTCGGCCGCCTCGGGCGGCGGCGGGATCTCGAACAGCGGCACGGTGAATCTGGGCGCCACCATCGTGGCCAACAGCACCTCAGGTGACGACTGCTACAACGGCGGCACCGTCAACGACGAGGGCTACAACATTGACGACGACGGCACCTGCGGGTTCAGCGCAACCGGCAGCATCAGCGCCTCCGCCACCCTCGACGCCAGTCTGGGGATGCTCCAGAACAACGGAGGCCCCACACAGACCATCCTGCCTGCGGCCAACAGCCCGGCGGTCGGAGTCATCCCCTCGGGCACCACGCTCAACTCCGACTCGGTGTGCCCACGGACCGACCAGCGCGGCGTGCCAAGCGTTGGCAAGTGCACGATCGGTGCGGTTGAAGGAGGTTTCCTCGTTACGACCGCCTCGCTGCCCAACGCCACACCGGGCACCGCCTATGGCCCGGTCACCTTGACGACACAAGAAGCCGGGGTGAGCGCCAGTCCCTACACGACCACGCTGAAGTGGAAGAAGGTCGGCCACCTGCCCAAGGGGCTGAAGCTGTCGAAGACCGGGGTGCTGTCGGGGACACCGAGTACGAAGCTGAAGGCCGGTATGAGTTCGGTCAAGGTTTCCGTGACCGAGACGGTCACCACCCGCAACGGCAAGAAGAAGGTCAAGACGAAGACGACGGTCCAGGCCACCATCCCCCTGACCATCACCTGACCCACCCGGCAGCCCGCCCGGGAACACCCGGTCCGGGATGGCCTCCCAGGGCCGGATTCGCCCCTATGCGGCCCCGTCGCCGGATAGGGAGCCCCAAGGGGGCCGCTCGGAAATGTTCAGCGACGCGAATACTCCGCGGCTCGCCGTGCCGACCGGGCTACCCGACACCGACGCAATCCTGTTGCCACTGACGGAGACACGGGGCTCGGGC
>CAWKDD010000003.1:0-1253941 GCA_963848335.1 uncultured Acidimicrobiales bacterium
AAATTCAATCGTCTCACTTAGAGTCCAGTCCCAAGAGAAAGCTCCTCACCGCCGAAGGCTGGAAACGCATGATGATGCGTAAGAGCTACAAAGGCAAAAAGTAAATCAAAAATTGAAAAATAGGCTCCCAGTCTAGAGTTGAGCTATTCCCCATTTTCTGGTATGATGATGCTTCTAAATTTTAATTTTCAAGGGAGCGATCATGCTATCGATCAATCTCAAAGGAAAAAAAGCATTTATCGCCGGCATCGGCGACGACCAAGGCTATGGCTGGGCAATCGCAAAAGCGCTGGCAGAAGCCGGGGCTGAAATCATCATTGGAACATGGACGCCGATCCTGAAGATCTTTACCCAATCCTGGAGCATGGGCAAATTCGACGAGTCCCGCCAGCTCTCCAATGGCAAAATGATGGAGTACCTCAAAGTCTACGCCTTGGATGCCGCCTTTGACAAGCCTGAAGACGTTCCCCAAGAGATCCGCGAAAACAAGCGCTACCAGGATGCCGCCGGATACACCATTTCTGAAGTCGCAGCCGCGGTCGAAAGAGACTTCGGCAAGATCGACATCCTCGTCCACGCCCTTGCCAACGGCCCAGAAGTCAAAAAACCTCTCTTGGAGACCTCCCGCAATGGCTATCTCGCCGCCTTGAGCTCTTCCAGCTATTCCTTTGTCAGCTTGCTGCAGCATTTCGGCCCGCGCATGAATGCCGATGGAGCCTCCATTTCTTTGACCTATCATGGCCTCGGAAAAAGTCGTTCCCGGCTACGGCGGCGGCATGAGTTCTGCAAAAGCTGCGCTAGAGAGCGACACCCGCACGCTCGCCTTTGAAGCAGGGCGCAAATGGGGCATCCGCGTCAATACGATCTCCGCAGGCCCTCTGCGCAGCAGAGCCGCTCGAGCGATCGGGTTCATCGACAGCATGATCGAGTATTCTAAAGCCAATGCTCCTCTTGTCAAAGACATGACAGCAGAAGAAGTCGGCAACGCAGCGGCCTTCCTCTGCTCTCCTCTCGCATCGGCGATCACAGGCGCCATCCTGTACGTCGACAACGGCATGCATGCGATGGGACTGGCGATCGACAGCCAAGCGCTGCACAAGTCCAAAGAAGCCGAGCTGGCCGATGCCGCAAAATCGTAATATCAACGTGTTAAAAACAAATTGCTAGCAGCCACGCTTTCGATGTTTTGCACAGAAAAACTTTTACCAGGTGTAGCTAAACACAGCTCCAACAGCAATGAATTTCGGAACGTTTCTGCCATACACGTTGAACCAAACTCCGGTAAGGAAGTTTAGGTATTCATTGGGATTGTATTCGATTGCTGGCGCCATGCTCAATTGATCGTTCGATCCAATCCCTACCACCGGAGCACTCAAATCGAATCGGAGGGAATCTTCGGGGTCGCCGCCCTCATCGAAAACGGCAGTTCCATGTCCTGGAAAGCCTGTAAATGCCGTATGGGCTGCCCAATTGTAAACTAAGTCAAACGCGAAGACCCAATGTTTCGTCAAGCTCAATTCAAAGGCTAAATCGGCTTCTTGATAAGCGGCCGTAGAAAGTGTTCCATCGGTTCCATCGCCGCCCCCATAGCTATTGAAACCTTTGACATGGACGCTAGTCGGAACTCCTACCGAATATGCCCCCCGTAATTGGATCGGATGTTTGGTCTTCCAGAGGATGATCTTGCTAATGCGAAAACCGAACTGTGTCTGATATGTTCCAAGACCTGTTGCATCCAATCCTAAGAGATTCGGGTTCAATTTTTGATATTTTCCAGTGGGAAAAATCTGATTGATCACAATACGCATCGCAGGTTGATGCAATCCTTCATACATGAGGGGAATCCCAATCCCTGCGAGCATGTCGCCAAAACCGCCCGAAGTTTTGTTTTTTTCCCAGTTCACCATTCCTTGAATGGTTAAAGTAAAATCGAGCCAGTCCGTAATCCCAACCTGATAAGTGCTTGATAGATTCATCGAATAGCGATTGGTAGTGTTGATGGATTTCCGATTTTGATCCCAAAGCCCATAGAATTGCGTGAAAAGAGGAGTGAGAGGAGACCAGCTGAAATCTCCTGGATATAAATTTGAAGCGCCTCCTGTGATCAAGGGACCAGCATATAAAAAATCAAAGATCCGATTCGCTTCTAAGAACTGTATTTCTTCTGGAGATTGATGTTCCTTCTCATCAAGATGATCCTGAAGAATCCGCAAAGACTCGAGCTCATTTTCTTCAGCAAAGATCGCCATCGGAAAAACTGCAGCTAAAGCAATGAGCCATCGGTTCATAGAAGCCTATAATCAGCGTTTTTACTTAAAGAAGACTATTTGATCAGGACGCCGCCTTTAATGACATGCTCGACGTTTTCCAAGATCGTGATATCTTGGAGGGGGTCGCCTTTGACTGCGATCATGTCGGCGTAATGACCCGGGGAGAGCGAGCCAACCTTGTCAGACCACATCAGCAATTCTGCTGCTGTGACTGTAGCGGCTTGGATTGCTTGCATAGGAGTCATTCCATATTGAATCATATACTTGAATTGTCTTGCATTCTTTCCTTGCGGATAGATGCCAGAATCTGTGCCGAAAGTCATTTTGCAGCCCGCTTTTACCGCCTTTCTGAAGTTTTCTCTCTGCGCGTCTGTCGTTTCCCTGTTTTTTCTCAAAATATCCGGATGCCATCCTTCTTTCGTGCCGACTTCTTCGATCCAGCTGCCGCAGTAGATGTCCATATCTAAGAAGACGCCCTTTTTTTTGGCCAAAGCGATCCCTTCATCGGTAATGAGCGAGGCGTGTTCAACGGCTCTTACCCCGCCATTGATGCAGTTGATAATTCCATCTGGACTGTTTGCGTGGGCGACGACCCAAGAGCCTCTTTCAGATGCTGCCTTGCAAGCCATTGCTATTTCTTCATTGGTCAGTTCTTGGATGCCGACACCTCCGCCGACGACCATGACTGCTCCCGTCGCGATCAACTTGATCGAATCGGCGCCACGACCCAGTAAATAGTTCACTTTCAATCGAACATCGTTCGGACTCGAGACGACGCCTACCTGAAAATCAGCCGGCACTTTGATGTCCGGGGCAAGTCCACTTGTCACTTCTCCGCCGCCGCCAAGGGCTTGAATATATGTGCCCACTACATTCATGCGGGGACCAATCACGTAACCGTTATTGATCGCATTTTTGAGCGATACATCAGTCAGAGCGCGGAAGACGCCTACATCGTGCACCGTTGTAAAGCCGGCTTCTAGCGTGACTCTTGCATTATAGCATCCTAAGAGGACATCATCGGCGGCAGAATAGAGTAGAGGTTCGGCCACATTGGCGGTTGATTCAGCGCCGACCAAATGCGCGTGGCAGTCGATCAAGCCCGGCAGCACGGTGTACCCCGACCAATCGATCAGTGACCTTCTGGAGCGCCTTTCCAAGGAGTGATCGACAATACTTTCTCGTGTTGAATGGCTATGAGTTGGTCTTTGAGAATGACTTCTTTTTCAGGGTCGATCAAACGGCCTACTCTCACATATGTAATTTTATCGGTGTCAGCAGGGTTATGGTCTACCTCGTTCAATTCTTGATAAGGGAGGTCGTGGCAATTGCAACCTGCGAGAAGCGAATTGACTGAGAATAAAAGAATTCCGATCATTGATAAAAATTTCAACTGAGATTGAATCACAATTTTTTCCTCAAAGAGTGTTTTTTCTTCACGTTAAACATAGAAGTAAGTTGTAGGCAATACTTTTTTTTTGCTTTTTCTATGTTTTCAGATGCTAAAATTCAGATTAAGAAATTGCTCACGCATAGGGATTTCAGAAATCCCAATATTGAATGTATAGCCAAGATTGATTTGTATGGAATGTTTACAGGAAATAGAAAAGTTGATGCCTCCGGAAACGAATGTTGTCCTGGGCATTTTGGCGGGCCAGATCCCATCTGTTGCTGGTAAGGTTTTTTCTCGAAAATGGATATGCCGTACGCCCCCCAGCCATTGACGATTTATACTTAGAAAAAGATCACCGATCCACGAAGGATACTCAAAACGCACCTCCCACCCCAGTCCCGTAGAGCAAGAACTGTTGTGTTGATCTTTGAAAACTAAACTTCCATAGTCGAGATTAAACTCACTATATCCATCTACAGACGTGTATTGATATTCCACATTCGCCAAAGGTCCCGTATTGACCACTTGACTACAGGTTGGAATGTAGTAAGCCCCATAGATTAATCCGTAATAATCCATTCCGTTTGTATCGCTATGAGTTTCCTGGGAAACCGGCCCTACTGAAAATTTTCTCTTAATATGATCAAAGTCAAGAAATGCGACATTGGCAATGGCATTAACATACCCTCCCTGATGGCATTTCGGTGCCTCTTGATGTGCCTCTGTTGGGATGGAAGGTACAGCCGTCCAACCACCAAAAATAGACAGCGTAAACGCATTGAGATCATATCCGCATCTCGTAGTCTGGGTATGACAATGATAGTCATTCCAAGAAGCCTCTCCTGCAATTCCTAAATTCCACGCTCTCGTAATCTGTCCAAGGACACCCAAAGCGATATTACCGCCATGAAGGGAATTATCTCTGCAGGAATCACTCAATGCAGGCAGCGCCATAGGAGCATACGTTCCATTAACAAAAAAATAACAAGTTTTGTCTTTACGCAATGGCTGATTAGGAAAAAGCTCTTGCCGAATCCCTGCCACTTGCTCCCTTAATACAGCAAAGGGAGTTTCTGCCAACGTTGCATAACATTCCGCACCGCTCAACAAAGAAAAAATATAATCCGAGATCAGTTGATGGACCGCTTCACTAAAGTGCGTTCCATCATACCAAAATGCAAACCCTGCAGTACCTTCTCCAAAAGGAAGGGGATATGGGCTAGGGTTGGGAGACGAGGTAACAGAAGAAAAACCATATTGTTGATAATTCTGTAATACGCTTGTAAAAAATCCAGCAAGATCCACTTCAAAAACGGGGAATCCGATCGTCTGCAGCTGATTTTGAAGCTCTCTATTTAATTCCCCGCTCTGTACTGTATAAATCGCTGCTTCTGGCGTCCCCAAAACAGAAGGGGTTGCTCCTATATTTGGCATATTCAAAATGACCAAATACTTGAATCCCAATTTATGCATAGAAGTGAGAATTGCACCCAAATTCACTGCTGCGTTGTAACCGGGATTCGGATTTGTCAGGGAATTATACCCATAAATATCATTGGCTCCTCCGAAGATAAACGCTGGATTTTTTCTGCTCACAGAAGAGGGGATCAGTCCAATCTGATCGGTCAAGGAAGGATTCACTGGGGGAAATATCGAAGGATAGTCAACCGTCCATGCAGCAACATAAGCGTAATTTTGTCCTCCTCGGGTATAGGGAGTGAGCCTTGCTTCCGTTAACTGTTCTGATAAAAGAACTGGCCAGGTGACGCCATCTGTAATAGGACAAAATCTTGGATAAGGTAACGTTATCGGAGGTAAATCGAAAAATCCAGAGACCGCTCGTGAATTTCCGGAATCTGAAAGACTATCTCCTAAAACGACCATTCCTTGCGGAGGTACAGCAAATATTCTAGGACTATATGATGTCACGCCACCACATAAGAGCAACATTGCAACCGATTTTGAAAATACACGCTTCACTAGATCTCCTGCACAACTTTTAGCAAGGCTAATATTTTTTTAAAAAAAATACACTACTTATCTTTGCACAAGACAAAATTTAATAGCGTTGCTTTTGCCTAGCAGTGCCAGTAGGTAGTCACAATCAAAGTTCTTTCAAAAGAATGTTAAATGCTTGAGCATAACCGCTGTGTTTATGATGTTTACTGATTTTGAATTCTAAAACATTCGCGAGCCCGTTTATGGGTGGAACGTTATTTTCTAGATAATTTACAATAACCAAAGTGAAATTTAAACAAGGGAAATAATGATCTAGAGCTTCCTTTAGTTTTTGTGCTTTTTCAGCGGTTATTTGCTCTATATCATCTATTCCCCAGTAAAGGTCAGGATCATTTTGCAAATCATAGGCGACTCGAATAAAAAACACTTTTCCGCGATAGTCACGAAGCTGTCTAAAGCGATTGATTCTTCTATCATATTTTGAATGCATTTCATGTAGTTGTTGGCTATATCGAGTCGCATTACACCAGATATCTGGAAAAGGCCAATCATGTCGAAATTCAATTTCATATTGGCAATTTTCAATTACGTACGGATGTATGGGATGCTGAATGAGGTGTTTTTCATCTAAAAAACAAGAGAAATCATTTTCTAAAAGCAAAAGAAAACAGTCGTGATTACAGGTGAGAAGCCAGTCAAAAGGAAAAGCTGCTTTTCTGAGATGATTAGCATTCAAGTGGACCGCGATTTCACAATGCGATCCTAAACTGACAAAAGTGACTTTCTGATCTAAACTTAGATCAGGGTCCCAGCCCTCGGCAATCAAATGACAATTAAAAAGGATGCCTATGGCAAAAAGGAATCTGCATGCGATAGCATTCTTCTTTTTTGAGAGGAAGCAAAGCCTTCTCCAAATGCACTCCATTTCATGTTTTAAGATCTGGGCGTTAGAGACTGTTAATGGATTCAGATTTCGTCGCTTCTCCATAATTACCCTTCACTAATAGTGATACGGTGCAATGGTGCATTGTTGGAGCTATTACTCACAATGAAATACAAATGAACCTATCCCACTAAAATCTTAAGTGTGTTATTTTTTTCCTATGATAGGATTGTCTTCATAAGTCATCTTTAGTTCATTTCTTCAACGGGAAATACTCTGCGGTATTCCAAATTTTAGCGAGTCCAGGAAACGATAGAAAAAACGGATAAAATTCAGCTTTGAGGATGTTTTATGCTGAGGAACATTTATTACCTTTGTCCATGTGCTGAAGTTCCTTGTGGGGGTGTGCAAAAGATATATCAACATGTCGATGCTTTAAACCAAAATGGTTTCAATGCTTATGTTTTACATCCGGAAATAGGTTTTCGGTATCGTTGGAGAGAAAATAGAACGAAGCTCGCTTATTTCGAAGCTAATTATTGCAGTGGGAACCAAACAGCATCTGATTCAGTGAAAAATTTATTAAGAAAATGTCTTAAAAAGAAAACAACTTCTGTAACTAGATCTGTGTCTTTACACGACTTTGACAAGCAGCAGAAGATTTATTTTCTGTCCGACAATAATCACAAGGTCTATCTGCCCAATCTCGATCAACAAGATGTGGTTGTGTTTAATGATTATATGGTGCCGGCATTGACATCTGTTATTGGGAAATTCCCATCGGTTATTCTCAATTTTACCGCGTATACAACATTTCATGGGATGACGATTCGAGAATCGCTGGATAGGGCTTCTCTTTTGCCTTATGATCGACGTTGCATAGCTTGTATTGTTGGATCGAAAGATACTGGAGATTATCTAAAATTTGTTTTTCCTGAGCTGACCTATCATGTTTGTCCTTTCGGTGTTGATACTGAGCAATTTGTGTTTCATGGAGAAAAAGAAAGGAAAATGACTTTCATGCCGAGAAAATGTTCTGATCATCTGGTTCAAATTATCAACATTCTTAAACAAAGAAACAATTTCCCAACTTGGTCTTACGTTGCATTGGAAAATATGTCTCAAAAACAATTGATCGTAGAATTGAAGTCCTCTGCTCTTTTTTTAAGCACTTCTTATCTAGAAGGTTTTGGACTGCCTCCAGCAGAAGCGTTATCAAGCGGCACTCTTGTGGTGGGTTATGACGGTGAAGGTGGGAAGGAGTTCTTTAATCCTCCTTTTGCTCACGCAATTTCTCATGGAAATATCATTGATTTTGTAAAAAAGGCAGAGGAAATGATGGCGCTATTTGAGAAAGATAGAGAGCAATTTATCCGAGCTGGCAAAATGGGATCCGATTTTCATCACCAGCAGATACTCTATTGCCGAAGAAAATAGAAGTGTCGTTAAGGCATGGAATCAAATTGCTGAAACAAAAAGCAAGCTGGATCGTGACCTGTAAAAATCAGTTCTGAAATTTGAGATCAGTCCTTTTTCAGTAGTTCCTGATCTCAAATTTTTTGAAGTGATGTTATAAGCCTTTGATATGGTGAGATAATCTTCGGAGGTCTCTAGACACTTCTGTAAGCTTTTTTGCAAGAACCGCTTTTCTTCGTCTAAAATATTTTGTGGTCATCATTTTTTTCATACATTCCTCTTAATTATTTTGGTTTTCCTACTAATCCAAAAAACTACCTTAAAACTTTGCAACGATCTACGACCTGAGGAGGCTTTTGTGATTTTTTCTCAGCAGGCCTTTTTCTTAATCGAGGTCGAGCACAATAGATCCTCACTCATCTTTAATATACACAATTAATATTATAATTAATATATGTTAGTGCTAATTAATAAAAAATTAATTAGCGTGTTAATTAACTTGCTAATACTCTAGTAATTAGCGTTAAAGAGTATAGTGAGCTGAGAGGGCTGTTATTTATAAGACGTTTATTTTAAGATGTTTATGAATATGTCCAAGCAAAAACTAAAGGGATGATGACCGAAAAACTTGTGGAGAAGTATCTTAAGGAGTCCATCCCCCTAATGTCCGATGCTGAAGTGTTAAAATTCGGTTCAGATTGCGTAAAGCTAAAAGGGCTTTTT
Source organism: uncultured Acidimicrobiales bacterium (assembly GCA_963848335.1). Classification (GTDB taxonomy): domain Bacteria; phylum Actinomycetota; class Acidimicrobiia; order Acidimicrobiales; family UBA8190; genus Chersky-840. Next base: position 8,645 of record CAWKDD010000003.1, read on the forward strand.
ATGGACTCAAATTACTAAAGGAGATAATCGAGCAAAGTACCGTGACTACGATGAGGGAAAAAGGTACATTTTGCGCGCCCAAAGTTGATCGTTGTCTGTTTTAAAACCCTTGATCGCCAGCCAAAGCCAAGCAGCGCCAAGAATTGTTGCAGCCACTGTATATGCTACTCCAGTATAGCCAAACAGCGTCAGCATCAACGAAGAAACGATAAAGCGATGACATAGAGCACCATCTGAATTTTGGTTGCGTGGATCCCTTTTTTAAGGGGCAAAACAGGGAGTCGATGCTGCGGCATATTCTTCAAGCCGATAGATCGCGATCGCAAAAAAATGGGGCATCTGCCACAAGGCAATCATGATAAATAAGATAGAGAGCGCCCTGATCGAAAGTCATTGCTCACAGCGCAATACCCGACAACCGGTGGCACGGCGCCTGCAATGCTGCCGATCAAAGTGCCATGGATCGAGTGGTATTTCGAAAAGCTATACAAAAGCACATAGACGGCAAAACCGAAGAGGGCGATCACCACTGTGATGAGATTGGTGAACAGAGGCCAAAAAAAAGTGCCCAAAAGGCCGAGGAAAATGGCGAAGATGATCGCATTTCGAGAAGAGATGGCCCCTATTGCAAGCGCTCGGTTTTGAGTCCTGGTCATCTTTTGATCTGCATCGCGGTCGATGTAATTATTGAATGCGCAGGCTGAGGCAATGATCAGAGATAGGCCTGCAAGCGTTGCTAGAAATAGAGGGAATCGATATGCCCTTTGGATGCAAGCGCAAACCCGCCGGCAGCGGTGATCGCATTGCCCAATATGATCCCGGGTTTGGTGAGCAAAAATAAGATTTGGCCTGATGTATCATCCGCTGGTATCGAAATTTTTTCCATTTCAATTATTTGCCTCTTAATGCTTTCATCGTCGGCATAAGTCGTAATTTAAATTATTCATAATCCATAGGGTGCCGCCAATGATTATGACAATGACTAATACTATAAAAAGAAAAGTGATCATGCTCCAATGAGGTTTGGACTCCAAGCCTAAGTGGAGGAAAAAGACGAATTGGATAAGCGCTTGCAGGACTGCAAATCCAAAAACAGTCAGGGTTAAAAGAGAGTCGGTGATCTGTGGCCGACAATGAGGTAGGCGGCTAAAGTCAATACAACGATGATAACAAACCCCAAAAATTGAGGTTTAAAGCTGGCGTTCCATCCATGATGTAGATCAATCATACTACCCCCATCAAATAGAAAAAGAAAAGATAAAAACCCAAATGATATTTAAAAACTGCCAGAACATTTTTAAGCATGTCAGTCTTCTCATGCTGACATGCGTAATCCCTTCGCGCCATACCGGCACTAAAAGAACAATCATCCATAGCAAGCCAAATATCACATGCAGCCCATGTGTGCCGACGAGTGTAAAATAGCGATAAAAATGCGTTCTTCTCCAGCCGTTGCCTCCATGAATAAGACGAGAAAATTCGATAAGCTCCATCCCGATAAAAAGACAATCCCTAGCAAGAAAGTGATGCCAAAAAAGCTAATGGTCCATTTTTTATTTTTGCGATGCGCTGAGGCTCCGGCAAGCCCAACGGTAAAGCTGCTAATGAGTAAGATAAGAGTTTGGATCAGCGTAAAGGAAGGTGAAATAAGTCATCGGCCCGACGGTCCTCCAAATGTGCTGTTGCTGAAGCACTGCATAGGTGGCAAAGAGCGTCCCAAACAAAATGAAATCGGTCAATAAGATAGATCCAAAATCCAAAGACAGTCCTAGAATAAATATCATGATGGGGATCAGGATAACTCTCATGCACAATGGTTGCAGGATGTTTCATGCGCTTTGTTTCCTGCTTTCTATTTTCTCCACTTCTTCAGCCGGTATGTGATAGTCCGGATGTTTTTGATAGAGGTGGATGATCACACAAGCAATGCATGCCAATGGCGCTGATCGCATGCCAGCCAGAACATATACCAGATCAACCCAAAGCCGAAGAGAAAGCTGAAGACCCCGATGTAGAAGCCCATGCGATGTATTTTTCGGCATATGGATCTCTTCATACTTCTTGATGGGCTTCTGATGTTTTAGCGTGTTTCATCACCCAAAAAGCATCGCGGTGATGGACTTCGGGAATAATGGCAAAGTTGTAAAAAGGCGGAGGCGATGTAGTGGACCACTCTAAAGTTCTGCCATTCCAAGGATCGCCTGTGGTATCCCTATTTTCTTTGCGCTGTTTAATGCTGACAATGAATTGCAAGATTTGAAAGCCAACGCCGCAAAGAACTAATAAGCGCGCCGAGGCCGCGACGATGAATAAAGGCTGCCATTCTGATACATCGTAATAGTTCAAGCGTCTTGTCGCTCCCATAAATCCGAGAGATACAAGGGAGAAAAGGCGATAAGAAACCCATGAGCCAGCACCAAAAAGCATATTTGCCCAGCTTTTCATTCAGTTTAAACCCGTAAATTTGGGAAACCAGTAGGTATAGCCGGCAAAAAAACCAAATACCACCCCGCCGATGATCACAAAGTGAAAATGCGCAATCAAAAATAAGCTGTTATGCACTTGAAAATCTGCTGCAGGGATCGACATAAAACGCCGGCCATTCCCCCCATTGTAAAAGTGACGATAAAGCCTAAAAACCAATACATCGGCGTTTTGAACTGAATGCTTCCCTCGAAACATCGTAAATAGCCAGTTAAAGATTTTGACCCCCGTGGGAATAGCGATGATCATCGTCATGATGCCAAAGAATGCATTGACATTGGCTCCTGCTCCCATCGTAAAGAAGTGGTGCAGCCAGACGATAAAGGAGAGAAAGGTGATCGCAACAAGCGCCCATACCATCGAGGTATAGCCAAACAGTCTTTTTTGAGAAAAGACGGGAACCACTTCGGAAAAGATCCCAAAAGCAGGCAAGACGAGAATATAAACTTCCGGATGCCCCCATGCCCAGAACAAGTTGATATACATCATCGGATTGCCGCCAAACTCCGCAGTAAAGATATGGGTATCGAGAAGGCGATCTGTAGTGAGCATGGCAGCGGTTGCAGTCAAGATGGGAAAAGCAAAAACGACGAGAATCATCGTCACTAAAGTGGCCCAGACAAAGATGGGCATTTTCATCAGAGTCATCCCAGGACAGCGCATCTTCAAGATCGTCACTAAGAAATTGATCCCCGAAAGCAAGACTCCCCGCTCCCGAAATCTGCACGCTCCAGAGCCAATAATCGACACCTACCCCGGGATTATATTTGATCCCTGCAAGCGGTGGATAGGCAGACCAGCCTGTTCCGGCATAAACACCGACCACCAAAGAGACCAGGATAAACATCCCCCCAGAAGCAAACAGCCAAAAGCTAAGATTATTTAAAAAAGGAAAGGCGACATCGCGCGCGCCAATTTGCAAAGGCAACACTAAATTGATGATGCCGAACATCACACCCATGCCCACAAAGAAGATCATCGTGACGCCATGAGCTGTAAAGATCTGCTGAAAATGGGAAGCGGTTCAAATATCCCATCGAATCGCCGACAGCAAAAGCCTGCTGCGCCCGCATCATGACCGCATCGATCAGTCCCTTGCGAGCATGACAAAGGAGACGACGATGTACATGATCCCAATTTTTTTATGATCTACAGAAGTCAGCCTCTTCCCCATCCCGCCGCGATGGCGCCCGAGCTGACCACGACGACGCTGTGGCCCAGGTCCCGGAGCGCCGCCACCTCGGCGCACAAGCGGCCGACGGCGGCGCGGTCGACGCCGCCGTCGCCGCGTGGTGAGGGAGGAGGACCCGATCTTGGCGACCACCGTGCGGGCCGCTCCCGGAGCAGGCTCCTTCGCCGCCCCCGCGGTCGGACCCCCGGGGTCGCCCCGAGCGCTCCGGCGCCGTCACCGGTCCTCCACCCGGCCCCGGCGGCGCGGCGCCGGGCTCGGGCGGGGGCGCGTCCCCCAGCGCGGCGTCGACCCCCCCGTCGCGCGGTAGGTGAAGCTCAGCGCGCCCAGGTGGACGACGTCGCCGTCCCGGACCCCGGCGCGCACCAGGGCCCGCTCCACCCCAGCCGGCGCAGGCGCCGCTGCACGTAGTCCACGGCGTCGTCGTCGGTGAGGTCGGACAGGGCGACGGCCCGCAGCGCGGGCCGGCCGAGCACCACGAAGGACCCGTCGTCGGCCCGGGCGACCTCGATGTCGTCGGGCGGCGGGCGGTGGATCACGATCGAGCGGCTCGGCGCGGCCTCGGCGGCGCGGGCCTCGGGGACCAGGCGGCCAGGCGGCCGAGCAGCTCGGGGATCCCCGCGCCCGTGACCGCCGAGATCGGCGGGCGTCGGGCCGTCGGCCCGTCGGGCCGGCCGGCGCCGACGTCGGGCTTGGACCCCACCACCAGCCGGGGGCGCTCGAGCAGCTCGGGACGGTAGCGGCGCAGCTCGTCGAGCAGGATCCGCTCCTGGTCCGCCGGCGGCACGCCGTCGGCGGGGGCCAGGTCGAGCAGCACCACCAGCGCCCGGGCCCGCTCGACGTGGCGCAGGAACCGGTGCCCGAGGCCCCGGCCCTCGCCCGCGCCCTCGACCAGGCCCGGGACGTCGGCCACGACGAACTCGGTCTCGTCCCCGGGCCGCCCACCCGGACCACGCCGAGGTGGGGCTCGAGGGTGGTGAAGGGGTAGTCGGCGATCTTCGGCCGCGCCGCCGAGATGCGGGAGATCAGCGTGCTCTTGCCGGCGTTGGGGAAGCCGACGAGGGCCACGTCGGCGAGCAGCTTGAGCTCGAGGTCGAGCCAGCGCTCCTCGCCCGCCTCGCCCTGCTCGGCGAAGGCCGGGGCCCGCCGGCGGTTGGTCAGGAACCGGGCGTTGCCCCGGCCGCCCCGCCCGCCGGCGGCGGCCAGCCAGCGGTCGCCCGGCGCGGCCAGGTCGGCGAGGACCGCGCCGTCGGGGCCGCGCACCACGGTGCCCACGGGCACGGGGACGTCGAGGTCCGGCCCCGCGCGCCCGTGGCGCCGCTTGCCCTGCCCGTGCTTGCCGTCGGTCGCCCGCCGGTGCGGATGGTCGCGGAACCCGAGCAGCGAGGCCTGGTTGGCGAGGCCACGAGCCAGACGTCGCCGCCGTTGCCGCCGTCGCCGCCGTCGGGGCCGCCGCGCGACACGTGCGCCTCCCGGCGGAACGACACCGCGCCGGCGCCGCCGTCGCCCGCCTTCACGTGGACCTGGGCCTCGTCGACGAACCCGGACACGCCTGCGATCCTACGGGGCACTGCCCCGCCCCCCGGGCCGGCCCGCGGGCGCGTCGGGCCCGGCTCAGGCCTCGGCGCGGACGTCACCAGGCGCCGGCCCTTGCGGGTGCCGAAGCTCACCACGCCCTCGGCCGTGGCGAACAGCGTGTCGTCGCCGCCGCGCCCGACGTTCTCGCCGGGATGGAACTTGGTGCCGCGCTGGCGCAGGATGATCGCGCCGGCGGGGACGGTCATGCCGTCGTAGGCCTTCACGCCGAGCCGCTTGGACTTCGAGTCCCGGCCGTTGCGGGTGGAGCCGCCGCCCTTGGTCTTGGACATGGATCTCCTCCTGGTGCGCCGGCGTCAGCGGCCCGCCGGGACCGTGATCGACAGGATCTCGACGGTGGCGTAGTGCTGGCGGTGTCCCCAGCGGCGCCGGCGCCTGGCCTTGGCCTGGTAGGTGAAGCCCCGGATCTTGGGCCCGAGCTCCTGGCCCACCACCCGGGCCGAGACCACCGCCCCGGCGAGCTCGGCCGGCGTGGCGAGGACCCGGTCGTCGTCGACGACGAGCACGGGGTCGAGCTCGACCTCGCTGCCCTCGGGGACGCCCGAGGAGCTCGACGCGCAGCTGCTGGCCCTCGGCCACACGCTCCTGCTTGCCTCCAGTCCGGATCACCGCGTACATAGCCCGGCGATCTTACAGCAGGGACTCGTCGAGCACGATCCCACGCCCGCCGCACACGGTGCAGGTGCTCGACAGCGACTCCACCAGGCCCTCGGAGACCCGCTTGCGGGTCATCTCCACCAGCCCCAGCTCGGAGATGTCGAACACCTGGGTGCGGGTCTTGTCCCGGGCCAGGGCGGAGCGCAGGGCGGCCGACACCTGGTCCCGGTTCTCCCGGATCTCCATGTCGATGAAGTCGATGACGATGATCCCCCCGATGTCGCGCAGGCGCAGCTGCCGGGCGATCTCCTCGGCGGCCTCGAGGTTGTTGCGGTAGACGGTCTCCTCGAGGTTCGACGTGCCCACGTTCTTGCCGGTGTTGACGTCGATCACGGTGAGCGCCTCGGTGCGCTCGATGATGAGCGAGCCCCCCGACGGCAGCCACACCTTGCGGTCGAGGGCCTTGTGCAGCTGCTCGTGCACGTGGAAGCGCTCGAAGATCGGCAGGTTCTCGACGACGGGGTCGTAGTACTCGACACGGTCGGCGAGCTCGGGGTTCACCTGCTCGACGTAGTCGCGCACCTGCGCGTAGAGCTCGGCGTCGTCGATGACCACGCCGCGGTACTCCCGGTTGAACTCCTCGCGCACGATCCGCACGGCCAGGTCGGGCTCCCGGTAGAGCAGGCCCGGCGCGTTCGACCGCTTCGCCTCGGCCTCGATCGCCGCCCACAGCGCCACCAGGCGCTCGACGTCGTGGCGCAGCTCGTCCTGGCTCGCCCCCTCGGCCGCGGTGCGCACGATCAGGCCGTGGCCGGCGGGCCGCACCTCGTCGACGATCCGGCGCAGCCGCTTGCGCTCGTTGTCGTCGAGGCGCTTGGAGATCCCGAAGGCGCGTGGAGTTGGGCACCATGACCACGAAGCGCCCCGGAAGCGAGACCTCCTGGGTGAGGCGGGCACCCTTGGCGCCGATGGGGTTCTTGGTGACCTGGCACAAGATGACCTGGCCGGGCCGCAGCAGCTCCTCGATGCGCGGCGAGGCGCCCCGGGCCGTCTCGATGTCGTCGAGGTCGTAGCGGACGTCGCCCCGGTACAGCACGGCGTTCTTCGGCGTGCCGATGTCGATGAACGCCGCCTCCATGCCCGGGCAGCACGTTCTGGACCCGGCCCCGGTAGATGTTGCCGTCGATCTGGGTGGCGTCGTCGGACGGCCCGCGACACGTAGTGCTCGACCAGGGTCCGGCCCTCGAGCACGGCGATCTGGGTGGCATGGGGGCGGACGTGGACGCACATGAGGTACCGCCCCACCGGGCGCCCACGGCGCTCGCGGCCGCTGCGCCGACGCGATCGCCCGCCGTGCGGTCTTGGTCCCGGCCACGTCCTCGGCCCCCGCCTTCACCCTCGGAGGTGTCCACCACCGCCACCGGCACGGGCGCGGCCCGGGTCACGGGCACGGCCGGTGGGGTCACGGGCACGGGCGCCACCGGTGCCACCGGCGGGCGCGCCGGCCGGGTGTCGCCGATCCTGGGGCGCTCGACGCCCCGTTTGCGATCGCCGACCCTCGGGGCCGCCGGTGCCGATCCGCCGCCATCGCCCCCGGCCGCCCCTTCCCCCTCTGACTCCTCGGGGCCGGGTCGGGGCCGACTCGGCGCCCTCGCTCTCCTCCTCGAACGCGGCTCCGGACGCGGCTACGGCCGGGCGGGCCCCGGCGGGCCGCTTGCGGCGGCGACGCGCCCCCGAGGACGCGGGACGCGACGCCGGTCCCGGCGCGCATCGCCGGCCCCGGCGCGCCGGCCCCAGTGTCGCCGGGCCCGGTCTCACCGCCGACGTGTCGACTCCTGCGGAGTCGCTAGAGGCGGCGTCGGTGCCCGGTGCTCGGTCCCCGGCCCTGGCGGCGAGGCCGTCGGGGACCCTCCGGAGAGAGGAGTCGACCCCTTCGGGGGCACTGCTCACCCCGGGGTCTGTGGATGCGGGTGCAGACGGCGGGCCGGTGGGCTCCGCCGCCGGCGACCCGGCGCTCGTATCGGACATGGGAACGATCCCTTCTCGTACTGCTCACGACGCGCGCTCCCACACGACGGCGGCGCCCGTGGGGTCCGCCATGAGAGGCTCCCAGCGGGAGCCGTCGCGCTCGATCCATTGACATGTTCTTCGGGACAACCCGAACTCGACTCCCAACACCTGGGCGAGCTCGGAGGGACGGACGCCGCGCGGCCGGGTACCGAGCTCCGCCAGGAGCTGCAGCCCATCCGCGTCGGCGCCGGCACACGAAAGCGCCAACACCGAGGGACGCAGGTCGTCGACAACCTCACGTCCCTTGCGCTCGCGCCGGACAGAGAGCGACGGGGCGTCGAGGGCGCGCCCGATCGCCGCGTCGAGGGTGGCGCGGGTGACGCCGGGCACCTGGATCTCCCAGGTGCACGAGGACACGTCCTCCTGGAGCGAATTGGTGCCCGGCCCGACGGCACCGGCCGCCACCACGTCGACCCCGTCGGGCAACATCGAACCGACCCGTCGCGCCAGCTCGGCCGGTTCGACCGGCTCGTCCAGCACGATGTCGAGGTACTCGGCGATCGACTCACAGCCCGTGGGGAGCGCCAGCCCGAAGCTGAGCTGCGGGCGAGGCGTGAACCCTGCCGTGTACGACACCGGCATCCGGCTCCGGCGCAGAGCCCGCTCCCACATGCGGGCCACGTCGCGGTGGCTGGTCCAGCGCACCTTGCCCAGCTTGGTGAAACGGGCCCGGACCCTCATGGGACGGGCGCTCCGCCCACGCCGGGCGCCGAGGCGGCCACGGCGGTCTCCAGGAACCGCACCGGCACGGTGCCGCCCGCGGCCAGGTCCTGTCCGGTGCCCTGGCTCCCGCCTGCCGGTGGGACCGCGGAGGCCACCATGTGCTCCACCCCGAGCCCGGTGCACGCGCCGCAGTCGTAGCACGGCGTCCACCGGCAATCCTCGAGACCGTGCTCGGCCAGGGCCTCCTGGAAGTCCTGCCACAGGAAGTCGCGGTGCAACCCGGCCGAGACGTGGTCCCAGGCCAGGACCTCGTGCTCGTCGCGATGGCGGTACACCACCTCGGCGAGCTCCAACCCGGCGGCCTCGAGCGCGCTCGTCCACAGACCGAGGTCGAAGTGCTCGGACCACTCCTGGAACGTGCCCCCGTGGCGCCACACGTGCTCGATGACCGCGCCCATGCGGCGATCGCCCCGGCTCACGAGGCCCTCCACCGCCGTGGCCTCGGGGTCGTGCCAGCGCAGCGTCAGGCCCCGCGTGCCACGCACGGCGTCTTTGAGCAGCCCCACCTTGCGCCGCAGCTCCTCCATGGTGTTCTGGCCGAACCACTGGAACGGCGTGTGCGCCTTGGGCACGAACCCGCCCACCGACGCGGTGACCGTCACGTTGCGGTGGTAGCGGCGGCCGATGTCCGCGCAGGCGCCGGCGAGGCGGGCGATGCCCAGCACGTCCTCGTCGGTCTCGGTGGGCAGGCCGATGAGGAAGTACAGCTTCACCCGCCGCCAGCCCTGGGAGAAGGCGGCGTCCACCGCGGCGTAGAGGTCCTCCTCGCGGATCAGCTTGTTGATGACCTGGCGCATCCGCCAGGTCCCACCCTCGGGCGCAAAGGTGAGCCCGGTGCGCCGCACCTTCTGGATCTCCGCCGCCAGGCCCACGGTGAAGGCGTCCACCCGCAGGCTGGGCAGGCTCACCGACACCTGGCCGGAGCACTCGGGGTCGTTGATGATGCTGGACACGACGTCCCCGATGCCCGAGAAGTCGGCGCTCGACAGCGAGGTCAGCGTCACCTCGTCGTAGCCGGTGCGGTCGAGGCCGTCGCGCACCATCTGGTCCACCTGCTCGGCCGGGCGCTCGCGCACGGGCCTGGTGATCATGCCCGCCTGGCAGAAGCGACACCCCCGCGTGCATCCCCGGAACACCTCGACGTTGAGCCGGTCGTGGACGACCTCGATCAAGCGGAACGAGCTGCTGCTTGGGATAGGGCCACTGGCCCAGGTCCGCGATCGTCCGCTTCTCCACCCGTTCGGGGGCACGCGCCGTGCGGGGCGCGACCCCGGTCAGGCGCCCGTCCTCGTAGCTGGGCTCGTAACACGAAGGGACGTACACCCCCGCCAGCGCGGCCAGCGCCTCCAGGAGCTCGGCGCCGGGTCCCTCCCGAGGCCCGCCACGATCCGATGACCTCGGTGAGCTCCCCCACCGCCTCCTCCCCGTCGCCGAGCACGAAGGCGTCGACGAAATCGGCCAGGGGCTCGGGGTTGAAGGCGCAGTGGCCTCCCGCCACCACCAGGGGGTGCGAGGCGTCGCGACCTGCGGCCCGCACCGGCACCCCGGCCAGGTCCACCATGTTGAGCACGTTGGTGTAGGTGAGCTCGGCCGAGAGGTTGAAGGCCAGGACGTCGAACTCCCCCGCCGCCACGCTGCCCTCCAGGGAGAACAGCGGGACCGACGCAGCCCGCATGGCCGCCTCCATGTCGGTCCACGGTGCATAGGCCCGCTCCGCCAGGGCGTCGTCACGCTCGTTCAGGATCTCGTACAGGATCTGGAGCCCCTGGTTCGGCAACCCGATCTCGTAGGTGTCGGGGTACAACAGCAGCCAGGCCACACGCCCGGGCCCGTGCTCCGGCCGGCGTGCCCCGAGCTCGCCGCCGATGTAACGGGCGGGCTTCGTGACCTGGGCCAGGAGAGGCTCGATCCTTGGCCACAGAGAGGTCATGTGGCCGATCAGTCTAGAGCCGTCCCCGCCAGGGCCGGTGCCGAGCCCGAGCCCCGGGCCCCCGCCCCCGTCCGGCCCGTGCTCGAAGGGGGTCTAGCCCGGTTTCGACGGCGGTGGTCGTGGTGGTGGCGGCCCGGCCGCCGGGGGTCGAGGTCGTGGTGGTCGTGGGCGGCGGGAGGGTGGGGGCCACCGCCACCGCCGATGCCGGCCGGGCCAGGCGGACCGGGGACTCGGGGTGGGCCACCAGGTAGTCGAACCCCTGGCGCACCACCGGAGCGGCGGCCTCGGACCCCAGACCCCCGCCCTGGACCACCACGGCGATGAGGTACTGCGGATCGGGAACCGGGCCCCAGCCGACGAACCAGGAATTGGGCTGCTGCTCGTTGGTGGTGGCGGTCCCGGTCTTGCCCGCCAGCGGGAAGGTGGAGAGGGGGAAGCCGGTGAAGGCCCCGTAGGCGGTGCCCTTGGCGTTCTGCACCACGCCCTCGAACCCCTGGAGCAGGGCCTGGTGGTCGACGGGCGTGTACGACACGTGCCCGGCCACCTTGGGGGCGACGGCCCGGACCGTCTTGCCCTGCGCGTTCACGATGCCCGCCGCCACCTCCGGGACGTAGCGGGTGCCCCCGTTGGCGAAGGTGGCGTAGGCCACTGCCTGCTCGATGGGGGTGATCACCGTGCCGCCCTGGCCGAAAGCGAGCTCGAGGTTGCTCCCCGTGCCCCAGAAGGAGTTCGGATAGTCCTTGGGGTCCTGGGCGTGCTCCCGATCGACCACCTTTTGCGAGTCGACCCGGGCGTACTGGGTCTCGTCGGGGAGGTCGATCCCCGTGACGTCCCCGTAGCCGAGCTGGGCGGCGGCGTTCTGGATCGGGTACTCGCCGTAGCGGCCGTCGTTCTTCCAGTCATCCCAGAACTGGACGCCCAGGTTGTAGAAGAAGATGTCGCTCGACACCGTGAGGGCCTGGGACACGTTGATGGTGCCGCCGACCTCACCCTCGTTGTCGTGGTACGTGGCGCAACCCGAGCCGCCAGCGGCGCAGCCGGGGATGGTGTAGGCACCGGTGTCGTCGAAGGTGTAGCCCGGCGTGATGAGGCCGCTCTGCAGCGCGGCGGTGGCCGTGGCGAGCTTGAACGTCGACCCCGGGGTGTAGAGGCCCTGGATGGCGTTGTCGTTGAGCGCCCCCGTGGACTGGATGGCCTGGTAGTGCGGGGCCGAGATCCCGTTGGTCCACCATGTCGGGTCGTAGGTCGGCGACGACACCAGGGCCAGGACCGCCCCCGTCTGGGGGTCGAGGGCCACCGCGGCGCCCTCGGTGGACTTGCCCTTGAGCGAGGCGATCTCGGCGTCGAGCGCCTGCTGCAGGGTCTGCTCGAGCCCCGAGTCGATGTTGGTCACCACGTCGTCGCCGGAGATGGGCGGCGTCTCTCCCAGGCTGCCCACCACCTGTCCGTGCGCGTCGACCTCCACCTTGTCGGTTCCGGGGCGGCCCCGCAGGAACGCCTGGTACTGGTTCTCGAGCCCGCTCTGACCGAAGAGGTCGCCGAGCTGGTAGCCCTTGTTCTTGTTGGCCTGGAGCTGCCCGCTGGTGATCTGGCCCACGTACCCGAGCATCTGCACACCGGTCTGGCCCAAGGGGTAGATGCGGTTGGTGTCGGCGACGGTGGAGACGCCGGGGAACATCGACGCGTGCTCGCCGATGTAGAGCACGTCCGAGAGCGGGGCGTTCTCCAGGATGGGCACCGGCTTGTACAGGCTGTACTGGTCGTTGGCCAGGTCCGCCTGGATCTGGGCGGAGGAGATCCCGAGGAGCGCGGCCAGCTGACCGACCACCTGGGGGTGCTCCTGGGCCGACACCCTCGACAGCGTGACGTCCTGGGTCACCTGGTCGCCCACGACGATGTCGTCGTTGCGGTCGGTGATGAGCCCGCGCGCCGCGGGGACCTCGACGTCGCGGACCTGGTTGGCCGTCACGGTCTTGGAGTACGCCGTGGTGTCGAGGACCTGCAGGTACCACAGCCTGATGAACATGAGCGAGAACAGCGCCGCCACCACCAGGCCGAGCACGCGGAGACGGATCACCGTGCGCGGCGCGGAGGGCTCGCTCACCGCCATGACCCGGTCGACGACCGTGCGCCGGGGCCGCATGCGGGGGCCGGTGGGCTCGTGGGAACGGGCCGGGCGCGGCGTCTTGGGCTTGGGGTAGACGTGGGTTCCCCGCAGGGGATGGCGCAGGCGGCTCGTCGAGAACCGGGCCGGGCGCGGGGCGCGGCGCGGGGTGTCGGCGCTGCGCAGCTTCAGAGCGAAGCGGCGCCGACCGAACTTCACCGCGCCCCCCCGCCGCGGGCGCGCCGTGGCTCGGCCCGGGCTCGGGCACGGCCCACGACACCAAGCGCAGGACCGGCACCGCCAGCAACGCGGCGAAGGGCGTCGACACCGCCAGCGCCGGCACCAGATAGGTCTTGAGCATCCCGGGATCGCCGAGCACGGCCCCCAGGATCGCGTACGCCCCCATGCCCGCGGCTGTCGCCACCACCGCCACGACGCACGGCAACCACCACGAGCTGCGGACCAGCCCCCGCGTCGCCATGCCCGTGGCGAAGCCGAGCAGGCACCCCACCAGGGCCGACAACCCGAAGGTGGTGGGGAGGAACAGGTCGGCCACCAGACCGGCGACGAACCCGAACACCGCCCCCCGGTCCGGACCTGCCGCGTACCCCGCCGCCACCGGCAGCAGCAGCATGAGGTCGGGGTGGGCGCCGTCCACCCGCACGCCGTCGAGCAGGGTGTGCTGCACGACGAGCACGACGACCACCACGATGGTGCAGCGGGCCACGTCCGCCGTGGTCAGGTTCCCGCTCACGCGCTGGGCCCCCCGGGAGCGGGTCACGGCGCCGAGCTCCACTGGAGCACGTCGACGTACTGCAAGACGGCCAGATCGGCGAGGGGCCGGGCCGTGACCGTCTCCTGGGTCGCCGACGGGGTCGAGCTGAACGACCTCACGGTGGCGACGGGGATGTCAGGGGGATACTGGGCGTCCTGCAACCCGCTCGTGGTGAGCACCTCTCCTTTGTGCAGTGCGGTCCCCGGGGCCACGAGGTTCACGGCCAGATCCCGTCCCAGGCCCGAGCCCTGCACCAGGGCCAGGTCCCCCCCGGCGCCGAATCGCACCCCCACCGACGACGTGACGTCGGTGATGAGGCGCACCGTGCATCCCGACGTCCACACCTCGATGACCTGGCCCACGAGACCGGCACCACCCACCACGGGCATACCCACCGCCACTCCGTTGGTGGTCCCCTTGTCGAGCTGCACCGTGGCGGCGAAGTCCGACGTGCTCAGCGCGTCGACCTGCGCCGTGACCGTCGGGATGTCGCCCACCCACGGCAGCTGATCGAGCCGCTCGAGGGCCCGCAACTGCTGTCGGGCCGCCTGGCTGATGAGCGCCTGTCGCTGCAGGGCGCCGATCTCGCGCCGCAACTTGGCGTTCTGGGCCTGCAGATCACCGCCGTGCACCGCACCGGAGAGGAAGCTCCCCACGGGGTGGACGATCGCGTCGACGCCGCGCTGGACGGGCGCGAAGGCGTCGTGGGCGGCACGCTTGGCCCCCGAGATGACGCCGTGGGCCTGGCCGCGGTAGTCGAGGGTGATGATGGCGATGGAGGCCAGCACCAGGAGGCCGACAGTCAGCCCCCGCCGAGCCCGCCGCGCCCGCCGTGTCCTCCTCGGCATCCGAGGACCGTGCTCAGAGACGGATGCCGGGACCGCCGGCGCTCGGCATCCGGGACACAGGGTCCCGGCCCGCCACGGCGAAGCGAGGGCCGCGCCTGGCGCGGGGGCCCATCACCCGGCAGAGGACGTGATGAGGACCTGCTTGAGCGCTTCGAACTCCTCGAGGCACTGGCCGCTCCCGATGGCCACGCAATTCAGGGGATCGCGGGCCACCACGATGGGCATGCCGGTCTCCTCCTGGAGGCGGGCGTCGAGGCCGTGCAGGAGGGCGCCGCCACCGGTGAGCACGATCCCCTGCTCCATGATGTCGGCGGCGAGCTCGGGCGGCGTCTTGTCCAGCGTCACCTTGACGGCGTCGATGATCGCGGAGACGGGCTCGTCGATGGCCTTGCGGATCTCCTCGGTGGACACCACCACGGTCTTGGGGAGGCCCGTCACGAGGTCGCGGCCCCGGATCTCGGCGTGCAGCTCCTCTTCGAGGGCGAACGCGGACCCGAGCGCGATCTTGATCTCCTCGGCGGTGCGCTCACCCAGCGCCAGGCTGTACTCCTTCTTGATGTAGGAGATGATGGCCTCGTCGAGCTCGTCACCGCCGATGCGCACCGACTGGCTCGTCACGATGCCGCCGAGCGAGATGACCGCCACCTCGGTGGTGCCGCCCCCGATGTCGACGACCATGTTCCCCGTGGGCTCGTGCACCGGCAGCCCGGCGCCGATGGCGGCGGCCATGGGCTCCTCGATGATGTAGGCCTTGCGGGCGCCGGCGTACTCGGCCGCCTCCATCACGGCGCGCTGCTCCACTCCGGTGATGCCCGAAGGGACGCAGATCACCATGCGGGGTTTGGCGAAGCGCCGCTGGTGCACGCGCTGGATGAAGTAGCGAAGCATCTTCTCGCAGATCTCGAAGTCGGCGATGACCCCGTCCTTCAGGGGACGGATGGCCTGGATGTGGCTGGGCGTGCGACCGATCATGCGTTTGGCCTCGGCACCGACGGCGAGCGGGCGGCCGTCTTTGACGTTCACCGCCACCACCGAAGGCTCGTTGAGGATGATGCCGCGGCCGCGCACGTACACGAGCGTGTTCGCCGTGCCGAGGTCGACCGCCATGTCGCGGCCGAGCAAGAAGAACCGGTTGTCCCGCATGGCTTCGATCTACCTCTTCGTGGAGCGGGGACCGGCGCCGAACGTGGGCGGCCTCCCGCCTCTGTATTTGGGGGTTGGCGCCCAGGCTACGGGACCTCGACCGACCACACAAGGCGAGGTCGAAGCGGTGCGTGGGTCGGAGCCGCTCTCGACGAGCAGAAGTTGGTCCCTGCCGTCCTCGCCGCGTCAGGTCAGGCCCGGGAAGAAGATGGCGATCTCGCGTAGGGCGGATTCCGCAGAGTCCGACCCGTGGACGAGGTTCTCGGTGAGCACCGTCCCGAGGTCGCCGCGGATGGTCCCCGGAGGTGCACCGGCGGGATCCGTCGGGCCCATCAAGGTGCGCACGATGCGCCAGGTGTCCTCGGGACCCTCCACCACCAGGACCATGGACGGCGACCGCGTGATGAACCCCACCAGCTCTCCGTAGAAGGGCTTGCCCTGATGCTCCTGGTAGTGCGCCGAGGCGGTCGTCTCGTCGATCGTGCGCAGCTGAGCAGCCACGAGGCGCAGTCCCTTGCGCTCGAGGCGACCCACGAGCTCGCCCACAAGACCGCGCTCGACGGCGTCGGGTTTGCAGATGACCAGGGTGCGGTTCATGGCTCGGAGAGGCTATCGGGATCGGCGAATTCGGTCGATCCGAGGAGCACGGCCCGGGCCTCGGCGACCACGTACAGCGAGCCCGTCACCACCAGAGTCCCGGTCGGCGACAGGCGCGACCTGGCCAGGTTCAAGGCGTCCACCACCGTGTCGGCCGCCAGCGCCTGGAGGCCCAGGGCCCGGGCCGCCTCGGCGATCTGCGCGGCGGGGAGCGCTCGCGGCGACGGCGCCGTGCACGCCACCACGGTCGACACCCCCGCCGGCCGCAAGGCGTCGAGCATGGCGCTGGGGTCCCGGCCCTGGAGCATTCCGATCACGGCGACGGTGTAGTCGCCGGGGGCGAACTCGGTGGCCAGGGTGTCGGCCAGCGCGTGGGCACCGGCCACGTTGTGCGCCCCGTCGAGGACCACGACCGGCGCCCGTCCGACGACCTCCATCCGCCCCGGGACGCGCACCGCGGCGAAGGCGTCCTCGACCACCTCGGGAGCCAGGGGCGCCGCGAAGAACGCCTCGGCGCCGGCCACGGCACAAGCGGCGTTGGCGCCCTGGTGGGCTCCGTGCAGCGGCAGGTACACCTCGGGATAGCGCGCCCCGGGCGTGCGCAGGTCGAGGAGCCGTCCCCCCACCGCCACCCGGCTGCCGACACAATCGAATTCCACGCCCCGTACCCAGGTCTGGGCGGCACCGGCTTCATCGGCGGCGGCGAGGAAGACGTCGAGGAGCTCGGGCTCGGTCTCGCCGATCACGACCCGGCACCCCGGCTTGATGATGCCCGCCTTCTCGGCGGCGATGTCGCGCAGGGTCGGTCCCAGGATCTCCACGTGGTCGTAGCTGACGTTGGTGATCAGTGCCACGTCGGGACGGACGACATTGGTGGCGTCCCAACGGCCGCCCAGCCCGACTTCGACGACGGCGACGTCCACCGGGCTGTCGGCGAACCACAGGAACGCGGCGGCCGTCAGGAGCTCGAAGCGCGTGGGCCGCTCGGCCAGCAACGGCTCGCGCAGCGCCAGGCAGTCGAGCACCTCGGCGAGATCGTGGTCGTCGATGGGCTCGCCGTTGCGGGCCAGGCGCTCGTTCACGCGGGCCAGGTTCGGACTGGTGTAGGTGCCCACGCTGAGACCGGCGGCGAGGAACAGCTCGGTCAGGATCTTGGCGGTGGACCCCTTGCCGTTGGTGCCCGTCACGTGCACCACGGGATAGGAGTGCTCGGGATCTCCGAGGAGGTGGCACAAAGCCCGGATGCGCTCCAGCGTGGGGGCGCCCACACGGGTGGGCATGGAGCGCTCGTAGTCGGTGTGGCTGTCGAGCCAGGCCACCATGTCCTGGTCGACCCGGGGACGCGACGCGTCGCCGTCGGGACGGTCGGGCACCGCCGGAGGGGATCGTCAGGAAGCGGCCCGGCGCGTGCGCACCTTGCTGGCCGGCTCACTTTGGGGGACGAGCGTCGGGTGGACCCGGTCGAGCACCACGGCCCGGTCGATCACACATTTGCCCACATCGGTCCGGCTCGGAAGGTCGTACATGACGTCGAGGAGAACCTCCTCGAGGATGGCACGCAGCCCACGGGCGCCGGTACCCCGGAGCAAGGCCTGCTCGGCCACCGCCTCCAGGGCGTCCTCACCCAGTTCGAGCTCCACACCGTCGAGCTCGAACACCCGGCGGTACTGCTTCACGAGCGCGTTCTTGGGCTCGACGAGGATCCTGATGAGCGCGTCCTTGTCGAGGCTGGAGACCGCACCCACGACCGGGAGCCGGCCGATGAACTCCGGGATCAATCCGAATTTGATGAGGTCCTCGGGCAGCACGTGGCGCAGGACCTCGCTGTCACGAGCCTCGGTGCTGCGACGGACCTCGGCCCGGAACCCGATCCCCTTACGGCCGATGCGGCTCTCGATGATCTTGTCGAGGCCGGCGAAGGCACCCCCGCAGATGAACAGGATGTTGGTCGTGTCGATCTGGATGAACTCCTGGTGCGGGTGCTTGCGACCACCCTGGGGCGGAACCGAGGCCGTGGTCCCCTCGAGGATCTTGAGCAGCGCCTGCTGCACGCCCTCGCCCGACACGTCCCGGGTGATCGAAGGGTTCTCGCTCTTGCGGGCGATCTTGTCGATCTCGTCGATGTAGATGATCCCCGTCTCGGCCCGCTTGACGTCGTAGTCGGCGGCCTGGATCAGCTTGAGGAGGATGTTCTCGACGTCCTCACCGACGTAGCCGGCCTCGGTCAGAGCGGTGGCGTCGGCGATGGCGAAGGGCACGTTGAGCATGCGGGCCAGGGTCTGGGCCAGCAGCGTCTTGCCGCAGCCTGTCGGGCCCAGCAGGAGGATGTTGGACTTGGCCAGTTCGACCTCGGTCGCCTGGGGCGCCCCGGCCTGGACTCGCTTGTAATGGTTGTAGACGGCCACCGACAGGATCTTCTTGGCGTACTCCTGGCCGATCACGTAGTCGTTGAGGAAGTCGAAGATCTCCCGGGGCTTGGGCAGCTCCTCGAAGGAGAACTCGGGTGTCTCGGCGAGCTCCTCGGCGATGATGTCGTTGCACAGGTCGATGCACTCGTCGCAGATGTAGACGCCCGGGCCGGCGATCAGCTTCTTGACCTGCTTCTGGGACTTGCCGCAGAAGCTGCACTTCACGAGGTCCCCGCCGTCGCCGAACTTCGCCACCGTTCCCCCTTCGTCCCTGTACGAGCCTACGCCGCGCCAACGGCTTCGGCTGCACCCACGGCGTCGCGGGTCGTGATGACCTCGTCTATCAGGCCGTACGCCACCGCCTCGTCAGCGGTGATGACGAAGTCGCGGTCGGTGTCCCGGGCGATCTTGTCCACGGCCTGGCCGGTGTCGTCGGAGATCATCGAGTTGAGGAGGTCGCGCATCCGGATGATCTCCTTGGCCTGCAGCTCGATGTCGCTGGCCTGGCCTGCGGCGCCACCCCAGGGCTGGTGCAGGAGGATGCGGGCGTGGGGAAGGGCGAACCGCTTGCCCCGGGCCCCGGCCGCCAGCAGCACCGCCGCCGCGGAGGCCGCCTGGCCGAAGCAGAAGGTCGACACGTCGGGCTTCACGAACTTCATGGTGTCGTAGATGGCGAAGAGGGCGGTGATGTCCCCTCCGGGCGAATTCACGTAGAGATGGATGTCCTTGTCCGGTTCCTCGTACTCGAGGAACAGCATCTGGGCACAGATGAGGTTCGCCACAGTGTCGTCGATGGGGGTCCCGAGGATGATGATGCGCTCCTTGAGCAGACGCGAGTAGAGGTCGTAGCCGCGCTCGCCCCGGCTCGTCTGCTCGATGACGGTGGGGACGAGATACCCCTGCGCGTCGGCGCTTCCCCTCACGACTCGGCCTCCCCGGTGGATGTTCCCTCAGCCTGCACGTCTCCGCTCCCTCGTTCACCGGGCTCGACCGCACCGGCGGTGCCCTCTTCCTCGCCGGATCCGGCTTCACCTGCACCTTGTGCTGCGACGTCCACGTGCAAGACGTCCCTCGACACCGGGTTCCCTTCCTCGTCGACCAACTCCACGTGGTCGAAGAGCCAGGTCAGTGCCTTTGCTTTCCTTCTGTCGGAGCGTACCGCGGGGAGCCTGCCTGCGCGGTCGAGCCGGCGTCGCAGGTCGGCGGGACTCGTACCCGCCTGCTTCGCCATCTCCGCCACGGCCTCGTCGAGCTCCTGGTCGGTGACCTCGATTCCCTCCGCGTCGGCCAGCGCACGCAGGGCGAGGTCGAGCCGCACGGCGCGGGCGGCGTCGGCCCGGATCTCGGCGATCAGATCCGCCTCCTCCCGACCCGACGCCTGGAGGAACTGCTCGACGGTCAGCCGGCGCGCCTCGAGCCGGTGCCCGAGGTCGTGCAGGCGCTCCCGCACCTCTTCGTTCACGAGTGCCTCGGGTGGGTCCTCGGCGACGAGCCCGATGAGGGCGTCGACGGTGCGCTCGCGCATGGCCAGTTGGGCCTGGACCACCTTGAGCTGGCGAAGCCGGGCCCGCACGTCGTCTTGCAGGGCTTCCAACGTGTCGAATTCCGAGGCCTCGGCCGCCCACTCGTCCGAGGGCTCGGGGAGCACCTTCTCCTTGACGTCTTTCACGAGGACCCGGATCTGGGCCTCGTTCTCGGAGCCGTCGGCGGGCACGGGGGCCGCGAACTGCAGGATGTCGCCGGGCTTGGCGCCACGCAGTTGCCCGTCGAGGCCGACGACGGGTTCGCCGCTGCCGATCTCGTAGAGGTAGTCCTCCACATGAAGATCGTCACCTCCCGGTCGCGTCCCGTGGAGGTCGATGGAGACGTGGTCGCCGTCGCGCGCGGCGCGTGCCACGGCGACCAGCTCCCCGGACTGTTCCCGCAGCCGGTCGATCTGGGCGGTCACGTCGTCATCGGTGGCCTCCAGGCTCGGCAAGGTCACCTGGAGCCCGGCGTAGCCCGCCACCGACACCGTGGGCCGGATCTCGACGACGGCGTCGAAGGTCACGGGGCCTTCGTCCTCCCCGGACTTGATGTCGATCTCGGGAGCGGCGATCGGGTCCAGCTCGGCGTCGACGACGGCGCGCGCGTAGAGGTCGGGCAGCGCATCGCTCAGCGCTTGCTGCCGCAGAGCTGAAGCACCCCCCATTCGGGCCTCGAGGACCTGACGCGGCACCTTGCCGGGACGGAAGCCCGGGACGCGCACCTGCGTGGCGAGGCGGCGAACGGTGGCGTCGAGCGCCTGGTCCACCTCGGATTCGTCGACGACGACGGACAGGCGGACCCTGTTGCCCTCGACCGGCTCGGCGGTGGCGCGCATAAGGAAGGCAGAGTCTACAAGCCCCCGGAATGGGAACGTCGCACGTCAGGGGACGGCCACGGACGGTGGGCACTCAGATCATGACGGCCCTGTCAGATCATGACGGCCCTGTCAGATCATGAAGGCCATGGAGTCGAGCACGCGGAAGGCGAGCTCGGAGTCGCCCCCCACGTGCACGAGCCCGGCAAGACGGGCGGCCGGCCCGTCCATCCTGCCGCACGCCAGGCGCCAGAAGACCTCCACCGCCATGTCGAGAACGGCGGTCGGGTTCCCCGTCGAGAGACGCGACGGCCTTGGCACGGCCGTCGCGCACGACCACGTCGATGCGCCGCGCCAGCGGGCCGTGCAGCTCGAAACGCACCGAGGCGCCTTCGGGCGCACCGGCCTGCTTGCCCACGACGAAGGGCATGGCCGAGACGAGCCGTTCCAACGACAGCTGGGCGGCAGGGCCCGAGTCGTGACCGGGCCGGCCCGTCGCGACTCGGATGTCCTGCTCGTGCACCCACGAGTCCATGACCCGCACGTTCATGAACTCGCGATACGGCACCTCGCCCACCGGGCTCGGGCCGATCTCGTCGAAACGACCCGGAGGCCACGACCGCAACTGCGTCAGGCGGCGTGCCGTGACGGCGCGGAATTCCTCGAGCACCTGGGACCCGGGAAGCGAGCGGCGGGCAGCCACCCAGGCCTCGTTGCGTGCGCCGATCTCGTTGGCCACATGCGGCGGCAGCTCTGCGAGGGGCGGCGGGACGGGCGTCGCCGAGCAACTCGCGCTCGATGCCGATCAGGTGTGAGAGCACGTCGCGCACCGTCCACCCCGGACACTCCGAAGGCAGCTCCCACTCAGGGTCCCCGAGTCCCCGGGCCAGGGTGTCGACGGCCGCCCACTCCTCGGCCAGGATGGCGACGACCGGCTCCTCGGTCCCTGTGGTCACGGCGGACCCCCCTTCTGCGGGCGCGCCCCCAGGGCATCCCGGGCGCACGACCAGTGTGACAACCCGCCGGGGCGCTGGCCAGCGCCCCGGATCCTGACCGTGGGCGAGGGGGATCACGCCGACCCCGCTCCCCCGGCATCGCCCACCATCCGCGTCTGCGGCTCACCATCCGCGTCTGCAAGGAGGCACGGGGATAGCTTCGACCCGACATCTGGCGGGGGCGCACAGTGAGGAGGACGGGCGTGGCTTCGTACGAGGGTTACTGTGTGAAATGCCGTGAAAAGCGGCAGTTCGACGGCCAGGAAGTCGAACTCGCAAACGGGCGGCGGGCGGCGCAAGGCACCTGTCCCAACTGCGGCACCAAGATGAACAGGATCCTGGGCAAGAAGACCTGAGGTCCTCCCCACCCTCCGGGCGCAGGGCCCGCGCCCCCGTGACGAAAGCGCCGCTCCTGCCCATGGGGAGCGGGCCGACGCTGCTCAGCGGCGCGCCAGCGCGTCGAGGATGGCGCCTTCGCGCAGGCCCCATTCGCTGACCACGAATCGCCCGATCCCGAGCTCGGCGGCCACGGTCGCCAGGACCACGGCCCCCACCGGGAGCAGGGGCGCCCGTCGAGCCTGCATACCGGGCATCGACAGGCGGGAGCGGAGGTCGAGGCGGGCCAGCTGGTCGGCCAGCTCGCCGACCTGGCGTGCGGGCAGCTCCACCTGGTTGACCTCGCCGGGCCCGGCCGAAGGGCGACGCCGGGCGCGTGCGGTGGCCAAGCGGGCCAGTGCTCGCACCGTGCCCCCACTCACCACGGCTCGTTCCGTGACCCCTGGGAACCCGGCGACGGCGAGCGCGATGGGAGCGATCACCTCCGCCGTCCGAGCCCGGAGCACGGACTGATCGGCCGGGGACAACGGATCGCCGGTGCCGAGCTCGCCGCGCAACCGTGCCGGGCCCGCGGCGGCGCTCGTGGCCATGGACAGGTGGTCCGAGTCCCCCACGGCGGCCTCCAGGCTCCCCCCGCCGAGGTCCAATCCCAGTGTCGGCTGGGGCCCCGTCCATACTCCGGCGCGCTGGCCGATGAAGCAGAGCCGCGCCTCTTCCTCCCCGTCGAGGACGGTCACCTGGGTTCCGACGACCCGTTGCAGACGCTCCACCACCTCGGCGCTGTTGGCGGCGTCACGCAGCGCGGCGGTGGCGACAGCGACGACGATCTCGGCCCGTGACTCGGCGAGCCCGGCCCGGAGGCGCTTGGCCGCCGCCACCGAGGCCGCCACCCGGTCACGGGGGATGCTCCCCCGCGCCCCCACGCTGAGGCCCAGGTTGAGCAGCGCCCGCCGGTGCAGCACCGGAGTCAGTGCCACGCCGGGACCCGCCTCGCACACCAGGAGGTGGAAGGAGCTGCTCCCGAGGTCCCACACCGCAGCTCGAACCCCCACGGCGCGAACGTAGCCGCCAGCGCGTCGGGTGTTTCAGCCCGGCCAGCTCCAGTCGGTGATGTGGGGAGGGTCCTCGCCGTACTCGCGGGTGTAGCGGCGGGCTTCGAGGCGGGCGTCGACCATCTGCTGGCGCAGCGCCGCCGAAGGCACCTCGAGGCCCGGGACCCTGTCGATCACGTCGATGACGAGGTGGAAGCGGTCGAGGTCGTTGAGCATGACCATGTCGAAAGGCGTGGTGGTCGTGCCCTGCTCCTTGTAGCCGCGCACGTGCAGGTTGGCATGGTTGGCGCGGCGGTAGGTCAGCCGGTGGATGAGCCAGGGATACCCGTGGAAGGCGAACACCACGGGCCGGTCGGCGGTGAAGACGGTGTCGAACTCGGGGTCGGTCATCCCGTGGGGATGCTCGGAGTCGGGCTGGAGCCGCATGAGGTCGACCACGTTGACCACGCGCACGCGCAGGTCGGGGAGGTTGCGGCGCAGCATGTCCACGGCGGCCATGGTCTCGAGAGTGGGCACGTCCCCGCAGCACGCCATGACCACGTCGGGGACCGAACCGGCGTCGTTCGACGCGAAATCCCACACCCCGAGCCCGCGGGTGCAGTGCACCAGGGCGTCGTCGGGAGACAGCCAGTCGAGCTGGGGCTGCTTGCCCGCCACGATCACGTTGACGTAGTCGCGGCTCCGGAGGCAGTGGTCGGCCACCGACAACAGGCAGTTCGTGTCCGGTGGCAGGTAGACACGGGTCACCGACGCCTGCTTGTTGACCACGAGATCGATGAATCCCGGGTCCTGGTGGGAGAACCCGTTGTGGTCCTGGCGCCACACGTGGCTCGACAACAGGTACGTGAGCGACGCGATCGAGCGCCGCCAGGGGATGTGGCGCGCCGACTCGAGCCATTTGGCGTGCTGGTTGAACATGGAGTCCACGATGTGGATGAAGGCCTCGTAGCAGTTGAACAGGCCGTGACGTCCGGTGAGCAGATACCCCTCGAGCCAGCCCTGGCACAGGTGCTCGGAGAGCACCTCCATGACCCGTCCGTCGGGGGCGAGGTGGTCGTCGCCTTCGACCGTCTCGCCCATCCAGGCTCGGGCGGTGACCTCGAAGACGTCCTGAAGGCGGTTCGACGCCGTCTCGTCGGGCCCGAAGAGACGGAAGTTCGAGGGGTTCTCCCGGATCACGTCGCGGAGAAACGTCCCGAGCACCCTCGTCGCCTCGTGGAGCGTCGCGCCCGGCGCCTTGACCTCCACCGTGTACGTGCTCCAGTCGGGGAGCTCCAGGTCCCGCAGCAGCACCCCCCCGTTGGCGTGGGGCGAGGCGCTCATCCGGAGCTCGCCCAGGGGGGCGAGCTCCGCGACGGCCGGCACGGGGCGGCCCGCCTCGTCGAAGAGCTCGTCGGGCCGGTAGCTGCGCATCCACTCTTCGAGCTGCGCCAGGTGTGCGGGATTGGTGCGGACCTCTCCCAGGGGAACCTGATGCGCACGCCAGGTGCCCTCGACGGGGACGCCGTCCACGAACCTCGGTCCCGTCCAACCTTTGGGAGTGCGGAGCACGATCATGGGCCAGGCCGGCCGGATCCGGACCGCCCCCGACCGGGCCTCGGCCCAGATCGTGGCGATCTCGTCGAAACAGGCCTCGAGGGCGGCCGCCATCCTCTTGTGCACCACCATGGGGTCCTCGCCGTCGAAACCGCCTTCCACGAAGTGCGGCCGGTAGCCGTAGCCCGTGAACAGGGCCGACAGCTCGACCTCGGGGATCCTGGCCAGCACGGTGGGATTGGCGATCTTGTAGCCGTTGAGATGGAGGATCGGTAGGACGGCGCCGTCGGTGACGGGGTCGAGGAACTTGTCGGCGTGCCAGCTCGTCGCCAGGGCGCCCGTCTCCGCCTCCCCGTCACCGACCACACAAGCCACCACGAGGTCCGGGTTGTCGAAGGCCGCCCCGTAGGCGTGGGCGAGCCCGTAGCCCAGCTCGCCTCCCTCGTTGATCGAACCGGGCGTGTCGGGCGCGGCGTGGCTGGGGATCCCTCCCGGGAAGGAGAATTGCCGGAACAGTCGGGCCATGCCTCGGGCGTCCCTCGACACGTGGGAGTACAGCTCGCTGTAGGTCCCCTCCAACCAGGCGTTGGCCACCATGGCGGGGCCGCCGTGTCCGGGCCCGCAGATGTACAGGAGATTGGCGTCGCGTTGGTTGATCACACGGTTGAGGTGCGCGTAGACGAAATTGAGGCCCGGGCTCGTCCCCCAGTGCCCGAGGAGGCGAGGCTTGATGTGCTCGACGCGCAACGGCTCGCGCAGCAGGGGGTTGTCGAGCAGGTAGATCTGCCCGACGGCCAGGTAGTTCGCAGCCCTCCAGTAGGCGTGGAGCCTGGTGAGCTCCTCAGCGGTGGGAGCAGGCCCCGCCCCGGGGACGTCGGAGGGTGGGCGGGGTGATTCGTGCATGGGGGGATCCTCCTTGGCATGGTGGGGACGTGCGGGTCCTCGTGGTGAACGCCGGTTCGAGCAGCCTGAAGCTCAGCGTCCTCGGGCCCGACGATGCGTTGCTCATGACGACTGACCTACCCATGCCGCAATCGGGTGCGGTCAGCGAGGTGCTGGAGCGGGGACTGCGAGACGCCCCGCGCGTCGACGCCGTCGGGCACCGGGTCGTGCACGGAGGTGTGGAATTCACCGCGCCCCTGCTCCTCGAGACCGGTCTCGACAGCAGGCTCGAACGTCTGGCCGAGCTGGCACCCCTCCACAATCCTGCCGCCATCGCCGCCATCCTCAGCCTGCGGTCCCTGTGGCCCGACCTCCCCCAGGTGGCGTGCTTCGACACCGCCTTCCACACCACCATGCCGCCCGAGGCCTCAACCTACGCCCTGCCGGAGCCATGGCGGGACCTGGGATTGCGGCGCTTCGGGTTCCACGGCCTCAGCCACGCCTGGGCCAGCCGCCGGGGCGCCGAGCTCATGGAGCGCCCCGGCGGCTCTCTCCGCCTCGTCACCGCCCACCTCGGCTCGGGCGCGTCCCTGGCGGCGGTGTCGGGGGGCCGGTCGGTGGACACCACCATGGGCTTCACGCCGCTCGAGGGCCTGGTCATGGCCACGCGGGCGGGGACCGTCGACCCGGGCGTGCTGCTCTGGCTCCTGCGTCACGGCCACGTGACCGTGGACGAGCTCGAAGACGGGCTCGAAAGGCGATCGGGCCTGTTGGGTCTCTCGGGGGTGTCGGCCGACCTGCGCGAGGTGCTGGCCGGCGCCGACGACGGGCGACCGACGCGCCGTGCTCGCTTTCGGGGTCTACGTGCACCGCCTTCGGGCCGGGGTGGCGTCCATGGCGGCGGCCATGGGTGGCCTCGACGGGTTGGTCTTCACCGGTGGTGCGGGAGAGGGATCGCCCCGTCTGCGCCGAGACGCCTGTGGAGGCCTCGGGTTCCTCGGTGTGCAGCTCGACGAGGAGCGCAACGAGGGTCGGGGTCCCGACCACGCCGACCGGGTCGTCTCGCCCCCGGGCGTGCTCCCGGCCGTGCTCGTGGTCCACGCCCGTGAGGACCTCGAGATCGCCCGGCAGGTCCGGGGGCTTCTCACCGGTGCTCCCTGAGCCTGTCCTCGCCGCGGACCCACCGCGGACCCACCGCGGCCCCGTCAGGCGCGACGCGCGACCATGGGTCGTGCGCGCGTGGCAGGTCCATACTCCGGGTCCCCTGGTCGGCGCCCCCCTGCGCATGGTCGAGCGGGACCCGCCCATCCCCGGCCCGGGCCAGGTCCGGGTGCAGGTTTCGACGTGCGGGGTGTGCCGGACGGATCTCCACGTCGCCGAGGGGGACCTCCCCGTCCATCGCCCCGACGTCGTCCCCGGCCACGAGGTGGTCGGCATCGTCGACGCGCTCGGCGCCGGGACCTCCCGCTTCGCGCCGGGCGACCGCATCGGGATCGCCTGGCTGGCGAGCACCTGTGGGCACTGCCGGTTCTGCCGACGCGGCGACGAGAATCTCTGCCCCGAGGCGACCTTCACGGGATGGGACCACGACGGCGGCTACGCAGAGGCGGCGGTCGTGGACGAGCGCTACGCCTACCGGATCCCCGACGGCCTTCCCGACGACCAGGCCGCCCCGCTGTTGTGCGCAGGCATCATCGGGTACCGCTCCCTGCGTCGGACCGGCCTCCGCCCCGGCGGACGCCTGGGGATCTACGGCTTCGGCGGCTCCGCGCACCTCACCGCTCAAGTGGCGCTGCACGAGGGGGCCGAGGTCCATGTGATGACCCGCTCAGCCGATGCCCGCCGCTTGGCGCTCGACCTCGGCGCCACCTCGGCCGGCCCCGCCGACGCCGCGCCCCCCGTTGCCCTGGACGCGGCCATCCTCTTCGCCCCCGCCGGCGAGCTGGTGCCGGCGGCGCTGGCCGCGCTCGACCGGGGGGGCATCTTGGTGGTGGCGGGGATCCATCTCACCGACGTGCCGTCGCTTCGGTACCAGGACCATCTCTTCTACGAGCGCGAGGTGCGCAGCGTCACCGCCAACACGCGGCGCGACGGAGAGGAGTTCCTGGCGCTGGCCACGCGCATGGGCGTGGTCGCCACGACGACGCCTTACCCGCTCGACCGTGCCGACGTGGCCCTCGCCGATCTGGCCGGCGACCGGCTCACGGGTGCCGCCGTGCTGCATGTGGCGGGGTCGATGTGACGCTACGGCCCGCGGCTCGGATCGCGGCGCCGGCCACCGCGGAGCTCGGGGATCGGATCTCAGGGAATGAGCAGAACCCGGCCGAAGGCCTGGCGGCTCTCGATGTAGGCATGGGCCTGCGCCGCTTCGGACAGCGCGAAGCGGCGGTCGATGACCACCTTGAGCTCGCCCTGTGCGATCTCGTCCAGGTGACGGGCGATCATGGCGTGCGGGCGCGGACTGAGAAAGAGCTCCGCTCCGAGGAAGTAGCCGATCAGGCTCTGGTTGTTGGGCCGCAACATCGAGACGTCGAGGCGCTCGGCGGCGTGGCGCCCCGCGTCCCCCACCGTCACGCACCGGCCGCGGTAGGCCAGGCTGCGCAGGCTTCCCTGCAGGGTCGCCCCGCCCACCGAGTCCACGACCACGTCCACCCCTCTGCCGTCGGTGAGCCTGCGCACCTCTTCGACGAAGTCCGTCGTGGCGTAGTTGATGCCGTCGTCGAGTCCCAGGGCGACGAGCCGGGACAGCTTCTCGTCACTCGAGGCGGTGGCGAGCACCCTGGCACCGGCGCGGCGCGCCAACTGGATGGCGGCGATGCCCACACCGCTTCCACCGGCATGGACGAGCACCGCCTCCCCCGCCCCGAGCCGTCCGAACTCGAAGAGGCAGTCGTCGGCCGTGCCGAAAGGAACAGGGACGCATGCGGCCTCCTCGGTGGAGAGCCCGGGGGGAATGGGCCAGCAGAACGCAGTGGGCACGACCCGTAGCTCGGCGTGGGACCCGTCGAGGCCCACGGTGACGACCCGATCACCGACGGCGAAACCGACCACGTCGGCACCGGTAGCGACGACGGTGCCGGCGCACTGATATCCCACGACGTGCGGTGTCTGTCCGATCTCACCCATGGCGCGGGCCAGGGTGTCGCCCCCTTCGATGCTGATGGCCTCGACCCGCACGAGCAGGTCCCCGGCGCCGGCCACGGGATCGGGGACCTCCTCGTAGCGCAGGACCTCGGGCCCACCGGTCTCGGAGTACACGGCTGCCTTCATGCCGTCACCCTCGTTCCCCGACCGCCGCCCCCGGCGCGCCCGGTCACGACGCCTTCTCGGCGGCGTCGAGACACGCCCGCATGAGCCGGAAGCTGCGGGTGTCGCCCGTGGTGCCGATCTCCATCCGATTCATCACGTATCCCATGCCCAGCTGCAGGTCGGGGTCGGCCCACCCTGCGGAGCCCCCCATGCCGAAGTGCCCGAAGGCGTTCGGGCCCCCGAGCCCGGCCAGGCCGATCATGCCGGTGTTGACGTTGAACCCCAGACCCCACTGGATGTCCAGTCCCAGCAGGACCTTGTCGGGGCCTTCGGTCTCCTGGCGCACGGCCCGCCGGACCTGCTCCGGAGTCAGGATGCGGAACGCCTCACCCGACGCAGTCCTGACATCGCTCACACACGCCCCGTACAAGCGGGCCAGCGAGCGCGCGTCGCAGATCCCGTTGGCGGCGGGGATCTCCGCCGCGTGCAACCGGGGGCTGTGCCAGATGTCCTCGTCGGAGAGCGCCCCTCCGGGGGCGTACAGCGCCTTGAACAGAGGGCCTTCCGGAGCGAAGTAGGTCTTGGCCAGTTCCGCCAGCTCGGTGAGGTCGGGTCCGGAACCGGGCGCGGCCTCGTTCTGTCCGAAAGGGTTGGGCGGAAGACCGGACTGGAGCCCCTCCATGAACGACACCAGCCGTGCCACGCGTGGCTCTTCGGAGGCGGGGAGACCGATGAAGAAATCGGCGTCCAAGGGCCCCGCGATCTCGGTCCGCAGGTACGTCCCGATGCTCACCCCCGTGACGCGGCGCACGACCTCCCCCACCAGCCAGCCGTAGGTGGTGGCGTGGTACCCGTGGGCGGTGCCCGGTGGCCACGAGGGAGCCTGCTTCTCGAGCGCCTCGACCACGGGGTCCCATCGCACCATGTCCTCGAAGGACATGGTGCCGTCGATCCAGGCCAGGCCGGCTCGATGCGAGAGGAGGTCGGCCACCGTGACCTTCTCCTTTCCGGCCTGCCCGAACTCCGGCCAGTACGTGGTCACCGGCGCCTCGACGTCGATCGCTCCTTGCTGCGCCAACCGGTTGGCGCACATGGCGGCGACGCCTTTGGTGGTCGAGTAGACGAGGACGAGCGTGTCCTCCTCCCAGGCCCGGCCGTCCCTGGTGTCGGCGATGCCCCCCCACAAGTCGACCACCTTCTCGCCCCGGTGGTAGGCGCCGAAGGCCGCCCCGATCTCGACTCCTGCGTCGAAGTTGGCCTGGAAGACCTCGCGCACCGCTTCGAAGCCCGGCGCCACCCATCCGCTGATCGTCGTCACGTGGTCTCCCGTCCGTCGGTTCGGAGGAACTGCGATCGGTCCTCGAGGTTATGGCCTAGCCGACGGGCACCGGTCCCTGGGTCCCTCTGGTGGGGATCCGGCTAGTCCGGATCGGCGGCCCGAACGGCGGACAGCTCGCTTTCGCCCCCTGACAGCGGGCGGTGCCGCCTGCTTCTGCCACGGGCGGGCCGAGACCGACCAGGCGACCGCCACGACGAGCAGGATGGAGCACAGCGCCCAACCGAGAGCCGTGGTCCCCACCCCCACGTACTTGAGCCCCGAAGCGAGGATCACGAAGGTGATGGCGGGGCGGATGTAGCGGTCCGGTGCCCTCGAGGACAGCAGTGACCCGACGACCACCGCCGGGACGCTGCCGACGATGAGCGAGGTGGTGACCGACAGCTCCACGTGCCCGAAGGCGAGGGCCCCGAGGGCGGCCGCGGCCGTGAGGGGCACAGCCTGCGTGAGGTCGGTTCCGACCAGCTGGTTCGCTCCGATCATCGGGTAGAGGAACAGCAGCAGGACGATCATGAGGGACCCCGAGCCGACGGACGTGATGCCCACGACGAGGCCTCCGATCATCCCGATCACGACCGTCGGCAGGGGCCGGAGCGTGATGGCGTGGACGACCCCTTGGCGCCTGTTCCCACCCCGGCGATCGAGTCCGTAGCGCAGCACCATGGCCGCCGCCCCCACCAGCAGGGCTGCGCCCAGGGCGATCTGCACGTTGTCCTGCGCGGCGTTGGCGTTGCCGATCAAGTGGAGGAGATAGGCCCCGAAGAACGCCATCGGGACCGATCCCAACGTCATCCACCCGACGAGCCGCAGGTTCACGGTCCCCTGGCGCAGGTGCACGGCGGCTCCGATGGGACGCATGACCACAGCCGCCACGAGATCGCTCGAGATCGCCGTAGAGGGCTTGACCGAGAAGAGCAGGATCAGCATGGGCGTCATGAGCGCACCCCCGCCCGCTCCTGTCACCCCGACCAGGAACCCGATGACGGCACTCCCCAAGACGATGTAGGGATCCAATTGACCGGTACCCCCCTGACACCGGATTCCGCATCGAGCCGGTGCCGGGCACTGTTCTATCTCAGTGGGGACGCTCAGGCGCTCTCAGTCGCCTGACGGGCCGTGTGCCGATGCCCTGGGCCGTTCGCGGCGTCATGACCGCCCACAGAAGTTCGAGGCTCCAACGAAGCCGCCGGTCGGGCCGGCCCACGGCAGGCCGAAGCGAAGATCGTGACCGTTGACCATCCCGGCCAGATTCCGGCGCACCCATCACTTCGTGGTGGTGATGAGCCGTTCGCGATCGAAGAGCGACGTCGCAACTCGCCAACCGAGGCGATCCAGCACGAGCAGGCCAATGCCGAAGCCAGCGCGATGCGGAAATTGGCGTGGATCACGTTGAACGCGATGAGCGTAGGTGAGAGCCACGGTGGGAAGACTGACCAGGATGGAGACCTGCCCGGCCGTGCGGATATCGCTCGATCGGGCCGAGATGGCCATCCCGATCCAGATCGACCAGGTCACCAGGAGCGGGGTGAACACCAACTGCGCCAGGACGTCCGGCGCTTGAACAAGGCCCGTCGCCACCCCTGGGGCCGCGAACAGTTCGACGATGGCGATGAAGAAGCCGAAGACGGCGTAGGCGACGGCTATGGAAGGCAGGAACACGGCGAGCGCCTTGCCGAGGATGAGTTCCCTCTTCTGGACGGGCGTGGTCAAGAGCGGCTCCAGTGTGCCTTGCATACGTTCGCCGACGATGGAATAGGCGGCCAATGCCGCCGGTACGAGCGCCGGGATGGCGAGCAGGTAGATCGAGAGTGTGCTCGTGGTGCAGGGTCGAGGAACCGCTCGACGGGATCGTGAAGACGTCGATGATGGGCTGGATCAGGAAGACGAGCGGCAGGACCACCATGGCGTAGACGACATTGCCGCTGCGACGCAGGTCGCGCAGCTCCTTGCGGAGCATCGCCTCGACGCGCCTCCTGCTGATCCTCATCTGACAGTCTCCTCATCGTTCCCTTCACCGCTGTTCCCGGCGACGAACTGCAGGTAGACATCCTCGAGCGAGTGATGTGACTCCGTGAGGGCCAGTACGTCGGCACCGGCGGCAACGAGGGCCCTGGTGACCTCTGGTGCGGTCGAGGTGATGTCGGCCACGTCGAGGACATAGGTGCCGGGGCCGTCGGCCCGCCAGCTTGTCACCCCGCCAACCTGGCCGAAGACAGTCGTCGGTGCTGCCAGCGGAGTGACGGTCCTGACTCTCAGGGTTCTCGCTGAAGAGCCGGTCGCGAAGCTCGTCTGGCCGGCCGATCGTCCGCAAGGTCGTGTTGAGGATGGCGACCCGATCACAGAGACGTTCGGCCTCTTCGAGGCGATGGGTGGTGAGGAAGACGGTCACACCCCTTCGACGTAGGTCTTCGATGAGGCCGTGGACGTCTTTCGTGGCCGCCGGGTCCAAGCCGGACGTCGGCTCGTCGAGGAACAGCACCTCAGGATCGCTGAGAAGCGCCCGGGCTAGAGACACTCGCTGCCGCAAGCCCTTGGACAGGGCGCCACAGGCGTCATGGTTCCGGTCAGCGAGCCCGACGGCGTCGAGCACTTGGCGGATCCGGTCGGATGCGTCTGAGATCTCGTAGAGGTCAGCGAAGCACGCCAGATTGTCTTGCACGCTCAGGCGCAGATAGAGGCCGGGTGCCTCGGGCATGATGGCGATACGCTGGCGGATGGCCACGCCGTTCTCCGGCGTAAGTTCCAAGCCCGCTACTGTCGCTGTACCTGAGCTGGGTGCAATCAGGGTACCGAGTGTTCTCACCGTTGTGGTCTTGCCGGCGCCGTTGGGACCAAGGAATCCGAAGACCTCGCCGCGTCCAACTTCGAACGACACCTCCTGATAGGCCATCCGGTCGCCGAAGCGTTTGGTCAGAGATCGCACCGACAACGCGGTGCCTGGTTCGGCGTCGCCGGAAGACGCGGACCCTGCCATTCCGAACGCATCTCGGCCGGGAATTGCCACCACGTTCATCATGCCCCAAACGCGACCCCAGCTACGCCTCAGCGAATAGTGCTACCGAAGCGGATCAGGTTGCCGTCGGGATCGGTGATGGAGCCTTCACGTTTTCCATATGCCTCGTCCCGCGGGCCATTCACCTCGATACCCGCCTGCCTCCACCCCGCCGCAGCTGTATCGGCGTCTTGACAGTGGACGTAGAGAACGCCAAGACCCGGTAGTTGGTCTTCTCCGGCTCTGGCAAGGTGGATCGTGAGGTCCCGGTCTCGGTGAGCGAAGGCATAGACGTCGTCGTGGAACGACACCTCGAAGCCCGCACGCTCGAACCAGGCGACCGAGCGAGTCATATCGGCGACCCTGAATATCGGATCGAATCCCGTGATCAGCCAATTCCCTGACATCAGCTGCAGTTGGCCGTCTCGCTGTCCATTCAAGCCGGCAAGGCAATCGTGACAGATCGGCAGGTCGGGGTGCGAGCGAAGTCTGACCCACCAATCGACCGACGTTGAGCAGCACGTGCACTTCACGGCCATGGCCGGCCATGGTAGGGCAGCCACCTCGCTTCATCCTGGGCTCCCAGCCGAGCGCGAAAGCGGACTCCCCACGGCAGCGGACGTGTTCTGCGACCGTAGGTGCCGCTCAAAGGACCCTTCCATCCGCTCCACGTCGCCTACGCTGTCCCCGTTCCCTTTCCTCCACGCCATCGTCCCGGTTCATGTGTGCTTTGAGCAGCTGTGCTGGAAGGAAGGGTTCGGGTCTGAGCGATAAACTCCGAGGTCAGGCCCAGAGGAATCCGGGGAGTAGCGCAGCCTGGCAGCGCACCTGCTTTGGGAGCAGGAGGTCGGGGGTTCAAATCCCCCCTCCCCGACGCATTGGCTCGCCCACAGCCGATCCGATCTCGAGCTTTACAACGCCCGATCGACAAGCCGAGAAGGATCCTGCGCCGTGGCAGCGTCCGCCGCGACCCAGGTGCGATAGCCGCCATCGAGGTTGCGTGCCCGGATCCCCAGCTCGTGGAGCAGCGAGGCTGCGGTGTGCCCCCGCTGACCGACCTCGCAGTAGACGACGAAAGGACCGGGAGCCCCGTCGATGTCCTCGCGCAAATGGTCGAGGGGGAGGCTCATGGAGCCAGGTATGGCGGCTCGATCGTGCTCCGGAGCGGTGCGGACGTCGGCAAGCGTCCATCCCGCGTCCGTCAGCGCCGCGAGCTCGTCGTACTCGACGACATCGCAAGCTCCGCTGCGCACGTTCTCCGCCATGTAGCCGAGCATGTTGACCGGGTCCTTGGCGGATGAGAACGGAGGCGCATAGGCGAGCTCGAGATCGGCGAGCCCCTCCGCGGTGATCCCGCCGGTGATGGCGGTGGCGATGACATCGATCCGTTTGTCCACACCCGCCTCTCCCGACCGCCTGGGCCCCGAGAATGGTGCCGTCGTCGGGATCGAAGAGGAGCTTGAGCGCCATGTCCTCTGCGCCCGGGTAATAACCGGCGTGGCTCAGGGGATGCGAGTGAACCGTCCGGTACCTGCGTCGCGCGGCCCGGAGCCTCTTCTCGTTCCATCCCGTCGTGGCGGCGGTGAGGTCGAACACCTTGACGATGGCCGTCCCGAGCGAGGGTGCGGCGCGCGTGGGAAGGCCGCAGATATGGTCCGCGACCCGCCGTCCCTGGCGGTTGGCGATGTTGGCGAGGGCGATGAGCGAGTTCCCACCCCCCACCCAGTCCTCCTTCTCGACGGCGTCGCCCACGGCATAGATGTCTGGATCGCTCGTGCGGTTGACCTCGTCGACCGCAATGGCGCCATGTGCGCTGAGAGCGAGGCCGGCCATGTCAGCCAGGCGAACGTCGGGGCGAACACCGATGGACCCCACCACGAGCTCGCCCGGGATCACCCGGCCGTCGCCGAGGGTCACCCCCCTGGCGGTCACTTCGGAGACGGCGACCCCTGTCTCGACGACCACGCCGTGGGAGGTGAGCTCGGCCGCCACCAGGATGGCGAGCTCGGGGTCGAGCGGGGTGAGGATCTGGTCGACCGCCTCGACGACGGTCACGGCGATCGACCTGTGTGCCAGGTTCTCGGCCGTCTCGAGCCCGATGAACCCCGCCACCGATGATCACGGCACTGCGCGGACCTCCCGCCACGTCGGTTGCGAGCCGTTCCGCGTCTTCGACCGTGCGCAGCACGCGAGCCCGTTCGAAGCCCGGTATGGGGGGTCGGACCGGGACCGCACCGGGACTCAACACGAGCTTGTCGTACCCGAGGGACTCGGTTCGACCGTCAACTGTGGAGCGCGTGGTGACCTCGTGATTTCGGGCATCGACACCGACCACCTCGGTGTCGATCCGGACGTCGAGACGGAACCGATCAAAGAGGGTGTCGGGCGTCTGAAGCAACAAGTCGTCCTCATCCTCGATCACACCCCCGACGAAATAGGGGAGCCCGCAATTGGCGTAGGACACATGGCCCGACCGTTCGATGACCGTGATCACCGCGCTCTCGTCGAGCCGGCGGAGACGTGTCGCCGTCGACATTCCCCCGGCGACGCCACCCACGATGACGACCCGTAGCGGAGTCATCTCGATCCCGTCGCGCCCTCTGGAACGGTCACGGACCCCAAAGGCGAGCGACGACCCCCACCGACGACCGTGGGCGTCGTTCCTGTCGACGTTTCGACGCCATGCACACGGGACTCCGATCTCCTCGAATCCCACCTTGACAGGGACGCGATCGAGGCGGAAAGGGTCGAAGGTCCCCTCTTGGGGCCCGAGAACTCCGCCCGAGGCGCGCCGAGGGGAAGGCCGGAAACCCGGCCTTCCCCTCGGGCGCTGCCTGCCTGTCCGGTGACGGTTAGGAGACTTCGATGCTGAAGGTCTGAGAGGCGGTGACCTTCGCGACGGTCTTGGTCTTCTTCGATTCCACCGTGACCGTGACGGAGTAGTTGGTCGGCGGGGCGGGGTGCTTGGCAACCTTGGGCGTTCCGGCGATCAGCCCGGTCGTCTTGGACATCTTCAGTCCCTTGGGCAGACCGGTCGCCTTGAACTTGTAGGGCTGGGAGCCCCCGATCGATGCCAACACCTGGGCGCTGTAGGACGCCCCCGGCGTCGCACCGGGCAGGACCACCGTCGGGTGCGCGGTGGCCAGGACGTAGTACCCGACCGTGACGCTCTGCGAAGCCGAGCCCGCCGCGTACTGGGCCGTCGCTGCCTGGTTGGCGTCGATGACGCAGGTTCCCACCCCCGTGAAGTGGACCGTGGAACCCGAGAGCGAGCACGGCCCAGAGCCGATGCTCACGACCACCGGAGCACCCGAAGCGCCGCCGCTGACCGTCGGGGTGTAGGTACCTCCGACCTCCGCCGGGCTCGGGTTGGCCGAGGTGAAGTGGACGGTCTGCGTGTTCCCGACGATGTTGATGCTCTGGCTCACCTGCTGAGCCGCCGGGTAGCCGCCCCCGGCCGCCTGGTTGGCGTCGATGACGCAGGTTCCCGTGACCTGGAAGGTCACCGTGCTACTCGAGAGCGTGCATCCCGAGCTCGTGCCGTCGAGGCTGATGACGACCGGGTTGCCCGATCCGCCGCCGCCGTTGGTCGTCACCGTGTAGGTGCCGCCGATGTGCCCAGGGTTGGGCGGGGTGGAGGTGAAGGTGATGACCTGCGCCGACGACCCGTCACCGGGGTTGGCCCCGGTGTCACCCGCAGTCGGGTTCACGAAGAACGGCTGCGAGAAGTAGTAGGGAGCGCTCGAGAAGCTCTCCTGGTTCTCCCCGATGAAGAGCACGCACTCGTTGGTGAGATCGCACGCCGGCTGGGTGCCGGTGTCGCCGATGCTGGCGTCGGGGAGGGCGTAGACGGTGTAGTTGGAGTAGTCCACCGAGCCGTCGGAATTGACCAGGACGGTGTCACCTTGGATCGTGTTGCCGTCGCACTGGGACACGTTTTGCGGCAGGTTGCCCACTGTGCCATTGGCGTCGGAGCACTCGAGGATCTTGATGCTGGCACCCGGCTGGAGGTTCGAGTTGGAGGGGATGTCCACCGCGATGGTCTGGCCGCTCGAGAACGGCGTCCCGGCGGTGTAGGTGCCGACCGGCACGGCCGAACTTGGGACCTGCGTCCCGTTGGCCGGCCCTGAGGCAAATGACGGCGAGGCCAAGGCCAGTCCAGCGATCGCGCCGGCCAGTACCGCTACCGCCACGATCGAGGCGAGTTTCCCACTCGCATTTCGGATCGACATCGAGGAGCTCCTTTGAGGGGTGAGGGAAATGCTGATTCTTGCCACGACCGTTCTCACATCCGCGGGGCCCCTTGGCAAGGAAGAAGACCTGGTGGCACCAAGAAATAACCCTCTGGTAACGCCTGCGTCGCGAGGATGTTCCCCAACAGACACCCAACTACTGAGAGTGGTGAAAGGTGCTGGAGAGCGTCAGGTGGCGCCCTGGCTAGTCCTAAGGACACTCATGGGCGTGGAGCTCGTCCGAACGGATCCGACCGAAATTCCTTGCACCCTGCAGCTGTCGCCGTCCGAGCCCGGTCGCCGACCATACCGGCGGGTCGCATATCGGCCAACGATGCGCTTCCTTCGGGACCTTCCGCGGCCCCTATGACCTCTCCAACCGATCGGACCGGCGGCGTGATGATGGGCAATGGCTTCGCACCGAGTCACCTGCGCCACGTCGGCCCCGAGGCACATCGTGAATATTCTCCACCCATAGAAATGGCGAGAGAATGGTGCAATGGATCGGCAAGGCTGGCACCCGGACCCATACGGAATCCACGGGTACCGCTTCTTCCGGGACGGGCTCCCCAGCGGACTGGTGATGGACAACGGCGTGCAATCCTACGACGAACCTCCGCAACATGACCCTGACCCATCGGCCAGACCAAGACAGGAAGATCCCGCGGTGAGCACGTCGTCGTCTTACACTTCACAGGCGGGCTGGTACCGCGATCCGCTGGGTGAAGGCATGCGCTACTGGGACGGCACGGCGTGGACGAACTTCGCAGCCGAGTCCGAGTTCCAAGCGATCAGTGAGCTCTCGGATCTCGTCAACGATCGTATCGACGGGCTCGACGACGAACCGGAGCAGGGAACGGCTCACCACGCCGAGAGCGGCCCAACTCCAGCTTCGCCAAATTCCGGTTGGTGGTTGGCTTCGGACGGGCGGTGGTATCCACCCGAGGACCAACCCGATCTCACCCAGTTCTCGCGAGCGGCAGTTCCTCATCCTCATCCGCACGCCCCGGCCGTGAGCCGGACGGAATCATCGGCGGGACCCGTCACCCGCGAACACGCCGATGTACGACCCGACAGTCATGCGGAACCGGCCGTACCACCGTGCCCGAAGCGGCCCTTCTACAAAGAGCCCTGGTTTTGGGTGGCGGTCGCTGCGGTCATGGTATGTCCCAGGCGGAGGGCTCGAGCCAACAGGGCCTCGTGATTGCGAGGGAATCGGTCCACGCGCCACGAATGTCGACTTCCCGTTCCAGAGATGCACGTCGCACGCATGCCTAGGTGGCGAAACCCTCTAGCCACGGCTCTCTGTCGCCCCCTGCGTGCCCGACGGACAGGCCAAAGGGGCATTCCCATAGGCTTCCGCGACGTGGGCGACGCAATCCCGGCTACAGCCGGCGGCTGGGCGCAAGACGGCCAAGCGGGACCGTCTCTCCACCGGAAGGCCATTCTCCTTGTGCTCGGGAGTGCGGTGCTCATCGCCGGCGCGGCACTGGCAGCCTCGGTGCTGGGAAATTCGAGCCCGACCTCTCACTCGACCAACTCCGGAGCACCCAGGGCAAACGTCGGTCTTCGCGGTTCTGCGCCCATCACAGCTCCCACAGTGACTGCGCCGAACTCGACACACGACTCTGCCGATCCCCACCGCGCCAGCTTCGGCGGCTGCACCCCAAGCTCTACCGAAAGTGACAACCCCATCGACGACACTACCGACGACCGCGTCCGCGCTCAACGACGCAACATCACCCCAACCGGGGTCTGCCGAGGATCAAGGAACCTCAAACAGCTGGGCCGGCTACGTCGTCACCGGCCAGCAGTTCACCGACGTGAGCGGCAGCTGGATCGTCCCCTACGTGACGTGTGACACTCCGGGCAGGGCTGACGCGGTCACGTGGGTCGGCATGGACGGCATCGTCTCCTCAACCGTCGAGCAGGTCGGAACCACATCTGATTGCGATCGACGAGGCCAAAGCATGTACGCGTGGTATGAGATGTACCCAGCGGACATGGTGACCCTCCCGTCGACCGACGCCGTTTTCGCAGGCGACACGGTGTCCGCCTCGGTCAGCGTCTCGGGGTCGACTTGGAATTTGGAAATCACGGACGCCACTCAGGGCTGGGCATTCTCGACCTCGGTCATCGGGCCGGCTCCCGCGCCGGCACAGGAATCTGCGGAGTGGATCATGGAAGCGCCCACGCCCTGCTCCTTGTTCTCCGGTTGTTCCTCGACGCCGACCCCCCTGGCGGACTTCGCCACCGAGACCTTCAGCGGCGCCCAGGCGGTCGCCCAAGGCAGGAGCGGGCCCATATCTGCATTTTCCAGCATCGAGGAAACCATGACCGATGTGGGTGGAACCACCGTCAAGGCACAGCCCTCGGCGTTGAGCGGTGAGGGGACTAGTTTCTCCGTGGCGTGGGCGAACCCCGGCCCGTAGAAGCCTCACGCGACGTTTGTTCAGGCGCCGACCTCGCAACGATCCGCGCGGCGCGGCCCAGGTATCCGGGCAGATCCGCCGAAAGGAGGGCGGCGCCCAAGGCCACGGCTGCGAGGAACAACGCGGCGACCTCGAACCCGCGGACCGCTTCGAATCTTGACGTTTCGTTGGCCGCGGCAGAACCAGCGACGAGCGCGGTCAGTGCCAGTCCGAGGGCGGTGCCGAGACCACGAGACATGTTCAAGATCCCGCTGGCGACCCCCGCCTGCGTCCGGGGGACCGTACTCATGATGATGGCGTTGTTCGGTGGGATAAAGAGTCCCAGTCCTACTCCGATGAGACTGAGCTCGCCCACGAGGAGCCATCCCGACGGTTCGCTTGTACCTACGAGCAGAAGCATTAGCGAGGAAAGGGCCATCCCCGACACCGTGAAGAGGCGCCCCCCGGTGCGCTCGGCCAGCTTTCCGGCGATGGGGGCCACGCATCCGAGTGACACCGGTACCACGGTGAGCACGAGGCCGGCGTGACCAGTGTCAAAACCCCTAGCTCGCTCCAAGAAAAACGGAACGGCAAACATCGTCCCGAACAACACCGCGAAGGAGAGGAGGCCACTGACCACGCCGATCGTGAAGCGTGCACGTCGAAACAGCGAGGGAGCCAGCATCGGTGCTTCGGCCCGACGCTCGCGAGCGATGAAGAGTGCTCCGGCAACTGTCCCCGTGACGACAAGCCCTATCACGGACGCGGACGTCCAGCCCCATTGGTCGCCGAAGGTGATGGTCACGAGCGTGCAGACCACGATGGGCACGAACAGCGCGAGGCCAGCCCAGTCGTAGGGGGTGCGGGCCTGGAGGTGACGACTCCGGGGAAGGAAGATCCATGCGGCGACGGTGCCGAGGATGCCGGCGGGGACGTTGACGAAGAAGATCAACCTCCAGCCGCCGGCCGCCAGCAGTAGACCTCCCACGCTCGGTCCAAGGGCGAGCCCCAGCGCCTGGGCAGCACCTTGGATACCGATGCCACGGCCCAGATGCTCCTTAGGCATGATCACGTAAATGATCGCAACGCTGTTGGCCTGGAGCATGGCTGCGCCCGCGGCTTGGAACACGCGGAAGGCGTCTAGGGCGAAAAGGGTCGGGGCCAGCGCGCACAGACCGGAGCCGACGATGAAGACGACGAAGCCGTAGGTGTAGAGCAACTTACGTCCCGCCATGTCTGCCAGGCGTCCCACGGTCGTCACCCCGGCGACAAGCACGATGAGGTAGCTGAGCCCCACCCAGGTCACCGCGGCCACGCCGGCATGGAACACACGCTGCAGAGTCGGGAACGCCACTGTCACGATGCTGGCGTCGAGCTGTCCCATAAAGGCCCCGATACACACGGTCACCAGCACGAAGACGTGCGCGTCGGGCCTTTTCCGGAGCCACTCCGGCCGAGCAGGTTCAACCAACCAACGAGGCCGTCGAGCCTGTGCCTCCGGGATCGAGCTCGACCTCACAACTCGAGCCTGCATTTCGAGATTCCAAAAGGCAGAGAGGTAGAATGTCAATAATGCATAAGCATTCACATATGGATAGTCGCAGGCTTGACATCTTCCTGTCCGTAGTGGACGAAGGAGGCTTCACCGCTGCCGGAGACGCCCTCGGCATGTCCCAGCCGGCAGTGTCTCAGGCCATCCGCGAACTCGAGGAGGACCTCGGCACGGGCCTCTTTCGCCGACTCGGTCGGACCGTTTCGTTGACCCCCGCCGGCGAGGCACTCGTGCTCCCCGTCCGCCAAGCCCGGCGCGATCTGGAGATCGGTCGGATGGCAGTTCGCGAAGTCGCGGGACTCGGGGCCGGCCGCCTCGACCTGACCTGCCTCCCCACCCTGGCTGTGGCACCCCTAGCGCCACTGGTCGGCGCCTTTAGAACCGCCTATCCCGGGGTGTCGATCCGACTTTCTGACCCGGAGGACACCGCTGAGCTCCTCTACTTCATCCGTTCAGGAGAGTCGGAGGTGGGCCTGGTCGAACAGGTCGATGCGGAGGGACTCGTGACTGTGGCGCTCTCGAGCCAGGAATTCCTGGCCGTCCTCCCGCCGGGAAGCACGGCAACGAGCCCCCTGCGGATGCGAGACTTCGCCGCGCATCCCCTGGTAGCGACACCACCCGGAAGCTCTACCCGACGACTGCTCGACCAGGCTCTGGAGGAGTCGGCTTCGAGAGCCACCGTGGTCGTGGAGGCTACCCAACGCGAGGCCCTTCTGCCGCTAATCGCCGCAGGCGCGGGCGCCGGTTTGCTTCCCCGTCCCCTGGCTGAGATCGCCAGCGCCCTCGGATGTGTCGTCGTCGAAACACGGCCCAGGGTGTCTCGCGCTGTCGCTCTGGTTCACCGTGACGGATCCCTCACACCCGCAGCCCGGCAATTCGTCCAGCTCGCGGTGGCACAGCGCCTTTGACGGCGCGTCGCCTCACCCGCGATCCACCCAGGGCGTTTGGCGCGTTCCGGTGCAACCGGAGGATGGACCCAGCGGATAACCTTGAGTGGTCCGCGGGCGTAGCTCAATGGCAGAGTCCCAGCCTTCCAAGCTGGTCATGCGGGTTCGATTCCCGTCGCCCGCTCCCTGGTAAGAGCACGTTTCGGCCAAAGCCGTCGTCCCAGGATTGCGGTCGTGCAACTACCGTCAACTACTAAGGACCATCCCGGTGTCCCTTCACCCAGTCGCGTAGCTGACCGCGAACCTACGTCTCGGCGTCCAGGAGTCGCCGAAGGCCTTCCCTGAGCGCCCACAGCTTGCGCTCAACGTCCTGGGTCGCTCGGAGGATCTCCATGGCCTCCTCACGATCCAGGGCGCCCGGTAAGCGGTGTGGCCATGGCGATCGAGCGGCGCAGGTTCTCAAGCTCGGACAGCCGGTCCACGGGCACGAACATACGCAGCGGGATTAGTCACTTGATGGACCACGGGGCTGCGACCTCGTGAGAGACTCCCTGCATATGGAAAACGAACTACCGCCGCCGCTGACCATTACTGAGGTGCTTGACCGCCATTTTCGCCGAGCGGATGGCAGAACGCCTCTTGCGGGATATTTGCGGAAGGTGAGGGTGGAGGGGGAGTTCGTGACGGTCCCGCTGACCATTACGTTCGACGCCGAGGCGTTCACTGAGTTCGTCCTCTACTCCCTGAGCCAGATCACCACCCTGCGAACGGCGTGCTACGAGTTGGCGACCATGGTTGGACGCGGTGTCGCCCTGAATCAGATTGATCCCGCACGGTGGGGCCCTGGGGATCTGACCCGCCCAATCTGAACGGCTCCAAAGCAGTCATAGGTGGTGGCTCCTTTCCTACTTGGGCACCAGCCACCGCGACTGTCCGTTACGCCGTCTTGACCCGCTTGTAGGTCAACCGCCGACCCCTGGTCTGGTCGACCAGACGCCGCATCCGCTCGGAGTCCGATAGGTCCCGAGTGGAATACCGGAAGTCGTGCTCCGTCAGGTAGCGGGGCAGGTACTCTTTGCTGATGTGGTGGCGCGTCCTCGCCACACTGGCCCCAACGGTTACCGGTGACGCCACGATCATCCCCGACGGCGACCTAGCGTGCTGTCAGTCCCATTGGAAAGGATCACGGACGCTGCTTGATGGGATGGGCCGACAACGCTGAAGCCGACGCCGAGAGCCGAGACGCTGAGACGATGCCAGCACCCTAAGAATGCCTGCTCGGGGGAGGTCACACTCATGGGCGATCCACCCGGTCAAGATGAGGAATCCGACCGGGAGAATCACCATGAGACGCAGCCCGAGACACCTAGCAGCGAAGCCACCACCGCGCTTCCCGATCCGAGGAGCGATTGTCGGGACATCCTCGCGGCATCGATCATCGGTGGCGAGAGCTACGGGGCGATTCCCGATAGCGGAGGCGTGATCCACGCGTGTTACGCCAACGAGCGTCCGCACACTCTGCACGTGCTCGACACATCCAAGATGCAAACGTGTCCGCACGGGACGACAGCTATAGCTGGGATCAGTCTGGTGCAGCCGGGACGCCAGGCCCTGCCGGACCTGCTGGACCTCCTGGACCAGCTGGACCTGCCGGAAAGGATGGAGCACCGGGAGCGCCAGGTGCTCCTGGTGTACCAGGAACGCCGCTGATTCTGGAGCA
Organism: uncultured Acidimicrobiales bacterium; assembly: GCA_963848335.1. Lineage (GTDB taxonomy): Bacteria > Actinomycetota > Acidimicrobiia > Acidimicrobiales > UBA8190 > Chersky-840. Next base: position 52,630 of record CAWKDD010000003.1, read on the forward strand.
GCTGGCGCTACAGGAGCCACCGGCCCCCAGGTCCAGCAGGAGCACCTTCGTACGCCACAACGGCGACACTTCCGGCTGCAGCTGGTCAGAATCAAGGCGCTGGCACTGAGACACTCACCCTACCTATGGGTACATACGTCATACGTGCAACTCTGCAGGACGGTGGATGCACTACGACCGCCACCAACGGGATCATCACCGATGAGGTCAACGGAACCGCTGTCTATGCGATGACAGCCCTGGCCGAGATCACAAGTGCATCTGGCGAGGTGCAGTGGGCCTGCATCAATGGTTCTGCGGCGATCTCGACGTTCATCGGAGAAGCCACAGCTGTGACGCCCTGAGCGGATATCTCAATGTGGCTACTACCGCACTCGATTGCAACGCTCACGGTGCGCACCGAGCGAGACGGATGGGACTGGCTCCTCTACGGCCTCTCCATCCTTGCTGCTCTCGGTGCAGTCGTCGCCCTGTGGACCTGGTGGACGAACCTCCGACGGGTGCCCGAGGTCGGTTTTCGCTGGGATAAGCCCGACGGTTCAGCGTGGGCTCCGGAAGATCCCTCAACCTGCGTCGCGGTGACTCTCTTGAGTTTCAAATCGTCTTGGACAACGTCGGATCTGCCGCAGCCCCGCTCGTCATCGCGAACGTCATGGTTCCCTACTTCCTGGACCTCAGATCTAGTGACCGAGACGGCAAGCCCCGGCAGCCTCACCGGAGCGCAGACGTCGCTGTCGACTGTCCACCAGCTGATGAAGTGCGATTCGTTGTAGTGCGAATCGAGGAGTTCATGCCCGGGATCACGTTCATCATTCGTTACACCGTGACGGTACCTAGAGACTTTGCGGATCTGCCACGATCGTTCTATTTCGCAGCGTCTGCTGAGGCAGAGGGATTTCGTCGGTCGGGGCATCTTCGTATTCCGACTTTCGGTGTGGCCGTGAACCCGGCCTTCTGGAGCCCGCGAGTGGCCCGGCCAGAGGAACCCGTGGTGGCCTCCTCGGCAAGTTCGAACGCAACCAGAGACGGTGCGGTCCGGACCCGGACGTCGAATCGATCGATGGCCAGTACGCCTGGTCGACTGACCCGACAGGGCGCCGCGGACGTAGTGGTACGACCTTTGCCACCGTGCTCCAGGGCCCGAGTCGGACTCCGAGTGAGCGCTGCACCTATCGAGTAGCCTTCGCGGCGGATGGCGGGGAGACTGAAGATGAGATTTCGACCGTTGGCGGGTGTGGTTGCTTTGATGATTTCACTCACAGGCGCCGCGATACTGATTGGCGTCTCACCCGCTGAAGCTGCCCACACTTCCGCCACCCCGCCCAGCATCATGACGATGCCTTCTAACACTGTTGCCGCTTTAGGGCACAACGCTAAGTTCTCAGCCAAGGCGACTGGTCATCCCAGGCCTACGGTCCAGTGGGAGATGTCGAGCGACGGGATCACGTTCGTAAACGTTCCGGGAGCTACTTCAAGGACCTTGCGGTGACGGCCACAACATCCGACAACGGCAATCAGTACAGGCAGTCTTTTCCAACCGTTCGGGCATGGCGACCACGGCGTCGGCGACGTTAACGACTAGTGCCAGCTGTAGCAATAGCACCATCGTGTCAACCTCGCTGGGCATGACCTGGTCGGGGCAAATCTGTCGGGCGAGGACCTCAGTGGTGCAAACCTCATGCGTGCAGACCTGGCGATGGCGAACCTAACGGGTATTGACCTCTGTGATGCCAGGCTAGAGAATGCCAACCTGGCGAGCACCAATCTCTTGGAGGCCAACCTGTCTGGCGCCAACCTGGATTTCGCCAACCTGGATTTCGCCAACCTGGAGGGTGCTCTGCTCAATGTCAACCAGCCCGGATTCGCGTCGGAGCCAGGAGCCAATCTGGAAAACGCCGACCTGTTGGGTGCCAAGATGAAGTATGCCGACCTTTCGGGCGCCGACCTCACTGATGCTGACCTTTCGGGCGCCGACCTCACTGATGCTGACCTAGCAGGCGTCTACAACTGTGATCTTGCTTGCATCGATGGTTCGTTTGAGAACGAGGACGGTGCCAATCTCGCGAACGCCGACCTATTTGGCGCCAACCTATCGTGGTCCATACTGACGGGCGGCGCCGGTGGACCAAACTGGAACAACACGACCTGCCCGGATGGAACTAACAGCAACAACCACCGAGGCGGCTGCGTAAACAACTAGGGTGACGAGAACAAGACGGGCCGAGCACAGGTGGTGGATGAGGACACCACCGCGCTCAAGGCCCGTCATCCCAACGCTGCCGTATGTACGTCGGGTGTGGGTGGTCCGGTGTCTCCGCAAGAAGAGCACCTGGGAGCACCTACGATCAGGGACAGCTGAAGCGCTCCGGTGCAATGTCCGACAACACCGAAGCCCTCCAGCTGTCCAGCCCCGAACGGTGACCAGCCCTCGGAGCGTGCGACCCGCCCGAAGAGGAGTACGAGCGGGGCCGCAGATCTTGCACCGTCAGGGCGCCTCCCCCGACGTGCATCGTCTTGGGCAGCGAGCCGCTCCCGCTCCAGGCGCTCAGCACGTTCCGCCAAAAGTTGGCGATGTGCTCGCGCTCGGCCTCCGTCTGGCTCATGAGACAGTCTCCGCTTCGACCTCGGCGCGTAGCCCGGATCTGGTCGGCTCGTCGTTCGATTTCCCGAGCGTCCATTTCCAACAACGCCAGCTGTACGCGTCGCCGGAAGGCGGGCGCCTCACTGCGCTTCACGGCCTGATACTCACCGGTCAACCCGACACAGAGTTCAAAAGCATCACGTGTCGCTCGACGGCGAGTTGCCGGTGTGCTGATATCGTCGGCACGACGCACGACCTCGGCCCGAGCTTCCACTCCACCGACACAAGCGCGCCCACACCGAGGAGAGCAGTAAAGACGCTATCGATGCCTGCGTGATCAGCCGATTGGAAGCGACACACCCTCTTGATGATCTTCTTGGCTTCAGCTGTCGTCAGGTTCTTGCCGATCGGGAACTTGGCTACGACTCCATCCAAGCCCGCACGCCTGCTGACATCAGCCCCACAGGCCCCGGTTGCCACGGCTGCACGGGGGCACCCAAACCGCTGCCTTCGGTATGTTGCGCTCCAGTTTGTTCAAACATGCTCATCGTCCTCCATGATGTAGCCGCAGGAGGTCCCAGCCCAGATCTGCTGCGGTCGTTGGCTTGCGCGGCTTGATGCAGTCACGTGTCATCTGTGCCAAGTCCCGTCGTACGGCTGCGGCGGTGCTGCGACTGCGGCCAGCTTCGGCGGCAACGTGGGCGTTGTGATCATCGAGGACGGACTCCAGATCGCCGATGGCGCAGACCAACCGCTTCTTGTGCCGGTCAGCCAGTACCTGTCCCTTCCGAAGCTCCTGGAGCGCTCCCACGAGGGCACGCACCACACCCTGTGCTTCATTGGGTGCGGCCCTCGGTGACCATCGTCGCTGCTGCGGAATGCCTCGGATCATGGTTTCACCCACTGGCCACTCACGGGGTTAGAGGGGCATCCCTTCGGGGCAGGTCGGTAAGTCTCGGTCCGACCATCGCGGTACGTCGCCGACGAGACGCCCGAGCGTCTGTTGTGAGCGCTCTTGATCGGTGCCTCGGGTAGATCATCAAGGTTCAGATCCTGGGAGCCACGGCGCTCCACGATCGACAGGACCTGGCGCTCTTTCGTCGGAGACACCATAGGAACCTCAGCGTCCCTGTAGTCCTGCAGCTGCCGAAGGATCCCGCGCCTCATAGACTCGTGGTCGATATCGAACTGAAGGGCACGACCGTAAATCGACCTTGTGCAGCCGCAACGCCTGCTGATGGTGCACTCGCAGGGCGATGAAGTCCCTGCAGAGATCCATAAGGTGGATCTCCTCCGGGTTTGATGACGGCGACGGCATTCAGTTGATTCTGCTCGTGTGGGTCCGGGCGTCTTCCAGCGCTCACGCTGTTCGGGTGAAGTGCGGCCATGATTTCCTTCTTCCTTTGCGTTGCTTTCGTCCAATGGGCGATTAGTCGATGGATGCTCCCGCTCATGAGTGCCACCGGTCCACGGTCGGCTCAGGTCGGCCACAGGTGTCGAGGGTGGGGTCTCCTGACCTGAGCGTGAAAGGTGTGGTGGCGACCGTTAGTGCCAGCCGACGCGGTGGGCCAGAGGTTGACGAGAAGGTCACGGCCCTCTGGGAATCCTCCGTGCTTCTGTCGCTGCGTCGGCTTCACGATGCTCTCGTCTGGTCATGCTCCACCTGTCTCTCGTCGTGGGTCGGGGTGCGCCGGTGGGCGCTCGCCGATGTCGTACACGTAATGGCCCCATGGCAGCCGATCGGTCTTCGTCCATCGGGCCATGAGGTCGGGGCCATGCTTGGTCCATGCCTGTCGGCGAAGGTCCTCAGTGGCGAAACTCAGGCTGTTCGGATGTCCGTAGAGCAGATCGAACCGCTCCCAGTAGCTCAGGACGTCCCGGCGCTTCTTGGGCGCCCTCTTCGATCGGCTGGGACTCACCTCACACCCCGTGCCCGTCGTCGGCGAACGTCGGGCGTTGGGGAGCCATCCAGGTCTAGCTCCCGCATGAGCCGAGCAAATCCCGATCGGGCCTGCTCTTCGATGCTGATGGCCGGGTGCTTGCGTGGCGCCCCGAAGCGATCGCGGTAGACGATGCCGTCTGCCCTCAGCTGCTCGCGGGCCTGGACCGAGCGATCCCATGCCTCAGCGGCGAGGGTCAGCAGCATCTTGTGATGCTCAGTGAGCACGTAGGTGGCCTCGACAGCCGCCCACCAGGCGGCAGTCGTTGCAGTGAGATCGTTCGGGCGGCTTCGTCGGTGCAGCGGTCATCTGGCCTCATGTGAATAGGTTGGAAATCTGCTTTGCGTCGGGATGACGCGTTCTTTTTCGACGTGTCACGGTGGTGGCTTGTGCGAGGTTCAGGCAACGGGTACCCCCGGGATAAAGTAAGGAGATTGTGCGGTCGGGCTTGAGCTACAGGATCATGATCTGATGGCCGGAGTCGTTGGGCTCTCTGGGCCATGGGCGGATCAAGTCTCCTTGGATAAGGCGACGCCGCATCCTTGGAATCGTTCTGCTACTCCTGGTGTGTGTTGTTGCTTCGATTGGGGCGGTCTTCATTTATGGAGCGAACACAGCGACACCGTCAACGGTTGGAGATCAGAGCAGCCTGGTGGGAGTGTTATTGGGCGAACCCAATATGAGAGCAATCCTTCAAATGACGTGTGAGGATTTCCCCGCTTCATCACCGAATGCCCCCTACGCTGCGGAACCATCAGCTACTTGGTGCTCTGTAACAATCGAGTTCCCTACGCCAGCGAGCATGCCCTTCGATGGGAGTTGCCGTTTAGTGGACAGATCTATGTGCCTGGACGAAACTCTGTTCGACTGCCAGCAATCAACAACCCATACCTCGCTCCTGCCATTTGGCCCGACTGCGTTCCTCCCCGGAACAGGTGTCATGGGCACGACCAGTGCGGACAAGTATGAACTGATGAGCAGCAGATTCGTTCAGCGGCATCTCGCATTGGACCCACAGTCTCTAGTGCCGTTGATAAAAGGTGTCCCCTACTTCTCGGTCATGGTCAAGCTGGAGGGGCCAATGCAGGACCAACAGAATGGCTTTATCAATGGCGGGCGCCCGAGGGTTGGCGTTACCGAACGACACAACCAGCCATTACCACGGGGGTTTCAGTGCTAGCCTTCCGATCAGTCATACTCACTACCAGGTGAATCCGGTAGGTGGTTTGCACCAGGAGATCCAACCTATATCTCGACGATCAAACCTGAGTCGATTCCGCTCAGCGCCGATGTGCATAGTGATCCTCAGCGTGACAGACAACTCCAGCTTCAATGGTCAGAAGACAGCGCCCTACAGTCCCCGGTGGTCAATCTCGGAGCCTGAGGAGCAGGGAGGGCACGGTCCTGGACCTTTGTTGCCGGTTTGATGTTGAGTCTTGCTGCGTCTGCGATGATTGCGCTCATCCAGGCTGCGAATTCCAGTGCCCTGGAGCCGCGCCGCCGGCGATTCGACGTGGCAGACATAGCGCGATATGAGTCACACCAATCCGAGGTGGCCATGCGGGCGCTCCTTTAGCGATAGATCGGAGGAAGCCAGCGCCCGGTGAGCCACCAGGACGAGCGCCTCCGCTCCGACGAGCACACGCTCGCTCTCAACGGCGAGAAGAGCCTTGATGTCGTGGTCCAAGATCGCGGGCCCGCATCATCGACGTCCCCACCAACCGCGCCCGTGAGTTGCGAGAGGCCATGCGGCACACGCTCGAGCGGCTCAAGTGCGCCGCCGAGGCGGCGCCGCCGGCCCGTTAGCCCCACCCGTCCCTTCGAGACCTGAGGCAATTCCCATGACGCACACGTACAAGGCCGCACCCGACGTCGACGTCGTGACGTCGACCGCCGCCATCACCGGCTTCGGCAACCTCGCCATCAATGCCTTTGTGATCCACGCCGCCGAGCCGGTGCTCGTCGACACCGGCGCCGTAAGGGAGAGCGACGAATTCATGGCTGCACTGCGGACGGTCATCGATCCGCTTGACCTCCGCTGGATCTGGCTGACGCACACCGACTTCGACCACATTGGCTCGCTGCACCGCCTGCTCGATGAGAACGAAAGGCTGCGGGTTGTCACCAGCTTCCTCGGGGTGGGGATCATGAGCCTGGCCGCACCTCTGCCCATGGACCGGGTGTTCCTGGTCAACCCGGGGCAGACCGTCGACGTGGGCGATCGAACCCTGACCGCGGTGCGGCCTCCCGCATTCGACAACCCGATCACGACGGGCCTACGGGACGAGCGTTCGGGCATCTTCTTCAGCTCGGACTGCTTCGGCGCCCTGTTGGACGAGGTGCCGGAATGTGCCGAGGACGTGTCCGATGACGCTCTGCACAAGGGTCAGGTGTTCTGGGCGACGGTGGACTCTTCGTGGTTGCACAAGGTCGACAGGGCGGTGTTCGCCTCGGAACTGGATCGCGTCCGGGGGCTAGAACCCACCATGATCCTGAGCAGCCATCTGCCGGCGGCGCGAGGTTCGTCGATGGAGCGGCTCTTGGATGCCCTCGCCGCGGTCCCCGACGCTCCCCCGTTCGTCGGACCGGACCAGGCCGGGCTGGAACAGATGCTCGCCGGGATCACCGGGGTGGCCGGTTAGCCAGGCTGACCAGGGGGTTGTGGAACGATGAGGATCATCGCGCCCAGTCGTCCATAGCTCAGGCCCCGAAGAGTTCCAACGAGGATCGACAATGACAGAACCAGAACCGACCAACGGCAATCCGGCCCCGAAGAATTGGCGTTCCTGGTCGGGCACTGGGACATGGCGCTCTCCCGTGCTTCGTTCCTACCGATCCTGAACAGGTCATCCATGGCCGCTTTGAGTGCTCGTGGATCGAGAGGGGTGTCGCCCTTGTCAAGCGCCAGGGAGGACCCGAGCCACCGATAGCGACATGGATCATCGGACGAGACGAGGCGAGCCCTGAGTACGACGTCCTTTACTCCGATGACCGAGGTGTCTCTCGCGTCTACGCCATGAGTCTGACAGACAACAGGTGGAAGCTGTGGAGAGACGATGCACAGTTCGCGCAGCGCTTCGAAGCGCCATCGAGCGACGATCGGAGCTTGATCGCGGGCCATTGGGAGAGATCCACTGACGGACACGCATGGGAATACGACTTCGATGTCACCTACACCCGGCTCTAGCCTTCAACGCGAAATTATCCTGAACGTCTCGCTGCCCATCGGCTTCGGAACAATGGCCCGATCCGGTTCAGGACGCGCTGTTCAAGACCCCCGCTGCCACCGGCCCCGATTTGAACAGCCCCGGCCCTGGTGGGCCCGACCGCCCCGGGGCGACCCCTCTGGCCTGTCAGGCGCACCGGGTTCGGCAGGAGTGAGTGCTCGAGCCTGAAGTACCGGAAATCGACAAGGCCGTGCCGCCCGGTGGAAATCACCTGGTCGCGAACAGGTGATCACCCGGTTTCCGCCGGACATTCGTTGGTCAATGCTGACACCAATGTCATCTCCGATGACTCTGTGCCGTTCATGGCGGCATCTGGAGTCGTGGTTAGAGGCAATCAGCACGGACGGAAGGGATGCGACTCATGGGGCTCATGGGGCATATTCGGAGCTCGGTTCGCGGCTGGACCGGCTGGAGCCGAACCGCCACGGGGATCACGGTGGTCGTCATGACCGGGACGGTGCTGGTCGGCTTTCTCCCGGCAAACCCGGCGGTAGCGGTCGCCAGTCCCACCCTCACGGCCAGTCCCAATACTGGGCTGGCGAGCGGGTCGGTCGTGAAGGTCACCGGGAGCGGGTTCACCAAGAACTCAATCGGCAACGTGCTCGAGTGCAACAGCGACTCGAGCCAGCCGACGGTCATGGACGGCTCCCCCATCGACTCCGCCATCCCGGTCAGTTGTACGGCACCGTCCTATTCGAAGCTCGTTTCGACAAGCTCGACAGGGACAGTATCCACGACATACACCATCGTCCAGGGGACCACCGGTCCTCCCTGCGGCCCGTCTCCAGCTGCGGTCACCTGTCCCGCCACCGACAGCGCCGGGAACAGTCCGACCGCCGATGCCGCCGAGTATCCGTGTCCCCCTACCGCCGCACAGCAAGCCGCCGATGTCACCTGTGAACTGACATACGGCGACCAGGCCGGCGATTCGGCCAACGCCGTCATTCTCTTTGCCGGCGAGACGCCGCCCCACACGACGCCGCCGCCCACCTTCCATGTCACGACCACGTCGCTGCCCTCCGCCACTCGAGGCGACGCTTACGTCGGCGTCCAGCTCGAAGCGACCGGAGGAGCCACACCGTACAAATGGAAGAGGGTTGCCGGCTCGCTGCCCAAGGGACTGAAGCTGCATTCGAACGGAATGCTGTCGGGAACCCCGAAGGTCAAGAACGTCTCCCCGGGTACCTACACATTCACGGCTCAGGTGACGACGCACAAGTCCAAGGGCAACCCCAAGATCACCGCCACAAAGAGCCTGACGCTCACGCTCCACTGAGGGTTCCGGGTGCGGCCCGAGACGCTGTACCGCTCTCTCAGGGTCACATTCCCATCAACGCCACATCAGGTCGGCGACCGGGGGATCGTCCCAGGGGGAAAGTTGCCCATATCGGCTCCGAGTTTCTGGCCGATCTTCGCTACATGGAGATGGATCTCGTCGAGAAGGTCGGTATTCATCTTGACCTGCGAGGTGAGAGCGGTGTTCTCAGCGATCAGCGTCTTGATGTCGTCGGTGTTCCGTTCGGTATGAATGGCGATCTCGGACGAGATGGCGTCCGCACGCTTCGCCGCGATCAGAAGAGCAGCGGCCTGGACGCCGGCGAGCATGGAGAGGAAGAGGTTCAGCAGGATGTAGGGATAGGGGTCGAACGGCTTGTGGTGAAGCACGTGCTCGATGAAGAGTGTATTGACAAGCGCCCACGCGATCATGACCGCGAAGAACGAGAACACAAAGGGCCACGATCCCATCATGTTGCGCATTCGGTCGGCAGAGCGCTCGCCGAGGGACAGCTGATCGCCGGAACGCACCCCGGGGTGCTTGTGCCAATGCGTCTCCCAAGGAGGCATGCACAATGGTCGCGCACCTAGGGCTACGAGAGACGGACCCGCCCTGCGGATGGCATGCATCTCTTCAGATGTCGCCCACACATTGCAGCACCCTCTTCCATTACCGAACACAGCCATACCTCCTCGGCCGCGCGGCCACAGGCCGAGGCTGAACGAGGCGCGCCGAGGGGAAGGCCGGAAACCCGGCCTTCCCCTCGGGCGACCGGGACGGACTATGGACGACAAGGCGCCAGCATTGCCGGCGGCGAGAATTGGCGCGGAAGCCAGCGTGAGAGCGAGGACGGCGACGATTTGTAGGCTGGTTATCCGCGGGGCGATGCGCCGGCGGGCGGGTCTTTGCCACAGGAGATGTTCCACACGAGCCTCACATGCGACGCCATTCGACAACGGGGCCGACCCGGGTGACAGAATCGCGAACGACGTGCAACGAGTTTCATCGCATGTGGCGCGTCAGGGCGAGGCGCAGGGCTTCTTGACCGAGAGGTTCTTGTCAGTGAGGTCGTCGTCAAAGGTCCGGATGGTCTTGCGTCCGCATGCACACTTGTAGCGTCTGACAGGGACCCGGTGCCCGGCGGCGTCGACAGAGAAGTAATGATGGACACCGAGCTTGATCTGTTGCCGGACCTGTTTGACCGGAACCACGCGACCCGAACCCCCGGTCCGGGGCCGGATCCCCACCTCGGTGATGTGCCTGTGCTCCGGATCGGTCCCCGATCGGTTGACACACGTGATCAGGTAGTCGGTCATCGTCGTGTTCCGTGCCGAACGCGGGCCCGGGGAGGGATTCGCACCTGTGGAGGATCGGCACCGGCAAACCGGTTCTTCACGCCCGGAGCGGAAAATGCCACAATATTGTCCGAGATCGGCACATGGGGAGTGGCGGTGGCGGAGCTTCACGGGTGGCACGTCGATCCCTGGTTACGCCACCAGGCGAGATATTTCTCGGAAGGCAAGCCCACCAGCCTGGTCAGAGATGGCACCTACGAGAGCACAGATCCTCCGCCACCTGTCCCCGCCCTGGTGGCCGACCCCCCTCCGGCCACACTCACTCATGAGGACGAGGTCCCACAACAGGTCTTCCGCGGAGCGGACTTCGAGCGCTCCTGGGGCGGCTCACAAGGCTACGGGCGCGGCGTCGATCCCCGAGCGGATGAGAACTGGGTAGATCGCCTCGTGATCCCGGTGTTCTCGTTCTTGCGCCCCTCTCGCTTCAGGGACAAGCACTACCCCAGATACGTGGCTTTGGTGCTTCTGGGCTCGCTGGTCATCTGCTTCCTCGTGCTCTGGGCTGCGCACTTGCTATAGCCGAATCCGAAGCTCGTGAGGCCAGGTGACGCAGCCTCAGCGCCCGGACATAATTCAAATGCCAGTACGGACGCCCACTCGCCGCAGATCGTGGTGATGTCGTCCAAAAAGCCGACCCTGTCGACCACCGTCAGTGGTCGTCGATCAAGCCCGCACCAGGGGGGGCCGATGCCTTTATGTGGCAATCGAAGCCGGGAGTGATCAAGAGGACCTGCAGAAATCGATGACGGCCCGCGGTCAACGTCTTTCGCCTGCTTCTTACAGAACCACCACCGTCCTCGCGGTGGTGTCCCTCATCGTGTTTTTCTTGGCGATGCACGCCAACGATCGGCGCGAGAACGTCCTGCTGCAGAACGAGACGACACAGGCCGCTGCCGTCGCATCATCGTCATTTTCGAACGTGACGTCGGTGCTCGACACGCTTGCCAAGACCGCGACGATCTCCAGTGCTTCACCTCAGGCATTTACGAGCTCAGGCCGAGGCCCTCGTCCACAGCCCATTGTCGGTGGCGCTGACCAAGGTGTTTCTGGATCGCTACGTGGTCTTCGCTTCGGTAGGGAGCGTCTTCCACGTCGACCAAGTCCTCAGCGTCGCAGCGGTCACGGCGACTCGCCCCGGTGGCGCGACGGTCGACACCGGGCAAGTCGTGAGCACTGGCGATCAGAGCACCGCCACCTTCGCGGTGGGCCCGCCTCTGGTCCCGAGCGGGAACGCCATCTTCCTCCAGTTCACCGTGAATCCGTTCACCGCGACCTCCGTGGCTGCCAGCAGGGCGTTCTCCGACCTACAGGTGGCCTTGTATGGATCCCAACACCCGGCGCGCTCCAACCTCCTCGCCGCCACGAGCACGGATCTCAGCTGGCCGGGTCCGTCGGCGAGCGCGCCGGTCCCGGTGGGCAATACGAACTGGACCCTGGTAGCCAGCGCCCGAAGCCCTCTAATCGGGACGTTCGCCTCGTCTGCGCCCTTTCTGACACTGGTCCTCGGTCTGCTCATCGCACTGTTCGCTGGCGGCTTCGTGGAGATCCTTATCCGGCGGCGCAAATTCGTCCTCCCGGCATCTGAATCCCGGTCGACAGGTCTCGTGGAACCGGCGCCCGTCGCCGAGGTCCCACCCGCCGAGGTCCCGGTGGAACCGGCTCCCGTCGCCGAGGTCCCACCCGCCGAGGTCCCGGTGGAACCGGCTCCCGTCGCCGAGGCCCCGGTGGAGCCCCGGCTCCCGGTATACGAGAGCGACGTGATCGATCAAGACGAACCCGCCACTCCTGACCAAACCGAACCGCCCTCTTCTCCCTGGTCAGAAGCCGTGGACGAAGAGCATCACGCCGTCGACATCTCTCCTTCTGAAACCTCGGTTTACGCGGACTGGCGTCCTGACCCGTTCGGCCGGTTCGAATTCCGGCGATTCTTCCTGGATAGCCCTACTTCTCTGGTGAGAGATCGCTCAATCGAGCGCTATGACCCTGCGGGTGCAGTGCCCGGACCCCCGGCGGATCTGCGTCAAGGCGAGGTTGATGATCAACCCTCGTCGATGTCGGCTGCTGCGGAGTATGAGGACTCCGACGACCTCGAGCATCATGATCACGCTCCAGGGAAGACGAACGGGCCGGACGATCTCGACGTGCGGACCCCCGATTCGCAACAGCTTCTGGAACCGGCCACCAACGTGCCGGGAGATCTCGATATGCCACCTTCCGACACCGAGAAGGTATTGGAGACGGTCGCGGAGCGGGTGGCCGGGGCAATTGCCGAGGAGCTCGAGGGTCTCCGGGCTGTGGCCTCAGCCCTGAATCAGTATCTGCCCGAGGCGGACGCGAGCGAGGTACACAGAACGAACCAGCGTCCGGTCACGCCGCTCGCCGCCGACCGGACCGACTCCTGCTCCCTCCTCCGGTTGAGGCTCCCCTAGCGCAGCCGCCGCCGACCGGATCGACTCCTGCTCCCCCTCCGGTTGAGGCTCCCCTACCGCAGCCGCCGCCGGCCGGATCGACTCCGGCTCCGACCCCGAATCCCGTAAGGTCGGACGCGATATCGAAAGCAGCGAGTAATTCCACGGGGCCAGATGACCCTGGCCAAAGTTCTGGCCGCGCCCTGGAGACCGCATCACAGATTTGGAAGCGGCTCCGGAAGTCGTACCGCCGTTAACAGACCGTGTTCTCCCCGCTCTGCGGTCGAGCGTTTGCTCACGGCTCGAAACGGAACCCCACTCCTCGGACGGTCACGAGGTAGCGCGGGTTGCCCGGGTCAGGTTCCAGCTTGATCCGCAGCCTCCTTATGTGCGTATCAAGGGTGCGCGTGTTGGAGAGGTCCCGGTCGGCCCACAGTCTGTCGATTAGATCTTCGCGAGAACGAACCTGCCCTGGTGGAGAAAGAAGCAGAGCCAGAAGGTCGAACTCACGACGGGAGAGGTGAATCGGCGACCCATCGGCAGTGACGACCCGCCGAGCGAAGTTCACATGAAATGGACCAGCCATGACGAAGTCGGAACGCGGCGGTTCGACAGATGCGACAGTTTGCAGCCGGTGTTCAGGGGGAGAGACTCGACGCAAGACAGAGCGGATACGAGCCACCAATTCTCGAAGTCGATAAGGCTTTGCAATGTAGTCCTCAGCTCCTAACTCGAGTCCGCGTACAATGTCCGTCTCAGTGTCGAGCGCCGAGACAATGATGATGGGGACTGGCGCCATCGCATGCATTCGTCGACATACTTCGATTCCGGACATGCTTGGCAGAAGCAGGTCGAGGACAACGAGGTCCGGCCGATTCTCGACGAACTTTCGGAGCGCCTCGACGCCATCTGACGCCAACTCGACCTGATAACCCTCGCGCGACAGTCCCACCATCAACGCCTCTTGGTACGACTCCTCGTCCTCGACGACAAGGATGGACGTTCGATCTCGAAGACTCTTGGCCCGATCCGTCGTCGCAGGAGTCAATCCCCTGGTTTCCCCCGGCGTCACGGCGACATGCCCTCTTTCTTTCTCATTCTGGAGGCGTAGCGCCGCAGTCGTCCCGCGGAGGTGATTATTCCAAGAAGGCCTCGTCTCTGCGTTCATGCCACCACCGACAGTACTGGCGCAAGGTAAACGAGACGCGAACAGCACGTCACAGATTGAAGAACCCTTGACGGCTTGCACAGCCTACGTCGAGCGTGCCCGTGACCCGGGTCGATCGAGCGACACGAAGGGGCGGATCTCCCTGTTCCTGTCCGTGGAGGGCAGTGGTGGTCAGGAGTCAAGGCTCTCAATGAGAAGAGGTCAAGTCGCTCCTCGATGCGCGCCCGCCCAACGCCGATCACAGACCGGGATAGTCGATCGCCGCTAAATCCTCAGCGCTAACCGCGAAGGGCGAGTACGCGAAACGCAGGTGGTAAACAGAAACCACCAGGGCTGTCCACACGCCCTGTGTTTACGAACGGTCAGCAGCCACCATTGAGACCGGATGAAGGACTCGACGTCCGCCGGTTCGGTTGCAACTTGCTCCAGTACCCAGTGGGCGCCCAAGGAGGAGGGCCCCACTCCGGCGTTTGACCGCCAGGCGTCGTAGAGTCGGCTAGCGCAGGTGGCTCGTCCGACTCTTCACCGGGCAGTGGTGACGGGCGTGTGGGCGGGACCGGTACGGAATCGATCTGTCGGACAGCGCGGTGGTTCTCCATCGCCTCATTCAGCGCCGACAGCTCCTGGACGAGGGCACCATTCATACGACCAAACTCCCCGATCGTCGCACGGAGGGCGGCCACGGCCTCAGCGGGAAGAGCGGTTGAATGTCGACCCTCTTCAACGAGCCTATGAGCTTCGTCTTTTGCAGCGGCGATGATCCGAGCCGCTTCGAACTCGGCATCCGCAACGATCCGTTGGGCTAGTTCTTGCGCCTCGATGACGGCTCCCTCCACGAACTCCTGTGCTCTCGTGAAGAGGCGGCCGATCTCGATATCGTTGCGTCGTTGCTCTGTGGCTTGTGCGACCGAGCTTTGAAGCCGATCGAGGATGTCCCTCAGGTCATCGATGGCCCCAGCTGCATGCCGCACGGTGAGACCGATCACCTCGAACGCTTCGTCATCGAGTCCAGCAGCGGCACCCATGTCGGCAAATGGGGGGCCGCCGTCCTTGCCAGGTTCGAAGGCTGGGATAGGCATCGTGGCCTCCCGCTGAAGTGGGCAGCGAATCGCACGTTGAAGGAGTTGTCAGGGTTGAAATTTAACACGAACGATCCCGAGTATGTCGAGGGATCTTGTCGTGATCGCGCGCCAATTTCGTGCGCTGCGGAGAAAGGTCCAGCCCCGCCTTCCCGTGACGTGCCAAGGTTCACCCGAAGTTGCCTCAGTGTTCGCCCCCTCGTCACATGCAATTCACCCGCCGGCCATAGGCTGACGGCACCCAGTCTCGACAGCCACAGGACTTGCGCCGACATTTTCCTGCTCGGGTCCCTATCGGTATTTCCACGGCATGACCAGGTACCTTTTCGGGCCCTCACCAAATTTGGCGAGGTGGTCCGAGCTCCGTCTCTAGTAACCTTATCGCGTTAGTGGGTAGAGATGTTCCCAGGGAAGGTGGACGAGTTGACCCCGCCGCCTCGGCGTGAACCAGCGACAGCTGCGCCGCCCCGGCGTGTCTGCCTCGGGGACGACAGCGACCGCGGGCGTCGGGCGTCGAAATCGGGGATTGCGGGTACCCACTTCACTGAACCGACGCGAAACGCAGCAAGGACCCAAGTTGCAAATCGATGTACCTGATACTGATGCGGTGAGCGTGGCCGGTCTCCAGACGCCGAAAGACTCGAATCCGAGCCCCGCCGCAAACGCAAGCGCGCGCTGGGCCCAGACAGGCCAACGGTGGACAGTGTCCCGATGATCGACCGTCGAGGCAGGAACAGCCTACCGACCAGGGTGTGGCAGCGCAGAGCCCGCAGGATCGTCCTGCTCGTGGTACTGGGTATGGCCGCTCTCGCCTCGCTCGTAAAGACCACGGAGCCCTACTTCGCGACGAACGGCGGGGCATCCTCGGTGCCCGACGGCTTGTTCGTCGACTCGCAGGCACCATCCGATGTCCTCGCCCTCGGCAGGACCCTCGGCGTGACACCGACCATCGACACCGTCTACGCCGACGGTTCGTGTTTCTGCACCTATTCCCCACCGTCGACGTCGATGACGCTCATGCTCGCTGTGGGTGCGTTGACGACCTCGCAGGCGACGACCATCGGTCAGGCCCTGGTGGCAGCAGGACAGAGCGACGCCATCATCCGCGTCATGTGGGAGCAGAACCAGGATGTGGACGGATGGTTCCCCAACTGGAATCAGCTCGCCTTCACGGCAGCGCAGTACATCTCGACGTTCCAGAACATCGTCACGACCATGCGCAATGTGCCTGGCCAGACGTTTCGGTTCATGTGGAACCCCAACGGCGGGACCGGGAACGAGGCACCGGGACGGACATGGACAGACACCTGGCCCGGCAAGGCTTATGTGGACCTCGTGGGCGTAGACCAGTATGACTACTCGGGATACGCGCAGAACATCCAGGCGATCGTGGCCTTCGCCCAGTCACAGGGACTCCCCGCCGCTCTGCCCGAGTGGGGCCTGAACGGGTCCGATGATCCCTCCTACATCAACGACGTTGCAGCTCTGGTCAACAACCCAGCGAACGATTTTGCCCTGCAGGCATACTTCAGCTACGACGGCGGTTCAGGCGGCATCGATTCTGACATCACGCAATTCCCGCAGTCCCAGGCGGCCTACATCGTCGATTTCGGTGGGTCTAGTGCAAGCTTGCCGCCCCCCACCACGGCCACCACCGCACCCTCGGCTACCACCACCACATCAACACCACAGACGACCACGCCTGCGCCGTCAGCGGGTTCGGCGCCCCACGTGATGGTCGTGATGATGGAGAACCAGGGCTACGACCAGATCATCGGGAACGCTGCCCTGCCCTACATCGACTCCCTCGCCACCGACTATGGATCCGCAACGAAGTCGTTCTCGTACGCCCATCCAAGTCTGCCCAACTACCTGGCCCTCGCGAGTGGTTCCGACCAAGGCGTCACGGTGGACGAAGATCCTTCGTCGTCGGGGATCTTCAACGTACCGACCCTGGGAAGCCAGCTGCTCGGAGCTGGATACTCAGCGAAGGCATACGCCGAGAACCTGCCCGCCGACGCCAGCAGCGACTCCGGTCTGTACGCCGTCAGGCACAATCCCTGGGAGTATTTTGCGTCCTCGGAAACACTCCCCGTCGGGAACTCCACCTCCCTCGTGTCAGATCTCGACGGGTCGAGTCCACCGGACTTCGTCTGGTACACGCCCAATCTGACCGACGACATGCACACGGGACAGCCGACAGACACCGAGACGACGGAGCTGGCGGGCGGCGAGACCTTCCTATCCGGGTTCATCCCGAGCATCCAGGCCACGCCCTGGTACGCCGACGGCGGAAAGATCATCATCGAGTGGGACGAGGCACTGGATTCGGACACCTCGGGTCTCAATGGCGGTTCCGGGGGCCAGGTCCCGACGATCGTGGTGTCAGCCGCGTTGAAGTCGAATCCCCAGCAGAGTGCGACACCTGTGGACACTGTTGGCGTTCTCCATTCGATCGAGGACACCTACGGTCTTCCCCACTTGGGTGGAGACACCGCGGACGGCAACATCGAGGCGTTGCTCAACCCAACGGCATCCACCACGCCTCCTACGACTACGCCTCCTACGACTACGCCTCCTACGACTACGCCTCCTACGACTACGCCTCCTACGACTACGCCTCCTACGACTACGCCTCCTACGACTACGCCTCCTACGACTACGCCTCCTACGACTACGCCTCCTACGACTACGCCTCCTACGACTACGCCTCCTACGACTACGCCTCCTACGACTACGCCTCCTACGACGCCCGGACCGACAGCGGAGGCAACGACCACCACGGTCACTGTCGTCCCTGAGGTGGGAACCTCAGTTCAGGGCTTGACGGCCACTGTGTCGCCTGCCCCCGCAGGCGGGACCGTGCAGTTCATCGTGGACGGGTGGGACGTAGGCGACGCCGTCCCGCTCAGTTCCGACGGCACCGCGGTGATGGCCTTGTACCTGGCCAATGGCACACACCTTGTGGACGTCACGTACTCGGGAAGCTCCGCATTCGGCTCGAGCGCAGCGACCCAGGTCGTGGGGGTCGGCCAGGCCACGACGTCGTTGTTGGTTGCGGATCCGAACCGGATCGGGCCTGGGCAGCTCTACCAGTTGAGCGCCACTCTCACCAGCACCAGTGGCCCCGTCTCGGGCGCGGCAGTGTGGTTCTCCGGGGTCGGGAGCGCCCTGTGCGTGGCGACGACCGACTCCACCGGCATCGCCACGTGCACGATCGATGAGGGCTCTACCGATGTGTTCTCCCTCGCCACCGCTGGGGTCACAGCCGCCTACGGAGGCGACTCGTCCCATCTGCCGACAACGGGACAGTCATCGACTCATGGTCTAGACCACCTCCAACCGATCGACACGGGCATGGCTAGCGGACAGCGGAACGCCACCTCTGCGCAAGCACCCGTGTCTCCATCCTCCGTCGCGGCCTCGAATACCCCTGCAACCTTCGACGCTGCGCGCGCTTCGGCCGCGAGGTCCGGACCCGGTGGTGTTGTACTCGTGGTTGTCGGGGCACTCAGCCTGTCGCTCGTGGGGGTGGCGACGCTGGGCCGACGTCGCCTCTTGCAGGCCGCCTCCAGAAGCGGCGGCCACCGGTGGCCGCGATCACGTTAGGCAGGACGGGTCGGTTGCCCCCGTCGCTCGGGCTGATCAGGCGGTTCGACTCACAGTGTGGCGGGCACCAGGCTCGAGAGCAGGCCGAACAAGAGATACGTGGCGGCGACCCAGATGGGCACCAGGATGATCCACCGCCCCCACCGCCCATAGCGGGCAGCTGCCCGCCGGTTCACGAGCCCCAGGAGCACGATGAACATGAGCACACCAACTGCACCGGGGAGGTACGACATGTTCCATCCGACGGAGCCTCCGCTACTGACGTGCCGGGGCTTGCTCATCACCTCTGGCGCCTTGGTCGGAGGTGCGGAGACCGTCTGACCGGGAGCCACCCGCAGCTGCGCCACGACCACCAGACGCTGGGTCGCTGAGTACCTGGGGTTGCAGGTGGTCAGCGTCAAGCGGTTGTCGCCGAAGGAATTGAGAATCTTCACGTCGCTCGGTGGGACGGCGACCGGGGCCTGTGTGACGACGTACTGGAAAGCCATGTCGGAATCCGTGGTGAGATCGATCACGTCTCCTGGAACCAGACCGTTGAGATCGCTGAAGGGCGCCCCGTAGGTCGTTCGGTGCCCGGCGATGGCGACGTTGCCGGCTTGACCAGGCATCGCCGTCCCGACGTAGTGTCCGGGCCCTTTCTGCAGGTCCCCCTCGGCCGTGCCCTCGACCACATATTGATCGACCCCGATGGCAGGGATCTGGAGCCGGGCGACGACGGAGCCCTCGGGCGGCTCCTTCACCTGCACGTCAGCGGAGATGAGGGTCGGACCCACTGACGTGGTCGGCGGAGTCTGATGCTGGCGCGAGGTGAACTCCTGCCGCAACGATTCTTGTGCTTGGTGCTGGGCCAGACTGGTACCCCACAGCTGCCACCCGGCAAAGAGGATCAGGGCCACACCCGCGTTCCGGACCCAGGCGAACACGGTGGCCAGCTGCTGGCGCCGGAGCACTCGAACACGGCTCCGCGTTGCTATGCCGTGGGGACCGGGTTCACCTGCAACCGACCGTCGAGGAACGAGGTGCGCAGGAGACGCACCGATAGAAGGCAGCGTGGGGGTGGAGGTGGTGCCCATCGCCCCAGAAGGCACCAGCGGGGTGATGATGTCGACCACACCGTCGGGCCGAGGGGATGCCGCCAGGCCCGTCGGGACGGCCGCTCCGATTCGGGCGGGCGATCGTGGAGCGTCAGCCTCTTCGGCGGCTCGGCCGGGCGCCGGCCGGAGCGCCTCGACAGCTGCCCTCAGCAAATCTGCCTCGGAGGTGAGCCGCTCCGCCATGCGGCCCCGGTACGAGGACGCTGACCCGGGAGTCGCTCGTGCCCTGACGATCTCACCGGCCAGCGTCTCCGCCGCCACGACGACCCGGCCCAGGGCCAGTTCATCGGAACCTGCCCCCGTGCCGACGGCCCACAACGCTTCCCAGTCGACGACCGGGTCGGGCGCCTCAGGATCCATCCGACGGCGGGTGTCGATGGCGTCGTGGATGAGCTTCTTGACGAAGAGAGAGGCGAGCCACTCCGCCTCCGCCCGTCGCCTTTCACCGAAAAGCGTTGCGAGGCCCGAGCCACCAAGGTCTGGTCCCGAGAACGAGCCCACGTCGACGGCGGTGTCGTCGATCGGGCGCATCTCGTCCAGCGTAGACATCAGGAGCTCGAGCGCGATACCGCCGTCGCGCCGTCAGGCACTCCGTATGCCCTTCGAGTGCTCGGACTCCACACTGAGCATCTGGCGGGCAAAGGCCACGAGGAATGCCCGGTTCTGTACCAGTTGCACGTCTGACGGGTTCAGAGAGCCGGCTACGTTGTAGATCCCCGTGGTGTTGGCAGTAGCGGGGACGACAACGCCGTGGCCCTGGTTCTGGACATAGAGAACTATGCGCTGGTAGGTGGTCGTGGCGCCGAGCTTGACCGGGATGATCCAATAGACGATCGACCAGCTTCCGTATTGCTGCGACGTGTACGACATGGCCTGACCGGTGATCCCGCCACCCACGTTCACACGTGCCACGTCCGCCAGTGAGTAGCCGTGGAACTGGTAGCAGGCTTCGACACCGTAAGCCGAGAAACTCTCCAAGTCGGGCGTGGTGATGACGTCGGCGATGACGGGAATCGACGTCTTGAGGTCACCTCGTCCCGTGGCGTGGAGAACGTATCTGTCCCAGATCGACGTGTCGCCGAAGAGAGGCTTTGCCCAGTTGTAGGTGGCAACACGTCGAGTCCGCCATCCCGCCGGAGCCGCCGGAGCCGCGATGTATGCCTCGAGCTTGGGTTGTCCTGAGGCGTCAGCCACGAGGTTGTACGACTTGAGTCCGACATTACTGATGCCCAGCACGACTGCGGCCACGGTGACGACGATGATGGCCGCGTACACCTTCGGTACCGCGAGACTGGCTCTTGCCCAGGCCTTGGGTTGAACACGCGGCTCGACGGGCTTGGGAGGATCCATTCCGACATGCATGCCGAGTGGCCGGATCAACGCGACCAGAACAACTACTCCGAGACTGAAGGTCACCAGACCGACGAACGGATGTAACACGCCGATGGCAACGTGTTCGCCCCAGGTCTTCCCCGCCCAGAAGATGAAGGTGATACGGGCCAGATTGACGGCCCACAGGAACAACATGCCGCCGACCAGCCACAGGATCTTTCGCACCAATGGCCCCCGGACGACCGCGGCAAAGGCAGACCCGATCAGCAGGAACCCGACCACGCTGTTCACTCCTGAACAGGCCGAGACGATGCTGAGCGGGAAAGACTGGCCGTGGTGCGTGACGACAAAGAGCGTGCCGTCAGGCGAGGCAACGGACTTTGCCACGGGGAGAATCCTGAGAATCTCTCGAATCGCGAAGAGTGTTGCGGCCGTGAAGGCGTCCAGGACTCTGAGGAGAACGGAAGAATACGGGTACGGCCACCCGAGGAACAGGTACCCGATAGCAAGCTTCTGGCGCCACAGGACTCGGACACCGAAGATGATGGCCACCGTGCCCGCTACGAAGACGGGGAGGGTGAGGAGATCGATCCGCCACACCCAGAACATCGCCGACATCCTGTTGGGCAAGAGAAGGTTGGCGGCCAGAGCCCCTGTGATGAGTGGCAGTCCGACAATGTAATCCACTTGGCGATCATGAATGGCCGGCTCGGGACGGATCGGACGGGCCCGAACCGCGGCGAGTGCAAGGGCTATGGCCGGTACCAGACTCACATAGGCCAAGGGTGTTTCGAGGCCTGCGTTCTGAATGAGAGTCATCAGTGAGTAGTTGTAGGCGAACATGACTACGCCCAGGAGGACGAGCATCTGGACCGTCGTGCGCGTGCGAGGAGAGGCTTGATTCCAGCGGGCCTGGGCCGCAAGCCGCCTCTTGCGGAGCGCGCTTCGCCACGTCTCTGTCGTGGGCGCTTCGAACCTGAGCACCTGCGTCATCGGACGCTTCCAGGTAATACGATGATCAAGCAGCTAGCTTCGGTCGAACCTGCCGTTCCGTGCGCTCTCATCCGAACCGCCCGTGCACGTAGTCGGCAGTACGGGGATCTCTTGGATCGTTGAACACTTGCTCGGTGGGGCCGGACTCCACGATATGGCCGGGTTGACCTTCAGCATCGAGCAGGAACAGAGCGCAATTGTGTGAGACACGCTGAGCCTGCTGCATGTTGTGGGTCACGATGACGATCGTCACCTCTTGGCACAGCTCCTTGATCGTTTCCTCGATGACCCCGGTGGAGATCGGGTCGAGTGCCGAACATGGTTCGTCCATGAGGAGGACCCGGGGCCGGACCGCGAGTGCGCGGGCTATGCAGAGTCGTTGTTGCTGACCACCGGACAGAGAGGCACCGGCATCGTTCAGCCGGTTTCGGGTCTCCCGCCACAGTCCAGCCCGTTCAAGACTCTCCTGCACGAGTGCGTCACGGTTCCCGACCTTGATGCCCGCGAGGCGCAGGCCTGCGAGCACGTTCTGGGCGATCGTCATCGACGGGAACGGATTGGGCTTCTGGAAGACCATCCCGACCTTGAGCCGCGTCTCGGTCACCTTGAGCGAAGGCCCGTAGATGTTGATCCCGTCGAGTTCCACAGCACCCGAAAGGGCCGCCGAGGGCACGAGCTCGTGCATCCTGTTCAGGATGCGAAGGAAGGTCGACTTTCCACATCCTGACGGCCCGATGAGGGCGGTCACTCGGCCAGGCTCCATCGTGAGCGAGACACGCTCCAGGACCTTTTGGCTCCCAAACCACGCCGAGACATTTGTCGTCTTCATCGTGGATTGCGCCGTTGAGGCCGGGGTCTCCTGCGCTTCGTGGCTTCGAGACTCGGGGAACACGATCGCCGCCCGGGCCGGAGACCCCGGGACCTCGAGTGGCCGGTAGTTGGGCGGCAGGGCCACGACCGCGGCTGCCGCCACGTACCCGGGCGGAGGCGGCGCCGGCGCGTACCCGGGCGGAGGCGGCGCTGGCGCGTACCCGACCGGAGGCGGTGGTGGGGGCGGCGTGGAATCGGGTGGCCAGTGGTTGGCCGGTGGGGCCACGACCGCGGGTGCCGCCGCGTACCCGGCCGGAGGCGGCGCTGGCGCGTACCCGGCCGGAGGCGGTGGTGGGGGCGGCGTGGAATCGGGTGGCCAGTGGTTGGCCGGTGGGGCCACGACCGCGGGTGCCGCCACGTACCCGGGCGGGGGCGGAGGTGGCGCGTACCCGGGCGGGGGCGGAGGTGGCGCGTACCCGGGCGGGGGCGGAGGTGGCGCGTACCCGGCCGGAGGCGGTGTTGACGCAGCCTCGGCCGGAGGTGGCGTTGGCGTCTGGTGTCCCCATCCGTTCGAGGGTGCAGATCGTTCTCCTGGTGGGGCATAGGCCACGTACGGCGGGGGCGGCGCTGGCGCGTACCCGGCCGGAGGCGGTGGCGCCGCCTGCCGTTGCTCCGAGGGCGGAGGAGGCGGAGGAGGCGGCACATGGCCGTGAGTCGTCATGGCGTCGTGTGTGGACGGTGCCGTCTCGGTTGGGTGAGGCCGGTCCTGGTGGGAATCGTCGGTCGCACTCATCGCTCCTCCTCCCTCGTTCTCGCGGCCGAGCGCCCATGCGACGTTGGTACTGGCCTCATGGCACCCACAGTTCGGCGCAGCAGCCGGCGCCGGCTCAATGCGGCGATAAGGACCATGATCGTTCCAGCTCCCACCAGGGGGACGGGGTTCGAGCCTGTAGAAGCGAGGACCGAACCTGGTTGGTCACCATTGGAGGAATCGGTCGCCCCGGCCCCGGTGTCGCCGGTCAACGCCGCGGACGCCGGAGTCGTGGAAGACGAGGAGCCGCTGCCGGTCGAGGTCGGTGGTGGTGGTGGTGGTGCTACCGGCCCCGCCGCTCACGCCTAGGGCGGTCAATTGCGCGGCCACCTTGAGACCGGCCGTCACCATCGCCGGGGTGGCGGGTGCCGCACCGAAGCTCGCGATCACCTTCTGCCCGGCGGTACCGAGGACGAACCTGATGAATTGCGCCAGCTTGGTCGCCTTGTCGGCCGCAAGCGTGTTGGTCGGAACGACAAGGTACTCCTCCATCATCAGGTAGCTGTTGTAGGCCGCCTTGTCCGTCGTGCTGGCACTGAAGGTCACGACGTTGTCGGTCGTAGGGTCCGAGGTGGAGGCAAGTGACGCATCCGTTTCAGCGGCCTCGGCTGCCGCCGTCGACGGCACCACGAAGGAGCCCTGCGCATTCTGGACGGCGGCCATGGGGAGGTCCCATACGGCGCCCAAGGGCGCGCCCGTCCAGTCCGAGGCGATCGGCAGAGCCGCCCCGAGCGTCCATCCCGAAACGAGCCCGTCTGGCGCGTTGGTCGTGGCGTTGAGGGAGAGGAGCTTGCCGATGAGCGACTGATCCCCCCCGATGACGGTGTCCCCGGTGTAGGGCCAGGTCTCACTGGGTGTGTCGCTGGTGCTCAACACACCACCCTGTGCATGTTGCAACCCGGCATCGAAAAACCCCTTGGCTGTCGGGTCGCTGTCGAGGAGCGCCATGAGCGCTTCGTTCTCCACGGTCTGATCGGCATTTGCCCACAGCGAAACGACACCGCCCCCGTTCGCACCGCCGCTCGATGTGCAACTCACCGGCTGGCCGTTGTCGACGTCGGCGCCCCAGTGGTCGAAGGGGGTGGTGGCGTCGTAACCGAACAGCTCACCCAGGAGGGCCACGGTGAGGGGCATCCCCTGGCAGAAATCCGAGGGCGCGATACTCTGCGAGGCCGACTGGGCCCAGGCATTGTTGGGCACCAGCGTCACGATGGCGACGGGGGTGGCGGCGAAGGGCACATAGGCGTAGGTGCGTCCGTTGGCTTTCGCCATGTTCGACTCCGTCGTGGTCAGGGGCCGCTCCGAAAGGGAGTAGTCGGTATCGAATTGGCCCGGACCACTACCGATGAAGTCCGCAATCCCGTTGTCGAGCTTGACGTTGGTGTAGGTGGGATTGAGGGGTGCCAGGTTCGACTGGTCGGCGAGCAGCAGCGCTTCGATGACCGGATAGAACGCTGCGCCCCCTTCTCCGACGAGGCTGCTGGGATCGGTGGCGGCCGCGGCAGGAGGAGCGGAGCCGATGACGGGCCCGACGACGATCCCGACCGCGAGCCCCGCCACCGCCAGCCGGGAACCGATCCTCCGGGTGCGGCCGCTCATGGAGACCTCTCGGTGCTACGCGGCCTGAGCAGGCGCCGCCTGATGGCCCAGGCGCCGATGACGAGGACCGCACCTCCGGCTGCGATGGGCAAGGGGTCCGCCCCGGTCGTCGCCAGCGGCGTCTGTCCTGCCAGCGACACGGCCGGGTCCGCCCCGGCGGCCCCTCCGCCCGACGTCGGAGTACCCGCGCCGGAAGATCCCCCGCTCGATGCGCTCGTAGACGCCTTTACCTTGGCACTTGCACCGCTCTTGGCGGCGGCGCTCGTGCTCGTGCTCTTGCCACCATTGCCCGCGTTCGGAGGCGGAGGCGGAGCCGTGGCGTCGGTCACACCACAAGTCGGAGTGGTCTGACCGGCGGCGACCTCGCCGGGAGTGAGGTCCCCACAGGCATAGCCAGAGTCCTCGGCTTGGGTCGGTGCCACCGCTCCAGGCACGTCGGCGGTCACCGCATTGATCCCGTATTGCTCGAGGGACAGGCCCAACGAGGCATACCCGATCTTGGGAGCGCCCTCCTGGCCGAGAGTGAGCACGTAATTGACGAACGCGCTCATCACGGCTCCCTTGGTGGCCGGCCAGCCGGTCGTCGGGGTGAGAAGGTAGGTGTAGGTCGAAGGGTTGTAGACGTGTGGCCCCAGACCGGCGAAGTCAAGCACGTGCGTGCCGTCGGGGAGCTGCTTGGCGTAGGCCAGAGCCGACGCCACGTCGACAGGACTGGGCTGTGTGTAGTCACCGCTGGCGTTCTTCACCGACGCCACCCCCTTGGAGGGATCCGACCCGGTGAAACCGAGGTCGACTGCATATTGCAGCTGGACGACGCCGATCGCCCCCGTGTTGGCGGCCACGTTCCCGGCCACGGTCGTGGTGGAAGCCTCGTCGAGGCCGTTGGGAAGGACACCGGGCCAGTTCGACGTGGGCGCCGTCGCCGACAGGGGCACCCCGTCGGTCACGCCCTGGGGCTGGGACTCCTCTTGGTGCACGAACGCCGCCCACAGGGCGGGTTGTTCGTTGATGCACCATTCCTGGAGCACGTAATTGGTGCCGGCCGCATCGCTCTCGGTCACCGGCCTGATGGTCATATTGGGAAGTGTGACCCCGGGGTTGTCGGCGGCGATCTGGGGGTCGTCCCAATTGGTGATTCCGCCGGTCAGTGCCGCGCACGCCGTGTAGCTCGACAATTGCAATGTCTTGGTGAGGCCCGGGATGTTGTACATGAACGCCACGCCGGCAGCTGTGATCGGTATGAAGATGAAGGGGAAGTTCGGTGGTGACGTCCCGACCGATCCCGCCACGTACCCGGTGTCGCTGGCGGCGAAGTCCGTCGTCTGGTTCGTGAACTCGTAGCGCCCCTGCCCCGAGTTCGCCGAGCTGTAATTCAGGTGCAGGTTGTAGGGCGGGTTCAACACGTCGCCCACCCACGACTCGATGGCCGGCGCCGCGAACGACGAGCCCACCCCGTTGAGAGTCGGCCCTGCCGCCCACGCCGGGCCGGCCCCGGTGGTGACTCCGGCGACACCGGCGGCCAGGACGGTGACGAGCATGGTGGCCATGGTCCCGACACGGTGGAGCCAAACCCGGCGTACGACCTTGTCCATGGTCGATCTCTCCTTCGTCATGGTGATGTGTGGCGTGTGGTGTGACCGTGTCCTGGGATGGGCGTTGGGGTGGGTCATGGCTGCGCCCCTGCCGGACTCCGACGTCTCCACGGCAGGCGGCGCCCGCCGGTTCTCGAACGGCCGGCCATGCGGGCCAGGACGAAGAGTCCGAGGACCAGGAGGACCAGCACGAAGGAGACCCCCCAGGCATCCCGGGTGATGTTCCCCGAACCCTGGTTGATGAGCTCGTAGATCCGAAGCGGAAGGTTGTCCTGCTGCCCGGAGAAGGGGTTCCAGTTGTAGTAGACGCTCCCGCCCGCGGCGAACAGCACCGGGGCGGTCTCTCCCGCGATCCGGGCCACGCCCAGGATCACGGCCGTGGACAGTCCGGCTCGGGCCGTCGGCAGCACCACGCGCAGGATCACCCGCCAGCGGGGCGCACCCAACGCCAGTGCCGCCTCGCGCAGCGAGCCCGGCACCACGGCGATCACTTCCTGCGCGGCGCGTGTCACGACCGGGAGCATCATGACCGAGAGGGCCAGGGCGGCCGCGAAGCCCGATTTCCCGCTGTGCTTGAGCGGTGCCACCCAGATCAGGTACACGAACACCGCCGCGATGATGGCGGGGGCGCCGGTCATCGCATCGACCACTCCGCTCACGATGCGGGCGAAGACCCCGTTGTGGTCGACGAGGTAGGTGGCGGTGAGCACCCCCAGGGGAACGGTCATCACCGCGGCCAGGGCGACCTGTTCGACGGTCCCGACGATGGCGGGCCCGGCGCCCACTGCGGTCACGGGCGCCTGGGGCCCGACCTTGGACATGTCGGTGAAGAAGAAGTGCGGGAATGCGGCCAGCGCCACCGGCGCTCCCTGGAGGATGACGAACACGATGACGGCGACGAGTGGTACGAGCGCAACCAGGGCGCCCGACCATATGGCGACCGTGGCCAACCGATCCTTCATGGCGAGCACACCGTAGAGACGCCAACACAGCACCGCGTACATGGTCACGAACGTGAGGAACCAGCTCACCCCCAGCCCGAAGATGGCCGAGG
The DNA here is from genome assembly GCA_963848335.1 of uncultured Acidimicrobiales bacterium. GTDB lineage: Bacteria > Actinomycetota > Acidimicrobiia > Acidimicrobiales > UBA8190 > Chersky-840. The sequence goes on from CAWKDD010000003.1 coordinate 80,558, forward strand.
TCCCGGTCACCGAGAAGATCACCCACACGAACGCGAGGGCGGCGGCGGCCGAGCCACCCAGCTCCCACACCATGGCCGGCACCACCTTGGGGGGGCGACCGGGTCGCTCCGCGGGGGCAAAGGCAGGACCCCGCCAGGGGCAACTGCCCCTGGGACATGCCGGGGGCAGGGACGGTGAAGGGCGCGTGCACGTCGGCGGTCCGGCTCATCGGGCGCGTGCCCCCGTGCGCGAGACGATCAGCCGGGCGATGGCGTTCACGGCCAGGGTCATGGCGAACAACGCCAGGCCCGCCAGGATCAGTGCGCTCTTCTCGATCGAGGACCCTTCCGAGAAGAACTCGGTGATCTCCTTGGCCACGGACCCGAGCCCGTTGGGCCCGAGGAGGTCGGGCGTGAGCGCCTTGGCCGACGACAGGACGAGCACCACGATCATCGTCTCCCCCAGGCCACGCCCCAGGCCGAGCAGCACGCCCCCCACGATCCCGGACCGCGAGAACGGCAGCACGACGTCGGTCAACATGCCCCATCGGGTCCCGCCCAGTCCCAGGGCCGCCTCACAGGCGTCGCGTGGCGCTTGGGCCATGACCTCGCGACTGACCGACGTGACGATGGGGATGATCGTCAGCGCACAGACGATGCCCGTGGCGAACACCGACTGCCCGAAGTCGCCCGGAGACGGGCTCCGCAGGAACGGGACGAAGCCGAAGTAGTGCACGATCCATTTCGCCGGCGCCTCTTGGAGACCGGAGAGGACCTCGAAGCCCCAGAACCCGTACACGATGCTGGGGATCGTGGCCAGGAGGTCCACGATGCTCGTGAGCCAAGGACGCAGCACAGCGGGCGCGTACTCGTTGATCATGAGGGCCGTGGCCAGGGCCACGGGGACGGCAAAGACTACGGCCACCACGGCGATGGCCAGGGACCCCACCAGCAACGGGCCCACGCCGAAGCGGTGATTGTCGGGGGCCCACACCGAATCGGTGAAGAAGTGGAAGCCGGCTTCTCGCAATGCCGGCCAGCCCTTGACGATGAGGAAGAGCGTCGTGGCCGCCAGGAGCAGCAGTACCACGGTACTGCTGGCGGCGAGGGCCCGCCGGAAGATGCGGTCGGCCCGGACCTCCCCGGCGTGCACGGTGATGGGACGGTCCTCGTCGGTCGCCACTGGAGGCAGGCCCGGAGGCGCCACGGCCGTCACGAGTCGGCCCTCGACCAACGACGGCCGATCCCACCCATGACGAGCAGCATCCCCCCGAAGCCGAAGATCCACGGCAGCGCTCCGCCCGAACCGGTGAAGGCCAACGAGCCTTGGGCGTCAGCGGCCGAGGCACCGGACGCGGTCGTCGTCGGGGCCGAGGTGCCCGCTCCTGTGGCCGGATTCGACGACCCGGCCGAGGTGCTCGACGCAGGCGACGTGCTCGAGGCGGGGGTCACCGTGAACGGAGACGAGAACAGCTTCGGTTGGGTGAAGTCGTTCTGGTTCTCGCCGATGTAGAGCACACATTTGTCCGTGGCGTTGCACACCGGCTCGCTGTCGGGCGGCTCCCCCAGGGTGGTGCTCGGGAGCAGGTAGACGGTGTAATGGGTCTCCGAGACCGCACCGTCGGACTTGACGAGGACGGTATCCCCCTGGATCGTCTCCCCGTCGCAGTCGGAGATGTCCTTGGGGAGATTGGCCGCGCTCCCCTGGGGGTCCGAGCACTCGAGGATGTTGACCTTGTCCCCCGCCTTGAACACGGAGTTGTTCCCTACCATGACCGTCACGACCTCACCGTCCTGGTACGAGCCCGGCACCGAGGCGCCGCCCGACGGGGTGATGGTGACCACGGGTGTGGCCGCGGCCGCGCTCCCCGGGAGACACCCCACGGCACAGCCTGCGGCCACCAAGGCGAGAGCCGGCACGTGCCAGAGACGCGCTCTGCGAAGCCCTGTCGCGCATGGCCGGCTCACCTCCCCACTCGAGCCAATCGCCGACCGAACGACCCGCCGAGCAGGAGCAGCAGGCCCAAGGCGAAAAGCCAGGGCAGCAGGGACGGGGCACCCGTGAGCGCCAGCTGTCCCGACGGGGCACTCACCGTGCCGGCATCGGCCGCCGTCGACGCCTGGTCTGATGATCCGCCGGAGGGAGTCGTCGAACTGCCCGATGCCGTGGTGGTCGTGGAACCCGCTGCGGCCGTCGTGGTGGTCGTCGTCGAACCCGCTGCGGCCGTCGTGAACGCGACGGTGGCGCTCTGGCCGGTGATGGGCAGGCTGTCGGTGGAGTCCGTCGCCGTGTACGTCACGCTCTCGGCGGTGGTGTCGGTCACGGTGAAGGTGGCGTCACCGTTCTGGTCGGTGACACCGGACACGGTCTTCACGACCGAATGGCCACCCGACGGCGACGAGCGAGACCGTCTTCCCGGTGACAGGGACTCCATTGGCATCCGAGAGTGAGACGGTGATGGTCACCGCGCTGGAGCCGTCGGCCGGCGCGCTGGTGCCGCTGGCGGCGACCACCGAGTCGGCCACCGCGGCTGGCGGCGCCGGGGGACTGCCGAAGGTGACGGCGACCTCGGCGGTGATGGGCAACGTGTCTGTGGTATCGGTTGCGCTGTAGGTGACGACTTCGGCGGCGCTGTCGGTCACCGAGAAGGTGGCCACGCCGGCGTTGTTGGTCGAGGCGGACGCCGGGGTGATCACCGAGCTGCCACCAGAGGCGGCCAGCGAGATCGTCTTTCCCGCCACCGGGTTTCCCAAGTGGTCGAAGAGGGTCACCGTGATCGTCGACGCCGTCTTGCCGTCTGAGGGAACTGCGGTGGGACTGGCCTGGATCTTCGACGCACCGGCGTCGGCGACTCCCGCCACGAAGGTGACGGTGGCGGTCTGACTCAGCACGAAGTTGTCGGTGACGTCGGTGGCGCCGACCGTGACGGTCTCGGCAGAGGTGTCGACCAGGCTGAATTCCGCCTGTCCAGAGGTGTTCGTGGTGACGGGAATGGCCTCACCCGTGACCGGGGGAGCAGCCGCGTTCCCACTGGCATCGGTCAATTGGACCGTGACCTGTTTCCCGACCCCGGGAGTCCCGAACTGGTCGGTGATGGTGACGATGATGGTGGAGGAGCTCAGTCCGTCTGCGGCCACGGTGGTCGGACTGGCGGTGATCGTCGATGCCGACGGAGACGGTGCCGGCATCGCGAAGGCGACCGTTGCCGTCTGCGTCAGTGCCACGCTGTCGGTGACGTCTTCGGCGCTCAGGACGATGGACTCAGAGGCCGAGTCCGACACGGTGAACATGGCCTGACCGGCGGCGTCGGTCACCACCGAGGTGGGGGTGATCGTCACCGTGGCAGAGGGAGACGCCGACAACGATACGGACTTCGCGCTCACCGGACTGCCGCCCGAGCTCAGGAGCGTCACGGTGACCGGCGTCGAGCCACCTACGACCACCGTCGAGACGGGCGCCACCACGGTCGAGGCCGAATCCGATACCACCAGCGTGCCGAACGTCACCGAAGCTGAGGAGGTGATGGCGATATTGTCGGTCGTGTCTTTGGCCGTGTAGGTCACGACCTCGGCGTTGGCATCGGTCACCGAGAAGGTGGCCACACCGGAACTGTCAGTCGTGGCAGACGCCGGGGCGACCACAGAGCTGCCGCCCGCGGGAGTGAGGGACACGGCCTTCCCGGCGACCGGTTGCCCGTTCCCGGCGGCCTGGTCACGCAGGGACACCGTGATGGTGGACGCCGTCGAACCGTCCGACGGCACCTGAGCCGGGCTGGCCGCGATCCTCGAGTTCGCCGGTGACACGACCGGCGACGCGAACGTCACGGATGCCGTGGCCGTTACGACGACGCTGTCGGTGGTATCGGTAGCCGTGTAGACGACGGTTTCGGGTGTGGCATCGGTCACGGTGAAGATCGCCGTGCCGTCGGAAGCCGAAACCACCGATCCCGGGGTGATCACCGAACTTCCGCCGCCGGCCGCCAACGTGACGGTCTTGCCCGGAACCGGGACCGAGTCGGAATCCAAGAGACGCACCGTGACGGTGGCGGGATCGCTCCCGTCGGCCACCGGGGACGGCGGCACCGCCGCCGCGCTCACCGTCGACGTAGTGGCGTCGGCCCCGGTCGGCGGGGGCGGCGCACTTCCGTCACCGGGATTGGCCCCGCTGTCTCCGGGGGTGGGGGTCACGTAGAAGGGCTGGGAGAAGAAGTGCGGCTGGGTGAAGTCGTTCTGGTTCTCGCCGATGTAGAGCACGCACTCGTTGCTCAGGTTGCACACCGGGGCCGTGCCCGTGTCCCCGATGCTCGGATCGGGGATGGCGTAGATGGTGTAACCGCTGTCGGGCGGGGTGTCGGTGTAGTCGACCGACCCGTCGCTCCCCGCCGTGACGGTGTCACCCTGGTGCGTGATCCCGTCGCAATCCGAGGGCTGTGTGGGCACGACACCGCCGGGTGCCGCGCACTCCTCGATGCTGATACCCGCACCTGCGGTGAAGGTGGAGTTGGCCGGGATCACCACCGAGATGACCTGGCCGCTCGAGAACGGTGTGTCGGCGGTGAAGCTTCCGATGGGGACGGCCGAGCCCGGTACCTCGGTCCCGGCGACCGGTTCGGACGCATTGGCGGAACCTGCCAGCACGGCCAGCAGCCCGGTGCCGGCCAACAGGGCGACGCCCACGAGCTGGACGACCCTGGACAGCCTCCCCCCGGTCCACACCGGCCCGGGGCGCTCCCCCCTGGTTCTCACCTTGCGTCCCCTGCCTCGGCTCTGACGCCCAATCTACACGTTCCTTATCTCTTTAGTCTATTTGAAATTTACACCGGCTGACCGGGACTTTTTCAAAAGTTCAGCTGCACAACCGGGGGCCTCACCTCATAGGGGCCGAGTCCTCGTCAAACATCCGGAAGCCCGGGAGTCCGGCGAAATGAACCGCCGGACTCCCGGGCCCCGTTTGCTACTTCTCGTGTGACCAGCGTGGCGTCACACCTGGCTTCTCCTTGTCACGATTGGGTGTTGACAAGGTCCGCTGCCGTCAGGGCCGGGTCCCCGTTGCCCTGGAGCAGGGCCGAGTTGAGGGGGTCGGTAACCGTGCCGTCAGCGCACGTCGTGTTGGCACCACCGTTGGTGACGTTGTCCGCCGGGGTGTTGGGGTTGGCGAAGGTGTTGTTGGGCGACACGGACTTGTCGGTCAGCCGGACGAACCCGAAGGTTCCCGTGATGAGGGTGTTCAACTCCGTGTCGAAGTTGAGACCGGTCGAGTTGTCCGTGCTCTTGGCGATGTCCGAGTTGGCGTCGCAGATCCAGTTCAAGAACCCTGCCGTCGATGCCCGCAGTCCGTGTGAGCTGGTGGTACCTGACCCAGCCACGATGTTCCACAGCGTGCGTGCCGTCGGGTAGATGTTGTTGAGCAGGTTGACCGAGGTCGGTGTCTCGCCGTTCTCGATGACCTTGGTGGCCGTGTACGAGTCCGTGGTGATGCCGGTCCCGCACGGTACGGCGGCGCCGTTGGAGCAGATGGCCGCCGCCCCCGCGTAGGGGTCGGTGTTGTAGACGCCGTTGGACTCGAAGTAGAGCGTCGAGGCGATCTCGACGGCCTGGTCCACCGCATCACTCGGGAAGTCGCTCACTGCGAACTGCGCGATCTGCGCCGCGTTGTTCTCCAGGGCGACGTGCGCCGGGTTGGTGCCGGACACCGCTCCCAGGGTGGGGTCACCGGGGGCGTTGGGGTTGACGTTCGACGAACAACCGTTGGAGGCGCTCACACCGGAGGTGGCGTAGCTCTGCATGGTCGCCTCGGTGCCCGAGGCGGTGTTCACGCCCAGGGGCCGAACCGCGAGGCCGTAGGGGATCCCCTGGCCCACCGCGAGCGCCGTCGACAGCGTGAACTGCAGGACCGTCGTGCCCCCCGGAGGAGCCGCGTTCAGCGTGATCGAGGTCGAGCCGCCGGCCGAGGACGTGGTCGTCGAGAAGCTCCCGTTCTTCACCGCACTCCCCGAGGCGATGCCCGCCGGGAACGTGGTGCCTTCGGGTGCGCCGCCGGCGATGGTCACGGTCGTGCCGGACACGTTGAGGTCGACGAGCGCCACGTCGTGGGTCGCGCCCGCACCCAGGTTGGTGAGCTGTCCCCAGTCCGTGATCGGGCTCTGGGCGGAGCTTGCGCACCAGATCCGGTACGCGGTGCTCCCCACGCCCCCGCCGTTGTCGACGTTGGAGATGCCGGTGAAGGCCGAGCCGGTGTGCAACAGGGAGCTGTCACCGGGAATCCAGCCGTTGGCCACCTCACCGATCACGCCACCGTTGACAGAGGCGTAGGGGCTGGTGCCTGGGGCGGTTCCCAGGGCCGAAGGGTTGGCGGTCGGGAAGTCCACGATCGGCACACCGTCCTTGGCGTACCCGGTCGGGATCTCGTTGCAACCCGACGTGGCCGCGCTCGGCTTGGAGGACCGGGCGAAGTCGACGGGCAGGTTGGTCGGGTCGTTGGTGCCGCCGCACAGCTGTCCCTGGCCCGCACCCGAGCCCACGTCGTCGACTCCGGTCAGCACCTCGGTGCGGTCCCAGTTGTCGGTGGTGTCAGTCGTGGCGATGTTGGCGTTCTTCTGGCAGTAGGCCTGGGCGTTGGCGGTCGAGTCGACATCGGCGCTGTTGTACAGGGTGGCGCCGGTCCCGACGTTGAGGATGCAGCCGTAGAGGCCGGCCCCGGTGTAGAGGTCAGCGATGCGCTGCATCATGAAGAACGTCGTGTCCGAGCCCGAACTGCGGATGGTCTCGACGTTGCCGTTGGTGAAGCTGGGATAGACGGGGGTGTTGCCTCCAGGCGGATCAGCCGGATTCGCGAAGGCGGCGCTGGCGCCGAGCGTCATGGTCACCGCCGCGAGGGCAATCCCTACGGATGCCGCTCCCGCCAGGCGGTTACGCAGCTTGCGTTTGGTCATGTGTCTGCTTGCTCCTTTGTGATCCAGTGGTTGCTGGAGGGGGTTGTCGGTGCCTTGTTGGGGAAGATTCGGGAAATCAGCTCTTGTGTGCCGCCGCGTGCCGCCGGCGGCGCAGGAAGAGGGATCCGCCCATGATGCCGAGGGCAGCCAGAGGGAGGCCGATGGCCAGGGGGACTTCGGGCGTGCCGTCTCCGGGGTTGGCCCCGGTGTCACCGGGGGTGGGGGTCACGTAGAAGGGCTGGGAGAAGAAGTGCGGCTGGGTGAAGTCGTTCTGGTTCTCGCCGATGTAGAGCACGCACTCGTTGCTGAGGTTGCACACCGGGGATGTGCCCGTGTCCCCGATGCTCGGATCGGGGATGGCGTAGATGGTGTAGCCGCTCTGGGGGGCCACATCGGTGTAGTCGACCGACCCGTCGGCTCCCGCCGTGACGGTGTCGCCCTGGATGGTGATGCCGTCACAGGCCGAGGGCACGGTGGGAGCCACCCCGCCGGGTGCGGCGCACTCCTCGATGTTGATGCCCGCACCGGGGGAGAACGTGGAGTTGGCCGGGATCACCACCGAGATGACCTGGCCACTGGAGAACGGCCCCGGGCTGACAGGCCCGATGGGGACCGCCGAGTTGGGGACCTCGCTGCTGGCCGGGGGGCCCGAGGCGAAGGCCGGGGTGGCCAGGCCCACAGAGGCGACGGTGCCGGTCACGGCCAGCGCCCCCACGAAGACGGCGACTCGCCGGGTGACGTGTCGGAAGGACATCGATTGGCTCCTTTGCTGACGAGGCCTGGGAAGTGCGTGCCGGCCGGACATGGCATCCGACGCGGCGGTCTTCTTCAGCACGTGGGCATCTGAACAAGCGCAGGAGCCCAGCACAAGCGGTATTTCCAGGTGTATCGAAGAGTTCATTTCGAGTTCGCGGCGGGATTACCTCCCGGTCGCGCAGCCGTCGCATCGGTCGCGCCAACGGTTGGACCGACTACACGGAGTGACGGTTCGATCCGGCCCCGTAAGTGGACGTGAGGGCGGCGCTCAGGTCATCCGACCACGGTTTCGAGCCCGGCGGGGAGGGCGATCGGACCCGGTCGCCACTCCCCCGGCCTGTCCCCGGTCACCCCATCCACGTCGGGTCCGGACCGCCGACAGGAGAGCCCGGCGGTCAAGGCGAAGCTCGAGACGTCCGATATCTCCCTGGACGGCAAGGCCCTTATCCCGGCCGGGCAGGAGACGGGCATGTGAGGCACCACCGAGACCCCGAGCCCACCGACCGCCCGTCGGTCCGCCGCTCGCACCCCGGGATGCCCAGCGCGCGACACATCGTCGTGGTTCTGTTGCTCCCCGCCGCCCTGGTCACCACCGCGAGCCTCCTCCGGGCCAGCGCCACCCCCCGCGTCCATTCGGTCGCCCGCCCGACGTCGCCTTCAGGATCCGACGGCTCCGTGACGGGACAGGACCGCGAGCCGCCCACCGCTCATGTCTCGGCATCCGTGAGCCCGAGCGACGGTTCCACCTCATGCCGTCCCCGTCACGACGACCACAGGGCCCGGGCCGAACCAGGCGATGCCGCCGAGCACCGTTGCGGTCGCCACCCCCGCCACCGCGAACGCCACCATCGGAGTGAGCAACGGGCACTTGATCCTCGAAGGGCAGCCCTATCGCTTCACCGGAGTCGACGCCTACGAGTTGGCCACGGACTGGGGGGCCGACAGCGGGTGCGGAGGCATGGAGACCGACGCGCAGCTCGATGACCTGTTCTCGTCGCTGGCGCCGAATTCGCTTGTGCGGATCTGGGCCTTCCAGGGTTCCATGGCCACCGACGTGCATACGCACGCGCTGGACTGGGCTCCCCTCGACCGCGTGTTCGCGGCGGCCGCCGCCTACCACCAACGGCTCATCGTGGCCCTCACCGATCAGGGCGGGACCTGCGACGGGGACGTGTGGCAGGGGCCCTCGTGGTACGAGGGGGGATTCATGGACGTCTTCGACACGACAGCCACCACCGACGGTCAGGGGCTGACGCCCCTGTCGTACTGGGACTACCTACAGGCCATCGTCAATCGCTACAAGAGCTCGCCGGCCCTCGGGATGTGGGAGCCGGTCTCGGAGCCCGAGGCGTCGACCTGCACCGGGAACTACGAGCCGCAGACCTGCTGGGGGCACAACGTCTGTGTGAACGAAACGGTCGCGGCGCAAGCCCTGCGCCATTTCTTCGATGTGGTCGGAGGCGAGATCCACCTTCTCGACCCGACCCATCTGGTCGAGAGCGGCACCATCGGAGGCGGCCAGTGCGGCACGGCAGGAATTGACTACCAGTACGTCTCCGCGAGCCCGGGCATCGACGTGCTCTCCTACCACGACTACTACGCGGGCACCCCCATGGGCGGCGACCAGTGGAACGGGCTGGCCGTCCGATTCGCCCAGGCGGCCGCACTGGACAAGCCCATCATCGGGGGGGAGGTCGGAGAGCAAGCCGGGCCGGGGTCCGGGTGCCTTGGCCTCGCCCAGCGGGCGACGGACTTCAGCGCCAAGCTTCGAACACAGATGCAAGCGGGCAGCGCCGGGCTCCTCGCCTGGGATTGGCTTCCGTCGCCGAGTTCGACTTGCACGACCGACACCTATCCCGGTGATCCCCTGATGAAAATCGTCGACTCGGGAGTCTCTTCGTGAACACTGCCTGATAACGTCGCGATTGTGCGCCGCATGGAAAGGCACACCGTCGGTGTCGGTCCCGGCCGGTTCTCGGCGACATGTCCTGGCATCGAGTCGTGCCGCCGCTCATGAGCCTCCTCACCGAGCAGGCGGGGCCCCGGGCCTCCCATCCCGATGACGAGCTTCGGGCAGGCTCCGCTCGTGACCGGGGCCGCAAAACCGGACTCTGGTGGCTGCGCGGGCTACGCACCGAGGGCGGTCTGGTGTTTTCGATCGCGTTGGCGGCGTATCTCACCACCATGCTTCTTCTCGACCTCGTCTTCGACATCTTCCCACTCGATGCCGTCTCCCGCATGGCGAACGGGTTCTACGTCCTGTACTCCCGTGATCCCCACCTGGCCGCTATCGGCTTCGTCTGGAATCCACTCCAATCCCTCGCCGTCATCCCCCTGCTGCTGTTCAAGGACCTCTGGCCCGCCCTGGCGTCCCACGACGTGTCGGCCGGGATCGTCAGTGCCCTGGCATCGGCGGGGGCCGTCTACCAGATAAACAGAGCACTGCGCGAGTTGGGCGTTCGAAACAGCCCGCGTCTTCTCCTGACCATCGGGTTCGGCCTCAATCCGATGATCATCTACTACGCGGGCAACGGAATGAGCGAGGCGCTGTACACCTTTGCTCTCGTTGCGACGACGCGGTACCTCTTGCGATGGCTGCGGGAAGACGACCTTCGGTCGTTGGTCTACGCAGCCATCGCTCTGGGTGTGGGATATCTCGATCGCAACGAGGCCGTCGGTTCGGCCGCGTTAGCCGGTGTCCTCGTCCTCGTGGTGAGCTTTTCCCGCAGGAAAGGCTCGCGGCGAAACCGCACCATGACCGCCATGACTGATGGGGTCATTTTCCTGTTGCCGATTGTCACCGCGTTCGCGGGATGGGCGATTGCGAGCTATGTCATCACGGGACAGGCCTTCGCTCAGTTCACCTCGCAGTACGGCAACTCGAGTCAGATCGCGAGCAGCGGAACCCATTACACATTGGCGGCGCGAGCCCTTTACGACCTCCGTTCGATCGAGTATCTCGCCCCCGTGATCCCCGTTGTCCTAGTGGTAGCCCTCGCCTTCGGGCTCAAAAGGCACGACGCTCGAGTTCTTGGCCCCCTGGCGGTCTTGGGGGGAAGCCTCGCCTTCGATGGGCTCGGGGTGCTCGCCAACTACCTCATACCGTGGTACCGCTTCTTTCTGATCTCAGTCCCCCTGGACGTACTACTCGTCGGGTGTGTGGTCGCCGGCCCACCGGGCGCACTTCACTCATTCCGGATAGGCAGGCAGCAGGTTGGCGCCCCGCGTCGGATCGAATTGAAGACCATCACTGCATTGCTGCTCGTGATCGTCGTGATAGGAGCGTCGATCCCTGCCGCAGCGCTAGGGATGTTCTCGAAGAGCATCCACGGGAACGAAGCGCAAGAGCTTGGCGCACTCCTACTCGAACATCCCAATCTCCAGGCCCGACAGTACGAAAGGCATTACTCCCACATCTTGTCGATTGACGCATATCTCGATGGAATGCACCTGCCAGATGGGTCGATCGTCGTCGACACATTTGGGAACTGCACGCCGCAGATCGTAACGACTGTGAGGAACCCTCGTATCTTTGTGATCACGAGCGATCGGGACTTCAAGCGAGTGCTCGCCGATCCCCTCTCCTTCCACGCCCATTACCTTCTGGATCCACAACCAGCAGGTGTTGACGCCCTGGATGCCCTCAACGTCGCCTACCCGGACCTCTACAAGAACGGGGCGGGATTCGCCACATTCGTGCACCAGTTCCAATCGGACGGGATCTGCTCGCCATATCGCCTGTACCGCGTGAACGCCCATACGGGCGAGTAGTCACGCCCGAGCGGTCAGGCCGCCGAGCTCTCGGGTATCTCGCGATCGGCTCGATCAAGTCCGTGCACGGTCTTCTCCCAGAATGCCGGACGTCCTACCAATTGCCAGGCCGCCTTCACTGCCGCCATCGACATCATGACCCAGTAGGCCGGCACGGCCAGTGCGGCGTACAGGAACTCTCCTCGCCGGGTGATTCGGCAACTCAGCAGCGTCAGGTATCCGAGCAGAAAGTTGCCGAACACCCAGCACGCCAGGCCGAGGTAGTACACCGGAGCGGGGAAGATCTCCTGGATGAAGGCGGGGTGGGCGATGAACCACAGGGCGGTCATCAGCCAGAACACAGGGTTCAGGATGGCCAGTACGGGAGTCCCGCCTACGAAGATGCAGAAGTGGGCCAGACCCTTCCACCCCATCTCGCGGGCCAGCTCCCGGGGAGATCTCATGTGGACGAAGAACGTCTGGAGATACCCCTTGTACCACCGGGAGCGTTGCTTCACCCAGTTGACGAAGTCACTGTTGGCCTCCTCGAGCGTGACGGACTCCAGAATCCTGACGGTGTAGCCCTCCCGGAACATCCGGATCCCGAGGTCAGCGTCCTCGGTGACGTTGTAGGGGTCCCACCCACCGAGAGAGCGCAACGCCAGTCGTCGGAAATGGTTCGAGGTTCCCCCCAACGGGATCGGCGCCCGCATCGATGCCAGGCCGGGGAGGAAGAAGGAGAACCACATGGAGTACTCGATGGTGAACCATCGGGTGATGAGATTCTGGTCGGGGTTGTTGTACGACAGCTTGGCCTGGACGCAACCGACCTCGGGTCCCAACCTGCGGAGTGCCACCGCGGCCCGCCGCAGCTGTAGCGGGTCGGGCTCGTCCTCAGCATCGTAGATCGCCACCAGCTCACCCCGGGCCAGTGTGAGGCCGAAGTTGAGCGCCTTGGGCTTCGTCCTGGGCTCGGCCGGTGGGACCAGGACCAAGGTGAATTGCGATCCGGGGTCCTGATCCCGAACCGCATCGATGGTCTCGTCGTCGTCGGCTTCAACGAGGACGAGCACCTGGAGGCGGTTCACCGGGTATTCCAAGCGGGCGATACTGGCCACGAGGTTGTTGATCACCTCGGGTTCGCGATACGCGGGGATCATGACGGTGTAGGTGGGGAGCTCCGCGTCGGGAATGGACCAGGCCTCCTCGTCGGTGACGACCTCCGAGACGTCCGCCCGGGTGGACCTCACGAACAGGTACCCCCGATAGGTGATGCACACCACGTACACGATCGTCACGATCCCGACGATGGCCTCGACCGTGTCGATGGCCGAGAGCACGAGCCCGATGACGACCAGGCCGAGCAAGCCCACCATCACGAGGCGTTGGGTGCGGTTCAGCAACCGACGGACCGAGACGCTGGGAGCCTTCACGGCAAGCCCGGAGATGCTCGCCCGGAGCCGCAGTTGGGCCTCTGCGTCACCCATCACCAGTCGGCGCACACGGCAAGATTAGCGTGCGCTCTCTGGTTCAGCGGGGCCGGAGCAGGATAAACTGCGGCGCATAGCCATGAGTGACCCGGCCGAAGCAACGCTCGTCTTCGAACTCGCCGACGCGGTCAGCGCGCTGACCCGCCGCCAGAGCGAGCTCCTGCAATGCCTGGAGACCTTCCGGAAGGACTTCTTCCGATTTCCAGTCTCCGTCGGGACCTATCAGCCTCCCCCGCCGCGTTTCGTCCGGCCGCCGGTGCCCCCGATGGCCCCTCCCGCCCCCCCTCCGGTGGTGCCTCGGTACCCGGAGCCGCGGTCGCGGATCATCCCGGCGACACCACATCTGCCCGCTGCGGATCCACCCGCTCCCGCCGTAGCGCCACCACCGGCTCCCGCCGTAGCGCCACCAGCCGCAATACCGAGCGCTCCACCTGTCGCACTGCGCCCGACGAAACGTGACTACGACTACTTCGCCGAGCTCGATGACCTGCTGGCCCGGCTTCCGGTCGAACCGACGACTCAGGAGCCGGGTCCACCCACCGGTGAGGCGAACTGAGAGCTGTTGTCTCAGTGGTCCTCGGTGACCGTCACGATCACGGCACCCCGGTGACCTTGACGATCCACACGCAGCTTGCCGGTGCTGTCACCTGCAGCTCCTGGCTCCCAGCGCTGGTCTGCGAGGTGATCGACTGACCCGAGGCTCCGCTCTCGTTCACCGCCGGGGTGGTCCCGGCCTTCCCCCCCGAGGGAACGACGAAGACCTGGAACGACGGACCTGAAGCCGGTGCGGGCGTGCACTGGAACGCCCATCCGATGCTCCATGTTCCACTGCCCACCGTGAATGGCGTGCTCGTCCAGTTCCCGTGTGACTGCGGTGTAGGTCCGAGCAGAACCTGTGCAGTCCCGGTGGCGGCGGCCGTCGACGGCGGAGAGGTGGCGCCCGAGGTGGCGGGGGGCTGTGTCGTGACACTGGCTCCCGGAACGGTCGTGGCGGTACTCGAATTCCCTTGAGCCGGGGGAAGCTTGTAGTTGCCTCCCGTGGACGACTTCGGTGCGCTCGAGGTGCCGCTGTCGCTGGACCAGGTGATGAGCATGCCCAGAAGCAGGCAGGCCACGCCGAAGACGATCAACTGCCAGGTCTGCCAGGAACGGCGTTCCTTGATCCCCAATTGGCCGGGTGCGGGCGTGTCCCGCCCGTTCCCGGCACGCGGGTTCGGGTCCGCCGGCTCTCCCCCGTCACCTTGATGCGCGTACGCGTGGGGAGGTGCTGGGGGTGCATTCACCATAGGAGAAGCGTTAGCTGGACCACCGTCCCTCGTCAAGCTCTCGGTGCGCGCTCGAACCCGACGCGCCGTGCCCGCGCCGATGAGCCGACGGTCATGTCGGCGCGGCTGTCACGCACCGGTCACGGGCCGTTCACCTCGAGGCAATGCCGGTCGGGGCTCTGCCCGACCCAGTCCGAAGGCCGGACGAGCACAACGGGCGTGACCACCGGGGCCCACTGATACCGACGAGGGAAACATCCCCGTCACGAGTGTCGGTGTCGTGCAAATCCTCAGTATTTGTGTTGCACCTGGCCCGTGGCCCCTGCTAAAACCCTACTAACTCGATTAGTTTTATGCGAATACTTCCATCAGCGGGACCAAATCCAACCGCGGGACCAAGGAGCCAATCGATGTCCTTCCGACACGTCACCCGGCGAGTCGCCGTCTTCGTGGGGGCGCTGGCCGTGACCGGCACCGTCGCCTCTGTGGGCCTGGCCACCCCGGCCTTCGCCTCGGGCCCCCCGGCCAGCAGCGAGGTCCCCAACTCGGCGGTCCCCATCGGGCCTGTCAGCCCGGGGCCGTTCTCCAGTGGCCAGGTCATCTCGGTGGTGATCCCGGCCAACTCCACGTTCTCCCCCGGTGCGGGCATCAACATCGAGGAGTGCGCCGCACCCGGCGGGGTGGCTCCCACCGTGCCCTCGGCCTGTGACGGCATCACCATCCAGGGCGACACCGTCACGGCGGGAGCCGACGGGTCGGTCGACTACACCGATGTGGCCCCCCAGAGCGGCTACACCATCTACGCCATCCCCGATCCGAGCATCGGGGACACGGGCACGGCCCCGGTGTGCAACCTGAGCAACGAGTGCGTGCTCTACATCGGCGAGAACCAGAACGACTTCACCCAGCCGCACTTCTTCTCCCAGCCCTTCTACGTGACCCCCACCCCCGGTGACACCGGGGCCAACCCCGGAGACGGCACGCCCGAAGTCCCCCTGGCCATCGGCCTCCCTCTGGCTGCCCTCGGCATCATGGGCGGATCCCTCTTCCTGCGCCGCCGGCGGCACGCGGCGGCCCACAAGAGCTGATTTCCCGACCGCGCCTGCCGAGCACCGAACGTGTTCTCGAGGACACCCACCCCCGAAGGAGCAAACAGACACATGACCACACACAAGCTGCGTAACCGCCTGGCGGGAGCGGCATCCCTAGGGATTGCCGTCGTGACGGTGACCATGACGCTCGGCGCCGGCGCCGCCTTCGCCAATCCGGCGGACCCCCCCGGCGGCGCCACTCCCGTCTATCCCCACTTCTACAACGGCAACGTCGACCAGGTCATCCGTGGGGCGGGATCGGACACGAGCTTCTTCCTCGAGCAGAGGATCTCCGACCTCTACAACGGTTCGGGCCTCTACGGCTGCACCCTCAACAGCGCCGCGGGCCAAACCCTGTTCAACTCGGGTGACACCTCGAGTTCCTCGAACATCAACTACTACTGCCAGGCCAACGCCAACACCGTCACGGCCGACGACGACGACAACTGGGACAAGACCGAGGTGCTGCAGGGCACCAGCCTCATCGGCTCCACCGCCGGCCAGGAGCAACTGTGCGGGACCACGGGCACGCCTCCCTACGCCCCCGTCGACTACGCCCGGGGCGCCAAGCCGCCTCTGTCGGTAGCCAAGGGCGGTTGCTCCACCGAGATGGCCACCACCTTCGCCAAAGACGGTCTCCCCACCCTCGACTTCCCCTCCACCAACCCATCGGTGTGGGGCGCACCGACGACCAGTGTCTACACCGGCGTCAATGGCGGGAGCATCGGGCCGGTGGCGGCAGGCTGGCTCCCCGGTGACCCCACGAGCGGGCCCTACAACGGGACGGCCTGGACGTCGATCTCCAACGCCGACGGCGGCGGGGGCATCGGGAGCACGGCCTACAGGATCTTCTGCGCCGCCAGCTCCGCCGCCGCCCCCGACAACCAGATCAACGACTGGGGCCAGCTGACCAACCTCGGGCCGAAGCTCGAGATCGTGGATGTCACCACGACCACGAGCTCCCCGAGCGTGACGATTTCCTCGGGCGCCCCCGAGGGCACCACGTTCCCGTCCGACATCGTGGCCGGGGACGCCGTGTCCGGTCCCGGAATCCCGAGCGGCACCACGGTGCTGTCGGGTGCGGGCACCGGCACCCTCACGCTGTCGAACAACGTGACCGGCGCCGGCAGCACCAAGGCGACCCTCACCTTCACCGTCGCATCGGCGCTGACCCAAGGGAACGGGATCGACATCGGCCTGCCCATCCGGGTCGTCGGTGTGACCACGGCCGCCGGTGTCGAGGCCACCTACGCCAGCTACGCCTCGAGCGCAGTGTCCGGTGGCGGCGGGTGCGCCAACAGCATGAACGGAAACAGTGCTGTAGACCCCAACCCGGCCACCGGCTCCGGCCAACAACACGGTGGGGAGCCGCCTCTTGCTGCAGAACAACGCGTCGCAGATCGCGGATTACGCCGCCGCGGACTTCCCCAACGACCCGACCGACCAGGCCATCGAGATCGCCACCTCGATCTACTTCGAGTCCAACGGCGTCTACAACACCGACCCCTTCGCGGGCACGGCCAAGGTCACGAACACCAATACCAGCACCACGATCTCCTACACGGCCAGCAAGCTCTCCGAGAACGGCTATACGCCGACCTCGCCCAACCTGCTCAACAACTTCTACCCGACGGCGTTCTCGCTCTCGAACATCTACCGGACCGACACGGTGCGAGCGTCGACCGCAGGGTTCTTGAACTGGATCTGCGACGCCAACAACAACTTCACCAAGGGCACCGACAACTCGACCGGGCTCAACTTCGACTCCGAGTTGAACACCCTCATCACCGGTACCTTCGGGTTCGTCCGGCTCGACGACATCTCGGTGTCCCCCAGCAACGGCCTGACCCCGTTGGACGGTCTCGCCGCCCCCAACACGCAGTGTGCCTCGGGGACGGTGACGGACCCCAACAACACCGCCCTCGACCAGGGCAACGGCGATCCGCCCGTCACCTCGGTGGTCAACGCCCAGAGCTGACCCCTGACCGTCCCCCGTGCGACCACCCCCGGGTCGCACGGGGGACGGCGGGTCCGGGAACGGGTCAGCCGGGGTGTTCAGATTCCGGCACGAGAGAAGGGAAGCGCAGGTGCACATCCCGGCCAAGGTCGACTACGGCCTACGGGCCCTCCTGGTCTTGGCCGCCAGTGACAAACCGATGACCTCACGGGCTCTGGCGAGCGATCAGGACCTGCCGGCCGGGTTCCTCAGTGCGATCCTGAATGATCTCCGCCGGGCGGGTCTGGTCACCAACCAACGGGGTCACGACGGCGGCTACTGCCTGGCCCGACCGGCCGATGCCATCACGGTGGCGGACGTCATGCGGGTTCTCGACGGTCCCCTGGCCCGGGTGCGGGGCTTGCGCCCCGAGGCCGCGCAGTACACGGGATCGGCCCAGCATCTCCAGGTGGTGTGGATCGCGGTCCGGGCCAACCTCCGCAGCGTCCTCGAACATGTCACACTTCTCGACATCACCAGAGGACGGCGCCTTCCCGACACTGCCGACGACCTCCCAGCGAATCCGAGCCTGCGCGCGCTACCGGGGTAGCCGACCTTCTGTGCTAAGAATCGTGCCCCGAGCGACTGAAAGAGCGAAAGATGGCCCTTGCGATCGGCTCCGAGACGACTCGACAGACAAAGGTTCCCGCGCCGGCACGTGCCGGTCTCGCCGCCCTGATTGCGGCCGCTGTCGTGGTGTTCGCCGCACCGGCGTTCGCCGCCTCCGGTCCCCCCGCCGGCACCAAGGTCCCCGGGGCCACCGTGCCGATCGGGAACTACAGCGCCGGAGCTCCCTTCTCGAGCGGCCAGGTCATCGAGGTCAAGATCCCACCCAACTCGACGCTCACCCCGGGTGCCGGCATCAGGATCGTGGAGTGCGCCGCACCGCACGGTCAGGTGCCCACCCAGCCCTCACAGTGCGACGGGGAGACGATCCAGGGAAACACGGTGCTCGTGAACCCCGACGGTTCGGTCGACTACAAACGCAGCGCGACGTCCTCGGGTTACACCGTGTATGCGGTGCCCAACGCCTACAGCCTCGGTGAACCGCCCGACTCGGTGCCGGTGTGCAACAAGACGCATCTGTGCGTGCTCTACATCGGGCAGAACCAACTCGACTTCACGGCTCCGCACTTCTGGTCCGAGCCTTTTTCGGTCAACCCCACCCTGAAGGACACAGGGGCCGGTCCCGGCGACGGAACAGCCACGGGCACGCCGGCCAGCGGCGGAGGCAGCAATGCGCTGCTCACCATCGCCCTGCCCGTCGTGGTCGTCGTCGCCGGTGGGGCGATCCTGGTGTTCCGGCGTCGCCGGGTCCGCAGCGACCGGAGCGCCCAGGTCGACCAGCCGACGCTCTCGTCGACGAGTGGACGGCGATAACACCCCCGAGCTCGTCTGGTTGGTCACACCGGGACCCCGCCCAGCGCCAGCGCCACCCCGACCCCGGCGCCCACGAGCAGGCCACTGACCACCCCCCGGCGGGCCGCGAACAACCACAGCAATGCCCCGGCCACCACAGGGATCTGCCACAGGTGCTCGAACGTCAGCCCCAACGACACGGCTGACCCGGCGATGGCCCCGATGACGGCCGGCCCGGCACCGGTGAGGAAGGACTGCACCGAGGTGTTGGCCCGCAGCTGTTGAAGGCGGGGACCGCCCAGGATCACGAAGAGGAACGAAGGGGCGAAAGCAATCAGCGCGGCGAAGATCCCCCCCACGATCCCCCGAGCGGCATATCCCACGACCGCCACCGTCTGCACGACGGGACCGGGGGTCACCTGACCGAGGGCGACGGCGTCGAGGAACTGCCCACCGGTCATCCAGTGGTACGTGGTGACGGCGTCGTGCTGCATGAGTGGGACGATCACGAAGCCCCCTCCGTAGGAGAGGGCGCCCACCTTCAGGGCCACCCAGGCCAGGGCACCCAGTCCGCCGGCCAGTGCCACATGGCCGGCCACGGCGGGCACGATGGCTGAGGGCCGTACCGGGCCGAGTCCCGGGCGCGGAGCCCGGATGACGACCTCGGCGACCCCGCAGGCAACGAGAACGAGCACGAGGAACGGCCCGATCGTGATGGTTGCCGCTGCCCCGAGGACCGCGTAGAGCACCCACCGCAGCCTCTGCGCCTTCGCCTTGCCTGCTCGCTTCGTGCTGGCGGGAACGAGCCCCGAGGCCGCTTTCAACGCCACGGCGGGGACCACGGCCCCGGCGCCGGCCGCCGCCCCTTCGATCCAGTGCGGCGGATGGGGAGCCAAGAACACCGCCGACAGGGCGAGGATGAGAATCAGACCGGGGACGATGAAACACAGCCCCCCGACGACGGCCCCTGTGACCCCCCTCAGGCGCCAGGCGCACAGGATGGCGAGTTGGGTGGAGGCCGGTCCCGGTAACAGGTTCGTGACAGCGACGCTGTCCTCGAATTCCGGGGCCGGCATCCAGCGCCTCTCCTCGACACACAGTTGCCGCAACAAGGCGATGTGAGTGGGGGGTCCTCCGAACCCGATGCAACCGATGCGGCCCCACTCTCGGACGATGGTGGCCAGAGACACCTGGGGGCTCGGTCCCACGCCCAGAGTCTGTCATCGACACGTTGCCCACTCGGCCCTCTTGGGCCGAGCCCCGTTCCCGATCTCCCAGGTGGTCCTTGCCGTATGGTACGGGTCGATGCAACTGGCGAAGAGCCTGGCCCTCGTGGGTGCTGTGGTGGCACTGAGCGCGACCCTCTTGCTCGTCTCTCCCGCCGGCGCGGCCACGGAAGGCTCCCATGCCGCGAAGGCGGCGCCCCGAGCCGCCGGGGAGAGCCTCACCTCGACCATGCGGCCTTTGCCCAGCCCGCTCTACGGAGTGACCGTCGACGACGTCGCCAACATGGACGACGTCGTGGCGGGCGCCAAGGCTCTCGGTCACATGCCGATCACGCGCCTGTACTTCAACGTGAAGGAACCGGCCAGCTACTACGCCGCCGCGGTCAGGGCGCTTCAGCCCGCCAGCTACGTCATGGGCGAACTGCTCGACTCCTCGGACTCCCGACGGATCGGGGTCGCGCCATACAACAGACGAGTCGAGTCGTATCTGGCAGAGCTCGGCAACTCGGTCGACGTGTGGGAGATCGGCAACGAGGTGAACGGAAACTGGACGGGCCGGTACTCCACGGTCGAGGCCAAGCTCACCGACGCCTTCGATGACGTGACGGCGGCGCGCCGGCGCGCCGCACTCACCTTGTACTACGACGTCGGGTGCGGTGACGGTCCACGGGAGCTCGACCCCGTCGCCTTCTCGGAAAAGTACGTCCCGGCCTCGGTCCGAAACGGGCTCGACTATGTCCTGCTCTCCTACTACGAGGACGACTGCCACGGGATCCGGCCCAGCACCGCCACCTGGAGCGCGTACTTCGCCCGGCTCCACACGCTCTACCCCCATGCCCTGCTGGGCTTCGGCGAGGTCGGCATGGACAATCCCGCCACCAACGCCACCCTTCCCGCCGCCCGCTCGCTCATGGCCCACTACTACGGCCTCGACATCGAGCTCCCCTATTACGTGGGCGGCTACTTCTGGTGGTACTACGACGAGGATTGCCTGCCCTTGGCGACCAAGCCGCTGTGGGCCACCTTGCACAGCGCGTTTGCGGCCGAATCCGCCGCGCTGTCTCCCTGATCCGACCGCTAACCTTTTTCCGTGTCCGACGTCCTCGCCCAGCCACCACGCCGGCTCACCTTCGCAGGGTGCGTCAACTTCCGCGACCTGGGCGGATACCCGGGTGTCGGCGGGCGCACCATCCGCTGGCGGCGGCTCTTTCGCGCCGACGGTCTGACGCGTCTCGATGAGGACGACTGCGCCCAGCTGGCCGATCTCGGCCTGTCGACGGTGATCGATCTCCGCACCCAGGGGGAAGTGGAGCAACGGGGTCAATTCCCCCACGAGATCTTCGAAGTCGAGTACCACCATCTCCCCCTCACCGACGTGCTGCCGCCCACCGAGGACCTCAGCCGATACGACGAACCGGCATTCGTGACGTCGCGCTACGAGCAGTTGTTCTCCGAGGGATCGGCCTCGCTGGCAAAGGCCGTGCACGTGCTGGCCGAGCCCGATGCCCTGCCGGCCGTGTTCCACTGCAGTGCCGGTAAGGACCGCACCGGCATCCTCGCTGCCCTCGTGCTCGGGTTCCTGGGCGTGCCGCGCCAGCTCATCGTCGAGGACTACGCGCTGAGCGCCGAGGCCATGATCTCGTTGTTGGAACGACTCAAGGTGGAGTACGCCGATTCGGTCGAGGAGGTCGAGCGATATGCGCCGGCCGTCATCTCGGTGTCCCCGGAGACGATGACGAGATTCCTGGCCTCGCTCGAGGACCAGCACGGCAGCTTCGACGATCTGGCCCGATCACTGGGCGTCTCCGACGCAGTCACCCGTCTGCGGGCATCGCTTCTCGAACCCCGGTAGACACCGAAGGCGCCCGGGGTGGGCCCGGCATCGAAAAGTGCGGGGCGACCCTCAGTCGGCGGGGCGTCTGAACACGAGGAGATCCGAGCCGTCGCGCTCGGTCACGGCGTTGACGAGCTCCCATCCGCCCTCGGAACGGGCGCGCAGCACCTCGTCCACCTTGCCCTCGTCCCGCTCGTCATCGGGTCTCGATGCCCCCGGCAACAGCGTCAGCCCGTACCGCCAGGACCCCACGGCGCAGACCCTATACAAAGCCGCGCCGGGGGGCACAGGGCCCTCGACCGCCTGCCGGGGTCCCTCGTCCGGGAACGGCGCGGTTGCCGTGGAGCGCAATCCCCTGAGCTGGCGATGGACCGACAGGGTGAACTCCAGGCAAACAGGAGGTAAACAGTGTGCGAACAGCCGGCCCTTGATGGTCGACCCCGGCACCCGGGAGCGCTCCTGCATAAGGTGGCAGCGTGGAAGAGCGACTCGAGGGGTGGTACACCGACCCGTACGCCCGCCACGAGGCGCGGTGGATGTCGGCGGGAACGCCCACTGCCTTGGTGCGCGACGGAAAGGTCGAAGGCCACGATCCGGCCCCCGACGAGCCCTTCTCGGTCACGCCCGAACGCATCGGTAATGGTGCCACGACGTCGGGCGGAGCCAACTTTCGCAGGGCCGACGATGCCGAGCGCGGACCTGCCCACGAGCCGGGCGACGCGGCGCGGCGCGCCGCGGACGTGTTCAACAGGAGGGGTGGGCCCCCCGACTAGGCCGGCTCGCGGAGGTGGTGACCCCACCTCGACGCGCGAAGGCGGACACTCCGTCGGCTCTCGACGGCGTCAGCGGTAACGTCGACCGGATGCCCGAGCCCGCTCCTCCCGTCGGCACCGACGCGCCCCTGCGGCCCATGTACCCCGCCGGCCGGGTGACGACCCACGACGGGGCAGCCATCGCGTACTACGACTTCGGGGGCAACGGCCCGCCGCTTCTCCTCGCCCATGCCACCGGCTTCTGTGGCCCGGTCCTCGCGCCCCTGGCCGCCCATCTGACCGATCGATTCCGGTGCGTCGCTCTCGACGAGCGCGGGCACGGAGCCTCCGAGGCGCCGCCGGGCGAGGACTTCGACTGGCACGGCTTCGCCACCGACGTGCTCGCCGTCGTCGACCACCTCGGGCTCGTCGACCCCTTCGGCTTCGGGCATTCGTGCGGGGGCGCCGCGCTGCTCCTGGCCGAGGAGGCCCGCCCCGGCACCTTCGCCGCGCTGTACTGCTTCGAGCCCGTCGTCTACCCCGGCGACGTCCCCCTGGCCCCCACCACCGAGTCGAACCCGTTGGCGGCGGGGGCGCTGCGCCGGCGCCGGGAATTCGGCTCGCGCCGCGAAGCCATGGCCAACTTCGCGGGGAAGGCACCCTTCGACCGGTTGCCGCCCGACGTGCTGGCCGCCTACGTCGACAACGGCTTCGCGCCGGCCGAGGGGGGTGGCATCCGGCTCCGGTGCCGTCGCGAGCACGAGGCCCAGGTGTTCGCCCATGCCCTCTCCCACGACGCCTACGGGCGGCTCGGCCGCGTCCGGTGCCCGGTGACCCTGGCCTGCGGCGCCCAGACCGACGGCTTCGGCCCCGACGTGCTCGAGACGTTCCTGCCCCGCCTGGCGGCGTCCACGCTGGTGGTGTTCCCCGGCATGGGGCACTTCGGGCCCCTGGAGGACCCCGCTGCGGTGGCCGCCTCGGTCCGCGCCTGCCTGGTCCCCGCCCCCGACACACCCCGGGCGTAGCCTCGCATCCGATGGCCCTGGCGCTCCCCCGATCCCTGTCCCCTTCCAAGTTGAGCGCCTTCAAGGACTGCCCGCTGGCCTTCCGGTTCGCTGCCATCGACCGGCTGCCCGAGGCCCCCGCGCCCCACATGGTCAAGGGCACGCTCGTGCACAGCGCCCTCGAGCGCCTGTTCTGGGACCACCCGCGCGGCGAGCGCAGCCCCGAAGCGGCCCGCGCTGCGGTGGACCTGGCCTGGGACGCACTTCGCGACGACCCGGACCTGGCCAGCCTCGACCTGTCCGACGTGCAGCGCGACGCCTTCGTCGCCGATGCCGCCTCGCTGGTCGAGGGGTACTTCCGGCTCGAGGACCCCGACGCGGTGGACGCCGTGGGCGTGGAGCTCACCCTCGAGGCGGATGTGGCCGGCCTGCGTCTGCGGGGCATCATCGACCGCCTCGACGTGAACGCCCGGGGCGAGCTCGAGGTCGTCGACTACAAGACCGGGCGCGTCCCGTCGGTCAACCAGGAGCAGCAGCGCCTCGGTGGCGTGCAGTTCTACGCACTGCTGTGCGAGCAGGTCCTGGGGCGCCGGCCGAGCCGCGTCCGGCTCATGTACCTGCGCGAACCCCTCGTCATCGAGGCGGAGCCTTCCGACCAGGCCGTGCGGGGCACCCGTCAGCGCACCGCCGCGGTGTGGTCGGCCATCGAGCGGGCCTGCGAGCACGAGGACTTCCGTCCCCGCCCATCGGCGCTGTGCAACTGGTGCAGCTTCCAGTCACTGTGCCCCGTCTACGGCGGGGACCCGGCCCGAGCCGCGCAATTCACCGGCCCGGGCCCGGAATCACCCGTGGCCCAGGCAGGGTGACGCCCGAGGTCGACCCACCCCACCCCATCCCGGTGGGGTGGGTCCGTGGACACATCGGCGACCCAAAGTCGGAATGCGGCGGTCCCGGAAGGCGTTGACACCTCTATGAGCCGACGCGCCTTCTCCGTCACCTACGACTACCGCTGCCCCTTCGCCCGCAACGCCCACGAGCACCTGGTGGTGGCGCTGCGCCACGGGGCGGAATGGGACGTCGAATTCGCCCCCTTCTCACTGTCCCAGGCCCATGTGGAGGAGGGCGGGGTGCCGGTATGGGACGACCCCGCCAAAGCCCCCGACCTGCTCGCCATCGAGGCCGGCCTGGTGGTACGCGACAGCTTCCCCGACCACTTCTTCGACGTCCACATCGGGTTGTTCGCGGCGCGCCACGACCGCGGTCTCGACCTCCGCGACGAGTCGGTGATCCGAGCCGTGCTCGACGACTCGGGGGTCGACAGCGACGCCGTGTTCGCGGCGGTGGCCGACGGCGGTCCCCGCGACACATTCCGCAAAGAGCACGAGGCGGCGGTGACGAACCACCAGGTCTTCGGCGTACCCACGTTCGTCGTGGGAGACAGCGCCGTGTTCGTGCGCATCATGACCAGGCCCGGAGACGACGCGTCGCTGTCGCGGGCCACGATCGAGGGCGTCCTCACCCTGCTCGACGAGCACCCCGAGATCAACGAGTTCAAGCACACCACCATCAAGCGCTGATCTGCGTCCGGGCATCTCCGGCGACATCACCCACGGCGCACGCCCTTCAGCCCGAGGCCGCCCTGGCCAAGGCGCCCAGCAGCGCCCGCGAGCGCTCCACCTCATCCGGGGACCCGTAGACGGCACCGGAGAATTCGGTCGCCCCGCCTTCCGCGAAGCGCCGGATCTGGGCCGTCACCTCTTCCTCGGTTCCCACCACGGCGACGTCGGCGGGCCCCTCCACCCCTTCGCGGTCCAGCATGGCGCGATACGAAGGGAGCTGACCGTACATGGCGAAGATCCGGTCGGCCCGGGTCCGCGCCGCGTCGGGATCCCCGGTCACGCACACCGGCAAGGTGACGACCACCTGGGGAGCGGGCCGGCCGGCTTGGGACGCCTCGGCGGTGATGGTCGGAACGATGTGATCGGCGACCGTGGCGGGGCCCACCATCCAGGTCACGGTGCCGTCGGCGAGGGTGGCGGCCAGACGCAGCATGGTCGGACCGAGCGCGGCCACCAGCACGGGCGGCGGCGGCGTGGGGGCGACGTCGAGAGGCCCGAAGGTGTTGGTCCGCACGACTTCACCGTTGAACGACACCTGCTCGCCGTGCAACAGGGGCACCAGCACCGAGAGGTACTCGCGCATGTACCGGGCGGGGCGGTCGAAGGAATAGCCCCAGGCCCCTTCCACCACGACCTGGTGTGACAGGCCGATGCCGAGCACCAGGCGCCCACCGCTGGCGGCCTGGACCGTGAGCGCCTGCTCGGCCAGCATCATGGGGTGGCGGGGATGGACGGGGATCACCGCCGTCCCCAGGTCGATCCCGGGGACCTCGCGAGCGACGACGGCCAGGGCCGTGAGCGTGTCCCAGCCGAAGATCTGCGACGACCACAACGAGACGACGCCCGTGGAGGCGAGGACCCTGGCCCTGGCCACGACGTCGTCGATCGTGCCGCCCATCTCGAGGCCCAGGCCGATGCGCATGCTGTTCTCCTCGTGTCGGGGTCGGCGTCGGCCGACCGCTGCCCCGGGTCCGGGGCTCGATCCCGCCGCCGTGGCTCGTCGTGGTGGGCCCATCGTGCCAGTACCGTTTGCGGAGTGCCTCTTCGCGGTGACGAGTACGACGCCCGGTTCGCCCGGTTCGAGTCGGAGGGGAACTATCTCCACGGGGAGGCCGATCTGGTGGCCGGGCTCCTCGGGGATCCCCCCGCCTCTGTCCTCGACGCCGGCTGCGGCACCGGGCGCGTGGCCGTCGAGCTCGCCCGGCGGGGCTACGAGGTGCTCGGCATCGAGATCGAGCCGGCCATGCTCGAGACCGCCCGGGCCAAGGCGCCCCAGCTCGAGTGGGTCCTCGGGGACCTTTCCACCGCCGAGCTCCCCCGCAGCCGCTTCGACCTCGCCGTGGCGGCGGGGAACGTGATGATCTTCCTCGAGCTCGGCACCGAGGCCGCCGTGGTGTCGAACCTGGCCCGGACCGTCAGGCCCGGCGGCCTCGTGGTGGCCGGCTTCCAGGTCGGGCGCCAGCTCACCTTGGAGCGCTACGACACCCTGGGCCGGGCCGCCGGGCTCGAGCTCGTGCACCGCTGGGCGACCTGGGAGCGAGCGCCCTACGCAGGTGGGGACTACGCCGTGTCCGTGCACCGCCGGGTCGGCGACTCGTGACCGACCGTGGCGCCGGGTCGACGACGGCGCTGCACGACGCCGTCACCCCTCTGTCGTTCCTCCTGGGGCGATGGGCGGGCGAGGGCGAGGGCTCGTATCCGACCATCGAACCCTTCGGATACGGCGAGGAGATCACCGTGTCGCACGTGGGCAAGCCCTTCCTCGCCTATGCGCAGCGCACCTGGAGGCTCGATGACGGACGACCCCTCCACGCCGAGACGGGCTACTGGCGCTGCGCGTCCGCCATCCACGTCGAGCTGGTCGTGGCCCACCCCACCGGCGTGGTGGAGCTGAGCGAGGGCCCCCTCTCGGCGACGTCGCTCGTCCTGTCGTCGAGGACGGTGTCGGGCACGGCAAGCGCCAAGGACGTCACTGCGCTGGTGCGCCGCATCACCGTCGGAGAAGACCGCCTCGACTACGAGCTCGACATGGCCGCCGTCGGGCGTTCCCCTCACCAACCACCTGCGCGCCGTGCTCCGACGGGTGGCCGGAGCGCCGACCTGACCGACCGCGGCGGAGAGGATCGCCGAAGCCAGATGGGCGGCTCCGGAGGTGAAGCTGCGCCGCCGCGCAGGGCAGAATGTCCCCGGGTCGCCGGGCTCGGGGGGCGGACCGAGCCGGGACCGGGATCGAGCGAGACCGAAAGGACGACGGGAGCCTGATGAAGACGGTTGGCGTGGTGATGGGAAGCGCGTCCGACACACCGGTGATGGACGGCGCCGTCGAGGCGCTGCGCGAGTTCGGCATACCGGTCGAGGTCCGGGTGCTCTCGGCGCACCGGACCCCGGACGAGGCGCTGCAGTTCGCCCGCGACGCCGCCGGACGCGGGTTCGGCGTGCTGATCGCCGGGGCGGGCAAGGCCGCGCACCTCGCCGGCGTGCTGGCCGCGGCCACTCCGTTGCCCGTGATCGCCGTGCCGATCGCCTCGGGCAGTCTCGGTGGCCTCGACGCCCTGCTGGCCATGGTGCAGATGCCCCCCGGAGTCCCCGTCGCCACCGTGGCCGTCGACGGTGGGCGCAACGCCGGGCTCCTCGCCGCCCGGATCCTGGCCCTCGGCGACGACGGGCTGGCGGCGGCCCTCGAGAAGTCCCGAGATTCCATGGCGGCCAAGGTGCGCGCCGCCGACGACGAGATCCGGGCCCGCTACGCCGACGGGGGTTCCTGAACCTCGACGGTCGCGGCCGACGGGTCGCGGCCGACGGGTCGCGGCCGACGGGCCGCGCCCGACGGGACACGGCGCCGGGAACGGAGGACGAGCATGCGGGTCGTGATCTCGGGGGCGAGCGGGCTCATCGGTGGATCGGTCGTCAGCGCCCTGCGTGGCCGGGGCGACGACGTGACCCCTCTGGTCCGCCGGCCTCCCGCCCCCGGTGAAGCCAGATGGGACCCCACCGGCGGTTCCATCGACACCGGCGCGTTCGAAGGAGCCGACGCCGTGGTCCATCTGGCCGGCGCCGGCATCGGCGACAAGCGCTGGAGCGCGGCACGCCGGTGCGAGATCGTGTCGAGCCGTGTCCAGTCGACCTCGCTCCTGGCACGCACGCTGGCCGGGTTGGACCGCCCCCCGACCGTGCTAATGAGCGCATCGGCGGTCGGGTTCTACGGCGACCGCGGCGACGAGGAGCTCACCGAGGAAAGTGGCCCCGGACGAGGGTTCCTGGCCGAGCTGTGCCAGGCATGGGAAGACGCCACCGGGCCCGCCGCCGACGCCGGGGTCCGCGTCGTCCACCTGCGCTCGGGGGTGGTGCTCTCGGCCCGGGGCGGGGCCCTGGCGCGTCAGCTCCCCCTGTTCCGGCTCGGCCTCGGCGGCAGGCTGGGCCGCGGCCGGCAGTGGCTGAGCTGGATCTCTCTGTCCGACGAGGTCGGCGCCGTGCTGCGCGCCCTCGACGACGCCGCGCTGCAGGGCCCCGTCAACGCCACGGCCCCGACGCCTGTGACCAACCGCGCCTTCACCGGAGCGCTGGGTCGGGCGCTGCACCGCCCCACGGTCTTGGCCGTGCCCGGCCTGGCGCTGCGCGTGGCGCTGGGTTCGGACCTCGCCTCGGAGATGGTGCTCGCCGGGCAGCGTGTGCTGCCGACCAAGCTGACCGCTTCGGGCTACCTCTTCCGTCACGCCGACATCGCCACCGCGCTGCGCGCCGCCCTGGCGCCGGGTGCCTAACGACGGCGGGGCGCGAGGTTCTCCACCGCGGTGGCGAGGTCGTCTCCCCCCGGGAGCACGGCCAGGACGGGGATGGTCACCCCGTTGTCGACGTAGCGCTGCACGTGCGCACGGCACTCCTCGGCCGAGCCGTGGACGACGAGCGCGTCCACGACGTCGTCGGGGATGGCGGCCAAGGCGGCCTTGCGGTCCCCCGATCGCCACGCCGTCCACATGGCCTGGAGGTCGGGCCCCCGCCCCAACCACTCGTGGAAGGCGGCGTACACGGCCACGTTGAGATAGGCGGCGATGCCGATGCGGCCGACGTAGCGGGCGCGCTCGGCGTCGTCGGTGGGGCACACGAAGATGCGGGCCACGATGGTCTTGCCCTCGCCCACCTCGGGGACGACCTTGGTCACGTCGTCCGCCGAGAGCCAGTTGAGAATGGCCCCGTCCGCCTCACGCCCCGCCAACCGCAGCATGCCGGGTCGCAGGGCCGCCACGTAGATGGGAGGTGGCTGCTCGAGTCGCCTGCCCAGACGGAACCCGCGCACCGTGAACGTGTCGTACTCGGCTTCGACCTTCTCGCCGGTCGAGCGCGGCACGCAGGAACCGTACGGTGTCGCGCACGCGCTTGTAGGGCTCGAGGAACGGCGTGGCGTTCCAACGCTCCACGATGACGTCCGACGACGAGCCCACACCGAGGGCGAAGCGCCCCGGCGCCAGCTCGGCCATGGTGGCCGCCTGCATGGCGAGGAGCCCGGGGCCCCGGGTGTACACCGGGACCACGGCGGTGCCCAGACGGAGCCGCTCACTGGCCGCCGCGGCCAGCGCCAGCGGCGTGAAGCCGTCGGCACCGTTGGCCTCCCCCGTCCAGACGTCGCTGTAGCCGAGCTCCTCCAGACGTCGGTACCAGGCCCCGTGCTCGGGAAGGGGTACGTCGTCGAAGGGCACGGTGATGCCGTAGCGGTCCACGGAGCCCGAAACTACAGGTTCCGGACCCCCCGTAGCCCGGGGTGCGCCGGGGGCGGGGTTAGCTCTCGGCGGTGTGACGACGACGCCGGTGCACGAAGACCAGAGCCCCGCCACCGACCACGACGGCGGCCAGGGGCAGGAGCAGGGCGTTGGGGACCTCAGGGGTCTGCGTCGGAGGGATCACGGTCTTGAACGACGCCAGGCACAGCTGGTCGGCGAACCTGACGTGCACGGCCACCGGGTTGGGGATGGCCGACGCCGGCGGGGCCGAGAACTGGTTCCCCACCGAGACATTGCGCCGGCCACCGGCGAAAACTCCGTAACACAGCAGATGTGCCCCGTCGACGCCGTCGCTGTTGATCGTCGACGGCCCTCCGATCGGCGACCCCGTCGCGCTCACCACCTGCTTGACGACCGGGGCGCACAATTCCTCGGGGGAGCCGACGAAGGCGGTGTAGGAACCGAACTGGTCGGCCAGGTGCACCGTGCGCGGCGGGCGGGTGAAACTGCTCGAGTCCGTCGACCTCGACACCCTGTAGCACTGGAAGTGGTTGAGATTGAGCAGGGCCGGGTCGGTCCACGAGCTGGGATTGACCGAACCCGAGGCCAAGGGACTCGACGGGTTCTGATTGGGATCGAACTTCCACGATGGCAGACACAGGCGCGTGGAGCGCGTCACGAGAAGCGTCTGGGTGCCGAACTGGTTCTGCACGCTCACGTTGACGAGAGGCTGGGTGTGGGTGTTGTCGGTGAAACAGTAGAGATGTGCAGCCGGATTGCCCACGCCGTAGACGGGCCCGCTGGCGACGTTGAATCTCCCGCCGACATTCTCGGTGACGGGATTGCACAACTGGTTGTCGTGAGCGTGCGGGCTCGACGCTGACAAGGGCTGGACCGAGGAGTCCGTTCCGAACTGATCGGTCAGGTTCACCAGAGGTGGAGTGAATTGGTCGCTGGTGGCCTGGTAGCAGAGGAAGTTGTCCAGACCGCCGGGCTGGTCGGGAGGGCTGGGGCAGCCATTGGTGGATCCCGGCGACGCCGTGCAATTCACCGGTGTCGAGGCGTTGGGTTGGGCCGCGCCGGCAGATTGGCTCGACAAGGCCAACGCTGCGAACAACGCCGATGCCACCACGGCAGCACGTTTGGCGATAACGAGGGAAGTGCCCTTCGATCGAGCCCCGTGCATCGAGTACCGCAACCAGCTGCCTCCCTTTCCGGCGCCAAGAGGGAGGCAAACGGCAACGAGGAACGCCGTCCCACGGCCACTGCTGCACACAGGGAAAGACCCTGCTGGTGGACCGTGTCCCCTCCTGAACTGTCGAGAGCATGGGGCCGCAGCGACATGAAGTCAACTACGCCCCCGCCCGAATCCTCCCGCCGTCACCAAGTGTTCATCTGTCTGTCGCGTGGGGGTCATTTTGGGCCTCGCCCCGCCCTCGTCCGAGGCCCTCCCGGTCGGCAGGCCTCGGCGTGGCCCGGGTTCGGGATGCTCGGGGACAGGGCAACATCCGTCGATTCACTTCTGCCTCTGCTGCAACTCGAAAGCGTGGGGCCTGAGACGAGTCCGTTCGCAGTGCGACGCTCGCGGACACCGGGGCCGAGATCCTCGCCCGGCATCGGGACCGTGTGCCGGATGGAGAGTAGCCACCCGCGATGAGGCAATCTGTAAGCATGGCCGCAGAACCCGTCGGTGCCTACCAGTGGTTCCCGCCGGCACCGGAACCCCGCCTGCACGCCACGGGGAACCCGATCGTGGACGGGATCTCCCGGCTCCTGGTCTTCCTCGAGAAGCTGCTGGCGCCGCAATCGGGGCTGCGGGTCAAACGCCCCTTCGACATGGACGACGAGGAACTGCGCGAGGCGGCGTTCAGGGTGGCGATCGCCCTGGTCGACGGCCTGGGTCTGATCTTCCAGAGCAGCTTCGACGGCAAGACGGTGGACGATCCGACCTGGGACCGGCCTTGGCCCACCACTGTCGAGATGTTCATCCGCTCGATGTTCATGACCGCCCTCGATGCGTTCGGGACCGCGGCCGTGAGTCTCGGGATGAACGCCTCAGTGGCATCGACGAGCAACATCCGCGCCGTGGCGGAGTGCAACGTGCTCATCCGATGGGTTTTGGACGGAAGGACCGACGGCGATCAGCGCGGACGCGTCCTGGCCATGACACGAACGGGGATCACCCACGCGCGGGGCGCACTCGCCCAGTGGGAACGGACCGCGACCGGGCCTCAGGAAGCGGCCATGATCGCCTACGTCCGTCAGGCCCTCGACGCCACTGACGTCGACCTCGACGACATCGTCGACCGGGACCGTTTGACCATCCCCGAGCGCCCCGACCTGGCCGCGTTGTTCGACCTCTATCTGCCGGGCGGATACCTGAGCTTCGCACTGGTCTCCGACATGGGGGCGCACCCGGGGCCCTCGCCTTTCTTCTTCTACGGGGAGGCGCGATCGGGTGCGGCGGACTGGGACTACAGGGGCCTGCACGTCGAGCGCGCCTTCTGGATCGCCCAGGCGTGCCGGATCCAGGTGGAGAATTGCAAGCTGGCCGGCTCGGTCTTCGAGTGGGGCGACCAGGAGCACGTGCTGAAGCGGATCGGCGACGAGCTCGCGCCCATCGCAGCCGAAGCCGAACGGCGCTTCAGTGCCAGGCGGGACCCGACGCGTATCTGGATCTGAGGCCGGCGCGGGGAACGCGCCCGCCGCGGTGGCGGACCGCTAGAGCTTCGCCCCGCACTGGGAGGGGCTGTCGGGGAGCCGGCCCCGGAACGGGTCGCAGTACTCACGGGGCGCAGGCAAGCCGAGCGCCACGGCGAGCTCGTCCCAGAAGGTCGGGGCGGCCCATCGGGGCGCACCCAGGCCGGTCAGGCTCGGGCAGCCCGTGGGATCGGCGGTGAGCGTCCCGAAGACGACCCTGTCCGCGGTGAAGACCAGGGCGTAGCTGATGCCCAGATCGGCGGGGCACGACATCTCCCCGGAGGGGAAGTCCCCCAGACCGCACGCGGCCCGGGCCACCGCGGCGATCGCCGCCCCGTTCGTGGCGCTGACATGGGCGGGAAAGTCGAAGGAGACCGGGTTCTGGGGAAACGCGTCGGTCCGGGACACCGAGAGCCCGGTAAGCGTGCCCGGGGCGGCGCAGATCCCCGTGGCCGATGCCACTTGGGTCGGCGCGGTGCTCGGTGCGGTGGACGACGTTGGCGAGGTGGGCGAAGAGGGCACGGTCGTGGTGGCGGCCACGCCCCGCGGACCGGGTGGGGGGCCCGACCCGCATCCGGCCGCCACCACCGCCACCAGCACCATTCCCACAGCTCCTGCCGACGTCCGACCGAGACCCACCATCACCCTCCTTGCGGTCGTCTTCTTCCTCCTGGTCGCCTCGTCCTGTTCGACGGACGGGCCTCGACACCGGTTCCCGCCCGACGCGTTCCGGCCCGGGGCGTCGGCGACGCCGGGCCCCGTGGCTCGACTGTTACACCTCGGCGCCATGCTGCATCTCGTGGAGAACCAACTGCAGCTCCCTCTGGTTGGGGACATCGCCCGCCGCCCGGCGGGTCCTGCGGCCGAGTCCGACTGGCGTATCGACGAGCCCACCCGCCGGGTCGGTCGCCGGGGCCTGGCCGCGGCCCGCGCCGCCCTGGCTCGGGCGGCAGCGCTCGCCGACACCCGGGCCGACGCCGCCTGAGCCGGACACCGCCCGGGCCGACGCCGCCTGAGCCGACCCGGGGCTGGATGGAACCGGTGCGGGCGGCGAGGGCGCTACCGTCGGGTGCGTGCCATCGCTCGCCGAACGACTCGGCTACGCCCACGACGCCAAGCTGCTCATACTGAACTGCGACGACCTCGGCTTCTGTCACGCCGCCAACGTGGGGGTCTACCAGGCCTTCCGCGACGGCCTGGCCACGAGTGCCAGCCTGATGGTCCCGTGCCCGTGGTCCCGGGGTGCCGCGGCCGCCTACCGCGGCGACGACGTGGGCGTGCACCTCACGGTCAACGCCGAATTCGACCTGTACCGATGGGGTCCCATCACCCATGCCCCTTCGCTTCTCGACGGCGACGGAGGATTCCCCCGCACCGTGGAGGACGTCTGGGACCACGCCGATCTCGACGAGGTACGCCGCGAGTGCCGCGCCCAGATCGAGCGCGCCATCCTGTGGGGCTTCGACGTGAGCCACCTCGACGCCCACATGGGCACCATGCAGATCAAGTCGGAATTCTTCGACGCGTACCTCGACCTGGCCGTGGAGTTCAAGCTCCCCCTGCGGCTGTCGGGGGCCAGCAGCGAGGCGCTCATCGGGTTCCCCTTCCGGGCCCTGGCCGCCGAGGAGGGCGTAGTGTTCCCCGACGACTTCGTGTACGTGCCCGGTGTCGGCAGCCGCCAGGTCCTCCTCGACGCCATCCCCAGGCTCGGGCCGGGGGTGACCGAGGCCTACCTGCACCCCGCCGTGGACAGCCCCGAGCTCGAAGCCATGGCCACCGACTGGGAGGCCCGCGTCGACGACCACCGGTTGCTCGTGCACGACCCCCACCTGCGGGTCGCACTCGAAGACGCCGGCGTCACCCTGATCGGCTACCGCCCCCTGCGCGACCTCATGCCGCGCCGGGGCCTGATCGCCTGGCACCGGGCGCTCCTCGGAACGGGCCCCGCCGGCGAGCGCCCCAGCCTAGAACTCGGTGATGGCGGCGATCTCGGTCTGAAGCTGCTTGTACTCGGGCGAGTTGGTGATGGGCAGCAGCGCCATGACCTTCGCCATGTTCCCTGTCACCTTGACCTTGCCCTGCATGAACGCCGCGTTGGCGTCGAGCTCGCCCTTCTGGATCTTGAGGGCATCGGGGTAGCCGGTGGTGAGCGTGACCTCGGCGTCGGCGAGGCGTCCGAGCTGGCTCTCGGTGATCTTGCCGTTCTCGAGGATCCAGTAGTAGTCGATGTCCCCGTCGGGCGCGCCGGTCACCACGTACTGCATGCGGGCGGAGGCGCCGGGTCGGTCAGGCTGTCCCTCGGCCATCTTCCTGGTCTCGTCGAGCCACTCCTGACTGAGCCACTTCGACATGTCGTCCTCCCTGGGTCGTCGGCGTCGGATACCGGAGAACCGCCCCGAGGAGCAGCTCGCCGCATCGTCGGGGCATGTTACCGAGCGGCGAGGTCCCGTACACCGGCGAAGAGGTCGTCCTCCACCACGCCGTCCCCGGTCGGGCCCACCCGGCTCCGAGCCAGGATGTACTCGTCGATGGGGTGGATGGAGCGGGCCACCTCGGGGGGCAGACCGAACCAGAAGGGGGAGGTCGGGTCGACCTGGGTGGCATGGGCCAGCAGCGCCTCGCGCCGGACGTCGGCGAAGCCCGAGATGTCCACGGCCGTGGTGTAGGTGCGGGTCATCTTGCGCGCCCGCTCCCGCCAGGCCTCGTCGAAGGGTGATTCCAGGCCGAGCTCGACGAACTTGTCGTGCATGGCCATCACCCGGGCCGCCGACCAGCCCACGTAATAGAGCTTCAGGGGCTGGAAGGCCTCGCCGGCCTCGGGGAAGGCGCCGGGGTCGCCCGCGGCGTCGAAAGCAGCCAGCGAGATCTCGTGGTCGCGCAGGTGGTCCGGATGGGGATAGCCCTGTTGGTCGTCCTCGTAGGTCACGACCACCTGGGGGCGCACGCGCCGGATGACGGCCACGAGCCTGCCCACCGCCTCGTCGAGGGGAGCCCGGGCGAAGCAGTCGGGATGGAGGTTTGCGGGTGAGTCCTTCATCCCCGAGTCGCGATAGCCCAGCATGACCACCTCGTCGTAGCCGATCAACGAGGCGGCGAGCTCGAGCTCACGTCGGCGGATGCCGGCGATGTCGGCGCGCACCTCGGGCGTGTCCATGGCGGGGTTGAGGATGTCGCCCTCCTCTCCCCCCGTGCAGCACACCAGCACGGTGTGGACACCCTCGGAGTGGTAGCGCGCCACGGTGGCGGGCCCCTTCGAAGCCTCGTCGTCGGGGTGGGCGTGGACGGTCAGCAAGGACAAGCGCGTGCTCATCGCCCTCACGGTACCCGGACCCCGCGATGATCGGAACCGTGCCCGCAACCCCGGCCCCCCGGGGCGTCCCGGGGACGCCCCCCGCCAGGCGGGAGGAAGGGCCGAATCGTGGTGCACGCTGGCCTATCAGGGGCGACGCGCGGCGACCGGACGGTGCCTCTCCCCTATGCTCTTGGGTGCAATGGGCGTCTTCACGCGGTTCCTGAACATCTTCCGGGCCAAGACCAACAAGCTCCTCGACCGGGTCGAGGACCCCCGCGACACGCTGGACCTCTCCTACGAGAAGCAGCTCGAGAACGTCCAGAAGATGCGGCGCAGCATCGCCGAGGTGGCCACGGCCAAAAAGCGCGTCGAGATCCAGGCCGACCAGCTCCAGCAACAGGCGGCGAAGCTCCAGGAACAGGCCCGGCTGGCCCTCGGACAGGGGCGTGAGGACCTGGCCCGGGAGGCCCTCACCCGGCGGGCGACGGTCGCCGAGGAGCTCACCGAGCTCGAGACCCAGCACGCCCAGATCTCGGCCCAGCAGGACAAGCTCGTCGAGACCTCGCAGCGCCTCCAGGCCCAGGTGGCCGCGTTCCGCACCCGGAAGGAGACGCTCAAGGCGACCTATACCGCCGCCCAGGCCCAGAGCAGCATCGGCGAGGCCGTGGCGGGGATCTCGGGCTCCATGAGCGACGCCGGGGCCACCATGCAGCGCGCCGAGGACAAGATCTCCCAGATGCAGGCGCGGGCGGGGGCCATCGACGAGCTCCTGGCCTCGGGAGCGTTGACCGACCTCAGCTCGAGCACCGATGACATCCAGGCCAAGCTGGACAAGGTGAGCTCCACGTCCCAGGTCGAGAGCGAGCTCGCCGCGCTGAAGACCGAATTGGCGCTGACCCCCTCCCCCGTCCTGCCTCCGGCATCGGCTCCCGGCGGGCCGGCACCCGGAGCACCGGGAGGAACAGTCCCCTCCACGACCAGCCACCCCGCGACACGACCAGAGGTGAATCCCTGATGGCGATCGACCGCCGCATCCCCGCCGACCACGGACTGACCGTCCGGATGTTCATCACCGGACTGCTCATGGTCCTTCTCTATGCCCTCGTCATCGGCATCCTCTTCGCGGTGGGCCTCAACCTCGGGTTGATCCTGGTGCTGGCGGCCGCGTTCTTGTTCTGCCAGTACTGGTTCTCCGACAAGATCGCCCTCTTCGGGATGCACGGGCACATCGTCACCCCCGAGCAGGAGCCCGAGCTCCACGGCATCGTCGACCGGCTGTGCGCCCTCGCCGACATGCCCAAGCCCCGCGTGGCCGTGGCCGACGTCGACATGCCCAACGCCTTCGCCACGGGCCGCAACCCCAAGAACGCCGTGGTGTGCGCCACCCGAGGCATCATGCGGCGGCTCGACGAGCCCGAGCTCGAGGCCGTCCTGGCTCACGAGATCTCCCACGTCGCCCACCGCGACGTGGCCATCATGACCATCGCCAGCTTCCTCGGGATGGTGGCCGGCCTCATCACCCGGTTCACGCTCTACGCCGGGATCTTCGGCGGCTTCGGCGGAGGCGGCAACGACCGCGGTGGTGCCGGGCAGGCGGCCATGGTCGAGCTCGCCGTGATCGTGGTCTCCGCCATCATCTACGCCATCAGCTTCCTCCTCACCATGGCCCTGTCGCGCTATCGCGAGCTCGCCGCCGACCGCTCGGGCGCGATCCTGATCGGCCGCCCGTCGCTCCTGGCCTCGGCCCTGGTGAAGGTCACCGGCGAGATGTCCCGCATCCCCACCCGGGACCTGCGCTCGGCGGAACACTTCAACGCCTTCTACTTCACCCCCGCCCTGTCCCAGGGCACCAGCCTTTCTTCGCTCTTCTCCACCCACCCGCCACTGCAGAAGCGCCTCGACCAACTGGCCAAGCTCGAAGCCGAGATGAACCAGCCCGGATGAGGCCTCATGGGAGCGACGGGTTGCGACGCCCGGCGCCGGGTGCGCACTGATGGGCCTGTTCGACACCTTGCTGGGGCGGACCAAGCCGGTCCGGGCCAACCTGGACGCGCTGTTCTCGTTGCCCTCGGCCGCCATCACCTTGCAGGTGACGGCGGGCCTGCTGCCGACGGGACGAGCCGGGGTGTGCTTCAAGCCGCCCGCAGGCCAGCCCTTCGCCGAGATGCAGGCCGAGCTCGAGCAGCTCCTGGCCACACCCGACGACCCCGCTCCCGGAACGCCCGGCGCCAGCCCCCCTGCCTCATCGACTGATGCCCCGGCCTCGAGTCCCCCGTCCTCGAGCGCCCCGGCCTCGACCGCCCCGTCCGCACCGGGGGCTCCCGCCCAGCCCACCGTGCGCCATGTGGGCGACAAGTTCGGGTACCGGTGGATCATCGTGGAAGCGAGCGCCGTGGACGACCTCGTCACCCGGGTGCACATGGTGCACTCCTCGCTCCAAGACGCCGGATGGAGCACGCAACTGCTGTGCTCGGTCTTCGGCTTCGCCCCCGGGCCCGTGCAGAGTGCCGACGCCTCCGCCGACAGCGGTGCCCCCGCGGCGAGCGGCGCCGAGGCCGACGCCATCACGCGACCCTTGTACATCGTGTACCTGGCCAAGCAAGGGACGTTCTACCCCTTCGCCCCGACCGGGCCCGAGCAGCGCGACAACGAGCTCGAGCTGCGGCTCAAGGGCATGCTGGCCGAAGACCTGCCCATCGAGCCCGACCTGTCACGGTGGTTCCCCATGTGGGACCTGCCCATCGCCTGAGTCGACACCGGTCCCGCTCGCCTGCAGCCCCGCGCCACTTCGATCTCAGGGCGCTCTTCCCGATCGGCGCCGGCGCGCCGGCACGGCGTAGGGGTCCCACGCCGCTGGTCCTGCGTCGAGGCGCTCGAGGTCCCGGCACACCGAGTCGACGACCTGTTCGGGATCGAGCGTGCTGTGCGCCCCCTCCGCCAGATGCAGTGCCCCGGTGATGGCGCCCGCACCGTCGAACACCCACCGAGCCCCGCCCGCCTCCGCTCTGGTGAGCTCGGCCGCCGTCGGCGCCAGGTCGACGCGCCGACGGGGCCGGCGCTCGGCCAGTCGGACCCAGGACTCGTAGCGGTACCTGACCTCGACCCGGCCCCCGGCCACGGTCGCCACGCGCAGTCGCTCCGTGGCCGAGTGCACCGCGGCGCGGTGCAGCGGTGTCCCGCTCCACGCCGTCGACGCGGCGTCGGGATGGGTGACGTCGACGCGCACGACCGCCAGGTCGTGCTCGGGGCGCTCCTCGATGCTCGCCCACCCGTCGTGCAGGGCGCGTTCCGACGCGTCGAAGGCGTCGGCCTCCCTCGCCCACAGGGCCCGGTAGCGCTCGGGATCCTCGACCAGCCGGGGGAGGATCCGCAGCGCCTCGGTGGCGGCCCACGCCGTTCGGTCCAGGACATCGGCGCCACCCGGGACCGAGACCCCGAGCAGCGGCGCGGCCCGCTCGACGTCGCCGAGGGCGCCGACGCCGAAGGCCACGAGCGCCGCTCGTCGGTCACGCACCACGTCGAAGTCGCCCACCCGCGCCGCCTCCACCAACACGGGACCGTGCCCGGCGGCGAGGCCCTCCACGCACAGCAGGCCCAGCGCGATGACACCGTCGGCGTCGTAATGGTCGACGCTCGCCACCTCCACATCGCCCGGCAACAGGTCGGGACGCTCCAGCGCGCCCAGGACGATCCCCGCCGAGACGTCGTGCCAGAGCTCCTCGGGGGTGGGTGTGCCCGGCCAGTGCGACAGGGCGCACACCGTGCCCGGGCGGGGGGCGCCGTCCACGATGACGTGGGGACGCCCGGCGAGGAGCCCGGCGGGAACGTAGCGCAGCGGTCTCGGCCCGCCCCGCCGCTCAGCCACCCGCGACGGGCAGGGCGTCGATCCGCCGGGCCAGGTCGAGATCGAGGTGGGTGATGCCACCCTCGGAGTGTGTGGACAGGCGAAGGGTCACGGCGTTCCAGCGGATGTCGACGTCGGGATGGTGGTCCATCTCCTCGGCCAGCGCTCCCACCGCATTGACATAGGCGAGAGCCTCGGCGAAGTCCTTGCCCCGTCGCGTCTTCACCAGCTCGTCCCCCTGTCGTTCCCAGGCCGTGCCGGCCAATTCGGCGTCGACCGCGTCAGGATCGAGGATCTCCACGCTTCGCAGCCTACCGAGCATCCCCCAAGTGAACAGCGCGTGACGACTTCGTTGCATCCGCGCACACGGGCAGCGTCGACGAGTCGCCCCCGCCGCCGCCACAGGGATGCTGGGTAACATGCCCACCCGCCGTCCTGCCCACTGCACGAGAGGTTCCTCGATGATCCAGCACGTATCCGGTGTGCGCCTGGTCGCCCTCGTGATGGTGGGCGTGCTCGCGCTCGGGACCACGGCATGCGGATCCTCGAACTCGCCCGCCGACGCACTGGCCGGGAAGTCGGCGAGCCAGGTCCTGGAGCTGGCCCTGGACAACGCCACCAAGGCGGGGACGATGGGCTACACCATCACGACCCAGTCAGGTACCGGCAAGCAGAGCGTCGCCGGCAATGCCAGCGCCAAAGGTGGTGATGTTCTCGTCACCAATCCTGATGGGGTCTTGCATCTCGTCGTCATCGGGGCCACCGCGTACGTCAAGTCCGATGCCGCCGTTCTGCAGAGCGTCCTGAGCCTGCCGGCCGCCGCCGCCAGCGGCAACGCCGACAAGTGGATCTCGGTGACCTCGAAGGAGACCCAGTTCGGCCCCCTCGCCGCCGCGACCTCGTTCTCGTCCACGCTCGCCGAGTTCACCCCCGGGGGTGCACGCTTGCGCCTCACCGAAGGCACGGTCGCCGGGCACCACGTGGGGCTCATCGACGGGACCGGGCCGTCCGCGGTGTCGGCACAGACCTACGACATCCAGCTCGTGGTCACGACGAAAGCGCCCGTGCTCCCCATCGGCGGGGGTGTCACCGTTCAGGGCAACGGAAAGAAGGCGACCCAGGTGGCGGTGTTCGCCCTGTGGGGCAAGCCCCTCACGCTGCAGGCACCCACCGGCGCCACCCCGCTGAGTGCCATTGCCCCGGGGTGATGACGGGGCGGCGAGACCGGAACCGGGCTGAGGCGGCCCTTCCGGAGATCACGGGTGCGTCATGTCCTCGGGGCGCACCGCTCCGTCGAATTCCTCGGGGGTGACGTAGCCGAGTGTCACCGCCGCCTCCCGGAGCGTGGTGCCCTCCTTGTACGCCTTCTTGGCCACCTCGGCGGCCTTGTCGTAGCCGATGAGCGGGTTGAGGGCGGTGACGAGCATGAGCGAGTTCTCGAGGTGGCGCCGGATCTGGGCCCGGTCGGGCTCGAGGCCCTCCACCGCGAATTCCCGGAACGCGGCACAGGCATCGGACAGGAGCGTGATCGAGTGCATGATGTTGTGGATGATGACGGGCTTGGCCACGTTCAGCTCGAGGTTGCCGCGGCTGCCGGCCACGGCCACGGCGGTGTCGTTGCCCATCACCTGGATGCAGACCATGATCATGGCTTCGCACTGCGTCGGGTTGACCTTGCCCGGCATGATCGACGAACCGGGCTCGTTCGGAGGGAGCACGAGCTCGCCGAGCCCGCTGCGGGGCCCGGACCCGAGCCACCGGATGTCGTCGGCGATCTTGGTCAGAGACACCGCCAGCGTGCGTAGCGAGGCGCTCGCCTGCACCAGGGCGTCGTGCGCGGCCAGCGCCGCGAACTTGTTGGGGGCCGACACGAAGGGGAGCTCGGTGAGCTGCGCGATGTGGGCCGCCACCCGGGTGGCGAACTCGGGATGGGCGTTGAGGCCCGTTCCCACCGCGGTACCGCCCAGGGCCAACTCGTAGAGGTCGGGCAGGCACGCGTCGATCCGCTTCAGGTCGGCGTCGAGCTGGGCCACGTACCCCGAGAACTCCTGGCCCAAGGTGAGCGGCACGGCATCCATGAGGTGGGTGCGACCGATCTTCACGATGTCGGCGAATGCCTCGGACTTCTCCTCCAGCGCGTCTCGCAGGGCGCGCACCGACGGGACCAGGACGTGGGTGATCTGCTCGACGGCGGCGATGTGCATGGCGGTGGGGAACGTGTCGTTGGACGACTGCGACATGTTGACGTGGTCGTTGGGGTGGATCGGTGTCTTCGACCCGAGCACACCGCCGGCGAGCTCGATGGCCCGGTTGGAGATCACCTCGTTGGCGTTCATGTTGGTCTGGGTGCCACTGCCGGTCTGCCACACGCGCAGGGGGAAGTGGTCGTCGAGCGTTCCCGCGGTGACCTCGACGGCGGCCTGCGAGATCAGTTCGGCCAGTTTCGGGTCCAGGATTCCGAGCTCTGCGTTGGTGAGCGCCGCGGCCTCCTTGAGGATCCCGATGGCGCGGATCACCGGTCGCGTCATCGTGTCGGCCCCGATGGAGAAATGCACCAGGGAGCGAGCCGTCTGGGCACCCCAGTAGCGATCGGCGGGCACCTCGATGGGGCCCATCGAGTCGGTCTCGGTCCTGGTGGGCGTCACGGCGTCACCTCCATGGGGCGAAACTACCCCCACTCCACGTGTGCCCGGATCGAGGTGCCGTCTTCGCTGAGCCATCCCTTGGAGCGGGCGTAGTCGAGCATGGCCCTGAACTCGCCCTCCCACTGCTCGCCCACCGAGCCCGATGCCAGGCGGCGCACCGCCTCGACGCGCACCATGGCCTCGCCGTCGCCGTCGATGTTGCCCACGGCGTTGGCCCGCAGCGCCGAGTCGAGCCCTGCGGCGTCGCCGGCGCCCCGGGCCGTCACGTGGAACCGCCCGCACTCGGCGGGATCCTCGAGCGCGACGGTCGCCGGTTCGGTCCTCATGTCCACTACGACCTGCACAGGCCCTCCTTTGTTCACCTCGGCCGCCTCACCACGGCCGCTTCGGCCACCTCGCCACCGCCACCTCGCCACGGCCGCCTCACCACGGCATGGCCACGCCCCCGTTGGGTCGCAGGATCTGCCCGGTCACGAAACGTGACGCA
Source organism: uncultured Acidimicrobiales bacterium (assembly GCA_963848335.1). Classification (GTDB taxonomy): domain Bacteria; phylum Actinomycetota; class Acidimicrobiia; order Acidimicrobiales; family UBA8190; genus Chersky-840. The sequence goes on from CAWKDD010000003.1 coordinate 123,294, forward strand.
TCGGAGGCCAGGTAGAGCACGGCGTGGGCGATGTCTTGGGGCTGCCCCACCGTGCGCAGCGGGGTGGAGCGGGCCACGGCGTCGAGCACGGCCTGGCGATGGGTGTCGTCGACCGTGCCGTCGGCAGCGGTGTAGCGGCGGCCCGTCATGGCCGTCTCCACGAACCCCGGGGCCACCGCGTTGACCCGTACCCCTAGGGGGCCCATCTCGGTGGCGAGCACCCGGGTGAGCTGCACCACGGCGGCCTTGGCCATGCCGTAGCCGGCTAGACCCGGAGACGGGGTGTCGATGGCGGCCGACGCCATGTTCACGATCGAGCCCGCTCCCTGGGGGCCCATGACGCGCGCCGCGGCACGACAGCCGCGGAACACCCCTTTGAGGTTGACCGCCAGGATGCGGTCCAAGGAATCGTCGTCGAAGTCGACCACCGGGGACTGGAAGATGATGCCGGCGATGTTCGCCATCACGTCGATACGGCCGAGCTCGGCCACGGCCTGCTCCACCAGCGCGTCGAGCGCACCGGGTGCGGTCACGTCGACCCGGCGGGCCACGGCGCGTCCCCGGCCTCCTCGAGCGTCGCCGCGGTGGCGGCCGCGCCCGCGTCGTCGATGTCGGCGCACACCACCGCCGCCCCCGCCGCGCCCAGCAGCTCGGCCGACGCCCGGCCGATCCCCGACCCCGCCCCCGTCACCACGGCCACGCGTCCGGTGAGGTCGAAGGCCCCCAGCGCGCCGCGCTTCACTGTGGCGCGCTCCCGTGGATCGATCGCGTCACGCGCTCCGCCCCGGCCACCAGCGCGTCACCGAAGCGGGGGATCTCCTCCCCCGTCAGCTTCTCGGGCAGCCCCACGACGGTGAGCGCCAGAGCCACGGAACCGTCGGACCCGAACACGGGGGCCGAGATCTGGCTGAGGCGGTACGTCGCCCCCTCCTCGAGCTCCTGGAGGAGGTACTCCTCGTGGGCGAAGTCCTCCACCGCCACCGCCAGCGCCCGGCGCCGGCTGTCTCGGCCCGACAGGGCCCGGCTCAGCTTCAGGTTGGCCACAGCCTCGAGGTTGAGCGCGTACCCCCGGCGGCGGATCACGCCGAGCGCCGAGCGCAGCCGGTCCTTGTCGTCCTCGGTCGCAGCCGGTCCCAACCGGTCGAGCCACTCCTCGACGGCGTCGGGCCCGGCCCACGCCAGGAAGACGGTGCCCAGGGGCGGAGCCAGAGGGACGCGTTGGCCGACGGTGAAGGCCAGCCACATGGGGCCGGGCCGGCCCGCCGTGGCCAGCAGCACCATCTCGTCGCCGACCGTGCTCGAGGCCACCACCTGGGCCGAGAGACGGGCGGCGAGCTCCTCCATCACCGGCCGGGCGTGGTCGACGAGGTCGAGCTGGCGCGCCCCGGCGGCGTGCCCGGCCGCGATGAGGGCCGGGCCCAGGGTGTAGGTCTTGTCCGACGGGTGGCGCAACAGCCAACCGGACTCGGTCAAGGTGGTGCACACCCCGTGCGCGGTGGCCTTGGACATGCCCAGCGCCCGCGCCAGCTCCGAGAGGCCGAAGCACTCGCCCGGGCGCGAGGCCAGGAAGTCGATCACCGTCACCACGCGCTCTGCCGACGCCGAGCCTGCCACCGCTCAGCTCCTGTCCCCGGCGCGCACCGAACCCGTCGTCGAACCCGTGGTCGAAGCGCGCCGCGCGGCCGCCACCGCCGAGCCGAACACCTCGGCGAGGCGGGCGTGGCCGTCGTCGCCGGGGTGGATGCCGTCGGCCAGATGGGCGGCGGTGATCACCGCGGCACCGGGGACGAGCACCATGGCCTCGTCCCCCCCGTCGATACGGTCGAGAACCGCCTCTTCCATGGCGGCGCGCAGGTCGGCCAGCGTGGCCCCCAGGCGGTTGGGCGTGGCCTCGGCATCGGGGCGGATGACCGGGCTCGCCACCACGACGGGGGTCTGGGGGTGACCCTGGCGCACGATGTCGAGGAAGGCCCGTGTCGTCTCGAGCATCATGCCGGCGCTGTGGGGGATGCGCGTCCAGCAATTGGTCCCGTGTGAGATCGAGATCACCTCCGCCGCCAGTCCGGCGACGGCCTCCGCGCAGGGGATCTCGCCGCGCGCCGAGCCCGCATACCCCAGGTTCACGAGGTCCAGGCCCTGTGTCCGCGCCGCCACCACCCCCCAGGCCTTCGACGGCGCGCTCGCCACCCACCCCTCGAGCAGCGAGTCGCCGTAGGCGACCCAGCGGGGAGCGGCCGGTGCCGGCTCGATCGACCCACCCACGGGACGCAGGGCCAGCACCTCGGGCCGCATCCCCTCGGGGAGGTACACCACCGCCGGGGTGTCGGCGGGCGTGTCGGGGGCGCCGAAGGTGAGCGTCACCGTCCCCGACCCGAGCACGGCGGGTTGCTCGTCGACCTGCACGTCGCCACGCCACAGGGCGAACGTCGTCCCCGCACCCGCGCCGCGGTAGCCGAGGTCGTCGCTGTCGGTGACGTAGTCGAGCTCGAGCGCCGAGGCGTCGCCCACGACCTCGAGGCGGACCCCGGCCGGGATCTGCGCGCACTGCCAGGTGTCGGCGGGAAGGCGCGACGCGTCGCGTGGATCGAAGCGCGGGTAGGGCACGCCCGGAGCGGCGGGCCACGCGCAGCCCCGTAGGAACGGCTCCACCTCCGGGGACCGGCCCCGGCCCCGGCCCGTCACGGCCCGCCCGTCACCGGACGGCCGGTCACAGGTGGTCCGGCACCGGGTAGGGGAACTTCACCCCCACCCCACCGTCGACCGACAGCACCTGCCCGTTCACGTAGGCGGCGAGGTCCGAGGCCAGGAACACGATGGCGGCCGCGATGTCCTGGGGGAGCGCCACGCGCTCGAGCGGCGAGTTCGCCGCGTTGACGACCTTGCCCTTGTCCCCCAGATATCCCGAGACCCGGGGGGTCCACACGATGCCCGGTGCCACCGCGTTCACCCGGATGCCGATGGGCCCGAGCTCGACGGCTGCCGAGCGCACCAGGCCGATGAGCCCCGCTTTGGCCGCGCCGTAGGCGGCGTGGCGTGGCGCCGCGGTGAGCCCCGACGCCGAGGCCACGAACACCATGACCCCGCCGCCCGCGTCGCGCAGGGCCCGGCCTCCCACCGACACGGCCAGGTAGGCGTGGCGCAGGACGATGTCGTGGTGCCAGTCCCACAACTCGTCGTCGAGCTCCAGCAGGCCGCGGTACTGGGCCATGCCCACGATGTCGACGATCCCACCCAGGCCGCTGGCCCCGATTCCGGTCAACGCCGCGGGGGCCTCGGCGAAGAGGCGCTCGGCGTCGGCCCGGACCGTGGCGTTGCCCACCCACGCGACCCCGCCGACCTCGGAGGCGATGTCGGCGGCCAGGTCCTTGTCGAGGTCGACGCACAGGACCTTGGCCCCCGCCTGGGCCAGCGCGTGGCTGGTCTGGCGCCCGATGCCCTGCCCGGCGCCGATCACCACCACCCCGCGCCCGTCCATGCGCAGCATGCCGGGGTAGTCGGGGACCTCGGTGTCGTCAGAGCGCGTCATCGTTCCTCGCGCACACTCGGGCGGTGCGGGCCCCGGGTCAACCGGTGACGGTGACCGAGGCCTGGATGTCGCGCTTTTCGAGCTCGGGCATGACCTTGGTGCCCAGCAGCTCGATGGTGCGCATGATCGACTCGTGACTCAGGTAGCCGAACTGCACGTAGCAGATGAGCTGGTCCACGCCGAGCTCGGCGTACTTGACCATCTTCTCGACACAGGTCTCGGGGTCCCCCACGATGATCATGTCGGCCTCGGAGAACCACTTGGGGTCGAACTTCCCCTCGATCTGGCGCTTGAGCAAGGGGAACATCCTCTCCTTCTCCTCGTCGGAGAGATGGGGCACCTCCCACTCCAAGATGAACTCGGCCAGGTTCTTGTACCACCACCACACCGAATCCCAGATGCCGTTGGCCTCGGCCTGCTCCATGGAATCGGCGCAGTGCACGAGCGTGTACGCGGCCACCTTGTTGGTGGTGACCTCGGTCAGGGGCGTGGGGTTCTTCGCCCCTTCCCGGTACTGCTTGATGTGCTCGGCCATCTTGGTGATGGGCTGCATGATCGAGAACGACAGCAGCCCCATACCGAGCTTCCCGGCCACGGCGGCCGATCCGTCGGAGGTGGCAGCCATCCAGGCCGGCGGATGAGGGACCTGCACCGGCTTGGGTGTCACCATGCGGCGGGGGAAGTCGAGGTACTTGCCGTGGAACTCGAAGTACTCCTCGCGCCACGCCTGGACGGTGGCCTCGATGGCTTCTTGCCACTCGGCCCGGCTCTCCTCCACCGGCACGTGGAACGCGGTCTGCTCCATGGGGGTGGACCGGCCCGTCCCCCACTCGATGCGGCCGCCCGACAGGACATCGGCGGTGGCGACCTTCTCCGCCACGTGCACCGGGTGGCAGAACTGGTGCGGCATCAGCACGACGCCGAACCCGAGCCGGAGGTTCTTGGTGACCTGGGACAGCGCGCCGATGATCACCTCGGGGGCCGGCGAGTGGGACCGGCCCTCCCGGAAATGGTGCTCGACGTGCCACACGGTGTTGAAGCCGAGGGTGTCGGCCAGTTTGATCTGCTCCAGTGCCTCGGCGTAGGCCTCCTGCTCGGCCTTGCGCTGGCCCCAGGGGTGCTCCCCGGGCCACGGCTTGGGCACGTCGATCTCATACAGCAGGTCGAGCTTCACACCCACCCCCAATGTCCCACGTGACGTTCGATATCTCGAACGCCAGATCCGGATCCTGAACGACTGTCCCTGGCAACATAGGGACGGAAGCCCCGTTCGTCAAGGCTCCGGTCGGTGAACGAGCCTGCACCGGTGCGCGGGGCGATAGCTTCGCCGTCGTGATCGTCGGTGTCCCCGCGGAGCGAAAGCCGGGGGAGAACCGCGTCGCCCTCACCCCCGACGGGGCGCGCGAGCTGTCCTCCCACGGGCACCGCGTCCTGGTCGAGACGGGGGCGGGGGCGGGGTCGGCCATCGCCGACGACGACTTCGCCGCCGCCGGCGCCGAGCTCGTGCACGCCGAGGACGCCTGGGACGCCGAGCTCGTGCTCAAGGTGAAAGAGCCCCAGGCCGAGGAGTACCGGCGGCTGCGCCCCGACCTCGTGCTGTTCACCTTCTTGCACCTCGCCGCCTATCCCGAGCTCGCCGACGCGCTGCTCGACGCCCGTACCACGGCCATCGGCTACGAGACGGTGCGCAGCGCGGCCGGGGCCCTCCCCCTCCTGGCGCCCATGAGCGAGGTAGCGGGACGCCTGGCCCCGCAGATCGGCGCCCACTTCCTCGAGCGCGGCAACGGGGGCCGCGGCGTGCTGCTCGGCGGCGCCCCCGGCGTGCGCCCGGGGCGGGTGGTGGTCATCGGGGCCGGAACCGTCGGCACCAACGCGGCGTGGATCGCCCAGGGCATGGAGGCCGAGGTCATCCTCATCGACCGCGACCTCGACCGCCTGCGGGTCGTCGACCAGATCCACCGGGGCCGCATCATGACCCTGGCGTCGAGCCGGGCCGTGGTCGAGCGCTCCGTGCGCCACGCCGACCTGGTGATCGGGGCCGTGCTCGTGCCCGGCGGCCGGGCCCCCGTGGTCGCCACCGAGGAGATGGTGAGCGAGATGGTGCCGGGATCGGTGATCGTGGACGTGGCCGTGGACCAAGGCGGCTGCATCGAGACCACCACCGAGACCACCCACGAGCACCCCGTCGTCGAGCGCCACGGGGTCCTCCACTACGGGGTGGGCAACATCCCCGCTGCGGTGCCCCACACCTCGACCTACGCGCTGACCAACGCCACCATTCCCCTATGCGCTCACCCTCGCCGACCATGGCGTGCGCGGCGCCGTCGAGGCTGGACCCGGCGCTGGGGGGCGGCGTGCTGTGCGCGTCGGGACAGCTCACGAACGAGGCGGTCGCCGAGGCCCTCGGTCGCCGCGCCGTGGCCCCCCTCGACGCCCTGCCCTAGCGCCGTCACCGGGCGTGCCTGCCGGGTCCGCCCGCTGCGCCCGCCCCTCGGGCCCGGGGAGGCGGGCCCGGAAGGTCCTGGCCCCCTCGACCACGGCCCCGGCTCGCCGCACCGAGTCGGCCAGGACGGAGTCCGAGGTCACCACGGTGATCCCCCCCGGGTCCCCGAGCGAGCCCAACAGGTCGACGATGGCGTGGTCCGCGGCGTCGGGGCCCCCGGGCGCGAAGCGCGCCGTGACACCCTGGGCCCGGGCGGCCTCGATCTCGTCGGGACCGGGCCGCCCGTCGAAGACCACCGTGACCTCGGCTCGGGGGTCGGCCAGGGTGGCCAGGTCCGACACGAGCCGTCGTCGGGCCCCGGCGCGATCGCGCCACCACCCGTCGGGGCGAGACCCGATGACGTTCATGCCGTCGACCACCCAGTGCACGAGAAAAAAGCCTCCCGGACCGTCGGAGCGCGAGGTCCCCGGACGACAATACGGGTGTGACCGAGGAGACGGCGGCGGCGGGCGACGCAAGGGCGACGTTGCTGAGCCTCTACGACCGGGCCCTCCCCCAGGTCTACGGGTACCTGGTGTCACGGTGCGGACGTGTGGCGCTGGCCGAGGACCTGACCGCCGAGACGCTCCTGGCCGCCGTGGACGCCGTGCGCGCCGACGATCGTGCGCCGGTCTCGGTGCCGTGGCTGGTGGGGGTGGCACGGCACAAGCTCGTGGACCACTGGCGTCGCCAGGCGCGCGAGGAGCGGGGCCTGCGCGCCGTGGGGACCGCCGAAGGCGCCGACGCGCACGACGACGACTGGGACGTGCGCCTCGACGCGCTGCAGGCCCGCAGCACCCTGGCCGGGCTGTCGCCACTGCACCGCGCCGTGCTCACCTTGCGCTACCTCGACGACCTGCCGGTCCCCGACGTCGCCGCTCTGGTGGACCGGAGCGTGCACGCCACCGAAGGTCTGCTCGTGCGGGCCCGGGGTGCCTTTCGGCGCGCCTACGGAACACAGGAGGCCGACGATGCCTGATCCTTTCGAGGCCCTGCGGTCCCCGGTCGACCCGGTCGATCCCGATCCCCGAATTCGCCACCGCCCTGCGCGCCCGCGTCAAGCGAGCCCTGTCGCTCCCGGAAGGAGTCATCGTGTCCGAGACCACGCTGCACACCACACCGCGGACCCCGCCCACCGATCGCCGCCCCGAAGCCGGCGGGAACCGGGCCGGCGCGGTGACGCCCTATCTCATCGTGGCCGATTCCCGGCGTGCCCTGGAGTGGTACGTCGAGGTGCTCGGCGCCCGCCGGCGCGGCGAGCCGATCGTGATGGGCGACGGGCGCATCGGCCATGTCGAGCTCGAGCTCGGGGCGGGCGCGGTCTTCCTGGCCGACGAGTCCCCCGAGAGCAACGTCGTCGCACCTCGCCCCGGCGACGGGGCCACGGTGAGCATCGTGGTCGAGGTGCCCGACGTGGACGGCACGATACGCCGCGCCGCCCGGGCCGGGGCCACCGTCGAGCGCGCTCCGGCCGACAACCCCTACGGACGCAACGGCGTGGTCCGTGACCCCTTCGGCCACCGCTGGATCGTCTCGGCCTCCCCCGGGGCCGAGCCCATGCAGGCCGGGGACATCGGGTACGCGTCGCTGTGGGTCCCCGACCTCGACCGGGCCCGGACCTTCTTCGGCTCGGTGCTGGGATGGTCCTTCACCCCCGGCAGCGCCCGAGCGCGGCGCCCAGGTGGCGGGCCTGTCCCTGCACCACGGGATGTGGGGCGGAATGGAGCACAACACCCTCTTCCTCTGCTACCTCGTCGAGGACGTGGACGAGGCGGTCACGCGGGTGCGCGCCGCGGGAGGCGAAGCGCACGCCCCGACCGACGAGCCCTACGGACGGGTGGCCGAGTGCGTGGACGACCAGGGCACGGCCTTCGCCGTCTTCAGCCCGCCCGGCGACGGGCCCGGGCCCCGCCTGGCCCCGCACGGGTCGCGCCCCGGCGACCTGGCCTACGTCACCCTCGAGGTCGCCGACACGTCGCGCACGCCGCGCCTTCTACGGCACGGTACTGGGTTGGCGTTTCTCGCCCGGACGCGTCGACGGACGGCTGGCAGGTCGACGACGTGCGTCCCGGGACGGGCATCAGCGGCGGGCACGACCGGGCCACGGCGGTCCCCATGTACCTGGTCGACGACATCGAGTCCGCGCGTGCGACGGGTGCGGGCCGCGGGCGGCACCGCCACGGACCCCGAGACCCAGCCCTACGGGGTGACGTCGGACTGCGTCGACGACCAGGGCACCCGCTTCTTCCTGGGCGAGCTGTGAGGGCCGGCGCCGGGAGCGGGGGTCACCGCGAGGCGGCGATGTCGGGGGCCCGCACCGAGGCGGCGATGGCCGCGGCCCGGCTGGTCTCGGCCGCTTCGAGGAGGAAGGCCTCGATGGCCTCGGGCTCGATGGGCCTCGAGAAGAGGAAGCCCTGTCCCCGGTCGCAGTGCTCCTCCTGGAGCTTGTGGAGCTGGTCGTTGTCCTCGATCCCCTCGGCCAGGGTCTCGAGCCCGAGGGTCCGGCCCAGCTCCACCAGGGTGTGGATGAGGGCCCCGGACTCCGGCGAGTCGGCCATGGCCGCGATGAAGGAGCGGTCGATCTTGAGGGCGTCGACCGGGAACTGGCGGAGATAGGCGAGCGACGAGTAGCCGGTGCCGAAGTCGTCGATGGCGACGTGCACGCCGAGGTCCTTGATCTCGCGCAGCCGGCGCACCGTGGCGTCGGCGTCACGCATGAGCGTGCTCTCGGTGATCTCGATGACGAGCGAGGTCGGGTCGAGCGAACTGGCCGCCAGCGCCTCTTTGATGTGGTCCACGAAGGCGTGGACCTCGAGCTGGCGCATGGACACGTTGACCGACATCGACAGGCGATGTCCTCGCCGGTACCACTCGGCTGCCTGGCGGCACGCCTCGAACAGCACCCAGCGGCCCACGTCCACGATCAGGCCCGAGTCCTCGAGCATGGGGATGAAGTGGTCGGGCGGGACCACCCCGCGCGTCGGATGCCGCCACCGCAGAAGGGCTTCGACCCCCGAGACGTTCACGTGGTCGAGGTCGAACACCGGCTGGTAGAGCAAGAAGAACTGCTCCTCGGCCAGGGCCGAGCGCAGGTCGGCGTCGAGCTCGATACGGTCCAGCACCGCCGTCTGCATCTCGGGCTGGAACAACGCCGAGCGGTTCTTTCCCAGTGCTTTGGCCCGGTACAGGGCGATGTCGGCGTCGCGCAGCAGCTCGGAGGCGGAGTTGCGCTGGCCGCCGGCGATCCCGATGCTGGCCGTCACCGTCAGGGAGACCGACTCGTATCCCTCGACCCGGAACGGCTCGCGCAGCGTGTCGTGGAGACGCTCGGCCACCATCTCCGGTCCGGCGCCCAACGACGCCCCCTCGGCCAGGACCACGAACTCGTCGCCCCCGAGTCGTCCCACGGTGTCGCTCGCCCGCAGGATGCCGACGAAGCGCTGCGCCACGGCCTGGAGCACCTTGTCGCCGGCGTCGTGACCCAACGAGTCGTTGATGTCCTTGAAGTTGTCGAGGTCGACGAACATCGCCGCCACGGGCCGGTACTCGCGTCGCGAGCGGACGAGCATCTGATCGGCGCGATCGAGGATCAGGGTGCGGTTGGGCAGTCCCGTGAGCGGATCGTGCAGCGCCACGTGGCGAAGCTGCGACTCGGCCTCCTTGCGCTCGGTGATGTCGCGCAGGTTGCCCACGTATCCCGCCACCGAGGGGTTGTCGCGCAGGTTGCTCACCACCGCCTCGGCGTACCGGTACGAGCCGTCGGCGTGCTCCACGCGGAATTGGATCGGCTCGGTGACCGTCACCTTGTCGATGATGGCCGCCATTTGGGACTCGACGCGCGCCCGGTCGTCGGGATGGACCAGATCCGTGGCCCGGATGCCGAGCACCTCCTCGGGACTGCGGCCGAAGAGGGAGGCGGTGGCGGGGCTGGCGTAGAAGATCCGGCCCTCGGCCCCCATCACGAACGTCGTGTCGGTCGAGTTCTGGACGAGTGAGCGGAAGCGCTCCTCGCTCACGCGCATGGACGTCTCGGCTTCTTCCTTCTGCTCGATGGTGGCCCCCGCCATCCGGATGACGAAGACGAGCACGAAGGCGCCCATCAGGCCCAGAGCCTCGCCCTTGCCCACCGACAGGAACGAAGGTGCCCATCCCTGCCAGATGGCGACCTGGCCGATGGCGATGCCGAGCAGGCTCCACAGCGCCGTGACCCTCCAGGTGCGCGACCCGTCGTGGGAGACGTTCTCGAGGGCGACGAAGGCGAACGCCCCGATGAGCACCGGGCCCCAGCCGCTCAGATAGATGACCGTGGTCACCGCGGCGGCGTGGACCGCCACCCGGGCATGGAGCCGCAGGGTCGTCGGGCGGCGGCGGTACAGGATCTCGCACGAGGCACTCGTGACCGGGATGGCCACGAAGACCGCCAGCCACAGCCACACCGGCTCGTGGGCCACCACCCCGAAGTGCCGAAGGACCAGGATGGCGACCAGGGCAGCGGGGCCCATGGCGTAGCCGAGGATGTAGGGGTTCAACCGGGGGCGTTTGGGTGGCGGGCGTCTCTCGGCGGTCTCGGTGCTCTGGCCCACCCACGCGGAGGCAGGGCTGGTCTCGGGCCCTACCCATTCCTCAGCGAACATTCCGTCCCCCCCGGGCCTATGAGCAGCGAGTTCGCGCCTGTTCGTATCGACTTCCCCCCTCGAGTCCTTGAGGATTCCCCGCCCCTGGGTGACCGTGGCGCGCCCACCACCGGTGACGGGGCGGTCTCGGGGCCCGCCCCCCTTCGGCGCACGGCCTGCACAGGCCTCGTGGCTCACCGGCGGGGACGCGACCACCACCCCCGATCGCCGACGGCCAGGCCCGCCTCGGCCAGCTGCTCGAGCGCCAGCGCCACGTCTCCGAGAGGGAGCCCGCTGCGCAGGACCACGACCTCGAGGGTGGCCGGGTCCTGGTCGAGCACCTGGGACACCCGGGCCGGGGCCGGACCGAGCGTCCTCCCCCCGCGCCCGGTCCCGCCCGGCTCCCTCGGACCAGCTCCACCTGCGGCCCGACCCGGGGGCGCGATGTCGGGGCGGGCGGCCACGGCGAGCTCCACCGCCGTGAGGACGTCGTCGACGTCGCGAGCCGGAGCTGCGCCCTCGACGAGCAGGCGGTTGGTCCCCGCCGATGCGGGGCTGCGCACCGAGCCGGGCACGGCCATGACCGACACCCCGCGCGCCAAGGCGGCCGCCACGGTGTGGAGGGAGCCGCCCCGGTGGTGGCATTCCACCACGACCACGGCGTGGGCCAGCGCGGCCATGACCCGGTTGCGCACCGCGAACCACCAGCGGGCGCTGTGGACGCCGGGGGGGATCTCCGACAGCACCGCACCGCGGTCGGCGACGGCGTCTCGCAAGGCGATCTGGGCACGCGTCGCCGGTGCGTCGTGAGCCGCGCCCAGGACGCCCACGGGGGGCGCGCCGCCCTCGACGCCCAGTGCGCCGGCATGGGCAGCGGAGTCGACACCGAGGGCGAGCCCCGAGACCACCACCACTCCGGCTCGGGCCAGGTCGCGGCCGAGCTCGGAGGCCATGCCCAACCCGTACGGGGTCGCCGAACGGGTCCCCACCACCGCCACCCTGGGCCTCCCCTCGAACACCCAAGGATCACCGGACGAGAAGAGCACGGCCGGTGCATGGCGGTCCGACGCCAGCGCGGGGGGATACCCCGGTGTCCCGAGGACCATGACCGACACCCCGGCGTTCCCACAGGCCATTGCGACCCGGTGCAGGGTCTCGGGGACGGCCTTGTCCCGGTAGCGACGCTGCGGGTCGGCCCCATGACGACCCCGGGCCAGGGCCTCCCACGCCTCGGCCGGACCTTGCCCGTCGAGGAACTTCCGGAGCGTGCCCGGCGCCGCCCCCAGTGCGGCGAGCGCGGCGCCATAGCGCTGGTGGTCGGTGAGCGCAGACGGCGCGGTCACGACCCGGCTCCCGACACGAGCGCGGCACGCGCCGCTCGGAGTTGCAGGGCCTCGGCCACCTGTCGTTCCTCCACGCAGGCAGCGCCGTCGAGATCGGCGATGGTGAGTGCCACCCGCCGTACCCGGTGGAGCCCTCGGGCCGACAACGCCCCTGATCGCAGCCTCCGTTCGAGCAGGGCTGCGGCGTCGGCGGAAAGCCTGGAGCAGTCGTCGATCCCCTGCACCGGGAGCTCGGCGTTGCATCGCACCCCCCTACCGTGCGCGATCGCCCGGGCTCCCCCCACCCGCTCCGCCACCACGGCCGACGAGTCCCCGGGCGGCCCGCCCAAGAGGTCCTCCACCTCCGGACGCCCGAGCGCGATGGCCAGGTCGAAGCGGTCGAGCAAGGGTGCGGAAAGACGGCGCAGGTAGCGCTGACGCATCACGTCGCTGCAACGACACGCCCCGGGGAGGCCTCCCTCGCCACACGGACAGGGATTCATCGCCCCCACCAACAAGAAGCGGGCCGGGAAGTCGGCCGCTCCTCGGGCCCGCCTGACCCTGATGACGTGCTCCTCGAGAGGCTGGCGCAGAGCGTCGAGGACGGTCGCCGGGAACTCCCCCAGTTCGTCGAGGAACAACACGCCGGCGTGTGCCAGAGAGACCTCGCCCGGTCGCAACCACGATGAACCTCCCCCCACGACGGCAACCTCGGTCGCGCCGTGGTGCGGGGCGCGAAACGGCGGCCGGGTGGGGAAGGCGCGGCCGGAAGTGGCCACACCCGCGGCGGAATGGATGCGAAGCACTTGGAGCGCTTCGTCACGAGTGAGATCGGGCAGGATCCCGGCAAGGCGGGTGGCCAGCATGGTCTTTCCCGAACCGGGGGCGCCCACCAGCAAGAGGTGGTGCCCACCGGCGGCGGCGATCTCGAGGGCGCGGCGCGCCACGACCTGGCCCCGGACGTCGGCCAGGTCCGGCTGTGTGGCACCGGGCGCCGGGGACCCTGCGCACGGGGGGATCTGCGCCCAGGGTCCCCGGCCCCCGAGCGCGGCGACGAGGTCGGCCACCGAGGGCACGGGGCGCACGCGTCCGCCCACCACCAGCGCGGCTTCGGACGACGCGCCCACCGGTACCACGATCTGTTCGCCTTCGATCGCCGCCACGAGGGAGGCGACCCCGGGGACGGGACGGACCGACCCGTCGAGGCCGAGCTCACCTATGAAGCCCACGCCTTCGACGCAGGCCGCGGGCAGCACCTCGGCGGCCACGAGCAGCCCGATGGCGATGGGGAGATCGAGCCCGGCACCCGTCTTCCTGATGCCCGAAGGGGCAAGGTTGACCGTGACCCGACGGGAAGGCCACGGCAATTGGCTCGACAGCAGCGCGGCGCGCACACGGTCCCGCGATTCGCGCACCGCCGCGTCGGGTAGCCCGACCACGGTGAAGCCGGGAAGGCCCGCGCTGACGTGGACCTCGACCGAAACCGAACGGCCGTCGACCCCGTGGAGGGTGGCCGAAGGGATACAAGCAAGCATGGGGGAGCTCCAGATCGAGCCGGCACGGTGGGCCCGTGCCCTTCGGACGGGAGCGGGCCGCCTACCGACGCCCGGCCACGCGAAGGCGTAGGTCCGACGGTAGGTGCCGGGTGTATCGGACCGTTTCCGGGTCACCAGAACCGCCGGGCCCCCACGGTGTCGGTGCTGGTGGTGGCCGGTTCCTCAGGTCCAACCCCTGTCGGCTGAGCGCCCCCTGAGCCCCCCCGGGGAACCGGCCACCACGGTCATGGTGCCCACCGCCGATGTGCCGAACCTTGGAATTTCTTGTGAGTTTCCTATGGGTGGGAACACCCAGGTGCAATCACGCTCTCATCCATGTGCGGTGTTGTGCCGATCATGTCTCGGACCACACAATTCGGACCGGCGTCCGGGCCGAGAGGGGCATCGGATGATCCACCAGCTCAGACGGTTCATACCCCGCCAGTTCGCCGACTGGGACGGCACCTATCTGGTCGCGGACGACCCCGAGAGGCGCTTCCGTGACTGCCGCGTGGTCGACATCTCGTCAGCCGGAGCGGGCATCGAGCTCCTCGATGCACCACCGCAGGTGGCCGAAGGGAACCGCCTCTTCGTCGCCGTCCACCTCCAAGCCGAGATACGCCATGTCCGACCGAACAAGGACGATCGGGTGCGGATCGGGACGCAGTTCGTGGACCTCACCGATGCGGAACGGGCCTACATCGAAACCCTGTCCAGGCTCGACGTTCGCTGGTGACGACGATGGGGCTCGCCCCGGAGTCCCGACCCGCCATGGGTCACCTCGGTGACAGGACACACCCTATGCCGCGGTCAGGTGGTGCTGACGGAAGAATTTCCAGATGAGATCGGTGGCGTTGATCTCGAAGGTCGTGGCACCGGTGGTGGCGCTGAACCTGCTGCCCGGCCAGGCATGTCCGCCGCCGAGGACGATGTAGAACTCGACTGCCACACCTCGAGGGCACCGGTAGGTGCGCAGAACCACGTGGGTGGTGATCTGGGTGTCGGTCGACATCGGGCCGCAGCCGTCCTTGTCGGCCCAGGCTTGGACGTTGGCCGGGTATCCGGTGCCGTGGAGATCGATCGGTGGTGGTGTCGTCCCCGGGGTGCCGCCGTTGAAGGGCAGGATCGGGTCGGCCGTGCCGTGGAAGGCCACGATGGACACGGGGTGGCCCGGATTGCACGGCACGGGCATGGCGACCCCGGCCACGGGGGCGAAGGCCGCCAAACGATCGGCCATGGTGCATGCCAGGAGTGACGTGAACAGGGCGCCGTCCGACAGCCCGGTGGCGTAGATCCGCGATGTGTCGACGCACAGATGCGTCTCGAGCTTGTCGAGTATGGCGCTCATGAAGTCGACGTCGCGGTTGGGATGCGCGCTCGTGCCGGGCTCGATGTCCCAACCCGCGGGGTTGCCCGTGCCCTGGGGGAAGACGGCGATGAATCCGTCGGCCTGGGCGGTCGTGTCGAATTGCGTCGTGATCGCCTCCAACGTGGCACTCTCGGAGAGTCCGTGAAGGTCGATGACGACCGGAAGGGGTGTTCCCCGGCTGGTCGACGGCGTCGTGAGCAGGTACCACCTCGCCGACCCGTCGACCGTGATGTCCTGGCGCAGCTGGTCCACCGAGGCGCTCGCCGGGAGCGCGCACCCTGTCGATGGCACCGGCGCTGCGGCGCCGGCAGCCGCCTTGGCCGACGTGGCCGACGCCGAGCCGGAGCCGGCCCCGGACGACGAGCAGGCGCCGGCGACGATCGACACCACCAGGACGACCGCGAGGCCGCGGCGCCTTCCCGAGTGTTCCCCCATTGCGGCGAAGCACAGCACACCCGACCGGGCACGTCGAGCCGACGTGGCCCGCCTCCGACCTGGTGCCGCCGGCAACCTCCGACCGAGCGCCCATCCCCATGCTCGGCCCGTTCCGGCCCGGTGCGCAAGAATCACGGTGTGGTCGATTCCTTCGCCTCCCGCTTCACAGCGGCGCGGTCCAGGTTCGGGGCGCTCGCCTGGGGGCTGGATCCGTCCGGGGCCATCCTCGATGCCTGGGGGGTCGGGGATACACCCGACGGTCTGGACCGCTTCGCGGACCTCGCGCTCAGCGCCGCCACGGGCACCGTCGGCCTGGTCAAGATCCAGTCCGCCTTCTACGAACGACACGGGTGGCGAGGATTCCGGACCCTCGAGCGGTTGATCGGCGATGCGCGCGGTAGCGGCCTGCTCGTCATCGTCGACGCCAAACGGGGCGACGTCGGAACGACCAACGACGCGTACGCCGAGGCGTTCCTCGGTGCCGACGCTCCCCTCGCCGCTGATGCCCTCACCGTCCACCCCTATCTCGGCCTCGGGGCCATGGGGGCATTCGTGGCGCGCGCCCACGACGCCGGGAGCTGCCTCCTGGTGGTCACGCGATCGTCCAACCCCGAAGGGAGGGGGATCCAGACCGCACGCAACGGGGCGGGGCGGAGCGTCGAGGAGGACCTCCTCATCGAGATCGGTGCGCTCAACGCCCGGCTGGCGCCCGGGCAGATCGGTCCGATAGGGGCAGTCGTAGGTCCGACCCACGTGGAACCGGCGCTCGATCTCCGTGCCGTCGGCGGTTTGTTCCTGGCACCCGGCATCGGTGCACAGGGCGCCACGTCAGCCGATGTGGCGCACGTCTTCGCCTCGTGCCCCGATCGCGTGATCCCCAGCGCTTCCAGATCGTTGCTCTGTGGTGGCCCTGATCTGAACCGGCTCCGAGATGCGGCGGCGGCGCTTGCCTCGGAGTTCGTCGAAGCCCTTGTGGGCTGACCCACACGGTGCCGTCCGGGGACGGTGGTCTGTCACATTCCGAACCTCCCGTGCGTCTCTAAGCCAGACAGTTCCCACCGGACCCACGACGTCAGGAGTGACCATGACCGGCTCTTCCACCCAGGGCATCAAGACTGTGTTGCACCCCGTTTCCGACCTCGCCACGGCCAAGGAGGTGTACGGCGTCCTGCTCGGCGTTGCGCCGCAGACCGACGAGTCGTACTACGTCGGCTTCGAGGCCGAGGGCCAGCACATCGGTCTGGTGCCCAGCGGTGGACCGCAGGCCATGACCTCGCCGGTGGCCTACTGGCACGTGGCGGACCTCGAGGCGAAACTGACAGAGGTGACCGCGGTTGGTGCCACCGTGAAGGATTCTCCTCGCGACGTCGGTGGCGGACGCCTGGTGGCCACCGTCACCGACCCTGATGGCAACGTCCTGGGGCTGCTTCAGGACCGATGAGGGTCGACCTCCGGTTCCGCCCTCAGGGCGGTGAGATCCACAGAGTCGTCAGGGGCCCGCAATCCTGATCGGTCACGATCAAAGCCACGAGGAGGGCCGCTCCAAGACCCAGCGGGTCGTCACCTGACGAAAGTTGATCGGTCCGGGAATGGTCTCGTGGCTGAAGAGGTAGGTGAATCCTGCTCGCTGGAGCGTTCGATTCGGTGCCACATTCAGAGCATTGGGCTCGCAATAGAGATGCTTCAGCTCAAATCTCTCGAAGTACTTCGAGGCGGACAGCCGGACGAAGTTCGCACCGAGGCCGTGGTGCCGCCACGACTGCTCGACGATGTGAAGGTGCATGAACGCTTCTTCGCCGAACACGATGTGGTCGAGTGAACTGAAACCAACCGTCTGACCATCGAGTTCCCAAAGGAGCGCGTAGCTCTCGCGCTCGGTCAGGGGTCGCTCGTAGTCTCGCTCGTGAAAGGAATGCCAGGCTTCCGGTGTTGGCAGCAGATCGCGGTCAACGCCCAACACGAGCAGGTAGTCATCCGATGCCTCATGGAAGTATGTGATCCGTATCCCCACGTCGGACAGGGGCATCTCCCTGACTGAGGCTCGACCCACAACGTCGGACATCTTCTGATCGGTGGGCGTTCCGCATCCGCAAGGCGGGCCGGGGCGGTGCCCCACCCCTATGCCCGGCGGCCCAGGAAGTAGAGGAACTCCGTTTGCAGGTCCGCCCCGGGGGGTGGTTCCAGCTTGGGTCCGAAGACCGTGGGTTGGCGGATCATGGCGTCCATCGGCTTCAGAGCCTCGTAGGCGTGGCGGACCGAATTCTCGTCGAGCAGTTCGTCCGCACCGACCGCCCGGGCCAGGTCCCACGTGTGCACGAGCAGGTCCATGGTCACGAACTGGCCGATGATCTGCCCGACGGGCATCTTCCCGACCGGCCCGTCGATCTCCTTGGCCAAGGCTTCGGGATCTCCGGTGATCTCATCGATCGCCCGAGAAGATTCCTCCCAGGCGCGCCTCGAGTCCTCGTCGGCGCCCACGGGCTTCGACTCCCCACCCCGGACGCCGGCGATGACACTCCGATGGCCCGCGACCACGTGGTCCACCACGTCGCGGGCCCTCCACTGCTCGCAGGGGGACTGGGCCCCCCACTTGTCAGGAGTCACTGCCCTGACGGCGGCATCGAAGCCGCTCGCCACCTGCCGGTACCTGCCTTGGACGTCGGTCATGGCCCGATCTTACGCGTGCAGCGCAATGCGGCCGATCGTCGTCTTCGAGTCCGAGGAGCAAGCACGTCAATCGGTTCCCC
This sequence comes from uncultured Acidimicrobiales bacterium, assembly GCA_963848335.1. Classification (GTDB taxonomy): domain Bacteria; phylum Actinomycetota; class Acidimicrobiia; order Acidimicrobiales; family UBA8190; genus Chersky-840. The sequence goes on from CAWKDD010000003.1 coordinate 141,323, forward strand.
TCACCAGCAGCTGGGCAGCTCCCGGCGTGACCATCGACGCTGTCGACTTCCGACGGGTAGCTGCGGCTCTTCCGTGACCAGCTCCAGGCGGCGATCGTCGTCCTCGTGAGGTGCATCGCCGTCGTGTACGCAAGCGCCCGACAATGTTCCCTTGAGGCCTGAGCTACCGGGGCCTCACCTCGTGGTGGAGTTGAGCGATTCGAAGCGGGGGGCCTTGGGGAACCCCCAGCTTGGCAGCAGCGGGACCGAGAGTGTTCGCCTGGAAGTCATCGAAGTCTTCCTGGGACCGCCACACATCACAGATCAACAGTCCCTCGCCCGTCGTGGCACAGACGTGCGAGATGAGGCCCTCATGCTCGTCCTCTGGCCCGGTTATGCCCATTAGCTTCGTTGAGCTGGTCATATTGCTCGGTCGTCACGCCTGGAAGCTCTAAGAACATCACGATGGCCATATGGTCAACCGTTTCAGTGCAGCACCGATGAGAGCGCAGAGTCTGCCATGGTCACCCTCATTCCGCTCGGGGCGCAGCCGACACCCGAGGGATAAGAGATCGCCGGCGCGGGCCAGCGTGCGGGAATGTCTCTAGAACGAGGGTCATATGCCCGAATTCCGAATTTGACGCCGGTTGACTCCTGACTGGCGGATATGCCGACACGTCTCGGGTTCTTCGAGCTACCTCGTATTGTGTTCCTCCATGGCGGCACCCAACTTCGAGTTGATATGCGAGATTGAGCCGGCTACCCGTCCAGACCTCATGCATGTGCGGCACCAGATCGGGGTGATGAGCCGGATCGCTTCCGCCTATTTGATCCCGGACAACCACATAGGTCGGGCGACGGTGTCGAGCATCGCCGTCGCACACGAGGTGGCTCTCATGGGAGGTCGGTCCATCGCCTGTCTCAATGCCCGTGACCGAAACGTTTTGGGATTTCGCAGAGACCTGCTCACGGCGGCTGCCTACGGGGTCAGCGAGTTCCTTTTCGTGTACGGGGACCGCCCCGAGACTGGTGCTCGATCGGATGACCTCACTGTTCGGTCGATGTTGGCCGAGGCACGCCGATTCTCTCAGGATCGTGAGTCTGCGGCGGGCTCGGTACGACTGGGCGTGGCCTCGGGTCTCAAACGCTTGCCCGCATGGAAGGCGGACGCCGACTTTCTGTTGACCCAGGTGACATTCTCCATCGATGACCTCTTGGAGTGGCGCGCCTCGGTTCGATTCGACGGCCCGGTTTATGCCGGAGTGATGGTGATCGCCAGCGCCCCAATGGCCAAGAGGTTGTCGGCGGAGATCGCACAACTCGCCGTGCCTGGATCGATCATCGACCGCATCGACCGAGACCGCATGGCAGGCGTCGAGATTGCCTGCGACTTGATCACTGCGATTCGCGATTCAGGCGCATTCGACGGTGTGCACTTGATTCCCGTCTCTCGATACCGCGAGATGGCAGCGCGGTTGGAGCTCCGCATCTAAGAAGCCGGCAAGAGACACCGTCAGCGACCGCACGAGCTCGCTCAGGGAGCCGGTCTCGCTCGGACAAGGTTCCGCCGGCACAGGACACTGTCCACTCACCAGAGTCCCGGCCGGTCGCCCGATACCCCCTTCCGGGATCGCCGACCGACGCATCGACTTCACACGAGATGGTGACAAACCATGGCTCGGCGGCTCCGACGCCGAGGTGCCCCAGGGTCATACGCGGTCCCGGTCGAGCTCGCAGTCGAGCTCGGCCCCGAGCATCACCGCCACTCCCGTCAGGTACAGCCACAGGAGCAGGGCCGCCACGCCGGCGAAGGCTCCGTAGGTGCGCGACTCATGGCCGAAGTGGTCGAGATAGAACGTGAACGCCGCCGAGGCGCCCAGCCATCCCAGTGCCGCCGCCGCCGCACCCGGGCTCGCCCATCGCAGTCGGCTCTTGGTTCTGTTGGGGCCGAAGGAGTAATAGGCAGACAACAGCAGCACCACCGACGCCAGGGCGCCGGCCCAGCGGATGACCACCCACGCGGCGTCGAAGGTGGAGCGCGCCAGGGCGAACGACGACGGGAGCAGCGCCCGGATGGGGTCACCCAGGATCAGCAAGCCCGATGCGGCGCCGCCCAGGACCACCGTGAGCAGGAGCAACGGCACCGCCACCAACCGCCGGCGGACGAACCCGCGGTCGGAGCTGACCTCGAAGGCCACGTCCAGTCCGACCTGGAGCGCGGCCATCGCCTCGATTCCGCTCCATATGGCAACGACAAGGCCGCCCACGACCTCGACGCCTCCCCCCGTCCCCTTGACCGGGTTGTTGAGGGCCTCGTCGATGGTCTGCGACATCTGCACCGGCAGGAGCACGTCGACACCGTGCACCAGGCTGCGCAACTGCGACGCCGAGAGCCCGACCAGGCCTATGAGCCCGACGGCGGCGACGATGGCGGGGAAGATGGCCAGGAACCAGTGGAACGCCAGGCTCGCCGCGCTGGTCGTGACACGGTCCTCGATCGCCTCGGCCAGGACCTTGCGGACCAGCTTGGGAACGGCGCGCCCGTCGACGGCCCGGAAATGACCGCCACGGTTGGCCACGTCGCTCAGTGGACGGGCTGGCCCGCGTCGTTCACGACGTACCAGAGGCCTCCGGAATTGCGGATCCCCTGCCCCGTCGACTGGCCCGCCGAGGTGTCCCCGATCCAGCGGTACAGCGGCCACCCCGCGTAGGTGACCTGCAACACGTTGCCCCGCCGCGTGGTCCCGACCAGGGCCCGGTCGATCCCGGTGCCGATGACGGGGGTGGTGACCCCGGCGGGCAACGTGAGCGGCGGCCACTGGGTGGCGCAATACCCGCTACAGGTCGAGTGCCCCGAATCGTGGTCGGGAACGAAGAGGTACAGGGTGAGCCCGTATCCGTCGACGAGGACGGTGCCCACACCCTTGACCGGGTGCGACTGCACCATGTAGCCGGGGCCTTCGGGCCCGGTGGTGGGGGCACCGTTGGCCGGCACCCCCACCAGGTGTCCGCCCGACGCCCCGCACGCGCACAGGAGCACGGGCAGCACGACCAGGAGGACCCGTCGCACCCTCAACGACCTTTGAACCTCGGCTCCCGCTTCTCGGCGAAGGCCCGCATGGCCTCGGCCGTGTCCTCGCTGTAGAAGTTGATGGTCTGGCACCGGGCCTCGTCCTCGAGCGCCTGGGCCATGGTGACCGACATGGCGTTGTCGAGCAGCGTCTTGGTCATCCCCAGTGCCAGGGGCGGACCCTCGGCCAGGCGCCGGGCCCAGTCGTCGACGAACGCATCGAGCTGCTCGTCGGGCACGACACGGTTGAGGAGCCCGTGCGAGGCCGCCTCCTCGGCTGAGAGGATGTCGGCGAAGTAGGCCAGCTCCTTGGCCTTGTGCAGCCCGACGAGCCGGGGCAACAACCATGAAGATCCCCCGTCGACCGACAGTCCCCGCCGGGCGAAGATCTCCGAGAACCTGGCGTTGTCCGAAGCCACCGTGAGGTCGCAGCCCAGCGCCAGGCTCATGCCCGCCCCCGCCGCGATGCCCCGGATCTTGGCGATGGTGGGTTTGGGCAGCTCATGGAGCGCCAACATGACCCGGCCGAAGAACCGCATGCGCACGATGTGGGGGTCTTCGGGGTCCCCGCTCACCCCACGCGGATCGGCGATGTCGGCTCCCGAGCAGAACGCCCCCCCGGCCCCGGTGACCACCACGACACGGTCCTCACGGCGCCTCCCGGCTTCGGAGAACGTGTCGTAGAGCTCCTGCCACATGAGGCCGTTGCCGGCGTTCTTGCGCTCGGGTCGGTTGAGCGTGACGGTCACGACGCCGGCGTCGCGTTCGACGATGATGGTCTCGGTGCTCACGGCGACACCCTATCCACCTCCGGGCCCGGTCCCCGAGTCAGAAGGCGTCTTCGAGGACCTCGACCTCGAGCACCCCTCGCTCCCCTCTCGTCACGGCGGCCACGTCGAAGCGAATGCGCTCGTAGGGCCGCCCCGCCCGGCGCGCCCCCGCGAGCCACAGGACGGCCGCCTTGCGCAGGCGACGCTGCTTCGAAGGGGTCACGGCTTCGAAGGGCGAGCCGAAGGAGCCGGAGCTGCGGGTCTTGACCTCGCAGATCACGAGGACCTCGCCGTCGGCACTGCGAGCCACCACGTCGAGCTCGCCCGACGCACAGCGCCAGTTGCGGTCGAGGATCTCGTAGGACCCGGCGCGGTACCACGCCGCGGCGGCCTCCTCGCCGCGCGCCCCCAACGGGGCGCGGTCGGCACCGGCCATCTTCAGCTGTCGCGCTCGGGCAGCCGCTCCACGTTCACGTCGCGGAACGTGAGCACATGCACATGGGGGACGAAGCGCGCCGGACGGTACATGTCCCACACCCAGGCGTCGTCCAATTCGAGCTCGACACACGTCGGCGTCGTCGAGTCGCGCACCGAGACCTTGACCTCGTTGGCCAGGTAGAAACGGCGCTCGGTCTCCACCACGTAGTTGAACAACGGGAGCACCGTGCGGTACTCCTGCACGAGCGCCAATTCGATCTCGGCCTCGTACCGTTCGAGATCCTCTTCGCTCATCTGTCCCCGGGCTGCTTCCGCCTCGATCCCAGCACGACGAAACGGCGCGCTACGTCCGAGCGGCCCGCTTCTCTTTGATCTTGGCCGCCTTCCCGACGCGGCCCCGCAGGTAGTACAGCTTGGCCCGTCGCACGTCGCCGCGCGTCACGACCTCGATCTTGGACAGGATCGGCGAGTGCACGGGGAAGGTGCGCTCGACGCCCACCCCGAAGCTGAGCTTGCGCACCGTGAAGGTCTCCCGGGCCCCGGTGCCCTGGCGGCGGATGACGGCCCCCTGGAAGACCTGGGTCCGCTCCCGGTTGCCCTCCACGACGCGGACGTGCACCTTGAGCGTGTCGCCGGGACGGAAATCGGGGACGTCGTCTCTCAGGCTCTCTCGATCGACGATGTCGGTGGGATTCATGAGGCGCGTCCCTTCAAAGATCCAGCTCCGAGCGGCTCAGGCAGCGCCTGCGGGGCCGCCGCCGGAAGGGGGCGGCCGAGCCGTGCAGAGCCTGCCGGAGCCCGCCACGATAGCCGCGCCCCGGACCTTCCCGCACTACGGGGGCCCTGCTCCGGGGCCCGGGGAGGCCGTCTCGGGGAATTCCTCGAGCAGGCGCCGGTCGTCGTCGGCCAGGCCACCGGCCGCATCGACCAGGTCGGGACGCAGCTCGAGGGTCCGTCGCAGAGCCGACGCCCGCCGGAAGCGTGCGATCCGGCCGTGGTCGCCGCTCAGAAGGACGTCGGGCACCGCCCACCCGCGGAACAGGGCGGGACGGGTGTACTGCGGGTACTCGAGCAGGCCGGAGCTGAAGCTCTCGTCGAGGGCCGAGGCGTCGTTCCCCATGACGCCGGGGACGAGGCGGGCCACGGCTTCGACGACGACCAGCGCGGCGAGCTCCCCTCCGCCGAGCACGTAGTCGCCGACCGACAGCTCCCCGTCGACGAGATGGTCGGCGACCCGCTGGTCCACACCCTCGTAGCGCCCGCACAACAAGGAGAACCCGGCCTCCGGCCCGTCGCCCGTGGACAGAAGCCCCTCCACGAGGCGCTGGTCGAGCCGGCGACCGCCCGGGCCGAGCAGGTACAGGGGCCGGGGAGGAGCGACCGCCTCGACGGCGGCGAAGACCGGGGGGGCGGCCAGCACCATTCCCGCCCCCCCACCGAAGGGCGCGTCGTCGACCGAGCGCCTCGGGTCGCCCGCCCCGGCGCGCAGGTCGTGGACCCGGAGGTCGAGCAGCCCCTGATGACGGGCCCGGCCCAGCAGCGACCCCCGGCAGTAGTGCTCCAAGAGGTCGGGGAAGATCGTGAAGACGTCGACGCGCACCTCGGCCCGTCCCTATCGCGACGGCGGCTCGAGAAGCCCCGGGGGCACGTCGAGCACCACCCGGCCCGGGGATCGCTCGACCACGAACCGCAGCGGGACGAGCGCTCCTCCCTCCAGCTCGAGCAGGTCACTGGCGGGGTTGGCCACGACGGCCTGCACGGTCCCGAGACGGGACCCGTCGGTTCCGAACACCTCCGAGCCGATGAGCTCGTGCACCCACCACGCCTCCTCGTCCTCGAGGGGCCGGCCCCGCAGCACCGTGCCCCGCAGGTCCTCGGCCTGTTCCCGAGTGTCGACACCGGCGAAGGTCATGAGCCAGTTGTCGCCGAAGGGGCGGGCCGCGTCGATGTGCAGCTCGCCGCGGTCGGTCACGAAGGCCGACCCGACCTCGACCCGTTCGGGGCGGTTGCTCACCAGGGCGACGACGACCTCTCCCTGCAGTCCGTGGGGCTTACCCACCCGGCCGACCTCGAGCAAGGTTTCGGCGCCCGCGTCCGCACGGGCGTCGCGTCCGGGATCGTCAGTCGTCGACGAAGTCGACGTTGGTGTCAACCCCTTCGCGCGAGCCCGCCACCCGCACCAGGGTGCGGATCGCCTGGGCCACGCGCCCGCGGCGCCCGATCATCCGGCCCATGTCACCGGGAGCCACATGGATGCGAAAGCGCACACCGCGACTGGACTCCTCCGTCTCGACCACCACCGCATCGGGCTCACCGGCGAGCGAGCGAGCGATGTAGTCGAGGACGGCTCGGGCGCTCCCGCCCTCCACCCGGTTGCCAGCCATGTCGTCGACGTCGCCGTCGGCATCCACGTTACCGATGTCGTCGAGGCCCGCGTCGCTCACTTCGAGCCCGGCCGGAACTCGTCCCATGCACCTGAGGTGCGCAGGAGCTTCTCGACGCGCTCGGTGGCCTGCGCTCCCTGGCGCAGCCATTTGAGGGCCTTGTCGTTGTCGATGTCGACGATGGCATCGGGCTCGGCCGTGGACCGACCTCGGGGGGCGTATGTCCCCACGATCTCGATGAACCGGCCGTCGCGCGGCGAACGGCTGTCGGCCGCCACGACGCGATAGGTCGGCTGCTTCTTCTTGCCCATCCGCATGAGGCGGAGCTTGACTGCCACCGTCTGATTCCTGCCTTCCTCGCCGTGCCCGCCTCGGACTCGAGGTGCACGGACCTCCTATTGTGGCCCCTCGCCGGCACGGGGGGCGAAACCCCGGCCCGGGCACCGCTGCGAAACGCCCCGGGGGAGTCCCCGGGGGGACCTCCTCCTAGCGGCCGGACCGCCCCCCGTCACCTTTGGGGGTCACCCGGCCACCCTTCTTCTTCTTCGAGCCGGGCCGCCCCCGGGCTCCGGCCCGGGCACCGGGAGCGCCGATACCGGCCGGGGACCGGGCACCGCCCAGGGCGGGTTCGAGACCACCGCCGCCCAGACCACCGCCGCCCAGTCCCCCGGCACCCAGCGCATCGAGGCCGAGGGCCGGGTCTGGGCCCTCCCCCATGCGCTCGGCCAGGGCTTGGGCGAGCTTGCCGCGCCCTCCCCCCCGAGCATCCCCCCCAGCATCCCCGGGGACCGCATGAGCTGCTGGGCCTCTTTGAATTGGCGCAGCAGCTGGTTGACCTCCTGGGTCGTCGTCCCGCTGCCCCGGGCGATGCGCGACCGCCGTGACCCGTCGATGAGCCCGGGCTCACCCCGCTCACGCGGCGTCATCGAGCGGATGATGGCCTCGACCTGAGCGACCTGCGAGTCGTCGATGGCGGCGTTGTTCTTGAGCTCCTTGGGGACCCCGGGCATCAAGGACAAGAGCCCGCCGAGCGACCCGAGCTTCTTCACCTGCTGGAGCTGGGACAAGAAGTCCTCCAGGGTGAAGCGCCCTTCGAGGAGCCGGGCGGCGCCTTCGGTGGCGATGTCGTGGTCGAACTCGCGCTCGGCCTGCTCGATGAGCGTGAGCACGTCACCCATGCCCAGGATGCGGCTCGCCATGCGATCGGGATGGAAGAGGTCGAAGTCGGCCAGGCGCTCACCGGTCGACGCGAAGGCGATGGGTCGGCCCACGACCTCCTTGACGCTCAACGCGGCACCACCGCGGGCATCACCGTCGAGCTTGGTCAGGATCACCCCGTCGAGCTCGAGCGTGTCGTGGAAGGCGCGTGCGGTGGCCACGGCGTCCTGCCCCGTCATGGCGTCGATCACCAGGAACGTGTAGCGGGGCGAGACCGCGCCCGACACGCGCCGCACCTCGTCCATGAGCGCCTCGTCGATGGCGAGACGCCCGGCGGTGTCGACGATCAGCACGTCGCGTCCCAGACGCCGCGCCTCGCGCAAGCCCCCTTCGGCGACCGCCACCGGGTCGGTCGGCTCGCTGAACACCGGCACGCCGGCCTGCTCACCCAGGATGCGCAGCTGCTCCACCGCGGCGGGGCGCTGCAGGTCGGCCCCCACGAGCAGTGGGTTGCGGCCCTGCTGGCGGAACCAGCGGGCGAGCTTGGCCGAGGTGGTGGTCTTGCCCGATCCCTGCAGCCCGGCGAGCAGCACCACCGTGGGCGGCGCCGGTGCGTAGGTGATCCGTAGCGTCTCGCCCCCGAGGACCTCGATGAGCTGCTCGTGGACCGCCTTGACCACCTGCTGGCCCGGACTCAGGCTCTTGGACAGGTCCTCGCCCACCAACCGGGCCCGGACCCCTCCCACCAGGGCACGGGCCACCGAGACGTCGACGTCGGCCTCGAGCAGCGCGGTGCGGATCTCGCGCAGGGCCTCGTCGACATCGGCGTCGCTCAGCCGACCGCGGCTGCGGAGGCGGCTGAAGATCCCTTCGAGGCGGTCGGACAACGCGTCGAACATGCGGAGGTCCACGTTACCGGCCACGCGGGCCGGCGCCGGTTACTCGAAGAGGGCGTCGACGAATTCGTCGGGGTCGAAAGCCACCAGGTCGTCGGGGCCTTCGCCCAGGCCCACGAGCTTGACCGGGAGGCCCAGCTCGCGCTGGATGGCGATGACGATCCCGCCCTTGGCCGAGCCGTCGAGCTTCGTGAGCACCACCCCCGTCACCCCCACGGCGTCGAGGAACTGGCGCGCCTGGGTGAGGCCGTTCTGGCCGGTGGTGGCGTCGAGCACGAGCAGCACCTCGGTCACCTGTCCCGGCGGGCGGTCGGCCACCCGCCGGATCTTCTTCAGCTCCTCGACCAGGTTGACCTTGGTGTGGAGCCGGCCGGCGGTGTCGGCCAGGACCAGGTCGTTGCCGCGCGCCTCGGCGCGCTGCACGGCGTCGAAGACCACCGCGCTCGGATCGCCCCCCTCGGCCCCCCGCACGATCTCGACCCCGGTGCGCTGGGCCCACTGATCGAGCTGCTCCGCTGCCGCCGCCCGAAAGGTGTCGCCGGCGGCGAGGAGCACCGAGCGACCCGCCGCGGTCTCGCGGCGGGCCACCTTGCCGATGGTGGTGGTCTTGCCCACGCCGTTGACCCCGACGAACAACCAGACGGTGGTGCGACCCTCGGCCACAGAGAGGACCGTGTCCCCCGCGTTGTCGAGCGACCGGCGCAGGTCCTCGCGCAACGCCGCCACGACGGCGTCGACCCCTCGCAGCTCGCCGTCGCGCACCCGGGCGCGCAGGTCCCCGAGCAGGGCCGTGGTGGTGGCGACACCCACGTCGGCGCGCAGCAGCGCCTCCTCGAGGTCGTCCCATGCCTCTTCGTCGACCGACGACCGGCTGCGCAGGGACCGCACGTACCCCGAGATGAGGCCTCGGGTCTTGCCCATACGCTCCCGCAGCTCGGGCGGGGGGCCCGTCTCGGGCGCGGCGGGGGCGGGGACACCCTCGAGGACGGCGGCCTCTTCGGCGGCGGGGGCCGCCACCGGAGGCGGAGGCTCCTCGGCCCGAGGCGGCGCGGCCCGGGGTCTCTCGATCGTGGTGGCGGAGGCTCCCGGCGCCTGCGCACCACGGCGCGCCCGCGCCCGGCGGGGCACGGCCACCACCAGGCCGACGACGAGCGTCGCCACCACGACGGCCAGGACGATCCACAGGGCGAGCATGGCGTCGCAGCCTACCGGTGGTCCCTAAGGCCGAAGTCGGGCGACAGTGCCCGACGGGTCATGCCGGAGTGGTGGCGGGCTCCGCGTCGGAGGGCTCTCGGCGCACCTTCTGGCTGACCACCTTGGACGAGCCCCCCGGGGTCATGGTCACCCCGTACAGGGCGTCGGCGGCCTCCATGGTCCTCTTCTGGTGGCTGACGATGATGAGCTGCGCCTCTCCCCGGAATTCGTGGAGAAGGTCGAGGAAGCGGTGCAGGTTCACGTCGTCGAGCGCGGCCTCGACCTCGTCGAGCAGGTAGAACGGCGACGGGCGGCTGCGGAACACGGCGAAGAGGAACGCCAGCGCCACGAGGGAGCGCTCGCCCCCCGACAGCAGCGACAGCTTGCGCACGTTCTTGCCCGCCGGGCGCGCCTCGACCTCGACACCGGTGTCGAGGAGGTCCTCGGGATCGGTGAGGATCAGGCGACCCGTTCCGCCGGGGAACAGCGTGGACACGAGCACCTGGAAGTGCTCGTTCACGTCCGCGAAGGCCTGGGCGAACACCTTCATGATCTCGTCGTCGACGGCCCTGATCACCTGGTGCAGCTCGCGCCGGGCCCGGCGCACGTCCTCGACCTGCTCCTCGAGGAACCGGTGCCGCTCCTCGAGGGCCCCGAGCTCTTCGAGCGCCAGCGGGTTCACCGGCCCCAGAGAGGCCAGCTCCTTCTCCACCACGTCGGCCCGGTGGGCGGGGTCCTCCCCCTCGGGAAGCTCGGGGCACGGAGCCCCGATGGCGTCGTGCGGCTCGCAGCCCAACTCGCGCCGCAGCGCCTCGGCGGCGGTGTCGCGGCGGACCTTGGACTCCGCCATCTCGAGCTCGAGGCGCTGGCCGCGCTGGCGGAGCTCGGACAGGGCCGTGTCGGCCTCGGACCGCTCCCGGCGCAGCGATTCCAGCCGGGCGGCGCCGGCACGCACGTCGTCGACCTGGCGGCTCCTGCGCTCGCGCAACCCCTCGAGCAGCTCGCCCAGGCGCGCCGCGTGCACTTCGACCACGACTCCCAGCCGATCGGTGGCCAGCGCTCCGGCCTCGAGCTTGCGGCGGCGCTCCCCGGCTCGCTCGCGCCCTTCGACGTTGCCGGCCAGTCGGCGCTCGGTGTCGGCCAGCCGCGCACTCAACACGGCCCGTCGCTCGACCAGGCCCGCCATCTTGACCTCGAGGTCCCGGCGCAGCAGGGCCACGTGCGTCCTGCGCTCTTCGAGCCGGCGGCGAGCCTCGTCGGCCACCGCCAGCCGGCCCGCCGCCGCGGTGGCAGACGCCTCGAGCTCGGGCAGGTGCTCGGTCAGCGAGACGAGCTCGGCCCCCTCGCGCTCGAGACGCTCGGCCAGCGAGCTCCGGTGCCGCTCGGCCTCGGCCCATTCCTGGCCCACCAGCACGAGCTCGGACTCCACCCTGCGCACGGTGGCTTCGAGCCCCTGGCGCTGGTCGTCGGTCCTGTCGGCCTGGCGCGATACGTCGGCGACCTCGGACAGCGCCGCCGCGCTCCGCTCTCGCGCCTGGTCCAGGAACAGCGAAGCACGATCGGCGGCCTCGGCCGCCATGTCGGCCTCGGCCCCGGCCTGGGCGGCCAGTGTCGCCAGTGCGTGCGCGCCGGCCCGCACCACCCAGCCGGCGGAGGAGAAGCGGTCGCCGTCGGTGCTCACCACCGTGACCTCGGGCCGCTCGAGCGCCACGTCCACCGCCCGGGACCAGTCGCCGCGCACCACCACCACGCCACGCAGGAGGTGGTCGAGCACACCGGCGACGGCGGGCACCCGGGGCCGCACGTGACGGCGGAGGAGCTCCCCGCCGCCGTCGCCGTGACCGGACGCGGGCAACGGTGGGTCCCAGGCCGGTGTGGGGGCCGGGCCGTCGGGGGATCGCCGTGCACCCCCCGAGGTGGCGGCGAGCACGGTCCCCACCACCTCGTGCTCGTGCATGGCACCCAGCACGGCGCGCGCCGCATCGGCATTTTCGACCACGATGGCGCTCAGCGCCGCTCCCACGGCGGCCTCGAACGCCGCCACCCAACCGTCTTCGACGTCGACGAGGTCCTTCAGCACTCCGAGCACGCCCGACGCCAGGGCCAGGACCTCCTGGTCGGGGCCGGCGCTCTCGTCGGCGACCTGACGCGCCAGCGCCTCGGCGCGCGCCTCGAGCCGATGCCGCTGGCGCTCGGCGGAGCGCAACGCCTCTTCGGCCTGACGCAGGCTCCGCTCCGCCTCCTGCGCCGCGTCGCGCAGCTTCTCGGCGCGACGCGTCAGCCCCCGGTGATCGGCCGACCGCGCCTGGAGCTGCTGCGCCAGATCGGCGGCCTCGGTCTGCAAGGCGGCCCGGCGCAGGTCGATGGCGCCGAGACGCTCCTCGGCGCGTGCCAGCGCTCCCTGCTCGCGCTCGAGGGCGCTGCGCAGGGGCTCGATCCGGCCCCGGGCCATGGCGTAGGCCTCCTCGGCGGCGCGCTGCCCGGCGAGGTCGGCGAACGACGCTTCGTGGGACGCCACGTCACTGGCCAGGGCGTGCTCGGCGAGCCGGACCTCGTCGGCCCGCGGGGCCAGCGCATCGTCTTCGGCGGTCGTCGCCTCGAGCTCGGCCGACAGACGCGCCGCGTCCGCCTCGAGCGTCGACACCACGTCGGTATCCGCCGACGCCTCGAGGGCGCGCCCGATGGAACGGCGCCGCTCGGCCACCACACCGAGCAGGCCGCGACAGCGCTCGGACAGTCCTTGCACCCGCGTGAGGGCCACCACGAGGTCTTCCTCGCGCTGGGTGGCCAGCTCGGCCGCGGTGGCTTCGGCGGCGGCGTCGAGCTCGGTGATCGAGGTGACGAGGTGCGATTCGCTCTCCGCCAGGCGGGCGCGCTCGTCGGTGGCCGTCTCGCGCCGCGCGTCGAGCGCGGCGATCTCGCGACCCACGAGATGCAGCCGCAGCGCCCGCAGCTCCTCGGCCAGCGACGCGTGACTGCGCGCCGAGGCCGCTTGGCGTTCGAGAGGCCGGATCTGGCGCCGCACCTCCCGCAGGAGGTCTCCGAGCCGGTCGAGGTTCTCCTCGGTGGCGGCCAGACGGCGCTCGGCACGCTCACGGCGGCGGCGGTGCTTCAGCACACCGGCGGCCTCCTCGATGACGGCGCGACGGTCCTCGGGACGGGAGTCGAGGATGGCACCGAGCTGGCCTTGGCTCACGATCACGTGCTGCTGACGACCGACCCCGGAGTCCGACAGCATCTCCTGGATGTCGAGCAGCCGGCAGGGCTGGCCGTTGATGGCGTACTCGCTCTCCCCCGACCGGAACAAGGTGCGCGTGATGGTGATCTCCGCCAGCCCTCCCGGCAGCCGCCCGGTGCGGTTGTCGATGGTGAGCGACACCTCGGCACGCCCCAACGCGGGACGGTCCGCGGAGCCCGCGAAGATGACGTCCTCCATCTTCGAGGAGCGCACGGTGCGCGGGCCCTGGGCGCCCAGTACCCAGGCGACGGCGTCGACCACGTTGGACTTGCCGCTGCCGTTGGGCCCCACCACGACGGTGACGCCGGGCTCGAGGAGCAGCGTGGAGGGATCCGCGAAGGACTTGAAGCCCTTGAGGGTGAGCGACTTCAGGAACACCGAGCGCCACCCTACCTGTCGGTCTGCTCGAAACGGTGATCCCCGCGCCCTCGCGCCGCGGACGTCGAACATGCAGGTCACAGGACCGGCGTCGACCGCCTCGGAAAGGGCCGACCGGATCCCGGGTCGGCGTCGACGCGCTCAGATCTGACAGTGCTCGCAGAGGAATGCCGAGCGCCCGTTGACCTTCACCCGCACCACGGAATTGCGGCACCTCCGGCACGCCTGGCCCTCGCGGTCGTAAACCTGGTGCTGGCCCTGATAGTCCCCGATCTCCCCGTAGAGGTCGCGGTACTGCTCGTCGGCCAGCGACGAGCCCCGGTGCTTGACCGCCTCGGTCAGCGTCTCCACCATGGCCCGGTACAGCCGGCGGATCTCCTGCGCGCTGAGGGAGTTCGACTGCCGGTCGTAGCGCAGCCCGGCGGCGAAGAGGATCTCGTCGGAGTAGATGTTGCCGATCCCGGCCACGAACTTCTGGTCCATGAGCAAGGTCTTGAGCGCCGTGGGCCGCTCCGCCAGCAGCTGACCGAAGCGCGACCAGCTCATGACCTCGTCGAGAGGGTCGAAACCCAGATGGGCGAGCTCGGGCACGTGGGCCGTGAGCTCGTCGGACGTGGTGACGAACATCTCGCCGAAGGTGCGCGGGTCGACGAAGCGCAACTGGCCGCCCTGGGTGAAGGTGATGATCACGTGGGTGTGCTTGTCGAGCGGGTCCTTGGGCCCCTTGGCCCGCAGCAACTGGCCGCTCATGCCGAGGTGCACCACGAGCACGTCGTCGCCTTCGAGGCCGATGAGGAGGTACTTGCCCGCCCGGCGGATCGAGGCCACACGCTTGCCCTCGAGGCGGGCCCGGAATTCGGCGCCGCTCTTGTGGCGACGGATCGACCTCTTCCCCTTCACCTCCACGGTCTTGATCCGCCGGCTCACGATCTCCTTGTCGAGATCGCGGCGGATGGTCTCGACCTCGGGCAGCTCAGGCACCGCCCGCCCTCCCCTCGGAGCCCGGCACGGCGGCACCCCCGGCGACGGCCCCGTGATGGGCGGGATCGTCGGAGCCGGGTCCGCCCCGTTCGGCCATGGCCGCCCACGCCACCCGGGCGGCGGCCTGCTCGGCGTCCTTCTTCGACCGCCCCTCCCCCACGCCCCGCTCGGCCCCGGCCACGAGCACCCGGGCCCGGTAGCGGCGGGCGTGGTCGGGCCCCGTGCCCTGGACGTCGTAGCGGGGCAGCTCACCGATCCGGCGCAGCACGACCTCCTGAAGGCGCGTCTTGAAGTCCTCGGCGCCCGGCCCGGCCGCGGCCAGCCCGATGCGGTCGTCGAGCATGCCGAGCACCACCCGCGAGGCGACCTCCCACCCCCCGTCGAGGTACACGGCCCCGATGACGGCTTCCACGGCGTTGGCGAGGATCGAGGCCTTGCTCCGCCCCCCCGACACGTCCTCGCCCCGGCCCAGCAGCAGAGCGGCGCCGAGATCGAGCCCCGAGGCGATGTCGGCGAGCACCGTGGTGTTGACCACGGCGGCCCGCACCTTGGCCAGGGCACCTTCGGGCATGTCCGGGTACACCCGGTAGCAGTGCTCGGCCACCACCAGACCGAGCACCGCGTCGCCGAGGAACTCGAGGCGTTCGTTGGAGGGGGTCCCTCCCGCTTCCGCGCACCACGAACGGTGCGACAGGGCCCGCACGAGCAGGCCGGCGTCCCGGAACCCCCAGCCGAGGCTGGACTCGAGCGCCGTCAGGGGAGCAGCACCGGGCGGCGCGGGCTCCCGATCTCCGGCGTCGAGATGCCCCGGTGCCGCGCCTGAGGGCCCGGAACCGTCGTGGGCGCCGCTGGCGCCCGGCGCGCCACCCCGGGCGCCGGGAACGGCGGGTTCGTCGCCCGTCTCAGGCCGTTCCCAATTTGGCGACCACGTAGTCGACGGCGTCCCGGACGGTGCGGAGGTCCTCGAGATCCTCGTCCTCGATGCGAAATCCCACCGTGCGCTCGCCCAGTTCCTCCTCGAGGCCCTCCACGAGCTCGATCAGGGCGAGTGAATCGGCGTCGAGGTCCTCGGCGAAGGACGAGGACTCACTGATGGCGCCGGGCTCGATCTCCAGGATGTCGGCCAGTTGGTCCCGGATCAGCTCGAACACCTCGGGGCGTCCGAGGGGACCCTTCTCCACGTGGGTTTCTGCGGGCACGGCGTCTCCCGGGGTCGGGTTTTCCCCGGCATACTACCTGGTCCAGCCCCCAGGGCCGATAAAATAGCTGTTCAGGAGCGGTATTTGCCCGCGTCAGCCCGGCAAGACGGACCGCGCCACCCGGTCCACGAGCCCGGCGGCGGCGACATCGTGGGCCACCCGCAGCGCCGAGACCACGGCGGTGGCGTTGGAGGAGCCGTGGCTGATGACACACACGCCGTCCACCCCCAACAGTGCCGCCCCACCGATGCCGTCGGGGTCGAATTCGGCCGCCATGGGGGCCAGGCGGGGCAGCATCACCTCGGCCGCCGCCTTGGCCTCGTCGTCGGACGCGAACACCTCGAGCAGGGCATCCATGAAGAACCGGAGCGAGCCCTCCAGGGTCTTGAGCGCCACGTTGCCGGTGAAGCCGTCGGTCACCACGACGTCGGCGGGACAGCGCAGGAGGTCACGCCCCTCGATGTTGCCGAGGAAGCGGAGATGGGCGGCGTCCTCCAGCAGGGCATGGGTCTCTTTGACCAGCGGCGTGCCTTTGGACTTCTCCTCGCCGATGGAGAGCAGCGCCACGGTGGGGTCCTCCACCCCGTAGCGCGCCGAGGCGTAGGCCGCCCCCATCTGGGCGAACTGCACCAACATGGCCGCCGTGCACTCGGCGTTGGCGCCCGCGTCGAGCAGCACGGCCGGGTGCGATCCCAGCTGCGGGATGGGGGTGGCGATGGCGGGACGCGCCACCCCCTTGAGCCGCCCCATGCGCAAGAGCGCGCTCGCCATGGCGGCTCCGGTGTTGCCCGCGCTCACCATGGCGAGGGCCTTCCCGTCGCGCACGGCCTCGGCCGCCCGCACCAGGGAGGAGTCCTTCTTGCGCCGCACCGAGGACCCGGGGTCGTCGTCCATGGCGATGATCTCGGAGGCGGGGAGCACCTCGAGGTCCCCGGTGTCGCCCATCTGGTCGGGGGGGCCCACCAGAACCACCGGGATGCCCAGCTCTTCGACGGCGCGTCGGGCACCGGCCACGATCTCGCCCGGCGCGTGGTCGCCTCCCATGGCGTCCAGCGCGACCGGGAGCCCGCCGGCAGATGACGCCCCGGGCCGAGGCCGAGGCGTGGCCACTAGTCGATCTCGATGGCCTGCCGGCCCTTGTACCACCCGCACGTGGGGCAGACCCGGTGAGGGACCTTGGCGTGGCGGCACTGCGGGCATTCGCTGCGGGCCGGCAACCCGAGCACCCAGTTGGAGGCCCGCCGGCTACGGCTCTTTGCCTTGGAGGTCTTCTTCTTGGGGACGGCCATCGACGCTCACCTCGGGTCAGGAACGGTCCAGGTTACCCGTTCGGCCCGTGGGCACCCGCAAGACGTCGAGCGCGCCCCAGCGGGGATCACGCGGGGCCTCGCACCCGCACGCCTCCTCGTTGCGGTTGGCGCCGCACGTCGGGCACAGGCCCAGGCAGTTCGGCCGGCACAACGGGGCCCGGGGCAGCTCGAGCAACACCGCGTCGCGCACCAGCGGCTCGAGGTCCACCTCGTCGTCGGCCAGCGGGTAGGTCTCGTCCCCGTCGCCGTCCTCGGTGTAGAGCTCGCGCACCGGGAGCTCGAGCACCCCCGACGCAGGGGCCAGGCAGCGCCGGCACTCGCCCGCCCACGGGGCGATCACGGTGCCGGTCACCGAGACACCGCCGAGGACCGATTCGAGCACGACGTCGGCCATCGGTCCCTGACCCTCGGGCACGGCGACATCGGCGAGGTCGAGGCCCTCGATCGACCCCTGGCGCTGCTCGTTCCAGCGGGTCCCCATGGCGCGACGCAGCTTGGCCACGTGGACGACGAAAGGACGACGCGCCGTCATGCTCAGCCGTCCTGGTCGAAGAACCCCGCCGGCGCAGCTTCGGCGGACCCGTCGGCCCCTACGCGCAAGGATTCCCCGTCTCCGTGCTGCGGGGGCGGGACCGCCTGCAGCTTCTCGCGGCCCGCCTGCACCGTCTTGAGCGTGCGCTCCAGCACGATCTCGAACGACGCCAGGCGCTGGTCGCAGTAATCCTCGGCCTCGTGGCGGAGCCGGCGGGCCTCTTCGCGGGCGTCGTCGAGGACCCGCTGGGCGACCTGGTTGGCCTGCCGGACGATCTCGGTGCGCTGCACCATGCGCTCGGCCTGGGCCCGCACGTCGTCGAGGAGCATGTCCGCCTCGCGCTCGGCGCGTGGCCAGGAACTCGTCGCGCTCGCGCAGCAGCCACCGGGCCCGTCGCAGCTCGTCGGGGAGCCGGTCGAGCGCGCCTTGCAGGAGGTCGAGGAGGTCCTGGCGGTCGACGAGCACCGATGCCGACAGCGGCATGGTCCGCGCCGTGGACACGGCGTCGATGGCGCGCTGCAGGCAACCCTCGGCGTCGTCGCCGGGAGCGGGCGCCTCGTCCTCGAGGGGGTCGTCGACGAACGAATTGTCGCTCACGAGCCGAATTTCCTCTCGAGCCGGACCGCCACCGCCTTGGGGACGAACGCGGAGACGTCGCCGCGGTAGCGGGCGACCTCGCGCAGCAGGCGGGAGGACACGAACGACGTGGTGGAGCTGGTGGGGATGAAGAGGGTGTCGATGCCCGACAGCTGCCGGTTCATCTGCGCCATCTGCAGCTCGTTCTCGAAGTCCGACACCGCCCGCAGGCCCCGGATGATGGCCGTGGCCCCGATGTCGCGTGCCACGTTGACGACGAGCTCGGCCACCGCCACCATGCGCACGTTGCCGAGATGCGCCAACGACTCGTGCAGCATCTCCTCGCGCTCTTCGAGGCTGAACAGCGGTTCGGCCTTCTGCGGGTTGCGGAGCGTCGCCACCACCACCTCGTCGAAGAGCTGCCCGGCGCGCTCCACCACCTCGACATGGCCGTTGTGCAACGGGTCGAACGAGCCGGGGAAGAGCGCGACGGTCACCGGGTGCCTTTCTGATGGGCTCCGAGGGATCGGACCACGGTCACGAGCGTACCGCCGTACCGCTTGTTCCTGATGACGTCCCAGCCCGCCGGGACCTGGACGGGGCGGCGGGACTCGAGCACGGCCAGGGTGGCCCGGAGGTGGGTGAGCAGGGGCTCCCAGTCCGTGAACCCATAGGGCGGGTCGCACAGCGCGACGTCGAAGTCGTGGGGACGGCCGAGGAACCGCACCACGTCCTGGCCCACCACGCGGGCCCGGTCCTCCATGCCCAGGGCGGCCAAGTTGGCCCGGATGGCGCCCAGGGCCGGGGGTGCGTCCTCGACGAACACCGCCGTGGCCGCCCCCCTGGAGAGCGCCTCGATGCCCATGGCCCCGCTGCCCGCGAACAGGTCGGCGACCTCGGTCCCTTGGAGGTCGACGATGCTTCCCAGGACGTCGAAGATCGCCTCTCGCACCCGGTCCGAGGTCGGGCGGGTGGCCTGGCCGGCCGGTGCCCGCAGGAGCCGGCCCCGGCAGGTGCCGGCGATCACGCGCACGGCGGCAGCGTAGCGGCGAGGTGCGCTCAGCTCTTGAGCAGAAAGGCGGCCTCGTCCTCCCCGACGAACAGGCGGACCTCCTCCGCGAGGTACGGCGCCTTGTCGAGGGACGGGTCCTCGGCCAACAGGGACTCGGCCACGCCCCGGGCCGCCTCCACCAGAGGGCGGTCCCCCCGACGCAGCGACGCCAGCTTCAGGTCGCTGCGGCCCTTCTGGCGCGTGCCCAGGATGGCGCCCTCTCCCCGCAGCTCGAGGTCGACCTCGGCCAGCTCGAAGCCGTCGTTGCTGCGCTCGAGGGCCTCGAGGCGCATGCCGGCGTCCGGCGACTTCTCCGGCGCGAACAGGTAGCACCACGACGGTCGCTCCGAACGCCCGACCCGGCCCCGCAGCTGGTGCAGCTGGGCGATCCCGAAACGGTCGGCGTCCTCCACGACCATGACCGTGGCCTCGGGGACGTCCACGCCGACCTCGATCACCGTGGTCGCCACGAGCACCTGGATCTCCCCGTGCCGGAAGCGCTCCATGATCCCCTCCTTGTCGGCCGCCTTCAGCTGGCCGTGGAGGAGCCCGATGCGCAAGCCGGCCAGGACGCCGGACTCGAGCCGGGCCCGCTCCTCGGTGGCGGACTTGGCCTGGACCCGCTCCGACCCGTCGACGAGGGGGCACACCACATAGGCGCGGTGCCCGGCCGCCACCTCGTCTCGCACCCGCGCCCAGGCAGCCTGCTCGTCGTCCGCGCTCCGGGCCCACTCCGTGCGCACCGGCGTCCGGCCGGCGGGGAGCTCGTCGAGCTCGGTGACGTCGAGATCGCCGAAGAAGACCATGGCGGCCGTGCGCGGGATGGGAGTCGCCGTCATCACCAGCAGGTCGGGATCGGCGCCCTCCCCCTGCAGCGCGTCGCGCCCCTTGGCCCGGAGGGTGTTGCGCTGCTCGACACCGAAGCGGTGCTGCTCGTCGATCACCACCACCCCCAGGCTGGCGAAGCGCACCTCCTCGGTGAGCAGCGCATGGGTGCCCACCACGAGGTCGACCGAGCCCGCCCGCAGCCCCTCGTGGAGCCTGGCCCGCTCCCCCGCCGGGGTGCGGTTGGTGAGCAGCGACACCGCCAGGGGCCGCCACCCGCCCAGACGCTCGGGATCCGGCACCACGAGGTCCGAGAGCAGCTCGCGCACGCCCAAGAAGTGCTGCTCCGCCAGCACCTCGGTAGGGGCCATGAGCGCACCCTGGTGGCCGCCTTGGACCGCCACCAGCAAGGCGCCCAATGCCACCACCGTCTTGCCCGACCCCACGTCGCCCTGCAGCAGGCGGTGCATGGGCAGGGCCTTGGCCAGATCGGCGCCGATCTCGTCCACGGCGCGCCGCTGCGCGGCGGTCAGGGGGAACGGCAGCTGGCCGATGAACGCCTCGACGAGGTCGGGCTCCCCCGACGCGGGGACCACGACGTGGCGGATGCCGCGCGCCTCGCGCTCGAGCGCGTGGCGGCGCATGACCACTTCGAGCTGCAGGCGCAGCAGCTCGTCGAAGGCCAATCGCCGGCGGGCCCGCTCCTGGTGCGCGAACGACTGGGGGGCGTGGATGGCACCGAAGGCCGAGGTCCGGTCCATGAGATCGAGCTCGTCGCGCCACGCCGCGGGCAACGGGTCGTAGAGCGGGCCCGCCCGGTGCAGCGCCTCTTCCACCCACTCCCCGAACTCCCACCCGGCGATGCCGGTCTTCTCGGAGGTCGGGTAGATGGGCACGATCCGTCCCGTACGGTTCCCGACCAGGTCGACCACGGGATTGGTGAATTGGCGCTTGCCCCGGTACGAGTCGAGCTTGCCGAAGAACAGCGCCTCTGTCCCCACCGGCAGCTGCCGCGCCCGCCAGGCCTGGTTGAAGAACGTGACCCGCAACGCCCCGGTGCCGTCGTCGACCTCCAGCTCGACCAGGGCCCGGCCGTTGCGGGTGCGGCGCGACCGCACCGAGTCGACACGGGCCATCACGAGGGACTCCTCGCCCATGCGCATTCCCGCCACGTCGGCCTGACGGGTGCGGTCGATGTAGCGACGCGGGTAATGGGTGACGAGGTCGAGGACGGTGGTGATGTCGATGGCGGCCAGCGCCTCGGCGCGCTTGTCCCCCACCTTGCGGACCTCGCGCACCGGGATGGCCGCCAAGCGGGTGAGCAGCCGCCCCTCGGGCTGGGCGTCGTCGGGGCGCAGCTGACGGGGCATCGTCCGCGGTGCGCTCGGGGGGCTCACTCGATGCTGATCAGATAGGGGTACAACGGCTGGCCCCCGTGGTGGACCTCCACGGCGACGTCGGGGCGGTGCTCGGCCAGCCACTCCGTCACCCGGCGCGTCTCGCCGGCGCCGGCCCCGTCCCCCTCGATGAGCGTCACGAGCTCGTGGTCGTCTCGCAGGAGCTTCCCGAGCAGGCCGCAGGTGGCCTCGGCGATCGACTCGCCCACCACCTCCACCCCTTCGCGCGACAGTCCCATCCAGTCGCCGGCATGGATGGGGCCCGCCGGCCCGGCCGCGTCGCGCACCGCCTTGGTGACCTCCCCGGCCACCACGCGGCGCGCCGATTCCGCCATGGACACGGCGTTGTCCTCCGCGCCCGCCTCGGGGTCGTACTCGAGCAGCGCCGCGAACCCCTCGACGATCCCGCTCGTCGGCACCACGCGCACGGTCTTGGTGGCCAGCTCGCACACCTGCATGGCCACGGGGTGGATGTTGTCGTTGTTGGGCAGCAGCACCACCTCGTCGGAGGGGATCGACTCGACGACCTCGAGGATCTGCGCCGTGGACGGGTTCATCGACTGGCCGCCCGCCACGAAGTGGTGCACCCCCAGGGACCGGAAGATCCGGCCGATGCCCTCACCGTTGGCCACGGCCACCACCGCCGTCCGGGGTGGGGGCCCGGTGTCGGCGACCACGGTTCCCGGAACCCCCGCACCCTCGCGGACCCAGCGCTCCTCCTCGACCTGCTCGGCGAGGTCCGTGACCCTGATGTTGCGGGGGCGCCCGGCGTCGAAGGCCGCCTCGATGGAGGCACCCACGTCGTTGGTGTGGATGTGGCAGTTCCACAGTCCCTCCCCGCCGACCACGACGATGGAATCCCCCAGTCCCGCCCACACCTCTTTGAACGCCCCCATGGTGTGATCGGGAGCCTCGAGGAAGTACATGACCTCGTAGCGCAGGTCGTCGCGGCCCTCGGGCCCCTCGGCTCCCGATCCCGCCTGCGGGAAGGCGGCGGCGGCGGCCGAGTACGCCGGAGCGCTCACGGTGGGGGCGGGAGGCAGCGGCCGCCCGTCGATGACGGTGAGCGCCGCGTCGAGGAGCAGGAGGTAGCCGGATCCGCCGGCGTCGACCACACCGGCCTGGGCGAGGACGGGGAGTTGCTCGGGGGTGTGCGCCAGCGCGTCGGCGGCGGCTCGGCGCGACCCCTCGACCACGGCGAGCAGAGCAGCACCGCCGCGCGCGGAGTGCTCGGCGCCCTCGGCCGCGGCGCGGGCCACGGTGAGGATGGTCCCCTCGACCGGACGCAGCACCGCCTGGCGCGCCGCGTCGCTGGCGGCCGCCAGGCCCCGGGCCAGCGCCGGCCCGTCGGCGTCTTCGCCCCCCTCGGCCAGCACCCCGGTGAGGCCGCGCAGCAACTGGGACAGGATCACCCCCGAGTTGCCCCGCGCCCCCATGAGCGAACCGTGCGCGATGGCTTTGCACACCGCCACCATCGAGGCGCCGCCGCCGGCGGGTGGTACGGCGGGGGGCGGAAGGGCCCCGAGGCCTTCGAGGCCCTCCAGGCCGGCCAGGGCTGCCACCACGGACTCCAAGGTGAGTGCCATGTTGGTGCCGGTGTCGCCGTCGGGCACCGGGTAGACGTTGAGGGCGTTGAGGGCCTCCTGGTGAAGTCGCAGGGCCTGCCCGTAGGTCGCCATCGTCACGGCGAGGTGGGTCGCCCCGAGCCTGCTCACTGACTCCATGGCCGAGGATGCTAACCTTTGCGCCCGTCCGAATTACCTCTCGAGGAGCGTCCGCGTCGTGGCTGCGGTGTGCGAAGTCTGTGGCAAGCACCCATCGTTCGGGATGAACCTCAGCCACTCCCACCGGCGCACCAAGAGGCGCTGGGACCCCAACATCCAGCGGGTCCGGGCCATGGTGAACGGGGCCCCCCGCCGCCTGCACGTATGCACGTCGTGCATCCGCGCCGGCAAGGTGACCAAGCCTCCCCGCCGGCCGAGCTCCCAGGCGTCGTGAGGCCGGTCCCCCCCGAATAAGGGCTTTCTCCCCTGGAGCGGTCCTCGGCCGCTCGTGATGCTGGTGCCATGCAGGGAATTCCCGCTCCCACCCCCGCGGATGAACCGCGCCGAAGCGCCCAGGGCCACCCTGTTGTCCCGTCGCCCGGGACCGACGCCGGCCCCGATCGAGCCCCGTGGGGGCCGGGCCGGCCGGCGGCCGACGTCGTTGCCGGCGAGGGAGTCGACGTCGTGCTCAGCGATGGCACCACCGCCCACGTCCGCGCCATCGGGCCCGACGACGCCGACGCGCTGCGCGCCTTTCACTCCCGCCTGTCGCCCGAGAGCATCGTGCTGCGCTTCTTCGGCCCCCACCCCCGCCTTTCGGACGCCGAGGTGGAGCGGTTCACCCACGTGGACGGGGTCGACCGCGTCGCTCTGGTGGCCGAGCGGGCCTCGCAGCTGCTGGCCGTGGCGCGCTACGACCGCCCGCCGTCGAGCGACGAGGCCGAAGTGGCCTTCGTCGTGGACGACGCCTTCCAGGGCCGGGGACTGGGCACGATCCTGCTGCAGCACCTGGCCGACGCAGCCCGCTCCCACGGCATCCGTCACCTCGTGGCGGACACCTTGTCGGAGAACTTCCGCATGCTGAACGTCTTTCGCGACGCCGGCTTCCCCCACAAGTTCACCCGGACTTCGGAGGTCATGCACGTGGTGATGGACATCACGCCCTCACCCTGAGCGGGCCGCCCCGATCGACTCTCGTCCCAAGGGAGGCGGGGTGCAGAACCGCTGTCGACGCGAGGGATGCCGTCTCGACGCGTTGCCTGCACCCCGCCCAACCGACCCCCGAGGAAGGGGGTTGGGTCCCCGGAGGACGTCCCCACCCTCACGGTACGCCTGAGAGCGGCGCGCGTCTTCGTCAGGAATGGGGGTCTCGGACCCCAGGGCGGACCAGCCTTCGGGCCCGGGCAGGCCGGGCCGGGCGGGGAGGTCCCGGGCTCAGGACTTGTGCTTGCGCTCGGCCAGGACCGCGGCGTAGACGGCCGCCTCGGTGCGGCGGGCGAAGCCCATCTTCGACAACAGGTTCGACACGTAGTTCTTGACCGTCTTCTCCGCCAGGAACAACTCGTCGGCGATCTGGCGGTTGGTCTTCCCGTCGGCGATCAGCTCCAGGATGTTGCGCTCCTGGGTGGTGAGCCGGGCCAGACGCTCGTCCTCGACGTTCTCGCCCCGCAGCCGCTCCATGACCTGTCGGGTCAGCGCCGGGTCGAGCAGCGATTCTCCCGCCGCCACGCGCCGCACGGCGGAGACGAGGTCACCACCCCTGATCTGCTTGAGCACGTAGCCGCTGGCTCCCGCCAGGATGGCGGAGAAGAGCGCCTCGTCGTCCGCGTAGGACGTGAGCATCAGGCACTTGAGCTCGGGCATGGACGAGCGCAGGTCCCGGCACACCTCGACACCGTCGCCGTCGGGAAGTCTGACGTCGAGCACCGCCACGTCGGGCCGGCTCGAAGGCGCCCGGTCCAGCGCCTCCTGGGCCGAAGCGGCCTCACCGACCACGGTGAGATCGCCCTCGGACTCGAACAGCTCGCGCAGCCCGCGCCGCACGACCTCGTGGTCGTCGAGGAGGAAGACCCTCGTGGTCATGGCGCCTCGCCCGCTCCCGCAGTCGCCGAGCAGTACGCGCGACACCTCGACACGTGCCTGTCGGCGCCGCTGGTCCGGGGGGTGGGGGGAGGCCACCTTCGAAAGCCTAGGCCCACGACCCTTCGGAGCCGGGGTCCCCCGTCGACGGGGCCGGGTCGAAGCGCCGACCAGGCCCCTTCCCGGCTCCCCGGGGACGGCGACCGGCGCACCGGGTCATCGCCACGGGTGCTCCCATCCGACCGCCGTCACCGGCTTCCCGGCCAGGGTGCGCTCGGAGGGATCGGCCCCGCACACACCGATCATGACCGGCGCCTCCAGTCCCGCCCCGACGAAGGCACGTTGGAGGCGCCCGGGGTCGGGGGTCGCCACCACCAGCTCGTAGTCCTCGCCGCCGCCGAGGGCTTCTTCGGTCGTGGCCCCCGGTGACACCGGGACGTGCTCGAGGCGATACCCCACCCCCGACGCGTCGGCCAGGTGGCCGAGGTCGGCGAGAAACCCGTCGGAGACGTCCACCATGGCGCTGGCCCCGGCCAGCCTCGCCGTCTCCCCCTCGACCAGGCGCGCCCGGGGCCGCCGGTGGGCCGCCACGAGCCCGTCCTCCGTCTTGTCGACGCCCGGAGCCGCCCGGGTGCCGGCCCCGGTCGGGAACCCGGTGTCGGGCCTGGCGCCGGACCCGGACCCTCGGCTCGCCACCCGCAGCACCCGCAGCCCCGCTGCCGCGGCACCGAGGGGCCCCGTGACCAAGAGGTGGTCGCCGGGCCGTGCGCCGCTGCGCAGCACCGGTCCGGGGTCCCCTTCGACGTGTCCGAGCACGGTGACGGCCACCACGAGCTCACCGGCCTGGGACAGATCCCCGCCCACGACAGGACACCCGTGGGCCTCGGCTGCCGCCGCGATGCCGTCGTAGAGCAGGTCGAGATCCGTCTCGGGTGGCCCGGCCACGGCCACAACGGCGCCGTCGGGCCGGCCCCCCATGGCGGCCACGTCGCTGACGGCCGTGGCCAGGGCCCTCCAGCCCAGGTCGTCGAGGCCGAGGAGGGCGAGATCGGCGTGGACGCCGGCCACCGACAGGTCGGTGCTGAGCACGATCAGGCCCGCCCCGGGACCGAGCACGGCGGCGTCGTCGCCGATCCAGACTTCTCCCTCGGGAGGGCCCGGCAGGCGTCGGCGCAGGCGCGCGATGGCCTCGAACTCCCCGCCCTTTCCGCCTTGCGTCTCCGTCTCGCCACGAGGCGTGGCACGAGACTTGGGAGAGCCCATCGTCAATGCCTAGCATTGGAGGTGCTCGAACAACCGCGGGTCTGTGCGCACCGCGCCCGGTGAGCGAAAGGAGCCGGGGCGCGACGATAGATGAGCACGCCCGCCCGACGAGGCAGAGAGGACATCTCCCGACAATGCCGCCCACCTCCAACCGCAAGCTCCTCGCCTGGGTCGAGGAGGTGGCCGCCCTGACCGAGGCCGACCGGGTCGAATGGTGCGACGGCAGCGACGCCGAGTACGAGCGGCTGTGCCAGCTGCTCGTGGCCAACGGCACCTTCACCCGGCTGTCGGAAGCCAAGCGGCCCAACAGCTACTGGGCGCGCTCGGACCCCGGCGACGTGGCGCGTGTCGAGGACCGCACCTTCATCTGCTCGAAGAACGAGGACGACGCCGGGCCCACCAACAACTGGCGCGACCCCGACGAGATGCGGGCCACGCTGGTCGACCTGTTCAAGGGCTCGATGCGAGGCCGCACGATGTATGTCGTGCCCTTCTCGATGGGACCACTGGGATCGCCCATCGCCCACATCGGCGTCGAGATCACGGACTCCCCCTACGTGGCGGTGTCCATGCGGACCATGACCCGAATGGGTGCGGGGGCGCTCGAGGTGCTCGGCGACGACGGTGAGTTCGTGCCCTGCCTGCATTCGGTGGGGTACCCGCTCGAGCCGGGCCAGGCGGACGTGCCGTGGCCCTGCGACGCGGAGCGCAAGTACATCGTGCACTTCCCCGAGACGCGCGAGATCTGGTCCTACGGGTCGGGATACGGGGGCAACGCCCTGCTGGGCAAGAAGTGCTTCGCCCTGCGCATCGCGTCGGCCATGGCGCGCGACGACCACTGGCTGGCCGAGCACATGCTCATCTTGAAGCTCACCTCCCCCCAAGGAGAGGTCCGCTACGTGAGCGGCGCCTTCCCCTCGGCGTGCGGCAAGACCAACCTGGCCATGCTGGTGCCCACCATCCCGGGCTGGAAGGTGGAGACCATCGGGGACGACATCTGCTGGATGAAGTTCGGGCCCGACGGCCGGCTCTACGCCATCAACCCCGAAGCCGGGTTCTTCGGGGTGGCGCCGGGCACCGGGACCGACACCAACCCCAACGCCATGGAGACGCTGCGCCAGAACTGCATCTTCACCAACACCGCGCTTACCGACGACGGTGACGTGTGGTGGGAGGGCATGTCCGAACCGCCACCGGACCATCTCACCGACTGGCGCGGCAACGACTGGACCCCGGATTCCGGGACCCCCGCCGCGCACCCCAATGCCCGCTTCACAGTCCCGGCCGAGCAGAACCCGGCGTGCGCCCCCGAATGGGAGGACCCCAGGGGAGTGCCCATCTCCGCCATCCTCTTCGGAGGACGCCGACGCTCGGTGGTGCCGCTGGTCGCCGAGTCCTTCGACTGGGAGCACGGCGTGTTCCTGGGCTCGATCCTGTCGTCGGAGACCACCGCGGCCGCGGCCGGCGCAGTGGGCAACCTCCGACGCGACCCCTTCGCCATGCTGCCGTTCTGTGGCTACAACATGGCCGACTACTTCGCCCACTGGCTTCGCATCGGGAAGTCGACCGACGCTGCCAATCTCCCCCGCATCTATTACGTGAACTGGTTCCGCAAGGACGCCCAGGGTCGGTTCCTGTGGCCCGGCTACGGCGAGAACTCGCGTGTGCTGGCGTGGATCGTGGAGCGCACCATCGGGAATGCTCCCGCCACGGCCACCCCCATCGGCAACGTCCCGGCACCGGGATCATTGGACGCCCAGGGGCTCGGCGTCTCCGCGGACGCCATGACCGAGCTGCTCGGAGTGGACGTCGACGAATGGCGCCACGAGGTCCCCCTCATCCGCGAGCACTTCGCCCGCTTCGGCGACCGGCTTCCCGAAGAGCTGAGCCGGCAGCTCGACGCGCTGGAGCGCCGGCTCGGCTGAAGCTCGATCCCTAGGGCGTGACCCACCGGTGGCGCAGCGCGCTCCGGCTCGTGATGTAGGACAACCCCGTCACCGCCGCCACCGCCGAGATCACGACGTCACCCGAGCCCAGCGGAAGCGACACCACCACCGGCAACAGGGCACCGAGCACCCACACGAGCTGCAACCTCGTCTCGAAGCGCGCGAACGCCCGGCCCTGGGCGGCGGTGGGCACATAGCGCTGGACGAGCGCGTCGAACGCCGGCTTGCTCGCCGCGCTGGCCAGGCCGATCACGAAGGCCAGGAAGGCCTGGATCACGATGCCGCCGACGAATGCCGTCAGCGCCCCTGCCAGCGCCACCGACCAGATGGACAGGGTGAGCATCTGGGGCTCGGTCAGCACCTTTCGGGCCCGGGGCACCAGGATCACCCCCACCAGCGCCCCGGCCACCGACGACGCCCAGCATGAAGCCGTACCACCCCTTGGCCGACTTCATCCTGTCGAGCGAGAAGGCGAGCAGGAACGTCACGAACCCCACCAGCCCCCGCAGCACCGACATCGCCGACAGGGCCAGGAGCACCTCGGGATGCGTGTTGACACGGGGTCCGAGGGCCCCGCGCGGGGTCTCCTCGTCCCAGGCCACCTGGGGACGGTCCGCGGTGACGGGGTCTGCGACCGCAGCCGCGGCAGGGGGACCGGCGGAATCGGCGGCCGCCACGCCTTCTCCCCAGCGGCCACGCGGGGCGCGGCCCACCGGCAGGCGCAGGGCGACCACGGTCCCGACCACGAACACCACCATGTCCAGGCGCAGGACCCACGCCCCACCCAGGGTCTCGAGCACGATGATGGCGGGGACCGACGCCACCAGACTGGCCAGTGACGAAAGCAGGCCCAGCCGGGCGTTGGCCGACGCCAGCTCGTTGCCGCCGGGGCGCTCGGAGGCCCCCACCACCAGGGGAACCAGGGAGCCCTTGGTCACGAGGTACACCTTCGACAGCACCAGCATGGCGAACGCCTCGGGGAACAGCAGGAGGCTGCCCAGGTCCCCGGCCAGGACGAGGCAGATGGCGGCCCGGCAAGCGGTCGACACCACCACGGTGGCGCGCCGTGCCCCACGGCTGCGGTCGATGATCGGCCCCAGGAAGGGAGCCACCACCGCGAAGGGTGCCATGGTGAGCAGAAGGTAGAGGATGACCTTGCCCCGGGCCTCGTCCGGGGAGACGGTGAAGAACAGCGACGAGGCCAGCGACACCGTGAGCAGGGTGTCCCCCGCCGTGAGCACCACCTGCGTCAAGGCCAGGCGCCCGAAGGGGGTTCGCTGGTCGAGAAGGGCGGCAAAGGCGTCGCGCAACTGGCGCACAATCCGGGCCGACGCCTCATGCCCTCGTCCTGCCACCGCGCCAGACTAGGACCGGGTGGCCACCGTCCGGTCGCCAGTACCATGGAAAGGGCCCGAACTTCTGGCGGGTCGGCTCGAGGGAGGGGAAGACGATGGCGGTGACCGCATACGTGCTGATCCAGACCGAGGTCGGCAAGGCCGCATACGTGGCGCAGCAGGTGCGTGGCATAGACGGGGTGGTCTCGGCCGAGGACGTCACCGGGCCCTACGACGTCATCGTGCGGACCCAGGCGGGTTCGGTCGACGACCTCGGACGCATGGTGGTGAGCCACATCCAGCTCATCGAGGGCATCACGCGCACCGTGACCTGCCCCGTCGTGAACCTCTGAACGTCTCGACCTTCAGTCGACAGCGCCCTCGGCGCGCAGGGCCGCGATCCGGTCCTGGGCGATCCCCCACGAGCGCAGGGCCTCGGGCGCGTCGGCTCCCGCTACCGACGGTGGCTTACGCACGGCGGCCGGCGTCCGGCCGAAGTTGGGCACGGGGCCGGGCTGCACCACGCCGTCGACCTCCACGAAGGTCGTGCGGTACACGTTGTGGGGGTGGGTGTGCGCCTCCCAGGGGGACAGGACGGGGGCGCCACAGGCGTCGGTCCCGGCAAATGCCTCGGCCCACTCGTCGCGCGTCCTGGTACGGAAGACGGCCGCGAAGCGCTCCTTCATGGCGGGCCACTGCTCCCGGTCGTTCTGGGCGGGGAGCTGTTGGGCGTCGAGGCCGAGCACCTTGAGCAACTCGGCGTAGAACTGGGGCTCGATGGCGCCCACCGAGAACCACTTGCCGTCGGCGGTGTCGTAGACCTCGTAGAACGGGGCGCCCGTGTCGAGCACGTTCACGCCGCGCCCCTCGGTCCACAGCCCGAGGCGGCGGAAGGCGAAGGTCATGGTCATGAGCGAGGCCGCCCCGTCGACCATGGCCGCGTCCACCACCTGACCACGGCCCGAGGTCCGGGCCTCGAGGAGCGCCGCGCACATCCCGAAGGCCAGCAGCATGCCCCCGCCGCCGAAGTCCCCGACGAGGTTGAGCGGGGGGACGGGGCGCTCCCCGACCCGGCCGATGGGCCACAGCGCACCCGCCAGGGCGATGTAATTGATGTCGTGGCCCGCCGCCGACGCGAGCGGCCCGTCCTGACCCCAGCCCGTCATGCGTCCGTACACGAGCCGGGGGTTGCGTTCCATGCACTCCCGAGGCCCGATCCCGAGTCGTTCGGCTACACCCGGCCGCCAACCCTCGACGAGGCCGTCGGCCTGCTCGACGAGGTCGAGCACCAGGCGTACCCCCTCGGGGTGCTTGAGGTCGACGGCGACCGACGGCCGGCTCCGGTTGAGCAGGTCCCAGTGCGGCTGCGCCGATGCCGCCGGAGGGCTGCCCGAGGCGCGGTCGACGCGGATCACGTCGGCCCCGGCGTCGGCCAGGAGCATGCAGGTGTAGGGGCCGGGCCCGATCCCGGCCAGCTCGACGACCCGGACGCTCTCGAGGGGGCCGCTCACCGCGGAGCTCCCGCCGCGTCGTGGTGCGCCTCCTCGGCCCTCAGGGCGTGGGCGGCGATGGCGCCGGCCACCTCGAGCTGCGCGCCCGGTGGGATCTCGTGGCCCATGTCCCGGATCACGAGGAGCTGCGCCCCCGGGACGGCGCGCGCCGTGGCCTCGCCCCCGTTCAGTGGCACCAGAGTGTCGGCATCTCCGTGGACGACCAGTGTCGGCGCCACGACCTGGGCGAGCCCCGCGCTGCGATCACCGGACGCCACCATGGCCATGATCTGGCGCGCCGTCCCCGCGGGGTCGATGCCGCGGTCGTAGAAATGTTCGAACCTGCGCCGCCGCCACTGCTCGTCGACCAGCTTCCCCCGCGACCCGATGATCTCGCAGTTGGCGAGCTCGAAGGCGACGTAGCGCGCACGGTCCGCAGGCGGCCGCTTCATGACGACCGCCATGGCCTCGGGAGTCGGCTGGCCCACGCCATGGGCTCCGGTCGTCGACATGATCGAGCAGAGACTGCGCACCCGATCGCGGTGCCCGATGGCGATCGTCTGGGCGATCATGCCTCCCATGGATGTCCCCACCAGGTGCGCCTGCCCGATACCGAGCACGTCGAGCAGGTCCACGGTGTCATCGGCCATGTCGTCGAGCGTGTAGGCCACGGCGTCGCGCCCGCCGCGTCGTGCCGCGGCGACGTCGAAGACGGGACCCTCCTCCAGGTGCGTGGACAGGCCGGCGTCGCGGTTGTCGAAGCGCAGCACCTTGAAGCCCCGGTCCACCAGGAGGTCGCAGAACGCCTCGTCCCACCCGATGAGCTGGCGACCGAGGCCGGCGATGAGGACGATGGCCGGGTCCTCGGGCGCTCCACGCAGGTCGTAGCACAGTTCGATGCCGGTCCCCACCTTGACGTGCTCCATGCCCGGATGGTGGCCGCAGCAGCGGGTGGGGGTCAAACCGGTCGTGTCATGCTGTCGCCCCGATGTCCGATCCCCCCCGACCGACACCCGCCGCGGCAGTGCGCGCCCGGAGCCCGGGCCGGGTCAACCTCATCGGCGACCACACCGACTACAACGAGGGACTCGCCCTCCCCATGGCCGTCGACCTCGGCACCACGGTGACGTTCCTCGCCGACGAAGGCACGCGTGTCGTGCTGCGGTCCAGCGCCGAGCCCGAGCCCGCCGACGTTGAGCTGCGCGTCCCCCTCGACCCCCGTCTGATCCAGACCCTCGAACCGAGCTGGGCGCGCTACGTCGCCGCCGTTGTCGCTGCCGTCCGTCCCGGGTCGGGCGGCACCGGCACGGTGGAGAGCACCCTGCCCATCGGGGCCGGACTGTCGTCGAGCGCCGCGCTCGAGGTGGCCACAGCTCTGGCCCTGGGTTGCGAGCCCGACCCGCTCTCCCTGGCCCGCACCTGCCAGCACGCCGAGCACGCCGCCACGGGAGTGCCGACGGGGATCATGGACCAACTCGTCGTGAGCGCGGCCCGGCAGGGCAGCGCCCTGTTGATCGACTTCGCCGATCTGGCCATGCGCCACGTCGAGATGCCCGCGACGTCGACGTCGTGGTGGTGCACTCCGGTGAGTCACGATCGCTGGAACATTCGGCCTACGCGCAGCGACGCGCCGAATGCGAGGCCGCCGCGCACCGTATGGGACCTCTGGGGCGGCTCGACCCTGAGGTCGCGCAGGCCATCCCCGATGCCTTGCTGCGACGGCGGGCCCGCCACGTCGCCACCGAATGCGCCCGGGTCCGGGCCTTCACCGCCGCCCTGGGAGGCGGGGATATGCACGGCGCCGGGCGCCTCATGACCGAGAGCCACCGCAGCCTCGCTCAGGACTTCGAGGTGTCGACTCCCGGCCTCGACGCGCTGGTCGACGCCCTCGTGGGGCGCGCCGGTGTCTTCGGGGCGCGCCTGACCGGGGCCGGGTTCGGGGGATGCGTGGTGGCGCTGACCGAGCCGGGGGCTCTCGACCTCCGGGCGTTCCGCACCCCGGCGTGGCGGGTCCGAGCCGCCGGGGGCGCCCACATCGTCACCGATCCCTGACCCACGCCCGGATCGACCTTGCGGTCCCGTCGCCGAGCGCCGAACCCGCCAGCCTCAGAGGCGGTCGAGCAGCTCCGCCTTCTTGGAGGCGAACTCGGCGTCGGTGACGATCCCCCGCCGACGCAGCTCGTCGAGCTGCACGAGGCGCGCCGCCACCGAGTCCTCGCCGCGCGGCGACCGCGCCACGGCGGCGGTGCCCGAGGGCGGGGTATCACCGGTGATCCCGAGCTCCTGGGCCCCCCGGCCGCCGGCACCTCGCGGGTTTTGTCCTGTCGCAGCGGCGCCGCTGCGTGCGCCCGTACCGGCCCCGGCCGAGGCGGGCACGCCGGCGCGGTGGCGCAGGGCGTCGATCTGCTCGGTGATGACACTTTGCACGGCGGCGGGGCGCGGCACGTGGTCGAAGACCAAGAGGCCCGTGTCCCCGCCCATCTCCACCTGGAGCTCACCGGTCCGCAGGATCCGGTCCGGGATCGACTGGTGGTACGACAGCTGGTTGACCCGCTCCAACCGGAGTTCGAGGCCCCGGCGGGAGAACACGCCGGTGCGCTGGATGATGCGGGTGTTGGTGACCACGAAGCTGCTCGCGAACCAGCGCAACAACCGCCCGGCCAGCCACAGCGCCGAGCAGGTCACCAGCGCCAGCAACACGTACAAGACGCCCACGGGCGCATCGGAGAAGTCGACCGCCACCGCGATCACCAGGACCACGACCGCCACGGCCACCACGAGCGGCCTGCCCAGGAAGGCCCAGTGCGGCCGCAGCTCGACGACGACCTCCTCGTCCTCGGTGAGGAGCCGGCGGGGAAAAGGCATAGCCATCCAAGCGTATCGCCGGGCCTTGCACACCACGGGCACCCAGGCGCACGAGAGTCGGCCCCGACCGCCGCGTGCGGGCGCCTGGGAAGGCGCCGCGGACCGCTCAGGCCAGCTTCGAGGCGATGCCTCCGGCGCTTCGCAGCACGGTGCCGTCGGCGCCGGCGGCGCTGTGGTGCGCGGCGGGACGCTCGAGCGCCTCGCCGATGAGGGCGTCGAGCAGTTCGATGAAGGGGAGCACCGGGTCCACCCACAGGTAGCGCGCCAGGGATCCGGGCACGGTGTTGACCTCGTTCACGAAGAAGGACTCCCCGTCGGAGAGGAAGTCGATGCGGGCCACGCCGCGCACCGCGGCCAGGCGCACCACGGTGCGCGCCGCCTCGTGCAGCGAGGCCACCACAGCGGGGGCGAGGTCGGCCGGGAGCTCCCGGGGGGCGCTGGCCATCCCTTCTCCACCGACGTACTTGTCCGCGTAGCCGAGGATCTCCGCCGCCGCGGTGGACCGCAGGGGGCGCTCCACCGCCGACAGCGCGACCTGGGGCCAGGTCCGCGCCGCCAGGTTCAGGTCGAAGAGGTCCTCCCGGTAGGGCTCGACCACGGCACCGTGGCGCAGGTGCGCGTTGGCGTCGAGCCGTCCCCGTGCGGTGTCGAGATCGGCGACGACTTCGACACCGATCGAGGACCCACCGAACCGGGGCTTCAGGATGTAGGGGCCCGGGAACCCGATCGGGTCGTCGCGTCCGAGCAGGACCCTCGGCAGCACGGGGAGGGCGGCCGCCTGGGCCACCCCGGCGAACGCCAGCTTGTCCATGCCCAACGCCGCCGCCGCCACACCGGGCCCCGTGCAGGGGAGGCCGGCGAGGTCGAGCGCGGCCTGCAAGGTGCCGTCCTCACCCGGTCCGCCGTGACAGCAGTTGACCACCGCGTCGAGCGGCAGCGGACGCGTGACGGCCGAGGCGCCCCGCTCCCGCCACGAAGCCGGCCCCGTCCCCGCCCGTCACCAACTGCACGGACTGCGCCCCGCGCGGCACGCCCTCGACGAAATCGGCCGCCTCGAGCGAGGCGTCCACCCGGTACCAGTCCCCGGTCTTGGTCCAGTACAGACCGATCACATCGCGCCCGGCGCGGGCCAGCTCGTGCGCGGCCTGGAGCCCCGTCAGGATGCTCACGTCGTGCTCCGGTGACGCCCCCCCGAAGGCGACGGCGACCCTGGCGGCGTTGACGTTCAAGGATGGGGCTCCCGGGCTCGGCGGAATCGGAGGACCAGATGACGAGGCGGTCCGGCGGCGCTCAAGGGTAGTGGTCGGGCAGGTCGTTCTCGTACAACACGACGTCGCCGCGGCCGAGGTGGCGGCGCACCCACTCGGTGGCCTCCTGCCGTGTGCCCAGCACCACCACCTGACCCGAGCCGGTGCCCTCCGATCCACGCCGGGCCCCCCGCAGCAGGGCGCGGCGGTTGGTGCGGCCCACCACCACCAGGTCCGTGGCCACAGACACAGCGTGGGCGGCGAAGCTGGCGTTCTCCGAGGCCTGGAGCGAGCCCAGCTCGACCATCCCCGGCGTCACCACCACGCGCCGGGACGCATCCGCGCCCAGACGCTTCAGGGTCGCCAGGGCGGCGCGCCCCCCGCCGGGTTGGCGTTGTAGGTGTCGTCGAGCACGACCACACCGCCGGCGCCCACGCCGTGCTCGAGACGGTGGGGAGCGACCGGCAGCGTGGGAAGCCGCCGCACCACGTCGTCGACCGGGACGCCGAGCTCCACCGCCACCGCCACCGCCGCGGCCACGTTGCCCGGTCTCGCCTCGACCGAAATCCCCCGTCCGATCTCGTCCCCCCGGAGGTACACCGACAACCCGCCTCCCTCCTCGACGACGCACACGTCCGCGCCCGTGTCACGACCCGACACCCGCCACACCCGGGTGCCGCGCTCGGCACAGGACTCGGCCAGCTTCCCCAGGCGGTCGTCGTCCACGACGAGCACCGCGCAGGGCACTCCCGCCACGATCTCGGCTTTCGCCTCCAGCACGCGCTCCTCGGACCCGAAGCGCTCCAGGTGGACGGGGCCGATGGCGGTGATCACCGACACGTCGGGGTGGACCCACGAGCACAATTCGGCGATCTCCCCCCGCCCGTAGGTCCCCATCTCGGCCACGAAGACCTCGGTGCCCTCGGCCAGGTGCTCGTTGACGGCCCGGGCCAGACCGGCGCGGTTGTTGAAGCTGGCGGGGCTGGCCACCACCGATCGGGCCGCTCCCACCAGGTGGGCGACGTATCCCTTGGTGCTCGTCTTTCCGAACGAGCCGGTGATGGCCACCACCTTGGGCGCCACCCGCCCCAGGCGCGCCTGCGCGCTCGTCACGTAGCGGTTCGCCAGCCGGCGCTCCAGTGGCCCCGTGAGGGCACAAGCCAGGTCGACCAGCGCAGGAAGCGCCAACGCCGCCGCCGCCGCCCCCACCGGGCCCTGCCCCGCCACCGTGGCGCCGGCGATCGCCCCCGCTTCGAGGACGGCCCACACCACGGCCAAGGTGCGCAACCGGCGCGTCCACGCCAAGGGCGAGGTCCGGCCCCGCCACGACAGGCCGATCGGCCCCAGGGCCACCACGGCCGCGGTGGCGAACGCACACGCCGGCCACCGTGACGACAGCACCAGGCCGGCGACGGCTACGGCCAGGGCGGCGAGATTGCCCGGCGCCGAGCTCCACCACCGCAACGCGAAGCGCGACACAGCGTCCACGGCGTAGTGCTCGCGCTGAGCCACACGCAGCCAGCGCGGCCCGGCCAGCGCGATGCACAGCACGGCGACGGCCACCACCGTCGAACGCAGGGCGTGGTCCGCAGCACCCAGCACGGCGACCGGGTCCACGCCGGTGACGGCGGACGACCAGCCCGGCGTCACGGGCGTCGGGCCAGCGCTCGTTCGACCGCGGCGCGCAGCTCGAGCGGGGCCGTCAGGGGCAGCAGGTGGCCGGCCCCCGGGCACAGGGTCAGACGGGCCGTCGAGATGGTCTGCTCGAGGGCGCGTGCCGTCTCGACGGGGGCTTCGCGCGTCGTCGTCGCCCCACACCAGCTCGACCGGGCACCGCAGCGCCGCCAGCGTGTCGTCGTAGCGTTCGTTCACGAGGCGGACCAACACGTCGCGCATCACCCCCTGGGCGGCGCGGTAGTCGGGCGAGCCGTAGCGCCGCCGGGCCCGTTCCATGGTTGCGTCGCCCACCAGGCGTGCCCGGTGCAGCGCCCGTGCCGTCCGGTACGCCAAGGGGGGCCGGCGCCGGCCACCCGCCCTGGGGACCAGGGGTGCCCCGGTCAACACGAGCGCCCCCACGAGCTCGGGACGGGCCGCAGCCAGGCGCACCGCGATCCGGCCCCCGAGCGAGTGGCCCACGACCACGGGCGCGACGCCCAGCCCGGCGGTGTCCTCGAGCAACTGCGCCACCGCCGCCGCGTACTCGCCGGACCCCCACGGCCCGGTGGGCGCGGGGGTGGCACCGAACCCGGGGAGGTCCGGAGCCAGGGTGGGCAGAGCTCCGTGGGCCGCGGTCGGGCCCAACGAGGAGGCGAAGTCGTCGTGGGTGCGGCGCCAGCCGTGGAGCGCCACCACCACCGGGGGGCCTTCGCCCCAGGTCTCGCCGTACAACAGCCCACCGGCGAGCGACCGAAGCACCTCGGGGAGGCTACTGCCGGAAAAATGGGCCGCCGACCATCCCCCGGGCCGACACACCCCCCGGATACGGTCGCCGCGGTGCCCAGCTCCACGCCCTGCGCGACCGGCTCGTCGGAGCTGTGGCGCGGGCTCACCGTGGCCCAGCACGAGGCGGTGGCATCCCCGGATTCCCCCTTGTGCGTCCTGGCCGCGGCAGGCTCGGGCAAGACGACGGTCCTGGCGCGACGGGTGGCCCGGCGCATCCTCGACGGGTCGGCCCGTGCCGAGCACACCTTGGTGGTGACCTTCACCCGCAAGGCCTCGCGCGAGCTGCGGGGCCGACTGGCCCGGCTCGGGGTTCCCGGCCTGGTGTCGGCGGGGACCTTCCACGCACTCTCCCTCGCCCAGCTGCGCCGGCACTGGGCCGACCGGCAGCTGCGCCCGCCGGCGCTGGTGGACGATCCCACCCCCCTGGTGCGGGCCGTGCTCGGCGGGCGCGCCGCGGGTCCGGGGACCGCCGCCGCCGTCCTCGGTGAGCTGCACTGGGCGCAGGTCTGCATGCTGAGCCCCGAGGACTACACCACCGCCGCCCTGGCGGCGGGGCGCGACACCCTGTCGGGCCTCGCCGCCGCCGAGGTGGCCGAGATCTACGCCGGGTACCTCGAGGTGAAGAACAAGCGCGACGTCCTCGACCTCGACGACCTCGTGTCGCGGTGCGCGTCGCTGCTCGAGGAGGACGAGGTCGCCGCGGCAGCACAGCGGTGGCGGATCCGCCACGTCTTCGTGGACGAATTCCAGGACGTGAACCCCGCGCAGTGGCGCCTGCTCCGGGCCTGGCTCGGAGATGGGCGCGACCTGTTCGTGGTGGGAGATCCCAGGCAGGCCATCTACGGATGGAACGGAGCCGACCCTACCCTCCTCGACCGGCTCCCCGAGCTGCTGCCCGGCACCACCGTCCTGCGTCTCGACGCCAACCACCGTTCCACGCCTCAGGTCGTCGGCGCCGCCGGCGCCGTGCTGGGTACGGGTCCCGGTCAGGCGTCGCGTCCGGACGGGCCGTGCCCCGTGGTCGAAGGCTTCGACGACGACGACGGGGAGGCCACGGCACTGGCGCGGTGGCTGCGCCGCACCCACCGGCCCGGGCGTCCCTGGTCCCACCTGGCCGTGTTGGCACGCACCAACTCCCGCCTCGAGCCCGTCGCCCGGGCGCTGGCGCGTGCCGGGATCCCCCACCGGATGGCCGGGGGCGCCAAGGAGGCGGCCCAGGCTCGGGCCACGCTGGCCGAGCTCCGCCGTCTGCCCCGGGCCCGCCATCTGCGCCCGGCCCTGGCGGAGCTGGTGATGGCCCGCGAGGCGAGGGCGTCGTCGGCCACGCACCGTTCCCCGGACCGAGACGGGCGTCCCCGCGGCGGGGACGAAGGGACGCCTCACGTGGCGTTGCCGGCCGTCCTGGCCCGCCTGGCCGACGAGCACGCCCTGGAGTTCCCCGACGCCACGGTGGGCGAGTTCCTCGAATGGGTCGCCGCCGGCGGAGAGGACATGGAACCCGACGCCTTCGACGGGGTCGAGCTGTCCACGTTCCACCGGGCCAAGGGCCTCGAGTGGCCGGCGGTGGCCGTCGTCGGCCTCGAGAACGGCATGGTCCCGATCGCCTACGCCACCACGCCGCATGCGCTGGCCGAGGAACGCCGGCTCCTGTACGTGGCGCTCACCCGCGCCGAGGACGAGTTGTGGTGTTCGTGGGCCGGCACGCGCCGGGCGGGCGGGCGGACGTGGCGCTGTGACCCCTCCCCCCTCCTGGCCGCGCTGCAGCAGGCGAATCACGAGCTCGGGGCCGGGTTCGAGCCCGACGCGCGCCAAATGGCGCAACGCATCGCGTTGCTGCGGGCCCGACTCCCCCACGCCGGCTGAACGACGCCCGGGGCGGGCCGCGCCCTACACGTCGACGTCGACGAGCACCGGCGCGTGGTCCGACGGCTGCTTGCCCTTGCGGGCGTTGCGGTCCACGAGCGCGTAGGTGACACGCTCGGCCAAGGGTCGGCTGAGCATGACGAGGTCGATGCGCAGGCCCATGTGCTTGTGGAAGTTCCCGGCGCGGTAGTCCCACCACGTGAAGAGCCCGTCCTGGGAGTACTGCTGACGGAACGAGTCGACCAGTCCCCACTCTTCGAGCTCGTGCAGGGCGGCGCGCTCGGGAACCGTGACGTGGGTGGCGCCCGCCAAGGCGGCCGGGTCCCACACGTCGCGGTCTTCGGGGGCGACGTTGAAGTCCCCGCACACCACCACCTTGTCGGTCGGCTGGCACACCCGCCCCAGGTAGGCGCGCAGCTCGCCCAACCACGCCAGCTTGGCCTCGTAGTGCTCGCTCCCCACCTCGCGCCCGTTGGGGACGTACACGCTGTGGACCCGTACCCCTGCGCACGTGGCGGCCAGCAGGCGCGCTCCTTGTTCGTCCCGGTCGTCTCCGAAGCCCTCCACCACGTCCTCGATCCCGACCCGGCTCACGACGGCCACGCCGTTCCACCGGCCTTCTCCGTGGGAGGCCGATTCGTATCCCAGGGCCGAGAACGCCATGGACGGGAAGGCCGCGTCGGCGAGCTTGGTCTCCTGCATGCACAGCACGTCAGGCCGTGCGTAGTCGATCCATTCCTCGACTCGGGGCAGGCGGGCGTTGAGGGAGTTGACGTTCCAGGTGGCGATGCGCACCGGCCTTGTCCTACCTGTCCACGATGACGAACAGCAGGTCGGCCTCGCACGCCAGGTGGCCGTCGACGCTGGCGCGGCCCCGGCCCGTGCCCGCTCGCGCCGACAGCCGTCCCAGGGTCACCTCCAGGTCGAGGACCTCGCCCGGGAGCACCTGGCGCCGGAAGCGGGCCCGGTCGATCCCCCCGAACAGGGGCAGGCGTCGCGGCGAAGCGCTCGTCGGAGAGCACCGCGATCCCCCCCAGCTGGGCCAGGGACTCGACCATCAACACCCCCGGCAGGGTGGGGCGGCCCGGGAAGTGCCCGGCGAAGAAGTCCTCGTCGCCGCGCAGGTGCCAGCGACCCCGGGCCCGCTGTCCGGGATCGAGCTCGGTCACCTCGTCCACCAGCAGGAAGGGGGGACGGTGGGGCAGGACGTCCTCGGGCCGCACCATGGCGGCCGAGGTTATCGGTCAGCGCCGGGGCGGACCGCCCATCACGGGTACCCCGAGGGACAGGTCTGACCGGTGGGCATCTTGCACGAGCCCGACACGTTGGTGAACGAAGCGAAGCCCCACTGCGACGTCCCCGGGTTCAGGTAGTACGGCGGCGACAGGTACTCGAGGCGCGAGTCCCACTGGTAGTTCTTGGCGTACCCGGTCGACACCGATGGCGATCCCGTCCCCACCGGGCCTCGCCATGCCTGGTCGATCGTCCCGTTGAGGGTGATGCAGTTCGGGACGTTCGTGCCCACCGGGCAGTTGGTGCCGATCACGCTGCCCTGGTCCCAGTAGTTCACGAGGAAGGACCCCTTGAGGGCCAGGATCACGGCGTCGATGATCGGGTTCGACAGGTCGCACGTGGTGGTGCCGTTGCCGAGGCCCGCCGCGCACGTCGAGGCGTTGCCGGTGATGTTCTCGGTGCCGTGGCTGGTGGTGTAGGCCATGGGGTGGCTGAGCTCGACGAAGTTGTCGGCCACCAACCCGAGCACGTTGGTCGAGGGGGCCGCCGGGGTCGCCGTGCACGTGCCTCCCGACACGTCGTCGGTGTAGCACAGGTTTCCGTCGATGATGATGTTGT
Organism: uncultured Acidimicrobiales bacterium; assembly: GCA_963848335.1. Lineage (GTDB taxonomy): Bacteria > Actinomycetota > Acidimicrobiia > Acidimicrobiales > UBA8190 > Chersky-840. The sequence continues at coordinate 182,623 of CAWKDD010000003.1, forward strand.
TCGACGTGCCGATGGTCATGGGGTTGGTCACCGAGCCCTGGACGATGGCGTCGCCCACCGAGTTCTGGTTCTGGGTGGTGACGCCTTCCTCCCCGGGATCGATGGTGCCCGTGGGGGCCATCGGGCTGGCGGTGGTGCACGTCGCCGAGTTGACGCAGTCCTCCACGTAGACCACGCCGTCGGTGGGCACGGCCACCGATCCGCCCGGCGACGACGGCATGCACACGTTGGCGGTGTTGGCGGCGGCGTTCAGCGCGTCGTTGGACGAGGACGTGTTGGGGGCGCCTGTCGGCAAGCCCGTGGGCGTGTTGGGGCTCGTGACGTTCATGGTCGTGCCGTTGAGCTTGATGGTGGTGGGACCCTCGTACAGGCAGCCGCCGGTCTGGGCGTTGGCGTCCAGCACCGAGTTGTCGTTGGGGATGGGCTGGAGCGCTACGCCGCTGGCCCAGGTGCCGGTGGCATTGTCGTTCACCTGGGTGCCCGCGGGGTAGGTGGCGTTGGCGGGAAAGCCGCTCACGTGGATGGTGGTGGCGCCGGCCAACGCCGCCGCCGTCACCTTCACGGTCTGGGTGGTCGACCCCACTCCGATGGTGAGGGTGTCGTTGACGGCCTCGGCCTGGGCGATGGCCTGGACGCTCAACGTCGCGGGACTGGTCCCCGACGTGATGCCCGTCGTCAACGTCGTGTCCCCCACGGGGTTGCCCGAGCACCCGCTGCCGTTGGGCAACCAGTTCTCGTTGGGGTCCGCGGTCGCCACGTTCAGGAACGTCGGGCTGCCGCAGGTGAAGATGGTGTCGTTGGTGTACAGGTTGCCCGTCAAGGAGTCGGCGGTGATGAAGTTGACCGACGTGCAGTTGTAGCTGCCGCTGCTGTAGGAAGCCAGGGACCCCGACACCCAGTAGTACGGACAGGTGTCACCGGTGGGGAACCCCAACACGGTGGGATCGATCTGGTTCTTGTCCATCCACAGCACGTTGAGCAGGAAGCTGTTGAGGGGCTGCAGCACGAGCCGGGCCGTCTGGTAGTTGTAGGTGCCCGGGAAGCCCGCACCCCCGATGATGCTCATGGTGATGTTGCCCGTCGTCGTGTTCACGTTGGGCGTGCCCAGGTAGAACCACATGGGCGGGCCGTTGACCGACGACGTTCCCGGCACCGAGGTCCACGTGTTGAAGCTCATCCCGCTGCACAGCGTGGAGCTCGAGAACGAGCTCGGAGCGGATCCCACCAGCGTGCCGCCGCTCGTGTAGTACTTGGCGTAGCAGGACGCGAAGTTGGCGTTGGAGTTCACCGAGTACAGGTACTCGTCGACCCCCGCCAGCATGGCCCGGTAGGCCTCGTGCTGGACCACGTCCTTGGTCACGATGGGGAACTGCTGCCAGGTGTTCTGGATGAGCACCACCGACCCCAGCGTGAGCACCAGGCAGACGCCCAGGACCAGGGGCATGGTCTGGCCCGACTGGCCCCGGCGGAGACGCCACCTGTGCACCATGCCGTTCTCCTTTCGTGGTGCCGGGACACACCCGCCCGGCAGGACCCGGGTCCTCATCCGACCGTGGAGTTGTAGGTGGGCGACACCAGGTACGCCTGGGACTGGTATCCCGTGGGCTGTCCGCCGGGGGTCTTGGTGGCCTGGAGGCTCAAGGAGACGGCGATGATCTGGGCCAGCTGCGAGGCCGAGCACGAGCTGTCGTAGACCTCGGCCCCCGCGGCGTAGTTGGCGTTGGCGGCCACGCTCGTGACCGGGATGGTCGTCTGCCCTTGGGCTGCCCCCGCGGACGTCGTGGTGAAGGTCTGGGTGGTGCTGCCCGTGCCCACCACGATGAGGTCGTTGGGGGCCACCGCGGCGGGCAGCCCCGTCGCCAACTTCAGCTGCGTGACGTTGACGCCACTGGTCAATGCGCCGGTCGAGGACAAGGTGTCGGGCAGCGTGTTGGGGACGATCCCCCAGGCGTTGTCGTAGACACCCGTGGTCGTCACGGGGTAGGCCTGGCTGGCATTGAAGCTGCCCACCGTGATGACCTTGGTCCCGGATCCGGCCGTGGTGGTGGCGGTGGCGGTGAGGATCTGCGCGTTGGGCCCGGACCCGAGAAAGATCGAGTCACCCACCGACACGGGCGACGTCAGGCCGTTCACGCTCACGCTGGTGTAGGCGTGTCCGCTGGTCAGAGCCGTAGCCAGTGTCGTCGGTGCCGCGCCCGGGGGCGGACCGGCGCACGACTCTCCCCCTTGCAACAGGAACGAGAACACGGGACTGCCCCCCGTCCCGTTGGTGAGGTAGTTGATGAGCACGCTGTTGTCGGACCCCGAGTAGGTGCACCCCGCGCCACTGGGGGGACAACTGCCGCTCGCCGCCGGGTACAGCGACATCCCGAAGGTGCGCGACCCGCCGTTGCCGTTGGTCACCTTGACCACGACCTGCTCGGGGGCGCCGGCAATGCCCGTGTTGGCGGTGAAGGTGACGGCGTTGGAGCTGGCCGACGCGAACGGGGAGGCGAGCCCCCCCGGCGAGTTGTCGACGGCCTCGTGCACGTAACGGGTCACGGTCTCCGAGGCCAGCACGAGCTGGTCGACCGCACCGAAGGTGTTCTGGATCGAGGTCTGCTCTCCGAAGAACAGCGGCACCGTGGGGAAGGCGCACGCCAGCACGATGGCCATGATGAGGACGGTGAGGCACGTCTCGATGAGGGTGAACCCCTCCTGGCCCCGCTCGGCCCGCCACCGCGACCTCATGGGACGGTCACCGAAGCTGTCGCTCCGCCCGACCCCACCGTCACCGTGGTCGACGCCGAGCCGCCGCCGGAGCTCGAGTCGGTGACGGTGACCTTGTAGGTCTGGGGAAGGATGGCGGTCTGACTGGAATAGGAGTTCGTCGATCCCGACAACCCCACCAGGCCGAAGGACTCTCCGCCGGTGCTGTCGGCCACCGGACAACCGTCACCGCTGCTCCCGGTGATGGCGTTGGAGTCGGTGATGGTCGCCGACGCCGACACCGAACCCGTGAAGTTCCCCGTCGCCCGGGTGGCATGGACGGTGAGGACGTCGAGACCGGTGATCGCCACCGACGAGCTGCCCTGGGGCGTGACGCTCACCGTGGCGGGCGTGGCGGGCTCCTCCATGGTCGTGCCGGCGCGGGGAGGTGGCTGGCAGTCGCCGTACCAGACCGAGTACGCCGGAGTGAAGGGGAAGAGCACCGCCGATGTGGCGTTGCTCCCCACGGGGACGACCACGGTCTGCAGGGATGCGTTGGGGCTCACCGAGATGGGCATGCCCGTGGCGATGGGCGCCGCCGCCGAGGGGGAGAACGCCACCGTGCCCGCCTCGTCGTAGGTGAAGGCGTAGTGGACCGGCAGTGCGGCCACGGTCACGAACTGGACCGGGGACAGCGGTGTCAGGTTCTCCGTGTTGTCGATGAAGGTCGGGCCGCCCGAGGGGCTCCCCAGGCTCTCGGTGTAGTCGCCGAGGGGTTCTTGGAGGTAGACGCAGCCGTACTGGTCGGGGTTGTACACCGTCGATCCCCACGCACTGTCCCAGACGCTCGTGCCCCCGGGGTAGGTGGCGTTGGCCGTGAACTTGGGGCTGATGGCGATGGTCTGGGTGCCCGTGCCCACCGCCGCCGCCGTCTGGGCGGTCACCACCTGGGTGCTGGACCCCGATCCGATGGTGATGGAGTCTCCGGCGGCCACGGGATTGGTCAGCCCCACCACGCTCAACGAGGCGATGTTGGTGGTGCCCGACGTCAGCCCGGTGGCCAGCGTCGTGACCGGCGTGACGGTGACGGGGACGTTGATGAGGTTGGCGGTGTCGGCCGGCGGGCTGTTGGCGGTCAACCCGTAGATCTGGATCGACAGGAACCCGTCACCGGGGATGACCGTGCCATAGGGGGGATTCATGACGGTGGTCTCCCCTATGGCCTGACCGGACCATTTCACCGTGACGGTCGCCCGGATCACCTGGGGCGGGTTGCCGGTGGTGCACAGGCTGTGGGTGGCGCCGGTGTCGCCCCACTCCAGGTGTCCCCACACGGTGAAGGCGACGCCGGCCACGGTGACGGGCTGGGGCGTCAACTGCACGTCCTTGGCGATGTAGGCCTGCAGGCTCGAAATGGGGTCGTTCGACAGCTGCTCGAGCCACTGCTCGGCGAGCTCTGTGGCCGCCACCTTCTCCCGCGAGGTGGCGGCTTGCTGGACGACGTTGTCCACGAGGTACGAGGTCGCCACCAGGACGACGAGCAACACCGACAGCGACAGCATGACCTCGACGAGCCCGAACCCGTCCTCGTCACGTCTGGGCCGTGGCCCCACCCTTGCCATCCGTCGTCCTCCCTGTCCCGTCGCTGCGCTTCGGGGTGCGTCGCGCCCCCGCAGCGGGGCGCGACGATCTCGGTCGCGACCTGTGGTCCCGGAGTCGATCCGCCCCACGGCGGTGTCGAGCCGGGCGCGTGCGCCTGGCCCTGGGACTACGGGATCCCTGTCATGGCCTCGTCGCCACTGCCCCAAGATCGACACAACCGGGGTGGATCTTGATGACCTGTTGCGAAAAAGGGCCCGGATCCTCCGTTTTCCCGGGGCCTCGTCCTGGACCTCCCTACCGGGTGGGCCAGGGGTCGTCGTAGGCGGAGTTGCTCCAGCGGGCCAGGGTGCCCTTCCAGGACTCGCCGCTGCCCTTGCGCGGCGCCTCCATGAGCAAGACGTCCTTGCCGTTGTGACGGGGCAGGTGAAGGCCGATTCGGCCGAGCGTTTGCTTCAGTTGCATGGCGGGTCCCTCGTGTCCTCTTGTCGAACCCTCCCCAGGGGTGGCTTGGCCGTTCCCCGGCTGGAGGCTCCTCGTCCGCTGCTTTCCCGACTGCAACGTCGGCACTATGAGTGGCAACGCTTGAGAGGTACCGCCACTTATTGTGGTATTGGAGGGGGAGGAGGCTCCTAGCGCGCGCTGCGGCCGGCCGCGACCTCGGGAAGGGCGAGCTCGGCGCCCCGTCGTGCCGGGTCGAGCGCCACGAGGACGAAGGCACGCTGTTCGCCGCGTTCGACGACTTCGCGCGCCCGGCTCGGCGGCGGCACGGCCAGCCCGGCCAGCGGTACGTAGCACTGCATGCCCCCGACATCGACCATGGCACCGTGGGATACGAACGAGGACACGGTCCCTTCGACGATCGAGCCGATGGGATGCTCGGACACGAAGGTCAGAAACGTCAGGGGGTCGTTGACGGCGGGCGGGGCCGCGGCGCGCTTGCGCCGGCTCGGCAGCCGAGCCTTGTCGTCGGCATCGGATTGGGGATCCACGGCCTCCACCGTGGCCACGTCGATGGCGGCGCGCACGTCGGCCGCGGTGGCCCGCCGGCCTCGACCCCGGCGACCACGGGACGCGGAACCAGAATCACCGTCCTCGGCATCTCCCCCGCCCCCGGCGCCCGTCTCGGCCACGGTCCTTCGACTCTCGGCGGCCTTCTGGGTCTTCGCCGTCTTCGCGGCCTTCTGGGTCTTCGCCGTCTTCGCGGTCTTCTGCGGTCTTCGCCGTCTTCGCCGTCTTCTGGGTCCTCTCGGCCTTCGGCGCGCCCTGGGCCTCGTCGGTTTTGCGGGCTCGGCGCGCCTTGGGCGTGGCGGCCATGTCCAGCGGCTCGGTGGCCTTCTCGGTCTTGTGGCCGGCTTTGCCGGTCTTGGCGACCTTTTCGGCTTTGGCCGTCTTCTTGACCGCTTTTTCGGCCTTACCCGCCTTTTCGGCCTTGGCCGTCTTGTCGGTCCTCCCTGCCGATCGCGACCGTCGTCCTGTGCCCGGCACGACGTCGTCGCCGGCCGCGGCCAGCGCGGCCTCGAGCCTCGCCGCCTCCGCGGGGTCCCCGGTGGCGGCGCTCTCGGCGCTCCCCGTCGCCGGGGCGGACTTGGCCGCCTTGGCCGACTTGGACGTCTTGGCCGTACCCGCCGCCAGGGCCGCCCGGCTCCGCACGCCGCGCACCGGGCTCCTGGGCGTGAAGATCCAGCCCGCACCGGGCACGGGTTTGCCGCCGATGAGCCGGCCGGGGTCGAAGAGCCAGGGGTGATCGGCGTGGAACTCCTGGAACGAGTCGTTCGACAGGACCTCGGCGCCGACGCGCTCCGCCACGCGCAGCAAGAAGGCGTCCCCGCGCCCCACCGCCCCCGCCGGGGGCGACACCAGCTCGGCGTGGGCCACGGCCTCGTCGAAGGCCTGGCGCTCGGAGGGGTCGATCCGATGGCCGAAGGTGGCGTCGACCACGACGATGACCTCCGTGCCGGGGAATTCGGCCTGGTACCACCGGACGGCCTCGTCGAGCTGGGCCAGGCTCGGGACGGAGCGGCCCTCGGTCGCGATGTTCGATCCGTCGACGACGACGTAGGAGGGGGCCATGCGGTCCCAGTCAACCATCCGGCGGCCGGGATCTGTCCGACCCTCGCCCTGGGCACCGGGCCCCGGCACTCCCCGTAGGATGCCGCCATGGCCGGCGACCGGGGAGCAGAGGTGGCCGAGCTGCTGCAGGTGATGATCCGCAACGCCTGCGTGAACGACGGTTCGCCCCAATCGGGTCACGAGCAACGCAACGCCGATGTGCTGCGCACGGTGCTCGAAGGGCCCGGGCTCGACCTCGAGACCTATGAGCCGCTGCCCGGCCGGACCTCGCTGGTGGCCCGCTTCGAGGGACGCGACCGGGGGGCGCCGGCCCTGGCGCTGCTGGGCCACACCGACGTGGTCCCGGCCAACGGCGATGACTGGCGTCACGACCCCTTCGGCGGCGAGATCGTCGACGGCGAGGTGTGGGGCCGAGGTGCGGTCGACATGCTCAACCTCACTGCTTCCATGGCCGTGGCCGTGCGGCACCTGGCCGACGAGGACTTCCGGCCCGAGGGCGACCTCCTCTTCATCGGCGTCGCCGACGAGGAGGCCCTGGGGAGCCATGGCGCGCAGTGGCTCACCGAGCACGTCAGCGACTCGGTGCGTTGCGACTACCTCATCACCGAGGCCGGCGGGTTCCCCATGGGGAGCCCCGACGGCGTCCGCCTGCCGGTCATCACCGGCGAGAAGGGCGCCTTCTGGTGCACCATGACGGTGCGGGGCACACCCGGGCACGCCTCGCAGCCGCTGCGCACCGACAACGCTCTGGTGAAAGCGGCCGAGGTCGTGCGCCGCCTGGCCGAGCACGAGACGCCCGCCGACATCCACGACGCCTGGCGCCGCTTCGTCGAGGGCATCGGGCTTCCCGAGGAGTTCACCGGACCGCTGCTCGACCCCGACCGCATCGGCGCCTTCTGCGAGACACTGCCCGCGCTGGGACTGGCCCGTCAGGCCCACGCCTGCACCCACACCACGATCGCCCCCACGGTCATGGCCGCAGGGAGCAAGGTCAACGTCATCCCCGACCGCGTGCAGCTGCAGGTCGACATCCGCGTCCTGCCGGGCTGGGGCCGGGCCGACGTGGAGGCCATGATCGGCGAGGCCCTCGGCGACCTCGCCGGCGACGTGGAGCTGCAATGGGACAGCACCGACGTCTCCACCACGTCCCGCACCGACACCCCGCTGTGGGACGCGCTCGAGCGCGTGGCCCGGCGGTCGTACCCCAACGCCCGCTGCGTCCCCTTCCTCACCGTGGGAGCCACCGACGCCCGGTTCTTCCGCCACATGGGCACCGTCGCCTACGGGTTCGGGCTCTTCAGCGAGCGCCTGTCGTTCGAGCAGTACGCGGCCATGTTCCACGGCGTCGACGAGCGCGTCGACATCGCCTCTCTCGGGCTCAGCGCCGAGCTGTGGGACGGGTTGGCCCGGCAGTCGCTGCAGTGAGCGCCGCGGGGGCGGCCAGGTCCCGGCGCATCGAGGCGGTGCTCTTCGACATGGGCGGGGTCATCGCCGACAGCCCCTTCGACGCCTTCGAGCGCTACGAGCGCGAACACGGGCTGGCGCCGGGGTTCATCCGCTCGCTCAACGCCACCAACCACCTCGACAACGCCTGGGCCCGCCTCGAGCGCAACGAGCTCGACTTCGACGCCTTCTGCGACGCCTACGGCGCCGAGGCGCGCGCCGCGGGAGGAGAGGTCGACGCCCGCGACCTGTTCGCCCTGTTCTCCGGCGAGCTCCGGCCCGAGATGATCGAGGCGGTCCGGCGTTGCAAGGCGCACTTCAAGACGGGCCTGCTGACCAACAATTTCGTGACGTCATTGGCGCAGTCCAGCAACTCGGCCCTCGGTGAGGTGCTGGGCCTGTTCGACGCCGTCGTCGAGTCCGCGGTGGTGGGGGTGCGCAAGCCCGACGAGCGCTTCTACCTCATGGCGTGTGCGATGCTCGGCATCTCCCCGCACCAGGCCGTGTTCCTCGACGACCTGGGGGTGAACCTCAAGCCCGCCCGGGCCCTGGGCATGGTGACCATCAAGGTCGACGACACTTCGAGCGCGCTCGCCGCGCTCGAGGCGGTCGTCGGCATCACGTTGCGCTGACAGCTCGGGCGTCCTCGCTCAGGAGAAGGCTCGGCGCAGCAGGTCCTCCTGCTCCAGGAGGTGCAGCGCCGCGCTCCCCGTGGCGGGACTGGCCGACTCGGCCCTGCTCACGTGGCTGAGGGCGAAGCGGTCCCGGAAGAGGCGGTGCAGCCGCCCATGGGCGAAGGACCACGCCCCCATGTTCTCGGGCTCCTCCTGGACCCACACCACCTGCTGGGCCTCGGGGTAGTGCCCGAGCACCGACGCCAGGGCTTCTTCGGGCCAGGGATAGAGCTGCTCGGTGCGCACCACGGCCAGCTCGGCCGGGTCGACGCCGGGGTCAGGGAGGCCCTCCCCCCCGCCGAGCAGCGCCTGGCGGCGGGCCATGGCGTCGAAGGCCACCTTGCCCGAGCACAGCAGGATCCGGCGCACGGCGCCGGGGTCGATCCGTGTCAGGGCGTCGGCACCCTCGTCGGCACCGGTGGCGGCGGGGTCGTCGAGCACGGCGGCGAAAGAGCCCACCGTCAGGTCGTCGAGCGGCGAACGGGACTGGCGGGCCCGTAGCAACGACTTGGGCGTGAACACCACCAGGGGCTGGCGCAGGCCGATGCCGCGTACCTGGGAGCGCAACAGGTGGAAGTACTGCGCCGCCGTCGTGGGCTGGGCCAGGCGCATGTTGTCGCGTGCGCACAAGGTGAGGAACCGCTCGATGCGCGCCGAGGAATGTTCGGGCCCCTGGCCTTCGTACCCGTGGGGGAGCAACAGCACGAGACCCGAGCGCTGGCCCCACTTGTCGTCGGCGGACACGAAGAAGTTGTCGATGATGATCTGAGCGCCGTTGGCGAAGTCGCCGAACTGCGCCTCCCACGCCACCAGGGCGTCGGGGGACTCCACCGAGTACCCGTACTCGAACCCCACCGCCGCGTATTCCGACAGCAGCGAATCGTGCACCCCGAAGTGCCCGACACCTTCGCCCTGGAGATGCGACAGGGGGACCCACTCCTCCCCCGTGCGGTGGTCGACGAGCACGGCGTGGCGCTGGCTGAAGGTCCCCCGCCTGGTGTCCTGGCCCGAAAGGCGCACGTCGGTGCCTTCGAGCAGGACCGACCCCAGGGCCAGGGCCTCTCCCAGGGCCCAGTCCACCTCGCCGCCGGCCACCATCTTGGCCCGCTGGTCGAACTGGCGCACGAGTTTGGGGTGCACGGTGAAGCCGGGGGGCACGGCGATGGCCGCGGCGGCCAGGTGTTCGAGCTCGTCGCGGGCCACGCCCGTGGGCACGAGGGGGGCCGGCGCGGGCGGCGCGGGCGACGCCGGAAGCACGGTGGGCCGGGGCGCGGCGGTCTGGCGCGTCTCGTCCAGGGCCACCTGCAGGCGGGCCTGGAAGTCCTCCAGGGCACGTTCGGCCTCTTCGACGGTGATGTCGCCGCGCCGTACCAGTGACTCGGTGTAGAGCTTCCGCACCGAGCGCTTGTTGTCGATGATGGCGTACATCCTCGGCTGGGTGTAGCTCGGGTCGTCACCCTCGTTGTGACCGTGACGGCGGTAGCACACCAGGTCGATGACGACGTCTTTGTGGAACGCCTGGCGGAAGCCGAAGGCCAGGCGCGCGGCGCGCAGGCACGCTTCGGGGTCGTCCCCGTTCACGTGGAACACCGGGGCCTGGACCATCTTGGCCACGTCGGTCGGGTACAGCGAGGAGCGGGCCGACTCGGGGGCGGTGGTGAAGCCCAGCTGGTTGTTCACCACCACGTGGACGGTGCCACCGGTCCGGTACCCGGTGAGCTGGGACAGCTCGAGGGTCTCGGCCACCACGCCCTGGCCCGCGAAGGCGGCGTCGCCGTGGACGAGGACCGACAGCACGTCGAAGCGGTGCTCGGCACCGAGCGCGTCCTGCTTGGCCCGGACCATGCCCTCCACGACGGGGTCCACGGCCTCGAGGTGCGAGGGGTTCGACGCCAAGGCCACGGCCAGCTCGGACCCCGAGCGGGCCACGAATTTTCCCGTCGCCCCCTTGTGGTACTTGACGTCTCCCGAGCCCTGGACCGAGTCGGGGTCGAGGTCGCCCTCGAACTCGCGGAAGATCTCCCCGTAGGACTTGCCCACGATGTTGGCCAGCACGTTGAGCCGGCCGCGATGAGCCATGCCCAGTACCGCCTCGGTGATCCCGGCATGGGCGCCTTCTTCGAGGACGGCGTCGAGGAGGACGATGGTCGACTCCGCCCCTTCGAGGCCGAAGCGCTTCTGGCCCACGTACCGGGTGTGGAGGAAGCGCTCGAAGGCCTCGGCCGCGTTCAGGCGGTCGAGGATGTGGCGCTGTTCGGCGGGGTCGAGCGTCGTGGGGAGACCCTCGGTGTGCTGCTGGATCCACCGCTTCTGATCGGGATCCTGGATGTGCATGTACTCGATGCCCAGGGTGCGGCAATAGGCGTCGCGCAGGATGTCGAGCGCTGCGCCCAACGTCAGGGTCTGGCGCCCTGCCAGCCCGTCGACCACGAACTCGCGGTCGAGGTCCCACAACGTCAGGCCGTAGGTGGTGGGATCGAGCTCGGCGTGCAGAGGGCGCGGCTCGGCCGACAGCGGGTCGAGGTCGGCGATGAGGTGGCCGCGCACCCGGTACATGTTGATGAGGCTCTGCACGTGGACCTGCTTGACCAGGCGCTGGTACTCGGCGTCCCCGGCGTTGACGTCGGCCTGCCAGCGAACGGGCTGGTAAGGCACGTCCATGGCCGCGAACACCGCCTCGTAGAAGTCGTGGCCCCCCGTGAGGCATTCCGACACGTGGGTCAGGAACAATCCCGACTCCGCGCCCTGGATGATGCGGTGGTCGTAGGTGGACGTCAGGGTGACCACCGGACCGACCCCGATCTCCGCCAGGCTGCGGCGGTCGGCGGCCTGGAACTCCGCCGGGTACCCGAGCGCGCCCACCCCGATGATGGCGCCCTGGCCGGGCATGAGCCTCGGCACCGATTGCACCGTCCCCAGCGTGCCGGGGTTGGTGAGGGTGACCGTGGCACCGGCGAAGTCGTCGGGCCCGGCCTTGCCGGTGTGGACCTTGCGCACCATCTCCTCGTAGGCGATGACGAACCCCCGGAAGTCGAGGGCCTCGGCGCCGCCGATCACGGGGACCAGCAGCGTGCGCGTGCCGTCGGACTTCTCGAGGTCCACGGCCAGACCCAGCCCGACGTGGTCGTGGTGGATGACGCCCGGCTTCCCCGTCCCCGCCCCGTCGGGCACGAAGCTGGAGTTGAGCGACGGCACCGCCTCGAGGGCCCGCACCACGGCGAAGCCGATGAGATGCGTGAAGCTGACCTTGCCGCCCGAGGTGCGCGCCAGGTGCTGATTGAGAATGGCCCGGTTGACCTCGAGGAGCTTGGCGGGAACGGTGCGCACGCTGGTGGCGGTGGGGACCGACAACGACGCCGCCATGTTCTGCGCGATGCGAGCCGGCGCGCCCCGCAGCGGCGTCACCACCGGCGCGCCAGGGGGGCTCCCCCCCGCCCCGTCGGCGACGGTTGCCTTGTCGGCGACACCGTTCCCGGCGCCGACGCCGGCGGCGGTGCCCGACACCGGGACTGCGCCCGACACCGGGGTGGGGACTGCGACGGCGGCGGACGCCACCGGGCCCGGCGGGGCGGGCCCGTTGTCCACGGGCGCAGCCGCCCCGGGCGACGGCCCGGGCTCGGCAGCGGGCGGGACCGAAGGCACAGAGACGGCGGCCACGCCGCCGGGCACGTAGTCGGCGAAGAACTCGCGCCAGCTCTCGCTCACCGAGGCGGGGTCGTTGCGGTACGCCTCGAACATGTCGTCGACCAGCCAGGCGTTGGGGCCGAAGGCGCCGCCCTCGGGCGGGCTCGTGACTCTGGCCTGGTCGGGCGGCATCACTTCGATCCTAATGGTCGGGCCTCGGGGCAGAGCCCGATGGGCCTGGGCATTAGCCTGCGCACCGTGCGCGTGAAGAGCCCCGGGAGCAGGCCGTCCCCGCCGCCGGAACGCAGGCGGTGAGCGCGCCTCCCGACGGGCTGCACGTCGTCGAGCACCGGGGCGACCCGGCGTCGCCGGCACCCACGGTGGTGCTCGTGCACGGGTCGCTCGACCGGGGTGCGTCGTTCGCGCGTGTGGTGCGGCGCCTCTCGGACCTCCACGTCGTCACCTACGACCGGCGCGGCTACCACCATTCGCGGTCCATGCTCGTGGCCCGTTCCCTGGCGCGACACGTCGCCGACCTGGTGGCGGTGGTGGGCGACGGGCCCGCCGTGGTAGTGGGCCATTCCTACGGCGGCGACGTCGCCCTCGGCGCCGCCATCGAGGCTCCCGGCGCCATCGGCGCCGTGGGCGCCTACGAGCCGCCCCTGCCGTGGATGGATTGGTGGCCGCGGCGCAGCGCGTCGAGCATCGCCGCCGAGGACCCGGCCACCTACGCGGAGGGGTTCTTCCGCCGCGTGGTCGGCGACGCGGGCTGGGACCGCCTCACCGACCAGGCGCGCGCCGACCGGCACGCCGATGGCCCCGCCCTCGTGGCCGAGCTGTCCGACCTGCGCGCCGAGACCGCTCCCTTCGACCTCGCCGCGCTGGTGGTGCCCCTGGTGCTCGGGCGCGGCGGCGCGTCGCTGTGGCACCACCGGCGCGCCATCGACGCGCTGGTCGAGGTGGTGCCGGGTTCCGAGGTGGTCGAGATCCCAGGGTCGGCCCACGGCGCACAGCTGACCCATCCCGACGCGTTCGCGGCATTCGTCCGGCGCGTGGTGCGGCGGGCCATGGGCGGCCCGGCCGGGGGGCCGGAGATCCCGGATCAGTCCTGAAGGGCCCGGCTCGACTGCGCCCACGAACGCGAGGCCTCGACGTCGACGTCGTGGGGAAGCCCGAGCACCCGCTCGGCGATGATGTTGCGCTGCACCTCGGCGGTGCCCCCGCCGATGGTGAGCGCCCGCGAGAAGAGATAGCCCTTGGCCCACACCGAGGCGGGCCACAGCCCCACCCCGCCCGGCCCAGCGGCACCGGGGCCGGCCTCGACGGGCGCGGCGTGGGCCAGGCCCTCGGCCGGGCCGGAGCCGGCCAGCAGGGCATAGGGGCCGGCGACGGCCTGGGCCAGCTCCATCACCCGCTGCCCGTGGTCGTCGGCCAGGGCCTTGCGCACCGACGCCTCGGGGCCCGGCGCCCGCCCGGCCACCGCCGCGCTGACCGTGCGCAGCCGGATGAGCCGGAGCACCTCGCTCTCGGCCCACAGGCGCGCCAGGCGCTGGCGCAGGCCCGCGTCACGCGTGCCCCCGCCGCGTCGCACGATGTCGAGCAGGTCGGCGGCGGTCGGCCCCTGCCCCCACAACGCGCCCTCCCCCGACAACGACACCCGCTCGTTGCCGAGCGTCACCTTGGCCAGCGCCCAACCGCCGTTGACCTCCCCCACCAGGTTGTGCGCCGGCAGGCGCACCTCGTCGAGGAACACCTCGTTGAAGGCGTGGTCGCCGGTCATGTCGACGATGGGTCGGATCGTCACCCCGGGCGCGTCCATCGGGCACACGAAGTACGAGATGCCCCGGTGCTTCTCGACGTCGGGATCGGTACGGGCGAGCAGGATCCCCAACGCGGCCACGTGGGCGAAGCTCGTCCACACCTTCTGGCCCGTCACCACCCACTCGTCGCCGTCGCGCACGGCCCGGGTCGAGAGCCCGGCCAGATCCGACCCCGCACCGGGCTCGGAGAACAGCTGGCACCAGATCTCCTCCCCCGCCAGCAGCGGCACGAGGTAGCGGCTCTTCTGGGCCTCGGTGCCGGCGTGCACCAGCGTGGGGCCAGCCCAGCCGATGCCGATCTGGTTCGACGGGCGCCGTACCCCGGCCCGGCGCATCTCGTCGTCGATCACGAGCTGGGCCTCGGGATCGGCGTCGAGGCCCCACGGGCGCGGCCAGTGGGGAGCCACGTAGCCGGCGGCGGCCAGCTGACGCGGGGTGGGGTCGGGGTTCGACCTCAGCCACGCCCGGAACTCGGCGCGAGCAGGATGGTCTTCCCCGGGCAGGGCGAGGTCCACGAGGAAGCAGCCTAGGCAGAACCCCTAGGCTGCCGCCCGTGACCGACTGGAACTTCGCCGACGTGTGGGAGGCCGTGGCCGACACCGTGCCCCACGGCCTCTCTGCCATCCACGGTGAGCGCCGCCTCACGTGGTCCGACACCGAGAGGCGCGCCAACGGCGTGGCCCGGTTCCTGCTCGACCAGGGCGTGGCCCGCCAGGACAAGGTGGCGCACTACCTCTACAACGGCCCCGAGTACATGGAGTCGACCTTCGCCATCTTGAAGATCGGGCTCGTGCCCGTGAACACCAACTACCGCTACACCGACGACGAGCTCGTCTACCTGTGGGACAACGCCGATGCCGTGGTCGTCATCTTCCACGGCGCCTTCGGAGCGCGCATCGACGGGATCCGGTCACGGGTCCCCCGCGTCCGGGCCTGGCTGTGGGTGGACGACGGCACCGGACCGTGCCCGCCGTGGGCGACCCCCTACGAGGACGCGGCCGAGGGTCGCCCCGAACGGGTCGAGGCGCCCTGGGGGCGCAGCGGCGACGACCTGTACTTCCTCTACACGGGCGGGACCACGGGGATGCCCAAGGGGGTCATGTGGCGCCAGGACGACCTCTTCGCCAAGCTCAACGCGGGCAACCTCCTGCGCGTGCCCGAGGACGGCGGCCTCGACGGGGTGCGCAAGACCATCGTGGGGCCCGGCCCCCTGCACCTCCCGGCCTGCCCCCTCATGCACGGCACGGGCGCGTTCACCTCCATGGCGGCCATGACCGTGGGCGGGTGCGTCGTCACCCTCACTGGGCGGCACTTCGACGCCGTGGAGCTCCTCGACACGGTCGACGCTGAGAACGTCAACACCATCGCCATCGTGGGCGACGCCTTCGCCAAGCCCGTCCTGCGCACCTTGCAGGAGCACCCCGGCCGGTGGCGGCTGTCCACGCTGCTCGCCATCGTGTCGTCGGGGGTCATGTGGAGCGAGGAGACCAAGCGGGGGCTGCTGCACCACCACCCCCATCTGATGCTCATCGACGCCTTTTCGTCGTCGGAGGCCATCGGCATGGGGACGTCGGTGTCGAGCGGGACGGCCGCCGAGCACACCGCCCACTTCACCTTGAGCCCCGAGGTGCGCGTGCTCGACCCGGAGACGAACAAGGACGTGACCCCCGGCTCGGGCGAGGTGGGAGTGCTCGCCATCGGCGGGCGCAACCCGCTCGGCTACTACAAGGACCCCGACAAGTCCTCGGCCACCTTCAAGGTCATCGACGGCATCCGCTACTCGGTGCCCGGCGACTTCGCCACCGTCGACGCCGACGGCGCCATCACCCTCCTGGGCCGGGGCTCGGTCGTGATCAACACCGGCGGCGAGAAGGTCTTCCCCGAGGAGGTCGAGGAGGTCCTGAAGCTGCACCCCGCCGTGGCCGACGCCGTGGCGGTGGGGATCCCCGACGATCGCTTCGGGCAGGTGGTGGCGGCCGCCGTCGAGCTGCAGCCGGGGGCCGCGGCCCAAGAGGCCGAGCTCGTCGAGCACGTGCGGGCCCACCTCGCCGCGTTCAAGGCCCCCAAGCGGGTGCACCTGGTGGCGAGCATCGGCCGCTCCCCCGCCGGCAAGGTGGACTACGCCCGCCACCGCGCCGAGACCGCCGAATGGGCGTCGACCCCGTCCTGAACGACTCCCCGGCGGGGCCTGCTCCCGCCCCCTCGATGCCGTGGCGGGCTGGCCGGTGGGTTCGGCCGCGGCCGGCGTGGTCGTGGGGGGGCCCGACCACCGGGTCGAGGTCGTGGAGCACACCGGCGACCTCGACACGCCGTTCGCGTGGGCCTCGGTGACCAAGCTCCTCGTGGCCATGGCGGTCCTCGTGGCCACCGAGGAGGGCACGCTCGGCCTCGACGACCCGGCGGGGCCGCCGGGCTCGACGGTGCGCCATCTCCTGGCCCATGCCTCGGGCCTGGGGCCCGACTCCGACCGGCCCCTGAGCGCACCGGGACGGCGGCGCATCTACTCCAACGTCGGCTACGAGACCCTGGCCGACTTCCTGGCGCAGCGTTCGGGCATGCCCTTCACCGACTATCTGCGCGCCGGCGTGGTCCACCCTCTGGGGATGACCCGGACCGAGCTGGCTCCGGGGTCCTCCCCGGCCTCGGGGGCACGCGGGCCCCTGCGGGACCTGCTCGCCCTGGCCGGCGAGCTCCTGGCGCCGAGCCTGGTGTCGGCGCCCACCTTGGACGAGGCCACCGCGGTCGCCTTCCCGGGTCTGGCCGGAGTGCTTCCCGGCTTCGGGCGCTTCGACCCCTGCGACTGGGGCCTGGGCTTCGAGCTGCGCGACGCCAAGGAGCCGCACTGGACCGGGAGCCGCAATTCGCCCGCCACCTACGGCCATTTCGGACGGTCCGGCTCCTTCGTGTGGGTGGACCCCCGGGCGGGCCTGGCGTGCGCGGCGCTGTGCGACCGGCCCTTCGGCCCCTGGGCCGCCGAGGCCTGGCCGGCCCTCGCCGACGGCGTGGTCGAGCGCTGGGGGCCGTGAGCGGACGGCTCGCCTAAGCTGGCCCGCCGTGAAGGGGGTCATCCTGGCGGGGGGGAGCGGGACGCGGCTGCACCCCCTGACGCGGATCACCAACAAGCACCTGCTCCCGATCTACGACCGCCCCATGATCAGCTACGCCATCGAGGCGCTGGTCCTGGCCGGGATCAACGAGATGATGCTCGTCACCGGCGGCACCCACGCCGGGGAGTTCCTGCGCCTCCTGGGCAACGGCCACGAGCACGGCATCGACCGCCTCAGCTACGCGTACCAGGACCGGCCCGGGGGCATCGCCGAGGCGCTGGGCCTGGCCGAGCGGTTCGTGGGGGGCGACTCGGTGCTCGTCATGCTGGGGGACAACATCGTCGAGCGCACGTTCCGGACCACCGTCGAGCAGTTCGCGCAGCAGGGGTCCGGGGCCCGCATCGTGCTCACCGAGGCCGACGACCCCGCCCATCTCCGCCATCTGGGAGTGCCCGAATTCGACGCCGAGGGCCGCATCACCCACATCGTCGAGAAGCCCGAGGACCCGCCGAGCAACTACGCGGTCACCGGCATCTACTGCTACGACCCCTCGGTGTTCGAGGTCATCGGCACCCTCGAGCCCTCGGGACGGGGCGAGCTCGAGATCACCGACGTCAACAACTACTTCGTCGGGCAGCGCACCATGGCCTACGACATCCTCGACGGGTTCTGGGGCGACGCCGGTGAGTCGATCGACGCCTACTACGCCGTCAACGACTTCGTCCGGGAGCACGGCGCCAACAAGGGCTGAGCCCGGGCCCTCGGACGCAGGGCCCGCCCGGGCCCTCAGGCGTCGAGGAACCTTCGGATCCCGAGGAACGACCCGAAGGACCCGATCACCACCCCGATCAGCACCACCACCAGGCTGGTGAGGATCACTTCGCTGGTGGGCATGCGCATCTGGTACCAGATGTTCCCCGTCTTGGTGTTGGAGAAGCTGTCGAGCAGGAAATGCAGCGAGAACACCGTCAAGGAGGCGAACAGGGCGCCGAAGAGCCCCTGGGCCACCCCCTCGAACATGAACGGCACGCGGATGAACCAGTTGGTGGCGCCCACCAACTTCATGACCGACACCTCGCGCCGGCGGGCGAAGATGGCCAGGCGGATGGTGTTGATGATGAGCACCGAGGCCGAGAGCAACAGGATCACCGCCAGCACGAAGAACACCAGCTGCAGGATCCGGCTCACCTCCTGGATGTTGTGGATCTGCTTGGTGGGGACGTTCACGCTCTTGACCCCGGGATAGTGCCCGAATTGCCGGGCGATGGCCGTGGCCTCGCTCGGGTTGTCGAGCTGGACGCGCAGGGAACCGGGGGTGGTGGCGGGCGTCAGGACCTGGTACTCCGGCGGCGTGAGCAGGTGCTTGGCCTCGTTGAAGTCATAGCCCTGGGACCGGAACGTGACGGAACGGACGAAGGGGAGCTGCTCCACCTGCTTCTGCACCGAATCCCGTTGCGCCTCGGAGATGCCGGGGTTGAGCCACACGATGGCATCGACGCCGTGTGCCCACTGCGTCGTGGCGTGGGCCACGCCCTGGCGCAGCAGCAGCGACGCCCCCACCAGCGACAGCGACACCCCCACGGTGAGCACGGCGGCGATGGTCATGAGCCGGTTGCGCCACAGGTTCGACGCCGTCTCGCGCGCCACGTAGTCCAGCGAGACCGGCATGTCAGTGCGCACCCTTCTGGAGCTGTTCCTCGGGCGCCAGCCCGGCGGGCGCCATGCCGTACACGCCGCGCGCCTGGTCGCGCACGAGCGTCCCGTGGTCGAGCTCGATGACCCGCCGGCGCATCTGGTCGACGATGCTGGCGTCGTGGGTGGCCACCACCACCGTGGTGCCGGTGCGGTTGATGCGGTCGAGCAGGCGCATGATGCCCTGGCTGGTGGCAGGGTCGAGGTTCCCGGTGGGCTCGTCGGCCAGCACCACCAGCGGCCTGTTCACGAAGGCCCGTGCCACCGCCACCCGCTGCTGCTCGCCGCCGGAGAGCTCGCCGGGCAGGCTCTCGTGCTTCTTCGACAGCCCCACCAGGTCGAGCACCTGGGGGACCTGGAGGGCGATCACGTGCTTGGGCCGCCCGATGACCTCGAGCGCGAACGCCACGTTCTCGAACACCGTCTTGTTGGGGAGCAGCCGGAAGTCCTGGAAGACGCACCCGATGTTGCGCCGGAGGTAGGGGATGCGCCACTGGCTGAGCTGGGAGATGTCGCGCCCCGCCACCCAGATGCGGCCGTCGCCGGGCTCCTCCTCGCGCAGCAGCAGGCGGATGAAGGTGGTCTTGCCCGAGCCCGAGGGGCCCACCAGGAAGACGAACTCCCCCTTGTCGATGTCGATCGACACGTCGCGCAAGGCCACGGAGCCGCTCTTGTATGTCTTGGAAACGTTTTCGAATCGGATCATCAGGCAGGTCCTCGGCGGCACGCCCCAACCGCCATCGGCCGTACCGGCGCAAGAGGGCGGCTAGACCTTACCAGCCGCGGCTCACGGCACCTGGGACGGGTCACAGTCGGTCCTCAGGCGCCCACGGGACGGCGGCGGCGGAGCTCGGCTTCGATGAAGGCGTCGAGGTCGCCGTCGAGCACGGCGTCGACGTTGCCCGTCTCGTACCCCGTGCGGTGGTCCTTCACCATCTGGTACGGCGCCATCACGTAGGAGCGGATCTGGCTCCCCCAGGCGTTGTCGGCCTTGGGGCCCGACAGTTCGTCGAGCTCGGCCCGCCGCTCGGCGCGCTGCAGCTCCACGAGCTTGGCCGCCAGGATCTGCATGGCCCGCGCCTTGTTCTGGTGCTGGCTGCGCTCGTTCTGGCACGACACCACGATCCCCGTGGGCAGGTGGGTGAGGCGCACCGCCGAGTCGGTCTTGTTGACGTGCTGGCCGCCGGCCCCCGACGAGCGGTAGGTGTCGATGCGGAGGTCCTTGTCGTCGATGTCGATCTCGGTGGCAGCGTCCTCGAGGAAGGGGATCACGTCCACCGTGGCGAAGCTCGTCTGGCGCCGGTGCTGGGAGTCGAACGGCGACATGCGCACCAGGCGGTGCACGCCGCGCTCGGCCGACAGCAACCCGTAGGCGAAGCGGCCCTTCACGATGAACGTCGCCGACAGCAGCCCGGCCTCCTGGCCCTCGGTGACCTCGTCGACCTCGAAGGCGAATCCCCGACGTTCCGCCCAGCGCAGGTACATCCGCAGCAACATCTCGCACCAATCCTGGGCGTCGGTCCCCCCGGCACCGGCGTGCACTTCGCCGATGGCGTCGCGCTCGTCGTAGTCGCCGGAGAACAACGACCGCAGCTCCAGCTCCGAGAGGCGCCGGGTGAGGTCGTCGACGGTCTCGGTGAGCTCGGGTGTGAAAGAGTCGTCGGACTCCTCGAGGATCAGCTCGTGGAGCTCCTCGGCGTCCGACAACTTGGCGTCGAGGTCTTCGAGCATGGCGATGTCGTCGTTGACCGCGCTGAACTGCGACGTCACGCGCCGGGCCTGGTCGGGGTCGTCCCACAGGTCCGGGCGCGACACCTCGGTCTCGAGCTCGGCGTGGCGGAGCCGCAGCTGGTCCAGACCCAGGTACCCCTGTGCTTCTTCGAGGCGCTTGCGCAGCGACGCCAGCTCCCCCCGGAGGTCGCGCTGTTCGCCGGCCCCGGGCGCCTCAGGACGCGCCATGGCAGAGCTTGAACTTCTTGCCGCTTCCGCACCAACACGGCTCGTTGCGCCCGATCTTCTCGCTGGGCGCCTTCACCAGCGGTGCCTGGGTGTCGCCGTCGGCGAGGTGGCGGGGGGAGGCCTGGGCCCCGTCGACGGCGATGCCGCCCACGTCGAGCCCGGCGGGCACACCGGCGCCCGCCGCGGCCACGTCCGCGGCCGTGACCGAGCCGCGCATCGCCTCCAGGAGGCTCGCCCCCTGTACGGGGTCGTCGGCCGCCTGGTAGCTGGCGTGGGAGAGGTCGGGCTCGGGGGCGGGCTCGGCCACCACCTGCACGTGCATCACGTAGCGCAGGTAGTCGTCGTCGATGGCGTCCATCATCTGCCCGAAGATCGAGAACCCCTCCCGCTGCCACGCCACGAGAGGGTCCTGCTGGCCCATGGCGCGCAGGTTGATCCCCTCGCGCAGGTAGTCCATCTCGGCCAGGTGGTCGCGCCAGCGCTGGTCGATGATCTGCATCATCACCTCGCGCTCGACGGCGCGCGCCTCTTCCTCGCCTCCGGGGAACGAGGCGTCGCGGGCGTGGTACGCGTCGAGCGCCTCGGCCAGGAGGCTCTCGGTGATCTGGAGGGCCGTGGTCGCCTCGGCCAGGTCCTCGACGGTGAAGGCGGTCGGGTAGTACTGGGTGACCTCGGCCAGGAGCCGTTCGAGCTCCCAGGCCTCGGGGAACTCCCCGGGGCACGCCGAGCGCACCAGCTCGTCGATGGTCTGCTCGAGCAGCTCCTCGGTGTGCTCCCGCAGGTCCTCCCCGTCGATGACCTGCAGGCGCCGGGCGTAGATGACCTTGCGCTGCTCGTTGAGGACCTCGTCGTACTTGAGGACGTCCTTGCGGATCTCGGCGTTGCGGCCCTCCACCGTGTGCTGGGCCCGCTCGATGGCCTTGGTCACCATCTTGGCCTCGATGGGGACGTCCTCGGGCAGGGTCCGGGTCATGACCCATTGCATGGCGCCGGTGGCGAAGAGGCGCATGAGCTCGTCCTCGAGCGACAGGAAGAACCGGCTCTCGCCGGGGTCCCCCTGACGTCCGGCCCGGCCCCGGAGCTGGTTGTCGATGCGCCTCGACTCGTGGCGCTCGCTGCCCAGCACATAGAGCCCGCCGAGCTCGCGGATCTGGTCGCCCTCCTCGCCGCACTCCTTCTCGAAGCGGGCCAGCAGCTTCTCGTACTCGGCGACGCCCTCGTCGGTGTCGAGGTCGCAGCCCTGGGCGGCGGCTTCCCGCCGGGCCAGGCCCTCGGGGTTCCCGCCCAGCAGGATGTCCACGCCCCGGCCGGCCATGTTGGTCGCCACCGTGACGGTGTGGAGCCGGCCGGCCTGGGTCACGATCTCGGCCTCACGGGTGTGCTGCTTGGCGTTGAGGACCTGGTGCGGGACGCCCCGTCGCTCGAGCAGTTGGGAGAGGTGCTCGGACTTGGCGACCGAGGCCGTGCCCACCAGCACGGGCTGGCCCTGCTCGTAGCGCTCCACGATGTCATCGACCACGGCCGCGAACTTGCCGTCCTCGGACTTGTAGATGAGGTCGGCCTGGTCGGCGCGGACCATGGGCACGTTGGTGGGGATCGGCACCACGGGGATGTCGTAGGTGGAGGCGAACTCGGCCGCTTCTGTCTCCGCCGTCCCGGTCATGCCCGACAACTTCTCGTAGAGCCGGAAGTAGTTCTGCAAGGTGACCGTGGCCCAGGTGTGGTTCTCCTCCTTGATGCGCACCCGCTCCTTGGCCTCGACCGCCTGGTGCAGTCCGTCGGACCACCGGCGCCCTTCGAGGGTGCGGCCCGTGAACTCGTCGACGATCTTCACCTCGCCCCCCGCCACCAGGTAGTCCTTGTCGCGGTGGAAGAGCTCCTTGGCCCGCAGGGCCTGGGTCAGGTGGTGCACGTAGTTGACCGAGACGAGGTCGTACATGTTGTCCACGCCGACCTGGCTCTCCACCTTGGCGATGCCCTCCTCGGTGGGCACCACGATGCGCTTCTCCTCGTCGACCTCGTAGTCGGCCTCGGCCCGCAGCGTCCGGGCGATGCCGGCGAACTGGTAGTAGAGCTTGGCCGATTCCGACGCCGGGCCCGAGATGATGAGCGGGGTGCGGGCCTCGTCGATGAGGATCGAGTCCACCTCGTCGACGATGGCGTAGACGTGGCCCCGCTGCACCATGTGCTCGCGCGAACGGGCCATGTTGTCGCGCAGGTAGTCGAAGCCGAACTCGGTGTTGGTCCCGTAGGTGACGTCGCACGCATAGGCGTCGCGCTTGTCGCCGAAGTCGGGGAGATCGGGGCTCACCCGCCCCACGGTGAGGCCGAGGAACCTGTGGACCTGGCCCATCCAGTCGGCGTCGCGGCCGGCCAGGTAGTCGTTCACCGTGATGACGTGCATGCCCCGCCCCGACAGGGCGTTCAGGTACACCGGCAGGGTCGAGACCAGCGTCTTGCCCTCGCCGGTCTTCATCTCGGCGATCCAGCCGAAGTGCAGGGCCATGCCCCCCATGAGCTGCACGTCGAAGTGTCGCTGGCCCAGCACCCGCCACCCCGCCTCGCGCACCGTGGCGAAGGCCTCGATGAGCAGGTCGTCGAGGCTCTCCCCGTTGTCGAACCGCTCCCGGAAGACCACCGTCCGGTGCGCCAGCTCGTCGTCGGAGAGAGCCTCCATCTCGGGCTCGAGCTCGTTGATGAGGGGGACGAGCTCTGCCAGCCGGCGGACCTTCTTACCCTCGCCGGCCCGCAGGACGCGCGTGAAGACACTCATGACCGCGGCAGTCTACCGCCGGGCCCCACCGGCCCAGCGGCGCTCCCGGACGGGGCGGGAAGGCCCGCAGTGGCCCGGCGACGCCCCCAGCGCGCCCCAGCGCGCCTCAGGCCCGTTCGATCAGGCCTTGGACAGGGATCGGGCTCGGCGCGGATGGGAACGGCCCACCAGCTTCCCCTTCAACCGTTCGACCTGGTGCTCGAGCTTGTTGACGACCTTGTCGACCGCCACGGCCGCGTCGGGCGCGCCCGCCTTGGCCCGGAGGGTGTGGCCGTGGCCGGTGATGGTGACCTCGCACACCTTGCGCCCCGAGGCCGGGGCGTCCCGGTCCTCGCACAGGCGCACCTCGGCCCGTTCGAGCACGGGGGTCAACCTCCCGAGCTTGGCCACCTTGGCTCGTGCCAGCGCCCGCAGTGCTTCGGGCGCGGTTTCCTTGCGTCCCAGAACGGCGACGTCCACCGCGGCACCTCCTTCAGGCCGTGGGTCGGGCCAGGTGCTCCCTCCCCGTGCGGCTGACATGTTCGATGCGCGTGGACCGTGTCCGGCTGACCTGGTCTTTGTCCCCACACTCGCCTGCCGAGGATGTGGCGGCCCGGTTGCCGGCGGCGGCACGAACCGCTCCGCCCGACGGCACCCACGACGGCCTGCTTCGATCCTTCTCCGCCGGGCACCGGGAGTCGGCGCCCCGACGGGCAGGGCTTACCTCTAAGTCGCACCATGCTCAGCAACCATGAGTTGCCTTACGTGGGTCGTTTCGCCTGCGACTGGCTTCGACTTGCAACCACAGACCCGGACACGATCCACGTTCCCAGCGTACGCCTCGAGGCCGGCAATGTCCCGGGGTCTGGTGCGGATCCTGGTCGGGTCCGGACCCCGGTCGGGGGTCAGGTGCCGGTCTGCCAGGAGCCCAGGTACTCCTCCTGGGCCGGCGTGAGGTGGTCGATGGCGACGCCCATGGTGTCGAGCTTGAGGCGCGCGATCTCGGCGTCGATGGTGCGGGGGACGTCGTAGACGCGCTTTTCGAGCGTGGCCGCGTTGGCCATGACCCACTCCGCGGCGAGCGCCTGGTTGGCGAAGCTCATGTCCATGACCGCAGCGGGATGGCCCTCCGCGGCGCTGAGGTTGACGAGCCGTCCCTCGGCGATGACGAGGATGCGCCGGCCGCGCACG
Source organism: uncultured Acidimicrobiales bacterium (assembly GCA_963848335.1). GTDB lineage: Bacteria > Actinomycetota > Acidimicrobiia > Acidimicrobiales > UBA8190 > Chersky-840. The sequence goes on from CAWKDD010000003.1 coordinate 207,185, forward strand.
GAGAACTCCTCGACCATGGGGCGTACGTGACGCCGCTGGCCCTCGGACATGCTCCCCAGGCTGACCAGGTCGATCTCGATGTCGAAGTGGCCCGAGTTGGCCACGATGGCCCCGTCCTGCATCCGCTCGAAGTGCTCGGGGCGCAGCACGTCGCGGTTCCCGGTCACGGTGATGAAGATGTCGCCTTCGGCCGCGGCCACCTCCATGGGCTCGACCCGGAACCCGTCCATGACGGCCTCGAGGGCCCGGAGGGGGTTGATCTCGGTCACGATGACCTGCGCGCCGTGCCCCCGGGCCCGGCTCGCCACACCCTTGCCGCAGTAGCCGTATCCCGCCACCACCACGCGCTTGCCGGCCAAGAGCACGTTGGTGGCGCGGATGATCCCGTCGAGGGTGGACTGGCCCGTGCCGTAGCGGTTGTCGAACATGTGCTTGGTGTCGGCGTCGTTGACGGCGACGATGGGGTACTTGAGCGCACCCTCGGACTCCATGGCCCTGAGGCGGATGACCCCGGTCGTGGTCTCCTCGGTGCCGGCCAGGACCTCGGACACCTGGCCCGGACGCGTCGAGTGGATGCGCGACACGAGGTCGCACCCGTCGTCCATGGTCATGGTGGGATGCCGGTCGAGCAGCGCGTCGATGTGCGAGTAGTACAGCTCCGAGTCCTCACCCTTGACCGCGAAGGTCGGGATGCCCTCGTCGCGCACCAAGGAGGCGGCCACGTCGTCCTGGGTCGACAGCGGGTTCGACGCGCAGATCAGGACCTCGGCTCCGCCCGCCTTGAGCGTCCGCAGGAGGTTGGCGGTCTCGGTGGTCACGTGCAGGCAGGCCGCGGCGACGGATCCGGCCAGGGGGCGCTCCTTGGCGAAACGCTCACGGATCGAGCGCAACACCGGCATGTTGGCGTCGGCCCACGCGATGCGTTGGCGCCCGAGGTCGGCGAGGCCGAGGTCGGCGACATCGTGATCAGTGGCGGACGTGGACATTGTGTGCTCCTTGTGTGGTGAACAGGCTGGGACTTGACCTCACGCCTCGAGCAGACGGCGCTTCAACTCTTCGAGGACCGGCACCGGCCCGGGGTCGATGCCCTCCCTGGCAGCGAGGTGGAGCGAGACGAAGTCCCCCACCAGGATCAGGTCGAGGAGCTGGGCCAGGTCCCCCTCACCCTGGGCGCGCACCTCGATGATGTCAGCTACGACCTCTCTCAGCACATCCGCCACGAAGGCGAACCGCCGGGCCAGCTGGGGATGCTCGGCGTCGTGGCGCAGGTTGACGAGGGTGAGGACCTGACGGGTGACGTCGCCGTGCTGTCCCCATCCGGCGATCTCGTTGTGGCACAGCTCGGGGTACACGGCCGCGAAGGCGGGCGCCTTGGCGTTCTCGTTGACCTGCGCCTTCCACCGGATGGCGGCGGCGGCGCCGACGGCCTGGGCCCCGTGGACCAGGGGGATCGTCCTGCCGATGCGGCGGGCCACCTCCTCGGCGGTGCTCCCGGGCTGGACCAGCCGATCGCGGCGGTACTTGAGCTGGTCCACGGCCAGTGCCACCCACGTGGCCGCCCCCGGGAAGAGCCCGATGTCCTCCAGGACCACCAGGGGCGGGATGGCCATGGCCCCGAGCCCGGCCCGGGGCTGGGGGATGTCGGTGGGGACGGGAACGATCGGCGCCCCCCACTCCTCGGCCAGGCGGCCGAGCTCGCCGCCGGCGGTGACGGCCACCAGGCTGGCCCCGGCGTTGGCCGCCTCCCCCGCCGCCTCGACGGTCTCCTCGGTGTTGCCCGAGAACGAGATGGCGAACACCAGCGAGCCGCGCCCCACGAAGTCGGGCAGGTCGTAGGACTTCACCACCGTGATGGGCACGGGGACGAAGGGCCCCGCCACCGCCACCATCACGTCGCCGGCCAGGCCGCTGCCCCCCATGCCCAGGACGACCACGTTCTCCACGTACTCGCGCTCGGGGAGCCCGTCGAGGCCGTGGGCGGCGCCCACGGCCGTGGCCACCTGCTCGGGAAGCCCGGCGGTGACCTCGAACATGTCGAGCGAGTCGAGCACGCCCTCGGCCACGGGGACGTCGGTCATGGCTCGTTCCCGGACTTCTGGGTGCCGTCGATGCCCCGTGCCGCGGCCTTGGCCATGAGCCGCTCGTGCTCGGTGTCGTCCACGGTGGTGGCCTCGTCGACGAGCATGACGGGGATCCCGTCGCGCACCTCGTAGCTGCGGTGCAGGCGGGGGTTGTAGAGCCGGTCCTCGTCTTCGAAGTACAGGAGCGGGCCCTTGTCCTCGGGACAGGCCAGCACCTCCAGGAGCAGGGGGTCCAGTGGCATCGGTGGTCGCGCTTTCGGTCTTTGTCGGGGGGTCGTCGGCAGGGTCGTCGGGAGGGTGGTCAGGCGCTGTCGGCGGGGGCGCCGCCGGACACCTCGGTCACGAGCTCCAGGAGCTCCCGGACGTGGCGGTCGCACTCGGCAGGTGTGTCGGCCTCGACGTTGAGCCGCAGCAACGGCTCGGTGTTCGAGGGGCGGACGTTGAACCACCAGTCGTCGAGCTCCACCGTCAAGCCGTCGGTACGGTCACAGGCCAGCCCTCGGGCGGCGAAGTGCCGGGCCATGGCCTCGACGGCCTCGGCGGGGTCGGGGACCTCGGTGTTGATCTCGCCCGAGTCGGCGTACTTGCGGTACGGGGCGAGCAGCTCCGAGAGCGTCTGGCCCGAGGCCGACAGCTCCTCGAGGACGACCATGGCGGCGATCAGGCCGGAGTCGGCCCGGTAGTTGTCCCTGAAGTAGTAGTGCCCGGAATGCTCCCCCCCGAACACCGCTCCGGTCTCGGCCATGACCTCCTTGATGAAGGAGTGCCCGACCCGGGTGCGCACGGGCTTGCCGCCGTACTTCTCGATCGTCTCGGGCACGATCTTGGAGCAGATGAGGTTGTAGAGCACCGTGGCGCCGGGAGACTTCTCGAGCATGGCCCGGGCCACCAGGGCGGTGGTGAGCGAGCCCGACACCGGTTGCGCCAACTCGTCGACGAGGAACACCCGGTCGGCGTCACCGTCGAAGGCGAGGCCGACGTCGGCGCGCGACGCCGTCAGCGCGTCCTTGAGGTCCCGGAGGTTCTCGTCCTGGATGGGGTCGGCGGGATGGTTGGGGAAGGTGCCGTCGAGGTCGCCGAAGAGGATCTCGAGCTCGACGGGCACCCCCTCGAAGGCCTTGGGGACCACCAGTCCCCCCATGCCGTTGGCCGTGTCGGCGACCACCTTGAGCGGGCGCAGCGCGGCCGGGTCGATGAACGAGCGGACGTGCTCGGCGTACTCCTCGAGCATCTCCCGCCGCTCGTAGCCGCCAATCTCGGCCCCGTCGTCCGCGCCCGAGACGAGGGCCGCGGCCGCCTGGTCCCTGACCTCGGCCAGCCCCGTGTCCTGCCCCACGGGCCGCGCCCCGGCCAGGCACATCTTGATGCCGTTGTACGCGGCGGGGTTGTGCGAGGCGGTGAACATGGCCCCGGGGGCGTGGAGCCGGCCCGAGGCGAAGTACATCATGTCGGTGGACGCCAGCCCGAGGTCCACCACGTCGGCCCCCGCGCTGCGGGCTCCCGCCGAGAAGGCCGCCGACAGCTCCACCCCCGACTCCCGCATGTCGCGCGCCACGATGACGCGACCGGTGCCCGCGAAGCGGGCGAAGGCCCAGCCGATGGCACGACAGCTACGGCTGTCGAGCTGATCGGGCACCGTGCCGCGCACGTCGTAGGCCTTGAACACAGCGTCGAGTGCGGTCATGGCGCCCGAAGCCTACCCGCTCCCCTCCCGGCCTCCGGGTGCCGAGCCCGACGGGGAGCGGCCCGGTCGGCACCGGGAGGGTAGGTGTGCCGGACCGGCGTTACTGCAGGTCGGTCCGAATCTGCTGGGCGTCGGCGTACGCGGCGTGCAGGTCCGTGTGCGCATTGGTGGCATTGGTGCGTGCCGCCAGGAAGACCTGCCAGTTCCCGGGGTAGCCGCCCGGCGACTGCGCCAGGAGCTGAGACGACTGGCCGGCGGTCTCGGTCTGGGCCGAGGACACCTGGTTCTTGAGGTCGGCGAAGGCGGCCTGGGCCGCGGTGACGTTCTTCCCGGCCGCCTGCGCGTCGGCGATGGCGTTGGCGATCTGCGGCTCGAGGTTCACGAACACGCCCTCGATGTAGGTCTCGTCGTCCATCACCACGGTCAGGCGCGTCTGTGGCGTCATGACGACGTAGACGCGGTAGGTGAAGACCATCGAACGGGCCACGGTGCGCAGGGCCGGACACGTGGCGGCCTGCTGCGCCTGGGGCTGCAGCGCTTCGATGCCCGGGAGCTCCACGGTGGTGATGTCGTTCTGCAGCGTCTGCCGGTCACCGGAGGTCAAGTGGTTGGCCGTGTTGTTCGCCGCGCTCGCCAAGGCGTTGAGCTGGGCGACGCGGGCCGCGAGGTCCGCCTCGACCAGCTGTTGCGCCTGGGTGAACAGCGCCGGCGTGCAGCGCGGGTTCGACACCGGGGTGTTGGCCGTCGAGCTCGAGGTGGCGGCGCCGGTGGTCGTGGTGGCGCCGGCGGCGGTGGCGGCCGACGGTGCTGCGAACGCGGCGCCCGGGACCATGACGATCAGCCCGGCCACCGCTGCTGCCGCCAACGCGCCCAGCGCGCTGGCACGTGGGAAGTTGTGCTTCATCTCAGGAGTCTCCTTGCGGGTGGTTCAGGTCGGAGTTCGCCGTGCTGAGGTTGCTGTCGAGTGCCCCCAGGTCGGCGGCGACCTGATCGAGTGACTGTGAGCTGAGCGCGTTGGAGGGCGTGGTCGTGGCCGTCCCTGCCACCGGAACCGACGTCGGGACCGAGCCCGGCACCGTCGCGGCGGTGGTGGACGTGGACGGCAGCGACGTCGTGGTCGTGGCCGGTGCCACGACGTGCGACGCACTCCCGACACCGCATGCGGCCAGGGTCAAGGCGACCCCGGTGCACAGCGTGGCGGTGACGAGCTTCCGATTCGTCATCTCCCATCCCTCCTCGTGCCTAGCGGACCCGGCGGGAGTCCCCTTCTGATCGGTCTCCGCCGGAGACCTCTTGAGGGGCGTTCCCGTTGGGGGCCTGGAGCAATGGTCGGCCCCGGCCATGTGGGAGCTGTGTGGGGGAAGTTAGGGAATCGTGATCCTCGCCGGGCCCGACGAACGTCGGGGAAGGGCCCTCGTCTCAGGCGTAGGCGAAGCGCCGCCAGACCAGCACCAGGAGCACGAAGACGCCGATGACGCTCAGCACCAGCCCGAGCTTGTCCGGTCCGCTCATCCCGTAGGTGAGCGTGACGTCGTGGGCGGTGGGGACGACGACCATGAGGTTGGGTTCCGAACGCCACGGGCCTTGGGCCCCCGTGGCGTGCCACGAGGGGAAGTACGACACGCGCACCAGCACCGGCACTCCGGTGCGGCTCACGTGGAAGCTCACCTGGTCGTCGGTGGCGTGCACGTCCGACACCGTGACGGCGGGAAGGGCGTGGTGCTCGGCCGGGGCCACACCTAGTGGAGCTTTCGTCCACGACGCCAACCCGCCCGCCACCAGCTGCTGGGACCATTCGGCGGGGTCCGCGTACCAGCGCTGGGCCACGGGAAGCCAGGTCTTCTGGGCGGCCCCCACCCCGGTGAGCACGTCGGGGGTCTCGGTGAGCGGGACCACCAGCGACGAGTGGTGGATGAGGTACACCTTCCATGTCGTGGTGATGATCGAGCCCGAGTAGTCGGTGCGCCACGGCCCCGTGGTGGCCACGAGGGTGAGGGCGGGATCGGCGTCGGCCTGGTCCTGGACCACGGGCGACGAGGCCATGAAGTACTTGACCCCGAGCAGCTGCAGGTGCTCGATCCCCAGCGGCACGTTGACGGGCCCGTAGACGATCCCCGTCGTCTCCGGCACCATGGCCTCCGACGGTGCCACCGACAGCTCGGCCTGGTTGATGAAGTGGTACGGCGTCGAGGTGGCCGACTCGAAGAACAACCCCTCCATGGAGTCGACGCACCCGCCGGTGTAGTTGGGCAGGAGCATGAGCGACATGGGCGTGCCGAACCGGTTGAGGTCGGAGTTGTACTCCCACATGTCGCGGCCGCATCCGTAGCGGGCGGTGACCTTGTCCATGGTCCGGACGATGCCCTGGAGCTCGGGCCACCCCGCCTTTTCTTCGACCCCGGAGTAGTTCCACTGCGCCCAGGCCGAGACGTTGCTGGGCCTGACGTTGACGGGTCCCAGCTTGTAGACGGTCCCCGGCGCCACGACCAGCGGCGGCACCACGACCAGTGCCGAGAGGGCCAGGGCCACGAGCGGCACCACCACGGCCCCCGGAGCCCACGCCGTGCGTCGGGGCGGGCGCGATGCCAGTTGGGCGGGGTAGCCAGGGACCGGCGGCCAGAACGACTCGCCCTCCCCCTGCGGTCCCGGGTGCTCGGGCCGTGGGACCGTCTCGGTGCCGGGGCCCGCCGCGCCGCCCGAGACGTCGGTGGTGCGCAGCGCGGGGCCGGGCACGAGGTGCGGGGAGAAGGCGGAGATGGGCCCTCCGGTGGCGAAGGCCGGGGTGGGCCCGGCCGGGGTGGCACCGACCGGTCCGGGGGGCGGCGCCCACCGCAACGCCTCGCGCATGCTCCGCCACCCGCGTGCCGCCATCACCAGCACCTCGGCCACCCCGTAGCCGGCCGCCAGGTAGACGCACAACCACCACAACGGGAGCACGCGCGTGTTGTAGAGGGCGCCCTGGGGCGCCTTCCACACGAAGAACGCGGCGGCGACCCCCGGCGCGGCCAGCGCCAGCAGGGCGCGGTCGAACCGGATACAGGCGATCACGATGCCGACGAAGGCGAGCACGAGAGCCCACCGGTCGGCGACGGGCGCCAGGAGGGCCCCGAACGTGGTCACGTTCTGCCACCCCATGGTGGTGCTGTAGGCCTGCTCCAAGACGAAGGGGACCGCCCACCACGCCACGAGGAGGAAGCTGGTCCCGATGACCGAGACCAGCCACCACAGGTGCTTGCGGGTGGGGCCGAAGAAGATCAGCGCCGCGCCCGCGCCCACGAAACAGAACAGCGTCGGCACGAGATGGCACAGCACGCAGGCCGACAGCAGCAAGATGGCCGGGATTCTCGACCGGCCGGTGCGCATGCCGCGCACCACGACCCCGAGGAACACGACGGCCACCGACAGCCCCAAGGAGAAGGCGTACTCGCCGGCCATCGTCGAGTAGAGGTTGCCGCCGTAGATGGTGAAGGTCTGGTCGAACAGGAACGGCAAGGTGAAGGCGGCGAGGACCGCCGGCCGGGGTCGCTCCATCCCCACCAGACGCCCGAACGCCCACGCCGCGATGGGAAGGGTGATCGACCCGAGGATGGTCACGAACTTGAAGGCGATGTCGAAGGGGATGACGTATCCCAACAGCGCGGCCAGGGTGTCGGGGAGAGGGAAGTAGAAGGTGTTGAGCGGCATGCCGTCGTAGGCGCCGGGGAACCAGCCCGTGACCTGTCCGTGGGGCAGAAGGTTGGACTTCAGGAACTGCGCCGCGCCGAAGTGTGCCCCGGTGTCGCCTCCGGTGGTCATGGTGTTGGCCAGCAACAGGCGGGGATCGCACTGCCAGATGACGATGGCGATGACGGCGGCCACCACCACGAAGGTGGCGAGTGCGGGAGGGGACGGCCGGCGCATCACGTCCATGGTGCCCGAAACCGGCCCCCAACAAGCAGCACCGGGGCTCGGCCACCCCGGAGGCGCACGAGCAGGGTCAGTGCAGGACGCCGGCCACCGACAGGATCGCCAACAGGTTGAACATGCCGTGGGCGAAGATCCCCGGGCCCAGGCGCCGGAACTTGTAGGCCATGAGGGCCAGGACCACCCCGAAGGCGGCCAGGCCGAGCAGCTGGAGCAGCTCGAAGTGCGCGAGGCCGAAGATCACACCGTCGGCCACCGCCGCCAGCCCGACACCCAAGACGGGGCCCGCACCTCTGCACACGCGCAACAGGGCGCGCAGCACGAGGCCCCGGAAGAACAACTCCTCGATCACGGGTACGACGACCACAGTCAGCACCGAGATGACGGCGAGGTCCGCACCGGGGAAGCCGCCGGTGAGGTGCTTGGCCGGCGCGTTGAGCCGTTGGTCGAGATGCCGCACCACGTGCTCCAGGGGGAAATAGAGAATGGGCAGCAGCACCAGCTGTCCGGCCAGACCGACGGCCGGGCCGATCAGGACGTCCCAGGGACGTAGCTCCAGGCCCATGTCGCGACGCAGGTTCCCGGTCCCCCGCGACCGGGAGGCGACCACGGCCGCCCCCACGAAGCCGAACCACAGCCCGACGAGCCCGCTCACCACCACCCACGCGGGAGGCACGGGTTGTGCCGCCAGTTGCGCCACGTTCGAGGAGTGGCCCGTGGCCGCGGCCACGGCGTACAGCAGGATGGCGCTCGCCACCTGGCCGATGACGAACCCCAGCCCCGCCCACAAGAGCCACGCCCCGGCGTCGCGCTCGGTGCGGGGCACGGAGAACCCGCCGTCGCCGTCGATCGCCGACGGGTGCGGGGGCTGAGGGGCCGACGGGGCCTGTGGAGGTGGAGGCGGGTAGGAACCGGGCGGGGACGGCGGGCGTGCCGGTGCGGCCCGGGGTGCCCGGTCCTTGTGCTCCCCGTCACCCGGGCCGGGAGCGGTGCTCGCCATCAGGCCAAAGGTTAGCGACCACCCGACGTTCGGCCACCTCGGGCACAGGGTCGCGCCGGGCGCGGGTCCACCCTCGGGGCCGGTGACGCGCCCGCCTCCTCATCCGCCATGCGTGCATGATCGGGTGCGTGGGCGCGTACCATGGAGCAATGAGTCCCCCCTCTCTTCCCGACCGCAGATCGGGACGTCCCATCCCAGGTGGGACGGGCGGTCCCGGCTCCGGGGGAACCGGCGGCCAGGCGTCGTCGGGGGGTGACCAGAGCTGGCGCTGGGTCTTCGCCCTGCTGATCCTGGCGGTCATCGCCGTCGTGATCATCCCGCCGCTGTTGTCCAAGCCCGCCGTCAAGCAGATCGGGTACAAGGACTTCCTCCAGACCTATGTCGAGGGCCATCAGGTCCAGACGGCCACCATCAACAACAACACCGGGGTCATCACCGGCACGCTGAAACACGGTCAGAACTACACGGTCAACGGCCCCGACCCCTCCCTCCAGAACGACGTGGCGGTGATGAAGAAGGACGTCCCCACCGTCAAGTTCCTCACCCCGCAGGAAAGCGGGCTCGACCAGTGGCTGCCCACCATCCTCATCCTGTTGGCCTTCGTCGGCATCTTCTTCTGGATCAGCCGGCGGGCCCAGGGCCAGATGTCGGGGATCATGTCGATCGGGCGCTCGCGGGCGCGCCTGTACACGACCGAACGACCCCGGACCACCTTCCAGGACGTCGCCGGCTACCAGGGCGTGAAGATCGAGATCAGTGAGGTGGTCGACTTCCTGAAGTCGCCGCACCGGTTCCGGGACATCGGGGCCAAGATCCCCAAGGGCATCCTGCTGGTGGGGCCCCCCGGCACCGGCAAGACCCTCCTGGCCCGCGCCGTGGCCGGCGAGGCGGGCGTGCCGTTCCTCTCGGTGAGCGGGTCGGACTTCATGGAGATGTTCGTCGGGGTGGGCGCCAGCCGGGTGCGCGACCTCTTCCAGACCGCCCGCAAGCAGGCCCCCGCCATCATCTTCGTGGACGAGATCGACTCCATCGGCCGCAAGAGGGGGGCCGGCCTGGGCGGCGGCCACGACGAGCGGGAGCAGACCCTCAACCAGATGCTGTCGGAGATGGACGGGTTCGACCCCGCCGAGGGCGTGGTCATCATGGCCGCCACCAACCGCCCCGACATCCTCGACCCCGCCCTGCTGCGGCCGGGCCGGTTCGACCGCCAGATCGTCGTGCCCCTCCCCGACCTCGAAGAGCGCCTGCCCATCTTGAAGGTCCACTGCAAGGACAAGCGCATCGGCGACGACGTCGACCTCGAGCTCGTGGCGCGCGGCACCCCGGGAATGAGTGGGGCGGATCTTGCCAACCTCGTCAACGAGGCGGCCCTGCACGCCGTGCGGCGTGGCTCGCACCAGGTCGACCAGCAGGACTTCGAGGCGGCGCGCGACCGCGTGCTCATGGGCCAGCGACGCGAGAGCCTCGTGCTCTCCGAGCCCGAGAAGGAGCGCGTCGCCTTCCACGAGGGTGGGCACGCCGTGCTCGCCTACGTGCTCGAGCACGCCGACCCGGTCCACAAGGTCACCATCCTCCCGACCGGGCTGGCCCTGGGCGTGACCCAACAGCTGCCCATCGAGGAGCGCCACATCTATCCGCGCGACGTCATCGAGGACTCGCTGGCGGTGCGGATGGGCGGGCGCGCCGCCGAGCTGCTCGTGTACGGCGACCTGTCTACCGGTGCCAGCAACGACCTGGTCGGCAACACCGAGCTGGCGCGCAAGATGGTCCGCGAATGGGGCATGAGCGAGGAGCTCGGGCCCATGGCGTGGGGATCACAGGGAATGGTCTTCCTGGGCGAGGACCTGCTCCATTCTCGCGACTATTCCGAGGACACCGCCCGGGTGGTGGACGCCGAGATCGCCCGCATCCTGCGCCAGCAAGAGGAGCGGGCCATCGAGCTGTTGAGTCGCCATCGCGGTGGTCTCGACGCGGTGGCGCGGGCCCTGCTCGAGCGCGAGACGCTGGACGGCAGCGAGGTGAGCAAACTCGTCGACACCGCCTACGGCCGTCCGGTCCACGACGCGGCGGTCATGGCTTCCCACTTCACCGCCGCCAACGGCGCGGGCACCAAGGCCGAGGCCGGCCTCTCGGGCAACGGCGCCGAGTCGGGCAACGGCGCCGAGTCGGGCAACGGCGCCGAGTCGGGCAACGGCGCCGAGTCGGGCAACGGCGCCGAGTCCGAGATCCCGGTGGCCGAAGCCGAGCCCACGGGCTCGACGACCACTCCGGCCGACTGATCGCGGGGCAGACCCCGCCCCACCCACGCCCCCCCGCCGGGTTCTCCGGGTGGCGATCCCCGGCCGCTACGAGGTGGCGAAGGCGGGCACCACGACCACCCCCGGCGCGGCCACGGGCAAGGCGTCGAGCTCCACCGCCACGGGCTCGTCGGCGCGGACCTCGAAGGGTGCGTCGGCGAAGGGCAGACCGGGGGTGGGCCCGATGACGAGGGGAGAACCGGGCTCCACCACCCGCCCGGACTGGCCGGCGATGGGATGCCCGCTCGGGGTGGTGAACCGAAGCTCGGCGGGGCGGGCACCCAGATCGACCACGGCCAGCGCCCACGCCTGGGTGCCCGGCGCCACGATGCCGGGGACGAGCCAGCGCCGGCTCCCGCCGGGCACTCCGGGCACGTCTCCGATCTCGGGGGTGGGCGCGGGCGAGCCCGAGGGCGCCGTCACCTGCCGGCTCACGACGATCCCGGCCCCGCTGCTGCGGAAGACCAGGCCGAAGGGGGTGCCGGCGGGGATGCGAGTCACGTTCTCCGCCGTCAGCGTGGCCAGGGACTGGGCCGGGACGTGCATCGTGAGCGGCTCCGCGCCCGCCCCCTGCGACAGCCCGACGTCGACGGAGACCACCGCCGGGGAAGAGGTCGGGTTCAGGACGTGGAAGGCCACGGTGCCCCCCGGGATCCCGGTGCTCTGCGGAAACACCCACTCGGGAGCCGCCGCCGAGCTGCCCAGGGTGAGCGACAACCCGCCGTCGCCCGCTGTCCCGGTCGACTGCAGCTCGGTGGCGACGACGCCACCCGAGAGCGCCGATACCTCGGTGGCCACAGCGGGGTCATCGGGAGCGTGGTCCCCGATGTTCTCCGTGACAAGGGCCCCCGGCGCGATGTCGATGCCCTGGTAGGCGGCAGGAGTGACGTAGCCCGCCGTGGACGACACCAGGGCCACGTCGACCACGGAGTCGGTGGCGGTCGGATTGAACAGCGACAGGACGAGGCCCCCGCCGACCGCCGTGGCGCCGTGCGCGAAGTACCAGTCAGGGGCGGTCGAGGGCGCGCAGGGCGCCATGCCCCAGCCGAGCGGGCTCTGGACCACCTCCGACACGGCCACGCCCCCTCCGTCGAGGACGACCGCGGCGGCCACGAACCCCGACGAGCCGAGCTGGGCGGCGCCCACCGTGACCTGGCCGTCCGCCGGCACGGTCAGCGCCACGGTGCCGGCTCCGGCCCACGGGGCCGGCGAGGCCGCGTGAGACGCGGTGATGGCCGTGAGCGTTCCGTGGGCGGGCCGGGCACCGGCGTTGGTGAGCACGATGGTGGCGGGAGCCCCGCCCTGGGCACCGGTCCCGCCCGCGCAGAACCACGCCGAGGACTCGGTGGCGGCGGCCGCCACCGTGAGGGTCGACAGGGCATCGGGGACCGGGGCCGGCGCGGGGGCCGACCTGCCCACGAGCCGGTCGGCGATCCCCACCCCCACCAGGACCAAGACCAAGGCGGCGATCGTCAGGGCGCGCCGAAGGGGGACGGTCACGGCGCCACCTGGGTCACCGGGTCGGAGGCGTCGGTGCTGTGCACCGGGGGCGGCTCTGGCGCCACGGGGTCGGCACCGGGCCCGTCCCCGCGCCGCGTCCGCCGCGTGCGGCGACGGACGACGGGGCCCCACCACCAGTCGAGCCACCAGCGCCGGCCGGCCAGCGCCGCCGCCAGGGCGACCCAGGCGGCGGTCTCCACGGCGATCTCGAACCCGTGGGACCACGACCCCACGAACGCCACCGTGACCGGCCCCGAGCGGGACACCCGGAACGTCGGCGCGTAGCCGAAGGAGGTCGACGCGTGCACGAGGGCGCCGCGGGGGCCCGTGAGCCGCCAGACTGAGGCCGGGGCCACGGCGGCCAGCACCGTCCCTGCCGGCACCCGGGCACTCACGCTGGTGGCGTCGGGCGGCCCGGCCAGCGTGGGCCGCCATCCCGACAGCTGGGCGGATGCCCCGGTGATGGCCGTCGTTCCCGTGACCACCCCCGCCGACCGGCGCGGCGCGGTGGCCCCGGGCGCGGCCCGCACCGCCCGCAAGGGGAGCGCAGCGTCGTCGACGAAGACCTCGAAGCCGCCTTGGGAGATGATCTGCCTCAGGTCGATCTGAGCCGACAGTGCTCCGACGAGGTCGCCCGGGGCCGGATAGGACAGCGGGCTCTGCAGCCCCGGGATCGAGGGTGCCAGCGAGTCCACCACCACCACGTAGCGCACCGCGTACGGCGCCAGCAGCGCACCCAGCCGGACCGTGGCGTGGCTTCGGGCCAGCCGCACGCCGTCGGCGATGGCACCGGCCTTCCCCGGTGACGAGCCCGGCCACACCCCGGTGAGGTCGGGGAGCCCGTCGTCGCTCACGACGTAGGCGAGACCCGGCGCCAGGGACCACCCGTTGCCCGGCAGCACGCGCGGGTCGCCGAGCCACAACACCCGGAAGTCCCCTTGGGCCTTGGTGGCGGCCATCCAGGTGGTGGCCTCGGCGTAGCCCGAGGGAACCAGGTCCCACCGCCCCCCCAGGCTGCCCGCCAGCACCGGCAGCATCCCCACCACCGCGGCCGCCGCCGCCGTGACGGCAGCCACCTGGCGCCACCCGAACCGATAGCCGGGGAGGTCGAGCTGGAAGGCGGCCACCCCGAGCCCGACGGCGAGGGCGATCCCCACCCCCGCCGGCACCAGGAGCACCTGGGGCGCCAGGGTCAGAGGGCCCAGCTCCCCCCGCCCGGCCAGCCACGCCACCACCCATGCCACCAGCGCAACCGACCACGCCCGGCCCGCCCACGCCAGGCGGGAGCGGGCGGCGATCAGCAGCGGCAGCGCCGCCGCGGCCAGGAACGCCCACCCCAGCGCAGCGTCCCCGATGGGGCCCGCGGCCAGACGCAACAGGGCGCCCCAGCCCGCCCCGGTCGAGGAGGACACGGGCAGGCCGGCCAAGGTCTGCCACCGGTCGGGCCCGCCCAGCACGGCGAAGGACCACGGCGCCAGCAGCACCACGGCGACGGCGGTCGCCCCCGCCGCCACCGCCAGGACGCGCCCCGCGGGCCGTAGCCCGGCGGACCCCTGCGAGACGACGCTGCCCAGCGCCAGTCCCAGAGCCACCACGAGAGTCACGAGCGCGGCCGGGGGCGCCATGGCGATCACGAACGCGTCGAGCAGCCCCAGGGCCAGGGCCCACCCCGGCGCGGAGCGGCGCCAGGACCGCTGCAATCCCGAGGCGGGGCGGTGCGCACCCCGCGGCGACGGCGCGCCCGGGTGGTCACCGGGCGCGGATGCGACGGGGTCGGTGCCGTAAGGCTCGACGCCCGATGCCTGACCCAGCAGATGCAGAATCCACGGGCACACGGCGTAGAGGACCAGCGCGTCCCAGTGCGCGGTGGCCAGGGCGTCGTAGGCGACGGGAAGGGCGAGATAGATGACCGTCGACGTCACCCGCGCCCACGCCGTGCCCAGAGGCCTGGCGAGCCGAGCCATCCCCACCGCTCCCACCGGGATGCACCCGAGCACCACGATCTTCTCCAGCAGTCCCATGCCTCCGAAGAGCACCATGCCGGCGAGGCCGAGGATCCCGGTCGCCGGCGTCACCGGGTCGGTCGTCCCCACGCCCGTGGGCTGCCAACCCGACACGAACCGGTGCAGCAGAGTCGTCCACGACGGCATGGGCAGCAGCTGTCCGATCACGGGCAGCCCGGACCCGAAGAGCTGTCGCGTGCCGAACACCACGACGAGAGCGGCGGCCAACCACACCATCCACCGCGTCGAGGTGGCGGGGCCTTGGGCGCTCCCCGCCGTCAGCTCGACTGGCGCGAGGGCCCCGTCGGCCGAGGACGCGGCATCGGAGGCGTCCATGGTGACGCCCTCTTCGAGTCGTTGTGCACCACCGATGTTGGCGGCCTCGAGACCGTGGGTGACGGCCCGGCGCACGTACGCGTTGAGGCGGGCACTGCCGTGCAACTGCAGGCGCCGCACGGTGCTGTCGTCGAGACGGCGGTGCGCCCGCAGCTGGGCCCGGTCGGCGCGCAGGGTACGGCGGTGGGCGAAGTTCCATTGCCAGGCGTGGGCCACCGCCTGGGCGCGGTCGCGGTGACCCGCCACCGAGGCGACGACGATCTCGGCCAGGGCGAGCAGAGCGATCTGCGGGAGGACACGCCAGAGATGGAAGGGCCCGTACGCCTTGAGGGCGGCGTGCAGCTCGTGTCGGCGCTGCAACGACTGGAGCGTGATGCGCGGTGGACGTCCGTGGGCGCCCCGGCCCGCTCTCCGGCCCGTTCTGTCGGCCGTCGCGGCAGTGGCGACTGTGGCGACTGTCGCCGAGGCGGCTGCCGCTGTCCCTCCCGCCCCGCCCGAAACCAAACCCCCTTGTTCCCCTTGTTCCCCTTGTTCCCCTTGTTCCCCGTGCCTCTCGCCATCCCCAGCACCAGTGCGCCCCGTCTCGAGGACGGAGGAGAGCGCCTCGTCGCCGGCCCGGCTGGGATCTGTGACCTGCTCGGGCAGACTGCGGCTCCCACTGGCCAGCATCTCCCTGTGCCTGACGCGCGCCCCGGGAGCCACGACCACCCGGGCTCCGAGGATCTGGGCCCGCCAGCACAGGTCGAGGTCCTCCCCCATGGCGAAGATCTCGGGGTCGAACCCGCCGAGCTCGACGAACAGGTCGAAGCGGACCAGGGTGCATCCCCCGGGTGCGAGAAAGACGTCACGCACCGCGTCGTGCTGGCCGTGGTCGATCTCGCCGGGTTCCATCCTGTCGACGACGGCGCCTCCCTTGTCCACCGCCATGCCGACGTGCAGCAGTCTCGTGGGGTCGTCCCAGCTGACGAGCTTGGGTGCCACGACACCGGCGTTGGACCGGAACGACTCTTCGACGAGGATATGGATGGCGTCGGGGTCCGGCGCCACGTCGTCATGGCACAGCAGCAGGAGTGACGCGCCCTGCACCATGGACAGGACCTCGTTGGCGGTGGCCGCGAACCCTCGATTCGTGGGCAGCCTGCGCACGAAGGCCTCGGGAAGCACTGCCGCCACCCGAGGCGTGGGATCGACGGTGCTGGCCGCGTCCAGCACCAGAATCGACAATTCCGGGTAGTCCTGGGACCCGAATGCCCGCAGCGTCTCCTCGAACCACTCCCCCGGATCGCACGTGACGATCACTGCCACGACCGGCGGAGCAATGGTCTCCATCAGGGGCAAGAGGCTACCCGTCGCTCTCCTCGGCCCCCAGGCCCTGATGCCCGTCGATTCCGGGCCTCCCGAGGCCGGAAGTGCTTGCAACTGTTAGCAGGATCCTGTACAATAGTTAGCAGGAAGCCCCAGTCTCGAAGATTTCCCGACAGGAAGGACACCAGATGCCTGAGTTCAAGGACGTCACAGACGAGATCACCAAGACCGCCCGGGACGCCGCCTACGTGGTGGTCGGCCTCGGAGTCCTCGGGTTCCAGCGTGCGCAGGTGCGCCGCCAGGAGCTCCAGAAGCGGCTGTTCGAGCCCCGCACCCAGATCCAGGGGCACCTCGGCGACGTGCGCGGCGGGGTCACCAAGCGGGTGAAGAACGTCGACGAGGCAGTGGAGCAGGTCATCGGCCGCATCGAGGCGACGCTCGTACCCATCGAGGATCGACTGCCGGTCCCCGCCCGCGACCTGGTCAAGCAGGCACACGTTCAGGCCCGTGAAGTCCGCCAGCAGCTCCGGAAGCTGATCCTCCAAGCCGCCTGAACCCAGATTCCCCGCACCGACGCCACCGGGCGTCCCACTTCGGTGGGGCGCCCGTTGCGCGCCGGGCAGCTGACGTCCGCGAGGGCATGACCCCGCGGTCCGGGAGGAGCTACGCGGCGCGATCGCTCCACTGGTCGAGGACGTCGAGCAGCGTGCGGTCCAAGGTGAAGCGTGGCTCCCACCCCGTGGCCTCCCGCAACTTGGTCGGGTCGCCCCGCACGACGGGGACGTCGACGGGACGGGACAGCGAAGGGTCGACCTCGAAACGCAGATCGGTGCCCGCCAGCTCCTGGAGCTGGGCCGCCACGTCGGAGATGGCGACGTCCCGGCCGCTGCACACGTTGTAGACCTCCCCGGCGACGCCGCGCTCGGCGAGCAGGCGGTACGCCCGCACCACGTCGCGTACGTCGGTGAGATCACGCCGGGCGGTCAGGTTCCCGACCATGATGCTCTCGGCTCCGCTACGGCGCGCCCCCACGATGCGCTCGGCGAGGGCCGAGACCACGAAGGCCGACGATTGGCCCGGTCCCACGTGGTTGAAGGGGCGCACGCGCAACACCGGCAACCCGTAGGCCAGATGCTCCTGGATCCCGAGGTACTCGGCCGCCACCTTGGACACCGCGTAGGGAGTGACCGGGGCCAGGCGCTCGTCCTCGGTGACGGGCAACGACTCCTGGGGGACGGCACCGTAGACCTCGGCCGAGCTGGTCAACAGGACCCGCGGCGGATCGACACAGGCGCGCGCCGCCTCCAGCACGTACAGCGTCCCCGTGGCGTTGACCCGGAGGACCTCGCCGGGGTCGGTCCACGACCGACCCACGCTGGTGAACGCGGCCAGGTGGTACACGATCTCGGGCGCGGCCTCGGCCATGGCGCCCCGCACGGCATCCAGGTCGGTGATGTCCACCTCGTGGTCGATGGCCACGACGTCGTCCCCGCTCTCGACGAGATGGGCGGTGAGCCACGTGCCGACGAAGCCCCTCGCCCCCGTCACCAGCGCTCGCACGCGCCGCACATTATCGGGGACCGGCTCGAGAACCCGGCGCCCCGGGACCCGAGCGCGACCGCGCCCACCGGTAGGCGGCCATGTGGTCCGCGGCGCTCGCCTCCCACGTGTGCGCGGCGGCCACCTCGAACCCGAGGCGGCGCCGGTCCTCGACGTCCGTCGATCCGTGCAGGACCTCTCCGAGACCGTCGGCGAGCTCGGGCACCGATCCCGGCGTCACCAGGACCGCCGCTCCCCCCGAGACCTCGGCCATGGCCGTTCCCGCCGTGGTGACGAGCGGGGTCCCACAAGCCAGGGCCTCGAGTGCCGGCAAACCGAACCCCTCCTCCAGCGCGGGGTAGGCGGCCACCGCCGCCCGCCGCAGCAAGGCCGGCACGGCGTCGTCGGGAACGTACCCGGTACGCACGATCCGATCCCCGAAACGCGCTCGCCCCATGGCCCGGTCCACCGCCTCGGTCCCCCACCCGGGACGCCCCGCCAGGACCAGTGACAGCTCGGGGTGGTCCTCGGCGACCCGGTCGAAGGCGGCCACCAGGTCCGGCACCGCTTTTCTGGGCTCGAGCGTTCCCACGAACAACACGTACGGAGGACGCACCCCCAGCCTGTGCAACATGGCCTCGTCCACGTCGGCGGTGCTGGACGCGCCCGACCCGGACCCGGGTCGGAAGCGCTCGTGGTCAACGCCGTGGGGGACCACGAAGACGCGACCGGTGGGGTGACACAGCTCTTGGAGCCGCTCCCCGGTCAGTCGGCTCACACACACGATGGCGTCGGCACGTCGCGCCGCCACCCGGATGGCGCGGCGGAACACGAGGACCTTGCTCCGCTCGTGCCATTCCGGGTGGTCCACGAAGGTGAGGTCGTGGATCGTCACCACCATGGGCAGCCGGGCGCGCTCGGGCATCGTGTAATGGGGGCCGTGGTGCACGTCGACCGAAGCCGCGCCGAGCAGGGCGGGCAGCCTTACCTGTTCCCAGGCGAGACGGGCGGGCCGAGACGCCGGCGCGCCCGCTCGGACCGTGTCACGGCGGTCGACCGGGACCGGACCCGACACCAGGTGCCGCCAGCGCGGCCCGTCGCCGCGGCGGCACCACAACGTGAGCGCCACGTCGGGCCGGGACGCCAGCGCGGTGGCGAGGTCGATGGTGTAGCGCCCGGCGCCCACGGGCTGGGCGGGAACCGCGCTCACGTCCAGCGACAGCGCCAGCACGTCCCCCCCGTCGCCGGGATCCGTCTTGCTCATGCCAACGAGTTCCACAGCGCCACGTGGGCTCGCGCCGCCGTCTCCCAGGTCAAGCTGGCGGCGCGTGCCTTTCCCGCTACGGTCAACCGCCCGCGCCACGCGTCGTCGGTCGCCACCGACACCAGGGCCCGGGCGATCTCGTCGGTCCGGGTCGGGTCCACCTCCAGCGACGCGCCTCCCGTCGTCGGGAGCGGGCTGGCCACCACGGGGGTCCCGTACCGCATGGCCTCGACCGGGGGAAGTCCGAATCCCTCTTCGAAGGGGACGTAGGCGAGCAGCCGGGCCCGGGCGTACAGCGACGCCAGCGTGGCGTCGTCGACCCGGCCCGTGAACACGACGCCCTCCCCGTGCTCGGGCTCCGGACCCCATCCCGGTGGCCCCACCACCACCAGCGGCCACGGCTCGGGAAGTGAGCGGCGAGCGATCCCGTAGGCCTCGAACAACCGCGACAGGTTCTTGCGGGGCTCGAGGGTGCCCACCGACAACAGGAACTCGCCCCGCACCCCGAGCCGTTCGAGCAGCGTCGTGGCGCCGTCGTCGTCGGGGTCGGGCAGGATGTCGGACCCGAGGGGGATCACCGAGACGGCGCCCTCGGGGGCGCCCGCCAGCGCGATGTCGCGCGCCACGGCTTCGGAGGGCACCACGAAGTGCGCCGCCCGGTGCAGGGCGCGTTGCAGCGCCGCCTCGTGCCACCGCCTGCCCCGGCGCGGGTAGTCCTCGGGACGATGTCGCCACGCCACGTCGTGGACAGCGACGACCTCGACGGACCGGCGCGCCGCCGGCACCGCCAGGGATATGGCGTGCACGATGTCGAAACCCTCGGGAGCGCGCACGATGCTGCGGTCCCACGATCGTGTGAGTATCGGCCCCGGCAGGCGCGACAAGATGAGCCGGCGCCCGAACACCTCGAGCGGGTCGCGTCCGGTTCCCCCGACGGAGCGACTCGCGTACAAGGTCACCTCGGGCACCTCGACGTGCGCGTCCTGGAGCACGGCCAAGCCGCGCAACAGCCCCCGCACGTAGGTGCCGATCCCTCCCGGCACACGGCGTCGCAGCTGCTCCGCCACGAGCAGGACAGAGCCAACGCGGCGTGACCCGTCGTCCATCGGGCTCCTAGCGGGCGCGCGCCGCGTCGGAGTAGAGCTGGGCCAGTCCGGTCCCGCACGCCTCCCACGTGAATCGCGCCGCGCGGCACCTTCCCTTGTCGACGAGCGCGGCGCCGGCGTCGGCGTCACCGAGCACCGACACGAGGGCGCCGGCCAGCGCGTCGACGTCACGAGGCGCCACGAGCACGGCGGCGTCACCGACGATCTCGGGCACCGCCCCGGCCGCGCTCGCCACCACGGGCACACCCGCCGCCATCGCCTCGAGGGGAGGGAATCCGAATCCTTCGTACACCGAGGGGAACGCCAGGACCCGGGCCCCGGACAACCAGTGCTCCAGGGCGTCGTCGGCCACGTAGCCGAGCTGGACGATCCGCTCGCGCCACGGTGACGCCTCGACCGCGGCGTGGAAGGCATCGGCTCCCCAGCCGTCGGCACCGGCGATCACCAGCGCGACGTCGGGAAAGGCGTGGGCGACGGCGCCGAAGGCGCGCACCAGGCCCGGGTAGTCCTTGCGCGGCTCGACGGTCCCCACCGCCAGGACGTAGCTGGAGGTCCCCGCGGGCAGGGGTGGTCCGCCCAAGGGCGCGACCGATGACGCCCCCGGGGCCGGACGCGGCTGCACCACGTCGCCGAAGGGAACGCCGTGGTACACGACGCGCACGCGCCCGGGATCGACCCCGAACGCCTCCACCACTTCGTCGGCCACGAAGCGCGACGGCGTGTGCACCCAGGCGCCGGCGGCCACGGCCCGGCGGACCAGGCGCGGGAACTCGAGCGAGGCGCGGTCACAGAGCTCGGGGAAGCGCACCATGGTGAGGTCGTGCACGGTCACGACCCGAGCCGCGCTTCGACTGGGGGGGACGACGTAGTTGGTCCCGTGGACGACATCGGCACGGCCCACGAACCATTCGATGGAGGGCCCGGGAAGATGTGACCACGC
The DNA here is from genome assembly GCA_963848335.1 of uncultured Acidimicrobiales bacterium. Lineage (GTDB taxonomy): Bacteria > Actinomycetota > Acidimicrobiia > Acidimicrobiales > UBA8190 > Chersky-840. The sequence continues at coordinate 228,143 of CAWKDD010000003.1, forward strand.
CAGATGCAGGGGCCGGGCGGGCATGGCCCGCTGCCGGACGAGGACACCGGGCGGTACCAGGGGCGTGAGCCATCGCCGGCGGCGCCAGGTGACGGCGAAGGCGTCCACCTCGAGCTCGGCGTGGGGGACGAGCCCGCGCAGGGCACCCTCGCAGAATCGACCCACCCCGGTTCTGGTGCCGAGCAGCGGCGTGGCGTCCAGCGCCACCCGGAGCCGCTCGCTCTCGGGTGGCGCGTTCTCCGGCACCGGTCGAGCCTTGCACACCGGGCGCCGGGGGCCCGCGCTCGGACCGTTAGCCTGGCGCCCGTGATCACCGCCCTCGCAGGAGGAGTCGGGGCCGCCCGTCTCCTGCGCGGCCTCGTGCGCGTCGTGGCGCCCACCGACGTCACGGCCGTGGTCAACACGGGGGACGACACCGACCTCCACGGCCTGCACATCAGCCCCGACCTCGACACCGTGACCTACACCCTGGCCGGCCTCAACGACGACGAGCGCGGCTGGGGCCTCGCCGGGGAGACGTGGGAGGTCATGGACGGCCTCGCACGGCTGGGGGGCGAGACCTGGTTCCGCCTGGGCGACCACGACCTGGCCACCCACCTGTACCGCACCCAGCGGCTCGCCGACGGCGCCAGCCTGTCCCAGGTCACGTCCGAGATCACCGCGGCATTGGGTGTCACGACGAGCCTCGTGCCGATGTCGGACGATCCCGTGCGGACCCGTCTGATGCTCGCCGGCGGTCCCGAGGTCTCGTTCCAGGAGTACTTCGTGGCGCGGCGCCACGCCGTCGCCGTCGAGTCCGTCCGGTTCGTCGGCGCCGAGGCCGCGGTGCCCGCCCCCGGGGTGCTCGGCGCCATCGCCGGCGCCGAGGTCGTCGTGGTGTGCCCCTCCAACCCCATCGTCTCGATCGGCCCCGTGCTGGCCGTGCCCGGTCTCGCCGACGCCCTGGCGGCCCGCCGCCACCACGTCGTGGCCGTGTCCCCCATCATCGCCGGCGCGGCCCTCAAGGGTCCCGCCGACCGGCTCCTGTCGGAGCTGGGACATGAAGCCACGGTGGTGGGCGTGGCACGCCTGTACGCGGGGTTCGTGGGCACGCTGGTGATCGACGGAGCCGACTCCGCGTCGGCGGATGCCGTCGAGGCCTGCGGGGTGCGTTGTGTCGTGGCCCCCACCGTCATGCACACGCCGGAGCACGCCGCACAGCTCGCCTCGCTCCTCCTCGAGGTGGGCCGCGCCTCGGCCGCGCCCGCCGGCGGCCGGAGGTGACCTCCACCGCCCCGGGCCCGAACCCGCCCGGCACCCTCACCGTGCTCCCCGTCACGGGGATGGGAGAGGTCCACCGGGGCGACGACCTCGCCACCATGATCGCCGGACTGGTAGCGCTCATCGACGGCGACGTCGTCGTCGTCACCCAGAAGATCGTGTCCAAGTCCGAAGGTGCGGTAGTGCCGATCGTCCCCGACGACCCCGACGACCGGCTGCGCGTCATCGAGTCAGAGTCCGTCCGCATCCTGCGGCGCCGTGGCGACCTCGTCATCTCCGAGACCCGCCACGGGTTCATCTGCGCCAACGCCGGGGTCGACCTGTCCAACGTCGAGCGCGGCTGGGCGGCGCTGCTCCCCGAGGACTCCGATCGCTCGGCGCGACGCATCCGCGACGGGCTGCGCGCCGCCACGGGTCGCGAGGTGGCGGTCGTGGTGTCCGACACCTTCGGCCGGGCGTGGCGCAAGGGTGTCGTCGACGTGGCCATCGGCTGCGCCGGGCTGGCCGCGGTCGTGGACCTGCGGGGCACCGCGGACGCCATGGGACGCGATCTCGTGGCCACCGAGGTGTGCGTGGCCGACGAGGTGGCGTCCGCCGCGGAGCTCGTCATGGGCAAGGCTTCCTCGGTCCCCGTGGCGGTCGTGCGCGGCGTCGACCGCAGCTGGCTCCGGCGGGGGTCTGTGTCCGAGGAGATCCTCCGGCCCGCCGCCGAAGACCTTTTCCGCTGAGCGCAGCGCCCGGCTCGCCAGGTCGGCGAGCCCGAGGCGCGCCTGCGGGGACCCGCCGGCCGCCCCGATCAGCGAGTCGACTGACCCCGCGTGTAGCGGAGCACGCCGTCGACTCCGTCGCCCAGCGTGGTCCAGGACCGCCATCCCAGATGGATGCCGGCGCGTTCGGGGTCGAGGGAGCTGCGCTGGATCTCTCCCGCCCGGGCCGGAGCATGGACCGGTGGGACCGTCGGACCCGGCTCGTTCGGCCATGACGCGGGCCAGCTCGTTGACCGACACCTCTTGTCCCGTTCCCGATGTTGAGCACCAGCCCCCCGCCGCGCGTCCCCGCCCGGACGAAGGCGTCCACCACGTCGTCGACGTACACGAAGTCGCGTGTCTGCTCACCGTCGCCGAAGATCGTGACCGGCTCGCCTTCGAGCAGCCTGTCCGAGAAGATCGCCACCACGCCCGCCTCTCCGTGAGGGTCCTGGCGCGGCCCGTAGACGTTGGCGAGCGCCAGGGCGCAGAACTCGAGCGCATGCAGCTCCCGGTACGCCACGAGATAGTCGATGGCCGACATCTTCGACACGCCGTAGGGCGAGAGCGGCCGGCGGGGGTGCGACTCCTTGACGGGCAGCTCGGCAGGATCGCACTCGCCGTAGAGCGTGCCTCCACTGGCGGCGAAGGCCACCCGGGCCGTCCCTGCCGCCCGGGCACCCTCGAGCACGCGCAGCGTCCCCAGGATGTTGACGTCGGCGTCGAACACGGGGCGTTGCACCGACACCCGGACGTCGGCCTGGGCGGCCAGGTGGAACACCACTTCGGGCCGCCGTCTGGCCATGACCTCGACGAGCTCGTCGGAGCGCACGTCGAGCTGGTGGAAGGTGAGGGCGTGGGAGGCCGAAGCCCGGGCTTCGGCCAGGTTGGCGAGCGAGCCGGTGGAGAGGTTGTCGACCACGTCGACGGCGTGTCCTTCGGCGAGGAGGCGGTCCACGAGATTGGACCCGATGAACCCGGCTCCGCCCGTCACCATCACCTGCACACCGACCTCCCGTGCTCGGACCGCCGGCATCCGCCCTCCGCCCTCACGACGCCATCTCCGCCGGCACACGGGCGCCGGTGAGCCTGGCGCCCTCGGGCACGACCGCCTCGTCGCCCACCACCGTCACCGGCCACAGCTCACATCCCTCGGCCACCACGCAGTCGCGGCCCAGGATCGACCCCGACACCCGCGCCCCGGCTCCCACCCGGGCACCGGGCAGGAGCACCGAGTGCTCGACGCGTGCCCCGCTGCCCCACCACGCTCCGGGCCCCGAGGACGCTGGCGGACACGGTGGCCTCTCCCGCCACCTGCGCGCCGATGCCCAGCAGGCTGGGGGGCAGCACCTCGCCCCGGACGCTGGGCGCGCCCAGGATCCACACCCCGAGCGACACCTGGTGGGCGTCGGGCGCCGGGGGACCGGGGCGCAGGCCCTCGAGCAGGTCGGCGTTGGCCTGCAGGTAGGCCTCGGGGGTTCCGGTGTCGAGCCAGTAGGCGTCGCTCGCCATGGCGTACACCGCCCCCTCCGCGGCCAGCGCCGGGAAGATCTCACGCTCGACCGACACCCGACGGCCTGTGGGGATGCGAGCCAGCACCGACGGCTCGAGGACGTAGGTCCCGGCGTTGATCAGGTTGGTGGGCACGCGGTCGGCGGCGGGTTTCTCGACGAACTCCAGGACCCGGCCGGTGTCGTCGGTGGGGACCACGCCGAAGCGCGTCGGGTCGGCCACCGCCTTCAGGTGGATCGTGGCCGCGGCCCCGTGCGAGCGGTGGAAGGCGACGAGCGCGGTGGTGTCGAGGTCGGTGAGGACGTCGCCGTTCACGACGATGAAGGTCTCGTCGATGGCCGCGTGCCGGGCTGCGAAGGCGATGGCGCCGGCGGTGTCGAGGGGCTCGGGCTCCACCGCGTAGTCGAGCCGGACACCGGCCGCCTCATGGTCGGGGTAGGCGGCGAAGAAGGCGTCGGGCTTGTACCCGAGGGACAACACCACCTCGTCGACGCCGTGCTCCCGGAGCTGGGCCAGGACCCGTTCGAGCATCGGCACTTCCACCACCGGCAGGAGCTGCTTGGGCGTCGTGTACGTGAGCGGGCGCAGTCTCGTCCCCTCGCCGCCCAGCAGGACGATGGCCTTCACTTCCCCGGTGGCACCATGGAGATCGGCGTCACGGCTTGGCCGTCGTCGGTGTGGTGGCCTTCGCCGGCGGAAGGGTGCTCGCCGTGGTGGACGTCGACGGCTTGGTCGTCGCCGTGGTGGCGGTCGACGGCTTGGTCGTCGCCGTGGTGGCGGTGGGAGTGGTCGTCGTCGGTGTGGGCGGAGCCGGGGTCGTGGTGGAGGTGGCCGTGCCGGCGCGGTCGGTCAGCATCGCCGTGATGGAGCTGGGCTTGGGGATCGAGGCCCCCGAGGGCACGAACGCCACCGTGATGAGCTGCCCGTCGGCGAGCTTGACGGCGGTGGGATCGCGGAAGGTCACGGGATTGTTCGAGCCCGGGGGGGTGAAGCTCGGCCACATCTTGATGACGAGCTCGCCGGGCTTCCCGGCGTCGGGGGACCCCGCCGGGCACTTCTCGCCGTCGGTGTACTTCGCCTTGCCCGGGAGCTGCAGGACGCCCGGAGAGACCTTCAGCTTGGGGTACGACACCACGAAGCGGGCCAAGGTGGCGTTGTTGCCTGCGTCCGCGTTTGCGGTGGGAACGACCTGGATGACCCCGTCACCCTCGGTGCGGATCCCCGGCACCGGGGAGGTCGTCGCGTTGGGGTTCAGAGGGAGGTTGGGCTGGATCGTCCCGCAGATGTCGAACCCGAGCGCCTGGTACCAGTGGGCGCCGATCGCCGGTTGCACCGCCGGGGCCGGATGCTGGCGCTCGTACCGGCTGTAGACGATCAGGGCCACGCCGAGCAGGCAGATCAGGACCAGGCTGGAGTACCACTTGACGGGCATCTGCCCGCGGTAGCTCCGCCCTCCACCCGTGGCGCCGGCGCGCGCCACCCATTTTCCTGTATCTCCCCTGGGCATGGTCGGCCAGCAACCCTACTCGGCCCGGCGCGCGCCGCTGCGCAGCGTTCCCAGGGCCTGCCTGGCGCACATGACCCCCAGCCGCAGCGTCAGGAACACGGCCATGCCCGGCAACGCCAGCCGGCGCCATCCGCTCTCGGTCCGGGCCGCGAACCGGAACACCGAGCGGTGATGGGCCACGAGCATCCGGTAGGGGTGGCGGGCCGTCGAGATGCCCTGGACGTGGGTGACGACGGCGTCGGGCACGTACACCACCCCCCACCCCGCACGGCGGGCGCGCCAGCACAGGTCGGTGTCCTCGGCGTACATGAAGTACGCCTCGTCGAAGCCGCCCAGCTCCTCGAGGGCGCGGCGGCGGGCGAGGAAGCAGGCCCCCGACACCCAGTCCACCTCGGTGACCTCGTCCGAGGAGAGGTCCGCCATCCGGTACCGGCGCGTGAAGCGGTTGTGCGGGACCAGGTCGCCGAGCAGCGCGTGGCCGACCGCGTCGAGAAGGGACGGGAACCGGCGCGCCGAGGGGTACCGGGCGCCGTCGGACTCGAGGATCCGGGGTCCGGCGATGGCCAGGACGGGGTCGGCCCCGAGCACCTCCACCAGCGCGGCCAGCGCGCCCTCGTGCACGGCCACGTCGGGGTTCGAGACCAGGACCAGCTCGAGGTCGCTCACGGCGATGCCCCGGTTGGCGGCGGCCCCGTAGCCGAGGTTCGTCCCCGTCTGGACGAGCCGGACCTCGCCGTCGGCGGACACAGCCGCCTCGGCGGACCCGTCGGTGGACGCGTTGTCGACGACGTCACCTCGGCGACACCTTCGGCCCGCAGCGATGCCACGCACTCGAGCAGGGAGGACCGGCCTCGTGGTTCACCACCACGGCGCCCACGCGCCCCGACACCTCCGGTGCGGCGGCGGGCGGTACCGGACTCCTGGAACTGGCCACGAGGCAGTCAGATCTGGCGGACGAACCGGTAACGGACGAGCGCGGTGAGTGCGTGCACCCCGTCGCGCCACTCGAACTTGGTCCCTTCCGACGCGTCGCGCCCGGTGTAGGAGACCGGGACCTCGTAGATCCGGTGCCCGCGGCGCAGGACCTTGGCGGTGATCTCGGGCTCGAAGTCGAATCCGTCGGACTCGATGGTGATGCTGTCGAGGACTCTGCGGTCGAAGAGCTTGTAGCACGTCTCCATGTCCGACAGCGTCGAGCGGTACAGCACGTTGGCGGTGAGGGTCAGGAGCCGGTTCCCCAGCCACTGCGTGGGGCGCATGGCGCGTCGCTCGCCGGTGAAGCGGCTGCCGTAGACGACCTGCGCCTTGCCCTTCATCACCGGCTCGAGCAACCGGGGCCAGTCGTCGGGGTCGTACTCGAGATCCGCGTCCTGGATGAGCACCAGCTGGCCCCGCGCCGTGTCGACCCCCGTGCGCACGGCGGCTCCCTTGCCCCGGTTGGACCGGTGGGTGAGGACCCGCACCGTCGAGTCCTGGAGGACCGACAGCACCTTGTCGGTCCCGTCGGTCGAACCGTCGTCGACCACGACGACCTCGAGTTGTACGGGGAGCTCGACGGCGCGGATGCGCCGGAGGATCTCGGCCACCGTGTTGCGCTCGTTGAACACGGGGACGATGACCGACAGCGTCCGGTAGCGGTCGCGTGCCGGACGCGGCGGCGTCACCGGTCCCCTCGCCGCCGCCCTCGAAGCCCCGAATCCCGCCGGTCCCGTCCCCCTCGTGGCCCGCTCCCATCTCGTCCATCATGGCCGCCCCGCCGGCCCCGGCGGAGAGCCGCCGGTGAAGAAGGCGGCGGTCCGGCGCAGGCCCTCCTCGAGGGGGACCACCGGCTCCCAGCCCAGCTCGCGCCGGGCCAGGGCGATGTCGGGTCGACGGCGGGAGGGGTCGTCGGTGGGCAGGGGCTCGTGGACGATCGTCGACGAGGACCCGGTCAGCGCCACGACGGCGTGGGCCAGCTCGAGCACGGACAACTCGGCCGGGTTGCCGATGTTGACGGGCCCGGTGAGCCCGGAGTCGAGCAGGGCCAGGATCCCGGCCACCTCGTCGTCGACGTAGCACAGGCTCCGGGTCTGGGACCCGTCGCCGTAGACGGTGAGGGGGCGCCCCTCGATCGCCTGCACCAGGAAGTTGGAGACCACGCGACCGTCACCGGGTCGCAGGCGGGGGCCGTAGGTGTTGAAGATGCGCACGATGCCGACGTCGACGCCCTCGACGCGCCGGGTCGCCATGGTGAGTGCCTCGGCGAAGCGCTTCGCCTCGTCGTACACGCTGCGCGGACCCACCGGATTGACGTTGCCCCAGTACGTCTCGGGCTGCGGGTGCACCTCGGGATCCCCGTAGACCTCGCTGGTCGAGGCCAGGACGAATCGCGCCCCGTGGGCGGCGGCGAGCGCCAGGGCACGGCGCGTCCCCTCGCTCCCCACCGCCAGCGTCTCGAGCGGCCGCGCCAGGTAGTCGGGAGGCGACGCCGGGCTGGCGAAGTGCATCACGGCGTCGACGGGCCCGTCCACGGGGACCGTTCGGGCCACGTCCGCCACGACGAGCTCGAAAGCAGGCTCCTCCAGGAGTGAGGCCACGTTGTCGCGCACGCCGGTGGACAGGTCGTCGACGGCGACGACGCGGTCGCCCCGGGCCACGAGGGCGTCGCACAGATGAGAACCGAGGAACCCCGCGCCGCCCGTGACGACCACCCGTCGCCCGCCGCCCCCGGCGGCGCTCACAGACGGCCCATGGCCACGTACGTGAATCCCAGCCGCCGCAGGGCGGCGGGGTCGAGCAGGTTCCTGGCATCGACGACGTTGGGCGCGGCGAGGAGGTCCCGCACCTTGGTGAAGTCGAGCCAGCGCAGGTCCTCCCACTCCGTCAGCACGACCACGCAGGTCGCGCCCTCGCACACCGCGTAGGCGTCGGCGACGATTTCGACGCCCGCGGGGAACTCCGGGATGGGCCCCGACACCGTCGGGTCGAAGGCACGCACGGTGGCCCCGTCGGCCACGAGGCGGCGCACGATCTCCACCGCGGGCGAGTCGCGCCGATCGTCGGTGAGCGCTTTGAAGGTGAGCCCCCACGCCGCGATGCACGCTCCTCGGAGCGAGCCCCCCACCGCGTGGCGCACCTTGGCCGTCACCGACGCCAGCTGGGCCTCGTTGGTCTCGATGGCCCCCCTCAGCAACGAGAAGTCGTATCCCGACTGCTCGCCGATGTAGACCAAGGCCTTGGTGTCCTTGGGGAGGCACGAGCCTCCCCAACCGGGCCCCGGGTGCAGGTAGTCGAAGCCGATGCGGTGGTCGTAGGCCATGCCGAGCAGGACGTCGCGCACGTCTGCGCCCACCGCCTCGCACAGGTTGGACACCGCGTTGACGAAGCTCAGCTTGGTGGCGAGGAACGCGTTGGATGCGTACTTGATGGTCTCCGCCGTGGCCGCGTCGGTGACGATCAGCGGCGCCTGGGTCGAGGCGAACAGCGCTCCCACCCGCGCCGCGGCGGCCCGGTCGTCGGCCCCCACGACGATGCGGTCGGGATGCAGGGCGTCGTGGATGGCCGTGCCCTCTCGCAGGAACTCGGGGTTCGACACCACGGCCACGTCGGGACGGTCGAGGAGCTGTTCGACGAGTTGTGTCGATCCCACCGGGACGGTGGACTTGTTCACCACGACGGCCCCGTGCGCGAGGTGCGGGGCGATCTCGACCGCCACGCTCTCGAGGTAGCTCACGTCGGCGGCGCCGTCGGGCCCTTGGGGGGTGGGAACGCACAGGAACACGAACTCGGCACCGCCCACCGCGGCGCGGGCCCCGTGGACGAACCGGAGCCGGCCCGTGCCGAGCCCGGCGCGCAGCATGTCGCCCAGTCCTTCCTCGACGATGATCGGCTCACCCCCCGCCAGCTTCTGCACCTTGGCGAGGTCCGACTCGCCGCAGGCGACCCGGTACCCGAGGTGGGTGAGGACCACGGCGGTGGTCAGTCCCACATATCCCGCACCGATGACCGCCATGGTCACCTCGGGCGGCGCCGTCCCGTGCTCGCTCACCGCGACGGTTCCGCCCGGGCCGGGCCCGTGTCGATCGCCTTTACCAGCCGCTCCAGGCCGTCGCGCCACTCGGGGAGCGGCTCCATGCCCAGGAGCCGGAGCGCGGCGTTGTCGAGGGCCGAGTTGGCCGGCCTCGGCGCCGGGCGCGGCGGGTCGAGCTCGGAGGTGGCGACGGGCTGGACCCGCTCGGGGTCGTGGCCGACGACCTCGAGGACGGCCCGGGCGAACCCGTACCAGGAGGTCACGCCGGAGTTGGTGGCGTGGAAGATGCCGGGGAGGCGCTCGGTGGCGAGCACGGCCAGCACGCCGGCGAGATCGGCGGTGAAGGTGGGGCTCCCCCGCTGGTCGTCCACGAAGCGCAGCGGGCCGGGTTGCGCGGCCAGGCGCAGGACGGTGCGCGCCATGTTGGCGCCGTGCGCGCCGCACACCCACGAGGTCCGCACCACCGCCGACCCGTGGTCGAGCTCGTGCTCGCCGGCCAGCTTGCTGTGCCCGTACACCGACATGGGGTTGGTGGCGTCCCATTCCCGGTACGGGCGCGTCGACGTGCCGTCGAAGACGTAGTCGGTCGACACGTACACCACGTGGGCCCCGAAGCGGCGGGCCGCCTCGGCCACGTGGCGGGTCCCCAGGGCGTTGACGGCGAAGGCGCGGTCGGTGTCACCCTCACAGGCGTCGACCGCCGTCCAGGCCGCGGCGTGGACCACCACGTGGGGGCGAACGCCCTCGACGACGCCGAGCACCGCCCCCCGGTCCGAGACGTCGAGGCGGGCATGGTCGGCGGCGATCACGTCGCAGGGCGTCCGGGCCCCGAGCCGTCCCGTGGCAGGGTCGCCGGCCAGGCCGCCCGTCGGCACGCGCCCGGCCAGGGCATCGACGACGTCGCGGCCCAGCTGGCCGCCGGCGCCGGTGACGAGCACCCTCACGGCGCGGGAGCCACCCACTCGCTAGTGCGCGGCGGGCGAGTCCGGAGGGGCGTCGCCCCACGAGGACTCGACCACCGGAGCGCGGTCCATGAGCGGCTCCCACCAGCCCCGGTGGTCCGCGTACCACCGCACCGTGCCCGCCAGCCCGTCCTCGAAGCCGATGGTGGGGGCCCAGCCGAGCTCCTTGGTGATCTTGGTGCAGTCGAGGAGGTAGCGCCGGTCGTGACCGGGGCGGTCGGGAACGATCTTCTTGAGCGACTGGGGCTTGCCCAACGTCTGTAGCACGGCGTCGGCGATCTCCTCGATGCTGGCTTCGACCCCGCTGCCCACGTGGTAGGTCTCCCCGATCCGGCCCCGCTCCAGGACGGCCTCGATGGCCCGGCAGTGGTCGATCACGTGCAGCCACTCCCGCTGGTTGCGTGTCGACTCGTACAGCGGCAGCGGCCGGTCGTCGAGGGCGTGCGCGCAGAACAGCGGGATCACCTTCTCGGGGAACTGGTAGGGGCCGTAGTTGTTCGAGCAGTTGGTGATGGTCGCCGCCAGCCCGTAGGTCTCGCCGTAGGCCCGCACGGCGTGGTCGGCCCCCGCCTTCGAGGCGTTGTAGGGGGTGCGGGGCCGGTACGGGTGCTCCTCGGTGAAGGCGTCGTCGGAGTCGAGAGCCAGGTCGCCGTAGACCTCACAGGTCGAGATGTGGTGGAAGCGGGCCACCTCGGCGTGGCGGGCGGCCTCGAGCATGGTCTGGGTCCCGATCACGTTGGTGCGGAAGAACCGGCCCGGGTCGAGGACCGCCAGGCTGTTGTGGGACTCCGCCGCGAAGTGGACCACCGTGTCGATGTCGTGCTCACGCAGGGTCTGCAGGGCCAGGTCGCCGTCGCACACGTCGCCGTGGACGAAGGTGATGCGGTCCTCCACGTCGACCAGGTTGGGGCGGTTCCCCGCATAGGTGAGGGCGTCGTACGCGACCACGCCGTCGTCGGGGTGCTGCTCCACCCAGTAGCGGACGAAATTGGATCCGATGAAGCCTGCACCGCCGGTGACGAGCACTTTCATAGTGGGGCAATCGTAGACCGGGTGCCACCTCTGCTCCGGAGAGCGGCCCCCGGGCGAACCCCCCGTCGACCCCCAAGGCGCAGGTCAGACCCGGTCCCGCCGCTCAGCCGGGAGCGCGCAGGTGCACCACGTCGCCCGCGGCCACGGTCCTGAGGCACGCTCCCACGTCCACCACCAGGTGGCCCTCGACCGTGATGTCGGCAGCAGTACCCGTGAAGACCTCGTCGGCGAGCACGACGCGCACCGTCTTGCCCAGGGTGGTGCACCGCCGGCGGTACTCGCCTGCCAACCGGCGCCGGCCGGCGCCGTCGGCCAGGTCCACGAGCCTGCCCTCGAGACGGGCCAGCACCAGCTCGAGGAGCGCGAGCGGATCGTGTTGCACGCCGGACTCGCGCCAGATCGACGTGGCCACCGCCAGCACCTCGTCCCGCTCGGCCGAGGCGGCCGCCTCGGTCCCCGAACCCTGGCGGCCGGGGGCGGCCTCGGGAGGCGGCCACCGCACGTTGAGCCCCAGGCCCACCACCACCGCCGGCCCGAGCTCGGCCCCGGCCGGGATGGCCTCGGCCAGGATGCCCGCCAGCTTGCGGCCCCCCACCATGAGGTCGTTGGGCCACTTGAGCTCGGGATCGACCCCCGCACCGCGCCCGCATGCGTCGGCTGCCGCCAGGGCCACCGCCGCCGTGCACAGGGGGAGCTCCTCGGGATCGAGGGTGGGTCGCAGGAGCACCGAGGCCAGCAGGTTGGCACCAGCGGGTGCCTCCCAGCGGCGCCCGAGGCGCCCGCGGCCGGCGCTCTGGAAGTCGGCGACGGCCACCGCACCTTCGGGGGCACCGGCCCGGGCCAGGTCCAGCAGGTAACGGTTGGTGGAGTCGATCTCGGCGAAGTGGCGGACGGGCCCGAAGCAGGTGCCCACCGGAGCCGTCAGATCCGCGTACGCCGGATCGGGCGAGGACCGCGGCGCGTGGCCTGGGAGCGGGCCGACGTCGGACATGGCACCCACCCTACGGGCCGTGCCAGTGTGGTAGCCCGCCCCCGAAAGGCCCGCTCCCAGAAAGGCCCTGCGTGTTCCAGAAGGTCCTCATCGCCAACCGCGCCGAGATCGCCGTCCGTGTCATCCGCACCTGCCGCGAGCTGGGAATCGCGACGGTGGCGGTGTACTCCGAGCTCGATCGCGACGCCCTGCACGTCCGTCTCGCCGACGAGGCCTACCCCCTCGGGGGCCAGACGGCGGCCGAGAGCTACCTGAACACGGCGGCCATTCTCGACGCCCTGGAGCGCAGCGGTGCCGACGCCGTGCACCCCGGGTACGGCTTCTTCTCGGAGAACGCCGACTTCGCCCGGGCCATCTCCTCTACGGGGGTGACCTTCATCGGCCCGCCCCCCGAGGCCATCGAGATCATGGGGGACAAGATCAGCTCGCGCCGGGCTGCCGAGGCGGCCGGCGTCTCGGGGGTGCCGGGACGGACCGAGCCCATCACCGACCCCCAGGAGGTGGCCGAATTCGGCGCCGCGGTGGGGTGGCCCGTCGCCATCAAAGCCGCCTTCGGCGGGGGTGGACGGGGCATGAAGGTGGTCTCTTCGCCCGACGAGGTGGCCGAGGCCGTCGAATCCGCCCAGCGCGAGGCCCAGTCGTACTTCGGACGGCCCGAGATCTACGTGGAGCGCTACCTCGAGTGGCCCCGCCACATCGAGATGCAGATCCTGGCCGACGCACACGGCCGGGCCCTGTGGCTCGGCGAGCGCGACTGCTCGCCCCAGCGCCGCCACCAGAAGCTCGTCGAGGAGAGCCCGGCGGCGCAATTCCCCGACGAGGTGCGGCGGGCCATGGGCGAGGCGGCCGTGACCGTCGCCAAGGCCTGCGGCTACGTCAACGCCGGCACGGTGGAGTTCCTCTACGAGGGCGGCGAGTTCTACTTCCTGGAGATGAACACCCGGCTGCAGGTGGAGCATCCCGTGACCGAGATGACCACGGGTCTCGACCTGGTGGAGTGGCAGCTGCGGGTGGCCTCGGGCGAGCCCATCGACTTCAGCCAGGAAGAGGTGCAGCGCAACGGGCACGCCATCGAGGTCCGGATCAACGCCGAGGACCCCGCCGGAGGCCGGTTCGTGCCCTCCCCCGGCACCATCACGGCCCTGCGGGCGCCGGGCGGTCCCGGGGTACGCCTCGACGCCGGCTACGAGGCGGGCGACACCGTGAGCCAGTACTACGACAATCTCGTGGCCAAGCTGATCGTGTGGGGCACCGACCGTGAGGCGGCGCGCCGGCGCATGCTCCGGGCCCTCGACGAGACGGTCATCACCGGTATCGCCACGACGATCCCCGCCGACGTCGTCATCCTCAACCACCCCGACTTCATCGCGGGCCGCCACTCGACGCGGTGGGTGGAGGACCGTGTCGACCTGTCCGGTCTCGCGACCTCGTCACCAGACGGTGCCGAAGCCGCCGACGGCGACGAGCGGCGCGTCCTGCGCGAGGTGACCGCCGAGGTCGACGGCCGGCGCTACCAGGTCCGCCTGTGGGTCCCCGACGTGTCCGCCGCCGGCGGAGCGCGCACGGGGGCCCGGCCGCACAAGCCCAGGGCGACGGTGGCGGGGTCCGGATCGGGGACCGTGAGCGTGCCCATGCAGGGCACCATCGTCAAGGTCCTGGTGAGCCCGGGGGACGCCGTCGACGTCGGTCAGACCGTATGCGTGCTCGAGGCCATGAAGATGGAGAACGCCATCACCGCCGAGAAGGCCGGCACCGTGACCGAGGTCAAGGTGGCGGCGGGCGACTCGGTCGGGCCCGGCGACGTGATCGCCGTCATCGAATGACCAAAGCGGGGGCGGCCAAGGCCAAGGCCGCGGTACGCGGGGTCGTCGAGGACCTCCAACCCGCGCTGGTGGGGCTCAGCCGCGCCATCCACCACGAGCCGGAGCTGTGCTTCGAGGAGGTCCGCGCCGCGCGAGCGCGTGGGCGACATGCTCGCCGCAGGCCGGGTTCGAGGTCGAGCAGCGGCGCCTACGAACTGCCCACCGCGGTGCGGGCACGGGTGGGGTCGGGGCCGCTGTCGATCGTCATCTGCGCCGAGTACGACGCGCTTCCCGCCGTGGGCCACGCCTGCGGCCACAACCTCATCGCGGCGGCCTCGTTGGGGGCGGGGATGGCCCTGGCGGGGGTCGCCGACGACCTCGGGCTCTCGGTCACGGTCCTGGGCACGCCGGCCGAGGAGGGCGGTGGCGGCAAGGTCCTGCTCCTCGAGCGGGGCGCCTTCGACGGCGCCCACGCGGCGATGATGGTCCACCCCTGGCCCGTGGACCGGCTCGTGGCCACGTGCCTGGCGGTCGACCACCTCGAGGTGCACTACACCGGCCGGGCCGCGCACGCCTCGGCGTCGCCCGACCAGGGCGTCAACGCCGCCGACGCCATGGTGGTGGCACAGGTGGCCATCGGCCTGATCCGCCAGCATCTGCGGCGCGGCGACCAGGTGCACGGGATCGTGACCAAGGGCGGGGACGCGCCCAACATCGTCCCCGAACAGACACTGGGCCGGTTCATGGTGCGGGCCCGCACCCTGGAGGACCTGGCGGTGCTGCGGCCGCGCATCGAACGGTGCTTCGAGGCGGGCAGCCTGGCCACGGGGTGCGCGCTCGAGATCCGCGCCCTGGCCCCGACCTACTCGCACTTCGTCTCCGACGACCCCCTTCTGGCCGCCTGGCGGCACAACGCCGAGGATCTCGGGAGGCGCTACGCGGCGGACGAGCGCCACGAAGCGCCTCCCACCATTTCGACGGACATGGCCAACGTTTCGCTGGCGGTGCCGTCGATCCACCCCATGATCGGCATCGACACCAACGGAGCGGTCAACCACCAGGCCGAGTTCGCGGCGGCGTGCCTCGGGCCCTCGGCCGAGCAGGCTGTGTTCGACGGTGCGGTGGGCATGGCGTGGACGGCCATCGACGCCGCCACCGACGACACGCTGCGCCAGCACCTGCTGGCCCGCGCCGGCTGAACCGGGCTCGGGCCGAGCCCTCAGCTGGGCTGGTAGACGCCGAACACCTGGCGCAGCACGTCGGACACCTCGCCCAGGGTCGCCAGCGACGCAGGGCCTCGCGCATGGGGACGAGAAGGTTCTGCGTGCCTCGGGCCGCGGCCTCCACATCGGCGAGCGCGCTGTCCACCGCCGCCTGGTCGCGCTCGGCCCGCACCCGCCGGGTGCGCTCGATCTGCGCCCGCTGCTGGGCGGGGTCGCTCGGGAACACCTCGGTCGTCTCGGGCGTCTCGTCGGTGAAGCGGTTCACGCCCACGACCACCTTCTCGCCGTCGTCGACGGCCTTGGCGAAGGCGTAGGCGGCCATCTCGATCTCGCTCCTGCATGAACCGGTCCTCGATGGCGGCCACCGCCCCTCCCATGGCGTCGATCCGCTCGAGGTAGTCCCAGGCCGCCTTCTCGACGTCGTCGGTGAGCTGCTCCACGAAGTAGGACCCCGCCAGCGGGTCGACGGTGTCGGGCACCCCGGACTCGTACCCGATGACCTGCTGGGTGCGCAGGGCGATCTTGGCCGCGTTGGTGGTGGGGAGCCCGAGCGCCTCGTCGAAGCCGTTGGTGTGGAGGCTCTGGGTCCCGCCCAGCACGGCCGCCAGCGCCTGGAGGGTGACACGCACGATGTTGTTCTCGGGCTGCTGGGCGGTGAGCGTGGACCCACCGGTCTGGGTGTGGAACCGCAGCAGCTTGGAGCGCTCGTCGGTGGCGCCGAAGCGCTCGGTCATGATCTTGGCCCACATCCGGCGGGCGGCGCGGTACTTCGCCACCTCCTCGAAGAGGTTGTTGTGCGCGTTCCAGAAGAACGACAGGCGCGGTGCGAAGGCGTCGACGTCGAGGCCGGCCGCCAAGCGCGGCCTCGACGTAGGCGATGCCGTCGGCCAGCGTGAAGGCGATCTCCTGGACCGCCGTCGAACCCGCCTCGCGGATGTGGTACCCCGAGATCGAGATGCTGTTCCAGTTGGGCAGGCGCTCGCGCGCAGTAGGCGAAGGTGTCGGTGATGAGCCGCATCGACGGGCGCGGCGGGTACACGTAGGTCCCCCGGGCCACGTACTCCTTCAGGATGTCGTTCTGGATGGTGCCGCCCAGGGCGTCGGGGGCCACGCCCTGCTCCTCGGCCACGAGCTCGTAGAACAGCAAGAGGATGGCCGCGGTGGCGTTGATGGTCATCGAGGTCGTGACCTTGTCCAAGGGCAGGTCGGCGAGCAGCAGGCGCATGTCGGCGAGGGAGTCAATGGCCACCCCCACCTTGCCCACCTCGCCCTCGGCGCGCGGGTGGTCCGAGTCGAGCCCCATCTGGGTGGGGAGGTCGAAGGCACACGACAGTCCCGTCTGCCCTGCGCTCAGGAGGAACTTGAACCGTTCGTTGGTGTCCTCGGCCGTGCCGAACCCGGCGTACTGGCGCATGGTCCACAACCGGCCCCGGTACATGCTGGGGTAGATGCCACGCGTGTACGGCTGGCTCCCGGGCTCGCCGAGCCGGCGCTCCGGATCCCAGCCCTCGAGATCGGCGGGCCGGTACACGGGCCGTATCTCGATGCCCGAATCCGTGCGTCGCACCTCGTCGCCCACGCGTCCCAGGTTAGGGAATGGCGCGGGGCTCCGCCCACTCAGGCGCCGGGCGGCGCCGGAGCGTGCGGCATGCACAGATCGTCGTACTCGGCGATCACGATGGGTGCGGCATTGTCTCCGCACGCCGGGCACAGCGGGTCGCGCCGGACCTTGAAGGTCCGGAAGGACTCCTCCAGCGCGTCGTAGGCCAGGAGGCGACCCACGAGCGGGTCGCCGATCCCGAGCAGCATCTTGATGGCCTCCACGGCCTGGATCGACCCCACGATGCCGGGGAGCACGCCCAGCACGCCTGCCTCGGCGCACGACGGAGCCAGCTCGGCCGGCGGCGGCTCGGGGATCATGCACCGGTAGCACGGCCCGTTGTAGGGGTCGAACACCGTGGCCTGGCCCTCGAAGCGGAAGATCGAGCCGTGCACGACCGGGATCCGCTTGAGCAGCGAGGCGTCGTTGACCAGATAGCGCGTGGGGAAGTTGTCGGTGCCGTCGACGATGAGGTCGTAGCCGTCGATGATGTCGAGGATGTTGTCGGCGCCGAGCCGCACGTCGTAGGTGACGACGTCGACGTCGGGGTTGAGGGCGGTGAGGGTCTTCTTGGCGGAGTCGACCTTGCGCTCGCCGATCCGGTCCATCGAGTGCAGGATCTGGCGCTGCAGGTTCGAGGCGTCCACCACGTCCATGTCGATGATGCCGATGGTGCCCACCCCGGCGGCGGCCAGGTAGAGGGCGGCGGGCGAGCCGAGGCCACCGGCGCCCAGGAGCAACACCCGGGAGTCGAGCAGCTTGAGCTGGCCCTCCTCCCCCACCTCCGATACGAGCAGGTGGCGCTGGTAGCGGTTGCGCTGCTCGGGGGTGAGCGTGCGCGGCGTCTTCCAGGGACGGCCCTCGTCCTTCCAGCGGTTGAACCCGCCCACGAGCGACACCACGTCGCGGTAGCCGAGGTCGACCATGGTCTTGGCCGCGAAGGCCGAGCGCACCCCGGCCGCGCAGTACACGACGACCGGAGCCGACTTGTCGGGGATCCGGCCCTCGACCTGGAACTCGAGCTGCCCGCGCGGGAGGTGGAGAGCCCCGGGGATGGCCCCCTGCTCGTACTCGTCGGGCTCGCGGACGTCGAGCAGCACCACGTCGCCGAGACGGGGCTGGACGTCGTCGGCACTGACCTCGCGGATGGCCGACTTGGCCTGGGTCAACAACTCTCTTGCAGTAGCCACGACGATCACGACCTTCCGGTTCCCGACCACGCCCTGTCTGGGGTTTCGGCGCTTCGGGCTCTTGGTTAAACCTTACCAGCCGGGTCAACATTCCCACCCCGGGCGGAGAGGGCCGGAGGGGTGGGTAGCTTCTCCCGGCATGGACCTGTCCGAGGCCGTGCGCCGGCGGAGGATGGTGCGCAGCTTCTCGGGCACGCCCGTCCCTGGCGAGGTGCTCGACCGCCTGCTGGAGCTGGCGTGCTCGGCCCCCTCGGCCGGCAACACCGGGGGTTGGGACGCCGTCGTGCTCACCGGCCCGGGGCAGACCTCGGCGTTCTGGGACGCCACCACCACCGCAGAGTGGCGCGCCCGCTCGCGCCGGTGGCCGGGGCTCGAGCGGGCCCCGGTGGTCGTGGCCCTCTTCGTCGACCCGGACGCGTACCGGGACCGCTACCGGCAGCCGGACAAGGTCGGCAGCGGGCTGGGAACCCAACCCTGGCCAGTGCCCTACTGGTTCGTCGACGGGGGCTTCGCGGCCATGGTCATGCTGCTGGGTGCGGCCGACGCCGGGCTCGGCGCGTGCTTCTTCGGGAACTTCCGGGGGGAGGCGGCTCTGCGCAGCGCCCTGGGCGTGCCCGACGACCGCCGCTATCTCGGCGCCGTGCTCGTGGGCGAGCCCGGAGGGGCCGATCCCCCCTCCCCGTCCCTGGCCCGCGGCCCACGCCTCGGTCACGAGGTCGTCCACCGCGGCCGGTGGTGAGCTCTCAGGGTGGGGCCATGGCCCGCATCTGCATCGCACGGCTCAACGACTGTCCGGTGTGCCTCGCCTTCCGCGCCGCGTCCTGGACCTGACGATCTGCCTGGCCGCCTTTGTCGGGTGGGGCCGGATGCTCCGGTCCCTCGGGATCGACGAGACGTCACCTCTCGACGTCTGAGCCCCCGGCGGCTGTCGGCTCCCCGGGACCGTCGGCCGGGGTGGCGACGCCCGCCCGAGCGTGGCGCACGCGGGGACCGAGCCGTCCGGCCACGAGCGCCGTCTCCACCAGGGCGATGATGGCGATGTAGAGGGGGAAGGCGAGCACCGGAGCCGAGACCTGCGTCACGGTGAGCAGCGTGACGGCGGCGTTGAGGAAGGAGCCGACATAGATGGCGGCGTGCTCGGACTCCGGTTCCCGCCAGGACTTGACCAGGGTGGGCACCCCGGCCAGGAAGTCCGCGGCCAGAGCTGCGATCAGTGCCACGAGCCCCTGGCCGGTGGCGAGCCAGCCGACGGTGCCGACGACCGACATGGCGCCGCACGCGTAGTCCAGAGGACCGAGCTTCCACACGGACTTCGGGTTGACGAAGGAGGCTACGAACACGGCCAAGGGCCCGAATCCCACCATGAAGGTCATGAGCGCCCGCAGTCCCACCCCGTCGTCGATCTCCACTGCGAAGGCCAGCAACGGGTTGACGGCCCACAGCAGCCAGGTGACGCGGTTGGGCTGGGTCCGGCCCCGGACGGTGTCCACCACGTACAGCACCTGCCCGACGATGCCGAGGGCGGCGCCGAGGAAGACGAAGTGGACGTTGAGCACGGGACCTCACTCTGCCCCAGCGAGGCCGGGGTGGTGAGGCTCCGCGGGCGACGGGCTAGGACTCCGAGGACATCGTCCCGGGCGCCCACAAGGACTCGGCCTCGGCCCGGGCTTCGTCCCCGGCATCCCCGGCCACCCCATCTCCTTCGTCGAGCCGATCGGCCTGGTCCCCGGGGGCACGGGCGTCGGCGGCAACGTGGCCCAGCAACGGGCCCTGGGCGTACCCGCACCCGAGGGCGCGCAGGGCCGCCATCTCGACTTCGGTCTCCACCCCCTGGGCGACGACGGTGAGCTCGAGCGCCCGTCCCAGCCCGATGAGCGCGTGGACCAGCGCCGCACCGCCCCGGCCGAGGGCGGGGACCAGTTCCGGGGCGAGCTTGAGCCCGGCGATGGGCAGGCGCTGGAGGAAGGTCAGGTTCGAGGGACCCGAGCCGAAGTCGTCGAGCGCCACGACCACGTCGCGCGCCTCCAGCTCGAGCAAGGTGGCCTCGGTGGGGACCAGCGCGGCCGGCGCCGGCTCCCGGATGTCGAGCCCCAGCACCGAGGGTGCCACGTGGTGCTTGACGCTGAGCTCGTCGACGGCGGCCACCAGAGCGGGGTCGGCCAGGAACGACGGCGTCACCTTCACCCAGACGCGGAAGTCGGCCGGGAGCCTCGACCGGTCGGGGCGCGCACCCAGGTCGGTGAGGGCCCGGTCCAGCATCCACGTCCCGATCGGCACGGCCAGCCCCGCCTCGTCGACCAGGTCGAGCAGCGGCCCGGTCTCGTCGAGATCCGGCGCGGGCTGGCGCCACGCCAGCAGCGCGCAGTCACCGACCGCCGCGCCCGTGCCCAGATCGACGATGGGTTCGTACTCGAGAACGAGACGGCCCTCCTCCATGGCGGCGCGCAGGTCGTGGCGGCTCTGGGACCGGACGGCGACGTCCCGGCGCATCGAGGGGTCGAACAGCTTCCACGACGCTCCACCTTCCTCCTTGGCGCGCCGCACGGCGAGAGAGGCGTCACCGAGAAGGGTCTCCAACGTGGGCACGCCCGGTGCGGCGTCGCGGGGCGAGGTGAAGACCACGCCGATGCTGGCCGACAGCTCGTGGTCGACTCCTTCCACCGAAGCGGGGCGGCCCAGGTCCTCGAGGATCCGTTGCGCCATCTGGCAGGCGAGCTCCGCCGACACGACATAGGGGCACACCACGACGAACTCGTCCCCGGCGAAACGCGCCACCGTGTCGGACTTGCGCCGCGCCGCGAGAAGGCGAGCCGCCGCGCCCTGCAGGAGCTCGTCACCGACTCGGTGACCGAACGACTCGTTGACCGCGGCGAAGTCGTCGAGCGCCACGACGAGCACCGCCAGCGGAGCGCCGTCGTCGCGGCACCTCGCCATGGCCTGCTCGAACCTCTCGTCGAGCACGGCGCGGTTGGGCAGGTCGGTGATCTCGTCGCTGCGGGAACGGCTGTCCTCGGCGCGCCCGGGCGACGGGAGGATGGCACCGAGCCCCTTGCCGAGTCCGCGCCGGCGGGACGGGACGGGCCGCTTCGGCTCGTCCTGCCCCCCCGTGGCGTCGTCGATCAACTTCATGCTCCGATCCCTGCGAGATCACGTCGAACCTGGCTCCGCACACCGGGGGCCGGTGCCTCACCACCAGAGTGTGGCGCGCACGTCCCGACGCACAGGCTCACCTGCAGGACGGCCCGCAGGTCACAACGCGCGGTGTCCGACCCGTCGAGTTCGCAGGCGCACCGCTCACGATCCTAGGCGTGCCGGCGCGCCTAGTCAGACGCGATGTGCCCGTCATCTCGGGTTGCGCGTCGGTGACGCCATGTGCCTCGAGCACCCGTTCTCCGGGGCGCGACGCGTGCATCCACTCATGGGCTGAGATCGGCACCGCTCCTCTCCCTGGGTCTTGTTGTCCTTCCCGTGGGTTGTGCCCTTTGGGTTCGGCACGGTGGGCGCGGGAATTGAGGAGCAACCGCCCTCCGCGAGCACGACCACCCTGGGTGGGACCTTCAGGGTGTTGCCGGCGATGCCGACAACCAAGACGTGTCGAGCCCACAGACGCGCCGGCGCGCCCTGCTTCGTCGTCTGCCCGTCGCGGGCACATCCGCCCTGGTGGGGACGGTCACCTTGGTGGCCTTGACCCTGGTGGTCCTGACGGCGCTGGAGCCCGTGCCGGCGGCGCGGGCCGCCTCCGTCTCCACCCCGGGCCCGGTCGAGTCGGGCCCCCCCATCGCCTTCTTGCACCCCCAGGCGGTCGAGCCCACCACCACCGTGCCCGTGCCCGTGACGACCAGCCCCCCTCCGGCGGCCGCCACCGTCGCGCCGAGCGGGGAGGAGCACCCGCCGATGTCATCGCCGACGCCTCGTCCGGCACCACGTCCTGCGCCGGAGCCGGCGCCCACACAGGCGGCGACGGGCCACGGCATCCTGCCGCCCGCCAACCCGTCGTCGAACATCGCCGCGTCGCCGAACTTCGCGGCGGTGTGCCGACAGGACGGCACCGAGTCCGCGCCGTGTATCTCGGCTGCGACTCAGGCCACCGACGCCGCCCGCTCCCTCGAGGGCCTGGGAGCGATGGCCCTCCCCTCGAACTTCGCGGCCCTCGCTCCGGCGCAGCAGCTCTTCGTTGTGATCGACGTCGAGCGCGTCGACCGCGGGCTTCCTCCTGTGGTGGGCATGGTGGCGCAGCTCGACCAGGACGCCCAGAACGCGGCGGGGACCAACGCCGATCCGACACCGGCGTCGGTGCCGCCGGGGGTGACCGTGATGGACTGGGCGTCGAATTGGGCCGAGGCCGCGGGCCCGCTGGGCTCGAATTACGGATGGATGTACGACGACGGGCCGGGATCGGGGGACATCGACTGCACTCCGAGCGACCCCTCGTCGTGCTGGGGGCACCGCGACAACGAGCTCGGGTTCGACGCGTCCCAGCTGGCGTCGTCGCACGGTGTGCTCGTCATGGGGGCCGCCGAGTCGACGCCGTCCTCCGACAGCCCGTGGACCAGTGATGCCGTGTTGCTGGCGCTCGTGTCGGGAGCCCCCCCGTACACCTACACCTGGGCCCAGGCCCAGGCGGCAGGGGCCCGCTGACCTTGCCCGCCGCCGCGTCCCGAGGTGGCGTGGGGCGCGGGCGAGGACGGTGTGCGGCTCCGCGCGAGGTCACCGGCGAAGTGCGGGGGCGAGGCTGGGCCCGTCCCCGTCGCCGATCGCCCACCTGGCGCCCGTCGACTCCCGCCAACGTGAGCTGGAGCAGAAATGTCCGTCGTCCCCGTCCCCGTCCCCGTTCCCTCGGTGCGATCCGTGGCGCGCCGTCCCCTCCCCCGGCCCGCGGAGGCCGAGGCCATCCGCATCGTGGCCTGGCCCGACCCGGTCATCGACCAGCTCGGGTACGACCCGCGCTCGCTGTACGTCGAGACGTTCTGGTTGGGCATTCTGGGTCCCACCTGCACCTGGTTGATGCGCCGGCTGGCCGCCGGGCTCGAGGACCGGCCCGAAGGCTTCGAGCTCGACCTCGAGGACACCGCCCGCGCCCTCGGTCTCGGGAGCCGCTCGGGGCGCCAGTCCCCGTTCCGCCGGGCCCTGGCCCGCTGTGTCACCTTCCAGGTGGCGAGGCGCGACGGACCCATGGCCCTGGCGGTGCGACGCCGGCTCCCGCCCCTGCCCCGCCGACACCTGCTCCGTCTGCCCGTCTCCCTGCAGCACAGCCACGCCTCTTGGATGGTGCCGGTGAGGTCGTCACCGGCACTGGAAGAGGCCCGCCGCGACGCCCGGCGCGTGGCCCTCGGCCTGCTGGCGTCGGGGAAGCAGCGACCAGAGGTGGAGCTCCAGCTGGTCCGATGGCACGTGCACCCCGCCCTCGCCCACGAGGCCACCCGATGGGCGTGGGCGTTCCAGGACGTCCGGGGCGGGCGGACAGACCACTCCACGTGAGGCTCCGACCTCTCGGTTCATGCCGGGGACCCATGTCCGAAACCATGCGTTCACTTGACGGACCTACCCTGTGACCGTGGCGACCTTTCTGCTCCGGGTGGAGCTGCCCGACAGACCGGGCGCGCTCGGTGCCGTGGCCAGCCGCATCGGGGCGGTACGCGGCGACCTGGTGGCGGTGGAGGTGGTGGGTCACCGCGACGGCAAGGCCGTCGACGAGTTCGTCGTGGAGCTCGCCGACGAGGACCATCTGTCACTTCTGCTCAG
This sequence comes from uncultured Acidimicrobiales bacterium, assembly GCA_963848335.1. Lineage (GTDB taxonomy): Bacteria > Actinomycetota > Acidimicrobiia > Acidimicrobiales > UBA8190 > Chersky-840. The sequence goes on from CAWKDD010000003.1 coordinate 251,719, forward strand.
CGAGGTCGCGCGAAGTCGACGGTGTGTCGCTGCAGGACGTCCGGCCCGTGTCGGGGCGACGCCATGACCGCCGTCTCGAGGCCTACACCACCGCGCTCATCATCCTGAAGGAGCGCACGCCGCACGGCGTGCTCAGCGCGCTGGCGACACGGGTGTGCGCCGAGGTCGACGCCACGTGGAGTGCCGTCCTCGACGTCGAGGGCCTCACCGTGATCGCCTCCCAGGGCCGACCTCCGGCCACTCCCTGGCTGGCGGCGGCGATGGCCGAGGCCCGCGCCGCGGGCAGCGAACACGACGCGGCCGCCTACGGCAGCGGCGAAGTGGGGTTCGTCGACCTGTCGGCCTGGGACCTCGTGCTCGCAGCCGGGCGCCCGGGCTGGAGCTTCGGAAGCCGCGAGCGGGTCCATCTCGCCGCGCTGGGCCAGCTCGCCGACGCGCGCTGGGCGGACATGCACGAACGCGACGGCCGGTTCCCGCACCCCAGCCGCGCCGGCTGAGCGGGGCTGGAGGAACTAGCCCTGGGGACCGTAGGACTCCAGGAGCTCCAGCAGCGTCCGCACGCCGAAGCCGGTGCCGCCCTTGGCCAGGATGCCGTTGTCCTCGTCCGAGCGCGCCGGGCCGGCGATGTCGAGGTGCGCCCACGGGACCCCGTCGACGAACCGGACCAGGAGCAGGGCCGCGGCGATGGCACCCGCCTGGCCGGCCTTGCCCACGTTCTTCATGTCGGCGACCTCGGAGTCGATGTGCGACCGGTACTCGTCGGGGAGCGGAAGCGGCCACGTCCCTTCCCCGGCCCGGTCCGAGGCGGCGCGCACGCGGTCGACGAGGGCGTCGTTGGAACCGAACACCCCGGCGATCTGGGAGCCGAGCGCCACGACGCATGCGCCGGTGAGTGTGGCAAGGTCGATGATGGCGTCGGGTTGCAACTCCGATGCCAGGGTCAACCCGTCGGCGAGCACGAGCCGACCCTCGGCGTCGGTGTTGAGCACCTCGATGGTGTGCCCGTCCCGGATGGTGAGGACGTCGCCGGGCTTGATGGCCCGGCCCCCGGGCATGTTCTCGGTCGTGGGCGCGATGGCCGTCACCCGCACGGGCACACCGAGATCGCTGCACGTGCAGATGGCCGCCACCACCGCGGCGGCCCCGCTCATGTCGGTCTTCATGGTGACCATGCCGTCGGGCGTCTTGAGCGAGAGCCCGCCCGAGTCGAAGGTGATGCCCTTGCCCACCAGCGCCACGTGCGGGACGCGGCCGTCCACCGTCACCGGGTGGGCGGGCTCGTAGGTGAGCTTCAGCAGCCGGGGCGGCTCCGCCGAGCCCCGGGCCACGCCGAGCAGGCCGCCGAGGCGCTCCTCGGCGATCCGGCCCTCCTCCCAGACCTCGATCGTCAACCCGGGGCGGCCCGAGGCGTGGGCCATGGCGACATCGGCGAAACGCGTGGGCGTGAGAGAGCTGGGGGGCTCGTTCACGAGGTCCCGGGCCAGGCACACGGCGTCGGCCACGGCCACGCCGCGGCGCGTGCCCTCGGCGAGCTGGGCCGGGTCGAGCCCGGAGCCGGCCACGACGAAGCGCTCGATCCCACCCCCCTCGGTCTCGCTCTTGTGCGACACGAAGCGGTATGCCCCCAGGACCGCACCCTCGGTCACCGACTGGGCGGCACGCCGAGCAGAGCCGGCCGCGTCGGCCAGGGACGCCGGGACGACCAGGACGGCGGCGCCGCTCTTCCCCCCGGCGCGCACCAGGGTCGCAGCCGCACGCCGGAGCACAGCGGCGGCGGCGTCACCGCCGGACGCGGCCTCGACCGCGCCGCACCCCACGAAGACCACGGCGGGCGCGTCGGCTCCCAGCGAACCCTGCCCGATCGGCACGTCCACGACGGTCATGGACTGGCCCGCCTTGCCCGTGAAGCCGCGTTGGCGCGCCCGGGCGCCGTCGAGCGCGGTGAGCACGGCCGGGGCACCCCCACCGACGGCGACGGCGTCGGGGACACCGGGCGCCACCGACGGCCCCTGCGCCGTCTCGAGCACGGGAACGCCCACGACCGTCACCGCCACGCCGGCTGCGTCCGCCAGCGCACCGGGATCCGCGGCGTCGGCCCAGGCCACCCCGAGGAGAGCCGAGCGCGAGAAGGACGGGGCCGCGCTCACGATGCACTCCGGTTTCTCGAGGGCCCCGGCCCGTCGGGCCTGCCACCGGGGGCACGTCCGAGCGAACGTGCCGCCACGTGCTCGCCCTCCTGCCAACGCGCCATGGTCCACAGGAGGTCCGACAGCCGGTTGAGGTAGGGCCCGACGTGGGATTCGGGCGTGGCCGCGGAGGCGGCGGTGAAGCCCCGCTCGGCCCGCCGTACCACCGTGCGGGCCACGTCCAACGCCGCCGACACCCGGTTCTGTCCGGGCATGACGAACTCGGTCGGCATCTCGAAGCGCTCGTCGAGCGCGTCGATGCGGGCCTCGAGCGCGCCGACCATCTCCGAGGTCACGAGCGAGGCCCCGGCGCTGAGCTTGTGGCGGTTCTCGGGTGCGGTGGCCAGCTCGGCCATGAGCACCCACAGGTCGCGCTCCAGCTCCAGGAGGAGGTCATCGAGCTCCGATCCCGGCTCCGCCTCGGCGCGGGCCAGTCCCAGCACGGCCTGGGCCTCGTCGACGGCGCCGTTGACCTCGATGGCGGCCGAGCTCTTGGCGACGCGGCCCCCGTAGAGCAGGCCGGTGGTGCCGTCGTCGCCCTTGCGTGTGTAGATCTTGACCACAGCGCCGCATGCTAATGGGCGCCCCGGGCCCGTCCGGGCCCGTACCGGGCCCGTCCCGAATCACCCGACCGGGTGAGAGAAGGGCGGCACCGGCCGTAGACTGGTCCGATCGTGGCCCCGACCGTGGACCCCCATCCCGCACCTCCTCCCGTGCTCGCGCACGGCGCCATGCCCATGGACGCCGGCGGCGCCTCCTATCTCGAGGCCGCCCGCCAACGGGTCGTGATCTTCGACGGTGCCATGGGCACCAGCCTGCAGCTGGCCGACCTCGAGCGCGGACGACTACGGCGGCCCCGCCCTCGAGGGTTGCAGCGAGGCCGTCGTGCTGACCCGCCCCGACGTGGTGTCGGGGATCCACCGGTCCTTCCTCGACGTCGGCGTCGACGTCGTCGAGACCAACGCCTTCGGGGCCTTCAGCGTCGTGCTGGCCGAGTACGGCCTGCAGGACCGCGTGGAGGAGATCAACCTCACCGCGGCCCGCCTGGCCCGGGAGGCCGCCGACGACGCGGCCGCGGCGGACCCCGGGGGGCGGCCCCGCTGGGTGGCGGGGAACCTCGGCCCCGGCACCCGCTTCCCGACCCTGGGCCAGATCCCCTACCTCGAGCTGCGCGACGCCTACGAGGAACAGGCCACCGCGCTCGTGAAGGGCGGCGTGGACCTGCTCATGGTGGAGACCGTCTACGACCTCCTGCAGGCCAAGGCCGCCATCAACGCGGCCAAGCGCGCCATGGTGGCCGCGGGCCGGCGCGTGCCCATCCAGGTGCAGGTGACCATCGAGCTCACGGGCCGCATGCTCCCCGGCACCGAGATCGGCGCCGCGCTGTGCGCGCTCGACCCCATGCGCCCCGACGTGATCGGGCTCAACTGCGCCACGGGCCCCGCCGAGATGGGCGAGGCCGTCCGCTACCTCTCCCAGCACTCCCGCATGCCGCTCTCCACCCAGCCCAACGCCGGGCTGCCCTCGGTGGTGGACGGCAAGATGCACTACGACCTGACGCCGGAGCAGCTGGCCGACCATCTGGAACGCTTCATCACCGAGCTGGGGGTGAGCATCGTGGGCGGGTGCTGCGGCACCACTCCCGACCACCTGCGTGCCGTGGTGCAGCGCTGCCGCGACCTCGTTCCCGCGGCGCGCCCCGCCGTCGAGCACGAGCCCGGGGCGGCGTCGATCTACAGCAACGTGGCGTTCCACCAGGACACGTCGTTCCTGGTCGTGGGCGAGCGCACCAATGCCAACGGGTCGAAGAAATTCCGCGAGGCCATGCTGGCGGCGGACTGGGACACCACCGTGGCCATGGCGCGCGACCAGGTGAAAGAGGGGGCCCACGTCCTCGACGTGTGCGTCGACTACACCGGCGCCGACGGGGTGTCGGACATGACCGAGGTCGCCAGCCGGCTCGCCACCCAGGCCAGCGTCCCCCTCATGGTGGACTCCACCGAGGCGCCCGTGGTCGAAGCCGCCCTCAGGTGGATCGGGGGCCGGCCCATCCTCAATTCGGTGAACCTCGAAGAGGGCGACGACCCCGGCACCCGGCTCGACAAGTTCCTCACCCTGGCCCGCGAGTACGGCGCGGCCGTGGTGTGCACGTGCATCGACACCGAGGGCCAGGCCCGCACCGCCGACTGGAAAGTGCGCGCCGCGCAGGCCATCCACGACATCGCCGTGGGCCGCTACGGGCTCGAGCCCTCCGACCTCATCTTCGACCCGCTGGTCCTGCCCTTGTCGACGGGCATGGAGGAGAGCCGTGGCGACGGCATCGAGACCCTCGAGGGCACCAGGCGGATCAAGACCGAGCTCCCCGGGGTGTTCACCATCGTCGGGCTGTCCAACGTGTCGTTCGGCCTCAGCCCCGCGGCGCGCCACGTCCTGAATTCGATGTTCCTGCACGAGCTGGTCGACGCCGGCCTCGACGCGGCGATCGTCCACGCGGCACGCATCATCCCGCTGTCGAAGATCGACGACCGCGCCCGGGAGGTGTGCCTCGACCTCATCTACGACCGCCGGCGCGACGGGTACGACCCGCTGCAGGAGCTCCTGGCCATGTTCGAGGGTGTGTCGGCCACCGCCGCGGTGACCGAGGACCGCTCGGGGTGGCCCGTCGAGCGGCGCCTCGAGCAGCGCATCATCGACGGCGACCGCAACGGCCTCGACGACGACCTGGCCGAGGCGCTGGGAGCGGGACATCAGGCCCTCACCATCGTGAACGACTTCCTCCTGGCCGGCATGAAGACGGTGGGAGAGCTGTTCGCCTCGGGCGAGATGCAGCTCCCCTTCGTGCTCCAGTCGGCGGAGACGATGAAGGCGGCCGTCTCCTACCTCGAGCCCCACATGGAGAAGGCCGACCAGGGCGGCAAGGGGACCGTGGTCCTGGCCACCGTCAAGGGCGACGTCCACGACATCGGCAAGAACCTCGTCGACATCATCCTCACCAACAACGGTTACGAGATCGTGAACCTCGGCATCAAGGTCAACATCGGCGAGATGCTCCAGGCCGCCGAGGACCACCACGCCGATGCCATCGGCATGAGCGGGCTCCTCGTGAAGTCGACGCTCATCATGCGCGAGAACCTCGAGGAGATGAACACCCGCAACCTGGCCCACATCCCGGTGCTGCTGGGCGGGGCCGCCCTCACGCGCAACTATGTCGAGCGCGACCTGCGGGCCGTCTACCAGGGCCGCCTCTTCTACGGCAAGGACGCCTTCGAGGGCCTGCGCACCATGGACCGCCTCGTCGAGCTGAAGAAGTCCGGCGAGGAGGACCCCGACTTCGGGCGCGCCCCCGGCGGGCGCAAGCTGCCGCCGCGCAAGTCCCAGATGCCGGTCGAGGCGGGCGAGGCCCCGCCGCGCGCCCCCACGGTGGCGGCCGACAACCCCGTCTTCACCCCGCCGTTCCTCGGGTCCCGGGTGGCCAAGGGCATCCCTCTCGACGACATCGCGGCATATCTCAACCTCACCGCGCTGTTCCGCAACCAGTGGGGGTACCGCCCCGAGCGTGACCACCAGGGCGTCGCCGAGTCCGACGACGAATTCAAAGAGCGCGTCGGCGCCGTGCTGCGCGAGGAGCTGGACAAGGCCAAGGCCAAGGACCTGCTCGTGCCCCAGGTGGCCTATGGCTACTACGCGGCCAACGCCGAGGGCGACGACGTCGTGCTGTGGACCGACGAGACGCGTGCCGACCGAGCTCACCCGCTTCAGCTTCCCGCGCCAGAAGAAGGAGCCGTGGCTGTGCATCGCCGACTTCTTCCGGTCGGTCGAGTTCCGGGGAGCCCGACTACGCCGCCTTCATGCTGGTGACCATGGGCTCGGAGGTCTCCAAGGAGACCAGACGCCTGCACGCCGAGAACCACTACACCGACTACCTGAAACTGCACGGCCTCGGGGTGGAGATGGCCGAGGCCCTGGCCGAGTACTGGCACCGGCGCATCCGCGAGGAGTGGGGCTTCGCGGCCGAGGACGGGCCCACGCTGACGGGGTTGTTCCGCCAGCAGTACCGGGGCGGGCGCTACTCGTGGGGGTACCCGGCGTGCCCCGACCTCGAGGACAACGCCAAGGTGGTCGAGCTCCTCGGGGGCGCCCGCATCGGGGTCACGGTGAGCGACGGGTTCCAGATGCACCCCGAGCAGACCACCGACGCCATCATCTGCCACCACCCGCAGGCCAAGTACTTCGTGGCCTGAGGCGTTCCGGCCGCAGGGAGCCCTTCAGCCTGTCGCGCCCGACGCCGATCATGACCCTATGGAACGCCAGGGGCGTCTGTGGGCACGCGCCCGGGCGTCGGCGGGGTAGGGGTCATGGCCACGCTCACGAGCCCGGCACAGTCGACGCCCGAGCCCCCGGCGAGCCCGGGGCGGCGCCGGGACGGGGACCGGGGACGCGGCTTCAGGGCGCTTCTCTTCGCTTCGAAGCTCACGGCATGTATGTGCACCCTCGAGGCCGTCGCGCTCGCAGTGTTCGGCGCCATCTCGTTGTCCCGGGTCTTCGACAACCCGGCCAGCCAGCTGGCCCAGGCGGTCGAGACGTCGCCCGGGATCTACGCGCACCCCCACTTCGACGGGGTGCGGGCCGGCACGTTCTTCCTGGCCGCCACGGTCAGCTGCGTGGTCCTCGTCGTGGCGGCCTGGGCCCTGTGGAGGACCCCGCCCCGACGTTGGCGCGAAACCACGCGCACGGTGCGGCTGTGCGTGACGTCGGTGGTGCTCGTCGACGTCGGATGGACGCTCGCCTTCGGAGTCTCGGGGCTGTGGAGCACCAACACCACGCCCGGCGGCACGGCGCTGGCATTGCTGCTGGCACTGACCGCATCCGCCGGTGGCGCCGCGGCGTTGCGCGCGGCGGGACGCCGGATCGTGGTGCTGGCCGTCGGGATGGCTCTCGCTCTGGGCGGGACCCTGGCCGCCACTCTGGGCGCCGACGTGTCGGCCTACGCGGGGACGTCTGGGGGCAACCCGGCCGGAGCCGGCTTCTGGACCGTGACCACGACCCAAACAGCCGGCCTCGGGCATCGCCATCTTCGAAGCGTGCGGGAGTGCCCGGATCTGCGCCCTGTTCGGGACCGGCGTGTACCACAAGACCGCGGAGCCCCAGGGAGAGGTCACGGTCACCACCGATGGCGGTCGGAGCTGGCACAGCTGGCTCCTTCCCGCCCCGCGGTCCGGATTCGAGCCCTTCGGCGCCTTGCCGATCTGCCACGGCGACGACTGTGTCGCCACGATCATGGAGTACGACGGAGCGTCGGATCTCTCCCACCTCACGATCAGCCCCGACGGGGACATCGCCCAACAGCTGACACCGGGCCACCGATCGTGGACGCTGTCGTCATGCCCCACAGCCACGTGGTGTGCGGGAATCGACGAGGGCATCGACGAGGGCGGTGTCGGCGCCGCCGGTGAGGCCGACACGGCCCCCGGGCTGTTGACGAGCAACGACGGGGGTGGAACGTGGGCCACACGTCGGTTTCCGCAATGGCTGGTGCCTCCCGGCGACTTGGTGCAGGGCACCCTGAGCTGTCCCGCCGTGGACCAGTGCGTCATGGCGGGAACCCTCAAGCTCGGGCTGGCCCGTCCCGACGCGGCGCAACGGGCCGCGTCTCGCTACGGTGACTCGGTCGGCGCCCTCACGACCGACGGTGGACTGACCTGGAAGCAATCGGCCTTGCCCGCAGGACTCTCGGGGTTGGGATCCCTGGCGTGCACCGATACCGTGCATTGCCTCGCTCTGGCGTCGACCCCGACCGGGCAGCCTTCGAGGGTGGTCCGCAGCGACGACGCAGGCAAGACCTGGAGTCCGGTGACGGCGCCCTTTGTGGCCACCCTCCACCTCGCCAATCTGGTGTGCGCCGATACCGCCCACTGCCTGCTTTACGGCACCGTGGCCGAATCCAGCTCCCCGCTGGCGCCGAGCCGAGCGGTCATGTACCGCAGTACCGACGGCGGGGTCAGTTGGCAGCGGTCCCCATTGCCCGAGGGCACCACGCTCTTCTCCGCGACGTGCCCGAGCCCGACGTTCTGCGTGGCGACAGGGTTCAGGCCCGTTTCCCGCACCTTCGTGGGGGCCGAGGGTGACACCGTGCACTTCGTCCCTGTCAACGTGCCGACGCTGCTCACGACACACGACGGGGGGATCTCCTGGCACGAGACCGGCTTCCCCCGGCCCCGACAGCTCACCCCGTAACCGAACCCGTCACCGACGGAGGGTTCACAAGGCCGGACGACGGGTGCACCGACCCGGACCGAGGTCTCACATAGCCAGGGTGGCGCCCCCGTCGACGACGATGGTGGCCCCGTTCACGAAGCCGGCGTGGACCGAGCACACGAAGGCCACCACGCGCCCGAAATCGGCGGGATCTCCCATGGGCGCGCCCCCGGTACCCCCGAGCTCGCGCATGCGCTCGGTGGCGTGCGGTCCGGGACACACCAGGTTGAGCGTCACACCCGTTCCCTCGGCGGCGAGATCGGCAGCCGCCGTCTTGGCCCACGCCCGCAGGCCGCTGCGGGCCGTGTTGGACAGGGCCAGCCCGGGGATGGGCTGGACGACCGAGTACGACGAGATGCAGCACAGACGTCCCCACCCCACGGCTCGCATGTGGGGCAGCGCGCTGCGCGCCAGGCGCACCGACGACAGCAGGTTGCCCTCGACCGCGGCCCGGATGGCGTCGTCGTCGAGCTCGAGCGCCTTGCCCGGGGGCGGCCCTCCGGAGTTGGCCACCACGATGTCGAGGGCTCCGAAGCGTTCGGTGGCGGCGGCCACGAGACGCGCCGGGGTGGCCGGGTCGGCCATGTCCGCCACCAGGGCCAGCACCTCGGCGCCCTGTGCGGCGACGGCCCGCTCGGTGTCGCGCAACGTGTCCTCGCCCCGGGCGCACAGCACCAGGCGCGCCCCCTCGGCGGCGAGAGCCTCGGCGCTGGCCCGGCCCAGGCCGCGCGACGACGCCGTGACCAGCGCCACCTTGCCCTCGATGCCCAGGTCCATCAGATGCCCCCGTCCATCAGGTTCCCCCGTCCATCACACGCCCTCGTCCATCACGTGTTCGGCTCCATCAGAGGATGACCAGGGAGTGGTCGACGGTGTTGAGAGGGATGGCCCCGTCCTCGCCCACCACCACGATGTCCTCGAGGCGCATGCCGAACCGGCCCGGCAGGTAGATGCCGGGCTCGATCGAGAAAGCGTGCCCGACGGCCAAGGTGGTGTCGTTGCCCGACACCAGATAGGGGTCCTCGTGCTCCTCGATCCCGATCCCGTGCCCGGTGCGATGGATGAAGTACCGGCCCAGGCCGGCCTCGGCGATGACGGCGCGCGCCACCGAGTCGACGTGCTCGGCGGTGACCCCGGGAGCGACCGCGTCCACCGCCGCCTGCTGGGCAGCCAGCAGCACCGCGTAGCACTCGAGCACCTCAGGCCCGGGATCGCCCACCGCCACGGTGCGGGTGATGTCGGAGCAGTAGCCGACGTCGTCGTGCAGCGCGTATTCGCCGCCGAAGTCGCACACCACGGTGTCACCGGGGCCGATGACGCGCTCGCCGGCCTCGTGGTGCGGGCTGGCTCCGTTGGGGCCGCTGCCCACGATGGCGAAGTTGACGCGGCGATGCCCCGCCGCCAGCAGGCCGGCACCGATGGCCTCCGACACCTGGATCTCGCGCCGACCGGCGAGCGGGATCTCCCCTTCCTGGAGCACCGCCGCCACCCTGTCGGCGGCCTCGGCGGCGGCGCGCAGCGCGGCGATCTCGCTGCCGTCCTTCACGGCGCGCAGGGGGGACGTCACGCGCGAGGCCGCTTCGAAGCGCGCCTCGGGGAGGGCCGACTCCAGGGCCAGCAGCGACTGTGCCCAGGCGCGGTCCGAGATCCCGTAGGTGGCGGTGCGGGTCGGGCCGAGCAACGCCGCGGCCAGGGCGACGGGGTCCTCGGTCTCGGCCCAGGGGCGCACCGTGACCAGGCCGCCGGTGTCGGGCACGCGCGGCGCCTCGAGCGCGGGGACGACGAGCACGGCCTCGCCGTCGCGGGGCAACACGAGCAGGGTGAGGCGCTCCAGGGGCATGGCCCGGTACCCCGTGAGCCACGGGAGGTCGGCACCGTGGCTCAGGAGCAGCGCGTCCACCTGCAGCACCTCCATGCGCGCCCGCACCCGGCCGAGCCGCTCCCGGCGCGCCTCGTGCCGGTCGGCCACGCCAGGCCCGGTCACGACGGGGCCGGCGCGTCGGCTACGGCTGCCGCCGCCGCACCCCGGGCGTGGTAGCTCGATCGCGTCAGCGGCGACGACTCGACGTGGGAGAAGCCCATGGCCTCGCCCTCGGCGCGCAGGGACTCGAACTCCTCGGGTGCCCACCACCTCGCCACCGGGAGGTGCGCGGCTGTGGGCCGCAGGTACTGACCGAGCGTGACGATGTCGACACCCACGGCCCGGAGATCGGCGAGTGCGCCCCTCACCTCGTCATGACGCTCCCCCATGCCGAGGATCATCCCCGACTTCGTGACGAGACCGGCGCCCTTGGCCCGGGCCAGGACGGCGAGACTGCGGGCATAGCCGGCCGAAGGCCGCACGGCACGCTGCAGGCGCGCCACGGTTTCGAGGTTGTGGTTGAGGACGTCGGGGCGCGCCTCGAAGATCGTGTCCAGGGAGCGGGAGTCGCCCTTGCAGTCCGGGACGAGCACCTCCACCGACGTCGTCGGGCACCGGCGCCGGATGGCGCGGATCGTCGCCGTGTAGCCCGACGCCCCTCCGTCAGGCAGGTCGTCGCGCGCCACCGCCGTGACCACCGCGTAGGCGAGGCCGAGTCGCTCCACCGCGGCCGCGACCCGGTCCGGCTCGTCGGGATCGGGGGCGACGGGGTGGCGGGTGTCGACCAGGCAGAACCCGCACGACCGCGTGCAGCGCTCGCCGTTGATCATGAACGTCGCCGTGCCGTCGGCCCAGCACTCGAAGATGTTCGGGCAGCCGGCCTCCTCGCACACCGTGACCAGCCCGAGGTCGCGCACGGTCCGCCGCAGACCGAGGAACTCGTCGCCCATCCGGACCGGGACCCGCAGCCACGGCGGCTTCCGGGCGCTGTTGGGCAGGCCCTCACCGGGCTCGACGCCCGCTTGGCGCAGCCTGATGCGGAGCCGGTCGCCAGGAACCCGACCGGCCAGCGGCGCACCGACAGCCTCGACAGCGCCGCGGGTGGGCTCGTGGGCCGGGCCGAGAGGTTCGCCGGTGGAACCGGGCTCTGTGCGTCGCCCGGGCCACGCCACGTCCTGGCGCTCGAAGAGTCCGTCCGGGGCCCAACGTCGCACGGCGTGGTGCACGACGAGGTCGGCGACCTCGTGCAGCGACACGTCCACCCCTTCGGCGGCGAGCGACGTCACGGCCTTGTCCCCGATCCCGCACGGCACGATGCGGTCGAACCACGCCATGTCCGGGTCCACGTTCAGCGCCAGCCCGTGCATGGAGCGGCCCCGCGTGACGCGCACGCCGATGGCGCAGATCTTGCGGGGGGCGGGACCCTCGGACTCCACCCACACGCCCGGGTACCGCTCCAGCCGCCCGGCGCGCACCCCCAGATCGCCGAGGGCGTCGATCACGACCTGCTCGATGCCGTGTACATGACAGGGGATGGCACGCGGTGCGGTGGGGACGTTGACGATCGGATAGGCCACGAGCTGGCCCGGACCGTGGTAGGTGACGTCGCCACCACGATCGCTGGCCACGAGCTCGGCCCCGACCACGGCCGGGTCGACGAGGACGTGCGACCGGTCGGCGTGCACCCCGAGGGTGAACACGTGCGGGTGCTCGAGGAGCAGCAGATGGTCGTCGCCGCCGCGCCCGTGCAGGGCGCGCTGCAGCGCATGCGCCTCGGTGTAAGGGACACGACCGAGCCAGCGAACCCGGAACACGCCCGCCCCTACCGGCTCAGAGCTCGGTGGCCCAGTCGTGCGTGGCGAGCAGCTCCGTGATGCGCGCCACGAACGCCGCCGCGTAGGCCCCGTCCACGGCCCGGTGGTCCCATGCCAGGCACAGCAGTCCCATGGAGTGGATGGCGATGGCCTCGCTGCCGTCGGGCTGCACGACCACGGTCGGGCGGCGCTTCACCCCGTCGGTGGAGAGGATGGCCACCTGGGGCTGGTTGATGATCGGCGCGGTGAGGAAGGTGCCGAAGGGCCCGGCGTTGGTGATCGAGAAGGTCCCGCCCGAGATGTCGTCGGCGCTGAGCTTCTTGGTCCGGGCCCGGTCGGCCAGCTCCCGGATCCGGCGCGCCATCCCCCTCAAGGTGAGCTCCTCGGCGCGCCGCACCACCGGGACGATCAGCCCGTTGTGGTCGAGGTCCACGGCGATCCCGAGATTGAACTCGTGGTGCACGATGAGAGAATCGTCACCCACCGAGGCGTTGAGGTGGGGCCATTCGTGCAGCGCCTCCACCGTCGCCCGGGCGACGAAGGGGAGGTAGGTGAGGGCGAAGCCCTCCTCGGCCCGGAACTGCGCGCCGTGGGAACGCCGCACCCGCTCCACCTGTTCGTAGTCCGCCTCGAGCACGACGAGGGTGTGGGCGCTCGTCGCCTTCGAGCGGACCATGTGCTCTGCGGTGCGGCGACGGATGTTGGTGAAGGGGATGATCTCGTCGGTGCCGGCCGTGGGTGCAGCGGCCGCCGGCACCGGCGCCCGGGCGGGGGCGGGTGGTGGTGTCGGCGCCGGCGGCGCGGACGGTGTGGGCGCCGAAGCTGCGGCCGGGGCCGGGGCTCCCCCGCTGCGGCGCCGGTCGATGAAGTCGAGGACGTCGGATCGCGTGATCCGGCCACCGAGTCCGGTCCCGTTGATCTCCGACGGGTCGATGGCGTTGTCGTCGAGCAGGCGGCGCACGACGGGCGACAGGATCCGGTCCGCGGCGCGCCTCCCGTGCCCGTCGCTGTCGGCAGCGGCCGGGCGGTGCTGCTGCAGCGGGCGCTGCGGGGGCCGGTGGTGGCGGTGCTGCCGCGGGAGCGGTGGGCGCGGGAGTGGCGGGCGCGGGAGCGGCGGGCGCGGGCGCAGCCGCCGCGGGCGCAGGAGCGGGCGGTTGCGGCGCTGGAGTCGCAGGGGCCGGCGCAGGCGCAGGCTCGGCGGCCGGAGCGCTGACCGTAGCCCCGGCGGGAGCAGCTGCAGCGCCGTCGGCGCTCACGACGGCCAACACCGTGCCGACGTCGACGGTCTCGCCCTCCTGGACACGGATCTCGGCCAACGTCCCCGCTGCGGGCGACGGCACCTCGGAGTCGACCTTGTCGGTGGAAACCTCGAAGAGCGGCTCGTCCCGGGCGACGGCCTCCCCCACCGACTTGAGCCACTTCGTGACCGTGCCCTCGGTGACGGTCTCGCCGAGCTGGGGCATCGTCACCTCAGCCAACGTGCAACCCCCTTCCGGTGAGGGCCAACACTGTCTCACCGAACGCCTCGGAGAGAGTGGGATGCGGCTGGATGAACTGCCCCACCTCCTCGGGTGTGGCCTCCCAGTTCACGGCGAGATATCCCTGCCCCAGCTGCTCGGTGACCCACGGACCCACCATGTGCACCCCGAGGATCCGGCCCGCCCTCCCGTCGGGGAGGCGCTCGGCGACAACCTTGACCAGACCGTCGGTCTCCCCCACGATCCGCGCCCGGCTGTTCCCGCCATAGGGGTCCTTCTTCACGACGACGTCGATCCCGGCCTGCGTCGCCTGGACTTCGGTCAGGCCGGCGAACGCGACCTCGGGATGGCAGTAGATGGCCCACGGCACCCGCGCGTAGTCGACCGGCAGCGCCGCCTCGCCCAGGATCGTCTTGATGGTGAGGATGCCCTCCGCGAAGCCCACGTGCGCCAGCTGGGGGGTGTCCACCACGTCGCCGACGGCAAAGACCCCTTCGGCGGTGGTGCGCTGGTACTCGTCGACGGTGACGAAGCCGCGGGCGTCGACGGTCACCCCCGTGCCGTCGGCGAGCAATCCCTCGGTGAGCGGCCGCCTCCCGACCGACAGCACGACGGCGTCGACCGTGACGGACTCCCCGTCGCCGAAGCTCACCGTCGTCCCGGTGCCGTTGGGTGAGTGCCCGGTCACGTTCACCCCGGTGTGCACCGTGATGCCGCGCTTGCGGAACGAGCGCGCCACCACTGCGACCACGTCCTTGTCGCACCCGGTCAGCAACGAGGGCAGCGCCTCGAGCACCGTCACCTGGCAGCCGAGGTCCGAGAACATCGAGGCGAACTCACAGCCGATGGCGCCGCCCCCGATCACCACCAGCGAGGCCGGCAGCGCCTCGAGCGCCAGGACCTCGTCGGAGGTGAGCACCAACCGACCGTCGATGTCGAAGCCCAGGATGGTGCGCGGCGCGGAGCCTGGGGCCAGGACGACGTTGCGACCCGTGATCTCGAACGCGCCCCCGCTCCCGGAGCCGGGGTTGGGCTCGACGCGGACCCGATGACCGGGGAGCAGCGTCCCGGTGCCGTCGAAGGTCACGATCCCGCGTCCCTTCATGAGGCCGGCGAGACCCTTGAACAGCTGGTCGACCACCTTCTGCTTGCGGCCCTGGCTGACGGCGAAGTCCACCACGGGTTGGCCGGCCTGGACCCCGAATTCCTTGGCGCCCGCCACGGTGCGCACCACGGTGGCGGTCTCGAGGAACTCCTTGGCCGGGACACACCCGCGGTGCAGGCACGTCCCGCCGACCTTGTCGCGCTCGACCACGGCCACGCTGAGGCCGGCGGACGCCCCGTAGAGGGCGGTGGCGTAGCCTCCGGGCCCGCCGCCGATCACGACGACATCGAATTCGCTGTCCTCGGGCGTCGTGATCACCTCCATCCCGGTTTGGTGGGGACTGGTCGTCGGGGAAACGTCTCTTCGATCCAGCCTAACGGGGAGCCACCCACACCCGGAGCTGGCCCGGAGGGTGCACGGGGACCGGGAGCGAGCGGTGTCCGGGCGCCGCCGAAGGGGAGGGGGATCAGAGATCGGGAGGCAGCGGCAGGGGTCGACGGCCGACGAATCCGTCGTCGGGAAAGTGCCACCACTGCAGATCGTCCTCGCCGAGCTGCCAACACAACAGCACCTCGCGACCCGCGTGCAGAGCCGGGAAGTCGATCAGCCCACGATCGGCGTCGCGCAGGACGATGCCCTGCTCCTCGAGCTCCTCGAGCGCCTCTTTGACGTCGAAGGACACCGGCGGTTCCGATTCCGGCCCCGCCCCTTCGTCGACAGGCGGGTCGCCCGGGACGGGTCCTGTGGGGATTGCCGGCTCAGCGGCGACGGCGGGCGGGGCGGGGGCGGGGCTCGGGGCCGGTCCCGCCGGGGGCGGCGCACCCGGAAGGGTGGCATGACCGTTGCCCCGCGCCGACACGGCCAGATGCGATGCCCGTCTGATCACGCCCAGCAGAAGGCGCAGCCGCGGGAGGTACCCCCGGGCCTCGTCCACCGTCCAGTACCGCACCGGTCGACCCGGCAGCCTACGAAGATGCGGGGCCCGAGCCCCCGGTCACCCGACCGAGGAACCCCGAGAGCCGCTCCCGGATCAGGTCGGGCCAGAGCTGCCCCGCCCCCACCGGATGGAACGCGTCCGACGCCGCCACCAACGCACGGTCCTCGTCGTCGGTGAGCTCGATGTCGGCGGCGGCCGCGTTCACCTCGACCTGCGCGGCCGAGCTCGCCCCCGGGATCACGACCACGTTGGGCCGGCGGATCAACCACGCCAACGCCACCTGGGACGGCGTGGCCTGGTGCGCCTGGGCCACCTGGTGCAGCACGTCCAACAGAGGGGCGGCGAGCCGCAGGTTGTCGGGATGGAACGCGGGCGACGCCGTGCGCACGATCCCGCTCGGACGGTGCTCGGCGTCGTAACGCCCCGACAGCAGCCCCTGCGCCAACGGGCTGTAGGCGATGATCAGCCGGTCATGGGCCTGCGCCCACGGCAGGAGGTCCTTCTCGGGACGGCGATCCACGAGGTTGTAGCGGATCTGGTTCGACAGCACCGGTCGTCCCAGCGCGTTCTCGGCCGCCTCCCAGCGCGCCAGCGAGTAATTCGAGACCCCGACGTGGCGCACGACCCCCTCGTCGAGCAGCTGTGCGAAGGCCGGCATCGTCGACGACAGGGGAACGACCGGGTTCGGCTGGTGGAGCTGGTACAGGTCGAGGGCGTCGATCCCCAGCCGCCGCACACTGGCGCGGGCGCGTTGGAGCACCACCGGCCCTATGGGCAGCACGGGGAAGATCTTGGAAGCGACGAACGCCTCGTCACGCCGGCCCTCGAGCGCACGGCCCAGGATGCGCTCGGAACGGCCCAGGCCGTAGACCTCGGCAGTGTCGAAGAGCGTGATGCCGACATCGAGCGCCCGCTGCACGATGGCACCTGCCTCGCGCTCGGCGTAGTCGGACCCGTAGCCCCACTCCGTCGAACCGAACTGCCACGTCCCCAGCCCGATGGCCGACATCCTCGCTCCGGCGACGTCGACGTACTTCACGGGCGTGGACCGGTGCTCGGGAGATTGCTCATGTGATGGGCATGCTCACTTGGGGGGCATGCGGATCCCGCCGTCGAGGCGGATCACTTCCCCGTTGAGGTAGCTGTTCTGGGCGATGTGGGCAACCAGCTCTCCGTACTGGATGGGCTGGCCCAACTTCTTGGGGAACAGCACCGACTGGCCCAACGCGTTGCGCTGCTCCTCGGGGAGCATGCCCAGCAGCGGGGTGTCGAACAGGCCTGGGGCGATGGTGACGACCCTGATCCCCACCGGCGCCAGGTCGCGAGCAGCGGGAAGCGTCATCCCCACCACCGCGCCCTTCGAAGCCGAGTAGGCCAGCTGTCCGATCTGACCGTCGAAGGCGGCCACCGACGCGGTGTTGACGATCACCCCGCGTTCGCCGTCAGCGAGGGGCTCGGTCACCGCCATGGCAGAGGCGGCTCGGGTCATGACGTTGAACGTACCCACGACGTTGAGGTCCTGGATGAACTTGAAGGCGCTCAGGTCATGGGGCGAGTTGTCGCGGTTGATGACCCGGCCCACCCAACCCGTGCCGGCGCAGTTGACGGCGATACGCAGGTTGCCGCCCTCTGCCGCCTGGTCGACGGCGCGCTGGCAGTCCTCGGGATCGGTCACGTCGCCGGCGAGGTAGTTGGCGCCGATCTCCCCGGCCACCGTCTTGGCGCCGTCCTCGTTGCGGTCGAAGATCGTGCAGCGCACGCCGAGCGAGGTGAGCTTGCGGGCCGTGCCCTCGCCCAGCCCGGACGCGCCACCGGTGATGACTGCGGAGATGCCGTTCAGGTCCATCGGCGCATGCTACGGGACGATCCCGCTACGGGACGAAGCGGTCACCGGAGCTGCCGACCTGTGCCGAGGCCGCCTCCACGGCCAGGAGGTCGACCCGGTCGTTCATCTCGTCGCCGGAGTGCCCCTTCACCCACGAGAAGCGCACCGGCCGCCCCGGGTCGAGCGCCAGTTCCAGCAGGGGCTCCCACAGGTCGCGGTTGGCGACCGGCTTGCCCGCCGCATTGCGCCAGCCCCGGCGGCGCCATCCCTCCCACCACCGGTCGCGGAAGCAATTGACCACGTAGGTCGAGTCGCTCCGGACGTGCACCGGTCCGTCGAGCGTTTCGAGGGCCCGCACCACGGCGGTGATCTCCATCCGCTGGTTCGTCGACCTCGGCTCGGCCCCACTGGCGAAGGGACCTTCGGGGACGGCCCAGGCCCAGCCCCCGGGCCCGGGGTTCCCCAGGCACGACCCGTCGGTGTACACGACGGTCTCTGTCCCGGGGGCGCCCATGGGCCCAGCATGCCCGCCGGTCCTGTAGCCGCGCCTGAATCCCGCGTCGGACCTGGTCAGCCCGACAACCGATGGGGAACCGACCCAATCCGCTAGGTTAACTATAAGTGAACGAAAGGTGAACTTAAGGTAAACTGCCGGTATGCAACCCGCCTCCACATCGATCCGGGGTTGGTACCGGGACCCGTACCGGCAACACGAGGACCGCTACTTCTCCGAGGGCAAGCCGACCAAGCTCGTCCGCGATGCCGGCCGGGAATCGTTCGACCCTCCCCCTGACGTGGCCTGGTCGGGACCTCCGGTCCCGGTCCCTTCCCCGGCCACGCAGGTCTCGGCCGGCAACGACCTGCGCCGGGCGGACGACGCCGAGCGGGCCGCGCCCTACGACCGGCGCGTGGCCTGTGACAAGGCCACCAGCGCCATTTTGCGCTACGGGTCCACCAACTGATCCCATCCTGATCGGTGCCGCGGGGAAGACCCGGCTGACCAGGGGGAACCCACGGGGACCCCAACTGCGTCGCAGTGTCAGCCTCATGCCGAAGGGGCACCCGTAGCATGGAGTGGTGCTCTTCGACGGCATGTCGCACCAGCTCCCCGACATCGACCCCGGGGAGACCGCCGAGTGGATCGATTCCTTCGATGCGGTGGTCGACGCCCAGGGACGCACCCGGGCCCGCTTCCTCCTCATGAAACTGCTCGAGCGGGCCCGGACCATCCAGGTCGACTTCCCCGCCACCGTCTCCACCCCGTACGTGAACACGATCCCGCGGGACGAGGAGCCGTGGTTCCCCGGCGACGAATACGTCGAGCGGCGTATCCGCGCCTACATCCGCTGGAACGCGGCGGCCATGGTGAGCCGGGCCAACTATCGCAGCGAAGGCATCGGAGGCCATCTGGCGACCTACGCCAGCTCGGCCGCCCTCTACGAGGTCGGGTTCAACCACTTCTTCCGAGGCAAGTCCGACGGGGGCTTCGGGGACCTCGTCTACTTCCAGGGCCACGCCTCCCCCGGCATCTACGCCCGCGCCTTCGTCGAGGGCCGGCTCACCGAGGACCAGCTCGACCACTTCCGCCAGGAGGTCTCGGGCCAGGGCCTGCCGAGCTACCCCCACCCCCGACTCCTCCCCGAATTCTGGGAGTACCCCACGGTGTCGATGGGCCTGGGGCCGCTGTGCGCCATCTACCAGGCCCACGCGGCGCGCTATCTCCGCCACCGCGAGATCGTCGACACCTCCGCCAACCGCATCTGGGCCTTCCTCGGGGACGGCGAGCTCGACGAGGTCGAGTCGATCGGCGCGCTGGGTGTGGCGGGGCGCGAGCACCTCGACAACCTGATCTTCGTGGTCAACTGCAACCTGCAGCGCCTCGACGGCCCGGTGCGCGGCAACGGCAAGATCATCCAGGAGGCCGAGGCCACGTTCCGCGGCGCGGGCTGGAACGTGATCAAGGTCATCTGGGGGTCCAAGTGGGACGAGCTGCTCGCCCGCGACGTCGACGGCGTGCTGCTCGACAAGATGAACAACACACCTGACGGCGAATTCCAGAAGTACGCCACCGAGACAGGCGCATACATCCGGGAGCACTTCTTCGGCCCCGACCCGCGCCTGCGCCGTCTCGTCGAGCACCTTTCCGACGCCGATCTCCAGGCGCTGCCGCGCGGCGGCCACGACTACCGCAAGCTCTACGCGGCGTACAAGCTCGCCACCGAGCAGGTGGGACAGCCCACCGTCATTCTCGCCAAGACGGTAAAGGGATGGACGCTCGGGCCCGAGATCGAGGCACGCAACGCCACCCACCAGATCAAGAAGATGACCAAGGCGCAGCTCCTGGCGTTCCGCGACCGCCTCTATCTCCAAGAGGAGATCCCCGACGAGGCCCTCGACGCGGAGCAGCCGCCGTACTACCGCCCTCCCGAGGGCTCGCCCGCCCACGAGTACCTCTCGGGACGGCGCAAGGTGCTGGCCGGCCCCCTGCCCTCGCGGGTGGTCCGCTCGGTCACGCCCTTCGCCCTGCCCGACACCAAGGTGTTCTCCGAGATGTTCGCGGGGTCGGGGACGCAGGCCGCGTCGACGACGATGGCCTTCGCCCGGCTACTGCGCAATCTGGTGCGCGACCCCGCGCTGGGGAGATACGTGGCGCCCATCGTCCCCGACGAGGCCCGCACCTTCGGCCTCGAGCCGCTCATCGCCGAGTCCAAGATCTACGCCCCCGAGGGTCAGCGCTACACGCCGGTCGACTCCGACCTCATCCTCCGCTATGCGGAGGACCGCAAGGGGCAGGTCCTCCAGGAAGGCATCACCGAGGCGGGAGCCATGGCGTCGTTCATCGCCCTGGCCACGTCGTACGCCACATGGGGCCGGCCCATGCTGCCGATCTACCTCTTCTACTCCATGTTCGGCTTCCAGCGCATCGGCGACCTGGCGTGGTTGCTGGGCGACATCCGGGGGCGGGGCATCCTGGCCGGGTGCACGGCGGGCCGCACCACGTTGCAGGGCGAGGGGCTTCAGCACGACGACGGCCATTCACCGCTCCTCGCCTCGGTGAACCCCGCAGCCCACGTCTACGACCCGGCCTTCGCCTACGAGATCGGCGTGATCATGGAGGACGCAGTGCGCCGGATCATGGGGCCCGAGCCCGAGGACCGCTTCTGGTACCTCACCCTCTACAACGAGAACTACCCCATGCCGCCACTACCCGAAGGCGAGGCCGGCGACGCCGTGCGGGCGGGTGTGCTGCGCGGCATGTACCGCTTCGCCGAGCCGGCCAAGTTGGACTCAGGGGGCAAGGCCGAAAAGCGCAACGGGTCGGCGAGACGAGCCACGATCCTCTTCTCGGGGCCGATGTGGCAGGTGGGCATGGAGGCGCGCGCCATGCTGGAGTCGGACTGGGGGGTGTCGGCCGACGCGTGGTCGGTCACGTCCTATACCGAACTGCGCGAGGACGCCCTGGCAGTGGAGCGGGCCAACCGTCTGCACCCGCACGAGGAACGCGCCGCGCCCTACGTCACCGAAGCGCTCGGGGACGGAACCGGTCCGGTCGTGGCGGTCACCGATTATCTGCGAGCGGTGCCGGACCAGGTGGCGCGCTGGATGACCCGCCCCTTCACGTCACTCGGGACCGACGGGTTCGGCCGCTCCGACACCCGCGCCGCCCTGCGCCGGTTCTTCGAGGTCGACGCGGCCCACGTGGTGGTGGCGGTGCTCAGCGCCCTGGCCGAAAGCGGTGACGCCAAGGCGGACGAGGTAGCCGAAGCCATCGCCCGTTACGGGATCGACCCCGACTCCGCCGACCCCTGGTCCGACTGACTCCTTCCGGCGGCGCCGCCCATGAGGGCCAGGCGCGACCGGTTCGACATCACCGACCACCGCGACCGCGACGAGAGCGCCGAACCGACCGACCCCGCCGACCCGATCGAGAACGCGGACAGGAACGAGCCGATCGAACCGACCGAAAGGGCGGATCCGACCGATCCGATCGACAGGAACGATCCCTTCGAGCCGATCGACAAGAAGGAGTCCTCCGACCACAAAGACCAACGGGAGCGAGACATCCCACCCGGTTTCATACCCCTCGGACCCCTCGTGGTGCCACCGGCACGATCCACCCGGGAACGTTCACGACCGGGTCCGGGCCACGAGGATCAGGTGGGCGCTCAGCCCGAGAAGCGCTGGCTCGGCCTCGACGACCCGGGCCGAGAACAGAACCGTGTCGCGGTCAGTCTCGCTGTCGAGACGCTCCTCCAGCGGCGAGAGCCATCCCGCCAGACCCTCGACCCCGACCATCTCGACGACGACGAGGCCGGCGGCCTCCGCTTCCTCGCACAGCTCGTGGGGATGGTGGAAGTAGGCGGTCGTGAACCACTCGGGCCGGCCTGTGGGATTGCGATGCTGGCCCTCGGCCAGGTCGCGATCCACGATCCCCCTGAAGGAGGGATCGAAGAGGAAGCCTCGCGCCAACCCATCGAACAGCGAAGCGAACCGTGAGATGGCAGCCACGAAGATCATGCCGCCCGGTCGTACGGCGCGACCGGCCTCCCGCAGAGCGAGGAGTCGATCGCCTCTCTCGGTCAGGTGGTACAGGGGACCGAACACCAGCGCGGCGTCGAAGCTGCCGTCGGGCACCGGGAGGTTGCGGGCGTCACCCACTTCGGCGGTGACACGACCCGCCGATCCCGGTTGGACGCCGGCCTGCTCGACGTGTACGGGGACCAGATCCACGACATGCACGTGGTGGCCGTCGGCCGCCAGCCACTGCGCGTGGACTCCGGTGGCACCACCGACGTCGAGAATGCCCATCGGCCCTCGGGGCAGGTGCCGTCGAAGCACCTCCCGGGTCCGCAACAGCTCGAGACGACCCAGGCCTTCGGTGATCCGCCGGCCTTCTTCGATGGTCTCGTAATGCTCGACGATCTCGGGGGGGACCTCGGGCGAGGCCTCGGTCATGGCGTCGGATCCTACCGTGGCGCACCACACCTGCTCGGGCTCACAGGTCCATCGGGACCTCGGCCCACGCGGTGCCGCTCCATCGCCTCCGTGCGACCCAGGAGTGCCCGTCCCAATACGCCTGCTCGCTCAGGTGCTCGGGGTCCATATGCCATCCGACCTCCGGAGGCGGGGCCAGTGAGGCCTCCGGGCCCGAACGCGGTTCGGGAACGACCAGGAGGGCCGGACCGACATCGGGGACACCGGACCTTCTGGCCCGGCGCGAGGTGTTGGACCTGTTCGACCGGCGCGCTCCGTTCGATCTGTCGGATCTGTTCGGTCGACCTCGACGACGGCGGCGACTGCGATCTCGAGTGGCCACGAACACGGCGACGGCGATCACGATCACGGCGATCACCGAGAGAGCGACGATCTCGGCCCTCCGGTGAGGATCGGATGTGCCCACCACCGGCGGCACAATGGCGTCCTGAGGCCGCCCGGGCGCATCGGCAGCCTGTTTCGTCGCCAGAGAGACGGCGTCGGCATCGGTGAGGTCGCCCGAAGCGGTGATCACCTGCACCTCGAAGGCGATGCCTCCTTTGGCAAACGTCACGATGTACGCCGTCGAAGGAAAGCCCGATGCAGATACGCGGGCGGTGTAGCCGGAGGCTCCCACCGGCACCAGGACAGGGAACGTGCCGTCGGACACGAGTCTGTAGCCGGCGTCGATATCGCCCAGGAATTCCTCGCCCTCCTTGGCGCTTCGGAATTGGAACGCCGAGATCACGACCCCGTCCCCGTTGAGCGGTTGATGCACCCAGAACCGGTATTCGCCACTTGCGTCACCGTCGGCAAGGTCCTGGGCCAGGGTCGCGCTCACGTCACCGGCGCCACCGAACAGGTTCAGGTTCGACTGGTCGACAGGACCGTTCTTCGGGCCGGGGGCACTGAGGACGAAACCGGGAAGCGTCTCCGACAGCACGATCGACGACAGGTCGTCCGGCGTCGACGGGGCGGCACCCGCGGCGCGAGGGACGCCAGTCACAACGAGGAGCCCCAGTACGGTTGCCAACAGGGCCGTCTGCACACTGACGGCCGGCCACCTCAAGGGGCTCGACATACAGGACGTCCGAAGGTGTCAACGAGCAGACCGATCCGGCAAACGTTACCAACCGCCAGGCCGTTTGCGGCGTTTGAAGCTGCACGGAGGCGGGAACCACGACGGCGATGGGAGCGTCCAAAGCGTCGTGCCGTGGAGTCGAGACCCTGTGAAGACCACGTTGGCGATCCTGTTCCTGGCAACGCTGGCGCCGCTCCTCGCCGCGTGCGGGCTAGGGCCGGCAGCGAGACCTGAAGCGGTCCACCAGACCGCCACCCCCCGGGGCTGGGTGGCGGTCGACTACGGAACGGCCCAGATCTCGGTTCCCGCAGACTGGGTCAGAGGTGCGTGCCCGGCCTCTCCGACGGGAACGGTCATCCTGGGCACCGCGGGGGTCGATTGCCCGACCCACGGGAGCAATTGGCCCGCGGTCCGGATCGTTCCGTTCAGGCCACCCCTGACGACCGATCGACCCGTCCGCATCAACGACATCAAGGCATACCCCGTGCCCTACCGAGGTCACGGGCACGACATCGCCATCGACCAAGTGCCGAGCCTCGGGGTCGAAGTCGAGACGAACGGTCCTCTGTTCGCCAAGATCATCGCCACTGTGACCCGTGCCCTCGGTCATGGCGCGCCGTCACCCACCCAAGACTGAGCTCGTGCAGTGGCCTCAGAGGATCGGACTCGCCGAGCTCCCTCCCCCAGGCATCTTCGTGGAGCGAGCGCCACTCCTCGATGTCGATCGGTCCCCGCCACTGCATCCGCGGCGCCGAGTCATGTGTCATCGATCCCAGATGGAGCGATGACGGTCACATGGTCCGCAGCGCGGAGGCGAGCTTCCGGTACTCGGCAAGAGGAAAGGACTCTCGCGACGACGCCGACACGACCTGCATGCAGACGTGATCGGCCCCGGCCTCGTAGTGGCGGCGGACGTGAGCGGTGACGGCGTCGAGGCTCCCCCAACACACGACCGCGTCGACCAGACGATCGCTTCCCGACCCGGCCAGGTCGTCGTCGGTGAAGCCGAGGGACCGGAGGTTGTTGCTGTAGTTGGGAAGCCCGAGGTAGCCGGTCGTGAAGGTCCTCGCCAGCTGGCGCGCCGTGCCGGGATCCTCCTCGAGCACCACTGTCACCTCCGGAGCCAGGAGTACGCCTTGTCCCAGCACCTCACGGGCGCGGGCGGTGTGTTCCACCGGGACGAAATACGGATGAGCGCCGGCGGTGCGATGGCGCGCCAACGCCAACATGCGGGGCCCGAGGGCGGCGATCACCCGTCTCTCTTGGGGGACCGTCGGCTCGGTGGAGTCCAGAGCGTCGAGGTAGTCCACCATGTGCGAGTAGGGGCGGGCGTAGTCCTCGGCCAGAGGGGCATGGCTCGCCCCCAGTCCCAAGAGAAAGCGCCCCGGGTACCGGGCGTCGAGTCCTGCCACGGCCTCGGCGACGTCCCGAGGCGCGGCCCGCCAGATGCTCACGATGCCGCTGGCGACCGTCACACGCTCGGTGGCGGCGAGCAGGCGCGCGAAGTGCGGGGCCAGGCCGGGGTCGAACCCACCCGAGGACCACAAGGCCGTGTAACCCAGGTCTTCGAGCTCCGCGGCGACGTCGAGCGTGGCGCCCTCGGCGGCCCGCCACGAGCCGCTCCACCACACGCCCCACCGGCCGAGGTCCACAGGCCCGAGCGTAGTGAGGGAAGTGGCCGTGCCCGGTCCGCCCCGGCAAAGGGGTCAGGAGGTCGGGTACACGATGGTGGCGGCCACGATCCCGGTGGCGAGGAAGCTCGCCGTGCCGTCCACCCAGCCATAGAGGTCGTAACGATTCGCGACGGCAAAGGAGATCGTGCCGCCACCGGTGACGCCGCCACCGGGCCCGAAACCGAGGCGCTCCGGGGTCGACGAGGAGGTGGTGGTGGCCGGAGCGTTGCAGGCCCCGGGCGGCAGCGACACCCTCACGAAGGCCACCAAGTCCCCGGCCCGGTCGAAGACGGCGTGGGAGACACGGAACGGGAAGGACGCCACCTTCGTCGTCAGCCCCGTCGTCGCATCGACCGACAGCACCGTGGTCGGAGCGGGCTGGCAGGCGCCACCGGGGCTGCTCACGACGATGCCCAAGTCAGTGCCCGAGGCCAGGAACTGTCCGTCCGCCCACGTGGTGCTATCGGCGGAGACCAACGTGGGTGAACCGATGAAGCGGGGATTCGTACCAGACGCCGGCTCGTCGAGGGCCAGGATCTGGACACCGATCTCGATATCACTCAACGCCTGGGGAGAGGTGCCGCCGGCCCCGGAATCGAACACCCCGCTCATGGCCAACTCGGTGTCGTCCGTCGACCATGAGAGCCCCTCCACCACGGTGAAGCCCACCGTCGAGTCGACTGTCCGTTCGGTTCCCGTGGCCAGATCCCGGACCACCACTGCCCCCTCGGTGGTCGCCGAGGCGTCGTTCGCCCCATGGAGGCGGAAGAAGGCGAGCATCGACCCGTCCGGGCTCACGGCGGGGTCCATGCCGTCGGTCACGTAGGTCGGCGGTCCCCCGGTCAGCGGGACGCGCTCGATGGTCGACTGCAGTCGGCCGTAGGCGATGTAGGCGTCGCCCGTCGAAGCGGTGACGGCAACGGGATCTGTGAGATGACGGCCGGAGCTGTCGACGGGTTTCGGACCGACCAGCGTGCGCAGGACCGTGCCGGTGCCAGGCGACAGCAGGTCGACAGACCCGTCGGAGCGGATGGTGAGCAGGTCCCCACCAATGCTCCCGGAGAGGGCCCCGCTCCCGCCCGATCCGCCCCAGACGTGCACACCCAGCGCGGCAAAGGCAGCCACGGCGACGCAGACCGCCAAGCCCAGGCTCAGCCGGGACCCCATAGCTCGGCCCGCGTGCCCCGGGCCGGCCCCGGGCGCCGGCGCAGGACGCGTGGGATGGACCTGAGCCGCCGCATCGAGGAACATCGTGCGCAGCCGGCGTTCGGTGGCTTCGTCGGGCCCGGTCATGGCGACAACTCCTCTCGCATGCGTGCCAACCCCCGCTGGACGAGACTGCGCACCGTGGAGGGGCGGCATCGCACGATGGCGGCGATCTCCTCCTCGGGGAGGTCGAGGTAGTAGCGCAACACCACTGCGGTCCTCTGACGTCCCGAGAGCCGGCCCAGCACGTCCCACAGCTCACCCGGTTGGTCGATCCCGGGATGGGCCACCCCCGGTCGGTGGCGGAGCTCGACCAGTCGGCGCCGATGGTGGGAGCGACAGGCGTTCACCACCGACGTCCGCAGGTACCTCGTGGGGTCCTCGGGGTGATCGGACTTGGCGCCGAATCGTGCGAAGGTGTCCTGGACGAGGTCCTCGGCGGTCGGCACCGATCCGGTCAGGAAGGTCGCCAATCGCACCAAGTCGGTCCACGAAGCGCGAAACAGCTCCTCGAGATCGTCACGGGCATCACTCCCACTGGTGGACAACGGCGCCGGTGCCTCCTGCCCCATACCCGAAAGACGCCCAGGCCCCCCTGGACCGTTGCATGGCACGAAGAATTCCCTCGAGGCGGATTGCGACTTCCCGGGGCCGTGCGCGTGGGACCGTGTGGGCTCCCGGGGGCCGGAGCCCGCCCTCGGCTACTTGATGGTCACGGAACCCGAGGTCACCGCGATCGAGGTGAGACCGGAGCTCGACTCACACGCGCCGAGAAGCTGCGTGGTCGTCTCACCGGAGAACGCCGTCGCCGTCGAAGCGGCGCCGTGGTCGGAGCCGGCGAAGGAACCGGTCACTTTGGCCGTGGCGCCGGCCTTGGGGAGCAGGAAGCCCTCGCCGCCCGCCGGGCCCGTGGCTCCCCCGTAGCCCGAGAAGGTCACGACACTGGGATGGACGGTCGCCGGAGTCCACGTGATGTCGACGGTGACAGGCCTCGAGGTGAGCAGGCCGGCACAGGAGTTCGAGGTGCTCGTGAGGGTGGCGGTCCCGGTGCCCCTGGTTATCCCCGAGACGTTCGACCCCGACGTGACGCAGCCCGCCGCGTTCACGGAGATCGACGTCGATTCGGCTGTGCTCCCATTGACGGTGAGCGCCGGCGAGAATGTGAGAGCGCCGGTGACGGTGTGGCACGTCACGCCGCCTGTCGCGACGACGACCGCGGGTGTCGCCGAGGGCGGGCTCGGGCTCGAACTGCAAGCGGCGGCGAGCAGCGCCATCGGCACGAGCATGACGAGCAGCGCCGAGGTTGCTCTGGAGCGCATGAACATGACCCGTCCCCCTCACCGCCTGGCCCGGCGCGCGGTGTCGGCGCGTCGGGTCCCACCCGGCCCGAACGGTAGCGCATGGCGCCCCTGGCATCGTTTGCTCGTGGGCAGTGGGGCTCGTGGGCAGTGCGGCTCGTGGGCAGTGCGGCTCGTGGGCAGTGCGGCTCGTGGGCAGTGCGGCTCGTGGGCAGTGGGGCTCGTGGGCAGTGGGGCTCTGAGACGGTGGGGCCCGAGCAGTCGGGCCTCGGGCTCACTCCCGAGGCCGGCGGGATCCGAATTCCGTCATGATCCCCTCGAACAGGGCCAGGTCGCCGGCGTACGGCGGGTCGTCTCGCGGCCAGTGGACCACGAAGTCGGTGACGCCGACCTCCGCGTAGCGGCCCACCGTGTCGTCGAAGGCGTCGAGCGACGACAACCCGGGGTCGAGACGCGGCCCGCTCAGCACCAGTCGCCCGATCGAAGCCGGATCGCGCCCCGCGTCGGCGCAGGCCTCGTCCAGCCGTGCCATCTGGGCCCGGACCATGCCTACCCCCTCGTCGGCGCGGAGCAACCCGTCCCCGGTGGCCACGTCGCCCGTCGTCACCCAGGTCTGACCGTAGGTGACGGCCACCTGCATCCCTCGGCGACCGGTGGCCGCCACTGCGAAGGGGACCCGGGGCTGCTGGACACACCCGGGATAGGTGCGGGCCTGGCGCGCCACGTAGAAGCGCCCCTCGTAGGAGGTCTCGGGCTCCCGAAGCAGGCGGTCCAGGACGTCGACGAATTCGGCGAAGCGCTCGGCGCGCTCGGGGCCGGACGACGGGCCCTGCCCGAGCATGACGGCGTCCCAGCCTTCGGCCCCGGCGCCGACGCCCACGGTGATCCGACCGCCCGAGAGATCGTCCAGGGTCACGACCTCGCGGGCGAAGGGCACCGGGTGCCGGAAATTGGGGGACGCCACCAGCGTGCCGAGCCGGATCCGTTCGGTCACGACGGCACCGGCCGCCAGGAAGGGGACGGCGCCGAACCACGTCGCGTCGCGCAGAGAGCGCCAGGCCAGGTGGTCGTAGGTCCAGGCGTGGTCGAAGCCCAGCTCCTCCACGCGACGCCACAGAGACCGCGCCGTCGACCATCGAAATTCCGGAAGGACGAGCACGCCGAGGCGCACGGGCCGAAGGCTACCCACCTCCGACTTCCCCGCGCTCTTGAGCGCACACCCGCCCGGCTGCCAAGCTGACCGCATGCCCACCGTCCTCGTCCACGGCGTCCCCGAGACGCCTGCCGTCTGGGAGCACCTGCGGTCCGAGCTCAGCCGGAGCGACATCGTGACACCCCAATTCCCGGGTTTCGGGTGCCCTCGACCGGCCGGGTTCGGCGCCACCAAGGAGGAGTACGTGCAGTGGCTCGTCTCCGAGCTCGAGACGCTGGCGGGCCGAGGCCCCATCGACCTCGTGGGCCACGATTGGGGTGGCGGGCTGGTGGTGCGAGTGGTGAGCACCCGCCCCGACCTGGTGCGCTCCTGGGTCACCGACGCGGCGGGGATCGGTGACGTCGGCTTCGAATGGCACGACTTCGCCAAGATCTGGCAGACGCCGGGAGAAGGCGAGCAGTTCTTCGAGCAGCAGCTGGCCACGTCGCCCGACGAGCGTGGAACGGTCTTCGAGATGTTCGGCGTGCCCGGCGACCGGGCCGTGGCCCTCGCCGGCTGGGTCGATCCGCTCATGGCGCAGTGCATCCTCGACCTCTACCGCTCCGCGGTGAACGTGGGAACGGAGTGGGGTCCCGATTTCCGGGACATCCCGAAACCGGGGCTCGTACTGGTGCCCACCGAAGATCCTTTCCTGTCCGGTGACAGCGCAGCGGCATCGGCGCGTCGGGCGGGCGCGGCGCTGGCGGATCTCGAGGGGATCGGCCACTGGTGGATGCTCCAGGACCCCGTTCGAGGGGCACAGGTCCTCGAGGAGTTCTGGGCGTCGCTGGAGTGAGCCGGCGCCGAGGTCCAAGAACCCGTCAGGGCCACACGTTCCCGCAGTGACGCGGGTGGGAGGGGAGAGTCGTCGTGGATTGGGAGGACTGGACCAAGAGGTTGAAGATGGCGCTCGGTCACGATGCGACCGTGCGCCTGCGCGAGCTGTTCGCCCCCGGGGGGGTCTTCAGCGACCCCGTCACGGCACCGACGACCGACATCAAGTCCGTCGAGGACATCACCGACTCCTCGTTTCCCGACTGGCAACAGGAAGTCACGTCGTCGCACGGGGACCCGAGGGGCGGAGCATTCGAGTGGACGGGGCGAGGCACGCTCGGACCCGGGTTGCGCGTCGAGATGCAGGGCTGCACCATGGTCGAGCTCGACGCGGACGGACAGGTCACCAGATGGCGCGACTACTTCGACCTCAAGGAGATCGAGAAGCAGATGGGCGCCACCATCGAGGACTTCCAGGGCGACACCCGCACCTGAAGAACTTTTCGGCGAGGTGAGGCGTCCGGTCAGCTGTGTCTCCAATCAGCGTGCAAGGCGCGCTCCCGGGCGAAGCGCTGGGCCGAGATGGTGGTGCCGTTGATGGCCTGGCGCTCGTCGGGTGTCACACCGGCGGTGCCCCCGGCCAACCAGGCCACCACCGAGCCCGGAACCGACGGTGGCGCTCCGGGATACCGGCCGGCGAGGCCGAGACGCTGCTGGGCCCGCGCCATCCGCTCGGTCAACACGTAACCGGGCTCGACGTTCACGATGAAGATCCCGGCCGGACCGAGCTCGACGGCCAGGATGCCCGCCACCCGGTGGAATGCCCCTTTGGTCACGGCGTAGCCCAGACCCCATCCCCCTTCCCCGGTGGGAGCAGGGGGATCGCTCGTCGCCACCGCCGAGGTGATGTCGATGATGGTTCCCTCCCCACGTTCGAGCATCCCCGGGAGCACCGATTTGATCAGCACGAGCTGAGCCACCACGTTGGCCTGCAGCTTGGTGACGACGAGGTCGATGTCGAGATCGACGAACCGTTCCATGCTCCCCGGCCCGGTATGGACGGCGTTGTTCACCAGGACGTCCACACGCCCCCACTCGTCCAGGACGCGCCTCACGGCAACCTGGAGCGAAGCCCGGTCGAGCAGGTCGGCACGGACGGGGAGGGCACGCCCACCGGCGGCTTCGATCTGGCGCGCCGTGGTCTCGAGGCTTCCGGGAACCGGCTCGTCCCCGTCGGACCCGAACTCGTCGAACGTCTCACCTTCTCGCATGGTGCGGGCAGTGATGGCGACGTCCAGACCCGCTCGGGCCAGAGCGATCGCAGATGCCTTGCCTATGCCGCGACTCGCTCCCGTCACGAGGGCGATGCGACGATCCACCGGCACGGCACGTGACAGTACCCCGGGCACACGCCCACCGGGGCCGAGGTTCAGCTCAGGTGCGAGCCTTCTCGCGACGGCTCAAGGCGCGCAGGCGACGCCGCTCGCGCTCGTTGGTCCCGGCCCAGTAGCCGACGAGATCGGGAACAGCCAGCGCATACCTGAGGCACTCGGCTCGGACCGTGCAACGCGCGCACAGCTGCTTGGCGCGTGCCGTCGGGCCACCCCGGTCGGGAATGAACATCTCGACGCGCTCGCCGCGACACGCCGCCAGGGTCTGCCATCTCGGGCGGCGGAGCAGCTGCACGACCACCGACGAGACGCTCTCGACGTCGTCCTCGCTCGTGGGCTGACGCGCGGACTCCGCGGACATTGCCAGGCTGGTCATGTCCAGGCTTTCGGCACTCCTGCTCAGGGGCTTTAGCCGCCCCCGACGGGTGGCCACGCTACGTGGGCACAACTCGACACAAGAACACGATCCACCACGTTCAGCGGTCACGGTCCACCCCGGTCGGCCCGAAACTCTGCCGCCGGTGAAGGAAACGCGGAATTCCGGTGCCCGCCGATTAGCCTCGAAGTATGCGAACCGACACCGATCAATGGGTCACGGTCGTTGCGAACGGCATCCTCGCGGCGATCGTGAAGGAGGCGTCGGAAAACGGCCTCTCCGGTCCGTTCTCGCTCGATGACATCCTGCGCGCCTGGCTCAAGCATGACGCCCGGACGGTGGCCAAGCTCCCCGACCCACCGGGAAGCACGGGCTCCTCGGTCAGCCGACGCCGTACCTACTGGTTCTACGAAGGTTGTCAGGAACTCGAGGACGAGGCCCGGATCGCCGAGGTCGGCGACGGCAAGTTCGCGGTCGCCTCGCTCAAGGACCTGATGTCCCAGATCCCCCGGCTCCAGATCACCCAGCCCGACTGAACCCGGGCGGCGACTCGCCTCGGGGACGACTGGCCGGGACGACGGGAGTACTGGGTACGCTCGTTGCTCGTGGAACTTCATCTCAGCCAGGACCCCGACGCCGACGCACTGCTGTCGAGAAGCCCCTTCGCGCTTCTCGTCGGCATGGTGCTCGACCAGCAGGTTCCCCTGGAGTGGGCCTTCGCCAGCCCCCGCGCCCTCGAACGACGCCTCGGCAAGGCACTCGAACCCAAGCGTGTCGCCCACATGGACCCCGAGACCCTGGCCACGGCGTTCTCGGCCAAACCGGCGCTGCACCGTTATCCGGGATCGATGGCAGGGCGCGTCCAGGAGCTGGCCAAGCTCGTGGTCGACCGCTACGGGGGACGCACGGAGGCGATCTGGGAGACGGCCCCGACGGGTACCGAATTGTTCCGGCGCGTGAAGGAGCTCCCCGGATTCGGCGAGCAGAAGGCCAAGATCTTCGTCGCCCTGCTGGGCAAGCAGCTCGGCGTCCGACCCGAGGGCTGGGACACGGTGAGCGCCCCCTTCAGCGACCCCGGCTCCTTCCGTTCGGTGGCGGACATCACCGACCCCGACACGTTGCACAAGGTGCGCCAGTTCAAACAGGCGTTGAAGGCGTCGAACAAGGCGAGAGCCTCAGCGGGCAAAGCCGTCGCCCGGCCCGGAACCGGGCCGAGCACCACCGAGAACGTCACCGAGACCGCCGCCAACAGGACCACCAAGAACACCACCGGCGCCGCCGGCGCCACCACGAAGAAAGCCACCAAGAAAACCACCAAGATGCCGGTGCCGAAGAAACAAAAGCGATCGGCTGTGCCCGCCGGAAAGCGTTGACCCTCTCCGGAGGGCGGGGTCTCGCCCACCGGCACCTCTACCTCTGCACCGCCGACCGTCCCGACCTCGAGACGTTCCTGTCCTCGTGCATCGCAGGCGGTGTGGACGTCGTGCAACTACGCGACAAGCACCTCGACGGGCGCGCGCTGGTGCGACGAGCTCGGGTCGCGGCCCGGGTGTGCGCCGAGCACTCCGTGCCCTTCATCGTGAACGACCGCCCCGACCTCGCACTCGAGGTCCCGGCCGACGGGGTCCACGTGGGCCAGGATGACGCCCCTGCCGCGCTGGCCCGTCGCATCCTCGGACCAAAAGCCGTCATCGGCCTCTCCACGCACGCGCCCGAGGAGCTCGAAGCCAGCTGCACTGAACCCGTCGACTACGTGTCGGCGGGCCCGGTGACACTGACGCCGACCAAGCCGGGAAGACCGGGGACCGGCACCGGCTACGTCACCTTCGCTGTGGCCCGCACCCCACGACCGGTCTTCGTCACCGGCGGCGTCACCCCCGACACGATCCCGTCGCTGGCGGCGGCGGGAGCCCGTCATTTCGTCGTCGTCCGGTACCTCACGGAGTCCGATGAACCCCGGCACGCCGCGGCGCGACTGCGGGCCGCCATCGAGCGCTACGTCATCGGACCCGGCCCGGACCTCGGCCCGGGCACTGGCGCCTGAGCCCTCGGTCCCTCGCGCCGATCACGGTCCTTGGCGCTCGAGCCATCCCGAGAGCAGGGCGACAGCACGGGGGTCGGCGCGCAGCCGGTGACCCGCTCCGGCCAGGATCCTCAACTCGGCCCGGGGGCCCGCGGCCTCGGCAAGCCGGCGACCGTCGGCCACCGGGACCTCCTCGTCGTCGGCACCGTGCACCACGAGCAGGGGCCGGGGGGACAACCCGGCCGCGGCTTGCTCGGGCCGGAGGGCGCTGAAGGCCTCGCCCCAGGCGATCGGGTCGGCGGGAAAGCCCGGGGAGCGGATCACGCCGACCTTCCGGGCGTACTCGACCATGCCGGTCCCGTCGTTGGCCCAGTCGGCGAAGGTGGCCGGCGATCCGAAACAGGCCACACCCCGCACGCGCCCGTCCTGGGCGGCGAGGCACAATCCCAGCGCGCCACCGGTGCCGAATCCGACGATCCACACGCCATCACGGTGAGTGATCTCCGCCGCATGGTCGACGACGGCGCGCAGATCCTCGTACCAGCCTCCCAGCGAGAAGTCACCCGCCGAAGCGCCCACCCCTCGCAGGCAACCGACCACCACCGTCCATCCCGCCTCGTCGGCGATGTGGTCCGCCAGCGTGGGCAAGGTGTCCGCCACCCGCTGGGCCGAATCCCGTTCCACGGGGAAGCCGTGACACAGGACGAGCGCGTTGGACTGAGCTCCGCGGGGAGACGATCCCCGCGCCACATGGAGCGACAAGGGCCCGGCCGGTCCTTCGACACTCCCCCACGTCGTCGGCAACGTCGTGGACAGGGCCGACGACGTGGACGGGCCGACCCGGGGTCAGATCCCGATCCGCTGTGCCAGCAGCTCGCGGTGGTAGCTGGGGTCCCCGAGCATCAGCTCGGACGACTTGGCCCGCTTGAAGTAGAGGTGGGCATCGTGCTCCCACGTGAAGCCGATCCCTCCGTGGATCTGAATGTTCTCCGCGGCGGCGTGGAAGAAGGCCTCCGAGCAGTACGACTTGGCCAGGCTGGCGACGACCGGGAGCTCCTCGGAGTCCTCGGCGGCAGCCCACCCCGCGTAGTAGGCGGCCGACTTGGCCGACTCCACCTCGAGGAGCATGTCTGCGCACTTGTGCTTGATGGCCTGGAACGACCCGATGGGCCGCCCGAATTGGATGCGGGTCTTGGCGTACTCGACGGCCATGTCCAGACAGCGCTGCGCACCACCGACCTGCTCGGCGGCGAGCGCCACTGCGGCCAGGTCCAGCGTCCGGGACAGCACGGGAGCGGCGGCACCCTCCTCACCGACGAGACGGGCGGGCGTGGACGTGAACTCGAGCCGCGCCTGCTTGCGGGTCTGGTCCATGGTGGCCAAGGGCGTCGCCGTCAATCCCGGCGCGCCACCTTCGACGGCGAAGAGACTGACACCCTTGTCGGTTCGACCCGCGACGAGCACGAGGTCGGCGCTGTGTCCGTCGATCACGAACATCTTGTGGCCGTCGAGCTTCCACTCGTCGTCCTGGCGCGTGGCGGCGAGGGTGATCCCGTCGGTGTCCCAGCGGCCGCTGTCCTCGGTGAGCGCCAGGGTGGCGATGGTCTCGCCCGAGGCGATCCCGGGCAACAGGTCCTTTTTGGCCGCCTCGTCCGGACTCGACAAGAGCGCGTTGGCGGCGAGCCCGACGGTGGAGAAGTACGGCGCGCACAGCAACGCCGCGCCCATCTCCTCGAAGACCACGATCAACTCGACGTACCCGAACCCGACGCCCCCGTACTCCTCGGGGATGGCCAGCGCCTGGAGGCCGAGCTGGTTGGCCATCTGCTCCCACACCGCCCGATCGAAACCCTCGGTCGTCTCCATGAGGCGCCGCACCTCGACGACGGGCGACTTGTCCTCGAGGAAGCGGCGCACGGATCGCCGCAGCTCCTCCTGCTCCTCGCTGAAGGCGAAGTTCATGACTCTCGGTCCCCCTCGTCGGGCCCTCGGAAGGCTCTCGTGGCTGGTCACGTACCGGTCGGGCCGATGACCGGGCCCGGCCCGCACCCGACGTCGGGCGGGAGAGCCAGGGCGTCCGTGCTCGCCGGCTGGTGACGCCCGTTGTCTACCAGACGCCGAGCGTTGTTGACCAATATGTCAATAACGTCCGGAGTGCCGCACGCGCCGAACACACCCGGCGTGCCTCACTGCCCCAGTCGCTGCCAGTCCCTGCCGTCCGTGGTCCGCCACAACCCGGCTCCGGCCTCGCACACCCAACCGTGTGTGGCGTCGACGAACACGACGTTTCCGCTCCCGCCGTCGACGAGACCCACCTTCGCCAGCCCTGCCACGACCTCCCAGGTCCGCCCGCCGTCGGTCGTCTGGAACACTCCCGAGCGGTCGGGGAAGAGCCACGCGTCGCCGGCGGTGAGGACGGCCAGGTTCTCGTGGCCCAGTGAGTAGGGCGTGACGTACCCCCCGACCGGGAGCCCGCCCGCCGAAGGCAGGGTGCTGCCGCCGGTCAGCACCGGGGCGTTGGCGGCGGCGGCGAGGCCCCATTGCATGCCGCCGTCGCTCGATCGGTACAGGGCCTTGGCCTGGGAGCCGGCACTGGCCTGGGAGGCGCACACCATCCACAGGTCCTCGGTCCCCGACGCGGCGATCTGCTCCCCGAAATCGAAGTACGAGGGACACGGGTCAGAACGCGCCGACCAGGTCTGGCCGGCGTCGGCGGTGTAGGTCAGGGAACCCGTCCCGGGCGCGCCCGCCCGGGAGGCGAAGCTGAGCACGTAGGCCCGGGTGTGGGTGATGCGGGCCAGCTCGATGTTCTCGTCGCTCACCGACACCTCCGGGTTCTCCGTGACCGGAGGGGCGGCACCGGCAGGCGACCAGGTCCGGCCGTTGTCGGTGGAGATCTCGACCGAGACAGGGCACGAGGGCGCCGCCGAGGCACGGATGGGGCACGTCCCCACGACGGCCCACACGTCGGGGCCGATGGCGCTCACATCGGAGACCACCGGGCCCACTGCGGTGCGCGTCCAGGTCCGCCCGCCGTCGGAGGTGATCCACAAGGGGACGGTCCCCGCCGGCGACGGAGGGCCTCCCCACAGGTATCCGTGGACGGCGTCGGAGAACTCGAACTGGGCCGGGAAGCCCACCGGCAGACTGGGGTCGGCCACCGACCAGGATCCGCCGGCGTCGGTGGAGACGGCCAGCACGGTCTGGGCACTGTGGACGACCAGCGCCAAGCCGCGCTGTTGACCCACGAAGACGACCGACACCAGATCGGTGGACGGGACCGGGGTGCCCACGGCCAGCAGCCCGGTCTGGGAGTCGAAGGCGGCGAAGGTCTGCGAGGTGGCGGGGCCCGACGCCGCCAGTCCGACCACGACCCCCAGGGACATCGCACCCAGAGACAGCACGGCGAGACCCGAGACCACGCGCCGGCGCCGCAGGCGGGCGGCGCGGGCCAGCACTGCCCCCAGGGTGCGGGCCGACGGCTCGGGCGGCGAGGGGTCATCCAGATGCTCGAACATCGTGTCCTCCTCGCACACCTTTCTCCTCGAGCTGGTGACGGAGCTGCGCCAGCCCGCGCGACGCATGGCTCTTGACCGTGCCCGCCGAGCAGCCCAGCGCGTCGGCGACCTCGAGCTCGGGCCAGTCGGCCAGGTAACGCAGCACCACGACCTCACGTTGGCGCCGCGGCAGGCGTCGCAGGGCGCGGGCGATATCGATGCGCTCCGACAGGTGCGCCTCGACCAGGGCGACGGGCTCGCTTCCCATCTCGGTGGCGCGGTTGCGGCGCCTGAGCCGATCGATGGCGAGGTTGGTGGAGACCGTCACCACCCAGCCGTGCGGGCTGTCCCGGAGTCGCGCCCAACGCACGTGCGTTCGGGCCAGGGTCTCCTGGGCGACGTCCTCGGCATCACCCCGGTCCCCCAACACCCGGAACGACACTCGGTATGCGAGGCGGTACAGGTCGGGGAAGACCTCCTCGAATCGCACCGCCTCGGCCACGGCCCGCACCCTCCTCGCCTGGTTCACGGGTCTACCAGGTCTCACGTCTCGCGGCGCGGGGACGTTGTCAGCGCTGTCGATCCCGTCGTGGGGCCGGACCGCCGTGCGCGTAAGGTACGGAGCGGACGCCCCATCCCCGGGAGGGACGATGCCTCACTACGAAGACAGCCTGCTCGAGGTGCACAGGGTCGTGGTCGGCCCCATGGACAACAACGTCTACGTGATCCGGAGCAAGGGGACCGGCGACGCCGTGCTCATCGATGCCGCCAACGAGCACGAGCTCCTGCTCGAGATGTGCCGTGACCTCGGGGTTCGCAAGGTCATCGAGACCCACGGGCACTGGGACCACATCCAGGCCGTGCCGGCGGTGCGCGAGGCCGGGTACGAGGTCTCGGTGACGGCCGCGGACGCCGCCATGCTCCCCTCCTACGACCTCCTCCTCGACGACGACTCGGTCATCGAGGTCGGCGACCTGCGGCTGCGGACGATCGCCACGCCCGGACACACGGAAGGGTCCATGTGCTTCTGGGTGGAGGGGACCAACCTGCTCTTCAGCGGAGACACGCTCTTCCCGGGCGGGCCCGGTGCCACCAAGTTCCCCGGTGGGGACTTTCCCACCATCATCCGATCCATCGAGGACCGGCTGTTCTCCCGCTTCGGGGCCGACACGGTCGTGCTCCCGGGCCACGGGGTCGACACCACCATCGGGGCCGAGAAACCCCATCTCCAGGAGTGGATCGACCGAGGCTGGTGATACGCCGACGAGGTGATCAGGCGGGACCGCCGGTCATGGGAAGCCACGCCGTCAGGGGAAGAGGCCTCTGGCCGTGATCGCCCCTGCCAGCCGCTCGACCGCCACCACCCCGGCGGCGCGGCGCATGGTGACACCGAGGTCCTGGGCGCGCGCCCACACGTCGGCGAAGGCGTCCTCGATCGTCCTGGCCAGCCTGGCGGCAACGAGCTCCTCGTCCCAGGCATAGCCCTGGCGTGACTGCGCCCATTCGAAATACGAGGCCGTCACCCCGCCGGCGTTGGCGAGGATGTCGGGGACCACGGTGATCCCCCGCTCGGCGAGAACCCGGTCGGCCTCCGGTGTCGTCGGGCCGTTGGCCGCCTCGACCACCACGCGCGCTCCCATGCGGCGCGCCGCCGTCTCGTCGATCGCCCCCTCGAGGGCAGCCGGCACCGCCAACTCGGCCTCGACGGCCCACAAGTCGGAGGAGGGGATCTCCTCGCCGCCCTCGAACCCCGCCACCGAGCCCACCGACGAGACGTGGTCCGCCAGCAGGCTCAGCTCGAGCCCGCCGGGGTTGAACACCGCACCCCCGACGTCGCACACCGCCACCACCCGCATGCCCGCCGACGAGAGGAGGAACCCGAGCGGTCCGCCCACCTTCCCGAACCCCTGGACCACGGCGCGCGCCCCCGCCACCGGCATGTCGAGGGCCGAGAAGACGGCCCGCACGCAGCGCACCACACCCGAGGCCGTGGCCCCGGTATGGAGGCGCATCCCCCCGACAGAGAGGGGCTTGCCCGTCACGACCTCGGGAAGCGATCGGCCCTGGAGCATGTCGAGGGTGTCGAGAAGCCACGCCATGACCCTCTCGTCGGTGTTGACGTCGGGTGCGGGGATGTCACGGTCGGGACCGAGCAGCGGCGCGATCTGGAACGTGTAGCGGCGGGTGAGCCGCTCGAGCTCGGCCGCCGACAGCTGGCGCGGATCGCAGCGGACGCCGCCTTTGGCACCGCCGAAGGGGATGTCGACGACGGCCGTCTTGAGCGTCATGTCGGCGGCCAGCGCGGCCACCTCCGCCGCCTGGAGCTGGGGGTGGAAGCGGATGCCCCCCTTGGCGGGACCCCGGGCGGTGTTGTGGTGGATGCGCCACCCCAAGAACACCTCGACGTGGCCGTCGTCCATGCGCACGGGCACCGCCACCTCGAGCACCCTGTCGGGCAACCGCAGCACACGGTGGACATCGGGGTCGAGGCCGGCCAGGGCCGCGGCGTCGTCTATCCGCTCGAGGACCGTTGCCCACGGGTCGTAGGTCCCCGCCGGGACGACAGGGACGGCGGGGACGACCGACGCCGGTGGCGCGCCGGGCGGTACGGACGCCGCGGTCCCGGATTTTCCCGCCCGGCGCCGAGCACCCCTGGCCGTGCGCGGCGTCGGTTCGGGGCTCATCCCGACTCCCAGGCGGTCCCGGGCCCGCCGCGCCGCCGCGTGCTCAATATGTGGGCGTCATCTCCTTCTTCGCTCTTCACGTGGACGACCAGCGGGGACCGTGTGAGCGAGAGCACGCCGGCGAACAGCACCATCATGGCCAGGACCTCCCCGACGAGGCGGCCGCCGCCGGTCTGCACGTGGTCGCCGAAGAGCCCGATCCCGATGGCGATGGAGACCAGCGGGTCCACGATTACGAGCGCGGACTGCGAGGCGGTCACCGGACCGACGTGGTAGGCGTTCTGGGCGAGGAACATCCCGACCAGGCCGGCACCGGCCATGGCGTAGGGGGGCCAGCTCACGAAGACGTGGCCCCAGCCCCGGTTGATCTCGTCGTTGGTCGTCTTGATGAGCGCCGCGGTGAAGGCGAAGGCGATGGCGCCCGCCACACCGAACCACGCGGCGCGCCACGCCGGTGATCCCACCCGGGTGAGGAGCACGGCCAGCGAGCTCCCGGCGATCACCGCCACCGTGACGATCCCCCAGTCGTCGAGGCCGGGGGTCTGGTTGCCCCCGCTGGGGGCCGACAGCGCCAGGAAGGCAGCCAGTCCGCCCGCCGCCGAAGAGGCGCCTGCCCACTCCTTCCAGGTGAGGGGCTGGCGGAACCAGATGCCCAGGATGGCGACGAGGAAGGGCAGCTCCAGGGTCAAGATGGGCTGCACGGTGGTGAGGTGCCCGAAGTGCAAGGCCAGGAACTGCAAGAGGAACGCCGCGATCATGACCAGGAACCCGGCGATCCACACCGTGCGGCGCAACGCATAGCGCAGCAGGCTGAGCTTGAGGTTCGTGTCCTCGGGGGCGGTCTCCACCCCCATCCGTTGCAGGACGCTCGTCAACGCGTTGGCGAATGC
The DNA here is from genome assembly GCA_963848335.1 of uncultured Acidimicrobiales bacterium. Taxonomy (GTDB): domain Bacteria; phylum Actinomycetota; class Acidimicrobiia; order Acidimicrobiales; family UBA8190; genus Chersky-840. The sequence continues at coordinate 292,239 of CAWKDD010000003.1, forward strand.
CGCCATGACCGCGAGCACGTAGGCCATCGAGGCTGTTTTACCGCACCAGCTACCCCACCATTCCGTTTGGCGGCGATTCACGGCCCCTCGATACGCTGGGATCCCCGTACGGGTAGCGCCTCAGAGTCGTGAGGCCACCCCGGACGGTGAGGAAGACGGGGGTCGCGACGACCGTGAAGCCGTCACGACCCCATGATGTGCAGCCGTCACGACCGGACGACGTGAAGCCGTCACGACCGGACGGCGAGACCGAGTGACGAAGCGAAAGAGAGCCCGATGGCCGACACAGTCACCGAAGCGGAGTTCGAGAAGGCGGCGCTGGCATTCCTCGAGGCGAACGCCGAGCCGCGTGTCGAGGTGGAGCAGGCCTGGGGGGAAGGATCCGATCAGGTCTCGCTGCTGCCCGAGCGCACCCTCGAGGAGGAGCACGCCGAGCTCGACGCGGCCCGGTCCTGGGCGCAGCGCCGCTTCGACGCCGGGTTCAGCTGGATCAGCGGCCCGGTCGAGTACGGCGGCGGCGGCCTCACGCGCGACCACCAGCGGCTCTACGACACCGTGGAGTCCCGTTTCGACACCCCGCCCATGACCGCGTACGGCATCGGCCTCGGCATGGTGGCCCCCACGATCCTCGCCCACGCCACCGACGAGGTGAAGGACCGGTACCTGAAGTCGCTGTGGCGCGGCGACATCGTGGCGTGCCAGCTCTTCAGCGAGCCCGGCGCGGGCAGCGACCTGGCGGGGGTGCAGACCAAGGCCGTGCGTGACGGCGACGAGTGGGTGGTGACCGGGCAGAAGGTGTGGACCTCGGGTGCGCATCTCTCGGACATCGGCGAGATCATCTGCCGTTCGGATCCCGACGCCCCCAAACACAAGGGCCTCACCTGTTTCGTCGTCGACATGCGTGCGCCGGGCGTGGAGATCCGTCCGCTCAGACAGATGACCGGGGGGGCGTCGTTCAACGAGGTGTTCTTCACCGAGGTGCGGGTGCCGGACTCCCACCGCCTGGGTGACGTGAACGGAGGATGGTCGGTCGCCCTCACCACCCTCATGAACGAGCGGGCGGCCATCGGCGGCGGCAGCATGTCGTCGGGGAACGGCAACCTGAGCACGCCTCGCCTCATCGAGCTGGTGAGGCACCACGGCAAGGCGGCCGATCCCCTGGTCCGCCAACAGGTCGCCGACATCTTCATCCACGGGCGGGTGGCGAACTACACCAACCTGCGGGCCATGGCCCGGGTGGCGGGCGGCCAGGCACCGGGTCCCGAGATGTCGATCGCCAAGCTCTCGCTGACCATGAACATGCGTCGCATGACCGACCTGCTGTCGTCGGTGCTGGGCCCGAAGCTCATCGCCGACTCAGGCGAGTGGGGCACCTACGCCTGGTCGCAATTCCTCCTGGGTCTGCCCGGGATGCGGATCGCGGGGGGAACCGACGAGGTCCTCCACAACATCATCGGCGAACGGGTCCTCGGACTGCCCAAGGAGCCCGCCGCCAAGGCGTGAGCCCCTGGTCCGGTAGTCCCCCGGCCACGACGTGAGCTCCCAGGGCAGGGCGTCGACGAAGGCCCACGAGCGCCGGTGCAGCGCGCTCAGCCCGTACCCGCACAGGGCCCGCTGGTGGGCGGGCGACGGGTACCCCTTGTTGCGCTCGAAGTCGAAGGCGGGATACGAGTCCGCCGTGGCCCGCATGATCCGATCGCGGGTGACCTTGGCGAGCACCGACGCGGCCGCCACCGACGCGCAGCGGGCGTCCCCGCCCACCACCGTCTCCACCGGGGGGCACCAGGGGGTCTCTCCCCTGCCGGCGATCGCATCCTCCCCGGTCGCGGGCGCGGTCCCGCTGCCGGTCCCAGTGCCGGTCCCGCTGGCCGACGCCGACGCCGACGCCCAGAGCCTCCCCGATCCCGCCCCGGACCGCTCCCACCGCGGTGGGCTCGACCATCCCGTCGGAATCGAAGAGCTGGGGGGCTTGCGGAGGGCTCACGAAGTCGAAGGTCCCGTCCAGGACGACGGCGTCGGGAACGAGATCGGGGGACAGCTGCGCCAGGGCGCGGCGCGTGGCCAGCCGGAGCGCAGCGGTCATGCCCAGGCGGTCGCACTCTTCGGGCCCGGCGTGGCCGACGGCCCAGCCCGCGCACCATGCCGCCACCTTGTCGAAGATCGCCTCCCGCACCTCCTCGGTGAGCTGCTTGGAATCGCGCAGTCCCCTCGGGATGCGCGCCGGCGACTCGCACAGCACCGCCACCCCTACGCTGAGCGGCCCGGCCCAGGCCCCGCGGCCCACCTCGTCGATGCCTGCCACCATCCGGTGGCCCGTACCCCACAGGCCGCGCTCGTGGGAGAGCCCCGGACGAGCCGGCACCGCTCGCCGCCGCGGTCTTCCCGTCACGGCGTGTCGCGGAGGAACCCGGGGAGCCATCAGGGTTTCACGGTCGGTGCCGGGGCATTGGCCGCAAGTTGTCCGTCGACCCCTTGTCGTGGGGGGTTCGAGCGCTCATCATGGGAACCGTTGCGGCCACGACAGGAGGTCCCCCCCATGACCAACGGCCTGGTGGACCTCGCCACCGACACCCCCGAGACACAACTCCCCGAGGGCACGCCCGTCGACGTCCGCAACCGCTTCGTGGGCTCGTGGAGCCATGGCTTCGAGATCGCGGAGCGGGTTCCGGGCGGGTACCGCGTCCGGCGCCTGTCCGACGACAGCGTCCTCCCCGACATCTTCCCCACCGAGGACATCAGGTCGGAGCGTCGCAAGCAGGGCCTCTGGTGGTATTGAGCCGGTAGTCGGCCGCCCGGCCCGACGGCGACCGGCGCTCCGGCGACGATCCGGCGCTCCGGCGACGATGGCGTCGGCGAGCCCACGGGCTACGTGGTGCCCACCGTCTCGATGAACTCGTCGATGGGGACGGCGATGAGCGTCTTGGTCTTGAGGGTGCCGCGCGCCCCGAGGGCGACCGCCACCCGCGTGACGACCTTTTCGTCGGGAGCCTCGAGAACGGTGGCGAAGTCGTACTGGCCGAGCAACGCCCACTGGGCCACCACACGGGCGCCCATCGCCTCGACCTCGCCGTTGACCTCTTTCAGGCGCTGGGGGTTCTGCCGCAGCGTCGCCATCCCCTCGGGCCCGAGGGTCGAGAGCATGAGGAACGTCGTCATGAGCGCACGCTAGCCCACGGGTCCCTCGACCCTGGAAACAGCGGGGAGCTCGGACTCGTCGGGGTCGGTGCCGAGAAACGCGTCGATCATCTCCCGCGCCAGCTCCTCGGAGGTGAGGCGCAGACCGAAGGCGAGGACGTTGGCGTCGTTCCAGCGCCGGGCCCCCTGCGCCGTGGCCGCATCGGTGCACAGTGCGGCACGGGCGCCGGGCACCTTGTTGGCGGCCATGGCGACCCCGGTACCGGTCCAGCAGCACACCACACCACGCTCGGCGTCGCCACCCGCAACGGCCCGGCCCACGGCGCGTCCCACCTCGGGCCACTCGGCGCCCGTCGCCACCTGCTCCACGTCGTGGCCCCGCGCCCGCAGGTCGGACACGATCCCCGCCGTCAGAGGCGTGTCCTCGTCCGTGCCGAAGACGATGCGCACGGACCGCAACCTAGCGCGCTCACTGCAGCTCCGACCGCAGGACCTTGCCCATGGAGTTGCGCGGCAAGGCCTCGACGACCTGCACCCGACGGGGGCGCTTGTAGGGAGCCAGACGCTGCGCCGCATAGGCGAGAAGAGCATCGACGTCGGGCCGCGACACGCCGTCGGGGACGACCCAGGCGCACACCACCTCGCCCCATTCCTCGGAGGGCACGCCGGTCACGGCCACCTCGGCCACCGAGGGGTGGCCGAGCAAGACGTCTTCGACCTCTGCGGGGTACACGTTGAACCCGCCGGAGATGATGAGGTCCGTGGAGCGGCCCAGAAGGCGGACGTACCCGTCCTCGACCACGCCGAGGTCGCCGGTGCAGAACCATCCCCGCGCGAAGCTCGCCGACGTCGCGGCGGGACGCTCCCAGTACCCCGCGAACACGGCGGGACCACGGACCCGGACCTCGCCACCCTCGACACCGCCGCCCTCTGCCGCGCCGCCCGCCTCGACCGCGCCGCCCACCTCGGCCTCGACGCCCGGGAACGGGAATCCCACCGTGCCGGGTCGGCGCTCACCCTCGTAGGGGTTGGAGAGGGTCATGAGCGTCTCGGTCATCCCGTAGCGTTCGAGGACTTCGATTCCGGCCGCTCCGGCGATGGCGCGGTGCAGCTCGGCGCTCAGAGGAGCCGAACCCGACACGGCCAGGCGCAGCCGTGCCAGCTCACCCACCCGGCTCGACGCGGCCAGGCGGTGGTACATGGTGGGGACGCCGAAGAACATCGTGGCCCGGTGCGCGCCACAGGCGTCGAGGACGGTGTCGACGTCGAAGCGCGGGAGCAGCACCACCGACCCCCCGGTCAGCAGCGACGTGTACAGGGCCACACACAGCCCGTGCCCGTGGAAGACGGGAAGGGCGTGGACGAGTCGGTCCTCGGCGCTCCACCGCCACGTCACCGCGATCGACTCGCTGTTGGCGAGAAGGTTGGCGTGGGTGAGGACCGCGCCCTTGGGGGCACCCGTGGTCCCCGACGTGTAGGCGATGAGCGCAGCGTCCCCGGGCTCGGCGCCGTCGAGCTCCCCGTCACCGGCGTCCCCCGCCGACCGCTCCCGCTCACCCGGGCGCGGCCCGCCCTCGACGATGTCCAGGTCCGGAGTGGCCACCACGACGCCACCTCGAGCGGCCCGCGCCACCACCGCGGCTCGGCCCGGATCGTCGACGATGGCCGCCACCGGGCGCACGTCGCCGACGACGTGGGCGAGCTCGCGTTCGGTGTAGGTGGGGTTCACCGGTACGACCACGATCCCCGCCCGCAAGGCGGCGATGTTGACGACCACGGCGGGCACCGACGATGCCGTGCTCCACAGCATCCGGTCTCCCTTGGCCAATCCGAGGCTCCGCAGGCGTTGTGCGCCCCGGCGGGTCCGCTCGTCGAGCTCTCCGGCACGGCACCAAGGGGACGACGCGCCCGGCGACGTGTCGAGCAACAACGGTGCGCCCGGGTCCCGTTCCCATGTCCGGGCCCACGCCCGCGGCAGGCTGTGACGGGCGGTCAGGTCCTCGACCTGCAGGTCCGACCCGGCCGGGAGGTGCGCGCGCCAGGGTCGGGGGTGCACGCCGGGACACGGTAGCCCCCGCAGGGGCCGTCCCGAACCCACGCCCGCTCGGTAATCTCGGGTCGTGACCGCACACCGACCGAGACACGTCGCCATCGTCCCGCACACGCACTGGGACCGGGAGTGGTACGAGCCCTACCAGAGCTTCCGCCTGCGGCTGGTGCAGATGCTCGACGGGCTCATCCCCCTGCTCGAGGGCGACCCTTCCTACGCCCGCTTCCTCCTCGACGGCCAGATGGCCGTGGTGGACGACTACCTCGAGGTCCGTCCCGAGAACGAGGGGCGCGTGCGCGCCCTGGCGGCGGCGGGCCGGCTGTCGATGGGCCCGTGGTACATCCTCATGGACGAGTTCCTCGTCTCGGGTGAGACCATCGTGCGCGACCTGCAGTCCGGGATGGTGCGCGCCGCGGCCTTCGGCGGGGCCATGGAGGTCGGATACCTGCCCGACATGTTCGGCCACATCGCGCAGATGCCCCAGATCCTGCGCCTGGCCGGGTTCGAGCACGCCGTGGTGTGGAGGGGCGTGCCCAAGGTCGTGGACCGCAGCGCCTTCGTGTGGGAGGCGCCCGACGGCTCGACGGTGCGCGCCGAGTACCTGCCCACCGGGTACGGCAACGGCGCGGCGATCCCCGACGACGCCAAGGCCCTCGTGCACCGGATCGCCGACCACGAGACCGAGATCGGCGACTTCCTCATCGACGGCATGCTGTTCATGAACGGCACCGATCACCAGAAGCCCCAGCCGTGGCTGGGGCGCGTGGTGGCCGAGGCCAACGCCATCCAGGACGACTACGTGCTCGAGGTCACCGCCCTCGCCGACTACCTGGCCGGGGCCCCCACCGAAGGACTGCGCACGTGGAAGGGGGAGCTGCGCTCGGGGGCGAGGGCCGACATCCTCATGGGGGTGGCGTCGAACCGCGTCGACGTGAAGCAGGCTGCGGCGCCGCGCCGAGCGAGCCCTCGAGCGGCGGGCCGAGCCCCTGAGCGCCCTGTACCTTCCGGCGCCGCGGTGGCCGGCGCGCCTGCTGGAACTGGCCTGGCGCGAGATGGTGCGCAACGCCGCCCACGACTCCTCGTGTGCGTGCTCGGTCGACGAGGTCGTCGACGCCGTGCTCGTCCGCTACGCCGAGGCCTACCGCATCGCCGACGGACTGGGCGACGAGGCACTCGAGGCGCTGTCGCGATCGCTGGCGGAGGCCGGCCCCACTGTCGTCAACACCTCGGCCCGACCCCGCAGCGGGCTGGTGGAGTTCGTCGTGACCGGCGAAGAGGTGCCCGACGTCGGCCAGGCCCTGCCCGAGGAGCCCGGCGCCTTCGGCATCCCCCGGGGACTGGGCCCTCTGACCCTGGACGCCACCACGGTGCGCACCATCCTCGGCATGATGCCCAACGGCAGCCAGGTCGACGCCCACACCTGGATCCAGGACGTCCGTGTCGAGGAGGACGACTCCGCCATCGACATCACCATCGCCTTCGGGAACGAGGAGCGTTTCGACGTCCCCATCGCCTCGATCAAGCAGGATCTCTACACCCGCCTCGGGGCCCGGCCCGACGCCGTCGTGCGCATCCGGATCGACCAGCCTCCGGTGCGCCGCGTGCTGGTGCGGGTGGCCGACGTGCCCGGGTTCGGCCACCAGGCGCTCGAGCCCGCCGTCCTGGCGCACCCGGTCACCGTCGAGGACGGCGCCGAGGGGCCCGTGGTCATGGCCAACGGGCTCGTCACCGTCACCGTCGACCGCACCGACGGGACCTTCGCGCTCGACGCCGTGGCCGGGTTGGGCAAGCTCGTCGACGGCGGGGACCACGGCGACTCCTACAACTACTCGCCCCCCGCCGGCGACCGCATCGTCGACACCCCCGACAGCGTGACGGTGTCGGTCTCGGAGCGGGGACCGGTCCGCGCCGTGACCACCGTCACGGCCCGCTACACCTGGCCGGACCACGTCGACGGCTTCTCGCGGGCCCGCACCGGTGAGGTGACCGCCGAGGTCACCACCGACATCGACGTACGCGCCGACGAACGTGCCGTGCGGGTGACCACCCGCTTCGTCAACCCGGCCTCCGACCACCGGCTGCGGGTGCACCTGCCCCTGCCAGAGCCCGCCGCCGGCTCCGACGCCGAGTGCGCCTTCGCCGTGGTGCACCGGGGCCTCGACACCGAGGGTAGGCCCGACGAGTTCGGCCTCCCCACCTTCCCGTCGCGGCGGTTCGTGTCCGCCGGGGGCCTCACCGTGGCCCACGAAGGCCTCCTCGAGTACGAGCTGGTGGACGTGGAGGGGGAGCAGTCCGACCGCCGGGCCCGGACGATGGCCCTCACGCTGCTGCGCTCGACGGGGATGCTGTCGCGCCTCGGCATGGCCTACCGCCCGCTGCCGGCGGGGCCTCTCACACCCGTCGAGGGCTTGCAGCTGCGGGGACGCACCATCGAGGCGCGCTATGCGTTGTGCATCGGGTGCGACGACCCCTACGCCCTGGTGGACGACGCCTTCCTCCCCCTCGAGGTCGTCTACGCCACAGGAGGCGGTTGGCGCCCGGCCTCGGGGAGCGCGCTCGAGGTGCACGGAGCGGAGGTGTCCGCCGTGCAGCGCCAGGCCGGGATGCTCGAGGTCCGCGTGTTCAACCCCACCGACCGGCCCACCACCGTCGGCGTGGGGACCCGCTCGGGCTGGCTCGTCGACCTGCGCGGCCGCACCCTCGAGCCCGTGGACGGCTCATTCGAGCTCCGGCCCTTCGGGATCGCCACCTTCCGCTCCCCCGCCTGATCTCGCCCCGGCGATCAGGCGCTCCCCCTTCTCGCGCAGCTCGTCGAGGTCTTGGAGCACCTCGGCCAGGCGCTCCCACCGCCCGCCCAGCCTGCGGTCCAGGGCCACGGGCTCGGTCCCGGGGCGGTGCAGCACCCACAGCTGGATGCGGCCGAGGTCCTTCACCCGGCGCGGCCGCAACATGGCGAACTGGAACTCGGGCTCTCCTGGCACATCCCCCGTGGCGCCGCCCAGGGCTGCTTCCACGGCGGCGTGGAACTCGTCGGTGACGATCACCGACCCCGGGGCCGCCATGTTCACCACGCGGCTGGCCAGGTTCACGACCGGCCCGTAGTAGTCGCCGTCTTGGAGGAGGACGGGCCCGATGGCCATGGCCACCCGCACGTCGGAGAGAAGCTCGTCGTCCGCGTACGCCTCGGCCAGGGCGAGGCCGATGCGTGCCGCCGCGACGGCGGAGTCCGCCACGAACATGGCCTCGTCGCCGATCATCTTCACGACCCGGCCCCCGCCCGCGGTCACGGTCTCGTAGGCGACCTCTTCGAAGCGGGCCACGACCGCGGCGAGCTCCTGCTCCGAGAGCTGCTGGCTGAGCGTGGTGAAGCCCACCATGTCGGCGAAGCCCACGGCCAGGACGGGGAGGGCGCCGCTGTGGTCGCGGCCGCGCTGGAGCATGGACCGGCGCACGGCGGCCTGCACATGGCGGCGCCAGGCGAATTCGAGCAGCCTCGCCAAGGCGGGGAGCGTGTGGTCGGCGATGAGCGCGAACCGGTCGGCCGCCTCCACCGAGTCGCCGGCGGGGCCCACGGCCATGGCCCGCACCGCCGGGGAGGCCTCGGCCTCGGCGATGCGCGCCATGGAGGACCCGATGACCCGGGCGAATTGCAGGCTGGTGTCGACGTCGGCGACGCCCAGGTCCATCATCGACCGCAACGTCACGAGCGCCTCCACGTCGAGCTCGGTGAACATGCGGTCGTCGGGTCCGACGTCGGCGAAGCCCAGCGCCCGCCAGAATCGGCGGGTGAGCTCGGGGTCCATGCCCGTCATCTCCGACACCTCGGACTGCGTGTAGCGGCGCTCGGCGGGGACGAGGGCCCTGTCCGCCACGAGCAGGTCGAGCACGTCCCGGGCCTCGGCCTCGGCGATCTCCTCCTCGGGCGTGCCATGGGCGCGCAGGAAGGCGCGCACCCTCGCGAGGGCCTGCTCGTGGGGCGGGGGCGGCGGAGTGGCGCTCACGCCTGGAGCCCGTCGAATTCCGGCTTGGCCGAGCGCGACATCAAGGCCAGGATGGCCTCGGACGGCGAAGTCGTCCCTTCGAGGACGGCGGCCACCTGCTCGCCGATGGGCATCTCCACACCGTGGGCGGCGGCGAGCTCGAGCAGTGGCCGCGCCGTCTTCACCCCTTCGGCCACCATGCGCATCTCGGCCATGATCTCGCCCAGGAACCGGCCCCGCCCCAACTGCTCGCCCACCATGCGGTTCCGGCTCAGTGAGCTGGTGCAGGTGGCCACGAGATCGCCCACCCCCGCCAGCCCCGCGATCGTGATGCGCTCACCACCCATCGCCACCCCGAGGCGTCCCAGCTCGGCCAGGCCCCGGGTGACGAGGGCGGCGAGCGAGGAGTCACCCAGACCGAGGCCCTGGAGGATGCCGGCCGCAATGGCCAGGACGTTCTTGGTGGGACCCGCCATCTCGCAGCCGACCACGTCGGGGTTGGTGTACACCCGGAACGTCGGGGTGCCCAGCAGCTCCTGCACGGACCTCGAAACGGCTTCGTCGGTCGTGGCCACCACCGTGGCGGCCGGCTGTCCCGCCACGATCTCGCGTGCCAGGTTCGGCCCGGTGAGCACGCCCGCGCAGTGGCCCGGGAGCACCTCGGCCACGACTTCGGTCATGCGCTTGTGCGAGCCCTGCTCGAGCCCCTTGGCCAGCGACAGGACGGCGGTGCCGTCCGGGACGTGACTCGAGAGCTCGGTGAGCACGGCGCGAAACCCGTGCGAGGGCACGGCCATGACCACGAGGGTGCTGCCCGCCACGGCTTCCTCGAGCGACGCCGTGGCCGTCAGGGCGGGGGGCAGGACGACCCCGGGGAGGTAGTCGGGGTTCTCGTGCGTGGTCTGGAGATGCTCGGCGAGGGACCGACGGCGCGCCCACAGCACGGTCGGTGCCGCCCCCGCCGCGATGGAGGCCACCGTCGTGCCCCACGAGCCGGCGCCGATGACCGCGACCTTGTCGAGCATCGGCCAACCCTACGACCTGGTGTCGCCGGTGGGCGGTGCCCGTACACTGGCCACGTGACCGCAGCGCCGGTGCGCCTGCCCCCCCTGACGGGCTGCGTGGTGCTCGTCCCCGTCAAAGCCTTCGGCGCGGCCAAGGCGCGCCTCGCCCCCACCCTCGACGCCGCCGGCCGCGAGACCCTGGCCCGGGAAATGGCGGCCCGTGTCCTCGCCGCCGCCGCTCCGTTGCCCGTGGCCGTGGTGTGCGACGACACCGAGGTGGCGCGCTGGGCGGCGCAGCGCGGTGCCCTGGTGCTCCCCGAGCCCGGGCGCGGGCTCAACGGGGCGGTCGAGGCCGGCGTCGAACGGCTCGGCGTGGCCGGGGCCGCCGAAGTGCTCGTGGCGCATGCCGATCTCCCCTTCGCCCACGAGGTCGCCCAGCTGGCCGGGTTCGGCGGAGTGACCCTGGTCCCCGACCGCCGCGACGACGGCACCAACGTGGCCTGCATCCCCACCGGCGCGGGGTTCCGCTTCCACTACGGACCCGGCTCCTTCGCCCGCCACCGGGCCGAGGCCCGGCGCCTGGGCCTCGACTGCCGGGTGGTGCGCGACCCCGAGCTCACCTGGGACGTCGACGTGCCCGGCGACATCCCCGCCGGCATGGGGCCCTCCGGGCCCAGGTAGCAGAGAAGGGGCCCCGCAGGGCCCCTTCTCTGTATCTCTGTCCTTGGTGTCCCTGTGCCGGGACGAGCCCGGAGGGACCGTTCCGACCGCCGGCAGGTCCCGGCAGGACGGTGTTGGTCTACTTGCTGGTCCGCCGGCGAGCCGGGGCCCGACGCGTGACCCGACGGGTAGCGGTCCGCTTGGGAGCCGCCGCCGCCTTCTTGGCGGGACGACGCTTGGCTGCCTTGCGTGCCGGAGCCCGCTTCGTAGCCTTCTTGGCCGTGGCCCGCTTCTTGGTCGTCCGCTTGGCTGCCTTGCGTGCCGGAGCCCGCTTCGTAGCCTTCTTGGCGGTGGCCCGCTTCTTGGTCGTCCGCTTCGCTGCCTTGCGAGCCGGAGCGCGCTTGGCGGCCTTCTTGGCGGGTGCCCGACGCTTGGCGACCTTGCGGGTCCGCTTCGCTACTTTGCGTGCCGGAGCCCGCTTCGTAGCCTTCTTGGCGGTGGCCCGCTTCTTGGTCGTCCGCTTCACGGCCTTCCGTGCCGGAGCCCGCTTGACGGCCTTCCGAGCCGTGGTGCGCTTGGCGGCCTTCCGTGCCGGCGCCCGCTTTGCGGTCTTTCTTGCCCGCTTGACTGCCATGCTCTACGCCCTCCTAACGGCCTTCTTGGCCGATCGCTTTATTGCTTTCCTCGCCGGGGCTCGCCCGGCGGCCTTTCTGGCCGATTTCCTTGCTGCTTTCCTCGCCGGGGCGCGCGTCGTCTTTCTGACCGGGGCGCGCCCGACGACCTTTTTCGTAGCCCGTCCGGCGGTATTGGTGACCGCTTTCTGGGTCGACTTCTTCGTGGCCCTGGTGGCGACTGTCTTCGTGGCCTTCTTCGTCTTCGTCGTGGCCTTCTTCGCCGCCGTCCCCGTCGGCTTCTTCGCCGGGGACGGAGACACCTTGAGCGCCGGAGGCGACGCCTTGCCGTTCAGGATGTCCTTGAACATCCCGCTCGCCGCGAAGCGCACACCGCGAGACGCCGGGACGCTCACCGGCGCTCCCGTGCGGGGATTGCGCCCCATGCGAGCACCACGGTGCGTGGGATTGAAGCTCCCGAACCCCGCAACCACGACACGACGACCCGACCGAACCTCTTTCGAGACCACATGGACGACCGCGTTCACCGCTTCTTCGGCATCGCGCTTCGCCAACGACGTCGTCTTACAGACCGCGTCGATCAGTCCCGACTTGTTCACCGCACCTCCTCCGGGAAATGCAATCTCACCAATCAAAGAAGGTTTTCGCGACAAAAGCAAGCATTTGCGTGATCGCGCGCCACGCGGAGCGCGCAGCGGCGCGAGGTCGCGAGCGAGGTTCCCGGCAAGATCATGCGCCTCGCGCACCGCGCGTCGCGCCGCGGCGCGCTCGCGCCGAGCGCGCCGGACGCGGCGCCGCACGATCACCTATGGACGGGAAACGCTGAATTTGAAAGGATTTTTGGCCATGCCGGTCCTGCCCGACGACACCTACGACGTGATCGTCGTCGACGCCGAGATCGATGACGAGGGCGAGCTGCGCATCGAGGTGGCTGTCACGCTCGGTCCCCACATCGGGCGCATCGTGCGTCTCAGAAAGATGCACGTGGAAACCCACCGCGGGGTGCTCGACGGCACCGATCCGTACGCGCTGCTCGGAATCCCCGGAACGCTGCGGGTCCGACAAGGCGAGCCGAGCTTTCGCCCCGAGACGGTGTGATCCCGATGTCGCCTGCCAACGTTTCGCGACGCGAAGCGTTTTCACCCGTGCCTGGACGGGATGGCGACACGACCGGCCGCGCCGCGCACAGTGGCAGAGCGGCACGACACGACGACCGGCTGGCGGCGATCCGTGCCGCCGTGGGCGCTGCCGGCGCAGGCGTGTACCTGGGTGCGGGAGCGCTCGGCCCGGCGTGGGCGGCGACCGAACAAGCCGTGCTCGTGCTCGGGCCGCCGCGTTCGGGCAAGACGTCGTCGATCGTCGTGCCCACCGTGCTGGGCGCGCCGGGAGCGGTGGTGTCCACGTCGACCAAGCCCGATGTCCTGCAGGCCACCGCGCACGCACGTGGCACGGTCGGGCCGTGCCTGCTCTACGACCCGAGCGGCACCGTCGAGGTGCCGCGCGGCGTCGAGCGGGTGCGGTGGTCGCCGGTGGAGAGCTGCCGCTCGTGGGACGACGCGTTGCTCGTCGCCAGGAGCCTCGTGGGCGCGGCGCGACCGGGAGCCGGCGGGCGCGACGCGGCGTCGGCGGGCACGGACCACTGGACCGAGCGCGCCGAGGCCCTGCTCGCCCCCACGCTCCATGCCGCCGCCCTCGACGAGGTGGACCTCGCCACCGTGCTGTCGTGGGTCGACCGCCGCAACGCCGTGCCGGCCTTGACGATCCTCGACCGCAACGGCGCCGTGCGCCCCGGCGACCTCCTGGCCGGCATCGCCGCCACCGACCCCCGGGAGCAGAGCGGCATCTGGTCGACGGCATCGGGGGTCCTGGGCGCCTACCGCAGCGAGGCGGCCCTGGCCAGCACCGTGGCCCCCGACTTCGACGCCCGGGCCTTCTGCGACTCGTCGGCCACGCTCTATGTGTGCGCCACCGGCCGCCACCAGGGCGTGGCCGCACCCCTGGTAGTCGGCCTGCTCACCGACATCCGCACCGCCTCCTACGCCCGGTCGGCCGCCTACGCCCGGTCGTACGCCTGGGCCCCGCCGTCGGCCCCGGTCGGGGGCGGGGCGGGGCGGCCCCGCCCCGCGCCCGTCGTGCTCGCCCTGGACGAGGTGGCCAACATCGCCCCCATCCCCGACCTCCCCGGGATGGTGAGCGAGGGTGGTGGCCAGGGACTGCTCACCTTGGCGTGCCTCCAGGACCTTTCCCAGGCCCGGGGTCGGTGGGGATCGGCCGCCGACGGCTTCCTGTCGTTGTTCGGGACCACCGTGGTGCTGCCGGGGATCGGGGACGTGCGCACGCTCGAGGCCCTCTCCGCCCTGGCCGGGGAGGAGGAGGTGCACACCCGCTCGGTGAGCGCCCCGGTGCAGAGCCCCGGCGGGATGGGCGCGGTGCTGTCCCGGTTGGTGCTCGGGGCCCGGGCCCAGCCCTCGTGGCAGGCGCCGACGGTGACCACGTCGACGGTCATGCGGCGCCGGCTTCCCGTGGACGTCGTGGGGCGCGGGCACCGGGGGATGGCGCTCGTGGTCGACGAGCGCAACCGCATGGGATGGGTGCGGCTCACGCCGTGGTTCGCCACCGAGCCATGGCGCTCCGCAGCCCTGCCCCCGGGCCTCGGCGCCGGGCTCGACCCCGCTGGTCGGGCCGGTCCCCGGCCCCCCGTGCCGGGGCCGGGGCTGGGACGGGACCTGGGCTCCGGAGGTCCCTGACCGGACCGGGAATTCCCCTGTGGAACATCGAACACATGTTCGATAGTGTCCGATCATGGGCCCCCGCAGCTCCGGTCCCCCGGCCCCGTCCATACCCCGGCAACAGGGAAAACGCCCTGTCGGGTCGGGCCACGTCAGCGCCACGATGGCCGCCCGGGCCCGGCCCACCTCCTCGAGCCGGGACCAGCTCCTGCCCCTGCTCCCCGCCCTCGCCCCGCTCTTCCCCCGGGGAGGCTTGCAGCGGGGAGGCGTGGTGTCCGTCGGCACCGGTGAGGGCACCCCCGGCGCCGTGGGCGGCGGGGCGGACGGCGCCACGGGACCCGCCGGTGGTGGCACCACGCTGGGGTTCGCCCTCCTCGCCGCCGCCTCGGCCGCCTCGTGGTGCGCAGCCGTGGGCGCGGCCGATCCGGGCCTGGTGGCCTTCGCCGAGCTCGGGGTCGACCTCGGGCATCTCGTGCTCGTCCCCCGGCCCGGGCCCCGGTGGGCCGAGGTGGCCGCCACCCTCCTCGACGGCATGGACGTCGTGCTGGTCCGCCCGCCCGGCCCGGTGCGTCCGGGCCTGGCCCGGCGGCTGGCCGCCCGGGCCCGCGAGCGTCGGGGCGTGCTGGTGGTGCTGGGGTCTCGGGACTGGCCCGAGGGGGCCGATGTCCGGCTGACGGTGGAGACCGGGGCGTGGCAGGGGGTCGAGGCGGGACACGGCCACCTCCAGGGCCGCCACCTGGAGGTCCTGTCCTCGGGCCGGCGCGCCGCAGCCCGGCCGGTGCGGGTCGGCCTGTGGCTCCCGGCCCCTTCGGGGCAGGTGGAGGGGGACGACGGGGCCGGCGGTGCCGGCGGGAGCAACAGGGCCGGCGGTGCCGGCGGGAGCGATAGAGAGGTGGAGGCGGGAGATGGAACGGCTGCTCGCCATCTGGTGCCCCGGCATCCTTGAGGAACAAGAGCGCGGGCGCGAGGCGCGGCTGTTCGACGCCGTGGTGGCAGCCCTGGAGGCGTTCGCCACGCGCGTCGACCCCGTGCGTCCCGGGGTGTGCGCCGTACCCACCCGGGGCCCGTCCCGCTACTTCGGGGGGGACGAGGCACTGGCCCGTATGGCCGCCGACGCGGTGGCCGGGCACATGGCCGCCGACGCGGTGGCCGGGCACATGGCCGCCGACGCGGTGGCCGGGCACATGACCGCCGACGCGGTGGCCGGGCACATGGCCGGCGTGGGGGTGGCCGACGGCCTGTTCGCCGCCGTCCTGGCCGCCCGGGCCGCGCTGGGCACCGGGCCGGTGATCGTCCCCGCCGGGGAGACCCCCTCATTCCTCGTCCCGTGGCCGCTGTCGACCCTCGACCGCCCGGAGCTCGCCGACCTGCTCGCCCGGCTGGGGATCCGCACCCTGGGCGCGTTCGCAGCGCTGCCGGGGCCCCAGGTGCTCGCCCGTTTCGGAGCCGAAGGTGCCCTCTGCCAGCGGGTGGCCGGAGGGGCCGAGGGGGAGCTACCCGGTTTCCGGCTGTTCTTCCCCGGAGCCGGCCCCGCAACGGCCGCCACCGTGGTGACGCGCCAGGGGGGGTTCTGGGGGGACTCGGCCGATGCCGACGCCCGGGCCACCCGGGCCGTGGCCGGCGTCCAGGGCCTGCTCGGCCCGGAGGCCGTGGTCAGGGGCCGCCTCCAAGGCGGGCGGGGCCCGGCCCAGCGCGCCCGGCTCGTCCCCTGGACCGGGCCCGGCCGGATCGGCGGGGTCGGCGCAGGCCCGGGCGCGCCGGGCCGGAGGGGGGCCGCCGGAGACGGGACACCCCCGGGGGGGCCGTGGCCGGGACAGGTCCCCCCTCCGGCGCCTGCCGTGGTCCTCGACCGGCCTCTGCCCGTCATGGTCGTCGACGGTGCCGGCCGGGCGGTGGGTGTCACGGGGGGCGGGATCGCCACCGCCGTCCCCGCCCGCATGTCGGTGGCGGGAGGGGCATGGGTCGAGGTCACCCGATGGGCGGGGCCCTGGCCCTCCGACGAGCGGTGGTGGTCGGTCCGGGGCCGGCGCCGCCAGGCTCGCATGCAGGTCGTCACCGCCGCCACCGCCCACCTGCTCACGCGGGAGCGGGGGGGTTGGTGGCTCGAAGCCACCTACGACTGACGGGGGGCACCCACCGTGACCGTCGCCTACGCGGAGCTCCACTGTCATTCCAATTTCAGCTTTCTCGACGGCGCGTCACACCCCGAGGAGCTCGCCGCGGAGGCGGTCCGGCTCGGCCTCGACGCCCTCGCCCTCACCGACCACGACGGCCTGTACGGGGTGGTCCGGTTCGCCGAGACGGCCCGGGCGCTGGGGCTGCCGTCGATCTTCGGCGCCGAGCTCACCCTGGTGGACGGCGGCCGCTCGGGCGGGCGCACCGGCGCCCCCGACCCGCCCGGAGCCCACCTGGTGGTGCTGGCCCGCGACCCCGAGGGGTATGCCCGTCTGAGCAGGGTCATCACCGAGGCCCATCTCGCCGGCGGAGAGAAGGGGCGACCCACCTGCACCCTCGAGGACCTGGCCCGCCACCACGGTGGCAACGGTCACGGCGGGCACTGGGTCGTCCTGACCGGCTGCCGCAAGGGTGCGGTCCCCACCGCGCTCACCGCGGCGGGCCCTGCGGCGGCCACCCGCGAGCTCGACCGTCTCGTCGAGGCCTTCGGCTCCGACGACGTGGCCGTGGAGCTCTGGGACCACGGCGACCCGCTCGACACCGCCCGCAACGACGCCCTCGCCCACCTCGCCGTCACCCGAGACCTGGCCATGGTGGCCACCAACAACGTCCACTACGCCACTTCGGACCGGCGCCCGCTGGCCGCCACCCTGGCCGCCGTCCGGGCCCGGCGACCCCTGGCCGAGCTCGACGGCTGGCTCCCCTCTGCGGCCACCGCCCACCTCCGCTCGGGGGCCGAGCAGGAGCGCCGCTTCGCCCGGTGGCCCGGCGCGGTGGCCCAGGCCTCCGAGATCGGCGCCGCATGCGCCTTCGACCTCCACCTGGTGGCTCCCGGTCTCCCCGACTGCCGGGTGCCCGGCGGCCACACCGAGCACAGCTGGCTGACGGAGCTGGTGGGATGCGGGGCGGGCGACCGCTATGGCCCGCGGGCGGCAGAGCGCGTGCGCGGTGCATGGGCCCAGATCGACCACGAGCTCGAGGTGATCGGCACCCTCGGCTACGCCGGCTACTTCCTCATCGTCTGGGACATCGTGGAGTTCTGTCGCCGCCAGGACATCTACTGCCAGGGCCGGGGATCGGCCGCCAACTCCGCCGTCTGCTTCGCACTGGGCATCACCCGCGCCGATCCCGTGGCGCTGGGGCTGCTGTTCGAGCGGTTCCTCTCCCCGGAGCGCGACGGGCCCCCCGACATCGACATCGACATCGAGTCGGGCCGGCGCGAGGAGGTCATCGCCTACGTCTACGAGCGTTACGGCCGCCACTGCGCGGCACAGGTCGCCAACGTCATCACCTATCGCGCCCGCTCGGCCATCCGCGACGTGGGCAAGGCCCTGGGGCACAGCCCTGACGAAGTGGACGCGTGGGCGAAAGCCGTCGACCGCGGTGAACCGCTCGACCGCGGCGGCCCCCTGCCGCCGCTCGTCGGACGCCTGGCGCGCGACGTCCTCGACTTCCCTCGCCACCTCGGCCTGCATTCGGGGGGGATGGTCCTGTGCGACCGTCCCGTCATCGAGGTGTGCCCGGTGGAGTGGGCGCGCCATCCGGGCCGCAGTGCCCTGCAATGGGACAAAGACGACTGCGCAGCCGCCGGTCTCGTCAAGTTCGACCTGCTCGGGCTGGGCATGCTCGAGGCGGTGCACCTCACCGTCGACCTGATCCGCGACGTCCACGGCGTGGAGGTCGACCTCGCCCTGCTCGACCAGGAAGACGCCGTCTACGACATGTTGTGCCGCGCCGACACCGTAGGGGTGTTCCAGGTGGAGAGCCGGGCCCAGATGGCCACGCTCCCCCGCATCCGCCCTCGCTGCTTCGCCGATCTCGTGATCGAAGTGGCCATCATCCGGCCCGGTCCCATCCAGGGAGGATCGGTCCACCCCTACATCCGGCGCCGACAGGGGCTCGAAGCACCCGACCCCCCGCACCCGTTGCTCAGACGGGCACTCGAGAAGACGCTCGGGGTGCCGCTGTTCCAGGAACAGCTCATGCACATCGCCATCGACGCCGCGGGGTTCACCCCTGCCGAAGCCGACGAGCTGCGCCAGGCCATGAGCGCCAAGCGCTCCGGGGCACGCATGGCGCGCCTGTCGGAGCGGCTCTTCGCCGGCATGGCCGAGCGCGGCATCACCGGCGCGGTGGCGCAGGAGATCGTGGGCAAGTTGGCCGCCTTCGCCAACTTCGGCTTCCCCGAGAGCCACGCCGTCTCTTTCGCGTACCTCGTCTACTCGAGCGCGTGGCTGAAGCTGCACTACCCCGCGGCGTTCTGCGCCGGGCTGCTCAACGCACAGCCCATGGGATTCTGGTCACCCCAGTCGTTGGTGGCCGACGCCCGGCGTCACGGCGTCACGGTGCGACGGCCGCACGTCGACGTGTCGGGGGTCGGGGCCACCTTGGAGTGGGGGCCCGACGACCCCGCCGCAGGCCCGTCGGGTCACGGTGTCGCCGCCGGTCACGGTGTCGCCGCCGGCGACGTCGAGCCCCAGCCCGCCGTCCGGCTCGGGCTCACCTCGGTGCGCGGGATCGGTGAGGCCGTAGCCCGACGCATCGGCGAGAACGGTTCCTACTCGTCGGTGGAGGACCTGGTGCGCAGGACCGGGACGGGTCGGCCCCAGCTCGAGGCGCTCGCCACCGCCGGCGCGCTCGAGGGGTTGGCGCCGCGCGACGGCGCCCCCGACATGCGCGGAAGGCGGCGGGCGCTGTGGGCGGCCGGCGCGCTGGCGTACGGCACCGTCGACCGGCTTCCGGGGCTCGTGTCGGGGGAGGAGGCACCACCGCTTCTCGACCTCACGCCGCTCGAGGAGGTCGAAGCCGACATGTGGGCCACCGGCCTCACCGTGGGGAGGACCGCGGTGGAGCTCGCCCGCCCCCGCCTCGACGCCATGGGGGTGATCCCCGCGGGCCGGTTGGCCGGCGCCGAGACCGACGGCAAGGTGCTGGTGGGGGGTGTGGTCACCCACCGCCAGCGTCCCGAGAGCGCCAAGGGCACCGTGTTCCTCAACCTGGAGGACGAGACCGGCTTGGTCAACGTCATCTGCTCCCCGGGCGCCTGGGAGCGCTGGAGACCCGTGGCCCGGGGGGCACCGGCCCTTTTGGTCCGCGGGCGCATCGAGCGGGTCGACGGGGTGGTCAGCGTCGTGGCCGAGAAGATCGTCCCGATGGACCTGGGGCCCGCTCCCGTCCCGGCCTCCCGCGACTTCCGGTAGCACCGGGCCCTTGGCGATCCGACCGATCGTTGGGGGGATGTTGCGAAATCCTTCAAGACGCCCCCTCACAGCGCCGATATCCCCGGAAGCAGAACCCTCGGCGCGTGGTGCCGGAGTCGGGAACGTCGCAGAGGCGATTGCCGTCCGAGCGACCACGAGGAGACACACGACATGAAGAGTTGCCCCGGTCAGTTGGTGGTGCATCGCGACGGCACGGTTGCGTACTGCACCGAACAGACCGGTGGAGGCTCCTGCGTCGGCGAGGACCGCCCCCATCGGGGAGGTTTCTTCGCCTGTCGCGTCGTCGACGGCGACAACTGCCCGTATTGCACCGTGGCGCCCGTCACCGTGGAGCCCGTCACCGTGGCGCAACGCTGAGCACATCGGCCGCGTCGCGCTCCGCGGTCTGAACACCGTCGTCTCGTCACCCGTAGTGCACAGCGTGTCGACCACCCGCCGTGAGAATCCGTTGTGCATGGCTTGTTCCACCCCGACCGCGCCGGGGCCGATCCCATAGGTGGCATACGGGCCGACACCCGCACGAGGTGCGTGCAACCGGGCCGAAACACACGGGAAGAGCCAGAGAACCGAAGCGAGGTGGGGGCGTGTTGATCTGCGACGGTTGCCTCGTGCTGCACCGCGACGGCGAGATCGCCTATTGCTCCGAGGAGCTCGACGGCAAGTCCTGCGCGGGCTACGACATGCCACATCTCGCCGGCGTGATGGCGTGCCGCGTCACCCCTCGAGGCACACGCTGCCGCCACTGCGACGAGGTCATGCGCATGCGCCTGATCATGGCGCCGGACTTCGTTCCCGACAGCCTGCGCACCGTCATCAACTGAACGCGACCCTCGCCGACGTGCCCGGGCACTTCGGCTCAGGCCGGATCAGGTGACGTAGAGCTCCCCCCCGGACTCCTCGATCGGAATCCGTCCCAGGCCCCGGGGCGCCGGACCCCGGATCACCGCACCCGACTTCCCGTTGAACTCCGACCCGTGGCACGGGCAGATGAACTTCGCCGCCGGAGGCGAGTACGCCACGATGCAGCCCTCGTGGGGACACACGGCGTCGAAGGCCGCGAAGGTCCCGTTCTCGGGCTGCACCACGATGCTCGGGTCTCCTGACCTGGGGTCCTGGAACGTCGCCGCCCCCCCCACGGGCACCGACGCGGCGGTGGCAACGCGGGTGCCCACCGGCTTGGACACCGGCGTGGTGGTGGGCGCCGACGAGCCCGGCGTCGACCCCGACCCCGTGGTCCCCGCCGGACCCGACGTCGATGTCGAGGGGATCGGGGCGGGCACACCCGACGGTTTCGACTTGCCCCCGAGCCTGCCGAGGCCCGCCACCAGGCCCGTGCCCGCCAGCGCGACACCCGCCAGCGCGGCGGCGAAGACCCCTTGCAGGGTGAAGGTGCGTCGATCGATGTCGCCGAGACCCGATGCGGCCGCCGCGCTCGGGCTCTGGAGCAGATACGGGCACGGGACGGGCTCGCACGGCGCACCGGACATGGCCCGGCACACCCCGGCGTCGTAGGCCCCGCACACCCTCTGCACGACCTCGAAGGACACGGGGACCGTGATGGCCGGCCCCACGCCGCTGCGGGCCCGGGCCCGGTCGCGCGCCAAGGCGTCGGCCGACAGCACGCCGCCGGCTCCGGCCACGAGCAACGGTGTCCACGCGAACACGAAGACGATGTCGGATCCCGTGTAGTACGGGCTCGAGTGGAAGCTGACCGTCAGAAAGAGACTGAACGACAAGAGCATGCCCCCCGCCGCCGCCACCCGGGTCCACAGTCCCGCCAGCGTGGCCGCGCCCACGGCCACCTCGGCCAGGGCGATCACCACGCCGAGCGCGACGGCGTGAGGCTCGAGGTGCGCCACGAGCCCGTGGATGGGGCTGACGCGGGCCGCCGATGCCAACTGGGACTGGATCGACGTCGGGTTCGACCGGTCGAAGAACCCCGGATTGGCGATCTTCTGCAGGCCGGCGAAGACGAAGGTGCCCCCGAGGAACAGCCGGAGCGGAAGCAGCGACCAGCCGGCCATGGTGGTGGCCCGCGCCGGTGGCCCGCGGCGCGCCCAGGCTCGGCGCCACGGGCTGTCCTCCGAGCTGTTGGGGCTCCGAGGCGTGCGCGGTCGGTGGTCGCGGGTCTGGGACAAGGCCCATCATCCTCTCGCGCCGGCCCTCCCCCCGGGCGTCACCCCGATACCGGACCGGCATCCGCCCTAGTAGCGGGGCATCTCTTCCCGTAGGATTGAAGTTGGGGTGGGTGCAGGGGGGGTCCATGCCATGAGGCATCTCGCCATAGAAGAGGTAGCACGCCCGAGCTTCTGGGCGTCGTTGAGACATGGTGGTTACGTCGCGCCGACATGGCACGCGGTGACCGAATCCGCCCCCAGGCCTATCAAGACGCTGTGCGGCCGTCCCTACACCTCCGAGGCCCTTCGGACCTGGGACCAGACGCCGTTGGCGGGGCGCTGCCCACAATGCGAACGACTGGTCTCGAGCGCCAGCCGGGCCAAGGGCGCCACCTTCATCGCCGAGGCGACCCCCTCGGGCCAACCCCACAAGCGCCACATCCCCAAAGGCGCCTGATCGAGGCTCGGACCCCGGGACAGGGGCGACAGTGGGGGCCCGAGGAGCGGGGTCGGGAGGCTTGGCTGGCGGGGGAGGGCTCGAACCTCCAACATCCGGCTCCAAAGGCCGGCGTTCTGCCGATTGAACTACCCGCCAAGAGGCGCTGCGCCCGATAAACCGTAGGCGGTCAGGCTTCGATCAATTCGATGCGATTGCCGAAGGGGTCCTCCACGTAGCACCGACGCGGCCCGGGGATGTCGTCGTCGAAGCGCACGCCGTGGCCGGCTACCTCGAGCGACGCACACAGGGCGTCGAGGTCCTCGACCACCAGAGCGGGGTGGGCCTTGCGCGCCGGGCGGAAGTCGTCCTCCACCCCGAGGTGCAGCGCCACCTGGCCGTTCGAGAACCAACAGCCGCCCCGGGCCGCCAGCACAGGCGGCTTGGCCCGCTCCTCGAGCCCCAGCACCGCCTGGTAGAAGGTCCGGGCGGCGTCCTCCTGGCCCCGGGGCATGGCCAATTGGACGTGGTCGACGGCGACGAGCTGGTACCCCACGATCCTCCTCCGACGAGCCATCGATTCCCGATCGGGCCCGAGGCTACTTGGCGGACGTCGGCACACGGCCGCTAACCTGCGATTAGTCATGGGATCGCTGATCAAGAAGCGCCGCAAGCGCATGCGCAAGAAGAAGCACAAGAAGATGCTCAAGGCCACCCGCTGGCAGCGGCGGGCCGCCGGCAAGTAGCCCGGAGTTCCCGCACTCCCGCCCCGATGGGCGGGAGTGGCGCGTCAGGGCCGAGAACGTTCCTCAGGTGAGGCTGCGGCGGGAACCGTCCGGACCTCCACCAGTGGAGCTCGTTGGTCCCCCATCACGAGGAAGTCGAGTCCGGCGATGCCCAGACCATCGGCGTCCCCCTCGACGAACCACGTCGAGCCGCTCCCTGCCAGCCGCGGACGCCGGCCGGTCACCGCGGCGAGCTCCTGGCGCCAGTGTTCCAAGCCGGGAGCCACCTCGATGGCGGCGGGTTCGAGGTCGTTGCCCCCGAACCCCTGAGCGTGCCCGTCACGTCGGTCGTCCCATTGCCGGTAGACGGCGGCGGTGTCGACGGAGAACGGCACCAGCAAGAGCACGAAGCGACGGTCTTCGAAAGGCAATGGTTCGATCCTCTCCCCCACGCCCGTCACCCGGGCCCGCCCGCCCCCGACACAGAAGGGCACGTCCGCGCCGAGACGGGCGGCGACGGCGAGGTCGTCGATACCGGCCCAGCGCAGAACGGCGGCGGCGTCGGACGAACCACCCCCGAGCCCGGCCCCGGCCGGGATGCGTTTGACGATCCGGACCGACGCGTCCGCTCCCACCACGGCGAGCGCTCTGGCCACGAGGTTGTCGGGACCGGTGGGGACCTGACCCACCCCCAGGTGCCCGCACACCGCGTCGACCACGGAGATCCCCGACCCCGGCCCCAAGACCAGCGTGTCGGCGAGGTCGATCGACACCATCTCGGCGTCGAGGAGGTGATACCCGTCGTCACGGACCCCCGTCACCTGGAGCGACAGCGTGAGCTTGGCCGGGGCGCTGACGCTGGCGGTCACGACGCGGATGGTCCTGGGGCGCACGCGGCCAGTCTCCCCCACTCCTCGACCCCCAGGTTCTCGGCACGAGCCGCGGGATCGACGCCTGCCGCGGCGAAGGCCTCGGGCGGCACCACGCCCGCCAGTGACTGCCGGAGCATCTTTCGACGGTGGCCGAACCCGGCACGGACCAGCTCGAAGAGCCTGGACGCAGGGACCAGGGCGGGATCCACCGCCACCACGGGACGGCGCTCGATGCGGACGAGCACCGATTCCACCGCGGGACGGGGCACGAACACCGACGCCGGTACGCGTCCCACCACCCGTGCCGTGGCGTGGTACGCCACCTTCACCGACACGGCGCCGTAGGTCTTGCTGCCCGGGGCCGCCGCCAGCCGCTCGCCCACCTCCCGCTGGACCATCACCAGCATCGACGTAACGGCTGTCGCCTCGTCGAGGGCGCGCAGCACCACGGGGACAGCCACGTTGTAGGGGAGGTTGGCCACCATGACCCACGACGACGCCGGTCCGGCGGCGAGGAGCTCGTGCCAGTCGAGGGTCAACGCATCGGCCTCGACGACGCGCACGCCGTCGTGCTCGACCTGGGCGCGCAGGAGCGGGACGAGACGCCGGTCGACCTCCACAGCCGTGACCGACGCCCCCGTCTCGGCCAGGGCCAGGGTGAGCGCGCCCAGACCGGCCCCGATCTCGACCACGGCGTCTGCGGGCCCGACTCCCGACAACCGGGCGATACGGCGGACCGTGTTGGCGTCGACGACGAAGTTCTGGCCCAGGGCCCGGCTGGGGCGCAGGCCGTGCTCGTCCAGGAGCTCCCTGACCTGACGGAGCGACAACGTCACCTCACGAATGGTGCCGCCGCCAGGGGGGCGCTGTCACCAGCTGAGGCGCACCTCGATGACGCCGACCGCCAGGCTGGCCAACTCGGAGAAGGTGGCCGGGGAGAGGTCGATGACCCGGCCCGGATTGTGGGCCTCGCGGTCGTCGACCGTGCACCGGTCCGTCGCCCCGGTGGCGAGGTCGGTCACGGTCACCACCGTCCCGAAGGCCAGGCTCGGACTGGCGCAGGTCCCGGCGGGCGAGCCGTACCAGGAGGCGAGGCCGGCCGTGGTGCTCTGCACGGGCGACGGCGCGGCCACCGGCACCGGCTTGGGGGCGGCGACCTCCGGGGCGGCGACCGGTTTCGGCGCGGGCTGGGGTGAGGGCGGCGGTGCCGCCGTCGTGGTGGGCGGCGGTGCTGTCGTCGTGGTCGTCGGGAGCACCTGCCGGAACGACACGCTCTCGGCGTAGGCGTGCGAAGCGGTCCCCGTCGCCGCCGCCGACGCGGTGGTGCCGGGCGTGGAGCTCACCGATCCCGACGTGCCGAGGTCGGCGTAGACGACAGGCGTCGCCCACGACACGGACAACGACGCCGGCCCGCGTCCGTCGCGGGCGCGACCGGTGACGACACCACTTCGGTGCCGTTGACCGTGCAGCGTCGCGCGCTGCGGTGTGGCCAGCAGGAGGAGCGGCACCACGATCAGGGTCAGACAACAACCCATCTGCACGACGTGCCGCCACCCCCCGGCGCTTCGGGTCCTCAGATCTCCACCCTTCCTCTGTGGACTCCATGTCGAGTGCGTCGGGATCACTCACGACGCTAGGCGAGGCCGCGCGCACCATCAATTCGCACGCGCCGATACACGCGTCTCGGGAGCGGACCGTGTCGGCGCCGCGCGCGACAGAGCGTGGCACATTCACTACCCGCCACGAACGAGCGTGGTGCAATTCCTGTGGAAAACCCCCAAATTTTGCCGAGAATTTGCCACAGAGCGCAATGACGTGGTCACATCGAATTTCGGGCGATTCGCTGGGGAAATGGCGCCATCAGCGCAACGCGAAGGCGAGGCGCGTCACGGACGTGCAGGTCGCGGCGAGAGCCGACGGAGCGAGGCCCCTGATCTCGGCCAGTGCTTCACCCACTGCCACGACCCAGGCGGGCCGGTTCTGCTTCCCCCGATGGGGCACCGGCGCCAGGAACGGCGCGTCGGTCTCGACCATGAGCCGGTCGAGCGGGCACATCGCCGCCGCGTCGCGCACGTCCTGCGCTCCTTTGAAGGTGACGATGCCGCTGAAGGACAAGAATGCGCCGAGGTCGAGACAGCGGCGCGCCTCGTCGGGACCGCCCGTGAAGCAGTGGAGGACCGTGCGCTCGGGCGGCCCTGCCGCGCGCAACACGTCGAGCGTGTCGTCCCACGCGTCGCGCGAGTGCACGACGAGGGCGAGGTCGTGACGACGCGCCAACTCGACCTGCGCGGCGAAGGCATCACGTTGCGCGGCGCGAGGCGAGTGCTCGTAGTGGTAGTCGAGCCCGCACTCCCCCACCGCCACCACCAGGTCGCGATCGGCATCGAGCGCCCCCTCGAGCGCGTCCTCGAGCGGCCCCACCCCGTCCGAAGCCTCGTGGGGGTGCAGGCCCATGGTCGCCCACATCCCGAAATCCGCCGGCACGGCCCCGATCCGGGCCCTGCCCCCGGCGATCTCCTTGCGCACCGTCCGGACCAGGTCCACGGCCTGACGGGAGGTGGCGGCGTCGGTGCCCACACACACCACTCCGACGACACCGGCGGCGGCCGCTTCCGACAGCAGGGCGGCGAGCTCGTCCTCCTCGGGCCGGTACCGGTCCTGGAGGTGGCAGTGCGAGTCGATCCAGCGGGCGGGCGACGACGCTCGGTCACCCGGGGTCGGTGCCGATGCCCCCACCGGCGTCACGCCCGCCGTCGCGGGAACAGCGGAGCCGCCTTGTCGACCCGCAAGCCGCCGGGGTAACCACCCCAAGCGGCATCGGCGGGCACCCGGCACTGCTCGGGACGCCCCTCGAGTCCCAGCCTCCGCCAGACTTCGGCGCTCGTCTCGGGCATGGCCGGCGATGCCAGGAGGGCCACGATCCGCAACGCCTCGAGGGCGCTGCCGAGGACCTTGGCGACCTCGGGACCGGGCTCCGCCTTCCAGGGTTCGGTCGCCTCGAGCTCGGCGTTGGTCTCCCGGATGAGTCGCCACGTCGCTTCGAGAGCGAGGTGGGGCTGCGCCCCGTTCCACGACGCGCCGGCGTCCTCGACGACGCCGGCGGCGACGGCGCGCAGCCGGCTGTCGGGATCGGGCGCGGGTCCGAGCCCGTCGCACTTGGACCCCACCACGGTCGCCACGCGGGCCACGAGGTTGCCGAGGTTGTTGGCCAGATCGGCGTTGTACCGGCCGGTGATTCCCTCGTAGGAGAAATCGCCGTCGGTGCCCAACGGTGTGTCCCGCAGGAGGAAGTACCGCACGGCGTCGACACCGAAGTCGTCGGTCAGGTCGCGCGGGGCGATCTGGTTGGCCCTCGACTTCGACATCTTCTCGCCCGACACGAGCAGCCACCCGTGCACCAGCAGATGGGCGGGCGGATCGACGCCCGCCGCCATGCACATCGCCGGCCACCACACACAGTGGAACCTGAGGATGTCCTTGCCCAGGAGGTGGTGCACGGCCGGCCACCACGCCTCGAACCGGGCCGGATCCTCCCCGTACCCGATGGCCGTCAGGTAATTGACCAGCGCGTCGTACCAGACGTAGAAGACGTGGACCTGGTCCCACGGCACCTCGACGCCCCAGCGGGTCGAGGTGCGGGTGATCGAGATGTCCTCGAGCCCGCCTTTGATGATGCCCAGCGCCTCGTTGCGCTTGGCCGCCGGCGCGACGGCGTCGGGGTTGGCCTCGTACCACTCGAGGAGCCGATCCTCGAACGCGCTCAGCTTGAAGAAGTAGTTCTCCTCCTCGAGCAGCTCGACCGGCGTTCCGTGGATCGGGCAGTTGCCGTCGACGAGCTCGGACTCCTTTTTGTAGTCCTCGCAGGCCACGCAGTAGAGGCCGCGGTAGATCCCGAGCTCGGTGAAGCCGTTGTCATGGATCTTCTGCAGGAACTGCTGCACGGCGCGGTGATGGCGGGGCTCGGTGGTCCGGATGAAGTCGTCGTTGGAGATCCCGAGCGCGTCCCAGGCCTCGACGAAGCGGGCGGCCATGGTGTCGACCCATTCCCCCGGCGACACGCCGTGTGCTTCGGCCGCCCGGGCGATCTTGTCACCGTGCTCGTCGGTGCCGGTGAGGAAGAAGACGTCGTCCCCCTGCAGGCGGTGCCAGCGGGCCAGTGCGTCGGCGATCACCATCGTGTAGGCGTGCCCGATGTGGGGCACGTCGTTCACGTAGTAGATCGGCGTCGTCACATAGAAGCGGGGCACGGCCGTAGCGTACCGAGCGCCCGCCGAGCCCCGGTCCTCGCTCCCGGCTCGGCGGGCGGCACTCACCGACACCCACACCCACACGCCACGCCCGCACCCACGCCCTGGCCGACCGCCGGGCCACCGCTGCTCAGGGCTTCACCTCGCGGCGCAGTCCCAGTGCCAGGTCATAGGCGCGCCGGCGGGACACGCCCAGATCCCCCGCCACCACCCCGGCGGCGTCGCGCACCGTGTCGCCCGCCTCGAGGCGCCCGCGCAGGGCCTCGACGATGTCGGCGTCGCCGGAGCGCGGCCCGGCCTCGGGGTCCCCCGCCAGCACCACGACGACCTCTCCGCGCACCTCGCGTGCGGCGAAGGTGGCCGACGCGTCGGCCAGGGTCCCCCGCCACACCTCCTCGTGGAGCTTGGTGAGCTCGCGGGCGACGGCCACGCGCCGGTGAGGGCCGCACGCGTCGAGCAGGTCGGCGAGCGTGGCCGCCAACCGGCCCGGCGCCTCGAAGATGACCACGGTGCGGGCGTCGCCGGCTACGGCCTCGATGCGCCGTCGCCGCTCCCCTCCCCGCCTGGGCAAGAAGCCTTCGAAGCAGAACCGTTCGGTGGGGAGCCCGCTCACCACCAGAGCGGCCAGAGCCGCGCTCGGCCCCGGAACGGTGGTCACGATGGCGCCGGCCGCCACCGCGGCGGCGACCAGGCGGGCCCCGGGATCGGAGACGGCAGGGGTTCCCGCATCGCTCACCACGGCCACGGTGCGGCCCTCGGCCAGATGGGCGAGCACGGTGTCGAGGCGCGCCATCTCGTTGTGACCGTGCAGCGACAGCAACCTGACTCCGGTGAGACCGGCGTGGGTCAGCAGCCCTCGGGTGCGCCGGGTGTCCTCGCAGCACACCACGTCCGCCTGCTCCAGCGCCTGGCGGGCCCGAGGGGAGAGGTCCCCCAGGTTCCCGATGGGAGTGGACACGAGGACCAGCGTGCCCGCGCCGTGGTCACCGGTCACGGCCGTCGTCGAGCTCGAGCTTGTCCCCCGTGCGCAGGCCCCACCGCTCGAAGGCGCCGGCCTCGGCCTCGAGCACCGTCCGGGCCCGCCAGCGCGGCATCGACATGCGCCACGGAGCGAGGCTGACCACGTCGAGCACGCACAGCTGGCGGTCGAGGAACGCCACGTCGATGGCGAAGCGCATTCCCAGGGTGTGGACCGATCGGGTATGGGGCAGCACGAAGGCCCCTTCGAACCCCGGGCGTCCCAGGAGCCCGCGCATCCGCTCCGCGTAGGTGCCGGCGATCTCGGCGTTGGCCAGCACCGTGCCGTCGCGCAGCAGCCACATCGTCGAGGTCACCGTGGATCGGCCGCCATCACACGTTGAAGCGGATCTCGAGCACGTCGCCGTCGACGACCTCGTAGTCCTTGCCCTCGAGGCGGATGCGGCCCGCCGACTTGGCCGCCGACCACGAACCGAGCTCGATGAGCTCGTCCCAGTGGATGACCTCGGCCCGGATGAAGCCGCGTTGGAGATCGGAGTGGATCACCCCCGCGCACTCCGCCGCGCTGGCGCCGGCCCGGAAGCTCCAGGCCCGTGATTCCTTGTCGCCCGTGGTGAAGAACACGCGCCGCCCGAGCAGCAGATAGGCGCTCTGGGCCACCCGGGTGAGCGCGCCCACGCCCAGCCCCAGCCCCTCGAGGAGCTCGGCGCGCTCCTCGGGCGCCAGCCGGGCCGCCTCGGCCTCGAGCTGCAGACACACCCCGAGCGCCTCGCCGTGCCCCTCGAGCGCGGAGGCCACGGCACCGGCGAGCTCGTCGGCCCGGTCGAGCTGGTCCTCCCCCAGGTTGACCACGGCCAGGACGGGCTTGTCGGTGAGCAGGAACAGGCTCTTGCGGGCCGCCCGGTCCTCGGGGTCGAGCCCGGCCCGATACAGCGGAACACCGGCGGAGAGCTCTTTGTAGGCGCTCTCCATGGCGGCGATCTCGCCGGCCAGGCTCTTGTCCGACTTGGCGGCACGGCGTCGTTTGTCGAGCTGGGTCTCGACCGTGGCCAGGTCGGCGAGGACGAGCTCGAGCTCGAGGGTGGCGAGGGCCTCGACGGGGCTCGTGTCCCCGGGCACCTCGGGGTTCTCGAAGGCGCGCAGGACCACGCACAGCGCGTCGACCTCGCGGATGCCGGCCAGGAAGCGGTTCCCGAGCCCCTCTCCGGTGGACGCGCCCGAGACCAGCCCGGCGATGTCGACCACCTCCATGCCGGCGCGCACCACCTTGCGGCTGGCGCTCATGTGGGCCAGGGCGTCGAGCCTCGAGTCCGGCAGCGGCGCGGCGGCCACCGACGTCTCGGTGGTGGTGAAGGGGTGGGAGGCGACCGGCGCGTCGGCACCGGTGAGGGCGTTGAACAACGACGTCTTGCCGGAATTGGGCAGACCGACGAGACCGAGTCGTTCCATTGCTCGAGACGCTACCGGCTCACCGCCGACGGGATTTCGGCGCCGCCCGTGGCATGGGCCACGAGCCCACCAGGCCCGGGACGCAGCGCCCGGGCACCGTGCGGGGCCACCATGGCCGACCCGATAACGTGGCACGCCATGTCCAAACGCACGGTCAAGCGCAAGATCCGGAGCAAGAAGAAGGCGAACCACGGCAAGCGGCCCAACGCCGGTCGGGGCTGAGCACCGGCGGGGGGTCCGGGGTCTCGGGGCCGGGTCCGGAGCCGGGGCCCGGCCCGGAGTCCCGCCGGGTCATGGCGGTGTCAGGCGCCGTAGGCCAGGCCCCGCGCCTGTACCAGCGCCACCAGCGGCGTAGGCAGGTCCGAGATGACGCCGTCGACGCCCAGATCGAGCAAGCGGGCCATTTCGCGCTCGTCGTTGATCGTCCACACGTGCAGCGCCATCCCGTGCTCGTGCGCCGCGGACACCAGGAGCTCGTCGACGACGACGAGCTCCCCCTGGACGGCGGGGACCTGAAGCGCGACGTGCTTCATGGCGGGGGGCTCCTCGCCCTGGTGCACGGCCCGCCAGAACATGGCGGTGGCGAGCGTCCCCGCCGAGGTGGCCACGTCCGGCGCGTATCGGGCGAAGGCGTCCGTGGCGAGGTCGAGGAACGACGCCACGATGACTCGCCCGGTGTCCCGGCGGCTCGCCAGCTCGCGGGCCAGGAGCTCCTCGTAGGGCTCGACGGCGGGGGCGGTCTGCTTGATGTCGAGGTTGAGCGCGACCTGCGGATGGTCGTCGAGGACGTCGAGGATCTCGCCCAGGGTGGCCACGCCGAAGTCCCGAGAGCCCGGGGCGCGTCCCCGGTACGGGTAGGCCTCGGGCGTCAGTCCCGGGGTCTCGTCACCACCGGGGGCGAACCAGTAGGCGTTGTCGAGCTCTCGCACCTCCGCCAGGGCCATGGAGTGGATGGGACCGCGCCCGTTCGTCGTGCGGTCGACGGTGCTGTCGTGGCAGACCACCAGTTGCCGGTCGGAGGTGGCATGGACGTCGAGCTCGATCCCGGTCACGCCCAGTGCCAGCGCACGCCGAAGGGCGAACAAGGTCGAGGAGGGCGCTTCCCAGGCACCGCATTGGTGTGCGTAGGTGAGCACGCGACGGTCGAGCCAGGGATTGGCCGCGCCAAGAGCCACGACGCCAACGGTAGCCTCTCGTCCGTAATGCTCGACCACATCCTGGTTGACCTCATCACCCAGACCCGCGCCGCGCTCGAGGACGCGCTCCTGCAACGGCAGGCGGTCGAAGAGCGCTTCCAGGTCGACGTGTTCCTCGGGGACGTCTCGTGGGAGACGTCGTACTCACTCCCCGGGGAGGAGAAACCTCCCCGCGTCCGCGCCGACCTGTCGCTGGACTGGCCGACCTGGAGCCAGAGCGCATACCGGTCCTGGTCGATCGGCGAGCCACCCGACGATCTCCCCGAGGTCGTGCTCGAGATCACGTTGCGCGTGCAGCGCCTCGCCGCCATGCCGGACCTCGACGCCGTGGTGGCCTGCCTTCCCGAGGAGAGCCCCGCCATCGGCGCCGACACCCTCGCCCGGGCCGCGCCCGTGGTGGAGCAGGTCTACGAGCCCGGGGGCGGTCCGAGGTTCGCGGTGGAGACCACCTACCAGGGGACACTGCGGCTCGACGAGGCCGCCATGAACGACGCCTCGACGTTGGCCGGGCCGGTCGGCGCGCTGGGCCGCTGGGTCGCCTCGGTGCTCGTGCGTCTGGGCGATCTCGAGCTGGCCTACCTCCCGCCCGAGGCGAGCGACGTCAGCGACGACAGCCACTGACCCGAGGCGCCCCGGTCGCCGCGCTCAGAGCAGTCCCGCGTCCGTTGCCAGCCGGCGCAGGTCGGCCTGGGGCCGGGCCCCGATGTGCGAGATCACCTCGGCCGCACACAGGCCACCCAGGCGGGCGCACGCTTCGGGGTCCTTGCCGTGGGTGAGGCCGTAGAGGAAGCCGGCGGCGAAGAGGTCCCCGGCCCCGGTGGTGTCGGTGACGCGCTCGACGGGCTCGGCCGCCACGTGCACCGGCCCCGAGGCCGCCACGACCACCGAGCCTGCCGGGCCCCGGGTGAGGGCGGCCAAGAGACCTGTCTCCTCCACCGCAGCCACCGCGGCGTCGAAGGTCGGGGCGCCGAAGAGCAACGTGGTCTCGTCCTCGTTGGCGAACAGCACGTCCACGTCACCGTGGAGCAGCTCGAGAAACTCGCGTTGATGGCGCTGCACGCAGAAGGGATCCGAGAGGCTCAGCGCCACCAACGAATCGTTGGCGTGGGCCACCTCCATGGCACGGCGCATGGCGGCTTTCGCCGGCCCCAGGTCCCACAGGTACCCCTCGAGGTATACGACCTGCGTCCGGGAGACGAGCTCCTCGTCGAGGTCCTCGGGTCCCATCGTCGACGCCACACCCAGGTGCGTGGCCATCGTCCGTTCTCCGTCCTCGGTGACGAGCACCAGGCACCGCCCCGTGGCGCGGTCGTCGGCGGGATCGTCCGAGGGCTCGACGGGCGCGGTCCGGCCGAGCTCCACCCCGGCGGCGGTGATGTCGTGCAGGAAGACCTCCCCGAGCTCGTCGGCGGCGACCTTGCCGAGGTACCCGACCCGTCCCCCCAGCTCGGCGACGCCCACGGCGGTGTTCGCGGCCGAACCCCCCGAGACCTCGACCGCCGGTCCCATGGCCTTGTAGAGAGCTGCCGCCCTGGCCAGATCGACCAGGGTCATGGACCCCTTCACCATGTCGAAGCGCTGAAGGTCCTCGAGACTGGCGTCGGTGAGGACGTCGACCAGGGCAGAGCCGATGGCGACGACATCGAATGAGGTGTGCTGTCGGGGACCGGAGGTGGTGTCGTTCACAGCCCGGCAAGCTACTCCGAGACCCGGGCCTCGGGAACCGGGCCGGCGACCGGGCCCGGGTAGCCTGCGCCTGATGATCGACAACACCGTCACCGGCGGCGCCGACCCGTCGGCGCGATACAGGCTTCCGTACACTGTCGAGCCGAGTCGCTACGCACTCCGGCTCACCCCCGACCTCGAGGCCGCCACCTTCCGCGGTGAGGTGCACATCGAGGTGCAGGTGCACGAGGCTGTGGACGAGATCGTCCTGCACGCCGCGGAGCTGACCGTCGACAGCGCCCGCCTCGTACCCGGGGGCGGCGTGGGCCAGCCCCTCACGGCACGCCTGGAGGAGGAGACCGAGCGGCTGGTCTTGGCGCCCGAGTCGTCGCTCGCCCCAGGCCCGGCGGTGATCTCGATCGTGTTCGCCGGTGTGCTCAACGACAAGCTGCACGGCTTCTACCGCTCGGCGTTCACCGACGACGACGGCGTCACCCACACCATCGCCACCACGCAATTCGAGGCCACCGACACGCGGCGCGCCTTTCCCTGTTTCGACGAGCCTGACCGCAAGGCGGTCTTCTCGGTGACCCTCGACGTCCCCGAGGGGCTCGCCGCGTACTCCAACGGCCCCGCGGTCGACGTCGCGGCCCTACCCGACGGCGGCCGCAGGGTCCGCTTCGGCGACACGATCCCCATGTCGACCTACCTCGTCGCCTTCGTGGTCGGCCCGCTCGTCGCCACTGATCCGGTGGACGTGCGGGGCACGCCCGTGCGCATCGTGCACGTCCCGGGCAAGGCCGCCCTCACGGCGTTCGCGCTCGAGGCCGCCGGCCACACGCTGGAGTTCTTCGAGGACTGGTTCGGAATCGACTATCCGGCCGAGAAGCTGGACCTCGTGGCCATCCCCGATTTCGCCTTCGGTGCCATGGAGAACCTCGGCTGTGTGACATTTCGCGAGGCCGTGCTGCTCGTCGACCCCGCCCAGGCCTCGCGCCTCGAGCTCGAGCGGGTCGCCGACGTCATCTCGCACGAGATCGCCCACATGTGGTTCGGGGACCTCGTCACCATGCGGTGGTGGAACGGCATCTGGCTCAACGAGGCGTTCGCCACCCTCATGGAGCTGTTGTGCGTCGACGACTTCCGTCCCGAATGGCAGCGATGGGTCTCCTTCGGCATCGAACGGGACACGGCCATGGCCACCGACGGCCTGCACGCCACCCGTCCCGTCGAGTATCCCGTCGGGCCACCCGAAGAGGCGCAGGGAATGTTCGACGTCCTCACGTATCAGAAGGGAGCGGGTGTCCTCCGCATGCTCGAGCGCTACCTCGGAGCGGAGCGCTTCCGCCACGGGGTACGCCGGTACCTCGAGGCCCATCGTTTCGGCAACACCGAGACCGCCGATCTCTGGGACGCCATCGAAGAGGCGAGCGGTGAGCCGGTCCGCCAGATTATGGACAGCTGGATCTTCCAGGGAGGCTTCCCCCTCGTGACCCTGGAGGGCGCCGGGACCGGCCAGGCGGTCCAGCCCGAGGCCACCGTGGTCCTGGGCCAGACGGCGTTCAGCTACGCGGCGGCCGACGGGCCGAGCGCCATCGGTTCCATGTGGACCGTGCCGGTCATCGCCAGGGCGATCGACGGCGACGAAGCGCGTGTGCTGCTCGGCGCCGATCCCCAGCCGCTGCACCTCGGGGATGAGGCCGGGGACGCGGTGGTCGTGGTGAACGCGCGCGGCAGCGGCTACTACCGGGTCCGGTACTCCCCTTCCCAGCACCGCCGGCTGGCCCGACGGCTCGACGCCCTCGACCGGTTGGAGCGCTTCAACCTGCTCGCCGACACCTGGGCCGTCGTCGTAGCCCAGCAGGCGGAGCTGACCGACTTCCTGCTCCTCGCCGAAGCGCTCGGCTCCGACGACGACCCCGACGTGTGGGCGCTGGTGACCGGCGCGCTGTCACTGTCGGACCGTGCCGTGGGCGACGACACCCGCCCGCTCGTCGCCTCCTACACCCGCGCCCTGCTGGCCCCGGTGCTGGCGAGTCTGGGATGGGACGCACGACCCGGTGAAGGACCCCGCACGGCCACGTTGCAGGCACAGCTCATCGCGGCCCTGGGCACGGTCGGCAGGGACCCCGATGTCCGGGCCGAGGCGCAGCGCCGCTACGACGCCACTCGACGCGGCGAGATGACGCTCGACCCCGACTTGAGCTCCGCCGTCCTCAGCACCGTGGCCACAGCGGGAGGGGGCGAGGAATACGAGGACTTCCTGGAGCACTACCGGCACCCCGCCACGCCCCAGGAGGAGATGCGTTACCTGTACGCGCTGGCGGGCTTCAGCGACCTGGCCCTGGCCGCCCGGACCTTCGAGCTGGCCCGCACCGAGGTGCGGACGCAGAATGCGCCCTTCGTCGTCCAGTTGCTGCTGGCCAACCGCGACGCGGGCCCCGCCACCTGGACGCGCGTCACCGAGCACTGGGACGAGCTCGTGGGCCGCATCCCGGCCAACATCCTCCCGCGCATGCTCGGCGGGGTGACCTCGTTGTGCCGCGACCCCGAACTCGCCGGTGAGGTTCGCTCCTTCGTGCAGGCCCACCCCCTGGCCATCGGACAACGGACCGTAGACCAGACCTTGGAGCGCCTCGCCATCAACGTCTCGTTGGCGTCGGCATGGCGCGACACGGCCGTGCCGGTGCTGAGCGCCGGGATCCTGCGCCTGGAGGCGAGCTGAACCAGATCCCGATCCTGGCGCCGGCCCGAGGACCTCGAAGTGCCCGGCGTCAGGACGGCAAGGCGGTCGACGGGTGAACCTCTCGGTCCTGCTCATCACCTTCGGACTCATCTTCGTGGCCGAGCTTCCCGACAAGACGATGATCGCCACCATCGTGCTTTCGAGCCGGTACCGGCCGCTGCCGGTGTGGATCGGCGCGGCGCTGGCCATGGTCGTCAACTCCGCGGTGGCGGTCCTGGCCGGTCGACTCCTCGAGCTCCTTCCGCACCGGTGGGTCGAGGCCGTGGTGGCGGCGCTCTTCGCCGCCGGATCGCTCTACCTCCTGCTGGTCAAGGAGGAGGTGGAGACCCACGAGGGCGAGCAAGAGGCGGAGAGAGTCCGCTCCGGACGCCGCATCGCCCTGGGAGCCTTCACCGTCATCGTGGTGGCGGAGCTCGGCGACCTCACCCAGATCCTCACCGCCAACCTCGTGGCCCGGTACCACGCTCCGCTGTCGGTGTTCGTGGGATCGGCCGCCGCGCTGGTGACGGTGATGGGGGTCGGGGTGCTCGGCGGTCGGGCGCTGCTGCGCGCCCTGCCCCTCGCCACCATCCGCAGGATCGCCGGCGTCGTCTTGGCGGGCTTCGCTATCTTCAGCGTCGTGAAGGTGGCGACGTCATGACCTCGGCACGACTCGGACGCAACAACATCGAAGAGAGGAAGTGACGTGGAGGACCGGACCGAGGAGCTCTTCGCCTGGGCGCGCCGAGCCAAGGGGTTCATGCCCGACGACGAGGGAAGGGCTCTGTACGGTGCCGCCCGCCGAGCCGCCGACGCGGCGGGAGGGAGCGCCACCTTCCTCGAGGTGGGTGCGTGGTGCGGGAAGTCCGCCGTCTACCTGGGCGCCGCGGCCGAGGCCACCGGATCGGCGCTGTTCAGCATCGACCACCACCATGGGTCGGAGGAGAACCAGCCCGGGTGGGAGCACCACGACGACGAGGTCGTCGACCCCTCGACGGGGCGCATCGACACCCTTCCGTTCTGGCGCCGCACCATCGACGCCGCGGGGCTCGGAGGATGCGTGGTGGGAGTCGTGGGCGTCTCGAGCGTCATCGCCGCGCACTGGCGGACACCGCTCGATCTTTGCTTCATCGACGGTGGCCACGGCGAGGAGCCGGCGTGGGCCGACTTCAGGGGCTGGGCCCCTCAGGTGAAGGTGGGCGGGTGGCTGGCGATCCACGACGTCTTCCCCGATCCTGCCGACGGGGGCCGGCCGCCCTACGAGCTGTGGTGCGCGGCGCTGCAGTCCGGCGAATTCGTCGAGGACGGCGAGTGTGGGTCGTTGCGCGTGCTCAGGCGGGCGGTGCCTGCCACCGAGGCTCGGTGAGATCCAGCCCGTAGGGAAGGGTCTCGCCCCGGAAC
Source organism: uncultured Acidimicrobiales bacterium (assembly GCA_963848335.1). Taxonomy (GTDB): domain Bacteria; phylum Actinomycetota; class Acidimicrobiia; order Acidimicrobiales; family UBA8190; genus Chersky-840. The sequence goes on from CAWKDD010000003.1 coordinate 329,636, forward strand.
AGCCCGGCCGCCGGAGTGGCGTTGGACAGCGCGTCGGCGGCCAGCACGATGGCACCCGCCGTGTATGTCGTGCGCTCCGAGAAGGGGAAGGTCTCCATCTCCGGGTAGACGATGCCGGTCCAGTACGACCCGTCGTCACGCCGGTGCGCTCGCGTCCAGGTCAGCAGGGCCAGTGCGTGGCTGCGCCGCCCGATGGCGTCGAGGGCCAAAGCGCATTCGGCGGTCTCCGCGGCGGTGACCCACGGGCCCGTGGAGACGCAGCGCACCCCGCGCCCGTCCATGACGAAGGTGTCCCACCAGGCGTCGATCCTCGACGCGGCGGCCTCGCCCGAGAGCGCGCCTGACAGGACCGGGTAGTACCAGTCCATGGCGAACTCGTGCTTGGGCTCGAAGACCCGGGGCGCGTGCGCGATGGCGTGGGCAAGGCGTCCGGCGGCGAGCTCCCAGTCCGGTCGCTCGTCCCCGAGCGTCTCTGCGCACGCCACCCCGCAGCGCAGCGCGTGGTAGATCGACGACGAACCCGTGAGCAACGGGTAGCGACCGAGACGCCCGTCGGGGTCGACGGACCACAGGACGGCACCGTCTTCGCGCTGGAAACGCAGCACGAAGGAGAGCGCCTTGTCGATCACGGGCCACATCGAACGCAGCGCCGAGAGGTCGCCGGTGACGAGGAAGTTGTGCCAGGCCCCGGTGGCCACGTACGCGCACACGTTGGTGTCGAGGCGGGGGTCTTTGACCCCGCAGGCGGCCTGGTAGTAGTTGAACCAGGACCCGTCGGGGAGCTGGGCGTCGGCCAACCACTGGTAGGCGAGGGTGGCCTCTTTGTGGAGACCGGCCACGTCGAGCGCCATGGCCGACTCCACGTGGTTCCACGGGTCGCAGTGCCCTCCCTCGAACCACGGGATCATCCCGTCGTGGTGCTGCACGGCGGCGATCGACGAAGCCGTGGACACGACGTCCGCGGCGCTGATGACGCCGAGCACCTCAGGGACGGCGGCCACCGCCAGGCGGTCGACGAGCATGGGCTGTGCCTCCGTCACCGGGCCCGCGATCGGGAGCGTTCCCTCGGTCCGTGTCATGAAGGCTTCTCCAGGTAAACGACGAGGCTCTTGCCCAGGAACGGGTTCAGCAGACGCTCGGTGACCCGCGTGAGGCGCGGGGCGCTGACGATGTCCCAGACGAGGAGCCGGTGATAGGCACGAACGGCGGGGTGGTCCTCACGGCGGGGGCCCACCAAGCAGCGCAGCCACCAGTAGGGCGAGTGCAGTGCATGGGCGTGGTGGCTGGCCACGGGACGCAAGCCCACGCGTCGCAGCCTGTCCACGAGCGTGGAACGGCGGTAGATGCGGACGTGGCCGCCGGGGACGTCGTGATAGTCGTTCGACAACGCCCAGTTGACCGCCTCGGGCCCGAAGCGGGGCACGGTGACGGCCATGGTCCCTCCCGGACGCAGGACCCGAGACAGCTCGGCCATGGCGGAGCTGTCCTGCGGGATGTGCTCGAGGACCTCCGAGGCGATAACGCGGTCGAAGGTGGAGTCGGCGAAGGGAAGACGGAGGGCGTCGCCCTGGACCACCCCGGCCTCGTCGTCGACCTCCACCTCGCCGGCGTCGACCATGGCCCCGATGGTGTCGCGGACCTGGCTGACCTCGGTGGCCATGGCGTCGAGCGCCACCACCCGCGCCCCGAGGCGGAACGCCTGGAAGGCATGACGGCCGCCTCCGCATCCCAGGTCGAGGAGCCGCTCGCCGCGACCCACGCCCAGCCGGCTGTAGTCGACGGTCAGCACGGTTGCACGGCCTTGGCCGCGCCCGGGACGCGGCGGTGGTCGTCGAGCAGGAGCCGGTACTGCTCGGCGGTGCCGCGCGCCGTGGCCTCCCACGTAAAGCGCCCCAGCACGCGCCGGCGCCCGCCCTCGCCCAGGCGCGTCCGCGAGGTCGTCGTCGTCGAGGATCCTGGCGATCCCCGCCGCCAGGGCCCCGGGGTCGTCGGGCGTGACCAACAAGGCGGTCTCGCCATCGGTGCCCACGACCTCGGGAAGCGCACCTCCGGTCGTGGCGACCAGGGGGACGCCGCATGCCATGGCCTCGATGGCCGGGAGCGAGAACCCCTCGTACAGCGAGGGCACCACAGCGACCTGCGCCTCGGCGTACATGCAGGCCAGCTCGTCGTCGGAGATCCCGGTCACGCAGTGCACCGCTCTCGAGAGCCCGAGCCTGTCGATGGTGCGGGCCACCCGGCCGCCCTCGTGGGGGCGCCCGATCACCACGAGCTCCACCTCCCGCTCGGTGCGCAGCTTGGCCAGCGCCTCGAGGAGAGGTACGAGGCCCTTCATGGGGACGTCGCTCGAGGAGGTCACCATGATCCGCCCGGGGATGCGCGGTCGGTCGGGACGGGGTCGGAACACGGTGTGGTCCACCCCGACCGGTACGACGGTCATGCGCGACGGGTCCACCCCCATCTGCGAGGCGATGTCGTTCTTGGAGGACTCCGACACGGTCACGATGCGAGGGAGCTGGGTCGCCACCCGCATCTGCATGCCCAGGAACCCGAACCAGCGCCTCTGGGTCATGCGGCGATAGGCGTTCTCGGCATGGGACAGGGCCAGCACCCGGTCCACGGTGATCGGGTGGTGGAGCGTGGTGAGCAACGGCCACCCGTCGGCCATCATCCCGAGGAGGCCCGATCCCAGGCACTGGTTGTCGTGGACCACGTCGAACTCGCCGCGCCGTGCCGCCAACAGCCGTCTCACCCGCAGCGAGAAGGTCCTGGGCTCGGGAAAACCGGCCGTGCACATGACCGCGAATTCGAGCAGGTCGAGGGCGGAGCGGAATTCCCGTGGGTGCGGGACCCGGAAGGGGTCGGGGTCCCGGTACAGGTCGAGCCCGGGGACGGGGGTGAACCCCACGCCCTCGTCGAGGACCGGCCAGGGCTGGCCGGCGAACACCTCCACCGAATGACCCAGGCCCACGAGCTCCCGCGCCAGGTGGCGCGTGTAGACCCCCTGGCCGCCACACCGGGGGTTCCCCCGGTACACGAGATACGCGATCCGCAGGCCACCGGGTTGGGGAGGCGCTGCGGGGCGGGCGGCGGGAACGTCGAGGTGGGTGCTGCGCTCCCAAGAGGCACGGATCTCGGCCCAGCGCTGCCGGGGGCTCTTAGGCACGCGCGTCGCCCCCGTGGCAGATCATGGCCGGTCAGCCTCCCCCGGATGCCTCCCCGGACGCAAACGGCGCCCGGGACACCGCCGGGCACGGGCCGGGAGCAGGTGCACGCCGAGCCCGGGCCCTTCGGCCGGCAACGGGATCCACTAGGTTGAAGAGGGCTTCACGCACCGCGTTGCTCGAGGAGCGCCAAGGAATGGCCGTCGAGATCCTGCACCTGTCGAGCGTGGTGAGGGGTGCGCTCGTCGACAAGGACGGGGATCGCCTGGGGCGCGTCGAGGACCTGATCGCCCATCTCGGAGCGGCACCGCATCCACCGGTGACCGGGGTCGTGGTCAGGATCGCCCGCCGCCGGCTCTTCGTCCCCATCTCGCGGATACCCGACCTCAAGCCCGGCCGGGTCCAGTTCGTGGGCGACACCGTGAGCCTGAAGCGCTTCGAACGTCGCCCGGGAGAGGTGCTCCTGTCGAAGGACCTGCGAGCCAGGCACCTGATCAACCTGCAAGGCGCCCGACTGATCCGGGCCAACGAGATCGAGCTGGCCCGCGTCGAGGGGCGCTGGGAAGTGGTGGCCGTCGATCCCAGTCCCCGGGTGGCGCTGCGGCATCTCCTGCCGCGTGCCCTGGGGCGGCGCATCCCCGCCGGAAAGGTCGTCGACTGGGCCAGCATCGAGCCCTTCGTGGCCCATGTCCCCACGGCACGCCTACGGATCCCCTTCCGCAAGCTGGCCCGCCTCCATCCCGCCCAGATCGCGGACCTCGTCGAAGCGGCGTCGCACGAAGAGGGCGAGGAGATCATCGAAGCCGTGGGGCAGGACCGCGAGCTCGAGGCCGACGTGTTCGAGGAGCTCGACGCCGAGCATCAGATCGAATTCGTCCGCAGCCGCTCCGACGCCGAGGCGGCCCGGCTCCTCACCACCATGGCCCCCGACGACGCCGCCGACCTCATCGTGGAGCTCGACCAAGAACATCGCCTGCCCGTGCTCCAGCTCCTCCCCCAGGCGCAGCAGCGCAAGATCCGGGCGCTTCTGAACTACAACCCCGAGACGGCCGGGGGTCTCATGAGCCCCGACTTCCTGTGCCTGGCCGAATCGACCCCGGTCAGCAACGTCCTCGAGGCCGTCCGCACCAGCAACGCGCCTTCCGAGGCGTTGGCCGTGGTCTTCGCACGGGGCAACGACGGCCGCGTCACCGGCTCAGCCTCGGTGGTGTCACTGGTCCAGGCTTCCCCCTCCGCCTCGCTGGGCTCGGTCGTCAGGCCCAACCCCGCTCACGTCCATCCCGATTGGGACCTCCACGCCGTCACCCGCAAGATGACGGACTTCAACCTGACGGTGGCTCCCGTGATGGACGAGCAGCACCGCATGGTGGGAGTCATCACCGTCGACGACCTCCTCGAGATGCTCCTCCCCACGGGGTGGCGGCGAGACTTCGGGATGACCTCGGTCGAGGACTGAAGGTCGCAGCGATCGTGGCCGCTGGCCCGGGCGCCGGTCCGGCGATACGTTCGAGCCGTGGACCTGAGCTACCCGCCCGAAGCCGAGGCCATGCGCAAGGAGGTCCGGGGCTGGTTGGAAGACAACCTCCCCCGGGGTTGGTTCGAGCCCGGGTTCGAGCTGACAGGAGCCGAACGCGACGCCTTCAACGCCGATTGGGTCCGCAGGCTCCGCGAGGGGGGATGGATCTGTGCGTCGTGGCCCAAGGAGTACGGCGGCAAGGGGTTGTCGCTGATCGAGCAGGTCGTGCTCAACGAGGAGTTCGCCCGGGCCATGGCGCCCATGCGCGCCGATTTCTTCGGCGACACATTGGTGGGCCCGACCATCTTGCAGTGGGGAACCGAGGAGCAGAAGCAGGAGTTCATCCCTAAGATCCTGGACGGCACCATCTCGTGGTGCCAGGGGTTCTCCGAACCCGACGCCGGCAGCGACCTGGCCTCGCTCACCACACGCGCCGATCTCGACGGTGACGAGTGGGTGATCCAGGGCCAGAAGGTCTGGACGACGCAGGCCCAATTCGCCGACTACATCTTCCTTCTCGCCCGCACCGACCCCGACGCGCCCAAGCATCAGGGGATCTCCTATCTCCTGGTTCCCATGAAGCAACCCGGGATCGAGGTCCGACCCATCCGGCAGATCGACGGATCATCCGAATTCAACGAGGTGTTCTTCTCGGGCGCCCGCTGTCCCCGGAAGAACGTGGTGGGAGGCGAGCACAACGGGTGGAAGGTGGCGATGACGACGCTCGGATTCGAGCGCGGTGCGTCTTCGACCACGGGACACCGGCGCTTCGCCCGGGAGCTCGACCACGTCATCGACGACGCCAGGCGCACGGGACGCAGCACCGACGCCGAGGTCCGCCAGGGGCTGGCCCGGGCATGGTCCAAGGTCAAGATCATGCAGATCAACGGCTACCGGTCCCTGACCGACGCCCTCAACGGGACCAAGCACGCCGCCGCGCTCGGTGCGACCCACAAGATGTTCTGGTCGGAGTACCACCGTGAGGTCATGAACCTCGCCATGGACATCCTCGGCCTCGAGGGACAGGTCCTTACCGGCTCGGAGCACGACGACGGCGAGCTCATCCGCCCCAGGCGTGGGGCGGTGGACTACCCGGTGGGTGACCTTCAGGCGTCGTTCTTCTTCAGTCGCTCCGAGACCATCTGGGGTGGCACGGCCGAGATCCAGCGCAACATCGTGGGAGAGCGGGTCCTCGGGCTCCCCAAGGAGCCCAAGCCCTCCCCGACCTGAACCGGGTGCACGGGCTCAGGCGACCCCGAGCTCGGTGCCAGGAGCGGCCTCGTCCACGGCCGGCGCCATCGCCGCGATGCGGCGGTGTTCGTGGCGGTGACGCAGCATGGTCACCGTCGAAGCCACCAGCGTCGCCACCGCGCCCACGAGAAGAGCGACGCGCGGGCTCGAGGTCTGCGAGATCCAACCCACCAGCGGTGCCCCGATGGGAGTGGTGCCGAGGAATCCCATGGCATACAGAGCCATCACCCGCCCCCGCATGGTCGGCTCCACCTGGAGCTGGATCGTGGAGTTGGCGGTGGCGATGAAGGCGATGGAGAGCCCGCCCATGAACACGAGAAGCACGCATGCGGCGAGCAGCGTCGGTGACAGGGCGACGGCAGCGATCATCACGCTGAAGGCGATGCCCACGCCGGTCAGCCGGTGGATGTTGGGACTTCCCCGGTTGGCGACGATCAACCCACCGACGACCGCACCTCCGGCCATGAGCGAGGTGAGCAAGGCGAAGGTCCCCGCGCCCCCGTGGAAGGTCTCCTGCGCGAGCAACGGGAGGATCACCGTGAAGTTGTAGGCGAGAAGCCCGACCACGAAGACGAGCATCAGCGGGTCCCGCAGGTTCGGGGTACGCCATGCGTAGCGCAGCCCCTCGCGCAACTGGCCCTTGGCCCGCGCCACGCGCTGGGCGGGGTGGAGGTCGGCCCGGTGCATCAACATCAGGGCCACGATGACCGCCACGTAGCTCGCCGAGTTGACGAGGAAGCAGACCGCCAGGCCGACGGTGGCGATCAGGACGCCCCCGATGGCGGGCCCGATGACCCGAGCGCCGTTCATGACGATGCTGTTCAAGCTCACCGCGTTGGGCAGGTCGCTCTTGCCCACCATCTCGATGACGAAGGTCTGGCGGGCGGGGTTGTCGAACATGTTCACGACTCCCAGGAGCAACGACAGCAGGTACACCTCCCAAAGGTGTGCCGATCCCGCCGGCCCGTGGCCCACGAGCACCAGGAGCCCGAGGAGGAGCGCAAGACAGCCCGCCGAGGCCTGGGTGGTGACCAACAGGCGCCGCTTGTCGACTCGATCGGCGACCAACCCGCCCCAGGCGCCGAACAGGAGCATGGGGAGGAACTGCAAAGCCAATGTGATCCCGAGGTCGACGCCCCGTTGGCTCTGGGGAGCCAGGTAGTGCACCACGAGCCAGGCCAGCGCGACGCTCTGCATCCAGGTGCCGCTCACCGAGATGATCTGCCCGGTGAAGTACAGCCGGTAATTCGCGCGTGTGCATGGACCGGAACGTCGTGTCCGCCACGCGACGCAGCCGCGTCATGGCTGTTGCACCATGTGCTCGAGCAGCGCAACGACGTCCCCGAGCGCGGCCCGTTCGTCGGCGGAGAGCCCCCGCAGGCGCCGTACCAGGTATGCGTTGCGCAGCGAGCGGCTGCGAGCCAGGGTGCGGCGTCCCTCGGCGGTGAGCTTCACCCGCACGATGCGCCGGTCGGTTTCGCTCTCTTGGCGCAGGACCAACCCGGCGGTCTCGAGCCCCACCACGATCTTGGTCATGCTCGGGGGCTGCACCTGCTCCCAGGAGGCGAGCTCCCCCAGAGTGGGGGTGCCCAGGCGCTCCACGGTGGCCAGGGCCGAGACCTGCGACGAGGTCACGCCGCCCGCCACCTGTTGCCGGAGCCGGCGCGACAGGCGCAGGATCGCCAGTCGAAGCCGGGCCGCCATCTCGGCATCGGAACCCCCGGAATCCGCCCGGCCCGTGTCGGGGCTCGGTCGAGGACCCGAGCCGGCGTCATGCTCGGTGGCGGATCCGGTGGGGGGAGGGCGCTTCGGCCCCGGCGTGCCCTCGGCGATCGTGGTCATTGTTCACCAGTCTAATTAGTTTTCCTAAGGAATGTGCCGGGGGGCCCGGCCAGTTGGCCGTCCCGCCGCCGTAGCATCAGAGGATGCTTCCCGACTACGCCGAATTCGACCAGGCCGCCGGATTGGACTGGTACTCCCTGGACCCCAACCTTCGTGCCCTGCTGGACCGGCACCTCCCCGATCCCGACGAGCGCTCCCTGGCGGAGGAGCACGTGGGCCGATTCGGCGCCCTCGTGGGCCGGGTCATCGCACCCCGGGCCGAGGTGACCGACAAGCACGGGCCGGTCCTGCGCCGCTACGACCGCTGGGGGGAGGAGGTCGACGAGATCGTCCACCATCCGAACTGGACCCGGAACAAGGCGGACCTGGTGCGCAACGGCTTCGTCAGCCTGGAGGCGGTGGCGGGCCGCCCCGTCCCCGGCGTCGTGACCGCCTCGGTTTCGTACCTGGTGTCTCAGGCCGAGACGGCGATCTACTGCGGTCTGGGCATGACGTCGGGAGCCGCCGACATCGTGGAGCGCTACGCCCCTGCCGCTGCCCGTGAGGAGCTGCTGGGGCGGCTGCGCAGCACCGACGCCGACGTGGCCTGGGAGGGCGGGATGTTCCTGACCGAGCGCCAGGGCGGCAGCGACGTAGGGGCCAACACCACTCGCGCCGTGCAAGACGGCGACGAATGGCTGTTGTCGGGGGAGAAGCACTTCTGCTCCAACGTCGATGCCGAGGTGTTCATCGTCCTGGCGCGCCCCGAGGGCGCCCGGGCGGGGAGCCGGGGGCTCGCCACTTACATCGTGCCGCGCATCCTTCCCGACGGGAGGGCCAACGGCTTCAGGATCAAGCGCCTCAAGCCCAAGCTCGGGACGGTCGGCGTGCCCACCGGCGAGGTGGAGCTCGACGGCGCCCGGGCGTGGTTGGCGGGTGGAGCGGGGGCGCTCGACGCCCGCGACGTCACCGACGCGGCGCGCGACGGACGAGGCATCAACCGGATGATGGAGATGGTCAACGGGAGCCGGTTCGGCGTGGCGCTCATGGGACTGGGCATCCATCGCCGCTCGTTCCTCGAAGCGGCCATCTACGCGGCGCGGCGCTCGCAATTCGGGAACCGCATCGACAGTTACCCGCTCGTGCGGGAGACCCTTGTCGACATGCTCGTGGACCTCGAGGCGGGAATGGCCGCCACCTACGAATGCGCGGCGGCCACCCGTGGGGCCCAGGACGCCGAATCGGGCCGGCTGGTGCGACGCATCCTCGTGCCGCTGGCCAAGATGCGTTGCACGCGCATGGCGCTGTGGGCCGCGTCGACGGGCCTCGAGGTCCTGGGCGGCAACGGGTACATGGAGGACTGGCCCATGGCACGCCAGCTTCGTGACGCCCAGTGCCACACCATCTGGGAGGGTGCGGAGAACATCTTGTGCATCGACGTGCGCCGGGCCATGCGAGGGGAGCAGGCGCACGTCGCCCTGCTGGCACGCGCCGAGCAAGCACTCGAGACGGGCTCGGGCCACAAGGTGCTGGCCGGCGCACTGGACACGGTGGCGGCGTCGCTGCGCGACACCCGGATGGCGGTCTCCTATCTCGAGGGTGCACCCGACGACATGGCGTTGCTGCACAGCCGGCGCTTCGCCGAGCTCCTCGCCGACACGGTGGAGGGCGCCTTGCTCGTCGAGGAGGCGGCGTGGGCTCTGGACCGCACCGGCGACGCCCGCAAAGCGGCCGTCGCCCGGCGCTTCGTGGCCCGGCGGCTGGCGACCCCGGCGCTCCGAGGGATCACGGACCCCGACCGCTCGGTCCTCGACCTGTTCGAACCGCTCGTGCGCTACGGGTCGATCGAGGAGTCCGATCTCGCGGCCTGAAGGCGGCCCCTCTCGGACCTCCTCGTCAAGCCCACCCCAATTCCTCCAGGCGAGGATCGCTGATGCCGAAGTGATGGGCGACCTCGTGGATCACGGTCTTGCGCACCAGGGCGACGACCTCCGCCTCGGTCGAGCACGCCCCGCAGATCTCGTCCTGGTACAAGGTGATGCGGTCGGGCATGGCTCCGCTGTAGCTCTGCGGGCCACGCTTGGTCAGTGGGATTCCCTGGTAGAGCCCGAACAAGGGGCGTCCCGCCGCTCGGTCCTCCACGAGCACGGCGACATTCTCCATCTCGGTGCCGAGCTCGGGGGGCAGCGAGTCGAGTGCATCGGCGACGAGCTCCTCGAAGCGTGGGCGCGAGACCACGAACATGGAAGGCACCGTAGTGCGCCGATGGCCGCCGCCACCGAGCGGACGTCTCCGAGCGGGCTGCGTGGTGGGGCTATGACTTCAGGGTTGCGTCGAAGAAGGCGACGATGCGCCTGCGGGCGTCCAAAGCCGAGGGGTCGTGGTACCCGCCGCCCATGAGCTTCCCCGCCACCGCGAACAGGGCACTGTCGTGGTCGTTGAGAAAGGAATGACCCGCCTCGGGATACTCCTTCACGTCGTGGTCCACACCGTTCGCCGTGAGTGCCCGCTCCAGTTTGGCCGCGGCACCGCGCAGCGTCCGATCCTTGGCGCCGAAGCTGCCGACGATGGGACAGGCTCCGGACAAGAAGCTCTCGGCGTCCTTGGGGACCTGACCGTAGTTGACGCTCGACACCGCGAATCCGTGGCCCGGGGCCAGCAGCAGGGCGAACCCGCCGCCCATGCAATAGCCGATGACACCGATCCGGCCTGTACAGTCGTCGCGCCCGGCCAACCAGGTGCGCACCGCTTCGATGTCGTCGAACGCCCTCCCTTTGCGGGCCCGCAGGTCGCCGAAGATCGAGCGCAGGCACACCATCTTCTTCCCCCAGTGGAACAAGTCCGGTGCGACGGCCAGGTATCCCTCGCCCGCCAACCAGTTGGCCTGGTTCTTGACGTCTTGGCTCATGCCCAGCGCGTCATGGATGACCACGACACCGGGCCAGGGACCCGGATCCGGCGGAGTCGCCAGGTAGGCAGGTACCTCGCCGTGGGTGGGAACGTTCACGTCGACCATCTCTCACCTCCGACACTGCCTCACAGGCACGGTGCACCAAGGTGATCCCGCTGCGAGGCCAGGCCAAGGATGCGCGCGTCCGTTGCCCGGATGCAAACCCCCGGCGGGCGACTACGACTCCCGATGTTGGCGGCGCCAACCGAGCTTCTTGCCCCGCACCCGAGGGGCCACCGCCACCATGTGCAGAGAACAGTGCTCGCCCTCGTTGTAGATCGACAGGCGAGTGCTGCAACCCGGCTCCGCGCACACCCTCCCCTGAGCGAATTTCCGCGGAGGTCGATCGTGGTCGTTGGGAAATTCCCCGGTGACCGTCTCCGTGTGCAAATGCATCTGCTCCCCCTCCGAAAGCCGTCCAGGTCGAAAGACACAGACGGCACCACCTATGAAAGACATCTGGCGTCGAGCCAGAGATCGGGTCGGGCCCGACCACGGCTCTGGTTACCGATGGACCGGCTACCGCCTGCACGGCGGTGGTCTGCCAGCCCGAAGGGAAGCTTCAGCGGTGACCGACAGAAGTGAGCGCGCCCGACGAAGGGCCTCGACAGGGCGCGTCGGCGGGTTCGTGGTCTTTGGCTTCGGCACGGAGGCTCGGGACGATCCCCCGACGCAGGAGCCTTTGTCGCTCACGCTCCGATGCGCCACCCCACACGCCTTCGTCGATCCTGTTGTCCAGCGCATACTGCAGGCACGGGAGCGCTACCGCGCATTGTGCGCAGATCCGTTGCGCGGCCAGCACCCCGACCCCGTCGCTCGGGAAGAACAACCCGGCGTCCATGCCTTTGCATCTGCTTCGACTCATCCACTCGGTGTCCATCTGCACCCCCGTAGCGAACCGGGCCGTTTCGCCGACTCCGTGACCCGATTCGAACGCTCCGTGCTTCGAAGTACCTATGAGGGATCTGTGGAGCATCTGTGAATGGCGAGCCCGGGACGCGGGGTCTCGACAGGTGCAGACGGGGGCGACGACCTACCGGGGGATGGGAGAGAAGCCGATCGACGACACCCGCACGGGGTGGGACCAGACGAGGACTCGGTACGTGCCCACGACGTAGGTGCGAGTCACGGGCCCGAACGTCGCGGCTGCGGTGGCGGCGTCGACACCCCCCCACGGTCGGCCCGAGTCGAACACGAGGAATTGGAAGGACTGGTTCGTGTACCAACTCGAGGTCGACTGTCTCCCGTAGCGCACGACCCTGCCCTGGGGGGTGGTGATCACCGGGCGGACCTTCACCGAATTCTGCGGTGCCCACCGTGGTGACCGAGGCGCTCCAGTAGTCGCCTATGCCCTGATCGAGGTGATGGGCCTCGAGGAACTGCCCGAGCTGTGCATAGGGCCGGGCCGGGGGCGGAGCGGTGACATTGAAGCAGAGCGCGGCCACGAGGGCCGCCACCGCGGCGAGGAGCACAGGGGACCCAGCTCGCCGACGGCGCGCCGAAGCTGCGGCGGCGAGCCGTCCCATCATCCTTCCGGCCAGAACGGAGCCGAAGATGACAGCGGCGGTGAGGTATCGCATGAATTGTTGATCGGTGCTGCTCGTCAGAACGACGAACACGACGATGTCGGCCACCAACGCCATGACCAGAAGATCATCGAGGCGCCAGGCCCTGGCACAACCCTCAGACGGAGAAGACCCGCGCATCAGCCCCAGCACGAGGGATCGCAGTGCCCCGATGACCCCCGCCACCACGACGAGCAGACCCAGGACGTGCACGGCTTGGAGCGGTGCGGGAACGCCACCGCTGGTGAAACCGGCATTGCCCACACCGAGCATGTCGGCTCCCCACGTGGCCACCCGCCCCAGGTTTCCCAGCATCTCGGATGCCGAGGCCTTGGGATGACTGGTGGCCACGGAGAAGGTCCCCACCGCGGTGGCAATCGCACGAACGACCCACGTGACGATCAGGCCGGCGCCGGCCGCGCTCAGCGCGGGTACGCCGGAGCGCCAGCTCCGGGCGCGGAGCATGGCAACCACTCCCGCCGCGCAGGCGGGAACGATGCCCAGCGCGATCATCAGGAAGTCCCCGAGAGCACCCGCAGCGAAGAAGCACACGGCCACGACCCAACCCCGTCCCACACGCCCCGATCGCAGTCCGGCGAAGGCGACGAGACACCACAACGCCGTCCCGACATGCAGCGGGCCTCGAAGGAGGAACAGCGACAGGACATGGCTGGGGAGACCGAGCAGGACCAGCACCGTGGCGGCGGCGGCGAAGCCGGCCATTCCCCGGCGCCCGTCACGTGCGAGCCATGCGCCCATGAAGATCACCGACGCGCCGACCACGGCCGGGACCAATTGAAGAAGCACGCCACGCACTCCGGTGACGAATTCGATGACCATGTAGAAGGGCGCGTCGACCGTCCAGAACGAGTCCAGGGACAGTGCCCAACCGTGGAGCATCACGTTGCCGCCGGCCATCGACTGACCTTCGAGGACCGCGGTTGCACCGTCGGAGTCCCCGGTCACGTTGTGCACGGACGCGGTGTAGAGGAGCGCGACCAGCGCCGCGAAAGCTGCCAGGCCGACCACCACGACGAGGACGCGAGCTCCTCGTCGCTTCCCCAGATCCGGGGCAGGGACCGGTGGCGAAAGCGACGAGGTCCTGATCTCGGTCGACGTCACCTCACGGATGACCTTCGGCACCGGCGGGACCACCGGAGCGACGCGTCATGGCGCAACGGTAGCGACTGCTCCACCCGGTCGCCCGTCTTGCGCCAAGGAACCGGGACCGAGGCGCTCAGGGTGTCGGATCACCTGTGGAATCGTCCCTGCCCCACGCCCGTGGATGCCTCCCCACCCAGGGATCGACATACTTAGCGGGTGCTAACCAGCCGCGAGAGCGCCCCCGGGGAACATCTCGCCGGTCTCGACGTCACCACCACACCGTCACAGGCGCCCGACACCCGCGGCCTGTACATGCTCGAGCGCGGGGGCTGGAGCCTGGTGTGGCTGGCCGTGCTCACCGGGGGTGTCGACGTCTGGGGCTTCTGGTGGTCGTCCCCGTTCATCGTCGCCCTCGCCCCTCTGATGATCCTGAGCGGCCTCGTCGGGACGGCGGCGTGCTGGCTCACCCGCAGTCCCCGGTCCCGCCTGTTCCAGGGCCTGGCCTTCGTCGCCGTGATGGTGACCGTCGTGTTCCCCCAAGCCATCGAGATCCACACGCGGAGGTTCTACACAACGGACTCGGCCGCCTTCGAGCACGTGGCGGCGCGGGCGCTTCTGCACGGTTCCGATCCCTATGTCGTGTCGATGTCTCCGGCCGCCCAGCTCCTCAAGGTGCCCGCCCAGTTCTGGACCTACACCGTCAGCGGAGGCCACGTCTCGCAGTTCTCGTACCCGGCCGGATCGTTCCTCGCCGATTTCCCCGCCATGGCGCTGGGCCTTCACCACGCCGTCGTCGACTGGATGGACCTGCTGGCATGGCTGGTGTCGGGTGTGCTGCTCTTCGTGCTCCTGCCCTCGTCGTTCCGGTGGTTGGCGGGGCTCGTGGTACTGACACCGACCTTGCTGGGTTCGTTCAGCTCCGGTGAGACCGACGCCATGTTCGTGCCGTTCCTGATCCTGGCGGTATGGCGCTGGGACCGGTTCGGCCAGGACCGTCACGCCGGCCTCGCCCGCTGGATCGGACCGATCGCCCTCGGGCTCGCCTGCTCCATCAAACAGACTCCTTGGTTCTGCGTACCCCTGTTGGTGATCGGGGTGTTCCTCGAGGCTCGGCTGGCGGGAAGGCCGGCCCCCGCCCTGGCACTGCGCTACCTGCTCACCGTCCTGGCCGTCTTCAGTGCCGTGAACCTCCCGTTCGTCGTCTGGCAACCAACGGCGTGGTTCCACGGCACCCTGGTCCCTTTCGTGGGTGGCCTCGTGGCCGACGGGCAGGGACTCGTCAGCCTGGCGACCCATGGGATCACCGGTGGTGTCGACCTGACGATGCTCAGCGTCGCCGGCGCCCTGGCCCTCGTCGGCGTGACGTGCGCCTTCGCCGTCTGGTACCCCGGTCTCAAGCGCATCTGGCTCTTGCTCATGCCGATCCCACTGTTCTTCTCGCCTCGGAGCCTGTCGAGCTACCTGACCGACCTCTTCCCCGCTGCCATCGTGGCTGCCCTCTCGGTACGGGGCGTCTCCCGGAGCACGTCGGTGCTGCCCTCCGCGGGGCCACGTCACAAGGTGGTGCCGGCCCTGGCCGTGGGCCTACCGACGTTGGGAGTGGTGATCGCTTCGGTTCTCGCCTTCCTGGCGCCGCCGTTGGAGCTGACGGTACGCAGCGTGGCGCTGTCGCACGGCGGCAGGGTCGTGGATGCCGTGCGCGTCTCGGTGCACAACCGGACCGACGCCGCCGTCACCCCGCACTTCATGGTCAACACCGGCAACAATCCCCACGGCTTCTGGGCCCCTTCGGACCACGGGACGTGTGGTGGTGCGAGCCGGCGGATCGGACACCGTGACCCTGTACCCACCGGTACAGACCTACGCCCCTCAACCCGGCGCCCTGTGGCTCGTGGAGGCCTACACCGGAGGGCCCTCGTGGTTGAGCACGTCGCCATTGCAGACGTTCCCGCCAGCGGTGGGGAACCCCTAGCACGACACAGCGCGTGCTCGATTCCCGGGGCCCGGACCCCTGATCGGGGCGGGGCCGAGTTCCGGGGGGTGGCATATAGGCTGAGGAGCCCGGCATCGGCGTCCGACACCATCGGGTACGACCCCGAACACGGACCGCCGGATGAGGAACCGCCACAACCAGAACAGGGACCGGACGTGCCCTCCAGGGACTACTTTCCGCCGAGCCGCCAGAGCAGAGACCGCCGCCGTACCCGCTGGATCATCATCGGGATCCTCGCCGTCATCGCCGTCTTGCTCGTCGTGTTCCCCAGTGCGCTCAGCACAGGTGGGAAGTCGGACAAGGCCCTGAGCACGACGACGACGGCGATCACGATCTCGCACGTCACACACGTCTACGAGGCCGTCCTCGCTCAATACGACGCCGCACTGGTGTCCCCCAACGTCGTGATCGCCAGCGCCACGGCAGACATCGCCAAGCAACAGCAACGGGTACAGAGCGATGCCGCCAGCTACAGCTTCCACGAGTCGGGAGACGAGTGTGCGGGGGACGCGCTCAGCCCCGGCCTCTACCAGATCTGTGTCACCGGGGAGCAGCAGAGTGCTCAGAGTGCTCTCAGCGACCAGAACGCCGCCAACCAGGCGGAGAAGTCGGACGTGTCCCGGCAGGTGACGAGCGTCCAGGAGATCGAGGCGGCGATCACCGCATTCGCGCAACAGCTCCAAGGCATCACCTGGCCGTCCTCGGTCCCACCCGCCGTGGCGGGCCTGGAACAGGCGCTCGACGGTTACCGCAATGCCTACGCGCAAAGCGCGACCGATCTCACCGCCGGCAAACCCATCTCCACCGGCGCTCCGGCCGTCGCCGCGGCGGCGTCGGCGCTCGACACCCAGCTGGGCACCATGGCGACGACGTTGGGCATCCCGACCACCACGAAGCCCCCGACCGGCTGAGGCCTGTGACCCCCGCGTGCCACGCACACGGCGCGCCCGAGTGGTACCCGGCAGCGACTACAGGCCGCGCAGCTTGAACTGGGCGCCCGCCGGGTCCATGACCGTGGCCAGGCGCCCGTAGGGGGTGTCCTCGGCGGCCATCACGACCGAGCCGCCGAGGGCCTCGACCTTGGCCACGGTGAGGTCGGGGTCCTCGACCTTCCAGTACACCCACCAGTGGGCCGGCGCACCCTCGGGGAGGAAGCCCGAGGCGTCCAAGATCCCGGCCAGGTCGTCCTCGCCGCCGGGCTCGCGCACGGTGGTGTAACGGAATTCGTCACTGTCACCGACGGCGTTGGCGTCGAGGCGGAACACCGATCGGTAGAAGGCGACAGCTCGGGCGTGGTCCCGGGTGTGCAGCTCGAACCAACTCGGTGCGCCGTTCTCGTCGAGGACGGTGAACCCGGGGAACGTCCCGGGCTGCCAGGCGCCGACCTGGGCGCCGGTGGGGTCGACAAGCACCGCCTGGGTGCCGAGATCGGCCACGGGCATGATCGGTCCGACGACCTGGGCGCCCTCGGCCTCGGCCGCCTCGACGGCCTTGGCGATGTCGTCGGTCTGCAGGTAGACCTTCCAGGTGTTGTCGGCGGGCACGTCACCCATGGCACCCATGGCGCCCGCGATCGGCACGCCGTTGCGGGTGAACATGAAGTACCCGCCGAATTCCGGGCTCGGCTCCTGGGCCTCCCAACCGAAGAGCCCGCTGTAGAACCTGCGACTGCCCTCGACGTCGGAAGTCCACAGATCGGCCCAGCACGGCGATCCGATGGGGGCACGGTCACGGATGGGCATGGCTCCTCCTCGAGCTCGGTGGGTCGTTCAACAGCTTCGACGGGCCAGGGACTCGGAAATCATCGCCCTACCCGTCAGAGGGCTCACGCCCGAGGGACGTACGCACCCCGGCCCATGGCGGCACTGTCGAAGGGATCGGCGCTCTCGTCGACGCCCCCCACGACCTCGGTCACCCAGTCGAGGCGGCCCCGCAGGATACGGTCCACCCCCCCCTGCAGGGTCGCCGACGAGATGGCGCACGAACTGCAGGCGCCCTGGAGCTGCACCTCGACGACACCGGACTCCACGTCGAACGATACGAGCTCGAGGTCCCCACCGTCGGCCTGCACCGCCGGGCGCATCAACTCGATGAGCGACCGCAGCTCCGCCTCGCGCTCGGCGCGGACCTCGTCGCTCACCCCGGCCGCAGCCGACCCGGGATCGTCGGACATCTCGGCCCGACCCGGGTCCGAGGGTGAGGGGCCGGCTTCGCTCGGTTCGGGCACCTCTCCATTGTGCCGTGCGGTCGACCGTGTCGTGCCGAACCCCGGCATCGGACCGACTGTGCACCCCTTCGGGGCCCGATCCGGCCCCGTTTCCTCGGGCGGGGACGGGGCCCGGATCTGACGCTCCGTCACAAATGGCGCCGGATACCATGCGGCGTGCCCTCCGACACCCCGGTAGCGCCCGCCTACCAGGTGCCGGGCCCGGTCACGGGGAGGGTCGGCCTCATCCTCCCGACGTTCCCGCAACACACCCCTGGTCTGCCCGACGCCGCGGCCCTGGCCGACCTGTGCCGCCAGGCCGAAGCGGGAGGGGCAGGAGCCCTGTGGGTCTGCGACCACCTCTTCTGGCACGGGCCCGCGCTCGAGGCGCTCAGTGCCCTCGGGGTCGCCGCCACCGCCACCCGCCGCGCCGGCATCGGGACCTGCGTCTTGCAATTGCCGCTGCGCCACCCCCCGTCGGTGGCCAAGGAGGCGGCCGCTCTGGCCCACTTGTCGGGAGGTCGCCTGGTGCTGGGCGTGGGTGTGGGCACCCACGCCGGCGAGTACGCCGCGGCCGGCGTCCCCTTCGCCACCCGCGGCAGACGGCTCGACGAGGGGATCGACGCCCTGCGCCGGGCGTGGACGGTCTGCCCCGGGGCGCGCTATTCGCAACTGCCTGCCGCCCACCCCGTGCCGGTGTGGGTCGGGGGGTCCAGCGAAGCGGCATTGCGGCGCGCGGCACGACGTGGCGACGGGTGGATCCCGTTGTTCCTGGCACCCGACGAGTACGGGGCGGCCCTGGGGCGCCTGGACAAGGAAGCCGAGCGCGCCGGGCGCGATCCGGACGCGCTGGCGCGTGCGGTGGTGGTCTTCGTCTCGGTGGGCGGGGTCGGTGCCCAGGAGCGAGGGCTGTCGTGGATGGCTTCGCTCTACGGTCTCCCGGCACGCTCGTTCGCGCGGCACCTCGTGTCGGGGAGCGCCCGGAGGTGTGCGACGGCGGTGGCTCGGTTCGCCGACGCCGGGGCGCAACACGTGGCGGTCTTCGTGACCTCAGACGACCCGCTGGTACAGTTCGAGGACCTGGCCGGCGAGCTCGCAGGTCTCGTCCCGTCGCACAGCCCAGCGCCGGACGCGCCGCCCACGGCGAACGGCGGAGGCGGTGCACGTCCCGTCGTGGTGCGCGGTTCGCAGCTGCTGGTCGACGTCGAATCGGCCCCCGTGGCTACGGAGGCCGAAGACCCGGTTCGGAGGTGAGGCCGTCGTGCAACAGGATGTGAGCATCGTCGGGATAGGGATGACGCCCATGGACCGGCGCGACCTCACTCCCGAGGTCATGGCAGGCCAAGCGGTGAGAGCCGCGCTGGCCGATGCCGGCATGTCGGCGACCGACGTGGGTCTCGTCATCTCGGCCAACGCCCTGGGCGGCCGGCTCTGCGACCAGGGATGCATCCGCGGCCAGAGCTGGCTCCGGGACGTCGACCTCGGCACCGCCGGCATCGTCAACGTGGACAACTCCTGTGCCGGCGGGTCGTCGGCCATGCACCTCGGCGTGCTGGCGGCACGGGCGGGGCAGTCACCGGTGCTGGTGGTGGGCGTCGAGAAGATGTGGACCGGCCGACGGGGCGAGACCATCGCCGGGATCGAGGACGGGTTGCCCTCCGACGAGCGGGCGGAGCTGCGCGTCAGCCTCGAGAACGACGCCGGCAGCGTGCTCATGGCACTCAACGCCACGTGGGTCCGTCATCAGATCGAGTCCCGGGGCACCACTCCCCAGCAGATCGCGGCGGCAGCGGCCAAGGCCCGCCGGTGCGGGTCGCGCAACCCGCTGGCCCAGTTCAGGACGCCGGTCACCGTCGAGGAGGTCCTCGCCTCACCTGAGGTGGTCGCGCCCTTGACCCGGCTCATGTGCTCGTCGTTCACCGACGGAGCCGCGGCGGCGGTCCTCTCGGCCGGCACCGCCCCCGGCGCGCCCCGGGTCCGGGCCAGCTTGCTGCGCTCGGGCAACGGGGAGCTCGACTACCACGACCGGCTGCGCGAGACCGCCGACGAGGCCTGGAAGGACGCCGGGGTGGGCCCCGGGGACATCGACGTCGTCGAGTTGCACGACGCCACCAGCGCCGAGGAGCTCTACGCCCTCGAATCCCTGGGCTTCTTCCCTGCCGGGGAGGCCGGGGCGGCAACCGTGGCGGGCGACACCGACGTGGGTGGGCGCCGGGTGTGCGTGAACCCGAGCGGCGGCCTCGTCGCCCGCGGCCACCCCCTCGGGGCCACCGGCATCTGCCAGATCGCCGAGCTCGTGGCCCAGCTGCGGGGCACGGCCACGGGCCGCCAGGTCCCCGAGCCCCGTCTGGCCATGGCCGTCAACACCGGCGGGATCATGTCGGGCAAGGACACCGCCCTTGTCGCCGTGCACGTCCTCGAACGAAACTGACACCTCATGCCTGGAGCAGTCGTCACCGGATGGGGCATCGCCGTCCCCGACAAGATCGTCACCAACGAGGACCTGTCCGCTCGCCTGGATACGAGCGACGAGTGGATCACCGAGCGCACCGGGATCCGTGAACGCCGGATCGGGGGCACCACGGCCGAGCTGGCCATCGCCGCCGGTGCCCAGGCACTGGCACGGGCCGGTCGCACCGGCGCGGACGTCGACGTACTCGTGCTCGCCACCTCCACCCCCGACGCGCTCGTGCCGGGAACCTCGGCCACGGTTCAAGAGGGCCTCGGCGTCCGAGGCGGTGCCTTCGACGTCAACGCGGCGTGTTCGGGGTTCGTCTACGCCCTCGTCGCCGCGCACGGGCTGGTGCTGGCGGGGGCCCGACGCGTGCTCGTCATCGGCAGCGAGACCCTCTCGCACATCACGGACTGGGACGACCGCAGCATCGCCGTCTTGGTGGGTGACGGGGCCGGCGCGGTGCTGCTCGAGGCCACCGAGGGGCCCGGCGAGCTGCTGGCCTGGGATCTCGGTGCCGACGGGTCCCTGCGCCACCTGTTGAAATGCGACCACGGCGGCTACCTCTACATGAACGGCAAGGAGATCTTCCGCCATGCGGTGCGTGTGATCGTCGAATCGTCTCTCAGCGCCCTCGGCAAGGCCGGGTTGGGGCCTGGTGACGTCGACCTCTTCGTCCCGCACCAGGCCAACGCCCGCATCATCACCGCCGCCAGCCACCGGCTCGGGATCCCCGACGACCGCTGCGTGGTGACGATCGACCGTTACGGCAACACCTCCTCGGCATCGATCCCCCTGGCTCTGGCCGACGCGCTCGAGACGGGTCGGCTCCGCCCGGGCAACCTGGTCCTCCTGTCGGGATTCGGAGGCGGGATGACATGGGCGAGCGCCGTCCTACGATGGGGAGGATGACGACGGGGGGCTCCGAAGACCTGCCGGTCCTGGTGGTCCTGGCCGCCGGCATGGCCAAGCGCTACGGCGGGTGCAAGCCGTTGGCCCCGGTGGGGCTGCACGGCGAAGCGGTGATCGACCTCATCGCCGGAGACGCGGTGTCCGCCGGGTTCGGAGAGGTCGTCCTGGTCCTGGGCCCCCAGACGGGGCCCGCCATCCGGTACCACGTGCGCCGGTGCTTCCCGAGCTGGCTGAGTGTGTCCTTCACCGAGCAGCGCGTGCCGCTCGGCACCGCGCACGCGGTGCTGTGCGCCCGCAAGCACGTCGGTGACGGCCCCTTCGCCGTGGTGAACGCCGACGACGTCTACGGCGCGCCGGCGATGGCCCTGCTCGCCACCCGGCTCGCCGAGGGCCATGAACACGCCATCGTGGCCTACCAGCTGCGCGACACCATCGTGGCTGACGCCCCCGTGACCAGGGGCACCTGCGAGGTCGGGCCCGACGGGCACCTGGTGCGTCTCGTGGAGCGGCGCGCCGTGGCCAGGCGCCCCGACGGGAACTTCGACGCCGGCGACGGCCTCGAGCCCGCATCGCTGCCGGGCGACACCCCGGTGTCGATGAACCTGTGGGGATTCCAGCCCTCGATCTGGCCCGTGCTCGAAGCCGCCGTGCTCGACGCCCATCCGTCGGTGTCTCCCGACGGTGCTGTCCCCGATCCCTCCGCACTCACCAGCGACGCCGAAGTGCTGTTGCCCGAGGTGGTGGGCGACATGATCGCCGGGGGCAGGGACCGGGCCGACGGGGTCGCGGCGGTGCGCGTGCTCGACGGCCCGGGGCGCTGCATCGGCGTCACCCACGCCGACGACCTCCCGGTCGTGCGCAACGAGCTCGCCCTCATGGTGGCCCAGGGCTTACGCCCCGAGGGCCCCTGGGACCCGGCGGACTGAACCCGACCCCGGGACCTGGACCCCGGACCCCGGACCCCGGAGCGACGCCGTGGACCGCGAACCCGCCCTGCTGCCTCGGCCCCGCTCCTACCAGGGCGCCCCCGACGGCGCCGTAGTGCCCGACGGCGCGCCGGTCGAGCACCTCGACGCGACGCTCCCGCCCCAGGGATACCGCCTGGAGGTGGACGAGCACGGCGTGCGGGTGTGGGGCGCGGACCAAGCCGGACTGCGCCACGGGCGCGCCACCCTGGCCCAGCTACGCCACCTCGCCGACACGGGCGAGGGCGGCGGCGTCCCGACCTTGCCGGCGTGCCGCATCGATGACTGGCCGGACTTCGCCGTGCGTGGCGTCATGCTGGACGTGTCGCGCGACCGGGTACCAACCCTGCAGTCGTTGCGCGCTGTGGTGGACCGGTTGGCGTCGTGGAAGATCAACCAGCTCCAGCTGTACATGGAGCACACCTTCGCCTACGCGGGCCACGAGGACGTGTGGCGCGGTGCCGACCCCTACACCGCCGACGACATGCACGCCCTCGACGACCATTGCCGGTCGCGGGGCGTGGAGCTGGTGGCCAACCAGAACACGTTGGGCCATTTCGAGCGATGGCTGCGCCTCGACCGGTACCGGCCTCTGGCCATCGCTCCCGACGGCTTCGACTGGATCATGGGGATCCGTCGTCCGCCGCTCACGCTGGACCCGGCCAATCCCGCCGCGTTCGCGCTCGTCTCCGACCTCCTCGCCCAGCTCGTCCCCCAGCTCCGCAGCACCCGGGTCCACGTCGGCATGGACGAGCCCTGGGAGCTCAGCTCGGACCGACGAGGTGAATGGGCGCAATGGCTGGGCGCGCTGCGGGACCTGCCCGTCCTCGATGGCCGGGAGCTGCTCGTGTGGGGCGACGTGCCCGCCGCGCACGACGACCTCGTGGCCGGGCTCCCCGACGGAGTCACGCTGTGCGAGTGGGGGTACGAGGACAACCACCCCTTCGACGAGCGCGCCGGGCGCCTCGAGCAGGCCGGCGTGCCCTTCTGGGTGTGCCCGGGCACCTCGAGCTGGATGTCGTTGGCGGGACGGGTCGACAACATGATCGGGAACATCAGGGCCGCAGCAGCGGCCGGTGCCGCCCACGGCGCGGGCGGGCTCCTGGTCACCGACTGGGGCGACATGGGCCACCACCAGCAGGCGTACGTGAGCGACCCCGGCTTCGCCACCGCCGCCGCCTTCGGATGGTGTGCCGACACCCACGCCGGGCTCGACCCCGACACCCTCGGCACCCTGCTCGACGTGCACTGCTACGACGACCCCGCAGGCGAGACGGGGCGGGCGGTCATCGGGCTCGGTCGGGCCTGCCGCATGGTGGGTCCACAGCTCCCGAACATGTCGGCTCTGGCGCTGCCCTTCCTCCTCCCCCAGTGGCCCATGGGCAAGGCCATGACCAAGGGACTCGTCCCCGCCGAGCTCCAGGCGGTGCAGGCCCTTGCCGACGAGACGACGTCCGCGCTGGGCCGGGCCCGGCCTCGGCGCCCCGACGGTCGGCTCGTGATCGACGAGATCGCCGCCACCGCGGCCTTCCTCGGCCTGGCCTGCCACGACGCCGGCCTCCGTCTCGGCGGCGACGGCACCCTGGAATCGGTGCCGAGCTCGGACCGCGACGTCCTGGCGGCCAAGCTCACCTCCTGTGTGGAGGAGTACCGCCGGCTCTGGCTCGAGCGCTTCCGGCCCGGCGGGCTCTCCGACAGCACGGCGTGGTTCGAGCACCTGCTCGACTGCTACCGCACCGGCCGGGCCGACCGTGCCTGGTTCGGCCCTTACGGTTGAGGACCCGGAGCCACGGCGCCGGGCGCCCGACACCGAGGGTTGCCGGGGCACCCAGCACCGAGGGTTGCCGAGGGGCTCCCGGTAGGCTGGGGGCATCCGCACCGATCGAGGAGCCACCCCGATGGACCGCGCGACCATCCGTACACGACGTCTCGTGGTCGCCCTGGGCCTCAACTTCGCCCTGATCGGTGTCCAGCTGGCCGGCGGCCTGGTGGCACACTCCGTGGGCCTGCTCTCGGACGCCGGGCACAACATCACCGACGTGGCGGGCCTGTCGATGTCCCTCCTCGCCGTGCGATGGGCCACCCGGCCTCGCGACGCGTCGCACTCCTTCGGGTACCACCGAGGCCCGATCCTGGCCGCCCTGGCCAACACGGCGGTGATCGCGGTGGTGACCGTCGCCATCGTCGTCGAGAGCGTGAACCGCCTCGTCCATCCCCATGCCGTCCACGGCGGCCTGGTGGTGATCGTCGCCGGGGTGGCTTTCGTCACCAACGGGTTGGCCGCCCTGACGGTGCGCGAGCGAAGCGGTGACCTCAACATGCGCTCGGCCACCGTGCACATGACCGCCGACGCGCTGGGATCGCTCGCCGTCCTGGGCGCGGGCGCGGTCCTCGTCGCCGACCATGCGCTGGAGTGGGCCGACCCCCTGGCGTCTCTGGTGGTGGCCGCCATCATCCTGGTCGAGGCCTACCGTCTCATGCGCAACAGCGTCGACGTGCTGCTGGAATCGTCCCCCGCCGACGTCGACCTGGCCGAGCTCACCGCGGCCATGGGCCGGGTCCCCGGAGTCGCCGAGGTCCACGATCTCCACGTCTGGAGCCTGTCGAGCGACGTGCGCGCCCTGTCGGCCCACGTGGTGCTGTCGGGGCACCCGACCCTGGAGCAGGCCCAGGTCGTCGGTGACCGCGTGAAGTCCGCCATCGGCGCCCCTTTCACGATCGCGCACAGCACCCTCGAGCTCGAATGCGAGCGGTGCATCGACGGGGAGGTCGACCCGTGCCTGATGGACAGCGTCGGAGAAGCTCGGGGCGCCTCCTCGAGGTGACCCCGCCCGACGACAGGCCGACGGTCCGCCGGCACGTCGTCGTCCGCGGGCACGTCCAGGCAGTGGGCTTCCGGGCCTCGTGCCTGCGCCGGGCCACCGAGGCAGGCCTGGGCGGATGGGTACGCAACACCGAACGCGGTGACGTGGAGGCCGTCTTCGAAGGCCCGGTCCCGGCGGTGGACGCACTCGTGGCATGGTGCGGTGAGGGGCCGGCCTGGGCGCGGGTGGAGGCCGTCGAGGTCACAGACGATCCGGTCCGCGGTGAGACCACCTTCAGGATCCGTTGAGCGGCCGGCGAGGAGAGCCGCCCGGCACATCCGGGCCCGGACGCGGCGGGACCCCGAGTAGCCGGTTCGACCGAAGTCGCCCGCACTCCTCGGGGCCGCGCCCTCGGCTGACAGCTCGCCCTTTCCATGGGTCGGACGACCCCGGGTCCGGGCGTTGTAGCGGTCGATCCCAGGGAACCTCCCGCTACTTCACCATCCGCCTCGCCGGCTCACCCGTCTCCCTGCCTCTCCGGTGATCCCGCCTTGCGGCGCTCTCTCCGGCCTCGGAAGGGTCGTTGTTCATCCGGCTGAGCACCACTCTGCGCCCGTGCCCGACGAAGGTCAATAGGGTGACGCGAAATCCCTATGTTCTCCAGAGAATTCGTGGCACTGTCCCCAGACGCGGCGCGCATTTCCCCAGGTTCGACCGGCGTCTTCCCCAGGACATCCCCAGCCGTCGCCGGCGCCGCGGATGACGCACCGACGGCGACCGTGGCCGATACTGGTGGTATGGACCCATCGACGTCTCGCACCGTCACCGGAGGGAACGAGGGAATCGCCATCGACCTCGCCGTGGAGGATTGGACGGGCGACGCCCGCTTCCACGAATACAGTGCCGCGGCCGACCCGATCGGATCGGGGTCGACGAGCAGGGTCCCGGTCCGCCGGTTCCCGGCGCAGTGGCACGATCCGGGAACGACTCGGGTCGTCTGCCTGGACCTCTCCGACGTCCTTCGTACCCCGTACCCCGCAACCGGGCCATCGTTGCTGGCCCGCTTCCTGTGCATCGCGGCAGGCGAGGACGTCGACCTCGTCGCCGAGGCCACCAGCGCGCTCTTCTACTGCCTGCGCGGACGCGGGCGCACCGAGCTCGAGGGTCCGGGGGGCACCGGGA
This sequence comes from uncultured Acidimicrobiales bacterium, assembly GCA_963848335.1. Classification (GTDB taxonomy): domain Bacteria; phylum Actinomycetota; class Acidimicrobiia; order Acidimicrobiales; family UBA8190; genus Chersky-840. The sequence continues at coordinate 355,521 of CAWKDD010000003.1, forward strand.
CCATCGCCTGGCGGGCCGGTGACGTGGTCACCCTGCCGGGAGGATCCCATGCCCGCCACCGCGCCGAGGAGCCGGCCCTGCTCTATCACGTCGACGACTCTCCCCTGCTCGCCTATCTCGGGGTCGAGGCCACCGAGCCCCGCTTCGCCGCCACCCGGTTCGACGGCGAGCGCGCCCGCGCCCTGCTCGCCGAGGTGGCCGCGGACCCCGCCGCCACCACGCGCAGCCGGGTGGCCGTGCTTCTCGGCAATGCCCGCAACGACCAGACCCTGACCGCCACCCACACCCTGTGGGCGATGCTCGGAGTCCTGCCCGACGGCCAGGTGCAGCGACCCCACCGGCACCAGAGCGTCGCCGTGGACCTCATCATCGACTGTGATCCGGGGTGCTACACCCTGGTCGGCTCCGAGATCCGCCCCGACGGCGCCATCATCGACCCGCTGCGGGTGGACTGGGAACCCGGTGGGGCCTTCGTGACGCCGCCCGGGTTGTGGCACAGCCACCACAACGAGTCCGGGTCGCCGGCGAACCTGCTCCCGGTCCAGGACGCCGGGCTCCATACCTACCTGCGCACGCTCGACATCAGGTTCACCGGGCCCTGACCTCTGGGACCGGAGCCGGGACGGACGCGGCCGCTCAGGTCGCTCCTTCGTGGTCGGGCCCCCGGCCACGCTCGCCCGCCTCGAGCAAACGGGCGATCTCCGACACCTCCCGGGCGACCGAACGCGCGAACCACGACCGCGCCACGGCATCGTGGAGCAGCCCCAGCAGACCGTGTCCCAGGTCGAGCTCTTCGACGTGGCGCACGCGCGTCCCCCCGTCCACCGCATCGATCTCGAACCACGCGTGCAGGGAGCGGGGCACCCCGTGCTCGATCGTGACGTCGATGCTCGTCGGACGCGTCCACCGGTAGCGGGTCACCACCGACCCCTTGAAGAGACCGAGGAACTTGCCGTCCTCACGGGCCACCATGCCATCGGGGAGATCGGCGAGCTTGGTGACCCACACGATCTTGGTGTCGGCCTTGGTGTACTGGGCCGGGTCCAGGACGAAGTCGAAGACCTCGTCGGGTGTGACGCCCCTCACGACGGCGGTCCCTTCACCTCGGATCACGGCTCAACCCCCCGGGAGGTCGCTCGAATCGGTTGCCGTCCGCCGCCGAGACTAGCGGGACGATCCCGGCGCCCCGGCTCCTGCGCGGACGACCCGGGGGGAGCCGGGCCGCCCCCCGGCTCGCCCCCCCGGCTGGAAATCGTGGCCGAGTTGGGCAAATGTTGGGATCCGCGAGGGCAAACGGTGAGCCTTGGGGATCACGGTTGCCCGAGACGACAGGGGGCGGTCGCGCCGGAACGAACCTTCGGCGAGACCAGTCGGCAAGGGGGGGTTCGGCCATGGCTCATACGTGCCGCGACTACTGCTTCCGGTGCGACCTGCTCAAGTTGCTGCGAACCGTGCTCGTCCACACCGCGCCCAAGCCCCCCTCCCCCGCTTCCCAGGCCTGATCCGGCCCGCCGCGGGCACCTACGCACCCCTCGGCGCCCTCACCGCAGGTGGTCGGAGAGGAACGCCATCGAAGGGGGCTCCTGAGCGAGGAAGAACGGGCCCGAGTGGCATCCCCTGGAGAAGTCCACGGCCGCCTGCGGGAGCTCCGCGGCCAGGATCTTCACCCCGGGGTGGAACGGGTCACTGACCCCCGAGGCCAGGCGCACCGCAGTGCCGCGGAGTGCGGACGTGTACCTCACCACGTCGTTGGCGGCGAAGTCCTCGGCCGAGGAGTAGGCGCCCGGGTTGGCGCCGCGCGCCTCGGCGTAGGTCGTCCACACCGCTGGGCTGATGGCCGCCACCGCCTCGACCATGGAGGGGTATTTCTCGGCGACCAGGATCGCCCCGTACCCGCCCATCGAGATCCCCATGGTGCACAACCCCTGGGCGGGCCGACCCAGGCCGCGTGACCGGCACATGGGGATGAGCTCGTGCACCAACATCCCCAGAGGGTCGTCGCCCGGGTGGGGATGCCAGTACCCGCCGCCACCGTCCACCGTGACCATCGCCATGGGGACCAAGGCCTGGCCGCCCACCCGCAGAGCCACCGCTTGCGCCGGCGACATCCCGGACAAGGCGTCGGTGTGGTTGGCCCCGAACCCGTGCAGCATGACCACCAGAGGCAGAACGCTGCCGGGGCCGTGCCCGGGGGGGTACGCGATCGTGTAGCCGACGACCTGGCGACGGGCCCGGGAGTAGAACCGGCCTGAGGTGGCCGGGCCCGGGGGCGAGATCTCGAGCACCGGCGCAGGCACAGCGCAGGCGCCCTCCAACGTGAGCAGCATGCCGCGTCCCGACACCACCCCCCGACTGACGAGCTCGAACGCGGCCACACCGGCGGCGACGCCGGCCCCGGCCACGCCCCAGCCGAGGACCCGTCGCCGCGTCCAGCGGGGCTCGGGGTGCCCCGGACCATCGGCCGCTGCGGGCGAGCGCACCGCCTCGGGGGGTTCGGGTCGTGGACTCGGGGGCGTCGGCATGGCGGGAGTATATATCGTCTGCCGATATATCGTGGCCCGGTAGATCGGTGACACCGACGGGGCCCGACACCGACGGGCCCCGACACCGACAGAACCGGCGACCCGAGGGAAGGACCAAAGTCCCAACTTTCCGGGGCGAGGCCTTGTCTGCTTACTCGTCACCGTGCCTGGGTCGATGAATTCATCAGTGGTCGTTACCCGATGTGTCGGCCCTCGGCGCGACAGCGTCGCAGCCACAGGGGGCGTGATGGCTTTCACCAAGCAGATCTGCGAAGAGACGGGCACCTGGTCCGGGCGTTGCGGACACGGGCAGATCCTCGTGCACAAGGGTGAGCGCTTCCCCGAGTGCGAGGGATGCCGGCGTGGGATCGACTGGCTTCTGGTCGCTGACAAGAGCGACGAGCGCACTCGCATGACCCTCGAGCAGAACGCCGACGCCGAGGAAGAGGGGTGGTGGCCGGGTAAAGAGCCGGAGACCGCCTCGAGCGAGTACTGGGCCTGACTTCCGTGACCGCAGGACGTTCGCCTGGTCGACGAGGAGGGGCGTCCCGTCTGAAGGTCGTCGACGACACGTCGAGGGACGACAATGTCGACGACATGGCCGCAGGCGATGTCGTGGGCGCCACGTCGGCGGGCGATGTCGTCCTGAGCACGCACGACGCGGACGAAGTACCGAACGAGGTCCCCGGACTCTCGATGGACGACGACGAGCGGCAGTTCGAGCTCGACGAGCTGTCCATCGACGAGCTCCCCTTCGACCCCGACGAGCTCCTGGTCGACCAAGAAGAAGACGAGCGATCGCGCCGGGCTCGGCTCGGAGACTGGCTCGTCTCCCGTGGAATCGTCACGGCTGCCGACATCGAATCCGCACTCGTCGAGCAGCGTGTCACCGGCGAGCCGTTGGGGGCGCTGCTCGTCGCCCGCGGCGTCATCGACGAGGAGGACCTGGCGCGCGCCCTGGCCGGGCTCTTCGACCTGCCCTTCCGTGACCTGGTGGAGTCACCACCGGACCCCGAAGCGCTGGCACGACTGCCCCAGGCCTTCTGCCGGCGCCGGGTGGTCCTCCCCGTCGAGGTCGACGGCGACAATCTCCTGGTGGCGATATCCGACCCCGCCGACGTGCTCACTCTCGACGACGCACAGGTGATGGCGGGAACCCAGGTCGATGCCGTCATCACCAGTCTGCGCCAGCTCCGTGCCGCCATGGAACAGGCCTTCACCTCGGGCTCGCCCGCCGCCGTCAGCTCCCGTCCGGCCACGTCCGCTACGAGAGACAGGGTAGAGCGCCCCTCGAAGGACGACGCCCACGTGGCGGACTTCGTCGAGCACCTGCTCGACCGTGCCGTGTCCGAACGTGCTTCGGACGTGCACATCGAACCGAACGAAGGCGGACTCCGATTCAGGATGCGCGTCGACGGGGTCCTCCACGACGCACACGACCTCGCTCCGTCGGTGCCTACGGGAGTGGTGAACCGGATCAAGATCTTGGCCGGGCTCGACATCGCCGAGCACCGCCGCCCCCAGGACGGCCGCATGTCGTTCGTGTCGAACGGTCGACCCATCGATGCCCGGGTGGCCACGCTTCCCACTTCGCACGGCGAGGCTCTCACGCTGCGCCTTCTCGACCGCGACCATGGGCTTCTCGACATCGACCGGCTCGGGTTCGAAGCCGACGCCCTGCAGAGGCTGCGCCAAGCCTATGGGCGCCCCTGGGGGCTGATCCTTGCGGTCGGCCCCACCGGATCCGGCAAGTCGACGACGATCTACTCGATCCTGACCGAGATCAACGACCCCAGCCGCAATGTCGTCACCGTCGAGGACCCCGTTGAGTACGACATCCCCGGGATCAAGCAGACGCAGGTGCACACCAGGATCGGCTACACGTTCGCGGCCGGCCTGCGGTCGATCCTGCGCGCCGACCCCGACGTCATCGTGGTGGGAGAGATCCGCGACGCCGAGACGGCTCACACGGCCGCCAAGGCCGCCCTGACCGGTCATCTCGTGCTGTCGACCTTGCACGCCAACGATGCCGCCACCGCCATCGCGCGGCTGCTCGAGATGAGCCTCGAGCCCTACCTCGTGGCGTCGTCGCTCACGGGCGTCGTCGCCCAGCGGCTCGTGCGCAGGCTGTGTCCCAACTGCAAGATCGCCTACAAGCCCGAAGACGACGAGCGGTTGACGATCGCGTCGATGATGTCGGGCAACGCCGCCGCCGGTCTCGCCCCGGACCTCACGCTGTTCGGGCCCGGTGGATGCGGGCGCTGTGACCACAGCGGGTACTACGGGCGCAGTGCTGTCTACGAGGTCATGGTGGTCACGACCCGCATCCGAACGCTCGTGCTCGAGCAGGCGTCGGCCACGCAGATCGAGCAAGCAGCTGTGGCCGAGGGCATGCAACGGCTGCGCGAGAACGGGATCGACAAGGTCCTGGCCGGCACGACCAGCTTCGCCGAGCTCACCCGCTGCATCGTCTGAGCGCCAGGTGACAGGAGCCCGGCCCGCTACCGCGTGGCCGCCGCCGCCTCGATGGTGCGCCCGGCGGACAGCAGCAGTTCCTCGCCCCCCCGAGGGCCGATGAGCTGAAGACTCGCCGGGAGCGTTCCCGCACTCGGCACCGGAAGAGCCAGAGCAGGCACCCCGGCCAGGTTGACCGGCAGCGTGCAGCGCGCCATGAGCAACTCCTCGCCGCCTTGCAGCGGCGGTGGGAACACGGTCAGCGTGGGAGTGGCGATGACGTCGACTCGCCGGAAAGCCTCGTCCAGACAGGCGACCCACTCGTCTTTGACCTTGCGGGCCGAAGCGAGAGTGCGGGCGTCGATCGACTCGCCGATCCGCAATCTCCCGACGACGTCGGGCCCGATCTGGCCAGGGCGCCTAGCCACCAGGTCGCGGTCGGTCACCCAAGCCTCGGACACGAGCAGGATCCCAGCCGCGGCGGTGGCTTCGTGCCATCGAGGCAGCACGATGTCGCTCACCTCCAGCTCGGCGCCCTCCAAGGCGCCATCGATGGCCTCGTCGATCGACGGATCCGCCTCCACCCGTAGCCGCCCCACCGTGACCGGGACGCGGTCTCCGACCGCGAACCCCGGTTCCAGCAGCTCCATGCCGAGCACGAGGCCGGCCACGTCGCGGGCCATGGGGCCCACCGTGTCGAAGCTGGGAGACAACGGCCACACCCCCCGGAGCGGGATCCGCCCCCACGTGGTCTTGAGCCCCGCCGTGCCACAGCACGCCGACGGGATCCGCACCGAGCCACCCGTGTCGCTGCCGTAGGCGACGTCGGCTTCCCCGGTGGCCACCGCCACCGCCGAGCCGCTCGACGAACCTCCCGGAACGAGCCGCGGGTCGAGGGGGTTGACCGGCGTCCCATACCACGGGTTCACACCTGTGACCCCCAGGGCCAGCTCGTGGAGGTTCGTCCGGCCCACGATCCGCGCCGCCGCCGACCTGGCCCCGGCCATGCACGCGGCATCGGACCGGGCCGGCGCGGCCTCGTTGGCCACCGCCCGGCACCCGGCCGTCGTCGGCACGCCTTCCATGTCGATCAGATCCTTCACCGCCAGTCGGACACCCGAGCCCGAGGTGTCGAAGCGCGTGATGAACGTCGACATCGCCCGTCCCTTCCCTGGCGCGCAGAGCGCCAACCGTTCGGAAGCCGGACGCCGGTCGGAGCGCCCCATGCCGCCGAGGGACTATAAACGGTGGGCCATCCGGGGGGAGGGGGACCCTGTTGCCTCTCCCGCGCGCCGGGGCGCCCGTCTCCGGAACGCACGCAGAAGACCGTCACCGAGGAGTGAGAAATGGCCAGCTTGAGTGCGCTCGAGATCTCGAGACGGGCCACGCTCAAGCCCGTGACCAAGATCGCCGCCGAGGCCGGCATCCCCGACCGTCTGCTCGAGCCCTACGGCGAGTACGTGGCCAAGGTCAGCCTCGACGCCATCGAGGCGCTCTCCGATCGACCCCGCGCCCGGTACGTGGTCGTCACCGCCATCACCCCCACCCCCCTCGGCGAGGGCAAGACGACAACCACGATCGGTCTCGGCCAAGCCATGCGCCACATCTCCAGGCGCGCCACCGTGGCCATCCGTCAGGCGTCGATGGGCCCGACCTTCGGCATCAAGGGAGGCGCGGCGGGCGGCGGCTACAGCCAGGCCGTGCCGTTCGAGGCCCTCAACCTCCACCTCACCGGGGACATGCACGCGGTGACGGCCGCGCACAACCTGCTGTCCGCCATGCTCGACAATCACCTCCACCACGGCAACGACCTCGGGATCGACCTGCACAACGTGACGTGGCGCCGGGTGCTCGACGTCAACGACCGGGCCCTGCGCAACCTGGTCATCGGGCTCGGCACCGCCGAGGACGGGGTCCCCCGGCAGTCCGGATTCGACATCACCGCCGCCTCCGAGGTCATGGCCGTCCTGGCCCTGTCGAAGTCGCTGCGGGACATGCGCCAGCGACTGGGCCGCATCGTCGTGGGGTACACCGGAGGCGGAGAGCCGGTGTCGGCCGAGGAGCTGCGTGCCGCCGGAGCCATGACCGTCATGATGCGCGACGCCATCAAGCCGAACCTCCTCCAGACCCTCGAGAACACCCCGGTGCTGGTGCACGCCGGTCCCTTCGGGAACATCGCCCACGGCAACTCGTCGGTGATCGCCGACCTCGTCGGCATCCACACCGGCGACTTCCTCATCACCGAGGCGGGCTTCGGAGCCGACATGGGCGCCGAGCGATTCTTCAACATCAAGTGCCGGAACTCGGGCCTGGTGCCCGACGTCGCAGTCGTGGTCACGACCGTGCGGGCCCTGAAGGTGCACGCCGGATCGCACCACGTGGTCGCGGGCAGGCCCCTCCCCCCCGGCCTCCTCGAGGAACGGCCCGACGAGGTCCACGTCGGAGGGGCCAACCTGCGCAAGCAGCTCCAGAACGTCGCCATGCACGGCGTGACCCCGGTCGTGGCCATCAACGCGTTCCCCGAGGACTTTCCCTCCGAGCATGGGGCGATCCGAGAGATCGCCGAGTCGATGGGCGTCCGCAGCGCCGTGTGCACCCACTTCGCCGACGGGGGCCGGGGGGCGGTCGAGCTCGCCGAGGCCGTGGTCGAGGCCTCCGAGGAACCGTCTGAGTTCCGGTTCCTGTACCCGAGCGAGGCCTCGCTGCGGGAGAAGATCGAGACCGTCGCCACCAGGGTCTACGGCGCCGAAGGCGTCGACTACTCACCCCAGGCGTCGCGACAGCTCGACACCTACGAGCACAACGGGTTCGGCGCTCTGCCGATCTGTATCGCCAAGACGCACCTGTCGATCTCCTCGGACCCGAGCCTCAAGGGAGCACCCACGGGCTGGAGGCTCCCGGTACGCGAGGTGAGGGCCTCGGTGGGCGCCGGGTTCGTCTACCCCATCTGCGGCGACATGCGCACCATGCCCGGCCTCTCGTCGCACCCCGCCGCCGAGCGCATCGACATCGACGAGAACGGCGACGTGGTCGGCCTGTCATGAGCCGCCGCCGTCGCTTCGGAGGAGCGCGCCCCGGGTGAGCCCGGACGGCGAGGGCGGGACCATGGCGTCGTACCTGGCCATGTCGCTCGACGACGTCCTGTCGGCGTTCGCCGAGGCGGGTCCGGCGCCGGGTGGGGGCAGCGCGGCGGTGATCGCTGTGGCCCTCGCCGCCGCGCTGTGCACGATGGCGGCACGGCTGTCGCGGACGCGAGATGCCCGCGGCGGAGGCCATCGCCGTGGAGTCCGAGTCCATCCGCGCCGACCTGGCCCCGCGCTGTGACGACGACCCCCAGACCTACCTCCGGGTCATCGCCGCCCACCGCTCACCCCCCACCCCCGACCCGGCCGATCGCATCCGGCGCGTCAATACCGCGCTGTCGGAGTCGGTGGAGGTTCCCATGGCCGTCGTCGAAGCAGGTGCCCGGCTGGCCCGACTGGCGGCGCAGCTGGCGCAGGACGGGAACCCGATGCTGCGAGGCGACGCCGTGGTGGCCGCCGTCTTGGCCGGGGCCGGGGCCGAGGCGGCCGACACGCTGGTGAGGATCAACCTGGCCGGGATGCCCGGCGACGATCGACTCGTCCGGGCAGGCTCGCTCCTCGACGATGCCCGTACCTGGGTCGAACGAGCCCGAACGACGGTGCGCACCTGACTCGGGGAGCGGTCCCCGCTCAGCGGAACCCGAAGGACCCCGAGTCGATGACGGTCTCGCCTCTCTGGTTGTCGGTGCGGAAACGCACCCTGTCGCCCTCGTCCCAGATCGAGATCGTGAGCGTGTCCCCCGGGTAGGTGGGCCGCGAGAACCGACCGGCCATGGAACCGAAACGGGCCGGGTCCGAACCGCACACGGTGTGGAGCAGCGCTCGGCCCGTGAAGCCGTAGGTGCACAACCCATGGAGGATCGGCTTGTCGAACCCGGCCCGCTTGGCGAAGGCGGGATCGGAGTGCAAGGGGTTGCGGTCACCCGACAGGCGGTACAGCAGCGCCTGGTCGGAGCGGGTGGCGTAGGTCACCACCTCGTCGGGCTCGCCAACCGGCAGCGGGCCCGCGCCCGACGACGGACCACGCTCGCCTCCGAACCCGCCCTCGCCCCGGACGAACAGCGAGGTCGTCGAGGCGAACAGGGGCTCGCCGCGGCGCGTGTCGACGGATGTGGACCTCGACACCACCAACGCCCCCGAGCCCTTGTCGTAGATGCCGGTGACCTCGCTCGTCGTGCGCACCGTCCCGTCGGGGGGGATCGGGCCGAACAGCTCGATGGACTGTTCCCCGTGGACGAGCATGGCCGGGTCGAAGGATCCGAGCGTGGCGCGCGGCGGACCTCCCCCTCCCACCACCGCCGCAAACGTGGGCAGGACCCTCTGGGGCCGGTCGGCGGAGTTCTCCGTGGTGAACTCCAGCTCGAAGTCGACGGCGTCCAGCGTGCCCGCCCCGACCCCGAGGGCGTAGAGCAGGCAGTCGGTCGAGGACCACGAACGTTCGACGGGGCTCGAGGTGGCCCCCACGGCCTCCGGGTTGATGGGCATGTCGGGTCCCTCCCGTGTGCGCACGTCCCCCGGGCGCTTCCCGGTGACCATTGATATGTAACACGAAATCATGTTACACTCAAGTGTGATCCTGAGCCGAGCCCCAGTGGCCGGAACCGGTGGTGCGGCCCGTGTCGCCGATGCCGGGCCCGGCCCAGGCGACGGGTCGCGGCGCTACACCGTCGACGAGCTGGCCCGGGCGGCGGGAACGACCACGCGCCAGGTCCGGGCCCTGCAGACTCGCGGGCTGCTCCCCCGTCCCGGGCTGATCGGACGCACCGGCTACTACGACGCCGACCATCTCGAGCGGCTGCGGGCCGTTGTGCGCTTGCAGGCCGACGGGTTCTCGCTGGCCGCGCTGGACATCCTCTTCCGGGCCTGGGACGCAGGGATGACCCTGGCCCAGGTGCTCGGCCCCGGCGCGCCCTCCGGCGCCGGCGCCGGCGCGGCCACCGACGACGAGCCCGACGTCTTCGGGGATGCGGCGGTGGCAGCCGGCCGTTCCGCCACGCGGCGGGGCCGGCTCCTGTCGCTCGTGCCCTCGACCATCCTCGACCAACCCGCCGCATCCTGAGCCGCGTCGCGGTCCCGCTACGCACCGCGCCACCGCCGGGGCCCGGGCGTGGCGCCGGTCCTGAGCGCGACGTCCGACCTGCAAGCATGGCGCCGTGCGCACCAGGGACGTGCTCGGGCAGATCGGCCTCCCGGCCCCGGTGTCGCAGCTCGCGGCCCGCCGATGGGACGTCGTGGTGGTGGGAGGCGGGCACAACGGGTTGACCGCGGCTGCGTATCTGGCCCGTGGCGGGCACAGCGTGCTCGTCCTCGAACGGCGCGTGCGACTCGGAGGAGCCTGCACTCTCGAGCAACCGTTCCCCGACCCGGGCTGGCTCGTGAGCCCGTGCGCCTACTCGGTCGGCCTCCTGCACCCGTTGGTCGTCGAGGAGCTGGGGCTGTACGAACGTGGGTACCGCGTGCAGCTCGTCGACCCCCACATGTGGTGCCCGTTCGAGGACGGCACCTCCATCGCACTGTGGGACGACCCCGACCGCAGCGCCGGCGCCGTCGCCGAGCTCGCCCCGGGTGACGTCGAGGGATATCGCGCCTACGGGGCACTGTTCGACCGCATCCGCCGTGCTCTGCGTGGCGGCCGGCGCGACACGTGGGTGGGCGACGCGCCCGAACGCCCAGAGCTCGAGGACCTCCTCGCCGGTGACCGTGAGGCCATCGACGTGGTCTTCGCGGCGTCCATCGCGGAGGTGGTGGAGCACTACGTCCGCGACGAGCGCCTGCGGACCGCCCTGCACGGCCAGGGGATCATCGGCACCAACGCCGGCCCCCGCGACCCCGGGACGGCGGGGGTCCACCTCATGCACGCCTCGGGAACCCTCGAAGGCCGGGCCGGGGCGTGGGGATACGTGGACGGCGGGATGGGCCAGATCTCGTTCGCGCTGGCCGACGCGGCCACCGAAGCGGGCGCGGTCCTGGCCGCGGGGGTGGCGGTGGCGTCGGTGTTGCCCGGCGAAGGTGTGCGCCTCGAAGGTGGTGAGACGGTGCGGGCCAGGGCCGTGGTGTCCAACGCCGATCCCAAGCGCACCGTCGCCCTGTGCGCGCACGGGGTCCCCGAGGACTTCCGCCGCCGTGTCGACGCTTGGCGCAGTGTCAGCCCGGTGCTCAAGGTGAATTGCGCCTTGAGCCGGCTCCCGGACTTCCCCTCGGCGCCACCGGGCCTCGAGCCGCACCGGGCCATGGTCACCATCAGCACCGGCATCGACGCCACCCAGGCCGCCTTCGAAGCGAGCCGGCACGGCCAGCCCGCGCCGGCCTGGTGCGAGCTGTACTTCCAGAGCGCCTACGACCCCTCGGTCGTCCCCGAGGGGTACCACGTAATGAGCGTGTTCGCCCAGTACGTGCCTTTCACCCTCGACCGAGGGACCTGGGAGGAGCGGCGCGAGGAGATCGGCGACGCCGCCATCGCGGCGATCGGCCGCTTCGCCCCTGACGTGGCCGACGTCGTGGTGCACCGCGAGGTCCTGGGGCCACCCGACGTGGAGGACCGCATCGGGCTGACCGGCGGCCACATCTTCCAAGGCGAATGCCTGCCCGACCAGATGTGGCACAACCGGTTCGGGCCCCGCACGCCGATACCGGGGGTGTACCTGTGCGGGGCGGCCACCCATCCCGGCGGATCGGTGATGGCCGTCAACGGCCGCAACGCCGCCATGGCCGTGTACCGCGACCTCATGGAAACAGACGCGGCGCCAGGGGCGCGGTGACGGCGGGAGGGACGGCGCCGCGTCCCGGCCGGGACCCGGCGCCGCGTCCCGCGCCCGGCCTGTGGTCGTCCCCGGGGACCGCCGCACCCGCCGCGGACATCGTCCACGACGGCGGGCGCCCGGCGGCGGGCTCCGGCGGGCGTCGCATCCCGACAGCGGCCATGGTGGTGGTGTACCTCGCCGCGCTGGGCGCCTTCGTCGGGATCGTGACGGTGCGGGGCGGCCCCTCGGTGGGCGACGCCTACGGGGTGACCAAGCCGGCCACGGCGCTCGCCGACGGCGACCTCGCGCGCCGCCGCCAAGGACTCGGTACTCCCCCAACCCCCGGGGTACGCGCTGCATCACCTCGCCTCTGGTCCTCGTCTTCCGTCCGCTGCTCGGGGCGTCGGAATGGTGCGACGGACGCGTGGCGCCGGTGACGCGCGCCTTCTTGCCCTGGTGCGCGCCGGCGCAGCTGGCCACGCACCGCTGGTACCGGTCCCAGGCCGTGCTCGGGATCCTGGCCTGGGTCGTCCTGGCGCTGGGTTGCATCCGGCTCCTGCGTGTGGCGGGCGCCGGCGGCGGGCTCGCCGAGGCGCTGCTGGTGGTGGTGCTCGCCGCGGTCCCCGCCGCCAGCGACGGCATCGTCGAGACGTTCCATCCCCAGGACCTGGTGTGCGTCGGGCTGTGCGCCGCGGGGCTGGCCGAGGCGCTGCGAAGACGGTGGGTCGCCACCGGCGTGCTCTTCGGCGTCGCCTTCTTGTGCAAGCAGTTCGCGCTCTTGCCTCTGGTGGCGGTGCTGGCGGCTGCGCCCGGATGGCGCCAGCGCGCCCGGGTGGTCGTCCCCGCTGCGGTGGTGGTGGGCTGCGGGCTCGCCCCCTTCTTGGCGGTGGACCCCGCCGGAACGTGGGACACCCTGAGCGCCGTGAACTCGTCAGGGGTGGTGAAGCTCACCACCGGGACGGTGGTCGGCATGACCTCGTTTTCGGAGACGACCAAGCTCGTGATCGCCCGTGACGGGCCCGTCGTCCTGGCGCTGGTCATGGCGCTGTGGGCGCGGTGGCGGGCGGGCGGGCGCCTGCTGGCGCCGGTCCCCCTCATCGGGCTGGCCACCGCCTGCCTGGCCGGACGCCTGGTGGCGGAGGTGTGGTTCGCGAGCTACTACCTCCTGGCCGCCAGCGCCGGCCTGCTCCTCCTCGATCTCGCCTCGAGACGCCCGCCGGTGTGGTCGTTCTTGTGGATCGCGGCGACCGGGGTGCTCGTCGAGCAGGCCGGGGGTCTTCCCACCACCCCGCTGGCAGCGTTCTTGGCATTGGGCGCCGCCCTCGTCGCCGTGGTGATCGGGCTGCGCGCCGTCCCGGCCCGCGCCCCGGGCGCGTACCCGACGTCGAAGGGAGCGCTTCCCCGGCACCAGTAGCGTGACAGGCAGGTCCGAGACGAGCGAGGCGGTGCCTTGGGGGGAACGGGCGAACATCGGTACTGGCCGTCGCTCGACGGCGTTCGCGGCGTGGCCATCGCCGCGGTCGTCGCCTACCACCTCGGGTTCCTCGGCGGCGGCTGGGACGGCGTGGACATCTTCTTCGTCCTGTCGGGGTTCCTGATCACGAGCCTGCTGCTCTCGGAGCAGCGACGCCACCGGTGGGATCCGGCTCCGTGCCTTCTGGGCGCGTCGGGCCCGGCGCCTGCTCCCGGCGCTGCTCCTGCTGCTGCTGGCCCTGGCCCTGTACGCATTGGCGGGCGGCCCCGGCGTCGTGCCCTCACAGCTGCGCGCCCCGGCCGTGGCGACGCTCCTGTACTTCGCCAACTGGCAGCAGGTAGCGGCGGGCCACGACTACTTCGCGCCCTACCAGGCGGCCAATCCCCTCCTGCACACGTGGTCGCTGGCGGTCGAGGAGCAGTACTACCTGGTGTGGCCGCTGCTGTTCATGGGACTGCTCTGGCTGGGACGGCGTCGGCGCGTCCGGGCGCTCGCAGTCGGGAGCGCGCTGCTGGCCGCCGGGTCGGCGCTGTGGATGGGCATCGCCGCGCACGTGCTCGGGCCCGACCGCGCCTATCTGGGCACCGACACGCGCGTGTGGGAGCTGTTGCTCGGGGGCCTCGGCGCCATGGCCCTGCGCTCGGCCGGACCCACCCGTCGGCCCGCCGCGTGGCGCCTGGCCACGGTGCTCGGAGCGTGCGGCGTGGCGGTGGGAACCGCCTTGGGCCAGGGACCCCCCGGCTGGATGTGGGACGGCGGGCTCGTGGCGGTGGCGCTGTGCGTGCTGGTCGTGGTGATGGGATCGGTGCGGGACCCCGACGGACCCGTGTCGCAGCTGCTCGCCCTCGAGCCCCTGCGGTGGCTCGGACGCATCAGCTACTCCCTGTACCTGTGGCACTGGCCGGTCATCGTCCTGCTCGACACGGCCAACACCGGACTGTCCGGCGCGCCGCTCCTGGCGGCACGGCTGGCCACGATGCTGGGCGCGGCCTGCGTCAGCTACTTCGCCGTCGAGCGACCCCTGCGACGCGCCGATTTCCGCTTGTGGTGGCGTCGGGCCCTGGTGCCCGCCGGGATCCTCGGCGTCGTGGGCGCGGTTCTGGTCGCCACCGTCCCGCCGGTGGAGGCTTCCACCGGCGCCCTGTCCCCGGCCCCGACCGTGCGCCCGGCGCACACCGCGGCGCCGGTCGCGCTCGGCGCCGGGCAGGGTCGTCACCGCCGCCGACCCCCTGCGGGCATGGATCATGGGCGACAGCGTCATGGCCGACAGCGCGCCCGGGGTGAGCGCCGCGCTCGAGGCCACCGGGGACGTCGACGTCGTGGCCGACAGCGCCTTCGGAGGGTGGGGGCTGAGCACCGACAAGACATGGGCGACCGACCTGCCCCGGATCATCGGCCAGTACCATCCCGAGATCGTCATCGGGACATGGTCGTGGGACGACCAGGTGGCCCAGCGGGACCCACGCGCCTACCTGCTGGAGCTGGTCCAGGCCCTCCGCACCATGCTGGCACCGGGAGACGGCGTCGACCTCGTCGTGCTGCTGCAATTCCCCCAGATCGGTCCCAACCCCTACTGGATCGACCCGGCCCAGCAGGCCGCGGCGTGGGCCTCTGCCAACGCCAGTCAGATCGTGTGGAACGACGTCGCCTCCGAGGCCGTGCGCTTCTTCCCCGGCCACGCGCTGTACCTGCCGACCGACGCGCTGTTCGCCCCCCGTGACCGGTACTTCACCTGGGACCGGACTCCCACCGGGACCTGGATCAGGGCCAGGAAGCTCGACAACACCCACATGTGTCCCTACGGCGCCGCGCAGCTCGGGGCGCTCGTGGCGGACGACCTGTCACCGGTGCTCGGTCTCGCCCCCATGACGCCGGGCTGGGAGCTCGGGAGCTGGGTGCACGACGCCAACTTCGACGATCCACCGGGGTCGTGTCCCGACGACCAGCCGCCCCCGCACTACCGCGGCGTCGTCGTCCCCGGAGCACCGTCGTAGATCCTCGTAGCATCACGACGTGGCTCTCGACATCGAACCCCTGGGCGTGGTGGTGGGAGGACGCAGCGATGCCGTCGACGACCGTTGGGGGGCGGTGGAGGCGGTGATCGAGCTCGACGGCGCCCGGTTGGGTCCCGACGCCACGGCCGGGCTCGAGGGGTTCTCCCATCTCGAAGTGGTGTTCTACTTCGACCAGGTGGCCGAGGCCGAGATCACCTGGGGCGCCCGACACCCCCGCGGCCGTGCCGACTGGCCCGAGGTGGGGATCCTGGCCCAGCGGGCCAAGGGTCGCCCCAACCGCATCGGGGTGACCGTGTGCGAGCTCGTGGCCGTCGACGGCCTGCGCGTGGGGGTGCGGGGGCTCGACGCCGTGGCGGGGACCCCGGTGCTCGACGTGAAGCCCTACATGCCCGCTTTCGGCCCGCGCGGGGCGGTCCGCCAGCCGGCCTGGGCCGAGGAGCTCATGCGCGACTACTGGTGAGCGGCCACCGGCGGTCGGCGCGCCTCCCAGGGCACCACCTGTTCGAGTTGGGAGGCCACACGGATCAGGACGTCCTCGCGCCCGTAGCGCGCCACCAGCTGCACCCCGATCGGGAGCCCCTGGGCGCCGACGTGCAGGGGGAGGGAGATCGCCGGCTGTCCGGTGACGTTGAACGCCGGTGTGAAAGGGACGACCTCGGCGGCTCGGAACAGCCCGTGCAGGGGGTTGTCGGGCGGTGAGTCGAACTCGCCCAGCAACGGCGGGGGTTCGGCGATGGTCGGCGTGAGGAGGAGGTCGAAGCCGCCTTCGTACCACTGCGCCACGTCTCGGGAGATGCGCTGCAGCTTCTGGCGCGCGTCGAGGAAGTCCGACGCGCTGGCGGCGCGGCCCGCGTCGGCGAGCGCCCAGGTGAGGGGTTCGACGTCGTCCTCGGTGAGGGGGCGGCCCAGGTTCTGGGGCCAGTGGTGGTCGACGTCGTACGCGGTGCCGGCCGACCACACCAGGAGGAAGGCCTCGATGAACTCCGGAGCGTCGAGCGCCGACACGTGGGCCGGCTCCACGACATGGCCGAGCGACTCCAAGACGGCGGCGGCGGCCTCGGCGGCGGCGACGCAGTCGGGGTGCGTGGCCACGGTCCCGCCGAAGGCGGTGGTCTGCATCCCGATGTGCAGGCGACCGGGATCGGCGCCGACCTCTTCTCCGTAGGGGCGGACCTGGGGCGGTGCCGCGTAGGGGTCTCCGGGAGCGGGTCCGGCCACGGCGTCGAGCACCGCCGCGGTGTCGCGCACGGTCCGGGTCACCGCCAGCTCGCACACCAGGCCACCCATGACGTCGCCCCATTCGGGCCCCAGGGGCACGCGTGCCCGCGACGGCTTGAGTCCCACCAGGCCGCACTCGCTGGCGGGGATGCGGATGGACCCTCCCCCGTCGTTGGCGTGACCGAGGGGCACCATGCCCGACGCCACGGCCGCGGCCGAGCCCCCGCTCGAGCCGCCGGTGGAGCGGGCCGTGTCCCAGGGGTTGCGGCTCGCTCCGTATGCGGCCGGCTCGGTGGTGGGGAGGATGCCGAGCTCCGGGGTGTTGGTCCGTCCCACCACCACCAACCCCGCAGCGCGAAATCGTCGGGCCAGCTCCTGGTCGCGGCGGGCCACGAAGCGAGCCGACTTGAGGGCGTGGATGCCCTCGTGGATCTCCTCGCCGGCCATCGTGCACAGGAGGTCCTTGAGCACGATGGGCACACCACGCAGAGGCCCGTCGGGAAGCTCCCCGGCCGATTCGCGTCGTGCCTCGTCGAAACGGGTGCGGATGACCGCGTTGAGCTCGGGGTTGAGCTTCTCGATGCGGCCGATGGCGTCGTCGACGAGCTCGGCCGCAGAGGCGGTGCCGTCCCGGACCAGCTCCGCCAGAGCACAGGCATCGAGGAAAGGTCGGGGCATGGCGCCAACCTATCGGGGGGCGCGCCGGGCCGCCGGGACGGTCCCGGGACGACGACGGGGCCGGGGGGCCGAGCCCGTCCGCACATGTCGACGAAAGGACGCACATCGGTGGACGTAGGGTGAGACCGTGCCCCATGACGGTGTCGACCCGGTGACCCGCGAGCGTGATGCCGGCCGCGTTCTTCGGGCATGGAAGTCCCATGAACGCGCTCGAGCACAACCGCTACACCGAGACGTGGCGCGCCTTCGGCGAGCGCATCCCGCGGCCCCGGGCGATCCTCGTCGTGTCGGCGCACTGGTACATCAACGCCTCGGCGGTCACGGCCATGGCCCGGCCCCGCACCATCCACGATTTCTACGGGTTCCCCGACGAGCTCTTCGCCGTGAGGTACCCCGCCTCGGGCGACCCCGCGCTGGCGCAACAGGTCGTCGAGCTCGCTCACCCGCTGTGGGTGGGTCTCGACCACGACAGCTGGGGCATCGATCACGGCACGTGGTCGGTGCTGGTGCACGCCTTCCCCGACGCCGAGGTGCCCGTCGTGCAGCTGGCCATCAACGCGTCGAAGCCCTTGGCGTACCACTTCGAGCTCGGTGCCCGTCTGGCTCCGCTGCGCGAGGACGGCGTCCTCGTGGTCGGCAGCGGCAACGTGGTCCACAATCTGGGGCTCATGGACCCGCGACAGCCGGACTCGGGAAACGACTGGGCGCGGCGCTTCGACGAGTCGGCACGGGACGCCATGGTGGGCGCGCCGGGGACGATCGTCGAAGCGGCCCGACACGAGGACTTCGGACTGGCGGTTCCCACTCCGGATCACTTCATCCCCCTGCTGTACCTGGCGGGGCTGGCCGACGCCGCCGGCGCCGGTGCCGAGGTCCTGGTCGACGGGTACGCCTACGGGTCGCTGTCGATGACCTCCTACACCCTCGGCTTCGGCGCGGCCGTCGCTGACCCCGAGAGGCGCGGCGCACCCCCGCTCCCCGACGTGGCACCGGACTCCACGAATCTCTGAGCCCTCTCCGATCCCGTCACCAGTGCGCGCCCCGACCCGGTAAGGCACGAGCGTGGCCAAGATCGCGTTCGCAGGCGGCGGTGCCGGCGCGTGGACGCTGGCCGGCGCAGGCGTCCTCGGGCTGGTGCTCGCCACCGCCCTGGACGGCGCCGCGGCGGGCTCAGCGGCCTCCCAGGACTGGCCGCCGTTCGTGCTCGTATCGGGCCTGCTCCTGGTGGGTCTGACGGCCGACGAGAGCGGGCTCTTCGCGGCGACGGGCCGTGCCCTGGCCCGCGTGGCGGACAACGGCGCGGTGCTCTACGCGGGGGCCGTGGCGTTGGTGGCCGGCGTCACGAGCCTGTTGAACCTCGACACCTCGGTGGCGTTCCTCACGCCGGTCCTCGTTTATGCGGCGCGCAGTCGCGGGGAGGGGGAAGCGCCGTTGCTCTACGGGTGCCTGCTGCTCTCGAACGCGGCCTCGCTGCTGCTCCCGGGCTCCAACCTGACCAATCTCATCGTCCTGGGACACCTGCATCTGTCGGGCGCCCGGTTCCTGGGCGAGGTGGCGCCCGCCTGGATCGTGTCGGTCGTGGTGACCGCGGGTCGTCGTCGGGCTCGCCGAACGCCGCTCGTTGCAGAGCGACGCCGGGGCCGGCGCCCGCCCGCCCACCCGCCGGGCCCCGCCTCGGACCCGGATCGGCGCTGTCGGTGGTTTCGGTGGCGGCGGTGACCGTCCTCGTCCTCGTCCTGCGCTCGCCGGCGCTGCCCGTCGCCGTCGTCGGGGTGGCGTCCGCCGGGGCCGGGATGGTGTCGGGCCGGCTGGCGTGGACCAGGGGGCTCGGGATCCTCGGCCTGCCCCTGCTCATCGGGCTCTTCGGTGTGGCCGTCGCCCTCGGGACCCTGGGCCGGGCCTGGTCGGGACCCGGTGCTGCGCTCGGCCACCTCGACTCGTGGGCCACCGCGGCCGTGGCCGCCGGGGTCAGCGTGGTGGTGAACAACCTCCCCGCCGCGTCCCTGCTGGCGGCGCGGGTCCCGCACCGGCCCTTCGCGCTCCTGGTCGGGCTCGACATCGGCCCCAACCTGTTCGTGACGGGTTCCTTGGCCTGGTTCCTGTGGCTGCGGGCGGCGTCGAACGCGGGGGCTTCCCCGTCGATCGCCCGGGCCAGCCGGCTCGGGATGGTGGCGGCGCCGCTGGCCATGGGAGGTGCCCTGGGCGTCCTGGCGCTGACCGGCACGCACTGATTCGGGTCGGGCCGACGACAATCCCCAGGTTTTCCGCTTGTACTCCCCAGGCCCGGCGGGCGAAGGTGGGGGGCGGTGGGGTCGCCTGGTCACCAGGCGAATGCGTTTGAGCACCCCACCGGCAGGGCTGGGTAAGGCGAACAAGTGGCGGGGTGTGCGACCCGGGATCCGTCCGGGGTCGCCGCGTCGGCTGGCGTCGCCGGTTTCCGGCTCGGTGGGTTGCCGCTCCGTGTGGCCTTCGGCCCCCCCGGGGTCGCACTGGCGGCAGCCCCCGTCGGCCTGCGGGCCCGTCTGGAGGATGAACGCGTGCTCGACCATCTGTCCATCCAGTGCTCCGACGTGCCGTCGAGCGCCACTTTCTACGACGCCGCATTGGGCGCCCTGGGGGCCGGACGCGTCATGGACTTCGGAACGGTGATCGGCTACGGGGTGGCGGGCAAGCCCTCGTTCTGGCTGGGCCCGCTCGCCGCCGACGTCCCCAACCGCGAGGTCCACGTGGCCTTTCGGGCCGTAGACCGCGCTCGGCGTGCGGGCCTTCTTCGAGGCGGCGCGCCGGGCCGGCGCCGAGGTGCTCCACGAGCCCCGGGTGTGGCCCGAGTACCACCCGGACTACTACGGCGCCTTCGTGCGCGACCCCGACGGGAACAACGTCGAAGCCGTCTGCCACACCCCGGAGTAGCCCCGGGGGCGCTTCGCCGGCATCGGGTCGACCCGGGTCGGGGTACCGTGAGCACGTGGACCTGTGTCCAGCGTGTGACGCCCCCAACCCCGCCGGGTACCGGTTCTGCGGGCGCTGCGGGGCCGAGCTCCCCGTCGACGGGTGCCCGTCGTGCGGGGCGCCGGTCACCGACGGGCAGCGCTTCTGCGGGCGCTGCGGAGCGGGCCTGAACGGGACGGCGGCGCGTCCCGAGCGCAGCGCGGTGGAAGAGCGCAAGCTGGCCACGGTGCTCTTCGCCGACGTCGTGGGCTTCACGTCCCTCGCCGAGCGGACCGACCCCGAGGTCGTGGCCCGGCTGGTCGACACCGCCTTCCGCGAGCTCGGCGACATCGTGACCCAGCACGGCGGCACCGTCGACAAGTACATGGGCGACTCGGTGATGGCGGTGTTCGGGGTCCCGCTCGCCCACGACGACGACGCCGAGCGGGCGGTGGCGGCCGCCATGGCCATGCGGCACCTCGGGGGGGACCTCGTCTTCTCCATCGGCGTGAACTCGGGCGAGGTCATGGCGAAGGCGGTGGGGGCCGGTGGAGGTGTCACCGTCATCGGCGACACGGTCAACGTGGCGGCCCGCCTCGAGAAGGCGGCGGGCCCCGGCGAGGTGCTGTGCGGTCGTCTCACGACGGAGCTGGCGGGCGGGCGCATCGAATTCCGGGCGCGCCAGCCCGTCCTGCTCAAGGGCAAGCAGGAGCCGGTCGAGGTGTGGGAGGCGGTGTCGCTCCAGCCCCTCGACATGCAGGCCGTGGCGCCGTCACCGCCGCTCGTGGGCCGCGACGACGAGCTGGCCTTCCTCGAGGCCCAGTGGCGCCGTGTCGCTCGCGACCGCGAGCCCCAGGTCGTGGTGGTGTGCGGCGACGCCGGTTCGGGCAAGAGCAGGCTGACAGCCGAGCTCGCCTCGCTGGCCGAGAAGAGCGGCACCGTGGTGCGGTCGACCTACCCCGCCTACGGGCCCCTGGGCGGGTCGCGGGTGGCGGCGGATGTGATCGGCCAACTGGGTCCCGTGGCCGACTCGGAGGTGACCGCCCGGGTGAGGTCGCTGGCGGGCACGATGGACCGCTCCCTGCAGTCGATCGACCCCGCCGCCATGCACCAGGAACAACTGTGGGCGCTCGGCCGGCTCCTCCAGGAGAAGGGCAGCGACCGGCCGCTTCTCATCCTGATCGACGACATGCACCGCAGCGGCGACCAGATGTTGAAGGTGCTCGGCGAGCTTTCGGGCCGGCTCAACAACGTTCCCCTGCTCACGGTGCTGGCGGGCCGCACCGAGCCCGGCGAGTGGCTCAACTCGTTTCCCGCCGCCACCACCATCCGCCTGGGCCCGCTCAGCCACGCCGACGCGGTGGCGCTGGCGGGAGGGTTCGTGTGCGACAAGCCGCTGGCCCCCGAAGCCGCCGACTTCCTCGTCGAGCGGGCCGGCGGGAACCCCCTCTACCTGCGCGAGCTGGTATCGATGGCCCGGGCCCAGGGCCTTCTGGTCGACGACGGCGACCGCTACCGTCTCCCGGCCCACGGAGCAATCCCCGCCACGTTGCAGGCCCTGCTGGCGGCCCGGCTCGACGCGCTCGTGCCCGAGCAGAAGCTGGCCCTGCAGCACGCCGCGGTCATGGGCGGGGCGACGGTCGAGCACCTCGCCGCCCTGGGCCTGCCCGACACGTCGGGCGCGCTGCAGTCCCTGGTCGAGAACGGGCTCATGCGGCACGCCGAGGGCGGCCGCTACGACACGGTGGACTCGCTGCTGCGCGAGGTCGCCTACGAGACGTTGCCCCGCCACATCCGCGGCGAGCTCCACCGCCGCGCCGCGTCGATCGTGGAAGAGCCCGAAGAGCGCGCCCGGCATCTCGAGCGTGCCGCGCGCTACCTCGCCGACGACACGTCGGTGGCCGACGAAGCGGCCGAGGCTCTGGCGCGCGTGGGCCAGGACCTCTTCGTGGCGGCGCGCCACATCGATGCGCTGCGGATGCTCGAGCGGGCCGTGGCCCTCGGATGCCGGCGGTCCTCGGCGTTGTTGGACCTGGCCAAGGTGCAAGCCCTGTGCGGCCGGGAACACGAGGCCCTGGCCACGCTGGCCATGGTCGAGGACGACCCCGACGACCCCACGGTCTCGGTGGAGCGGGACCACACCGCGGCCAACGCCCAGGTGTTCACCGACCCTGCCTCGGCGCTGGCGCAGCTCGAGGCGGTCACGGCGCGCTGGCACACGCTGGGGAAGACCGACAAAGAGGCCTGGGGCCACGCCAACATGGGCGTGTCGTACTTCAACTTGAGCCGGATGGAGGAGGCGTCCCGGGAGCTCGTGGTGGCGCTGGAGCTGTTCGAGCACGCCGGGGATCGAACCGGAGAGGTGGCGGCGTCCTCGTTCCTGTGCCTGGCCCGGCCCACGGACCGGCGCGTGCCCGAATGGCTCGCCCAGGCACTGGAGTTCGCCGACGAAGCCGGGGACCGGTCGCGCCAGATGGGCACGCTCACCACCTTGGCGTGGCACCACTTCATCCGTTCGATGTGGGGCAACGGGCGCGACACGGCCGAGGCCGAGGGCTTCGCCCGCCGCTTGGCGGAGCAAGGCGAGGAGCTCGGCGCACTCGACATGGCCGTCCACGGGCGGAGCCTGCTGGCCGTCATGGCGCGTTTCTCCGGGCGCTTCGAGGAGGCCGCCCACCACGCCGCGGTGTTGCAACGCCTCAGCGGCATCCTCGACGCCGACCACTTCCCCTGGCTCGGGTGGGCGGCCGTCTTCTCGGTGAACGTGGCCCGGGGCGCCGCCGACGCGGCACCCCCGCTCCCGCCCGCCCCCACGCCCGATCCCGTGGTGGGGATGGCGCGCCTGGTCGTGGAGGCCGAGCTCACCCTGGGAGGGCGCGTCGAGGAGGCGTTGGCGTTCTTCGACACCGCCGATCACCCCGGCCTGGGCCCCTTCGGCGACCTGGCCGGCATTCTCAACGGGCTCGCCCTCGTCCTCGTAGGCCGAGGGGCCGAGGCCCTCCTCTGGGTCGATCGGGCCGCGGGGGCGGCTCAGGCCATCGACGCACCCCCCACGGCGGCGGCCGCCGCCGCGCTGCGAGCCGAGATCACGGGCGAGGCGATCGGTCCGGGACCCGCCCCGGCCTCGGCCACGAGCATCAGCGAAGCGGTGACGCTGAGGTCACGGGCGGTACGGGGCGACACCGCCGCCCTCGACGCCCTGGAGAAATGCGCGTCGAGGCTCGCCATGCCGGGCCTGCTCCTCGGGCTGCGCTGAGCGTCCCCGGGCCCCGGCCCGGAGGTGGCCGTCAGCTGGCGGCCGGCTCCTCGTGCCTGAGGAAGGCGTCCATGTCGCTGTGGCGGATCGGGAACGATCCCTGGCACTTCGGGCACCGGGCGTAGACGTGCTGCTCGGTCACCTCGATGTCCTCGGGTTCGAGGACCACGGTCCTCCAGCACAGTCGGCACTCGTGCGCCCGGGACGCCACCGTGGCCTTGAACCGACGATCACCCAGACCGGAACCGGTCATGAGCCCCCCTCTGTGGACCTGCCAAGGTCCTCAACTACCTCATCTACACCAATGATGCTCCCCCGCAACGGCGTTGGGCATCGTCAATATTTGGGGATGTGCGGTCCGACGAACCCATGACGCACCCACGTCGGAGAGACAGGGCCGCACCCCGAGGCCGAGAACCCCGAACAGCGCGAGGATGGGCCGACCAGAGAGGATGGGCGGGCCAGATCAGTGGGGAGGGACCCGGTGTGTCCCATTCGCCTGCATAGCCACTACGAAAGGACCTGCAGGGCCTGTGGCTACACATGGGTTGTCGCTCGGGTCGAGGCCGAGATGAACCCACCCGCCATCAGTGGCGTCGACGCTTTCGGCGAGACCGCGGCCTTGGCCCAGTCGGAGGGACGGGCCCAGGCGATGCGCGATGTGGCCGGCGAGCAAGACGCCCGGCTGGAGGCCTACGAAGCGACTCGACGCTGCCCCGCGTGTGGTGTCGACGATTTCGACGAGCGCCCCATCAAAACGTCAGAAGCCGAGCACCACCACCAAGTCTCGGAGACGACTGACGGGCCTCGGGTCGGAGCGCTGGCCCCCGACGGAACCGAGTTCTGGAACGGGACAGCGTGGGTGTCTACGACCCTGGAAGACGGCAGCCGGTGGGACGGGACTCACTGGGTGATCCCCGAAGCCTGAACGTTCCGGGCGTGTCTGCCCGCGCATTTCCCACCGTCTGGCGCCCTGCGCCGGGAGCCACCGCCCCAGGGCTCAACCCGACCGGCCGGGGGCGGGGCCACCGTCGGCCCCGTCGCGCCGGGACCGGCTGCGCTGGCGCCCCCGGACGGCCTGGTCGAGGACCACCTTGCGCAAGCGGACCGAATGGGGCGAGACCTCCACGCATTCGTCCTCGCCGATGAATTCGAGGGCCTGCTCCAACGACAGCTGGAGGTGCGGCGTGAGCCGCTCGAGCTCCTCGGCGGTCGAAGACCGCACGTTAGTGAGCTTCTTCTCCTTGGCCGGGTTGACGTCCATCTCGTCGACCCGGGAGTTCTCCCCCACCACCATCCCCTCGTAGACCTCGGTCCCCGGCCCCACGAGCAGGGTGCCGCGCTGCTCGAGCGCCATGAGCGCGTAGGTGGTGGTGACGCCGCGCCGGTCGGCCACCATCGAGCCGTTGCGCCTGACCCGCAGGTCCCCGTGCCATGGCTCCCACCCGTCGAAGACGTGGTGCAGGATCCCCGTCCCCCGGGTCTCGATCACGAACTCGGTCCGGAAGCCGACGAGCCCACGGGCCGGCACCCGGTAGTCCATGCGCACCCACCCGGTGCCGTGGTTCACCATCTCCACCAGACGCCCGAAGCGCAGGGCGAGCAGTTGCGTGACCACACCCAGGTAGTCGGTGGGCACGTCGACGGCCAGGCGCTCCATGGGCTCGTGCAGCTTGCCGTCGATGACGCGGGTGACGACCTGGGGCTTGCCCACGGTGAGCTCGAAGCCTTCGCGCCGCATGGTCTCGACCAGCACGGCCAGCTGGAGCTCGCCCCGGCCCTGGACCTCCCACGCGTCGGGGCGGGCGGTGGGCAGCACGCGGAGCGACACGTTGCCCACGAGCTCGGCGTCGAGCCTGCTCTTGATGAGCCTGGCGGTCACCTTGGAGCCGTCCGATCCCGCCAGGGGCGAGGTGTTGATACCGATCGTCATGGCGAGGCTCGGCTCGTCCACCAGGATCGCAGGCAGCGGACGGGGGTCGTCGGCATCGGCGAGGGTCTCCCCGATGGTCACCTCCGCGAAACCCGCCACCGCCACGATCTCGCCCGGCCCCGCCTCCTCGGTCTCGACGCGTTCGAGCGCCTTGGACGAGTACAGCTCGGTGATCTTGCCCCGGTGCACCGACCCGTCGAGACGGCACCAGGCCACGGTGTCGCCGCGTCGCAAGGTGCCGTTGTGCACGCGACAGATGGCCAGGCGCCCCAGGTACGGGGAGGCGTCGAGATTGGTGACGAGCGCCTGCAGCGGGACCTCGGGGTCGAAGTGCGGGGGCGGCACGCTCTCGACGATGGCGTCGAAGAGCGGGACCAGATCGGGGCCGATGGCGTCGGGCGAGGTGCCGGCCCGCCCGGCGCGGGCGTCGGAGTACAGCACCGGGAACCCGACCTGGTCCTCGTCGGCGTCGAGATCCAGGAACAGCTCCTCGATCTCGTGGACGACCTCCTTCACGCGGGCATCGGCGCGGTCCACCTTGTTCACGACCACCACAACGGGGAGGCGGGCCTCGAGCGTCTTGCGCAGCACGAAGCGCGTCTGGGGCAGCGGGCCCTCGGACGCGTCGACCAGGAGCAGGACGCCGTCGACCATGGCCAGCGCCCGTTCCACCTCACCGCCGAAATCGGCGTGCCCCGGCGTGTCCACGATGGTGATCTTCACGGGGCCGTAGGGCACCGCCGTGTGCTTGGCGAGGATGGTGATGCCCTTCTCGCGCTCGAGGTCCCCCGAGTCGAGGACCCGGTCGGTCAGCTCCTGGTTGGCCCGGAACGCCCCCGTCTGGCGCAGCATGGCGTCGACCAGCGTGGTCTTGCCGTGATCCACATGTGCCACGATGGCGACGTTGCGGAGGTCATCACGGACGGACATGGCCCGGCCCAGGCTACCGGCCAGGTGGACGCCCAAAGTCCGAAGCAGGTAGAATGGCAGGGATTGGGTCTGCCGCTCGCGCCTACCCTGATCCTCGGTTTCCGATCCCGGCCCCTTCGGACTCCTGAAGTCATGTGCGCGACGCTCCAGGAGAACCGGATATGCCATCTTCCCGAAAGCAACGGTCCCGCCCGCGACCGACCGACGCCAAGAGCCGGATCAGGCGCGGCCGCCCCAAGGTCTGCATGCTGTGCAAGGACCGGGTCGTCCACGTCGACTACAAGGACAGCAGCCTGCTGCGCCGGTTCATGAGCGAACGCGGCAAGATCAAGTCCCGCAGCAGCACGGGCACCTGTACCCAGCACCAGGCCGCCGTGGCGCTCGCCATCAAGAACGCCCGGGAGATGGCACTGCTGCCCTACGTGGTGCGGACCCTCGCCGGGGACAAGGGCGGGCGTCGCCGCGGCGGGCCCGGTGGCGGGCGACCCGACCGTCCCGACGGGCCCCGTCCCGACGGGCCCCGTCCCGAGCGGGCCGCGCCGGCCGCCGGGGCAGACGACACGGCCACCGGGGCGGCGGACGACGCATCGCTCGAGGTCCCGGTGCCCGACGCCGGTGACGACTCATCCCTGGAGCGGCGCGACGACGCCGTCGTCGAGCCGGCGTCCTGAACCGGTGGCCGCGCAACGCAGCAGCGCGTCCAAGCGCCAGCGCGACATCGACAAGCGCTCCCGGGCAGCCGAGAAGCGGGACCGCCGCCAACGCAAGAGCGATCCCGCCGCCGAGGATGCCTCGGACGGCGATGCGGCCGCAGGGGACGGAGCGGTCCAGACCGACAGCGGCGCCATCCTCGAGCGGATCGAGCAGTTGCAGCGGGACTTCGACGCCGACGTCATCGACTTCGAGACCTACGACGCCCGCAAAGCCGAGCTCCTCAGTCTCATCCAGATCTGACTGCGCTCATCCAGATCTGGCTGCGCTCATCCAGATCTGACTGCGCCACGCTGCTGAGGTAGGGCCGAACGGAGAGAACCTCGGTCGGCGGGCGCGTCCATGAGTCCGGTCCGGGAACCAGGCGACTCCCACCGATACCGGGTCAGGGATCGGTCGCCAAACGAAGGGCCCGCTTCCTCGGTGGTGGCGATGCCCGGCTGGGTTTCTCCACCCGGGCCACGATCTGCTTGAGGGCTCCGACCTCGCGGTGCAGTGCCTTGATGCCCTGACGCGTAATGGTGATCCAGGTCCTGGCCCGGCGAGCCTCGTATCCCTTTTCGATGCTCACGAGGCCGGCCGTCTCCAATACCTGCAGGTGCCTCGAAAGATTGCCGGCGGTGAGCTCGAGGGTTTCCTGCAGGAACCCGAACTCGACCCGTGGGGCTTCGTGAGCGATGGTGAGAATCCCGAGTCGAGTCCGCTGGTGGACGATCTCGTCGAGGGAGTTGCTCGGTTCGGTCACGAGTTCCCCCCGGTTCCACGCAGCACTCGACGGTCGGCCCACCAAAAGCCCGCGCCCCCGACGAGCAAGAAGAGTCCCGGCACCACGAGGTTCGGGAGGTTGGCGGCACCAATCGGAAGATTCCAACCCAGTCGATACACCTCGTTCTCCATGTTGTAGAGATTGGCCAGGAGGGCCAGGGCCAGGAAAAGCACGGCGAACACGACCAGCCCCCGGTTGCGTTCGAGGTGGGCGAGTACTCCCACGCCGATCCCGATGACCAGCAACGGCTCGAGCCCCCTGCCTTGGAGCAGGAACACCGGGACGGGGACCCCCAGCACCCCCCCTCGGGTGGCAGACGCTCCAACCATGAGCGCCAAAAGCGCCACTCCGACGACGACCGCGGGCCAGATCCGGCCCGCCACCCCGGTGCGACGTGCTCGGTGGCGGTAGTAGAGGACCGTGGCCAGATAGCCGAGCGGCACAGCCACAACCCAATACACAGAGATCCAGCGGCCGATCCCCGAGCCGACCGGTCCGTGCACGAAGGGGTTCCCGAATGACCCCCGGCTCCCGACGAACGAGCAGGCATTCTCGCCCTTCGGGCACCTCGGGACCGTGGTCCAGAAGAGGGGCGCCGCGGCCAGGGTGAGGAGTCCGAACGTCACCAAGGGAAACCAAGATCCGTGGCGAATCGCCCTGGTCAGAGAGCGCCACTTCCTCGCGGCTCGAAGGGCTTCTCCCGCGGCGAGCTCTTCCGACATCATACCAACCACTTTGCGCTACAAACGAGTTTGTGTCAATAGCGGCCGCAGGCCCATTTGTCCGGCGCAGGCCCCCGCGGGGAGCTACAACGCGGCCAGCACGGACTCGGCGGAGCTGACGTTCAACCCGCGCTCGGGCTCGACGAACAGCGCCGTCACCACGCCGTCCTCGATCACCGCCGCGTATCGCTGCGAGCGTGATCCGAGCCCCGCTCCGCTCAGGTCGGCCTCGAGGCCCATGGCCCGCGTGAACTCGCCGTTGCCGTCGGCCAGCATCAGCACCTTGTCCCCCACCTTCTGGTCCTGCCCCCACGCTCCCATCACGAAGGGGTCGTTGACCGACACGCAGGCGATGGTGTCGACGTTCTTGGCGCGCAGCTCGTCGGCCCGGAGGACGAAGCCCGGCAGGTGGTAGTCCGAACACGTGGGCGTGAAGGCGCCCGGCACCGCGAACAGCACGACCCTGCCCTTCCCCAGGACGTCGATGCTGCGCACGGGCTCGGGGGTCTTGCCCGCCATGGCTCGCAACTCGACGTCAGGGATGCGGTCACCAACGGCGATGGTCATGTTCGGTCCTCTCGATCTGCTCCGGGGGCGACGCAGAATCTAGTGCGCTCTCGCCACCGCACCAGGTCGGGGCGCAACCCCCTCAACCCAGTCTCTTGAGGCGGCCCGTCTTCTTCGCCCATCGCTCGGCACCTGCGAACGCGGCCAGGGAGCCGGGGATCATCACCACGCCGAAGGCGCCCAGGATGGCGAGCGTGGTGAGCTGGCCGCCGACCCCCACGCCGTCGATGAGCGCGGAGCGGATGCCCCGCAGCATGTAGGTGGTGGGGGCCAGGCGCGAGCACGCCTGGAGCCAGCCCGGAAGGACGTCGATCCCGTAGTAGACACCGGACACCAGCAGCACCAGAGCTTGGACCATGAACGACATCTGCTCGCCGCGCTCGGGATAGAGCATGGGGAGGATCCCCGTGAGGATGCCCAGCCCCACCAGGCTGAGGCTCCCGACGGCGACGACTGCCGCCGCGGCCGTCCACGACGCGTGAGGGAAGGCGAGATCGAAGAACGGCAGCGCGCACACCAGGATGAGCAGCGTCCGGAACGTGGCATGGACCACCCCGAACACCGACATCCCGACCAGGTGCACCACTCTCGACACCGGAGTCATGAAGGTGTGCTCGATGGTGCCTTCCCACCGTTCCCACATGATCACCAGGCTCATGTCGTCGAGCACGGCCGAGAGGTACGCCCATGTGAGGGTGCCGATGAGCAGGAACAACACCAGTTTGGGCACCTCCGACGCGCTCGCCAGACCGCTGCGACCGGCCTGCTTGGCGATGAAGGTGATGGCCAGGGTGTTCACCACCCCGTAGACCAACCACACCACCTCCCAGGCCCAATAGCGCTTCCACAGGTTCGCCTGGCGCTCGAAGAACGCCCATCCGAGCGCCACCCGTCTCGGGGCGCGCCACGCCACCGCTCCCTCAGTCGTCGTCATCTTCCACCTCCTCGTCGTCCTCGATGCTGCGGCCCGTGATGGCCATGAACACCGCCTCCATGTCGACGTCCTCCACGCGCCGGTCGACGCCGGCAATCTCGGTGCGGAGCTCCAACGGGGTCCCCTCGGCGACGATCCGACCCCCGGCCAGGAAGGAGATGCGGTCACAGAGCACGTCGGCCTCCTCCATGTCGTGCGTCGTCAGCAGGATGGCCACGCCGTCCTCCCGGCGAACCTGGGCCACGAAGCTCTGCACGTCGCGCTTGGACCTGGGGTCGAGGCCGGTGGTGGGCTCGTCGAGCAGCATGAGGCGGGGCGAGGTCAGGAAGGCCCGGGCCACCGCCACCTTCTGCTGCTGGCCCCGCGACAGGTGCAGCATGGGCTCTGCGGCATAGCGGGCCTCGAGTCCCAGGCGTTCGAGGATCTCGGCGCTGCGAAGTCTCACCACCGGGCCCGACAGGCCGTAGGCCCGCCCGTAGAACAACAGGTTCTCCAGAGGGGACATGGCCCGGAAGAACGACGGGTCCGCCGACACCCGGTTGAGAAGAGGCCGGACCGATAGTGGCTCGCGCACCGCGTCGCGGCCGAACACCCGGACCTCGCCCGCGTCGGGCAGGAGCAGCGTCGAGAGCACCCTGATGAGCGTGGACTTCCCCGAGCCGTTGGCCCCGATCACCCCGTAGATCTCACCGGGTGCGATCCGGAACGTCACCCGGTCCACAGCGGTATGGAACGCCTGGGCGCCACGGGGCCGGCGGGAGCCGACGCGGCGGCGTCGCTTGCGGAACGTCTTCGTCACGGCGCGCACGTCGAGAGGCGTGCCACCGGGGTCCCATCCTTCGAGTCGTGCCTTGGCCGAGCTCATGCCCATCTCCTCATTCGAACGGTGCCGTGCGAGCGACGCGCTGCGTCTGTCGGCGCGTCTGGTGAGGACGCGGCCGCTCGCCGAATGAGGGGGCCGCGTACCTAGTGGTGCTTGAAGCCAGCCATGAGGACGACGATAGCAAACGGGCCGTCGACCCGGAAGAGGTGACCCCGGGGAGCCCTCACCACGGAGCCGGTTCGGAGCCAATGTCCCGGTGCGGAGCCAATGTCACAGCCAGAGCCAGAGCCAGCCGAGGGTGCGAGGATGGGCCACGTGGACCGAACCCCGCCTGACGACGCACTGGGGAACGTCCGGGTCCGACTCGACGACGTCGACCGTCGTCTGATCGGGCTTCTCGCCGAACGCGCCGAGCTCATACGCGAGGTGATCGACTTCAAGAGGGCCAAGGGAATGGGGGTCGTCGACCGCGCCCGCGAGGACGAGATGCTCGCACGGATCGAGGTCATGGCTTCCGAGCGCGGGCTCGACCCCCGCATCGCGCGCCAGGTCCTGCGGGCCGTGATCGACGCCTTCACGCTGCTGGAGGTGGAGCAGCTCGGACGGGGGTGAACCGTTACGGCGACGCGGGACCCTTGTCCGTGTCGCCGTGGGCATCCTCCCATTGCGGAGGGGGCCCGATGGTCGAGGCCTGTGGACCGAAGCGATCGACGTAGGTGGAGCGAAGCTCCTTCCAACGGTCGGACGCGGACAGCGGTGCCGGCTGCTGGTCGACCTCGGAGCTCAGCAGGTCGAGGCTCGAGTGCCATCCCGCCCCGTCGCGCGCCGCCTTGCCGAGCTCGTCCAACACGACGGTGAGCACCACCACGGTCTCGGCACCGTGGGGCTCGACCTCGAAGCGCACGATGTCGACCCCCCAACGCATCTCCATCAGCGACGGCGGGTCGAAGGCCAGCATCTCACCGTCGAAGGGATCGGCCTCCATGTCCCTGAAGGAGAATCGCAGCGGCGCACCCGCAGCCCGCTCCCCCTCGACGGTCGTCGGGAACCACGCCGCCAGGTGCTCGGGCTCGGTGAGGCTCCGCCACACCGTGGCGACGGGATGCGGGAACCGGCGCGTGAAGCTCAGCAGCACCAGGCCGCCGCGTCGTTCGAGTCGCCCGAGGTCGTCGGGTCGGGGGAGGTCCGTGTCGCTCAACGCTTCGCCCCCCGGTGCGGGTGCGGACCCCTGGCCTCGTCGGCGGCGACAGACCCGAGATGGTGCTCGAGCGCGTCGAGGCTCGCCGCCCACGACGCCCGGTACGGCGCCAGCCATTCGTCCATGTCGCGCAGGGGCTCGGTCCGCACCCGGTAGATCCGGCGCTGCGCTTCGGTCCGGAACTCGACCAGGCCGGCCTGGCGCAGGACCCTCAGATGCTTCGAGACCGCGGGCTGGCTCACCGACAGGGCGTCGACGAGGTCCCCCACGGGGCGTTCGCCCGCCAGGAGCAGGTCCAGGATCGAGCGCCGATTGGGTTCGGCCACCACTTCGAAGGTCGTGCTCACCCCACTAATATGCTGAATTGCTCATATAACTGTCAAGTCATTTACGTTCCTGGCTGTGTGCCTGCACGGCGGCTGCGGCCGGGATATCGTCGCCCCGAAGCCCGTCGTCTGGGGCCCTGGGGGGACTGAGGGAGACGAGCCTCGGCCTGGTCCCTGCCGAGGACGTCACTTGGTGCGCACCCGACGTGCCCGAAGCCGGACCCGGCACGCGGGCAGGTGCAATTACCCTGGTTGCATGCAAGATGGCGTGGCGCGCCCAACATCCGTCCCCGAGACCGCCTCGGGTACCGGCTCCATCACCGTCGATCTGGTCGTGGAGGGCATGCACTGCCCGTCGTGCG
Source organism: uncultured Acidimicrobiales bacterium (assembly GCA_963848335.1). GTDB lineage: Bacteria > Actinomycetota > Acidimicrobiia > Acidimicrobiales > UBA8190 > Chersky-840. Next base: position 388,161 of record CAWKDD010000003.1, read on the forward strand.
CCGCACTGATCGAGGAGACCCTGACCGGCGATCCCGACGTCCGCACCACGACCGTGGACCTCGAAGGCGCCCGGGCCACGGTGACCTATGACCCCACCACACTCACGGTCGAGGACCTCTGCGCGGCGGTGAACGGACTGGGCTACCGCGCCACTTCCCCCCCACCCGGCAACCCCGGCTCTTGATGCTGACCGCCCCTTCGGACCCGGCCGCCCCGCCCGACGAAGACGACCGTCCCGTCGCAACGGTGGAGCTCGCCGTGGGGGGGATGCACTGCAACGCGTGTGCCACGCGCATCGAGCGGGCTCTCGCCAACCAAAGTGCGGTCCTGAGCGCGTCGGTGAACCTGGCCACCAACCGGGCCTTCGTTACCTACGACGCCACCGAGGCCACCGCGGCGGACCTGTGTGCGGCCGTCGACACCGTCGGCTACTCGGCGTCGGAGGCCGACGCCGACCAGACACCGCGCCGGCACGGCGACACCGAGCACTGGGGGCTGCGGGCGGCCATCTCGTGGCCCACGGCCCTGCTGGCCCTGGGGGTGGCGCTCCTCGCCCCCCAAGACGCCGTGTCGGGGTGGCTGGTGCTGGGCCTCGCCATCGTCGTGGAGCTGGCCGGGGGATGGCCCTTTCTCCGGACCAGCGTCCGCCTCCTGCGTCACGGCGCCACCAGCATGGACACCCTCATCGCCGTGGGCACGCTGGCGGCCCTGGCCGTCAGCGCGGTGGAGGCCGTCGCCCTGGGTGGACGCCACGTGCACCTCGGCGGGGGCGGCGAGTTCGCGGCGCGTCTGCACGGTGTCATGGCACCGCTGATCGTCGCCATCCTCGTCACGGGACGGTTCGTCGAAGCGCGCGCCCGGGGCCGGGCTGCGCAGGCCATGCACTCGCTCATGGCGCTGCGGCCTCCGACCGCCCGGGTGGTGTCGAGCTCCGAAGACGTCGAAGGCCGCCTCGTCGCCCCCGAGAGCGTGCCGGTGGGCGCCTTGGTGCGTATCCGGCCCAACGAGGCCATCCCCCTCGACGGTGTGGTCGTCGAGGGTTGGTCGGCGGTGGACGAATCGATGCTCACCGGTGAGCCGCTGCCGGTGGACCACGGTCCCGACAGCCATGTCACCGGGGGCACGCGCAACGGCGCCGGCGTGCTGGTCGTCGAGGTGGAGTCCATCGCCGCCGAGTCCGTGCTGGCCCGCATGCAGCGGCTGGTCGAAGACGCACAGCGCGACAAGCCTCCGACCCAGAGGCTCGCCGATCGCATCAGCGGCGTCTTCGTCCCCGTCGTGCTGGCCGGAGCCGCCTTCACGTTCTTCGCCTGGTGGGTCCTGGACGGGAACTTCGGGACGGCGGTGCTGAGCGGGGTGGCGGTGCTGTTGGTGGCGTGCCCCTGCGCCATGGGCCTGGCGACCCCGGTGGCGATGATGGTGGGCACCGGCCGGGCATCGACCCTGGGCATCCTGGTGCGCAGCGGGGACGCCCTCGAGCGGCTGGCCCGCGCCGACCTGGTGGTGTTCGACAAGACCGGGACCCTGACCGAGCGCTGCGCCCGCGTGAGCGGGGTGGCCTCGGTCCCCGACGTGCCCGAAGACCGGGTGCTCGCCATGGCCAGCGCGGTGGAGACCGAGAGCGAACACCCCATCGCCCTGGCCATCTGCGGCGCGGCCCCGGCCCCGGCCCGGGCGCAAGACGTCGAGATACTCCCCGGAGCGGGGGTCTCGGGAACCGTCGATGGTCACAGAATCGTGGTGGGACGCCTCGGCGATGTCGCCCCTCCCCCCTCGCTGGCGGGCGCCATCTCCTCGTACCAGGACCGCGGCGACACCGTGGTGTCGGTCACCTGCGACGGCCGCGTGGTGGGAGTCATCGCCGTCGCCACGCCCATCCGTCCCGACGCGGCGCCGGCGGTCACCACCCTCCACCGGATGGGGCTCACGACCGCCATCCTGAGCGGCGACGCCGCGCCCGCGGTCAGCACCGTCTCCGCCGCGCTCGACATCGACTGGGCTCGGAGCGCCTTGAGCCCGTCGGACAAGCTGGATGCGCTGCGAAGCATGCAGGCCGACCACCACCGTGTGTTGATGGTGGGTGACGGGGTCAACGACGCGCCGGCCCTGGCCGCCTCCGACGTGGGGTGCGCGGTGGGGAGCGGCTCGGAGTCCGCGTTCGCCAACAGCGACGTGGCATTGCTCGGCAGCGACCTCGAGGGAGTGCCCGCGGCGGTGGGGATCGCCCGCTCCACCTCGGCCGTCATCGTGCAGAATTTCGGCTGGGCCATGGGGTACAACATCTCGGCGCTGCCCCTGGCGGCGGCCGGGCTCCTCGACCCCCTCGTCGCCGCCGTCGCCATGGGCTTCTCCAGCCTCGTCGTCGTGCTCAACAGCCTGCGCCTCATGCGCCTCGGGCGCACGGGCATCGGTCGCATCCGCCCACCGACCGTGATGCGGGGTGTGCGGGGGTTCGTCCTGTCGGTGGCGGTGCCGGTGGTGATCTTCGCCGGCGTCACCGTGGCCGCCCAAGCGGTGTCCCCGAGTCGCGGCCAGCCCCTGCTGCCCAGCCTGCCGAGCATCTCCGAAGTCACCTTGCCCCACGGGGTGGTGGCCGAGGTCTACCTGCAGTCGTCGCGTGCGGGCGTCAACCAGTTCCACGTGTTATTCACCTCGTCGGCTGCCTCCGTACGGGTCGAGAGCGCTCCCCGCGTGACGGCGTCGCGCCAGGGCGGCGCCACCACGGCGCTGCGGGTGGTCAGGCTGAGCCCCGGGCACTACACCGCCTACGCGGTGTTCGATCCGCCGGGAACGTGGCGCTTCACGACGTCCGCCCGGATCGACGGGCGATCGCAGTCGTTCTCGATCGAACGCCCCCTGTCGTGACCTGAGGGCTCGGGCCCGGGACCGGGCACGCACGAGGCGACGCGGCCCTCCAGACGCCGTCCGTTACGCTTGCCGAGTGAAAATACCGAGGCCGGGCGCCGTGGTGGGGGTCGCCATCGTGCTGTCGGCGCTGGTGGCGGCGGGATGTGGGTCGTCGTCCCCGGGCGCGCCGCCGTCCCCGGGGACCCGCGCCGGGACCACCACGACCGAGGCGCCTGAACCGGCGGGGAGGCTCCCCTCCACCATCTCCAAGATGGTGTGCCGACCCGAAGCACAGCACGAAATCGCCGAGGTGCTGGGCGTGAAGCCCGTGACGATCTCGACACCCACCTGGATCGATCACCTCTACTCGTGCCGCTACGAGTACGCCAGCGGGTCCTTCGCCTTGTCGGTGAAGGAGTTGTCGAGCTGGGACCAGACCCTCGCCTACTTCCACGGCCTGGCGAGCCAGTTCGGCAGCCCCCGCACCTTGACGAACCTGGGGCAAGGGGCCTTCAGCGAAAACGACGGCTCGGTGGTGGTCCGCAAGGACTGGAAGGTGCTGACCGTCGACATCACGGGGCTGCCCCCGCAATTCGGGGTGCCACCCACCAGCGCGGGAGACGTGGCAGTAACGGTGGCGGACGTGATCCTGGGCTGCTGGGCCGGGGACTGAGCGGGCGGGAAACGCCGCCGACCAGGTCGAGTGGGCGAAAGCTACGATCTGTCGAGGCGATCGCCGGGACGGGGCGCGGATTCTCGATCCTTGAAGCTGGAAATCGAGGGGAGAAGGTGGGCAGGACGTCCGGGTGTGTCGGGGCCACGCAGCGGTAGTCGCCGGGCACCGCCCTGTCACACGATCTGGTCCACCTCGTGATGGGACTCGCCATGCTGTACATGTACATGGCCGCCGCGCCCACCGGGGCCGGAGCGAACTTCGAGGGGCTGCCACTGTTGTTCGTGGCCGTCCTGTTCGCGTCGGCGGTGTGGCAGCTCGACGGGCTGAGCCGGTACGCGCCGGTGCGTGGGGACCCGGTCGCTGCCGGCCCCGGCGGTGCCGGCCCGTGTGCGAAGGGCCCGGACACCCCTTACCGCAGCGTCCCTCCGCCGGGGGAAGCACCCCGACCCCTGGAACCCGTCGACACGCCGGGCCCGTGGCTGGCGCCGCGCCTGGAGATGGGTTGCCACATCGTCATGTGCATCACGATGGGCTACGTGTCATGGCGAGCTCGTACGATCAAGGCAAGCGTCGCGAGCCGGACGGAACGGGGTCGCCCTCGGCCCGGATCGTGCCGGTCGGCAAGTCGGGTGGGCGATTAGCCCGGCGGCGGGACGAGGGGGGTGCTGGGCCCTGCGGCCGCGGCGTCGCCACACCAGCACCGCCACAGCGATGCCCCCCGCCACGACCACCGCACCGGAGGACACCCACAAGGCCGGTCCGACACCCGGCGCAACGTAGCGCCACGAGATGGTTCCCCGCCCCGCGGGGACGGTGACCGCCTGGATCAGCCCTGACCGGTCCACCGACAACACAAGCCCCGAGGTGCTCCCCGACGGACGCCAGGTCGCGCTCCATCCCGGGATGTCGGCCACGGCGCGCACAACGGTGACACCGTGTGGTGAGGACACCGAGGCACGATTGGGCTCCGACTGCGGCCCGTCGATCGCCACCACCGACGCCCCGACGATCGATCGGTGGGGAAGGGCCCGCAGCGTGAGAGGCGGACGCGCCAGGGAATCGTGGAAGACGGCGAAGACACCGTCGAAACCGCCGAAGGTCCACCTCGGAGGGACCAGGGCATCTTGGAGCTGTCCGTCGGCCCGGTAGCGAACGCCGTCCTCCGTCGTGACGGTGGGTGGGCCCAGATCGATGCTCGTCGGCCCGGCCCGGACGCGCAACGCCACGATCTGGCGGGGACCGGTGAGCGGGACGGCGAGGTCACCTCCGCCCACCACGGCCGGCGACGTCCACGTCGTCGATCCGGAGGGACCGACCAGACCGACCTGGAGGCGGGCATCCCCACCCGCGTGACTCCCCAGCACGGGAACGAGGATGGAGGTGGCGGGGAGGTCGGCCCCCAGATACCACGTGGCGGTCTGGCCCGGTGCCACCACGCGCCGCCCCGCCGGTACGGCGCCGGGGCCCGGGGACCCGCCGGGAGTGGTCACCAGATAGGCGGAGGGCGTCAGCAGGACCGTCGTGTCGAGCTGGTCGAGCGTGCCCTCCGCGATGGCCGAGGGGGCGAGGACGTCCTGGCCCTCCCCCGTCGCCTGGTGCGAACCCGTCACCTGCGCATAGGTGCTGTCCACGATGGAGCTGTACCCCTCGATCGACGGCGTGCCCGAGACGACGTTGCGGTCCGACACCCCCATTTCCGAGAGCTCGCCCGCGTCGAGCTGGTCGGGGTCATAGACGGCGAAGCGCCCCCCGCCTGCCAGGGCGCGCACGGCTACGACGGGCGCTGACGCCTCCGCGCCGGCACGGGGCGCGGCCGAGGCACCCGGGGAGGGCGCCGTCGGAGCCGGGGCGCGGGTGAGACCCGGCGCCACCGAGACCACGGCGAGGAGCGTGAAGAAGGTGACGTCGAGAGCCACGAAGCCGACCAGGGCCCGGGTACGCCATCGCCGTCCCAGCCTTTCGCCCCAGACGACCAGCACGATGGCCAGACAGCCCACCACGCCGAAGGGCACGAGCCACGGCTTCAATGGCCCGGCATGGTTGGCCGCTCCCGGCGTCGAGCCGAGCCAGCGCAACATCCCTGCGCCCCACACCAACGTGACGCCCACCACCGCCACTGCGGCCGCACCGGGGACCACGCCGAGGACCCGGCCCGCCCACGCCGCCGGTGTGCGGGGCGGCCGCTCGCCACGGAGCCACAGGTCGGCCCAGTATGCGAGGAGCACGGCCAGAGCCAGGTCGACGATCATGATGTTGCGGCTCTGGAGTCGCTGGTCGCCGAACAACGGCAGGTGCGCCAGCGCCGGTCCCAACGGCGTGTTGCTCCCCAGCGTGAGCAGCACCCCGACCAAGGCCATGACGTGCCAGATGACCCACTCCGGCGCTCGCCGGTGCAGGCGCAGCTGGCCCGCCAGCGCGAATGCGGCCACGAGCGGAGCCAGGCCGACGTACCCGGTGATCTCGCTCAGGCTGTAGTTGGCGAAGAACGGCGGCTGGCCGAAGGAGCCCGACCCTCCCAGAAGATCGGGCACGAACGACAAGAGCAACCATCTGGGGGTCAGCGAGCCGGAGTCGAACAGTGCCGCACTGTGCGCGGCCCGCTGCGACGTCTGGACCGCCTCGATGCCGGGCAACCACTGCACGCGCGCCGATGGCGACGCCGAGCACCACGCCACCCAGGGCGAATGCGATGTAGGGGAAACGGCTCGAGCCGGGGCGGATCCCCCGCACCCGCCACAGGCCGTAGAGGGCGAGGACGACCAAGGCGTCGTCGATGGCACGGGGCTCACCGGCCAGGATGACCATGGCCAGCGCCCCAGCCAGTACCAACATCCATGCCCAGCGCCGGCGTGATGTTCGTTGCTCGGACATCCGCCCCAAGGCCAGCAGAGCGACCGGCACCCAGCTCATGCCGGCGACCAGGCCGAAATGGGCGACCTGGGCGGCCATGGCGCCGGCGAACGCGAACGAGACGGCTCCGAGGAAGCCGGCCACCGGGGAGAGGCGAGATGCCCGGAGGAAGGCGAAGGTGCCGAGGCCCGCCACCCACCACGTCACGAGCAGGTTGGCCGTCCACGCCGCCGTCCCCGACAGCACCGCGAACAGGAGCGTGAAAGGATAGGCGGCCCCCGCGTTCCATCCCCCGAGCAGGGGTGCGCCGCTCCAGATGTAGGGGTCGTACACGGGAAGGTGCCCGCTGCGGATCTGGGTGCCGACGAGCACGCGCAGGGGATAGTTCTGCAACAGGTCGTCGCTCGGCATGACCGGATGACCGAGCAGCGCCGGTGGGACGAAGACGAGGACGGGCAGCGCCACCAGAACCGCCACGGCCCTCAGGTCGGACCGAGGGGGATCGGTCCCCCGCACCGGGATCAGGTTCGGGCGGACGTCCTCCAGCGCGGCCCACGAGCAGCGCCACACGCCGAGCCTGGCATGGGCACCTGGGAAGGGGCTGGGGTGGTTCGGGTCGATTCCCCAGGAATTTCCCAGTTTCCGGGCCGGCCCGTGTGCGGATAGGGCCGGGTTCGACCTCGTTCCCCGGCCGCGGCGCGCTCAGCCCGGGAACACCTCGCGGAGACTCCCGTCGTGGATGTCGTAGACGAAGCCGCGAACACTCGACTTCACCGGGATGTACGGGCTCGCCTGAATGCGGGCCATGCTGTGGCGGACGTCGGCATCGAGGTCGTCGAACGCCTCGGAAGCCCACGGCGGCCGACTCCCGGTGTCGGCCCGGATCTGCTCCCGAAAGTCGTCATCGGAAAAGGTCAGCATCCCGCAGTCGGTGTGGTGGATGAGGATGATCTCCTCGGTGCCCAGGAGACGCTGGGAGATGGCGAGCGAACGGATCTGGTCGTCGGTGATCACGCCGCCGGCGTTCCGGATCACATGGGCGTCCCCCTCGCCCAGGCCGAGGAGCCCGTACACATTGAGCCGCGCGTCCATGCACGCCACCACCGCCACCTTGGTGTCGGGCGGCATGGGGAGGTCGGCCTTGTCGAATGCCGCCGCGTAGTGCTCGGCGTTCTCGAGCAGTCGGTCCGTCGTGGACATGGTGGCCTCCTCCGGTGCGCCTGGCACGCTGTAGCTTAATCTGCATAAAGTTGATTGACAAGGTCACCTATTGGCTCTAGGGTGAGCGCCGACGACCGGCACGCACCCCCCGCAGCCACACCCCCCCTGTGGCCAGGCCGGCCCGTCGCTCCCCTGGTGCCGGCACGACGTCGTGATCCGCAGGCGTCGTGCCGAGCACCCCGGGGTGCCCGCCGACTGCCGCGTCAGTCCACCGCCATCTGCGCCTCGCGAGCTTGTCGGGCCGACGCGTCCCACTTCGCCTCGATACGGCCGAAGCGCCAAATCGAAAGGGCGACGACCCAGGTGACGACGAAGACGCCGACGATGAAGAACCCGGCCGTGTTGAGGTTGAAACCCTGGAAGAACCTCCAGAACGACCCGCCCAGGTTCTCCTCCTGTCCGATGAGGCCCAGGATCTCGACGGTGCCGATGAAGAACGCCACGAACACCGAAAGCCCGGTGATCGTCAGGTTGTAATACACCTTGCGGATGGGGTTGGCGAAGGCCCAGTCATAGGCGAAGTTCATGAAGCAGCCGTCGACGGTGTCGAAGAGGCTCATGCCGGCGGCGAAGAGGATGGGCAACGACAAGATGGCGTAGAAGGGCAACCCGCCCACCACGGCGTCACCGGCGAGGACGAGGAGGGCAACCTCCGTGGCGGTGTCGAAACCCAACCCGAAGAGCAGCCCGATGGGGTACATCTTCCACGGGGTGTCGATCCGACGGGCCAGGGGGCCGAAGAACCTGTTCATGAGGCCGCGACTGTTGAGCTGGCGCTCGAGCTCGGCATCGTCGTAAGTCCCCTGGCGCATCTCCCGGAAGACCTTGACGATCGACACCAGGACGACGACGTTGAGGGCGGCGATGAGGTAGAGGAACGTGCCCGAGACCGAGGTCCCGATGACCCCGGTCGTCCTGTGCAGCGTGGAACTGTTGCTGCTCACGGCCCGGTCGAGGGAGCGGATGCCGAAGTTCAAGAACACCGCCAGCACGAACACGATCGAGGAGTGCCCGAGGGAGAAGAAGAAACCGGTGCTCAGGGGCCGCTTGCCCTCGTTGACGAGCTTGCGTGTCGTGTTGTCGATGGCGGCGATGTGATCCGCGTCGAAGGCGTGGCGCATGCCCAGGGTGTAGGCGAGGATGCCCGTGCCCACACCGAAGACCTCCGTCTTGCTGATGCGGTAGTGGTGCCCGAGCGCCAGGGCCAACATCCCCCAGCCGAGCACGTGCAGGCCGACGACGGTGAGGCTCATGCCGCTCACCCTCAGCCACTCGCCCGGAGTGAGACCGTTGCGGATCTTCAGGAGCCTGGCCCGGGGGTTGGCCATCGGTTCCGCCTCCTCGTACTCGGCCCGGGGCGACACCCTAGAGAGTTTGCGACCAGCTCGCAACAGTGCTTGTCGGCCATCGGACCCGGGCATACCATGGACCCGTGACCAGGAGTTCTCTTGCGGCCGATGCCGTCTCGGGCAACGTCGACTCGGTCGAGAACGTGCTGGCCCTGCTGCGGGAGCAGGGCGGGCGGGTGACGAGCTCACGCGTGCTGCTCCTGCATGCGCTGTTCGATTCCAGGGGCCACCGCACTGCCGAGCAATTGGGCGCCGAGGTCCAAGCCGTCGCTCCCGACGTCCACATCTCGACCATCTACCGGAACCTCGACGACCTGGAACGCCTCGGTGTCGTGGTCCACGCCCATCTCGGACACGGTCCGGCCACGTACCACCTGGCGGCCGGTGCTCACGGGCATCTCGTCTGTGAGGAATGCGGCGCCATGATCGAGGCACCCGACGAGATCTTCCTCGGCTTGTCCCAGGCCGCCAGAGCGGAGTTCGACTTCGAGATCAACCCGCACCATTTCGCCATGCTCGGTCGTTGCAAGGATTGTCGGAAGGTCCCGAGCTAGACACCGAGCGCGCCGGGGACCCACGAGTTAGGGTCGGCCCCGATGACCGCGCCCTGGGACGACGACGCGTGCAGCCTCGTCGACGCCTTTCGAGCTGGCAGGATCTCTCCTCTCGAGGCGCTCGACGCCTGCATCGAGGCGATCGGCCGTTCACCGCTCAACGCCTTCAGCCATACCGATTTCGAACGAGCCCGAGACCTGGCCCGCAGCGCGGATGTCTCGCTCCCCTTCGGTGGCGTCCCCTTCGGGGTGAAGGAGCTCGAACGGGTGAAGGATTGGCCGTACACCGAGGCCTCGATGATCTTCAAGGACCGGACTTCGGGGTACGACCAGACCTCGATCAGCCGCCTGCGGCGCAGTGGTGCAGTCCTGGCTGCACAGACGACCGCCAGTGAGTTCGGGGGGATCAACTGCACTTCGACGCAGCTGCACGGCACCACGCGCAACCCCTGGGACCTGTCGCGCACACCCGGCGGCTCGTCCGGGGGGACGGCCGCCGCGGTGGCGGGTGGCCTTCTCCCCATCGCGACCGGGAGTGACGGGGGTGGCTCGATCCGGGGCCCCGCCGGGTTCTCGGGCTTGTTCGGGTTGAAAGCCACCTACGGACGCATCCCCAAGGGCCCCGACGCCGGCGTCGAGCCGCTCACCAGCGTGCTCGGGTGCCTGAGCCGATCGGCCAGGGACACGGCCCGGTTCTTCGACGCCTGCAACGGCTTCGATCAGCGCGACCCGCTGAGCCTGCCCGCCGTCGGCAACTGGGAGGCGGGGCTCGGATCCCACGACGTCGCCGGGCGGACGGTCGCCATCGTGCCCGACCTGGGGACGGCGAGGGTCCGCGGCGAGGTCGCCGACCTCGTGGCGGGGTTCGCCGAGAACCTGGTCCGGGAGGCCAGATTGAAGGTCGTCACCGTGACGCCCACGCTCCCGCCCCTCAAGGGCCAGTGGGCCATGGCCGGCCAGGTCGGGTTCGTCACCGATCTCGGCGACGCCTATCCCGACCGGATCCGGGACCTGTCACCGGAAATGCGCATGGGCCTCGAGGCGGCCAGGGACCGCTTCACGCTGGAGCGGGCTGCTTCCATCGAGTCGTACCGGCGCAAGCTCAACGAGGCGATGGCCGATCTCTTCGAGGCTGCGGACTTCGTGATGTGCTCGACGAACCCCGATGTCGCGTTCACCGCCGAGGGGCCGCCACCTTCGACGATCCCGGGGGCCGACCTGATCCACGAGATCGGCTTCTCCCGCGCCATCATGAACAACGCAGCCCTCACCGCACCTTCGAACCTCAACGGCAGCCCGGCCGTGAGCATCCCCGCCGGGGTGGTCGACGGATTACCGGTGGGCCTGCAGGTCCTCGCCGGCCACCACCGCGAGCAGCTGCTCCTCGAGATCGCTCTCGTCGCCGAGCGCGCCCTCCCGTGGCCGAAGGTGGCACCGGGCTCTCCCCGCGTGCAGGCCGCCGGAACCCCCTGAGCCGACAGCCCTCAATGCCGGTAGCGGGGCAGCTTCACGATCCATGGCACGACCGTCTGGAGGAAGGCGTTCTTCGAGGGAGTGGCGAGCAGCGGGTCGAGATGACTGTAGGTCGTGTGCTTGTCGACGACGGTGAGGCTTGGGATCTTCGATTGGCGCTGAAAGGCGTGAGCGGCGTCGGCCACCGCGTTGTTCGTACCGCCCAGTGACGTCTGGATCACGTACATGGGCACGTCGACCTGGTGGAGGTGGTACAGGCGGAGCCCGAGCACGTCGGCGGCGGGTGTCTGAGTGAGGGCGCCGGCTGCTCCGACGTCGATCGACAGGCGCGCCGGGAAATACCAGTCGACGGGCCCGAGCGGCTCGCGGGAGAACACGTAGGCGATGTCCTGTACGGGAGTGGGCCCCGCGTTGACCCAAGCACGGGGCGAACCGCTGGCAGCCAAGTGCCCCGAGTGCACGTGGATGAGGGCCAGGGCGGCGGGCGAGGTCGAGGCATCGAACGCGTAGCCGAGCAAGCCCTGGTTCGTGGCCGGGAACGACGGCTTGAGCTCTTTCGGCAAGAGCGCGAACTTCTGGTTGATCGACACGGCCTGGGGCGCCTTGAGCGCGGCCAGAGCGCCGAGCTCGGCGAAGGGCCCGGTGATCCAGGGCAGGCCGAAGCCGAGGAGATCGAGCCAGGGGCTTCCTGCCTGCAGCTTCACCAGAGCTGCATCCGCCTGGGCGGCGCTCGTGGTGGGCGTGCCCCCGAACCCACCTCCGAGACCGGCGTCGCCGTCGATGCCGACGATGCCGGCGATGTCCTGGTACCCGCCCCGGCCGTCGAAGTCCCACACCGGATAGATGGCGGCCTCGGCACCGCCCAGGGAGTGGCCCCCGAGGATCACGGTGCGTTTCCCTCCGTCACGGGCGAGCTCGACGACGTTGTGGAGATCGCCCATGGCCACCGCCAGCCCCCATTGGTCCGCGAAGCCGAACTGGGAGGCCTTGAGCGGCTGGTAGTGCGGGGTGATCGACGAGTCCGCGATCCAGCCCAGGTAGTAGTTGAACGCCTGCTGGACCGTCGCCTTGCCGTCGAGGGCCTTCAGGAGCATGGAGTTGTCCTCGAGCGCACCCTCGCGTCGCATCTCGGCCCACACCTGGAGGTTGGGGACGTGTTGGGCCAGATAGGGACCGACGAGGTCGAAGTCCGCCGCCCCGGCCAGCGTGCCGGGCACGAGGACCAGCACGTTGGTGGCGCGAGGCGACCCGAACCGGCGCACCATGACCGTGTCGTAGCGGGTCGGGGTGCCCGGCACCGACACCCCGGGAACGCTGAAGGTCGACGTCTCACCGAGCGAAAGCGTCGAGGCGCTCGAGGCGCTCGAGGGAGTGGAAGACGGCGAGGCGCTGCAGGCAGCCAGAAAGACCGTCAAGATGATCCCCAAGCTGGCGCGAGCCCGCATCCCCCAATCCTCTCTCGAGCGCGTCGGTGTGTTCCGGAGTGCTGGGGCAGACCGGTGCGGACGCGGATCAGCCGGCGGGTGGCGCAGGCACCGCGCTTCCGTCGGCCACCGTGAACCCGTCAGCATGGCTGTTGGCGTTGGAAGGCGTGGCGATGGCCGGCGTCGTCAACGTGTTCGACGTGGCACCGTCAGGCAACATGGCGATGTCGAAGAGGTCCAGGGGGCTCGCCGGAGCGAGGAGTGGCTGGTACACGGCCGAGGCATTCGGGGCGGTCGTCGTCAGATAGACAGGATCGAACGTCGCGGACGATGTGGTTGCCAGAGTGGCCAAGTCATTGCTGCTACGACAAGGGGCGATAATGCACGGCCTCTCGTGGATGGCCTCCGCGCTCGAGCCCGAGATGCGGTACCTCACCGTCTTTCCGGCGCTGCGGCCCGTCGTGATGTCGTCCACCGTCATCGACCATCGCTTGTCCCTGTCCTTCTGGTTGGCGATCTCCCTGACCGTGACGACTACCCTGTTGCCGGGAGAGACCGTGAGGGCCAGGGGGGACTCGCTCTGGGGAAGCACCTCGGTCCAGGCTTGGTAGAACGCCCTCCCTCCGATGTTGTCCTCCTCGACACCGGCCTGGACGAGCTTGTCGGTGGTGTTGAAACCGCCGATCCCCACCCAGTCCGCAGAGTACTGATCGCCGGCGACCCTGGTGTTGACGGTCGTGACGACGAAGGTGGTCGTCACCCCCGTATAGAAAGGAGCGCCCGGTCCCGGCACCTGGGCGTAACCCGACCAGTTGTACGAGTCGGCGACGACACCGGTGTTCCGTTTCGCCTTACGCGGCTGGGTCGGCGCCACCAGGTCCTGGCCCCAATGGGTGGTACTGCGCGCCAGGGCTGTAGCCGCCTGGGGAGCGGCGCCACCTGGGACCGCCAGCGTGGCGAGGCACAGCGCTGCGCCCACCACAGGAGACAACATGCGCCTCATAGCCCCGGACCCCCTCAGCACCGCCACCCCGGAGATGCTGCTCATCGCCAAGGCTATCGGATGCCGGATTCCTCTCCCACCTCGACGATGGACGCCCGACGACCTCCGATTCGCAGGGGCCCGGGGCCCGGCCGGCGGGAGACGCCAGGCCTCTCAGCCCGCCGAGAGGGGCTCGTGGGATCCGGTCGGCTCCTTGGCGAGGATGTGGATGTCGACCCCGCTCAGGGTTCGGGTCAGCTCGCGCAATGTGGCCCCGGCCCGCTCGCCGCCTCGTGACCCTCGGACCACCAACAGCTCGGTCACCAGGTTGTCGCGGGCGTAACGGGCCAGGGCGGGGGCCACGGCCGGACCGTGGAGATTCACAAACTGACCGCCGAGTTGACGTGCCAGCTCCGCGTAGCGACCGAGCAACAGCCCCTCGTCCATTGAACCCTCTGTGCTGTGCACGGTCACGGCGCGAAAGTCCGTGTCCAGGCTCGCCGCCAGGCCGGCGGCCCGCCGGATGAGACGCTCCATGCCCGCACGAGGCGCGACACAGACCATGACCCGCGGCCGAGCCTCCCAGTGCGCCCCTGCCCCCTGCCGGCGCAGGAGACGCACCTGCTGCTCGTCGGCATGCCAGGCCACGATGCGGAACGCCTGCTCGCGCAGGCGGGCCAGGTTCTCCTCGCTGTACTCGTCCCGTAGGGCGGCTTCGGAGATCGAGGGGTCGACCGGCTCGGCCAGGACTCGCTCGATGAGCTCGGATGCCGGAAGGTCGACGAGCTCGATGTCGTCGGCGAGCTCCAGCACGGACTGATCCACGTGGTCGGCCACGTGGAGCGTGGCGATGACCGTCATCCCGACGTCGAGGAGACGGCCGAGGTCCTCGACCAGCCGTGGGCCGGTCCCCGACGCGGCGGCGAGGTCGTCGATGCACACCACCTGGGGGTTGCGCGCCAGCACGGCGGCGAAATCGGGACGTCCCGACGGCGTGCCGGCCTGACCTCCCACGATCTCGAGGTCTCCGAGCACGGCATCGAGACCCGGGTGCAGGCGGGTGATCGAGGCGACGACGCAGTCGGTCCCCCGCGACGCCCGCCTCTGCGCCTCGTCGAGCATCGCCGTCGTCGTCCCGCACCCGTGCGCGTAGCCGAGGTACACACGCAGTGTCCCCCGGCGCCCGAAGCGCGCCTCGTCCTCCTCCTCCGGCGCGCTCACGTCGGCGACCGCCCCGGGGGCCAACCAGGCGATCACGTGCACGTCCACATCGGGGAGGGCTTCGATGAGCCGATCCGTCGGCGACGCGCGCCGGGCCCAGAGATGCTGGCGCGGGTCCGAAGCGCCGATGAGAAGGTGCTGGGCCACCACTTCGCGCACCGTTTCGCGGATCTCGCGTTCGACATTGCCTCCACGACGTTCGGTGAAAGTGGCCCCCACTTGCTCCGCGGTCACCTTGAGGAGCGCCACGTGCTCGTCGGCGGTGGGGCCGGCTCTCGGGCGCTCCACGGTGAGCACGGTGCAGCGTCCCCCGGTACGCCGGGCCAGGCGGGCACCGCGGCGCACGAGCGATTCGGCGTGCGCGCTCGGAGCAGCGGCGACCACGACGTCCTGGGGCTCCAGGCCGGTGGGGGCGTCGCCCCCGCCGACCCGCCGTGCCACCAGGCGCAGCGCCAGCTCCCGCAGCGGCCCCAGGGTCTCGAGGCGGAACGGCCCCCCGAGGGCGCTCTCGATCTCGTCATGGGGGCAGACGTTGCCGTGTGCGATGCGCCGGCGCAGCGCGGTGGGGGCGATGTCGACGAACCGCACGTCGGCGGCCCGATCGAGGACGTGGTCGGGCACCGTCGCCGCCACCGGAGAACCTGTGACGTGCTCGACCGACGCGCGCTGGCCCTCGAGTTGTGATGCGTCGAGCGTGGCCAACACCTCGATGCCGGCATCGAGCATGGTCTCGACGTCCTGCCATCGCCACGCGTTGGCAGACTGGCGCGGGTTGGCATGGGCCAGATCGTCGACGAGCGCCACCTGCGGACGGCGCTCGAGGACTGCGTCGAGGTCCATCTCCTGGCGCGTGGTTCCGTCGTCGTCAACGGCGCGCAGCGGGACCCGCTCCAGGTCGCCGACGGCCTCCTCGGTGTGCGACCGGTCCCGTGAGTCGACCACCGCCACCACGACATCCTCACCGGCGGCCAGCCGCCGGTGCGCCTCGCGGAGCATGGCGAAGGTTTTCCCCGATCCTGGATAGGCGCCCAGGAAGAGGCGGAGGTTCCCCGGGCGCACCACGGTGCCTGAGGTCGGCTCAGAGCCGGGCACGTGCTCCTCGTGCTCTTCGAGAAGGAGCTGGTCACGCCCACCGTCATAGGCATAGAGCTCGGCGTAGCGGCCCCAGTTGACGGCTGTGTCGAGCTGTTGTCGCGCCTCCGCCTCGCCGAAGTTGCGGTGCAGCAGGTCAGTGAAGAACCCCGAAGGGAGGTTGCCGTCCTGTGATCCTCGCAGGGCGCGATCGATGGTCCGCACCAGGGGGGCGCGCTCGAGCACCTGGGCGGCGAAGATCCGTTTGCTTTCCTGGATGCTTGCGCCCGCAAATGCGCGCCCGCTGTGGGTCAACTTCAGATCGTCCTCCTCGAGTGTGGCGAGGCCGAGGAGCACCAGCGCATCCACCAGCGGGAGCATGTCGTCGACCTCGAGACCGAGAAGGCGGGCCAGGTCCGCAAGCTCCGACGATCCGCCTCGATGCTCGAGGATCTCGGCCAGACCCGAGAGCCCGTCGACAGTCGCCAGCGGGAGCGGGGTGTCGCCCGGTGTGCCACGAGCCCCTGCGGAGCCGCTCTTGGCCACCACGGCGGGCACCGAAGCGCCGGTCATGATCTCGTAGATGTGGTCGACCAGCGCGTCGAAGTCCGGTGTGCGGCGATGCCGCGGGCGCGCCACTTCGTTGACCAATTCGGCGCGAAGCCGACCCGGGTTGGTTCCCAGGACCAGGATGCGATCGGCGAGAAGGACCGCTTCCTCGATGTTGTGGGTCACCATGACCACGGAGCGGGTCGGGAATCGATGACCCTCCC
The DNA here is from genome assembly GCA_963848335.1 of uncultured Acidimicrobiales bacterium. Classification (GTDB taxonomy): domain Bacteria; phylum Actinomycetota; class Acidimicrobiia; order Acidimicrobiales; family UBA8190; genus Chersky-840. The sequence goes on from CAWKDD010000003.1 coordinate 404,603, forward strand.
ACAGCTCGAGCAGCTCACCGCGCAGGTTCTCGGCCGTGAGCACATCGAGCGCGCTGAAGGGCTCGTCCATGAGCAGTACGTCGGGCTCGAGCACGAGTGCCCGGGCGAACCCGACGCGCTGGCGCATACCGCCGGACAGCTCCTTGGGGAACGCCGACTCGTAGCCGTCGAGACCGACGAGGTCGATGGCACGCAGGGCCTGCTCGGCACGCTGGCGCTCCGGGACGCCCCGTGCCTCCAGGCCGATCTCCACGTTCTGCTGCACACTGAGCCAGGGAAGAAGTGCAAAGGTCTGGAACACCATGGCCGTGCCCCGGTTGGATCCCACGAGCCGCGTGCCCCGGTACAGCACCTCACCGGAGGTGGGCGCGATCAGCCCGGCCATGCAACGCAGAAGCGTCGACTTCCCACTGCCGCTGCGCCCCAGCAGTGCCACGAATTCCGAGTCGGCGACCTCGAGGTCGACGCCCTCGAGCACGGGGATCTGTTGGGCGCCCGCGCCGGCAAACGACTTGGAGACGTGCCGGACCGAGATAAGGCTGTCGGAGGCACTCATGCCAGTGTGTAGCGCGTCTCGGCCAGCCGGTAGAGGCGACGCCAGAGCAAGGTGTTGGTTCCCACGACGTAGACGCACATGGTGAGAAGCCCGGCAAGGATACGGTGGAAGTCGAACGCTGCGGTGGACTGGCTGATGTACGCGCCGAGACCGCTGGCCACAAGGGTCTTCCCGTGGTACGGAACGATCTCCGCCACGATCGAGGCGTTCCAGGCACCTCCGGCGGCGGTGATGGCACCGGTGACGTAGGCCGGGAAGATGCCCGGAAGGATGAGGCGGCGCCACTGGGTACGGCCTCGCACTCCGAGGTTTCGCATGGCCTCGCGCAAGTCGCTCGGGACCGCGCTCGCGCCGGCGATCACGTTGAAGAGGATATACCACTGCGCGCCCAGTGCCATGAGGACGATACCGCCGAAGTTGAGGCTGATCCCCAGCTCGGCGAAGACGATGATGGCGAACGGGAAGAGGAAATTGGCAGGGAAGCTGGCGAGAACCTGCACGACCGGTTGCGCGATCCGTGTGACCCGGGGATTGAACCCGACCCACACACCCACCGGGACCCAGATCAGCGTCGACACGATCAGAAGCACGATGACCCGGCTGAAGGTGATGAAGCCGAGTCCGAACGTCCGCCCGAAGATGCCGAGCCCGCCAGGGCCGCTTCCCACGTAGGTGAGCACGCGAAACAGGCCGAAGGCGAGAGCCCCGAGGGTGAGAGAGAAGAACACGACGTCGCCGGCCCGGCGGCGGCTCTGTGTCGTTTGAACGAGGCTCCGATCGTCGATGCCCGTGACCCGGCTCATCATGCGGTTGAAAGGGGCAAGTCCGGTCTGGGCCCCCCGGGCGATGAGTGCCGGCAGCGCACTTCGGCGCAGGATCCCCAGGACCAGCGAGCGCTGCTTCTCGGTCGCTTCGGATTCCTCCACGCGGAACCGCTCGACGTAAGCCGTGAGGGGTCGCCAGAACAGCACGTTGACGAGGACCACGATGGCGATCATCACCGCGATGGCGATGATCACCCGCCCCGTTTGGCCCCGGGCTGACGCCACTCCCACGTACGAGCCGATGCCCGGGAGCACGTACCCGCCGTGGCCCGGGACGCTGATCTGCTCGGAAGCGGTCAGGAAGAACCAGCTTCCCCCGAAGCTCATCATCCCGTTCCACACCAGTCCGATGGCACCGCTGGGCAGCTCGATGTTCCAGAAACGCTTCCAGCGGCTGAGACCCAGCACCCGGCTCGCCTCGTCCATGTCGCGTGGCACGGTGATGAGGGACTGGTAGAAGGAGAACGTCATGTTCCACGCCTGAGCGGTGAAGACGGCGAACACCGACGCCGCCTCGAGCCCCAACACCGAATGCGGGAACAAGGTGAGGAAGAACGTGATGGTGACGCTGAGGTAACCGAGCACCGGCACGGACTGCAGGATGTCGAGCGCGGGCACCAAGATCCGGCGCAGCCGGCGGCTGTGGGCAGCCGTATAGGCGTAGACCAAGCTGAAGGTCACCGAGAAGAAGAGGGCGACGAACATGCGCAACAGGCTGCGGGCTGCGTAGTACGGCAGGTTGACCGGTGAGGTGTCGAGCCGGCTGAGCTTGCTCGGGACCAGAGCCACTGTGGCCCCACGGCCCACGCGGATGAAGGCGAAGACGAGCAGGAACAGGGCGAGCCCCACCATGGCGTCGACCGGGCTGAAGCCGAGCTTTCGCTGCAGCGCCCCGCGGGTGGGGAAGGTGGAGGTCCCGGCCACGGCCGATCCTCAGATGATCGGCATGCCGTCGAAGTCGAAGAGCCCCGAAGCCTGCTCGCTCATCTCGTGGACACTACATGTGCCCACCACTTCGCAGTGCCACCGCGGCTCATTGCGCCGGGCGCTGCGCCCCGGCGAGGACCGCCCCCACTTCGTCGGCCAGTGCCACCGCCACGAGGCGCCGTCCGCGAGGCACGGGCACTCCGGGGGTGGGTACGAGCACGAACCTCCCATAACCCCGTCCCTGGTACTCGACGGGAAGGTCCAACTGCCCCGGCAGCCAGTTCCAATGCAGACCGGCCAGGACGACGTCGCCTTCCTGGGAGATCACACCGGGGTGCGCGTCCGACCCAGGATCGGGGTCGTAACGACAACTGCGCAGTTCGAGCAGGGAGGCGAGGGCCTCTTCGGCCCGGGCGATGACGATGCGAGCGTCCTCTCCTTGCGCCATCATCCGCGCCACGGAGTGGAGCTGGGCAACGTGACCGGACTCTTCGGACGCGACGATTCGATGATGACGGGCGCGGGCGGTGATTTCGGTCACGGCCACACCCACCACGAAGAGCAGGATCGTGGTCTCGATGTCCGGACGATGACTTATGGCGAATCGCTCGTACGGTCTGGTGAGGAAGAAGTCGAACCATACCCCGGCCGAGACAGCGGCGAGGACACCGGCGACGCGGTCCCCCACGGCGGCCACGGCCACGATGACGACGACCATCACCAAAGCGCCGTCGGTACCCGGGAAGCTCCCCCGGAAGGGAACGAGAGCGGCCGCCACTGCCGGAGGAACACCCAGGGCAGCGAGCCGGGCGAGGCGCCGGGATGCGCCCCAGGTCGAGTCGACGCGGGGATCGCTGCCGACCGGTGGGACAACGTCGTTTTCGGTCACGAGCTGGACGGGTCGGTCGGGAGGTCCCATCACCGCAAACATCATCCCACGATGCGCTCACGAATGGGAGCGAGGATGCGCATGGGCGGACAGATGAGGCCGCCTACGATCACCTCCACGTGTTGAAGTCTTCGGGCAACATGAAGTCCTCCGACTGATCGGAAAGATCGAGGTCGTCCCCGTCTGCGATGGCGACCCTCTCCAGGAGGTTCCGGCGGAGCGAGCGGGCCCGACGGATGCGCACGCTCGCCAACCACCGCCTGAGGGGCGGGGTCGAAGGGTCCCAAACCTCGAGCCGGGCGCGCAGGAGACGAGTGGCGGCCTTGGCGGCCTCGTCGCGACAGAATTCCGCGGCATGCGGCGCACAAAAAACACCTTGGGAGGGTCGGCTCTGGCACCAGGCGCCGGTCACGGGGTCTTGTGCCAGGCAGAGGCTCCACGAACGCGAGTGCATGTCCTCATTCAAAGGCTGCCGACCTCACGCGTATAGCTCTTTTACACCGTATTTACGGCCTGCAGGCGGCTATTCACACGGCATTCACACCGGCTACCGGCCCGGTCGTCGAACGCCGCTAGCGCGGCGGGTGGAGCCAGAGGTCATCGCGGCGAGACTCCCCTGGGCACAGGCGACCTGCGGACCGCACAGGTCGAGTGTTCGTGCCGAGCGGGACGAGTCGTGCGACAAGGCGCCTGGGCATTCCCACCAGGGCCAGCAGGGCCAGGCCCAGAAGCACGAGACCACCCCCGACGATGCCCATGGCGCCGATGCCCGGTCCGGGGCCGGTGAACGCCAGATCGCCGGAAGGAGCCGAGACGGCAGAAGGGTCGCTCGAGCCGCCCGCGGTCGCGGACTCAGGTCCCGGAGTCGTGGCGGGCACCTTTGTCGTGGTGGTGGTGGGTGCCTGGGTCGGGGCCACCGTGGTGCTCGAGGTCGGGGCTGGCGTCGTCGTGGTGGTGGGGGCCGGCTCCGAGGTCGGAGCGGGTGTTTGCGTCGTGGTCGTGCCGCTCGAGGTGGTGAGCGGCACCGTCGTGGTCGGAGTCGGGGCCGCCGTCGTCGTCGTAGTAGGAGCCAGAGACGTGGTCGTAGTAGGAGCCAGAGACGTGGTCGTGGTCGGGGCCTTTGTGGTCGTGGTGGTGGTGGGAGCCGCCGTCGTGGTGGTGGTGGGAGCCGCCGTCGTGGTGGTGGTGGGAGCCGCCGTCGTCGTGGTGGGAGCCGCCGTCGTCGTGGTGGGAGCCGCCGTCGTGGTGGTGGTGGGGGCCGCCGTCGTCGTTGTGGTAAGAGCCGCCGTCGTGGTGGTGGTCGGAGGCGAGGTGGCGTCGAGGAGACTGTCGATGTTGCCGTTGGCGCTGTCGGAGGCGTCCCCGAGGAAGGCCAGCCCGTAGGAACTCTCGACGGAACGCAGGATTCCGGCGGTGTTGACCGGGGTGGAGTCCTGCTGCGGATGGGCTTTGAGGGCAGCGCTGACGTCGACGGTGACAATGCGGCCTCCCCCACCCTGCCCCGCGCTTCCTATGCCGGAGGAGTCGGAGTCCATGCCCTCGTCCCACTCGATGATGATGTTGCCGCCTTGGGCGTACCAGGTCGTGGACTGAACCTGGGAGACGAAGTTCCCGAGCCAGGCGTCGCCGACCGAGGGATTGACATCGCCTGCCGAGTTCGTGGGCCCGTCATGCATGTCGTCGGTTCCGTTGGGTGTCATCCACACGAAATCGGGCGCGGCCGACGAATTGAGATCGGTCATGATGCTCGTCGAAGGAACCATGTTCGAAGAGAAGTCCGAAAGTGCCGTGACGGACGGGAAGTACACGAACGGATTGTGGTGCTGGTAGTACTGGCCCCCACAACATGTCGAGTCCCCGCCGGTGTAGCCGGCCGATGGCATGGACTCCATGTACGCCCGCCAGGAGATCCCCGCCGACTCCAACTGGTTGACCAACGTTTGTGCGTTCGCGGGAATTCCCTCGGAAGAGGGCGTTCCGTCATCGCTCACCCCGTGGGTGGAGCCGGCCAGCAATTCCAGGTAATTGGGCAGCGAAGGGTGCCCGACGGCGTAGGACTCGGTGGCCAGCCCGTACTGCGTGGCCAGAGCGTTGGTGTTGGGCGCATCGGCGTTCCCGATGAGCTCGCTCTCGCTCTCGTTTTCCATCATGACGATCATGATGTGCGGGGCCGCCGCAGACGACCCGTACGCGGAGACCGACATCCCGAGGACCGCGCCACCACAGACGATCAGAACCGCTGCGATCGCTCTGAACCACCCCAGGGGCCACGGACCCGCGACAAGACCAGGGACCACGGATCTCCGGCGGAGATGCGTGCGTTCACCCCGACGGGCCAGCGCTCCCGTCATTGTCGATGCCCCCCACGAGGTCATTGGTGACCCGGCGCCCGGTCAAGGCCTTCGTGTTGCGACGAAGACGGCGGTGCACAAGGCCGAACTCTGCCTCAATCATGCCCTTCGGACCCCACCAGCCGGTCAATTCCCCGCCAACAGCGGCTCAATGGGACCAAACCTCCGGACCCCTTCAGGTCCCGCTGCGCACGCTCCCGGACAGGGCGCCGTCGGCGTTGCCGGTCCGCTGGACAGCCCGGACCGGCTGCCCCCGTCGTAGCCGGTCGCGCCACACCTCTGGCTCGAACCGCGAGGGCGCCGTGTCGGCCAGGAACGATCGAACCACGGCGGTGAAGCGGTCAGGATCGGAGTGATGCGGGAAGTGGCCGGCGTCCTCGAAAATCTCGAGGCGGCTGCCCGGCATGGCCGCCGCCGCCAGGTAGCCCTGCTGCACCGGGATGATGGCGTCGTGGGCTCCCCAAAGGAGCAGAGTCGGCATTCCCTCGGTCAGGTAGGCGCGGTCGAGCATGGTGATGACCTGACCACGCCAGTCGACACCGGAGCGCAGCGTGCGGAGAATGGCGCGGCGGGCCGCGGCGTCGGGGAGGGAGTCGAAGACCTTCAGGATCTCCTCGGTATCGCGACCAAGATCCGTGCCCAGGAGCCGGAGCGCGTGGGCCGCGATCCGGGCCCCGAACTTGAACACCGGTGACCCGAACGTGGGCATGAGCAGGTCGGCGTTCGGGGCCGCGGCCATGCGCAGGAGCAGGCTCACGCTCCGGGCGACCCCACCGGTTCCCACCAGGACCAGGCGCTCGCACCGCTCCGGGAACGTGTATGCGAATTGGGCCGCCACTCCGCCGCCCAGGGAGTGACCGACGACCGTCACCCGGTCGATATCGAGCACCGACAGCAAGTCGCGCATGCCGTTGGCGTAGGCGGCAACCGAGTAATCGGCACGGGGCTTGTCGGAAAGGCCGTGGCCAAGCAGGTCAGGTGCGATGACGGTGTGGTCGGCTGCAAAGGATTCCATCACCGGGAGCCAGGTGCTCGAGGAGTCACCTATGCCGTGGATCAAGAGCAGGGGCGGCCCGTCGCCGGCCGACAGAAAAGCACGCCGGTAGCCGTGGATGGTGAAGAACCGGTACTGCACTCCTTCGGAGCGCTCCATCAATTGAAAGGTGGACGCCACCTTGCCGTTCGTCATAGTCATGCTGGCCCCTTGGACGGGTCCGTCGTGTGCCAAGCCCCGTCCCGTTCTACGTCTGGCCCGTCACGGCAGTATGACGAGACCGTGAACGCCGGGTTACGGACTAACGGGCTGGTCGGGCGGGAGGGGTGTGACCGCCTTTGACGGACTTCCGGGGCGCCGTGAGAATGCCCTGCGATGAGCCATTTCTTCGACGCCCTCGGTCGCGCCGTGGTTCGTCTGCGCTGGCTTGTCGTGATCGTCTGGATCGTGGGAACCGTCGCCGCGGTCAGCTCGCTGCCCTCCCTGGCAAGCCAGGTGGACAACAACAACGGGGCCTTCCTACCGGCGAGCGCACCGAGCAATCAGGCTGCTCGCTTGGCCGCCCCCTTGATCGGATCCGAAACCCACGGCCAGGTGCCGATCGTGGCGGTGACGTCCAACGCCCACCTCGATGCTGCGGACCTCTCCGCCATAAAGGAGCTCCTGACCCGGCTGGACACGGTGCCGTCGAAGTTGTCCGCCCAATTCCTGGGGACTTCTCCCGACAACAGAGCTGCCGAATTGCTGTTCGTGTCGTCGACTTCCCCTTTCGACCAGGACAAGAGCTCGGCGCTCATCGACAAGTTGAATTCCACCCTGTCCGGTACCGCGCTGCCCGCGGACCTGCAGGTGCATCTGGCCGGGCAGCTGGCCACGAACGCCGCCAGCCAGCAGCAGTCCGCCCGACAGGGCAAGGAGATCCAAAACGCCTCGATCCTCTTCATCATCGTGTTGCTCCTGATCATCTTCCGCTCCGCCCTGGCGCCACTCGTGACTCTTCTCCCCGCCGCCCTGGTCCTGGTCCTCTCAGGGTCGTTCATCGGCGCCCTGGGAAGCGCAGGTGCGCTCAAGGTGTCGTTTTTCACACAGATCCTTCTGATCGTTCTCATCCTCGGGGCGGGAACCGACTACGGACTATTCCTGGTCTTCCGCGTGCGCGAGCAGCTTTTGGCGGGGAGTGAGCCGAAGGCCGCCGTCGCCTATGCCGTACGCCGGGTCGGTGAGTCCATCACCGCTTCGGCCGCCACCGTGGTGGTCGCGCTCCTGACCCTGTTGGCGGCCAGCTTCGGCCTGTACCACGACCTCGGGGTGCCCCTGGCCATCGGCATCGCCACGATGCTCGTGGCCGGCCTGACCCTGCTGCCGGCGCTGTTGGCCATCTTCGGAAGAGCGGTCTTCTGGCCGACCAAGACGTTGCCCCGAGATCGATCCGACGGGACATGGGGCCGGGTAGCCGCCCGGCTGGTACGCCGACCGGTGTGGACCCTGGTCGTCGGGGTGTTCACCCTGGGCGTCGTGGCGGTGTTCGCCCTCGGTTTCAAACCGACGGGCTTCGGTGGCGATGTCTCGGCCCCAGCCGGCAGCGCGGCCGCCAAGGGGAATGCCGCTCTGGCCGCGCACTTTCCCCAGTCGAACGCCAACCCGACCAACATCGTCATGCATTTTCCCAAGTCGGTGTGGACGGTCCCCGGGCAGCTCGAGACCGCCACCGTCGGGTTGCGCCACAGCCGGTTCTTCTCCACCATCAGCGGGCCCCTGGACCCCAACGGTGCCTCGCTCACCCCCGCCGAAGTGTCGTCGATCTACCAAAAGGTGCATCCCTACGGAGCGGCGCAGCAGCTCGTCACCGAGCCTCCGGTGCCACCGGCTGGTTCCGGCATCTCGGCCGCCGAGTACGTGGCATACCTGACGACGGCCCGCTACATCAGCGCAGACGGCCATACCGTGCAATGGGAGACGGGGTTGGCGGCTGGAACCGGGGGGAGTACAGCCGCCATCAATGCCGTGCCGGCGATCCGGACCGCCGTGGCCCACGTCGCCAGGGAAGCGGGGGCCGATGCCAGCGGCGTGGCCGGCGAAGCTCCTGCCCTCTACGACGTGAGCTCCATCTCGGAAGGCGACGTGGGCAAGATCGTGCCCATCGCCATCCTGGCCATCGGTCTGGTGCTTGCGCTGGTGCTCCGGAGCCTGGTGGCACCCCTCTACCTGATCCTGAGCGTGGTCCTCTCCTATCTGGCATCGCTCGGGATCTCGGTCATCGTGTTCATGAAGATCCCCGGTCAGGCGGGCATCGTTTTCCTCCTGCCCTTCCTGATGTTCATCTTCCTGTTGGCCTTGGGTGAGGATTACAACATCCTCGTCATGACCCGTATCCGCGAGGAGGCGAAGAAGGACGGCCTGAGGCGGGCTGTCGTGCGGGCCGTGGGGGCAACCGGGCCGACGGTCACGTCAGCCGGGCTGGTTCTGGCCGGGAGCTTCGTGGTCCTCGCCGTGGTCGGGGGCTCGGGCCAGGGCAACGGGGAGATCCGGGTCATCGGTGTCGGCCTCGCCATCGGCATCCTGCTCGACACCTTCGTGGTCCGAACCGTGCTGGTGCCCTCGACGGTGGCATTGCTGGACCGTTGGAACTGGTGGCCATCGCCAATGGGGCGAAAAACGACTTCCCCGGATAGCGCCGATTGACTGGCGCGGACGAGCACCGACCCCGGTTGGGGCAGGCGTCATGGGCGGAATACAGACCTTCGACTCTGTGAGCACGACACAGACCGCCCTAGCCTGGAATCGGGCAGGTCAGTCCTGCGGAAAGGAGGTTGTCATGGCTCCGCGGAATTCCGTTCCATTGGAAGAAGCGGTCGTCGAGTTCGTCCGCAAGAGCGAAGCGGCCGTACTCGAGGTCGGGCGCAAGTGGGCAGCCGCCGTCGACGAATTCATGCCGGTGGAGGTACCTCTGGTGCAAGACCTGAGGAAGCAGGTTTTCGACTTGGTCGAGGAGTTGCTGAAGATGCAACGCGACTTCGCCGAGAAGATGCTGGCGCAGACGCGCAAGGCAGTCGTCGGCACCGCCAAGCCGGCACCGGTACAGGCGCCGAAGAAGAGGGTCCACAAGGCGGCGTGACCCATCCGTCTCGGGCGTCGCAACGTTGCGACGCCCGGTCACGACGTCGTAGGAGGCCCGGGCGGGTGATCAGGCTTTGCGGATCGCGCTCGGCGGGGGGATCGTTCCGGACCCCGTGGTCTGGCACCCGTCGTCCGACGCCGGGTCTGGTGGGGCCGCGAGGGTCGGCGGGGTGAGAAATGCAGGTGGGTTCACGAGATCGATGCTGTCGAGCAGATTGGCGGCATTGGCGTCGCGGTAGGTGAGCGCCGGCAGGTTCCACTTCGTCTCGACGAGCTTGAGGATCGACGTGTGATCCTGGACCACGCTCGAGACGTAATCGGGCCGCGCGAACGGCGAGACGACGCCGGCCGGGACGCGGAACCCGTAGCGAGAGAACGCTCCGGGGCGGTAGGGAACAGAGGTCACGGAATCGGGACTGACTGCCGCCGGGGGCGGCACGTGATCGTAATAGCCCCCGCCTTCGTCGTACGTCCACACGAGCAAGGTCCCGGGCCACTGCGGGGAGTTCATCACGGCGTTGATCACCTGGGACATGAACTGGTCACCGTACTGCACGTCCTGGGGGTCTTCCTCGGACTGCGTGCCGAAGTTCGGGTCCACGACGCTGTAGGCGGGCAGAGTTCCGTTGGCGGCGTCGGTGAAGAACTCGCTGATGTTCACCAGATTGGGGCGGATGTTCGGGACCCCGAACAAGTATGAATAGATCAGCACCGACGGCAGGCTCGAGTAGTAGTTCTTCCACGAGATACCGTGAGCGTTCAGGCTCTCGAAGATCGTCCCGTTGGGCGGTGTGCCCTGGGAGAGTTTGTCGACGAGCAGACCGAGGGCGGTTCCGGCCATGGCGAAGCGCCGATTCGGGTATGTCTGTGCCATCACCGACGAGAAGTACCGGTCACAAATCGGAAAGGTCATGGCCAGCGAGTTGATGAACGGCATCAATGTCTGGTCGTAGTACCCCATGGATACCGGCCCGCTCTTGCTCTTCACGAAGCCGTCCATCTTGCCGTGGTGATACGACTCCTGGCCGGCCCCCCAAGTGTTGTAGGGGTGGGCTTGCTCCTGACACGGCGTGGGCATGGGGAAGACGTTGATCACAGCGTGCCTGTACGGCGCCGGGCCTTTCGAGGATCTCCGCGGCCACGGGTTGGAGTTCGTGGGCTGTCCCGACGCGTCTCGCGTGTAGCCGTCGCCGCGTCCGGGCGGCAACATGCCGAGAAGGCTGTCGTAGGTATGGTTCTCCATCATCAGCGCCACGATGTTGGTGATCTGAGGGAGTTGGTCGCTGCCTTCGGGGGCGCTCGGATCGGGGAGCGTGCCCGGACCCCGAGAGTTCGGGGAACTCGACCTCGACCTTGCTCGCGAGGCTGAGGCACCACCGGGCGTGAGCCCGATGGCGGCGGCTCCCGCCATGGCCCCACCCAGCACCGTCCGACGGGACACGGGGAACTGGTCGGTCATTCCAAAACACTATCGATCCGGACGCCAGCGGGTACGGGTCCGAATTTCCCAGCCCGACCAGGCCCGACGCGCCGTCGCCCCAGCCGCCTCACCTGCGCCGGAAGGGATTCAGTCCTTCACCACGTCGGCCACGACGGTGGAAGGCTCCCGGTGGGAGGTTCGTTCTGCGGGACCCCCGATGGGGCGCCCAACGACACCAGGAGTTGCGAGAAGTTGGCCCCGAACGCCGTGGAATTGGCTCCCGAGAATTGCCCGGCGTTGATGGCCATGGTGGTGCCGTCCCCCGACGGATTGGCCCATCCGGTCTCGATGCCGTCGGGACCCTCGTACATGGTGCCGAGAACGGTCCCAGCCGTCACGGACTGGCCCACCGAAACGAGAGGGTCGATGTCCTCGGCAGCGTAGACAACGAGCCCACCGGCGAGCCCGTCGCTCAGGCGGTAGGCGATGAACGTGCCGCCCGGCCATCCTGAGTTGACCGTGCTGAGCACCACACCGTCGCCGATGGCGTAGATGGGCCCGTAGCCGCTGTAGTCGACTCCTTGGTCGATCCGTTCGGGATCGAGGGCGTTGATAGCTCGAAGCGGGTTGGCATAGGAGCCCGGAGACGGGTTGAACGTCACGTCGACGGGGTGAGACGCCGACGCGGCGGAGGCGGCCTGGGCAGAAGCGGCGGCGGCAGCCTGGGCGGCAGCAGCCTTGGCCGCCATCTCCTGCTCTTCGGCCTCTTCGGCAGCTTGTTCCTGGCGCGCTTGTGCCGCCAACGCAGCTTGCAAGTTGCCCTGAGCCTGACTGAGCAGAGCGTCGTCACTTTGCAGAGCCGCCTGGGCAGCCTGGCGCGCGCCGGCCAACTGCGCCACGCTGGCTTCGGCCTGGGACTGCGCCGACCGCAGCTGAGACTGCGCGGACCTGGCATGCTGCGCGTCGACCTCGACAGCGTCGATGGCGTTATTGAGGCCCGCCGTGGCAACCTGGGTGTACTGCTCCTCGGCCGCCAGCGCGGTCGTGTTCCCCGTGTCGAACATGGCCATCGTCAAATTGTCGCCGGCACCACTCATGTAGCTGTTGAGAGCGAGCTGCCGGAGGACGCCGGTGGCGCGGGCCTGGGCCCGACGGTCGGCGGCAAGGTGCGTCTGGGCTGCGTCGAGTTGAGCCGTCACCGCGGCCTCGTGGCTCTGCGCGGTGTCGTAGCTTGCGACCAGGCTCTGGAGGAGGGCCCCGTCTTTGGCGATGCGCGATCCCAGTTGCGCGACCTGGGCCCGGTCGGAGTTGGTGTCAGCGGCAACCGGAGCGGGCCGAAGCGTCACGGTGGCGGGCATGACCGCACCGACGACGGCGAGGAGGACGACGGCCCTACCGAACCGCCGACGACACCCGCGGCCTTGCCGATGCTCACGCCACTGGCGGACACCGTGGTCCTGAGTCCGGCCGCGTCTGGGCATAACAGGTGGCAATGCTATGCCGCCGGCGGTCCAGATCCACGATCCCCACCTTCACGTGCTCGCAATCCGAGCTCCCAGTTGCCATCATTGGCACTCCCGGGGGCGAGGGCGGCCCGCCGACTCGAGGGGACGACCATGACGAAATCGCTCGTGTTCTACGCATTTCTCGGCTTGGTGACCATCGCCGTCGCCTTTGCCTACAACCGGCGCCTGTTCTCGGCGGGCTTCGCAGGGCGGACGTCGGCACTCGAAGGGCTCTACTACCTTGTCGGCGTCAGCTCGTTGTGTCTCGGTTGGTACTTCAACGTTCGCTACGTGCACGCCTATCCGCATCAGGCCAGCTATATCAACTACACCAAGATGCTCTTTGCGAACTGGGCATCGGACTCCGCGGCTCAGGACTACACCATCGTCAACGTCGTCCTGCTGCCCCTATGGACGATCGTCGACGGGCGGAGAAGGGGGTTGCGGGTCCCGTGGATCTTCTTCGTGATGAGCCTCTTCACCAGCCTGGCCTTCTCGGTGGCCATGTACCTGGCGTTCGTCGAGCGACAGATCCGCTACGTCAGAGAGGAGTCCGCTGCATCCAAGACTGCGTAACCGCAGTTGTAGCCGGGGATGAAGGTGACCCCGGGCCCGCCGTGGCAGCCGGCGCCGCACAGGTAGAGACCCTCGACCGGAACCGGGTTGTCGGCCCAGCCTCGGGGCCCGGGGCGGAACGGGCCCATGAACTCGGGCTGCAGCAGCCCATGGGTGAAGTCGCCGCCGGTGCACCCGAACATCAGCTCGTAGGTATAGGCCGGGTAGTTGAACTGACGCTCGATCAAGTCCGGGAAGTTCGGTGCCATCGAGGCCACTTTGGCCACGACCCGAGTCGCCATCTCGTCACGAAGTTTTGCCGGCCTCGTCCCGCCGGTGCTGATCGGGAAGTAGAAGGCGAAGCTGCTGGCGGCGTGCTTTCCCGCAGGTGCTAGGTCCGGGTCTTCCAACGTCGGGATCTGGAGATTGAACGAAGGCGACTCGGGCACCAGTCCGCGCAGGCAACCCTCGTAGTCGAGTTGCATCTGCTCCGCCGTCCCGAAGAACGTCACATTCCTGCGCAGCCCCCCCTCGTTGAGGACGTCGTAGGGACCGACAAATTCCGGCAGACCGTCGAGCGCGAAATGGATCTGGAAGTAGGCGGCCCGGTGGTCGATGGCCTCGACCCGCCGGGCGAAGCCTTCGGGCAGCTCCTCGGGGTCGAGCAGGTGGGTGAAGGTGGCGGTGGGGTCGAGATTGGACACGACCACCGGCGCGCTCACCACTTCCCCGTCACCCAATTCCACGCCCCCGACGCGCCCGCCGGATGTGACGATCTTGGAGACCTTGACATGGCGTCGCAGCTCACCCCCGTTCCTCTCGAACAATCGCCGGAGATGGTCGGACATGGCTCCGATGCCACCTCGCACCTTCGACATCGTGGCGTCACCCGGAGATGCGAGAGCGAAGGCGAGACACAGGGCGCTACCCGGCGTGTAGGGGCCGAGATAGGTGGAGTTCACGGCCAGGAAGCTGAGCATGCTGCGGATCTGGGCGTGCTTCTCTCGGTCAGGGAGAAATCGGCCGACGACGTCCATGACGCTCCCGAACATGGCGGTACGGATCGCCTGGCGCTCGGCCTCGTTCGTGGCGCAGTCCCACATCTCGTCGAGAGACTTCGGCGGCTTGCGCACGTCGAACCGGCCGATGGCCCGTGCCGGGGCCTCGGCCCAGGCCGCCACCTCGGCCATTCCCATCACTGCGTCGAGACCGAGCGTGTCGCCGAGGTGTGCCAGGAGCCGCTCGGGGTCCGAGTACAGCAGGAGGGGCGGCTCACCCGACGCGCCGATGCTTGCCGACTGCACCTCTGGTTCGTAGATGGGGCACTGGTCGAAGGCGAGGTCCTCGAAGATCTCGTTCGGAACAGGGAACTGGATCGACCCCGCCAATTCGAAGTGGAAGCCGCGCATCAGTTCCGTGTTGGACGACATCCCGCCGATGAAGTGGTTCTTCTCCAGACACAGGACCCGCATCCCGCCACGTGCCATGACCGCGGCCGCCGTCAGACCGTTGTGTCCGGCACCGATCACGATGACGTCGTAATCAGACATCTACAGGACCGTAGTCGACGAGGGCGTTCCCTTCTTGGCCAGAGTGTCCTTCAACACTCCCCCGATGTGGACCGTGGCCAGACTTTCGGCCAAGTAGGCAGGGGCCTCGGGAGTCTCGACGAACCATCCCGTGGGGCACATGGTGAGGATCTCCACCAACGAGAATCCCGCCCCCGAAGCCTGGGTCTCCAACGCTCGCAGGATCACCTTCTTCGTTCTGGCCACGTTGCCCGCCGAGTTCACCGCGCACCGGGCCACGAAGGCGGCGCCGTCGAGGCGCGCCACCAGATCGGCGAGGAGTATGGGCCGACCGTGCGCCACGGGGTCCCGACCCTCGAGGCTCGTCTTGGTCCGTTGCCCCAGCACGGTGGTGGCCGTCATGTGACCGCCGGTCTCGCCGAACACGCCGTTGTTGAGCATGACACAGGTGATGTTCTCTCCCCGAGCCGCCGCGTGCAGGACCTCCTGGAGCCCTTCGCTGACCATGTCCCCGTCCCCCTGAATGGTGACCACCATCGAGTCGGGGCGAGCCCGCTTGACCCCGGTGGCCACCGACGGTGCCCGGCCGTGCAGAGCCTGCAAGACCTCGATGTCGAGGTTGTTCGAGAACGCCGTGTAGCACCCGATGCCGAAGACAGCGATCGTCCGGCGCGCCAGATCGAGCTCTGCCACCGCCTCCATCAGGCTGCGAATGGCGATGGGCTCCCCGCACCCGGGGCACAGGTGGTGCGCGCCGACGTCGACGAGGTTGGGCGTGAAGTCCTCGACCAGGCGTGCGGGCGCCGAGGGGGGCAACCCGCTGGGAATCACGCGCCGCCCTTCGGCCTCGCTCACCGGTGACGCCCCACCACGTCGAGGATCCGACGCCGCAACACGTCCACATCGAGGTCGGGAGCGATGCCGAAGCCCGAGCTGTCCAGGCTGATGCCCCCGATGAACTCCACCGGGGCGGCTCCGAGCACGGCCAGCCGGACATCATCGATCATCTGACCGGTGTTGTTCTCGTAGACGGCGACCGCTTTCGCGCCTCGCACAGCGTCGGCGAGGGCCGTCGAAGGGAATGGGACCAGGGTCACGGGTCGCGCCCACCCGACGCGTATGCCCTCGTCCCGGAGGGAGCGAACAGCGGCGCGCACGTATGCGCCCGGGGTGCCGAAGGCGACGACCACCACGTCGGCATCCTGGGTCATCCCGGTGTCCAACCTCGGGGTGACCCCTCCGAGCATGGCGGCGGTGTGCTCGGCGCAGGCCGCGTAGTGGACGGCCAGGTCATAACCGACGTCGTCGCGTTGCTTGGCCGAGCCCAAGAACGAAAGCAACTTGGCACGGCCCGTTCCGCCGCTCTCACCTGTGAGCGCCCACTCGGTCGAGGGAGCGGGCCCGAAGTCGATGCTCCCGACATCGACGGAGCGCGCCGTGTGCGCAAGGTAGTAATCGCCGAACACAAGGACCGGGTTGCGCCAGGTGGCGGCCAGGTGGAAGGCCAACTGCACCAGCTCCACGGCCTCGGCCACGTCGACGGGAGCCAGCACGATGTGGCGGTAGTCGCCGTGCCCACCCCCGCGGGTGGCCTGCCAGTAGTCGCCTTGGGCCCGTGCCATGTTGAGCACCACCAGCGGCAAGCGGGCGAGGGTGATCTCGGCCAGCGACTCCTGCATGAGCGACAAGCCCTGACCGGTCGACCCGGTCGCCGCTGGTGTCCCGGTCGCCGCCGCGCCCCATGCCATTCCGACCGCCTCGATCTCGCTCTCGGCATTCATGCACACGCCGCCCACTTCGGGAAGCCGCCGGGCCATGTGCTCGAGGACCTCGGTGAACGGTGTCATCGGATAACCGGCGAAGAACCGGCACCCCGCCGCGATCATGGCCTCGACGACAGCCTCGCTCCCTTGGAGCAAGCGACGCGCCGGGGCGGTGGAGGACGCCGTGCTCGTCACCGGGCTGGGAGGTTGATCGGGGTCTCGTACTTGTAGACCTGGAACACGAAGTCGGGGCAGATCTGCGAGCAGGCCCTACACCCGGTGCAGCCCGCCAGGAGCTGGGGGAACCGGTAGCCCCGGGCGTTGACCTCGTGGACGGTCATGACGAGCACTCCCGGCGGGCAGGCCCCGATGCACAGATCACATCCCTTGCATGCGTCGACGTCGATCACGACCGTCCCCCGGGTCACGACGGTGCCGAGCTGGTCGAACGCACCGGACACAGCTCCGCCGGTCATGGCCGCGACATCCCCGAAGGCGAGGGCGCCGTCGAGGCCTCGGGCCACGCCACGTCCACGACACCGGCGCATGAGCCAGCCCCGACCTCGAGGGCCCGCTCGTTGAGCTCGAGATGTTGCGTGCGGTACCCAGGCACACACGAGCGGGCCGCCCGCTTCAAGGCGTCGAGGGAGACGACCTGCGTCGCGCGCGCACAGCGCTCCGAGCATGACCATGCCGGCGGCGAGGATATTGCCGGCGTCCACGGCCAGGTCCGAGGCGGGCACCCGCACCACCCGGAAACGAGCGGCGTCGAGCGGCCCCTCCCACACCGTGGTGTTGACGAGGACCACCCCCCCGTCCCGAACCCGGCTCAGGGTGGGGCCGGCGTACTCGTGATGCATCACCAGCGCGGCCCATGCCGATCCCACCGTCGGCGGCGCCTCGACCCGGTCGTCGGCCAGGACCAGGGTGGCGTCGGTGTTGCCGCCGCGCATCATCCCGCCGTAGCTGCCGAACAGCTGCACGTCCCGGCCCTCGGACAACGCGGCGCAGGCCAAGACCTGGGCTGCGAGCTGCACGCCTTGACCCCCGATGCCTGTCAGCAGCACCTGGCGCTCCATGCCACCTCCGTGGGCCGCTCCCCGCCCGCCGGGGCCGGGGCCGGGGCGGCGCTAGAGCGCT
The DNA here is from genome assembly GCA_963848335.1 of uncultured Acidimicrobiales bacterium. Taxonomy (GTDB): domain Bacteria; phylum Actinomycetota; class Acidimicrobiia; order Acidimicrobiales; family UBA8190; genus Chersky-840. The sequence goes on from CAWKDD010000003.1 coordinate 422,173, forward strand.
GATCTTACTCAGCAAGAACACTGTTCTAGCACACCCGGGACCGAGGGCCTGGACGGGACTTTCCGGTCAAAGCACCAGCTCGACCAGCAGCCGGCGCTGGACCTGACCGGTCGAGGCGGTGCGAGGAATCTCGTCGACGAACGGCCAGCCGGCGGGGGTGCTTGTAGTTCGCCAGCTTCCCCGTGCACGCGGCCCGGAGCGTCGGCCAGATCGGGGGGCGCCTCACCCGGGGCCACCACCACCACGGCGCACACGACCTCGCCCCACTCCACATCGGGGAGCCCGACCACGGCGACGTCGGTGAGCGACGGCAGGGCTCCCAGCACGGCTTCCACCTCGGTGGGAGCAACGGTCTCGCCCCCCGTGCGGATCACGTCCCGGGCACGCCCGAGGATGGTGAGGTATCCCTCGTCGTCGATCTCGGCCAGATCGCCGGTGTCGTACCACCCGTCGACGAGGGCTTCGGCCGTCGACTCGGGGTCGTCGAGGTATCCGTCGAAGAGCAGTGGCCCCCGCACCCACAGGCGGCTGTGGTCGTCCACATGCACGGTGGTGAGCGGCCCGGGCACTCCGCAGCTACCGGGCTTTCGCTCGATGTCGGCATGCTCGAGGACCGTCACCCCCCCGGCTTCGGTGGACCCGTAGAAGACGCGTACCTGCGCCTGCGGCATCGCACCGGCGATGGCCCGCAGCAACTCGAGGGGTGTGGCCGAGGTGCCGGTGTCGGCGAAACGCAGCGATGCCAGGGTCGTCTGCATCCACTCCCCCGTCCGAGCGCGCCTCGAGCAGCCGACTCCACACCGCGGGCACGCAGTTGAGGCGGGTGGCCCGATGACGCTCGACAGCCTCGCCGATCTCCGGGGCGCGGCCGCATGGACGAAGACGACCGCGTCGCGGGCCTGCCACTGTTGGAGCGCGATCGTCCACGCGCCCATATGGAAGAGGGGGTAGGGACACACCATGGCTCCACGCGGCTCGAGGAGGGCTCCCGGCAACGACCGCAGCACGTTGGCCCGGTGCGAGAGCACCGCCCCCTTGGGTGATCCCGACGATCCGCTCGTGTAGAAGACGACGTGTGCGTCGTTCTCGGTGACGGCCACCTCGACGTCGTGCGCCGGCTCGGTGTCGGCGAGGCGGGCCAAGGCCCCGAAGTGCACCACGTCGCAACCGAATTCCTCGCCCAGCGACGAGCCTCGCCTCGCGCCTACCAGGATCGACCACGAGGAGGGCGGGGCGGACGCGGCCCAGCACGGCGGCGACTTCCTCGGCGTGCCAGTGGCCGTTGACAGGCACGAACACGGCCCCGAGCTTGGCCAGGGCGGCGAACACAGGGACGCTCTCGAGCGCGGTGTGCGCTCCACAGCGCCACCCGAGTCGCGCGCACCGATCCCCCGGGAGCCAAGGGCCCGGGCCGTGCGGTTGGCGGCCATGTCGAGCTGGGCGAAGGTGAGGGTGTCGTCTCCCAGGGCTGCCGCCATCCGATCGAGGTGCGGCCCGTGCCGCACCCCGGAACACGTCCCCGATCACCAGCTGCCCGGCCACTCCCCCGCATCCTCCCCGGCCTCGGAGCTGCTCGCCCTTGTGCCGTCAGATCGCGGATCTTAGATTGAGAGAACGCCGTGCTGCGCCGTCGATCGTGACGGGGTGGCGAGGGCAACGGCCGACCGGAGGGCTATGTCGAACCCGTCGATGACCGAGCACCTGGCCCACCGGGCCGTCGAACGTGCCGTCGCCGGTCGCCGCGCCGAGTACGAGCGCGAGATGGCGCGCATCGTCGAGTCGACCTTCACCATCATCGAGCGCACGGGGACACTGGACCCGTCCATGCGAGAGATCCTGGCCGAGGCGGGTCTTTCGACGCAGACCTTCTACCGGTACTTCACCTCCAAAGACGAGTTGATGCTGGCCCTGCTCGACGAGGGACGGCGTCGGCTCCTCACGTCCCTGCAGCACCGGATGCAGCGTGCGACGACCCCCGCCCGGCAGGTCCGAGCGTGGATCGAAGGCGTGCTGGCTCAGGCATCGAACACCGGCGCGGCGGCACGCACCCGGCCCTGGGTGACAAGCGAGCAGCGCCTGTCGGAATTGTTCCCCGAGGAGCAGCAGGCATCGGTAGACCTGCTCATCGGGCTGCTCGACGAACCGATCCGCAACCTCCGCGACTCGCCCGCCGACCGGCGCGGGAAGTCCGAGTCCACGGTCGACGGGGCGCGCCTTCAGGCGACTATCGTCTACCGACTGGTCTTCGCCACCTTGCGCGCCCATCTCTCGGCCCGCACCAAGCCCGGCGCGGGCGAGACCGAGGACCTGGTGAGGTTCTGTCTCCGGGGTGTGTCGCCGTGAGCGCCGACAGGGTCCTGGGCGACATCGGTTCCAAGATCGTCTTCGAAGATGATCGGGTTCGGGTGTGGAGACTGAAGCTGGCGCCGGGGGAGGACAGCGCCATCCACCGGCACGAGCTCGACCACCTCCTCATCCAGATCGCGGGTGACCGGATCGCGGTGATCCCCGAGGCGGACACCGAGGGGCCCTACACCCAGGAGCTGGCCGCCGACGTGGTCCCGGGAGCTGTGGTCCACGTCGCCAAAGGAGGTGTGGAGCGGGCACGCAACGTGGGCGACAGGGACTACTTGGAGATCATCGTCGAGTTGAAGCACGACGGGGTCGTGGCCCGATGACGCCCGGCTCGAGTGGCCCTTCTTCGTCCCACTGGCCTCGGCTGCCGGTCGCCGAATGGACGCCCACCCGCGACACTCTGCAGCTGTGGACGCAGATCGTGGGCAAGGTGCGCATGGTCAACACGCCCTTGATCAACCACTGGTGGAACGTGCCGCTCTACGTCACGGCGCGCGGCTTGACCACCTCTTTGGTCCCACACCCCCACGGGACGGACTTTCAGATCGACTTCGACCTGCACGACCACCAGCTCAACATCGCCACCGATGCCGGCGAACGTCGCTCGTTTCCCCTGGAGTCTCGACCGGTGGCGGAGTTCTATGCCCGTCTCATGGAGCTGCTCGAGCACCTCGGAGTCGGCACCACGATCTGGCCCATGCCGGTCGAGATCGAAGGCGCCGTCCCGTTCACCGAGGACCACGTGCACGGCACCTACGACCCCGATCAGGCTCACCGCTTCTGGCTGCTCCTGGTACAGAGCGAGCGGGTGTTCGAGGTCTTCCGCAGCCGCTTCATCGGCAAGGCGAGCCCCGTCCACTTGTTCTGGGGTGCGTTGGATCTGGCTGTCACTCGATTCTCGGGACGCACGGCGCCGCCGCATCCCGGTGGTGCCCCGAACTGTGGACCGCGGGTGATGCTCGAGGCCTATTCCCATGAGGTGAGCAGCTGTGGCTACTGGCCGGGCGGCGAAGGAGAGGGCGTGTTCTATTCCTACGCATACCCCGAGCCGCCCGGGTACCGCGAGACGGCGATCCTCCCCGAGTCGGCGTCGTTTCGTGAGGATCTCGGCGAATTCGTGCTCCCCTACGAGGTCGTGCGCAGAGCCGGGGACCCCGACGCCGTCGTGCTCGACTTTCTGCAATCGAGCTACGAAGCCGCAGCCGATTGCGCCCGGTGGAATCGCCACGATCTCGAACGACACGTATAGACACACGCCATGGCGCCGGCGTTGACCGAAGAATGAGGCCGAGGCTCAGTTCCAGCTCGGGTCCGTCGCCCTCCGTGTCGCCGGTCCCGGCGAGACCCGGACCAATGGCGACCAGTACAGGGCGGCGAGCAGCCCGAGGCCTACGAAGCCGACGATGAGCAGCACCCCCTCGCCCATACGGGCCTCTCAGCCCAGGCGGGCCGCCCAGTCGGCGATGGCGTGGCGGGCTCCGTGGGCCAGGCGGAGCGTGACCTCCTCGGCAGGAAGCGCCTCGGCGAGGCTGTGGGCCTCCCCGGCCCAGAGGTTGATGAGATCGGGGTCGCCCACGGCGCGGCCGTGGCTGCGGAGAGGAGAGGTCAGGTGATGGACCTCGGGGTACGCGTTCGGTGCGTCGTCGCCGTACTGGGTGTGCAGCCGGTTCGAGATCCCCCGGGCCAGGCGGCCGCTGAATGCCCGCGTGAGCACGGTCTGAACGCCCGTCGCCGTGGCGGCCCGCTGTGCCTCCGAGGTGCCGGCTTCAGGCGTCCTCAGGTAGGCGGTCCCTATCTGCGCCGCCCGAGCGCCGGCCACGAGCACGGCCGCCAGAGCCGGGCCGGTCATGATCGAGCCGGCGGCGATCAGGGGCAGGTCTACCTCGGCCTGCACGAGCTGGAGTGCCGCCAACAGCGTCAGGTCCGATTGGGAGGTGTCGTCGACGAACACGCCACGATGCCCACCCGCCTCGACGCCTTGCACGATGAGCGCGTCGGCACCGGCCGAAGCGCCTTGGCGCGCCTCGTGGGGCGAGGTCACAGTCAGCCACACCTCCGTCCCGGCCGCCCGAAGCTGTTCGATAGCGGGCGTGGGAGGTATCCCGAACGTGAACGAGACGACTGCCACGGGCTCTCTCCGCAGCATGTCGATCTTCTCCTCGAAGCTGTCATCGTCGAATGTGGGCTGTCCGAGCTCGACTCCGGCGCGCTGGGCCTCGGGGAGCAGGCGAGCGGCGTATCCTTGGACCTGCTCGGGATCAGCGGCCCGGTCTCCCCCGACGAAGACATTGACTCCGAAGCGCTCGATCTGGGCACGGGTGACGGAAATGTCCTCTCGCAGGCGTTCGGGGGTGAGGTAGCCCGCCGCCAGGAACCCGAGTCCGCCGGCTCGATCGACCGCCACGGCGAGCGCGGGCGTGGACGGACCGCCGGCCATCGGTGCCTGGACGATCGGGATCCTCAGCGTTCCGAGGACACCCTCGGGGCGCGCTGAGAACTCGGGCATCAGGCACCTCCGTGGCGCTCGGATCGAAACCCCGTCGGGATAGGCCGCTCTCAGGATTGCAGCGGTCCCGGGGCCGGCGCCAGCGCCGACGCGGCCGCGGCTAGCCCCGGGCAAGGGGAAAGGTGAGGAACGCGGCCCGGGCGGACGACCGGCCCGACGGGCGTCGAAAGGCGCGATCATGTTCGCGATTCCGACTGCAAGACCATCTTCACGATACGGAGGACCACACTGTGGGCGCGGATGTCAAACCGGGCGGTGTCTTCCCCGACTCCCCTGAGGACACCAGGGTCGCCATCGTCACCGGGGCCTCACACGGCATCGGCGCAGGCCTGGTCACGGCATTTCGCCACTGCGGGTACTCGGTCGTTGCCACGTCGCGCTCGATCCCCGCCACCGACGATGACGACATCCTCGCCGTGGAGGGTGATATCGCAGACGCCGGGACCTCCCGGAGGTTGGTGGAGCAGGCGCTTGAGCGGTTTGGACGAATCGACAGCTTGATCAACAACGCAGGCGTATTCATCGGCAAGCCGTTCACGGACTACACATTCGACGACTATGGCGCCATGACCGATGTGAATCTGACCGGCTTCTTCCACATCACCCAGGCGGTGATTCCCCAGATGCTCACCCAGGGCGGCGGCCACATCGTCAACATCACGGCGAGCTTCGTCGACCACGCAGACAGCAAGAGACCGTCCGCATTGGCGTCCCTCACCAAAGGGGGATTGGCGGCCGTGACCCGGGCGTTGGCCATCGAATATGCGTCACGCGGTGTACGGGTCAACGCGGTGGCTCCCGGAGTCATCCGGACCGACTTGGACGACCCGGCCTCCTATGAGGGCTTGGCCGAACTCCACCCTCTCGGCCGAGTCGGTGAGATAAGCGACATCGTCGACGGGATCCTCTATCTCGAAAAGGCCACCTTCGTCACAGGCGAGATTCTGCACATCGACGGGGGGCAGAACGCGGGACGTTGACCTGGCATCAAGAGGTGGGCCCTCCCCTACCCGATGTCCTCAGATGACTGGCGCCGATCTGGCCGCGGACGCTCCGGCAAAGCGACCGAAGAGCGTCGAGTCGCCTAACGACAGACCCGATGCATAGCCGAAGGAGCAGATCCCAGCAGTGCTCCGCCCGGCCGCGAACAAGCCCGGGATTGCTGTACCCCCTATGTCCAGGACCTCGCCGGCGACCGTTGTCTCGAGGCCTCCCAGCGTGAACGGAGCGTAGGGCGCGGAACCCCGCCGCAGATCGAAGGCTCCGAGTGGGGGGAGGAGAGGCCGCACACGCTCGGGACGTTTGTGGAACACCGGGTCGGCGCCGAACTCGGCGTGGCGGTTGTAGAGCGCGAGAGTCGCTTCGAGCGAGCCCGCCGGCAGGTCCATCAGATCCTCCAATTCGTCCACCCGCTCGCACACCCAGGAAGCCTCGAGGCCCATCCAGTTGGGCGCGTAGCCGGCCTCATCGATCACGAGGAAGCAGGTGGCGTCGCGCTCGTAGAGTGCGGCCTGGCCAACCCTGCCCATATATGTGTCCTCGTTTATGAAGCGCTGGCCGAAGCCGTCGACGATGATGCCCTCGATCAGCTGCCGCGGCGGAATGATGGGCAGTGAGACTTCCCCGGCGTGCATGTTCTTGACCCGGGCCCCGACCGCCTGGGCCATCTCGATGCCGCGGCCGTCGTCCGTTTCGGTCCCGACCTTCCACGTCCCCAGCAGCAGGGAAGGTGCGTGGCGCCGAAGCATCTCGTCGTTCCAGATGAATCCTCCAGAAGTGAGCACGACGCCCCTGCGGGCTTTGACCGCCAACCGCTCGCCGTAGCGGAGGGCCACGGCGCCAACCACTCGGCCGTGGTCGACGACCAGGCGCTCGACCCGCGTGTCGTAGGAGAGGTCTGCTCCGGCACCCACGGCGGCCTCGGCGAGCTTCTGCATGAGCAGCCACCCCGTGGAGCGCTTGGTCTTGGCCAGGTGCCCTCGAGGGGCGGGCACCGCGATCTCGTTGAAGGGCCAGGCGTCCTCGCCGCCGGACCAGACAAGTCCCTCGGTTCCGGAGGGAGCCATCTGAGTCTCGACGTCGAGACGGGCGTCGTACTCGACTCCTCGGGCCACCAGCCAGTCGAAGTGGCCGAGACTCGCCTCGGCATAGGCGACAACCTTGGCCTCGTCGGGCTCGGGTCCGCACGCCGCAAGCAGGTAACGCACCATGTTGTCGACCGAGTCCTCGAACCCGCAGGCGAGCTGGACGGGCGTGCCCCCGCCGAGATACACGATCCCTTCGGACAAGGCTGCGGCGCCTCCCGCGCCCGAGGCTCGCTCGGCCACCAGCACCTCGGCGCCACCGTGCCGGGCGGCATGCGCGGCACAGCTGCCCGCTGCGCCGAAACCGGCCACGAGCACATCGGTCTCCACGTCGAACGAGCCGACCTCGGCCAGCTCCAGAGGGCTCAAGCGCTCGGGCACCTCAACGCGCCCTTCGCCGGCACTGCGCCCTCGGCACCAGGTCAGTCACCGGCTTCGCGGTCCTTTCTCACCTGGGCCAGGATCCGCCCCAGGATCTCGAGGTCGTCGGCCGGCAGCTCGGACAGGCCCACCGGGGGCTGCTCGAGGATCTGCTGGGCCCGTCGGGCCAGCGACGCACCGGCAGGGGTGGCCACCACAAGCTTGGCCCGCCGGTCGGTGGGATGGGCCCGGCGCTCGACCAGGCCCATGTGCTCGAGGTCATCGACCACCGGGGTCAGGTTAGGGGGATCCACACCGAGCACAGTGGCCAGCTCCCCCATGGGCATGGGCCGATGGGCGATCCGTCGTAGCGCTCTGACCTTGCCGAAGCTCAGACCGACCTGTTCGCTGACCTCTCGTCGGCGCTCGTTGTCCAGCACCAGGTCGGCCATGGTCAGCCACACCCGGCGCTCCGCTCTGTCGCGACGGCCGCTCGCCGATGTCATCCTGTGTTCCCTTCGAGAAACTCGGGGTTGATGGCCTCGGCCGTACGTCGGGCCGTGGCCCGAGCCCACGGCGAGGTGGCGACCAGGCCCAGGACCAACACGGTCGCTCCACATCCGACCAGGACCCACCAGCCGGCCCGGCTGGCCAGGGCGAAGTCGGGGTGCTCGGTCTTCTGCAAGGAGGTGGACACCAGTGCACCCACCACCGCCACGCCCAGGGTCTGGCCGATTTGGCGCGAGGTGGAGGCAATGGCCGCCGCCACGCCGGCCTGGGCGCGGGGCATTCCCGAAACCGCGGCATTGGTGATCGGCGCGTTCACGAAACCGAAGCCGATGCCGAAGATCACGTAGGCGAGGAACAACGATGTGAATGGGGTAGTGGCGCTCAGTCCGACCAGCATGAGACAGGCCGCGCCCAACGTCGTGCCTGCGATGACCAAGGGGATCCTCGCTCCCCGACGACCGACCAACCGCCCGGAGAACGGCGGGAGGAGCATCGTCATGGCGGCCATGGGCAAGGTGTCGATCCCGGCGTGGAGAGCGGACAGCCCGCGCACGTCCTGGAGGTAGAGGGTGTTCAGGAACAGGAAGCCACCGAGCGCGGCGAAGGCGGCGACGGCGATGACCGCAGCCGAGGAGAACGGCACGGACCGGAAAAAACGAAGATCGATGAGCGGCTCCCTGACCCTGTGCTCCCAGACCACGAGCGCCACCAGCGACACGGCGGCCACCGCGAAAGCCAGGACGATGAGGGCCGACGACCAGCCCCGCTCGGGAGATTCGATGATGCCGTAGGTGAGCGAGCTCAGGAGGACGATCACGAACACCTGCCCGGGGACGTCCACCCTCCTGGCCTCCGGTGCTTTGGATTCGGGGATAAAGCGCAGGGCCAGGACCAGCGCCGTCAACCCGACCGGGATGTTGATCCAGAAGATCGACCGCCAACCGACCGAGGTCACGAGCAGCCCGCCGACCACCGGGCCCAGGGCCATGGACACCCCGACCACCGCAGCCCAGACCCCGATGGCCTGGGCACGCTCCCGAGGGATGGTGAAGGTGTTGGTGATGATCGACATGGCCACCGGGTTCAACATCGATCCACCCACGGCCTGGACCATGCGGAAGACGATCAACGTGGTCAGGTTGGGGGCCAGGCTGCACAGCAACGAACCTGCGGCGAAGGTGAGCAGCCCGACGACGAACGTGCGGCGGCGCCCCAGGCGGTCCGCCGTCGAGCCCGAGAGCATGAGCAGGCTGGCCAGCACCAAGGTGTAGGCGTCCACCGTCCACTGAAGGCCGGAGAGCGGGGCGTGGAATTCCCGGCCGACAGACGGCAGGGCGACGTTGACGACGGTGACATCGAGCCCCACGATGAGCAGGCTCATCGAGCAGATGAGGAGGATGCCCACGCGCCGCCGGCGGCTGAGCTCATCGCCCTCGGCCCGACTGGGACCGATCCCTTCTAAGACCATAATAGTTATCTCATCATAACTTCTCTCTCGTCCGGCGACGACGCTCCCAGCGCGTCGACCCACGTGAGCTACGCGAGGCTGGCGGGGTGTCGGACGCGCCCGGGAACCCTGCCGCCCCCGCACCGGGCCCGCTCGTGACAGTGGAGGACCCCGACGACCCGCGACTCGACGTCTACCGGGCTCTCAACGACCCGGCCGGCCGGACCCGGCGGGACACCGACCTGTCGGTTTTCGTGGTCGAGGGGAAGCTTGCTGTCGACCGGCTCCTCACATCCGAGTACGCGGTGCGCTCCCTGCTCGTCGACCATCACCAGGTCACGGCGGCGGGAGACCTGGTGGCGGCCACACGGGCCCGGGGCGCACCGGTGTTCGTGGCGTCTCGGACCGTCGTGGCCCACACGGTGGGTTTCGCCCTGCACAGGGGTGTGGTCGCAGTGGCGGACCGCCCGCCGCCCGCCGATGCCGGGCGGCTGCTGGCCGACGCGGCGGGAACATCGGCTCCGGACGCTACGCCCTCGCTCATCGCCATCCTCGAAGGACTCAACGACCATGAGAACATCGGGGCGCTGTTCCGCAACGCCGCGGCCTTCGGGGCGGCCGGGGTCCTCTTGGACCCGACGTGCGCCGACCCGCTCTACCGCCGATCGATCAGGGTGTCGGTCGGGCATGTCCTGCGCATGCCCTTCGCTCGGTTGGTGCCGTGGCCGACCGGGCTTCACCAGGTGCGGGCGGCGGGCTTTGTCGTCGCCGCGCTGGCTCCGCATCCGGCTGCCGGTAGAGAGGTCCGTGCTGTCAGCCTCGACGATCTGAAGGCCACGATGTCGGGCCCGGATCACCCCGTGGGTGTGGCCCTGCTCCTCGGTGCAGAGGGTTCGGGACTGACGGATACGGCTGTGGCCGCGTCCGATGTGGTGGTCCGAATCCCGATGGCGGACGGGGTCGACTCGCTCAACGTGGCCACGGCCGCCGCGGTGGCCTTCCACACGCTCGCCGGGCCCTGACGGCCGTCACGACAGCAGGTGCCGAGATGTGCGTAACGCCTCTCCACCGACCGAACCCACGAGTACACGATTCAGGAGCCGGCCTTTCCGGCTCGGATAGAGTCGAAGGGGTTGGGGTGATCCATCGCCTCGGGACCAAGGACGAGAAACGGAAATGAAGAAGAGCGGGTCGCAAAAGAGCACCACTCCTTCTCAGCTGATCGACGCGAGAATCGAGGAGTTGGACGACTGGCGGGGAGAGATGCTCAGCCGGCTCCGTGCCTTGGTCAAGGAAGCGGATCCCGAAGTCGTCGAGGAGTGGAAGTGGAGAGGCGTTCCGGTGTGGTACCACGACGGGATGATCTGCACAGGCGAGACCTACAAGAGCATCGTGAAGATGACCTTTGCCAAAGGGGCCGCTCTGACGGATCCATCGGGCCTCTTCAACTCCAGCCTCGAAGGCAACACCAGACGAGCCATCGACTTCCACGAGGGTGAGAAGATAAACGAGCGGGCGTTGAAAGCCCTCGTTCGAGCCGCTGTGACCCTGAACGAGTCCAAGACGGGCCGATCCCGGTAACACCAACTCGTCCCCAGGCCATCCGGCCAACTCCCCGGTGCGACGGAGCCATCGACGCGCGAAGATCACTCCTGACACGAGCCCGGGAGGTCTCCATGAGCATAAGCCAAGCTCGCACTGACGACGCGACCGCACAAGCCGGCGTCCGGAACATGGACATGAACCTCGAGGTGGTCGTCATCCCCGTCTCGGATGTCGCCCGCTCCAAGGAGTTCTACGCCAGCCTCGGCTGGAGGCTCGACGCCGACGTCGCCGCCGGCGACGACTTCCACCTGGTCCAGTTCACACCGCCGGGATCGGGATGCTCGGTCCAGTTCGGCTTGACCATGACCTCGGCTCCGCCCGGTTCGTACCAGAACCTGTACCTGATCGTCTCCGACATCGAGGCGGCGCGTGATGATCTGAGGGCGCGTGGCGTGGAAGTGAGCGAGGTGTTCCACGAGGGGGCGCGCGGCGCCCGATTCCACGACGCCGGCCGCGTATCGGGGCCGTCGCCCGATCACAGCAGCTACGGCTCGTTCGCCTCGTTCAGCGATCCGGACGGAAACGGCTGGCTGTTCCAAGAGGTCACGGCACGGCTGCCCGGGCGCATCGACGCTGCCACGACGGCCTTTGCGTCGGCGAGCGATTTGGCGAGCGCGCTCCGGCGTGCCTCGGCCGCCCATGGCGAGCACGAGAAGCGGACAGGCGCGGCAGACGCGAACTGGCCCGACTGGTATGCCGAATACATGGTACGAGAGCGAGCCGGCGCCGAACTGCCGACGTGAACGCCCACGACGCGCTCGTTCAGGCGTCGGAGATGGGCAACGCTTCCGGGAAGTCCACGGCGGGTCGACCCGGGAGGTAGTCGGACGGAACGGCAGACACTTCGCCGTAAGCCCGGACGACGAAGATGTCGGACGCCTTGTCGTTCTCGTCCACGTCGACGCCACACAGCGCCATGTCCCTCGCCTCATCGAAGGCGGCGGAGGCCCGGAGCTGACCGGCCCTAAGCCCTTCGTAGACCGAGATCGGAGCACGACCCACCAGACCGTATTGACAGCCGTCGCGCACCGTCCCGACTTTGCGACCCACGATCACGTGGTGGTGGCCGTCGTCGATCAGGTAAACGGTGTCATCACCATTCCCGAAGACGTCTCGGATCCGCTTGGGCGGAAAGCCCACGATTTCGGACCACTGAACGTGGCGACGGTCCTTCATGGCCCACAAGGGGCAAGCGGGGATCGTCCCCTCCGGTTCATCGTCCTCCAAGGGGCTCGACTGATCCGGCTCGGGAAGGGGCTCTCCGACGCCGATAGGTCCGGGCGAGAAGCCATCGTCCACGCCCGGTGGATTCCAGGACTCGGGTCGCACGTCGTCCGCCATCTGCCCTCCTTTCCAAACGCCTGCCCACCCGGGCAATTCAACCCACGCTCTGCGTGTGGATCCTGGGACCAAGTATTAGTCTGCCGGTCCGTCGCCTTCAATAACGAGCAATAGCGATCTGGCCCTTTTGCGCTCGAGTCGGGAGGCTGATGCGAAGAAGTCGAGGGCGATGTGGTCCGGATCACGAAACGACAGGGCTGAACCGTAGGGAGCATCGACGATGCCCTGGTCCGGTCAGACCCGTGCCACACTGAGGCCGAGGTCGTCATCCGGGCCACTCGAAGCCCGACCCGTTGGGCGGCGGTCTCGACCACGGCAGTGGGCACCTCCTTGTCACACCGGTGGGCGCTGGGGGGTCATGGTGGTACCCCCTATCGGTGAGGATGAGTGCCATGGACGAGAATGACTGGCTGGCGCAGCGATTCGAAGAGCACAGGGCCCACCTGCGGGCCGTCGCCTACCGGATGCTGGGCTCGCTCACCGAAGCCGACGACGCCGTCCAGGACGCCTGGGTGCGAGTCAGCCGAGCAGGAACAAGCGAGGTGGAAAACCTTGGCGGGTGGTTGACGACGATCGTGGCACGGGTCTGCCTCAACATGCTGCGGTCGCGCCAGGTCCGGCGAGAGGAATCCCTCGAGGTGCATCTCCCCGACCCGGTCATCAGTCCCGATGGCGAGCTTCGACCGGAAGAGGAGGTGCTGCTCGCCGACTCGGTCGGCCTGGCCCTCCAGGTGGTGCTCGATGCTCTGTCTCCAGCCGAGCGCTTGGCCTTCGTGCTCCACGACATGTTCGACCTCCCATTCGACGAGATCGCCCCCATGGTGGGTCGCTCCTCGGCCGCGGCTCGACAGCTGGCGAGCCGGGCACGGCGCCGGGTCAAAGGTGCCGATGTCCCCACACCGGACGCCGACCCCGCCCGTCAACGCGCCGTGGTCGACGCCTTCTTCCTAGCGGCCCGCAGCGGCGACTTCGACGCCCTGGTCGGCTTGCTCCACCCCGACGTCGTGTTGCGAGCGGATTTCGGCCCGGGCCGACCGGCTGCGTCAATGGTGGTCCGTGGGGCGGCCGCCGTTGCCCGCCAAGCCCGCCTGGGCGCCAATCCGGCGGCACAGCTCCACCCCGCGTTGGTCAACGGTGCGGCGGGCGTCGTCATCACCCTCGATGGGCAGCCTCACGTGGTGATGGCCTTCACCATCGCCGACGACAAGGTTGCCGAGATCGACGTCATCGCCGACCCCGAACGCGTCCGCAGAGTCGCTTCGGCCGTCCTCGGTGACCAGTAGTCGACCTTCGTAAGTTGGAGACGCCGGGGATACTGGACCCGTTCTGACAATTCTGGGAATGGCCTGAGACGGTTTCAGGGAAGACCCGAAGACGCAAGGACCACTCGGTAGGGTGAGTCGTCGTGGCGAGCTACCGCCCCGTTCTCCTCCCCCTCCCTCCGGAGATCGAGCTCCAGCCCCCGTCTCAGCGTCTGCCGAGAATTCGGGCCGATGGTTCGAGAAGTCGAGCCCGGTCGCGCCACGTCGTCGCGCCGATGTTGGTCGGCTTTGGCGCGCTCGTCGTGCTGCTCTCGGTGGCTTCGTACCACGCCTTCATACCGAACTCCGATGGCGCAACGGTGGTGCTCGAGGGCCAGTCGATGAGCACGGGCAATCTGTTGCTCGGCCACTGGGCGCTGTCGCTCGACTCGTTCTGGACGGTCGACGCCCCCTTCTACATGGTGGGGGTGCTCGTGTTGGGTGTACACCCATACTTGTTGCACTTGGTACCCGCCTTCATCGCGGCGCTGGTGGTCATCACCGGGGCCCTCCTGGCGCGCCAAGGCCGTCGAGGTGTGGCGGGAATCGCCGCCATCGTCACCGTCTTTGCCCTCTTGGGCCTGCCCAGCCATGTCCTGGCCGCGTTCTTCCTCCAAGGGCCTCTCCACGTCGGGACCGTCTTGTGGTGCCTGGTGGCCTTCGCCGGACTACGCCGAGGACGCATGGGCTGGGGATGGATCGCCGCGGTGCTCTTGTTCGCGGCATCGACGCTCGGAGACTTTCAGACGGTGGCACTCGGGATGATCCCCGCCCTGGTTGGAGGGTTTGTCGCCATGGCACGCACGCGCCGGTGGCGCGGTGGGATCACCACGGTCATGGCTCCGGTGGTGGCGATCTTTCTCGCCGCCGCGGTCCGCGTGGTGGCCAGTGCCTTGGGCACGTTCACCGTGGCACCTCACAATCCGATGGCCCCGCCATCGCAGATCCTGCCCAATATCGGCCGCATGGCCACCTGGGGTGCCCATATGTTGGGCCTGGGAGACGGCGTGTTCGGGTCCGGTGGGGTGCCCGCTGCGCTTGCGGCCGTCCACGCCCTTGGCGTCGTGGCAGTGGTGGGGGCTGTGGGCTGGACGGTCATCGGCCTGGCCCGGGGGGTGAGGCAGGGCCACCATCCCTCGATCGACCCGGCCGAAGAATGGCGCCTCGACGACCTGTTGCTCCTCGCCTTCGTCGCCGATCTCGTGGTGTTCGTGGTGTTCACGACCGGCGGCGACGTCGCCTTCACGCGCTATTTGACCGGTGGTGTCGTCTTCGGGTCCGTCCTGGCAGGACGCGTGGTGGGCCAGCTGGTGAGCACGGTGCAATCATCGTGGATCCGGAGGACCACCGGCGCCCTGGGTGTCGGTGTTCTAGCCGCCTTCGGTGCCGGGGTCGCATTCAATGTCACAGCTCACGTGCCCGCCGCCCCGTATGAAGCGCTCGGCCAATTCCTCGAGACTCATCACCTGGAGAGTGGCATCGGGGATTACTGGAGCGCCTCGATCACCACGGTGGCGACGAGCGGGTCGGTGCAGGTACGGCCCGTCGTAGCAGGTCCGGATAACCACCTCGTTCGCTATGAGCGGCAATCGACAGCCACCTGGTATGAGGCACAGTCGTTTCAGTTCCTTGTCTACGACACCGCCCTGCCCTGGGGGGGTGTCTCGGCAGCTTCAGGGGCGGCGACGTTCGGCCCGGTCCTCCACACCTACGACGTCGGCACGTACCGCGTCCTGGTTTGGGGCCATCCACTATCGGTCAGACCTCAAGACAGCGCCAGGTAGTCGAGATTGACCGGGCCCTGATCGGAGGTCTCGACGCTGTACACCACGAGATTCGTGCCGACAGCCATGGTCAGCGTGACCGGCAGGGTCTGCCACGAGGTCCAGGCGGGCGTGCTCGGCACCGAGAGCGTGGCCATGCCGTGGAGGGCGCCCGTGGCGGGGTCGAGCGCATTGACCGTCAGGTTCGACGGAGTGCCGGTGGAGTTGGCAACGTGGCATACGAGTCGGTGACTGCCGGCACTCGGCACCGACATGGCCACGGCCACGCTGCTCCCCTCTGAATCGAGACCGGTGACATAGCCCATGCCCCTGTGTCCGCCGAAGGTGTTCTCGAAGCGGGCCGATCCTGCCCAGGCCCCGACCTCGGCCTGAAATTGCGCAGGACCTTCCGGCGTCACCGACAAGAGCACCGAAGCGTGCGGCGCCAGGGTCACCTTGTAGCTGGTCATAGAGCCCAGATCCTTATGCGCCCAAAGGTCGCGGACCGCCGCTGGTCCGGTGAAGCCGAGGACGGCGGCGAAGTTGATCGACTTGGTGCGGCTCCCCGGGCCGTCTTTCCGGTTGAACAATGCCACCGCCCAGCTACCGTCGGGCAGCTGCCCGATCCAGCGCTCGGGGTCCCGGCTCGAGGGGTCGTACTCGAATGCGTGGCTGTTGTTGAAGACGGGCTTGCCCACCAGTCCTGCGGTTCGCAACGCCAGCACCTCGGGGTTCTGGAACATGTGGCCGTTGTTCCCGATCGTGTCGACCTGGTCGGCGATGGCGATCGGCGCTCCGGCCATGATGAAAAGGTTGATGGCACTCTGGCGCTCGCGATCGTTTGCGAACGAGCGCATGATCAACGGGTCGCCGTCGAGGATCATTTGGCCTCGACCGGAGATGTCGGCGAAACCGGTGAACCCCAGGAATGGATTGTTCCATTGGGACCACTCGGGCTGCCAGGTTTGGCGCCCGTCACTCAAGTTGAACCAGGTGCCGAAGCTGGCGTCGTTGTCGATCCGGACCAGGTCACCGTATTGACGTTCCCCGGACCCGTGGTCGAAGAGGTTGGGCATCACCAGGCTCAGCTGCATTCCACCCGCCGACTCCCGCATCCACTCGAGCGCCTGCAGGTAGGAGTCACGACCGTGAGCCACCCCCACCGTGCCCCCGCTCTGGTCGAATCCCACCTCGTACCAGGCCAGAAAGTCGATCCGAAGGAACGCGGCACCGAGCTGACGGAAGTAGTCGACATAGCCCTTCACGTACTCCTCGGCCCCATCGCGGCTGGTATCCACCCACTGCAGCAGCCCTCCTCCGTCGAAGTAGTCGCCGGGATTGACGATGTCGGCCACCTTGACGTCGGGCCGACCGATGACCGTCACCGACGGGTTGGTGACCGCCGAGCGGGTGGCCCATAGCGGATTGTAGTAGACGCCGAGCTCGAGGCCCTGGGCCTTCAGGTACGTGGCCCACCAGGCCCAGTCGTGCGTCCAATCGTCGGCCTGGCTCACGATGTAGCCGTTCGGTGTAATCCGTTGGGTGTGGTCGATCCAGCCATCGGTGCAAACCATCTTGTAGCCCCAGTCGCGGAAGGTCGCTGCCACCCAGTCGACGTTTCTCTTCCATACGTCCTCGGGTATGAGGGCGTTCTTGGAGTATTCGTAGCCGTAGGTGCTCCAGTAGAGGGGGCCTGCTCCACCTGGTCGGAACGCGGGTGTGGTCGGAGGTGCCAGTCCGGACGAAGGCGCAGAGGTTCCGGCATCACCAGGCGTCGAGGCTCCTGCCGCATCGGCTCCAATAGGCGACCCCGCCAAACCGGCGAGAAGGGCGCCGCCTCCGCCCTTCAGCACGTCGCGTCGCGTCGGCACCCGATCACAGCCCTCCGTCTCGAACCCGCCGTCCCACGTTAGCCAAGGCGGCTCTGCCCGCCACGGGTTCGCTGCTGGGCACCGCCCGGCTCTGCCCGCTATCGGATCGTCGAGCGCCGGAGGCGCTTCCTCCGACGCCAGACGTGCACCGCCAGGTACACCACGAGGGCGAGCCCCGAATCGAGGTGCCACCTGGAAAAGGGCTCGGGAATGGGCAGAGGTGTCGGTGCGCCGCGGCCCCAGTCCACGATTCCCGACACGAGCACGTTCAAGGTGATGAAGAGGAGCAGGAGGTCCGAGACAGCAAGGCGGATCCTCCGTTCGACCAACGTCCGGGCCCGGACGATGTGGTCGGCCATGCGAGCGAGGGTCCGGCGGCGCTGGGCCAAGTGCACGAGCACCAGCCCGACGAACACGAGGCCCACGTCGGCGTGGAAGGCGACACGCACGTGCAGCAGCTGCAGTGTGCCGATAGCGGCCACTGCCGAGCACAACAAACCGAGATGGACAGCCCAACGGGATCGGGCGCTCCACGCCGTCGTGCGGTCGCCCGGCCGCTCGCCCGTCGCCGGGCCTGGACGCTCGAGTGGCTCGTCAACCACCGGGTACTCGCCGCCCGCGTTGGACCTCGGAGTTCTCGTTACTCATGGGACGAATAACGGGTCGCACCTCGCTGTGGCCCTCATTCGATCGCCTGATGCGCCATTGCTACGGGTTCGCGACCGGCGAAAAGCCAGCCGACGATGGCCGCGAACACCGGCATGGCGAGAAGGATGAACAGGAGATAGGTGACGGGAATGTTCCCGAGCGCAGCGATCCCGCCGTTGAGCGAGTTGCTCCGCAGCCACCCGACCATTGCGATGTAGCCGCCCACCACCCCGAGAAGTGCACCCAGGAAACCGAGTGCGCCTGCCGTCACGGCGGTCAGCGTGCGCCGCGTGTAGCTGGACGCACCGGTCGCTGCGAGGGTGCGCAGGTCGCTCGCCGTCTCGCTCCGGACCAGTCCCACCGACATCCCGAGCACGCCCAGGGCGATGACGATCCCGAAGATCGTGGCCCAGCCGACGACGGCGGACGAGGTTGGCTGGTCGTTCTTCGCCTCGACCGAGAGCTGGGTCGTCGACGCGGCGAGCTCGGCTCCGCTGATCTGGGCAGCGGTAAAGGGCTGCGACCCCAGAATGAGCCAGTCGGTCGTGGAGGCTTGGATGTGGAATGCGCGCATGGCGTGCTCGGTGATCACCGTGTTGGGTGCCGATGTACCGGTTGGCAGTGCCCCGACGTCCTGGATCACCGGGTGTGACCGACAGCCGGTGACGATCGTACAATTCTGGGTCGGCCCCCCACCGGGTGCGTTCGGACTGTTTGCGGCCTTGCCACCGGACGCGTAGTTGAGGACGAGTCCCGAGACACCCGAAAGTCCAGGGCGCGAGCTCAAGATGTCCGCGTTCGGGTCGATCTGGGAGGACTGGATCCCGAACGCCCGTAGCAGCTGCGGTGTCGCCACGTACACGGCGCCATCCCACTGCCGGCCCAGATGGGACCCGTCCACTTGGGCATTGGGCGTCTCGAGGGCTATGAGCTGTGCCCCGAGGCTCCTTGCGATCTCCTTGGCACTGGCGGCGAGTTGAGTAGGTGTTGCCGTCTCCACCGGGACGTTCTTGACAGGCACGAGCTGACCCTTGGCGTTGCGCCGCACCAATTGCTGGCCCTGTGACGGATTGCTCATGTGGAGGGCGAGCTGGTTCGATGCCAGGTTCGGACCGGCGTAGTCGAGGACGTTTCCGTACCGGGACGCCGCGGCCAGTATCACGATCACTGCGACAAGCACACCGACGCTGATCGCCGCCAGCGCCGATCCCGAACGCGCCCGATACCTGGCCAGATCGCGCAGCGCGAGCCGGGTTGCGATCGGCGTACGCCGACCGAGGTGGGCGGCAAGGGACAAGAAGAACGGTGCGAGCAGGATGAGCCCGGGGATGAGGAGGACGAGCCCCAACAGGAGCTCTGGAGCCCCGCCACTTCCGTTCCCTCTGTTCGTTCCACCGGAGTAGCCGAGCAACAGGAAAGCGAGGACGAGGAAGACGACGCCCGGCACCATGGAGCGGTGGATCCGACGGGGCGGCACCGGTCGTCCCGACAACGCCTGGACGATGGGCACCTTGGTGATGGCCCGGGCCGGTCGGGACGCAGCGAAATACGCCGCGGCCACCGCGAGCACCATCGCCACCACCACCACGGCCCAGGGGAGCGCCAGTGCCCCGATGTCGTGGTGCGAGCTCTGTTCGAGGCGCGGACGGTAGGCGAGCCAGACGACTAGACCAAGTACGAAGCCGAGTATCGCACCGGCGAAGCCGACGACCGTGCCGTTGGCGCTGACGACGAGTCGGACGTGGCGGTCGGTCGCCCCGGTCGACTCGAGCATCCCGATTGAGCGAAGGCGGCGCTGCGCAAGCACCGTGAAGCCCCCAACCGAGACCAGAGCGATGAGCAGCATGCCGAGCACCAGAGCGGCGAGCGAAATCGTCTCGGGGTTGAGCGGATTCGATTGTGCAATCGTGGCCGGGGTCTGCACGTTGTTTCCGATCGAGCTCAACGGCACGCCGGGCGCGTCGAACAGCGCAGTGATCCCGGTGGGATTCGTGACTTGTCCGGGAGCGACGAGCGCGAACTCGTCGAGGAGGCTCTGGGGGTTCTTCACGATACCGACGACCTCGCGCTCGACACCACCTACGCGCCACGTGGCCCCCAACCCGAGATGGAACGACGTTGCGACGCCGCTGGTCACGGCGACCTGGTCGGCGCCAGCCGGGAAGCGTCCGGAAACGAGCGAGAGCATCGGACCGCTGAAGGGCCCATGCGGGCGTTGCGCACGGAGCTGATAGGTGTTGATCGATCCCGGTATCGACTGCGTCTCGTTCTCGATCAGCTCGACGCGGCCGAAGCGGTGCTCCAGACTGGCGATGACACTCTGCGTATGCGAGTCATTGGCCGTGAAGAAAACGGAGTCCTGCGCCAAGCCGAAACCTGAGTTCCTCGGCGGCGGATTGTTCGTTGCGACGGCAGACCCGACGATCGTCGCCGCTACTGCGACCGTGATAAGGGCGAGGATCAGGAACTGCTGTCGCCACTCCCTTCGGAAGAGCCGCCAGGCCCAGCGAACAACTGCCCGTCGAGCGGGCGCTCCCCCGTCGACGGGGCGGGCGTCGAGCGCCGGCTCGAGCACGGCCGTGCTCATCGGGACTGCTCCAGGGTCTCGTGCCCGGTCAACCCATTGCCGGCGGGTGGAGCGATGAACGGGAGAGGAGCATCGGCGGCCACGTGGTCGACGATCCGGCCGTCGCGAAGGAAGACCACCCGGTCGGCCCATGACGCGAGGTGTGCGTCGTGGGTGACGACGATCGCCGCCACCCCGTGTTCACAGGCGTCGCGGATCATCACCATCACGGCCTCGCCGTTTGTCGAGTCGAGCGCGCCAGACGGTTCGTCGGCGAGGAGGAGGCGACGCTCGCCCACCACGGCCCGGGCAATCGCCACCCGTTGACGCTCGCCGCCGGAGAGCTGTTCGGGGTAGTGGTCGGCTCGGTCGGCGAGCCCGAGCCGCTCGAGGGCGGCGATTCCCGCCTGACGCGCTTTGCGCGCCGGGACCCCGTCGAGCTCGAGGGGCAGGGCGGCGTTCTCCGCCGCGGTGAGGCCGGGAAGGAGGTTGAAGTCCTGGAAGACGTAGCCGACCGTCCGCCGCCTGAGCCGCGCCTTGTCGTTGCGTGACATTCTCGTGAGCGATGCGCCCGCGATGCGCACCTCGCCGGTGGTCGGCTCATCGAGACTGCCGGCGATGGTGAGCAACGTCGACTTGCCCGAGCCTGACGGACCCATCACCGCCACGAGGTCGCCCCCGTCGACCGAGAGGTCGATGTCGTCGAGGGCGTGAACTTCCGTGGCGGCTTCGCCATAGGACTTCGAGATTTCGTGGAGCTCGAGAAGGCTCATCTGCGCCGACCCTCCTTTGCCGGGAGCCCGGCTGCGAGGTTGGGTAGGTCACCCAAGTACATACTCGGTATTCTATTCATACGAGTAGGGCTGTCAAGGGCCCGATTTCTTAGTCGGGTCGCAGTCAGCGGTTGGAACAGCCCGTGCTACTGGTGAGGGCTCGGTGCGGGGATGCCGGCGATGAGCGACTCGGCGCTCGGCGGCGGGGCCGTCTGGTCCACGATCCGGCCGTCCCGGATGAACACGACCCGATCCGCCCACGACGCCAGCTGGGCGTCGTGGGTCACGACGATCGCCGCCACGCCCCGGTGGCAGGCCATGAGGATCATCCGCATCACGGCCTCTGCGTTCGTCGAGTCGAGCGCGCCCGAGGGCTCGTCCGCGAGCAGCAAGGACCGCTTGCCCACGATCGCCCGCGCGATCGCCACCCGTTGACGTTCGCCACCCGAGAGCTCGTCAGGGTAGCGGGAAGCGCGATCCGCGAGACCGAGCTCCTCGAGCGCCGCGATGCCGGCGAGATTGGCCCTCTTTGCAGAGATGCCGTCCAGCTCGATGGGCAACGAGACGTTCTCCACGGCGGTGAGCCCGGCCAGGAGATTGAAGTCCTGGAACACATAGCCGACAGTCCGACGCCGAAGCCGGGCCTTGTCGTTGCGCGACATCGACGACAGCGCCTCACCGTCGATCACCACCTCGCCGGTGGTCGGCTCATCGAGACTGCCGGCGATCGTGAGCAACGTCGATTTTCCCGAGCCCGACGGCCCCATCACCGCCACGAGCGAGCCACGCTCGACGGCGAGGCAGATATCGGAGAGCGCATGCACCTCGGTGGCGCCGGCCCCGTAGCTCTTCGAGACCTGACGCAATTCCAGATAGCTCATCGCCGAGCGACCAACCTCCGCCGGATGAGCGGGCCGGGCTTCGCCGAGGGACCCTCGAGCGCGGAGCGCTTCAACCGACCGTCGGCGGTGTCGAGCCAGCGGACGACGGAGTCGAGCCGGAAGAGCTCGGCGTCGACGACCAGGGCGAAGGTGAGGTCGAAGTCTGCTTCGTCCTCCTTGAGCCGGGTCCACTGCTGCATCAGCTCGACGAGGTACCGGCGATGGATCTGGATCACATCGTGGACCGAGACGCCAGGGACGCGAAGGGCAGCCAGCACCTTGATCACGAGCTCGTCACGGGGTGGCTCGGTCATGTCGGATGGGGTGCTCAACCACGTGTCGAGCTCCTTCCGGCCGGCCTCGGTGATGTGGAACACCTTTTGCGGCCCGGCTTCCTCCCCCCGGTCGTCGGACTCGATCAGCTCGTCGCGCTCGAGTCGCTGCAGCGTCGTGTAGACCTGCCCGACGTTGAGGGGCCACACCTCACCGGTGTTCTCCTCGAACTCCTGGCGCAGTTGCAGGCCGTACTTGGGACTCTCGCTCAAGAACGCGAGCAGCGCATGGCGGACACTCATTGCGCCCCGCCTGATCGACCCATTCGTACCATACCCGGTATCCTACGCTGCTGTCCTTGGAAGGTCAACGTCACCTGGATGACGAGGCCTCGTTCATGGGGATCTTCCTCGGAAGGGCCGGTACGAACCTGAGACCGCCAGGCCAAGAACCAAAGCTCACCTTGGGTGCAGGCGTCACAATCCCCGGGAGGCGAGTTGTGCGAATGTCGCGGCAACCGGCCTGGCCCGGCGGTGAATATCAAACAGCCCGACCTCGGTGACCGCTCCTTTCGGATCCACCAGGTCGGTCTGCCAGTCGAATTGGTCTCCTCGGCTGTACCAGCACAGACCTCGTACCGGTAGACCCTCGTCACGCAGTTTGCGGAGTCCATCTGTGAGCGAAAGCAGCCACGGAATCTGGTCGTTGACGCCAAGGGACAAGTTTGAGGTCTCCGCCACCCAAAACGGCATCTCATACCGCTCGTGCCAATGTCGGAATTCCTCAACGGCGAATGCGATCCGCTCGTCGACCGACCACTCGGGGGCGGGGCCTCCGACGGGATTGACCGAGGTCGGGTAGAAGTCGAGGCCGGCAACGACCCGGTCGGCCACCGCGAGGTCACCGATGCGGTCGAGCAACGCGTCGTCTATGGGATCGAGATAACGGGCTGACTCCGGCAGAGGGTCGCGCCCGAAGTGCAGGTCCCACACGAGCCACGCCCATGCCCGCATCGCCTGCACATCAGCTTCGGCCTGAGGCTCGATTGCCACCGGAACCGGGAAAGCTTCGGCCCCGATCCACCAGCCGCCGCGATCATCACGGATACGCGCCAGTGCCTCCAGGTTCGCCAACACGATATTGGCCAAGATCCGCGCGTGATCGGGCCCTGATGCAAGCCGGTCATTCCACATTCCCAGGCAACCAGACATCAAGGCCGTGATACCCGGCTCATTGACCGGGGTGAACCATCGCGGTTCTCGGTAACGGTCGAGGAATGCCTCCACGTATCGACAGAACGCGTCCACCCATCGCTGATCGGCAAAGCCACCGAAGACATCGGGGAGTCCAAAGTGCAACAAGTCGACGATCGGCTCCAGGCCGTGCTCAGCACATCCGGCCAAGGCTCGATCCCAAAGCGTCCAGTCGTAATGACCCGGTTCCGGCTCGGTCAGACGCCATGGTGCGCCGTATCGAACGATCTTGACGCCGAGCGCGGCAATCGAGCAAAGGTCGTCGTCGGTGTGGAAGTAGTGACCACTTTGGGCGAATTGATCTTGCCGATATGGAACTCCATCGGCAAGCACCAAGGGATCGGACCCTTCTTCGCCGACGGCCCAGGCAAAGACCGGGAATGCGCCTTCGGCACCAACCGTGCTCATGATGCAAATCTAGCCGACTCCGAACTGTTGAACCGCGCTCGAGGACGAGACGCCGTGCCCAATCAAGCTGGCCCGCACGTTGCCTTTGCTTCACGTCACAGATGAACAAGTCGCAGTCCATGGGGACATCCGATCTATTCACAACCGGCGGCGAACCATGCGACGTCGAATCGGGGACTCGCAGGGTGACGCCCGATCCGGTGCCGTTCCACGTGCGATCCATGCGCCTTAAGGAGATCGAGGCGCACGAGGTAGGTCACTGGAGATTGTGCATGCCTATCGAAACGCACTGATCAAGGTTTCAAAGCACCCTCCCAAGCAATCCAGATGACGATCCGTCCGGTTCAGACGACGAATCTTCATTTGACCACTGATAATCGCGTTTGGCCCTCGCTCGTGCCCTTAGCGCCTGGAGCCGAGACGCTGCAGCTCATCAGCCTGACATTCGATAGTCGGGCATTGCTGTTTCTAAAGCATCCGAGAGCACTGGAGTGAGTTTGAGTGCATAAGCCTGAGTGATGTGGTCCTCGTCCAAATAGACGACAGAGTTCGCGATCACAGGCGGACAGACTTGGGCGGTGCAAAACCATGAGAGAGGGTCAACGAGAAATGCTCCTGAACGGGCTGCCGCGCTATTGAGCGCCCTTCGCCATCTTGGTAGGGTGAGAGCGACGTCCCTGCTAACGCTGCACCGTTGAATATCGTTGGCGTGTGCGGATAGGCATTCGGGAATATTCATTCCAGGATAGGGCGTGTCCTCGATCCAAACGGTTCGTGAACCATCTCTCTTCAACTTGGTGATCATATCGGTGATCGTTTTTGCACGAACGAAATCGTTCGTGACATCCGTCATGATCACTAGAGATGGTCGCAAACTAGCAAGGCGGCGAAACACAGCCTTGTTCCATGCTGCGGCAGGGGCACTCGTTGAACCAGCTAAATGCCGGTCGGTGGCGTCGACGAAAGCCTTGCCGAAGTGTACAAAGGTTAGGAGTTTCCAACCTCGCCGGGCGGCGATAGTTGCAATCGTTGAGCGCCACATGCTCGCGTGCGAGTCACCAAACAAAACAGCGATATGTTTCGATTTCTTGTCACCGAGCACGCAAGTGGCGCGTGGTAATAGCGAAGATGCACTAGAGCCGACGGCGCAGGAGTTAAGGCTTGCAGGATCTAGCGCGTCAAGGGGAGGGGATAGATTTGCGGGCAGCGACCGGAGACGTGTGGCGGCAAGAACATTGGAGGCGACCGAGGCTGTGGGGGCAATCGATGCACCTGTACCCGTTGGAACGACCACAAGGATCATGACCAAGACTGCGCTCAGGACAGAGACCCCGATGAGGCCTGCACCTACGAGAAGGCCTCTTCTCGGCTGAGTCACAAGTCGTTGGTTCCTGCGGAACGGCTGTTCGACCACTGCGTAGCTGGCCGAGGCCAGGACAAAGGAGAGGACGACCGCGACCCATGTCTCTCCGCTGGTAGCGGTGTGCCCGAGGTAGAGCGGAAGGAGGATCAACACAGGCCAATGCCATAGGTACCACGAATACGAGATCCGCCCGACATACTGGAGTGGACCTAGCCCGAGCAGCGTTTCGGCTCCGCCCCGGGGAGCCGCACACCCCGCTGCGATCAAGAGCGCCGACCCGGTGACCGGTAAGACAATTGCGATGCCAGGGTAAGACGTCGAAGCACCGAACCAAAGAGCAGCAGCGACGATGGCGCCAAACCCGACCCATGACAACGAACGGCCCAGCGAACGCAGGGTGCGGGAAAGCATTTCGGCGTTGATCGCCACCAACCCACCGAGAGCCAACTCCCAGGCGCGAGTGACCAGCCCGAAGTACGCCCATGACGGCGAGCCGTTTGTCTGAGTGACCGACTCATAGAGCGACACCACGATGACGACTACCAGGAAACTTGACACCGCCCTTCGACTCGACGAGATGCGGCGAGCCGACCATGTGAGGCCGACGAGCAGGAGCGGCCAGACGGCATAGAACTGCTCTTCGATGGCGAGGGACCAAAACTGCTGAAATGGGGATGGTGAGTGATTAGAGAAGTAATTCGTTGCAACATCGATCAATCGGTAGTTGATACAAAAAAGGGCGGCGGTGACGGCGTCGAGGCCAATGGAATGGATGCCAAGAGGGGGGACCAAGATCGAGGACACCACCAGGGTGGCGATTATGACCAACGTGGCCGCTGGCAGGATTCGGCGAACACGACGGGCGTAGAAACGAGCCACCGAGATATGCCCGGCGACCGACACTTCCCTGAAGAGATGGCTAGTGATCAGGAAACCTGAAATGACGAAGAAGACATCCACTCCGATATAGCCACCGTGGACCGCTAGCCCGGAATGATCGAGAACCACAGCTAGAACAGCTATGGCGCGCAGGCCCTCGATGTCCGGGCGAAAGGTCCGGAGTTTATTCTGCCGCCCCGGTATTGTCGCCAGGTCCTGAACAGGTGTCGAGTCAGTTCCCGACATTACGATCCCGGTGACGCTGCCCGGCTTGGTTCAGCGAAGTGACCGTGTCGTTTGAAGTCTGCCAACACATCGTCGCAAGAGCATAGACAGATTGTCGGTGAGGTCGTGTAGGTGAAACAGCGCAGAACGGCTTGGCCACAGCGATGCGAGGTGACCCCTTGCGCTTTGCACGAGCCATCGAGGTAATGATCGCAGTGCCGCCGAGCTGCTAACAATGAGGTTTACGGCCAAGTGTCTTCTTAACTCGCCCAGAGACTCGCCGAGCCAGTAATCCTAGGAAGACGCAACCTGCGGATTCGTAGTGGAGAAGACGGTGTCAGTACTAGTACTGCTGAGACCTGCAGGTTCGCATACTGAACCTCAGCTGAGGCAGCAGCCTATTCGTTCGCCGCTCGCTATCTCGTACACCGGGCACAGGCGAGGTCAGCGTCGGCGGCCGTGTGGACCATGAACTGCACACCAGATGGATCGTGCGTGGCTGTCTCGGCCATGGGAGAACACCCCGACTCCTGGATCGTTGGCCTTCTCGCATTTAGCCCCGATTACAGGTCGGTCCACAGAGAAGCAGTGCGGGTGCTGTCACGGGGTCCGCACCGGCCCGCTCGCCCGATAATCGACTGCCGGGCAGTAGTCCGGTATTGGACCCCGGGGAATCGCGTCTTCGCAGTCGTAACTCCTAGACCCACCGTGACCACTATTGAAATCTATGGGCATGGAGTTCAGCTTCCTTCTTCAGAACTGTTAAGGCGTTGGTATCGGTTCAATAGAAAGCCATTGCAAGGCCAGAGAAGGTAAAGGCCGGACCGATGGGGCACCCAGTTGTTTGGGATGCCAGGGGAACATTGATCCCCATGCTGGTGACGCCGCCATTACCAACAGCAGCGTAAGACCGGGTAACCGTTGTCGTCGTCACACCTCGGTTGATCGGTGGGTAAATGAATAGGCCAAGCCCCGTATAAGGCGGCCCTGGATTTACTTGGTTTTGGTTAGGTTCCAAAAGGGATTCGAAGGCTCCGCTGTAAGTGACGTGTGACGGTGCCCACGCGTGAGCAGGCGACGTTGTCCAGTGGACCGTCACGTGGATCGCGCTAATGGTGTCGGCAGCCAACCCAGAGGGATATGGGCCCTCGAAGTTCGAGCATCTGTTCACATGGCTTCCACTGAAATGCCCGGATGCCGTGACAGTTCCGCCCGTTACACTGTAACTGCCAAACGTCCCGACGCATCCCGACAGCGTTCCGGTGTAATGAATACTCATGCTGGAGGCATTTCCAGTGGTGGTGATTGAATGGTTGAAATGCCCACTGCCCGAGAATGGATTGCAAGTTACCGTGCCGGTCAGGGGAGTGAGTGCATAAGCCGCTCCACTCAAACCGACCACGAGCCCAGCTTCGAGTACAATGACTGCAAGAATCGTAGAGAGCCTTCGAGTCGCCATGGCTTTCCCACTGAGCCTCAACGGGCAGCCAGAGCCAGCTACCCCCTCTAGATCGGCTACCCTACTCATCACCTTTCAACATTGCTTGGACGACGCCAGGGTAGGATTGAGGACGTCAGCTCACCGACGTGAACCTCCCACCGGTAACACCGCTTCCGGGTGCCGCACTCTGGGCTTCGGACCAAGAGGACGTGGTGGCTAACCTCACCCCCATGCGGCACCTCGCAACCCCAAGGACCGCCCTGATTGGTATTCCCGGTCAAGCTGGACCCCCTCGCTGACCCATCAGCGTGCATCGGAAATGGCGACCCTCTCCAGATGACGCCTCGGATCTGCACAGGGGATATTCGACCAGCCGGGAACATTCACGAAATCAATCTGTCGAATTCGCGAGTGGAGGTGAGCGGACAACTCTCGAACCAAGACATTCGGGGGGAGATTGAAACTCTCTGGGCCTTGACCAGGCATTTGATTGACACCGGGCGGTGGGCTCAGGGCTTGGACTCCCCCTTGGTGGGCCCGGAGAATGATTCAGGGCCTCTCCCCGTGTCACGGTTCGGCCAAGGCCTTAACTAGCGCAATGAGTAGACCACGTCCGTTACCGATCAGATCGAGCGGCCAACACAGTGCCACCCTTCCTCATCGGAAGGGTAATCGTGGAGACGCTTGTATTTCTCAACGATCCGCCTTAGCAACGGAAGCGCTCAGACAACAGGCTGCGAGTGGCTGGCCCTCTGGCCAAACGGGATAACCGCAGGCGCGCTCATTCGTGATGGTTCGCATCTCGCGTGGAGGCCAAGCCTGAGGTGGGCGGTCAGCCAAATCGGTGGACCACGCCCGAGGCGCGGGGGCGGCCCAGCCGCGACATCAGCGCCAAAACGAGAGCAGAGAACACCCCGGTACTCTCCGCGATCCTCTTGAGCAACGCCTCAACGGGCTCGGCTTGGTCGCTGACACCATTTGCGTAGTCAGTGGCGTAGCCGACGAGTGCCATGGGAAGCCCGGCCTCTCCGGCGAGCACGACCTCAGGACCGGCGGTCTGGCTTACTGCCGTGACGCCGACGGTGCCCAAGGCGGCAATCTCGGACTGGGTGTTGAAACGAGGGCCATCAACGTGGCCGTAACAGCCCGCGGACTGGTTCACTCCGATTGCCTGGGCGGCCTCGATGAGGGCCTGACGCAATTCGGCGCTGAATGGTCGATCGAAGATCCAGTGGCCGCGCCCCTCTCCCCCCGGTTGGGAATACCAGGTGCACAGGCTGCCGTCGGGAAGTCGGTTACTCGGGAAGTACAGATCGTCGAAGACGAAAATCGAACCCAGCTCCACCGCCCGATCGACGGCGCCGCACACTGTGGTCGAAACCAGGCAATCTACTCCGGCATCGAGCAATGCAGCGATGTTGGCCCTGTGTTCGACGTGGTTCGATAGACGGAAGTGGTCCCGTCCATGACGGGAAAGGTGCACCACTTCGACGCCCGCCACGCGCCCTGTGGTGAGCGTGACATCACCGTGGGGGGTACAACTGAGCACCTGAGCGGGGTTCTCCAAGACAGGCCACTCGTAGGTTCCCGACCCCGAAATGATGCCGACTCTCACCTTCCACCTCCCAACTCTCGTGCGCCACCCGCAAACTCGACCGAAACTTGTTACGGCCTATTCACGACTTCGGATTCAGACTCGTGGAATCGGCGCGACGGCCACCAGTTCCAGCGTCCCACCAAGACCACGGCTGACGGGACCAAGAGCGTTCGCACCACAAAGGTGTCGAGGAGGATCCCGAAGGCCAGGCCAGTACCGATTTGGCGGATCTGGCCCGATGTGGTGATGGCGAGGACACCAAAAGTCCCGGCCAGCACGAGGCCAGCGGAGGTCACAGTGGTACCGGTGCTGCCCACGGCCGTGGCCACGGCTGCTGGCAAGGGCGCCCCTCCCGCCTCTTCTCGGATCCGCGTCATCACCAAGATGTTGTAGTCCTCTCCCAACGCCATGATGAACACGAACATGAAAAAGGGAAGCGTGAAATTGATGCCGAGTTGGTGTCCGATCACGACAAAGGCCAAGACGGCAAATCCCAATGAGGCCAGATACGACAGCAAGACGCTGGCCACAAGGTACACCGGCGCGATCAGGGACCGCAGCACCAGCGCAAGGAGCAGGGTCAAGACGACGAGCACCACGGGGACGATACGGACGATGTCCGAACCCGAGATCGTGCTCACATCCGCGGCCCCGGCGGCTTGACCCGCAACCCCGTTTGCGGTTGCTCCGATCTCTGACGCCACGTCGGAGACAGCGGCACGGATGGCCGGGATGGCCTGGAGTGCTGCTGTGCTCCCTGGGGACCCGGCCCGTAACGATACCCGGTAGAGCATGCTTCGCCCGTCGGGACTGATGAACTGGGCGGTGGCCCGGTACGCGTCGTAAAAGCCAGTGGGGACCATGGACCCCGGCGGGGGGAGTGGAGGAAGATCACCCGGTGGACCAAGGTGTCGATACGCGTAGGCGAGCCCCTCGGGTCTGATACGCAACCCACTCGCCGACAAGGCGTCAGAGAGCGACGTGAACAGTCCGGTCGACTCCAGCCCGTCTTGGCCTTGGGCGATGACCGCGGGGTCGTCCCACACCGAGCTTGGCATCCGGAAGACGACGTCGGTGCCGGCGAGGACGGCCGCTCCGAAGTGGGCCTCGAGGGCCGCCTCACCGAGTTGGGAATCCGAGCCGGTGATATACCCACCGGGGTTGAACCCCGAGGGCGCGTAGGACACCAGGCAGAGGGCCAGGCCCGACAAGGCGGCCGTACCGATGGCCAGAGCGACGACCGGGTGGCGAATGACGCGCACCGCCACCCTTCCCCAGCGTCCCCGGGCAGGCCCGTCCGGTCCAAGGACCGAGGGGAGGAAGACAGACCGACCGAGAATGGCGAGCAGCGCGGGGAAAAACGTCAGGTCGATCATCAAGACGATGATGATGCCGATGGCCAGTCCTGGACCGACGCTCCGATACAACCCGAAGCTGGCCAGCACCAGGCTCAGGAGAGCGGCGATGACGGTCGCAGCTGAGAACGTGATGGACTCGCCGACGCGCCCGACGGCGATTTCGAGCGCCTGGCGCGGTTCGAGACCGCTGCGAAGGTTCTCTCGATACCGGAAGATCAGAAAGAGCGAGTAATCGGTCCCCGCCCCGAGGACGAGTGCGGTCAAGAGGAGTTGCATCAACGACGAGATCTGGGTTCCCAGCTTCGCTGACTCGGCGATCAGTGGGCCGGCCAAGGCAAGGGCTAGACCGGCGGGCGCCAGGGTCACCAACGGAGCGAGGAAAGAGCGGAACGCCACCCCCAAGAGCACCAAGATGAAGACGATCGAGATGAGCTCGACCTGAATGGCCGTCTGGTTGGCGGCATGTTGCTGGTCGACCAATTCCGGCAAGGGGCCGGTCAGGTACAGCGACAGATCGGGCGGAGCAGCCCGAAAATCAGAGCGGATGCGCGCCACGGCGGCCGCTCCCGCCCGCCCGCCTCCTTCGGTGCGAGACGAGAACTCCACCAATGCGGTGCGGACCTGTCCGTCGACCGAGACCGCCGCGTCGCGCACCGAGATCACTTTTGGGACCTGTCGAGCTTGAATCTCGATACTCTCGAACGCGTGCTGATCGGAGGTGGTGAGGGGACCGCCTTGGTGAGCCGCCACGATGGTCCCCGAGAGCTGCCCTCCAAGGAGGAAAGGGGCCGCCAAGTTGGCCGCCTCGACGCTGGGTGCGGTGCCGGGGAGAAACGCCGTGTTGTCGTTGCGGATGACGCTCCCGAGCGAGGGCAGGAAGATCACGGCAGCGGCGGTGACCCCCAACCAACCCCACACCACTGCCCACCGGTAGCGGACGGCGAAGCGACCAATGGAGGCGAACATCAACGAGACGGACTCAACGGCGGGGGTCGAGCGTCACGTCAGTCCAGGGCTGGGGACAGACCCGCCAGTTCGGCTATGCCCTCTTCGAAGGGGACTCGAGCCCCGAACCCGAGTTCTCGAGTCGCCTTGTCCGGAGAAGCCACGATGTGGCGGACATCACCCAAGCGCCATTCGCCGGTCACCATCGGTCTCGGCCCAGAGGGGGCGAGGGCGTGGGAGAGTGCCTGGGCCAGCTCGGCAATGGTGTGGGGGTGGCCGCTGGCCACGTTGAACGGACCCGTCACGCCCGGCCCGGCCTCGAGGGCGGCCAGGTTGGCCCGGGCGACATCTCTGACGTGGACAAAGTCCCGGCGTTGGCCCCCGTCCTCGAAGACACGTGGCCGATGTCCGCCCCGTAACGCGCTCACGAAGAGGCTGGCCACACCCGAGTACGGGGTGTCGATCGGGCAGCGAGGGCCGAACACGTTGTGATATCGCAACGAGATCACCGGCGACCCCGAGGCGCGCCCGTAGGCAGCACACAGATGCTCCTGATGGACCTTGGTTGCCGCGTAGACATTGCGGGGATCGACGGGGGCGTCTTCACCTACTGCGACAGAGACGAGGTCACCGCCGCACGACGGACAGGGCGGCTCGAAGGTGCCTGCCGCTAAGCGGTCCACCGATCTCGGGCCGGGGCGAACAGGGCCGCATTGTGGGCAGCGATAGGCCCCCTCCCCGTAAACGACCATGCTCCCGGCCAAGACCAATGGGCCCGTGAAGCCGACGTGGTCCAACGCCCGACACATGACCGCAGTACCGACATCGTTGTCATCGACGTAGTCGGTGACATCGGCGAAATGGCGCCCGAGGCCCACCCTCGCCGCCTGGTGGTTGATGGCGTCGACACCGGGGAGCGCACGTGTCCAACTCTCGGGGTCGCGCACATCCCCGAGGAGGTAGGTCGCCCTGCGATTCTCGAACATCGCTGGCCGACGGTCGAGTACGACGACATCGTGACCGGCTTCTAGGAGCACGTCGACCACGTGCGATCCGACGAAGCCCGAGCCCCCCGTGACGAGGACCCTCACGATTTCGTGCTCCTTTCGTGCACGTCATCGTTGCGGTCGGCGGCGATAGCCCGAGGACCGCGCACGCATCGAGGTTAACGCCGGCCGCGCCCCCGTGCCCGGGCACGGGGCTGTCTGGTGGCAGAAAGTTAGTGATTTGTAAGCGATTCATAGGGCATGACCTCGGCCTGCCTCGATACCTTGCCTCCATGCCTGAGGTGATCTTGCCGGTACTCGACGAGGCCCAGGCGCTGCCTTGGGTCCTGCGTCGCATGCCGGCCAACTTCAGCCCCATCGTTGTGGATAATGGCTCGACCGACGGCTCAGGTGCCGTCGCCACCCGTCTGGGCGCCCGGGTCGTCACGGAGCCGATTCGAGGCTTCGGTTCGGCATGCTGGGCTGGATTGAGGGCGGCCGAGGCCGACGTGGTCTGTTTCATGGACGCCGACGGCTCGCTCGACCCCGTCGACCTGCCCCGGGTCAGCGAGCCTGTGGCTCGTGGAGAAGCCGACCTCATGCTGGGCGCCCGGCAGGCCGAGCGGGGAGCCTGGCCGGGCCACGCCCGCCTGGCCAACCGACTCCTCATGGCCGAGGTGCGCCGCCGGACCACTTTGGTGCTTTCGGACCTCGGACCGATGAGAGCGGCAGGCCGGGCCGCGCTGCTCGCGCTCGGTCTGGCCGACCGACGCTCGGGATGGCCTCTCGAAATGGTCCTCCGAGCCCATCACATGGGCTGGCGCGTCGACGAGGTTCCCGTCCCCTACCGGCCCCGCACAGGTCGTTCGAAGGTCACCGGGACGGTGCGAGGGACCCTTCAGGCCGTCGGCGACATGTCGGCTCTCCTGCGATGACGGCCCGGTTCGTTGATCGGAGAGCCCGGGGGGACTTCCAGGTTGTGGTCCTGGCGAAGGCCCCGGTCCCGGGCGATGTCAAGACACGACTGTGCCCACCGCTGACTCACGGCCAAGCCGCAGCACTGGCCACAGCCGCCCTCCTTGACACCATGGACGCAGTGAGCGCCAGCCACGCCGTGGCTCGGGTGCTAGCGCTGGAGGGCCGTCCCGGGTCTTGGCTTCTCCCCGGCTTCGACGTGATCGCGCAACGCCGGGGCGATTTCGGGGCGCGCCTGGCGGGAGCCATCGACGATGCGTGGGCCCGGACCCCGCTACCGGTGCTGGTGATCGGCATGGACACGCCCCAAGTCCAGGGTCGCGATCTCGACCGAGCCATTGCGCCCATGCTGTGGGGTCCCGACGACGACGGCGATCCGCCCATGGCCGTCCTCGGACCGGCCGAGGACGGCGGGTACTGGGCCATCGGTGTCCGCCGTCCCGTTGCGGGGCTGTTCGAGGGAGTCCCCATGAGCACGAGGCGCACCTGTGTCGCGCAGCTCGAGCGCCTCGGTGCTCTGGGTGTCTCGTGGCGGTTGGTCGATGGTCTTCGGGACTTCGACGAGATTGACGACGCTCTCGCCGTGGCCGAGTTGGCGCCGGCGACACGCTTTGCCGCCGTCCTCAAGCTCATGGGCAGCGCCGCCCCGAGCCCAAGGACGACGCCGCCCCCATGGGCCGATGAGATTGACCGGGACCTCGTGGGGCGCCGTGGCTGAGACCCTTGTCGCCACCTCGAGGCTGCGTGTCGACGACGGGCGCGTGGTCGAGATCGACGTCCGACGGTGGATGGCCGAAGCCGATGAGGTGGACCAGGCCCTCCTGGACCGGGCCGTGGGACCGGTCCTCGATGTCGGCTGCGGTCCCGGTCGCTTGGTCCGGGAGCTTCGAGATCGTGGCATCGACGCCCTCGGGGTGGAGATCTCCCCCACTGCGGTGGCGCTGGCCCGGGGATGGGGGGCTCCAGTGCTGCAGCGCTCGGTCTTCGACCACCTTCCGAGACACGGACGGTGGCGCTCGGCGCTCCTGCTCGACGGCAGCGTGGGGATTGGGGGAGACCCCATCGCCTTGTTGGCCCGGGTCGGCGAGCTGCTCAGTCCCGATGGTCGGCTCCTGGTGGAGATGGAAACACGGGGCGTAGCGAGCGAATCGCTCAAGGTGCGCATCGAGACCTCGGGGGGCGCCGGACCGTGGTTTTCGTGGTCGGTCGTCTCGATCGACGATGCGGCCCGGCTGGCGGCGGCAACCGGCTTTCGGGTCGAGGAGTCCTGGGCGGCCGGTGGGCGTTGCTTCGCCCGTTTCGACCGATCGACACGTCACGGCCGCACATAGCGCAGGTAGGGACGGAACGCCACGTCGGTGACCGGGAAGAAGCATTGGAAGCAGGAGAAGACCGGTTGCCTACTCAGACGGAAATATCGGTGGAGCGCATCTCCGATGGCGGCATCGATGCTCGTGCTGTCGGTGTAGACGACGGTCACCTGGGGTGACGCCAACACCTGGCCAATGCTCCTGAGCAGGTCCGTCCTGGCTTGGCTCGGGCCCGCTCGGAGCACGTCGTGGATGGCCTCGTCTTGAGCCCATGATGGTTTGCCCGCCAGCGTGTCGTACCAAGGATGGTCAAGGACGATGACCTGGCCGGGGGTGGACTTGATCATGGCGACGAAGCGTTGGCCGGCTCGCTGATCGGCCGGCGTGGGCACCAGGTGGGCGGGGTGCCCACCGATCCACGCCAACTGGACGATGAGCACGGCCAATAGGAGAATTTCGACCCCCGTGGCGCGGGTTGGAAATCTCCGTCGTATGGCGTCATAGCCGAGGCCGCCCAGAGCCGACAGAGCGGCGAAGGCGGGGATGAGGACGTCCTGGCCGCCACCCACATGGGCGCGCGAGACCCACGACACCCCCACGAAGCCCGCCGTCACCGCCCACCAGAAGCCCCACGGTGTCGTCGTGCCCGGTCGGTGCCGTGATACGAAGAAGCCCACCGCTCCAAAACCGAGCGTCCATCCCACCCGGCCAACGAGGTCACCGGGCAAAAAGCGCCACCAGATCGACGAGTCCGTGGCCTGATGGAGCAGCTCACTGAAGACGTAGTAGTCGTACCACCCGTGACTGAGAGCGTTGAGCACGAGCGTCGATCCGACGACGACAGCCGCCCACATGCCCAAGGCCGCCATCCCGACCCGTCTGCGCACGATCACCAGGTAGGCGACGAGAGGCGCGGCCGCCAACAGTGTCGACTGCTTGGTCAAGAAAGCGGCCGAAGCCACCAACCCGACCACGATGCCCCCTTTCCATGTCTCGGCCCGCCGTGCCACGGCGACCACAAGGAGCAGGAGCAGGAGCCACAACGAATCGACGCGCCCGATATCCAACCACGCCCCGCCGACTTGGTAAGTGGCGGCGAAGAGTCCTGCCGCCACTACGCCGGCCACGGCATCCCGGGTCTCTCTCCGGACGAGCCAGAACAATACGGCGAAGCACCCGAGAGAGGAGGCGAAGGACACGAGCCGCAGAGGCAAGAAGCTCAGTCCGCTGACACGGGCGACGAGACTCGAGACCCAGAAGTACAAAGGGGGGTAGGTGTACGGGACGTAATGGAGCGAAGGTGCCACATACAGGGCCTGACCCCGAAGGACTCGACCCACGATTTCGACCGAGCCGCCCTCCATCCACTCGAGCTCGTACGGATAGCCCAGTTGGCGCAGCGCGATCACGACGTATAGCGCGACAGGGGCCACCGCCGCCGCCACGACGCCAACCCTGCCAAGTCGAACTCCGAGCGGATTGCGAACCGGTGTCGAGCTCAACTCCGGCGTAATCGTGCCCGGCTCCAGGACCACGCCGCGAGCAGCGCACAGGCCGTCCAGATCACACCGAGGACGATCTCCAGATTGTGGGCGTAGTTCCAGGGAAGCTGGCTCGGCCCCGCTCTCGAGGACTTCCCCCAACTGCCCACGAGCGGATAGGAGTAGAGGACTACGGCGGCCGAGACGATCAGGCCCACCTGCACCGACAGGAGCGACCAGCGGGGCAGGAATTTCCGACAGGCAAAGGCCACGGCCACCACCGCCGGGGCGACGAGGGCGTCGTTCACCACGTTGAGTCCGATGGCGGAGCGCAGCAGGACCGGAGGGTTGGATCCTGACCAGTTCGAAACGATGCCGTGAATCCCGAAGCCGATAATTCCCCACCCCACCCCGAGCGCCATCCAGAAGAGTGGCCCGGGATTCTGGGCACGCTCCACCACCTTACGGGGCGCGCCCTGTACCGCAGGAGATGTCACGACGTCGGTTGCCGTGATGGCCTCGGCCAGCGTCATGGGCTCGTGGGAATCCACCTCGGGCACCGGGGCGGTACCAGCCTCGCCATTAGGCACCACCATCCTGTCCGGCGCGTCCGGGGTGACGTCCTCACCGTCGGCACCCTTAGGGGCGCGTAGCTGGTCATCGCCTCCGGGCTCCCTCGGTGTCGACCCGGATCCGGTCACAGCACGACCACCCTGGCGATCCACTTCGTCTGCAGGACTCCGGGCCGGTCCGGCGCGATCAGGCGCACCGGGTATCCGTGGTCGAGGTCGAGGGGCGCGCCGTTGAGCTCGAGCGCAAGCAGGGTGTCGGGGTCCGCGGCGTGCTGAGGGTCGATGATCGAACTCGAGTACAGCCGCTCAGCGGCCTCGAGTGACTCGACTCGAATCCTCGCATTGGGGCGCGCCCCCACCAGCGACAGCAGGTCGGGCAACGAGATCCCTCGCCATGAAGCGGCGGCGCTCCACCCTTCGACGCACGTAATCGGCAATCCCGCGGCACGCTGGGGCAAGGCGCGCAGCTCGTCCACGCTGAAGCGGCGTGGCATACGACAGTTCCCCGTGACCTCCAGTCGATAGGCCGGGTCGATCGCCGAAGACGTCACCTCGGCCTCGATCGCACTCTGATTGACGGGGAGGTGTTGCGAGCCCACCACCGGGTTGCGTGGTGCGAGTAACGCCAAGCGCCGAAGTGGTGCGACGGTCTCGCCGGCCACGGTGATCACGAGCACGGCGGCACTCCCCATGACCGTGGCCACGAATCCCCGGCGAGAGAGGCCCTCTCGGCCCGGCGGCACAGGCACTGTCCCTTTAGCAGTTGCTGCCACGCTGATCGCCGCCACGGAGGCGACGTCCTCATCACCTTCGGCCCCGCGCCCCAGGGCGTGTCGGGCGATGACCCCTTTGGTCCCGACGTGGATGACGAGGGCGCCGATGACGATCCACGCGGTCCAGAAGTGTGCCGTGGGGAAGAAGAAGGGCATGGGCGAGTACCAGTACGCGATGTTGGCGACGCCGGTGAAGAGCTGGAACAGCGAACCACCCACGAGGGCGATGAGACTGAGCCGCTCCAGTGCATGAGCGACATTGTGCACTGGGGGCCAGGAGAACAATTTTGGCCATACGGTCCAGAGTTTGGCCAACAACAGGGGGATGGCTGCGATTCCTGTGATGACATGGACACCCTGGGTGACACGGAAGAAGTTGATTGGCCGGGTGGGAAGGTGAAACCAGTGCGGCGGATGTTGCGCCAGGTAGTCGACGAGCCCGGTGAGGAAGCACACGCCGAAGGCCACACCGAGACAGACGCCCAGCACCGACGCCACCCACTCGTCGTGCAGGGAACTCTGGAATCGGCCGCCGATGCCTTGGACCGCCCTCTCGGCCTGAACCGAGCTCTTCACCACCACGGTGGAGGCTTTGGCTCGTGCCGCGTCAACCTGGCGCCTGAGATCGGGCACAAGCCGAGCGCGCCGTGGTGGCCGTCTTCGCCGTGCCTCGGGGCGGGCGTCGGGCACGGGCCGACAGTAGTGCTGCTCCTCGGGCCAAGACTGAAAACTTTCTTACGAAATGCCAACTTCTTTCCCGCCATCCCGCCTCGGGTGCGGCGAAACCGTTGCGCCTATCCCGGGCTGGCCGCCCCTTCCCCGGCGTCCACCGGGGGTAAGCGGTGACCCAGGCTTTGCGACGTCCCCGGTGCCGTGGGCTGAACCGCAGGGGCCGAGGAGCCCAGGCCAAGGAGGCCTTGTGCGGACCCGACCGGCGGGATGGTCGGTTCCCCA
Organism: uncultured Acidimicrobiales bacterium; assembly: GCA_963848335.1. Taxonomy (GTDB): domain Bacteria; phylum Actinomycetota; class Acidimicrobiia; order Acidimicrobiales; family UBA8190; genus Chersky-840. The sequence continues at coordinate 460,977 of CAWKDD010000003.1, forward strand.
GGGGCACGAGGCCAGCTTTCATCCCTCGAGCCAGCGGACCCAGGACTCCTCTCCCCGACCGTTGGTGGTGACGAGGACCCCGTTACCATGGGCGGCCGTGCAGAGCGTCCTCGTGGTCGACGACGAGCCGGTGGTGCGTGATGTGGTTGTCCGCTACCTCGATCACGAGGGCTTTGTGGCTCGTCAGGCCGCCAACGGCGCCCAAGCTAGGGAGATGATCCAGGAGCACTCTCCCAGTCTTGTGATCCTCGACCTGATGCTCCCGGATGGAAACGGGCTCGATCTTTGCCGGTGGATCCGGACATCGAGCGATGTGCCGGTCATCGTTCTCACGGCCCGCGGTGAGGAACAAGATCGCATTACCGGACTCGAGCTCGGCGCCGACGACTACGTCGTCAAACCCTTCTCTCCACGCGAGTTGATGGTGAGGGTCAAGACGATCCTTCGACGTTCCAGCCGGGATCGCCCCTCGGCGCAAGCACGGCTCAACGCCCGAGGATTGACGATCGATGCCCAAACACGCGAAGTAACACGAAAGGACCAAACCGTCGCCTTGACGGCGACAGAGTTCGAGCTGCTGTGGTGCCTGGCGAGTTATCCCCGAGTCGTCTTCTCACGCGAGCAGCTCATGGCCCAGGTTTGGGGATATGACGAGGCGCCCGCATTGGGCACGAGCACGGTGACGGTGCACGTCCGGCGGCTCCGAGAGAAGATCGAGGAAGACCCCTCCAAGCCCCAGATCATCACAACGGTGTGGGGTGTCGGCTACCGGTTCGAGCCATGATCGTTAATGCACTGATCGTGGCCGGGGCAACCCTGGCGGTGGGAACGCTCGCTGGCGTGATGTTACGCACGCTGTCGTCGGTCCGCCTCCAGCTGGCAGCACTGGCGCTCCTGGCCGTGGCCCTACCCCTCGGGGCGGTGCTCCTTTCCGGCGCGGTGATGCTGCACATGGGTGGCGAAGCGGAAGTGGTCGCCGTCTCGGTCGCAGCCGGCGCGGTCAGCCTCACCTTGGCGCTCGTGCTGACGCGCAACATCATCGGTCCCCTGGAACGCGTGCGCGAAGCTTCGGTTCGGCTGACCGAGGGCGAGCTCGACGAAAGAGCACCCGTACAGGGGCCGGCGGAAATCGCTGAGCTTGCCCGGTCGTTCAACGCGATGGCCGAGCATCTCGAGCAAGTGTTCGACGGACGTCGAGAGCTGATCGCCTGGGCGAGCCACGACCTGCGCGCCCCGATCACGTCGCTCCAGGCCATGTTGGAGGCCATCGATGACGGCGTAATCGACTCCGACCACTATATGCAGGCTCTCCAGGGTCAAGTACGGTTGCTCGGCTCTCTGGTCGACGATCTCTTCGAGCTGGCTTGCATCGATTCTGGCGCCACCACCATCGAGCTGAGCGGGGTCGACATGGTGGATCTCGTCAGGTCGTGCGCGCGACGATTCGAGCTCGAGGCAAAGGCGCGTGGCATCGGGCTCTCCGTCGTGATTCGTGACGAGCAGGTCGTCGCGTATTGCGCACCGGACAAGGTGGAGCGTGTGCTCACCAATCTCATCACCAATGCGTTGCGGTACACGCCCGCCCGAGGGAAGGTCGCCCTGTCCCTCACCAAGGGGGCCGACGCCGTCTTCGTGTCGGTGGAGGACACCGGGACCGGAATCGCGTCTGAATCCATGGAGAGGGTCTTCGAGCCGTTTTTCCGGGCCGACGCCGCCCGCTCTCCGGCCGATGGGAGTGCGGGTTTGGGCCTGGCCATCGCCAGAGGTTTGATCGACGCACAGGGCGGCCGTATCTGGGCGGAACCCCCCGCCTCGGGAGGAACCCGCATCTGCTTTGTGCTCCCCGCCTTTGTCCCCGGACCCCGCCCCATGGCTCACCCCGTGGCGGGATCACGATCACGTGAAGTGGCCCCCGAGCACGGTGCGCCTTCTCAGACCGCCCCCACCAGCCACCGCCTTCACGTACGAGGTCGTGCCGAGACACGGCGCCGTAGTAAGACTTAGACACGGTCCAACCCACGGTTCCACGGTCCCGCACACGCTGGGCCAAGGTCCGAGACGCGGCCTTTCGGTGTCCCAGGGCGTCGGTTTCCGAGTTACCCTCTGGCTGTGGTGGAGTACAGAATCGGCCAGGCAGCCGAGTTGCTGGGGGTCAGCCCCGACACCGTGAGGAGATGGGTCGACGCGGGGCGGATCAAGGCGACGGTTGGGGGCGGAGGCCGACGCTTTGTCGATGGCGCCGATCTGGCCCAGCTCGCCATCGAGATCGCCGGGGACCACACCCCCGCTCACCCCCGACGGCAATCGGCCCGCAATCGCTTCCTCGGGATCGTAACTCGAGTGGTGAAGGACAAGGTGGCCGCCCAGGTCGAGATCCAGGCCGGGCCGCACCGATTTGTGGCGCTCATCACCCGCGAGGCGGCCGACGAACTCGAGCTGGCCCCCGGCGTGGTGGCCGATGCCGTGGTGAAGGCCACCAACGTCGGAGTCGAGATTCCCGCCCACCTCTGATCGCGATCCCGTATCGCCGACACGGCGCCACGATCACACCTGCTCAGGTTCCCAAGTTCGTGTCACGCTGCCATCCCGGGTCGCCGGTGCGGGTGCCGGCCAAAGGGTTATGGCGTCGGCTGAGAGATCGACGCGGCACTGGTCCCCCACCTCGAGGTCGACCAGATGGGGTGTGCGGGCTTCGAGCTCGAAGTTCTCGGTGATGGCGACGAAGAGGTCAACCGAGGTGCCGACATCGGCTATGTCAGTGATCGTGCCGGTCATTGCCACGTTGTGTGCACCGGGGGGTGATCCGTCGGAGTCCTCCCATGCGGATACAGACACCTGCTCAGGTCGAATGCTCCAGAGGATCGGTGTGCCCGGTGCCAAAGAGTTGGTGCCGACCGCGATGAGAGCGCCGTGCGCGTCGATCCCTTGATCGCCGACAACCACGCCGTGATGCAGGTTCGGGATGCCAAGGAGGCGGGCCACCTCGGGTGAGGCGGGCCTGGTGAACACCGAACGACTTGTTCCTGACTGCAGGGTGCGGCCATCGGAAATTACGATTACCTCGTCGGAAAGGAACGCGGCCTCTTCGGGGTCATGGGTCACAAGCACGGTTGCGAGACCGGTGTCGCGCTGGAGCCGCCGCAGTTCGCGTCGAAGCTCGTGGCGAACTGGTGCGTCAAGGGCCGAGAATGGTTCGTCGAGAAGGAGGAGATCCGGAGATCGGCACAGGGCCTGGGCCAGGCCCACCCGCTGTCGCTGGCCGCCCGACAGCTGAGAGGGATACCGGTCCTCCAAGCCTTCCAGGTGAAGGTGTGCCAGCCAATAGGCGGCTGTCTGGGGCAAGGCACCGGCGGCAAAGAGCAGGTGCTGCCAGGCGGTGAGGTGGGGGTAGAGGGCGAATCCTTGCGCGACGTACCCCACACGCCGCTCCTCGACGGGCACGTGCTGCACCGCCTTTTCGCCGTACCACACAGGTCCGGGCTCGGCACCATAGAGCCCCGCCAGGCAGCGCAACAGTGTGGACTTGCCCGACCCCGATGGGCCGAGGACGGCCAAGTGGCTTCCGCTCGATTGGTGAGCTACGGCTAACTGGAAGGGACCGAGACGGTAGTCGATGTCGAAGCGGACAGGTGTCTTCGGTGCCGCCCCGGGCGACCGAGGTGAGGGAACCACGATGGTGCGCCGAGGCCGTGCTCTCAATGGGATGCGACTCATTGCCACCACGACCACGGCGACGGCAAGGGCCAAGGCGGTGGGCGCCAGGGTGTTGGTGAGCCCGGTCCCGCTGAACTGGGTGTAGGTGTAGACAGGGAGGGAGAACGGGTTGTAGGCCAAGATGACCACGGCACCGTATTCGCCAAAGGCACGCAGCCACGCCAGCACAATGCCTGCCCGAATGCCCGGTGCCGCCAGCGGTAGGGCGACGCGTCCAAAGCGCGACACCTCTGAGTGTCCGAGGGTGGCGGCCACGTCCAACAACGCCGAGTCCACGGAGCTGAAGGCAGCCCGAGCAGCGACGATCAGAAAGGGGGCGGCGACAAACGTCTGTGCCAGCACGATGCCGGTGAGCGAGTCGGTGAGATGGCCGCCAAAGAGCCGGCCGAGAAACGTGTACGGCCCCACCAGGTAGATGAGCACGATCCCGCTCATCAACGGGGGGAGCGCTAGGGGGAGCTGGACGACCAATCCCACGATGGAACTGATGCGACTCCTCGAGCGAGCCAGGACGTAGGCTAACGGGACTCCGAACAGGGTGATCAGGGCCAAGGAAATGGTGGAACACGTGACCGAGACATACAGCGACGGGAACAGGCCTGGGGCGTGAAAGCCCCGATTGTGTGTTCCGACGAAACGAACGGCGAACGCGACAAGGGGCAGCGCCAGGTAAAGCGCGATGAGGCCACCCAGCCAGGGAAGGGGACTTCTTCCCCCCCGCCGCACTATGGCAAGGTCGCTTTCAAGTTGCTTGGCACCGAGGACCTTCCAGTGACCTTTGGTGGGTTGAGCGGTTCGACGCCGTTGGCCTTGAGGATCTTGTGCCCGTCCTTGCCGAGCAAGAACGCCACGAAGGCACGGGCGGCTGTCGGGTGCGGTGCTCGATTGAGAATCGTGATCGTGTATCGACCGGCCAGGTTCGTTCCCACCAGCGGAACGGTCTTGATGTGCCCCGCCGCCGCTTCGACGCCATAGAAGAACCCTGCGTCGAGCTGCCCCGCCTGGAGGCGGCCCACGAGCGTGGTCTCGGGGAAGACATTCGAATCCGACGTGGCCAGAGCGTTGAGGGCGGGCACCGAGTACTTCGACGCGGCCTGGGTCAACGCCTCGACAGCGAGCGCTCCCTTGGGGTCGGTAGCGGGATCGGTGCGACCGAGCAGGAACCCGGGTTGGTCCACGACCTCGTACCACGGCTTGGTCCTGAGATCGTGGGCGAATGTCGAATTCGAGCTGTAGCCCAGCACCAAGGGGGAATCTGCGAACTCGGCATACCAAGAGACCCAATCGCCGTTGGTCGATCCCTCCAAGGTGCCATTGACAGCGGGAGAAGCGCTGATGAACACGTCACCTTGCTGAGTCCCGCCCTTGATCTCGCCGGCGAGCGCCGTCGACCCCGCCGAGAAGCCGCTCACCGTGTACCCCGTTGCCTTCTCGAACGCGGGACCGATCTGCTGTTGCATCAGGTCGAGCAGCGAACCGGCGTAGAGCACGTCAACGCGACCCGAAGCCTTCCCAAGGGTGGTGGCAGACGAGGCGGAGTTGGCGGCGCAACCGCTCACCGCCGTCGCCACCACGGCCGTGGCGGTCACCGCTGCCGCCAGGCGCCACGGCTTCACGAGAGGGGCAACCCGATCCGGGGACCGATGACGGTGCCATGGTCGTCCCTTTCCCGGCCATCTTTCCAACGGCATCTGCGGTGACGCTAGGGGCTTTTCACACTATGCACAAGACGAAAGCGCCCTTTTCGTCGCAAATGCGAACTCCGCCCCGCCAAGGTCGGCAGGCGAGAGCTCGAGCGCGCCGTCCCGCACTGGGTGGAGTCAGTGCGATGGACCCGGATCGGCTGGTTCCCTCGCCTTCGCCCGGAACGCCTCTCCCGGCTCGTGGAGGTTCGTGCGGCTCCAGTCGCCGGAACGACCTCCGGACTTGTGCCAGAGGGTCAGCTGCTCGATCGAGGCCCCGGGGTCCACGTCCAGAAGCACGTTGAGGAGGGAGAGGGCGCTCGTGGCGCACGCCGTGAGCGCCTCCATCTCGACTCCAGTGCGCTCGACGATCTCGGTCAGCGCGCTGATTGTTACGCACTGTGGTGCCACATCGACCTCGACGATCACCCGATCGAGGCGAACGGGGTGACACAGGGGGATGAGGGACGATGTTTTCTTGGCCGCCTGGACGCCGGCGAATCGTGCCACCTCGACGACGTCGATCCCTCCTCGACGCTGGGCCAGCACAAGGGTGGCGTCGGCGGTGGTGATGACGACGCACCGGGCGAGGGCCAGGCGCCTCGTCACGGCCTTGGCGGTGATGTCGACCATGCCGCGCCTGACCATGCTCGTCGACATGGGTGAGAGCGGCCGTGTCGCGGTCGCCACCACCGAGGGATGCGGACAAGTTGCCCATCATCCCCCCGAGATCGGCGGGATGACCGCAACCTCATCGTCGTCGGCAGCGATCGCATCTGGCTCCACGGCATGACCGTTGAGCCAGATGGCTGAGACAGCCACGATCCGAGCGAAATCATCGCCGAATCGTTCTTCAGCGGCGGTGATGATACCCCCGACGCTTCCACCTGGCAGCACGATGCTGGCGCGACCCGCCGCCTCTCGGGCCGGTCCGAACAGGCGCAGGCGTGTCATCTCAGCCCCCGATCATGGACATGGACCGCTGGGGGCGAAGAAAACCTGGTTCGTTGATCCCATGTCCCGGAAGTTTCGCCCACACTGCGTCACGCAAGAGTTGAGCGAGTTGCGCATCAGTGCCTCCCCGACGCAACACGTCACGCACCGTGGTCTCCTCATGGGTGAACAAGCAGTTACGCAACGTTCCGTCGGCCGTGAGGCGCAGGCGATTGCAGGTTCCGCAAAAGGGCTCGGTGACACTCGAGATCAATCCGATTTCACCCCGTCCATCGCAAAAGCGGAAGCGCTCCGCCGGTGCCCGACCGTCGAAGCCAGACACCGCCTCGAGCGGCCACACCTCCGATATCCGTTCAAAGACCTCTCGGCCCGGGACGAGTCGGTTGCGATCCCACCCGCGCTCTGCATCAAGGGGCATGAACTCGATGAACCGCACGACTCGACCGGTGAGGCGCGCGAACGACGCGAAATCGAGCACTTCGTCGTCATTGTGGCCGCGCAGAAGCACGACGTTGACTTTGACCGGAGCGAGGCCGGCAGATTCAGCCACCGCCATGGCGTGGAGCACGGTTTCGAGGCTCCCGCGTCGACGAATGGTGGCGAACCGTTCGAGACGGAGCGAGTCGCAGCTGATGTTGACGCGGCGAAGGCCGGCGGATGCCAAGGCGCTGGCCTGCCGGGCGAGTCCCATGCCGTTCGTGGTCAGGGCCAGGTCGGCGAATCCCATCTCTGCCAGCCTGGCGATCAGCACGGGAAGCCCTTTGCGCACCAAGGGCTCACCACCGGTCAGGCGCACGGAGGTGACACCCAGGCCCTTGGCCACCCGGGCCACCCGAGCGATCTCGTCAAAGGTCAGCAGCTCGTGGCCGGGAAGAAAGGTCATGCCCTCCTCGGGCATGCAGTAGACGCAGCGCAAGTTGCAGTGGTCGGTGACCGAAATGCGCAGGTCATCGTGCACTCGCCCGAAGCGATCCACCAAGGGCCCCAAGTGCGGAGCGCCTTTGACCGCTGTCGACGCCCTGTCGTCGGACCGGGGGCCATGGGGCCCCCCCAAGATCCGTACGGGGACCGTTGTGGTCAAGACGGCTCCCGTGCTTGTATCCCGAGGTCATCGGGGTCGATGAGCATCACGTTGACGGGGTCCCCGGCGAGGACGCCCGTGCCGTCGGGGATCAGGGCCAGTGCGTTGGCCATCGCCATGGCGTGTAGCTGGTGCGACTCCTGGCGGTCTGCGGCGGTGACTCGCCACGTGCCCAGACAATCGAGGGTGACCCGGGCCCGCATGAAGTGGAGCTTTCCATCGGGCAATCGGGGCACGTCCTCCTCGGCGATGGCGGTCACAACGGGTCGATGAAGGACCCGGTGTCCGCTGAGGATTCGCAGGGCAGGGCGGACGAACAACTCGAAGCTCACCATGGCCGACACCGGGTTGCCGGGGAGCCCGAACACCGGAGTACCTGAGTCCTCGAGCGTGGCGAAGGCCAATGGCTTGGCGGGCCGAATCGCGACCTGCATCCACCGCATGGACCCCGCACTCAGTTTTTCGAGGACGACTCGTACGAGGTCGAAGTCGCCCACGCTCACTCCCCCGCTCGTGATGACGGCGTCACATGTGGTGGCGGCTTGCGTGAGCACGCCCACGAGTGCGACCTCGTCGTCGCCGACGATGCCAAGATCGACACACTCCCATCCCTCGCGCCGGGCCAGGGCGAGGAGGCTGTGGCGGTTGGCGTCGCGGATCTTGCCGGGGGGAAGGGGGCCCGGGGCTTCCACGAGCTCGTCGCCGCTGGAGAGCACGCCGACTCTGGGATGGGGGTGGGCCAGCACCGAGGTGACGCCCTGGTTGGCCAGGACGCCCAGGTGCGCCGGCGTGAGCACCGTGCCGGCATCGGCGATGACGTCACCGACGGCCACGTCGAGTCCCGATGGGCGTACGAAATCTCCGGCCTGGACCTCGCGCTCGATCGTGACCCTGGTGCCGGCCATTCGGGTCGCCTCGATCATCACTACGGCGTCGGCACCAGGCGGGAGTGGTGCTCCGGTCATGATCCGCACGGCCTGGCCCGGTTCGACCGTGGCGTCGAAAGGATGTCCGGCCAGGACCGTGCCGATGACCTCCAAACTCAGGGGAGCGCCACGAGTGTCCTCTGCCCGGAGGGCGTACCCGTCCATGGAGGAGTTCGTGAAGGGTGGTACCGGCTCGGAGGCAACGATCGGTGCCCCGACCACACAGCCCAAGGCCTCATCCAGCGGCGCGGCGCGCGGCGCCAGCGCTGTACACGACCCGAGGACGAATCGACGAGCCTCTTCGAGGGGGATCATCGTGACGGCCCGACCAAGGGTGTTTCACCATGCGGCACAGGCTCCTCGATGGCGTGCGCACAGAGGCTCCAATCGGATCCGCCGGCCCATGTCTCGTGCTTCCAGATGGGGACGGTGTGTTTCACGGTATCGATGCAGTATCGGGCGGCGTCAAATGCCTCTTCTCGATGCGGGGTCGAGGCCACCACAACGACCGAGACGTCGCCGACGACGAGGCGCCCGATACGGTGCAGGAGCACTAGGCGGCCGATGACGGGCCACCGGGATCGTGCAGAGGCTGCCACGTCACCGAGCCGGGGCACGACCTGTTCGACGTACGCCTCGTATTCCAAGCTGGTCACCGCGAGACGCCCGCTTGAGTGATCACGAACCGTTCCGCAGAACGTCACGACCCCGCCGCAGTGGGGAACAACCGCCCACGAGCATGCCGCGTCCACCGGGAGCGGCAGTTCGCTCGTGGCGATCCAATCGATACCATCGGGGGGGACCAGATCGAGCCGGGTCACGACGCCGTCCCATGGAGGCCAAGCTCGTGGTCGTCGCGTACCCTTCTGATCTGGAGCGAACATACGGGTTCGCTGCCGCCCGGTCGGGCCCTTGTTCCGGGCACTGAGTTGAAGCTCCGCGCCGGGAAACTGGCGTACACCCCAGTGAGGGTCACGCGGCTCGAATTTATCCCCATGGGGTTATCCCAGTGCAGCGGAGCGCTCCCAGTCGAATGTGGCGGTGGCATGGCCCACCCGGGGTGGGGGGGTTCAATGAGGCCTGGCACCGGACAGAAGTTCCAGGGCGTGGGCCAAGACATCGGCGATGGTCTCGATCGATTCGACCGCCCCGCGGGGTGATCCCGGCACATTGAGCACGAGACACTGCCCGACCGTCCCGGCCACACCTCGGGAGAGACGCCCTAGGGGACTGGCGCTGCGCATCGCCTCGGCCAGGCCCGGGGCATCTCGCTCGACGACGCTACGGGTTGCTTCCGGTGTGAGATCGGTGGGCGAGAAGCCGGTCCCCCCGGTCGTGACGACGAGCCCGGCGAACGACGCACAGAGCTCGACTAATGCTTCGGCCACCGGCCCCACTCCGTCGGGAACGGTTCGCTGCTCGACAACACGAAAGCCCTGTCGGGCGAGCACCGCGGCCAACGCCGCTCCGGATCGGTCCTCGCGGGTGCCCTGGCTCACCGATTCCGAGACCGTGAGAATTTTCGCATCGAATGCCACGCCAACCAACCTAGTTCCGGGGTATTGCTGCCCTCCGTCGGTGACCGGCCCCGGAGTCGACCGGTGGGTCGAGGCGCAGCCGTGACAACGCTGCGGCGGAGCACAGACTTATGCTCAGCGGGTGCCCCCGAGCCCCGATCAGCCGCCCCTCGCCACCCCGGAGAAGCGGGTGGCCGTGGGCCGGAGAGTGTTTCTCACCATGGCGGCATTGGGCGCGGCCGGGATCGCCTTTGGCGCCAAGGTCCAGAGCCTCGGGGTCTCGATCGCATCAGGGGTTGGGGCTCTTCTTCCCGGCGGCGACCACTTTCGAATCTATTCGGTGAGTGGCAACTACCCGGCGATCTCTCCCGACAAATACAGGCTCGTTGTCGACGGACTGGTCGACCGTCGCACCACGTTTGGCTTGGCTGACCTCGAGGCATTGCCCCGCACCAGTTTCGTCAAGGACTTCCAGTGCGTCACCGGCTGGCGGGTCCCGAATGTCCACTGGGAGGGGGTCCGACTGTCGGAGATCCTCGATACGGTCGGAGTGAGGCCGGAAGCAGTGGCGCTCAGCTTCGAATCCTATGACGGCACCGACTCCGAAAGCCTCACACTCAGCCAGGCCCGCCTGCCCGACGTCATCGTGGCCTATCGAATGCTTGGCGCCCCGATCACCACCCCTCATGGCGGGCCAGTGCGGCTCTACGTCGCGCCCATGTTCGGCTACAAGTCTCTCAAGTGGCTCTCGGCTATACACGTCGTTGATCAGGTGGAACCGGGTTACTGGGAGCAGAATGGATATCCGGTCAACGGGTGGATCGACGGCTCGACCGGTCCGAACGATCCTGGGAGCAGCTGACCCGGTGGAGCCCCACATCCGAGCGCCGAGCGCCTCGGTAAGGATCCTGCGCTTTGACGTGGTACAGCGCACGGCCCATTGGGTCAACGCCCTGTTGTTCGGCATTCTCATGACTACCGCAGTACCCCTCTACTTCGGGTCGTTCTTTGGCATTGTCCTGCCGCGCCATGCCGTCTCTGAGATCCATCTGTGGGCCGGCATCGCTCTGCCCGTGCCGATCATCGCCTCACTGATCGGACCGTGGGGGGTACGGATGCGACGCGACGTGCGACGCATCAACCTCTGGACCAGGGAGGAGATCTATTGGTTGAGGCGGATGGGGAACACCTCGGTCGCCACGCTCGATAAATTTAATCCCGGTCAGAAACTCAACGCCATCTTCACCAGCGGAGCCATCCTCGTCATGTTGGCCTCCGGCGCGGTCATGCAATGGTTCAGGTTCTTCCCGGTGAGTTGGCGCACGGGGGCAACTTTCGTCCACGACCTATTCGCCCTTGCTGTGTTCGTCGTGGTTTTCGGCCACATCGCCTTTGCACTGACCCATCGCGACTCGATGCGATCGATGATCAAGGGTTGGGTGACCGAGCTCTGGGCGGCCCGTCAGGCCAACGGGTGGTTTGACGAGCACAAGGTGGCCGAGAAAACGGCACCGCCCAGGGAATAGGATCATCCGGTCCACTCCTACTCGGAGCTCCGAGCATCCCGGAGCACTACGTCAAGAAGTATGGTCTTGCCGTTCCGTATAGGGGCCTGTGCCAAGAGGGAGCATCTTCGATTGGAGCGGCGGCAGTGATGACAAAACCCCACTGGCCAACCCCACTCGCCTTAAGGTTATCTTGCAGGCCCTGATGTTTTTCTGCGAAATGCGAAGGATAATGGGGAGCAGAAGAAGGCGGTCTGCACTCGATATGCTTTTGAAGCGCTTCTCGTTCAAGGCGTGGGTGTTTCGAATCCTCGCCAACCGGGTGCGTTCGGTCCAGTCTCGGGAGCAGTACCCCATGCCGCTCGGGACGCTTCAAGCCGTCGACCGCTGCGGCGCCCGGCCAATGGCAGATCCCGTTGATCGGTGGAACCGAGGCGAACAACGACCGCCTCGATGCCACCACCGGGGCGCCGATCCTCAAGACCGCCTCGATGACCTTCCCTCCCCGCCAGCGCGACGTGGTCGGGCTGCGCGACGTCGAGGGACTATCGAACGACGAGGCGTGTGCCGTGCTCGGCATAAGAGGTGGCAACCAACGAATCTTGTTGCACTGGCGCCGGATTCGCTTACGCGAGTTCCTCGAGGCCGAGTTGCGTAGGGTCTGGCCAATGCTGTCGCTGCGACGGAAGGACATTGTTTGCCAGCAGGCAGTCGAGTTGGTCACCGAGTATCTCGAAGGCGCTCTCTCGCGTCGCGACCGGCGTCGATTTTGGGCCCATCTCCGAGCGTGCCCCAATTGCACTGCCTACCTGGAGCAGATCAAGATGACCATCGAGCTGACCGGCGAGGTCGAACCCGACGACCAGAGCCCGGAAGCGCAGGCGGGTCTCACCAAGCTATATCGACGTTGGCGATCCGAATAGCGCCGGATTCTCTGCAACGTCGACCACGTCGATTCCGCATCGCGTCAACGTTCGCGCTCGTGGTCGAACCCAGGAGTCGCGCCCACGGGGGAATCGGCACGCAAGAGGGTGATTCCGGGAGGCGCAAGAACGCCGAACGACGGATACGCGTCGATTGCCTCCTCGCAGGCCGTGCACCTCTTCGAGCGCGCGGGTGCTGCCCAACCCCCGCTATTCTAACCCTGCCAGAGTGAATCTCAGTCCATTCTGCCCTGAGGAGCCCCGTGTCCACCACCAGACCCGTTCCCGCCCTCCGGCCCCAACTCGATCAGATTACCGCCAACATCCCCGACGCGATTGCGTCGCGCATCGAGGCTGGCGTTGCCGAGATCGACGCGTCCGGTGTCGCCCCCGGCCTCGCCGTCGGCGACCATGCGCCGAACTTCACCCTGCCCGATGCTCTCGGAAGATCGGTGACGGTGGCGGATCTGCTCGTTCAGGGGCCCGTCGTGATTGTCTTCTACCGCGGCGAGTGGTGTCCGTATTGCAACATTCAGCTCCGGGGCCTACAGATGGCGCTGCCCCGCTTCCGCGAGCTCGGCGCCTCGCTTGTGGCCATCAGCCCCCAAGCCGCCGACCACAGCCTCTCGCTCACCGAGAAACAAGAACTCTCCTTCCCTGTCCTGAGCGACCTCGACCAGGAAGTGATCCGCGCCTACAAGGTGCAGTTCACGCTAGCGGGGGACCTCGAGGACCTTCAGGTGAACGTATTCCACAACGATCCCACCAACCAGAATGCCGACCACACGCGCTCTCTGCCGGTGCCCGCGACCTTTGTCATCGACCGGGATTGCATCGTCCGCGCTGCGTTCGTCTCCCCTGATTGGCGCTTCCGAACCGAACCGGCCGACATCGAGGCCGCGCTGCGGTCATTGCCAGTTGGCGACTGACTCGGCCAACGCGCCATGCCACCAACAAATCTCGTCTGAGGTACTAGTCAGAGAACCTGCGGGCAGAGAACGTTCCACGGCGCCCATAACCGCAGATCCCGGTCGCAACGTGTATTCGTCTGGCCCGGGCTACGTGCCGTTACATCGCCCTTCGGACTCCTGCCTCGAAAGGGCAGAACCACCCCCATTGCTCCGGCCGATGGTTCGAGAGTCAACACTCTCTTGGGAGCTGAGTGGAGGTGAGCGGACTCGAACCGCCGACTTCTACGTTGCGAACGTAGCGCTCTACCAGCTGAGCTACACCCCCTGGGTACGACAACAGAATAGCGCCCGACGGCGTGGCCAACGAGCTCTCCCTCAGCGACCCCGTTGTCTAGGTCCTGCCGTGGACACCACTTCGTCCGGCGACGCGTTTCTCGCCATCGACCGCCTGAAGGCTGACCCTATCGGCTCCGCCCGTAGGGGTCGGAAGTGGGTACGACAAGCGCGTCGAGTCAAAGAACTCGCAACGCGATGCCTATGAGGACTCCGGAGTGCGCCTGATCCAGAAGGAAGCTCCATCCTGACCCTCGCTCGCGAGTCCGGAGGCAGCGGCAGCCGCAGGGCGGTCCTGGCACAGTGCATGGACTGAGCACAGCACCTCAAAGCTCGGATTCAAACACAAGAACGCTTGTAGGAGATACTGCTCCGACCAGTAGAGCGCATAGTCATCGAACAGGTATCTCGGGTACTCGTACGGCAGGTAAATATCGTGGAAGTGGACCACCACGCCTGGAGCCAGAAGAGGCAGCACACGTAGCACGATCCGGTTCACCTCGCCCCCGAGCTTGACGGTGTGGGTCGTGTCCACGAACAAGATGTCGCCGCTGACCAGCTCAGTGAAGACTTCCTCCGGAACCGACTGGGCGTCGAGGCTCGACAATTCGGTCAGGCCAGGGAGCCCCTCGTCGATCGCAGTCGGAAAAGGATCGAACGAACGGTAGCGCGGAACGTGCCCCTCTTCTGCACTAGCCCGGCATGCTTGCGCGATCACGCGGCTGGTCTGACCCGATCCAAGCTCCACGATCGACCGCGGCCGTAGCCACCGTATGAGTGCATAGAGAGCGCGCGCGTCGGGAAGGGCCAGCGAGTCGTTGTTGACGCCGTATCGGTACTTCGCATCAACCGTCACATCGGGAACGAACCCTCTGAGTCCGTCCGACAACTCTTGCGCCAGGAACTCCGATTGCGCATCGAGATCGAATGTGATGCCCCTCATCGGGTCGGCTTTGCTCCAGATCTCAGCCGGCACATCGTGAAGGTCGGGGATGGGGCTGTAGTAGGTCTTGAGCATCACCTGCAGCCCGATTCGGTCAGCCATTGCCCGCCCCACTGCATAGCCCTTCACGGCGGCGCGGCTCTCCCAGATCCGCCGCCGTCGGATCGCCGTTCCTAAATTCCACATGAACCCGAGCATATATAGGTGGCGCTCGGAAGGCTGAACTGGATTTCCGACAACCCCGCCCGGGGTCCCTCGGGCGCTCCTCCGATCCGAACAAGCCGCCCCAAGGAAGGCTCGAGCAACGGCAGACTGCGCGACCCGTCCAGGTGCGCTTCAACACCACGGGGAACTCGACGTTCCGCTGACATCGCACCGATGCCCAGCCCAAACGTCGATCGACCGTGATATCTTCCCATGAACTATGAAGATTGGTACGTCTCTCAGTGGAGTCTCGATTCTGCTGCCGGCCGGATTGATCGTTACAGTATTCTTGGCACGCGCCGTTGCCATCACATTTCGGAAGGCTCCAAATACTCTGCAGACGTGGTTCGCGGCCTATGTGGCCGGATACATCGTCTACCTGATCGCAGGTCTGTTATCCACCGAGTTCCTGAGCGCCGTTCATCAGCTGAATCGCGGGGACTTGTCTGCTGGTGGGTGCTCTACATCGTGGCGGCGATCGTCGTTCTTTCGAGGCTCAAGGTGCCCCTGAAGCCGTCTACCCACAGCGATCAAGCCTGGCATCCCGGCATCGTTGCAGCTCTGTTGCTGTTCGGATTGGTAGCGGGCTTCCTGCTCTGGCTCGGGGCCATCACCGCCACGAACAGCGCCGATGCCATGAATTACCACCTGACAAGGGCAGCCGCATGGGCCAGCAGCGGAAGCGTCAACAACTACCCCACGTACAGTTTGCGACAGCTCTATTACGGCCGGTTGGACGAGTACTTCCTGACCCAGACGCTCCTCCTCGACGGCACCGATCGTTTCGTCTTCTTGCCGCAGTGGATGGCCTATGTCTCGTCCGTTGTGATCGTGGCCGGCCTGGCGCGACTCATTACCGGGAAACGATCCGCCGCATTTTGGGGTTTTCTTCTGGCCGCCACTCTTCCACTGGGCCTCTTACAGGCAACCACGGCACTCAACGACCTCTTTGTCGCAACAATCATCCTGTGCGCCAGTTATCTGGTCGTGCTGCTCTGGCGCCTTCGCCGGCCCGATGCCATCGTGCTAGTGCTCCTCGGAGCGGCAAGTGGCCTTGCTCTTGTCACCAAGGTCGATGCTGTCCTTGGCGTCGCACCTATAGGTGTCGCTCTCCTGGTCATGGCGTGGCGCGACCGGTGGCCCGCACGCCCGGCTCTTCGGTGGGGAGCGGTCGCGCTCGGTAATGGCCGTCGCGCTCACGCTCCCGATGACGCTTCGCAACTGGGAGACGTTCCACAACATTTTCGGCCAGACCACCAGCGAGGACAGGGTCGTGTCGACGGGCAACCCGATCTTGCTGGCCAAGAACGCCCTGCGAAACGTGCTCGAGAACGCGGACACGCTGCAACTCAATATCGATGCCCATGTCATCAACTTCGAGACCACAGTGGGCCGGTGGCTCCATCTGGATCATCCCACCACGTCGACGATCGTTCCGCTCGTCGGGACCAAGTGGCCCTACACGAGGGTCGTGACCCCCACCGACGAGGGTTCGGGGAGCCTCATTGCCCTCCTGGCTCTCGTCGTAGCCGCCATTGCCCTGTTGCAGACACGAATACGGCGCAGGACTGCCCACCATGAGCTTGTACCGCTTTTCCTCGTATCCCTAGCCACGCTCGCGCTCGTCCTCCTCCTGGTGCGATGGGGACCCTTCGGATCACGATTTCAGCTCATCGCGTTTCTTCCCGGGCTGGCGTGCGTGGCAGCCACGCTGAGTGCTCTCAAGGGTCGGAGCCTCAAAGTCATCGGAACGCTCATCGTCGTCGGGAGCCTCATTCTCACACCGTTGGCGCTTTTCGAGAATGCCGGCAAACCCCTCCATCCCGGCCCAGGATTCCAGAGCTTCTATTTCCCTCGGTCAGGCAGTGCCAAGAAGTTCGTGAGTTATATCCATGAGTCACGCGACGCCCAGTACTTCCGCTGGTGCGCGGCTAGTTTGAAGATGTACGACCGCGCAATCTCCGAAGTGCATCACTTCCACCAACACGAAATCGGCTATGTGTCAGACTGGTTCGGCGGGTACATCTACCCGCTTTGGGCCCTGCTCAGCGAGCGAGCGCACGGAACTCCGGTGCGAGTGATCCCCGTCGCCGTCGACAATCCTTCAGGTCGTGACACGCGCAGTGCCGCCGAAGAGCCACGAGTTGCCCTGGTGCTCTCACAAACGTGGTCTGCAGAAAGACAGAACGCTAAGCGGTTACGACCATTGGGATATCGCAAGCAGTCGGCTACTCAAACGCAGTGCGAAGTTGTGGGACTCTACGTACGGCGGTGATCGGCGAGACCAGAGAGGGCGACTTCTCATGGTCGAGCCCGTGCAACCACGGTCCATGGGAAGTTGCCGCGGACAAGGACGACACAGGAGGCGCTCATCCGACCCCTTCACCCGCCGGCGGGCGGACCAAAGCTCGGATCTCACCGAAGCCTGGGTACTTTGCAGAATTCCGCGCTGGGGCGACGTTTAAACGACGCCTCGGTTACACTGGGCGCAGTATCGATGTGCAATCAGGTCCCGTCAGGACGAGACGGAAGAGAACTGGGAAATGAGCGGCAGCGAGACCAACAAGGAGTTCTTCGGCAGCTACTGGAACGACAACATGATCACGTATCTGTCGCAGAGTGCCGGCGGGCGGTGGGGTGAGTACCTGCTGGGGCAGATTCTCGAGGAGATACCATCGGATTCCGTGACCAGTGTCGCGGATGTGGGGTGTGGTGTCGGAAAGAAAACCGCGCAAATCGCTGCGTACTTTCCGAACGCCACCGTTACCGGCTACGACTTCTCCGACGGGGCCATCGCTGCTGCGGAGACCCATTATCGAGGTGTCCAAAACCTTCGGTTCTTGGCTCAAGACATCACGCGGGCCGATAACAGCACGAAATTCGATCTGGTAACAGCGTTCGACGTCCTGGAACATATCGACGACTGGGAGGCGATGGGATCGGCTCTCGTGGACGCCAACACTCGCTATGCGATCATCTCCGTTCCTGTAGGAAGAATGAGGCCGTACGAGGTCAATATCGGGCACTTCAGGAACTTCAAGAAGCACGAGATCGAGTCATTTATGGAATCCAAGGGCTATCGGACCGTAAAGACGTTCTATGCCGGATTTCCATTCTACTCCCCGATCATTCGGGACCTCACGAACGTGTTCTTCAAGAACTATGCGGAGATCCCGGATTCGAAGATGGGGTTCCTTTCCAGGCGGGGCCACGATGTCTGGTATTTCTTGTTCCGGTACTGCTCCTTCAAACAGAGGGGTGATACGTTCCTAGGACTGTTCGAGCGAGCGTAGAACACTGATGATGCAGTCTGTCCCTCCGGTTGTCTCACGTCGCCCCTCCGTGGCCTGCCCAGCCGTCCCGACGTCCTCCCAATCGCCATCCGACAAGATGCGGCTGAACCAATCATCGCCACTGCGGTGTGCTGCGGCGAAGCCCACTCCGAGTCCACTCGATAATTGCGATGATCTTTCGGAGCAGACGTCTAGGCGCACTCGATAATGTCGAAAGTCATATTGGCAATCTATGTGGTGGCAACCTCCCTGGGGCTCATTGTGCTGAAGCTGGGCACCAAGGCGGGGCCGCCAGTCGATCTGGTTCATCACAGGATTCATTTCAATATCAACCTCTACACCGTCGGCGGAACAACCCTGTACGGTGCCAGTTTCATTCTCTATATCTATTTGATCTCGAAGAATGATTTGGGCTACATCATTCCCGTAGCGTCAGCCTTTATCTATGTGCTGATATTTCTTGCCTCTTACGTGATCTTCAAGGAGGTCTTCACGATCACGAAGATCATCGGCATCGTGTTGATTATTTGTGGACTCGTGGTGATCAACGTCAAGAGTTGATCGGTATCAGGAAAGCGCCACCTCTTCCGATTCCAACCAGTGGCAACATCGGAAACCATGACCTAATAACCGATGACGTCGCTCGTGCGACACCGAAGCGACGAACCTCGAGCCCGGCGTCCCCGGGGAGTTGACGTCGACCATCGGCAGCCTCGCCTTGATCGATCAGCCCTCAAGCGCGCGCTTCTGACCCCTGCACTACTCTAACGTGCCCAGATGCCCCAAATACCGAACGAGGAGCGTGATGGAGAGCCGAGCCCGGCTGGGCCCTACAACGGGGGCACTGCGATTCAGCCCATGAGGCGTCGGCGTCGACAGAGCACGGCGGGAGCTGCCACGTCTCGAGTTCCCCCCCGGCAGTGGGGTGGCTTGCGGAACCGTGGTCCCGACGCCTTGGGAATCCTGTGGGTCTTGTTGGCCGCCGGGGCAGCGCTAACGCCCGCCCTCGTGCACGGCTCCTCCCTCGGGAATTACGACATCCAGACTGTGTACGGCGGCCTTGCCAAGACCGCAGCAACAGTGCGGTGGCAGCAGGCCACCGATCAGCTCCTCCTCTTCATGCCGTTGTCACATCTGGCATGGACGCAGGTGCACCAGGGCCATCTGCCGTTGTGGAATCCGTACAACGCACTAGGTATTCCGCTGGCTTTCAACTGGGAGTCGGCGACCTTCAGCATCCCGGTTCTCCTCGGCTATCTCGCACCGGTCCACCTGGCTTATACGGTCCAGGTGGTGGCGACCTACGCCATCGCTGGTGTGGGTGTGTATGTGCTCGGAAGGGTACTGCGCCTCGGGGTAATCGGCTGTGCGATGGCGGCTACCGTCTACGAGCTGAGCGGCCCGTTGTTCGCACTCGTGGGATGGTCCTTCGGGGGAGTGATGGCCTGGGCGGGCTGGCTGCTGGCCGCCGCCATCCTCGTCCTGCGCGGCCAGCACCGTGTCCGCTCGGTGGTATTCCTCGCCATCATCGTGGCCTGTGCCATCTATGCAGGCGAGCCCGAAGCCCTTGTCTTTCTTCTCATCGCCGTCTTGCTGCTGGCTTTGGTGGTGCTGGTATCGCGGACACTGCAACGTGGGGCATCGGGACCGGTCCTCCGCCCTCTTGTCGACCTGGCCATAGCCGGAGTCGCCGGTGGGGCGTTGGGGGCTCCCCTCGTCCTTCCCGGTCTTCAGGTGGGAGGGTTGTCGATACGAAGTTTCAGAGGGGGCGAATGCCTCACCATCGGCTGCGGCCGTCCTCGCGGACTGCCACTGGTCGACCTCGTGCACATCTTGTTCCAAGGGTTCAACGGCCTCCCCGTCGCCGGGAGCCAATGGTTTCCCAATGTGATCTACATCAACACGGTCGCTTACGTGGGTGTGATCGCCGTAGTGCTCGGAGTCCTCGCCATCGCGACGCGAGGGCGGAATCCCGAAGTGCTCGCCTTTGGAGCGATCGCCGTAGTAATGACATTGCTCGTGTTCGCAGGTCCAGTCGTGTCGTTCATGGAGGACTTGCCTTTTCACCTGGGCGGCGTGCTGTGGTATCGGGCTACCGGATGCATGGCCTTCGCCCTCGCTGTCCTGGCCGGGGTGGGAACCGACGTCTTGGTCCGTTCCGGATCGACCAAGCGGGTCCGGAAATGGGTGGGTTCGGGATTCGGCGCAGCGGGACTGGTCATCTTGGCGTTGTGGTTCCTGGGTCGCGGACATCTTTCCCCCGCTGAGGCCTCGGTGCGGTCCAAGAGCTTCATCTGGCCCGTCGTTGCAACCGTGGTCGGTATGGGCGTGTACGCCGCCCTCGCTCTTTCGCATCGCCATGACCCTCCGGCCGGTGCTCCACGACGTAAGGCGCCTTCCCGTGCGGGCAGCTGGGCGGCCGCGGCCCTCCTCGCCTGTGAGACATCGTTCCTCGTCGCTGCCGGCGCCCCCGTGTGGGCGTCCAGCCCGACCGGCTTCACGACGCCTCCCGCCGTGGCAGCCCTGCAACGTGCCGTGGGATCCTCGGCCGTCGGCTTCGGGATACCCGGCTGCTACAACATCGGGATCACCATGGACGTCAATGCGGTGTACGGCGTCCAGGAGCTGGCCGCTTACGACCCCGTCATCCTGCGCGCGTACTTCGTCAACTGGAAAGCCGCCACGGGGCAGTCGGCCGGACCCAGCGGGGACTTCTATTACTGTCCCGCGGTGACCACGACGAAGATGGCGCGCCGCTACGGCGTCGCCTTCGTCGTCGAGCCAAAGGGAGCGAAGGGCCCACAGGGTGCCGTCTTCGATCGGACGGTCGGCGACGAAGACCTGTACCGAATTCCGGGGGCTGCTGCCGCCACGTTGACGAGCACGCCCAATTCGTGCCGCCTCCCGGGGATCGACGCACCGGGGAAGCCGGTGGTGGTCACACATCCGGATCCCGCCAGTTGGAGGATCGTGACGCATTCGAGCGCTCCGGGTGTGCTGCGCCTCCGGCTGACCGATTTTCCCGGGTGGCATGGCACCATCGACGGAAAACCGCTTCAGCTGCTTCGGTACTCCGGAGTAATGATCCAGGCGCGCATCCCGGCGGGGACGCACACGATCGAGCTCCATTACTGGCCCGAAACGTTCACCGCCGGTCTGGTCCTGGCCGGGGCCAGCGCTGTGGGGCTCTGTGCCGCGCTGCTCATGGCAGTGATGGGCCGCAGGAGTCGAAAATCACCCAGTCCGAGGTCAAAGGGATCCGCACCGACGCACGCTTGACCGGCACCCCGGGAGCCGTTGGTGTCGACCCTCCAAGGATGTGAAGAAACTCCACCGGTCGCTCGTCGTCAGAGCACACTAGGCATCACAGTTCGATCATCGAGCAATGGCCCCGCGCAAGCTCATTTGAATTGACCGCGCTTGATGACTTCCAACGTATCTTCGAGCAACGCCCTGTTGATGCGAATCAGGTTGGCGATGATGCCGAGGGTCACCGACACAAATGAGGCATTGAGCAAAACTGCACCGATCACCAGCGACTGCAAGTGGTGGGCTCCGTTTGGATTCTTCACGGTCAGGACCAGATACAGATAATGAACGAAGGGGACGAGGCCGAGGATGAAGAAGAATGCCGCGATGCCGAAGAAGACCGCGTATGGCTTGTACATAGTGAAGGCGTTGAGCATCGCTACCGCGCTCTTCCTCACATGTTCCCAGGAGGACTTGAAGAGCCTCGACTCTCGAGTCTTGGGATTTGTCTCGATCACGAGGGTAGCCAGAGCGAGCCTCTTGTGCGCAGCTTGGATGGTCGTCTCCGTTGCGAAGTTGAAACGACCGATCAAGTTGAGCTTGATGGCCGCCTCTTTCGAGTAGGCCCGAAAACCACTGGTCGCATCAGGAAGGTTGGTTCCGGCTGCGACATTCATCACCTTGGTACCCAACTTCTGCAGGAGCTTCTTTGTGGGAGAAAAATGCTCGATGGTCTGCACTTGCCTATCGGCAATGACGGTATCTGCCTTCCCTTCGATAATCGGACGTACCAGGTCGGGTATCCGTTCTTGAGGATACTGGTGGTCTCCGTCAGTGAGCACCAGGATGTCGGCATGGAGCTCGAGAGCCCGTTGGATCCCATCTCGCAGGGAGTGCGCCAGGCCCCGGTTTTGGGGATGGTGGACGAACTCTTTGACCCCAAAACTCTTGGCCACCTCGACCGTCTTGTCCGTCGATCCGTCATCGATCACGAGAACCTCGATCTCATCGATGCCTTCGATCTTCTTCGGAATGGTGCTCAATACCAACGGGAGTGTCGGCTCTTCGTTGAGGCATGGAATCATCACGACAAGTTTCATGAGTGCCAATTTAATCGAGCATCCGACCCTACGAGGTTCGGACCAGTTACATTGGCCGCCGACGAGAAGGGGGAGCTCGTCTCCTGCGACGGCGTGGCTATACCGAGGATGCCGGCGATGATGCACGACGCCAGAGGGAGACAACCACTTCCCGAGGGCTAGGGATCGGCCGTGCTGGAGTCACGAAAGACCTACCCGCCGAATCAACTCGTGGCTGTCCGAGTCAAGTCGCGCCATCGCTCCGAGGAGGGCCGCGGTGCAGACAGGACCCCTTGGCCCGCCGTGACGATTCATTGATGCGGTGCACCTGCGATCCGACCAACGGGTCCGTCATCAAGCGTCGGCGTAGCTCGTGGCCGACGTTTCGTGCCGCTCCAGAGTGGTCTCGGTCCTCCCTACCGGGGCAGCTGAATGTCGCCTGCACGGGTGCTCGCACGCCAGCGGCGGCGCCGGATCAGCCCTGAGCGGCTTCCCTTCGGCAGGCGGCTCGGTGTCTCGATCCAAAACGGGGCGTTCACGGTGGCTGCCTGGCACAACATCCGCGGAGCCGGGGCGGGCTCGCCTTGGACAAACCTGCGCTCCTCGGACCAGGACTTTTCTCGTCTCGTCGGGGTCGCGGCATGTTTTGGGGCAGCTTGGGAAAGGATGACCCCGGAAGATCGCACCGGCCCGGGCCCTGGAGGAATCGCGAAATGACACCCTCCGCCTACGCTGTGCGCTGATGACACGGGACGGCCATGGCTGATCTGACCTCGACGACCGAGCAGTCCACCCGGTTGGCGTCGCGCTACCGCGCCGTGCGGGACCTGACCGAGGCCCTGGCCGCCCCGCTCTCCCCCGAGGACCAGACGGTCCAGTCCATGCCCGACGTGAGCCCGACCAAATGGCACCGGGCGCATACGTCGTGGTTCTTCGAGACCTTCCTGCTCGAGTCGGAGCTGCAGGGGATATCGACCCTTCCATCCCGCCTACGCATACCTCTTCAACTCCTACTACGAGGGGGTCGGCGCCCGGTACCCCCGGCCCCGGCGGGGCATCGTGTCCCGGCCCGGCATCGCCGAGGTGGCCGAGTACCGCCGGCATGTGGACGAGTCCATGGCCCGGCTCCTGGCCGGCTCGCTGGCCCCCGACGTGGCGAGCCTCGTCGAGCTGGGCCTGCACCACGAGCAGCAGCACCAGGAGCTCCTGCTCATGGACATCAAGCACGTGCTGTCGTGCAACCCACTCCAGCCGGCGTACACCACGGTCAAGGTCGAGGCCCCGCGATCGTCGCCTCCCACGGGCTGGATCGAGCACGACGGTGGATTGGCCGAGGTCGGCAAAGGTGGAGACGGCTTCGCCTTCGACAACGAATTCCCCCGTCATGCCACCCATCTTGAGCCCTTCACCCTGGCCGACCGCCCCGTCACGTGTGGGGAGTGGCTGGCCTTCATGGACGACGGCGGGTACTCCCGCCCCGACCTGTGGCTCTCCGACGGCTGGGCCACGGCCCAGGCCGAAGCGTGGGATGCTCCGCTGTACTGGTTCAAAGTCGTCGACGACTGGTGGTTGTTCACGCTGGGAGGGCCCCAGCTCGTCGACCTCGCCGAGCCCGTGTGCCACATCAGCTACTACGAGGCCGATGCCTTCTCCCGGTGGGCCGGGGCCCGCCTCCCCACGGAGGCCGAATGGGAGGCGGTCGCCGCCGATCATGTCACGGACGGCAACTTTCTCGACTTGTCGATCCTGCACCCGAGACCGACGACCCAGGGCGCGTCGCTCTTCGGCAACGTCTGGCAGTGGACTTCGAGCTCCTACAGCCCCTATCCCGGCTTTCGCCCCGCGCCCGGTGCCGTGGGCGAGTACAACGGCAAGTTCATGGTCAACCAGTACGTGCTACGCGGCGGCAGCTGCGTGACGTCCTCGGATCACATCCGGGCCACGTATCGCAACTTCTTCCCCCCTTCGGCGCGCTGGCCCTTCACCGGCCTCCTGCTCGCTCGCGACAGCTGAAGCCCTTGTCTGCCACCACCCCGTCGATGGACGTGCACCTGAGTGCCGACGATCTACGTGGCGCGCTGGAGAACGACGTCCGGACCGGACTGAGCGCCGAGCACAAGTGGCTTCCCCCCGTCTGGTTCTACGACGACCGGGGCAGCCAGCTGTTCGACGAGATCACACGGCTCCCTGAGTACTATCTCACCCGTGCCGAGCGCTCGCTCCTCGTGCGTCACGCTCTCGAGATCGCCACCACCGCCGAAGCCGACACCCTGGTGGAGTTGGGCGCGGGCACCTGCGACAAGTCACGAGTCCTGCTCGATGCCATGGAGGGGACCGGGGGTCTGCGCCGCTACGTCCCCCTCGACGTCAGTGACGGAACCCTCTGGACTGCCGCCACGGCGCTTGCCGACGAGTACCCGGGACTCCTCGTCCACGCCGTGGTCGGGGACTTCCACCATCACGTCGACCGGGTGCCGACCGAAGGCCGGCGCCTCGTCGCCTTTCTGGGCAGCACCATCGGGAACCTGACCCCCGAGCAGCGACGGAAGTTCCTCTTCGACCTGGACTGCATGATGGCGCACGGGGACCGGCTCCTGCTCGGCACCGACCTAGTCAAGGACCGGGCTCGCCTGCTGGCCGCGTACGACGACGCGCAGGGGGTCACCGCCGCCTTCAACCGCAACGTGCTGCACGTCCTCAACCGCGAGCTGCACGCCTCGTTCGACCCTGACCGCTTCGACCATGTCGCGCTCTGGAACGAGGAGGCGCAGCGGATCGAGATGCGCCTCCGTTCGCAAACGCAGCAAACTGTCTCGATCGCCGATGTGTCGATGGACGTCACCTTCGCAGCCGGTGAGGACCTGCTCACCGAGATCAGCTCGAAGTTCACCCGCCAGGGGGTCGAAGACGAGCTCTACGGAGCGGGATTTCTGGTCGACTCCATGTGGGAGTCACCGGGCGGGGAATTCCTGCTGACCTTGGCCCGACCCTACTGCTAACACTCGATCTCGACGCGGTCACCACCCGCGCAGGTCGACGGGCCACGTCTCGAGCACATCGTCCCCGTCGACGAGGAACATGCGCTCGTGGTAGGCCACGGTGGGGTCGACGTGTGACGGGACGACCCGGATGCGATCCCCGACGATCACCGGCGCACCCGGTGCAAAGGTGAGGTGCTCGTCCGAACAGAACCACACCTCTCCTCCTTCGATCGTCGGATTGCCATGGTCCATGCCCAGCGCCTTGGCCCCGCTGTCGGCCACGGCCCATCCCGGCGAGACCGACACCACGGTGGCCACGACGGTGAGCGCCTGGCCGAAAGGGAGGGCGAGGCGCCCGTAGGCGCCGTCCATGAGGGCGTACGACCCGGCCTGGATCTCGGTCGCCCACGTGTTGATGTCGTAGGTCCCGGTCCCGCCGGCCGACACGACGTCGCCGCCCACGAGCTCGTGGGCCTCGAGCAGCATTCCCATGGCCACTTCGACCATCTCGAGCCGTCGTGCTCGGTCCTCGACGCCCACGACGTGACCCTCGTAGCCCATCACCCCCCGGACGGCCATGCCCCGCGCCCGTGCCGACTCGGCCAGGCGCCCCGCCGCCTCGGGCGCACAGCCACAACGCGGCAGCCCGACGTTCACATCCACCACGACCTCTCCGATCCCCGCCGCCGCGGCTGCGGCCACGGTCGCTTCGGAGTCCACGGCCACCGTGACCCGTGCACCTGCATGCGCCAACCCCCTGAGCCGGGCCACGTCGACCACCTCGTTGGCCAGGAGCAGGTCCTCCCCCAACCCGGCCCGGGCCAGGCCCTCGGCCTCGACCGTGGTGGCGCAGGTGAACCCCCGGTGCCCGTGCGCCGCCTGTCGGGCCGCCAGCGCGGTGCACTTGTGCGCCTTCACGTGGGGCCGCAAGCGCGCCCCGGGCAGGGCGGCGGACATGGCGGCCAGGTTGTGCTCGAGCACCGCGGCCTCCACCACCAACGCCGGGGTGGTGAGGTCGCCGACCCTCACGATCCCGAGGGGCGGGGTGGGTCCAGCCGCTGCTCGATGGCCCGTTGCAGGGCCGTCTGGAGCACGGTCGTGGTGACGTCGGCGCGACTGCGCTCGACGACGGCCCGCAGGGCGTCGGTCGCCCGCCGCAGCCCCCCGGTGATGGCGTCGGGATACTCGATGGTCACGAGCATGTCGTAGACGTCCTCCATGGCCCCGAGCAGCTCCTCACCCCGGGCCGTCTCCCCCGAGCGCAGTCGGTCGAGAAGATGGCGGCGCAGCTCCGACGCCGCCTCGGCCAGGCCGTTGAGCCACGCCGCCAGGCCCACGGCGAGGTCGGTCGGCCCCGGCAGCGGCGACCCGCCCACGAGGGCGGAGGTGAGGCGTGCCTCGGCCAGCTCCTTCTCGGCGTCGTGGAGGAACCCCGCCGCCGCCAGCCTCGGAAAGGGCGCCAGCGCCTGCTGGGCCCGGCGCAGGCTGCGGTCGGCCTCGTCGACGCGCAACTCCGCTTCGGCGGGTTGGAGCCGGTGCACTGCCCGGATGGCGAGCCCGCACGATCGGATGGTCTCCCGGCACGAAGCCAGCGCCGTCTCGCGTGCCCGGTGCGACGCCTCGAGCTCGTGGCGCGCCTGGTCGCCGAACCTCGCCAGATCGGCCCTACGCGCCTCGGGCGGCACCGCGTGTGGCGGACTCAGCGAGCCGCCCGGCGGATGACGATGGTGGGTTCGTCGTCCTCGACCGGCTGAGGCAGGTACCGCAACTTGGCGGTCCGCTCGGTGGCCCGGCCCCCGAGCCGGACCAACATCACCACGTACAGCACGGCCACCACGAGAGCGAAGGCCGTCAGGCCGAGCAGGGGCCGAAGCACGGGGATGGCCCCGAGCACGCCCGAGCCCAGGATCACGCACACCATGACGGCCAGCACGTCCCGGCGTCGCTTGCACGCCTCGGGACGGAAGAACCGATCGGGTCTCTGCGTCGGGGAGGGCATCCGGGGCGAGCGCGGGGCCACGGCGTCGGGCCGGATCAGGATGAGGTTGCGGCCGGCCACCGCCCGTCGGCCGGCGCCGCCCTCGGGGGAGTCTTCGGGCAGGGCAGTGGTGAGCCGGAAGGCGGGGGGCACCAGGGTCGGGCCCGTGCGCCTGAGCACGCGGCAGGTGCTGGTGGAACTCTCCGATGGAGTCGCCTGATCGGCGATCGAATCTCCGCCGGAGAAGGCTCGGTCCCAGCACCGCCGCCCACACCACGACGAGTATCAGGAGGACCACGATCGTCAAGAACCCCTCGATCTACCTTCCGACGTCCTCAGACCTTACCGATCGAGGCATCACGATGGGTGGATGGTCGGGAACCGTCCGTGGCGCGCGCCGCCACGAATCTCTGATGGGCGAGTCCTGATCAGCGCACGTGGGTCGCCGTGGCCCGTGCCGTCCACCGCCCCCCGGAGCGTTCGACGGTCACGGGCACGTCGAAGCACGCCGAGACGGCGGCCGAGCTCAGCACCGTCGCCGCGTCACCGGCACACATGATCCGGCCCCGGCGCAGCAGGGCCACGTGGGTGGTCCCCGGGGGGACCTCCTCGACGTGGTGGGTCACGAGCACGATGGGCACGGGGTCGGGGGCGGCGGCCAGCGCGGCGATGCGGGCCACGAGTCGTTCCCGTGCCCCGAGGTCGAGCCCCGCGGCGGGCTCGTCCAGGAGCAGCAGCTCGGGCGCGCCCATGAGGGCCCGGGCCAGCAGGACCTGTTGGCGCTCCCCTTCGGACAGCACCCCGAATTCCTGGTGGCGGAGCCGGTCCAATCCGGCGTCGGCGAGCAGGGCGTCGGCCCGGGTGTGGTCGGCGGGCTCGTAGTGGTGCCACCACGGCTCGAGGGCGGCGTAGCGCCCGGTGAGCACGGCGTCGTGGGCGCTGAGGGTGGGCCGCAGGCTGCGCAGCATGGCCTGGCTCACGAAGGCCACCCGGGAGCGCAGCACCCGGGCGTCGGTGCGCCCGTAGCGGGCGCCGAGCACCTCGACGGTGCCGCGGGTGGGCAGCAGCCGCATCCCCGCCACGTGCAGCAGGGTGGTCTTCCCCGAGCCGTTGGGCCCGAGCAGCGCCCAGCGTTCCCCCGACCCCACCTCCCAGTCGACGTCGTCGAGGATCGGGCGGCCGTCCCGGACGACGGCCACGTGGCGCAGGCGGACCGCGGGTGGGCCACGGGGAACGTCGGCACGAGACGCGGGCCCGGTCTCGGACGTGCCCGGCGGGCTCACCACCCGGTGGCCGCCGTCCTCAGCGCTCGGGCAGGCGCCGCGCCACCCGACCCGCCAGGCCGGAGATGCACTGTTCCCAGGTCCGCTCCCCCATCAGCCACAGCCACAGCTCACGGCGATAGGAGACGATGACGTCGACGAAAGCCTCGCGGTCCATGCCCGCCGGCTCCAGGGCGGATCGCCACCGCTCCCACAGCCACAGTCCGATGCACACGTCGTCGCTGAAGCCGGCCCGCCAATCGGCACCCGCCAG
Source organism: uncultured Acidimicrobiales bacterium (assembly GCA_963848335.1). GTDB lineage: Bacteria > Actinomycetota > Acidimicrobiia > Acidimicrobiales > UBA8190 > Chersky-840. The sequence continues at coordinate 489,786 of CAWKDD010000003.1, forward strand.
CAGCGCGTCGCGCAAGGCATCCCGCATCTCGACGGGCTCTTCGGGCTGCACGAGGCGCAGGCCGACGGCCGGCTCGACGACACTCATGGCGTGGCGCTCATGAATTGACCGTCATGACGGGACCCTCACCGGTCCTTCACGACCGGGGCGCGGTCGGTCCCGCCGTAGTTGCCGAGGTGCTCGGCGAAGTCGATGAACAGCGGAGCGTCGGGGTCCAGCTTGCGCTGCAGGGTCCGCTGGGCGATGCGCTTGTCCAGGTTGTCCAGGCGCACCAGCGCTTCGCGGTCGTCGAGGTCACGCACGTCGAGACGCCCTCGGGCCCGCTCGAAGGCCAGACGGCCCGCTTCGGTGCGCACCAGCACGCTCGACCATCCCGCCAACGATCCCACGCTGCCCACCGAGATGTCGGCGCTGCGGCCCAAGAAGTCGGCGCATTCGTCACAACCCTTCAGCGCCGCGCCGTGGAAATCCTTGACGGGCTCGTCGACCGCCACCGTGCCGTCGCGGTACTCGACCATCATCCGCCCGTGGATCACGTCCACCTTGCTCACCCGGTCCAGGTCGAGCCCGCGCTTGTCGCGCAGCTCTCGGAGCATGAGCGACTCGTAGTCGAAGCTCTTGGTGCACAAAAGGGCGATCGTGAGCACCACGGCGTCGATGCGGTGCGCCCCGGTCGGCCACCGACGCGCCTGCATGGCCCGGATGCCCTGGATCTCGCAAGGGGTCCCGACCACCGCCAGGCGCGGCTTGGCGGGGAGGTCGTAGCGGCTCAGGTCGAGCTCGGCCAGCGCCATGGTCTGGTTGTAGAAGCTCCCGGCGGCGTCGATGATCTCCTTGGCCGTGGTGGCCACGGTGGCGATGCCCTTCCAGGGCTCGTCGGGGTCGTCGCTCGGTCGCGACACCAGAGCGCCGTCGATGTCGCCCCCGGCGAGCAGAGCCAGCAGCATGGCCGTCACCACGCCGCCGTCCTGGACGTCGTCGGCGGGGACACCCGCCCGCACCGCGTACTCCCCGACCACCGCCCCGAGGCCGTCGCCGGGGGGCCCGCCGGTGAGCTTCCAGTAGGTGTCGGCCGAGTCGGACTTGACGACGACGGGGACCTCACCGGCTTCGGACTCCGAAGTCGACGGCGGCCACAGCGCCTCGTAGCGGAGCCCGCCACGGGGGCAGAAATCCCAGCACAACGAGCATCCGGTGCACATCTTCACGAGCTCGGGCAACCCGCTCTGGGCGTTCACTCCGATCGAGTTCGACGGGCACACGGCCACGCACGTGCCGCACTGGATGCAGCGGTCGGCGAAGACGACCCCCGCCTCGAGCTCCCAGAACCACGTCTTGCCGGGTGGCTCGGCCACGCCGTTCATCTCGTCGCGGATGCGAAATCCCTTCATGGGGTCCCCACTGACACGTGGTCGGTATCCAGACCGGCCAGGGTCGCCCTCAGCTCCTCGTCGGGCACGCGGCGGGCCCAGTTGGAGAAGGGCTCGCCCTCGCGGCGTTCGGACTGGTAGCGGCGCACCGTTCGCAACAGCGCGTCGGGGACGTCGTCGACGGGCCGGGCGTTCTCGATCCAGTCGATGAAGGCCGCCGAGGGGCCGAGCGACCCACCCATCCCGATGTCCACGGCTTCGACGATCCGCTCCCCCACGTGGGCGACGTCCCCCCGGAAGCCGATGTCGGCGATCTGGGGTTGCGCGCACGAAGCCGAGCAGCCCGAGAAGTGCATGCGGATCACCCCGGCGTCCTCCCGCCGCGATGCCACACCTGGGGCGGGACGCTCCCCGGAGGGCCCGCCGGCCAGCTGCCCGTCGAGCCAGCGCGCCCAGGTCACGGCGCGCTCTTTGGTCTCCACCACCGCGAAGCGGCAGAACTCGCTGCCGGTGCAGGCCACCACGCCCCGTTCGAAGGGACCCGGGAACGGCGAGTACTTGGCGAGCAGCTCCTCGTCGAGGAGGGCGTCGACCCTGTCCCGGTGGACTCCGGTGAGCACGAAGTTCTGGTCGATACCCAGCCGGATGGTCCCGTCCCCGTAGGTGCGGGCCAGACGGGCGGCTTCCACGAGCTCGATGCCCGACATCCGGCCCACCGGGACCGAGCACCCTACGTAGCGCAGGGAGGGATCCTTCTGGGGGTGCACGCCCACGTGGTCGCCGCGGGAGCGAGTGGTGAGCTCCTCGCCGGCCGGGACGAGGGCGAAACGGGCCCGCGCCGCCAGCTCCTCACGGAATTGCTCAGGCCCGAGCTCCTGGACCAGGTAGCGCATACGCGCCAGCCCACGGCTCTCCCGGTTGCCGAGCTCGCCGAAGAGTTGGGCGATGGCCCGGGTGATCTCGACGGCCTGCTCGGGCCGCACGAACACGTCGATGTCCGAGGCCATGCGCTCCCCATCGGAGAGGCCGCCGCCCACCAGCAGGTTGAACCCCAGGGTGCCCTCTGGCGCCTGCGCCGGCCACAGCCCGATGTCGTTGATCTCGGCCTTGGCGCAGTTCTCACGGCACCCCGACACGCTGATCTTGAACTTGCGGGGGAGGTTGGCGTACTCGCGGTTGCCGGTGAAGAATTCGGAGACCGCCCGGGCGATGGGAAGGGCGTCGAAGGCCTCCTCGGCGTCCACGCCCGAGACCGGACAGCTCACGACGTTGCGGGCCGAGTCCCCACAGGCCTGGACCGTGGTGAGCCCGACCTCTGCGAAGCGCTCCCAGATGCGGGGCACGTCGCCTATGCGGATCCAGTGGATCTGGATGGTCTGGCGGGTGGTGATGTCGGCGTAGCGGTTGCCGAACACGGCACTGTCGTCGGGCCCCTCCCCGAAGGCGTCGGCGGCCACGCCGATCTCTCGGGCCTGGTCCGCGCTGAGCACGCCGCCGGGGATCTTGACCCGCATCATGAAGGCGTCGCCGCCCTGGCGCTGGGGGTAGAGACCGACCCATTTGAGCCGCTCCACCTCCCCCGCCACCTTGGCGATGGCACCGGGTCCCTCCTTGGCGTAGCGCGAGATCACGGCATCGGCGACGTCGAGGGGGTGGCGCTCGAGCTTCCAGCGCTCGACCTGGTTCAGCTCCCCCACCCGGCGATACGGGTGCACGAAGCGCATGGACCGCTCGGTCCCCCGGATCTCGACACCCAGGGGCTCGTCCTTGTCATAGGCCATCAGACGTGGAGGCCACACTCGGTCTTGCCCATGCCCGCCCAACGCCCGGCGCGCGCCTCCTCGCCGGGCTCGACCGGACGGGTGGTCGGCGCGCAGCCGATCGACAGGTATCCCTGGGTCATGAGGGGGTGCACGGGCAGGCCGTGGTCGGCCTCGTAGCTGGCGACGTCGGCATCGGTCCAGGTGGCCATGGGATTCACCTTGACCAGACCGCGAGCCTCGTCCCACGACACGATGGGGGCACCGGCACGCGTGGGGGCGTCGCAGCGCTTCAACCCGGTCATCCACCCCGCACGGCCCTTCAGGGCGCGGTGCAACGGCTCGACCTTGCGCAATTCGCAGCACCGTTCGGTCCCGCACGGCCACGCCTCGGCCTCGGGGCCCGGTGTGAGGACCCGGAGGTTCAGGTCGTAGCGGGCCCGGACCTCCTCCACGTAGGCCAGGGTCTCGGGGAAGTGGAAGCCGGTGTCCAAGAAGAGCACCTCGATGCCCGGATCGGCCTCGACGGCGAGGTCGACGATCACGCAGTCCTGAAACGAGCACGCCAGGATGAGCTGTCTCCCGAAGCGTTCGACCGCCCACCGCATGACCTTCCCGGCCGGTGCCGTCTCGAACTCCGACGAACGCGACGCGAGCTCCTCGAGATCGATCCTGGTGTCGATTCCTGCTCCCACGGTCCACTCTCCTCGTCCAGCGGCATCTCGCCAGCGGTGCCTCGCCACACGAACCGACTTGTCCGGCCAGGCGTCCACTACTATATATGAGTAATCAGATCAGGTTTTAACCCTTTTCCCGATCGGAGCAATCGATTTCTGATGGCAACGATTACCGCCATCACCAGGGACATCCGAGGGGCTGGCGCCTCCGCACTGCCGCCCGCCTGGCTCGTTCTAGCTCGCCGGCGGGGCGGGCACGGCCTGGGGGCCGTGCAGACGAGCGCCGCGGTCGGTGTCGCTTTGCCCGGCGCCTCCGGTCCCGGCGCGGCGCCCGGGGCATGACCGTGGGCGTCGACGGACCCATCTATCCGGTCGGACTGGTCCTGAAGGGCCGACGGTGTCTCGTCGTGGGGGGCGGCTCGGTCGCGGCGCGCAAGGTCAGCGGCCTTCTGGCCTGCAGCGCGGCGGTGACCATGGTGGCTCCGCAGGTGCACGTGGCCATCGGTGAGCTGAGCGCCGCCGGAGTCATCGCCGCGATCGACGAACCGCCGCTCGACGTCCAGATCCGCGCTTACCGGTCTGGCGAAGCTGCCGACTACGTCTTGGTGATGGCTGCCACCGGCGAGGCGTCGGTGGACGAAGTCGTGCACCAGGATGCCTTGGCCGCCGGCGTGTTGGTGAACGCCGCCGACGACGCCTCTCGCTGCACGTTCATCGTTCCTGCGGTGGCCCGCGACGGCACGGTGAGCATCGCCGTTTCGACCGGCGGTGCCAGCCCCGCGCTGGCGGGATGGCTACGCGACCGAGTCGTCGAAGCGCTGGGCCCCCGTGTCGGCGACCTGGCGGCGATGCTCGAGGACGGGCGCCGACGCATCCATGATCAGGGCCGGAGCACCGAGACCCTCGACTGGCGAGCCCTTCTCGACGGGCCCCTGCCGGACATGGTCGGCCAGGGGCGAATCGACGAAGCGCGCGCCGTACTCGACGCGTTTTTGGCCTGAGCGCATCTTCCCGATGCGCAGGAAGGCGCCCGGGCGCCGGTCGCACGGGCACGCAATGTCCCGATCGGCAATACTCTGCCCGTGGCTCCCACCGAGACTGCTGCGGCCGCCCGTCCGAGGAAGCGAGCCGCGCCTGACGGGCCGACGCCCTCTGCCGCCTCGGAGGTTCCCAACGACGAAGAGGTCATCGGTGCGATCATCCTCGCCAGCCGCGTCATGGTGGCCATCGCCGTGCGAACCCTGGCAGGGAATCCCGACGACGTAACCCTGCCCCAGTACAGAACGCTGGTGGTCCTTGCTTTCGGGGGTCCTCGCCGTCTGGCCGACCTGGCCGAGGCCCTCGGGGTGAGCCCATCGACGGCGACGCGCATGTGCGACCGCCTGGTGCGCAAGAACCTGGTGTCGCGCACCCGCGACGAGCTCGACCGACGCGAGGTGAAGCTGGCCATCACACCCCTGGGCCGCAAGGTGGTCTCCGACGTGATCGACCGTCGTCGGGCCGAGGTGCGCGACCTCCTCGGATCGATCCCCGTCGCCCTCCGCCGCCAACTGGTGAGTTCGCTGACTCTGCTGGCCGCCGCCGACGCGGAAACACCGGAGCTCCACTGGGGACAGGGCTGGTACTGAGCTTCGGCACCACCCCAGTGGCCCGATCGCTTCGACCCCTCAGCCTTGTCGTGGAGCGACGTAGAGTCCCACGATCTCGCACTCGGTCCGTGTCACTGACTGCTCCCGGTACCCCAACCGCAGCAGCCGCCGGGCATCGCCAGATTCCGTCGAGGGTGTCTGCGACAGGACCAGTGTCACCCGAGGTTCCGCAGAGGCGCTCCGGGTGTCCCGACCCGAGGCATTATCGACACCCACGGGGACAACTTGCACCGAAGCACCGTGCGAGCGCTCGCTGAGAAGCGCCCACAGTGGATAGATGAACCCGCCGAACCATTCCGACACGTAGCCGATCTCGTGTTGGTGATCGTGACGGACCTCTGCGATGGCGCGGTCGTACACCTTCAGGGCACTCGGACACCAACGGAAGTACTGGGTGTCGTGCGATTGCGATCGATAGCTCGTGACGTCACCGGACCCGACGAGGGGCTTGCTGGCGTTCTGGACCAGGGCGAAGGGAACAAGGGCCACGCTTGCGGCCACGATCAGAGTTCCCACCGTCTTGAGGACCCGCCCGGTCAGGGCACTCAAGGTGGCTGCCATGCACCCCAGAGCCGGGAGCAAGGCGATGAGCTGGAAGCGGGCCCCCCAAGGTCCCCACCTCACCAGGAGAAGGGCGAGACCGAGCATGGCGATGCACGTCAGGAAGAGCGGCACCAGCTCATGAGCCGCCGTCCTGCGCCTGACGCGCGCCCACATCAATGCGACGGCGGACAGCAGCAGGACGACAATGCCGACGAGGCTCCCGGAGCCGTCGTCGGTAGGAGTCAGGAGCCCTTGGTACGGCCATCGGGATCCGCCGACATTGCCCCCGGCCAGGAACGGCACCGTGGTCGACGGATTGGGATGATCGAGGTGCAGCCAACGACCGACGGTCGCCTCGAGATGAGTGATATGGAGATTGGCGTCAGATTGCAGGACGTCGACGTTGTTGAGCAGGTTCCGCACGGCGTTCTTGCCCAGCAGAATCGGGTTGGCGGTGGCGACGACCCTGTCCTCGTTGCTCGTCTGGCCGACAAGGTTGTGGAAGGTCTCGAGGTTGCGCAGCGTCATGGGCAACGTGAGTGTGCCAGCCGCCACCAGCGCGATCGCGACCCACCCACATGTCGTGCGGAAGGGCCAGCGATCGCGCCACGCCATCACGATGATGGCCACGGCGAGCGGTACCAGACCCAGGGCAGCATCGACCTTCGTGACAACAGCCAGCCCAGCGGCCGCACCGACCAGCAGCAACAGGACGGCGTCAGGCCGACGAAGACGCCACAACACGACGACGAGGTAGGTGGCACTCAGCATGACCGTAGCCACGAACAGATCGTTGAGCGCACTCGTAGCCTGCAAGATGCCGAGCGGAAGGCAAGCCGCCAGCAGGAATCCCCATAAGGCTGCCGATCGCCTGCCACCCAGCAGGCGCGCCAGGCCTGTCACCATCACGACCGACGACACGTAGGCGACCCACTGCGGCACGAAGACGAAGCGGTCGGTGCCGTCGAGCAGGAGCACCTGCGTGAGGAAATACTCGTCGAGTCGTCCGTAGTAGAGCTGTCGCAGGCTGTAGGTGGGATAGTTGTCCACGCTACGGTTGCTCGCCCATGCCGCCGCCCTCGTCAGGTGGTAATTCATGGCGTCGGGGCTGTTGGGAGCAGACGTGGCTCCGAGCCACAGGAGGAAGCACGCCACGGCGCCGAACACCACCAGAACCAACACGGTGCCGGTGAGCCATTGTCGGTGTCGAGCGCGGTTCACGCTGAGGGGCACCTTGAGCCGCACGGTCGCCCCGACGGCCAACGCGATGTATAGGATCCACCAGCAAACGAGTCCCTGGCGATCGAGACCGTGGACCGCGCTCAGGATCTCGGTGGCTGCAAGGCCGACGACGAGGTAGACCACGTACCCTGCCGCGGCCGCGGTGAACCATGTCTGTAACGAGTTGGATGCCTTCCCGAGCGAGATCGCGATCGCTCTCGTCAGGCAGACCGTGACCAGCAGCCCGGCTGGAAGTAGAAACGAGAGTCCACTTAGCGACGCGCCGATCTTCATAGGCCAGGCGAAGATACCAGTCAGAAGCGAAGAACGGCCCTTCGGTCGAGACGGAGGACGTTAGGATCGAGCCGTGACGAGGACCGACGGTACGCCAGGTGTCCCATCCCGGCGCGCCGTGATGAAGATCACGAACGCCCCCGGTGAGCGACGGGTCTGGCCCGTTCGGCGTGCCGTTCCGTCCACCAGGTGACCGTCTGATCCATGACGACAGATGCACCCACGGGAACGGTCTCGGGCCCTGCTGCGACGAAAGACGAGACGGCTCCCGGCCGACCACGACGTCGACGCAACCAGGCCCACGGAACTTTGAAGGGAAAGCGCTGGTGGCCGGCGGCGGTCTGTTGTGGGTTCTATGTGGTGTTGAGTCTCCTGGAGTTCGGACTGTCCACGTCACTGGGCTCCGGGCAGATGGCGGGAATCCACACGCCTGACCAAGTCCAGCAGATCTGGTTCATCGAGTGGGCGCGTTACTCGCTTGTTCACGGACACAATCCCTTCTACACGCAATGGCAGAACTACCCGGTGGGCATGAACCTGCTCGGGAACACCTCCATGCTGGCCCTCGGCGTCCTCTTCTCGCCTGTGACATCACTGTTCGGGCCGATAGTGACGTGGAACATCCTGATCCGCTTAGCCCTCGTCGTGTCTGCCACCTCGATGTGCCTGGTGCTACGCCGGTGGACAACGTGGTGGCCGGCAGCCTTCCTGGGAGGCCTGCTCTACGGCTTTTCCGCCTATGCCACCTTCTACGCCGTCGGCTACCTCTTTCTAATCTTTGTTCCCCTCCCGCCGCTGATCCTCCTTCTCCTCTACGAGATCATGGTGCGGCAACGGTGGCGACCGGCGAGGACCGGCGTCCTCCTCGGCGTGACGTGCGCCGTTCAATACTTCATCTCCGCCGAGGTGCTGACCAGCACCATCCTCCTCGGAGCCTTCGCATGTCTGGTCCACGTGTTCGTGCACCGCAGGGAGCTTGCCGCAAGACGGGCGTACTTGATGACGGCGCTGACCCGCGCCGTCATGGTGGGAGGGGTGCTGCTCGCGTATCCGGTGCTCTTTACGCTCTTCGGGCCCGCACACGTGCACGGTGCCCCAAAGTTGGCGGGAGGGGCGGGCGACCTGCTGGGCGTCTTCGTGCCGGGCTTTTACCAATGGGTCGACCCATCGTCGACGAAGAGCATCTGGACGCAATTCGGGCCCTACTTCTATTCGGCGTCCCTGTACCTCGGCATCCCACTCGTCTTGATTCTCGTGGCGACCGTGATATGGCTGCGACACCGTGCCCTGGTGGTGTTTGCCGGCGCAATGACAGCCGTGGCCTTGGTGCTGTCCCTAGGTTCGCCTCTCTATGTCGATCATCACGACACACACGTTCCTCTCCCGTTCGCTCTCCTTGCTCACGCCCCGATTGTCGACGGCCTCGTCGCAACTCGTTTCTCGCTCTTCACCTACCTTTTCGGAGCAGGCGTGTTGGCGATCGGGCTTGACCATCTCCATGGACGAGTGAACCAATGGGGCCGGTTGCAGCGACGCCGGCGTGGTTGGAGGGCCGTCGTTGCCGGCGGTGCCGGATTCGTTGTCGCCGCGATTGCGGTTGTCCCTCTGATACCGAGACACCACCAACCGGCGTCGCCGATACATGTGCCCACGGTGTTCACGTCGAGATGGATCACGTCCATGCCGTCTGGGGGCATCGTCCTCGCCTACCCCTATCCGAGTGCACTGGTCCACACGCTCAGAGGCGTCCCGTCGATCTACTACCCATTCGTCAACTCCGTGGATGAAGCCATGCTCTACCAAGCGCTTTCCGGTATGCACTTCAAGCTGATCGGCGGGTACGGATGGACGCCGTCGAAGGCGACCGAAGGCATCGCCCATCCATCTACGCTGAAGCCGGTCTCGGTGGAGACGCTCTTCAATGTGTCCTTCTACGGCGTTGCAACTCCTGCCCAGCGCCGGTTGCTGGCCCAGAGCAACCTCACCGCCGATCTAAGGCAATTCCTGCGTAGCTACCACGTCGACTCCGTCATCGTCCTCCCATTGGGGCAACAGCGATCTACCGTGATCAGCCGACTCACCGCGTCGCTCGGTCCTCCATCTCGTTCGGATGCGGACGGAGTCATCAGCTGGTTCGGAGTTCAGGATCGTCTCGTCCACCTCTCCGGAGGTTCCCCGGGCCGGTGACCCCACTCGGGAGGTCGTTCCCGTCGGTCGTGCGCAGGACGGGCAGTGTCGATACCGGTCAGGCGACCCAGATGGTCTTGGCCTCGCAGAATTCCTTGATCCCGAGTCCCGACAGCTCGCGGCCGTAACCCGAGCACTTCGTCCCCCCGAAGGGCAGCTCGGCGGTGGACGCCACCATGGCGTTGACGAAGACCATGCCAACTTCGAGGCCCTCCACGAACCGTTGGCGCTCGTCCTCGTCGGTGGTCCACACGCTCGCGCCCAGCCCGAACCGGGAGTCGTTGGCCATGCGCAGGGCATCGTCGGCGTCGTCCGCCTTGTACAGCAGGGCCACGGGCGCGAACACCTCCTCGCTGTCGACGCGCATCGACGGAGTGATGCCGGTGATCACCGTGGGAAGGTAGAAGAACCCCGGGCCCTCCCCGGGGTGGCCCCCGCACAGCACCGCGGCCCCCTGGGCGCGGGCGTCCTCGACCTGCCCGTGGACGTCGTCGCGCCCTTGGGCGGTGGCCAGTGGTCCGACGTCGGTGCCGGGCTCCATGGGGTCTCCCACCACCAGTCCCCGGACGGTCTCGGTGAAGGCTTCCTCGAACGCGTCGTACACGGCGCTGTGCACGATGAAGCGCTTGGCTGCGATGCAGCTCTGGCCGTTGTTCTGTACCCGGGCCTGCACACCCACCGCCACGGCCCGATCGAGGTCGGCCGACGGCAACACGATGAAGGGGTCGCTCCCCCCAATTCGAGCACGGACTTCTTGAGGGCCCGTCCCGCCCCCTCCGCCACCGACCGGCCCGCCCCCTCGGACCCGGTGAGGGTCACGGCCCGCACACGGTCGTCCTCGATGACCCCGGCCACGTCCCGCGCCGCGATGAGCAGGGTCTGGAACGCACCGGGCGGGTACCCGGCCCGCCGGAACACGTCCTCGATGAGCAGCGCCGTCTGCGGCACGTTCGATGCGTGTTTCAACAGGCCGACGTTCCCCGCCATGAGGCCGGGCGCCGCGAACCGCATCACCTGCCACATGGGGAAGTTCCAGGGCATGACAGCCAGCACCGGCCCCATGGGCTCGTAGCGCACCCGGCTCTGGCGGGCAGAGGTGCTGACCAGCTCGTCTTCGAGCAAACCCTCGGCGTGCTCGGCGAACCAACGCAGCGCCGCGCCACATTTGGCCACTTCCCCCTTGGCCGACGCGAAGGTCTTGCCCATCTCGGTGGTGAGGACCAGGGCGATGTCGGGCAGCTCGCCCTCGAGCAGCTCGGCGGCGGCCACGGCCAGGTGGGCCCGCTCCTCGAACGACACCTTGCGGTAGAGGGCAAAAGCACGCTCGGCGGCGGCGAGCTTGGCCTCCACCTGTGCACCGGAATCGGGCTCGAAGACCTTTACGGTCTCGCCCGTGGCGGGATTGACGGTCGCGATCGGCATCCCCAGATCATCGCCCACCGGGCCGACGGCGGCATACCACCCCACAGGGGACACCCGAGGGCCCCCGGGACGGGCCCGGCCCGACGAATCAGTCCCCGGCGGCGCCCGCCCGGTCCAGGCCCAGGGCCGAAGCCAGGTCGCGCCGGCGCAGCTTGCCGGTGTGGGTATGGGGCAGCTCGTCCACGAAGAAGTACTCCTTGGGCCGCTTGTAGGGAGCCAGACGCCGAGCCACGTGACGACGAAGCGCGTCCTCGTCGACCACACCCACCACCGCCGCGCACACCCGCTCGCCCCAGTCCCGGTCGGCAAGGGCGAAGACGGCGACTTCGGCGACACCGGGGGCCTCGGCCAGCGCCGACTCCACCTCGACGGGATAGACGTTGACGCCCCCAGTGATGATGAGGTCGTCGCGCCGTCCCTCCAAGAAGAGGTACCCGTCCTCGTCGACACGGCCCATGTCGCCCACGGTGAAGGCGTCTCCTCGCCAGGCGCGTGCCGTGGAGGCAGCGTCGTGCCAGTATTCGAAACGCGCGAAACCCGGTGCGTGGCACCACACCGTGCCGTCGTCGTCGAGCTCGAGGCGCCGGCCGGGTCGGGCCCGGCCCACGGTCCCGGGCCGCTCCAGCCACTGCTCGGGGGAGCACACGGTGAACTGTCCCTCGGTGGACCCGTAGAACTCCCACAGGACCCCCGGCCCCACCCGCGCCAGCGCGGCGCGCTTGAGGGGGACAGGACACGGTGAACCGGCGTGCACCAGGAGTCGCAACGAGGTGAAACGCTCCGGGCCCTCGGGCCGGGCCAGGACACGCTGCAGCGCCGTGGGCGCCATGAACGTGGTGGTGGGCTCGAACCGACCGAGGGCGGCGACGACCGCCGCCGCGTCGAAACGAGGGAGCACGACGACACGACCGCCTCGCAGCAGCGCGGCTCCGGCAAGGCGCACCGAGACCGAGTGGTACATGGGCGAGCACACGAGGTGGGTGTCCCAGGCGTCGAAGCCCCACTGGTCGGCTTCGTCCTCGAACAACCCACGGGCCTCGCTCTCCCCGAGCACACCGGAGAAGACCCCCTTGGGCCGGCCGGTCGTCCCCGACGTGTAGTGCATCGGGCGCACGAGCGGAAAGGGCGCCAACTCGAGCTCCGGGCCCGAGAGCAGAGGAGCCAACCCCGAAGCATCGGTCACCACCAGAGCAGGCTCGGCGTCGGCGACGAGCACGTCACGCTCCGAGGGGAGCAACGTGGCGTTGAGCAGGACGGGGACGACCCCTCTGCGGGCTGCCCCCAGGACGCAGACGAGCAGGGTCGCCGAGGACGGCAGACAGAACACCACACGGTCCCCGGCGCCGATGCCACTCTGTTCGAGGGCGCCCGCCACCCGCCGCTGGGCGCTCTCCGCCGCGGTGGGATCGACCGTCTCGGCCCCGGTCCGAGCCGCGCTCACCGCCGCACCGTCGGGGTCGGGCGTGTCGTCGCGCTCACGGGGTGACGGGAGCCGCCGTCACGTCGTCGGGCGCGGGGAGGTTCTCGAGCGCGGCAAAGAGATGGGGGCGGAGGATGCCGAGGCACACCATGACGGTGAAGAGCGCCGCACCCGAGACCGCGGTGACCTCCCGGATGCCGACGACATGGGCGATGGCACCTTCGGCCACCGCACCCACGGGATAGATGGCTCCCAGCACCATCATGTACAGCCCCAGAACACGCCCTCTGGCCTGGGGCGGGGCCCGCCGCTGGACCACGGTGTTGAGCCCGGTGAGGACGCCGATGTAGCACGCCCCCACGAGGAGGATGGAGGCGGCGGCTCCCCACAGCGTCGGGACCGACCCGTAGCAGACCAGTGCCAGGGGGAAGGCCAAGAGCGCGCCCACGAGGAGACGGCGCCCGAGAGCCATGACGAGCGGGGCCAGCACGAGGGCACTGCAGACGGCTCCGATGCCCTGGGCCGTGAGCAGCACCGAAGTTCCTGTCGCCCCTCGGTGCAAGGCGGTGATCGCCATGGCGGGCACGAGCGCGATGAACGGCGAGCCGACCAGGGCGACGATCCCGATCAGGATGATGGCGCTGCGACATCCCGGCTCGGCGGCCGCGATCCGGGCACCTTCGACGATACGACGCAGGACCGTGCCGCCGTCCCCGCCACCGTGCTCCACGGCGGGGAGCCGGACCACCGCCAGCGCGGCCACCACGGCACCGAAGGACACCGCGTTCACGGCGAACACCCACGCCGCAGAGCCGGCGAGCAGCACCACGCCGGCGAGAGCAGGCCCGATGACACGACCCACGTTGAACTGCGCAGACGACAACGACACCGCCCCCAGCAGATCGTCGGCGGGCACCAGATCGGGGATCATGGCCTGATAGGTGGGGAACCCGACGGCTGCGGCCACGCCGCCGAGGAAGGCGACCACGACGAGCGCCCACGACGGGGCGTGGCCCGTGGCGGCGAGCACGGCCAACAAGGCCGCGAAGCATGCTTCGGCCAGCGTCGTCAGGATGAGCCAGCGGCGACGGTCGAGGCGGTCGGCGAGGACCCCGCCCACCGGGGAGAGCACCCCGATGGGGATGAAGGCGGCGGCGGCGACCGCGCCGGTCCACAACGGATTGTGGGACCGAGCGGTGACCACGACCCCGAGCGCCACGGCCTGCATCCAGGAGCCGACGTTGGACACCAGCGCCGAGCTCCAGACGAGGGCGAAGTTCTTCGAGCGCAGGGGCCGCAGCGAGGTCAGCACGGTGCGCCGAGGCTACCGCCGGGCCGTGGCCGTCGATCCGGCACGAGCGCATCCGGTTCCCCATGGGCTTGCGCAGAGCGCGAGACTCAGGCCATGGACAGCGGCGCCGGGAGCGATTGGGATCCCGACGACTGGGAGGGGCGCATCCGGGGCGCGGCCGGGACGAGCCCCGAGGGGCTCGAGCGGGCCCGTCGGCTCCTGGCCCGCAGCGAGCGCACCGTGGTGCTCACCGGCGCGGGCATCTCGACGGACTCGGGCATCGCGGACTTCCGCGGGCCCAACGGGCTCTGGACCAAGGACCCCACCGCCGAGAAGATGGCGACGCTGCAGACCTACATGACCGACCCCGACGTGCGACGGCGGGCCTGGCGCAACCGGGTGGAGTCACGGGCATGGGAGGCCGAGCCCAACGCCGGACACCGTGCGCTCGTGGCTCTGGAACGTCGCGGCGTCTTGCACACCCTGGTGACCCAGAACGTCGACGGCCTCCACCAGGCGGCGGGAAACGACCCCGAGCGGGTGGTGGAGATCCACGGCACCATGCGAGAGGTGGTGTGCATGTCCTGCGGCACGCGCACCGCCATGTCCGACGTGCTCGAACGGGTGCGCGCCGGGGAGGAGGACCCCTCCTGCACCGCCGATCGGGGCCCGACGCTGTGCAACGGCATCCTGAAGTCGGCCACCATCAGTTTCGGCCAGAACCTGGTGCCCGACGACCTGGTGCGCGCCGAGGAAGCGGCCCGAGCCTGCGACTTGATGCTGGCGGTAGGATCGACTCTGTCGGTCTACCCCGCCGCCGGGCTGGTTCCCGCCGCGCATCTCTCGGGCGCCCCCGTCGTCATCGTGAACGCCGACCCCACCGAGTACGACTCGATCGCCGACGTGGTGGTGCGGGGCCCCATCAGCCTCGTCCTGCCGGCCCTCCTCGAGGGCTGAGCACGCGTCCCCCGCGCCGGGCCGAGACCGCCCGGGTCCCGTCAGACGGTGGGCGCCCTCAGATGGACGGTGCGTTCGAGGTGGACACGTAATTGACCAGGCCCAGGCACATCTCGTCCGACGAGCCGTCACCCCAGGTGACGTAGCGGGGCGGGAGGTTGCGCAACTGCGGCAGCTCCTGGCGCAACGTCGGGTTGTAGGTGCAGGTGACCTGGATGGTGTCGCCCTTCTTGGTCGTGACAGGCGCGATGTCGTAGGAGCGCTGGTAGTCGAAGTTGTAGTTGGTGATGTTCAGGAGCGTCTTCGCATCCGGGGTGCCCGGATCGAGGACGAATTTCATCCCCTGCCCGAGCAGGTGCATGTGCGCCGTCAACCGGACGATCGTCCCCGTCGGAGCGGGCCACGTGCACGAGGTGGTGTCGCCACCCGGTGGGTCAGCCGGATTGCGCCCGCAGAATTGCTCCAGGAAATTCACGAACTGCACGGCGCTCTGTCCGAAGCGCTGTCCGGTGTCGACGAGCGAGGCCGCCCGGTCGCACAACGGGCCTGTGACCCCCGCCGGGCACGGGATGTCGGGGGGCGCGGGCAGCAGGTCCAGGCGCAATGGGGTCAGATCGGCAGAGGCGGGCACGGTGTGCAGGACCAGGCTGGGGCGCTCGGGTTTGTCCCCTTCGAGCAGGTTGTAGTGGACCTGCATGATGACCAGGCTGCCGGCCGGGAACGGCACTCCGGTCCCCTTGGGCGCGACGTCCACTCCGTGCCCCGGCGCCCACGCCGTCAGCCACGGGGTGTTCGACACCTGGACGAACGACGTGTTGGGCAGGGGCGATTCGCCGAAGCACGTCCATCCCTTGCCCGAGGCGTCGTCGGAGAGCGCCGTCTGGGCCAGGTCGGGCGGGACCAGGAAGAGGATGGCGTGATGGACCTCGAAGCTCTTCCCGTCGTTGGGGAAGAACTGGCTCTTGACGATGTAGGAGTCGGAGGTCACGTGCGGGTTGACCAGGGTGCAGTGGTAGTCGTCGGTACCCCCCGCCGAGGCGTGCGGCGTGTAGGACACCGGGGACTGCAACGAGACCGTCGACTCCGCGGGGCCCGACGTGCTGGCGGCGGTGGCCGCCTTGGCCGACGGGGTCGGGCTCGAGCCGCAGGCTGCCAGACCCATGGCAATGGTTGCGGACACAAAGACCACGCGTACCGCAGAGGGAAGGGCGAAGCGTCGACGTTTCACAGCGCAAACGGTACCCCATGGACGCCGCGGAGGACCGGCGGCCGCCCCGGTGGGCAGATGCGGCGAAGTCCGGCTCCGAAGAGCCGCGCCCTCACTCCGTGGCGGCAGGCGGTGCGGGCCGCTGCTTGGCGCGCTTGCGGCGGGGCTTCAGGGCGAACCACCAGATGCTGGCGATGGTGCCGGCCAGGCCCAACGACGCCACCAACGGTTTCACGAACTTTCGGCCGCTGCTCACCCGCGAGACGATACCGGCCCGCGTAGGGACGTGGTCGCCAGCCCCGCGCCGGGGGGGTCGTGGGCCTCGACGCCCCCGCAGGCGCTCAGCCCTGGGTGGAGAGGAAGACGTTCTTGAGGTCCGAGAACGAGGCCAGCGCTTCCATGCCCAGCTCCCGGCCGAACCCCGACTGCTTCATCCCGCCGAAGGGCGTGTTGACGCGAACCGACGTGTTGGAGTTGACCGAGAGCACACCGGCCCGCACCGCCTTCACCATGCGCAGGGCCCGACCCGAGTCACGGGTCCAGATCGATCCTGACAACCCGTAGGGGGTGTCGTTGGCCAGCGCCACGGCATGAGCCTCGTCCTCGAACGGCGTGACCGCCACCACCGGACCGAAGATCTCCTCGCGCCAGACCCGGATCCCCGGGTCCACCGGGGCGAGGACGGTGGCCGGGAACCACCACCCGGGCCCGTCGGGCACCGTGCTCCGTCCCGCCACGCGCAGGTCGCCACCGCCAGGCTCGACGAAGCCGCGGACCCGGGCGCGGTGATCCGCGGACACGAGCGGGCCCATCTGGGTGGCGCCGTCTTCGGGGTCACCCACCATCAGGGCCTCGGTCGCGACGACCAGGAGCTCCACGAAGCGGTCGAAGACGCTGCGCTCGACCAGGATGCGGCTGCGAGCACAGCAGTCCTGACCGGCGTTGCCGAACACGGCCAAGGGCGCGGCGGCTGCGGCGAGCTCGAGGTCGGCATCGGCGAAGACGACGTTGGCGGACTTCCCCCCGAGTTCCAGCGTGACCCGCTTGATGGTCCCCGAGGCCCGGGCCATCACGTCGCGCCCGGCCTCGGTCGATCCGGTGAACGCCACCTTGGCCACCTCGGGATGCTCGACCAGGGCGGTGCCGACGGTGGTGCCGCGCCCCACCACCACCTGGAGCACCCCTTCGGGGATGCCGGCGTCGAGGGCCAGCTCCGACAGGCGCATGGCCGTCAGCGGTGTGAGCTCGGCCGGCTTCACGACCACCGTGTTCCCACACGCCAGGGCGGGCCCGATCTTCCACGAAGCGATGGCCAGGGGGAAGTTCCAGGGCACGATACCGACCACCACCCCGAGGGGCTCGGGCCAGGTGAGATCGACACCACCGGCCACGGGAATGGTCGCACCCCGATGCTTGTCGACCGCGCCCGAGTAGAAATGCAGCACCTCGGCCACCATGGAGACCTCGCCGAGGCTGTCGGAGATCGGTTTGCCCACATTGCGGGTCTCGAGCAGGGCGAGCTCGTCGACGTGCCCTTCGACCTGTTCGGCAAAGCGCCGCAGCAGTCGCGTCCGGTCGGCCGGGGTGACGTCGCGCCAACCGGGAAAGGCGCGCGCGGCGCGCCCGACCGCGGCGTTGGCGTCTTGCTCCCCCTGGCGGGCCACCTCGGCGATGGTGTGCTCGGTGGCCGGGTTGACGACGCGCACGAGGCCGGCCGACCCCGCGCCGGACCCGGTCACCCCAGCGCGTCCAACAACGCCCGGAAGAGGCGCTCGTCCCCGTCCTCCTCGGGATGCCACTGCACGCCCACCACGAAGCGGGCCGCGGGGAGCTCGATCGCTTCGACGAGCCCGTCGGCGGCGCGCGCCGTCACGATCAGCCCGTCGCCCAGCGCGTCGACGGCCTGGTGATGCGAGCAGCGGACGGTGGCGGTCTCACCCATGACCTTGGACACCATCGAGCCCGCCTCCGTGCTGATCTCCACGTCGGCGAAGCAGCCCCGGGCGGGTTGGTGCCCGTCGTGGCCCACGACATCGGGCACGTGCTGGAAGAGGGTGCCGCCCAGATGCACGTCGAGCAGCTGCATCCCCCGGCAGATGGCGAGCACGGGGAGATCGGCGCGCAGCGCCGCTTCGAGCACGGCCAGCTCGCTGGCGTCGCGGCCGGCGTCGACACCGGAGGTCGCCGGGTCCGGCTGTTGACCGTAACGGGCCGGATCGACGTCCCCACCGCCTACGAGCACCAGCGCGTCGAGCGCCTCCACGACCCGAGCCGCGCCGCCCTCGTCGGCGTCGGGCGTCACCGGAGGCAGGAGCACCGGACGGCCACCCGCTGCTGCCACGGTGTCCACGTACGAGGCGGGCAGCACGGCGGCGACCCTGTCCCACGGGCCCCACGCGGCCCGCTGGTTATACGTGGTGAGTCCCACGACGGGCACGGAACGTGCGGTCATGCGACCAGTATCACACCGACACCGCCGTCCTCCCTCACCACGGCCCCGTCGGGGTGCTGCACCCCGGTCCAGCCCCGGACGAGGTGTCGGAGCCGGGTATCGTCGTGCCGTGACGGCTCGGCTCCAGGGGAAGGTGGCGGTGATCACCGGAGCTGGCAGCGGCATCGGCCGGGTCGCCGCCGCGCTCTTCGCCTCGGAGGGCGCCGCGGTTGTGGTGGCGGACATGGTGGCCCAAGCGGCGCGTGACACGGTCGACCGGATCACCGACTCCGGCGGGAGGGCCTTGGCGGTGGCGGCCGACGTTTCGGACGAGTCCCAGGTGCTCGACGTGGTGAGCGCGGCGACACAGCAGCTCGGTGGGCTGCACGTACTGTTCAACAACGCCGGGATCTTCCCCGGGGACGACGGTGGAGTGCTCGACACCCCCCCCTCGACCTGGGACCGCGTCATGAGCGTGAACCTGAAAGGGGTGTGGCTGTGCTGCCGCGGGGCCATCCCCGCCATGATCGACTCGGGGGGAGGGTCGATCGTGAACGTGGCCTCGTTCGTGGCGCTCATGGGGGCGGCCACCGCACAGGTGGCCTACACCGCCTCGAAGGGCGGCGTGCTCGCCTTCACCCGCGAGCTGGCCGTGGAATACGCCCGCCAGGGGATCCGCGCCAATGCCCTGTGCCCGGGCCCGATCGAGACGCCGCTGCTGGCCGAGCTTCTCGCCGATCCCCAACGGCGCAACCGGCGGCTGGTGCACATCCCCATGGGCCGCCTCGGGCGCCCCGAGGAGGTGGCCCGCGCCGCGCTCTTCCTGGCATCGGACGAGTCCTCGTTCATGACGGGTTCGGCTCTCGTCGTCGACGGCGGGATCACCGCCGCCTACGTCACTCCCGAATAGCAGCGCGTTCGCTTCCCGCGCCCGGCGCCGGTCCCGGCCGTGGTGCTGGACGCGGCCCTGGCCCCGTGCCATGGTGCGGGCATGCTGGAGCTCGGCGAGTTGACCAAACGCATCACCGAAGGATCTCTCGACACGGTGGTGGTGGCGTTCCCCGACATGCAGGGACGTCCGGTGGGCAAGCGCGTCACCGGAAGGTTCTTCCTGGACCACGTCCTCGGGCACGGGATCGAGGTGTGCGACTACCTCCTGGCCGTCGACGTCGACATGGAACCGCTCGCCGGGTACCGGTTCACCAACTGGGAGACCGGATACGGCGACGTCGTGGCCTTGCCCGACCTCGCCACCTTGCGGCTCCTGCCGTGGCTCGAGGGCTCGGCCATGGTGGTGTGCGACGTGGTGCACACCCAGGGAGCGTCCGTCGAGGTCTCCCCCAGAAGGATCCTCGGACGCCAGATCGAGCGCGCCCGAGGGCTGGGCCTCGACATCCGGTGCGCGACCGAGCTCGAGTTCTACCTGTTCCGCGAGACCTTCGAGGAGGCTGCGGCACGACGGTGGCGTGATCTGCACCCCCACGTCTCCACCATCGAGGACTACCAGCTGCTGCAGACGTCGCGCGAGGAGTACGTGCTGCGGCGGATCCGCAACGAGATGCTGGCGGCAGACATCCCGGTCGAATTCTCCAAGGGTGAGGCGGGTCGGGGCCAGCACGAAGTCAATGTCACCTACGGGCGCGCCATGGAGGTCGCCGACCGGCACCTCGTCTTCAAGACCGGTGTCAAAGAGATCGCCGGCCAATGCGGCCGATCCGCCTCCTTCATGGCCAAGTGGTCGATGGCCGAGGTGGGATCTTCGTGCCACATCCACGCCAGCGTGTGGGACGCCGAGTCCGGCGCCCCTCTGATGGGAGGAGACGACGGGCCCTCGCAACTATCGGAGGTGGGCCGGCAATTCGTGGCCGGGCTGCTCTTCGGGGCCCGACAGCTCACGTGGCTGTGGGCTCCGTACGTCAATTCCTACAAGCGCTACGTCCCGGGATCGTGGGCGCCCACAGCCGCGGTGTGGGGGGTCGACAACCGCACGTGCGGATTTCGCCTCGTGGGCCACGGCGACGGCCGGCGCGTCGAGTGCCGGATACCGGGTGCCGACGTGAACCCCTATCTGGCGTTGGCCGGGATATTCGCGGCGGGCCTGTGGGGTGTGGAGCACAGCCTCGATCTCCCCGCCCCCTTCGAGGGCAATGCCTACAACGCCACCGACGTGCCCCGTGTGCCGACGACCCTCGTCGAAGCCATCGACGAGCTCGAGTCGTCCCTGCTCGCCGTTACGGCCTTCGGCCACGACGTGCACCATCACCTGCTGAACACGGCCCGTCAGGAGTGGATCCGGTCGAACCAGACGGTGACGGACTGGGAACTGGCCCGGAACTTCGAACGCATCTGATCCGGCGTGCACCGGCGGCCACCCCCTGAGGGGATCAGTGCTGGTTGAGCCGGCGGTGGATCTGCTTGGTCTGCTTGTAGAGGTTCACGAACTCGCCGTAGAGAGACTCGTACACCGCCCCGGCGGAGGAATCGGGCTCGAAGGTCCGACCCACCTCGACCATGGCGGGGATGTCGCCGACGGCGATGCGGCCTAGTGCCAGCCACGTGAGCAGACCCGCCCCCCGCACGTTGGCCAGGACGGGATCGACGACCTGGCGGATGGTTCGGCCCATGGCGTCGGCGTGGATCTGGGACCAGACGGCGGAGTTGGCACCGCCCCCGATGAACGCCAGGGTCTCGAACCGGCGGCCCACGAAGCGCTCCACGGCATCGAGCAGCCACCGGCTGTTGAGCGCCACGCCCTCGTACACGGCGCGCACCAGGTCCTCCCGGGAATTCGAAAGGGAGAGGTTGTGGAACCCGCCCCTGATGGTGTGGTCGTCGACCGGTGAGCGCTCCCCGTTGAGCCACGGCGTGAAGATGGTCCCGTGCGCCCCCGGGGGCACCCTCGCCGCCACCTCGTCGAAATACCGGTACACATTGCCGCCACCGGCGGCCGGACCGGGACCCGACGCGTCGAAGAGGACGTTCTCGGCGAGGAACGTCAGGCAGGCCCCCGCCGTCTCGTGCTCGTCGGCGACGAGGTACCGGCCGGGGATGGCGGCCGGGATGGCGGCGACGTTGCGAATGGCGTCGGTCTTCTTGAACGGCACGTGGCACGAGATCCACGACGACGTCCCGATGTAGAGATGGCCTTCGAAGTCCGCCACCGCCCCGGACCCCACCGCTGCGGAGTGCACGTCGCCCGTCCCTGTCGCCACGGGGAGCCCGGCACGAAGGCCGAGCTCCTCGGCCGCCGCGCCGTGCAGCGTCCCCATGATCGTGGCGGACGGGACGATGTCGGGCAGCTTGGAGCGTTCGAGCCCCGACATGAGGAGCAGGGAGTCGTCGTAGTCGACCGAGGCGATGTGCCTGTTGTCGGTGACCCAATGGGCGGCGATCGAGTCGAAGGAGGCCGAGAAGGCTCCGGTGAGCCGTTGGTTGAGCCAGTCCACCGGTTCGAGGAACTTGAACGTGGCGCCATACACCTCGGGCTCGGCCTCGCGGATCCAGAGGATGTGGGCGGTGGGGTCCTTCCCCGATTGGCCGGGGGCTCCGCCGGTCAACCGGATCCAACGCTGGATCTTGCGGACGTCGTAGCCGAGAACGCTCACCGGGCCCCGCATCTGGCGCTTCATGGCCGAGCTACCCCGGGAGTCCATCCAGATCACCGCCGGTCTGAGCGGCACCCCGTCACGGTCGACGGCCACGGTGCCCGACCACTGGCCGGTGCACCCCACACCCACGATGCTCGACGGGGGCACCGAGGACAGCTCCACAGCGCGGCGGCACGCCGCCACGACGGCGGCCCACCACGCCGAGGGGTCCTGCTCGGCTCCGCCGCCGGGCAGGAGCCGCAGGGCCACGGGCTCGGACGCGCTGGCCACGATCCTCCCCCGGGGCGACACCAGCGCCACCTTGGGCCCACCGGTCCCCAGGTCGACGGCGAGCACGAGCTCGTCCTCATCGTCGTGCCCCCCGGGCGCGCCGCGGCCGGTGACTGGAGGCGCCATTGACGCAGCCTAACGCCACGACGCGGGCAGACTGTGGCCCGTGCGAACCGTGCCGAAACCGCTTGGCGCCTCGGTGCTGGTGGTCGCCGCAGGGCTCATGACCTCGTGCGCGACCACGCCCAAGAGCGCGGTCACGTCGTCACTCCCGTCGTTGTCGTCCGTGGCCCGAGGGCGATTCGCCGGGCGCGTGGAGATCGACGACGGTGACTTCTTGGTGGTGCCACCCGGGAGGAGAACGGCGCACGTCTCGCTGCAGAGCGCGCAAGCCCTGTTCCGAGCCGCCGACGTCGTCGACGGCTCCTACCGCTCCGCCGTGCTCGGTCTGGGTGTCGTGACCCTGTCTCCCCAGGTGTCGACGCCTCCCCAGGTGTCGACGCCGACCACGACGGGCCCCGGGTCGACGACCACGACCGGCGCCGCAACGACGACCACCGGGGTGACGACGACCTCGGGCGCCGCCACGACGACCACCGCGACGACCGGGACTGCCGCTCCACCCCCGACACTCCTCCCCCGCTACGACCATCGCCTGGCATGGGTGGGGATCGCCTGGGGGGCGGGGTGCTCGGGAGCTTCGCCGAGCGCGACTCTCCCCACCCGGTACGTGGCCATCGTCATAGACGCCCGGACCGGCCAGAGCGTGCTGGCCTACACCAGCCGGAGCGCCCCGCCCTGCGGCGGCACCATCCAGCCGCCGAGCATCACCCGTCCCACGGAGCTGGTCTCTGTGCCCTGGACGCCGGTGGGGCCTGCGAGCACGTCGGTCCGGGTGACGCTGCCGCCGTGCGGCACGTTCTTCGGATGGACAGACGTCACGGGCCCCGGACCGGCGTCGATCCAGGTCGTGGCGCAGAAGCCGTTCGACCCGGAGTGTGGGTCCAGTACCCCGACCGTCGAGGTCGTCGACGACGTCGTGCCGGTGGGCAACGCCCAGGCCCAGGTCCCCCATGCCGTACTCGGTCCGGTCGACGCCCTCCGGACCCTCGCCGGGGGCTGACACCCCAGGCGCGCCCGCTCAGGATGCGACGGGCGTCGCCTTCACACCGATGTGGCGGGATGGCGGGGCTCGGTGACGAGCGCCACTTCGGGCGGGAGCCCGGTCACCTCCACGTCGTCGCCGTCGACCTCGACGGTGACCCGCGACCCCGCCAGGGGTATGCCCTCCACCTTGAGGTACTTCATCCCCTCGGGCAGCATGGGGGACAACCACGTCTTGCCGTACGGGACCCAGGGATCGAGACGCAGCATCGTGCGCAGGCACAGCAGCGGAGATGCCGCCGCCCAGGCCTGGGGCGAGCACGACGTGGGATACGCCACCGGAGTCGAGAACTCGGCGCGGTCCAACCCGCAGAAGAGCTCGGGCAGCCGCCCGCCCAGGCTCGACGCCGCGTCGAGCAGCGAGCAGATGAGGCGCAGGGCGTCGTCCATGAACCCGTAGCGGGCCAGGCCCGCCGCCACGATGGCCGTGTCGTGGGGCCATACCGAACCGCAGTGGTAGCTGATCGGGTTGTATCCGCCCATCGACGACGCCAGGGTCCGGACGCCCCAGCCGCTGTTCAACTCGGGTTTCATCAGCCGATCGGCCACCACCCGGGCCTTGTCCTGGTCGACGATGCCGGTCCACAGGCAGTGGCCGATGTTCGACGTGAGCGAGTCGATGGGCCGCTTGTCCCCGTCGAGCCCCACCGCGAACCAGCCGCGGTCCTCGAGCCAGAAGTCCCGGTTGAATTCGGTCTTCAAACGGGTGGCCTTGGATCGAAAGCGTTCGAAGACTGTTTCGTCGCCCGCCTCCCGGGCGAAGTGGGCACGAGCCAGGTACGCGCTGTAGACGTAGGCCTGCACCTCGCACAGGGCGATGGGGGCGTGGGCGATGGTCCCGTCGGCGTAGCGGATGCCGTCCCCGGAGTCCTTCCAGCCCTGATTGGCGAGGCCCCGGTCCGTCATGCGCTGGTACTCGACGTAGCCGTCCCCGTCGAGATCGCCGTAGTTCTCGATCCATTCGAGCGCTCGCTCCGCGTTGGGTAGGAGCTCGTCCACCACTTCGCGCGCCAGGCCCCAGCGCCGCAGCTCGCCCAGCAGCATGACGAACAGGGGCGTGGCGTCGGCGGTGCCGTAGTAGATGCTGCCCCCGCCGAGCGACAGAGAAGGAGCGTCGCCGAAGCGCATCTCGTGGAGGATGCGGCCGGGTTGCTCCTCGCTCCTGGGGTCGATGGTCTTGCCCTGGAAGCGGGCCAGGGTCTGCAGGACCCCGAGGGCCAGATCGGGGTCGACGAGCAGTGCCATCCACGACGTGATGAGCGAGTCCCGGCCGAATACCGTCATGAACCACGGCGCGCCCGCCGCCAGCACGACGCGCTCGGGGTAGTCGGGGTCGAAGATCCGCAGCGCCCCCAGGTCCTCGGCACTCGATGTGATCACCGTCCGCAGACCCTCATGATCCGTGTCGACCTGGGGCACTTGGCGACGCCACTTGGCCAGGCGCTCCGCGGGAGCGGCCCGGTCGACGGGCTGTCCGCACAGGTAGCGGGGGTCCACCGCCTTCCCCTCGATGACAGGGTGGAACTCCATACACCCCGTCCACTCCCCATGGCCGGGGACGATGGCCTCGAAGCTGACGAGGTCGTCGGCGACCACCGCGGGCGACGGAAACAGCTTGATCACCAGGCCGCGGTTGATCGTGCCCCGGCGGTAGGAGAATTCCAGCTGGCCTTCGCGGTGCTCGCAGGCGGTCTCCCCGTCGGACTTGCCGAACCGCCCCTCTTTCACCGCGAACAGGTCGGCGAAGTCCGTGTCGAGGAACAGCTCCACCGAGCAGAACGTGGGCTCGTCCCCGAAGTTGCGGATGACGACGTCCTCCCGCATGCCCTGGCCCACGTATCGGCGGCGGAACACCATGAGCGTGGAGTCGGCCATGCCCGGACGCGGCGGGCAGCGCGACACGAAGACCGCCGAGAAGGGGTCGTCGGAGACCGCGGCGAGCCCCTCGGGCCTGGCCCCGTTGACCCGGAGCTCGAATCGGGACAGGATCCGGGTGTCCCGCACGAAGAGCCCCTCGGCCGAGGGGGTCACGATGTCGCCATCACGGCCGCTGATGGCGAAGGTGGACTCGTCGACCAGGGTGACCACCCCGTCGGACCGACCCAGGCCCGCCACCTTGCCGCTGAAGGTCCACGGGTCGCTCACCGGGGCGAGACGCTACCGGACGGCCGCGCCCTGCCGAATCACCTGGTGGGAGCGTTCCCCACCGGCCCGACGGATGGGAGACGGATGGGGCCGGAGAAGGGCACGGGGATTGTCCCTATGGCCGTAGTGAAAATCTGGCGGCGACGGTAGACTGCGGCCGTGACCCCGCTTCTGGAGATCGAGGGCCTCCACGTGGCCGTCGACCGCACCGAGATCCTGCGCGGGGTGGACCTGGCGGTGGGCGAGGGGGAGCTGCACGCCCTCATGGGCCCGAACGGGTCGGGCAAGTCCACGCTGGCCAGCACGTTGCTCGGCAACCCCTCCTATCGGGTGACCGCAGGAACCATCCGCTTCCGTGGTGAGGACGTCACGGCTTGGCCGACCGACGTGCGCGCCAAAGCCGGCATGTTCCTGGCCTTTCAGTACCCCGAGGAGATCCCCGGTGTCCCCGTGATCCAATTCCTCCGTCAAGCCGTGTCGGGGAGGGTCGGCGAGGACCGCTCGGTCCTCGAGGTGCGGCTGTCGATGCTCGACTGGATGAAGCGGCTCGGCATGGACCCCGCCTTCGGTGAGCGTCACCTGAACGAGGGTTTCTCCGGCGGCGAGAAGAAGCGCAACGAGATCCTGCAGATGGCCATGCTCGAGCCCGATCTGGCCGTGCTGGACGAGACCGACTCGGGTCTCGACATCGACGCGCTGCGCGTCGTGGCCGACGGAGTCCAGGCCGTGCGGGCCGAGCGGGCCTCGCTCGGGGTCCTTCTCGTCACCCACTACACCCGGATCCTCGAGCTCCTCAGCCCCGACGTTGTGCACGTGCTGGTAGACGGCAGCATCGTGGAGCGGGGCGGGCCGGCGCTGGCGCAGCGACTCGAGGCCGAGGGCTACGAACCATGGCGGAGATGACTGTGACGAACCCCCCCGAGTACCTGACCGAGGATCCGGTGGTGCGACGCGGTCCGTGCCCGGCTCATGTCGACCTGTCCAAGCTCAAGGGTGACTTCCCGGTGCTCGGCCGCACCGTGCACGGTCATCGGGTCGTCTACCTCGATTCGGCGTCCTCCTCCCAGCGTCCGCAGTGCGTCCTCGACGCCATGGACGGGTACTACCAGACCACCCATGCCAACGTGCACCGTGGCGTCTACACCTTCGCCGAGGAGGCAGACCGCCTCTACGACGCAGCACGCGTCGACGTGGGGCGCTTCATCGGCGCGCCCGATCCCGAGCACGAGGTGATCTTCACCAAGAACGCCACCGAGTCCATCAACCTCGTGGCCGCCACCTGGGGGCGCACCCACCTCGACCGGGGTGACGTGGTGCTGCTCACCGACATGGAGCACCACGCCAACATCGTGCCGTGGCTGATGCTGGCCGAGGAGCGGGGCATCGAGTTGCGCTGGGTCGGTCTCGACGACGAGTACCGACTGGATCTCACCGACCTCGACCGGCTCCTCGACGGCGTGAAGCTCGTGGCCTGCACCACCATGTCGAACGTCCTCGGGACCATCACCCCCTTCGCCCGCATCGCCGAGGCCGCTCATGGCGCCGGCGCCCTCGTTCTGGCCGACGGTGCCCAGTCCGTCCCCCACCTGCCCACCGACGTGCGCCGGCTGGGGTGCGATTTCCTGGCCTTCAGCGCCCACAAGATGCTCGGCCCCACCGGCATCGGGGTGCTGTGGGGACGGCGCGAGCTGCTCGAGGAGATGCCCCCCTTCATGGGCGGAGGGGGCATGATCCGCGATGTCCGTCACGACGGGTTCACCTCCAACGAGCTGCCCTGGAAGTTCGAGGCCGGCACCCCTCCCATCGCCGAGGCTGTGGGCCTGGGCGCGGCGGTGTCGTACCTGGAGGCGGTGGGCCTCGACACCGTCCACGCCCTCGAGGTCGAGCTCACGGCGTACGCCCTGGCGACCTTCGAGGAGCGCTTCGGCCGGGACCTCAAGATCTTCGGCCCGCCCGGGACCACCGAGCGCGGCGGTGTCCTGTCGCTCGCCTACCGCGACGTGCACCCTCACGACCTCGCCCAGGTCCTCGACCAGGCCGGGGTGTGCGTCCGAGCCGGTCATCACTGCGCCAAGCCCCTGATGCGACGGATGGGCGTGACCGCCACTGCCAGGGCATCGCTCTACCTGTACAACGACGAGTCCGATGTGGACATCCTGGCCGACGCCATCGCCGAGGCCGGTACCCTGTTCGCGTAGTGGGCCAGTACCACGGCGCCCGCTGCGGCGGGGCGACGACAGTGTCACGAACGACGAGGAGCAAATGACCGGTCTCGAAGACCTCTACCGCGAGATCATCCTCGACCACTACCGCAGCCCGCGTAACCGCGGGGAGCTGCCGAGCCCCCCGGCGCAACGCGTCGAGGGCTTCAACCCGTTGTGCGGGGACGAGGTGGTCGTCTACGTCCAGGTCCAGGACGGTACCGTGAGCGACATCCGCTTCGCCGGCCAGGGCTGTTCGATCAGCCAGTCCTCGGCGTCTCTGATGTCGGCGGCGGTGAAGGGCAAGACGGTGGCCGAGGCACGCGACCTCATCCGCACTTTCAAGGCGATGATGTCGGTGCACGAGGCGCGTCTGGGCGACGGAGCCGACGGCGCCGGGGCCGCCAACGGGTCGGCCGACGAGGGCACCTACGCGGTGGTGGCCGATCCCGAGTCGCTCGGGGAGCTCGCCGCGCTGCAGGGCGTCGTCAAATTCCCCGTCCGCATCAAGTGCGCCACGCTGTCGTGGAACACGCTGGCACAGGGCCTCGACGACGCCGAGGAGGGCACCCCCGGCACACGGTGACGGCGGCGGGCGCTCTGCGCCCTGTCAGCACAGGGTCGGGTTGAAGGGCCCGGTGCCCGGTGCGACCGTGGTGGGGGTGGACTGACCTCTCCCGCTCGGGGTCGGAGCCGCGGTGGTCGACGAGGCCGGCACGGTCACCGGTTCCCCGTAGGCGTCGAGGGGAGGCGTCACGATCGCACCGGGCGACGTGCCCAAGAACTGGCTGATCATCTGGCTGGCGGCGGGCTCCTGCACGACCTCCACGTCGCCGGCCGCGCCCGCGGACACCCCTAGCGTCGGCAGCGTCAACGTCTTGAGCGACGAAGGGGAAAAGGCGTGGAACCGCTGCGCCAGAGAGAGCAGCATGGACGTCGACATCCCATCGTCCTTGGTGATGTCGTGGACGATGGAATCCAGGAACGAGTTGACCTTCAGAGGGTTGTAGCTCGACGACTTCGTTTTGTCGATCACGGCTTCGATGATGGTGTCCTGGCGCTGGATGCGGCCCAGGTCCCCGCTGCCGTCGTACTCCCAGACACCGGGCCGGACCTCGTACTCGTAGTAGCGCGAGCGCGCCAGGGCGAGCGCCATGGTGCCGTTGAGCGTCTGGCATCCGGTGTGGGCGATGTCGAGGCCCGAGTTGTTGTTCCCGTCGTCGTTGTCGCGCACGGGGTAGGGGAAGTTCAACGTGATGCCGCCCACCGCCTGGACGAGGTTGATCACCCCGGAGAAATCAATGACCACGAAATGGCTGATCGGGATGCCGAAGGAGTTCTGGATGGTCTGGATGAGGGGGTCGGGGCCACTGTTGAACGCGGTGTTGATCTTGTTGTCGGTGGCCAACCCCGTGCCCGAAGGCATTCCCGACAAGGCCACGTAGGTGTCTCTGGGGATCGACAGCAGCTCGGCGGTGCCCGCCGAGGGGTTCACGTGCAGGACCTTGATGGTGTCGCTGCGCTGTCCCCCGACCTCCGAGGCGCTTCCGAACTCCTTGGCGGCTGCGCCCGTGTCCCCGGCACGGGAGTCCGATCCCACGATGAGCACGTTGTAGGGGGCCCCGGCCAGCTGCGCCGCGCAGGCCGAGCACTTCTCCGACTTGATCTCGCCGAGCCGGTACCACACGTAGGCGAACGACGAGCCCGCGATCAGCAGCACGAGCACGACCGCCAGCACCGACCACCGGATCACCCGTTCGCCGGTGCTGCGGGGGCGCCCGCGGCCGCGGCGCTTGGCGGGCCGGATGGTGGGTGGGGGTGTGGCACCGGGAGGTGCACCAGGGGCCCCGTCACGAGGCCCTCCCCCGCTCCCGGCGGGGGCGTCGGGAGGGTGCGCACCGCCGCTCGCCTCGGTGGCGCCGGCGCCCAGGGGGCGCGTCGCGCCTGGAAACCCACCTTCGAGCTCGCCGAGACGCTCGAGTCCTTTCCGATCAGCGGCGCGGTCACCGGGCGCGTCCGCGCCGTGAGGGTCCAGCCGGGCGTGGCCGATCAACTTGCCGCGGCCCGCGTCCGATCCATCAGGAGGGCGGCGGGCCATGACGCAAGACGGTACCAGCGCGTTGCGCCGTCGCGACCGCGCCAGGGGGCTTCGGGGTCGTGACCTGCCTCGTCAGTTCCCGAGATGCGCGAGGACCAGCTCGGCCATCTCCGCCGGCCTCTCCAGCACGGCCAGATGAGCGGCGTCGTCGAGCTCCACGACCACGGCGTCGGGGATGGCCGACGCATAGGCCTGCGCGTGCGCACGGGGGACGACGCCGTCTTGGCGCGCGTGGACGACGAGCGTGGGGGCGGTGACGCGGCCCAGCCGGCCTGGCAGCTTCGGATCGTGCAGGTAGGGGTTCCATCCCAGCTTGGCCGTGGCCGCCTGGGACTGCAGGATCGGCCGCACGAGCTCGAAGGGGATCTGGGACGGGTCCGCCTCCAATTCGTCCATGGCCCGCATGAGCTGGGCGAGGGGGTAGTCCCGATCTGCGAAGAGGTCGGCGGCGAGTGCGGACGGTGCCCGGCCGAAGATCTCGGTGATGGGCGCGCCCTCGAGGTACAGACCCACGGCGTTTACGAGCACCAACCGCCGGACCCGCTCGGGCCAACGCACCGACAGCTCGGCGGCCATCCATCCGCCCAGCGAACAGCCGACCAGGTCGCACCGGGGGAACCCCAACCGGTCCAGGACGTCCAGGAGGTGGAAAGCGGCGTCCTCGATGTCGTCGATGAGGGCCAGCCCTTCGGAAGCGCCGAATCCGGGGAACAGCGGCGCCACCACCTGACGGGTGTCGGCCAGCTCCTCGAGCAGGGCCATGCCGGGCCCCTCGCCCTGGGCCGAGTGCAGGTAGACCACAGGAGCGGGCCCTCCGACCCCGGCCCCGTGGACCTCGATGGGGCCGACCGCGGTGTCGAGGACCCCGGCGCTCAGAGCCGTCATGACGGGGCCGCCGTGGTCGCCGTGGCCGCGGCCGGGGAGGGCGCGCCCGGCGCCGGCGCGCCCGGGAAGGCGGCCCGCAGCCCGGGCATGACCTCGGTGGCGAAGAGCTCCAGGTTCCGTCGGGTGTCGCCCGCCGAGAGCGTGCCCAGCTGGAACAGCCCGAGCAGGTTGCCCACCCCCAGCCGCTCGACGTTGGCGGCGAGCAGCTCGGTGACCGTCTGGGGGGACCCCACGATGGCGTACTGCCCTTCTACCACCTGATCCCATGTCTCGAGGTTCAGGGCGAAGGTGCCCGCGTTCTTCATGATGTTCTCCACGGAGCGAACCGACGTGTAGCCCGGCGGCGAGATGTTGATGCCGGGCAGGAGGCGGCGCACGAAGTACCAGAAGTGCTCCTCGTAGCGCCGCCGCGCCTCGGCATCGGTCTCGCCTACGAAGATCGGCACGAGCCAGCCCAGCTGGAGGGGGTCGGCCACGTACCCCTCTCTTTCGCACGCGTCGCGCATCATGGCGAACATGCGCTCGAAAGCGCTGATGTGGAAGTAGGGGATGCCCATGTACGCGTAGCGGTGCTTGGCCACGAACTCGAGAGTCTCGAGCGAGCCGACGCCCGGGATCCAGATCTCGGGATGGGGCTGCTGGATGGGCCGGGGCCACGAATTGACGTAGCGGAGCTTGTAGTGCTTGCCGGTGAACTCGAAGGGACCCGGCTCGGTCCACACCTTGAGGATCAGGTCGTGGGCCTCGGCGAATCGTTGGCGCGCCTGAGCCGGGTTGAGCGAGAACGAGTAGTACTCGGGCCCACCCCCCACGACCATGCCGGCGATGAGGCGCCCGCCACTGATGCAGTCGATCATGGCGAATTCCTCGGCCACCCGGGTGGGCGGATCGTAGAGCGGAAGCGCGTTCCCCACCACCGCGATGCGCACGCGTTCGGTCTGGCGGGCGAGGACCGAAGCGACCAGGTTGGGCGAAGGCATGATGCCGTACGCGTTCTGATGGTGCTCGTTGACGCACACTCCGTCGAAACCGAGCTCCTCGGCGTAGATCAGCTCGTCGATGTAGCGGTTGTAGAGCTCGCCCCCGAGCCGGGCGTCGAAGAGCTCGTTCGGGCAGGTGATCCACGCCGGCCCGTCGTAGTCCGCAGGCAGGCCCGGATAGGGCATGAGGTGGAAGCTGAAGAAGCGCACGGGCGGCCTCCTGCGTCGGTCCGCTGCAGAATTCCGGTCATGGTACCGCCGACGTTATTGACTGACGAATCAGTTTGGCCCGTCGCCACCGTCGTCATGTTCCCGAGCCGCCTTCTCGAACGCGGCGTAGCCCGAGCGCTCGAGCTCCTCGGCGAGCTCGGGACCGCCGCTCGCCACGATGCGACCGCGCACCAGGACATGAACGACGTCGGGTCGCAGCACCGACAGCAGGCGCCGGTAGTGGGTGATGGCGAGCACCCCGAGCCCCCATTCCGCCACGCCGTCGCGGACCCGCTGCGCCACGTCACGCAGGCCGTCGATGTCGATACCCGAGTCGAGCTCGTCGAGGATGGCGATGCTCGGCTGCAACAGCGCCATCTGCAACGTCTCGCTGCGCTTGCGCTCGCCCCCCGACAGGTCGACGTTGAGGGGGCGCTCCAGCAGGCGCGTCTCGAAGCCGACGCGCCGGGCCTCGGCCTCCGCACGCGCCGCCAGGGACCCGCCGGCGTCGTCGGCGTCCATCCCTCGCCCTACCAGGGCTTCGGTCATGGCGTGGTGCAACCCCACTCCTGGCACCTGGACCGGGTCCTGGGGGGCGAGGAACAGCCCCAGGCGAGCGCGCTCGAACGGCGCCAGGGAAAGGAGATCCCGGCCGTCGAGCGTCACGCTGCCGCCGAGGACCTGGTACCCGGGCTTGCCCATGAGGACGTGGGCCAGGGTGCTCTTGCCCGAGCCGTTCGGGCCCATGACGGCATGGACCTCGCCGCTGCGCACCACGACGTCGACGCCGGTCAGCACCTCCAGCCCGGCCACGCCGGCCCGGAGCCCGCTCACGGCAAG
The DNA here is from genome assembly GCA_963848335.1 of uncultured Acidimicrobiales bacterium. Lineage (GTDB taxonomy): Bacteria > Actinomycetota > Acidimicrobiia > Acidimicrobiales > UBA8190 > Chersky-840. Next base: position 522,616 of record CAWKDD010000003.1, read on the forward strand.
CTCGTGGACGCGCTCGGCTCCGGCCGGGTCCCGCCCTGCGGCGGCGCTCACGGGAGCTCCACGAGCACGTCGCCACCTTCGACCCGGACCACGTAGACGGGGACGGGCCGGGTGGCGGGCAACGATCTGGGCTCGCCGGTCACCAGGTCGAACATCGATCCGTGCTTCCAGCACTCGATCTCACATGCCTCGGCGACCACCTCACCCTCGGAGAGGGAGTAGTCCTCATGGCTGCACACGTCGCCGATGGCATAGAAGTCGTCCTCGATCCGCACCAGCGCGATCTGATGGGCGCCGACGTCGAAGCGCCGTGCCTCTCCGGAGGCGAGCTCGTCGCGCCCGCACAGACGCACGACGTCACCCATGGGCCCGACCCGGTTCGGACAGGCGCCGGGCCATGCGACGGTGCACCGCGTCCTCGACCCACCGGCCCACACCGGGGAAGGGGGCCTTTCCGGCCAGATCCGAGAAGAAGCCGAGGACGATCAGGCGCTCGGCCACCGCCGGGTCGATCCCGCGCGTCTCGAGGTAGTAACGCTGCTCCTCGTCGATCGGCCCCACGCTCGAGGCATGGCTGCACTTCACGTCGTTCTCGTCGATCTCGAGGTTGGGCACCGAATCGGCATGGGCGCCCTCGGAGAGCACCAGGTTGTGGTTCGTCTGGAAGGCGTTGGCCCCCCTCGCCCCCTTTCGGATCCTGATCAATCCGCTGTACACCGAGCGGGACGTGTCGGCCACCGCCCCTTCGAACAGCAGCTGGCTCTCGGTGCGGGGAGCATGGTGGTCCTGGAGCGTGCGGAAGTCGTGGACCTGCGGGCCCGTTCCCAGGTACGCGGCCAGAAGCGAGGCCCGCCCCGCCTGGCCCAGGAGATCGGAGTCGGTCCGCACCCGGGCGTACCGTCCACCCAGTCCGGCGGTGAACGACCGGAGCGTTGCGTCGCGCCCCACACAGCTGGCATGCAGCGCGATCGAGGTCGTTCCCTGCCCGAGCACCTGCAGGTTCGCGTAGCTCAGACGGGCGTCGTCCGACACACGCAGCTCGGTCACGGGGACGACGAGTGCGGCGGGCTGTTCGGCGTGCTCCTCCCCGGCGGGGAGGGCGGCGGTGGCGGCGGCCGGCGCGGTGAGCTCGATCACTCCGGCCTCGGCCGATTCACCCGAATTCGACGAGCAGGCGGGGGAACAGGGCCACGCCCTGCGCCGCGCCCCGTTCTGGTTCGACCAGATGCACGACGACGACGGGGTCGGCGAACACGGCCTTGCGGGCCACGCTGATGCGCACCACGTCGGCCAGGAAGGCGTCGTGCAGCTCTCCGAACGCGTCGCGGGCATGGGACAGCTCGCCCAGGGTCTCGGGGACGGGGACCGGCGACGAGGCGTCGGTGGCACCGGTGACCACCAGCGCGTCGGATGACGATGCCGTGCTGATCTCCACGGCGTCGACCACACCGTTGCGCGTGACGACGAGTCCCGCCCGCGGCCCGAGGGAGTCGGCGAGGCGTCGGGCCACCGCCAGCTGCGGCCCGGAGTGCTCCCCCGATGCACGGGGCGCGGGGGCGAAGGCCTCCAGGTCGAACGCGTCGATGCCGCTGTAGCGCCACACCTCCTCGGCTTCGGTGGGGATGTTCGAGGCGGCGAAGCGCTGCCAGGCCTCGGCGCGACGCCGTACCAGCCAATCGGGACCCCCCAGTGCCGAGGACGCGTCGGCGGTGAAGGTGGTCAGGGGGGTCTCCCTCTCTCGAACGGGCTCGGTCGATCGGGCCGGGGCGGAGGGCGGTCGGCAAACGGATGCGCCCTTGATGCCCATCCTACCGGGGCCACGGTCGACCTCTCACGAGGCGCGTGCCCCGGACACATCGCTCCAGCAGGCGCAACGAGGACCCTTCGGCCCGGGCCGTAGTGTGGAGCCCATGTCCGACTCCGAGGTGCTCTCGATCGAACGCGAAGGCCACGTCGCCACGCTCTGGCTCGACCGGGCCGAGGCCCGCAATGCCATGGGGCCGGCGTTCTGGGCCCAGTTGCCCGTCGCCATGGCCGAGCTCTCCGACGACCGCTCCGTGCGCGCCGTGGTGGTGGCGGCCCGGGGCCCGCACTTCAGCGTCGGGCTCGACCTCAAAGCCATGGCGGGAATGCTCACCGGTGACGCCGACGACTCCGACGGGACGCCCGCGGGCGGGAACGGGAGCGCCGGGGGGCGCCAACCCTCCATGGCGTCGCGCGCCGTGGCAGCGCGCCAGGGAATCCTCCGCATGCAGTCCTCGGTGACGGCGGTGGCCCAATGCCCCAAGCCGGTCGTCGCCGCCGTACACGGGTACTGCATCGGGGGTGGAGTCGACGTCATCTCGGCGTGCGACGTCAGGGTGGCCAGTGCCGACGCGGTCTTCTCGGTGCGCGAGACGCGAGTGGCCATCGTCGCCGACCTCGGAAGTCTCCAGCGGCTGCCCCGCATCATCGGGAAGGGACACGTCGCCGAGCTCGCCTTCACCGGCAAGGACATCTCGGCGGCGCGCGCCAAGGAAATCGGCTTGGTGAACGACGTGTTGCCCGACGCCGAGGCCGCTCTGGCGGCGGCGCGGCGCCTGGCGGCCGAGATCGCCGCCAACTCGCCTCTGGCGGTGCAGGGGACCAAGGCGGTGCTCTCCGCCTGCGAGGACAAGCCGGTGGCCGAAGGCCTCGACTACGTGGCGACGTGGAACGCCGGGTTCCTCTCCTCCGACGACCTGATGGAGGCCATGGCCGCCTTCATGGAGAAGCGGCCCCCGGAGTTCAAAGGACGCTGAGCGTCAGCGCCGTCGCCACGGCCAACGGCGCCGCCCTTCGCCGGTCCCGGTACCCGAGCCCCGCTTGGAGCGCTCGCCCTTCTCGACCTCGGCCAGCGTCTGGGGCACGACGGCGTCGACGATGTCGGACGCCTCCTCGAGCAGGCGCACCACGTCCGGGCCGCCGGGCCCGGGCTCGTCCTCGATGGCGGGTTCGACCAGGCTGCCGTGCTGCCAACCCACGTCCGCCAGTCGGGGAGCGTAGGAGGAGCAGCCGTCGGGGCAGCGCCACGGCGCCTCGGGGGCGAGGTCCAGCTCGCAGAAACGAACCACCTCGCCGGTGTCGTACGAGCGGCTCTGGAAGTGCTTGCACTCTTCGCGCATGGGCACAGCGCCACCCTCCTCTCCCCCGACGGGGCTGATCGGAAGGGCCCGACGGGCCGCCCGTTCAGCCGACAGCGCCCTCCATCTGCAACTCGATGAGCCGGCTCCATTCGACCGCGTACTCCATGGGCAGGGTGCGGACGACGGGCTCGATGAAACCGTTCACGATCATACTCATGGCCTGGCTCTCGGACAGGCCCCGGCTCATGAGGTAGAAGAGCTGGTCCTCGCCCACCTTCGACACCGTGGCCTCGTGGCCGATCTGGGCGTCGCGCTCGGCGACCTCCATGTAGGGCTTGGTCTCGGAGGTCGACTCCTCGTCGAGGATGAGGGCGTCACAGCGGACGAAGCTCTTGGCGTGCTTCGCACCCTCCTCCACCCGGACGAGGCCACGGTAGGTCGACAGGCCGCCGTCCTTGGAGATCGACTTCGACACGATGGTCGACGTCGTCTCCGGGGCGACGTGCACCATCTTGGCCCCGGCGTCCTGGTGCTGACCGGGACCCGCGTACGCCACCGAGAGCACCTCGCCCGACGCCTTGGGCCCCATGAGGTACACCGACGGGTACTTCATGGTGAGGCGCGACCCGATGTTGCCGTCGATCCACGCCACATGCGCCTCGGCCTCGGCCCGAGCCCGTTTGGTCACCAGGTTGTACACGTTGTTCGACCAGTTCTGGATGGTGGTGTAGGTGATGCGCGACCCCGGCAGGGCCACCAGCTCGACCACCGCCGAGTGCAGCGAGTCCGTGGAGTACACCGGTGCCGAGCACCCTTCCACGTAGTGGACCTCCGAACCCTCGTCCGCGATGATCAGCGTCCGCTCGAACTGGCCCATGTTCTCGGCGTTGATCCGGAAGTACGCCTGCAGCGGCATGTCCACCTTGACCCCGGGGGGGACGTAGATGAACGACCCGCCGGACCACACCGCCGAGTTGAGCGCCGCGAACTTGTTGTCGTTGGGCGGGATGATGGTCCCGAACCACCGTTTCACGATGTCGGGGTACTCGCGCACGGCGGTGTCCATGTCGCAGAAGAGCACGCCCAGGGACTCGAGGTCGGCCCGATTGCGGTGGAACACGACCTCGGAGTTATGGACGACGAAACCCTCGGCCACGAAATTGTGGTGCCCGCGCACCTCGATGTCGAAGACGGGCTCCACGCCCACCGTCTCGATCGACTCAACCTTGACGAATCCCATCATCTCGCTGGTGTGGGCCCGGAACACCGTGCCCTTGGCCGTCCGGTAGGTGTGCGCGTAGTGACGGCGACCGAGCCGGTCGCGGCGACGGGGGGATCGCGCCGACAGCTGGTCGAATCGCCCGCTCAACCTGAGGTGGTACGCCTCCAGGACCCGGTCTCGATCGAAGGGGTGCCGGTTGTGGACCTCGATCACTCGGCCGCTCCCGATGCCACAAAGGGCGAGCAGCTCCTTGAGCTGGGACAGCATCTCTCCGTTGGCGCTGCAGAACATGGCGTCCTTGGAGGTCGGATGGTCCCGCACGTAACCGTCGGAGTCCAGCAACCCGGCGATCAGTGCCAGACGCTGGGACCGGGGAAGGCCGAAGCACCAATCCGGGAGCCGCTTGGTGTGGGAGGTTCCTCCCAGGCCGTTGAGCTCGACGAACTCTGCGAGTGCCGCGGTGCCCTTCCCCCGGAGGCGAAGGCCGTCCGACGCCAGCGACAGCTCGATGCCGAACACCTCCCGGGTCACGCGCCGGATCTCCTCCACCAGCTCCTCGTCGGTCCGGTCGACCGCGATCTCGACGACGGGGTATGGGCCTTGCTTGAGGTAGCCGTCACCCAGGTAGACGCCCGCCCACCAGCACAGGTCATCGGTGGTCGCGGTCGGGAACCCCGCCGCCTCGCGCCGCTCGGGAACCAGGAGCGGCGCGGCGCGGCCGTAGTCGGGAACGTCGGTGGCGATGGCGACCAGGTCACCCACCTCGAGGTCCTCGACCGGGACCCACCTGGCGCGGAATCGGGCGTGCTTGGCGCCTTCTCGGCGCTCGTCACGCAGGGCCAGGAAGGGGTGGTTCGACGATGCCCCGATCGTCCGGCCGCGGGCGGTGATCTCGAAGATCTCCTTCTCCCCCGAGCACCGGTGACCGACGACCCCGGCCACGACGACCGCCTTGGTCGCTTCGTCCAACGAGAAGACCTCGTCCCCGGGCACCAGCTCCTTGATGGGACGCATCCCCGATGTCGTCCACACACGCGTCGATCCGCGCAGGCACTCGTATTGTGCCGTCACCCCAGCCAGGTACTTTCGTTCGGCTTCGGGGATGCCCAGCTTCTCGTAGGTGGACTTGATGGACTCGGGAAGCGCGTCCCAGTCCTTCACCTGCCCTTCGGTCGGCTTCACGTAGTAGTAGATGTCGTCGAAGTCGAGGTCGGGCATGTTCACCGCGAACCAGGGCGCCATGGGCCGGGCCATGAAGCGCTTGAGCGCACGCAGACGGAAATTGCGCATCCACTGGGGCTCGCTCTTCATCTCCGACATCTCGCGGACGATCTCTTCGGAGAGACCCTTCTTGGGCTTGAAGACGTAGTCCTCGACGTCGCTCCAGCCGAGCTTGTACCGACCGAGATCGAGATCCTGTGTCGTCATCGTCGCCGTCACCTCTCACCCCGACCGGCATGTTCCGGGCATCGCCGGGCGGGGCCCTCGGGGCTGCCCAGGAGGATTTCCCCTATCTAGATAGTAACAACCCCCGTCCCGTGCCGCGACGCCGACCAGGCCCATCTGGGATCATGCCCCGGTGACCAGTCCCGATCACCGCCCCGGGCCCGCTCCGGCCGGCCCGGACCCGGCCCCGCCGGTCGCTCCCCGCCGGCCCACGGTCCTCGAGGCCCACGGGGACCGCCGGGTCGACGACTGGTTCTGGCTGCGCGATCGCGACGACCCCGACGTGCTGGGGCTCCTGCAGGCCGAGAACACCTTCACCGAGGCCCGGACGGCGCATCTCTCGGGGGTACGCCAGACCCTCTTCGCCGAGATCCGGGCGCGCATCGTCGAGACGGACCTGAGCGTGCCCGTGGCCAAGGGGCCCTGGTGGTACTACGAGCGCACCGTCGAGGGATCCGAGTACGTCATCCACTGCCGTGTGGCGCTGCAGGGCCCCGGGCGCGACGCCGGCACGCCGCCCTCGGTGTCGGGCCCGGAGGACCCCGACCGACGACTGCTGCCCGACGAACAGGTCCTCCTCGACGAGAACCAACTGGCCGAGACCCTGCTCACCGACGGGGGTGGGTATCTCGACGTCGCCAACCTGGCGGTGAGCCCGGGGCACGGGCGACTCGCCTACGCCACCGACACCACCGGGGACGAGCGATTCACCCTCCGGGTGCGCGATCTGGGAACCGGGGAGGACCTCGGCGACGCCGTCGAAGGGACGTCGTACGGGGTGACATGGGCCAACGACGACACCACCCTCTTCTATACGCGGCCCGACTCGGCCAACCGGCCGTACCAGCTGTGGCGGCACCGGGTGGGCAGCGCTCCCGACCAGGACGTTCTGGTCCTCGAGGAGCCCGACGAACGCTTCCACCTCGGGGTGGGGCGCACCAAGGACGGCGAGTACGTGGCGGTGGAGATGCACTCTCGGGTCACCTCCGAGGTGCGGGTCGTCCCCGCGGGGCGACCTGAGACCGAACCCCGGACCGTGCTGCCGCGCTCGCAGGGGATCGAGTACGGCATCGAGCACCACCAGGGGACCTTCATCGTGCTCACCAACGACGAGGCCGAGAACTTCAGGGTCGTCGCCACGCCGGCCGGGAACCCGTCACGGCACGACTGGAGCGAGCTCATCCCCCACCGCGCCGAGGTGCGCATCGACGGCGTCGACGTCTTCTCCGGCCACGTCGTCACCTACGAGCGGCGCCAGGGCATCGCACGCATCAGGGTGATCGCGCTCCCCGAGGACGGCCCCCGGTGGGACCGGGAGCTCCCCGAGGGATACCTCGTCCCCTGCCCCGAGTCCCCGTCGTCGTCATGGGGCGGGCCCAACCCGGAGTTCACGAGCACGACGCTGCGCTACGAGTACTCCTCGCTCGTCACCCCCCGTTCGGTCTACGACCTCGATCTCGACAGCGCAGTGGCCACCCTGCGCAAGCGTCAACAGGTGCTCGGCGGCTACGACCCGCAGCGTTACGTCACCGAGCGGCTGTGGGCGGCTGCGCCTGACGGCACCGAGGTCCCCATGTCGATCGTCTCTCGCCGGGACGTGGCCCGCGACGGCACCGCGCCGTGCCTGTTGTACGGCTACGGCGCCTACGAGCTCTCCATCGACCCGGTCTTCTCCTCACTGCGCCTGAGTCTTCTGGACCGCGGCTTCGTCTTCGCCATCGCGCACGTACGCGGCGGCGGGGAGCTCGGGCGCCCCTGGTACGAGGAGGGGAAGTTGCTCTCCAAGCCCAACACCTTCACCGACTTCGTGGCCTGTGCCCGCAAGCTCGTACAGGACCGGTGGACCGGGCCCGACCGCCTCGTGGCCCGCGGGGGATCCGCCGGAGGAATGTTGATCGGGGCCGTCGCCAATCTGGCTCCCGAGCTGTTCCGTGCCCTGGTGGCCGAGGTCCCCTTCGTCGACTGCCTGAGCACGATGATGGACGACACGCTTCCGCTCACGGTCATCGAATGGGAGGAGTGGGGGAACCCCGTCGCCGATGCGGAGGTGTACGCGGCCATGAAGTCCTACACGCCCTACGAGAACGTGCGAGCAGTCCGCTACCCCGACTTTCTCGTGACCGCCGGGCTCGAGGACCCGCGCGTCGGCTACTGGGAGCCCGCCAAGTGGGTGCAGAAGCTCAGGTCGGCGGACCCCCAGGGACGGGTCCTGCTCAAGACGGAGCTCGGCTCGGGGCATGCCGGCCCCTCGGGGCGCTACGAGGCTTGGCGCGACGAGGCCTTCGTCCTGGCCTTCGTGCTCGACGCCGTGGGTCTCGGCGCCTGACCCCGCCGGCCCACGCCCTACGCGCTGGCCTGGAAGGTGAGCGCGAACGGGGCCCGGAATCCCGAGGGCATTTGCACCGGTCGGCCGTCCAGCGTCACCGCGGCGTCGGTGGGGGCGCCGAGGTGGACGACGATGCTGCCCGAGACCGACATCGAATGCGACGCACCCGCCGCCAGGGTCCCCGTCCACACCACGTGTCCGGTCGAAGCCTGCGTCGCCATCACCCAGCACAGGGCCGAAGCATCAACGACCACGGTGTACGGAGAGGACGGCGCCACGTATGTGGCGCCGTACGCCGTGGGAGTCGACGGTGCGAGCAGGTTCGATGCCGCGGTAGTGGTCGGGGAACTGTGACCGGCTCCGATGACGGGGTGAGACCGCTGTGACGCGGCGTGCGAGGGGGGGCGCGAGGGCGACCCTCCCAGAGTGATCACGCTCGCCACCGCCACCCCGGCCACCACCACCACCGCCCCCACCACGATCCTGGTGCGGCGCACACGAGTGCGTCCTTGGCGTCGGGACTGCTCGGCCGCTCCCGGGAGCCGTCCCACCGGGCGACGAGGGACGGGGGTCGCTCCGGACCGATCCTGAGCGCCGGGGGCGCCGCCTTCGAACACGACCGTCTCGTGCCGAACGCCCGGGCTCTTGGCCGACTGCTTCTTCACCGGCTCCTTGGTCACCGCATCGCGGGCCGTCACCTTGGCGGGCGTCGGAGCCGTCGCCGGCTCGCGGGGCCACCGGGCCAGCACCGCACCGCGCCGGGGCGACGCGTCCCCTTTGGCGCGCGCCGCGCCGTTTTCGGAATGCCGGTTGGCGCCGGCGCCTGCAGAGCCCGTGGGACGACCCGACCCCGGGGGCGTCCTCCACGCCGGGGCGCCCTTCGAAGCACCGATGCGACGCCCCGGGGAGGGCCAGGCCGACTGTTGCCGGCGGTCGGCCACGTGGCGAAGCGTCTCCAGGGTGTGCTGGTGGTGTTGCACCGACTGGCGTTCGTCGGCTCCGCGGTGCCACGTCACCCCGGCCACGATCGCCGCGGCGAGGGCCAGCACGCCGAGAACCACGACCGCCGTCATCGGTACCATTCAACCGGCCAGGGCGGCGCTTGGGTACCTCGGGTATCGCCGGCCCCTTCCGGCGGCACCGCCCTACGTGACGAACTCCCCACGAGAGGTCGTGTGCGTGCCCCGTCGAAGCGTCAGAACTGCGGCATGGCGGGAAAGGCGTAGTCCTCGGGCGCCTCTCGGGGCGGGTCGCGCCGGGCCAGCGCGGCCACGACCGAGGGGGCCAACCGCTCGGCCTTCGCCTTCTCGGTCTCGACGGCTCGGTCATGGAACTCGGGCATGACCTCCCGGGCGAAGAGCTCCAGGGACTCGCAGATGTGCTCGTGACGGTTCCGGCCCGCCTGGCTGACGAAGATCAACTGGTCGACACCGGCGGCCTCGTACTCGCGCACCAGCGCCGTGATCTGCGACGGGGTCCCCACCGCCCCCCGCAACGACCCGAGCCCGTGCTCCATGAGCTGCGCGCCCAGCTGCCGCCCGGTCTGGGCGGCGATGTCGCGGCTGAAACCGAAGCGGTCACGGTTCTCCTCGAACTCCTGCCACACGTCGGTGACGCCGGGCTTGTGCATCCCGAACACGTAGTAGTGCCCGAGCGAGTACCCGAAGAAGTGGCTGCCGTCGAGGCCGCGCTCGACGGCCACGGCCTCGTCCCTGTGGCACATCAACGGGAGGACGCACGACAGGTTGGCGTTGACCGCGAAACCGGCCGGAACGCATTGGGCCGAAGCGATCGTGGCGTAGTAGTCGTCCACCCATGCCCTGGCCTCGTCCGCCTCGATGAAGGAGAAGGTGAGGGCTCCCATCCCCAACGTGGCGGCGAGATGGATGGTTTCACGGCGGCTGCACGCCACCCACAACGGCGGATGCGGTCGCTGCAGCGGCTTGGGAACCACGTTCCTGGGGGGCATGGCGACGAACCGTCCGTCGTAGCCGGCGAAGGGCTCCTCGACCATCAGTCGCGTCACGACGTCGAGGGCCTCGCGCCACTGCTCGCGCTTGGTCGCCCGTTGCACGCCGAACCCGCCCAGCTCGGCCTCCGAGCTCGACTCGCCGGTGCCGAATTCGACCCGGCCGTCGGACACGAGGTCGAGGGTGGCGATCCGCTCGGCCACCCGGGCGGGGTGGTTGAAACCCATCGGCAACTGGACGATGCCGTGTCCGAGTCGGATCCGACTCGTTCGCTGGCTGGCCGCGGCCAGGAAGACCTCGGGCGCCGAGGAGTGCGAGTACTCCTCGAGGAAATGATGCTCGACCTCCCACACGTAGTCGAAGCCCAGGCCGTCGGCCAGCTCGACCTGCTCGAGTGCCTCCTTGAGGAGGCGGTGCTCGTCGTCGTGACCCCAGGGACGGGGCAACTGGAACTCGTAGAAGATGCCGAACCGCACGGACGGCTACGCCTAGGCGCGGTGCTCGTGATCGTGCTCGAGCATGGCGTCGACCAGGCGCTCCACCACGATCCGGTCCCGATCCGAGAGCCGGCGCAGCTTCACCGAGAGCAGTGACCCGTCGTCGTCGACCCGGGAGGCTCCCCCCGAGGACCCGGCCGAGGGCCTCGGCTGGCGAGCGGGCCGGCCGATACGAGCCAGGACGTCCTCCATGGGGAGCTCCAAAGCCGCTGCCACCCGCTCGAGGACGTCCGCGCTGGGGTTGGGCAGCAGGCGGATGGCACCGATGGCCTCTTTGCGGCCGGTCTCGAGGTCCCGCCATAAGGCCTCGGAGACCTTGGCCCGCCGGGCGGCGTCGCGTCGGCGCAGGCCGCGTTGCTCGCGCTGTTCGGCGAGCCAGCGCCCGAACTCGACCCACTGCTGCGATTCGTCCACGCTGCCAGCGTGCCGGTTCACGGCCCTCGAGTCCAGCCGGTCCGCGCCACACACATGAGCCGTCGATCGAGGGGCACGACTGCTCTCGGCGCGCGCCGTCTCCGGGCTACGTGCGCAGGCCGAACCGGGGTCTGAGTGCCGGGTCGATCTCGGCGCGACGGGGATTGGACTGGTCACGCGCCGACAGCACGGGTGTGTCGAGTCCCCAGTCGGCGCCCACGTCGGGGTCGTCCCAGGCCACGCCGAGCTCGTCCTGGGGGTTGTAGTAATTGTCGACCAGGTACCACAGCAGGACGTCGGTCAGAGATGCGAACCCGTGGGCGACCCCGGGGGGGATGAACACACCGCTGTCGCGCTCGCCTCGGAGGTCGAGCGCCAACGTCACCCCCTCGGTCGGGGAGCCGACACGAAGGTCGTGGAGCACCACCCGCGCCGTGCCCCGCAGCACGTACCAGTAGTCCGCCTGGTGCAGGTGGTAGTGCAGGCCGACCACGGCACCGGCGTCCTTCTCGGACCGGTTCCCCTGGACCATCTCGCGACCGAGGGGGAACCACGACCGGCGATAGGTCTCGACAAAGCGGCCGCGCTCGTCGCCGTGCACCTCGGGTTCGACGACGACGACGTCGGTGATGGCGTCAGAGGGAGTGATCCTGGGCATGGCGTGAGGCTATCGCCTGCTCCCACGGGATCGAGGAGAGCCCGGGGCGACGGGATCGACGTGGGGGGCCGGAGGCCGGGGAGGCTACGGCTCGAAGCGGCCGAAGCCGCCCCGGTAGTAGATGAGGGGCCGCCCCCGGCGCACCCCCATGTTCTGCACGTTGCCCAGGACGAGCTCGTGGTCGCCGGCTTCGTGGGCCAGCTCGAGCTCGCACTCCACCCAGGCCAGGGCCCCGTCGAGCACCGGAGCGCCGTTGGTGGCGGGGCGCCAGCCCACTCCCGTGAACTTGTCGCCGCCCGACACGGCGAAGTCCCGGCTCAGCGCTTCCTGGTCCTCGGCGAGGATGTTGACGCAGAACGCCCCGGCGGCGGCGATTCGCGGCCAGCTCGTGGAGCTCTTCCCCGGCGCCAGGGCCACCATGGGCGGGTCGAGCGACAACGACGTGAACGCCTGGCAGGTAAAGCCGACCGGCTCGCCGTCCTCCATGGCGGTGACGACGGTCACGCCGGTGGCGAAGTGGCCGAGAACCTCGCGGAACCGCCCCGCGTCGAACGTCGTCGCCGCCGCCACGCGCAGATCGTCGTCCCCGGCGTCGACCACCCCGCTCACATCGTCCATGGCGTCGCCCCTCACGTCCCTCGTCGTCCTCAGGCCTGGTCGTCCCGGCGTCTGTGATGCACCTCGGTCAGGTGCGGCCGAGCTCGACGGCCAATCCTTCCCTGGCCGCGATCACGCCGTCGAGGCGGCCGGCGTCGTCGGTCGCCTGGGCCTGGGCCAACAACGCATCGAGGTCGTCGTCGGTGTGCCGGGGGTCGTGGTGGAACAGTGCCAATCGGCGGGCACCGGCGACAGCGGCGACGTGCGTGGCGTAGCCGATCGTGGAGTGTCCCCAGGTGGCCTTGGCCCGGTACTCCTCCTCGGTGTACTGCGCGTCGTGGATGACCAGGTCGGCGCGGTCGCACAGCTCGAGGACGGCGTCGTCGACGTGAGCCCGGTCGTCGGGGGCCTGGTGGTCACTGACGAACGCCAGTGTGGAGTCCCCGTCCTCGATCCGGAACCCGAGCGTCGTCCCGACGTGGGGGACCTGGCGGATGAGGACCTTGGCCGAGCCCACGGCGATCACGTCGTCGGTCACCTCGTTGAACTCGATCTTGCCCTGGAGCTGTTTCACCTCTACGGGGAAGAACGGGGGCTTGACCACGCGGTCGATGATGTCATGGAGGGAACCGCCGTCCTGGGGGGGACCGAACACGTCCATCCTGCCGCCTTCACGCAGTAGTGGTGTGCAGAAGGGAAGGCCGATGATGTGGTCCCAGTGCAGGTGGGTGAGGAACGCAGTGACCTCGACCGGGGTGTCGAGCCCGTTGCGCTCTTCGAGAGCGTGGCCGAGCGGGCGCAGACCGGTACCGAGGTCGAGGACGATCGGAGGCTCGTCGCCGATCTCGACGGCCACGCAGGCGGTGTTGCCGCCGTAGCGAAGGTACTGCTCGCCCGAGCACGGGCACGAGCCCCTCACGCCGAAGAATGTGACTCGCAGCGGACGACCCCCTCCCCCTCCGTCCGACAGCACCTGGGCGCCGCGCCCCCATGTGGCCCGGCCGGAACCGAGGATGGCCCTGTCGAGCCGACACTACTCTGCGGCCATGCAACAGCGGGCGGTAACTGTCAACGGCATCGAGTTCTCGTACCTTGAGTCGGGACCCGCCGACGGCCCTCTGGCGCTGTGCCTGCACGGATTCCCCGACAGCGCCCACACCTGGCGCAATCTCATGCCGGCGCTGGCCGAGGCCGGGTACCACGCCGTGGCCCCCTGGATGCGGGGCTACGCGCCCACCGGGATCCCCTCCGACGGCGTTTACCAGGTCGGGGCCCTGGCCGTGGACGCCTCGGGTCTGCACGAGGCCCTGGGAGGCGACGGGCGCGCCGTGCTGGTGGGCCACGACTGGGGCGCCTTCGCCAGCTACGGGGCGGCCTCGCTGCATCCCGAGCGCTGGAGACGCGTCGTCACCATGGCCGTCCCGCCCCTGGCCGCCTCGGCGGGGTCGTTCTTCACCTATGCCCAGCTGAAGCGCAGCTTCTACGTCTTCCTGTTCCAGACACCTCTGGCCGAGATGGCGGTGGGTGCGGACGGCCTCGAGTTCCTCGACCACCTCTGGGCCGACTGGTCCCCGGGCTACGACGCCACGTGGGACCTCGCCCGGGTGAAGGCGTCCATCGGCGACCCCGCCAACCTCGGAGCCGCCATCGGCTACTACCGGTCCCTGTTCGACGCCACCTTCCGGAGCCCCGCCTACGACGAGGCTCAGGCAGCCACGGCGTCCTCCCCGCCGCAGCCCACGATGTATCTGCACGGTGCGCAGGACGGGGCCCTGGGCGCAGACGCCATCGGCGACGTCGGAGCGGTGCTGTCCGAGGGCTCGCACCACGTGATCGTCGAGCACGCCGGGCACTTCCTGCACCTCGAACAGCCCGAGGTGATCGGCGAGCACGTCATGGGTTTCCTCGGCGCGTGATGGCCGGAGCCGGCGACGACCGAATGCGCACGGTGCTCGGCTGACCCCAGATCAGGGAAGGACGAGGGCGTCCCCCGGGCCGAGGCGCGCCAGGCCCTCGGCGAGGAGATCGTCGGCGACACGCCGGGCCCGTTCGGGGTCCTCGGGCCAGCCGCACGCCAGGCGTAGGCGTCCCGGAGGCACCGGGCCCGAGCGCAGGGCGTCGACCAGGCGTCCACGACCCTGACGGTCCGAGCCCTGAAAACGCGTCTGGCGAGGGGCCCGAGCGGCCGGGTCGGGCTCCCCGGGTTCGGAGTTGAACCAGGCGCAGCTGGGCGAGAGGGGGCAACGACCACAGGCCGGCGCCCGGGACCTGCACGTGGCGGCCCCGAGCTCCATGAGCGCCTGGTTCCATTCCCAGGCCCTGCCGGCCGGCACCAGCGAGTCCGCCAGGGACTGTGCGGCGCGCCCGGAAAGGCGCGCCCCGGCCACAGCCCTGGTGAGCACCCGGGCCACGTTGACGTCGACGACGGCTTCGTCGCGCTCGAAGGCGAAGACCAGGACGGCGCGCGCCGTGTACTCCCCCACGCCGGGCAGGTCGAGCAGAGAGGCCAGGTCGGCCGGCACCGTTCCCCCGTGGCGGTCGACGATGGCCTGCGCGGCCCGGTGCAGATGACGGGCACGGCGGTTGTAGCCGAGCCCCGCCCACGATTCGAGAACGGGGCCGAGGCCGGCTCGGGCGCAGTCCGACGCCGTCGGGAACCGGTCGAGAAAGGTGAGGTAGGGAGCGACGACACGCTGCGCCTGGGTCTGCTGGAGCATCACCTCGCTCACGAGGACGGCCCACGGGTCACGCGTCTCGCGCCACGGAAACGGGCGCAAACCGCACCCGCCCACCCCGAGGACGGCGCCCCGGATCCGGCGCAGGGCCGCCCCCTCGGGCGCCCCGTTCAATCCCAGACGTCGTCCCCGTAGGGACGGCGGCGGGCGGGCGCGTACTCCTTCTTCCACACCATGAGCTTGCGGCGGAAGAAGCACACCTCCTCGCCACGTTGATTGAAGCCCTTCGTCTCCACCGTGACGATGCCGCGGTCGGGTTTCGACGAGGACGGCACCTTTCCCAGCACCCGGGTCTCGGCGTAGATGGTGTCGCCGTGGAATGTCGGGAACCGGTGGACGAGGGACTCGACCTCGAGATTGGCGATGCACGAGCCGCTCACGTCGGGAACGCTCATGCCGAGCACGAGCGAGTACACGAGGTTCCCGACGACGACGTTCTTGCCGTGCACCGTCTCGTTCTGCGCGAACCAGGCGTTGGTGTGCAGGGGGTGATGGTTCATGGTGATCATGCAGAAGAGATGGTCGTCGGCTTCGGTGATCGTCTTGCCCGGCCAGTGCCGGTAGACGTCCCCGGGCTCGAAGTCCTCGAAGTACCGGCCGAAGGGCCGGTCGTAGGTGGTCACGACGCCACCCGGGGCCGGGTCGTGAACCCCAGGGCCCAGTCCGCCTCGGACTCCCCGTCGATGGACAGGCGCCAGGCGTAGCGGTTGCCCGGTTCGAGCGGAAGTGGCCCCAGGTTGACCGCCAAGGCCACGTCGATGGGTGTCCCGAGGGGGACGGTGGTGGGGCGTACGACGTTGAATTCGCCACGCACCTCCACGGGATGGGTCCCTTCGGGAGTGTCCACCATGACGGGCCGGCCGTCGGCATCCTCGAGGTAGAGCTCCCAGTGGTGCACTTGGTCGGCCTCGTGCCACCCGACGTCGATCTTGAGAGCGATCCCCGAGGGCATCGGATCGGGACCCGTCAGGGACCACCCTCCCCCCAGAACGAAGAGCTTCCCATCGGCGACCTGTGCCGCGTCACACAAGAGCATGGTGACCTTCACGTCCGGCAGGCTACAGCCGGTAGCGTCTGGGCTCGTGCCGGACGCCCTGCGCGACGACGTCTATCGGCGGCCTCTGGCCACCGCGCTCGAGCGCCTGGCGGTTGCACCGGGATGGCGTTGCGTCGACGTGGGCGCGGGAGGAGGGGACGTGTCGGTGGCGCTCGCAGAGATCGTGGGCCACGAAGGGCGCGTCTACGCCGTGGACAGCGATCCCCGCGCCCGTGACGAGGTCGCCACGGCGGCGGCGGCTTTCAGCCAGGTGCTCGCCATCACCCAGGCCGGCGAGGACCTGCTGCTCCCGGAGTCGGTCGATCTGGCCTTCTGCCGGTTCCTGCTCATGCACGTCATCGATCCTGCCGTGGTGCTGCGCCGCATGCGCCGGGCCGTACGCCCCGGAGGGTGGGTGGTGGCCCAGGAGCCCATCACCTCCGCAGGCCGGGTCGGCGGCTTCCCCCTGTCCATGCCCGAAGCCCGCCACCCCGACGTGGGGGCGCTCCTGCCGGCGCTGGTCCGGGACGCGGGCCTCGTCATCGTCGACGCCTGGGCCGAGGCGCCCGCCGGGGTCGGGCCCGGCCCCGTCACCGAGTACCTGGGCTCGCTCACCGACGTCGACCCCGGCGACGATCCCGTGGTCCTGCCCCCCCTGGTCACGGTGCTCGGTCAGGTACCCGGGCAGCCCGGGGACGGGGCCGCAGCCCGATGAGCGGTCTGCCCATACCCGACCTCGAGGCCGCCGATGCGGCCGTGGCCCTGGCTTCGTCTGTGGTGTCGGGCGCCGCCCGGCGGGTCGCCGATGCCGGCGGCGCCGAGACCGACCAGGTGGTGGCCTACGACCTCGCCCACGTGGCCGCGGGCGTCAGAGCGGCGCGAGCGGCCCTGGCCTACGGTGCCACGGGCACCGACGAGGCCCACATCGCCTGCGTGTTCGTGGCCGATGCCCTGGGGGACCTGGCCGCCCGGATCGTCGGCCGCGAGGAGGCGTTCGGCACCTCGGGGAGTTGGCTCGACCCGGCGCGGACCTTCCTCACCACCTTCCGCGACCCCCGATACCTCGCCTCGCTGGTCGGGGTGGACGGGGACCGCCACCTCGACGCCGACTTCGCGCTCGTGCGCGAGACCTTCCACCGGTTCGCCCTGGAACAGATCCGCCCCCGCGCCGAGCACATCCACCGCGCCAACGCCGACATCCCCGAGGAGCTCATCGCCGGCCTGGCCGAGATGGGCGCGCTGGGCCTGTCGATCCCCGAGGAGTACGGCGGCTTCGCCACGGGCGGCGAGAGCGACTACATGGGGATGGTGGTGGCCACCGAGGAGCTGTCGTGGGGATCCCTCGGCGCCGGTGGCTCGCTCATCACGCGGCCCGAGATCCTGAGCCGCGCTCTGGTAGCCGGGGGCACCGACCGGCAGAAGCAGACGTGGCTGCCGCGGCTGGCGTCGGGAGAGGTCATGAACGCGGTCGCCGTCACCGAACCCGACTTCGGGTCCGACGTCGCCGCCGTCGTCACCGCCGCAGCCCGAACCCAAGGCGGATGGTTGGTCAACGGGGTGAAGACGTGGTGCACCTTCGCGGCTCGCGCCGATGTCCTCATGCTCCTGGCCCGGACCGACCCGGACCGGTCCAAGGCCCATCGGGGGCTGTCGCTGTTCGTGGTGGACAAGCCCCGCGGCGACGGGAGCGGGTTCGTCTTCAGCCAGGACCCCTCCTCCGAGGGGCGCCAGGACCCCCCGGGACGGATGGAGGGCCGGCCCATCGACACCATCGGCTACCGCGGCATGCACTCCTACGAGATCGCCTTCGAGAACTGGTTCGTCCCCGAAGCCAACCTCGTCGGTGGGGAGGATGGCGTGGGAAGGGGCTTCTACCTCCAGATGGCGGGATTCGAGAACGGCCGGCTGCAGACCGCGGCCCGCGCCGTCGGGGTGATGCAGGCGGCATACGAAGCAGCCTCCGACTACGCCGCCAACCGCGTGGTCTTCGGGCATCCCATCGCCAATTACCAGCTCACCAGGGCGAAGCTGACGCGCATGGCGGTCCTCATCCAGGTCGCCCGCCAGTTCGCGTACCAGGTGGCCCGGCTCATGGCACAGGGCGAGGGGACGCTCGAGGCGTCGATGCTCAAGGCCTACGTGTGCCGCGCCGCCGAATGGGTCACACGCGAGGCCATGCAGATCCACGGGGGCATGGGGTATGCCGAGGAGTTCGCGGTGAGCCGCTACTTCGTCGACGCCAGAGTGCTGTCGATCTTCGAGGGAGCCGACGAGACCCTGGCGCTCAAGGTGGTGGCGCGCCGCCTGGTGGAAAAGGCGGCCTCCGACGAGAGCGCGTAGAGCTCGAACCCGCGGTGCGGTCAGCTCTTGGAACGGCTGAACCCGGCGCGCTCGCCCCGGGCCACGAACTTCGTCGCCATCTTGCGACTGGCTTCGTCGATCATCTCGTCGCCGAACATGACCGCACCCTTGCGGTCGTCCTCGGTCGCCTTTTGGTACGCGTCGAGGATGTCCCAGGCGTGGTCGAACTGCTCCTGGGTCGGTGAATACAGCTCGTTGAGCACCGTGACCTGGTCGGGCGTGAGCGCCCACTTGCCGTCGTAGCCGAGCACGCGGGTGCGTTGGGCGAAGTCGCGCAGGCCCTCCATGTCCTTGACCTTGAGATAGGGGCCGTCGATGACCTGGAGGCCGTTGGCCCGCC
This sequence comes from uncultured Acidimicrobiales bacterium, assembly GCA_963848335.1. Lineage (GTDB taxonomy): Bacteria > Actinomycetota > Acidimicrobiia > Acidimicrobiales > UBA8190 > Chersky-840. Next base: position 541,322 of record CAWKDD010000003.1, read on the forward strand.
CCGCCATGAGAATCCGGCTGAACACGTAGTGGAAATGGTCCCCGGGGTACTCGGGGATCTGCACGCCGCCGGTGAGCACGGGCATCTCCATCGAGGCCGCGAAGTCGGCGGGACCGAAGATGATGGTCTCGAGCCGGGGCGAGGCGGCACAGATCTCGTCCACGTTGATGAGCCCCCTCGTGGTCTCGATCTGGGCTTCGATCCCGATGTGTCCGACACGCAGACCGCTTCTCTTCTCGACCTGGGTCAGGAGCAGGTCGAGGGCCACGACCTCGGCCGCCGACTGCACCTTGGGCAGCATGACCTCGTCGAGACGGTCGCCGGCGTTGCCCACCACCTCGATGACGTCCCCGTAGGTCCACTCCGTGTCCCAGGCGTTGATGCGGACGCACAGGACCCGTTCGTCCCAGGCCTGCTTGCGGATGGCCTCTACGACCTTGGTCCGGGCCGCGTCCTTTTCGAGCGGGGCCACCGAGTCCTCGAGGTCCAGGAACGACATGTCGGCAGGCACCGTGGGCGCCTTCTCGAGGAATCGCTCGTTCGAACCGGGCGTGGAGAAACACGATCGACGGGGCAGGTTCCGGCTGCGCTCAGACATGGGCAAAAGCCTACTGGCGCCTCCCGGCAACGCTCCACGTCCGGGAAGCGAGGGTGGCGGCAGGCGAGGAGGGGCGCCCTACGCGGCCAGGTCGGCGGGGACGAGCTGTTCGCTCAGCAACTGGAGGAACCGGGCGGGGGTGCCGGCCACGAACCGGCGGCACAGTCGCAGTCCGTCCACGTAGCACGTCACATAGGCACGCCACGTCGGGTGCAACAGGAATTCCACCGCCTTCGAAGCCCGCGCCCGGGGGAGCAGCCCCCACCGGGCCACCTCGCCCACCACCGTCTCGGGATCCGCCCCCTCGGCGTGCAGGCGCCAGGCGGCATTGGCACGCACGGCGCCGAGTGCCTCGCTCGCCTCGGACACCGCCGCGATGACCTCGGCGTCGTAGCGGATGCCGAGCGGGCGCAGGTGCTCCGCCACCACCGCTTCGGGCCTCGGCCCCAGCACCACCTCGAGCCCGAGGTCGGCGAGGCCCTCGGCGATCAGGCACTGCGGGGTCCCGACCAAGAAGATGGTCTCCTCCAACCAGTGCCGGCTTCGGACCAGGCTCACCTCCTTCCGGCAGTGCTCGGTGTGGTGCCCGGGGTAGGCCTCGTGCGCCACGAGGTGCGCGAGCGATGTCGACAGCACGGGCAGGTCCGTGTTCACCGAGACCCTCGACCGCAGCCCGCCCAGATAGGTGTTGAAGCCCGACCACGGCTTGTCCGTGACGAGCTCGAATTCCACGTGCTCGCCCTCGGGGAGGCCGAAGAGCCGCTCGGTGCGCTCGCGCAGGTCGTCGGCGAGCGAACCGATGGCGCCGGGCAGGACGTCGGTCGCGATGGCGTGCGACTCGCGCCAGGCGATCAGGCGTTCCCCCAGCGGCCCCGAACCCGGCAGTGCCTCCTCGAGGAGTCGGTGCGCCTCGAGGAGCTCCTCCTCGGGAACGGGCCGGGGCCGCACCCCGTAACACGACTCGACCTCCTCGGCATACCCGATGGGCTCACCCGCCAGCCGGCGCGCCGTGGTGAGAAGGCCCACCGCCTGGGCGCGCAGCCACCGTCGTCGACGGGCGTCACCGGGTTCGGAGCCCGGCCCCGTGGCGGGGGCGACGTCGAGGGCGATGCCCGAGTCCAGGTCGGCGACCAGCGCCCGGGCCCCGTCGGCCAACCCCTTCGGATCCTCGAGCGGGGCGAGCGCGGACGCGCCGAGCCAGCGCGGGAGGGCCGTAGTAGGCGTCCACCAGTCCGTCGACGTGGCGCCCGACCCCGAGCCCGAGGAGCAGGTAGCGGCCGACGGCACCCTCCTCCTCGACAGGCATCACCCGAGCTGCGCGTGCAGGAAGTCGATCGTCCGTCGCCACGCCGTGCCCGACGCGTCGGCGTCGTGGACCTCGGGCCGCGTGTCGTTGAAGAAGGCGTGGTCCGCGCCCTCGTAGACGTGGAACTCGGTTTCCTTGCCGAGGCTGCGCAACTGCTCCTCGAGCGCGCCCGCCGCTTCGGGGGAGAAGTACTCGTCGTTCCCCGCCACATGCGCGAGCACCGCCGCCGAGAGCTTGGAGAAGTCGGGCTGGGCTTCGGGCCACGGGATCAACCCGTAGAAGGCGACGCACGCGGCGACGGCATCGGGCCGTTGGGTGGCGAGCACCAGCGCCAAGCCCCCGCCCATGCAGAACCCGACCACTCCCACCTTGTCGCCCGACGACCTCCGCCGGACCTCGTCGACCGCTCCCGACATGTCCTTGGCGGCCCCTTCGAGCTTTAGCGCCATCATCTCCTTGCCGGCCTCGTCGGGCTCGGAGACCTGCTTCCCCCGGTACAGGTCGGGAGCGAGCGCCACGAAGCCGGCCGCGGCGAAGCGGTCACAGACGTCCTTGATGTGGGGAACCAGTCCCCACCATTCCTGGATCACGACCACACCGGGGCCCGCGCCCGACGGCGCCACGGCCAGATACCCCTGCCCTTCGGACCCGTTGCTCGGAAAATCGATCATCTCGCCCATGGTCGGCGACCCTATCCATGACCGAAGCCGAGCGTCGATCCCCGGCCCCTACCAGCGCGCCAACAGCTCTCCGGGCTCGGGACAGTCGGTGCCGGCGAGGGCGACGGGCACGGTCTGCACACCGGTCGGTCCCGCCACCCGGTCGACCCCCTCGAGATCGACGACGCAACCGGATCGAGGGAGGTGGGCGGCCTCGAGGCGGCGGACGAGGGCTTCCCACAGGCGAGGCGGCATCACCCGGCCGACCCCTGCCTCCACCCACACGGGCACTTCCAGGGCGCGGGCCGCCTCCATCACACCCACGTCGTCGGCGTCGAGCACCATGCCGCCCGGGCCCATGGCGTCGACCTCCACCACCACGACATCGGCGCTGGCGACTTCACCCACCCCACCGTGACGAACGGCCCGGCGTTCGGCGGCGAGATCCTCTCTCAGGAGATCGGAGGTGGGGTCGGACTCGAGCGCGTCCGCGCAGCGCTCCGCCTCTTCCACGGCGTCCCCGGCGGTGAGGATGCGGGCCGCCACCCACCACAGCGGCCCACAGCCGGGATGGCGGTCAAGCAGTCGCCGGCAGGCGGGCACGACGGCGGACTCCTCGTGCAACGCCAGATCGCCCAGGGCCCACGCCGCCTCCGCCGCCAGCACCGCAGGTGGGGCCCATCCGGATCGGGCCACGTACCGCAGCCGCTCGATGGGGTGCACGATCGCGACGCTACCGGCACCGGGCCGCCGTCACGACGGCTCCGGTGCGCGGTCCCGGGAGCGGGCCGGGTCGGTCCCGCGCCGAACCATCCTTGCCCCGCCCGGCCACGGTTGATAGACACGAGGCTGTTGTGATCAGCCTCGAGCGGTACTCGAAGGCGCGGCCGAGCCGGCGGGCCCGGCGGTTCCCCCGGCTCTCCCGGGTCGTTTCGGCAGCAGTCGCCATCGCCCTCTTCGCGGCCCCGGTGCTGGCTTCGGTGCGCCCTGCCGCCGCCGACCAGCTGCAGAGCGCCCAGGCTCAGGCGGCCCAGATCGCGTCGCAGATCCAGGCACAGGGACAGCAGCTCGCCGTGCTCTCCGAGCGCTACGACGAGGACCAGATCCACGTCCAGCAGCTCGACCAGCAGGTGACCCAGACCCAGGGTCAGGTCACCCAGACCAAGGCCCAGGTGGCATCGGCGCAGAGCGATCTCCGTCGACTCGCCATCCAGGACTACACCTCGGGGGGCTCCGACGCCGGGCTCGAGCAGCTCTTCACACCGGGCGGGGAGCGCTCGGCCGCGGTCCAGGAGTACCAGCAGGTGGCGAGCGAGAGCGTCTCGGGGGCGATCGACCGCCTCGACAAGTCCGAGACTGTGCTGAGCGCGCAGGAGGCGCAGCTGCAGGCCACGCAGTCCCAGGCGCAGACGACGCTCGCCGCCGCCCAGAGCGCCGCGGCAGGGCGCCCAGGCCGAGCTGGCCAGCCAGCAGGCCACGCTTTCCAAGCTGAAGGGGAACATCGCCACCCTGGTGGCCCAGAAGCAGGCGGCCCAGGCGGCGGCGCAGGCCGCCGCGTTCCGGGCGCGTGTGGCCGCGCAACAGGCGGCTGCCCAGCAGAGCAGTTCCGGCGTGGGCCTGCAGCCGGTACCCGCCGTGCCCGGTGGGGGCGGAGCGGAGGCCGTAGCGGCGGCGGAGTCCCAGATCGGCGTCCCCTACATCTGGGCCGGCGCCACGCCCGGTGTGGGATTCGACTGCTCGGGGCTCACCATGTGGGCCTGGGCCCACGCCGGCGTGTCGTTGTCCCACTCCGCCGCCGCCCAGTACGACGAGACCGTCCATGTCCCGTTATCGGACCTGCAACCCGGTGACCTGCTCTTCTACGACGAGGGGGGCATCATCGGGCACGTGACGATGTACGTGGGCCCGGGCGAGATGGTCCAGGCCATGGAGACCGGCACCAACATCCAGATCACCGGGATCTGGACGAGCGGGCTCGTCGGCGCCGGGCGTCCCTGACCGAGGGGTGGGCGGCCGCCACGCCTCGGCGTCAGCCGCTGCTCTCGGGCGGACGGGGCTGGCCGGAGTCGGCCAACCACTCGGGCGGGATCCTGCCCTCGACGCCGGGCGCACGTGGTCCGGGAGGACGACCGAACCGGTAGGGAACCGCCTCGCGCCCGAGCTGCACCACGACGGCCTGGCCGGTGTCCTCGCCGAGCACGCACCCGAGGACGGCTTCGGCCACCGCCTCGGCCGGGATGAGGGGGAACCCCACACCGGCGAGGCTGTCGCGGATCTCGCCGTCGATGAGCGGCGTGTCCACCAGTCCCGGGCAGATGGCGTTGATGGTGATGCGGCTTTCGGAGAGCCGCGGCGCCACGGCGCGCACGAAACCGACCACGGCGTGCTTGGTCAGGGTGTAGATCGGGTCGCCGGAAAATGCGACGATGCCCGCCAGCGAGGACGTGGCAACGATCGCTCCCCCGCCGCGTGCCACGAGCTCGGGCACGACGGCCCGGGTGCCGAAGACGATGCCGTCGACATTCACCGAGAGGATGCGCCGGTACTGCTCGTCGGTGAGCTTGACGATGTCCTGCTCACCCGTCGTCACTCCGGCGTTGAGGTACGCGATGTCCAAGCCGCCCAACCGGCGCGCCGCGTCGAGAATGCGGGGCCAGTGCGTGGTGTCGCCCACGTCGGCCCGTACTGAGACGCCACCGAGCTCCGAAGCCGCCTTCTCGGCCCCCTCGCCGTTGGCGTCGACGACGACCACGGTGGCACCCTCGGCCACGAGAATCCGGCTGCTCGCCAGGCCGATCCCCGAGGCTCCGCCCGTGACAAGGGCGATCTTGCCCTCAAGCGCTCCCATGACATCCTCCCCGTCGCGCCGCCCGAGCGCCCACGACCTGACGCCGCGGCGACGCTAATGGGCGCTGCCTGGCGCGTCGAGCACGCCGACGGTGCCCGAGGACCGGGCGACGAAGTCGTGTCGTCCTCTGACGCTACGCTGGCCGGGGGCCCGACGGGCCCCGCCATCCGCCCGCGACGAGGACCCATGTGAAGCCGATCCCCGTTTCGTTCCACCTCGGGCCGACGCCCCTCGTGATCCACACCTACGGCATCGGCCTGGCCGTGACGTTCTGGTTCGCCTACCGGTACTTCGAGCGGCGCCTGCGCACCAACGGGTATCCCACGGACTGGTTCACGGGTGTCTTCCTCTGGATCGTGGTGGCCTCGGTCGTGGGGGCCCGCCTGCTCCACGTCGTGACGAACCTATCGACCTACAGCGCCGACCCCGTCGAGATCTTCCAGGTGTGGCACGGCGGGCTGTCCTCCTTCGGCGGACTGCTCGGCGGCGTCCCCACCGGCCTGATCCTGGCCCGGCGCCGGTGCCCCGAGCTCTCCGCCATCCGGGCCCTCGACATCGTGGCCCCGGTGCTCATGGCGGCGTGGGGTGTCGGACGCCTCCTCGGGCCCCAGCTCATGGTGGCGGGCGGCGGGCATCCCACCCACGAGTGGTTCGGTATGTACTACGCCGGGCAGGTGGGCAAGCGCCTGCCGGTGCCGATCCTCCAGGCCATCGACAGCTTCATCATCTTCGGGATCCTCCTGCTCATCGAGCGCTACTACAAGGAGCGCCCCGTCGGCTTCATCGTGGCCGCCACCATGGCGCTGTGGGGCCTGACCCGCTTCTACGAGGAGCGTCTCTGGCTCGGCGAGATCGGCCACCTCGGCTCCACCCTGGTGCAGATCGCCGGACTGGCCCTGTTCGCCAGCGGCGTCGTCGTGATGGTGGTCCTGCACCGCCGGCAACGCCGGGGCGCCGCACCGCCGGTCCCCGAGGACACGACCGGTGCCAACGACGTGCTCACGGGCGCGGCGGCCACAGGCGAGCTCGGCGGTCCTTCCGTCTGATCAATCCCGACCCGGCGGCCGTCCGGCGGCACGGGCCGGGCGCCCCGGCCCGGGGGGACCGGCGAAAGCCTGCGCGATGGCCAGCCAGTGCGATGCCGCCGGTCCCTGCACGGTCAAGGCCGTGTCGGCGATATTGCGTCGTTGGGTGACGACCAGGCAGAAGTCGAGTGCAGGGCCCTGCACCAGCCCCGACGTCGCATCGCCGTCCCACTCCCAGACCTCCCCCGCCGGTCCCGTCAGCTCGACGCGCACCGCCTCGTCGGGGACCTCGAGACCGCGCACGACGTAGGAGAACGGGCGGGCCCGGACCCCGAGGTGCGCGACGTGTCGCAACCGTGATGTCGGGACGCGGTTCACACCGAGTGCGTCGGCGACGTCCTGGCCGTGCGCCCACGTCTCCATGAGCCGTGCCGAGACGAACGACAGCGCGCTCATGGGAGGCCCGAACCACGGAACCCGGTCGCGCCCGTCGAGCGTGCGAGCCGCGCCCACCATCCGGCCCCGGGCGCCGCGCCACCACGCCAGCACCTCGCGTCCCGCCATGGCCCGCCCCCGGAGCAGATGCTCCTCCATGGGATCGCCCCCCGCCTCCAGTGCGGCCTGCGCCCTTACAATGAAGGAGTCCGGGTCGACGATGGCCTCGGTGGCGGCGTCGTCGAAGAACGCCAGATGGCTCACCTGGTCGCGCACCGCCCACCCCTGCGCCGGAGTGGCGGTGTCCCAAGAGATCTCGTCGAGCCCGTCGACCATGCTCTCGACTTCGGCGTGCTCGGCCTCGAGGTCCTCGAGCAAAGCCGGCAACGTGGTGGGTTCGGGCGCCATCGCCCGCTCAGGCTACGACCCGGGGACGGGCCTCCGGCGCTGGGCGCCGCCGCCCCAGCCGAGTCGAATTCCCATTCCTTGCGTGCGCAACCAATGGTCACTCCGGTACGCTGGGGTTATGTCCGCGACAGGTGGCACACCGTGGCTCGACGAGGTGGAAATGCACGCCTGGCGGTCGCTCCTGCGTGCCCACTCTCGACTGATCGCCCGACTCGACGCCGAGCTCCAGGCCAGCCAGGGCATGTCGGTCACCGACTACGGGGTCCTGGTCCAGCTGTCGGAGGAGGAGGACGGCCGCATGCGCATGAGCGAGCTCGCCGACCGGCTCCTGCTGTCGCCCAGCGGGCTCACCCGGCGTCTCGACGGTCTCGTAGCCGCCGGGCTGGTGGAGCGACACCGGTGCCCCACCGATCGGCGCGGCGCGTTCGCGGTCCTCACCGCGGCGGGACGTGCCCGACTTCAGGCCGCGGCGCCCGACCATGTCGAGCAGGTGCGCCGGCACTTCGTCGACCGGCTCAGCCGAAAGCAGCTCGAGGCGCTCGCCGACGCCCTCGACAAGGTGACCCTCGACAAGGTGACGACCGGGCCGCCCTGTCCGTAGGTGCGCTGTTCGTAGGTGCCCAGTTCGTAGACCGTCACGGGGTCACGTCACGACCCGTCCGGCGGCTCTCACGCAAGCGCAGGAGCAGCCGCCATGCCGACCACCGGCACGTCGAGGGTCTTGGTGCCCATCGATCCCTCGTAGGTGGCGCTGCCGAAGCTGAACACACCGCCGTCGGCCGCCACCTCCCAGTACCCCTTGCCGTCGGGCGCCGCGGCGATTCCCACCACCGGCTTGGTCAGGGTCTTGGTGCCCATCGATCCGTAGTAGGTGGCGCTGCCGAAGCTGAACACGCCCCCGTCGGCCGCCACTTCCCAGTAGCCCTTGCCGTCGGGCGCCGCGGCGATTCCCACCACCGGCTTGGTCAGGGTCTTGGTGCCCATCGATCCGTAGTAGGTGGCGCTGCCGAAGCTGAACACGCCCCCGTCGGCCGCCACTTCCCAGTACCCCTTGCCGTCGGGCGCCGCGGCGATTCCCACCACCGGCTTGGTCAGGGTCTTGGTGCCCATCGATCCGTAGTAGGTGGCGCTGCCGAAGCTGAACACGCCCCCGTCGGCCGCCACCTCCCAGTAGCCCTTGCCGTCGGGCGCCGCGGCGATTCCCACCACCGGCTTGGTCAGGGTCTTGGTGCCCATCGATCCGTAGTAGGTGGCGCTGCCGAAGCTGAACACGCCCCCGTCGGCCGCCACCTCCCAGTAGCCCTTGCCGTCGGGCGACGCCGCCATGCCCACCACCGGCGCGTCGAGGGTCTTGGTGCCCATGGAGCCCTCGTAGGTGGCGCTGCCGAAGCTGAACACACCGCCGTCGGAGGCCGCCTCCCAATAGCCCTGACCGGTCGGGGTGACCGGAGGGGCAGGAGGAGCCGGGCAGGCGATGAAGGTGGCCACGACCGATCCGCTGCCGGTGGAAGAGGTGGTTCCATCGATGGTGGCGCCCGAGGGAGCCAGGTTCGACCCACCACCACCGCCCCCGCCGTCGGCAACTCCGTCATCGGCGCCGCCTCCGCCGCCGAAGTGTCCCCCTCCGCCCCCGCCGCTGGCGCCCACCAAGGTCTCTCCGGCGCCTCCGACCATGCCGACCCCGGCAGAGCCGGCGCCTGCACCCGTCCCGGCCGCTCCCGGCGCGCTCTGCGTCGCTCCGCCTCCGCCCGCCGTCGAATCACCGGGACCGGGATTGCCGTTCCCACCAGTAGCGCCTCCTGCGCCTCCCGCGGCGACGATCGGCGTTACGGCAAACATGTCTCCGAGCCCGCTCCCGCCCCCGCCGGCGGCGATGATGGTGGGGGTGAGCGCCGCACCGACCGTGACGGCAGAGGCGCCCCCACCGCCCCCGGCCTCGTTGCCGGTGTCGCCACTGCCACCCACACCGCCGGACGCGACTCCCCCGCTCTGACCGGCGGTGAGCAATCCTCCCGCTCCACCGACCGCGACCTGGTAGCTCTCACCGGCGCTGACCGCCAGCGTCACCTCGACCTCACCGCCCAGGCCACCCGCTGTCCCGCCACCCTGGCCACCGGTGACGTTGAAGGTCACGTCGCACACACCGGCCGGCACGGACGCGGGCACCGTGGTGGTCGAGTCCGAGTACGTGACGGGAGAAGGGACCGAGCGCGGCGCGGCGGATGCCGTACTCGTGCCGACGACCAATCCCGCCACCGGAAGAGCGGCCAGAGCGGCGATCGGTCCCATCCGGAAGAGCTTCAGTCTCGTCGGGACCGCAGGGCTCTTCGGGCGCGATGATTCGGTCATTGCGACGTTCTCCTTCTGGGTCGCCAATTCCGGAATGGGTAGATTACGCAGCGTCGCCACGTCGCACGGGGATGGTCGGCGCGCCCTTCAACCCCGCTGCAGCGATGGCGTCCGGATCGCTGGATACGATGCTTCGCGCTCAGGCTAGACCCAGATGTCGTTCGATCATCTCGAGGCGCTGTCGCAGCTCGTGGACCTCGGCTTCGAGGGAACGGGCGTGGTCGAGCTGGCGTTGGATGCGTGGTGACTGAAGCGCCCGATCGAGCACGGCGGGGAGCGGCACGAGCCGTTGGGGACCATGCACCCCGGCCACCATGCGCGAGGGCAACTGGCCGGAGCGGTACCACGACCGCAGGGTGGAGCGGGCCACCCCGGTTGCGCCCGAGGCTTCCTCGAGAGTCACCCAGCCCTCCTCCTGCGGTTGTTCGGCGAGCTGGGCGAGCAGGTCGTCCCAATCGACCGTCGTCGCACCCTCCTCGGGCAGCACACCGCGTTCGGGGGTGTTCTCAGCTGTCACCATCCACCACCCTATTAGATATCAGGGTCTTGACAGGGTTCGTACTCTTGCCTCATGTTCGAGCGATTCACGCCCCGCGCCCGCCGCGCCATCGTCGTCTCCCAGGAGGAGGCCAAGGCGCTCCATCACGACCTGATCAGGCCCGAGCACTTGCTGCTCGGTCTCGTGCAGGGCGACGGCATCGCCGCCAGGGCCCTGGGTCAGCTCGGCGTGAGCCTCGAAGAGCTGCGGGCCACGGTGGAGGCGACCATCGAGCCTTCGCCGACCGACAACCTCGGATCCAAGGTCCCGTTCAGCCCCACGACCAAGAAGGCGCTGGAGCTGTCGCTACGCGAAGCGCTCAAGCTCGGCCACAACTACATCGGCACGGAGCATCTGGTGTTCGGCGCACTTCGGGTAGTCGAGGACGACGGCGACGTCGGCCGGCTCCTCGGGGTCGACGCCGACGAGGTACGAGCGCGGGTGACCGAGCTGATGCCGAAGGGCACGTCCTCGGCGCTCCCCCGGTCGCCAGCCGCAGCCGAGGCGACACGGCTGGCTCGTCAGTTTGCCGGCTCCGGGCCCATGACCACGGGCCACCTTGTCGCCGCCATCCTCACCGACGGGACATCCCAAGCCGGCAGGGCGCTCGCCGCACTCGGGGTGTCGATCGAATCGTTCGAAGCGCGACTGGCCGAGGTTCCTCTCCGGGAAACGAGCGACGCTGCGCCGCGCCCCCAGGTCGTCGAGATCAAGCTCGGCGAGACGACCACCACCATCGGCGATCCCGAGCTGGCAGCCACCCTCGGCGAGCTCTCCCCTGAACAGCTGCGCGCCGTGCTTCGCAGCGTTCTGGGAGCCAGTCCCGAACAGCCCGAGACCGGGTCGGAGCAAACCGGCGGGCAGCAGGGCCTCTGACCATCACGTAGCACATAGTGCTACAGTGGTCGTCATGGCTCGAGATATCACCCAACGCCAGCTCAGGAACGACAGCGGCGAGATCATGAGGGGATTGGACCGAGGTGAGACGTTCGTCGTCACCAGACATGGCGTACCCGTGGGCGAGTTGACCCCGCTTCGGCGCCACAGATTCGTGAAGGCCGACACCGTCATCGCCATTTTCCGGGGTGCTCCGAGCGTCGACCTGGCCCGGCTTCGCGCCGACCTCGACAGCGTCGCGTCCCAGGATCCCAGCCCTCGTGCCTGAATCTCCACGCGCACAGCGGGGGGTCATCGACTCCTCGGTGGTCATCGACCTCGAACAGCTCGAGGCTGGTCAGCTTCCTCTCGAGTTGGCCGTTAGCGCCATCACCATGGCAGAGCTCGCCGCCGGACCTCATGCGACCGGTGACGCCGACGAGCGGGCCCGGCGACAGGACCGATTGCAACGGGCAGAGGCAGCGTTCGATCCCCTCCCTTTCGACGGAGAGGCGGCTCGTGCCTATGGGCGAATCTACGCAGCCGAATTGGCGAGCGGACGCAAGGCGCGTGGCACGCGAGCACTTGATCTTCTGATCGCGGCGACGGCCTGTGCCGCAAGACTTCCGATCTACACGCGCAATCCTGAGGACTTCCAAAGTCTCGAGGGGCTTGTCGACGTCGTCGCGGTCTGAACGTCCGGTTGGTCAGCACGCGGTTTGCACAGCCCACTTCGCCCAAAAAAAGTTCCACCGGGTCAACCTCTTTTCGTGGGGGCGGAGGTGTCCGAAACCAGGACATAGGCGAGAGATGTGTCAAGACATAGGCGACACCGATCTGGGGGTCTCCTATGGAAATGGGCCGCTACCTGGTTGAAGCGCACCTGCGGGAGGGGCGACCGGTTGCCGAGCTGGCCCGGGCCCACGGGGTCCACCCCAGTTGGATCTACCGGCTCCTGGCCCGCTACCGGGAGGAGGGCGAGGAGGGTCTCGTGCCCCGCTCGAGACGCCCGCACCACTTTCCGACCGCCACCGCCGACGAGGTCGAGGACGAGATCGTCCTCTTGCGCAAGCAGCTGGCCGAGGAGGGACTGGACGCCGGGGCCGCCACTATTCATTTCCACCTGAGCAGGCGACACCGGACCGCCCCCTCGGTGAGCACCATCACGCGGGTCCTGCGCCGGCGGGGCTGTGTGGTCCCCGAGCCCAAGAAGCGGCCCCGATCCAGCTTCATCCGGTTCCAGGCCGCGCTGGCCAACGAGTGCTGGCAGAGCGACATGACGCACTGGGCCCTGCGGGGGGAGCGGGGGGTGGAGATCGTGAACGTGATCGACGACCACTCCCGAATGTGCGTGGGGGCCGTGGCGCTGCGGGTCACCAAGGCTCTCGACGTGGTGGAGATCTTCGAAAACGCCCGCCAGCACTACGGAACACCGGCCTCGGTGCTGACCGACAATGGGGCCATCTTCACGGCGAGGTACCGGGGCGGGAAGGCCGCCCTCGAGGTTGAGCTCGAGCGCCTGGGGGTGATCTGCAAGCACTCGAGTCCCTACCATCCCCAGACGTGTGGAAAAGTCGAACGCTTCCACCAGACCATGAAGAAATATCTGGCTAAGAAACCTCCGGCCCGCTCACTGCCGGAGCTGCAGCGCCAGATCGACGCCTTTGTCACCTATTACAACGAGTGCCGTCCCCATCGCGGCATCCGGCGGAGGATCCCCAAGGAGGTCTTCGATGCCAGCGTCAAGGCCCATCCCACCACCGTGGGCCCGAGCCACCTGCGCATCCGCCACGACAAGGTCGACACCTTTGGCAAGTTGACGCTTCGTTACGAGGGAAAACTCCGCCACATCGGGATGGGCGCCCGCTTCAAGGGCCAAGCAGTCGTGCTCATGATCGCCGACGCCGAGGTCCGGATCCTCACGCCCGATGGCGAACCCCTGCGGATCCTCACCCTCGATCCCGCGCGGGATTACCACCCGCAATCTGTGGGCTGGACCTCTACGATGTCTTGACAGATGAGTCGCTGATGTCTCGACACATCACATTCGTGGGGGCGGAGGGACTCGAACCCTCACTGGGGGCGTTTTAAGCGCCCTGCCTCTGCCGATTGGGCTACACCCCCGGCGTGCCGGCCATCTCCCGGCTACCAGTGGTGGTGACCCAGGTTGACCGTCGTCGCCGTCGACTCCCATATAAGCCGCTCGGCCCGACGCGGGTCGTCCTCGACCGCCGCATCGGGGCCGAGGATCATCGTGGGCCGACGGGCGCCGTCATAGGCGGGCCACAGCCCCACCGCGTCGCATGACGGGTCGCCGGCACGGGCGAAGGCGACCCAGGCGTGCTGCATCTGCTCGGAAAGCGATGTCGCCACCGGGCCCGCCCCGGTGAAGACCTGCACCGGCGGGTCCCCGACGGTCCCGAAGACGAAGGGCATCTCGAGCCCGTGACACGACCCGAACATCCCGCCCAGGAAGGGGGACTCCCACGTGAAGAGGTACGCGTACGTGTCGGCCTGGTACTTGGCGTGCGCGACGGCGAGCTCTTGCAGCGGCAGCCGGAACACGTAATCGGTCGTGACGGCGGTCCACAGGTCGCGACCGGTGACCGGCTCACCCCGGGCCAGGCGGGCGTGGCGGTAGGCGTCCACGATGTCACCGGCGGCCGGCCCCACCAGCCGGGCCAGGCGGCGGGCCACCACGGCGGCGTCGACGTCGGGGGCGCCGTGGTCGGCGGAGGTGAACAGGGCGCATTCGTCGCGAGTGGTGCCGACGAGAATGGGCACGGGAGCGGCCCTTCCTTCGACGATGGCGTCGCCGGGGGGACGGTCCAGGAACACGCCGTCGACGACGGGGAGCAGAGCCATGGGCAGTCCGCCGTCGGCGGGCGCCTCCAGCGCCAGCTGCTGGGTCGCTGCCACCAGACGTTCGGCGGTCACGTGGCGGAGCGTCCCCAGAGCACCGGTGGGGACCCCTACGTGCTCGGCAAGCCGCTCGGCGCGCCTGGTCGCCCATGACATGCTCGCCGTCGCCGGCGGCCCGCTCTGGATGACGGCGCGGTGGAAGAGCCCCGACGCGTCCGGTGCCGCCAGGAGCGTCGAGATGCTCATCGCCCCTGCCGACTCCCCGAACACGGTCACGTTGTCGGGGTCTCCGCCGAACCCGGCGATGTTCTGCTTGACCCAACCGAGAGCCGCGATCTGATCGCGCAGGCTCCAGTTGCCGCTCCCGGCGCCTTGCTCGCTCGCCAGATCGGGGTGGGCGAGAAGTCCGAGCGCGCCCAGGCGGTAGTTGAGCGTCACCACGACCACACCCTTGGAGGCAAGGCGGTCGCCGGAGAACAGTGCGCTCGAACCCGAACCGGTCGTGAACCCTCCGCCGTGCAGCCAGACCATGACGGGCCGGCACCGGTCGTCGAGGGCCGGTGTCCACACATTGAGATTGAGGCAGTCCTCGTCGTAGGCGGTGGGATCGTCGGGGAAGCTGAAACCGGGGACCGGCGGGGTCTGGGGTGCGATGGGTCCCCAGGTCGACGCCGACCGGGTCCCGGTCCAGGGCGCAGGGGGCTCGGCCGCCCTCCACCGGCCCTCGGGCCCGGTCACCCGGGCATAGGGCACGCCCCGGAACACCCAGATTCCGGCCTGGAGGACTCCTTGGAGCACCCCGGCCGTCGTGCGGGTCACGCCCTCCACGGTCCTCCCCCACGCCTGAGCGGCCCTGGTCCGTGCCCCGGCCCGTACGGGCAAGGTAGAGGCCACCCCGGGGAAGGTCAAGGAATGGGATGTGGGCCCTTCCCCGGGGACTCCCCCCTGGCTACTGTTGACAAAGTGACTGTTGTGACTGGTCTGTTTCGTCGCGCCCGGACACCGGTCACCCCCGGCCGAGGGGCCCTGGTGCTGGCGGCGATCGTCGTGAGCGGTTCCCTGGCGGTGACACCGGCAGGGGCCTCCCCGGGGCCGACCGCCGCGGGACCGGACCAGAGCGCCGACCCGAGCACCGCCATCGACGCCACCCAGGCCCAGGTCGACGCGGTCGAGGCGGAGTTCGCCACGCAACAGCAGTCCCTGGCGCAGCTCTCCGAGCAGTACGACCAGGCGACCGTGCATCTCGCCCAGATCGACGCCCAGATTTCGTCCACCGACGCGCAACTGGCGTTGGCACGCCAGAAGCACGCCGCCGCCCGCCACGCGCTCCAGGTGGCCGCGGTCAACGCCTACATCTTCGACACCCCTTCGGGCCAGCTCAGCTCCTTCTTCTCGACGCCTTCGGGTTCGAGCGTGCTCCACGACGAATATCAACAGACCGCGCTGGGCAACATCGACGAAGCGGTACGGCAGCTCCAGACCAGCGAGAGACAACTCGGAGCCACCGAGTCCGCCCTGCGCGCCCAACAGCAACAGGCCGCCAGCGCCTCGGGGCAGGTGGGGAACGAGCAGCAGGCCGCGCAGACGACCGCCAACGCCACCGAGGCGACGCTCACGGCCGTGAAGGGCCAGCTCGCGCAGCTCGTGGCGCAGCGTGCCGCCCAGCAAGCCGCTGCTGCTGCTGCTGCGGCCAACGCGGCGGCCAGCGAGGCGGCCAGGCAACACGCGGCCGAGTTGGCCGCGCAAGCGGCCCAGGTCGCGGACACCTTCGGGGCGGGCTCACCGGCGGCGGCCCAGGCCGCCGACGCGGCCCAAGCGGCCGCGGCCACCGCCGGCGCGACAGAGACCATCGGGACCGGCGCACCCGAGAGCGCCAGCGGCGCCGGCGCCCTGGCCCTTCGAGGCGCCGAGAGGTACCTGGGCGTCCCCTACCAGTGGGGCGGTGCCAGCACGAGCGGACTGGACTGCTCGGGGCTGACGATGCTCGCCTGGCGCGCCGCGGGCGTGGATCTCCTGCACTCGGCCGAGATCCAGTACTCCGAGTCCACCCATGTGCCGCTCGACCAGGTCCAGCCGGGCGACCTGCTCTTCTACGACCTCGGCGGGGACGGCATCGACCACGTGGTGATGTACGTGGGGTCGGGGCCCTACGGAGCCGACACCATCATCCAGGCCGCCCACACCGGGACCGTCGTCGAGTTCGACCCGATCTGGTACGTCGGACTGGTGGGTGCGGCCCGACCGTGACGACCAGCTGACACGAGGCCGGCCGCACCGGCCCGCGGCCAGCGGGCCCCGCTCGCGCCGACAGCTACCATGACCTCGTGACAGTCGGCAGAGAAGCACCCCCGCGCGAGCAACGGGCCGCGCTGGTCCCGCTCCCCCGTTCCGACGAGATGCCCGCCCCCGGGCACCGGACGTCGGACGTGGACGAGTGGGGACGCTCCGAGCACACCCGCACCATCGCCCGACGGCTGTTCGCCCCCCTGTACGACAATTGGTTCCGGGTCGAGTGGGAGGGCCTGGAGAAGATCCCCAAGGCCGGCGGCGCGCTGCTGGTGGCCAACCACGCCGGGGCCATACCCTCGGACGCGCCGACCATCATGCACGGCATCGAGGTCGAGCGCGGCCGTCCCGTCTACGGGTTGGCCGACTTCTTCTTCCGTGAGGTGCCGTGGTTCGGAACCGTCTGGGCCCGGGTGGGAGGCGTGCCGGCCCACCCGGACAACGCGTTGCGACTCCTGCGCGACCAGGGCCAGCTGGCGCTGGTGTTCCCCGAGGGCACCAAGGGCCCCTCCAAGACCTACGCGGACCGTTACCGGCTGCGTCGCTTCGGCCGGGGCGGGTTCGTCGAGATCGCCATGCGTGCCGGTGTCCCGGTGATCCCCATCGCAGTGGTGGGAGCCGAGGAGTCGATGCCGATCGTCTTCCGCGTCCCTTCACTGGCACGGCTCCTGGGGGTGCCGTATTTCCCGGTGACGGCCAACATGCTCCTCTTCGGCCCGCTGGGCGTGGCCATGTACTTCCCGGCCAAGTTCAAGCTGCGCGTCCTCGATCCGGTGACCTTCAACGTTCCGAGCGGCCAGGAGCGGTACTCCAAGAGCCGCGTGATGGAAGAGGCCGAGAAGATCCGCATCAACATGCAGGAGACCATCTACGAGATGCTGCGGGAGCGTCGCAGCGTTTGGTTCGGGTGAGGTAGGTGGGCCGGCGCGTCCTGATCACCGGCCTCGACTCGTTCTGGGGCGGTCGCATGGCGCAGGCCCTGGAGTCGGACCCCGAGGTGGAGATGATCCTCGGCATGGCCACGCGCGAGCCCACGGTCCCGCTGGAGAGGACGGAGTTCGTCAGGGCCGACCAGACGTACTCGATCCTGTCCCGCATCGTCGGTGCCACCCAGGTGGACACCATCGTCCACACCTTCTTGGTGGTGGACTCGACCCGGGTGTCGAGCCGGGCCCTGCACGAGATCAACGTGATCGGGACCATGAACCTCCTCGCCGCCGCCGGCCAGTCGGGCTCGCCGGTACGACAGGTGGTCGTCAAGTCCTCGACCCTGGTGTACGGCTCGGCGTCCACCGACCCGACGTGGTTCCGGGAGGAGATGCCGAGGACCTCGCCCGCCCGGACCAGGGTGGAGCGTTCCCTGCTGGAGGTGGAAGGGTTCGTGCGCGACTTCGCCGAGGACAACCCCGCCACAGTCGTCTCGGTGCTGCGATTCGCCAACGTCCTCGGGACCGACATCATCACGCCCATCAGCATCAACCTCTCCCGTCCGATCTGCCCTTCGATCGCGGGATACGACCCGCTGCTGCAGTTCGTGGAGGAGGACGACGTCGTCCGTTGCCTGGAGCACGTCACCCGGCAACGGATCCCGGGGCTCTACAACGTGGCCGGCACCGGCAAGCTCCCGTGGAGCGAGGTGACCGACATCTGCGGGACACGGCTCCTTCCCATCTCGCCGGTCGGGACCCACGCCGCGGCCGCCCCCCTCGTGCGGCTCGGCCTGATCGAGTTCCCGCCCGAGCTCGAGAGCCTGCTGCGCTACGGCCGGGGGGTCGACACCACCCGCATCGGCAAGACCGGCTTCTCGTGCCGCTACACCACGGCCGGCGCGGTGGAGAGCTTCATCCGAGCCGTGCGTCTGCGCCGGAGCGTGGGGGACGCCCCTCCCTCGTACACCTACTCCCAGGACGTCGAGCAGTTCTTCCGCCACTCCCCCGCGGTCGTGCGCTCCGACGGGTGAGGACGGTCAGACGCGCCGGTGCTGTGAGCCAGGCGCGCACGAAGCCCTCGGCGCGGGTGGTCCACTCCTCGGCGGTCATGGCGTAGCGGACGTGGTCCTCCCAGTGCCCGTCGATCTCGAGGTACCGGACCGCCACCCCCTCCTCGCGCACGCCCAGCTTCTCCACCACCCTGCGACTGGCGCGGTTACGGGGCACGATGGCGATCTCCACCCGGTGCAGGCCGAGCTCCTCGAAGGCGAACCGCAGGATCGCCACCGTGGCCTCGGGGGCGATCCCCTGACCGGCCATGGCCTCGTCGACCCAGTACCCGACAAAGGCGTTCTGGAACGGGCCCCGCTGGATCGACGACAGCGTGATCTCGCCCACGAAGCGCTCTCCCACGAAGATCCCGAACCCGTAGCCACTCCCCATCTGGCGCTCGCGCTCTCGTGCCGCGCACCGGGCCGCGAAGCTGGCGCGGTCCTCCGGGGTCAGGGGTGCTCCGGCCGGTCGTGGCTCCCAGGGCACGAGCCACCCGCGACAGCGGGCCCGGACCTCCAGCCAGCCCCCGTAGTCGTCCTCGCCCAGGGTCCGCAATCGGATCCGCCCTCCGCCCAGCTCGAGGGCCGTGGCACGCGTCGTCCGGCCGATCACCGTCCCAGCACCTCCCCCAGCGCACCGAGGAGCAGCTCGACGTTGCGTGGCCGGGCGGTGTGGCCCATGCAGCCGATGCGCCACGCCTTGCCCGCCATGACGCCGACGCCGGCGCCGATCTCGATGCCGTAGCGACGCAGCAAGGTGGTGCGGACATCGGCTTCGCTCATGCCCCCGAGGTCTTCGGGGACCCACACGGTGGTGAGCTGAGGGAGGCGGTGGCCGGCGGGCGCCACGAGCTCGAACCCGAGCTTCTCGAGCCCGGCCTGCAGGGCCGCGCCGCACTCGCCGTGGCGCGCCCACGAGGCTTCGAGGCCCTCCTGGAGCAGGGCGCCCAGCCCGGCGTGCAGCGCGAACACCATGGACACCGGCGCGGTGTGGTGGTAGGTCCGGCCGCCGGCACCTTCGACGTACCCGGCGATCAGGCCCGAGGTCGAGATACCACGACGAGGGTCGCGGCTTCAGACGAGCACGCGCCCTGGGCCCCACCGTCAAGGGCGAGAGGCCCGGGGGCACTCCCAGACACTTCTGCGTTCCGCTGTAGGCGAGGTCGACTCCCCACCGGTCCACATCCAGGGGGATCCCGCCCAGCGAGGTCACGGCGTCCACGACCAGAAGGGCGTCCCCCTTTCCCCGCGCCACCTCCTCGATGTCGTTGCGCACACCGGTCGACGTCTCGGCGTGGACCAGGGCGATCACCGCCGGAGCGGGGTGCGCCGCCACCAGGGCTCGGGGATCGAGAGGCTCGCCCCAGGGGGCGTCGACACGCACCACCTCCGCCCCGAGACGGCCCGCCACCTCGCACATGCGCTCACCGAACAGGCCGTTGACCCCGATGACGGCGACGTCACCGGGGCCCACGAGGTTGACGAAGGCCGCCTCCATGCCGGCCGAGCCTGTCCCGCTCAGGGGAAGGGTCAGGGGGTTGGCGGTGCGGAACACCGCACGCAGCCGGTCACAGGTCTCGTCCAGGACCTCGAGGAACTCGGGATCCAGATGCCCGAGGAGCGGCCGCGTGAAGGCGGAGATCACCTCGGGATACGGGTTGGAGGGCCCGGGCCCCATCAGCACACGATCGCTGAGCATCACCGGAGGATGCTAGGCACGGTCGGCGCCACCACCGCCAGACCGATGCGTGGCGGCTCGAGGGGCCCATGCATGGCCGGGGATGCAAAGGGCTCCGTGCTACCGTTCCGCGGTCGGTGGTTGCTCACCATTTGCCGCCATTTTGACGCCGGGCTGTGACCGAGAGTGATCATTTGTCCTCATCCATGAACACGGGCCAGGAGGAACCGGCGGCCCTCGACCACGAGGGCGAACCCGTACCGAGCAGGCTTCGGCCGGCCGGGTCGCCCCTCCAGGCCGACTCCGAAGACGAAGCGGACCTCGCCTGGAGGGCGCTGCTCCGGGCTGTCGACATGCTGGCCGGCGTGGCCGGGCTCCAAGAGGAGCGCGAGGATCCCGATCCCGAGGTGGTGTACGGGCTCGACGCGTACTCCGACACCAACGCCTACAGAGCCTGGCTGTACGACCGGGCCCGGGTGGAAGCCGGGACATGGGTCTGGACGGCGTCCGACGACGAACCCGTCTCCGACGCTCTCGGCGCGGCATGGGAGCCCGACCGTCTCGGTGCCCCAGGAGATCAATCCAGGTCACCCGATCCGATGTCGGAGACAGCTCCTCCGACGATCAGCGTCATCGTCCCGGTCTTCCGGCCCGAGCTCTGGTACCTGCAGCAGTGCGTGGAATCGGTCAAGAGGCAGGACTACGCGGAATTGGGAGCTCTGCCTGTGCGATGACGCGTCGGGAGACGTCGAGGTCAGCCGGTTCCTGAAGAAGGCGGCCGCCAGCGATCCCCGCATCAAGATCGCCGTGCACGACAGCAACGGTGGCATCTCACCGCGCTTCGAACACCGCCCTCGCCATGGCGACCGGGGAGTTCGTCGCCCTCCTCGACCACGACGACGAGCTGACACCCGACGCTCTGTCTCCTGGTGGCCCGCCGCGCCATGGCGGAGCCCGAAGCCGACGTCATCTACTCCGACGAGGACAAGCTCGACCAGGACGGGCAGCCGGGGCTTCCCCAACTTCAAGCCTGATTGGTGCCCAGACCTCCTCCTTTCCTATCCGTACCTCGGACACCTCACGGTGATCCGGCGCCGGATCGTCGAGGAGATCGGAGGCTTCCGACCGGAGATGGACGGGAGCCAGGACTTCGACCTGATGCTCCGAGCCACGGAACGGGCACGCGCCGTCGTCCACATCCCACGAGTCCTGTACCACTGGCGGGTGGTCGAAGGGTCGGCCGCCGGAGACCCGGACGCCAAGCCGTGGGCGTACGACGCCAGCCGCCGCGCCCTCGCCGACGCGTTGGTGCGACGGGGATTGGACGGTCACGTCGAACCGGGCCCGTTCCTCGGCGCGTACCACACTCGTCGAGCGGTGCGCACCGACTCCGAAGGTGAGCATCATCATCCCCTTCCGCGACCAGGCCGCCATGCTCCGGACCTGCGTCGACTCGTTGCGCGTGCGAACTCGGGCTTGGGGTCGTTCGAAGTCGTCCTGGTCGACAACGACAGTGTCGAACCCGAGACGCACGCCGTCGTCGACGTCCTGCTGGAGCAGTCCGGACATCCGCCTCCTCGAGCACCCCGGCCCGTTCAACTGGTCCGCCATCAACAACGCCGCCGCTCGCACCTGCGACGCTGACATGCTGCTCTTCCTCGACGACGACGTCGTGGCCAAGGGGGGCGGTTGGATGAAGGCCCTGATCGAACAGGCGCAACGCCCCGATGTCGGAGCGGTGGGGTGCCGACTGCTCTACCCCGACGGCACGGTCCAGCACTCCGGCGTCGTTCTGGGCATGCACGGCTTGGCGGGAAACCTCATGTCGGGGATGCCCGGCGAGTACGCCGGCTACATGGGATGGTCCGGCGTCGTCAAGGAGTGCAGTGCAGTGAGTGGGGCCTGCATGATGTCCCGGCGCGAAGTATTCGAGGAGCTCGATGGGTTCGATGAAGCCTTTGCCCTCGAGTTCGGCGACATCGACTACTGCCTTCGCCTGAGACACGCCGGTTACCGCGTCGTCTACACGCCCCACGCCGAGCTTGTGCACCACGAATCCCACACAAAGGGGACTTCGGTCTCCTATCATGACCGCCGGACATTCCTACGACAAGTGGATCGGCGACATCAGGCGAGGTGATCCGTTCTACAACGAGAATCTGAGCCGGTTAGAGTCGAACTGTGCAATTCGCCCAGTGGAAGAGGATCGACGGTGGGAGAAGCTGCTCTCAGGGCTAGCGAGCTCGTCGAACAGGTAAGAGAGCGCGCCAACCACTTGGCGTGGACTCCCCCTCCTCACGAGCCGCTGAAGCACACGCTCGAACGACGTCGACTTCACGATCATCCGGGCCTCAGCTACGCGCACCGACACTGGGCTCTTCCCGACCACTCCTCGGAAACGGGTCATGGCCCTAAAGCATGGGTGCGACGAACAGTGGGGCGATTCGTCTTCTACGCGCTCCGGCACTATCTGCAAGAAGAACGCGATTTGATGGGCAACCTAGTCCGTCTCAACGACGACCTGGCCAAGCGATGCGACGAGCTGACCGAGGCGCACAACGAATTGCTCGACGAGCTCGACAATCGATTCTCCGATGCCGCCACTAGTCAGGAGAAGCTCGCGACCATGCTCGATCGGGGCGTGCCGGGGCCCCCAGGCGATCGTGGCGCCTGACGCGCCGGATCACCACCCCCGAAGCCGGAGGGGATCGACCGAAGGCATCGACCAACGACCCCGGGTAGTCGTCCTCGCCGAGCGATGGCCTGTCGGGGGACCGAGTTGGACCCACCGGGACGCGGAGTCGGTGGTGATCCGTGGGGTCGCTGCCGCACTCACACCGTCGGCTGACGTCCATGTCATCATCCCCGAGGGCGAAAGTGGGACGACGGTCGTCGACGGGGCCTTCACGGTCCATTCCCTGGGGAACGACCTCGACCCCTCGGTAACCCTTCGCCGCATCTTCCTCATGGAAACTCTCCTGTCCAGTTCCGAATCCGCTCCGCTCACCGGAGCCGTCCTGGCCCGGATCAAGGAGTGGCTGGGGGATTGCCGGAGTGTCTGGGAGGGTGGTCGCGGTGTCATGTCGTCGATCGAGCCCGACGTCGTGATGATCGCCGGCCACTTCCACGGCGGCCTCGAAACCGTTCTCGAGCCGGATGCCCCTTTCGTGGCCCTTCCCCTCTGTGTCCAACCGAAGGGGCGGGACCTGAACATCTTCGAGCC
This sequence comes from uncultured Acidimicrobiales bacterium, assembly GCA_963848335.1. Lineage (GTDB taxonomy): Bacteria > Actinomycetota > Acidimicrobiia > Acidimicrobiales > UBA8190 > Chersky-840. Next base: position 564,394 of record CAWKDD010000003.1, read on the forward strand.
GGACGTTTCCTCCGCGTCGGCGATCGTGACGACCTCGGAGGCCGAGCGTGCGAGATGTCGCCTACCGGGTCGGCCCCGAAGGTCCCTCGGTGTCCAACACCGGCCTGCTCGTCCCCGTGAACCCGAGTGTGCGAGCAGAGCCTCACTCCGAGCTTCCCGAACACGACTACGTGCTCGTCCTGTGCCCGTCGGGAGCCGACGACGTCACTCGTCCCGCCGAGCTGGCCCGGCTGCTCGCCTTGCGATTCCCCCCAACACATCGTGGCCGTGGTCCACGACGACGCGCTGGTCGTGTGGCGCGGATGCGAGGCCAAACGGCTCCAACCCGTGACTCACCTCGTGGACCTGTGGCGGCTCATGGCGTGGGCCCGGTGCACCGTGGACTTGAGACCCGACCGTTCTGATGGCTCTTCGCTGCATCGAGTCGATGCTGTTGTCAACTCCAGTCGTCGTTCCCAAAGGGTGGCCGTGCCCATCAGCCATGTCGGCATCCTCCAACGGGGGTCTGTGGTACGCGGATGCCGCCGAGTTGATCGGCTGCGTCGAACTTCTACTGGACGACGGCGATGCCAGGCCACATCTCGGCAAGCAGGGCCGGCGACTACACGGCCGAATTCTACGGGTCTCCGGTTCGATTCGTGGAACGGGTAGCCAGCGCAGTCGGTAAGTAGGTCGACGTCTCACTGCCAACGGCCGACCGAGACACCTCGAGCACACCCAGGTCATGCCGTATCGGTCAGCGATAGGAGGCTCGGGGGGGCCACGCCAATGAAAAATCCTCTGCGTTAAGCGACAGATTTGGGTTGTAGTAGGGGTCGTTGCGCAAAACTGCGGGGCCCCACCGTCTCTGCATGAAGTCGAACTCTCGCGCGAACTCCGCGGCGCGGGGTCCGGTATCGTCAGGCCCGCGACTGACCGATTCGTGGTGAAACATCTCGGCGTAAGGGCTCCATACAACTCGCCATCCAGCCTCGCGGAGCCGCAAGGCAAAGTCGACGTCATTGAAGGCAATCGGCAAGTTCTGTTCGTCGAGTCCCGCCATCTGGTCCCACACCTCACGACGAATCACCATGCATGCGGCCGTGACGGCCGACACACTCTGTGCGACCTGGAGCCGTCCAAAATATCCCGCAGACAAACGGTCGAACAGGCGATGATAATGGCCCGCGACGCCCAACATTCCCAGCACAACTCCGGCGTGCTGGATCCGGCCATCGTCGTAGTAGAGTTTCGCACCTGCAGCACCGACTCCGGGCTGCAGGACATGCCCCACCAGCTCGGTCAGCCAATCTCCTGCGATGACCTCGGTGTCGTCGTTCAAGAGGCAGATGATGTCGCCGGACGATTGTCGTACTGCAGCATTGTTGATGGCAGAGTAATTGAATGGCCGTTCGTCACGAATGACTGTCATGCGATCGTCATTTGCTCGAAGGAAGTCGAGGATAGGCAGGCTGCGACTCGAGTTATCCACGACCACGAGCTCAAAGTTTGGGTACGTCGTGAAGGCGAGCACGCTTTCGATGCAACGCTGCAAAAGAGTGCCGTCTCTGGTTGGGATCAGGATGCTGACCAGAGGGGCGGGATCGGGAAGGTCCCAGAATACCCGGTTGTGGCCGGATCTCGGGATGCGGGTCACGCGACCCGACCGGTGGGTTCGGGCGAGGTGATCCACGACCGCGCGGGTGCCGGCGTCGATCGCATAGGGTTTCGATGACACCGACGATGCCGTCGAGTCCATGTGGGTTCGCCAGTGGTACAGGACGTGGGGGATGTGAACCACTTGCTGGGGGGCCATACCCTCCGACACCCTGAGTGCAAGATCCCAGTCCTGACTTCCCTCGTACCCTTCCCGATATCCACCGACCTGACACACCAGGTTTCGTCGATACAGGCATAAGTGGTTCAGGTAATTCTGACCGATGAGCAAGAGTGGATCGAAATCCGGCTTGAAGTACGGATCCTGCCGGACCCCGCTACTGTCAAGCTTGTCCTCATCGCTATAAACGATCCCCGCTTCGGGGTGCTCAGCCAGTGCCGCCACCACCAGGGCGAGGGCGTGCTCAGCCAAGATATCATCGTGATCGAGGCATGCAACCCACTCTCCAGTCGCCATTGCCAGGGCTGTGTTGCAGGCGGCTGAAATGTGCCCGTTTGACTCTCGCCTCGCCACTTTGATTCGAATGTCTAAAGCTTCGTATTCCGCCAGAATCTCGGCCACATAGGCCTCACGCGAACAATCATCGGCGATGCAAAGCTCCCAGTTCGAATAGAGCTGATTTCTTACGGAGTCAATTGCTGCCCGAAGAAACTCTGCTGGGGTGTCGTAAACGGGCATGATGACACTGATCAGTGGTTGATTACCCAAACGGGTAATACGTTTCCTGATCGTGTCTCGAGTTGTGTCATCCAGGGTGTCGAACTGTTCGACCCAGAACTGGTACGTACCGTCGGGGGGATGCGCCGGTACAGCCGGGGGGACAGGGGGCTTACGGAGGCGTCGAATCCAACCGTAGAAGCTGCGCAACGATGTCGTGTATCTGAAGACCTTCGTCCTCCGAAGGGCATCAAGCTCGGCATCGCGGATATTCACCAACGCGGCCAGGTGACGTTGACCCGCCTCGTACTGTCGAACCATATCGAAGGCAGAAAGTGTCTCTGCCGAACGACGGCGTTTGAGGTCGTCCAATGCGTTATTGAGACGTTCGATTTCCGATGACCGCAGATCACGCTGCTGCAAGTCCTCCGCTAATGCAAGGTATCTCTGTGCCAGTCGGTCGTGCTCCGCTACAGCGTCTTCGACACGTCTACCGAGGTGCTCGGCAATTCTCGAAAGGCCGCGCTCATAGTCTGCAACAAGGGTTTCAATATCGACTTGGCGACGTCTGAAGAGAACAGCGTGCGGTGCCAGAAAAGTCGCGTCATAGTCCACGTCGCGCACGAAACCTTGTCGAAGGAATAGCTGCGCCCAGTAGCTACCGGGTTCGACGTTAAGATGAGTGGGCTCGTCGAAATGACTCGGCGTCGAGGAAAACAAGATGGCACTCGAATGCCGGCACAGATTTGCCACGGCGTCAGCAGCAAAGGACGCTGGGAGATGCTCTAGAACCTCCGAGCAAGTGATCAGGTCATAATTCCCTTCAAGCTCGTCAGTGATCGAACCGCGGCTGCAGTATTGACGAAGCGCTTCTGGGACCTGGTCAATAGCCCAGCTCGAGATATCGATGCCACGAGCATCTACGTTCCGATCGCGTAGGGCTTCCACGAGCATGCCCGATGCGCACCCGACATCGAGAACGGTTTGCGGATTGATGCTCGTCACGATCGCGGTCGCGAGGGCGGCGCAGAGGTCCACCCAGAGTTTCTCATCTCTGCGATACGGAACGCCGCTCTTGTCATATGAGATGCCGTAGTAGTTCTTGTCGTAGAAATGCGACGTCGCCTCTATGAGTGTCTCAGTGTTGGCCGTGGGGTCGGTTCCGGCGCCGAAATGGCGCCCGTCAAGTTGCTCGAGCACCTCCGCAAGAACCCGATATTGTGCGCCGATTTCGGGGTTGTTCGGGTACGTCTCCCGATCATTGGAAATTCCCTCGACGAGATCGACAGCACTCTCCGCGTCCTTCACCAATGAGATCCCACATTCCTCGAGGAACCCGCCGAGTTCAAGGATCGTTGCCTTGGGGCTTTCGACTACCCCTTCATAGCTCATCACAAAGGCAGGCCACTCGGAGCAGTGCACCATGGCGATACGGTTGTACCTGTCCCATTGATCAAGAACCTCCGCACGGGTCGGATTCCGAAAAGCCAGCGACGAAACAATGGCCGCGGGGCCACGGTGTACAAAGACGACAGCAGCGTTGCAACCAAGCACGTGGACCCAAAACGGCATGAGGAAGCTGTTTTGAGGGTCGGACCACACCCAAGGTCGCGCGTCCTTCATTCGAGACGCATCGCCGGCGTCCAGGAATCGCTGTCGAGCCTCGTCCTCAAACTGGCCGAGCATCCGGACCGCCTCCCGTGGGGAAACATCGGGAAGCTGTTCCCTCGAGCCACCGAGAGCTTCGAGAAGCCGAAGGTTGAACCTCGCCAATTCATTGTCCTCACCGGCGGGGTGGACATCCATGGACCGGAGACCCATGCGGACCAAGATGGAGTGCGTCAGCTCAACACCGCTCTGGTACATTCCGAGGACGAACACGCCCTCGACACGCTCCAAGGCCAGTGCAGACGGCGGTGTCCCGCTCATCCGGCGCGGTCCTTCGGCACTCAAGGAGGATACCACCACCGCAGATCGCCGCGATGCCAAACGGTGGGTCGGGTGGGATCACTTCGGTCCATCTCCTTCTCCTCATCGGAGCCAGGTTTCCCGCTTCAGCGGACGAATCGGGAGGCAATGTCCACACGTATGGACCAGATTTGCCGCACCCCTGACGAGGCCTCCTGCTCATCGGGGTGGTGGCTCTCCGCTCGGGGTTGCGACCAGCGGCGATCGGTGCCTGCTTCTTCCAGCTGGGGATCGTCGTCGCCGATTCCTCCAACTCCTCGGCGAGAACCTCGACGCCCTCACTCGTGAGCATTCGCTCACACAGCGCCAGACGGAACGGCGTCGGCGACCTGAATGCCCCTCCACCTCCCGCTGATCGCGGTCAGGCTCTCGTCCCCGTGAGACCAATTCTGCAGTCCTGGTCAAGCGAACATCACTCTGATCCCCGTCACGCCCTTCCTCGACAGCCGCTGGATGCCCCAGAAAGCCGTGGCACCAGAGGGGACTCCCCTGACACTAGGGTCAGGGCTTTGTCGGCCCTCCAGAGTTGGAGGATTGGTCCCTCAATCTCATGAGTGTCATACATCCACAATCGGAAGCGAGTGCCCGGACACACATCGATGCTTCGGGGTCTCCACCGTCTGCCACGACGTTCGGCGGGAAACACTTCGGTATGTCGACCCTGGGAATTCGCAAGTCCAGATTGATCTATCCCGCACTGATGGTTCTGGTAACGATCGGTCTAAGCACGGCTGGGTTGTCAGGATCCTCGATCGGAGTGCTCAGGACAACTCTCCTGCATGGGAAGACAGACCCGGCCCTCGTGGTGGGTACCCCGCGGCCCATCCGCTCAGACGAATGGAACGTCGACACACCGTTGCTTGTCGCGCAAAGCCATCATGGATACCCCCGATTCACGATGGACGGAATTGGAGATCATGACCTGAGCGTCATCCCGGACATACCAAACACCGACTGGTCGACGGCGTTTAAGCCCTGGGGTCTCCCGGCGCTGGCTCTGGACGTCGAACACGGTTTTGCGGCCCGCTGGTGGTTGATATCTCTCTTCCTGCTCCTGGGCGCATATCTGCTCTTACTGGCTCTCACGGACCGTACTGACATAGCGATCGTGTTCAGCCTTGGCCTTTGGCTTTCGCCGTTCTTCCAATGGTGGTACTCGCCTGGCACTCTGGACAGTGTTGGAATGGCGCTGCTGGCCCTAGGTGCTTTCGTCTATTCTCTTCGAGCCTCGTCTACGCCTCGTCGAGTGGCCTGGCTGGCGTTGACGGCGTACTCGACAATCAGCTTCGTGCTTGTGTTCTATCCTCCGTTCCAAATCCCGACCGCGCTCGTCGTTGTGATCGTGGGCCTGTGCTACGTCATCGGAAGGTGGCGGGAACTCGGGATTACCTGGCGACGACTAGTGCTCGATCTCGGAGCCATAGCCCTCGTGGTCGGATTCACGCTTGGCGCTTACTACATCCATTCGCGGTCCACCATCGTTGCCATCGACAGCACTGTGTACCCCGGACATCGTCGGGTCAGTGGGGGCGGCACCTCCCTTCTTCAATTGCTATCTGCGCCCTTTGGACTGGCTCTTGCTCAGCGTGGACTATCACTTAACTTTACGAACCAGTCAGAGATCTCGTCCTTTGTCCTGCTCGGTCCGTTTGCCCTTCTGCAGATGCAGCGTCTTCACATCCGCGGATTCACGCACCGTTGGAGGCTTCTCCTGGTCGGCACGGCTGGTGTCTTCTTGCTCCTTGCGATGTGGTACCTGATCAGTCTCCCCCCAGTCTTGGCCGCCCTTCTTCTCCTCGACCGCGTCGAGCCAGAGCGCGCGATCGTCGGATTGGGCCTGGCGGGGATTCTCGTAATGGCGCTCTTCTGTGCCGCTGAGCTCGAGCACAGGGATCTCTCCCCAGCGACTCAGGATCACCAACACTCGCGTGTTCCTACCGTAAATCGACGACTTCGCAGCGGAGCACTGGCCTGTTCTGGCATCGCCTTCGTGATGTATTTCTGGGCGGGGCGCGGTCTCAGAAGTGCCGACCCGAGTCTCGACCTGAGTCTTTGGGAAGTGGGAATCATGAGTGCAGCCGTTGCAGTCGCCGTGTTCCTGACTTGCGCACGGAAGGTCATTCTCGGGGGCGTAGTACTTGTGATTCTCAGCGCAACCATATCCCTGCCGGCCAATCCGCTCTATCAGGGACTGGGACCGCTGACTTCATCCCCTTTACTTGCCACCTTTGCGTCAGATGGAGCGAGACAAAGAGTCGACAGCCATGTCTGGGTCAGCTTCGACGCCGACCCGGCCGTCAACGACGTCTTGATTGCCTCAGGTGTTCCCACACTTAATGCAGTCGATACGTATCCTGTCGCCGAGACCTGGAGGATTCTCGACCCCACCCACCGCTTTGCTGACATCTGGAACAGGTACGCAAACGTCTACTTCGCTCCCGGAGCTATAGGCTCTCCTCCTTCATTTCACCTCCCACAGCCCGGCGCGATGATCGTCACGATCGATCCGTGTGGAGCAGCCGCAGGACAGTTGGGAATCGGATTTGTGGTGTCGAGCACGCCCTTGAACTACCCCTGTCTCAGACTAACGAAACCGGTTAACAACCCCGGCGGGTTGCCGTATATCTACTTCCGGACTTGAGCAAAAGGAATGCAACTTTCTGCGCGATCACTTCTGGCGAGGGGCACCGGGTAGAGCTAGGACACCAACCCCTTGGCCGTCCGGTGACGACCCTCGTCACAACGTTCGGTCTCACCCAGATGCGTTCAATGGGACGCCTTCGAACTCGAAGATTCACGCCGATGAAGTGGTGACCCGAAGACGCGACCCTTGTCAAGGAACGGGCGTGTGTACGGTCGCGCAGTTCTGTCTAGCGATCGGGGAAGCACCCTTGAGCAGCACCATCCTGACGTCGCCGAGGGCCACGTTCGGAACGGTGATGCCGACGACGCCCACGACGGCTGGGCTGCCCAGCACGGAGAGTGGCCCGTAAATCACGCAAATGGACGACGCGGCCTCGAATTGCTCCCCTTCGAACTCCCGTTACGGGTCTCAGCATCGAGGTCCATGCGACGACGTTTGCGCCCACATCTCGACGACGGTGGCCGCCTCGGCGTCGTGCTCGATGCCCACGACCTGGCAACCAGGTGACTCAGCGCCGTCGCGAAGTAGCCCGTACTAAAGGTCCTAATCTAAAGGCGCGCTTGTTGTACCCGAGATCTCCAGTGTGAAGATACGGGAATTGCTCTCCCTACCTGGAGACCAGCTCGTGGACAGGTCCAGGCCCGGTTGGCGAACCTTCCCGGGCTTAGTCGACGGTGAGGGGACAGCGGTCCTATCCCCTGCGGTAGCGACCGAGGGTCCCGGTGTGGTCAAATCCCGGCCGTCACAATACGAGCCACACCAACGCTGGAGGTTGAAGTGCCCGAAGCAGCCACCTCAACAGTGGCGATCGTCTCGACACGAAGCAGCCAGGACCACGTGGTGTCCTCCGACGGCGCTGCCTTCGAGAACGGCCATGCCGTGTACCGCGGGTCGATGGCAAGGGAAGACCTCCACGCTCCGGTCGTCTCCGCCACCTGCACACCGCCGGGGAACGGGTGCTGGCTGGTCGCCGCGGACGGGGCATGTTCTTCTTCGATGACGCGGGATTCCTCGGCACGCCAGCTATCCCGTGAATCCCGGAGGTCGTGATCGGGTACCGGGGAAGGAGGACCGAGAGGTAGGGAGAATTCGGTCGTTTTCGCGGATGTGCTTCCCGACGCGTCGTGCCCTGGCCCTGGCACTGCTCGTCTGCTTCGTGGCTCCGGCCGCGCTCATCGCCATCCACATCCACGAAAATCCGCAGTTCTCTCCTATCGACGAGGCTGAACATTGGGACTACGTCACCCGCATCGCCAACGGGGGCTTCCCCCGCCTTGGCCAGCTGCTCCAACCTTCCACGCTCCGAGCCCAGGCGTGCCGTGGGACGGCGCTGTCCGGCTTCAAATCGCCGCCGTGCAAGCAGCGCCTTTTGAAGCCCGCCGAGTTCAGCGGGGGCGATTACCAGTACGAGGCTCAGCAACCTCCCGTGTACTACACGCTCACCGTGCCCATGCGCTTTGTCGCCGTCGACGCCTTCCACCTGAGCGACGTGGCGGGTACCCGAGCTACGGGGGTCCTATGGCTGTGTACCGGCCTGTTCGTGTTGTGGGCGGCGGGACGCGTCGTGGGGCTGCGGCCACGGGTCATCGGAGCTGCCGTGCTCTTGCTCGGCTCCGCCCCGTTGGTCGTCTACCAGAGCGCGTCGATCTCGAACAACGCAGCGTCCATCGTGGCCGGGTCCTCCGCCTTGCTTCTCGCCGTGCTGGCGTGGCGACATCCGGGCCGTTGGGTCGTTCCCGTCCTGGCTGCGGGAGGTTTCGTCGTGGTGGCCACCGACGAATCGAATGGCTTCGCCGTCGTCGTGGCATCTGCGGTCTACGCCCTCCTCAGCACCCCTCGGGAAGACGCACGGGCCCACGGCGTCATCGGGGCGATCCGCACCTGGCTCCGCGCCTGGTGGCCGGCGGGCGGAGCGCTGTTGCTCGGCGGTCTGGCTTCGGCCGCCGCCTGGCTCGCCATCAGCCGCAATCTCGCCATCGTCAATCCCAGGATCCTGCCGGCATTCGGCGCATTACGAGTCGCTCCGCGAGGGCTCGGGGAGATCATCAGGGAAGCGGTGCTCATGCTCGGACCTGCCACGGACTCCTACAACGTGTACCGCCCCGCAGCTTCGAGTGCGGCGCTCAACATCGAACCCGTCGTCAACGAAGCGCTCCGCACTCTGTTGCTCGCCGGCGGACTGGCCGGGCTCTTCGTCCGTCGAAGACTCTGGTACCACTGGATGGGTCTCTCGAGCGTGGCGGTGCTGTACTTCGGCGGAATCGTGCTCGGCGTGGGCCTCTTGTTCAGCTACGACATCGACCCCAGCCTGACAGGGCGTTACGGGATGTCGCTGGCGCCGTTGCTGGCTCTCGGACTGGTGGCCTCGGTGCGAGGCAGGGCGGCTCTGGGGGCGCTGTGGGTGGTGGCCCTGGCGACTTTCACCACCACGCTGTGCTTCACCCTCGTGGGCTGAACGCAGACGGGCTCTGCAACGAGCTCAACGCCGGTCGTCGGTGTTGGGCGTCAGCTCCAAGATGAACTGGTACGCGAACATCGTCGGCCAGATCGTCAGGAACAGGTGATCGACGGCCCGCAGCCATCTCCCCCCTGCTCCTTTGATCTCGAGCGCATCGAGGGGGAGGCCCACGGGCTCGAGCCGACGAACCTTGAACCCCTCACGCTCAACCAGGCGGCGGATGCTGCGACGGGTGAAGAACCGCAGGTGGGTGCGGTCGAGAATCCCGCGTTGGTCGTAGTCGAAGGCGCCGAGAAGCGAGCGGAAGCGCGGATACCAATGAGCCACGTTGGGCACGCAGACGACGGCGATGCCTTCGCTGCGCAGCAGTGACCGCATCTCCCCCAACAGCTGCTGGGGTTGGCGGACATGCTCGAGCACATCGGCGGCCAGGACGACGTCGAAGTCACTGCCGACCTCAGCCGGGATCCCCTGGTCGAGGTCCGCCTTCACGAACACGCCCACACGTTCGTGGACGCCTTCGAGCTCGAACATGTCCACGCCGGTGACGTGGTGACCGGCAAGTCGCAGACGCTCGGCGAGCGCCCCGGACGAGCAGCCGAGGTCCAGGATCTTCCCCGGGGGCCGCGATCCCAAGAGGGCGAGGATCCGGCCGTGGGAGCTGTCGTCGCTGTCCTTGAGCTTGTACTCCTCGTTGAGCGCGACCCTGGAGCCGTCTCCGAATCCCGCCTTTGCCGAGCCGGTAGGCCACCACGTCCTTGGTGACATCGGATGCGTACCGGACGCCGGCTACATAACAGATCTCGTCGCCGTAGTACGTGGGGATGGGAACCTCGACGATGTGCTTCCCGGCGTCGTGGAGCTGGATGATGATCTGCGTGTCGAAGTTGAATCCGTCGGAGTTCTGCTCGAACGGGATCTGCTTCAGGGCCTCGACGCTGTAGGCGCGGTAGCCGGAGTGGAACTCCGTGAGGTCGGTGCCGAGCGCGGCGTTCTCGAACTTGGTGAGGATGCGGTTGCCCACGTACTTGTACATGGGCATGCCACCCTTGCGGGCGGCTCCCTTGATCATGATGCGCGACCCGAAGACCGCTTCCGCCTCGTCGTTCAGGAGCGGGGCGACGAGGTCGGGCAGGCATTCGGGCGCGTATTGGCCGTCCCCGTGCAGCATCACCACGATGTCGAGGCCGTGATCGATCGCCACCTGGTACCCGGCCTTCTGGTTCCCGCCGTAGCCGAGGTTGCGCGGCTGGCGGATCAGCGTGATCGGGAGGTCCGAAGTCTGCTGGTAGCCGAGCCCGACCAGATAGGTGGCGTCCTGGCTGTGGTCGTCACTGACGATCACCTCGCTGATGCGGGGACGGAAGTCAGGGGGTATGCGGTCCAGGACCGCAGCCAAGGTGCTGGCGGCGTTGTACGCCACGATCAGGATGCCGATCTTCTTCTCACCCACGTCCATCTGGTCCCCCCGCCCCCGTCTCCCATCAGCCACACATTGAACCACGAGCCCCAACCCGGACCCTATTTTCCCACGAAAAGGGGGCGTCCACAGGACATCCGTGCCCCAAGGCGGCGGGGGCCGGACCGGACCCCCGTCTCGGCACCCGACCGCCGTCGCAGGATCGGGTCAGGGACGTCCGGGCCCGAGCCTCCCGCCCGATGGATTGGTGAGACAACGACCGGGGGATCCGTTGACCGACCTGTTCCGGCTTTCCGGGCTCGAGACGACGTAGAGCGCAGGAAACTGGACGACGTCGACCCCTCGAGACCAGGGAGCTGCGCTCGTGCCTGACGTTGGGACCCGAGCGGTTCGCCGGCGCTGCTGCTCGGTGACCCGGGGCTGAGATCGACACGACGATCGATCGAACGGGTCTCTCCCGTCGCCGCCCCGAACTCGGCCCGAACCGTGGGTTCCAGATCGGCGCGGTGGTACTTGCCGGTGAATCCGATCGCCGGATCATGAGATCATCGAAACACTGAGTCACTTGCGCAGAGGTCGACAGGTGCGGGCGAAGGGTCCGAACCTCGTCCCGAGGAATTTCATCCCGCTCGGCCGCAGTGTGAGGCATGAGCGACGGCACCCCGGAGTCTTCCCGTGTCTCGGGGCAGTGTCGTCGACGCCCAACAACTGTCGATCGCCAACCCCCGGAGTTACAGATATGTGCTTTCCTTCGGGAGCGCTCGCATCACGTTGGCGCGCCCCGCCCAGAAAGGCTTCGGACGGGCGCCGGTCCACTATTGTCTCATGCTCTGTGGCCCGACGCACGACACGACCGAGATGAGGGCTTTGCGCCGTGGTGTCGAGTCCGAGTTGAGGTTCCCCGGTCTCCAACGGTGGTGAGCACCCAGGACACAACCCCACGATCCACGCGCCGGAGGCGGCTCATCATCTTGGTGTACCCGGCGCTGCTGGTCGTGGCGACGATCGGCTTGAGCGCGGCGGGGTTGTCGGGCACTTCGGTCGGAGTGATCACTGCGGGCCAGTCCAACGCAACGGCCGATCCGGCTCTGGTGGCCGGAACGCCACGACCCATCCGCTCTGACGAGTGGGGGGTGGCCACGCCGTTGCTCGTGGCCCAAAGCCACCATGGGTTCTCTCCCGTGTCGAATGACAGCATCGGCGAGCACACCGTGACGGTCCTGCCCGACATCCCCAACACCGATTGGTCGACGCTCTTCAAGCCTTGGGACCTGCCGGTGCTCGTGCTCGACCTCGAGCATGGATTCGCCGCCCGGTGGTGGATGATGTCGCTCGTCCTGCTCCTCGGCGCCTACCTCCTCCTCCTGGCGCTGACGGACCGCACCGATATCGCCATCGTCTTCAGCCTCGCCCTTTGGCTGTCGCCTTTCTTCCAGTGGTGGTACCTGTCGAGCAGCCTGGACACCGTGGGCATGGGAATGGTGACGGTGGGAGCCTTTCTCTATTCGTTGCGGGCCTCGACGACAGGTCGCCGGGTGGCCTGGTTGGCGCTGTCGGCGTACTCGGCCATCGGCTTCACACTCCTCTTCTATCCCCCGTTCCAGATTCCCACCGCTCTCGTTGTCGGCGTCGTGGGCGTGTGTTACGTCGTCGGCCGCTGGCCCGAGCTCGGGTTGACGCCACGTCGGCTGATCACAGACCTCATAGGGCTGGCGGTCGTGGTGGGCGCGACGCTCGGGGTCTTCTACCTCCATTCGCGCTCACCATCGTCGCCATCGACAGCACCGTCTATCCGGGACACCGTCAGGCCAGCGGAGGCGGCACCTCGCTCCTCCAGCTCTTGTCGGCGCCTTTCGGGGTGACCCTCGCCCAGAACGGAACGGCACTGCCGTTCACGCTGAACCAGTCGGAGATCTCGTCGTTCATCCTGCTCGGCCCATTCGCCCTGCTACAGATCCAACGGGTGCGCCTCAGGGCGTTCACGCGTCGATGGAGGGTGCTCCTGGTGGGAACGGCCGCGGTCTTCGTCACCATCACGGCCTGGTACCTGATCAGCCTCCCCCCGATCCTGGCCTCCGTCCTTTTCCTCGATCGGGTGGAGGCCAAGCGCGCCATCCTCGGGGTGGGGTTGGGGGGCATCCTCCTCATGGCGCTGTTCTGTGCCGCCCAGTTCGAGCGTGAAGAGATCCCCCACTCGGACCCGCAGGGAGACAGAGCCACCGCTCCCCCCGACCGCCACCGGCGAATCGTCACCGGGGCGGTCATCTGCGGTGCGATCGCCTTCGGGATGTACTTCTGGGCCGGGCGCAGTCTCAGGGAGACCGCTCCTGGCCTGAACATGAGCTTGTGGACGGCCGGGATCGTGAGCGTGGCGGCCGGGGTGGTCGTGGCGCTAGTCTGCGCCCGCAAGGTCCTCTGGGGCGGCGTGGCCCTGGTTGTCTTGGGCGCAGCCATATCCCTGCCGGCCAACCCGCTCTACCAAGGGCTCGGGCCGCTGACCAACTCTCCCATCCTCTCCACCTTCGACAGCGTGGCGGCTAATCCGCCCGACGCCACACACCGCGCCTGGCTCAGTTTCGCCAGCAAGAACCTCAACACCGTTCTCGTTGCATCGGGCCATCAGACCTTGAATGCTTCCGATGTGTATCCCAACGCCAAGGTGTGGAGAGTTCTCGCTCCGGATCACAAGCACCGCTTCGTCTGGGACCGCTATGCGAATCTCAGCTTCGCGCCGGCTCCGAGCGGAACATCTCCGATGCTCACCCTGTTGGGGACGTTCCATGGGTCAGTACAGATCTCCATCGATCCCTGCGGCTCGGCCTCGGGCCGACTTGGTGTGGGGTTCGTGGTGTCGGCTTCACCGTTGACGGGCTCGTGCCTTCGTCTCGACACGAAGACGACGTTCGACGGCAGCCCCACCTACATCTACACGCGGACGGTTTCGGGGAGCACCTGAGCCTCCTGTCACCCGGCACGGACGAGTGCAGCCAAGATCCTGCGGGCACATTTGTAATACAGGCCCAACGCCGCACTGATGAACCGATTGCGTGCAAATGCATCGATCAGTGGGGTATCGATCCGATACGCGAGCATGTCGAGAAACTCCAGCGGACCGATCACGCGGGTCGCTTGGAGCTCGTGCCTCGAGCGCAGGGCGAAGGGCAGGACCTTCACGAGGGCGCCGCTGGACCGGACCTTCAACAGAAAGCGGCCTTGGGCGAGGCTGACGGCCCAGAGCGCGAACTCGACGGCGAGCAGCAGCGGAGCCAGGACCACGATGACGCTAGTAGGCCACGTCCGGATGATGAACAGGTACCGATTGCGCTCCAGGTAGAACCACTTGCGCTCGTCTTTCTGGAAGTCGTAGTCGTGCTCGATATGCGACTTCGGCACTATGCCCGTCTTGTGCCCTTTCATCTGCAGACGGAAGCACAGATCGATGTCCTCGTAGTACAGGAAGTATTCGGAGGCGAAGCCCCCGATGTCTTCCCACACCTTTCGGTCGACGGCGAGATCCGCTCCGGAAAGACAGGAAATCTCCTCCTCTGACGTAAAGCGGTCGGCAGGCTCGGCGTACCCGGCACACCAGGCGAGCCCCGAAACGTGCACGACGTTCCCGGCGCAATTCACCCGACCGTCGGGCAGGAGCACGAGGCCCATCCACGCCCCCCAACCCCTCGTCGAAGCGTCGCGCAGGAGATCGATGGATCCGGGCTTGGGGTACGCGTCCGGGTTGAGGAACAACAAGACGTCGACGTCGTCGCCGAGCGACTTCGCACCCAGGTTGCACCCGCCCCCGAAACCGACATTGCCCGGGCGCAGGACGTAATCGGCAGCGGGGTGGTCCTCGGCGATCTTCGAGCCGCGGCGGTCGGGGTGGTTGTCGACCAGGACCACGAGGTCCCCCGCCCGTTTCTCTTGTCCGACCAGGTCCAGCATTCTGGTTATTTCCTGATCGTGATTCCCGTAGGCAACGATGACGATACCGAGCTTCGGCTGTGAACAAGGTGTCGCCACGACGTTTTCAGTGCCCCCCAAGAGACCTCAGATTAGCATGGGGTGCTCCGATCGAGCCCGGAGAGCTGCCCTTTCGCGTCCGGACGACGGCAACAGCTCAGGCCGACAGGGTCGCCGGCGCCCGATGCGGCCCGCTGCAACTTCCCGAAATGAGCCCCGACGACTACCCTTGAATGAGAGTCTTTGCGCTCTAAGGGGGAGCGGTGTCGCCTGGCGAGAACGAGCGTCTTTCGGCGTCAGCCCGCCCGGCCCCAACCCGGTCGTCGGTGCGCCTGACCCGCTCGGCCCCGGGCTCCGTGGGGGACACGGTCGAAGCGGTCCCGACCTCGAAGAGCCCCCTTGGACATAAGCCCCCGGAGCCGAAGGCAGCCGCCCCGCCGCTCCCAGTCACGGATACCGACGCCCCCGCGGCCCCCGCGCCGCAGGTCCGTCATCCCCGGATCTGTGTCGTCGTCCCGGCCTTCAACGAGTCCCGTTCCATCGCCCGGGTGGTCGAGCGCCTCCACCTGGCGCTTCCCGACGCCCACGTCGTCGTGGTCAACGACGGTTCGGAGGACGACACGGCCCGGCGCGCCCTGCGGGCGGGGGCCACGGTCATCAGCCTGCCCGTGAACCTCGGCATCGGGGGCGCGGTCCAGGTCGGCTATCGCTACGCACTGCGCCACGGGTTCGACATCGCCATCCAGGTCGACGGCGACGACCAGCACGACCCGTCCGAGATCGAACGACTGCTGGCGCCGATCCGCGAAGGCCGGGCGGAGATGGTGGTCGGTTCCCGGTGGCTCGGCCGGGGGGACTACGCCGCCACCAAGGGCCGCCGCTTCGCCATGCGCTTCCTGGCCAAGCTCGTCGGATGGAGGACCGGGGCCACCTTCACCGACACGACGTCGGGTTTCCGGGCCGTGGGCGTCGAAGGCATCGAGCTCTTCGCCCGCACCTACCCCACGGACTTTCCCGAGGTCGAGTCCCTCGTCCTGGCCAGCCGCAACGGCCTGCGCCTGGAGGAGGTGCCGGTCCGGATGTCGCCGCGGGGGCACGGACAGTCCAGCATCACCGGATTTCGCTCCGCCTACTACATGGCACGGGTCACCGTCGCCCTCGTGGTCGGTACCCTCAACGAGGAAAGGCCAACGGAGAAGGAGGACACGTGAAGGTGAGCGTGCTGGCTGTGGTCCTGAGTGTGAAGTCCTTCGTGCTGTCCGATCGTCCTGAGCGCGGGCTTCCTGGTCGTGTCGATCTTCGCCATGCGTCGCCAGCGGCTCCGGGAGCACACGGCCCTGCTCTGGTTGCTGGTGAGCGTGGTCATGGTGTTCGTGAGCGTCACGCTCCCGACCGGTCTCCTGAACCGAGTGTCGGACCTGGTCGGGATCGCCTACTCACCCGCCTTCGTGCTGCTGCTCGCCGTGTTGTTCCTCCTGGTCCTGGTGTTCCAGCTGTCGCTCAGCGTCGACCGCCTGTCGGCCAAGCAGACCGCACTGGTCCAGGAGATCGGGCTCCTCACGGCGATGTCCCCGCCGAGCCGCGACGCCCAGGGCGAGCCGGGCACAGCGGACACACCGGACGCCGCGGCGACAGAGGAACCCGGAGACCCCACGCCGAGGTTGCCGGGACGCTGACCGGCTGGGCCGCGGGCCGCCTCCTGTCCGCGCCGGGAGGCGGACGGCGAGCTCACAACAGGCTGGCCGCCAGCCCGTCGAGGATGTCGTCCTCCGACACCAGGCACTCGTCGCGCCCGAACCGTTCCATCACCGCGTCCAGGATGAGCACGCCGCCCACGATGACGTCGGCCCTGCCTTCCACCATCCCTGCTCGGGCCATCCGGGCGTGGCGGTCTTCTCCGGCCAACGCCTCACACCACTGCGCCACCTGGCGCCGGGACAGCACGGCGTGGTGGATGGCGGCCCGGTCGTAGCGTTCCAGGCGCTGCTCCAGCGCGGCGAGCGTCGAGACCGTGCCCGCCAGCCCGATCAGCAGCCCTCCGAGGGCGAGTGTCGGAAGCCGGCGCCGCGCCCCGTCCAGCTCGGCGTCGACGACGCGCCGGGCCTCGGCCAGCTCCTCGGCGCCCGGCGGGTCGTGGCGCAAGAAGCGTTCGGTCACCCGGACACAGCCGAGGTCGAGCGACACCGCCGACACCGCCCGGCCCGTGCCCGCCGCCAGCTCCCCCGCCGCCAACTCGGTCGACCCTCCGCCGATGTCGACCACGAGCACGGGACCGGGACCGACACGCCCGGCGGGGACGTGCGCCGTGGCACCCGCGAACGACAGCGCCCCCTCCTCGAGCCCGCTCAGGACCTCGGGCTGCACCCCGGTGACCTCCTCGGCGGCGGACAGGAACTGCGCCGCGTTGGTGGCGTCGCGCACCGCCGAGGTGGCGACCAGGCGCGCCCGGCGCACACCGTGGACATCCATCCGCCGGCGGTAGTCACCGAGCACCGACACGGTGCGCGCCACGGCCTCGGGCGAAAGGGCGCGGGCGGCGTCGACCCCCTCGCCCAGCCGCGTGATGCGCATCTCCCGCTCGAGCGCCGTGCCGCTCGCCGAGACCACGAGCAGTCGTGTGGAGTTGGTCCCGCAGTCGAGGGCGGCGACGGGACCCGGGGCGTCATCGTGACCCTTCATCATTCAAGGTCCCCCTCTAGCACCTCGTCCTGCCCTTCGGCACTCGACTGGGCCTCGACCACGAACACCGACGAGTCGAGCGCGAGCTGCGCCGCGGTCCAGCGCCCGACGGGGTCGTCTCCGCCCGCCAGGTACCAGGCCAGATGGGCATGAAGGCACTTGACCCCCCGGCGGGTCCCGCCCACGCCCCCTGAAGGCCTCGGGCCCGAGTACCCCTCGGGCAGCGCCCGGTCGCGCTCCGCGCCGTGACGGGCGTGGGCGTCGGCGAGCTCGACCGGGTCGACTGCGGCCTCGGCGCGTCGTACCCCTCCCGCCGCCTCGAGCCTGCTCACCGCGTCGCGCAGCTCGGTATCGACCAGCCAGAACCGGGTCGGCATGGGACGGCCGTCGTCGAGCAGGGGGTCGTTGACGATGACGGCCGGTGTCCCGTCGCGCCGGCGCACCGCCACGGTGAAGCGTCCCGATGGCGGCCGCCCGAGCAGCCGGGCCACCGCCTCCCGATCGGCTTCGCCGAGCGGGCGCGGGGGCGGGGTCAGCTCCAGAACTCCAGGCTCTTGACCACCCGGGCCCAGTAGCTGCGGGGCTCGGGGCTCCCCCCGCCACTCGCACCCCCGGGCGCGGCCCCGCCCGTGGCCCGGGGTGCGCCCGCCGCTACGGTGGGAGCGACGACCCCCGTGAGCTCCTGGGAGCGCGACGAGCCGGGCGCCACCGGAGGCTCGTTCAGGGGCACCTGGCCCGATCCGGGCAGGACCGCGCCCGACGGGCTCGACGACGGCAGGATGTCGTAGGCGCGTTGGCCCGTGGGGACGAAGCCGTAGTCGCGCCGGGCCAGCCCGTCGACGGCGGACGGGTTGGCGAGGTCCGAGACCTGGCGCGCCAGCGCCTCGTTCTGCGCCTGCACGTTGGCGAGCTCGTGCGCGGTGCCCGACACCGCTGAGCGCTGCGACAGGACCTCGCCGAGCGGGAAGCTCGTGAGGAGCACGACACACACGAACACGACGGTGGCACCCACCATGGTCCGCGCCCGCCGGCGTTCGAGGGTCATCTCGGCGCGCCGGGCTCTCCACCGGTCCACGGCGCCCACCATGATCGGCACGGGGGACGAGGGCAGGCGGGGCCGGGGCACGTGCACGTGCAGGTGCAGGTGCGGACGCGGCAAGCGGGTGAGCGGCACGGGCACGTGCAGGTGCGGGCGCACCCGGGGGCGCGCTTGGCGGCGTGCAGGGGCCGACGCTTTACCCGGCTGAGCATCACCGAGCCGACCCACCTCCGGGCGGGGCCTTCGAGAGCGCGTCGCGCCCGAGATACGCGGCCGATTCGCCGAGCTCCTCCTCGATGCGCAACAGCTGGTTGTACTTCGCCACCCGGTCGGACCGGGCCGGGGCACCGGTCTTGATCTGTCCGCAGTTGGTGGCGACGGCGAGATCGGCGATGGTGGTGTCCTCGGTCTCGCCCGAGCGGTGCGAGATCACCGACGCGTAGGAGGAGCTCGTGGCCAGCGCCATGGTGTCGAGCGTCTCGCTCAGCGTGCCGATCTGGTTGACCTTGATGAGGATGGCGTTGGCCGCGCCGCGCTCGATGCCGAGGGCCAGGCGCTCCCGGTTGGTGACGAAGTTGTCGTCGCCCACGATCTGCAGCCGACCGCCCAGGGCCGCGGTCAGCGCCACCCACCCGTCCCAGTCGTCCTCGGCCATGCCGTCCTCGAGGGACACGATGGCGGGATAGCGGTCGCTCAGCTCCACCCAGTAGTCGACCATCTCCCGGGACGAGAGCCGGCGCCCCTCACCGGCCAGGTTGTAGACCCCGTCCTCGAACAATTCGCTGGTGGCGGGGTCGAGCGCGATGGCGACCTCGTCGCCGGGGATCCGACCCGCTTCTTCGATGGCCTGCACCAGGATGGCAACGGCTTCCGCGTTGGACGGCAGGTCGGGCGCGAACCCGCCCTCGTCGCCCACCGTCGTGGCCAGAGCGCGCCCTTTGAGCACCTTGGCCAGCGCGTGGTAGGTCTCGACACCCCAGCGCAGCCCTTCGGAGTACGACGCCGCCCCCACGGGCATGACCATGAACTCCTGGAAGTCGACGGAGTTGTCGGCGTGAACGCCACCGTTGAGGACGTTCATCATGGGCACGGGGAGCACATGGGCGTTGACACCGCCGACGTAGCGGAACAGGGGCATCTCGGCGTCCACCGCGGCGGCGCGGGCCACGGCCAACGACACCCCCAATACGGCGTTGGCCCCCAGCCGGCCCTTCGACGGCGTCCCGTCGAGGTCGACGAGCGCCATGTCGATCCCACGCTGGTCATAGGGGTCGAAGGCCGAGAGCACCTCGGCGATCTCGCCGTTGACGTGCTCGACGGCCCCGAGCACCCCCTTGCCGCCGTAGCGGTCACCCCCGTCGCGCCACTCCGTGGCCTCGTGCGCACCGGTCGACGCGCCCGACGGGACGATGGCCCGCCCTCCCGCCCCCGAGTCCAGGACGACTTCGACCTCGACGGTCGGATTGCCGCGGGAGTCGAGGACTTCGCGCGCTTCGATCTTCTCGATGGCTGTCATGTGTTGTCCCTGTTGTAAGTGTTGTAGAAGTTACTCGCTGGCCCTCGGCGGCTGGCGGAGGCGAAAGGCCTCGACGGGGCGCCGCGACCGGGGCCGAGGAGCGATCGGGGAAGCGACAGGCTCCCCCCTCGGGCGTCTCCGGGACTGCCGGTGCCACCCCGACCAGGGCCGATGCCCGGGCTTCAGCCCGGCCGGGCCTCGGCGGCTTCGATGTCCCGGCGGAATCCGCCCGCGTGGGCCCGCAGCGCCGTCTCGGGATCGACCCCCAGGCGCCGCGCCGCGTCGGCCACGGCGAAGAGCATCTCCCCCAGCAGTTCGACCGCGGCGGGGGAGGCCTCCAGGGTCTCCCCCGACGATTCGGCGTCGGGGGCGCTCCCGCCTTGTCCGGAGAGGGCGGTGCCGAGGGCCTCGAGGCCGGCGGCGATCTGGCGCCGGCGGTCGTCGAGCGATCCCGTGTCGATGCCGATCGACTCCGCCTTGCGCTGGAGCTTGGCCGCCAGCGCCAGGGCAGGCAGCGCCCGGGGGATGCCATCGGTCACGCTGGTCCGGCCCTTCTCGGCCTTCTTCAGCACCTCCCACCGGGCGGCCACGTCCTCGGGGGTCTCGGCCACGGTGTCACCGAAGACGTGGGGGTGGCGCGACACGAGCTTGTCGTGCAACGTGCGGGCCACGTCGGCCAGGGTGAAGTGGCCCTCCTCGGTCGCCAGCAGGGCGTGGAAGTAGACCTGGAACAGCAGGTCGCCGAGCTCCTCCTCGAGATGGGCGACGGCTCGGGGCGCCACGTCGGGCTCGGTGGCGGCCACGACCTCGATGGCGTCGAGCGCCTCGTAGGCCTCCTCGAGGAGGTGGCGCGCCAGCGATCCATGGGTCTGGCGCCGGTCCCAGGGACAGCGCGCCCGCAAGGTGCGCACCAGCTCCTCGAGCGCCACCAGCTCGGCGGCGACCGGTGGTGCCAGGCGCGGCACCCACAAGGCGGTGAGGTGGTCGGGCACCAGGGTGCGGTCGAGGTCGGCCCAGGACACCTCGACGACCCGCTCGTCGGGCAGCCCGAGATGGTGCAGGAGCACGGCCGTGCGCCCCGGGTCCTCCCCGGCGACGTCGTCGGCGGCCAGCTTGATGGCGCCGAGCACGGCGGGACTGTGGCACTGCGCCACCAGGAGGGGGCCGCGCTCGCCGGCGGCCCCGGTGGCGAAGGCCGTCCCGTCGACGAGCCGGACCCCGGCGTCGACGGGGTCCACGGCCAGGCGCTCCCAGGCCAGGTCGAGGAACGAGGGTGCCACCACGACCTCGACCGCGACCCGGGGATCGGCGCGCACCAGGGCCACCGAGCGCTCGGCCACGAGCGGCGAACCGGGGACGGCGTAGACCACGTAGCCGGGCCCTTCCACCGCGCCCGCCGCCACCACCACCGCCTCGGCGATGGCCGAGTAGACGTCGTCGAAGGTGCCGGAGCTGTCGTAGAGACGGTCGAGGAACTCCACCGGGCCCGTGGCGAGGGCCCCGACCACCGCCGCGGAGGGATGGCGTGCCGTGCGCACCAGGCACCGGGCCGCGCCCGCCAGGGCATGGCGGGCCGCCTCGGGCACCAGCTCGGGACCGGCGGGGCCGAGCCCCACGACGATCACCCGGGGGCGACCGCCCTCCCGGGGCGCGGACGGGCCCACGGCCGGGTCAGCCGGGGGACTGGCCGCTCGGACCGAGGATGGACTGGCCCGAACTCGGGTCGACGGCCGGGTTGAGCACGAAGGCGGGCTTGGGCGGGGTGGGCGCCGACACGCCCCGGGCCGCGTTCCAGGTCCCGTAGCGGGGGTCGAGGTCCACCCGGGCGCTGCGCACCACACGGGTAAGCGCCGCGGTCAGCTTGGCCCCGCCCATGCCCAGCAGGGCCTGGCGTAGACCGGACTCGGAGGCGGCGAACGACACCAGGTTGTGGGCGCGCACCCCGATGACGATCCACACCGTGGTCGACCCCGTGCTGCCTTGGACCGGGATGCCCTGGGGCGGAGCCAGCTGGCCGTCGCCCAATGCCTCCACCGCGGTGGCGGCCGCCTGACCCAGCTGGGCCACGACGTCGGAGGGGTAGACGCAGGGCCCCTCGCCCCCGGCGGGGCTGTTGGAGTCGACGCCAGAGCCCTGCGAGGCGGTGGCGAAGCTGGCCCCGGCGGCGATCTTGTCGTGGATGGCCTGAGCCGAGGCCTGGTCGGTGGCGATGATGAGGTTCAGGCACAGCTGGGTGACGTCGCTCAGGTGCGAGTCGTAATAGGCGTGCAGGGCGGAGGGGCTCACGTCGACATGACCGACGACCTCCTCGAGCTTCTCCTGGTAGGCGAGCGAAAGCGCCTGCTGATCGACGAACTTCCGGGGCAGGGCGGCCACCAGGCTGGGGCCGGTCAGGCCACACGGCGAGCCGCTCTGCGCCGCGGCCGCCTCGAGCTGGGACTCGTAGTCCTGGCGGGCGGTGGCGACGTCGGACGCGCTCACCCCCACGTGGCGCTGCGCCAACGACCATTGCTCCAAGCTCTGCTCGATGACGCCGTTGAGTTCGAAGGCGGCGAATTGCGTCGACACCGTGGCGTCACCGGTTCCGGCCACGGTGGGCAGCGTGCCCCCGCTCTGGGTCTCCTCGACCGACAGCGCACACTGCGCCGCGCTACTGCCCGACACCACCGACAGCTGGCCCTGGAAGTCGGATTGGCTGACGGAGAGCCCGTTGACGGTGGCCGCGGTGGGGCCCAGATCGCACCCCCCCGCCGCTGCGCACAGCGTCCCCAAGACGACGAATGCCAGGAGGCGCTTCACGGAACGGGCACTCTACCGGCGCGCCCCCGCCCCGGACGATTCGGCCCCGGCCAGGGCGCCGGAAACGGGCACGAGCTCGCCGATGAGCTCGGTCAAGGCGTCCACCGGCCGCTCGTCGGGCCTCAGGGGGACCACCAGCTGGTGAGTCTCCTCCTTGACCACGGCCTCGGGTCGCAGGCGCCGCAGGCGCACCCGGGCCGAAGCCGGCAGCTCGAGCGGCGAGATCCGGGCCACGAGCCCGCGCCGTCCCGGACGGCCCTCCCCCTGGCCCGGGCGCGCCGGGGTCGCCGACACCTCGCGCACGCCGGTGCGCAGGCACTCCACGCGCAGCCGGGCCACGGCCAGGAGCCCCTCGGCGGGAGCGGGCAAGGGGCCGAAGCGGTCCAGCCATTCGGCGCGGATGTCGTCGACCTCGGCCTCGGCGCTGACCGACGCCAGGCGCCGGTAGGCCTCGAGGCGGAGGTCCTCGCGCGACACGTAACCAGCGGGAAGGTGGGCGTCGGAGGGGACGTCGATGGTGACCTCGACGGGGGGCCGCAGCGGCTCGCCCTTCATCTCGGCCACCGCCTCGGCCACCAGCTGCACGTACAGGTCATACCCGACGGCCGCGATGTGTCCCGACTGGTCGCGCCCGAGCAGGTTGCCCGCACCCCTGATCTCGAGGTCGCGCATGGCGATCTTGAAGCCCGCACCGAGCTCGGTCTGCTCGCCGATGGTGCGCAACCGTTCGTAGGCCGCCTCCGAGAGCACCCGGTCGGCGGGATGCAGCAGGTACGCGTAGGCGCGCTGGCCGGCACGCCCCACGCGTCCTCGTAGCTGGTGGAGCTGGCCCAGTCCGAGTCGGTCGGCACGGTCCACCACGAGCGTGTTGACGGTGGGCATGTCGATGCCCGACTCGATGATGGTGGTGCACACGAGCACGTCGAACCGTCTCTCCCAGAAGTCGAACACGACCTGCTCGAGCGTGCCCTCGTCCATCTGGCCGTGAGCCACCGCCACGCGCGCCTCGGGGACCAGCTCGCGCAGGCGCGCCGCCACGGCCTCGATGTTCTGCACCCAGTTGTGCACGAAGAAGGCCTGGCCCTCGCGCAGTAGCTCGCGGCGCAACGCCTCGACGACGGCGGCTTCCTCGAACTCGCCCACGTAGGTGAGGATGGGCTGGCGCGCCGCGGGCGGCGTGTTGATGAGGGAGAGGTCGCGGATGCCGGTGAGGGCCATCTCGAGGGTGCGGGGGATGGGGTTCGCCGTCAGGGTCAGCACGTCGACGCCCTCGGCCATCTGCTTCATGGTCTCTTTGTGGCTGACGCCGAAGCGTTGCTCCTCGTCCACCACGAGCAGGCCCAGGTCCTTGAAGGTGACGTCGCCCGCCAGCATCCGGTGCGTGCCGACCACCACGTCGACCGCACCCGAGGCCAGACCGGCCACCACCTCGCGCGCCTGGGCAGGGGTGAGAAAGCGCGACAACATCTCCACACGCACGGGGAAGCCCCGCGTAGCGCTCGGAGAAGGTCTGGGTGTGCTGCTGGGCCAGCAGTGTGGTGGGGACGAGCACGGCGGCCTGCTTGCCGTCTTGGACGGCCTTGAACACGGCTCGCACCGCCACCTCGGTCTTGCCGAACCCGACGTCGCCGCACACCAGGCGGTCCATGGGCACCTCCGCCTCCATGTCGGCCTTGACCTCCTCGACGGCGTGGCTCTGATCGACGGTCTCGGTGAAGGGGAAGGAGTCCTCGAGCTCGCGCTGCCACGGTGTGTCGGGCGCGAAGGCATGGCCCTTCACGTGCAGGCGTCGCCGGTAGAGCTCGACGAGCTCCTGGGCGATCTCGTGCACGGCGGCCCGCGCCTTGGCCCGCGTGCGCTGCCACTCCGAGCCGCCGAGACGGTTGAGCGTGGGCGACTCCCCTCCGCTGTAGGGCGTGAGGGCGTCGATCTGGTCCGAAGGGAGATAGAGCTTGTCGTCGCCGCGGTACTCGAGCAGGAGATAGTCACGCGAGGCGCCGTTCACGACGCGGGTGACCATCCCGCTGTAGCGGGCCACACCGTGCTGACGGTGCACGACGTAGTCGCCGGGCGACAGGTCGTCGAAGAACCCGTCGGTGGGCCGCGCCCGGGCCCGGGCGGGCCGATGGGCGCGCCGTCGCCCCGTGAAGTCGGCCTCGGCCAGAACGGCCACCTTGGCGGCGGGCACCACCACGCCACGCTCGAGAGGAGCGACGACGATCCGGATGCCCGGTCGGGTCAGATCGATCCCGTCGTCAGGTTCGGAACGGCCGGTGCCGGCCGCGTCTGCCCCGTCCCCGACGGCACCCGTGACGACGGGGACGACCATGCCCTCTTCGGCCAGCACCGCCGCCAGGCGCGACGCCGAGCCGGCCCCCTCGGCGCACAGCGTCACCGAGTAGCCCCCCGCCACGAGCTCGGACAAGCGCGCCGCCAGCAGGGCGCGGTCGCCGTGGACCGGCTCCACGCCGCGCGCCACCACGGCGGGGGTGGCGGGCGAGTCGGCCACGGGCACCATCGACAACACGGGGGCGGCCGAGCCCTCGAGCAGGCGCTCGTAGGGGACGTTCAGGCGCGGGAAGCGCTGCGAAGGGTCGACGTCGGCACCGGCGCCAGATGTGCCACCGACGTCGGCACCGGCGCCAGATGTGCCACCGACGTCGGCACCGGCGCCAGATGTGCCACCGACGTCGGCACCTTGTACGACGCCCCAGGTGACGGCGAGGGCCCCGGCCAGGGCCGCCTCCTCGTCGTTGAGCTCGGCGGCGCGGTCCCGGATGCGGCGGGGATCCACGAGCACGATGCGCCCGCCCGATCCGACGAGGTCGGGCAGGACGCGCTCGGTGTCGACGAGCCACGGGAGCCACGACTCCATGCCGTCGAAGATCTGGCCCTCGGCCAGCCGCTCCCACTGCGTGCGTCCCCACGGCTCGGCGCCCACCAGCACCGCAGCCCGGGCCCGCACCTCCGCAGTGGGGAGCACCTCGCGGCACCCGAAGAGCTCGATGTGGGCGAGGTCGGCCACCGAGCGCTGGTCCCCGGGGTCGAACTCGGTGAGGCGGTCGACCTCGTCGCCCCACAGGTCGATGCGCACCGGGAGCTCGGCGGTCGAGGGGTACACGTCGACGATGCCGCCCCGCACGGCGAGCTCGCCGCGATGCTCGACCTGGTACTCGCGCCGGTAGCCCAGAGCCACGAGCCGGGCCACGAGCTCGTGCAGCTCGACGCGATCGCCGCGGGCCACGGGCACGGGGACGGCGGACTCCTCGAACGGGCCCAGGCGCTGCAACAGGGCCCGCACCGGCGCCACGACCACCGCCGGCGCCCGCCCGGGGTCCTGGAGGCGCCACAGCAGGCGCAGCCGCCGCCCCATGGTCGACACCTCGGGGCTGACGCGCTCGAAGGGCAAGGTGTCCCACGCCGGGAACAGCGCCACGGCGTCGTCCCCGAGGAAGGCGCCGACGTCGTGGCTCAGGCGCTCGGCGTTGCCGACCGTCGGAGTCACCACCAGCAGGGGTCGGCGCTCGCCCAGCCGGCACATCCCGGCCACCACCAGGGCCACCGCGGCGTCGGGCACCGCCAGCGCGCCGCTGCGCGACGCCATGGCGTCGACCATGGCGGGCTCGTGACGGAGAAGGGAGGGGAGCGAGCGGAGGCTCACCCCCGCAGGTTAACGGCCGTCACCGACGACCTTCACGGCCCCGGCGGGGCCGGCGGTCCCCCTGCTCCCCCGTTACGGCGTGTCGCCGTTGAACCGCGCCATGGCGGCGTCGACACCCTCGAGGGCGATCACCTCGACGGCGTCGGCGGCCACCGCCACCGCCACGTCCAAGACGTCGCGCTGGGCGCGCGTCGGGCGGTGCAGCACGTAGTCGGCTCCGGCCTCGCGCCCGGGGGGCTTGTCGATGCCGATGCGGACGCGCACGTACCCCGGGTCGTGCAGGTGGGAGTGGATGGACTTGAGCCCGTTGTTGCCGGCCGTGCCCCCCCCGACCTTGATCTTGACCTTGCCCGTGGGCAGGTCGAGCTCGTCGTGGACCACCACCAGCCGGTCCGTCCCCGGGACGCGGAAACGGCGCATCAGAGCCGATACCGCCAGCCCCGACTCGTTCATGTACGTCTGGGGCACGGCCAGCACCACCAGCTCCTGGTCGAGCCGGGTGGAGACCGCAAGGGCCCGTGTGCCCTTCTCGGGCCGCAGCCGAAGGCCGCGACGCGACGCCACGAGCTCGACGACCTCGACCCCGAGGTTGTGGCGGGTGCGCACGAATTCCGCTCCCGGGTTGCCGAGGCCCACCACGAGCAGGTCGGCCGCCGTCCCCCTGGCCCCCCTGGTCGACGCGGGCAGCAGACGGCGCAGGGGTTAGCTCTCCCCGCCCGACTCGCCCCCGGCCTCGCCCGACGTCTCTGCTCCGGCAGCGGGCGCGCCTTCGCCCCCCTCGCCCTCGGCCGCCTCGCCTTCGGCCGCCTCGCCCTCGAGCACCTGGACGCGTGGGGGCTGTCCGGCGGCGACGATCGCCTCGGGGTCGACCTCGGTGACCACGTTGGGGGGCAGCACGATGTCCGAGACGCGCACCGCCGAGCCGATCACGAGATCGCTGATGTCCACGTCGAGGTGGGCGGGGATGTCGGCGGGGCGGGACTTGATGGTGAGCGCGAACATCTGCTGCTCGAGCACCCCGTCGGCCCGGTGCAGCTCGAGCGCCTCACCGGTGAGGGTGATGGTGACCTCGGCGGTGACCTCACGGTCGGGGTCGACCACCTGGAAGTCGACGTGCGTGACGCTGCCCCGCACCGGATGGCGTTGGAGCTCGCGGGCCATGGTGAGGAACTTCTTGCCGTCCACCTGGAGCGACAGCACGGCGTTGAGACCGGCGTCGGTGCTGAGCGCGGCCCGGAGCTCCCTCGCCGCCACCGACACCGGCACGGGCGCCACCCCGGGGCCGTAGACGACGGCGGGGATCCGCCCGTCGTGGCGCAACCGCCGCGCCGCGCTGGATCCCGACGGACGTCCGGTCTCGGCGACCAGGGTGATCTCGGCCATTTCTGCGGCGCTCCTCGGGTGCGGCGAACGGGCGACCCAGTGTAGAAGGCCCGGGGGCGGGGACGGAAGCCGGCGCCCGCCGGGGCCCTCCCAGGCTGTGGTGAAGGTGCGCAGCCCCCGGTAGAGGGGGATAGAAGGTGCGCAGCCCCCGGTAGAAGGTGCGCAGCCCCCGCTCTAGGTGAGGTTGTCGCCCCCGAAGATCTCCGACACCGAGGTGTCCTCGAACACGGCATCGATGGCGTCGGCGATGAGCTTGGCCACGGACAGGACCTTCAGCTTCTCGATGCGGCGCTCTTCGGAGATGGGAAGGGTATTGGTCACCACCACCTGCGACAGCGGGGACTTCTCCAGGCGCTGGATGGCCGGGTCGGACAGGACTCCGTGGGTGGCCATGGCCGAGATGTCCGCCGCCCCCCGCTCGGCCAGGAGCTCGGCAGCGGCACAGATGGTGCCGGCGGTGTCGATCATGTCGTCGATGAGCACGCAGTGGCGCCCCTCGACCTCACCCACGACGTTGAGGGCTTCGACCTGGTTGTGGGTACCCCGGGGCCGGCGCTTGTGCACGAAGGCGAGATCGGCGCCCAGGTGCTGGCTGAAGCGCTCCGCCACCCGCACCCGGCCGGCGTCGGGGGCCACGATGACCAGGTCGCTCGTCCCCAGGCGGTGCAGCTCTTCCACGAGCACCGGCGTGGCAATCAGGTGGTCGAAGGGGATGTCGAAGAAGCCCTGGATCTGACCGGAGTGGAGGTCGACGCTCACCACGCGGTCCGCTCCCGCCACCTGGAACATGTCGGCGACGAGCTTGGCGGTGATGGGCTCGCGTCCGGTGGCCTTGCGGTCCTGGCGCGAGTACCCGTAGTAGGGGCACACCGCCGTGATCCGCTTGGCCGAAGCCCGCTTGGCGGCGTCGATCATGATGAGCTGCTCCATGATGGAGTCGTTCACCGGGCCGGCGTGCGTCTGCACGATGAAGATGTCGCTGCCGCGCAACGAGCCCTCGTAGCGGCAGTGGATCTCGCCGTTGGCGAACTCGCGCAGGTTGGCTCCGCCGAGATCGACACCGAGGTGCCCGGCGATCTCGTGGGCGAGGGCCGGGTGCGATCTCCCCGACACGAGCTCGAGACGCCGACGGGGAACCAGCTCCATAGGCCCGCACGCTACCTCTCCACCGGGGTGCCGCGTCCAGGTCGGCGCGGCCGGTCCACCGGTGGCGCCGGCGGCTCGGACCGGGGCCCGCTACCCCCCGTGGAAGATCTCCGCCACCGCCGGGAGGTCGAGCTCGCCCTGGCTCGGCGCGGCACGGGCGTAGAGCTCCTCGGTGAGCGCGGTGAGGGGCGTGTCGCTGCCCGAACGCCGGGAGACCTCCAGGGCGAGCCGCAGGTCCTTGAGCATGTCGGCCAGCCGGAACAGCACCGGCTCGTAGATGCGGTCCACGAACCCCGACCGCCTGACCTCGAGATAGGGGACGAAGCGGACGAGGACGGCGAAGACGGCCTCGACGTCCAGACCGCTGGCGACCGCCGCGGCCAGGAGCTCCCCGGCGGCGGCATGGGTGATGGCCAGGTAGGAGTTGGCGACCAGCTTGAGCCGGATGCCGGCCCCGAGCGGACCGACGTGGCGCACCTCGCCCAGGGTCTCGAGCACGGGCCGGGCCCTGTCGATGGCGGCGTCGTCGCCACCCACGAGCAGCAGGAGGCTTCCCGAGTCGGCGGCCGGGATGCTGCCCAGCACGGGCGCCTCGACGAAAGCCGCCCCCCGTTCCGCCGCCGCGGCCGCCACCTCCACGTGGACCTCGGGGCTGGCGGTGGTGATGTCCACGTACACCCGGTCGCCCCCGGCCTCGAGGGCGCCGCGCGCCCCGAGGTAGACCTCTCGCACTCCTTCGGTGCCGGTCAGGATGCTGAGCACCACCTGGGCCGGGCCCGCCGCCTGCGCCGGTGTGGCGTAGGTGGTGCCGATCCCGAGCGCTTCGGCCCGTTCCGGAGTCCGGTTCCACAGGTGCACGGTGTGGCCCTGTTCGTGCAAGCGCCGGGCCATGGCCGAGCCCATCTTCCCCGTCCCCAACACCGCCACGTCCATGCCGTCTCCTCGCTGCACGGCGCCCGCCGACGGTCGGGCGCATCTGCATCATCGCCTCTGGAATGGTCCTTTGCGGCGGCGCCCATTCCCGCGCCGTCCGGGGCGGATCCGCCCCAGGACCGACGGCGACGAGGCGCTAATGTGCGCCCGTGGCGCGGACCGGGAGGTCGATGCCCATGTTCTCTGCGGTGGTGGTGGGCACGGACGGTTCGGACACGGCCTCGGAGGCCGTGCGCCGGGCCATCGAGATGGCCAAGCTCTTCGGGGCCAGGCTGCACATCGTGACGGCGTACAAGCCCAAGCCGGTGCGTGCCGGGGCCGTCCCCGACGAATTCCGGGAGCGGCTGGGACCCGGTGCCGCCGCCGACGCCGTGCTCGACGACCAGTGCGCCCAGGCCCGCGCCGCGGGGGTCGAGGTCCTCGGCCACGCCGGGACCGGCGAGCCCGCGCAGGCCATCGTGGAGGTGGCCGAACGCGAGAAGGCGGACCTCATCGTGGTGGGCAACAAGGGCATGGCCGGCGTGCGGCGGGTGCTCGGCAGCGTCCCCAATTCCGTCGCCCACCGGGCGCCGTGCTCGGTGATGATCGTCCAGACGACGTGAGCCGAGGGGCTCGGTCGAGCCCAGTCGGTGAGCCCAGTCGGTGAGCCCAGTGGGTGGGCAGGGTCAGTCGAGAGCGGGGAAGTCCGCCCCCAGGCGGGTGAACGGCCCCACCACCGCACCGCCGTCGACTTGGGCACCGGGCCCGAGCACGGCGAAGGGCCCCACCCGGGCGTCCTCGCCGATCTCGGCGCGCAGCACGGTGCTCTTGGTCACCTTGGCGCCCGCCCCGACGATGCTGTCGACGATGTGGCAGTCGGGCCCGATCTCGGCGCCGGCACCCAGGGTGCACTCCCCTTGCAGGACCACGCCGGGCAGCAGGACGACGTCGGCTTCGAGGCGGGCGCGCGGCGTCGACGTAGGTGTTCTCCGGGTCCCACATGGTCACGCCCCGGCGCATCCAACGCTCGTTGATGCGGTCGCGCAGCTCGGCGTCGGCTACGGCCAGCTGGGCCCGGTCGTTGACCCCGGCGGCCTCCATGGGGTCGCCCACCACGAGTGACTCGACGCCGTAGCCGGCGTCGTGCAGCACCTCGTAGATGCCGGTGAGGCAGTGCTCCCCGGTGCGGACCACGGGCCGCAAGCGGCGCAGGGCCGGCGCCAGCACCGTGTGGCGGAAGCAGTGGATGGTGGTGGCCACCTCGTCGACGAAGGCGTCGTCCTCGTGCACGTCGGCGGCCTCGACGACGCGCACCACGGCGTCGTCCTTGCCCCGCACCACGCGGTCGTAGCCGGTGGGGTCGGGAAGCACGGCCGTGAGCAATGTGGCGGCGGCGCCGGTGTTGCGATGGTGCCGGACGAGGGCGGCCAGCGTCGGCGGGCGCACGAGCGGAGTGTCACCGGGAAGCACCACCACGTCTCCGTCGGCGTCGAGGAGCCCGTCGGGCAGAGCGGTGAGACCCACGGCCAGGGCGTCGCCGGTCCCGAGCTGGGCGGTCTGCTCCACGAACTCGATGGCCAGCGAGTGCGGGGCGTGATCGACGAGCGTCTTGGTCACCCAGTCACCCCGGTGTCCCACCACCACCACGACCTTGCGCACGGGGAGCTCGGCCAGCGCGTCGAGGACGTGCAGGATCATGGGACGCCCGCACAGCCGGTGGAGGGGCTTCGGACGCGACGAGCGCATCCTCGTCCCCTCGCCGGCGGCGAGCACCACGGCTGAGAGCGGCCTCGTCTCCATGAGGTTTAGTCTGTCACCCGATGACGGGGGGGACAGCGCAGTCCATGACCACCTCGGGCGCCCCCGATGCGCCCGGGACGAGGCCCTCCCCCGCCCGATGCCCGTCCTGAGCTCGGCGATCGACCCCGGCTCGGACGCGTACCGCCAGAACCGGGCGGCCATGGAGTCCGCCCTGGCCGAGGTCGAAGAGCAGCTGGCGGTGGCCCGGGGCGGCGGCGGCCCCCGGTATGTGGAGCGCCACCGGGGGCGGGGGAAGATGCTCGCCCACGAGCGCGTCGAGCTGCTGCTCGACCGGGACTCCCCCTTCCTCGAGATCGCCCCGCTGGCGGCGTGGGGGACGGACTACGCCGTGGGGGCGAGCCTGGTCTCGGGCATCGGCGTGGTGAGCGGGGTCGAGTGCCTCGTGTCGGCCAACGACCCGACGGTGCGCGGGGGCGCCACCAATCCCTTCACCATGCGCAAGTCGTCGCGCCTGGCCGACATCGCGCTCGAGAACCGGCTGCCGTCGATCAGCCTGGTCGAGTCCGGGGGAGCGGACCTGCCCACCCAGTCCGAGATCTTCATCCCCGGCGGGCGGGGATTTCGCGACCTGACCCAGCGCTCGGCGGCCGCCGTCCCCACCATCGCCCTCGTGTTCGGGAACTCCACCGCGGGCGGGGCCTACGTCCCGGGCATGAGCGACCACATCGTGATGATCGAGGGACGCTCCAAGGTGTTCCTGGGCGGGCCGCCGCTCGTGAAGATGGCGACGGGCGAGGAGTCCGACGACGAGGAGCTCGGGGGCGCGTCCATGCACGCCCGGGTGAGCGGCCTGGCCGACTACCTGGCCACCGACGAGACCGACGCCATC
Organism: uncultured Acidimicrobiales bacterium; assembly: GCA_963848335.1. Classification (GTDB taxonomy): domain Bacteria; phylum Actinomycetota; class Acidimicrobiia; order Acidimicrobiales; family UBA8190; genus Chersky-840. The sequence continues at coordinate 596,940 of CAWKDD010000003.1, forward strand.
CGCATCGGACGCGCCATCGTCTCCCGGCTCAACTGGCACAAGCACGGGCCGGGCCCGTCGATGCCCGCCGACGAGCCGGTGCACGACCCCGACGAGCTCCTGGGCATCGCGTCGGCCGACCTGCGCGTCCCCTTCGACCCGCGCGACGTGCTGGCCCGGGTGGTGGACGGGTCGCGCTTCGACGAGTTCAAGCCGCTGTACGGACCGAGCCTCGTCACGGGCTGGGCGTCGATCCACGGGTATCCCGTCGGGGTCCTCGCCAACCACCGCGGCGTCCTGTTCAGCGAGGAGTCCAACAAGGCGACGCAGTTCATCCAGCTGTGCAACCAGACCGACGTCCCCCTGCTGTTCCTGCAGAACACCACCGGGTACATGGTGGGCAAGGAGTACGAGCAGCGCGGCATCATCAAGGACGGCGCCAAGATGATCAACGCCGTGTCGAACTCCCGGGTCCCCCATCTCACGGTCAACATCGGTGCGTCGTACGGGGCGGGCAACTACGGGATGTGCGGCCGGGCCTACAACCCACGGTTCCTCTTCTCCTGGCCCAACGCCCGCTCGGCGGTGATGGGGCCCGCCCAGCTCGCCGGCGTGCTGTCCATCGTGGCCCGCCAGGGGGCCGCCGCCCGGGGCGAGGACTTCGACGAGGAGGCCGACGCCCAGATGCGGGCCATGGTCGAGTCCCAGATCGAGACGCGAGTCCCTGCCCCTGTTCCTCACCGCCCGGCTCTACGACGACGGCATCATCGACCCCCGCGACACCCGCCACGTGCTCGGCATGTGCCTGTCGGTCGATCCACAACACCCCCATCCACGGCACGCGCGGCTACGGCGTGTTCCGGATGTGACGCCCGTGACGGCGTGATCGCCAAGGTCCTCGTGGCCAACCGGGGCGAGATCGCGCGCCGCGTGATCCGCAGCGCGCACGCGCTCGGGATCCGCTGCGTGGCGGTGTGCTCGGATCCCGACGCCGGCGCCCCGTACGTGTCCGAGGCCGACGAGTTCGTGCGCCTGCCCGGCGCCGCCCCGGCCGACACCTACCTCAACCGTCGACGCCGTGGTCGACGCGGCCGCTGTCCAGCGGAGCCGACGCCGTGCACCCCGGCTACGGGTTCCTGTCCGAGGACGCCGGGTTCGCCCGGGCCTGCGTGGCGGCGGGGCTCGTGTTCGTGGGGCCCCCGCCCGAGGTGATCGAGGCCATGGGCTCGAAGCTGGCGGCCAAGGCCACCGTGGCCGCCGCGGGGGTGCCCGTGCTCCCCACGGTGGAGATCCCCGCCCGGCACCGGCGCCGGCGATGGGGGCACCGTCGCTCCCCGACGCCGTCCTCGACGCGGTGGCGGCCCTCGGGTGGCCCGCCCTGGTCAAGGCGTCGGCCGGCGGCGGCGGTCGCGGCATGCGGGTGGTGGAGGGCCCCGGGGCGCTCGCCGACGCGCTGGCCTCGGCGGCACGAGAGGCAGCCTCGGCCTTCGGGGACGGCACCGTGTTCGTGGAGCCCTACGTGGCGCGTCCCCGCCACGTCGAGGTGCAGATCCTCGGGGACTCGCACGGCAACGTCGTGCACCTGTTCGAGCGCGAGTGCTCCATCCAGCGCCGCCACCAGAAGATCATCGAGGAGAGCCCCTCCCCCGGCGTGACTCCGGAGCTGCGGGCCGAGCTGGGAGCGGCGGCGGTGACCGTGGCTCGCACCATCGGCTACGTGAACGCCGGCACCGTCGAGTTCCTGGTCCTCCCCGACGGGCGCATCGCCTTCCTGGAGGTCAACACCCGGCTCCAGGTCGAGCACCCCGTCACCGAGCTCGTCACCGGGCTCGACCTCGTGCGCCTGCAGCTCCTGGTGGCCGAAGGCATGGCGCTCCCCCCCGAGGTCCTCGAGGCCACGCGAGGGGACACGCCATCGAGGCGCGCCTGTACGCCGAGGACGCCACACGGGGATTCCAGCCGTCGGCGGGGCACCTGTACCGTTTCCGGGTCCCCGCCCTCGACGGAGTGCGGGTCGACAGCGGCGTGGAGGACGGCTCGGAGGTCCCCGTCCACTACGACCCCATGCTGGCCAAGGTCATCGCCTACGCCCCCACCCGCCACGAGGCGGCACGCGCCCTGGCCGGCGCGCTCGACGACGCCCGCATCCACGGTGTCACCACCAACCGCGACCTCCTGGTGCGCATCCTGCGGCACCCCGAGTTCCTGGCCGGCGACATCGACACCGGCTTCCTCGTCCGCCACGACCCTGCCGAGCTCGGCGCGCCGCGCGCCGACGCGTCGGCGCGCCGCCTCCACGCCGCCGCCGCCGCGCTGGGCGCCCAGGCCGGGCGCCGCGCCCGGGCCAAGGTGCTGGGGGCCATGCCCTCGGGCTGGCGCAACAACCCGTCGGTGCCCCAGACCGCCCTCTACACCACGAGCGACGGTCCCATCGAGGTGGCGTACCGCTTCGACGGCGCCGGCCGATGCACGTACCTCGCCCTGGACGGCGACGTCCGGGGGGACGTGGCCGTGCTGTCGTGCGCCGCCGACGCCGTCGTGCTCGAGGTGGACGGGGTGTCCCGGCGCTACGAGGTCGCGCAGGCCGGGCCCACGACGTTCGTGGACGGTCCCGACGGATCGGGCGTGCTCACCGAGGTCGAGCGCTTCCCGCTGCCGGGGAGCCAGCTGGCGGCGGGCGCCCTGGTCGCCCCGCTGCCGGGGACCGTGGTCAAGGTGGCCGTCGCCGCCGGCGACCCCGTGGCCGCGGGCGACACCCTGGTGGCCATCGAGGCCATGAAGATGGAGCACGAGGTGCGCGCCCCCTCGGAGGGGATCGTGACCGAGGTCCACGTCACCGCGGGCGAACAGGTCGAAGCGGGCCGGCTGCTCGTGGTCATCGACGGTCCCGGCGGAGACGGTCCGGGCGTGGGGGCCTGATGCCCGAGGTCCTGCGCATCGCCAACTGCTCGGGCTTCTTCGGCGACCGGCTCGCCGCTCCGCGCGAGCTGCTCGAAGGGGGGCCGATCGACGTCCTCACCGGCGACTACCTCGCCGAGCTCACGATGCTGATCCTGTGGAAGTCGCGCCAGCGTGACCCGTCGCTGGGCTTCGCCCGCACCTTCTACCGCCAGATGGAGGACGTCCTCGGCACCTGCGTCGACCGCGGCGTCAAGGTGGTCGCCAACGCCGGCGGCCTCAACCCGGCGGGACTGGCCCAGGCCCTGCGCGAGCTCGCGACCAAGCTCGGCGTCGACGCCAAGATCGCCCACGTGGAGGGCGACGACATCCTCGGTCGCCTGGGCTCGTTGCAGGCGGCCGGCGATCCCCTGGCGCACCTCGACACCGGCCGGCCCCTGGCCGAGGCCGGGAGCGAGCCCGTGAGCGCCAACGCCTACCTGGGCGGGTTCGGGATCGCCGAGGCCCTGGCGGGAGGGGCCGACGTGGTGGTGACCGGGCGCGTCACGGACGCGTCGCTCGTGGTCGGGCCGGCCGCGTGGCACTTCGGGTGGGGCGCGCACCGACTGGGACCGATTGGCCGGCGCGGTGGTGGTGGGCCACGTCATCGAGTGCGGCACCCAGGCCACGGGGGGCAACTACGCGTTCTTCCGCGACGTGCCGGGCCTCGAGCATCCCGGCTTCCCCATCGCCGAGATGGCCGAGGACGGCTCGGCGGTGATCACCAAGCACCCCGGGACCGGCGGCGAGGTGTCGGTCGGAACGGTCACCGCCCAGCTCCTCTACGAGATCGGCGCCCCGCTGTACGCCAACCCCGACGTGGTGGCGGACTTCTCGACCATCCACCTCGAACAGCTGGAGCGCGACCGCGTGCGCGTCTCGGGTGTGCGCGGGCGACCGGCGCCGGAGAAGCTCAAGGTGTCGGTCAACCTGCTGGGCGGATGGCGCAACACCATGACCTTCGTGCTGACCGGCCTCGAGGTGGAGGCCAAGGCGGCCCTGGTGCGCCGCACCCTGGACGAGCTCGTGGGCGGGGCGTCGGGCTTCGCCGACTACGACGTCCGCCTGATCCGCACCGACGTCCCCGACGCGCCCACCAACGAGCAGGCCAGCGCCCAGCTGCGCGTCACGGTCAAGGACCCCGACCCCGACGTGGTGGGCCGGCGCTTCTCCAACGCCGCGACCGAGCTGGCGCTGGCGAGCTACCCGGGTTTCTACCTGACGTCCCCTCCCGGCGAGGCCAGCGCCTACGGCGTGTTCTGGCCGACGCTGGTGGCGCGCCAGGACGTCGAGGAGATCGTGGTCCACCACGACGGACGGCGCGTCCCCATCCCGACGGCACCGACCCCGCCGGCGGCTCTGCCCCAGCAGCTGTCCACAGGCGCGCCCGGCACGCGCCGCAGGACGGTCATGACGTGGGCGACACGCGCCCCATGGCGCTGGGCACGGTGATCGGGGCCCGGTCCGGTGACAAGGGGGGCAATGCCAACGTCGGCCTGTGGGCGCGCAGCGAAGCGGCCTTCGCCTGGCTGGCCAGCGCGCTCACCGTGGACTGCTTCCGGCAGCTGGTGCCGGAGGCCGAGCACCTCGAGGTCGACCGCTACGAGCTGGAGAACCTGTGGGCGCTCAACTTCGTGGTGCACGGGCTCCTGGGCGAGGGCGTGGCCTCCTCGACCCGGCCCGACCCCCAGGCCAAGAGCCTGGGCGAGTACCTGCGCTCCCGCCTGGTGGCGATGCCCGTGGCGTTGCTCGCCGACGCAGCTGCGGCCGACTCCCCCACCGCCGACCCCGAGCGCGGCCGGCATCCCCGACGACGACGACCCGAGGTGACCCGTGGACTTCCATGAGACCGAAGAACAGCAGATGCTGCGGGAGGCGGTGAGCGGCATCGCCGCCAAGTACGGCCACACCTACTTCGCCGAGAAGGCCCGCGCCGACGAGCGCGCCGACGAGCTGTGGGACGAGCTCGCCGAAGGCGGCTACCTCGGGGTCAACGTCCCCGCCGAGTACGGCGGGGGCGGGATGGGGATCTCCGAGCTCGCCATCGTCCTCGAGGAGCTGGCCACCAACGGCTGTCCTCTGCTCCTGCTCGTGGTGTCGCCCGCCATCTGCGCCACCATCATCTCCCACTTCGGCCTGGAGGAGCAGAAGCAGAAGTGGCTGCCGCGCTTCGGCTCGGGCGAGCTCAAGATGGCCTTCGCCATCACCGAGCCCGACGCCGGTTCCAACAGCCATCGCATCGCCACCTCGGCGGTACGCGACGGCGACGTCTACCGGCTGTCGGGGACGAAGTACTACATCTCGGGCGCGGACGAGTCCGAAGCCGTGCTGGTGGTGACGCGCACCGGGGTCGACGAGGACACCGGACGGGGCCGTCTGTCGTTGTTCATCGTCGACCTCGACAGCCCCGGACTCGACAAGACGCTCATCCCCGTCGAGATCGTCGCCCCCGAGAAGCAGTACACGCTGTTCTTCGACAACGTCGAGGTCCCCGCCGATCGCCTGCTCGGCACCGAGGGCGACGGCCTGCGCCAGGTGTTCGTGGGACTGAACCCCGAGCGCATCATGACCGCGGCGATGGCCAACGGCATCGGGCGCTACGCGCTCGACAAGGCCGCCGCCTACGCCCGGGACCGGTCGGTGTGGGGGACGCCCATCGCCCGGCACCAGGGGATCTCTCACCCGTTGGCCAAGGCCAAGATCGAAGTCGAGCTGGCGCGGCTCATGTGCCAGAAAGCGGCGTGGGCCTGTGACACCGGCGCGGATGCCGGGGTGGCGGGCGAAGCCGCCAACATGGCCAAGTACGCGGCGGCCGAGGCGGCGCTGGCCGCGCTCGACCAGTCCATCCAGACGCACGGGGGCAACGGGATGTCCTCGGAATTCGGCCTCGCCGACATGTGGGGTCTGGCCCGCCTGATGCGCACCGCCCCCGTGAGCCGGGAGATGATCCTGAACTTCATCGGCCAGCACTCTCTGCAGCTCCCGAAGTCCTACTAGGGAACCACCCCTGGCTATATTCCAGCGTAAGGGGGAGTCGATGAAGCTCAGTGTGCTGATGCCCATCTACAACGAGGCCGCTACCCTCACCTCGGCGGTGGAGCGCGTGCTCGAGGTGGACTACCCCTGTGCGATCGAGCTCGTCCTCGTCGACGACGGCAGCACCGACGGCACCGCCAAGCTGCTCGAGGAGCTCGACGACCCCCGCCTGGTGAAGCAGACCCATGCCGTCAACAGCGGCAAGGGGGCGGCCATCCGCACCGCCGTGGCGCTGGCCACGGGCGACTACGTGATCATCTGCGACGCCGACCTGGAATACACGCCCTCGGACATCCCGGTCCTCCTCGAGCCCATCCTCCGAGGTGAGGCGGAGGTCGTCTTCGGGACGCGCTCGTTCGGCAGCCACACTGCGTACTCGTTCTGGTACGTCATGGGCAACAAGGCCGTGACCATGGCCGCCAACGTGTTGTTCAACGCGTGGCTGAGCGACCTCGAGACATGTTTCAAGCTCATGCCGCTCGCGCTGTACCGGGACCTCGACCTGCGCGAGAACGGCTTCGGTGTCGAGCCGGAGATCACCGCCAAGCTCCTGAAGCGGCACGTGCGACCCTACGAGGTGCCGATCAACTACCGGGCCCGCGGACGAGAGCAGGGGAAGAAGCTCACCTGGCGCGACGGCGTCAAGGCCCTGTGGGTCCTCACCCGGATCCGCTTCCGGACGGGCTCCTGAACGGGCCTGCTGGGCGCGTCAGGGAGCGGGGGCGAAGCGCCGGGCGTCGTCGGCGGCGTACTTGGCCACCACGGTGTCGATCGCCGCGGTGCGCTCGACCGCCGCGGTCACCTCGGCGAGACGACTGCCGGGAAGGGCGAAGGTCATCTCGTCGGGCCGCATGCCGGTGCGGGCCCGGCTCAGCGCGCACCCCACGCTGGCGACGACCTCGTCGTGCTCCTTGGCCATGGCCACGATGTGACACTGCGGCTTGCCCTGGATCTTGAGTCCGGGCAAGGCGTCCGACAGCACCATCATCTGGCGGCCGTTGACCCGCAGGAGCACCACGTCGGGCAGGGCGGCAGCCTCGGCGACGGGGCCGTAGGTGATCGTCTCGGGGCGCTGCGAAATAGAGGGGATGGAGCCGACGGCCTCGGCGTCCACCCATCCCGACTCGAGCAACGCGGCGACGTCGTCGTTCCCGGCCACGTCCTCGAGGCTGGCCAGCCCGTGGGTGTAGCGGCCCACCGAGCAGTTGCCGTGGTCCTCGGGCGAGGTGGTGAAGCTGCGCTCGGCGGCCCGCACCCAGAAGACGCAGCCGGCGGGAACCCGCCCGGCCCGACCGTCGGCGGCGGGCTCGGACATGGGCTCGTCGAAGGCCGCCACACCGGCGGCGGCCTCGGGCCCGAAGGAGATGCCGATGGGAGGCAGTGCCAGGTGCAGCGCTTTGCTGAGGGAGTCGGCCAGGGATCGGTGGTCGGTCATGGCCGCCATCATCGGCGCCCCGACGGTGCCGGCACAAGCCTGCGGGCCGGTGACGGCCCGGCGCACCGGACTAGCCCAGGCGCGCCGAGGAGTCGGCGACGAAGCTGAGCCGCACCTGCCGGTCGGGGTTGTCAGGGTTGGTGTCCACCAGCACGACACGCTGCCACGTGCCGAGGGCGGGCCGCCCCCCGAGCACGGGCACCACCAACGACGGGGACACGAGCACCGGGAGCAGGTGGTCGGCGCCGTGGCCCGGTGCGCCGTGGCGGTGCCGGTAGCGGTCGTCGCGCGGCAGCACGCGCTCGAGGGCCTCGGAAAGGTCGGCCTCGGAGCCCGAACCCGTCTCCATGACCGCCACGCCGGCGGTGGCGTGGGGGACGAACACCGAGCACAGGCCGTCGCCGCGCCCCATGCAGAAGCGCTCCACGTGATCGGTGATGTCGACCACCTGCCGACGCGACGTGTCCACGCCGATCAGGGTGCTGTCCACTACGAGCCGCCGGGGAGTGCTCCCTCGACCGCGCCGACGAGGCCCGGGTCCTCGGGCTCGACCCCGGGCCGGAAGCGGGCCACGATCTCCCCCTCGGGCGAGACGAGGAACTTCTCGAAGTTCCACTGGATGTCGCCGGCCTGCGCCTTCGGCGTCCTCCTTGGCGGTGAGCTGCTCGTAGAGGGGATGGCGACCAGGCCCGTTCACCTCGATCTTCTCGAACAGGGGGAAGGTCACCCCGTAGTTGACCGAGCAGAACTCGGCGATCTCGTCGGGCGATCCGGGCTCCTGCTCGAGGAATTGGTTGCAGGGGAAGCCGAGCACGCTGAACCCCTTGGACCCGTAGGTGTCCTGGAGCTTCTGGAGCCCCGCGTACTGCGGCGTCAGCCCGCAGCGCGACGCCACGTTGACGAGCAGCAGCGCCTTTCCCTTGAAAGGGGCCAGCGAGGACGGGGCACCCTGGAGCGTGTGGACGGGGATGTCGTAGAGGTCGGGCACGGTTCCTCCTGAGCGGGTCGTGGCGCGGCGGGTTTCACACTACCGTCGGCGCCATGGCCACGATCCAGATCACCGCGGCCGGGGACGGCACCTTCCACGTCGAGGTGCGCGACGGCGCCGTCACCACCTCCCACACCGTGACGGTGCCCCCTGGGCTCGGCGCCGATCTCGGTTGGGCGCCCGGGCGTGAAGAGGCTCTCGTCGGGCGGTCGTTCCGGTTCCTCCTCGAGCGCGAGCCGGCCACCTCGATCCTGCCCCGGTTCAGCCTGGAGGTGATCGGCCAGTACTTCCCCGAGTACCGCGGCGAGATGCGGGCGGGGGCGGACGACGCGGACTAGAGGGTCACACCGGGCGGGAGGCGGCCAGGCCGTCCCACACGGCGTCGTCGAGCTGGAGCAACGAGCCCAACACCACGTCGGCACGTGTCAGGACCTGCACCAGCGTCTCGCCTCCGCCCCCGGCGCCAGGGAGCTCGGAGGCGGCGGTGGGGTCGGCCTCGGGAACGGCCACGCACGCCATGCCCGCGCCCTTGGCGGCGAGGACACCGGCGGCCGAGTCCTCGAACACGACACACGCCTCGGGATCCACACCGAGGAGCCGGGCGGTGGTGAGGAAGATGCCGGGATCGGGCTTGCCCAGCACCTCGTCCTCGGCCGAAGCCACGACGGCGAAGCGGGCGCCGAACCCGAAGCGGCGCACCACGGTGTCGATGAGCCGACGCGGCGACGACGACGCCAGGGCCAGGACCGCCCCGCGGCCCCGGCAGAACTCCAGGGCGTGCGAAGCACCGGGCTTGAGCTCGACGGCCGCCTCGAGGCGCCGCGCCATGGCCTCGACGATCTCGGCCGCCACCGCCCGTCGCGACGCCCCGTGCCAGGGGTAGCGGGCGTACCAGTGGGCGACGGCGTCGCCGAGGAACATCCCCTTGGTCTCGAGGCAGCGCTCCACCGTGAGGGGCACGCCGTGACGGCCGAAGACGTCGATCTCCACGTCGTGCCAGATGGGCTCGCTGTCGACGAGCAATCCGTCCATGTCGAAGATGGCGGCCTCGATCGTCACCGGTGGTGTCGTCAGTTGAGGATGTTCACGGCCCTGGACACGACCAGGGCGACGGTCAGCAGCGACGCCAGGGACTGCACCATGAAGAGGATCTTCGCCCAGGGCGTGAGCGGCATGGTGTCGGTGGGGCTGAAGGCGGTGGCGTTGGTGAACGACGTGAAGAGATAGTCGATGAAGGAGGGCGACCAGTCGGGGCGGGTGGCGTCGGGGGCGGTCATCTGCGGGAAGAGGAAGTCGGGTTGGCGCCGCTCGCTCTCCAGGCGGGCGACGGGCCCGCCCCGGTCGAGCTCCCAGTACCACAGGGCGAACACCAGCACGTTGGTGACCCACACCGGCACCGAGGCGTAGATGAGGCTGCGGCCCGTGTGCACGTGCACCGTCAGCAGCTCGTGGACGAGCTCGGCCAGCGACACCACGTTGGCGAGGTTCACGAAGGCGATGAGGGCAATGGCCACCGGGCGCAGGCGCCGCGACTCGCGGGTGAGGCGCGGGCTGGCGATGAGCAGGGACGCGCCGAGGGCACCCTCGAGAGCGGGGACGAGCCACCGGGGCCCGAGGCCCGAGATGAGCGTGTCGGGAAGAGCGAAGTAGAGGCCCATGGCCGAGACCACGGCCAACAGCGCCGGCCAGCGGGGCACGCTCGTCGCCCTCTCGCCCCACTCCGCCCGGTCCCGGCGGGTCTCCTCAGCACCGCTCCCGCCAGGGGGGGTCTGCTCCTCGGCCATCTCGGTCCACGGTACCGAGGCGGCGTCGCGCACGGCGTGACCCTCGTGCACGGAGCAGACGCCACGGGCCACGGATGAACGTGGGGACCCCCTCGTCCGTATCCTGGGAGAGGACCTGTTGCACCACGTGCACCAGGTCGCCGAACCGATCAAGGAGCCCTGTGATGACGCATCCCGCTGACGCCGACACCCGGTTCGGGCGGCGCGCAGGGCTCGTCCCGACCCGGTTGGCGGGCCTGTGCCGCCCGGGGGCGACCGTGGCCGCCCTGGCCGTGGCGGCTCTCGCCCTCGCCGCTTGCGGGTCTTCGAGCCCGGCCAGCACCGACACGTCGTCCTCGACCACCACGCGGAAACCCGGGCGCGTCCGCATCGACCACCACCGCGGCGGCCAGCGCCACGGTGAAGACGGCCAGCACCTCCAACTTCGGGACGGTCCTGGTGAACAGCGCCGGCATGGCCCTCTACACCTACGGCCCCAACGGCAGCGGGACCACCAACATGTGCACCGGTGCCTGCCTGCAGGCCTGGCCCGCCCTCACCGTGCCGGCCGGCACCACCCCCACCCTGGCCGCGGGCGTGGCGGGGACGCTGGCCACGGCCAAACAGGCCGACGGCACCCTCCAGGTGACCTACGACGGCAAGCTCCTCTACACCTTCTTGTCCGACTCGTCGCCGGGTCAGGTCACCGGCAACGGCGTGGCCATGTTCAACGTGGCCAAGGTGTCGACCCCGGCCTCGGGCACCTCGGCCGGGACACCCACGACGATGGCGCCGTCCTCGGGCGGGGGCAACGGGTATTGATCCGGGACGCGACCCGAGCCCGGGACCACCAGGAATCCGTGCGCACCGTGGTGGCACCGGGCGGACCGCCAGAGCCCACCGTCGCCGACCAGGCCGGCGCGCCGGAGGGCACGCCACGCGCCGGTCGTTCGGCGCGGCGCGCGGCGCGCCAGCCCGACCCGGTCTCGGAGTCGGCTGACGCGGCCGGACTGCGCGTGGCGTTCCTGGCCCACGGCGGTGAGCTCTACGGCTACGCACGGCGCTCGCTGGGCGACCCCCGCGCCGCCGAGGACGTCGTGCAGGAGACCTTTATCCGGGCGTGGCGGGCTCGTGACCGCTTCGACGCCGGACTGGGGACGTTGCGCACGTGGCTGTTCACCATCGCCCGCCGGGTGGTCATCGACCATGCCCGCGCCCGCGCCATCCGCCAGACCGAGCCGTTGCAAGCCGACGTCACCGTCGAGGACGACCTCGAGAACGCCATGATCGGCTGGCAGGTGGAGGAGGCACTGCGGCGCCTGCGTCCCGACCATCGCCAGGTCCTGGTGGAGACCTACTACCGGGGGCGCTCGGGCCGCGAAGTGGCCGAGGAGCTCGGGATCCCGGAGGGAACCGTGCGCAGCCGCCTGTACTACGGGCTCCGGACCCTGCGGCTCGCCCTCGAGGAGATGGGGTGGGAGCGGTGATCCCCGACCCCTGCGACCATTTCCGGGGTCTCATCGCCATGGAGGTCGTGGGCCAGCTCTCGACCCCGGAACGGGCCGCGCTCGGTGCCCATGTCGAGGGATGCGGTTCGTGTCGCGACGAGCGACGGGAGCTGATGACGCTCCCGACGGTGCTCGGGGCCGCAGATCCCGACCACTTCGACGAGAACGAGCTCCCGTTCACGCTGCGCCGCGCCGTCCTCGACCGGCTGCGCGCCGAGGAGCGGGCCGAGCGACGCGCCCATCGCTCCCGCTACGTGGTGGGGTCGGTGGCCGCCGCCGTCGTGGCCGCGGCCGTCGTGACCCTGACCCTCGCCTGGCCCTCGGGCCCGGTGACCAAGACGGTGGCGCTCGAGGGGCTCCCCGAGGTGCACGCCACCGCCCGGCTGACCTCGGAGCCGTGGGGGACGGCCATGGAGCTGCACGAGACCGGGCAGCCGCCCGGCGAGGTCCTCTCGGTGTCGGTGCGGACGGTGTCGGGCTCGTGGTGGCAGACCGGGACCTACCGGACGGTCGGTTCGTCGCTGCGCGTCACCATGGCGTGTGCCCTGCAGATGTCGAAGATCCGCAGCGTGTGGGTACGGGACCACATGGGCCGCGTCGTCATGCACGGATACCTCGACGAATACCGGGCCGCGCCGGCCTACCTGAACTGAGGAGGCCGGCCCGGGGGTCCGCCCCCGTCCCGTTACGCTGCGGCCCGTGGGGCCGCGACAAGGCGAGGCGCGACGGGCCGGGGACCGGGGCGGAGATCGGCGGTGACGGCGTCGCCGTCCTCGGCCGGAGCGCGTACCGTCGCCGAGCTCCTCCTGGCGCGGCGGGAAGACGACCGGGCCGGCCTGTACCACGACACCTCCACGTGGACCTGGCGCCAGGTCGTGGCCGAGAGTGCCCGCCGCGCCGAGCTGGCATCGGAATTGCGCCGGCCCGGCCCGTTCCACATCGGAGTCCTGCTCGACAACGTCCCGGAGTACCTCTTCTGGCTGGGAGCGGCCGCGCTGAATGGTGCCGCCGTGGTGGGGATCAACCCCACGCGCCGCGGAGCCGAGCTCGCCCGCGACATCCGGTTCACCGACTGCCAGCTCGTGGTGACCGACGAGAGGGGTGCGAAGCTCCTCGACGGCCTGGACCTCGGTGTCACCGACGACCGCATCCTGCGCGTCGACGGCGACGGGTACCGGGCCCGACTGCAGCGGGCGCAGCCGGGGGCGGCTGCCGGGACTGCTGCGGGGTCGGGGCCGGCCGTGTCGCCCCAAGACCTGCTCCTCTTGCTGTTCACGTCGGGCACGACGGGCGACCCCAAGGCCGTGCGCTGCACCCAGGCCCGACTGGCCGCCATCGCCGGCCGTGCCGCCGAGGGCTACGGCTTCGAACGCGACGACGTCTGCTACTGCCCCATGCCGCTCTTCCACGGCAACGCGGTGATGGCGCTGTGGGCGCCGGCACTGGCGGTGGGCGCGTCGATGGCGATCGCGGGCCGCTTCAGCGCCTCGCGCTTTCTGGCCGACGTTCGCCGGCTCGGGGCCACGCGCTTCACCTACGTGGGCAAGGCGCTGGCCTATGTCCTGGCCTCCCCCGAACGCCCCGACGACATCGACAACCCCCTCCGACAGGGCTTCGGGACCGAGGCCTCGGCACCGGACCGGTCTCTCTTCGAACGGCGCTTCGGGTGCCACCTCGTCGAGGGGTACGGCTCGAGCGAAGGCGGGACCGCCATCAACGTGACCCCCGGCACACCCCCCGGATCGTTGGGCGTCCCGTTGCCGACCGACGACGTAGCCGTGATCAATCCCGCCACCGGGCGCGAGTGCGACCGGGCCCGCTTCGACGCCGGCGGGAGGCTGTGCAACCCCGGGGACGCCATCGGGGAGATCGTGAACCGTTCGGGGGGGCGGGGCTTCGAGGGCTACTACAAGAATCCCGAGGGCGACGCCGAGCGCGTCCGCGACGACTGGTACTGGTCCGGAGACCTCGGATACCGCGACGAGGACGGGTTCTTCTACTTCGCGGGACGGGGAGGGGACTGGCTGCGCGTCGACTCGGAGAACTTCGCCGCCGCTCCCATCGAGCGGGTCATCGAGCGCCACCCCGACGTGGCCGCGGCGGCGGTGTACGCGGTGCCCGATCCTCGCTCGGGAGACATGGTCATGGCCGCCGTGGAGCTCCGCCCCGGGGCGGGGTTCGACCCCGACGCCTTCGCGGCCTTCCTCGACTCCCAGGCGGACCTCGGGACCAAGTGGCCGCCGCGCTTGGTGCGCGTGTCCCCGGGCCTCCCCCTCACCGCTACCGGCAAGATCACCAAGGCCTCGCTGCGGGACGAGGGCTGGCAGTGCCTCGACCCGGTGTTCTGGAGCCCCGACCGCGGCGAGCTGCGCTACCGACCTCTCACCGACGACGACCGGCGCGTCCTGCGGGCCCGTTTCGCGGCCCACGGCCGGACGCATCTGCTCGGCCTCGGCGGTGCCCCTGCTCTCGACTAGTGGGTCCCGACGTGCTCTGATCGTTGCGGGACACCAGGGAGAAAGGCCAGAACAGCATGAGTGTGATGAAGCGGTTGTCCGGGATCGTCCAGGCCAAGGCGAACAAGGCGCTCGACAAGGCCGAGAACCCCGCGGACATGCTCGACCTGTCCTACGAGAAGCAGATGGAGAACCTCACCAAGGTCCGCCGCGCCCTTGCCGACGTGGCCACCGCCCGCAAGCGCCTCGAGCTGCAGGCCTCCCAGCTCCAGGGCCAGGCCCAGAAGCTCCAGGACCAGGCCAAGCAGGCGCTCGGGCAGGGCCAGGAGGACCTGGCCCGCGAGGCGCTGGCCCGGAGGGCGACCCTCGCCGAGCAGCTCGAGAGCCTCGGGACCCAGCACCAGCAGGTCGAGGCCCAGCAACAGCAGCTCGAGACCACCGCCACCCGACTCCAGGCCCAGGTGGACGCCTTCCGCACCAAGAAGGAGACGCTCAAGGCCAGCTACACGGCCTCCAAGGCCCAAGCCAGCATCGGCGAGGCCGTCTCGGGCATCTCCGAGTCGATGACCGACGCGGGCATGACCCTCGACCGAGCCCAGGACAAGATCGCCCAGATGCAGGCCCGGGCGGGTGCCATCGACGAGCTCCTCGACACCGGGGCGCTCCCCGACGCGCTGGGCGGGGGCGGGGACGACATCCAGAAGCAACTCGACGCCACGTCGCCGCGCCGGCCAGGTGGACGCCGAGCTGGCCGCCCTCAAGGCGCAGATCGGCACCGGGGCCGGCACCGAGCCCAGTGCCGGCCTCCTCCCGGGGCCGCTCCGGGCACCAACGGTGGCCCGGCCCCCGACGCGTCGGGCAACGGCGCCCCCGCACCCGAGGGAGGCAACTCCTGATGGTCGTCCGCATTCTGGGAGAGGGGCGCTACGACGTGCCCGAGGCAGACCTGCCCGCCATCGAGCAACTCGACGCGCAGCTGGTCGACGCCATGGACCGCGACGACGAGACGGAGTTCGACAGCACCCTGGCCGACCTCATCGGCATGGTCCGCCACACCGGCACGCTCATTGCACCCGACGACCTGCGACCGTCCTCGTTGGTCGTGCCCCATGAAACCTCGACCCTGGCCGAGGTCCGCTCCCTCCTCGCCCAGGGGGCCTGACACCAGGCCCCAGGTCTCGACGGAGGTCGGTCAGGAAACGCCCTTGTGGGCGGCATCGGCCAGGTCGACGAGCTCGGAGAGCTCGCCCGCGTCGAGCGCCGAATAGGCGCGGGCCACGATGCGGTTGGTGGCGGCTTCGGCCTGCTCCCAGGTGTCGCGACGTGATTCCACCTCGGGGAAGGGCTCCACCCAGCCGAAGAGCTCGGTCATGAACGGGGTCTTGATCAGAACCGCCTCCATCGGATCGAGGCCCGACGCCACCACGGCGGCGCCGTGCGCCGCCCCCCGCAGCTCCCGCGTCACGTTGAGCCGATGCAACGCCACAGCCTTGGGATCGTCGGGCTCGGGCATGGCCCGCCACGCTGCGAACAGCGGCGAGACCGAAGGTGAAGCGGACGCGTTCACCTGTCCGAGCAGCTCGGCCAGGCGGCCGTAGTCCACGTCGTCGGGGAGATGTCTGGCCGACCAGGTCGTGAGGCATCCGGCGAAGGCCTCCGCCGCCTCCGCCACCGGCATCACGGCCCGGCCGCGCTCCCAGGCGTCGTGGACCTTGGTCGGGTTGAAGAACACGAAGGCCGCCGCCACGACGCTGCTGTCCACCTCGCCCAGAGCCCCGCCCCGTCCCGCGAAGTAGAAGTCGACGCCGTCGAAGCCGAGCTCGGCGCCCCGCTTGTACGTGGCGCCGGCCATCATGAAGCCGGCGGGCAGGTAACTGACGGCGTCGGTGCTGGCGCGGGCGGCCTCTACGGCGTCCATGGTCACGCTCCTCGGTCTGTACGGGTCGCCGACGCTACCGGCGGGCCCCTGGCACTAACCTTCGCACATGACGGGGACCGACCTCCCGGGGCAGGGCCGGGCCCGTCCGTGAAGGTCCGCATCGGGATCGGCACGGGGACCTCCGTGATGTCGGGGGACGAGCTCGGCCACCTCGTCGAGGCCATGGCGTCCTACGGCTTCGACTCCCTGTGGTGGTCCGACGTCCTCACCGTCCCCGGCGACGATCCCCTGGCGGCCATGGCCTACGCGGCGGGCCGTGCGCCACGGCTGAAGATCGGCACCACCATGGTGCTGCCCGGGCGCAATCCCGTGCGGCTGGCCAAGCAGCTCGCCACCCTCGACCGGCTGTCGGGGGGCAGGCTGCTGGTCACCTTCGTCCTCGGGCTGCGCCTGGCCGCCGAGCTCGACGCCATGGGCGTGCGGGCCGGGGACCGCGGCCGCGAGCTCGACGAGCTGTTGCCCCTGCTGCGCCGGTTGTGGACCGAGGACGCCGTCGACCACGAAGGCGAGTCGTGGAAGCTGCACGGGGTGTCGGTGGAGCCCAAGCCCGAGCAGCATCCCTTCGACGTGTGGCTGGGCGGCAGCGCCCCGGGCGCGCTCCGGCGTGTGGGCGCCCTCGGTGACGGCTGGCTCCCTGCGCTGTGCACACCCGAGGAGGCCGCCGCCGGAAGACGCGTCATCGAGGACGTCGCCGCGCGGTGCGGCCGGCGCATCGACCCCGAGCACTTCGGCGTGAGCATCGGCTACACCCGCGGGGACGCGCCCGAGCAGCTGTTGCGACGGGTGGCGGCCCGCCGGCCGGGCGCGGGGAGCTCGGAGACTACCGACGTCCGCGACCTGGTGCCCGACGGTGTGGACGGGCTGCGCCGTCTCATCGGGAAATTCGTCGAGGTGGGGTTCTCCAAGTTCGTGGTACGTCCCGTCACCCCGTCGACCTCGTTGGGAAACGAGCTCGAGGTGCTCGCCGACGGCCTGCTCGACCTGCAGACATGAACAGGGTCGTGGCATGCTGCGGCAATGCCGAGTGATGGAGGGGCGATGGGCAAGGCGCGTGCAGAGATCGACATCGACCGGCCCGCCGACGCGGTGTGGGCGGTCATCGGGGACTTCGGGGGCATCGCCACTTGGATGCCCGGGGTGGAGTCCTGCGACGTCGACGGCGATGGCGACGACCGGGTGCTCAAGATGATGGGCATGGAGATCACCGAGCGACTCGAGCGGCGTGACGACGAGGCGCGCGAGCTCGTCTACGGCATCGTGGGCGGCGTCCCCGTCATCAACCACAAGGCCACCATCACGGTGGTGCCCGAGGGCACCAGGTCACATGTCACGTGGGACGTGGACGTAGACGACGAGATGACCGACATGATGTGCCAGGTGTACCAGCAGAGCCTGCAGGCCCTGAAGGACCATCTGTCGGGCTGACGTGGCCCGGCGCTACCAGTTCGAGGCGTCGGCCCGTTCGCGGGCCCCGGTGGAGACGATCTGGCCGCTGGTGGGCGAGGCGTCTCGATGGAAGGACTGGGCGTGGATGACACGCACCTCCCTCCTGCGCGAGGGCGACCCCTCACCTGACGGCGTGGGGGCGCTGCGGCGTTTCGCCGTCGGCCCCGGCGCCAGCCGCGAGGAGGTCGTCGCCTGGGACCCTCCCCGTCATCTGGGATACGTCGTGGTGCGGGGTCTTCCGGTTCGGCACTACCGGGCCGACGTGCACCTCGACGACGACACCACGGGCACGGTCGTCACGTGGCGGTGCAGCGTCGAGCCCCTCGTCCCGGGCACGGGCGCCGCTTTGCGGTTCGTGCTGCGGCGCATGGTGCGGGGCTTCGCCCGACGCCTGTGCCGCTACGCGGACCGGGTCGTGCTCGAGGGGAGCTGACGGACCGGTCGGTGGCGCGTCGCGGTCCGGGCTCAGACCGTGCCCGGGGGGAGATCGAGCGGGAGCGGATCCGGGTAGTGCGGGTCCATCTTCTCCAGGGTGTGGAGCAGCACCTGGCTCACCGCCCAGTTGCGGTACCACTTGTGATCGGCCGGGATCACGAACCACGGGGCGACCTCGGTCGAGGTCTGCTCGAGCATGTCCCGGTACGCGGCCTGGTAGGCGTCCCAGTGCGTGCGCTCGGCGAAATCCGCCGCTCGTGCCTTCCAGCGCTTGTCGGGCTGGTCGAGACGGTCCTGCAGCCTCCTGCCCTGCTCCTGGTAGGAGACCGAGAGGAAGAATTTGACCATGGTGGTGCCGGAGGCGGCCAGGTTCTCCTCGAAGGCGTTGATGTGGCCGTAGCGTGCCCGCCACACGGCGCTCGGGCACGAGACCGTGCACCCGCACCACGAGAACGTCCTCGTAGTGGGAGCGGTTGAACACGCCGATCACCCCGGCCGCCGGGGTGCGCTGGTGGACACGCCACAGGAAGTCGTGGGCCAGCTCCTCGGGAGTGGGCTCTTTGAACGACGTCACCGTGGCGCCTTGCGGGTTCACTCCCCGAAACACGTGCTTGATGGTGCCGTCCTTCCCCGAGGCGTCGAGGCCCTGCAAGACGACGAGCAGGGAGCGCCGCGACTCCGCCCACAGCCGGTCCTGGAGGGCGGAGAGCTCGTCGTGGAGGGGCACGGTCGCTTCTTCGGTCTGGAGGTGATCGCCGGGCGCGCCCGCAGTCGACGCCGGGTCGTGCTCGGCCAGCTGCACCTCGTGCCCGGGGCGCACGCGCCATCTGTCGACGTCGCGCACCGGAGCGCTCGCCTACGCCTTGTCCTCGGCGTCCCGCACCACCACCACCGGGCACGGCGAATGCGCCGCGCAGTACTCGCTGACCGAGCCGAGCAGCATGCCGGCGAACGCACCGTGGCCGCGGCTGCCCGACGACGAGCAGCGCCGCGTGCGCGGCGGCCTGGACGAGCACGTAGGAGGGGTGACCCTCGGTCACCGTGAGCTCCACCGCCACTCCGGGATCTGCGCCCAAGACGGTGTCCACCGTTTCCTGCAACGCCTTTCGGGCGTCCTGGTCAGGGTCGAAGTCCGACGGATACGGCGGAGCCCACCCCAGTGTGGGGGGTACTCCCACGTCGTCACCACCTCGAGACGTGCACCGGTGAGCTTGGCCTGATCGGCCGCCCATCGCAGGGCGCGCTGGGAAGAGTCGGACCCGTCCACGCCCACCACGATCGTCGGTGGCGTCCCTGTTGCGGCACTCATGGCCCTCCGTCCATCACGTTCGGGGCGAGCCGTCCCTCGTCGTGGGCGACCTGCCGGCTTCCTCCGGGCTTCCGGTGCTCCCATCATGCCTGAGCCGGCTCGGTGGTCGTGCCACGGGCGGGTCAGGCAAATGTTCAGGCACCAAGCTGCTCACGCAGGTCGTCGAGGGCGCGGCGCAGGGCCTCCACCTCGTCACGCAGCTCCCCGAGCTCGGTCCGCAGAGCGGTGACCTCGTCGGGGCCCACCCCGGTCTCGCGCCGCATCACCGGGGCCCGGTCTTCGTCGGTGCCCGGCGCGGTGGCCCGGGACTCTTCCCCATGGCGCGCCCGGAGCACGGGACCACCGAGCAACTGCCCGTAGCGGTCCTCCTTCTGCCCCGGGCCCCGGGGCAGGCGCACCGTCAACGGCTCGGCCCGATCCGCCAGGGCGTCGAGCTCGGCCTGGACCTCGCGCAGATCGGAGAACCCCACCATGCGCTCGGTCCGGGTCCGCAGCTCCCCCAGCGTCTGCGGTCCGCGCAGCATCAATACGGCCAGCAACGCCAGCTGGGGCGGGGCGAGCCCCAGCGCCTCGTCGAGGGCGTGCGCGTAGCGGAGGGCGGAACGACCGTGGGACGGGTGCACGAACCGCGCCAGGCCCTTGGTCTTGACGCTCGTGACGGCGGCTTCCACCTCGGGCTCGTCGTAGGCCACGACCGGGTCCCGGTTCGAGGACTGGCTGGCGGCCAGGGTGAGCGCATTGAGCGTGAGCGGATACTGCTGGGGTGTCGTGAGCTGCTTCTCCACGAGGCTCCCGAGCACCCGGATCTCGGCGGCGGAGAGGTCCATGGGGAGGAGCCTACGGCCACGAGGAATAGTCTTCGCCCGAGACCGGTTGGCAGTGGGGGCGTGCGACGGGGAGGGATCGTGGAAGTCAAAGAGCTCGGGCACCTGGTGCTCTACGTACGGAACCTCGAGCGCTCGGCGGCCTTCTACCGCGACGTGCTGGGCTGGAGGCAACTGGCTCCCGACGTGGAGCTCGGGTTGCCGGCCACCGCGTTCTCGGCACCGTCGAACCGCACGCACCACGAGCTTCTCCTCATCGAGGTCGGCGACGACGCCCAGTCGCTGCCCCGGGGCCGGCACGTGGGCCTGTACCACTTCGGCCTGAAGGTCGGCGACAGCGACGACGAGCTGCGCGACGCTCTGAAGACGGTGCAGAAGGCCGGCGCCACGGTCGTGGGGACGAGCGACCACACCGTCACCCACAGCCTCTACATCCTCGACCCCGACGGCAACGAGATCGAGCTGTACGTCGACGTGCCCGGTGTCGACTGGAGGACGGACCCGGCACTGGTCTTCAGTCCCATCCGACCACTGGCGCTGTAACCTCCACCCGCCCGCGGGCCGATCGTCGAGGCACGGACGACGGGCACCTCGACGGGGAGATCCGTGGGGCTGGATCCTCGTCGGGTTGATGACCCTCGTCGTGGGTCTCGGCATGGCCGAGGTGTGCTCCGCTTATCCCACCGCCGGCGGCCTCTACTACTGGTCGGCCAAGCTGGCCACGCGCAACGGCGCGGCTTGGAGCTGGTTCACAGGATGGTTCAACCTCCTGGGGCAGGTGGCGGTCACCGCCGGCATCGACTACGGATTCTCCCTGTTCTTCAACGCCTTCCTCAACCTCACCACGGGCTGGGCCGCCACCCCGGGCCACACGCTGCTCATCTACGCGGGCATCCTCATCGTCCATGCCGCCCTCAACATCTTCGGCGTCCGCGTGGTGGCGTTCCTCTCGGACGTCAGCGTGTGGTGGCACATCCTCGGGGTCCTGTTGATCGTCATCGTGCTTCTGGCCGTTCCCGCTCATCACGCCTCGACGTCGTTCGTCTTCACCAAGCTCGTCAACGAGACGGGATTCCACAACACCTTCTATGTCTTCCTGATCGGGCTGCTCCTGGCCCAGTACACGTTCACCGGGTACGACGCCTCGGCCCACATGACCGAAGAGACCCACAACGCCGCCATCGCCGGGCCCAAAGGGATCGTTCGGTCCATCTGGGTGTCGCTGATCGCCGGGTTCGTCCTGCTCGTCGGCATCACCTACGCCATCACCGACAACTACCAATCCGCCCTGGCGTCGTCGACGGGGGTACCGCCGGTACAGATCTGGATCGACGCCGTCGGGCGCCACGGCGGCGAGTGGCTGCTGGTGGTGGCCATGGTCGCCCAGGCCTACTGCGGCATGGCGTCGGTCACGGCGAACTCCCGGATGATCTACGCCTTCTCCAGGGACGGGGCCATCCCCGGGTCGAAGTTCTGGCACCACATCAACCCCCGGACCCGCACGCCGAGCCGCTCGATCTACTTCGCCGTGGTGTTCGCCTTCATCTTGGCCATCCCGTCGATGTGGAGCTCGGTCGCCTATGGAGCGGTGATCTCGATCTCGGTCATCGGCCTCTACATCGCCTACGTCATCCCGACCCTGTTGCGTCGCCTGGCTGGTGACAGCTTCAAACCGGGTCCGTGGCACCTGGGGCGATGGAGCGCCTTGGTGGGGTGGGTCGGTGTCGCCTGGGTGGCGATCATCACCGTGCTGTTCGTCCTCCCCACCGCCAGCCCGATCACCTGGCACAACTTCAACTACACCATCGTGACGGTCGGGGTCGTCTTCCTCTATGCGGGGATCTTCTGGCTCGTCAGCGCCCGCAAGTGGTTCACCGGTCCGCGCGCCCAGGGAGACGAGTCAGCCCTCGAAGCCATCGAGCTGCGTCTCGAGACCGCCGAGGAGCTCGAGGCCACCTTCTGAGACCGGGGCTTCCGAGGCCGGGGCTTCTGAGAATTAGGATGTCGCCGTGAGCGCGACCAACGGCGGTGAGGGCGCTCGGGTCGTGACCGTCTTCCGGTCCCGGCTCAGACCCGAGTCGGAGGCCGAGTACCACCAGATGGCGCCGCGGATCTTGGAGATCGCCCGCAGCATGCCGGGCTTCGTGGACTTCAAGGCCTTCGAGGCCGACGACGGGGAGCGGGTGTCGGTCATCACCTTCTCCTCGATGCAGGCGCAGCGGGCCTGGCGGGACCATCCCGAACACCGCGCCGCGCAGCAGGCGGGGCGGGACCGCTTCTACGCCTCCTACGACATCACGGTGTCCGAGGTCGTAGGCGAGAGCCACTTCGAACGCTGAGGCGCACCGGCGGTCCCGCCGTCAGATGATGGTGGGGCTCTGCGCCACCGGGGAGTGCGTCGGGCGCACGACGCCGCCGGCGGCCTCGTCGGTGACGGCGAAGACCGTGACCGGCGCGGACGGGTCGACCGTGAACGCCACGTCGCGCGGCTGGTTGCCGAGGAGGCCCAGCGACACGGTCTGCCCTCCCACGACCCCCCACAGCTGGTAGGTGCGGTCCGCGGCCAGGCGGGGAAGCCCGGTGTTGAGCATGAAGGCGGAACCGTCGGGAAGCACCACCACGACGCCGGCCCGGGCGCCGGTGCTCGGGCCGCTCACCCCTGTCGTGGCCCCGCCGGTGCCGTCCAAGGTCACCTTGTGGGCGCTGGGGTCCAACAGCGCCGCCTGGACGGCCTGCTCGAGGCCGGACTGCCGGCTGGCGGCCGCCAATTGCCCGACCCGTTGGTCGAGCCGGCCCACCTGCACCGCCAGCAGGACCGCCACCACGGCCACCGCGGCGGCGACGGCGCTCCACCGCCGACCAGGCCAGACGCCGGCGGGCGGTCCACCGGGCGCGCCCCGGTGCGGGCGATCGCGCCGCCAATCTCAGTGGTGCGGGCCGACGGGCGCCCTCCCGGGTGTCGTCGATGCGCGCCGCAATGCGGTCCCACAGCTCGGGGGGCGCGTCGACCCCGGCGTTGGCGATGAGCCCGGTCACCTCCCAGTGCTCGGCGACCTCGGAGGCACACCGGGGGCACTCCGCCACATGGAGACGGATGGCCTCGGCCTCGTCGCTGTCGACGGCGTCGAGCGCGAAGGCCCCGAGCAACTGAGCGACCTCGTCGTGGGTCATGGCTCGGTCCATGCCGCTTCCACGCCGTGTTGTGCCAGCGCGGTGCGCAGGCGGCGCAACCCGCTGCGGATCCTGCTCTTCACGGTGCCTTCGGGCTGGCCCAGGATGGAGGCCACCTCACGGTAGGTGTGACCGTCGAAGTACGCCATCTCGATGGCGGTGCGCTCCTCGGCGGGCAGGCTCGTCACCGCTGCCTTCACCTGTTCGGCGATGGCCAGGTCCCAGGCCTGGTGCTCGATGTCATAGCCCGACACCGCCGTCTCCCGCACCGTGCGCTCCTCGCGCCGGCGGCGAGCCGACTCGGAGCGGACGATGTCGACGGCCCGACCGTGCGCCTTGGTCATCAGGAAGGTCCGCAGGGCGCCCCGGCCGGGGTCGAAGCGCTCCGGTGCGTCCCACAGGTCGACGAAGACCTCCTGGGTGACCTCCTCGGCCAGGTCGGGAGATCCCAGGCACGCGTCGGGCCAGGGCGAACACCGCCCCTCCGTGACGACGGTAGGCCTCGGCCAGTGCCGGCTCGTGCATGCGGGCGATCGCCACCATCAAGGCGGCGTCGCTGACCGTCTCGAGCTTGGGCATGTCGCCCGGTTCTTCGGAGCCGCCCGTCGCCCTGGATGACCGGCTCGCCACCTCGCGAGGGTAGCGCCGGGCCCGGCCCCGGGCATGGGGGCATGCCGGCCCCCGGGAGCCGCGCCACGGGTCCGGATCCCTCCACCGAGACATCCGCGGGGCGGCCCTGCACCGAAGAGGAGCCGTGACCACCGACGTCGACTCCTTGATCGGGCGCTCGGGGCGCCTCGAGACCGACGACATCGACTTCGGCGCCTTCGGCCGCCAACCGCTCGACGGCGACACCCTGCGCTGCCTCCGCTACATGCACGACGTGGAGGGGCACACCGCCTGCTACCTGCGCGACCTTCTGGCCACCCGCGCCCACCGAGACCCCGAGGTCACCGCCTTCCTGGCGTGCTGGTGCTACGAGGAGCACTGGCACGGCGAGGCGCTCGCCCAGGTACTGCGCGCCCACGGAGAACCCGCCGGCCGGAGCCGGCTGTCCGCGTCCCGTCGGCCGCCTGCCCCGCCGCGACGCGCTCCGTCCCGTGGCCTTCACGGTGGCGTCGGCTCTGACCCCGCACATCGTCGCCGTCCACATGACCTGGGGCGCGGTCAACGAATGGGCCACCCAGGCCGGCTACGGACGCCTGGCCGCCAAGGCCGGGCACCCCGTGCTGTCCGAACTGCTGCGCAGGATCATGCGCCAGGAGGGAAGGCACATCGACTTCTACGCCATCGGCGGCGCGGCGGCGCCTCGCCGACAGCGCCACCGCACGACGGCTCACCCGCTCCGCCCTGCGCCGCTACTGGGCACCGGTCGGAGCAGGCGTCATGCCCCACTCCGAGCTGCGATTCCTCGTGACCCACCTCTTCGCCGACGCCGAGGGACGCGCCGCGGCCCGACGTATCGATCGTCTGGTCGGTCGGCTCCCGGGCCTCGAGGGACTCCATCTGGCCGAGGCGGCCGTCGACGACCTGGCGTGGCCGGAACCGAGCGCGGTCGACGCACACCTCTCACCCGTGCCGGCCCCGGGCGAGATGCGATGTGAAGGCGAAGACCGACCGGAAATCGAGAACCGACAGGAAAAGGAGCAACGTCATGCTTGCTGAGATCTTCGGGTTGGACGGAGTGGTCGTCCTCGTGGTGCTCGTGGCCGTGCTGTTCGGGGGGACCCAGATCCCGAAGCTGGCCCGCTCGCTCGGGTCGGCTCGGTCCGAATTCAAGAAGGGACTGGCCGAGGTCCAGGACCCATCCGTCGACACCGACACCGACACCGGCGCCAAGGCCCAGAGCGGCTGAGCAAACCGGCTGCGTCGAGGTCGAGCGCCTGCCATGGTCCTCCTCAGTCCCCCCAAGCTGCTCATGGTCCTCGTCATCGCGCTCATCGTCCTCGGTCCGGACAAGTTGCCCTCCATGGCCCGGCGCGTGGGCGCGGCGTGGAGCGAGTTCACCCGCTGGAGGGCCCATCTCGAGGGCGAGGTGCGGGCCACGTTCCCCGACCTTCCCTCGACGACCGAGATCACGCGGGCGGTGCGCTCCCCCCTTTCGCTCCTCGACCGGCTGGCCGAGGAACACGACGCCACGGCGAGGGACGGCCCCGGCCTCGACGGCGCAGCCCCCGCCATGTCGTCACCGCCGGAACCGGCGACGTCGCGCCGCGCGCCGCCGCCGATGGAGCACCCAGACGCACGCCCGCCTGGCCCGTCCGGGTCGTCGTCGGGGCTCGACGTGTCCTCGTTGAACTGACGACACCCCCATCCGGCCATGTCGATCACGCTGCTCCGCTCCCGGCGCCGTGCGCCCGAGACCATGTCCGTCGGCGCGCATCTCGCCGAGCTGCGCCGCCGGCTGGTCATCACCGTCGTGGCCGTGGCCGTGGCGTGCAGCGCGGCGTTCGTGATCTACCCGCAGATCCTGCACTGGTTGCAGGCGCCCTACTGCCACGTGACGACGCACTGCAGCCTGTACGTCACCGGGCCCCTCGACGGCCTGTCCCTGCGGATCCACGTCGCCACCTACGCGGGGCTCTTCCTCGCCTCGCCCGTCGTCTTGTGGCAGGTCTGGCGGTTCGTGACGCCGGGGCTGCGCAAGCAGGAGAAGCGCTACGCCGTTCCCTTCGTCGCCGCGTCGTTGGTTTTGTTCGCGGCGGGAGCGTCGCTGGCCCTGATGAGCCTGCCCCACGCCCTGCGCTTCCTCGGGAGCGTCGGAGGGCCGACATTGCACCAGATCTACAGCCCCAACAAGTACGTGGGTCTCGTGGTCGCCCTCATGGCGGTGTTCGGGGTCACCTTCGAGTTCCCCGTCGTCCTGGTGGCGCTGCAACTCGTCGGGGTGGTGCGCCCCTCGACCCTGGCGAGGCACCGGCGCTGGGCCCTCGTGCTGATCGTTACCGGCGCGGCCGTGATCACTCCCAGCGGCGACCCCTTCTCGATGCTCGCCCTGGCCGTGCCGCTCTACGTCTTCTACGAGGTGTCGATCCTCCTGGGCAAGCTCCTGCGGCCGGCACGACACGGCGCGTCTACGCTCCCCCAGACCCCCGCCGGTCGTGGCGGGCGCTAGGACGCCTTGCGGCGCCGAGCGGGTTTGGCGGCGGCGGCCACCGCGCTCTCGAGCTCGTCGCGGGTCATCTTCGACCGGCCCGGGATCCCGAGCTCGGCGGCGCGTGCTGCGAGCTCCGACTTGCTCAGGCCCGACACCTCCGGCGCCGGCGCCGGGCTCGGCGCCCCGGCCTTGGAGGACCGCTTGCCGGGCGCCTCGGCCCGGACCCCGGGGACGGCGATGTGATCGCCGGGCCGATGGGAACGCGCCGCCTCCACGCTGGCCTGCAGCGCCTCCATGAGGTCCACCACCGCGGTAGGTCGCGTCTCGGGGCGCTCGGTGACGATCACCTTGCCCTGGCGCTTCTCGTCGATGAGCTTCTCGACACGCTTGCGGTACTCGTCCTCGTAGAGGTCCGGATCCCAAGCGCTGGCCATGGACTCGATCAGCAGCTTGGCCGTGCTGAGCTCCCGGTCCGAGAAGCTCAGGTCCCCTTGGGCCAGCGGGATCTCCTTGCTCGGGTCGCGGATCTCGTCGGCGAAGTACATCGTCTCGAGGGCGAGGACCGACTGCGTGGGCCTGATCGTCACCAGGTGCTCCTTGGTGCGCAACACGAGAGAGGCCACCGCCACCTTGTTGCTCTCCGCCATGGCCTCACGCAGCAAGGCGTAGGGGCGGGCGGCCTGGTCGCCCTGGGGCCCCAGGAAGTACGTGGACTTGTAATAGATCGGGTCGATGGCGTCGAGGTCGACGAAATCGGTGATCTCGATGGTCCGGGAGCGGCCCGGCTCCACCGACTCGAGCTCTTCGGGCGTGACGATCACGTACTCGCCCCCGCCCAGGTCGTACCCCTTGACGACCTCCGCGTACTCGACCTCGTCGCCGGTGCGCTCGTTGACGCGCTTCTGGCGGACCCGGTCAGAGGTCCCGGCCTGGAACTGGTTGAAGTGGATCGCCTTGTCGTCGGTGGCCGTGAACAGCCCCACCGGCACGTTGACCAAGCCGAAGCTCAGGGACCCCGTCCAGATCGCTCTGGGCATTCTCGACTCCTTTCGGCGGAGGGGAGGCATCCAGTCAATCACGGTCACCGGTGCCCTGACCAGGGTATGTACCCCGGTCCACCACCCTGTTACACCCCGAGTCCACACTGGAAACCAGGACAAACAGACGTGCTGACCAGGAGGTTCCAGTGTCAGGGATGCAGCTCGAGGCGTTAGAGGAGGAGTCCGTCGAACGCTTCGTCCATGAGGCGATGCGCGGCCTCGCCGACCTCGAGCCCGCCGACCTCACCCCGGGGAACCTCACGGTGCCGCTCGGCCTCAGCCTGTGGATGCGGCGTGGTCGGATCCGCGTGGAGACCGCTCGCGACGCCATGTTGGAGCTGCGCGCCGCGGTGCTGCACGCGTCGGGTCTCGACGAGCGGACCGAGCCCGTGCCCCTGCTCGTGGCCGACCCCGTGGCCGCCATCATCAGCCTCGCGCACTACATGGACGACCTGCTGCGACGGGCGGCCCGCATGCAGGCGATGTCGCGCCAGGACGTGGCCCGGCGCGCGCTGGAGCTCGTGGGCGACTGAGAGAGGCCGAAGTCCCCCGCCCGACCGGCGGGTAGCTTGAGACGTCGTGCCTCCGCCCGACGTGACCTCGCCAGTCGAACCGGCGGCCCCCGAGGGGTCCGAACACCTGGTGGTGGCGCGGGGCCTCACCAAGCGCTTCGGGGACTTCGTCGCCGTCGACGGCATCGACTTCGAGATCGGCCGGGGCGAGTCCTACGGGCTGCTGGGCCCGAACGGCGCGGGCAAGACCTCCACCATGCGGATGATCGCCTGCATGTCACCGATCTCGGGCGGGACGCTGCGGGTGCTCGGGATGGACCCGGCCCACGAGGGCCCGCGCATCCGGGGCCGCATCGGCATCGTCCCACAGGAGGACACCCTCGACCTCGAGCTCACCGTCCTCGACAACCTGATGGTCTACGGCCGGTACTTCGACCTTCCCCGCCGCGTCATCCGCGAGCGCGCCGAGCAACTGCTCGAGTTCACCCAGCTCTCGGAACGGGCCCACGACAAGGTGGACCCGCTTGTCGGGCGGGATGAAGCGTCGGCTCACCATCGCGCGCTCGCTGGTCGTCGGACCCCGAGATGCTGATCCTCGACGAGCCCACCACCGGCCTCGACCCCCAGGCCCGTCATCTGTTGTGGGACCGCCTCTACCGCTTGAAGCAGCAAGGTGTCACCCAGGTCATCACCACGCACTACATGGACGAGGCCGAGCAATTGTGCGACCGGCTCGCCGTCATGGACGGGGGGAGGTTCGCCGCCGAGGGCTCCCCGAGCGAGCTCATCGCCCGGTACTCGACGCGCGAGGTTCTCGAGCTGCGCTTCCGCGACCCCGACACCGACACCGAAGCCGTCGCGGCGCGCCTGGGAGGTCGGGTACAGCGCCACGAGGCCCTCCCCGACCGCCTGCTGCTGTACACCGACGACGGCGAGGCCACCCTCACCGAGGTGCACCAGCTCGGGCTCAACCCCGACAGTGCGCTGGTGCGGCGCTCGACGCTCGAAGACGTCTTCCTCCGTCTGACCGGCCGGTCACTGGTGGACTGAGGGCAGGCGGGACGAGATGAGCACCACGACATGAGCACCACGACGAGAGCGCACCCGCTCGGCCCGGGCAGCGGGCCCGACCCGGGGCCGACCCGACGCCACCGCTCCTCGCCGACGTGGGTGCGCTCCATGCGCTACTGGATGTACCAGTACAAGCGCACGTGGCGGGGATCGATCACCACCAGCTTCCTGTACCCCGTGCTGTACCTCGCCGCCATGGGACTCGGGCTCGGATCGTTGATCAAGGGCCACGTCGACGGAGTGCGGTACCTCGACTTCCTGGCCCCGGGTCTCCTGGCGTCGACGGCCATGCAGATCGGCGGGAACGAGGCCATGTACCCCGTCATGGCGGCCATCAAGTGGCTGCGCACGTACTTCGCCATGCTGGCCACCCCGCTGACGGTCATCGACGTGCTCGTCGGGCACCTGGCCTGGATCGCCCTCCGTCTCGTCATGGTCACCTCGATCTACCTGGTGATCATGGCGGCCTTCGGGACCGTGCACTCCCCCCTCGCCATCCTCGCCCTCCCCGTCGGGGTCCTCACCGGACTGGCCTTCGCGGCGCCGATCGCGGCGTTCGCGGCCGCGCAGCAGAACGACACCGGCTTCTCGACGATCTACCGCTTCGGGTTGATCCCGCTGTTCTTGTTCTCGGGGACCTTCTTCCCGATCACCCAGCTGCCGGGCTGGCTCCAGCCGGTCGCCGAGGCGACTCCGCTGTACCACGGGGTGGCGCTGTGCCGGAGCCTGGTGCTCGGCCACCTGCGGTGGGCCGGCGGCCGGCGCCCATCTCGCCTACCTGGTGGCCCTGACGCTCGTGGGGTTCGCGCTGGCCACCCGGACCTACCGGCGCAGGCTCGTGACGTGAGCGAGGTCTCCGACAGGATCGGCACCTCGGAGCCGGGCGGGTTCGCGCTGCGGATCACGCCCATGGCCATGCTCGGCACCCGCCGCGCCGGGCGCCTCGTCGAGCGCAACGTCCTCGTGTACCGGCGCTCGTGGGTGTTCTTCGTGTCGGGGTTCTTCGAGCCCTTCTTCTACCTGCTGTCGATCGGCGTCGGACTGAGCAAGCTGGTGGGACCCATCCACGTGGGCCACGAGCTCATCCCCTACACGACCTACGTCGCGCCCGGGCTCCTGGCGTCGTCGGCCATGAACGGCGCCACCCTCGACTCGACGTTCAACGTGTTCTTCAAGCTGAAGATCGCCAAGACCTACGACGCCGTGCTGTCGACGCCGCTCGGTCCCGGTGACGTCGCCCTCGGCGAGCTGACGTGGTCGCTCATCCGGGCCACGATCTACTCCACCGCCTTCCTGGTGGTCATGGCCGGTCTCGGGTACGTGGCTGTCGCCGTGGGCGGTCCTGTGTCTCCCCGCGGCGATGTGCGTGAGCTTCGCCTTCGCCGCCGTGGGGATGGCGGGAACCACCTACATGCGCAGCTGGCAGGACTTCGACAAGGTCTCTCTCGCCCTCATCCCGCTCTTCTTGTTCTCGGCCACCTTCTATCCCGCTGTCGGTGTACCCGGGCTGGCTCCAGGCCGTGATCCGCTGCACCCCGCTGTACCAGGGGGTCGCCCTGCTGCGGGGGCTCGACACCGGCATCGTGACATGGTCGCTCGCCGGCCACGCCGCCTACCTGCTCGTGGCCGGAGGTCTCGGCCTGGTGGTGGCCACCCGCCGCATGGCCGTCCTGCTCCTGCCCTGATCCCGGCGGGCTGGTCAGGACGGCACCGATCGTGGACCGGCCCGTGCCCGCTAATATCCGTTTGATAGTACGGATATACGGAGATCATGTCCTCGACCGCCCTCCCCCATGAACATCCGGTGGACCCCGACCGGGTCGCGGCCGCCCGGGACGGCCTCATCTCGTTCGACGACGCAGGCCGCCTGGCCGGACTGCTGGGCCTGATCGCCGACCCCGTCCGCTCCCGGCTGCTGTTCGCCTTGGCGACGGTCGACCGGATGTGCGTCGGCGATCTGGCCCTGGCCCTCGACGTGTCCGACGACGCCGTGTCCTACGGGCTGCGCATGCTGCGCACCGCGGGCCTGGTGACCTTCCGGAAGGTCGGCAGAGTCGTGTACTACGGCCTGGCTCCGTCGTTCCCGCACCCGCTGCTCGAGCACTGCCTGCGCCAGCTCCTGTCGGTGGCGGTACCCGAGGACGGGCGATGACGGCGCTGCGCGCCCTGCGCCATGCGCTGCTCGAGGCAGGCTCGATGACGTGGGAGATCCTGTGGGCCCTGATCCTGGGCTTCATCCTGGCGTCGGTCGTCCAGGCCGTCGTGCGGCGCGGCAGCGTGGAGCGGCTCCTGGGCGGCGAGGGCCCCCGTGCCCTGGCCCTGGCCACCGGGTTGGGGGTGGCGTCCTCGTCGTGCTCCTACGCCGCGGTGGCCCTGGCCCGGGCGCTGTTCCGCAAGGGTGCGAGCTTCAGCGCCGCCATGGTGTTCGAGATCGCCTCGACCAATCTGGTCGTCGAGCTGGGCATCATCCTGGCCCTGCTGCTCGGGTGGCAGTTCACGCTGGCCGAATTCGTCGGTGGTCCGGTGATGATCGTCTTCCTGGCGCTTTGGTTCCGAGTGTTCCTGCGCGGGCGCGTGCTCGAGGCCGCTCGGTCCCAGGCCTCCAAGGGTGTCGCCGGGTCCATGGAAGGGCATGCCGCCATGGACATGAGCATCCAGGAGCCGGGGAGCGTCTGGCGCCGGCTCCGCTCCGACCAGTCGCTCACCGCCATTTCCCACATCTTCGTCATGGAGTGGGCTGCGGTCGTGCGCGACATCGCCGTCGGCCTGCTCGTGGCGGGTGCCTTGGCGGCGTGGGTGCCATCGAGCTTCTGGCGGCACTTCTTCTTCGCCGGGCACCCCCTCCTCTCGAAGTTGTGGGGACCGGTGATCGGACCGGTGGTCGGTCTCCTGAGCTTCGTGTGCTCCATCGGCAACGTCCCGCTGGCCGCGGTGCTGTGGAACGGAGGCATCAGCTTCGGCGGTGTGGCGGCGTTCATCTTCGCCGACCTGATCATCGTGCCCATCCTCGCCATCTACCGGAAGTACTACGGGACTCCGATGATGCTGTTCATGCTCGGGAGCTTCTACGTGACGATGGTGACAGCGGGATATGTCGTCGAGCTCGTGTTCGGTGCCGCCGGTCTCGTCCCCACCGGTCGTCACGCCAAGGTGGCGGAGATGGCGGTGCGCTGGGACTACACCACCGTCCTCAACATCGTGTTCCTGCTGGTGGCGACGGGGCTGATCGTCCGCTTCCTGCGCAGCGGCGGACGCCCCATGCTGCGCATGATGGGCGGGCCGGCGCAGGAGGCCGACGCCCCCATCGGATGACAGGGAGAGGACACCGACCCTTCCCCGCCGGTTTCTGGACGGCGATTCCCACCGTGTACTGTCCGCACCGTGAGCCAACTCTCCCCCCTGCTGCCCGCTCCGGTCGTCGCATTGCTCGACGTCGCCCTGGTCGGGGAATTGACGGTGATCGACGAGAGCGGTCGTCCCGTCACCTATCCCCTCATCCCGCTGTCGGACGGCGACCTCATCTACCTCACGTCGTCGGTGCTGTTCTCGCGCAAGCTCCGGCACATCAAGGCCAACCCCAAAGTTTGTCTCTCGCTCACCGATCCCGTGGCCGTCCCCGTGGAGCCGTTCCACCGCGCCACCATCCAGGGCGACGCCCGCGTCGTCGAAGACGACGTGCACTCCGGTTGGGAACGACTGCTCCCGTTGTGGCGGGCCAAAGAGCCCGCCATCGACTTCTTCCTCAAGAGACGCTTCGGGATCCCGCTGTTCTTCGAGCGTTCCGTGATCGAGATCACGCCCCAGCGGGTCTTGTGGTGGGAGGACGGCCGAGCCTCCGAGCCCGCCCGCGTCTACGAGCTGGCGGGGGTGTCCTGAGATGGCCACCCTCGAGGTCGCCGACGCCCTCAGCCGGGCCCGGTCCTATCCCCACGCCGTCCTCGCCTATGTGGGCCCCGACGGCTACCCGGTGAACATCGCCGTGGACTTCACCGAGTCGGTCGACGCCGCCGAGGTGGAGATCGGGCCCCTGGACCAGGACCTCCGTCCCGCCGACGGCCAGGAGGTGGAGCTCACCTTCAGCCACATCCGCCCCCAGCCCGGCGTGGGATATGACGAGCGGCGCTACGTCAACCTCTGGGGCCGGGCCACGCCGGCAGGAGAGGGCCTGCGCGTGGCGGTAGGACGGGCCAGCGGTTGGGACGAGGCCGACACCCCCTTCTTCGAATACGCAGAGCGCAGCGTGCCGGCGGGGCGCGGCTATCTCGACGATCTCGGGGCACGGCCTCGGCTGAGCCGTCTGTGGACCGTCTTCCTGGCCACCCGTCTCCCCTTCCTCACCGCCACGCTCGTCCCCGTGGGGCTCGGCGGGGTCATCGCGGCACGCGACGGCGCCTTCCACGGGCTGTGGTTCGTGCTCGCGCTCGTGGCCGCCATGGCGGTGCACCTCGGGCTCAACATGGCCAACGACCTGTTCGACGACGCCAACGGCGCCGATGCGGCCAACGTGACCCCCACCCCCTTCAGCGGCGGCTCGCGTGTGCTGCAGTACGGCCTCGTTTCCCGGCGCGCCATGGTCACGGGCTGCGCGGCGCTGTACGCGCTGTCGGTCGGACTGGGGCTGTACCTCGCCGTCGAACGCGGCTGGGGCCTCCTCGGCATCGGAGCCGTGGGCATCGTCCTCAGCCTGGCGTACTCGGCGCCCCCTCTGCGCCTGGTGCACCGCGGCCTGGGCGAGCCGGTGACGGCGCTCGGGTTCGGCCCGGTCATGGCCGTGGGGACGTACTTCGCCTGTGCGGGCCGGTGGAGCTGGCAGCCGGTGCTGGCCTCGCTGCCGGTCGCGCTGCTCATCGCCCTGGTGCTGTACGTCAACCAGGTCCCCGACCGCGCCGGCGACACCGCGGCCGGCAAGCGCACGTTGATCGTGCGACTGTCCCCCGCCCAGGTCCAGGGCGTGTACGCCATCGTCGCCGGAGCCGCCTTCGTGTGCATCGTCGCCGAGGTCGCCGCCGGCGTCACCCCGGCGTGGACCCTGCTGGCCCTGGCCCCGCTCCCTCTGGCGTTGCGGGTGTGGCGCGGGTTGCGGGCGCACTACGGGGACCCCTACGCCCTCATGCCCACCATGCAGACCAACATCGTGCTGCACCTGGTGACCGGGCTCCTTCTCGTCATCGGCTACGTGATCGCCGTGGTGTCCTGACCCGAGCGCAGCCGCGAGACCCCGGCGGGACCGGGGTCTGTGGTGGCCCGGGGTCCCGGGGTCAGGATTAGTCTTCGGCTCATGGAAACAGCCGACCACCTGCGCTCCGGCGTCGACGCTGCGCTGCTGCGACGGGGTTGGCCCCGGACGGGCAGCGCCGAGTGGGGCTTCTTGGACCGCACGGGCTTCCTCGTCGACGCGGCCGCCGAGGACGACCCCGCCGACTTCCTGGCCGAAGAGATCCGGGAGCTGCGCCACGAGGTCGACGCCATGGCAGCCGAGCGCTCCCCGCTGGCGGCCGGCACCCGGTCCCCGGCCGACCTGGCCTCGAGAATTCAGGCCGAGCTCGAAGCGTCGGAACCGGCCGGCGACGACGACCGCCCCGGGTTGTGGGAGCGGGCACGCGCCGCCGCTCTGCTCTTCTACCTCGAACGCACGGGTCGGTCCCCGACCGAGAGCCGGCGTTCGCGCTCGGACGCGGCGCCCTCGGACGAGGCGGCCGCCTTCGAGATCGCCCACCCCGTCCGGGTGCTCGGGATCACGACGGTCGGCGAATGGCAGGCCACCACCAAGGTGACCCTGGCCCTCGATCCGACCCTGAGCGCCGCCCAGGTGGCGGCCATGTGGCAGAAAGTCCGTTCCGCCGTCCTGCGCCAGGGCGCGCGAGGGCGCACGGTGAGCCGCAAGTCCGTGGCACTGGCACTGTTCGTGGCGCATCACCCGGGGCGGACGTGGGCGGACCTGCGCCGGATGTGGAACCAGCTCTACGCCCACTGGGCCTTCAAGTCCCCGGACCTGCGCGTCTTTCGCAACGCCGCGGTGCGCGCCCGTCGCTACCTCCTCGAACCACCCGAGCTCGATGACATCGACAGCGGGAGATGGCAATGGGTGCAGCGCCGAGCGGCGCGCCTGGCCTCGGGCGCCAACAGCGGCTGACGGCACCAGCCCCCGCCGCTCGGCGAGCCCGGGCCGCTTCGTCGGTAGGGTCTTGTAATGGTCCACAGGGTGCGAACCATCGAAGCGGCCGAGATCGACTCCTGGGCGCAGTGCATGGGGATCGGCTTCTTGTACACCGTGGCCGACGGCTACCCCGAGTACCTGCTGGGTGACGTCGACCTCGAGCGGACGTGGGGCGCCTTCGACGGTGAGCGCGCCGTCGGAACGCTGCGATCCTTCGCCACCGCCTTCACCGTGCCCGGACCCGCCACCGTGCAGGCGGCCGCGCTCACCAACGTCACGGTGGCCCCCACCCATCGCCGCCGGGGCATCTTGACGGAGATGATCACTGCGGACCTGCGCGCCAGCGCGCAACGGAACGAGCCCGTGGGAATCCTCATCGCCTCGGAGTACCCCATCTACAGCCGCTTCGGCTACGGGGCCGCGGTGGAGGGTGCCGCCTATGCGGTGGACCTGGCATCCACCCGCTTCCGTCGTGGCGGCGGCAGTGCCGGCGGCATGCCGGCGCCACCGGGAGCGTGGAGCTCGTCGACCTCCGCACCATGCGCCTCGAGGCGCCGGCGCTCTACGAGCGCTTCCGCGCTGCCCAGCCCGGGTCGATCGAGCGCAGCGGGCGCTGGTGGGACAGGGTCCTGCACCAGGTGGAGGTGCCGGGAGCGAAACCACCCACCGGTTACCAGGCGCTGTACCGCGCGCCGGGAGGCGCACCCGAGGGATACGTGCGCTACCGCGCCACCAACGAATGGGACTCCATGCGCCAGAGCGGCGAGCTGACGGTGGAAGAGCTGGTGGCGACGACCCCCGCCGCCTACGAGCGATTGTGGCGCTACTGCTGCGAGGTGGACCTGGTCGTCAAGGTCCGGGCCGGCGACCGCGCCGTCGACGAAGCCCTGCCGTGGCTGCTCGAGGACGGGCGGGCGGTGCGCCAGACGGGCCGCTACGACTTCTTGTGGATACGCGTCCTCGACGTCGTGGGCGCCCTGTCGGGCCGCCGCTACCAGGTCGACGGGCGCGTGGTGATCGAGGTGACCGACGCTCTGGGCTTGGCGGCGGGACGCTACGCGCTGGAAGGAGGGCCGTCGGGCGCGCTGTGCGCACGCACGGACCAGGCCGCCGACCTGGCCATGCCGGTGGAGGCCCTGGGCTCGTTGTACGCGGGAGGGGTGTCCGCCCGGGTCCTCGGCAACACCGGCTACGTCGACGAACACGCACCGGGGGCGCTGGACCGGGCCGACGTCATGTTCCGGTCGTCGCCGGCCCCGTGGTGCTCCACCTGGTTCTGACCCCGGCCGGCCCACCCCACCCACGAATCGGTTCGGGGTGAACATCTGACGCGCCTGCGCCGTACCCGACCCTGTGCGGTCTGTCCGGACCGGCAGGAGGTGGTCAACCGTGACCGACATTCATGACCGTCAGGCCCGCGCCTTGGCAGCGGGCATCTCCGCATCGTCACCGGCTCGGGCGTCGGACCCGCACCGGCGATGGCGACGTCCCACCCGGCGCTCGGCCTCGCTCTTGGCCGTGCTCGCATTGGCGGGCACCACTTCGGGTGTCGCCATCGCTACGAGCGGTGCGGCGCAAGCCACACCGCAAGGATTCCTGAGCCAGTTCGACAACGTCGTCCCGGGGCCTTCCACCGTGCCGACAAACGGCGACGTCAATCCCTACGGGATCGTCGTGGTACCCCAGAGCACCGGGAATCTCGTCCAGGGCGGCGTGCTCGTGAGCAACTTCAATGACGCGGCCAACGCCCAGGGCACGGGAACGACCATCGTGGAGGAGATGCCCGACGGCTCGGTCAACCAGTTCGCGCAGATCACCCAGGCGTCGACCACCGGACCGTGTCCGGGTGGGATCGGGCTGACGACAGCTCTGTCGGTGCTCCCAGGTGGTTGGGTCGTGGTGGGGAGCCTGCCCACGACGGCGAACGGGCCCACCGACGCGGGGACCCCGCAGGGAACCGGGTCGGGATGCCTCGTCGTGCTCAACTCCCAGGGCCAGCTCGTCGAGACCTGGGCCGGCGGCGCCATCAACGGGCCCTGGGACATGACCTCGACGGTCGTCGGGAACACGGCCTACCTGTTCGTGACCAACGTGCT
Source organism: uncultured Acidimicrobiales bacterium (assembly GCA_963848335.1). Classification (GTDB taxonomy): domain Bacteria; phylum Actinomycetota; class Acidimicrobiia; order Acidimicrobiales; family UBA8190; genus Chersky-840. Next base: position 634,139 of record CAWKDD010000003.1, read on the forward strand.
CAACGGCACCGTGGCCGCAGACAGCGGGATCCCGTCGGACCAACCCGGCAACACCGTCGACGGTGGGACCGTGGTACGCATCAAGGTCGGGTTGGGCTGGGGCCAGAGCCCGAAGATGGAGTCCCAGACCGTGGTGGCCTCGGGCTTCGCCGAGCGCACGGATCCGGCCGCGCTGGTCGTCGGGCCCACGGGCGTGGCCCTGGGCTGGAACGGCACGCTCTACGTGGCCGACGCCGTGAACAACCGCATCGCCGTGATCCCCAACGCCTTGTGGCGCAACGGCACCTTCGGCGTCCCCGGCGGCCTGACCCTGTCCGACGCGCCGGTGCTCGACGATCCCCTGGGGATGATCCTGGCGCCCAACGGCAACGTGCTGACCGTGAACGGGAACAACGGCCTGATCGTGGAGACGGCTCCGTGGGGACAGACCATCGACACCGCCACCCTCGACGACTCGGGCGCTCCCCCCGGCGGCGCCGGTGACCTGTTCGGGCTGGCGCTGGTGCCCGGTGGACGCGGGATCTGGTTCGTCGACGACGGGACCAACACCCTCGACGTGTTCTTCTAGAGGTCATCGGCACCCGGTGGAGGGGCCGCTCGCCGGCCCCCTCCATGCCGGGGCGCGTGCGCGTCGCGTCGGCGCGACGGCCGCGCCCCGGCGACCGGGGCGCACGTCGGGTAGAACGTGTCTCTCGGCCCACGCATGCAGAGGGAGCCAACGTTCATGGCCGTCATCGAAGTCGTCACGTTCCGGCTCGCCGCCGACGTCGAGAAGGAAGAATTCGTCGTCGCCGACAAGCGGGCCCAGACCGAATTCCACTACCTGCAGCCCGGCCTGCTGCGTCGCACCACGGCCCAGGACTCCGACGGCGAGTGGCTGGTGCTGACCCTGTGGGCATCGGCCCGCGACGCCGATGCGGCCGCGGCGGCTGCCGGTGGCGATCCGACTGTCACCATGCTCATGTCGCTGACCGACCCCGCGAGCGTCACGGCGAGGCGCTACCAGAGCTTGGAGTGACCGTCGAGTCCTCTCGCCGCCTGCGTCCTGCTTGCCCCTACTGCTGCACCAGCATCACAGGGTTCCCCTCGGGGTCGATGATCGGAGCCAGCGTCGGCCCGCCGGGGAGGTCGAAGGGCTCGGCGACGACGGTACCGCCCAGATCCGCCGCCTTCCGCAACGACGCCCTGATGTCACGGACCTGGACGTAGAGCGCCACCGCGCTGCGCTCTCCCTGGCGGATGTGTCCCGCCGGCCCCGGCTCGGGCCCCCCGATGCCGGCAGGAATCTGCATGATGGGGCCGTCGCCCACTTCCCAGGTGAACAGCTCGCGGTAGAACGCACGTTGGCGCTCGGCGTCGAGCGCCTCGATCTCCCAGTGCACGACAGGTCGCGCCCAGTCCTGCGCCATGGCTCTCCTCCCGACGTCGGTGCCAGGCTATCCGCGCAACTGCGAGCAGCCGAAGCCGTGCCGCAGACGCCCGTCAGGGCGCCGAGCGCGTTGAGCTTGAGCTCCTCGAGGTGCTCGAAGAAGAGACCGGGGTCCTGGAACATCCAGTCGTGGTCGATGGGACGGCGGTGCGCAGACGACGCCACCGTGAACGAAGCATTGAGCTCCCACGCGAATCGCCGCCCGTCGTCCTGCGAAAGGATCGAATCACGGTTGGCCCACAGCACGTGGGCCGGGATACCGGCACGCGCCACGGCCTCGCTGGCAGATTCCCGGCCACTCGTGAATCCCCACCACGCCGCATTCACGAGTTGGCGGGGATGCGCGATCCAGGAGCGGGCGAAGGCGGCTGTGGCCCTCGGTGTCGCCAGGCGGAGCAACCTGATCGGGTGGCGCATCGTCTCGTCGGCCAGGCTCCACTCACGGGAGCTCGCCAGGGTGTCGGAGAACACCAGCTCCACAACGCGGCCGGGAAAGCGCGTGGCGAAGCCGAGCTCGATGCCACCCCCGAAGGAATGGCCGAGCAGCGTCACCTTGTCGAGCTCCAGGCGGTCGAGAGTGGCGGTGAAGGCGTCGAGCACCGACGGGTAGCTCCAACGACCGCGCACGTCGAAGAGGTCGGGGATGACCACCCGGCAGCGCCGGGCCAGCAGGTCGGCCAGGCGCCCGTAGGTGGCCGGCCGCATGGCGTACCCGTGGAGCAGCACCACCGGAGGTCCCTCTCCCCTGTCGACGGGCACGGCGAGCTCGTTCACGGTGCCAGAGTCAAGCAGAACGCCATGTCCCGTGTCGTACTCATGGCCCGCTACGACCCGACAGGAACCAGTCAGGGGCTCGACAGGTTGGACGGCCGTGAGCTGCTCGCGCATCCCCGCGGGGTGCGGGCACCACAGGTGGCTCCGAAAGCCGGGAACCTCTCGGGCCCGCACCGCCTCTAGTGGGGCGGACCCTCTTCCGACAGGAAGCCGGGCCCCGTCGGCAACGCACTGGAGGTCGGACCATGGCGCACGTACATCTGGCGGACAAGGCGGACCGACTGGTCCCCAGGCTCGCGTTTGGCTACTCGAGGCGGCGCTTCGGCCGCGTCGTCGAGCCGGTGGCGGCGGCGGCACACCATTCGGGCGTGCTCGTGGCCTGGGGACTGCTCGAGGCCGTGGCCGAGCGCGGATGGCGCCATCTGGACCCCCATCTCCGCTGGCTGGCCATCCAGGCGTCGGCCGGGGACATCGGCTGCTCGTGGTGCACGGACTACGGGTACTACGAAGGGCTCCACCAAGGGATGGACCCCACCAAGGTCCGGGAGGTTCCCCGGTGGCGGACGAGCGTGGCGTTCGACGAACGGGAGCGAGCAGTCCTCGAATACGCCGAGTCGGCGACCTCCACTCCGGCGACGGTCGGCGACGAGCTCGTGGCGCGGCTCCATCACCACTTCAGCGAACCCGAGATCGTGGAGCTCGCGGCGTGGGTCGCCATGGAGAACTTCCGGTCGCGCTTCAACGCCGGACTCGGTCTTCGAAGCCAAGGTTTCTCCGACAACTGTGCCCTCCCGGTGGGCACAGAGGCCGGCCCGGCGACGGGCTGAGCCGTCCTCGACCGCGGCGCGCCGGGGCGCCGCCGCGGGCTGGGGGCCGTCGTCACCGCCCACAGCGCCCCGAGCAGCATGCCCGGACCTCGGTGAACCGACGACTACCGTGACGTGGGAACACGCACACCCACGATGCGGGAGGACCCGCTCACCATGAGTCAGGTGACTGCCGGCGTCGATCTGGGCGGCACGAAGATCCAGGCCGTGGTGGTCACCTCCGGAATCGTGGTCGGCCAGTCCCGGCACCAGACCCCGAACACCAACGCCGCGGACGTCGTGGCCGAGATCGTGGCCAGCATCCGCAGCGCGCTCGAAAACGCCGGGATGGACCCCTCGGTCCTGCACGCCATCGGCATCGGGACACCGGGATCCGTGGACGTGACGACCGGTCACGTGTCCAACGCCCGCAACGTGCCGGGTTTCGTCCACGATGTGGCGCTCGGGCCCACGGTCAGTGGCGCGTTCCACGGGACGCGGGTCGTCGTTGACAACGACGTCCGAGCCGCCGTCATGGGTGAGTTCCGACAGGGGGCTGGGCGACGATTCCGGAATTTCCTCGGCGTCTTCGTGGGCACGGGCGTCGGCGGCGGCCTCATCCTCAAAGGGGAGCTGCACCACGGGCGCGGCAACGCCGGCGAGATCGGCCACACCACCGTCAAGCCCGGCGGCCGCCGCTGCGGGTGTATGCGGCTGGGGTGCCTCGAGGCCTACGCCGGCCGGCTGTCGATCGAGCAGACGGCGCGGCACCGCGTCGAGAAGGGCCAGAAGACCAAGCTGTTCGAGATCATGGAGCGCAAGGGCCGCGACCGTGTCACGAGCTCGGTCATCGCCGATGCCCTCGAACAGCGTGACCGTCTCACCGTCGAGCTCATCGACGAAGCCGTCGACGCCCTGGGACTGGCACTGGCCAACGCCCAGAACCTCCTCGAGCTCGAGGCCATCATCGTCGGAGGAGGTCTCGGGGACCGCCTGGGAGAGCCCTTCGTCCGCCGCGTCGAGGAGGCCATGACCAGGAACCTGCGCTTCCCCGAGCTCCCCCCCGAGGTCCTCGGCACCGAGCTCGGTGACCTCTCGGGCGCGGTGGGCGCCACCGTGCTGATCGAAGAGCGCCTCGCCGATGAGCGACCGTGAACGGCGACCCGCGCCTGTACGCCGTCTACCTGGGGGGCGATCCTGCCCCCGGGCGGTTGACCGAGGACCACGAGGTCGTCCTCGTCGTGGCCGGTGACCTGGCCGAAGCCCGCCGTCGGGCCCGGGCGAAATGGGGGGGAGCTTCACGGCCCCACGTCGACGCCGTGAAGCTGGTGGACGTCGTCGACGGCTTCGCCCTCACCCTCGACCCGACCAACCGCCCCGACTCCGTCGACGTCGACCTCACCTACGAGCCCGGAGACAGCTCCTCGAGCCTGGGCTGACCGGCGCGGCCGGCGGGACTACGCCTTGTCGGATCGGGCGGTTCTTCCCCGCCTTCGGGGCGGTGCGGTGACCGCCGGGGGCCGGTGCAGGGCGGCCGACTTGGCTACCGGGCTTCGTTGCGGTGGACGGCGTGGTGCGACCGGGCCCGACCGCAGGTGTCGGCGCGGCCCCGACCAAGGAGCGGGCGGCGCGATGACCCGGTCGGCCAGTCGGTACGCATTGGTCTCGTAGTTGACCCGCCACCCCCGGAAATTCGGCCATGCGTCTTCGGCCGACAACTCCATGGGGAAGCCGATCTCGGCCAACATGTGCACGGCCTCCTCGAACTCCTCGAAGGTCAAGGAGATCGGCCCCTCGGGGTTCGGATCCGGGTCCACATGCCATCCGAGCGTCTTGGCGATCCGGTTGAGGGCCGTGAACCCCATGCGCAGGCACAAACGGGCTTGCGACGAGGCCCCGTCGGGCGATAGGGCCAGGTGCATGGCGGCTCCGTCGAGCACGGCCAGCAAACCTACGACCCACGAGTACCAGGGCTCGGGCGACCGGAACAGCAGCAGGACCGGGTAGGTGGTGTGGCTCTCGGCCAGGTCCGCCGCCCATTGCTCCCACTGAGCGTAGAAACTGGGGAGGGCGTCGACGATCCCGACCAGCTGGTGGCGAGCCAGCACTTCGGGACCCCACGCCGGGAGCCCGGCCCGGCTCTCGAGCATGGCCACCAAGGCCTCGCGACGGTTGAAGGCGTCATAGAGAGAGGGGAGGTAGGCGATCTGCAGCGTCACCACGATGGCCCACGTGGCGCCGGCGGCGATGTCGAGCCAGCGACTGGGCGGACCTCCGGCGTGGGAGGTGCCCACACTGAACAGCGACACGGCAGCCTGGGTGAACGCCGATGAGAAGGTGTGGGTCGTCCGCTCGAGCATGCAGGCGTAACCCAGCACGAAGAACCCCAACCACACCACGAGCTGTGTGAGCAGCGCCACCGGAGCGGCCGGCGCCAGCAAGGCGTCTTTGACCTCATAGCGCCTGGCGGCACGCGACGCGGCCAGAAAGGCCACCCGTACGATCCTGTTGACCACGAGCGACAGCCGCTCGATGCCGGCGGGCCTCCTGGGGAGCACCAGGGTGAAGACGACGTTGGCGGCGGTGATCACCACGATCACCAGCCCGAGTGCGAACCAGAACTCGCTCATCACAGCCTCCCTGGTGCTCTGGAGGTCGTCACCGCCACATCACGCCAGATACTCTCACGATGTCCGCCGGTCATCGGTCGACGCTGTGGGAGCGTACGACGTTGCGCCGACCCCGGCGCCGACCGCACCGCAGGCCTACGCTGGGAGCGTGGGGCGGGTCTGGAGCCTGGGTGGCGTGCGGGGCGCCGTCGTCGCGGCCGTGGCGCTCGCCACCTCGCTCGTCTCCATGGCGCCAGTGGCGAGTGGCAAGAGCATGTGGGCCCCCCACCCGGGGTTGCGATGGCAGTACCAGCTCCAGGGAAAGCTCGACACCGCGTTGTGCGTCGTCCCGGAGAAGGGCGGCAACTGCGTCCGGCCCAACGTCTACGACGTGGATCTGTACGCCACCAACGGTGTGACCCTCAACACCGCGGCGGTCTCGGCCATCCACGCCGTGGGAGCACATGCGGTGTGCTATGTCGATGCCGGCACATGGGAGGACTTCCGACCCGACGCCAAGGCGTACCCGGCCTCGGTCCTAGGCAAGTCCAACGGCTGGCCGGGCGAGCGGTGGCTCGACATCCGCGCCACCGCTGTCCTGCTCCCCATCATCGACGCCCGGGTGGCGAAGTGTGAGGCGGCCGGCTTCGACGCCGTGGACTTCGACAACGTCGACGGCTACGAGAACGACACGGGTTTTGCCCTCACCGCGACCGAGCAGTTGACGTTCAACGAGGACCTGGCCGCCATGGCGCACGCGCACGGCCTGTCGGCGGGGCTCAAGAACGACACCGGCCAACTGAACCAACTCGAGAGCACGTTCGATTTCGCCATCAACGAGCAGTGTGCGAAGTACCACGAGTGCGACCTGTACAACGGATGGACCTCGGCCGGCAAGGCGGTGGTCGAAGTCGAGTACCACGTCCCGCCCGCCCGCTTCTGCCCCAACGCCGACCTCTACGGGCGCGACGCCATGGAAAAGGGGCTGGCGCTCAAGGCCAAGCCCTGGAAACCCTGTAGCTGACGACACTCGACCGAACGTCGCGTTGGCGGCCCGGGTCCCCCGGGCCACGTCCCCGCCATCAACCGAGAATGGGACTCGACATCGACAGTGACGTCGGCACCCGGTGCGGCGGCGCCCGGCGCGGCAGCTGCGCCAGCCCGAGGGCCAGCGCCACCAGGGCGGCCACCAGGAACAGGGCCGCGGTCAGCGTCAGCGGCGCGTGCGGGGCGAGCGGCGAGAGCCCGTAGCGGGTGGCCACGATCCAGGCTACGGAGCACAGGGGCAGACGGCGGCGAATGAGATCGAGCAGCAGCAGGGCGACGGCCACGGCCAGGAAGTAGTAGTTGAGAAGGGAGATCTCGAAGACGAGCCGGGTGGCCAGACAAGCCAGGGCCAGCCCGACCAGCGGTAGCGGGGCCAAGAGCAGGTCCCGGCTCCGCCACCGGGCCCACAGGGCGAGCCCCGCCGCCGCCACCAGCGGTGCGTCACGGGCGATCTCGAGTTTCAACTGCTCGTTGATGTTCAGCACGCCCACCAGGGTGGGGGTCTTGATCAGCGACACGCCGGCGACGTACACAGCCGTCATGGCCCGTACCGTGTCGACCGGGGCGACCACGTAGAACGGCACCACCCCCAGGGCCACGACCCCGGCCAGAGGAATCAGGGTGCGAACCCGACTACGCCATCCCGGTGCCGCGGCCAGGGCGGCGAACAGCGGCAGGAGCGCGAATTGCTTGCACAGGAACGCCGCCGCGAACAGGACGCCGACCCACACCCATCGACGCCGCAGCGCCTGGGAGAGCCCGGCACAGCTGAAGCCCACGCTCATGAGATCCTGGGGATGAAACGTCTGGGCGATGGCGTCGGACGACGCCGGGAGCAGGGCCAGGGCAACGACGAGGATCAGCTCGGCGAGCCCTCCCCCCGCTCCGGAAGCACCCAGGAGCATGACGGCTCCCCCCACCAGCACCACCCATCCGAGAACGGCGAGGACGGCCTGGGTTCGGTACCAGATGGGATAGGGCTTCCCGTGATCAGCGCCGTGTTGGGCGGTGCAGGGCCCGAGAATCGACCGGAAGTACGCGTCCCCGAACGTCTGCAGGATCTTCGGGATCGGCTTGTCGTCGCACCACCGGGGCGATCCGATCCAAGGACGAAGTGCCATCACCAAAGGCGACATGAGGAGGGGATAGCCCGGTGGATTCGGCACCAGGGTGTCGCGTTCGGCGGCGTGCAGGTCGCCGTGGGAGATGTCGGTGGTGGGAAGGGTCACCGAATGGGCGTCGGTCTCGGCCGGATTGGGCCCACCCCGGACGAAGATGACGACCACGAACAGGGCGCAGGCGCCGACGGACACCGCGATGCGCAGAGGGGTCGGGAGGGGTTTCGATCCGAAGCCCGGCCGCCTCTCGGACACACCAATCCCCTCCCCTCTCGATCTCCGGCGGCGTGCCGGCCTCTCGGGCATTGCCTGGCGCCGATCTGTCTCGGCTGGTGATCGAGGCGCCTGAAGGTCTATCCGGCCCGCATTCCAGTGTCGCGGACGCCACTCTTCGAAGTCGTGCGGGGGTCACGCACCATGCAGAACCGCTTTCAGGACCGGGTCGGTGCCAGGCACGCGGCCCACCGGGTCAAGTTGGGCCGGATGGGAGTCGATGCAGTCCAAGGCGGGAAGTGGAGGCACCCAATGTCGACAACCATGGCAGCAGCGGTGAGGTTCGAGGAGCCGTTCTCGGCGACGCCGTCACTCGGACCCAAGGACAGGGCTCGGCTCGACGAGCTCGTCGGGCACATGCATCGTTCGGTGGTCGAAGCCACCCTGGCCGGCGATCTCGCCGCCAAGGTCGAGCTGTGGGAGTCCTACCGCCAGGCACGGGCCCAGGCCATTGCGTTGCTCGGATCCGCCTCGGGTGCACGGCGCGACCACGGGCTCCGCAGCGTCTGATCGATCCGGCCGGACGGCGCCGGAGGCGCCGGACGCCGACGACGCCACGGCAACGGCCGACGGCGCGCTCAGAAGGCGGCGATTTCGACGACAGGCTCGGATTCGCCGGCGTCGCTTCCCCCGCCGCCGTTGCCGGCGCCCTGATTTGGCGCGGTGGGCGGGTTGAACGCCGTGGTCCGCAAGGGGATCTCCTTGATGAGCCAGCTCAGCGCGAAGGCCAGAACCGCGAAGGGCACGGCGACGAGAAAGACCGTCTGCAGGGAATGGCTGAAGGCCGCCACGATCGGGGCTTTGACCGCCGGTGGTAGGTGGTCGATGGCGGCGGGGTTGACGACGACGCTCGAACCGCTCACCACGGCACGCGCCGACGCGGGCAGGTGTTCCATCGACAGCGCCGAGAACAAACGATTGTTGAACACGGCGTTGAGGATGGAAACGCCGAAGGCGCCGCCGATGGTGCGGAAGAACGTGGCGGTGGCGGTGGCCGTGCCCAGCTGCTCGTAGGGGACCGAGTTCTGCACGGCCACCACGAGCACCTGCATGACCAGGCCCACGCCGAGCCCGACCACGACCATGTAGACCGAGATCAGCGCGAACGACGTGCTCACCCCCATACGCGAGAGCAGAAAAAGACCCAGCGCCAGCACGGCGGAGCCCACGATGGGGAAGATCTTGTACCGTCCCGTCCTCGTCACGAGCTGCCCGCTGAGGATGAACGTGAGCAGCATGCCGCCCACCAGTGGCAGCAGCTCCAGGCCCGCAGCGGTGGGCGTGGCACCGTGAACGGTCTGCAGATAGAAGGGCAGGTACACGATGGCCCCGAACATCGAGAAGCCGATGATGAATCCCACCCCCGAGGCGGCGGTGAACGTGCGGTTCCTGAACAACACGAGCGGGATCAACGGCTCGGCCGCCTTCGCCTCGACCACGCAGAACGCCACCAGCAGAGCGGCACTGAGCACCCCCATCCCGATGATCAGACCCGAGCCCCAGGCGTATTGAATCCCTCCCCACGTGGTCAGGAGGATGAGGGCGGTCACTCCCGACGACATGAGGGCGGTGCCGAGCCAGTCGATCTTGTGGGGGACTCGCTTGACCGGGACATGGAGCACGGCGGCGATGGTGAACATGGCGATGATGCCGATCGGCACGTTGATGTAGAAGATCCAGCGCCACGACAGGTGCTGGGTGAACAACCCTCCTGCCAGCGGGCCCACGACGCTCGTGATGCCGAACACGGCGCCGAAGTACGACATGTACTTCCCGCGCTGGCGGGCCGGGATCACGTCGCCGGTGATGGCCTGGGCCCCCACCATCAACCCGCCGGCGCCGATGCCCTGCAGGGCGCGGGAGGCGATCAGGTCGGCCATGTTCTGGGCCAGCCCCGACAAGATCGAGCCCACCAGGAAGATGACGATCGAGAGCTGGAAGAGGTTCTTCCGGCCGTAGAGGTCCCCGAGCTTGCCCCACAACGGGATCGAGATGGTCGAGGCCAAGAGGTACGCCGTCACCACCCACGACAGGTGGTTGAGCCCGTGCAGGTCCCCGGCGATGGTGGGCAGCGCCGTCGACACGATCGTCTGATCGAGCGAGGCGAGGATCATGCCGAGCATGAGCGCCACCACGATCACGAGGATCCGGCGGTGCTCCCCCCTGTCGAATTCGAGGTCGGTCGGCTCCGGTGCGGGCGCCACCGTCGTGTCAGGAGCCACGGGCGTCCTCCAGGTCGCGCTCCAAGGACGCCGAGAACCGGCCCAGCAGGGCCGCGAAGTGGGCCAGGTCCTGGTCGTCCCAGCCCTCGAGGAGCCGGTCGAGCCAGGCCCGTCGAGCCTTCAGGACCCGTTCGAGGGTGCGTCGGCCCGCTGGCGTTAGCCTGATCCGCGAGGCCCGGCCATCGGCGGGATCGGCGTGACGGACCACGAGGCCTTCCCGTTCGAGCTGTTGGATCTTGCGGGTGACCGTAGGGGCGTCGACACCGAGCATCTCGGCCAGCGCCGTCACCCTGATGGCGTCGCCGTGGAGGTGCAGCTTGTACAAGGCGGCGGCCCCGGCCCGATCGAGGCGGACCCCGGCCGCCTGCAACAGGCGCTCGTGCATCCGTACCTGGGTGACCGAGCGGGCCACCACCTGCAGGCTCTGCTGGACCTGCTCGACGGCGGCGGCGGTGCCGGGCGACGCGGGACTCCCGGGCCCGACGATCGAGGGGGCGCCGGGGGGCAACGTATTTGCTTGCGGCATGTAACTATTTTGCCACGGACGGCCGGGCAATTCAAAGCGACCGGAGCACAACACCCTCGGGTCCGACGCCCGGACCACCCCGGGCCGGGACCACCTCGGGCCGGCAGTGCATGTCCGGGGCACCGTCCCCGGCGTCGGACCGCCGTCGGACCCGGGCCGGGGCGCGACCGGTCGAGCCCGGTGGGAGGATTGGCCCCCGGGGCCGGAGGACCCGAAAACCGAAGGCGGCCACGGGGCCGGTGGGGTGACGTTTTTCGATAGAATGGTCGGGAGCCGCCACACCGGGAACCCTTTGGGCCAGGAACCTCGGTCTGCACTCGGAGAATCGGCCCTGGAGTTCCAACACACAATTAGAGAGCGAAACACCAGACCACCAGGACGATCGGGCTTCTGGCCGTCGTATCCCCATGACGCAGATCGGGCCGAATCCTCACGTTTGGTGCATCGGGGGCAGCATCACCGGGCGGGTTCGTCGTCACAGTGCGCCCGCATGACCCGGCCCTCGTTCCCTGGTGCTGTGGAGAAGAACCAAGAGCAGAGCAAGGACATGGTGCCCACACCCGGGCACCGAATCACCGGCGTGTTGCGCCGGTGACCAGAAGGAGACCTGGATGGCGATGAAGCGTGGGGACGGCGACGACGCCGACCTCGTCAAGCTCTACCTGAGAGACATCGGGCGTTATCCCCTGCTCACCAAGGACGACGAGGCTCGGCTGGCACAAGCCATCGAGGCGGGGCACGAAGCCGCCGCCATCCTCGCCGATCCGAGCGCCAAGCCGACCCCGGCCAAAAAGCGCGAGCTCCGCAGGATCCAGTGCGCAGCCTCGGCTGCCCAGCAGACCTTCGTCTCGTCGAACCTCCGCCTGGTGGTGTCCATCGCCAAGAAGTATCAGGCGTCGGGACTGCCCCTGCTCGATCTGGTCCAGGAGGGGAACCTGGGGCTCATCCACGCCGTGGAGAAGTTCGACTGGCGCAAGGGCTTCAAGTTCTCCACCTACGCCACGTGGTGGATCCGCCAGGCCATCACCCGGGGGATCGCCAACACCGGTCGCACCATCCGCCTGCCGGTGCACGCGGGCGACATGCTGAGCGCGGTGCAGAAGGCCCAGGGATTCCTGGAGTCGAAGCTGGGCCGCCAGCCCACCGTGGACGAGCTTGCCCTCGAGACCACCCTTTCGTACGAGACGCTGACCGATGTCCTGCGGTGGCGGTCCGAGCCCCTGTCGCTTTCCGAGCCCCTGCGTGAGGACGGGGACGCCGATCTGGGGGACGTGGTGGCTGACGTGAATGCCACCTCGCCCTTCGATCATGCCGCCGAGGCCCTCCTCGTGGAGGAGATCAACGAGCTGCTCGCTCCGCTCGACGACCGCGAGGCCAGCATCCTGCGCCTACGTTTTGGACTCGACCGTGGCGAGCCGAGGACCCTGGAAGAGGTCGGGCAGCACTTCAACCTGACACGCGAGCGCATCCGACAGATCGAGGCGAGGGCGATGTCGAAACTCCGTCACCCTTCGTCGGACACCGGCGCCCGCGACCTGCTCACCGGCTGACCCCTCCGGAGCAACCACCCCCAGGCCGCTCTTGGCGGTGTGGGGGTAGGTCGGCCCTGGCGTCTTTCCTACAATCGTCGGGTGGTCGGCGCACACCAACCGCTGGTGGTCGGGTTCGACCTGGACATGACCCTGGTCGACCCCAGGCGCAGCATCCGGTCGGCCTTGGCCGCCCTGTCGCAGGAAAGTGGCGTCACCGTCGACGCGGAGATGGTTGTCGCCACGCTGGGACCGCCCCTCGAGGTCGCCCTGGGCCCGTGGTTCGACGGTGCGGCCCTCGAGCACGCCTGCCGGCGCTTCCGCCAGATCCACGGGCCCATCCTGGTCGACCAGACCGATCTGATGCCCGGGGCCGCGCAGGCAGTCGAAGCAGTGCGTAGCGCGGGCGGGAAGACCGTCGTCGTCACGGCCAAGTACGAGCCGCACGCCAGGGCGAGCCTGCAGGCGGTCGGCATCGTGACCGACGTCGTCGTCGGTGGGCGCTACGGGCCCGAGAAGGGCGAGACGCTTCAGGAGCACGCCGCACAGGTGTACGTCGGCGACCATCCTGCCGACGTTCTCGCTGCCAAGGCAGCCAGCACCGTCTCGGTTGCCGTGGCGACGGGCGGGACGACCGAGCCAGAGTTGCGCAGTACCGGCGCCGACGTGGTGCTGTCGGATCTCTTCGCCTTCCCCTCGTGGCTGGAGCGATGGATCGCGGCCGAGTCACGCCTCGACAACCCCGAACGGTGAAGGGCCCGCACGCGGCAAAGGAGCCGACACCCAAGGGGGCCCCAGGGTGTCGACTCCTTCACCTCACCGAGGTCGGACAAGGACAAGGAGCGAACCTCGTCCCACCTCTGGGCGACAGGTCAAGTCGGCCGGAACGGTCGTAACGCCCACCGTGTGATGGCCAGGGACACGCCGAGCTGTCGGACAAGGTCTCGCATCCTGCCCACGTTTCGCTCCTTCCCTAGGTGCTGCCGCTACCACAAATCATACGGAGGGGAGGTGAACGGCAGGGGTCCTCGAGATGACGGCTGCATTAACGAACTGACGGGTTCGGTCAGGGCACGCGTCGAGGGGCGGGGTCCCGACACAGGACGACGATCACCTGTTGATGCGGTCTCTCGCCTTGGCAATCCGGCGGACCCGTACTTGGGTGTCGAGCCACTGACTGTTGCGCACGAGCTGCGCCCCACGCGGGGCGTGACTCCCCTCGGGCCCATCGGTGACGGCACCACATCGTCGGCACACGGCCATCCGCCCGTTGGTCTCCGGGGGATGGTCCTCGTCGAGTCGAGTCCCGAGTTGCCGTTCTTCAGGTGACACCATGGATGTTCCCGCCCCGTCTGGTCTTCCCCGACCCCCGAACCGGGTGGAGGCAGTTGGCTCGAGGTGGGGCGAGCCCGCCCTTCGTCTCCAGCCTACGGCGCCAGGCGCGGCTCCCAGAGCCATCCGAGCCTCACGGGACGGCGGACCCTGACACCGCCGTCAGCGATCGGCCATACTGGCCCTGGAGACGGCTCGGGAAAGCGGGCTCGAGAGGCGGCTCTAGGAGGCGAGAGTGACCACCATCATCGACTCGGATCAGCACCTCTACGAGAACCGCACCATGTGGGAGCAGCACATCGAGCCCGCTTTCAGAGACGAGGCCCTCGCCATCGTCGACGACGAGCTCGGCTACCCCTGGCTCACATGGCGGGGGCGAAAGCTGGACGTGGCCGACGTGCAGGTTCCCGGCGACACCGCAGTACTGGGTCGGAACCGGGAGCGCTTGCGCCAGCACCTGCCTCCGGAGTCCAACTATGACGAGACCCTGCCGGCGCACTACTGGGACCCGTCCGCCCGGGTCCAACAGCTCGACGTCATGGGTCTCGACGCAGCCGTGGTGTTCCCGAATTTCGGCTTGCTGTGGGAACGTCGCTTGTCGGAGTCGCTGCCAGCCCTGACCGCCAACATGGCGGCCTGGAACCGTTGGTGTGCCACGGTGGTGGCAGAAGGAACGGGACGGCTCCATCCCGTGGCGCATTTGACCTTGCGGGACCCGGACTGGCTCGAGGGCCAGCTGGCCGAGCTCTCGGCGGCCGGTGTGCGCCTGGGGATGATCGCTCCGGCGGCGGTCGACGGTCGACCGCTTTCCCATCCCGACCACGACCGCATGTGGGCCGCCTTCGTGCACCATGGGATCACCCCCGTGTTCCACGTGGCCGACCAACCCCGGGTCCTCGACGAAGCGTTCTACACCGACCCCGACGACAGCTTCGTGCCGGTGATCGAGTCCGTCTTCCTCTGGGTGCAGCCCGCTATCGCCGTCACAGACCTCATCGTGAACGGGACGTTGGCACGGCACCCCGGGCTCCGCGTCGGGATCGTCGAGCTGTCGTCGATCTGGGTGCCGCAGTACCTCTTGATGCTCGACGGAGGATGGCAGTTCACCACCGCACTCAACGGACGGCCGCTCGCCCCCCTCGACCTACGGCCCAGCGAGTACTTCCGCCGCCAGGTGCGCGTGGCATCGTTCTCCTACGAGCAACCCGCCCGGCTCACCGCCAAGTCCGGCGACCTGTACATGTGCTGCAGTGACTTCCCTCATTCCGAGGGGACCGCTACGCCCGTGGAGGACTACTCGCGCATCGGATGCCTTCCCGAGGAGGCCGCGGGGCTGTTCCACGGCAACGTGGCCACGCTCCTCACCCCGTAGCCCGGCTCCCTGCCCATTTCGCCTCGCTCCCGGGCGGGCCCCGGGACACGGGGATGTCATTGGTGAGTGCCATGGTGTCCTGCTAATATGACATTTCGCTGGTCGACCGGGCTTTTCCAGTGTCCACCGTTCTTTCGGGGACAGAAGGTCACGGGGGCAGCCGCGCGACGGGGCGCCGGGACCGCCCGCCAAGGTCCTGGCGCCCCAGTCGCGCCTTCGCCCTACAGCGCCTCCGGGCGAGCCCTTCGGGTAGCGCGCGCGCCTTGTTGCCGGGAACGTTTTCCGACCGACAGCGGCGCCACCCCGAAACCGAGAACCTCGCGATGTGGGGACCGCCAGGCCTTGTGACCTTGGGGGCAGAGCCTGGCGGTTCCCGCATCGCTCTGAGCAGCTCGGACTTGGCCGCCGCCGCTCAGCGCTACCTGTCGTCGCAGATCATGACCCGACTGCGAGTCGGGTGCCATCGTCAAGAATGATGAGCACCGACGTCTGTCGCCGCGACAGGTTCCACTGTCATCTCGCTACGACCGACTACCGACCACGGGCGGTCGAGCTCCTGGTGGAACGATGCCAGGGAACCCGACGGTTGTACCTGCCTCGGTACGCCCGCGTCCGCCGGGGGTCGGGCCGCTCGCCTTGGAGCTGCTTGAGCACCCGGGCGACCTCGGCACGAGCCCGGTCCGCTCTGTCCTGAAGCTCAGCGGACGATCGGGCCAGACACAGCTCAGCCGACAAGGGAAGGATGGCCTCGAGTCCGATGACGGCCTGCTTCAGGACGTCGCACTGCGCGCGGGTCCTGGGCGACAACCCGTCGAAATCGGGTTCGGTCTGCGACGAGAAACAGACCTCTTGGATGAGTTCGCCTACGCGCTCGACGCGGTGTCGAAGGCGGGCACGTTCTGCGGACTGACGCGACGCGAGCGCGACATCCGCAGCCCGTCGGGCCGCGGCAGTGGCGTCGCGTGCGGCGTGTGCCGATGCTCGGGCATACAGGAAACCGAATGCCGCTGCCACTGCTGTTACCGACACCGCGACATCGACGACTACGTCAGACCACACAGTTCACGTGCCCCCACGAGAATTTGTGATACCCCGACCTTCGGGTCGTGAAACTCTTGGTCGGGGTGGCGAACCGTCACCACTGTGTCACGAATCGCCTGCTCCCGAAAGGGCGTCGACCCCCATACCACCCCCTCGGGGAGCAGAGCACTACAAGCATGCGCTGCGGCGACGGCCCGGAACAGAGGCGAACGGCACAAAGGGGCACTACGAAGGCGCACTGCAAAGGCGCACTACGAGGGCTGCGGCACATGTGGGCACCTGGTGGGGACGGCGAACCCGGGTGCGGTACTATGGCTCGCTTACCGGTCTGGACCTTCGGAGGATCTGGCGGTTGCAGCCGGGGTGAGGGCGGTCCGCCCGCCTCGAGGTTTCGACACACCCAGATCCAGACAAGCGTGAGATCCTTGCAGAGTTCTCAGTGCAACCCGTTCGATGTCTTTGCACAAAGCCGAGTACAGCGTCCAAATAGGGAAATGTGGATGAGAGTCGACCTCGTAGAACAGGCACAAACGAGTGTCGATTCCCGAGGAGGCCAATGTGGATGAGACTCCCGCCACGCTCGCGCAGGAACGCCAGCAGCTCACGCGTGCGCGGATCAGGCGGGCGGCCATGAAGGTCGTGGCCCGCCGGGGTTTCGACGCCACCGTCGAGGAGATCGCCCAGCTGTCGGGGGTGAGCCCCCGCACGATCTTCCGGCATTACCAGAGCCACGACCGACTGATCGTGGCCACCGTGAAGGACATGTGGGAGGCCTGCGGGCAGAGGCCTATCGAGGGCCTGCCCGAACCTAGCCAGGACCTCGACGGCTGGCTCGAAGGATTGGCATTGACCATCCACACCAGGAACGCAGAGATCATCGGGGAGGCCTTCTGGGACATTCACGCCCCCAACCACAACGACACGCAGGCCCTCGCCGACATCCCCGAGCTCAGGCGCGAGTTCCGGGTCCGAGGAGTGGGCTACCTCGCCGCCCTGGCCTGGCGAACCGCCGGAGGCAGGGGTGATCCGCCCGAGGCGTTGACCCTGGCGTTCGCTCTGCACTTCTCGGCGTTCGCCACCCAGGCGCTCATGATCGACTTCGACCAGACCCCGGCCGAGATCGGAGAGCTCACCGCAGACCTGTTGAAGATCGCCCTGGCGCGTGCCCTCCGAGCGCAGCAAGTGGCCCCGGGACCAGAGGCCGGTGAGCCGGAGCTCGGGCCGCGCTGACCCCGGCGGCCAAGGCAGGCCCCCACAGCGCATCGTTACCCGGTCGGGTGCACCTCGACACCCTGTCGGTTCAGCCGGCCAGGAGCCGGGTCATGGCTCGAACGGTGTCGTCGGTGATGGGCGCCGGCCATGGAGCGCTTCGCCACCGACGACGCGCCGCGAACGTGCACGAGGCGGTCCACGCTGCGGCGACGCCGACCGCGAACCACAACCACTCGGCCCGCCCTCTGATGGCGCGCTGTTGCCCGGCGCCGATCCCCAGGGCGACATCACCCCGGGAGTAGATCGTCCCCGGGGCCAGTGGGATCTCGTCGAGGACCGCCGCCACCGCGCTCTGGGGGAGGGTGGCCTCGACCCAGGATCCGGCCGTGGTGTACAGGTAGGCGACGGGCGTGTCGCCCCGGCCGAAGAACACCGCGCCCCCCACCACCTGGTGCAGCGCCAGGTACTCGCCGACGCGCAGCGCCGAGACCGAGACCACGCTCGTGGGCGGGAAGTGCCAAGGCTGCACGGTGAGGAGGACACCTCCGGCGGCGAGCAGCGCCATCAGGAGCCCGGGCCCTCTCGCTCCGATCCGCCCGTGAGCGGGAATGGTGCGGCCATGGCGCCAACGGGCGCTCGCATAACCGGCTGTCCCGGCGGTGACGGTCAGGGCGAAGACCCCTCCGACCAGCGTGAGCACCACCCGTTGGTCGCTCGAGGTGACGAGCGTGGGCATGGTGCGGAGCACCAACCAGCCACTGGCGACGCCGGTGGCGAAGGCTGCGCATCCGGCCAGAGCGGATGCCTCGAGGGCCACGAGCGGTGACCTTTGGCACAACAGCCGTCCTTGCACCTGACGGACACGAGCCACTCGCTCTTGAAGCTCCCGAGACACGAGCGGCATGTCCCCCTCGGGGCGTGGTGGGTCGGGGGGGCTGACCCAAAGCTCTTCCACGAAATCACGAGTGGGCGCGGAGCTCGTCCACGGCTGAACGGCGTGGTCCCGTGCCCATCATGTGCTCCACCTCGGGTCTTCACCGGGATGCGCTCGAGGCTCCTCGGTGTCCTCGAAGTCACGGGTGGCGATCGGACGCACCTGGGGTCGGCTCCGCCGGAGGCATCACCCAGAGCTCACCGGCGTGAGGACCGGCTTCCGGGCGACTGGGCGCAGGTGTCGTGGTGACCGGGGGGTGTCGGCGTCGACGGAACGTCCGATCAGCGAGCTGGCGCAGAGACCACAGGGCACGGCGCGGGGCGTCCACCAGGACGAGCAGGACCAACCCCAACACGAGAAGCGCTGCTCCAAGCACGGCCGACCACCCGATGCCTCGAGTGTAAGCCCACAGAGCCCGGCGGGGCCCGCCCTCTGACCCTGTCCGCCCCCGGCCGAGGGGCGACCTCTGCGCAGGGAACCCGCCGTCGCCGGCGCTCCGCTCAGGGTCGGGTCGCCACCCCCTCGAAGTGGTAGGTGCCCGCTCCCACAGCCAACACCGCAGCGCCGGCGACCGAAGGCGCCACACGGATCCCCGGTACCCGTGCCACCGGAGCGCCGCTCTCGGTGATGGTGCCTGGACGGATGCCCGCCAGGGAGACCGTAGCGGTGGCATTGGGAGGGATGGTGAGGTCGAGGCTCGTCGCCGGCCCTGGCGTCGCGCCTCGGCGCCAGCCCACCGCCACGGTGCCGCGCGGCGTGGGCACCGTGCCTTCGACCCACTCGGGGCCCGCGGGCGGAGGAGCCACGTCGAAGGTGGCGTACCCGGGGGCCGTGGGACGGACCCCGAGCAGCCATCGCTGGATCTCGACCAGGACGTTCGAGCCCCACCCGTGCGACATGCTGTCGCCATTGGCGTCCGAAGGCTGCCACACCTCCCACGTGTAGGTGGCACCCCGGGCCAGGATGTTGGCCCAGCCGTTCGTGGTGGCGTCGGTGAGGCGGACCATGAGCTCGTCGTAATTGCCCACGGTGGCCAGGGTTCGGATCACCTCGGCCGCGGTCTGCGGCTCGGCGTGCAGCTCCAGCGTGGCGACGTGCGCCGCCACCGCCGACAACCGGCCGGCGGGGACGACGCCGTAGACCACCGCACACGCGTTGACCTCCTGGGACGCCCGGGGGGCGGGCGAACCCCGGCCCACCAGACCGTCGACGTAGATGCCGTCGGTCCGGGTGAGGTGTCTGTTCAGGGCGGCGATGAGGGCGGCCTGGCGTCCGCGCTGACGGGTGACCTCGACCGACGGCCGGCCGAGGGCCTGAGCCACATCGGCCGTGCGGCGAAAGACGTTCGCCCCGAGGATGTTGAGTCGCGTCGCCACACGATAGGGGTAGGACGATTCGCTCGTCTGGAGCCCTGTGACGAGTCCCGTCGACCGGTCGAGGGCGCCATGGACATATCCCGACAGCTTCACGAGGACCGGGTACACCTCTTGCAGCAACAGTCGGTCACCGGTGCTCATCCAGTACTGCCAGACCCACTCGGCGTAGATCTCGGAGTATTCGTCGATGTCCTCGGCACCGAGACCCGTGGGGTAGATCTTGTTCACCGCACCACTGGGCCAGTAGCGGGCTTGGGACTGGGCGAATTCCTGCAGAGACTTGCGCGTCAGGTTCTGGTCCGCCAGAGCGGCCATCGCCGTCTGGGACTCGTTGAACCCGTCCCACAACCAGGGCCCCTTCTCGCGGGTGGGGGTGTCGATGAACTGTTCCTGGGCTCCGAACAGGGCCGAGTGCCGGCTCAGCTCGAAGATGGCGTCGACGGTGGGCTCCGAGGAGGCGAAGGCGGCAGCATGCTCGTCGGGCACCGCGCTATGGCGGGTGAGGGCGACCACGTCCGAGGGTGCCAACGTCTCCCCCGGGTTGTCGATCTGGAAGTAGCGGAATCCGAGATAGTCGAAGGGTGTGAATTCCTCGACCCCGCCGCGCTGGATGTAGGAGTAGTGCATGTTCGTGTGCTGGGTCCCGTGCTCGGTCGACACCTGACCCGGTATCCCGGTGAAAGACGCCCCTCCGGGCTCGTCGAGGAGGTACCCCGCCCGCATCGTGATGACGCGCCCGGCGACCCCCTGGTGGAAGGTCACCGTGGGTACGGCCGCGTACACCTTGCCGAAATCGGCCACGACCGCGCCCGAGGACAGCGTCGTGAGCGTCAGCGCTTGCACGGGCTCCTGGATGATGCGGGTCCGCACCGAGACCAGGTGCGTCCAGGGCTTGGTCCCGGCGCTCCCGAGCACCGACGCGGCCGCCCACGTGGTGTCGTCGTAGCCCGGGCTCTCCCAGCCGACGGGGATGTCGGGGCCGTCGATGTTCTCGGTGTAGTCGACCAGGTCCCCTTCGAGGTCCCGCTGGGTCCCCGCCAGCCACGCCCCCGGGCGCACGCGCCAGGTCCCGTCGGTGGTGATCATCTCCGTCGAGCCGTCGCCGTGGAGCACCGAAACCTGCACGATGCATCCCGGGTGGGCGCCGGGGTGACCTTTCGTCGCCCCCTGCCATCCGTAGAGGACAGCCACCGCGTTGGCCGCCCCGGGAACCAGGAGGTTCGTGACATCGAGGGTCTCGTAGTACTGGGAGTCGGGGTAGCAGTACGCCTGGCCCTTCCCGGCGCGGGTGCCGTTGACGTAGAGCTCGTATTGCTGGTCGCCCGAGACATAGGCACGGGCCCGCACGATCGGCGATGGTCCGAGCGTGACCTCCTTGCGGGCGTAGGTGTACTGGTCGGGCGCCAGGCTCGTCGGTCGCCAGATCCACTGCGCCTTCCAGTCGCCGTCGCGCAAGCCGGTCTCGAACGTGCCCGACGCCACCGGCCCGGGCCCCCCCGCGGCCGCCCAGGTCTGCACCGTCCACCCGTACACGGCGTCGGCCGCCAGGGCGGTGCCGCCGTAGGCCACGAAGGCCTGAGCCGAGGACAGGACACGGCCGCTGTCCCACACGGTGGTGGAGCCGCCCGTTCCGGCCCCGCCCCCGGAGCCAGAAAGACGGGATACGACGATGCGGTACGCGCTCTGCCGGGCGCCGCGACGGGTGTCACCCACCTGCCAGGCGAATTGGATGTCGGCGGGGTCGAGTCCGATGGGTGAGACGAGCCCGTCGACGCTGAGGGCCACGGGGCTCCCCGGAGGACCGGGGGCCTCTTCGGAGCGCGCCGCCACGGTCGTGGCACCGGTCGCGCCCGGGGCGCGTCCCGGGATCCCCGTGACGCCGAGGGTCACCGCTCCGGTGGCGCCCAGGACGCCGCCTCGGAGCACCTGGCGGCGGCTCAGGGTGCGGCGGTCGTCGCGTCTCGGTCGGGGCGTGGGCGTCATGGGGTCAGGTCGACGGGCGGGGCCCGGCCGTTGTCGAAGTACACGGCCACCATGGAGGGCTTGAAGCTGGCCAGCACCGGTCCGTAGCTGAGCGTGATCTGCGTACTGGATCGCGGCGACAGAGGCACCACCGAACGATCGGCGTGGTCGGCGGAGTCGCTGTCCACGGTGAGCCCCTGCCCCAAGCTGATCGGGCACAGCGAAGCCGGATACCGGGCATCGATACCGCAATCCGACGCGTACCCCACCGTGGCGGCATCGCTGGCGCTCACCACGAAGTCGACGTCTGAAGCCAAGCCGCTGGTGAGATCGTCGAAGTCCGACAGGTTCTCCGCTTTGGTACCCGAGGCGTTCGTCACGGTCAGAGTGGCGGTCAGGAAGACCTGTCCGGGAGCCGAGCTCCACAGGAACGAGTTGGCATCGACGTAGAGCACCGAGGTCACAGGGGACGCCTTCACGAGAAACGACGCACCCCCTGGATCCGACACGACCACAGCTTGCGAAACCGGAGACGACGACGACGAAGAACTCGAAAGAGCTGGCGCTGTGGCGGGCGTACGGGTTGCGGACGAAGAGCCGGCCGATGAGCCGGAGCTTCCCCCACAGGCAGCGACGAGCACCGACACGGCGACCGGGATTGCAACGATGGCGATCCCCCGGCACACGGTTCGCAACGCGCGCGCCATCGGTGTCATCGACGGCTCCGGTCCATTTGGCGAATGAGCATGGACCCTACTCCAGCGGGCCCGCACCATCCGGGTGGTTCGTTAGCCCTGCGTGACGACTCTGGTGGGGCCCACCACCGGCTCGTAGAGACGGGGGCCGTGTTGCGACACGCTTCCTCGAGCTCGGCCAGCCGGCACCGCTATGCGGCCCCGTGCAAGGCCCTCTCCGGCGTCATGTCCAAGCCAAGTCACCGCGCCAACACCTCGACAGCGAGCTGGGCACCGAGGCGCGGTCCATGGTGCGTTGACAGTGGGGATTGAGCTTCGGCCGGTCGAGCAGCTCATCGAAGGCGAGCCGACCTCCTTGGCCACGGGACGCCTTCTCCCTCTTGCCACAAGGGAATCGGCAAGCCCGGGACCGAGCCGACAGGGGGATGCCCTAGAACCGGTGGGACCGACCCCTGAACCGTGCCTGGGCCGGCCCCTCACCCTCGACGGCACCCCGATGGGCGTAAGCTCGAATTGGCTAGCTTTACCCTGGGTTCCCGGTCTCCCGAGCCCTTGGTCGTCAACGGCGATCACTTGATCTGCCGCCCTCGACTGCAAGGAGCTGGGAGATGACTCACGATCAAGCCCCGGTCAAGGTCGTGCTCGCTACCGACAGCTTTCTCATCGGTGACGGACTGGTCTCTCTGTTCGCGGACGCCACGAGTGTCGAAGTGGTGGGGCGGGCTCGAGACCATAACGACATGCTCCGGCAGGTCGCCGCACTCGGTCCTGAAGCGGTCATCATCAGCATCCGGACTGCAGTCATCACCACGATGGCCACCATCGCCATCGCCCGGCGCCTCCGGGTCGAATACCCCGAGATGGGAATCGTCGTCATCTCGGATCGCGTCGACGGCTTCGCCCTAGAGCTGCTGCGGGGTGGGGCGTCTCGAACTGCCTACCTCATCGACGAGCGACTCCCGAACGTGGACACCGTCTTGGACTGTCTTCGCCAGGTGCGGGCCGGTCAGTCCGTTTTGGACCCCGGCATCGTGGACTCTTTGGTGCTCCGCCGCAACCATTTCGCCATCGACGACCTCACCATCCGCGAGGCCGAGGTCCTCGAGCAGATGGCCCACGGGTTGTCGAATACAGCGATCGCAAAGGCGCTGTGCGTCTCGGTCAAGGCCATCGAAAAGTGTGTCACCACCATCTATCGCAAGCTCAACCTGACCGATCAGAACCTCGTGGACCGCCGAGTGGCGGCCGCGATCATCTTTCTCCGCGCCCAGACCATTCCCTTCGTGCCTCAGGCTCCCGCGCAGATCTCCGGACGGTTGAGCGCGTAGGAGCTGCGGTTCCTGATCGGAGGAGCGGGGTCGACCTTGATCACTGTCCGCTTCGCACCAGGGACCCGCCCTACGGTCCATAGAACAAGGGAGTAGAGGATTCCGCACTGTCCGCGCCCCAGCAAAGAGGGGGAATCCTGACCCGCTTGCGTATGAAGTGATCGCCTCGGCGCTGAATATGACCCTGAGCCCGGTGCGCCGATCGCCTTCGATGGCCCCGAGGGACGGTGGGCTGCAGTGGCCAGGGTCGCCTCGAACGAGCGCGCTTGGGTCGGATTTGGGCGCTCGTTGACCACCCGGTGGGAATGGGCGGGCACCATGGAGGGCTGGACGCTCTGCCGAAGGTGTCGTGCTGAGAGACCGGTGGAGCACGGACGCTGGGACGTGGCGTGCACGGAGTCGGCTCGAACGGACGGTGGCACGACATCGTCACGAAAGTAGCCGTGGCCGCAACAGTCACCACACTGACGGTGACGGGCTTCGCCATGGCGACCGGAGCCACCACCCCTCTCTCACCCACCGTCACGGCAGTCACCCCGGATTCGGGGTCCCCCAACGGGGGCACCTCGGTCACGATCACCGGCACCGACTTCACCGGGGCCAGCGCGGTCAGCTTCGGCACCACCCCGGCCCACGATTTCACCGTGGACAGCGCCACCGAGATCACCGCCCACTCGCCGGAGTCCAGCGGGACCGCCGACGTCACCGTCACCACCTCCGGCGGCACCTCCGCCATCAACGCACCAACGGACTGGTTCACGTTCTCTGTGCCTTCCCCGACCGTGACCACGGTGAGCCCGGCCTCGGGTCCGACCGTCGGAGGCACGTCGGTCACCATCACCGGCACCAACTTCACCGGAGCCACCCAGGTGAGGTTCGGGGCGGTGCCCGCCACCACGTTCACCGTGAACAGCGACACCTCGGTCACGGCCACCTCGCCGAGCGAGGCCCCGGGGATCGTGGACCTCAGCGTGACCACCGGCTCGGGGACCTCGAACCCCATCCGGCCCGCCGACCAGTTCGACTTCTCCCTCGAAGCGGTGGGCCTCTCGTCCACGGCGGCCGGGCCCGGTGTCACGGCGCTGTCGGACAACCCTCAATCCGTGGGTGACGTGCTGGTGGCGTACGCCGAGGTGGACTCGGCGACGCCGAGCGTGGCGTCGGTCTCCGGGGGCGGGGTCACCACCTGGACCAAGGGTGTGCAATTCGCGGGGTCGGGTACCAGCGACGAGGAAATCTGGTTCGGCCCCATCACCACCGCGGGGGCGTCGACCGTCTCCTTCACGTGGTCGAATCCCGTCACCGACGACACCACCGATTACGGGGTCCAGGAGTTCAGCGCCCTGGGGTCGAGCACGGTGTGGGCCCTCGACAACGCCGGCACCCTCGACAACGCCTCGTCCACCACCTTGGCGTTCCCCGCCGCGACGCCGGCCGCAAGCGGCGAGCTCTACTTCGGTTACGCCGTGTCCGGCGCCACCGCGTCGGCGGGAACGACCCCGGGCTTCGCCTACACGCCCAGCACCCTGGGCAACATGACCGCCTACGACGCGGATGTCTCGGGTGCGGTCTCCCCCACCGCCACCCAGTCTCCGGCGGACACCTCGTCCTCGGTCGCCGTGCTCCTGCGCGCATCGGATGGTCCCGTGCCCTCCACCCCGACGGTGGGCGCCGTGGGTCCGGACAACGGCGTCACTTTCGGTGGAGACTCGGTCACCATCACCGGCACCAACCTCGCCGGGGCCACCGCCGTGCAATTCGGCTCGGTACCGGCGACCTTCTTCCCCGTCAGCGCCACACAGGTCTCCGCCGTCTCGCCACCGAGCACGGCCGGCACGGTGGACGTCACCGTCACCACGGCGGGAGGCACCTCCGCGGTCAACGCACCCGCCGACCAGTTCATCTACCGCGCCCCGCCACCCCCCCTCGTCGACGAGGTCAGCCCGGCGTCGGGGTCGACCCAGGGGGGCGGCACGGTCACCATCGACGGGAACAACTTCACCGGGGTCAGCGCCGTCATGTTCGGCACGGTGGCGGCGACCACCTTCATCATCGATTCCGGCGGCGTGATCACGGCGGCATCGCCTCCGGATTCGGGCACCGTCGACATCACCGTCACCAACCCCCAGGGCACCTCGGCGGTCAACGCGCCGGCGGACCGATTCACCTTCGTCGCACCCCCACCCCTGCCACCTCCGCCCACGGTCGGCACCATCGACCCCTCGTCCGGCCCGGTGGCGGGAGGAACGTCGGTGCTGATCACCGGGACCAACTTCACCGGAGCAACCGCCGTGTACTTCGGCACGTCGCCGGCCACCGCCTTCACGGTCGACTCGGACAGCGCGCTGCGCGCCACCTCGCCGGCGGGCTCGGCAGGCACGGTCGACGTGACCGTCGTCACACCCGGGGGAACGAGCCCGGCGGTCCCCGCCGACCGGTTCACCTACCAGGGCTCGGGGTATTGGATGGTGGGGAGCGACGGCAGCCTGTTCGCATTGGGGGGGGCGCCCTTCGAAGGATCGCTCCCGAGCCTCGGGGTCCACGTCGACGACATCGTGGCGGTGGTGCCCACCGCCGACTCCAAGGGCTACTGGATGATCGGGTCGGACGGCGGGGTGTTCGCCTTCGGCGATGCCGGGTTCGTGGGGTCGCTCCCCGGCCTCGACGTCCACGTGCACGACGTGGTGGGGGCCGTGCCCACGCACGACGGCCAGGGCTACTGGATGATCGGGTCGGACGGCGGGGTGTTCGCCTTCGGCGATGCCGGGTTCGTGGGGTCGCTCCCCGGCCTCGACGTCCACGTGCACGACGTCGCCGCCGTCGTGCCCACCTCCAGCGGACGGGGCTACTGGATGATCGGTTCCGACGGAGGGGTGTTCGCCTTCGGCGACGCCGGGTTCTTGGGGTCGCTCCCCGGCCTCGACGTCCACGTGCACGACGTGGTGGGTGCGGTTCCGACCGCCTCGGACGACGGCTACTGGATGGTCGGTTCCGACGGAGGGGTGTTCGCCTTCGGCGACGCCGGGTTCTCGGGGTCGCTCCCCGCCCTCGGCCTCCACGTGCACGACGTGGTGGGAGTCGTCGCCACCCGCGACGGCCAGGGCTACTGGATGGTGGGCAACGACGGCGGCGTGTTCGCCTTCGGTGACGCCGGTTTCGTGGGGTCGCTCCCCGCCCTCGGCATTCCGGTGCACGACATCGTGGCCTTTGCCCGCCAGTAGCGCACCGATCCCCCGGCACCCCCCCGATCCGGTTCCGCCCCCAAAAATTGACGATTCCTGGTGGGTCCTTCCCCCAGGCATCATGGAATTCGTCGGAGAGATACCAGTGAGGGCGAACCTACGAGACTCGGTGAAGACGGAGATGCGGTGATGGGGACGCCCCCCGCCGGTCCGCCCCCAGCCTGGTACGACAACCCGACCGGCGACGGTGTGCGTTACTGGGACGGAGGGGCGTGGACCGACCACGTCGCCCGGGAGCGGGGCGTCGATCCCGCCGCCTCGACCCCGTCCGGCTCCCCCCCGTCCGGAGGCGGGCATGTGCCGTGGTACCGCGTGGCGTCCTCCTCCACGGCGCGGGTCCTGATCGACCTGGGGCTGGTGGCGGTGCTCGCCCTCGTGATCGTGGTGGGGATCGCCAGCACCGACCACGATGTCGCGAAGCCGATTCCGATCGTCGAAGCAGCCGGGGGATCCTCGACCACCTCGGTCCCGAGCACCACCGAAGTCCCCACCACGCAGGCGGTCCCGACGACGGTGGCCCCGACCACCGTTCCGACGACGGTCCCTCCCACGACCATCCCTCCCACCACGGTCCCGCCCACCACGGTCCCGCCCACGACCGTTCCCATGACCGTGCCCCGCACGACCACCTCCGCCACGACGCCGGCACCGAAACCCGCTCCGCCACAGACGCTGCTCACCGAGAGCAACGAAGGCAACGAGACCACGACCGCGTTCGTGGTCCCTTCCAACGCCACGGCTTGGGATGTGCAGTGGACGTACAACTGCTCCGCCAACGGGGGCACCGGCACCTTCAGCGTCGCCGTGCTCAACGGCACCGGCCGAGATCCCAGCGACGCTCCGGTCATCCAGAGCGGGGGAGGCGGTTCGGGGACCCAGTACTACCTGGACCAGGGCACGTTCTCGCTGCAGATCACGTCGGACTGCATCTGGAGCATCCAGGCCGCGGTTCCCTGACAGCGGCGGGCCCGCCCGCCCGGGAGGTCAGCGACTCTGGCGCCAGCCGCGCTCGAATGGGAGCCGCCACGTGTGCGGCGCGATGAGGTCGCGAATGGAGCTCGGGCCCCACGAGCCCTGGCGGTAGAGCTCCACCTCCGGTGGCGATTCCAGTAGCGGCGTCGACACTTCCCACAGGCGCTCGATACCTTCGGCGGTGGTGAAAAGGGTGTGGTCCCCGCTCATGGCGTCGTAGATCAGCCGTTCGTAGGCCTCGAGGACGTCGCCTTCCTGGCCGGTCTCGTGAAGGGCGAACTGGAGGCTCAGCTTGTCGAGCCGCATTCCGGGCCCGGGGTGCTTGCCGTAGAACGACAGCGAGAGCTTCGACGCGTCGGCCAGGTCGAAGGTGAGATGGTCGGGCCCTTTGGTGCCGACGCCGGAATTGGCGGGGAACATGCTCTTGGGCGGCTCACGGAACGCGATGGAGATGATCCGTGCACCCTCGGCCATGCGCTTGCCGGTGCGGAGGTAGAAGGGGACCCCCGCCCATCGCCAGTTGTCGATCACACAGCGCAGGGCCACGAACGTCTCGGTGTCCGAGTCGGGTGCCACGCCGGGAGTCGCCCGGTATCCCTCGTACTGCCCCCGCACCACGTTGTGCACGTCGATGTCCTGGAGGGACCGGAACACCTTGTTCTTCTCCTCGCTGATGGCACGCGGCTCGAGGGCGGTGGGCGGCTCCATGGCCATGAAGGCCAGGATCTGGAGCAGGTGAGTGACCACCATGTCCCGGTAGGCCCCGGTGGCGTCGTAGAAGGCGCCACGGTCGTCCACCGAGATCGTCTCGGGGACGTCGATCTGGACGTGCTCGATGTGCTCACGGTTCCAGATGGGCTCGAACAGCCCGTTGGCGAAACGGAAGGCCAGGATGTTCTGGGCCGCCTCCTTGCCCAGGAAATGGTCGATCCGGAAGACCTGGTACTCGGAGAAGACCTCGTGCACGGTGGCGTTGAGCAGCTGCGCGCTGGCCAGGTCGGTGCCGAAGGGCTTCTCCATGATGATGCGGGCCCGTTCGACCAGATCGGCCTCGGACAGCATGTTCACCACCGCACCCGCCGCCGCCGGTGGAATGCTCAGGTAGTGCAAGCGCCGAGGCAGGCCGGGAAGCTCAGCCTCCACGCGCGTCACCACCTCGGACAGGCCGGCCGGACCGGCACTCTGGGAGACGTAGGTCAAGCGCTTGGAGAAGTCCGCCCACTCCGTCTCGGTGACGCGGTTGCGCGCGAATTTGTCACAAGCTTGGCGGGCAAGCTCGCGGAACTGCTCCTCGTCGATCTCCTCCAGAGACGTCCCCACGATCCGGTACTCGGGCAGCAGGCCCGCCCGGGCCAGGTGGAGGATGCCGGGCAACAGCTTTCGTTGCGCGAGGCTGCCCGTCGCCCCGAACAGCACCAGGACCTGGGGAGGAAGGGCCGGGACCGATTCCGGGCTGGCATCGGTCGGCGAATGCGGGGTCGTCATGAGCGTCACCTACCCGGGCGAGCTTCGAGTTGAGAGGCACCGCGCCCGACGCCCCGATCTTCGCGCGAACGCACGAGGGTGGTGTGCACCGGGGCGGCGATGCCGCCCGACACCGGCGTGCCGGGCACGCCGGGAGGAGCGGCGGCGGACGGTCACCTGCCGCCACGCAGGTCCGGGCTCATGTCCTGCACGGCTCGGGCGTGAGACTATTTTCGACCTATGTCCGAGAACCGGGTAGACCTGGCCCGTTCCGCGCCCACGTGTCTGGTGGTGCAGCACGTGGAGCCCGAGCGCCCCTACGCCATCGGTGACGCGCTCGGCGCCGCCGGTGTGGCCGTCGACCTCCGACGGGTCTTCGCCGGCGAGCCCCTGCCGTCGGACCTCACCGGGTTCGCCGGTTGCGTGATCATGGGTGGCCCCATGTCGGCGTGCGACGACGAGGGCTTCCCCACCCGCCGCTTCGAGCTCGACCTGCTCGTCGACGCGCTGGCCCGGGAGGTGCCCACCCTCGGGGTCTGCCTCGGAGCACAACTCCTGGCCCGCGCCGCTGGCGGGAAGGTGTTCCCCGGGGGAGCCGGACCCGAGGTCGGCTGGGCCCCGATCGAGCTCACCAGGTCGGCCGCGCACGACCCGCTCCTCGCCGACATCCCCGCCCGGCTGACGGTGCTGCACTGGCACGGGGACACCTTCGATCTCCCCCCCGGTTCGGCCCACCTCGCCACCAGCGCCCGCTACCCGACCCAGGCGTTCCGGATCGGGGCCGTGGCCTGGGGCCTGCAGTTCCACCTCGAGGTCGACGACGAGGCGGTCGGCGCCTTCCTCGACGCCTTCGGCTCCGACGCCGGGCGCGCCGGCACGTCGGCGGCATCGATCGACGCCGCCACCCCGGGGGCGCTCGACGCTCTCAGGCCCCATCGCGCTCGGGTGTTGGCGCGCTTCGCCCAGCTCGTGGCCAGCCGCCAGCGCGAGCAGCTCGTCGAGGGGTAGTCCCCCTGGCCACAGGGCCGGCCGGGTCGAAGGTTTCGGCGGTGTTAACTCTGACAACTTCAGTTGTCCCAGAGGCAACACCACCGTATGGTGGTCGCATGGCCCCAGACACCGGAGCCCTCCTCGCTTCTGTCGGCGAGCGCCTGCGAGCGGCGCGTGAGCGCGTGGGGCTCACCCTCGACCAGACCGCAGTGCTCTCGGGACTGTCCAAGGCGCACCTGTCTCGACTCGAGTCGGCGGAGCGCCAACCGTCGATCGCGGCCCTGCTCGCCCTGTCGGATGCGTTGGGCACTCCCGTGAGCGCACTGTTGGGGGAGAACCCCGACGCCAGCCCGCTCGCCATCTCCACCGACGGCGCCACCCGGCACGAGTCCAAAGGCCTCTCCATCGCGCCCTGCAGCGGCTATGGCGGCTCCTGCGCGCTCGAGGCGTTGCGCATCACCGTCGACCCCGACCGGCCACCCACTCCCCCGGCCCATCACGGCGGTGAGGAGTGGCTGTACGTGCTCGAGGGCATCCTCCGCCTGGAGTACGACGGGGACGTCCATCATCTCGGTGCGGGCGTGAGCGCCCACTTCGACGCGGAGCGTCCCCATCGCCTCGGCGCCGAGGGCCGGCCTGCCGAGGTGTTGCTGGTCGCAGCCAAAGGCGCCCGCAACGTGCAGAACGTCCACTGACAACATCCGAGGATCCACCAGGAGGCCATGACATGCAATCGGCGACCGACATCGAGAGCCTCGAGGGGACCGGCGAGCGGTTCTCGATCCAAGAGCTTCTCTACGTCCGGGCCCGGACCCGACGTGCTGTCCACATGATCGCCGACCGGGTGAAGGTAGGCATGAAGGAGGAGGAGGCTAAGGACATCGCCCGCACCATCCTCACCTCCCTCGGGATGCGACGGGGCTGGCACCACATCATCGTGCGTTGCGGTCCCAACACGACCAAGGACTTCATGGAGCGATCCGAGCCGGGCGTCGTGCTCCAGGAGAACGACATCTTCTTCGTCGACATCGGGCCGATCTTCAGGGACACCGAGGGGGACGCCGGGGACACCTTCGTCTTCGGCGACGATCCCGACCACCATCGGGCCAAGCGCGACGTGCGGGCCATCTGGGACGACGTCCGGCGCGTGTGGTTCGAAGATCACGTCACCGGGCAGGACCTCTACGAATACGCTGGAAAGGCGGCGCAAGAGCTCGGGTGGAGGTTGAACCTGGACCTCTCGGGGCACCGTCTGTCGGACTACCCGCATTCCGCGCACTACGACGGCGGGTTGGCCGACGTTCCCTTCCGCCCCAATCCGAACCTGTGGGTGCTCGAGATCGCCATCGCCCACCCCCATGGCGGGTTCGGCGCCTTCTACGAGGACCTCCTCCTCGAGGACCAGTCGTTCCCCGACGCGGTGTTCGTGCCCTGAGCGTCGGCCGGCCCCTCGAGGGCCCCAGAGAATTCTCTAAATAGCGCCCACATACTCGGGCGATTTCACTCGCCCTAGGTGCCGACTCCTGCCTCTTTTGAGGGTAAATGGAGCCCCGGTTCCGCACTCGATGGCGCACCTCAACGGGAGTCTCTCACGCCAGATTCCCTGCTGATGCAGCGTTGTTCGCCACCTCACACCCCCGGAGCCGGGTCGGAAACACGAATGATATATGGGCTTAATAGGGCTTAACGCGGGATCTCTTGTATTCACCTGGTGCCTGCTTGATATTGGGCGATAGATGCAATCCGTCTTGGTCCATATCGAGAAGAGAGGAAGCTGAGCGCCATGGAGACAACCGTTTCGCGCACACCGCCGGCTGCGCCCGGCACCCATCCGGGGCTGCGGAAGAACGCACTGGGTTTTCCCACCGTCCTGGCCCAGTCCATCGCCGTGATCTCACCGACCATGACGGCGGTCCTCATCATCGCCTTGTGCTTCGGTGATGCCGGGAACGGGACCTGGCTCGCCTACGCGTTCGGCACCGTCATGTTGCTGTTCGTGGTCGGTTGTCTGAACCAGTTCGCCAAGCGCTCCGCCCTGGCGGGGTCCATGTACGGCTACACGGGCCGGGGGCTCGGGCCCACGTCGGGTGTGATCTCGGGGTGGAGCCTGATCTGGGCGTACCTCTTCATCGGCGTGGCCGGCCTGACGGGCTTCTCGATCTTCGCGGGGCAATTCCTGTCAGGCATCGGGATCCACACCGTGGTGCCCCCCGTGATCTTCTTCTTGCTCAGCGCCGCGGTGTGCTGGTTCATCGCCTACAAGGACATCCGGGTGTCGTCGCTGCTCACCCTCGTCTTCGAGTGTGTGTCGGTGGCGTGCATCCTCGGTCTCGCCTTCGTGGTCCTGTTCAAGCACGGGCTCACCATCGACACCACCATCGTGAAGGCAAAGGGCATGACGTTCCACGGTCTGAGCCTCGCCGTCGTGATCTGCATCTTCTCCCTCGTCGGCTTCGAGAGCGCCACCACGCTCGGAGGCGAGGCCAAGAACCCCTTGAAGAACGTGCCACGAGCGGTGATCGTCAGCCTGCTCATCACCGGGGCCTTCATGGTGTTCATGAGCTACGTCGAGGTCTTCGGCACCCGGCACTACGGCACCACCCTCGACAAGATCGCACTCCCCTTGACGGTCCTGTCCAAGATCTACGGCGTGTCGTTCTTCAAGGTGCCGGTGGCGTTGGGAGCCATGGTGAGCTTCTTCTCCCTAACGCTGTCGTGCCTCAATGCGGGAAGCCGGATCATCTACCCCATGGCCCAGCACACCATCTTCCCCAAGCACCTCGGCCGAGCCCACCGGGACAACCAGACGCCGCACGTCGCCATCACGGTCTACATCCTCGTGATGGTCGCCATCCCCGTGGTCCTCGAGATCTTCACCAACCCGTTGACGACGTTCGGGGATGCGGGAACCCTGGCCGCGTTCGGATTCCTCACCGCCTACTTCCTCATCTCCGTCGCCGCCCCCGTCTACCTCAAGAAGCAGCGAGAGCTGCGGCCGCGACACGTCGTGGTGGCGGTGATGGCCTGCGTGTTGCTCATGGTCCCGCTCATCGGGAGCTTCTACCCGGTGCCGCCGTTCCCCGTCGACGTCTTCCCGTACATCTTCCTGGCCTACATGCTGGTCGGTTCGGGGTGGCTCTTCATGCTCAGCCGCCGCAACCGGGCCATCTTCGCCCAGATCGAGATGGACCTCGAGGCCTCGATGCTCTCCCCCGAGAAGCACACCGTCGAGGTCGAGCGGGCGCTG
Organism: uncultured Acidimicrobiales bacterium; assembly: GCA_963848335.1. Lineage (GTDB taxonomy): Bacteria > Actinomycetota > Acidimicrobiia > Acidimicrobiales > UBA8190 > Chersky-840. The sequence continues at coordinate 667,639 of CAWKDD010000003.1, forward strand.
ACCGAAGGGGGCGGGGTCGTCGAGCCGACGCCCGAGCCCGTGTCCGTCCCCGTGATGTCGGCGGAGAGACCGGTCCCCGCCCCCGCCGGATAAGGGCGTCAGCCGTCGAAAGGCTCACAGGGCCGCTCGTCACGATCGGGTGGCGGGCGGCCCCGGGCCGTCCAGGACACAACGGTCTCTCGGCAAACCCCCAGCGCTCTCCATCACCGGGCCGCCATGTCCCAGGTCGGGTGACGGGCCGATTCTCGGAGCGCCGCGGCCGCGACGGTGACGCAGTCCTGGCAGATCGCCGCCGCTCCGACTCCTACGTAACGCGAGCCGTTCCGGAGGTCTCTCCCGCAGAACGAACAGGCACCGCGCCACCCCTTCTGTACACCGCTCCCCCCGGAGTCCCAGAGACCCATGCGCCGTCATGGACGAGGCTGAGAAGCATGTGCTCCGGGCCGATGTAGCTGTGGCCGAGCGCGTTCGCCGACCGTAGGGAGGACTCGAGGACGGTCTTGGCCCTCGAGCTGAACACGGGGTACTCCTTCGCGCCCGTTTCCCGACGACCGACCAACCGTCTCCTCGACCTTCTGGCGGGCCCGCTCGAGAGTCACCCCGAGCTCGGCGAGGACGGCGGCGGCGAGGTTCCCGTCGTCGTGGATGATCCCGAGCAGGATGTGCTCGGGTCCGACATAGCTGTGCGCCGGCAGGCGCGCCTCGACCTGGGCCAGGACCAGCACGTGCCTCCCCTGGTCCGAGAAGGGCTCGAACACGAAGACCCGTTCGTGCGGCCTGTCGGTCATCGATCAGCCTTCCTTCCCGTCGTACTCGGACACGACCACCATGGGCAGGTCCTCCGACCCAACAGAGTCCAAAGTCACCCGGGGTCAGAAGTTCATCTTCCGATCACCATGCGTTCACGGGTTGGACAAGAGCCGGGACGTTCAGCCCGGGATCCTGACGACCGCAGGCTTCTCACCCGACTCCCTCAGGAGTCGGTCCATGGCCTCCACCTCGAGTGGCCCGGCAAAGAGGAATCCCTGGGCGGTGTCGACCTTCTCGGCACGGAGGAGACTCTGTTGCTCGTCGTTGTCGACACCCTCGGCGATGATCTCGAGCCCGAGCACCTTGCCCAGCTGCACCAACGTGTGGACGATGGCGGCGGAATCCGGCGACTGAGCGAGTCCCGCCACGAACGACTGGTCGATCTTCAAGACGTCGATCGGGAATTGGCGCAGGTAGGCGAGCGACGAGTAGCCGGTGCCAAAATCGTCGATGGCGAGGCGCACCCCGATCGCCTTCAGCGATTCGAGGCGGGCGAGGGTGGGTTGGACATCGTGCATCAACGTGGTCTCGGTGAGCTCCAGGGTCAACAGGGCGGGCGCGAAGCCGGATTCCGTGAGTGCGTGGCGCACTTCCTCAACGATTCCATCCTGTCCCAGCTGTGCGGCCGCCAGATTGACCGCCACCGTCAGCGGGTGACCCCGCATGTGCCATTCCGCCCCCTGGCGACAGGCGACCTCGAGGACCCACTTGCCGACCGGGACGATGAGCCCGTTCGACTCGAGGTGCGGGATGAAGGCGTCGGGCTGAAGGACGCCTCGTTTCGGATGGCGCCACCGCAAGAGTGCCTCGACACCGGTGACGGTTCCGGTAGAGAGGTCGACGGTGGGCTGGTAAAGCAGGAAGAACTCCTCGGCCTGGAGGGCTCGGCGCAGATCCAGATCGAGGGTCCGGTGATCGTCCACGGCTTCACGCATCGAGGGGGTGAACAGCACTGCCCGGCGCTTCCCTGTGGCCTTGGCCCGGTAGAGGGCGATGTCGGCATCGCGCAGCAGCTCTTCGGGCGTCTCCCGGTCGCCCTCGGCGATGCCGATACTGGCCGTCACGACCAACGGAGTCGTACCGGGGAGCTCGAACGGGCTCTCGAGCACCCGCAGGATCCGATCCGCCACGGCGATCACCCCGGCGGCCAGAGAGGCCCCCTCGAGCAGCACGACGAATTCGTCGCCACCGAGGCGTCCGACCGTGTCCACCTGACGAAGAGCGGTGGCCAGCCTGGTTCCCACGCCCAGAAGCAGCTGATCGCCGGCATCATGGCCCAGGGTGTCGTTGATGTCCTTGAAGTCGTCGAGGTCGAGGAACAACAGGGCCACAGGGACGTGCTCCCGGCGCGAGCGGGCCAGCATCTGACCGGCCCGATCGAGGATGAGGGCCCGATTGGAGAGCCCGGTGAGCGAATCATGGAAGGCCTGGTGGCGGAGCTCCCCGGTACGTTCGTGCACCAGGAGCAGGGCTCTCGCCCTGCCGGTGCCGATCACGTAGATGAACAGCGCCAACAGAACGGTGAAGGCGAAGCCGCCCAGCAGGACACCGAGGGCACCGGGGTCGGTGAGCACCCCTTGTGTCGTCGTCGGCGCGAAGGTCTCGACGACCCAGCCGTTGTGGAGGTCGATCGTCCTGGACTCCTCGCCACCGCGCACCGGGCCGGCTGCGAAGGAGACGGCGTTCTCCCCTCCCTTGTAGCGGAAGACCACCCGGTCTTTGGGATAGCCCTCCAGGGCGCCGTCCAGGACGACCCTCGGGACGATTTCGGTCCCGACCCAACCGATGAAGGCGTCGTGACGGGACTGGAGGGTCGCCGGCAGAGAGCTCCCCCGGTAGACGGGCGTCCCCAGGATGAGACCGGCACTCTTCCCCTGCCCGTAGGGCAGGTACGCTCCTTGCCCCGTGTCCCGGGCCTTCATGATCAAGGGGCCGAGGCTGGTGTCGCAGACGTCGAGTCCACCTCCGGCGAAGGACTGCCCCACGCGAGACTGCAACAGGGTCGTGAAGCAGTAGTACGGGCGCGAGCCCGGAGGGCTCAGTTGAAAGGTGCCGGTCTCGGCTGCCTCCTTGGCCGCGAACGCACCCAGCTCTGACTCGGGAACCAGTACCAGTTCGGCGATGCCCTGAAGCTCGGGGTACCGTTCGAAGGCGTGAATCGAGGTCATGGCCTGTTTGAACTGCGCCTGGGTGGCGTCCGGATTCCCGGCGATGAACGCGGCGGCGGTGACGACCAGGTCCTGCTCGCGCTGGATGGCCAACCCCAGCCTCGATGCGATCGCCGTCGATGTCGCCACCGAAGCCAATCGCTGCTTCTGCCCGTCGTTTCGGGACACGGCACGGGCACCGAGGACCGAGCAGATGACACCGAGGAGCACCAACAGCAACCCCGCCGTCGCCCAATCGCGACGCCGTGCGCTTATCGATCCGAGCCCGTGGTCATGTGTGCCTGCCATCGCGCACTGGGCTCTATCCGGTGGGCCGACTCGCCGCGCCATCGGGCCCGGATCCGGACCTGCCCCACAGCACGAAGGCCCGCATCAGCTGCGGTTTCCGGCCCGAGGATCGGTCCAGATCCCGAGGATCGAATGGGCCGACACCGGCGCTACGGGCACCGGTTCAACATCGGAATCAGCCTTCGTCGGCAGTAGGGTCTTAGGACTCTTCCACCGACCTCCGTTCGGCTTGCGAAGTCGACCTTCGTCCCCCTCCGGACCACACCGGCTGAACCCTTATGGCGGTTACCCATCGTCGGACTGGATCAGCAGAAGGGCCCTTCGACCCTGCCCCGGCGGGTCGGGTGGTGCCAGGCTCGAGCGGGGAGAATGGAGGGCGATGACCTTGGAACCCATGGCCGTGGAGGTGCGCGGCCTCGTCAAGTCCTACGGAGACGTTCCCGCCGTGGCAGGGATCGACCTGGATATCAGGCGGGGGGAGATCTTCGCCCTTCTCGGCCCCAACGGAGCAGGGAAGACCACCACCGTCGAGATTTTGGAGGGCTACCGGGCCCGCGACGGTGGTGAGGTGAAGGTCCTCGGCCTCGATCCTCATTCTGAGCGCGTCCTTCTGAAGAGCCGAATCGGGATCGTCCTGCAGTCCACAGGCGTCGAGCCGTATCTCACCGTTCACGAAACCGTCACGATGTACGCCGACCTGTACCCTCACCCCAGGTCGGTGGACGAGGTCATCGACCTGGTCGGGCTCACGACCAAGCGCAAGGAGCGGGTCGTCCGGCTGTCGGGGGGTCAGCAGCGCAGGCTGGAGATGGCGATCGCCCTGGCCGGCGACCCCGAGCTCCTCTTTCTCGACGAACCGACCACCGGTTTCGACCCCTCGGCTCGACGCGAGGCGTGGGACACGGTGAAGAGCCTGGCGTCGCTGGGCAAGACCGTCGTCCTCACGACCCATTTCATGGACGAGGCCCAGTACCTGGCCGACCGGGTCGTGGTGATCGCCCGGGGCCGGGTCGTGGCCGAAGGCACTCCCTCGACCCTCGGATCCCGTGACCATGCCAGAGCCCGAGTCCGCTACCGAATACCGACCGGCGTGGCGCCCCCGGCCGGGATCGGTGGCACGCCGGGGCCCGACGGGTTCGTCGAGGTCGCTGTCGACGACGCCGTGGGTGACGTGCACACCCTGTTGCACTGGGCCATCGACCAGGGTGTCGAGCTCGAGGGTCTCGAGATCACGAGGCCGTCGCTCGAAGACGTGTACCTCTCGCTGACGGATTCGACGTCGGGCGATGGTGCCGCCGCGGCCTCCCGCTCCTCATCACGGGAGCCTTCATGAGCGCAGTGGCTCTCACCTTCTCCCAGATCCGCTATGTGAACAAGGCGTTCTGGAGGAACCCCTCGCGGGCCTTCTTCACGTTCGCCTTCCCCCTCATGTTCCTCGTGATCTTCACCTCCCTACTGGGCAACGGCACGGTGCACATCGGGGCCTTGCGGGTGAAGGAATCGACGTACTACGTGGCCGCCATGGCATCGTTCGCGGTGATCACGGCGTGTTACACCAACATCGCCATCGCCATCAGCTTTCAGCGCGACAGCGGGGTACTGAAGCGCATCGACGGGTCGCCACTTCCCAAGGCATCGTTCATGGGATCCCGGATCCTCCATGCGCTGGTCATCGCCGTCCTCCTGGTGGTCGTCACCGCCGCCTTCGGCCGGGCCTTCTACCACGCCGACATCCCCAGCGGGATGGCGCTCTTGCGCTTCCTGGTGATGCTCGTGGTCGGATCGGCCACGTTCTGTGCGCTCGGGTTGGCGATAACGGCATTTATCCCGAACGCCGATGCTTCTGCCGCCATCGTCAACGCCAGCATCCTCCCCCTGCTGTTCCTCTCGGGGATCTTCATCCCGTTCGGCAATGCCACACCATCGTGGATCCTCTGGGTGGCACGGATCTTCCCGGTGAGGCATTTCGCCAGCGGGATGATGGCGGGATTCGTGGGCAGTCCCTTCGACTGGACCGACGTGCTCGTCGTGGCCGCATGGGGTCTGGCGGGCCTGCTCTTCGCGATCCGATTCTTCAGCTGGGAACCCCGCACCGGATAGAGGGTTCACACTCTGGGATCCTCGGGTTCGACCTCGGAGAGACGCCCGCAGCCTTCGATGCGCCTGCCAAGTGGACGACGTTGCCGTGCTTGACCGAACATAGGATTGGTCGATGGACGAATCACAAGGGGGTCGGCGCTGTGGAGGTGCCCCGCAATGAGTGACGTATCGCAAGGGCCCGGCTGGTGGCTGGCATCGGACGGCAGGTGGTACCCACCCGAGCAGCACCCCAATTACACCCCCCCTCCGCCGTCCCCACTCGCCAATCGCCCCGTGACGGGTTTGTTCCGAAACGCCCAGCAAACCCTGAACGTCCCCGCCGGCGGGGTGGTCTTCCGGGAAGGCGACGTGGGTGACGAGATGTTCGGGATCATCGAAGGCCAGATCCAACTGCAGACGACGGACCGCGTCATCGCCGTCCTCGGGCCCGATGACGTCTTCGGTGAAATGGCGCTCGTCGACTCCTCTCCGCGTATGGCAACGGCAGTGGCCACCGCCGACAGCGTCCTGGCGGTGCTCAACAAGCATCGGTTCCTTTTCCTGGTGCACGAAACGCCGACGTTCGCACTCTCGGTCATGTCGGCTATGGCCGATCGGTTCCGAGCCAGGTGGCAGGCAAGTAGATGACGCTCAAGGCATGAACGACGAAGAGTCATCAGAGGAAGAGCCTGACGTCCGGTTCTCGTTCGCCAACGAGAGAACCTTTCTCGCGTGGAACCGCACAGCCCTGGCCCTCATCGCCACGGGCATCGCCGCCACGCAGCTACTCCCGAGCTTTCATGTGGCGGGGGGTCGGAGGCTCCTCGGTCTTCCTCTGGTGATCCTGGGCGCGCTCGTGGCGGGTGCCAGTCTCTGGCACTGGCGCGCCAACGAAAGAGCTATGCGAAGGTGCGAACCCCTGCCGCGCTCTCCGATGCCCATCATCCTCACGGTGGGTGTCGTGGGTGTCGGTGTCATCGGCGCCATCCTCGCTGCATACGGACGCGGGTGAGCGACGGGTGCCAGGTCAGGGGGCTGCCGACCGAGGTCTGGCACGCGAGCGGACCCAACTCGCCTGGAACCGGTCGGGGCTCGCCGTTGCCGCCTGCATCGCGGTCATTCTCCGACGCCTGTGGCCCCTGCACGGAACGGACCAGATCGTGGCGCTGGCATGCATGTCCGCCGGCGCGTTGGTCTGGGCCGTCGCCCTGGCGGCGGGAAGCGCTGTTTCCCGGGGAGTGGACCGCGGGAGGGGTCGACTGAGCCAATGGCGTGCCTGTGCCATCACCGCGGGAACGATGGCCATCGCCCTCACCGCGCTCGTTCTGGCGTTCTTCCCCCCGTCGTAGACGGGTTTCCCCCCGTCATCGACCAGCTTCCCCCCGTCGTCGACGAGCGTCGGCGACGAACGCCGGTCCTTCGTCATCGCGTCGCGGCGGTGCCAACCCCTCGAACGCCCGGAGCGGTGCCCGGCTGTCGCCCGGGGCGGCTCCCTACGCCGGACGGCGGAATACCAGGAGCTCGGAATCGTCGCGTTCGGTCACCCGCACGAGTTCCCAACCGAGATCCTCGCGAGAGCGCACCACGGCCTCGATCACCTCGCCACTCTGATCATCTGAGGTTGCATCACGCGGGAGCAGTGTGAGCCCGTAACGCCATGTCTTCACGGCGCGGATGGTAGCCAAGCCCGGGTGAAGGCGGTCAATGCCCATTGACCTGGGACGTTGCTGACGACTTGGCTCTGACCTGGGCACGAGCCCCGGCGACACGGCGGGGTTTCTCCGCCAATTCCGGTCCCTCCCGCCCCTGTACGTTTGGGTCCTCCACGGGGAGCGAATCACCCACCACGGACCGTTGCCAGCCGACCCGGGAGGCCGGACGCGACCGGCCCCTCCTCAGTGATGGCGGCCGTTCCCGCCCGAACCGGTATTGCCCGAACCGGTATTGCCCGAACCGGTATTGCCCGAACCGGTATTGCCCGAACCGGGGGAAGTGGGCGGTGCTGACCCGGCCGCACTCAGACCGAGATCGGCGGCGAGAGACGCGAGATCGGCCTCGAGAGTGGCCCCCTCTGACGGCGAGATCGAACCGTTTCGCACCGCACCGGCGATCGCTTGGGCCGCTTGCTGAAGGTCGGATGCCGCGTCGTTCGCCCTTCCCGCGGCTTCGTCGGAAACCGCCTGCTGCGCGGGGCCGGAGATCGATTGGGCCGTGTCCGAGCCGACGACGCCGCTTTCGGTTGCCACGGCGAGATCGCGAACGAGGAGGGCAAGTGCCGTTGGCGCGTTCGGAGTGGTTGTGGTCGGGATCGGCACCGACGTGGTCGTACTCGACGATGATCCCGCTGCCGTCGTGGGGCGGTGCGGGGTGCGAGGTCGCGTCACCCTCGTGGGCCCCGCGGCGTGGTGACCGGGGGTCGTCGGAGATGAACGGAGTCCGAGGCCGAGGCCGGTCGCCAGGCCGCCGACGGCGATCACGGCCGATGCAATCAGCCACCACCGGAACTTTCTGGGATTCGCCCTCACCGGTGCGGACAGGAGGGCGGGGGTGTCGTCGAGGACCATCTTCGACGTAGCACCCGCTCCGGAGGCGAGGGCCATGAGGTCATGGGGAACGGCCGGGGACACGATGCCCATCTCCATGGTGCTCGGGGGATCCCACGGCGTCGCAAACGCCGATGTGGAGAGCAAGGCGGCGACCTGGGCGCCATCAAGGCGCTGATCGGGCCGGTGGTCGAGCATCCCGCTCAACAGCGTCTTCCACGGCACCGGCAGCTGGTCCGGGAATGGCACGGGTCCGGCAAGTCTCCGGGCGACCACTTCGCCGGCGGTGCCTTCGTAGACACGACGCCCGGTGAGGCATTCGAGAAGCACGATCCCGAGCGACCAGATGTCTGCGCTGGGCCCCACTTCGTGGTCCTCGAGCTGTTCTGGAGCCATGTATGCGGCCGTGCCCAGCGTGGTGCCCGTGATGGTGAGCGTGGAGGAATCGAGGAGCCGGGCTATCCCGAAGTCACCGAGCTTGCTGTTGCCGCCGTCGGTCAGAAAGATGTTCGACGGTTTTACGTCACGGTGAACGATTCCCTGGTCGTGGACATGGGCCAGGGTATCGGCAAGACGCGCACCGAGGACAGCGCTGCGCACGGCGCCGAGCGGTCCACGCCGCAGGCACTCTGCCAGGGTTGGACCGTTCACGAGCTCGATGACCAAATAGGCCTGGTCGTCCTCGAGGCCCGTATCGATGAGGCGGACGAGACCCGGATGGTCCACGCGTGCAAGCGCCCTCGCTTCCTGCCCCATCCGGCGGCCAAGAGCGGGGTCACCGGAGCGAACGAGCTTGATGGCGACTGTCACGCCGGTCCACTCGTCGACGGCTTGGTAGACGTCGGACATGCCGCCCCGTCCGAGCAGGTCGGCCAGACGGTAGCGGTTTGCAAGATATTTCGAGGTCGAGGTCATCTCAGTCGTAACCGTGATCGCCCGGGCCGGCGCCCACGGGTTGGCCACGGCGGTGCTGGGTCACCGATCAACATCTCAAGGTAGTCCTTCGCCTCCGGCCTACCCAACTTGCACGACGACTCCCTGGGTACGGCCTGCCGCGGCTACGGGGCACAACTCTCGAACAATCCCGGAGTGAGCAGGGGCGTCATCCCGTGTTCACGGCACCGGACGCGGGACACCAGGTGATTTCACGGTGTCGATGGGGACGATCAGTCGGTATCGTGGAAATGGAATTGTCTTCCTGCCGAATCCCATGCTGCTTGATGTGATCACTGATTCGACAACCAAGAATTCGACTCGATCATAAAACGGGAGGCCGGACCCATGACTTCTGATTTGCGATCTTACGACTGGCGAGTTGAGACGGGCCGTCTGGTCCTGGAGTTGCATCGCGCACACTCGACGATCGAAGACCTGGGGTCCGCGCTCGACGACGGGGACGAATTCTCCACCGACCACACCCTGCGCCTGGCCCAGGATGCGGTCACGTCCGTGGCTCGATCGGTCAAGACCATGCGAGCCGAGCTTCCGCCGGGGGCGGACCCCGACGAACCGGATGTCATCGGATCGAGTCTGGCTATTGGCGGCTCAGGAGCTGCTGCCATTGCGCTGGATGTGCTCGTGAACGCCATGGTGGCGTTGGCCTTGACCGACGACACCGCCGATGCAGATTTCCTGATCGGTGCCTGCGTCGATGCCGAGACCGCCTACGAGGTCAGCGCCGCCGTTGTTGAGGCTGCGCCCCGCAGGGACGGGTCCGAGATGCTGAACCTGCGTCGCGCCTTTGAGACCGACGGTGGAATCGCTCTCAGAAAGAAGCTGTTCAGAGCTCGACCGCGGGTACGGGAGATCTACGAACGGGTGCGTCGGGCAGCCTGATACCCATCACCGTCGACCCTGACCGAACCGATGTTCCGTGGGCCGGCGGTGACGGGCTCTGCACGTGACCCCCCCCCCGATGACCCTGAAAGGCCATTAGCCTTGGCTCTCCATGGGACCCCGGCGTTTCGGTCTGAGCAGCGCCAAGCCCCGGTCGTGGGCCCTGTTGGTCGTCATCGCCCTGACCGGCGCATTCGTGGCCGGTCCCGCTCTTCCACGCTCAGCTGCCGCAGCGACTCCTGGCCAGAATGCCTACAGCTTCCTCAATGAGACAATGGACCGGTACGCCACGGGGTCAACACCCCGGCTCGTGCAGAGCTTCATCGGAGGGACACTCGGCCGCCAGGATTTCACCGACTCGGAGACCTACGACGACGCCCTCATGATCGATGCCTACCTCGTCGAGGGCACGCCTGACGGCCTGGAAAGGGCGCGGGTCATCGGGAACTCCCTGCTCATCGTGCAGGCCCACGATCCGGCCCACGATGGCCGAATCAGGGCGGCGTACGCACCCGTGCCCCTTTCCACCACCACCAGGCACGGTCGTCAGCACATCAACGTCCAAATCAGAGACAGGACCACTGACATCGGCAACATGGCCTGGGTCGGGATGGCCCTGGCCCGTCTGTACGCCGCTACCGGTGACGGTGCCTACCTGGCGGGCGCTGAGTCCCTGGGCAGCTGGGCGGTCCGAGACTGCTCCGACCCACGGGGCGCCGGCGGATACACGGGTGGAAAGAGTGCCAATGGCGCCCGTATCCGGTGGAAGTCGACGGAACAGAACGTCGACCTCTTCGCGCTGTTCACGATGCTTCGCAACGAGAGCGGCAACCCTCAGTGGACCAGCGACGCTGGACGGGCCAGGGCCTTCGTGACGTCCATGTGGGACAGGACCACGGGATCGTTCTATGTCGGGACCACGACGAACGGCGTTACTCCCAACACGAGCGAACAGCCCGAAGACGTAAACAGCTGGTCCTATCTGGCCCTGCAAGACCCGGCGTACGCGTCATCGGTGAGCTGGGACGTGCAACACCTCTCAGTTACAGCGGGTGGGTTCAGCGGCGTCAGCTTCTGTCTCGGGGACAAGAGCGGGGTGTGGTTCGAGGGGACGGCTCACGTCGCCGATGCCCTGGAGCTCCGTCAAGACAACGGCGATGTGTCTCTCGCCAATCAGTACCTCTCGGACATTCGTCTCGCTCAGACGAACGGCCCCAACAACGACGGCCTCGGCATCATCGCTGCGTCGAAGGACAAGCTGAGTGATTGTGACGGTGACTATTACTATTCGTCCCTCCACACCGGAGCGACATCCTGGTACATCCTCGCGTCCGACCGAGTGGACCCCTTTGTGATGTGAGCAGGCATCGTCGGTGATCAGTAGTCCAGTGCCGTAACGAGCCCGTCAAGATCCGACACGGTGACCGTGAGGGCGCTGTGGCCTCTGCGACTGAGAGGAGAACGCACCCTCTCCCTGAAGTGGATGCATACCCCGGCATTCGTGTTCGTGCCAAAGGTCAATCCGTCATCGGCCAACGAGCGCCTGGCTCCGACAGCCGTCCACCATCGGTAGCCGCGGGTGATGTGGGCGCCTTCGACGTTGCTGTGTGGGGTCTCGAGACGTAACCACCCATACGTTGCGGTGAGAACATCGTCATCGGTGATCGTGACGCCGTCCTTCCTCGGGCGTACCCCGAATGGCGCCCACATGGGGGCGAACCTCATGTCCACTGCGTATGCGAAATGTTGGCTCATGGCAGCTATCCCCGCGCACGATGTCGACTAACCTACCCAGGTGCAGGCGCCCGCGAAACGTGACCGGTAGGTCTCGCCCTGGAAGCTGAAGGCGCTGGCCAAACTCACTTCCATCGAAAATGGACGAACACCCTCCCGAAGTTGTGGGGGTCCTTTTCGACGCGATCGTAGACGGCCTTGACCTCCTTGCGGTCGAGAAAACGCAACACCCGCTTCTTCAGTTGTCCGCTGCCCTTGCCGGGGATGATCTCCACCAGTGGGGCCTTCTTCCGCACTGCCTCGTCGATGACGTCCCGAAGGGCTCGCTCGATGTCTTCGCCTCGGTTGTAGAAGTCATGCAGGTCTAGCTTGAGCTTCATGAGGCCCCCTGGTCACACTTGGGCCGAAACGGACTTCAAGTCTCGCATCCGGACCTCCGTCATGCTCGCGTGGTCGTGACAGGCTCCTGTCGACCGAAGAGGGCGCTCTCGAGCATGTAGAAGACGGCGATCGCTGCAAACAGTACGACGCTCACGGTCGGCCTCCAGAGCGCCACAAGCGTGGCGGCCAGGTAGATCCACGGCCCTGGCAGATAACTGCGGGTGATCCCCGATACAACCCGGGGATCGGCGTCGTCTCGGAGCAGACGTCGTCGTCTCGCCGCGTAGAACCAGAGCAGGTTGTAGAACACGGCGGTGACGGTGAGCGTGAAGCCGTATGCCAAGGCGGCGACCCGGAGACCGGGGTCGTGAATGTGCTGAGCCACCAGTACTGTCGGAAAAGGAACAAATGCCACCGCCATCAGAAAGAAGACGTTGACCATGAGAAACGTGCGATCGACCTTGTCGATCTGGGCGAACACACCGTGATGGTTGACCCACATGATCCCTATGGTGACGAAGCTCACTGCGTAGGCCGCGTAGCTGGGCCAGGCCTGTGCAAGGGCTTGGCCCAGATGGGGACCGTCGGCGTGGACATTCAAGATCAGCAGGGTGGCGGCTATCGCAAACACTCCATCGCTGAAGGTCTCCAGCCGAGAGGTCGTCATGGGCGGAGGCTACCCCCCAACCCTGGTCATCGTGCCGGAGCGACGCCGGACGACAGGTCCGTGGCCAGGATCATCGAGGAAGCGAGACAATGGAGGGCCTCGTCGACAGCGGAGTCGTTCTCCGAAGGTTTCGCGTGCGTTCGCGCTGTGTTCATCGGCCTGTAATGCTGCCCTCGTAACCTATAGGTGTCAGCACGCCGGTTCTCGATGCGATGGGGAGGGCCGATTGGTACAGAGGCGCCGAAACCAAGTTGGCGACACACACCGTCTGCCCATCTTCGCAGGCTGTACGAAAAGGGCCATGAAACGTGTGTCGAGCCTCGGCACCCGGGTCCACTTGCCCGCCGGAAGAACTCTTACCCGAAGTGGAGCCGGTGGGGCCGAGGTGCTCATCGTGTTGGCAGGCACCGCGATCTGCCAAGTGCACGGCATGGAGGTGGCCCGATTCGGTCCCGGCGATTTCTTCGGCGAGGTCGCCACCCTCGACGGCGGGCCTCGCACCGCCACCGTCGTCTCCAGGACCGACATGGAGGTCCTCGTGTTCAACCGCCTCGAATTCGAGACACTCGTCAAGTCGTCGCCCGAAGTGGCACAACGAATCCTCAAGGCGATGGCTCAACGACTCCGCCATGCCAATTCCGCCGCCGTAGCATGAGTGCTTGATGGACCTTTCCGACGATCTTCTGCGTCATTCCGTGGACCAGGTCTTGGATCCTGTTTGGCCACGCGAACGTCGTCGCGCCGTACGGCGACTCAGGTGTGCCGCATTGATCCGCATCGTCGGAGGGTTTCTCGGGCTGTGGAGCCTCGGCTTCGCATCCCACCTGCTCGTCGGCGGCCCCTACCCCTGGATATTCTTCGGCGTGATCGCTTTGCTTGCTTCGACTGCGGTCTTCATCACTCAAAGTGACTGGTCTCACCTGCGTCGGAACTGACGCGTGCCCGCAGTGTCGAAGATGGCCCCGGATTCGTCACTCAGGGCGAGTCCAGACAGACCCGGCCGTTGGTGTCACGCACCATCACTCTGAGAACGTCGAATGCCCTGCGAGCGGGGGTCGTGCCCGTGACGACCTCGATCTCGTTGCGGAACTCCTCGGAAACCGCTTCTGAATCGTCGAGGCCTTCATCCCAGAACGAAATGGCGACGATCTCCGGCCGAGGGCTCAACTCGCTTTGAAGGGCGACGAAGCCCAAGAAATGTGGCAACTGCGAGAAGCGCGGCAGGACATCATCTTGGACGCGGCGGACCACTTCGGGAATCAGATGCTCGTCCACGAAGAAGCTCACACACCGGCTCTTCATGGCGCTGGGTACATTTTGTCTTCGACGACTCGGTTATGCACCGTTGCTCTCCCTCCCAGGTCTCGCACAAGACCGACATGTCCAATGTCTCCACGACGACAGGGGCGACCACCAGAGGTTATGACACGGGGTCCACCGGATCCACAAACTGTGGAGACGGCCCTGGCTGGGTCTACCATCCTCCGAAGTCGGGAGGTTCGATGATCGGGCTGGTTGAGCGCCATCTCCACGCGTGCGAGCGGTTCTCCCACATCGTTGCCCAGGCAGAAGGCAGGTGGGAGAGGCGGTCACCGTGCCCCGGATGGGATGCGCGGGCTGTCGTGGAACACGTGATCGGGTTCCACGACGTGCTCTTGCTCCGTCCCCTCGAAGCCAAGCCGCATCGACCAAAGGAAGATCCCGTAGAGAGGTGGGCAGTCACACTGGCCGCCATGGACAGCGCGCTCAGGAGCATCGCCGAAGATCCGCACCCACCGGTGAGAGACATGGCGATCCCTGACCTCGGTCGCCTCCTGCCGGTCCTCACCGCTGAGGTGCTGGTGCACTCCTGGGATCTGGCCCTGGCGATCGGGGTCGACTCCAATCTTGATCCAGACCTTTGTGAGGTCGCCCTTGCGTTCGTACTACCCAGTGACCAGCAACTCCGGGACTCGGGAATGTTCGGCCCGTCGATCTCCGTACCGGACGATGCCGACCCCGTCACGAAGCTGGTCGCCTACATGGGCCGTGATCCGTCGTGGTCCGGGCCGCAGGCATAACCACAACCTCGACCCGGCACGAAGATGGAGATGTCCGATGGCCCGTGCGCATTCGCGGATGCGGCCTTCGGTTGCCGGCACCTTTCCCATCTACGTGTCACCTGCATGCCCCCCCGTTAAGGTGTTCTGACTGTGATGCGTCTGGACGGCAAAGTTGCCATCGTGACCGGTGGCGCCGGAGGGATCGGCGCCGCGACGGCACGCGCATTGGCAAAGGAGGGCGCCTCGGTCGTCATCGTCGACATCGACGGCGTGAGGGCGGAACAAGTCGGTCAGGCCATCACGGCATCTGGTGGCAGTGCTGTTGGCGTCGCGGCCGACCTGTCGGAGGAATCCGGCGTGGTGGCGGCGGTGGAGGCGACGATCTTCCGCTATGGGCGTGTCGATGTATTGCACAACAACGCGGCAATGACAGAATCCGACTTCTTGACACGCGACACACAGGTGACCGACCTGGCCCTGGAGGTCTGGGAGAGGACCATGGCGGTCAACCTGCGCAGCCAGATGCTCATGTGCAAGCACGTCATCCCCGAAATGGTGCGCGATGGTGGTGGCTCGATCATCAACATGTCCTCAGGAGCGTCCCTCAAGGGCGACCGGACTCGAACCGCCTATGGCGTGTCCAAAGCCGGAGTCAACACCCTCACGATGTACGTGGCTGCTTCCCATGGAAAACAAGGGATACGCGTCAACACGATCGTTCCGGGACTGATCATCACCGACGCCGTCCGTGCCCATCTCACCGACCGGATGCTGGCTGGGCTGGGCCGGGCGACGCTCACCCCGTTTGTCGGCGAGCCCGAAGACGTCGCCAATCTCGTCGTCTTTCTGGCATCTGACGAGTCGCGCTACATCACAGGTCAGATGATCGCCATCGACGGCGGCATGTCCGCTCATGTGGGTTCGGCCGGGCCGGACGCCCGGTGAGTCGGGCGCGGGTGTTTCAGGTCGGCCCGAGCACGTACGAGCCGTTCTCGGGATGGTGGTACCAGCCACTCGCGGCCTGGGTCCCGCCGTCGACGTGGATGGTCTGTCCTGTCACGTAGCTCGACAGCGAGCCGGCCAGGAATACGGCAGCGCCCCCCATCTCGTCGACGTGGCCGGGGCGGCCCATGGGGATGGTGAATCCGAAGCGCGCCTCGGCGCCGGGCGGCGCCACTGAAGCCATGCCTTCGGTCAGGGTGATGTCGGGAGCCAGGGCATTCACCCGAATGGCGTGGGGGGCGAGCTCGAGCGCGGCCGTCTTCGTAAAGTTGATGACGCCGGCTTTCGCCGCCGCATAGGCCGCATATCCGGGGGCTGCCCGCACACCCTCGATCGAGGTCACACTGATGATGCTCCCGCCGGAGCGGTTCTCCACCATCGTCCGGGCGACCCGCTGGGTACACAGCATCACGTGCTTGAGATTGGCCCGGTACAGCGCATCCCAGCCGTTCTCGGACGTCTCGAGGATCGGCGACAGGAAGACACCTCCGGCGTTGTTCACCAGGATGGTCACCGGCCCCATCTCCGCTGTCGTGCGGGCAAGTGCGTCATCGACCTCGCCTGAGTCGCGTGCATCGGTGGTCAGGCCCAGCCCGCCGACCTCCTCCGCTGCCGACGCTGCGGACTCCGCGTCGCGCTCCCAGATCGCCACCGAGGCGCCGAAGGCGGCCAGAGCGCGGGCGATTCCCCGGCCGATCCCCGCTCCTCCGCCGGTCACGACAGCCACCTTGTCGGTGAGCAGCACTGATGAAGGCTCCATGGACACGACATCACCCGCCTTATAAGTTCGATCGGGACAGACTGACAGATCCTCTTGACAGCCCGAGAGTAGGTAAGCCTTGCCCAGGATAGAACCGATTCCGTTGAACCAGCTCGCTGCCGAACCTCGCCGGATCATCGAAGAGGGCGTGGCCGACGGCACCTATGCCACACCGGTCCCACTCCAGATCTTCGCCTACAAGACGGCGCAGATCCTGATGACCCACGCGGCACGTGGAGTCATGGGCAAGCAGAGTCTCCTCGGCGGGAGGATCATCGAGCTCATCCGGATCCGCAGTGCACAGCTGGGTGAATGTCAACCCTGCATGCAGTCGCGGAAGCATGACTCGATCACAGACGAGGACGTCGCCTGCCTCGTGGCTCCAGGGCACTCGGAGCTGACCGAGCAAGAGCGGCTCGCAGTCGAGTTTCTCGACCTGCTCTCGGCCGATCATCATGCCATCGATGACGAGGTATATCGGAGACTGGGAAAGGTCTTCACGGCCGCACAGATCGTGGAGCTCGGATTCACCTGTGCCAGCACCATGGGACTTCACCGCTTCATCCACACACTCGACATCTTCGGAACGAGCCCTCCGGCAATCGCCTACGACCAGGATCAGGTCGACACTGCCTACACGGATGACCCCGGGCACGTACCGTCATGAGCGAGACGATCTTCGTTACCGGAGCGACCGGGCTGGCCGGTGCCAATATCTGCAAACTCCTGATCGAGCGCGGCGACGAGGTGCGTGCATTGGCCCGCCCTTCGGCAGACACAGAGCCGCTTGTCGCCTTGGGGGTCGAGGTCAGAAGCGGAGATGTTACCGATGCCGACGATGTCCGCCGCGCCGCCAGCGGTTCCGATGCGGCGATCCACTGTGCCGCCCTCCTGGGTGGTGCAAGTCAAAATCTGCCGGACTTCGAGGCCGTGAACGTCCTGGGCACGAAGCACGTCCTCGACACCGCCGAGGCATTGGGCATGCGCCGGGTCGTGGCGGTGAGCACCGGCACATTCTTCGACACGGCCGGAGGTCTCGAGCGTGAGGACGCTCCTGTGATGAGAGAACCGAGCTCGGATCCCTACACGATCACCAAGATGGCAGCGTTCCAGGACGCCATGGCCCGCGCCGGCGCCGGGCAGGACGTCGTCACCACCCATCCCGGTGCCATCTTCGGGCCGTCGCCGGTGGCCAGCAATGCCCTTGGCCGGACCAGCTTCAACCGGGTGCTCCTGTCCGCCCTCCGTCGGCGGATCACGCAGTACCTGACCTTCCCCGTGAGCTGGGTATTTGCCGATGACATCGCACGGGGGTGCATCCTCGCCCTCGACCGTGGCGTCTCAGGTGAGCGCTACATGCTCGACGGCCGGCCCGAGGACGTGGTGAGCACGGCCGAGGCCTGCACCAGGATCTGTGGACTGGCAGGGATCGACCACCTGGTGTCCGACGTCGCACCGTCAGACGACCCGGAGCTGCTCGCCGTGTTCGGACCGACGCTCATGGCAATTGCCTTCAAGTTGGCGTCGGTCCATACACCGCGCCGACCCCTGGTGGAGTCGAAGACCTTCAAGCGGCTCGGGTACGAACCCATCAGCCTCGAGGAAGGCCTCAGGCGTACCGCCGCGTGGCTCGTGGAAATCGGGAAAGTCGACCGCACCGGTCTCTGAAGAGACCCGGCCGTACCCCTCGAGCCGCGTCTGCGGTGCCTTCGGCGCACGCCCTGTCCCGGTTGCGTAACCTTTGTCACGAATTCAGGCACGGCATCGATTGCCCTGAGATCGGAGGGGACCAATGATCCTCACGTCGTATCCATTGCTCGACGCCTTTTGGACCATCTTGGAGGTGGTGGTCTTCGCCCTCTGGATCTGGCTGGTGATCTCGATCTTCGTCGATATCTTTCGGAGTCACGACCTGTCGGGCTTCGCCAAGGCATTGTGGGTGCTTGGCATCCTCATCGTCCCCCTGCTGGGCGTGCTCATCTACCTGATCGCACGTGGTGGCGAGATGCATGAGCGGGTGCTGCGAGCTGCCCAGGTGCAAAACGAGGCGATACGGCAACAACTTGGCGGGTTGGGTGCGACATCGGTTTCCGAGGAGCTGAGCAGATTGGCGGACCTTCGCGACCGTGGCGTCCTGTCTCCCGAGGAATTCGAGGCCGCCAAGGCGAAGGTGCTCGGTGCGAACCCCACCCGGTCGGGTTGATCCTGCTCCTCGGCTTGCGAGACATGGACCTCGGATTCGATCCCGCCTTAGAGCTCCCAAGCGTGGTTGCGCCCGTTGGCCTCGAAGCCGCGGCGCAAGCTCTCCTCCTCACCCGGAGTGAA
The DNA here is from genome assembly GCA_963848335.1 of uncultured Acidimicrobiales bacterium. GTDB lineage: Bacteria > Actinomycetota > Acidimicrobiia > Acidimicrobiales > UBA8190 > Chersky-840. The sequence goes on from CAWKDD010000003.1 coordinate 686,274, forward strand.
GGCGCGGAAGGAGACAGCACCGCGTGCCCGCATGTACAGCGGATCTCCGCCCACGCGATCGAAGCGGAACTTGTCGTGAACGAGAGCCCGGGTGAGGATCTTGTTGGTCGGAGTGGTGGGGAGCGCCTCGCACACACGACGAAGCGCGGCCGCCACTTGGGGCTGAGATCAGGCTGTTGATCAAGCCACGAAGCAAAGGTCTCGCCATCGAAAATGGCTCCCTCGCTCAGTACAAGGGCCACCATAACTTGGTCCCCCGAGTCCACGTCGGGAACACCGTAGACCGACGTCAACATGACGTCGGGATGGCGTGTGACGATGGCTTCGATCGGACCGGCGGGAAGTTCTCCCCGTCCACCCTCAGCCAATCGGACGTGCGCCCGGCGAAGTACACCCAGCCATCATCGTCGACGTACCCGAGGTCACCCACTCCAGTACCAGCCCCTTCGTGTTGTGTGGCGCATGGCCGGCGCGTTGCGGTAATAGCCCTCGAACGGTCCCACCCCGAGAGTGTTGACGATCTCCCCTACGCACTCCTCGGCATTGACGAGGCGGCCATCATCATCGAATCGAGCCCTCGGGACCTCGTTGCCGTCGGGGTCGACGACGGCGATCCCCTTGCGCAGGCGCCCGACACAGCCCCGGGGCGGACCGCCCGTACGATCCAACGCGTGGCGCCTTCGGTGGAGCCGAAGACATCGATGATGTTGATGCCGAAGCGCTTCGCGGCGGCTTCGACGACGTGGGGTGAACCCTCGTTGCCGAAGGCGATCCTCAACGTGTTGTCGGCATCATCCTCTCGTTCCGGCGTGGCCAGAAGATAGACGAGCAATTTGCCGGTGTAGTTGAACCAGGTGGCCCCGTAGCGGCGCACGTCGGGAAGAAAGCTGGACGCGCTGAAGCGGCGGGCCAGGGACAGGGACGCGCCTGCCACCAAGGCAGGCGCCAGCCCCGACATCAGGGAGTTGGCATGGAACAGGGGCATAGCCGCATATCCCACGTCGTCGGGACCGACTCCGAGCATCGTCGCCATCCGTGCTCCCGTCGTGAGCAGTCTCCGTTGTGTACAGCGCACCGCTTTCGGGGCGGCGGAGGTACCCGAGGTGAAGACCAGGGCCCACAGGACGTCGGGCTCACATTCCACGGCACCCCAGGGCTTCGGGACTTCGTCAGAGCCGTCAGGCTCAGTGGCCATTTCCAGTGCCCGTTCCAATGGCTCGCCGGCTGAAATGGGCGGATCGTCGGCGTCGGAGAAACGCCGAGACACCAGCAGGGTCCCCGGCAGCTCCAACTCTTCACCGACAGGCTGAAGCAAGTGGTGGTGTCGAGGTTCGGTGATGACGAGCTGCACATCGGTGTGCAACATGTCACGTGTCAGGTGCTCACCGTCGTGTGTGATTCAGTCCGACCACTGCAGCTCCCACGAGCCCAGCACCGCACAACGCGAAGACGTAGTCCGGGGTGTTGTCGAGAAGGACCCCTACATGGGGAGGTCGAGCTGGATCGAGCCGGGCTCTGTACCGCGGGGTCATACGACGGATCGGTTGGCTACTGGGTCACTGACAAGACCCCTCACACGGGCCCCGGGCCGAACTCGACGCCGAGTCGCACCGGACCCTGAACCACCCAAGTGGGGCTGGTGGGCGCAACCGTCCGGTTCTCCGGCACAGGAGAGACCCGAAATGCGTGAGGTCATGGTGGAGCCTCGGGACCCGAAGCGCATTTCGAGTCCCAGAGACTCCACGAAACGGGGGGTCAGACACCGACAGCCCCCGCCCACCAGGCACGATACGCCGAGCGCTGCAGGGCGTCCACGGAAGCGGTGGCGCCGGCACTGCCGCACGTGCACGCGCAGGTGACTTCCAAGTCCACCAGTGCTTGTTCGCCCGGTCACAAGCGAGGTCATATGGGCAACGGCGCATCACCGAATCGAGTGCTGGTCAGGTCTGTGCCCGGCTCGCCTCGATCGCGCTTGCCACGTCGTCGTAGACCGAGAGCGATCGGTCGACACCGGAGATCCTGAGGACTCTTGACACCCCTGGTGGGAGACCGACCAGATACATGACACCCCCGGTCCGATGAATCCGCTTCGATGCGAGGGCCAGGGTGATGAGGCCCATCGAATCCACATCCGAAACGTTCTCGAGGTCCACCACGACGGGGAGACGTTCTCGGCCCGTGGCGGAGAGGACCTCCCGTATCTCCGGTGACGTGGCGGTATTCACAGCGCCGCCGATGGTTATCACACGGATACCTTCCTGCACGGCCTCTGAGATCCTGCACCCGGTATCAGGGGTCATCGTGCCCCTTGGGTGGCCCGCACGGCGTTGTCCTCCAATCGGCCCATGGCGTCCCGTCTGCACCCCAGCCAGGTGGCGGTTCAGCTGCCCAGCGGTCGATCTCGCCAATCGACCACTGTTCGCTCGGGTTCGATGACGAGAGTCCGATAAGGGCGAGACTCGTACAATAAACTACCCAAGATGTTGCAGCGGTGACAGATGCGCGTCGTGTGACCCATCTGGGCCGCATCGAACCGCCGAACCTCAAGCAGTTCGTCCTTCGACGAAAACTTGTCGGCGTGCAGTGTCGGTCAAGGGCCGGCGGCCCGCGACCACTTCTCGTCTCCCTATCGTGCTTTGCTCACCACTTTCCGTGCCCATTGCCGAACGTGGGGCTCGACAGGTGGACCCGACTCAGAGCCCACAGGTACAGCCGGCTGTACAACGTAGGGATATGCGAGTGGAGATCCATGTCCGTCCAAGCTCGTCGCAGACCGCAGTGGGCGGCGAATACGGCGGCGCCCTCGTCGTGCGAGTCATCGAACCGGCGGATTCCGGACGGGCTACAGAGGCTGCGCTGCGCGCCGTCGCCAAAGCGGTCGCTATGCCGCGCGGTTCGGTAACCCTCGTGCGAGGAGCCACCAGCCGAAGGAAGCTCATCGAGATCGATGCTGGTCATCGAGACGCCCAGGCCGTCGAGAGCGCATTGCATCGACTACGCGATTATCAAGATCACTGATGGGCTCTCGTCAAACGAGATCCTCCACCGCTGCTCAAAGGCTCGTCGGCCTCCGGCTCATGTGATCTCCCGGGGGGTCAGACGATCGGATGGGTAGGCCATTGCTGGGGGGCATGGGCCCTGGGAGGGCGGTCCGGAGGTGGCATTGCTCCGTCGGACAGCACCAGTCGTTCGCACTGGAGACACCGGGTGGCAAGCGTCGATTGGTCCCACTTCCGATGCGGCTCCGACCGGTATCGAAAACCGCACAGCGCACTCGTACCGGACGACGGCCAATCCGTGACTGCATGCCATCGCGGCTTCCAATAGGTCCGCTTCAGGAATGTGACCAAAAATTGACGACGTGGCATTTCCGGAACCGCTAGGTACCCCATTGCATGGACCCCCCCCTGCACCCACCCAATCAGGATTGTACTCGGGCGGACCTCGGTACGCTTAGGAAAATTCGGCGCTACCGGGCCGCCGGCCGCCGATCAGGTCGCCGATGGACTCACCGGTGACGGGCCGCTTCGAATGTGGGCTCATCCCGGGAGCGGAGGCTGCCAGCTCAGTGCCGGGCTGCGGCTGGTGGATACAGCGGGCGGCCATGGCAGCCGAGGGATCGGTGCTGGGCGAGGGCGATCATCAGCGTCACCCATCCCACTCTTTCTCGGCCCAGGACTGGTCCGTGGATTCGCTGGGATGTGTCGCCCCCTATGGGCGATGATGGGGAGGTGAGTGTCATCCGCATCAACGCCATCACCGTTCCCGAGGGCGGCGGACCGGAGCTTGCCCGACGGTTTGCCGAACGTGCCCGTGCCGTAGACGACGCAGACGGGTTCGAGGGATTCGAGCTGCTGCGCCCGACCGACGACCGGAGGACGTGGCTCGTCGTCACCCGCTGGCGCGACAAGGAGGCATTCGAGGCATGGGTGGCCTCACCGGCCTTTGCCCACGGCCACCGCGGAGTCTCCGGCCGTGGTGCGAATCGCCCGCCCGTAGGTACCCACAGCGAACTGTGGTCCTATGACGTCGAGATTGCGGCGCCAAAGCCGAGCACCTGATCCGATCACTCGCTCCGAGATGGCGCGAGACGAGCCAGGCCGCGTCCGAGGCGCCTGCTACGCATGTTGTGACCGAAAGGGTCCATCGCGTCGCCAGCGAGCCGGCCGAAAAATCGCACAGACGATGCGTGTGCCTAGGCCACGCGCACCAGATTGCCGGACAACCGGGGCAGACGCTGAACGGGCCGAGACACAGGCCCAATCGGGCACAGCAGGCGGCGGCTGATGCCATGAGAATGCGTCCCATGACGCGAGCCTCGTCGGCCGACATAGATCCACGTGAGCAGGCGGGATGTGCTCACACAGGTCCTGTCACCGCCCCCGACACACCCTGATATTTCAGCTGGAAGTATTCTGGGTTTTTCCTGGGCCTCGACACGTGCCCAGGTGGCCCAGTCACACGATGGACGGGGCGCTGCAAGAAGGGGGGATGATGTCGAGGGGGGCCGTGCGACTCGCGATCTCGTTGGTGATCACGGCGCTGCTCGCCGCCTCGTGTTCGTCAGGATCGGCGCTCAAGCACGAGCAGTCACGTAAGCACAACCAGGCACTAAGGGCCGAAGAAGCGCTCAAGGGCGAGGACGCACTCAGGGAGGCGGTACTCAAGCACGATCTGGCGCTCAGGCACGAAGAGGCACTCAAGGCTCAGGCTGCTCACGCGCTTGGAGCCCCCAGCACGACGGTCGTGACCACGACCGGCAATCCTGAGTACCACCCCCCTCTGACCACCACGACGTTGATTCCGACGGCCAATCCGCACACGCTGAAGAAGGGTGCGACACCGGAGCCAACCACGACACGACCAAGAGCCCCGGTGACGGTCACCCCGCCGGGAACGACGATCCACCGACACGGTAGGCACACTCGAGCTCACCATGGTCACCATCACAAGGGAGCTGCCGGGGGTGCCCCAGGATCACCTTCACGGGACCTCTGATCTTCGGCCGTTCCCGGGCCCGCGTCGCATCCGATCAAGCAGGCTGCGCGCTCATAACCAATCTCAGGGCAAACTCCAACTGAATCGTCAAGGGCCCACGACGCCGGCGGCCAGGGTCTCGGGTTGGCGCTGGGTCCCGAGTGACGTTCGTGGTTTCAAGAACGGTCGCTCTATGAAGTAGTGACTTGCCACAGCTGCCAGGAACGCAACGCCGATACCGACGGCGAGTCGTTCCCAACGTTCACTATGTCTGGGAAGTTCCTGTTGCACGAAGAGGAAAATGACGAAGTGCCAGAGGTAGAGCGAGTACGAAATCCGACCGACGAACTTCAAGGGAGCCAGTGAGAGGAGGCGAGTCAGCCATCCCTCACGCAGGACACCCAGGATTACTGCACACGAGCTGAGGGACAGCAACAGGTAGCCCCCGTAGAACATGAACGTTGACCGGGACTGCTGCGTGGCGGAGAAGTAGGCGATGAAGCCCAGGCCGCCAATCGTCGCCCAGGGAACCCAGCGACCTGGTTGCCACCCTCGCCGCAACAAATGAGCCATGGTCGCGCCAAGCAGAAGCTCGAAGAGCCGCGTCGTCGGGGAAGTCCACACGAGGTCATGGTTGTTCGTTGCGGCGAACACCGCTGTGCAGGCGATCGCCGACAGGACCGAAATGCCGAAGAGCGCAGCAGTGGTCAGCCGAGGACGCCTGAGCCGCAGCAGGATGAGGAGCAGGAACGGGAAGACAAAGTAGAACTGCTCCTCGACACCGAGCGACCATACCTGCGTCACCCCCCACATCCAGCGGCCCTGCAGGACCAAAGGCAGCCAATTGTAGAAGTAGCCCACTGCCCCACCCAGGCCGATGAGTTCCCGGTGCAGCGGCATGTTCACCTGAAGCGCCGGAAAGAACACCCAAAGTCCGAAGGCCACAATGATCATGGCGTAGAGGCCGGGGAAAAGCCGCCGAGCGCGTCGGATGTAGAACGAGGGCAGCGCCAGGCGGCCCGTGTCGTCGTGCTCCTCCATCAACAGCGAACCGATGAGGAAACCCGACAGGGCGAAGAACACGTCGACGCCATCGAAGCCACCGGGGAGCCATCCGAACCCGATCAGGTGGATTGAAGCGTGGTACACGAGGACTAGGGCGATGGCCACCGCACGCAGGCCGTCGAGTGCCGGGCGGTTGCCCAGCCGGAATCGGTCACCAGCCAGCGTCGAACTCCCCGCAACGTTCGCACTCACGGTAACGCCTGCGTCTACGCCAGTCCCGGTCGCTGACGCCGTCGGGCCGCTCGACCCGGACGCCGCGTTGACCAAGACACACCTCGGACCTGGCCCCCATCACGCCGACGATAATCGCGGAACAACGAGCGCCACGTCATCGGCCGGAGTCGAAGTCCGACGGCGCATTGGAGCACCCGGTCGGGATTGGCACGGTTGTGTTCGGAAACTTGCCCTGCCCCGCGTCCCGCCAGACCCGTGGTGGCGTCGCCGAGCCGTCGATCAGCGACCGGGAGAGGGGATGAGAACGCGGTCGGCGAGGTCGTCGGCTCCGAGCAGGCGCCAACCCATGTGGACAAAGGCGATGCCGAGGCGGCGGGATACGACCCCGGGCGTGCGCCCACGGTGCGGCGCGCCCATCGGGCGAGCGCCCGACAGCAACCGGAGGTCGGCCTGATGCGCCCGGGCGGTGGGAAGACCGACACCCGGGTTCATGGCGCACCGTGTCGGCGGAGACTTTGCCTACCCGCCATGGGACTTTGCCTTCCTGCCATGGGAACATCGTAACGTCGATGGATAGACAAAACAACTAAATTCTGATATAGTCATCTACCTATGCAAGTGGCAGACAGCGATGCGGTCACGCCTGGGACGGTCACGGTCCTCGGCCCTTCTTTGGCCTTCGAGCTCACTTGGGCAATCCACGGTGCACGGTCCTCGGAGCTTCGCACCACCCATCCCGTGCTCGGGCCGCTGTACGAGAACCACCCCGGACTACGCGAAAGGGTGGTCTCGTTCTGGGACGACGGGATCGACTGCTTCGTCGAGTTCGACGTGCTCGCCCACCACGCCCGCGCCTTGGAGGTCACCGACTTCCTCGCGGTCCGCTCAGCGGTGGAGGCGGCCCTTGGCACGCTGCCGTCTGATCTCCCCCTCCGCTCCGAGACGCCCGAGGCGCGCACCGCCATCTACGCCCGGGTGGACGCGTTGCGGACCTCGGACACACGTCGTGGCGAATACTTCGAACTGCTCGCCGATCTGGCGTCCGGGCTCGAGCCGTGGTGGCGCTCCGAGGGGATCCCGGCCGTCGAGCGGGTGGCGGCGCAGACGCGCCTGGTTCTCGAGCGCGGCAGGGATTGGCGTGAGCTGATCGCGCCGGGGTGCGACCTGTTCACCGTCCACCTACCCGATATCGTCGAGCGCCACGAGGCGGGCCACACGCTGGTCCTGGTGCCCTGTGCCCTCTTCGGCAAGGGTCTCTATCTCGATCTGCCTGGCGGCATCCTGATCGGCTTTGGTGTCAACCGGGGCGATCTCACGGCGCGCGCTCGGACCGAGCACGTCGCCCAGCGGCTCCGTGCCCTGGCTGATCCCACACGCCTGGCGATCCTCGACTACCTCGCCACTGGTCCGACGTCGGTAGGAGACATCGCCCGAGCCTTCTCGCTGGCCCAGCCAACGGTGAGTGCCCATGTGAAGCACCTGCGCGAGGCGGGCCTGATCGCCGCCAAGCGCCAGGGAACTCGCTTGGAGATCTCCGTGGACCGCAGCGCCACCGGAGGGTTGGCGGAGGAGCTGCGCACCCTCTTCTCCCCGTAGAGGGTGGCTCCCGATCGGCCGCTTCCCACTCGCATGGTGGGATTTCAAGGCGCTCACCTGCGGATTTATGGCAGTCCCAACCGACTTCAATCCGAACCGCGCGCCCCTGGTCAAAGGCCCACAAATCAGCCTGGGGCGTCGTGGTCACTCGTCATAGCCCCTCAGGGTGGGGACATTCGGGCATCGCACACGTCGGCGGTTCGAGTCCGCTCAGGTGGAGGTAATAGGACGTTACTCCAACCCCCCTCGTACCTCTGTTGACCTGCAGCGACTCGTGAGTGCCACTCCTTCCGAATCGCCAGACCCGACCTCTGAACGGGCTCCGAAGCAACATCAGCGCCGCCTACGACTCGATGAACTGAGTCAACTCAAGTCCGAGTACCTCTCAGGGGTCGAGGTGAAACAGCTCGGCCAGCGCTTTGGGATCACGCGACAGAGCGTTATCGAGCTCATGCGTCGAAACGGCGTCCCACGGCGATATCCGAAGCTCGACCGGGAGGCGATCGACAAGGCCGCTTTGCTCTATCGTTCGGGCTGGTCGCTCGCTGCTATAGGTGGGGCTTTCTTCGTTGACCCTGGCACGGTTCGGCGGGCACTGATCACGCAGGGTATCCACATGCGCGATCCCCAGGGCCGAGAACGCCGGGCTTACGTGTAGATCGCCGATTTCAGCCACTACAACTAGACACGGACGTCGGGGATGGCGAGACCGCTGATCCGTGCTCCCTTCAGTCCGCTCCGCCGGCGCGCCCCTTTGAGCGCTATCGAATGGCCCAGGGGCCCTGCATGGCCCCAAGCCCCTATCGCAGCCTTCGGCCGCAACCAAAAGCCTGACGCCGGGTTCGCCTCGGCAACACCGAGGAGCGGCCGAAGTCTGCGAGGAGGGCGCAGCCGAGTTCTTTTGAGCGTCGGCTGACGGGCCGGCAAAGCCGGCCCTGTGCGCTTCGACCGGCGGCGGGAGGCCAGCAGAGCGGGACGATCTGGCGGGAGGAGGGGACTGGCCCCGTCACCCTCAGTGGGATGGACTGCTCTTAGGCAAGAGAAGCGCTCATCCCCAGAGAGGAGGGGCCATGTCCGTGTTCGAGGATATCCACTCCACCAGGATCACCGGAAGCCTGGCCATGTTCGACCGCCTGATCTTCCGTGGACATCTCACGCAGTTCTACAAGCCAAACGCCGCCAGGGTCTTCTTGTGGTCGCAGGGCGTGCCTCTCACCGCATTCGGCACCTGGGCCAAGGGTGCGGCCGACGCCCTGTGCGAGCATGCCCATCGTATCGCCGACGAAGTGTCAATGTTCCACGCGACCCCTCCTTACTCAACGACCTGCCCGACGCCGCGAAGCAATTTCTTCTACTCTACTTCTTGAAGGATGATTCACGGTCGCCGATACCAACGCGTTTCGAACTGCTGACTACAACGGCTATCGGCCATTCATTGCCCAAGACGGCGTCCTAATCGTCCCAATTCGACATCAACGCCCGGCCGAACCCAAAGCTTCAATACCTCCACAAACGAAGCAAATCCACGTGTGATCAAAACGATCACCTTCCGACCGTCATCGAATTTGATCGCCACTGCGTTCTGACCCCACTGATAAGGTCGAATCGAGCGAATGTCGCTAATCGGACAGGTGCCGGATCGAAGGGGCGCCTTCCACGTCAGCTTGTCACCGTCTATCGAAAGCTCATACGGAACCCTGAACAAGAACCCATATGCTATCCATAGGCCCGCACCAAACCAGAATACGATGAACAGAAGGCCGCCGTCGCCATTCTTCGAAAATACCCCCGAAGCTACAATTATTCCGCCAAACACGAAGGCGGCAATAGGGAAGTACGCGGCCTGTCGAAGCAACGGAGGCGCGTATTTTGTCCTTTGTTCGGGCTCTGAATCTACTTCGTCTGGAGTAATGCTTTCAACCTCCTTCTCGACAGAAGGCCTGCGACCCACAAGAAAGGTGATGAGACCAACCACGGGTGAAGTGATCCATGCGATGGCGTGGAACCATCGGCGCGTTACTGCGCTCGAGTCACCACTCCCCAATCGGTATGCGGCCACTCCGAGATAGCCCCACAAAAGCACACCCAAAAGCACAACCGATACGATGACTGCACTCATCTTGCTCTCACTTGCGCTTCCCTCTATCGTCAATCAATGCACTCTCTCGAAGCGGAATGCGACGTAATCTACTTCCGGAGCGATTCTCCGTCCTCCAGCTCTCGGGATATCGATCCTTCGATTATCGCTCGCTTCGATGCGCTTTCGCTAGGAGATTCGCGATCGTGGAGCCGAGGGCACTTTCAGGGTTGAATAGATCCCATATTCCCCTCATTATATTCGCGATCACTACGCCATTGAATTTCTCGAGCACCCGGCTGTAGAGCGCGCCAACCCCTGCAGCCAGGCCGCCTCCCACCGCCGGTCCCAACGCGATCCCGTAGATAGTTCGGCTCGGATTCCAGAACACAATCGCAGTGCCCCCAACAAGCGCTTGCCCTGACACTTCTGCAAAGGCGAACCAACCCTGAAGTTGGTAGAGATTCGTGGCATTGGTCACCTCATAATAGACCGCGGCGCTGAATTCGATTCCGTGACCCAGTCCGGCGAAGCCACTGGCTACAATTCCGATGTCATCCTCTCCACTGCTATCGATCGTGCGGGTAAGACAAGTATCGGCTCCTCCGATGATTGGTCCGAAAGCGCCTCCTACTGCGAGGCATGCTCCAACGGTTGCAAGACCAGTATCGTCGGTATTCGCAACTGGGTCATTGTCTGCGTAGGAGAACGGTTGACCTGAATTTGCCACCTGGGGATCTATCGACAGGAACTGCCCAGTAGCCGGGTCATACCACCGCGCCCGCAGGTAGTAGAAACCCGATGCCGAGTCCAAATACTCGCCGGCGTAGAGGAAGGGTGTCGTGATCGACCCCGACGTGCCGGTCTCGTTCCCCCAGGCGTCGTAGGTGACAGATCCCGTCACCGTACCTGACGAGTTCGTGATAGCACGGGTCGATCCGAGATGGTCAGCAAGGAGGAAGCTCGTCGAGCCGCCGGAGATTGCAATCTGCTCAATGGGGTTGGCGCCGGTTCCGTAGATGTAATAGTTCGTCCCGTCCGACAACATCAGCGGGGTTTTGGGCTGGACGTTCCACGTAAAGTTCTTGGTCGACAAAGCGGTTGTCTTGCTCTGCAGCAGGCCGTTGCCGTCGTAGACGTAGCTGGTGGCGCTCCCGGAGGACGGCGTCACGCTCTTGAGCTCATTCGATTCTGTCCACCCGTATGTGTCGGTTGTACCGCTCGCGGGTGTCGTGGCGGTGCGATTGCCCTCGTTCGAGTACGAGTAGGTGGTCGCCCCGCTCGGCGGAGAGGTGCAGGCCCCGCTCCCCGATCCGGACCAGCACACCTCACTGTCGGCGTTGTACGCTTGGGTGTTACCACTGGGTGCCGTGGTGAGGTCCATCGATGAATCGTAGGTGTAGGAGTTGGAGTTGGCGGCCGTGAGTTCCTGGAGAGAATTATCGGTGTAGTTGGTCGTTCCCGCTCCAGGGGTGTCGTCGTCGGTCTCCGATGTGATCAGCCCGGCGGCGTCAGGGGTATAGCTGAAATACATGAAGGTCGTGCCAGCGAGTTTGTCGGGCATGGAAGTCAGCTGGTCGGCATTGTTGTAAACCCTTTCGGCGACCACTCCGTTCGGGTAGTTGGTCCCGGTCAGGTCGCCGTCGGGGTCATGATCGAAGGTAGTGGTGTTCGAGTTCCAATCGGTCACGGACGTGAGGCGGTTCATCGAGTCGAAGGTCTGCGTCACGGTCTTCCCGGCGGCGTAGCCGATCGATGTGTTGTTGCCTGCCGCGTCGTAGCCATAACTGATGGTCACTCCGGCGCCGTTCTGGTAGGAGGTGAGGCGATCGGCGTCGTCGTAACCGTAGGTGGATGTGCCACTGGCGTCGACCATCGTCTGGAAATTGTTGTCCGGGTCGTAGCTATAGCTGACCGAGTGGGTCACACCATCGGAGTACGCGATGCCGGTGACCTTGTTGTCACCGTTATTCGTCCATGTCGTGGTCTGTCCATCGGGATTGGTCTCAGTCGCCTGGTTGCCCGCCGCGTCGTAGGTATAGCTGGTGGTCTTCCCCATGGGGTCGGTCGTCGAGGTGAGCTGATTCAGGGAGTTGTAGACGTACGTCGTGGTGTGACCGCGCCCATCGGAGTAGCTGGTCTTGTTGCCATCGGCGTCATAGGTGTAGGTCAGCGTTATGGCGGCGGCGGTGCCGGACCCGTTGGTCTGAGCGACAAGCTGGTTGGCCGAGTTGTACACATACGTCGTCTTGTTGCCGTCGGGGTCGGTCGTGCTCGTCTTGTTACCGTCGCCGTCATAGGCGTAACTTGTCGACTCCGAGAGAGGCGCGGTCTCCGCACTCAAGTCGGCTCTCGTGTTGTAGGTGTAGCTCGTCGTCTGGCTGTTGGCATCGATTGACGAACCCATACTCCCGTTCATGTCATAAGAGTCAGACGTCGAGGAACCACCCGTCTGTTTCTCGGAAGTGACCTCCCCGTCCGTGTTGTACACAGAGGACGTGGTGTTGCCGTCTCCATTGGTAGCGGAGGCTTGGTTCCCAAGACCGTTGTAGGACGTGAATGTCGTGTGGCCGAGAGGATCCGTCGTCTCGACCAGGTTGCCATAAGGGTCATAGGAGTAGCTCGTGGTGAAGTTAGACGGAGTCCCACCCGAAACGTTACCCCGAGGCGAGACCATGGTGGCCTTCTCGTTCAACGAATTGTAGGTGTAGGTGGTCTCGTTTCCCAGAGGATCTGTCACCGAGGCCTGGAGCCCGTCGGCGGTGTAGGTGTAGTTCCAGGTGTGGCTATTCGGGTCGGTCATCGACGTCGCCTTATCAGGGTGGGCGGTGTCGGTATAAGCGTAGCTGGTCGTGGCCGTGCCCCCGGAGGGGATGGGCTGGGCGCTGACTGGTCAGGTCCCCGTCGGTGCTGTAGATGTCGGTCGTCACCTCACCAAGCGGCGAGATGGTGACGAGCGGTTCGTCCAGACTGTTGTATTGGGTCGTCGTCACGTCTCCCCGGGCGTCGATGGCTACCGTCTTGTTCCCGTTGACGTCGTAGCGGGATATGGTGATCCCACCGGCCGGCTGGCGAACGATGAAGGGCTCACCCGTGGCAGGGTCGAGTGTGGTCTCGGTCATCGCCGCAACCAAGCTGCCGTTCCCGTCGGTCTTGGTGGTGAGGTCGTACTGGTTGACACCGTACTGCGTTCCGGAATTCTCCGACATCGTGATGGGAACGGTCATGAGCACCGTTCCGGTTCCGGACCCATTGAGGCCATAGGTCCATGACGTCTCGTTGCCTTGAGCATCGGTCACCGAGGAGATGCAGTCCGATGCCGATGCCGGGCAGCTGGAGGTGGCGTAGGCGAACGAGGTGTTCTCGTTGAGGGAGTCGGTCACCGCATCGATGAGATAGGGCACCGAACCCGCTGTGGTGTAGCCGTACTGGGCAGCGACGGTGTGAGTCACCTCTCGCACCTCGTTGTTGAGCGAGTCGGTGATGAACAGGTCGCCGGCGCTGTCGCTGGCGATGCCGCCGGTGAGGTCGAAAAGGGCCGAGGTGGCCGGTCCGCCGTCGCCGGTGGACCCCGAGGATCCCGCGGAACTGCCGGCGATGGTGTAGATGTCGTCGGCGGCCATCGAGGACGCCCCACTGGGAACTGGTGGAAGCCGCGACCTCCTGGATGCGGTTGTTGGCGCCGTCGGCGATGTAAAGGTCGCCGGCGGCGTCGAAGGTGACGTCACGGGGTGCCGACAACAGCGCCGAGGTGGCCGCCCCGCCGTCCCCCGAGGAGCCCGCGGAACCCGAGGCGCTGCCGGCGACGGTGTAGATGTCGCCGGGGGTCATCGACACGCCCCACTGGGTGCCGGCGGCGATGCCGGCGGCGACCTCTTGGATGCGGTTGTTGCCGGAGTCGGCGATATAGAGGTTCCCGGCGGCGTCGAAAGCAAGGCCCTTGACCGCGTTGAGCAGGGCCGAGGTGGAGGCCCCGCCGTCTCCGGAAGACCCCGAAGACCCCGAGGCGCTGCCGGCGATGGTGTAGATATCGTTGGCCGTGGTCGGCGTGAAGATGCCGACGGGGCAGAACTGGCCGCAGCTGGTCTTGGACACGACCTGGACCCGGTTGTTGTTGGTGTCGTCGATGTAGAGGTTCCCCGCCGCGTCGAAGGCGACGTTGCGGGGTTGGTTGAGTAGCGCCGAGGTGGCCGACCCCCCGTCGCCGCTGGACCCCGAGGTCCCCGAGGAACTGCCGGCGATGGTGTAGATGTCGTTGGCGGTCATGGAGATGCCCCACTGCGAACCTGTCGAGGCGGCTATCTCCTGGATGCGGTTGTTGCCCTGGTCGGCGATGTAGAGGTTGCCGGCGGCGTCGACGGCGACGCCGGAGGGGAGGTCGAGCAGGGACGAAGTGGCCACCCCGCCGTCGCCCGAGCTTCCCGAGCTTCCCGAGGAACTGCCGGCGATGGTGTAGATGTCACCGGCGGTCATGGAGATCCCCCACTGCGAGTGGGTGGTCCCGGCGATCTCCTGGATGCGGCTGTTGCTCTCGTCGGCCACGTACACGTTGCCCGCCGAGTCCACCGCCGAGGAGACGGGATCGTTGAACTCGGCCTCGGTGGCCTGGCCGTTGTTACCCGAGGTGCCCGCCGCCCCGGTGCCAGCGAGGGAGTAAGCGTCGTCGGGAATCACAGCCGAAGTGGCGGCGGCGCTGGCCGTCACCTCTCGCACCTTGTTGTTGAGGGAATCAGTGACGACGAGGTCGCCGGCGCTGTCGCTGGCGACGCCGCCGGTGAGGTCGAAGAGAGCCGACGTGGCCGATCCGCCGTCGCCGGTGGACCCCGACGTCCCCGAGGAGCTGCCGGCGATGGTGTAGATGTCGTTGGCGGTCATGGAGACGCCCCACTGGCTGCCGGTACTGGCGGCGACCTCCTGGATGCGGCTGTTGACACCGTCGGCGATGTAGAGATCGCCGGCGGCATCGAAGGTGACGTCACGGGGGGCCGACAGCAGCGCCGAGGTGGCCGACCCCCCGTCGCCGCTGGACCCCGAGGTCCCCGAGGAACTGCCGGCGATGGTGTAGATGTCGTTGGCGGTCATGGAGACGCCCCACTGGGTGCCGGTACTGGCGGCGACCTCTTGGATGCGGTTGTTGGCGGAGTCGGCGATGTAGAGGTCCCCCGCGGCGTCGAAGGTAAGGCCCTTGACGGAGTTCAGAAGCGCCGAGGTAGCGGCCCCGCCATCGCCCGAGCTTCCCGAGGACCCCGAGGCGCTGCCGGCAACGGTGTAGATGTCGTTAGCCGTGGTCGATGACAGTCCGAAGGGACACCCCGAGGAGCAGCTGGTCTTGGCCACCATCTGGACCCGGTTGTTGTTGGTGTCGTCGATGTAGAGGTTCCCCGCCGCGTCGAAGGCGACGTTGCGGGGTTGGGTGAGAAGCGCCGAGGTGGCGGCCCCGCCGTCCCCGGAGTGCCCCGAAGATCCCGAGGAACTGCCGGCGACGGTGTAGATGTCGTTGGCGGTCATGGAGATGCCCCACTGGGCGCCCGTCGAGGCGGCTATCTCCTGGATGCGGTTGTTGCCCTGGTCGGCGATGTAGAGGTTGCCGGCGGCGTCGACGGCAACGCCGGAGGGGAGGTCGAGTAGGGCCGATGTGGCCGCCCCGCCGTCGCCGGAATAGCCCGAGGACCCCGAGGCGCTCCCGGCGATGGTATAGATGTCACCGGCGGTCATGGAGATCCCCCACTGCGAGTGGGTGGTGCTGGCGATCTCCTGGATGCGGCTGTTGTTCTCGTCGGCCACGTACACGTTGCCCGCCGAGTCCACCGCCGAGGAGACGGGATCGTTGAACTCGGCCTCGGTGGCCTGGCCGTTGTTACCCGAGGTGCCCGCCGCCCCGGTGCCGGCGAGGGAGTAGGCGTCGTCGGGAGTCCGTAGGACCGACCCCACGTGAGCAACGCCGGTGAGCTCCCCAGGGTTACTAGCGTTATAGGTGTAGGTGACCGATCGGCCCTGCGGATCGGTCACCTGGGAGACCGTACCCCAGGAATTGTAGGAGAAGATGAGCGACTGGGCGGCACCGGAGGGGACCTCGCCGTTGGCCGTGACCGTCGTCAGTTGGCCCGCGGCGTTATAGGAGAGCGACGTCGTATATCCATTGGGGTTTGTTTCAGAGGTCAGCCGCCCCGACGAGGCAAAGTTGAAGATTTGTGTTCTCCGCCGTGTGAAGGTCCACGTCCCGTTGCCGTTGTGCACGAGGGTGGCGAACTCGCGCGCCGGAGCGGTCCAGGTCCCTTGCTCGTTCAGGTAGAAATACGCCACCGATCCGTTCTCCTGGGTCACCTGTTCGGTGTTGGACAGCGAGCCCGTGCCCGCTTGGATGAACATGTGGTAAGAGTCGGCCCAGTTGTATCCAAATGCTCCGACCAAGCCCGTTCGCGCCGAGTCATATGTTCGGGTGAGGTCGAGCGAGATTCCCGAACCGGAAACTTCGAGATCGGTCACCGTGTCTGACAGCGTGCCGGTGATGGCATCGACCGACAGCCCCTGGTCCTGGGAGGTCGGGACCGCCGTCTGAGGCTGCGAGTCGTATTCGGCGGGATTGCCCCCACCCGAGGTTTCGTAGGGCAACGTGGGGGCCAGGACAGCAGGGATGACTTCACGCACCTCGTTGTTGTTCGAGTCGGTGATGAAAAGATCTCCGACGCCGTCGGTGACGATGCCGCCGATGAGGTTGAACAGGGCCGAGGTGGCCGCCCCGCCGTCGCCCGAGGACCCCGAGCTTCCCGAGGAGCTGCCGGCGACGGTGTAGATATCGTCCATGGTCATGGACTGTCCCCACTGGGGGCTCGTGGTGGCCGAGACGATTTGGACGCGGTTGTTCCCGCCGTCGGCGATGTAGAGGTCGCCAACGGCGTCGAAGGTGACGTCACGGGGGCCCGACAACAGGGCCGAGGTGGCCGCCCCGCCGTCGCCGCTGGACCCCGAGCTTCCCGAGGAGCTGCCGGCGATGGTGTAGATGTCGTTGGCGGTCATGGAGATGCCCCACTGGGTGCCGGTGACGGCGGCGACCTCTTGGACCCGGTTGTTGGCGGAGTCGCCCACATAGAGGTTCCCCGCCGCGTCGAAGGTGATCCCCTTGGGCTGGTTGAACAGCGCCGAGGTGGCCGCGCCCCCGTCGCCGCTGGACCCCGAGGTCCCCGAGGAGCTGCCGGCGATGGTGTAGACGTCGTTGGCCGTGGTCGAGGCGAGCCCGAAGGGACACCCCGAGGAGCAGGTGGTCTTGGCCACCACCTGGACCCGGTTGTTGTGTGTGTCTTCGATGTAGAGGTTCCCGGCCGCGTCCAAAGCGACGTTGCGCGGTTCGTTCAGAAGCGCCGAGGTGGCCGCCCCCCCGTCGCCCGAGGTCCCCGAGGTCCCCGAGGAGTTGCCGGCGATGGTGTAGATGTCGTTGGCGGTCATGGAGATGCCCCACTGCGAACCCGTCGTGGCGGCGACCTCCTGGACGCGGCTGTTGCCCTGGTCGGCGATATAGAGATCCCCGGCGGCGTCGACGGCGACACCCGAAGGACCGTCGAGCAGGGCCGAGGTGGCCGCCCCGCCGTCGCCGGTGGTTCCGTAGCTCCCCGAGGAGCTCCCGGCGATGGTGTAGATGTCACCGGCGGTCATGGAGACGCCCCACTGCGAATGGGTGGTCCCGGCGATCTCTTGGACCCGGTTGTTGTTCTCGTCGGCCACATAGACGTTGCCCGACGCGTCGACCGCCGAGGACACCGGATCGTTGAGCTCGGCCTCGGTGGCCTGGGCATTGTCGCCCGAGGTGCCCGCGGCACCGGTGCCGACGAGGGAGTAGGCGTCGTCGGGAGCCATGGCGGTGGTGGGCGCGGCGTTGGCCGTGACCTCCCGCACTTCGTTGTTGAGCGAGTCGGTGATGAAGAGATCGCCGGCGCTGTCGCTGGCGACCCCGCCGGTGAGGTCAAAGAGCGCCGAAGCGGCCGGCCCGCCGTCGCCGGTGGACCCCGAGGTCCCCGCGGCGCTGCCGGCGATGGTGTAGACGTCGTCCACGGTCATGGACTGGCCCCACTGGGTGCCCGTGCCAGCGGCGATCTCCTGGACACGGCTGTTGGCGCCGTCGGCGATGTAAAGGTCCCCTGCCGCGTCGAAGGTGACGTCACGGGGGCCCGACAGCAGCGCCGAGGTGGCCGCGCCCCCGTCGCCTGACGACCCCGAGGTTCCCGAGGAACTGCCGGCGACGGTGTAGATGTCGTTGGCGGTCATGGAGATACCCCACTGGGTGCCTGTCACGGCTGGGACCTCTTGGACCCGGTTGTTGGCGGAGTCGCCGACGTAGAGGTTCCCCGCCGCGTCAAACGTGAGGCCCTTGACCGTGTTGAGCAGGGCCGAGGTGGCCGCCCCCCGTCGCCCGAGGAACCCGAGGAGCCCGAGGCGCTGCCGGCGACGGTGTAGATGTCGTTGGCCGCAGTCGATGACAGCCCGAAGGGACACTTCGAGGAGCAGCTGATCTTGGACACAACCTGGACCCGGTTGTTGTTGGTGTCGTCGATGTAAAGGTTCCCCGCTGCGTCGAAGGCGACGTTGCGGGGTTGGTTGAGCAGCGC
The DNA here is from genome assembly GCA_963848335.1 of uncultured Acidimicrobiales bacterium. Taxonomy (GTDB): domain Bacteria; phylum Actinomycetota; class Acidimicrobiia; order Acidimicrobiales; family UBA8190; genus Chersky-840. The sequence continues at coordinate 704,763 of CAWKDD010000003.1, forward strand.
CGAGGTGGCACCCCCGCCGTCGCCGGAGTGCCCCGAAGATCCCGAGGAACTGCCGGCGACGGTGTAGATGTCGTTGGCTGTGGTCGACGACAGACCCCACGGACAGCTCGATGAGCAATTTGACGCCGCCACGAACTGGATGCGGTTGTTGCCCTGGTCGGCGATGTAGAGGTTGCCGGCGGCGTCGACGGCGACGCCGGAGGGGAGGTCGAGCAGGGACGAAGTGGCCACCCCGCCGTCGCCCGAGCTTCCCGAGCTTCCCGAGGAACTGCCGGCGATGGTGTAGATGTCACCGGCGGTCATGGAGATCCCCCACTGCGAGTGGGTGGTCCCGGCGATCTCCTGGATGCGGCTGTTGCTCTCGTCGGCCACGTACACGTTGCCCGCCGAGTCCACCGCCGAGGAGACGGGATCGTTGAACTCGGCCTCGGTGGCCTGGCCGTTGTTACCCGAGGTGCCCGCCGCCCCGGTGCCAGCGAGGGAGTAAGCGTCGCCCACGACGGATGGCGCACGGTACTGATAGTTGGTCGCCGTGAAGAGCACGCCCACCGACGAGGAGATGCCCGCAGGCGACTGGGAAGCTGTCGGAGACACCGCACCCGAGACGTTGGGGTTATAGGCAATGAGGTTGTTCTCGGCGGTCATGGCATAGGAAAAGCCCGTCGTGCTCCCGGCCGACGGGGTGTTGTAGATGCAGGAGTAGCCGAAGTAAAGCTCGCCCGATCCGCTTGGGGTCAGGCTCGGGTACGAGACCGAGGTGGAAGAGGAGTTGTTGACGGTCCCGGTCTTGTCGAGCGACCACACCGTGGCCGATCCCAAGCCGGCGGTGAACTCCTGGGCGCTGTACTCCTGGGTGTGGCTGGTGACCGAGCCCGACCACGTGAAGGTGATACTGGAGGACCCGGTGGTGGTGACCTTGCCGTACCAGATCTCCTCGTCACCCCCGATGGACCCGTCGAACTGCACCGCCTTGGTCCAGGTGGCGACCCCCCCGCCCGAGATCGACGACACTGTGAGGGAACTGGTCGACGTAAGGGCCGAGACGCCGAGAAGGTCACCGGCAGTCTGGGGATCGACCGAAAGGGTGGTGAGTCCCGACCCTTCCGCGGTAGCAAGGCTGCCCACGGCCGAGATTGCATGGCTTGCCGTGAAGAGCACGCCCACCGACGAGGAGATGCCCGCAGGCGACTGGGAAGCTGTCGGAGACACCGCACCCGAGACGTTGGGGTTATAGGCAATGAGGTTGTTCTCGGCGGTCATGGCATAGGAAAAGCCCGTCGTGCTCCCGGCCGACGGGGTGTTGTAGATGCAGGAGTAGCCGAAGTAAAGCTCGCCCGATCCGCTTGGGGTCAGGCTCGGGTACGAGACCGAGGTGGAAGAGGAGTTGTTGACGGTCCCGGTCTTGTCGAGCGACCACACCGTGGCCGATCCCAAGCCGGCGGTGAACTCCTGGGCGCTGTACTCCTGGGTGTGGCTGGTGACCGAGCCCGACCACGTGAAGGTGATACTGGAGGACCCGGTGGTGGTGACCTTGCCGTACCAGATCTCCTCGTCACCCCCGATGGACCCGTCGAACTGCACCGCCTTGGTCCAGGTGGCGACCCCCCCGCCCGAGATCGACGACACTGTGAGGGAACTGGTCGACGTAAGGGCCGAGACGCCGAGAAGGTCACCGGCAGTCTGGGGATCGACCGAAAGGGTGGTGAGTCCCGACCCTTCCGCGGTAGCAAGGCTGCCCACGGCCGAGATTGTCGGCCCGGCGGCGGCGGGTGGGAGGCCGATCAGCGTCGGGCCCAACACCGACACCAACATGATGAGGCACATGACGCCCCTGCGCCGGCGTGCACGATGTGGAGGGCCCCCGATGCGTTGGTCATACCCATGGTCTTCGATGGCTGCCTGGCTGGCGGTTGCAGTGGCGCGACGAAATAGTCTGAGAAGCATCGGCACGTTCCCCTCGCTCGATCCAAGGCCGACACGGCGGCCGGCCCTGTCACTCGCTGTGACACTCAGTGTGCAATCAGCTACAATCCGTGGTCAAGCGGTGAGCGCGAAGTTGGCGGTGACGCCAATCTTTTGAGAATCCCTCAAGGCGGCACGACTCAGCGCCGATAAGGGGGGTCCCGTGGCTCGGATAGCGGTGGTTGGCCTTCCCGAGGCTGACGCCGGTGCGTGCGAAGCGGAGCTCAAGGCCCTCGGGCACGAGCTCGTGCCGTTGAATCCCGGGGGCCAAGGGAGCAGCGACATTCCTCCGGTGGTCCTCGTAGGTGGTGTCTCAGCCGAACGTATCGGTCGGGCCATTCTTCTTCGCCAGCCAGAAACAGTGATCGTGCTACTTATTTCCGACACTGGGGACGAACGGGTGCGGCGAGGGCTCGCCTGGGGAGCGGCGGCGGTCATCGATATTGCTACGCCGGCACGAACGCTGGCCGCCATTGTGACAATGCTGTGCGACGAGGAGGTGGCCGTCCTTCTTAGGAACGCCAGCTCTCTCATGACGCACGCTTCCGAGGCCAGATCGATTACGAGGGCTCAACGTGACTGTCTACGGCTGTTGGACTCTAACCTCACTGTGGCCGAGATGGCGGTGCATATGCATCGCTCGAAGCGATCGATGCAAAGAGACTTGGCGCGCCTCTATCAGACGTTGGGCGTCGAAGGTCGCAAGGGAGCTCTGGCTGTCGTCCATGACTTGGGGATATTGGAAGATCTGCGTGGCCGGGAACCCCGTCCGTAACCGCTATCGGACGCGCCACCCAGCTCTCTAGTCCGATACGTGATTTCTCGGATATCGCGAGCACAGCCCAGGGACGATTTTCGGAAATCCACTGATACGGGAGACCGGGACGAATTGCACAGTTTCGAGGTTGCCAACGCCGGGGTGGCCACAGGGTGTGCACCTTTCAACGTCGACGACATCTCGTTCCCCGACGGCGCGACCTGCACCCAGGCCAATCTCCCCAGCCTGTGCGCCCAGGTGACGTACGACATCCTCGGCTAGGGCGGCACGGTGATCCTGCCTAACAACCAGGGCGATGGCTCCCGCTGACGATCGGGAGGTGCACCCGGCGCACCTCGTCGACAGCCCGACAGCCGCTGTTGCGGCCGCAAACCCTGCTCACCGCGATCGATCACCCCCTCTCCCTATTAAGTCCGCCTGGAGCGACGCCCCCTCGATCGGGGTCTGACCGGCATCTTCAGACACACATGGGGGGTCGTATGAAAGCACGACCCCACAGACGACCCCACAGACGACCCCACAGACGACCCCACAGACGACCCTGACACGACGCGCATGAGCTGACCTCGCGTTCTGGCGCCTCGTTTGGGCAGCGACCTCGGGGATGCGGCGGTCAGGCTGGTCGCCACGCGTCGAGCGGGATGCCGACAAGGTGAGTGAGGCGAAGGCGTGGGCCGTGGTCTCCGATCGGGAGCCACACTGCCTCGTCGGGGGCAAACTCCGGTGTGCGGGCGGAAGTGGCCACCGGAACGCGGTGGTGAGCGAGGACTCGTCGGGCATCAACTTCACGGCGCGGTGCGGGGAAGGTGAAGAGCACCCAGTTGGAGTGACCCGCGGCCACGGCGAGCTTGGCATACCCATCGAGCTTGTCCGCCAGGCGATTCAGGCGTTCGGTGCCATTGTCGTGCTCGAGGAGAAAAGGCATCGAGGCGCCGTGATCGACCCAGACGCCGTAGCCGTCGGGGCGGACGACTTCGCCCCATTCGCGCCCACAGCGCCGCTCGGACCACCACTCCTCAAGCTGGCAGCCGGGCCGGGTACGGGCCGAGCGCAGCAGCGCGGTGAAAAAGCCGTTGACGCCGACCAGATGGGCCAGGCGCTGGCTGGAGGCGAGGTCGCGGACCAGACCCCGCCGCCAGTCGAGTTCGGCTACGTCCACCCCGGCCTCCGCCGCGACGAGGGCGGCACCGAGGGGCCCGAGCACCCAGTGGAAGGCAGCGAGGTTCGCCCCGGTCCGGGGCCGGAAGCGCTCGAGCAGCTCTAGGGCGTAGAGCTCTGAGAGCCGTGTCCGGGCTCGGCGTTCGCCGCTGAAGCCGACGTCGGCCACCTGTGCGGTGGTGAGCACTCGGTGGTCTTCGAGGAGGCGACACAGCTGACGGTCCCGTTCGGTGATCCGACCGAGCGCGCCCAGCAGTCGATGATTGAGATCCCGCCCGCCCCCACGACCCCCGGGGTGTGAGCCCTTGGTTCTTGACCTCGAGCCCGACGACGTTGGAGAGCTCTTCGAAACACCGTCTGATTCGCCGTGCGACGACAGTCCGTTTGCCCACGCCGCACGCATCGGCCCTTGGCCGGTCACCTCGACGTCCGCATGACCACTCACCCCCTTAAGTCCGCCCACGCGGCGGACCCCCCACCACCGCCGTAACCCGGGGTGATGGCACCAGGTGAGGGATCCGATGCAGGACGGACCCCCTCGTGGAGCCCACGACGGACCCCCTCCTCGAGCTCCTCACGGAAACACCCCCGCGCATCCGGCCCGCTCCGGGGTTCCCAGGCCGAGGATGAAGTGGATGTTCCGGGGATGAGAGCGATGTGCGCTGGCCCCGTCACCAGGACCCCGAACCCGGCCCGGCGCGCTGGGCCGGTGATCGGGGTGGTCGTCAACGTCGTTGTGCATGCTCACTTCCCGGTCGTAGGTCTCGAACAGCGCTTCCGGTCCCTGGTCCAATGGCCAGTCAGGTCGGGGATGTCCCCACCATAAGAACAAGGGATTGTCGTCCCGTTTCCGACAAACTCGAGCGAGTGCGTATGCGGCCGACGGCGCCGTTGCGGTCCCGCCACCCGTCACTACATAGAACGACGCACCAAGGAGGGGCTATCCACGCTGGAAGCCATGCGCTGCCTCAAGCGGTACGTGGCCCGGGAGCTCTATCCTTTCCTCGCCGCAAACGCCCCTTGACATCGATAGGAGCATCAGTACCGGACGGCCCAGAGATTGACCCGCAGGTGTCTGGGAGTGCTGGCGACAGGCAGCGAGTCGGGTCTCGACGACCCCCGCCGTCCTTCAATCGTCCAGCAGTTGCAAAGCGTCAGCGGCTCGCCGTTCGATGGTCCCATAACCGTTGGTCGCTGCGACGGCGTGCGCCTTGGTGAGATGGTCCCGAGCCTTCTCGATGTCGCCCGGAGCCTGGCGTTCGGCGAACATCGTTCCCCGCAGGTGGTCGGTCCGGGCAGCGATGAACTTGGCACCTACTCGACTGCTGTAGGCGGAGGATTGGGCAAAGTAGGCGTCCGCCTCGTCGTAGCGCTCGAGGACGGTGGCAAGGCCACCAAGGTAAAGGCTGACCGGTCCCTCAAACGCGACGGGGGCTAGGCACGACTGCGAGTCCCACGGCGCAAGTCGGTCCAACAACGGACCGGCGCACTCTCGGTGCCGACATACAATGGCAACGTCTGCCCATTCAGCCATTGTGAGAAGCCAAACCGGATCGAAGGGAAGATCGAATCCGCCAGCAACGAAATCTTCGAGCAGCTGATTCGCCTCTTCTATTCTGTCTGTCTCCGCGTAGGCCAGAGCCAGCGCCGCGGTGAGCACCCCGGCCAAATCGGGGGCATCTGCGACCATCTGCTCCAGCACTGGGACCAGTTCGCCCAGGGTTCCGCGTTGGTGGTTGACGATTATGAGTTGTGAGCCGAACATGAAAGTCGCGTCTGGCTGACCGCCGTCGGTACCTATCTGCAGAGCCTCCGTGGCTAGCTGTTCGGCTCGGTTCCAATCCCCGGCGATCTGGGCCCTGGTGGAGCGCAACCAAGCATGCGTCCAACTGAAAAACGGCTGGTCCAGCTGCTCGGCCAGGGATCCCGAGGCGAGGAGACCGCGATCGACCTCGTCAATATCACCGTTCTGGGCAGCGACGTCGATACGAATCAGGTAGGCGAGGAAGTGAAGTGTTGGGTCGCCGACGCGCTCGGCCCGAATCAATGCGTCAGCGGACAACGTCAGCGCTTGTTCGAGGAGCGACGGTACTAAGAGTGAATACGAAATTGCGCTCAGAACCCGCACGGTGCTGGCGTCGTCACCGGAGGACTCGGCGATGGCCAGGGCCTCGTCGGCCAGGGACTGGCGGCGCTCTAGCGGGCTGCCGAGGGCGAGTTCAGAACACAGCGTGGCGAGCACGAGCGCCCGGTCGGGCTGGTTGGCGGGGAGCCGATCGAGGGCCATTTCCAGGACCTCGACCCTCTCGGTGTCAATGACACCCGCTGCACTGAAGAAGCCCCGGTTGTTGGCCAGGGCCGAGGCAACGAGGCGGCCGGTGTCATCGAGATCTGCGGCTCGACGAGCGGCGTCGAGAAGGGTCTCGCGAAACGCCGGGTCCCCCGTTTGACGCTGTGCCGTGCCGAGGCCGATGGCCAGGTCTAGCGCCAGGATCGGATCGGGATCGCTGGCCTGGGGATAGAGGTCGAGGGCCTGGGCGTAGTACGACAAGGCATCGGCGGGGGCGAGGGCGGCCAGGGCGGCGTCGCCCGCTTGGCGGGCGTAGGCGATGGCTTTGGAGATGTCGATGGGCTGGGTCGCGCTCAACCAGTGTCGGGCCAGTTCTCCCACCCTGGCCCCCGGACGGTCACCGCAGAGGTCCTCCAGCGCCTCGGCCACCTTGCGGTGGGCCCGTGCCCGTCGGTTGGGACCGAGGTCCTCGGACAGGGTGTGCTGGACCAGGGCGTGGGAAAAGCTGTAGCGACCTGACAGTTCGCGCACCAGGGCCACCGCTGCCGCTGCCTCCAAGATGTCGAGCAGGTCGTCATCGGAGGTCTGCGTGGCCCGGGCCAGGACATCGAGGTCGAAGTCCCGGCCGATCACCGCCGCCATCGACAACACCTTCCCCGCAACGGGCCCCAGTCGCCCCACCCGAGCACCGATCACCTCACGGACGCTGTCGGGCAGGGTGACCTCGTCCAGAGAGAGATCGGACACCCATCGCCCCGACGAGTCCTGGTACAGCGCGCCGGTCTCGACGAGGTGGCGTAGCACCTCGCTCACGAAGAAAGGGTTGCCGTCGGTCTCGCGGTAGACGGCATGGGCCAGGCCCAGCCCGTCGTCATCGAGGGTCTGACCGGCGGCGGCCTCCAGGAACGCCACCACGCCGGTGTCGTCCAGTCCGGCCAGGTCGATGCGGGTCACCCCGTCCAGTCGCCGCAGGGCGGCCAGGGCGTCGAGCAGCGGGTGCCCTTGGGACAGCTCGGTGTCCCGATAGGTCCCGATCACGAGCACCCGCATGGCCTGATCGGAGGCTGCAATGTGGCGGAGCAGCAGCAGGCTGGCTTTGTCGGCCCACTGGAGGTCGTCGAGGACCACGACGACGGGCTGGTCCTGCGACACCTGTGCGAACAGACCGACCACGGCGGCAAAGAGCAGGAACCGCTCGGTGTCGGCGTCGGTGGCCTTGGAGGGTGGCAGGTCCGGGATGCGACTGGCAAGGGCTGGTATCAGCTTCGACAGCTCCGAGCCGTGGGCGGCGACGTGGGCCAAGAGCCGATCTTCGGGGCCGTGGGTGACGTAGTGCGTTAGCGCCTCGGCGAAGAGCTGGTAGGGGGTAGCCAGGCCCTCCTCACAGTGACCAAATACCACTACCGCTCCGTTGTCGAAGGCGGCGCGGGCCGCCTCGGCCACCAGGGTGGTCTTGCCCAGCCCGGCCTCGCCCGAGATGAGGAGAACCTGACGCCCCTCGCTCGCGGCCACCCGCTTCATCGCATCGGCGATTACCTGCGTCTCGGACTCACGCCCCACGACCCCCACGGCGGGGCGCACGGCCAAGCGGGCGGGAAGCGGGATGGTGGCGATCTCGGCACCGCCGAGGGGTTCCCAGATCACCTCGACGGTCTCGATGGGGTCGGGGAGTCCTTTCAGGGTGAGTCCACCGACCGAACGGCACTCGTGACGGTTGCGGCGACCGGCCATGGCCCGCACCACGTCCGTGGCCAGGATCTGACCGCTCTCGCAGGTGGCACACAGCCGCGCCGCCTCCACCACGGCGTCCCCGAAGTAGTCGTCGTCCTCCCTGGCGACCTCTCCCATGCTCAAGCCGACCCGCAGGCCCACCCAGTGCTCCCGGCTCCGGTTATCGAGTTCGACGCCCTGTTGCATCGCCACCCCACAGGCCAGGGCAGAAGACGGAGATGAGAAGGCCACCATCAGGCCGTCACCGAGGTTCTTCACCTCGGTGCCTCCCGCCTCGGCGATGGCCTGGCGCAGGATAGAAAAGTGCCCCCGGCGCACCTCTTCGGCCACCTCGGGCGAGAGGCGCTGGGATAGCTGGGTCGAGCCCACTACGTCGGTGAACAGGATCGCCGCGTTCTCGGTCGTCAAGAGCCACCCCCACTCCAGCGACGCCAGCGTAGGTGCGGATGGGAGCGCCTGCCGAGTCAGCCTCGGGACCCAAGCCAACGGTGCCAAGGCGACCCAGCGTGATCGCGATCGCGATCAGCGCCGATCTGACTTCGGATCTGACGGCCGTGTGTATTCAAATGGGCCGGGCGGTATGTGATGCGATGAAGGGGCGGGGCCTCCGCCCCCCGTGAAGCTTCCAGTGATCAGGATGACACTGGGGTTTCCACAAACCAACCTCGACAAGGGGAGGAGGCCCCTATGGAACAACGCTATGTCGGGATCGACCTGCACCGCCGACGCTCGGTGATTGTCACGATGGACCAGGCCGGTGAGGTGCTCTCGTCAGTTCGCATCCCCAACGACCCGGTGGCCATGTCCATCGCTGTGGCCGAGGCTGGCGAGGGGGCGGAGGTGGCCTTCGAGGCCACCTACGGCTGGTACTGGTTGGCCGATCTCCTGCGAGCCGACGGGCACACGCTGCACATGGCCCATCCGCTGGCCATGCGGGGCATGACCAGCCACAGACGCGTCAAGACCGACTGGAAAGACGCCACCCTGCTCGCCGACGTGCTGCGGATGGGCTCTCTCCCCGAGGGGTGGATCGCCCCACCGGAGCTTCGAGAGCTCCGTGAGCTCGTGCGCTACCGGGCCAAGCTCGTGGCCCTGCGCAGCGGGCTCAAGGCCCAGGTCCACGCGGTCATGGCCAAGAACGGGATCCTGCCCGCTCGAGTAGAGATGTTCGGTCCCGGTGGCCAGGCCCAGCTCGACGCCCTCGATGTGCCCATGAGCTTCACCATCCGCATCGAGTCACTGCGGGATCTGATCGAGATCTATGACCGCGAGGTGGCCATGCTCGAGCGCGCCGTCCACAGCCAGCTGAAGGACGACACCGGCTACCAAGCCATCCAGAAGATCGTCGGCGTGGGCAAGGTCATCGGAGCGATCTTCGTGGCCGAGATCGGTGACATCGCTCGCTTCTCGAGCCCCGAGAAGCTGTGTTCGTGGGCCGGTCTCACCCCCAAGCACCGAGAGTCAGATCTCACCAAGCACCAAGGCGACATCACCAAGCAGGGCAACAAGCTCGTCCGCTGGGCGGCCATCGAGGCCATCTCCGGCTACCGGGGAGGGCCCAAGCTGCGGGCCGACTACGAGCGCATCGCCGAGCGACGAGGCAAGTACCGAGCCCGCGTGGCTGTTGCCCGCAAGCTCCTCGTCCTCGTCTACTACGGACTTCGCGACGGCGAGATCCGCTCTCTGGACAGAGCCGCATGACCGTCACACATGATCTGGGCGCGCGCTCGAGTATCGGCATGACTCCCACGCAGGTGGCGAAGTCGAGTATGTGATTGAGCCCGCCCGGCTCACATCCCCAAGCGCACCATGCACCCATAGCGGGCGGAGGAATGCCTGGCGACTGAGCATCGCCACCTCACGAGCTGAGACACGTTGGTGTGCAGCGCCTCACGGCGGGACATGACCATTGGACCCTCAGCGCCACGCCGGCGCTGCTTCGTCGCGCCTGCGTAGCAAAGCCCCGTTCCTGGACAGCCCCTTGACACGGCCCCGCCCCTTCAGGAATGCCGATCCAGTACTCCTCACCACAGAGGGGACCCGCCCCATAATCGCGGCACGAGAGCGATACTGCTCTGACCGGCTCGGTGGCCTCCGCCTGAGCCCCGAGCAACTCCCGGCAGAGATGATTGCGGATGGCTCTGGGCAGCGTCCGCCATCGGCCGGGCTCGGCGGCCCCGGTCGAGCGCAGGAGCACCGGAGGACAAAGGCCTAAAATAGACTTGTGTCCAGGGCGGAGCACTCTCAGGCGAGTCTGGAGTGACCCGGGTCTGACGGACACCGATGCTCTGGGTTCATGCAGCATTGCTTGAGACGGCGTTGGCGCGCCAGCGGCGCTCATATTCGGCCGGACAGAGGTTCCCGATCGAGGAGTGCCGGCGCCAGGTGTTGTAGAAGCCCTCGATGTAGTCGAAGATCGCCATGCGGGCCTGGTTGCGGTTCTCGAAGACGCTGCGGTCGATGAGCTCGCACTCCAAGGTGGCGAAGAAGCTCTCGGCCATGGCGTTGTCGAAGCAGTCACCCACCGACCCCATCGAGCGCTCTACTCCGGTGGCCCGACAGGCCTTGGCAAAGTCATAGCTCGTGTATTGACACCCCTGGTCCGAATGATGGACCACGACACCGTCCGGGCGCTGGCGGGCGATGGCCATCTGGAGAGCCCTCGTGACGAGCTCGGTGTTCTGGTTCGAAGACATCGACCAGCCCACGACCCGGCGGGTGAAGACGTCGAGCACCACGGCCAGGAACAGAAAGCCTGCCCATGTCGGGACATAGGTGATGTCGGCCACCCACCGTTGCCCCGGTCCAGGCGCGGTGAAGTCCCGCTCCACGAGATCGGGGGCGGGACGGGCCCGCTCGTCTCGGCGCGTGGTGCGACAGAACTTGCGCCTGGTGACGCCCTGGATACCTGCGTTGTGCATCAGCCGCGCTATCCGGTGGCGCCCGACATCCTCGTCGTGCTCTTCGACCAGCTCGGTTCTGATGCGGCGATAGCCATAGGTCTCCCGTGACTGGGTGTGGACCAGGCGGATCTTCTCGGTGAGGACCTCGTCGGACAGTGCCCGGGCCGATGGCGGACGATCCCGCCAGCAGTAGTAGCCGCTCGTTGAGACGCCGAGGAGCCGACACATGGTGGCCACGGGGTGAGAGGCCCGGTTCGCTTCGATGAACTCGAACCCCGCTACGGGGTCGAGTGCGTCTCCTTGGCGAACCAGGCCGCGGCTTTTTTCAGGATCTCCTTCTCCTCCTCGAGGACCCGCACCCGCCGACGCAGATGGGCCAGCTCAGCCTTCTCGTCGGTGGTCGGGCCATCGGTGCGCACGCCATCATCCCGGTCGGCTTGGAGGATCCAGTTGCGAAGCGTCTGCTCTGAGCAACCCACCGTGGCGGCAGCCCGCTTGAGCGACACTCCGCCCTCACGGACGAGACGGACCGCCTCGGTGCGGACCTCGGGCGGATACGGAGGCGGGACTCTCCCGGACATGTTGGACTCCTTTCTGCCAGAGGGACATCGTCCCGTCCAGCGTCAAGGTGTCCGCGGATCCCGGGTCACTCCAGTGCATGAGCGCGCCTCACCAAGCCCTTTGCGCAAGGCGAATCGTACGATTACCGTAGAACTTAGGTGTGACGCGGCGGTGATCAAAAATGGGTCGCAAATCGACAAGGTCCAACGAGATTGATAAGGCGACCCGTCTGCCGGCCTGCGACAAGGTCCAGTCGAGCGTCTACTGGCCGTCCCCCATCGACCACCGAGCCAATCAGCTCGTTGACCTTGCGACTGCCACTGGTGAGCGCCTGTCGAAGGCCGACCTGCTCGGCGCCCTGGTTGCCTTTGCTCCCGACGATGGCGAAGAGATCGGCAAGATCGTTCGTCGGTACCGAGCCATGAGAGCCGGCGACGTCCTTCATGACCTGGATTCTCGCGACGTCATTGTTTTGGACGAGCGCCGACCCGGACGCCGGCCCCAGGCGCAGTGAATACGACCATGACAGCGCACCGGCCAGACCATGCGCGCAAGCGGCGTGCCCTCGAGCAAGCTAATGGCGCTCACGACGGCCTCTCGAATGGAAACAACGGGTCTGTGTTCGAGACTGTCGGACCCTCGGTAAAACTGGTGTTTCACGGGAGGGATTTTCCGTTCTATGCCGTGAGCGCCCCGGAACTTTCCGGCCTAGCGCGATCGGAGGCCACACTTCCGAGTGCCTTCTTCGCAAGCTTTTTTAGCGCGTCAGTCCCGATTGGTATCGAGGCGTTCGCGACCCAAACCTCTGCCGTTGCTCACGCGGGCTTCGAGTGGGGCTTTTTCGCAACGACCGGTCTGTCGCTTTTCTATGCACTCCAGACATTTCTTCCGTGGCGAAGACATCGTGAACTTCTAGCAAACATTCGAGGCAGGCCCGTTGACCTATCAACTCTTAGGGATCCGTCCACGAATTGACGGGAAGCCGTGTGGGTGCCGAAAATGTCATCCACATCACGCCACCAGCCGGTATTCGTGAATGAGGCCACCGAGCCGGTCGGCCCGCACTACGCGTCCGACCTGATGCATTGCCTTCACCTCGGTAGGCGCTGGCGGGCAGGGCGCTAGCTGACCCAGTGATCGGTGTGGACGGTGGGAGTTGTAGTGCTCCGCGAACTGGCTCAGCACCGCCACGAGCTGGCGCCGACCCAGGATCAGCATGCGGTCCAAGCACTCCCGGCGGACCGTTCCCACGAAACGTTCGGCGATGGCATTCGCTCGAGGAGACCTGACCGGAGTCCGGATGATCTGGATACCCTCACTTCGGAAGACCTCATCGAAGCTCGCCGTGAACTGGGCGTCTCGGTCCCGGATGAGCCACCTGGCTGGGACAAGGCACTCGCCCAGCGACCAAACAAGCTGGCGGGCCTGCTGGGTCACCCACCTCTCGGTCGGGCTGGTCGTTACTCCTGCCACATGGACCTTCCGGGAGTGGTGTTCGACGAAGAAGAGCACGTAGAGCCGGCGAAGGAGCACGGTGTCCACCGTGAAGAAGTCGCAGGCCAGCAGGGTGGTCGCCTGGGCACGAAGGAACTCGCCCCAGCTGCGACCTGACCTCATGGGCGTGGGCTCCATGCCGTGGCGCTTCAAGATGGCCCAGACACTCGAGGGCGCCAGCCGGATCCCCATGCCGAGCAGCTCGCCGTGGATCCGCCGGTAGCCCCAGGTGGAATTCTCTGTGGCCAGCCGGACCACGAGGCGGACGGTGCCGGCTGGAATCGACGGTCGCCTTGGCCGATGGGGATAGGTCCAGCGCCGACTCACCAGGTCACGATGCCAGCGCAGCAATGTCTCGGGCTGGACAAAGAGTCTGCGCCGCCGGGAACGGGAGAGCAGTCGACTCAGGCCCGCGAGCAGGGCCCGATCAGCTGGTCGAAGCGCAGGCCGGGTCACCCGCCGACGCAAGACAGCGACCTCGTGGCGGAGGACGATGACCTCGATGGCCAGATCGGCGGCGTCGCACCGCTGCAAGCGCAGCAGTTGAAGCGCCCGGACGAAGGCGAGATAGAGGAAGGACAGAGCCATTGCCAACCGTCATCGCTTGAGCGCCCGCGCCGCAACTTCCCTGTTCAGGACGCATGGGATGACATTTTCGGCACCCACAGGATGCTGTCGGTGCAGAGCACAAAGTCCGGCGGATCGTTCGTCGTCTCGAACTCTCAACGGCTGCATCACCATAGATGGAGGGATCAGCGCCGTTGAGACGCCACCTACAGGGTTGAGTATGCAAGAACCGTACTCAGTTCCGGACTTGCGAAGCGATTCAGGCAGTGCTACTGGATCATCTTGATGCGGCCCTCTTCGAAGACTATTAAGAACGGAGATCGGTATTGCAGTTCAACTGTCTTGCCTTGGGCGACCTCTGCTTGGATGCGAGCCTCGCCCTGGGGCTTACCCAAGGAACTAGTTCCTAAAGAAACCTGCACCTCGTGCATACCCGGCTCAACCTGGAAGACATGCTTGCCCCAGGGCAGGACCGAGGTCTTTCCGTCGATTGTTACAAAGGTCCGAAAGAGGAAGAAGAAGGTGAACCATAGCGGGTGCCACCGGGTCTTAAGAACGATTGCGGTTTCCTCGCAAACGAGACCCGTCATCGGTTAGTGGCCCTTCTCATAGGCTTATGTCCTTTGAACAAATGTGGTTTGGCCTGCCACCGGATCGACTGACAGCCCGAAGGTCAGTTCTGATTGCTTTTGCCGGTTCGCCAGCAATGAACTGCCCTGTAACCAGTCAGGCCTCGCCTGAGCAAGAGGGTGAACAATACGCAAAGCACGATCAAGAGCGGCAAGGCTATATCTGCCATAGCAGCACGGGCGAAGAAGGCAGTAGCGATGCTTACCGGAAGTGAGTACGCAGCGAAGGCATAGGCCGAGCAAAGTCTTGCCATGCCCACGGGGCCGAATCTTTCATAAGTCCGAGCCGCATTGGGGCTGTTCAACAGTCGGCGAACAAGGCGCCCGCACGTGACCCGATCGAAGGGGGACAGGAGGCTCATGACGGCCTCAACTCCGTCAGCGGGTTCTTGAAAGCCAGGCTGCCAATTCATCCGTACCGCCGCAGATCGACCACGCACAAAGTGTAGCGATCTCTCCTAGTCAATCCAACCTCCGTATACGTCACCTACGGGGATCCCAGTCGGACTCACCTGGCAGTCGCAAACAGGGGGAGCAGCGTTCTCTTGGGCAAAATCAGTCAAAGCCTTTCCCCAAAGAAGAGAACGGCGAGCCAGACACCCAAGTCAGCTAGGCTAGCCCAGGCGGTGAAGGCAAAGAGGGCAATGAATGCCACTACCCCTATTCCAATAGCTACCCAAAAGACGATGGATTGCCAGTTGTTCCCAAACCAATTCGCGGCTGGTTGAACGACTTCACACCACACGTTGTACCAAGAACAGAGCCCATTTGGATCGCGTGCATTCAGCGGATTATCTCCGGCAAACGCGTACGGTTGACCGGTCTTAGCGACCAACGGGTCGACCGATATGAACTGCGCGGTGTTGGAGTCGTAGTAGCGGTTGATAAGGTAGATTAGGCCGGTCGCGTCGGTGTATCCGCCTTGGAACCCGAATGGCGTCGCCGGTCCGCTCGAACTCGTATTCGTCTGCGTGCCATAGGTCGAGTACGAGGACCGGTTGATCAAGCTCCCACTGGCACCGAAGACCAGTTGCACTCCCGATGGAATGGAGCTGAGGTACTCGGGCGTGTGGGTCGTAAGCGAGATCTGCTCCACTGGAGCTGAGCCGCCGAACAGAGTGGGACCGTAAATGTAGGCGTTGGTCCCATCCGTCAGCAGCCGCGGCAGACCTCCTCCTGACACGACATCCCAGGAGAGGTGCGATGTCACGGTGGTTGGCTGGTAGGCGAGAGCGTGGCCTGCACCGTCCACCGCCTCGCAGAATGTCGTCGACTGGCACGACACTGACGCCAGATAGCTCGATCCGTCGATGTCTAACGGAGTCCAGGTCGTTCCGTTGTACAACAATGCATTACCCACAGTGTCCGTCGTTTGGCAGAACGCGGACGACGTGCACGAGACCGAGATGAGGATGTGTGTCCCGTCGATGTCGTGGGGAGAGGACCACGCCGACCCGTTGTAGGTAACGGCGTAGCCGTCGAAGTCCACTACGGCACAGAATGTGGATGTGCTGCACGAGATTGCCGTGGTGGGTCGAGTGTCGATCGTGGTGGCAGCCGACCATGATCCGGTGTACTTGAAGGCATGGCCGCCACCGTCTATGGCCATACAGAACGAGGTTGAGGTGCACGAGACGCCTTGAACTGAGTTTGTGGTGGTGAGCGTCGTCTTCGGCCAGTTCGACCCGTTATACATCAGTGCGTGCCCTGCCCCGTCGCCGGCCACGCAAAAGGTCGACGAGACGCACGAGATGCTCAAAAGCTGTTGCGAGCCGTCGATATGGGAGGCCGTCCAGCTCGACCCGTTGTACTTAATCGCATAGCCACTGTCATCGACGGCCATGCAGAAGATGGAAGATATACAAGAAATGTTGTTGAGTACTCTGCCCGCGTCAATGTCGCCAAAAGAGGACCAGCTGGAGCCGTTGTACTTGAGGGCATAGCCGCCGGCATCGACGGCCACGCAGAACGACGTTGTCGGGCACGAGACTCCCCCCAGACCTCTGCTATCGATAGTGGAGGGTGCGGACCAGGCCGCTACGGGTCCCGAGGTTGCGGTCGAGCGCAAATCGGTCCCGTCGTATTGATATGAGGTGGTGCCCGAGGGCGGAGAAGAGCAGCCGTTGGTCGAAGTGCTATTTCCGGCCCAGCACAACTGACCGTAAGCGTTCCAGGCGTAGGACGTGGCCCCCGAGGGAGGGGAGGAACAAGTGGGGTTGGAGACATTCGTCGGAGCAGACCAGCAGCGCTCCCCGTTGGCGTTGTAGGCGAAGGTGGACACCACGTCGGTATTGGTGTTCTCCCCGCTGGTGAGCTCGTCCGCCCCGTTGTAGGCGTAGTAGGGCCCCAAACCATTGGGAGCTAGGTCAGAGGACAGCTCACCATTGGGCTGGTACTGATAGCTGTCGGCTCCGGAGTTCCCCGGATTCGTGGCGCTCGCGACCCAGTTGTGCACGCCGTCGTAGGTCGGGCTCGAGTTGTAACTTCCCAGCTGCGAGGTGGCACTCACCAGGCTGTCGGCGTTGGGAGTCCACGATTGAGATTGAGTGCCGACGGCGGGGCCCGCGTAGTTGCTACTGGTGAGGTTGTTGGCGGCGTCATAGCCGTAATTGATGGTCTCACCCGTCCCCGACGGATACGAGACGCTGGCAAGATTCAGCTCCCCGTCGGAGGTGTACCCGTAGTGCGTCTCGTTACCCAGCCAGTCGAGGGTGTCGCTGATCTTGCCGATGTACTGGTATCCGTAGTTGACAACGGTATTCGTCGAGCTCCCCGGGTTCGCGCAGTTGGGGTTGGCGGCCACCGAGTACCCCACGCAGGTGACGTCGTTGGCCACGTCGTAGGCATACGTCGTCACCTGCCCGTTGTCGTTGGTCTGCTGGAGGAGGTTCCCGCTGTTGTCGTAGGAGAACGAGGAAGTTCCCAGTCCGTAGTCGGTCATGGTCTGCAGCTGGTTCAGGGGGTTGTAGCTGTATCCCGAGTCACCGGCCGTGGTGGGGACGCTCGAACAGCTGGCCTGGACCAAGGCATTGATCTTGTAACACATCCTCCCGTCCGTGTCATAGCCCGTTTGGGTGACGGAATTCGACGCAGCGCCGCTGACGACATTCTCCCGACCGTCAGGGTCGTAGCCATACGACGTTTGTTGATTGAGCGCATTCGTCATCGACGTCATCAGGTTCGGGTAGTTCGAATCCCCATACCCGTAGTTTGTGGTGTTCTCCGATGGATCGGTCGACACCGTTAATCTGTCAAGCGAGTCGTACCCATCATAGGTATTGCCCTGGCCCTGTTCCCATTGGCATGGAACCATTGGAACCGCTGGCCCGCTTGTACATACACTTCCGAGTTGGTTGTAGGTGTTGTAGACGACCGAAGCTGCCATCGGATCCGAAACCGCGGTGGCCTCGGTCGGGAACGCCGGGTCGCCGTAGCTGTAGCTGGTGGTGTTCCCATTCGGGTTGGTCGTATACGCCAAGGCGGAGGTATCATAGGAGTAGTAGTTGCCCGTCGCCCCCGATGGACGCGTGCAACTGGTGTTGTTGATGACTGAGGTCCCCTGATAGGTCCAGCACAGCCGATTGTCCCCGTCATAGACATTGGTGGTGACCGCGCCCGTGCTCTGGTTGTCTACGGTCGTGACGTTGCCGTCGGCATCGTAGCCATAGTTGGTGACCTCGTACCCGTCGGACTCAGGGCCGGGTGAATAGAGATAGAGCACTCTTCCGTCCCCATCGAGTCCGTATGCGGTCAGATAGGCAGCATTGCCACTGCCCGGATTGGTTCCCCGCGAGTAGGCGTCGGGTGGCGTCGAACTGGTGAGTTCTCCGTCGGCGTCGTGGGTGGAGGTCGAGGTCGTCTCCCACGTGGCATCGCCATACGCCTTGTTGACCATCGACACGTCGCCGTAGGAATCATAGGAGTAGGCTGTGGAGTCCGTCGGAGCATTACCGGCTGGCGATGTGGTGCAGTTCGTCCCGGCGCCAGTGACGGTTGGAGGCGCGACCCAGCACGGGAGGTCGTTCAGCGCCGAGCCACTGTAGTAGTAGCCGTAGCGAGTCGTGACCTGGTTGTAGTCCGTCGTGGAAGTGATGTTCCCATTGCTGTCATATTGGAACGAGGCGGCGCCGGTAGGTGGGGTGTTTTGGCAAGACACGTCAGTTTGGGTTGATACTGAACTCTGGACGGTCCAACAGAGCTCGTTGAGGTCGTTGCCGGCCGAGTCATTGTACTGATTGGTGATGTAATCGTTATACATGTCAGCGACCGAGATGACGTTGCCGACGGCATCGGTTACGATCGTAAACGCCACCCCCGAGGTGTTGGGTCGCTCGATCTGAAGTGTGATGTTGTTGTCTTGGTCCTGACTGTCGTAGGCCGGATAGTTGTAGATGTACTCGACCTGGGATTGGTCATTTCCCGACGACGTCGTGCCCCAGGTGTCGGTGACGAGGACCCCTTCGTAGAAGTAGTCCGTATCGATCTCTTGATCAGGATACGTCACCGTTGTGGTGCGGGAGTCACCCGGACCCGTGCAGGACAGGTTGCTACAGCTCCCTTGGTAGGTGTAGGTGGTCGTATTCAGATCGGCGAAATCGGTAATGGAGGCCACCTGACCGGTCAGGTTGTATCCGATGTGGCGGGTGTAGTTGTCGGGATCCGTAACCGTCTGCATGTCGGCCGAAAACGGAGAGCCCAATGACGTCGTGTAGGTGAACGACGTAGTGCCGTCGGGATTGGCGATCGAGGCCACGTATGAGCTGGTGGGCTGGAAGGTCCAGCTGTAGAGGCGTCCCATGGGGTCGAGGATGCCGACGACCTGACTGACCTGATTTTGTTCGATCACGATCTGCCGGCCGAACGGGTCGGTGATGACGGTGCAAGAGAAGATCGTGGTGCCGTTGGACGGACACGCCGAATTGGTCTGATTTGTCTGGCCGTAGAGGTAGGTCTCGGCATCGAAGTCCGAGAGCGTGCCTACGTCTGTGAGTTGGCCTGAGGCGTTAAAGCTGAGCACCGTCCGGCCGCCCTCCTCGAAGAGGTACCAGCCGGTGATATTGCCATTGGTGGTCAGTTCACTGAGTTGGGCGTTCACGCGATACGGGGCACAGAACTGAAAGGCGCTGTCCACGCCGGTGTATTTGGCGGGGTCTGAGTAATCTCCGAGGGGGCATATTCCACTCATGGGCGCATAGCTGAAGTTGACCTCGGCACCGTTCTCCTCGGTGACCATGGGCGCGAGCCCAGGGGTGAGGTACGCGGTCAGCGAGGATTGCCAGCCCAATCCCCACTCGATGGAGGCGGCACTGCCGCCACTTGCGAGGTCGGCCTGGGCACGGTAGCTGTCGTAGGTCATGGTGGCGTCCATTGATCCCCCCGGTTCGGGGATCGAGAACAAGGGGACGCTTTTGGTAAAATCTCCGGTGGCGGCGTCCACCGGTTGACCGGGCTGTGTGCTCTGGCCTTGCGGTGTCCCGGTGAGGGACTGGAGGTCGCACGCCGAGCACGCCTCAACAGGGCTTCCACCCGACCACAGCTCTGGCGGCTGGTAAACCGTAAAGCTCGAACCAGGGTTCCCGTCAGTGATCTGAATACCCAAGTGCCGACCGTTGGGGGCGATTAAGGAATTCGGCCCCGGTCGCAGGCTGGGGACACCGGAGAGGACCATCATGGTGGCCACCACACCCACCACGAGCGTCGGAACTGGTGGGACCAGGTGCCGAAGCCGAGCCAGATTGCTAGAAACGCGGTGGTGCCCTGAATCCATTCGGCGATTGGATAAGCGGTTCATGGGCTAGGTACCTCCTAGGTCTGCCACGGCAGGAGGTCGTGGGTTGCCGCATGAACCGGTTCGGGCGTGCCCGGGATGCCGGGGACCGGCCGTAACATCGGCTGGTCGTCGCGTGTATTCGTGGATGGTGCCGACCACGGGGTTTCCGCACCCCCCTTGTCAGCACTTGCTGCCCGAACAGCCAGCAACGATCTACAACGTGATCGGCTGGCTGTCCCGAGCCTGTCCGCATGGCAATACTTACAGTGGGCTCATCACTACTCAGTGTCCATCAACGATGCCGCAACCGTCCCCGTCAGCCTGAGTTGGGGGCGGAGTTGTTCGGGGATTGCTCACTCCTGTCACAGATGTCCCAATGAGCACACGATCGAGGTGCCCTGCGAGAGCGGATTGCTCACGTGTGCTCTCGGGAACCCGCGCGTCGGCGAGAACAGTAGACAAGAACAAAGGTGCCCACCCGAGCGTTCGTGCCTTGAGCGGAGCGGACAAAGGAATCGCTACTCAAGACGTATGTTGTGGAATCGGCCCGTCCAGCGACTCACTCACGGCGCTCCAGAAACGACCGCTCTACGTCGCGCTGTTCTTGTCCTCAGTTGACACATCGGCCGCCTACGAGCCGTACGTTGTCGAGCCTCAGCATCATCCCGTGACTGCGCCGCACGGCCTTGACCGAGAGGCTGGCGCGGCGCTGCCAGCGCTGTGGTACTTCCTCCATCTCCCGCGAGGCTTCGCCGAGGTGGTCGATTTGCCCTACACGGCTGTGGCGGGCATGGCGGACCTCCGTCCGGACCATCGGATCCTCCTCGCGCCGGTCCAGGCATTCGATGACGGCTATCTGCGACCGTGGCCGCCGATGGGCCAACTCCCGGTGCTGATGGCCGCGCACGACGACTTGATGCCAGATGCGGTGCGCCTATGCGGCGAGTTCGAGTTCTTGCTGCCGCCGATCTCGTTCGGAGCGATGTCGGACGCGACGCTCGATGGCCATTGGGACGAGATCCACCGACGGGTCCTGCCTGACATGCCTTACGTCGGCACGTCATTGCCCCTGAGCGCTCGTCTGGATCTCGCCATCGTCGAACTTCCAGTTCGCAGACTCGCGCAGGAGGTCGGACGACCGGTCGACACGCTGCTGAGCGCCGACGAGGCGCCGATGTCGTGGCTAGAGGAGTGTCTCACCCAACACGCCATGGTGCGTGCGCTCGCGAAGCTCGAGGCCGCTCAGGTGGGCCAGGCCGAAGCCGCAATGATGCTTCCTGAACGAGTCGACGACGAACAAGCGAGCGTTCGTATCCCAATCACTGTGGCCGCTCCGGGCGTGGCTTCGCCATACCTGCGAGGTGCTCCGGGGAGACGACATCCTGCCCAGCGTCTTGAGCCGTTCGACCCACGATCGGTCTTCTCGCGGGACATGGGCTCACAGTCGGACGATCTCGTGGAGCGAGCCGCGATTGAGTTTCTCGTCGCGCACAGCGGTGTCCGGGACGGGTTCGCGCTAATGCTCCCCACCGTCCCGTCCGAGCTATTCGCCGCGTTCTCGAATATCGAGCAGCACTGGGCGCGTGGCCCGGATGCCCAAACCGTCCGACGGCTCATGGGAAGACTGGATGATCTTGCAGCACCGATGTGGAATGAGATTGCCGTGCGCGCTGTGCAACGGGCGTCACAACTCATCGTGTTCTCGAACTTCCCCCTTGGGGTTCTGCGACTCCCGGGCGACACGGCGCCCCTCTCTTGCCGTGTCCCCATTTCCTACCGGCCACTGTTGCCACTCACGCGTGCGATCCAGACGGAGCTGTCCTCCTCCGCTGTGGACCTGTCCGAAGGTTTCCGGGTTCTGGTCGCCGAGTGCATTCCTCACGACGACCCGGTCGGGCGGATGTCGCGAGGCGGGTGGGATGTGGGCGCCCAACTGTTCGACGAGGAGGCGGCACGGGGTTCAACGCTCGTTCGCGCGGATACCCCATCCATGGCTGACGTCAGGAGAGCGATCGAGGATGTCCGCCCGGACATCCTCGTTTTGAGCGCGCATGGCGCATCTAACGGGAACGTCGCAGGCCTGGCGATCGGCGATGAGCTGTGTCTCGGACAGGAACTCGGCACGGTTCCGCCCGTCGTCATCCTCAGCGCCTGTCACACCGCGGCCCGTGGCCGCGGGCAGGTCACGATCACGGACCTTCTGCTTCGAGAGGGCGCCGTCGCCGTACACGCTCCCCATGTGCCTGTCGATGTGCGCCAGAACGCGACTGTGACGGTGCGCCTGTTCATCTACATGACGCTCGCGGTCTCAGGGAGGGAACCACACCGCACGCTGATCGATGCGTGGAGAAGGACGCAGTCAGGCAATGCGGTGCTCGACATCCTCCACGGGAACCCGCATCTGCAGAAGTGGGCAGGGACGCAGACGCCGCGCGGCAAACCTGTGTTGACCGACTTCATGGAGCGTGCCTCGGAGGACCGGGTGCGCTCAAACCACGCCTACCTCGACACCGAGTCCGTACTGCTGGAACTTGCTCGCGAGATGGGCGTCGAGCAGGAGGTCCAGGCGTGGCTCAGATCGCCAGGCTATGTCCCCGAGTCTGCCTTCTATGCGTTCGTTGGCCGACCTGAGCAGGTGTTCCTGCAGCCGCCGGACCTCGTGCTCGCTCAGCACTCATAGGTCATCTTGCTCGGTACGTGTGTGTTCTCCCCGTAGCGCCTACCTCAAAGAGCGCCTCTCCGTGCCGACAACTCATCCAAACGGAGGACCAGAGATTTTGTGGCCGTTTTGCGGAAGGCCAAGAAGCCCAGCCCATGGCGTTCACCTTCATCAACGAGCCTTCTGTCACCTACCGGATGATCGCCTGACCTCCTCGGATGGGTTTCGGGCACACACAGATGGTGATCCGGGGGGTCGTTGGGCAATGCCCAGGTTTGAAGATTGGTCGTTCGCGGCGTGAACGGTGTGGTCTCTCGAGATGGGAGTTCACGTCGCCCCCCACGCGCTGCGTGGTTTGCTTGATGGTTTGCTTGAAAGGCCTGCTCGTGTTGGCCGTCAAGCAAAAATATTTTGTCAGTTGGGGGCGCCAACTCTTAGAGCGGTCTCTGTGCTACAGACCTGTCAGGATAGCGGCCGTGATCAATGTGGCGTCCACCTCGGACATCTCATCGAGCGAGAGATATCTCTCAGCGACGGCCTCGGCCACCGGCCGACCACGCCCGTCAACTTTTGCGAGGTTACTGGCGGAACCCCATCGATCCTTGTCCTCGCCGATGTCCACAAGCTCGTAAGCGGCGACCATACCCAGGAGCCCGGCGCTGACGTCGGCTCTTGCTGCCACATCCTCCACTGCGAACTTGAATCGGAGATGGCTGCCACGAGATTGGGCTCGGACATCGGCCAACATCTGCTCGTGCCCTGGAAGCAGTAGGTCGAGAGCGAACGTAGTTGCTGCGATCTCATCCATGTCCGTGCTGGAGTGGGGCCGCGGAGCGTCAATGTCGACAACGGAAGAGTTGGAGATATGCCGCAAGACTATGTGCCCAAGCTCATGCGCCAGGTCGAACAGCCAGTACACGGCGAGGTCTCGGGCCTCCTTCAGGACCACGATCGGAACGCTCTCAATGCTCAAGACTGCAGCCGAGAACCCGCTCTTACCCAGGAGCGGAACCACAGGAATGCCTCTTCCCCACATCCAGTCAAGTAGTGATTCCAGCGTGATCCGGCCAGCGTCGTCCTTCGCCTCGGTTCGAATCTGTTCCGGATCGACTGGCGGCTCCTCGTAGTCGGGCGCGCGCTCTCCCGATCGAACGGCCTGGGCGACCTCAAAGGCGAGGTGGATGAGAGGCGACTCGAGCGGATCCGGATGATGTGCCTTCAAGCGAACAGCCACGTTGAGTTGAGGCGTTTTGAGGATGCCCTGCACAATCGATTCAGGCCGCCATCCGAACGCACGTGACAGCGTTTGAACAAGGAATCCGCGAGGAGACAGCGAGACAAGCCGGTCCATGATGTCAACCGAAACACCTGCCTCTTCGGCACGCTTGCGGAGTGTCTTCCGGGAGACCTCCAACGCATCCGGTCCAGCCAGATCAGACATCTGGGCTCCCATCGCGCGAAGAAGCGACTGGACCGTGGAGACCCGCAAGTCGGACCGACCACTTTCGATCTTGGAGAGCTGCGGCGCGGACATGCTTACGGCCTCGGCGAGGTATCGCTGGTTAAGGTTCCGATCCTCGCGTAGAGCCTTGAGTCGAAGTCCGACCTTTTTGGACTGCTCTGCGTCTCGGCGCCGCAACTCCTGAGCAAAGGAAGGGTCGGCGGCAGACCGAATCTGAGTCCAAGACAGGTCGATGATCCGTCCGTCGCTCATTGTCACACGCAGGTTGAGGCCGTCGTCGGGTCCCAGCTCGATATCGAAGTCGGGATCGGTGACGCCGAACGTGGCAGCGGGGATGCGAACGACATCGCCGTTCGCAAACTCGACGCCGACATCGCCTCCCTGTCGGGCCGCCGCGACGACGTCGCTGTAGCCCGGTCGCTCCCAGGGCAAGGAGATTTGGTCACTCATTTCTCGTTCACCTCGATCCACAGTGCGATGAGATCGTCCTGTCTTGCTCGTATTTCTTCCATCAGCTCCTTCGGGATCCGTTCCGATTCGTCGTAGGCGTCGAGCGTCTCTAGGAACACCGTCGCGATCCGCGTTCCTCTCAAGCAGATGTGCGCGTGCGGCCGATGATGTTGACCGTCGCTCTCGGCCCATATGTAGACGGCGTAGACATCATGGAAAAGGAAAGCTCGTGTCATAGGGAATTAACTGGTATGTTAACCTAGCACACGAAAGGTCACGAATGGACCCCCTCGAGCACGCACCCGGCACTACCCCGGCCGACAAGGGCAGCCCGCACCTGGTGCTCATTCGCGCCACCCGTCGGGTCGCTGGCAGCGGGACAGCCAATGCCTGCTACTTCCGCTCCGGCGCCGACCCGGGGCGTCGGAAGGCCCTTCTCCAGATCACCGAGCGCTGCGACCTGCGGTGCGCTCACTGCTTCGTGTCCGCCACCCGCAGCGGCTCCGACATGACCCACGAGGACATTGCGGCAGCGGTCCCTCGCCTCGAGGCCGCACGTGTCTCTCACGTCACGCTGACAGGCGGCGAGCCGTTCGTGCACCCGGCGATTCTCCGTATCGTCGAGCTCCTCGTCCACCATCAGCTCTCCGTCACGATCTGCACCAATGCGGTGTCGGTCACCTCTGAGCACATCGACTCCCTGAGCCGGCACTCCAGCGTCGGCGTCAACGTCAGCCTCGACGGATTCTCCTCGGACAGCCATGGTCAGTTCCGTGGCGACCGCAGCTCCTTCGATCTGACCGTGGCCAACACGCGCCGGCTCGCTGACGCAGGGCTGCTGAAAGGCATCCTTTGCACACCGAACACACTCGCCGAACAGTCCGAATACGCGGAGGTCTACCAGTTCGCCCACGACGTTGGCGCGGAATACGTGCTCATGAACCCTTTGTCCAGCTTCGGGCGGGGGATGAACGGGGGTCGCCGTCTAAGGGCGGACGACCGCACGATGCGGTCCATCCAAGCTGATGTGCAACGGACGGCCAGTGCGCCCGACGGACCCGAAGCCGTGTTCATCCGGTTCCCGAACGACAGCCAACCCCTGTCGGGCTGCATCGCCGGCGAGGTCATCTACGTCTTTGTGAACGGGGACACCGCTGTCTGTCCGTATCTTGTATTCGCCGCCAAGAACGCCATCTCGCAGCACGCGCCCGACGAGTTCATCGCCGGGAACCTATTCCGGAACGAGGATTTTGCAGCCCGCCTCGATGCCTATGACTTTCACGGGCGCTACAGCGTGCCGAATAATCCCACCTGTGGGACCTGCGGCATCAAGGGCACTTGCGGCAACGGATGCCCAGCCGCCGTGATCGCATCCGGTGGCCGAATTGGCGACCTCGACGCGGATGTGTGTCCCCGTCCGGACGCCCCATGAGTCCGTTCATTACCGTGGACGGACCAAACGGAGTCGGTAAGACCACCCTCATTCACGCACTCGCCATTCTTCTTCGAGCCGCTGGCAACGACGTTGTAAAGGTCAGGCAGCCGAGCGACTCGGACCTCGGTAATTTCGCGCGCAACAGCGAGCAGCGACTGACAGGCATGGCTCTCGCGACTCTGGTAGTCGCCGATCGCTACCTTCAAATCGAAACAACCATCAAGCCAAAGCTCGCCGAAGGCTGCACTGTTCTATGCGATCGGTACGTCGCGTCGACCCTTGCGCTGCAGCGCCTCGACGGCCTTCCGCTCGATGTCCTATGGGAAATGAACAGGCAGGCGCTCGTACCTGATCTAAGCGTTCTCCTCACTGCCGATCCCGCCATTATCGAACTGCGTCTAGATGAACGAGGTCGACAGTCTCGGTTTGAGCGAATGGAAGGCATTGCTGCTCGAGAGGTTGACTACTTTATGGAGGCGTTCGAGTTGCTCCGCCACGTGGGCTACACGACGCTTGAAGTCGCCACGACTGCAACGACCCCCGAATTCTGCGCCGCCGAGATCGCTACCCACGTCGCCTCCCTCGGCGGTATCGATGTGGCCACCTGATCTTGCTTTCTCAGGCGTATGCCAGATCAGCTGACGCTGCGCTCAGTGGGTCCCCGAGAGCGTACGGCCGTTCGACTCCAACCACGACGGCCGCGTGATCGCTCAGGCCGCTGAGCCGAAACTGATGCAGGTAGTCACACGCCGCCAGTTGCTCCACTAGGTGCTTCGACACGAACCCGTAGTCGTAACGGTAGCCGGCGCCTTTCCGGCCGATCCAGCTGTGGGCCTGGACTCCCGGGTTCAGTAGCGCAAAAGCGTCAACTAACCCTGCGGCGGATATCGCCTCAAGTGCGTCGTACTCCCAAGCGCGAAACGCTGGATACCGGGGCACATGTGAACGGCTAACGATGTTCAAGTCGCCGAGAAGCACCACATCCTCGTCATCGGGGAGTTCGTAGAGCAATGACGTCAGTTGCGCAAGGAACTCCTGCTTTCGGAGGATCTTCGCGGCCGATGCATCCCTTGATGGCACGTAGACGCCGATCAACGTGAAGGGCCGGTCGCCTTCAACACGGATAACCACCAGACGGTGCGCGAGGTCGACCGATTTGGTCGTTGGCGGCTTCCCGGGAGGTAGTCGATGGATGACAGCCACGCCTCGCTCGCCGGCCGTTGGTGGGACTGGGGCTACAACGGTGTAACCCTTCTCGCGGTAGGAGTCGAGCATCAGACTGGTGCCGACGTTGTCCCTGGTCTCAGTGAGCACCAGAAGGTCAGCGTCGAGACCGTCCAGAGCCCGCAGGAGACGCACCGCCCTATCGGTGGACGGGCCAGAGATGTTCAAAGTGAATAGCCGGAGGGCTGGCACTACCGCATCCGATCGCGAGTGGCCGATGCCCGCAAGTCGGGCCTGGCCAGAGGGGTCAGTTTGGATATACATATGATAATAATATATAAATGCCAAGCGCGGGTGACAACCGGCGGGTCATCGACCCGGCCACAAGGATCGAAAGGTGCGAGCCCGTACAGACGAACGTGCGATGGCCGGCACCTGTCGATCAGAGATTGAACGAACTCCTAGACCGCCTCAGCGCGGCGGGGAGAGAGGCGACTCGAAGCCAGCTGCTGGCTGCCCTAGTCGCAAGCGCCCCATCTCTCGGGGGCGATCTCGCGAAGCTCCTGAGCAAGTACAAGCGGATAACCGCGGGCAAGGTGGTTCTTCAACGCGAGGGGCCTATCGTCGTCCACGACCGGCAGCCCGGTAGACGTCGGCGCTGAGGCGAGCGAAAGCTTGCCCAAGTACCAGCACACAGGCTCGTTGCACCACCTCCGTCTCCGGCCGCGCCGGATTGCACATCGTCGCTCCCGCTCCAAGTCCACCTCATGCTCGTACCGTATATCGAGGGTGTGGCGCGGCATTCGGCCATGGCGTGTGAGTACCGAGAACGCCACACCCCCCGAGCGTGGCTGTCGCAACTCTCTTGCTCAGGGACGGTGGATGACATCTTCGGCACTCACAGGCCCGCCGGGCCTGAACCTTGGGTGCCTCATCCAAGCAGGGGCAAAGACCCCCCACCACGGATTGCAGTCCGCCCCAAACCTAGAGCATCTGGTCTGGACTTGTGGACTTGATCCGGTTCGACGGACAGGTTGCTTGTGTTGATCATGCCGCCTGACGGGCGGTGATGCGGTGGGCAGCCTCCCACTCGGCTGGGCTGCAGTAGTCGAGCGAGCTGTGCAGCCGGCGGACGTTGTACCACCCCTCGATGTAGTCGAACAGCGCCCGACGCAGTCCTTCTCGTGTCGGCCATGTCCGAGTGTCGATGAGCTCGCGCTTGATGGTGGCGAAGAAGCTCTCGGCCACAGCATTGTCCCAGCACTCCCCCTTGCGCCCGGTCGAGGGCCGCGGCAGCGGTCGGATCGGCGATGGTCGTCTTGCGCCACCGCTTCTTGCACCGGCCCTCAAGACCGGCGTTGCGCATGAGACGTCGCAACCGGCGCTTCCCGCATTCCACACCACGTTTGGCCAGCTCCCGGTGCACCCGCGGGGACCCGTAGGTGCCCTTGGCCTCGGTGTGGACGGCGGTGATCTTCTCGGTGAGCTCGGCGTCGGAGATCTCCCGGGCCGAGGGGACGTCCTGGCGGCGCTGGTAGTAGGCGGCGCGGGAGACCTCGAGCAGACGACAGGCGTTCTTCACGCTGTGGCCTGCGGCTTCTTCCGCCTCGATGAACGGGTCAATGCTCATCGGGTCTCCCTGGCGAAAAAAGCTGTCGCTCGCTTGAGCGTCTCGTTGTCCTCACGCAGACGCCGGTTCTCTCGGCGCAGCGCGCTCAGCTCCTGGTGCTCTTCGGTGGTGAGGCCCATCTCGTTCACCGGCATCCACCTCGGCCTGGCGCACCCATGCCCGCACTGCCGTCTCACCCAGATCGAAGTCCCTGGCTACCCGGCCGATCGAGCGGTCGCCAGCTCGGCAGCGCTCGACGATGTCTGCCTTGAACTCCGGGGTGAACGACCGACGGGGACGGGGCTTCTTCCGTTCCATGGTCTCCATAATGGACATCCTTTCCAGGGCTCTGCCCCTGATGTTGGATGTCCGTCAAACCGGAGCAGGAGGCCGCTATTGCGGCCTCTAGCCCTGCTCACCAAGATCAATCACCCATTCTCCCCACTAAGTCCGCCTGGAGCGACGACCCCTCGACGGTGCCCCTGACCGGCATCTTGAGACCGATATGGGGGGTCGTATGAGAGCGCGACCCCACAAACGACCCCTGAGACGACCCCACAAACGACCCCTGAGACGCCGCACAATCGCGTCGTGCCCAGGCCGTGGCGAGGGAAGGGCGAGGAGACGGCCCTGAGCGCAGGGGTCCGAATCTCGCGCCTCGTGTCGGCACCTCATGGGCGCGGCGGGGGGGGTCGCTCACCACGCGCCGAGTGGGAACCCGACGAGCTGGACAAGGCAGAGGCGCGGGCCGCGGTCTCCGATCGGGAGCCACACCGCCTCGTCGGGGGCGAAGCCGGGAGCTCGCGTGGCGGTGGCCACCGGGACGCGGTGGTGAGCGAGGACCCGACGGGCATCGATCTCGCGCCGCGGTGTGGGGAAAGTGAAGAGCACCCAGTTCGGATGCCCGGCGGCCGCGGCGAGCTTGGCGTAACCATCGAGCTTCTCGGCCAGGCGAGTTAGGCGTTCGGTGCCATTGTCATGCTCGAGTAGAAACGGCATTGAGGGGCCGTGATCGACCCAGACGCCGTACCCGTCGGGGCGGACGAGTTCACCCCATTCTCGCCCACAGCGCCGCTCTGACCACCACTCCTCCAGCCGACAGCCGGGCCGGCGGCGGGCCGAACGCAGCAGGGCCGTGAAGAAGCCGTTGACCCCCACCAGATGCGCCAGGCGCTGGCTGGCGGCGAGATCGTGGACCAGTCCCCGCCGCCAGTCGAGCTCGGCCACATCCACCCCGGATTCGGCGGCGACGAGGGCGGCACCGAGGGGACCGAGCACCCAGTGGAAGGCAGCGAGGTTCGCCCCGGTCCGGGGCCGGAAGCGCTCGAGCAGCTCAAGGGCGTAAAGCTCGGAGAGCCGGGTCCGGGCTCGGCGTTCGCCGCTGAAGCCGACGTCGGCCACCTGTGCGGTGGTGAGCACTCGGTGGTCTTCGAGGAGGCGACACACCTGACGGTCCCGTTCGGTGATCCGACCGAGCGCGGCCAGCAGTCGAAGATTGAGATCCCGCCCGCCCCGACGACCCCCGGGGTGTGAATCCTTGGTCCTTGACCTCGAGCCCGACGACGTTGGAGAGCTCTTCGAAACACCGTCTGATTCGCCGCACGACGACAGTCCGTTTGCCCACGCTTCACGCATCGGCCTTTGGCCCGTCACCTCGACGTCCGCATGACCACTCACCCCCTTAAGTCCGCCCACGAGGCGGACCCCCCACCACTGCCGTAACCCGGAGTGATGGCGCCACGTGAGGGATCCGATGTAGGACGGACCCCCTCGTGGAGCCCACGACGGACCCCCTCCTGGAGCTCCTCACGGAAACACCCCCGCGCATCGGGCCCGCTCCGGAGTTCCCAGGCTGAGGATGAAGTGGATGTTCCGGGGATGAGATCGATGTGCGCTGGCCCCGTCACCACGACGCCGAACTCAGTCCGGCGCGCTGGGCCGGTGATCGGGGTGGTCGTCAACGTCGTTGTGCATGCTCACTTCCCGGTCGTAGGTGTCGAGCAGCGCTTCCGGTCGGTGTCCCAATGGCCACCACTCGGGGATGTCCCCACCATAAGAACAAGGGATTGTCCTCCCGTTTCCGACAAACTCGAGCGAGTACGTATGCAGCCGACGGCACCTTTGCGTTCCAGTCAACACAACGACTGCGCTAGCCGAGCCCGGCCCGGTTCACGGCGGGCCACGGCCGCCACCAAGGCGACGAGGGCTCGAGCCTCGATGTCCTACGCCCTCCCCTGGACAGCGCCGCAGCTGTGGCCACACGGCCCGACGTGAGCCCGGCGGGAGCACCCAGGCCGGGCCAAACCACACTCCGCCTGCCGAGGGGATCCGAGCCACGCGCCCCGTGACCACTGCGTCGCGCTGCCGTTTCGCGTGGTGCGGGTGTAGCACCATCGCTCGGGACTCCCCGAGCGCCGGACCTCGCCGCCAACGAGGTGCCGTCGAAGGCGAAAGCGAAGCGGACGTGTAACGAGCAGCCCGAGGTTTCTCGAGGTCTCGAATGGCGGGCAGGCGAGGATGAGATGAAGTACCACGAACGACTCCTCTCAGGTCGGAGGTGGGCATGGGCGTCCCCCGTTTTTCCCCCGGATTGGCCTGCCAACCACCACCCCACGACTACCCCGCATGCGGGGTAGTCGTAGAAGCTGTGAACCAGTAGAGGCGTTTGTGCAGCTCAGCGCCGCGGGGTAGTCAGAAGAAGGACGCGGGGTAGTCAACCCACCTTGAGGGTCCAGATCATCGACCGGAATTTCTCGGGCAAGTCCCGGGGCGCGGTGTGAGGGAACGCCAGGGACCACGACCCCGCGTGTGGGTAGTGGCGTACCCCGCGGGTGGGGTGGTGGGTACCAGCGGGTAGACGAGGGGTCAGGCGACTTGACCGGGCGAATCGGACGAACAGTCATCGTCAGGGATTGTCGGAAAAGTGGCTTGAAGTCCTTGTTCTAACGGTGACGCTTCTTCGGCGGTCAAAGGCCAGTGACCCGGTTTGCCGCCACACGGACCCTCGCACTACTTCCAGTCGCCCGGGCTACCGACTCGTTCACAGAAACGGAGAAAGCCAATTCCGATTCAACCTCATCTATCAGCGTGGCTACATGTACGCGGACGTGCGCGCCTTGCCCTCACGCTGCGGTCTTCTCGCTCACCGCACCGACATTCCCGGTGTCTTGAATCGGCGTCGTCGAGGTGCCAGGTCCTTGGGGGGAGATGTCTGACCCCAAGGAAGACTCCGGACGACGGATCGGCTCGGCGAGCGAGATGCTTCTGTCTCGGAGAGCTTCCCCGGTGTGGGCCGCCTCGCCACGGCTCGTCTCTCCCGTGACTGTCGAAGGCAATCGTGTGAGGCGACCTTCGGCGCCCACCTCAGGAAAGGACGAGTCGATCGTCGTCCACCGACCTGGCTTGGTCCCCCTCACAAAGGACTATCGGGAACCCGCCGTCAGGGCCCTGTCCAGCCTGTTCGAGGACCTGGTGCCCAGAATGGCGGGTTCGAGCCACGAACTTGATCTTCGTCCCGAATCGAGGTCTCATGCGTCGGACCCCGGTCTTGAACAGGTTCCGGTGTCGCCAAAGCACACGGAGGCCGCATGCGAATAGCCACCTACACGAGGATCTCGACTGACGAGGAGCATCAGCCCTACTCGTTGAGCGCGCAGTCCGATCGACTGGGTAAGTACATCGACAGCCAGGAGGATTGGCACCTGGTGCGCGAGTTTTCAGACCAGATGAGCGGGGCCAGTCTGGAGCGCCCGGGGTTGATGCGGGCCCTCGGAGAAGCCTGCGCCCGTCGCTTCGATCTGCTCCTCGTCTACCGCGTCGACCGACTGTCGCGCTCGGTGCGGGGCCTCGCTCAGATCCTCGAGGAACTCGACAGAGCCAACGCCGGTTTTCGATCGGCGACGGAACCTTTCGACACCACCACGCCCGCGGGACGGATGATGGTCCAGATGCTCGGGGTCTTCGCCGAGTTCGAGCGAGCCACCATCATCGACCGGGTGATCGCCGGCATGGAACGCAAGGCCTCCCGAGGTGGCTGGTGCGGTGGGCAGCGCCCCTTTGGATATGACATCGACCGGGAGCACGACTGCCTCGCCGTGAACGAAGACGAGGCACCGGTGGTTCCGGTCATATTCCGCATGTACGCCCAGGAGCGACTCGGAGCCAGGGCCATCGGCAATCGGCTCAACGACCGGGGCCGGCGGACGCGCCACGGACGCCTGTGGAGCCACGCTTCGGTATTGACCGTGCTCCGAAACCGCGCCTATCTCGGCGAGATCTTCTTCCGTGGAGCCCACTACCCTGCGACCCACCCGTCGCTCGTCGATCCCGCCATCTTCGAGGCCGCCCAAGTGCTTCTCCAAGAGCGCGGCGAAGACCGTTCACTTCGTCGCTCCAACTCCTCGGACTACCTCCTCAGCGGCCTCGTCTTCTGCGCCCGGTGCGGCAAGCATTACGTCGGTGCGGCCGCCCACGGGAGAAGTGCCCGGTACTCCTATTACGTTTGCCACTCCCGACAGCGCTACGGGCTTTCCTCCTGTTCGAGCGACCGACTTCCGGCCGAGGAACTTGACGAGGCCGTACTCGGCGCACTGTGTGAGACCTACGAGAGAACCGACCTTGTCACCGAGGCGCTTCAACGAGCGGCGGAG
Source organism: uncultured Acidimicrobiales bacterium (assembly GCA_963848335.1). Lineage (GTDB taxonomy): Bacteria > Actinomycetota > Acidimicrobiia > Acidimicrobiales > UBA8190 > Chersky-840. The sequence goes on from CAWKDD010000003.1 coordinate 738,034, forward strand.
GCGCTCAACGCCGGCCGACCGGATCTCATGCAGGAACTTGGGGCAGTCGAAAGTGATATTGCCAAGGGTGAGGCCGCCGTTGATCGCTACCTGAATGCCTTCGAAGCTGGGACATTGTCCGAGTCTCAGCTCGGTCCACGGGTCGAAAAGCTGTCCAAACAACTGGCCGAATTGCGCTGGCGCAAAGAGGAGATCCAGGGCCAACTAGAAAACGATGTGGTGGGGCATCCCGACCCGGTGCAACTTGATGCTCTACGCCTGCAACTTCGTCACGTCCTCACGCACGGCCAGACGCCGACTCGCAAGGCTGTCATGCGAGCACTCACCCACCGGGTCACAGTTAAGGACCGGAAACAGGTGTACCCGACATTTCGCCTCTCTGTCGACGCGGTTCGGATTGTGGACGGAGTGGCAGCCCCAACGGGATTCGAACCCGTGTCTCCACCTTGAGAGGGTGGTGTCCTTGGCCACTAGACGATGGGGCCGGGCACCCTTTCGGGCCGGGTCAGACTATCCGATCGACCGAGAACCTCATCTCGGGAATCCGGCTTCCGACCGCGCACCTCGGGTCGGGGCCCACCGTCGGGCCCCGGGAGACTCGAGCTGGTGCCAAGACCATTGGTTCCGGCCCGGGCTGGTCCAGGGCCGTTGCCGGCGGAGGGACCCCGGCTCCAGGCTGATGGGCTAATGCTCCAGCCCGGCCACATTGCTCGCCGTCGATGACACCTGCGTCAGATGCAGACCTACATCGACCGGGGTTTTTTCGATACGGCCACCGGCTCCGGTTCCAAGTTGCCCGTTGTCGTTGCCGCCCCAGGCCCAGAGCCTCCCGGAGCTGTCGATGGCGTAGCACGAGTAGCCGCCCGAGTTGACCGCCACGAAGGTCACTCCCGCCGGGACGTCGACACGCACCGGCACAAGGGAGTTCGTCCGTCCGCCGTTGCCGAGCTGGCCCTTTTTGTTGTCGCCCCAGGCCCACACAGAGCCGTCGGCGAGGATCGCGACGGTCTGGCCGTTGGTCGCCCCGCTACCCCCCTGGAACACCTGGTGCACGGCGGCGGGCAGCGTGACCTCCACCGGCACGTCAGAACTGGCGGTGGTGCCATTGCCGAGCTGTCCGGCGGCGTTGTAGCCCCAGTCGTAGTAGGCGCCGTTGGCGAGCAACGCACCCGAGCCCTCCCACGAGGAGGTGAGCGCCGTGACCGGCGCGGTGCTCGGGAGTCCGACGACCGCGGTGGGCGTCGAGCTCCTCGCGGTCGAGCCGTTGCCCAGTACGCCGTCGGCGCCGTCTCCGCAGCCGTACGACGCGGCCCCTGGAGTCGAACAGCGCATGGGTGCGGGCGCCGGTGGCGAGTGTCACGTCGCTCAGGGGGAGTCGACGGGGAAGCGTTTCGGTCAGGCCCGAGAGACAGAGGTCGCCATCGGCGTTGAGACCCCATCCCCACACATGGCCGCTCGAATCGATCGCCAAGGCGCCGTCGAACGGCATCGGGTTCGCCAGCGAACCGATCCTGACGCCGGCGGGGAATTCGACCTTCACAGCCCTGGTCTCGTAGGACGGCTCCTTGCCGTTGCCGAGCTCGCCGTAACTGCCGACACCCCAGGCCCAGACAGCGCCGCTCGAGGTGAGCGCGTAGCCATCGGAGTTCGACGTTGCGATCTGCACGACCTTCCCGCTGATGCCGTCGACGAGGGTCGGTGTGTCCAGCTCGAGCTGAGCGATCTTGCCCCGGTTCCCCACGACACCGAACCGGTAGACCCGACTCCGAGGTGCACTGCCGCTCGTGCCGGCGCCGGCACAGGCGGCCAATGCCAGAGACGCCACGAGCACGAGAGCCGGTGCGACGTGCTTGACGAACCCCCGGTGAGAAGAGGACGTCCGACGCATCGCACCCAGTATGGGAGGCTGGACCTATAATGTCAACCGTGGTTGCCTATTGTGTCCCGCACCCCCACCCCGGCCCGTGCCCGTGAGCACCCCGGGATCAGGGACCGGGGGGCGAGGTGACCAGCCCGGGCATCGACCGGGCCCGGTGGGACTCGGCGCCGCCTTGCGCCGCGCCTGGGTCGGCTACCAGCGTCGTTTGGACGAGGAGATGGCGGCGGCGGGTTTCGCCGATCGCGGCTTTCCCGACGGACGCGTTCTGCGGATGTGCTCGGGCCCGACCGACACGACGGTTTCGCACATCGGGCGTGAGTTGGGGATCACCCGGCAAGGGGCGAGCAAGATCGTGGCCGGTCTCCGGGATCGCAGGTACGTGGCGCTGCGTACGTCGGCGACCGACGGGAGGGAGAAGATCGTGACCCTCACCCCCCGGGCGGTCGACTATCTGGCCGCGCAACGCAAGGCGGCCCGGGACATCGAGAATCGGTTGCGCAGGGACGTGGGGGAAAGGGGCTTCGAGATCCTGTACCGGCTCCTCGAGGCCCTGGGCGGTGACGATGAGGTCGGTCTGCGGGACTATCTGCGCAAGATGAGGATCGAGGAGTGACGCTCGTCGGGGCACGTGCCGTGCCACGACAAACGAAAGACGCAGGTCCCGCTGCCTGCGTCTTGTCGTTCGAATTTGGCTCGGGGGGGAGGACTCGAACCCCCAATAACAGGGCCAGAACCTGCCGTGTTGCCGATTACACCACCCCCGAATGGGTGACCGCGAAGGCTACCCCAGCGCGTGGAGCCGGGAGTACCCGACGATCCGCCCCACCCCCACGCCCACGGTCTCCTTGAGGTAGTACGGCACGGTCGCCCACCCCTTGATCGGCGAGTTGGAGGTCGGCACCGGCCACGCCTGGAGTCCCAGCTGGGAGGCTATGGCCAGGCTGCGGTCCTCGTGGAAGCCATCGGTGGCGATGAGGACCTTGGTGAGCCCCCGATGATGGAGGGCCGCCGCCGCCAGCGACAGGTTGGTCCACGAGTCGTTGCCGCCCACCTGCACGATGTCGGCCGCGGGCACCCCGTTCTGCTCGAGCCACGCCGCGGAGGCCTGCGCCTCGGTGTACTTGTCGCCGGGCTCCTTGGAGCCCGTGACGACCACGACGGGGGCGAGGCCGCGGTGCCACAGGCCGTTCGCGTCCTGGAGCCGGGCCACGAGGTCGGGCGAGGGCACCCCGTCGTACTGGGCCGCACCCATCACCACGATGGCCTGGGCGGCCCGGGCGTCGTTGTGGCGCGAGGTCAGCCACACCTGGACCCCGGTGACGACCAGATACCCCCCGACGACGAGGGCGATGATCAACAGCCTCTGGAGCACCCACCGGATGGCGCGCGCGCCCCGCACGACGGCGTCTCCCAGCACTGCCACCGGTCCGGTCCTCCCATCCCTCTCGGGGCCCGGTCTCCCGGGGCCCGCGTCTCAGCCTGTGCTGCCGCCGAGACGGTCCCGGGCGACACGCAGTCGTTCCAGTACAGCCTCGCGCCCGAGCACCTCCAGGGACTGGAATAGGGGCGGCCCGACCCGGCGGCCGGTGACCGCCACCCGGATCGGCGCCTGGACCTTGTTCAGCTTGCGGCCCAGGGAGTCGGCCAGGGCCTGGGTGACCCTGTGCAGGGATTCTGCACTCCACTCGCAGTGGCGGTACGTGTCGAGGGCGGCGTCGAGGACGGCGGGCGCGGCCTCGTCACCTTCCACCGATGCCCACGAGCCCTCGTCCATGAGCGGCTCCTCGAGGAACAAGAAGTCCACCATGGGGGCCACCTCGTCGAGGACGGCGATGCGCTCTTGGACGTAGGGTGCCATGGCCCGGAACACCCCTTCGTCGAAGCGCTCGGGGGGCCACGGGACCCGGTCGGGCGCCAGCCACGGTCGGACCGCCTCGACGAACTCGTCGACCGACAGGGCCTTCATGTACTCCTTGTTCATCCACTCGAGCTTCTTCAGGTCGAAGAAGGCCGGGGCGTGGTTCACCGCGGACAGCTCGAACGATCCCACCATCTCCTCGACGGTGAGGATCTCGCGCCCCCGAGGGTCGCTCCACCCCAGCAGGGCCAGGTAGTTGCGCACGGCTCCCGCCAGGTACCCGCGCTCGCGGTAGGACTCCACCGCCACGTCGTCACGGCGCTTGGACAGCTTCTGGCGCCGCTCGTTCACCAGCAGGGGGAGGTGCGCGAACGCCGGCAGCGCGGCGTCCTCCCCCTCGAGCGCCGACCACAGCAGCAGCCCCTTGGGCGTCGACGGCAGGAGGTCCTCACCCCGGATGACGTGGGTGATGTCCATGGCGATGTCGTCGACCACGTTGGCGAGCACGAACAGCGGAGCGCCCGAGGACTTCACCACCACGAAGTCCTCGATGGCGTCGTGCGCGAAGGTCACGTCGCCGCGGATGAGGTCGTGGACCACGGTGACCCCCTGGCGGGGAACCTTGAAGCGCAGCGCCCGTCCCTCCCGACCCAGGCCCAGGTCCCGGCAGAAGCCGTCGTAGCCGGGGGTGGCGTTGCCCTTGGTCCGGGCGTCGATCTCCTCGCGGCTGCACCCACACGCGTAGAGCACGCCCTTCGCCCACAGCGCGTCGACGGCCCGGTGGTAGGCCTCGATGCGCGCCGACTGACGGTAGGGGCCCTCGTCGGGCTCCATGCCCAGCCACGACAGCGACGACAGGATCCCCTCCACCCACTCCTCGCGGTTGCGCTCGGTGTCGGTGTCCTCGATGCGCAGGACGAAGGTGCCGCCGGTGTGGCGGGCGAAGAGCCAGTTGTAGAGGGCGGCCCGGGCGCTGCCGACGTGGAGGAACCCGGTGGGAGAAGGAGCGAACCGGACCCTGGTGCCGTTGGGCCGGTGCGGGGCCGGGCCGCCGGCCGCTTCGGTCCCCCCGGCAGCGCCTGCCACGGGGCGCTACTCGTCCTCGACGAGCGTGATCGCCCCCGTCGGGCAATTGTTGGCCGCCATGCGGACCTTGTCCATCAGCTCGGGCGGGGGGTTCTCGTCGAGCACGTACAGGTACCCGTCGTCGCGTACCTCGAACACCTCGGGCGCGATGCCCATGCACACGGCGTTGGACGCGCACACGTCGTAGTCAACGACGACCTTCATGGGACGCACCTCCGTCTCGACCCGACCGGCAGTGTAGCGGTGGGCACCAGGAGGCCCCGGACCCGCTCCTCAGGGCTTTTCGGTGCTGAGCACCCACATGGCGAAGAACTGCGAACCGCCGCCGTAGGCGTGGCCGAGCGCAGTGCGCACGTTCTCGACCTGGTGGGCTCCGGCCTGGCCACGGACCTGCATGGCCACCTCGAGGAAGCGAAGCATGCCCGAGGCCCCGATGGGGTTCGACGACAACACGCCCCCCGAGCAGTTCCAGGGGATGTCCCCCCCGTCGAGGGCCGTGGCCCCGGCGTCGGTGAGCTTCCACCCGTCCCCCTGCTCGGCGAACCCGAGGTTCTCGAGCCACATGGGCTCGAACCACGAGAAGGGGACGTACACCTCGGCCACGTCGATCTGGCGCCGGGGCTCGGTGATGCCTGCCTGGCGGTAGACGTCGGCGGCGCAGTCGATACCGGCGCGCGGATTGACCTGGTCGCGCCCGGCGAACATGGTGGGCTCCGAGCGCATGGCCATGCCGTGGATCCACGCCGGCGGACGGCCCGAACCCGAGGACTCCGCCACCCGTTCCGACGCCAGCACCATGGCGGCGGCCCCGTCCGAGGACGGGCACGTTTCGAGATAGCGGATCGGGTCCCACAGCATGATCGAGTCCTTCACCATGTCGAAGGAGATGTCCTCGATGTGCAGGTGGGCGTAGGGGTTCTTGAGCGCCTGGAGACGGTCCTTCACCGCCACCAGGATGCCGATGTGGTCGGGAGCCCCCGAGCGTCGCATGTAGGCGCGGATGATGGGGGCGAAGAACCCACCCGCACCCGCCAGCAACGGAGCCGAGAAAGGCTGGGGAACCGACAGGGCCCACATGGCGTCGGAGTCCGACTGCTTCTCGAAGGCGACGGTGAGCACTCGCTCGTGCCGGCCCGAGGCCACGAGGTGGGCGGCCACGATGGCCGTCGACCCGCCCACCGATCCCGCCGTGTGCACCCGCAGCATGGGTTTGCCCACCGCGCCCAGCGCCGGCGCCAGGTACAGCTCGGGCATCATGACGCCCTCGAACATGTCCGGGGCCTTGCCGATGACCACGGCGTCGATGTCGCCCCAGTCCATGCCGGCGTCCTCGAGGGCGCGCCCCGCCGCCTCGCGCACCAGGCCCGCGATGGAGACGTCCTCGCGCTTGGCCGCGTGCTTGGTCTGCCCCACGCCGATCACCGCGCAGCGCTCGGCCATCACGCCCCCTTTCGCGCCGGGCCCGGAGGCTCCGCCGCCAGGGCGCACACCAGGTTCTGTTGCAGACACGGACCCGAGGTGGCATGGGCGATGGCGCTGGTGGCGCTGCCGTCCATGATGCGCGACGCCGCCTCCCCGATGCGCAGGAGCCCGGCCACCATCAGGGCGTTGGCGGCCAGGGCCCCGCCCGAAGGGTTCACCGCCACCGAGTCCGCCAGGCCCAGGGCGTCTCGCAGGATCAGCTCCTGGGGTGCGAACGGTGCGTGCAGCTCGGCCACGTCGACGTGCACGGACCCCGGCGCGTCCCCCGAGCCGTCGAAGACGCCGGCGGACTGCGCCGCGGTGCGGGTCGAGGGCGACACCGACAGGTCGCGCGCCCCCAAGGCGTGGGCCTCGATGCGGTGGTCGATGCCGGTGATCCACGCCGGGCGCTCGCACAGCTCCCGGGCCCGGTCACCCGCGGCGATGACCACGGCCGCCACGGCGTCGGTGATGGGCGGCAGGGCGTGGCGGCGCAACGGGGCCACCACGTAGTCGTCGCCCAGCAGATCGTCGGCCGACTGGTCCTTGGCCACCTGGGCGTTGGGGTTGCCGAGCGCGTCGCGCCGGCTGCGGGCCGCCACCGCCGCGAAGTCGCGCTCCGTGGCCTTGCCGGCGTCGATGAGGGCCTGGGCCTGCAGGGCGGCCAGAGCCACGGGGTCGGGCCACATGGGGGCCATGTAGTACGGGTCGAGCTGCAGGGCCAGGACCCGGTCGAGCTGGGCCGGCGAGGAGCGGCCGAAGCTGTAGACGAGGGCGGTGTCGATCTCGCCTTCTTGGAGCAAGGTCCACGCCTCGTACAGGGCCCAGGCGCCGTCCATCTCGACGTGGCTCTCGCGCATGGGTGGCCACACCCCCACCGCGTCGAGCGCCATGACGAAGCTGAAGGGCGCACCCACCAGGTAGTCGGTGCTCCCCGAGCACACGAACCCCATGTCGCTCTTGGTCACGCCGATGTTGGCGAACACCTCGGTCACCACCGGCATGAGGATCTCGACCTCGTTGCGGTGGTCCTCGCGCCGCACCGACTTCGACTGCGCCACCGACACCACCCCGACGGGGCGGACCGCGGCGCGCCCCGCAGCGGCGGCGCTCACAGGTACTCCTTGAACGTCTCGTAGTCGGCGTCGGGCTCGCCGTTGGGCCGGAAGTACTTGACCGACGCCATGGTGAGGCCCCACTGCTCGGGGGGGAGCCACACCGCCTCCACCCGCATGCCCATGCGCACCTGGTCGGCGGGGAGCTCCTGGATCAGGCCCATGAAGGCGATGTTGGCCCCGTCGAGGAGGATCTGGGCGCAGATGTAGGGGATCTCGATGGACTGGCCCTGGAAGGGCACGTTCACCACGCAGTACGTCGTCACCGTCCCCGTGTTGGCCAGCTCCACCGGGTCGGTGGTGGCGACCCCGTCGGTGGGGCACGACCCCCGGGGTGGGACGTAGACCTGGTGGCAAGCCGGACAGCGCTGGCCGATGAACTTGCCCTGGGCGATGCCCTGGAGAAAGCGCGACTGCGACAGACCCGCCGTGTACTGGTAGTCGAGGCGCATCGGGGTGGCGAGGGTCGTCACGGGGGCCTCGCCCGATCCGGCGGAGTCGGTGAGGGTGCCGGCGTCGCTCACGACGTGCTCCCCTCGGGCACGAAGCACTCGATGTCCTGCATGCGGCCTTGGCGATCGGTCGCGGGGCGCCAGCGGGGGCTGACGCGCATGCCGCTGGCCATGGCGTCGGGGGAGCCGGCGTCCACGACGTGCAGCATGCCCGTGGTGGCCCCGTCCAGCTTCACCAGCGCCCACGCGAACGGCCGGTCGAGGGGCTGGCCCGTTTTGGGCTGAGCCGCCCACGACCACGTGGTGACCACGCCCGAGGGGCCCACTTCCACCAGCTCGCCCACGTCCGCACCGCTGATGGGGTCGTACTCGGTGGGGGGCACGATCACCGTGGCCGCGCCGTCGGCGCCGGTGGACCGGGCGCCCAGGATGCGCCCGTCGCGCAGGGCGGTCAGGAAGGCCCCGATGACCGGTCCCACCGAGCGGACGTAGGGGTACTCGAGCACGTGCGGCGCCCGCAGGACTTCACTCTCGGCCATCGGCCCCCTCCCCTCGCTCGGCGCGTCCGACGGCTGAAACTAGAACACATTGCAGTTCCCTGCCAGCCCGGGCTCATCCCCACATGATCGAACCCGGCGTCGTGAGGAGCTGGCCGGACTCGAGCCACGTCTTGAGGCCCGACAGGACCATGGGCCAGCCGCCGTAGAGCTGGGCGTTGGCGCCCTCGCGCAGCTGGTCGTGGGTCAGCACCAGACGGCAGGAGTCGCCCACGGGCTCGATCTCCCACGTGACCCGGGAGGTGCCTTCGGCCTTGGCCTCGTCGCTGAAGTACGCCGCCATGGTGTGGACGAGGCGCCGGGGCGGGTCGACTTCGAGGATCTCGCCCTCCCCCAGGATCCCCTCCGCCTTGGGTGCGGTCATCTCGAAGTGGGCGCCGGGCTTCAGTTCGGAGACGACCATGGCGGCGCCGAAGTTGTACTTGGCCCTGATGTCGGGATCGACGATGGCCTCCCACAGGCGCTCGGGGGTGGTGCGGATGTAGATCTCGAAAACCTTCTCCATGGGACTCTCCAGTCTCTGTTTGAGGCCGCTGAGCGTCGCCGCCCACGGCTCCGCGTACTTGCTCACCCACCGGTCGTGGACCAGCCGGATCGGGACCGGGTTCAGGAAATGGAGCTTCTCCCGGCCTCGGCGTCGGGTGACCACGAGGCCCGCCTCCTCCAGCTGCTTGAGGTGCTTCATCACCCCGAAACGGGTGATGTCGAAGCGCGCCTCGAGCGCGCCCAGCGTCTGGCCGTCCTCCCGGAACAACTCGTCGAGCAGGCTCCGCCGGGTGGGATCGGCGAGGGCCTTGAACACGTCGTCCACCGGTGGGACAATAGGTGACTATTTGGTCACATGTCAACGGGCCTCGCGGGTCGGACGGTGCCGCGAGCGACGCCGAGGCGTGGCCGGCGCACGGAGCCTCGCGCCCGAAGCCTGGCGCGGTCCCGAACCGCCTGTGCGGGCCGCCGTTGCCCGCTGAGCTGCGGATTCGTGAGGGCGCGGTCAGAAGGTGAGGATCTGGCGGATGATCTCGCCCTTCTTCATGGCCTCGAAGGCGTCCTGGGCCTTGGAGAGGTCCATGCGCGACGAGATCATGCCCTCGAGGTCGAGACGTCCGGCCTTCCACAGGCGGATGAGACGGTCGAACTCGCTGCGGACGTCGGCCGAGCCGTAGTACGAGCCCAGCAGCTTCTTCTCCATGAAGAACAATTCGAAGCAGTTGAACTCGACCATCTTCTCGGCGCTGCCCGCGCCCACGATCACCGCCGTGCCGCCGCGGCGGGCCGCGTCGTAGGCGGCCCGGATGGTCTGGGGCAGGCCGATGCACTCGAAGGCGTAGTCGAACCCCTGTCCCGCGTTGATCTCCATGTTGGCGGCGTCGACGTCGTCGGGCTTCACGCCGCGCGTCGCCCCGAAACGGAGGGCGTCTTTGAGCTTGGAGTCGACCATGTCGACGGCCACGATCTCCGCCGCCCCGGCGATGCGCGCCCCCTGGATCGTGGCGATACCCACTCCCCCGGCCCCGAAGACCACCACGCTCGACCCGGGCTGCACTTTGGCCGTGTTGAGCGCGGCTCCCACGCCCGTGGTCACCCCGCAGCCGATGAGGGCGCCGATCTCGTAGGGCACGTCGTTGGGGATCTTCACCACGCCCTGCTGGGGGAGCACCATCTCCTCGGCGAAGGTCCCCGTCCCCGCGAAGCCGAAGATGGGGTCACCGCCCCGGGAGAACTTCGCCGACCCGGCGATGTTGAAGAAGATTTCCACGCACAAGTTGGCCTCGCCCCGCAGGCACGCCCGGCATTTCCCACACGGAGGGGTCCAGGCCACGATCACGTGGTCGCCCACCGCCACCTGGTCCACACCCTCGCCCACCTGGATGATCTCCCCTGCGCCCTCGTGGCCGAGGACGGCCGGGGCGGGCTGGGGCAGGGTCCCGTTCATGGCCGACAGGTCCGAGTGGCACACGCCCGCGGCGTGGAGCTTGAGCCGGACCTCGCCGGGCCCCGGGTCGGCGACCTCGACGTCGTCGTAGATGTCGATGAACTCCTTGCCGACCTCGTTGAAAATCGCTGCGCGCATGCGTGCTCCCTCCCTGGGTGTCGACCCTGCTTGTGTGGCCCTGCCTCTGTGGCGTCGACCCTGCCTGCGCATTCGACCATGCGCCGCCCAGAGCCGCAACATCTTTGCCTGCGGGTGCCGTCGCCGGCACGCCACAGCTCCCTCGCCGCGTCTGCGGCTACAGGGGGCGCGGAGTCGCCGCGGAGCGGCCGTTGGGGACCAGGTTGTCGGGGAGCAGGAGGTGCACCGCCACCGCCAGCTCGTCGCGCACGCGGTCCATGTCGCTCCAACCGTTGACCCAACCCACCAGCGACGAGTACCAGACGTGGCCGATGATGCGGGTGCGCTCGGCATGGTCGGGGGGCTGAGGCTCGCCGATGGCCCTGATGATGATGCCGTCCATGACCGCCCCCATCTGCTGCTGGCACTCGATGGCGGCGACGTCGGGGGAGGCCAGGGAGGCGAAGACCGCCGCCACCAGCTGAGGCTGACGGCCCATGGCGCGCAGCGCCCGGTCCAAGACGTCGAGGACCCGTTCCGAGGCGTCGGCGCCGCGTGCCGGCACCTGGGCCAGGCGCTCGTCGAGCTGCTCGACCCAGAACACGAGCGCCGCCGCCAGCAGGTGGTCCTTGGAGGAGAAGTAGCGGTACACGGTGCCCATGGCCACGTGCGCCCGGGCGGCCACGTCCCGCATCTGCACCGCCTCGTAGCCCCCCTCGAGACCGAGCTCCATGGCAGCGTCGATGACCCGTTGACGCCGCGCTTCTTGAGCGCGGGTCAGCGAGCGGGGAAGCACTCTCTGCTGCACGGACATTCACGCTACTCCCGGTCCTGCCTGGAACGGAACCCGTTCTACTTCCTTCCGGCCGCTCCCCTTCAGCCCAAGAATCTGACACGGCGTCAGCAGATGGGGGCTAGCCTTCGCACCACATGCCCCCCGAATCGGGCGACGCGGCCCTGGACACCATCCTCGACGACGCGGAAGACCCAGGCTCGATCGCCGCCACCGACGGTCGGGTCCCGGGCCGTCGCGGCCTCGCCACCCGGACGCGCCTGCTCGAGTGCACCGCCGAGCTCCTGGCCACGACCCCGTGGCGGTCCATCAAGGTCATCGACATCGCCCGCCAGGCCGGGACGTCGCCGGCCACGTTCTACCAGTACTTCGAGAACGTGGAGCAGGCCATTCTCGTCATGGCCGAGGAGCTCATGCAGGGGGCGGGCACGCTCGCCGAGCTGGTGGACGGGGACTGGTCCGACGACGCCAGCTGGGCCACGGCCCGGCTCGTGGTCGAAGGGTTCATGGCCTACTGGGACACCAACCGTGCGGTGTTCCGCGTGGTCGAGCTCGCCACCGAGGAGGGTGACCTCCGGTTCCAGGGGCTGCGGGTACGCGCCCTCAACGCCGTGACCGTCACCTTGGCGCGCGTGATCGCGTCGGGCGCGCCCGAACCGCAGCCCGGCGGGGACCGACGCCATGGCGGTGGCGGCCACGCTCATCTCGATGCTGGCCCACGTCGCCGCGCACCGCTACGGGTTCGAGTTCTGGGGCATCCGCACCACGGCCATGGTGGACAGCCAGGCCCGCGTGCTGCACTGGGCCGTCACGGGACGCCCCGCGCCTTCGAGCGCCGAGTCCCCTGCCGTGGCCGCGCCCCGGACGGGCCCGGTGGTGGGGGGAGGCGCGGCCCAGACCCGGGCCGGCCAGGCGCGCCGGCGCCCGGGCCCCGAGGTTCCCCCCGACGCGCTCCCTGACTCCCTGCCGGGCGTGTTCCCTGGGGCGCGCCGCCTGGTGCGCTACTTGACGGCGACCGGGTTGAGCGGCGAACCGCACCCGTTGGTGAACGGCAGCGGCGTGGCGTCGACGAGGAACGTGTACTGGCCGTCCGCGGCGCAGTCGGCGGCGAGCTCGTCGAGCATCCAATTCTGGCCCTGGGTCATCCCCATCTCGACGATGTGCAGCAGGTGTACGGGGAGATAGACCTCGGCGTCCTCGCACGGGACGACCTCGAGCGCCATGGTGTCGGTGGCCACCGCGGCGACGTCACGGGCATGGAACCACTCGGCGGTCGCCATGGACAGGCCCGACGACATGCCCATGTACCGCATCACGTCGCCGAAGCGCAGCATGTTGGGGAGAGGGATCGTCGCCCCCCCGGCGGGGAAGCGCTCGGACATGCGCAGATGCGTCATCTGCCCGGTACGGACGAGGACGACGTCCCCGGGCTCGATGCTCACTCCGGCCAGCTCGCCGGCGGCGTCGAGGTCGGCGCAGGTGATGGCGTAGCCGCCCTCGAGGACGTCGGTCTCCCTGGCCCGGGCCACGTCGAGGAGCACCCCCCGGCTCACGAGCGAGTCCACCAGGTGGATCCCGAGACGGCTCGCCCCCGCCGAGCTGACCGAGGTGGCGGGGTATCCGTTGTAGAGCGTGCCCCGGTAGCTCACGTGGGCAAGCCCGTCCCAATGCGTGGCGCACTGCAGGGGCATGACCACCATGTCCTCGTTGGCGCAGATCCAGTCGGGGTCGTCCGAAAGCGGCACGTTCACGTACGACATCGTCCGCACGGGGTTGAAGCGCCCCGGCACGACGCCCTTCTGGATCCCCTCGGCCTCCGACAGCGCCAGGCCCAGGGGGAAGGCCCGGCCCCTGCGCACACAGCCGGCCGCCCGGAGCCGCACCTCTTCGGTTACGAAATTGAGCGTGCCCAGCTGGTCGTCGTCACCCCAGCGGCCCCAATTCCGCACCCTGTCGGCGATCGCCGTGAACTGCTCGGAGGCACCCATCGCCGCCGCAGGCTAGTGGCGACACCGCCCCGGCGCGGTCGTCGGCCGGGGTCGGGATCGTTCCCCGGGCGCAGAAAGCCCCTGGTCGCGCCAGGACCGCGGCCGTAGACTGGGCAAAGTCTCGCCACTCACGAGACCGTCTGGCGACTCACGAGGAGGTATGCCGGTGCGGATCTCAGCACTTCTCGCAGGCAAGGGAGACTCGGTGGCCACCATCACCGCCGACAAGACGGTGACCGCCGCAGTGGACGCGCTGCGTGCCCATCGCATCGGGGCGCTGGTGGTGTCCTCCGACGGCGAGCACATCGACGGCATCGTCTCCGAACGCGACATCGTGCGCGGCCTGGCCGGCCAGCTCGGGGCCCTACTCGAGGTGCCCGTCTCTTCCATCATGACGACGACGGTCTTCACCTGCTCCCCCGAGGACGACGTGGAGGCGGTCATGGCCGTGATGACCGAGCGCAGGATCCGCCACGTGCCCGTGGTCCGTGACGGTCGGCTGTCGGGGATCATCAGCATCGGCGACGTGGTCAAGAGCAGGATCGACGAGCTCGAGAAAGATCGCAAGGAGCTCGTCGAGTACATCAACGCCCGTTGACACGACGACATCGACCTGCGCTCTGACGCGTTGGCCGTCTCGTTCCGACCGCTCGAGCGGGCCGACTTCCCCCTCCTGGCGCGGTGGCTGGCGTTGCCCCACGTGGCGCCGTGGTGGCCCGACGAGCCCACCGTCACCGCCGTCGAGACCAGCTACGGCCCCACGCTGGAAGGGACCGACCCCACCGAGGGGTTCATCATCGAGCTCGGAGGCCGGGCCGTGGGGTTCGTCCAGCGCTACCGCCTCGACGACTACCCGTCGTGGCGCGCCGCCCTCGGCGTCGAGCGCGCCGCGGGGATCGACTATCTGATCGGCGTACCCGAGCTCACCGGTGTCGGGCTGGGCCCGGTCATCGTGGACACGTTCACCGCGTTGACCTTCGAGCGCTACGCCGATGTCGAGTGCATGGGGGTGGCGGTCCAACAGGCCAACCACCGCTCGTGGCGCGCCCTGGAGAAGGCGGGTTACGAGCGGGTGTTCGCAGGGATGATCGACTCCGAGGACCCGAGCGACGCCGGGCCGAGCTACGTCTATGTCAGGCCCCGCTCCCGCTGAGGGCCTCTGGGTGCCGGGGCGGGGGGCCCGACCACGCCGCCTCGGGGGAGAGGAGCTTCCGTCCCGTCCCCAGCCTGAGATCGAGGGGGGTCACCAGGCCGGGTTGCGCTGCCACCACCCCGGGGATGGCGTTGACGAGCCGCATGGCCGTCGCCAGCAGCCCGGCGCCCCCGCCGTCGCCGGGCTCTGCATCCCCCAGATGCAGATCGAGGGTGAGCGACGGCGATCCTTCGATGTCCACCCGGGGCACCGAACGCGTTCCCACAGGAGGCGTCGGCCAGTGCGGCGCCGCGTCGGGGCGTGTCCTGGTGACGTGTTCGGCGATCACCCGCGGTGCCCCGTCCACGATCCCCGTCACGCCGAAGCGCACCGCCGCCAGGGTGCCCTCCTGGATGTGGCCCAGGGGCACGTCGAAGGTCTCGGGCGTGTACCACCGCTCACAGAACTCCTGGCGACCCTCGAGCTCGGCACCGAGGATGTCTGCCAGCATCGCCACCAACCCTCCCCAGAACAGCGTGGGCACGCCGGGCTCGAGGAGCGGAGCCGGCGCGCCCTCGGGCTGCCCGAACCCGTACGGGGTGGCCCAGCCGGCGTCGGGGTGGGTGCCGTAGTCGGCGAGCTCCTGGACGCGAATCACGTCGACCCGCGCACAGATCTGGAGCGCGGCCATGGGCAACGCGTCACCGCTGAAGCCGGGGTCGATCCCGCTCGTGAAGAGCGTGGAGCGCCCGCCAGCACAGGCTTGTGCCAACCTCTCGATCGTGCGGGGGCGCGCGGCGGGCGGGTAGACGAGGTTCATCATCGAGCTCGACACCACGTTCGCGCCCGATCCGAGGATCAGCTCCATCTCGCCCACCGCCTCTTTGGGACGCGTCTCGCCCGTCGAGGTGTAGACGACACACGCCGGGTGCAGGGCGAGGAGGGCGTCGACGTCCGACGTGGCCAGGACGCCGGTGCGGACCCCGAGCCCGGCGAGATCGCCGGCGTCGCGCCCGACACGACCATCTCAGTGGGCGTACACCCCGACGAGCTCGAAGTCGCCGCTACGCACCAGGGCGCGCAGTGCCTGGGTCCCGACACCTCCGGTCGACCACTGCACGACCCGGTATGCCATCGTCACCCTTCGATCGGGCCGGAAGACCCGGCGTAGCCTCAGGAGCCTCCCAGGACCGTCCGCACCATGGTCAGGCGTTCGGGCGCCACACGCCACCACGTCCACTTGCCGCGCTTTTCGCCCACGATGAGCCCGGCTTCGGCGAGCACGCGGGTGTGATGGGAGATGGTGGGCTGGCTCTTGCCCAGGGGCTCCTCGAGGTTGCAGCTGCATACCTCGCCCTGCGACGAGACGATCGACAGGAGCCGGAGCCGCACGGGGTCGCCCAGCGCGGCCAGGACCGGCGCCACCTCGGCCGCCCCCTCCTCGGACAGGGCGGCAGCGGTGATGGGGGCGCAGCACGCGTCGTCCGGCACCCCGGCCTTCACGGCTCCCCGACCTTCACGGCGACCAGGACCGTCATCGCCCTCCTTGTGGCCGGCCCTGTCCGGGGGCCGTCTCATTGACACACATCGATATGACAACCATACTCTCGTATTGACGGTAATCGATGTAAGAACCCCACCAGGCGCACGCCAAGGAGTGGCCATGTCCCGGGTCCAGCTCGCCCTCAACGTGTCGAACCTCGACACGGCGATCGACTTCTACTCGAAGCTCTTCGACACGCCCCCGGCCAAGGTCCGGCCCGGCTACGCCAATTTCGCCGTGGCCGAGCCTGCCCTCAAGCTCGTCCTCATGGAGGGCGGGGGGGCGCCGGGCACCCTCAACCACCTCGGGGTCGAAGTGGACGGGCCCGACGACGTCGCCGCCGCGCAGCGCAGGCTCGCCGCCGAGGGCCTCGACACCGCGGTCGAGGACCAGGTGTCGTGCTGCTACGCCGTGCAGGACAAGGTGTGGGTGGACTCTCCCGACGGGTCGTCGTGGGAGATCTACACGGTTCTGGCCGACGCAGAGCTGGCGTGTGCCCAGCCGACAGACAAGGCGACACCTTCCCCCTGCTGCTCGTGAAGTTGGCGCGCCAGGCCCTGGCGGAATTCCTCGGCACCGCCTTCCTGGTCGCCGCCGTGGTGGGGTCGGGTATCGCCGCGCAACGCCTGTCCCCCCACGACGTCGGCCTCGAGCTCCTCGAGAACACCATGGCCACCGCCGCGGCCCTGGTGGCGATCATCTTCGCCGTCGGCCCCGTGTCGGGCGCCCACCTGAACCCCGTCGTGACCCTGGTCGACCGGTTCTTCGGCGGCGTCCGGACGCGCGCCGCCGTCGCCTACATCCTGGCCCAGTTCGCCGGCGGTACCGCCGGCGCCGTGCTGGCCAACACCATGTTCGGACTCCCGGTGGTGGCGCTGTCGGTGCATCACCGGGCCACCGGGCCCCACCTGTTCGCCGAGGCCGTCGCCACCTTCGGCCTCGTGCTCGTGGTCTTCGGGACCGTGCGCGCCGGGCGCGGTGCGGTGGTCCCCTTCGTGGTCGGCGCCTACATCGCGGCCGCCTACTGGTTCACGTCCTCGACGAGCTTCGCCAACCCCGCGGTGACCTTCTCGCGCATGCTGTCGAACAGCTTCGCCGGGATCGCCCCGACGTCGGTGCCGGGCTTCGTCGGGCTCGAGCTGGTCGGGCGGCGCCCTGGGCGCGGCCTGCATCGCCCTGCTCTACCCCCACGAGCGTGACGAAGCCGGCGACGTCCTGCTGCACCACGAGGAGGCGGCATGAAGGCGTCCCCTCCCGTCGTACTGTTCCTGTGCGTGCACAACGCGGGCCGGTCCCAGATGGCCGCCGCCCTCATGGCCCGTCACGCCGAAGGGCGCGTCGAGGTCCTCTCGGCGGGCACCGATCCTGCCGAGCACCTCAACCCCGCCGTCGTCGCCGTCATGGCGGAGGTGGGCGTCGACCTCTCCGCCCAGCGGCCCCGTCCACTCACCGACGAGGACGCGCGCCGGGCCGACACCATCGTCACCATGGGGTGCGGCGACAGCTGCCCCGTGTACCGGGGCAAGCGCTACCTGGACTGGCCCCTGGCCGACCCGGCGGGAAAGAGCGTCGAGGAGGTGCGGCCCATCCGTGACGAGATCGACCGCCTCGTGCGGGGATTGGTCGACGAGCTGAGCACCTGAGACGGTCCCAGCAGCGCCCGGTGCGGCTCAGGGCACGCCGGGCCGGACGACCTGCCCGGGAAGGTTGGCGGTGAGCACCTCGCCGTTGCGCACGATGGGCACGCCGTTCACGATCGTCCAGTACACCCCGCGGGGGCGGGCGGAATAACGCGCCTCGCCGCCGGGGAAGTCCTTCACCTGCTTCTTGGACTCGAGCTCGATGGTGTCGGGGTCGAACACGAAGGCGTCGGCCCAGTACCCGGGAAGGAGCATGCCCCGGCCCTCGAATCCGAGCAGCGCGGCCGGCACCTGCGTCAACTGGCGCACGCCCTCCTCGAGGCTCCACAACTTGCGCTCGCGCACCCAGAAGGCGAGGAACGCCGTCGACCAGTCCGACCCGTCGTCGCGGTCGAGGTGCGCCCCGCCGTCGGAGACGCCGATGATCATGGCGGGGTGGCTCTGGCCGTGGGCCACGGCCTCCTCCCACGCCCGGCTCTTGTTGACGTAGCGGAACACGGTGCGCAGGTCCTCGTCGAGGGCCAGGTCCAGGAGCACGTCGGCGGGCTCCTTGCCGAGCTCCGCGGCGATATCGGCGATGGTGCGGCGCACGAACTTCTCGTTGTGGGCCTCGGCGACCTCGTCGACCTCGACCACGCTCCAGCGCGGGGGCGGGAGCGTCGACCCCTTCGAACCGTCGGTGTTGGGGTGGTCCACGGCGTGGCGCATCTCGTGGCGCGCCGCGGGGTCCCGCAGCAGCGCCAGCCGGTCCTGGCGGGACACACCCGGGCCCACCGCCTTGTGCCAGGACGGCACGCCCTCGTAGAGGTTGGTGCCGGAGTCGATGCGGAAGTCGCGGTCGAAGGGGTGGTTGCGCAGCAGCGAGAAGATGGCCACGCCCTTGCGCCCGACCTCCTCGATCCACTGCGACACCTGCTCCCACTCCGCGCCCGGGACGTCCACCTTGGAACGCCCTCCGAGCCCCTGCAGGATGATGGGCAGGCGGCTCACGGTGCCCAGCCGGAACAGCAGGTCCTTGTCGGGCTGGTCGAGCCCGCCGATGGCGCTGCGGTGCAGGTAGCTGATCGACCCCCCGTTGTGGCGGCCGGCCTCGGTGCACAGCACCTCGAGCTCGGCCATCGACGCGAACCGGCTGGGGACGGGGCGGTCGTCCCCGTCGAGCTGGGTGGGCCCGTGGGAGGACGAGAAGCCCGCCGCTCCGGCCTCCATGGCCTCGGCCACGATGCGGCGCATGTGCTCGATCTCGGCGTCGTCGGCCTCGCGCTCGGACCCGGCCTCGCCCATGACGGTGCGGCGCACGGCGGAGTGCCCGACATAGCAGGCCATGTTCACGCCGAGCCTGCCCCGCCGCGAGGCGAGGAACTCGGGGAACGACTCGAAGTCCCACTCGACCGCCGACAGGGCCACCGGCGACATGCCCTCCACCTTGGCGAACATGCGGGCCAGGTAGTCACGCTGATCGGGCCGGTTGGGGGCGACGGAGAAGCCGCAATTCCCGGCCAGCACCGTGGTGACGCCGTGGAAGCACGAGGACGTGGCGTGGGGCTCGAAGGTCAGCTGCGGGTCGTAGTGGGTGTGGGCGTCGACGATCCCCGGCGCCACGTGCAGGCCGTCGGCGTCGATGACCTCGTCGGCCTCCGAGGGATGCACGAACCCGATCTTGGCGATGCGCCCGTCCTTCACGCCGATGTCGCCGCGCCGGCGGGCCAGCCCGGTGCCGTCGACGACGATGCCGCCCATGATGGCGAGGTCGTAGGTGCTCACGTCCGCTCCTCCATCCGGCTCTCAGCCGGTCCAGACGATCGACTGCAGCTCCGAGTACGCCTCCAAGCCGTAGTCGCCGCCGTCGCGCCCGACGCCCGACATCTTGAACCCGCCGAAGGGTGCCTCGTGGTTGCGCTGCGCGGTGTTGATGCCGACGTGCCCGGCCCGCAGCTGCTGTGCGACCGCGAAGGCCCGGGCCGTGTCGCCCGAGAACACGTAGTCGTAGAGGCCGAAGTCGCTGTCGTTGGCGATGGCGACGCCCTCGGCCTCGTCGTCGAACGGGATGACCACGAGGACCGGGCCCGAAGATCTCCTGGCGCGCCACGGCCATGTCGTTGTCGGCCACGAACAGGGTCGGCTCCACGTAGAAGCCGCGCTCCGAGGTGCTCGGGGCGGCCGCCCCCCACCACGAGGCGGGCGCCTTCCTCGACGGCGGTGGCGATGTGCTTCTCCACCCGGTCGCGCTGGGCCGCCGAGATGAGCGGGCCCACCACGGTGTCGAGCTCGGTAGGGTCGCCCACCTTGAGCGCGCCCGCGTAGCCGGCCAGCATCTCGAGGACCTGGTCGAAGACCCCCCGCTGCACCACGGCGCGCGTGGGTGCGGTGCAGATCTGCCCGGAATGGAAGCTCCAGGTGGATCCGAGGCAACCCACGGCCTTGTCGAGCTGGGCGTCGTCGAACACGATGCAGGCACCCTTGCCGCCGAGCTCGAGCAGCAGCCGCTTCATGGTGGCCGCCCCCGCCGCCGCGATGCGCGTGCCGACCTCGGTCGAGCCCGTGAAGCTGATCATGTCCACGTCGGGCGAATCCACCAGCGCGGCGGCGGGAGCGGCGTCGGCCGAGTTCACCAGGTTGACGACGCCGGGGGGGAACCCCACCTCTTCGAGGATCCGCACCAGCTCCACCACGGCCAGCGGGTCCTGGGCGGCGGGCTTCACGACCACGGTGTTGCCCATGGCGAGCGCGGGTGCGATCTTGCCCGCCATGTTCACGAGCGGGAAGTTGTACGACGTGATGCACGCCACCACGCCGACGGGCTGGCGCAGCGCCAGCGGCGCTGATGAGACCGCCGGGGGCGAGCGGCGTGGCCTCGGCCACCTGGGGCGGAAGGGCGCGCTGGGCCACGGGACGCAGGTCGAGCGAGTAGCGCTCGAAGCGGCTGACCGCGATCGGCACCTGCAGACTCGACCCCACCGCTGCGGTGGCCCCGGTCTCGGCGATCACGAGCGGCAGCAGCTCGCCGGCGCGAGACGAGATGGCCTCGGCGGCCCGGGCCATCAAGCGCGGCGCGCTCTTCGGGCGGTGTCGCCGCCCATCCCGGCCACGCCTCTCGGGCCGCCGCGGCGGCCGCCTCGGCGTCGGCAGCGGTGGCGTTCGGTGCCGTGCCCACGACCTCCTCGGTGGCGGGGTTGACCACCTCGTAGGTTCCCCCCGAGGCGTCCACCCACTTGCCGCCGATGAAGAGCCGGCTCTCGTCGACCTTGCCCATGGTGGTCCGGTCCTCCCTGCTCCGCCCGTCCCGGAGGGCGATCGTAGCCGTCGATCTGACGGCTCGTCAGAACCGGTCAGCCCCGCACCGACTTCACCAGGACCACGGCTTCGAGGAACGCCTCGGGGTCCATGGGGCCGGTAGGCCCCGCCACGCGCGGCCACAGCCGCGACGCCAGGTCCGTGGCGAGGCGGCCCCGGGCCTCGGCCGTGTACCCGCCGCGCCCGGCGAGGAACCGCTGCACGACCGCGAGCTCCTCGGCGCTCACCTGCGTCACGTCCCAGTGGGCCAGCTCGGGAGGCAACCACGGCGGCGACGCCCATCCCGGGCCCGGCGTGCCCGGAGCCGGTGCACCGGACCAGGCGGGGGTGGCCCACTGTGCCTGCTGGTTCCACGGCGTCCCCTCCGCAAGACGCGACACCGCGGTGCGCTCCCGGACGACCAGGGTGCCCGCCAGCATGTCCCCCAGGCGCTGGTGGTTCCTGGTGACAGGATCAGGACGGCGCCCACGGCGTAGAGGCTGGGGAGCCAGTCCACGAGACGGACGACGTTGCGCAGCAGACTGGCACGCAGGCCTACCGGGCCACCGGTGACGCGCACCACCCGCAGGCCGGTCATGGCCTTGCCGGGAGTCCGGCCGGCGTTCAGTGACTCGAAGAGGACGAAGTACCCCAGGATCAGGAGGACGCTGACCAATGAGATGGCACCGGTCGTGACGTACTCCCGGGTGGGCGTGGAGAACCCGATCGACTTGATCAACGCCCACACGATGACGACGATGACCACGACCTGGAAGATCAGGTCCAGGAAGATGGCCAGGAACCTCGACCCCAGACCGGCCAGGACGAACTCGAGGGAGACCCCCTCGGGCGTCGCCGCCACGAACCGGTCGTCGATCTCCACGATATGAACGTAGAACGATTCGTCTCCCTGCGAGCGGACGACTGGGCCGCCCTCGAAACCCTGACCCGACGGGCCAAGGGCCGAGGGGAGCGCCTGTCACCTCCTGAGGTGCTGCGCCTCGGCCACCTGTACCGCTCGGCCGCCGCCGACCTGGCCCTGGCGCGCCGGCGCTATCCCGACGCCCCGGGCACGGCCCGGCTCCAGACCCTCGTGGCCCAGGCCCACGGACTGGTCTACGGCAAGGCGGGTCGCCACGACCCGATCCGCCGTTTCGTGACCACCCGCTTCTGGCAGCAGCGTCAGAGCCGGCGGCAGGTGCCTCGCCCTGTCGGTCGGCATCCTCGTGGGCTTCGCCGCCCTCGGGGCGCTGTGGGCTGCCCTGCGAGCCGGTGGCGGCAGCGGGGATCCTCCCCGCCGGGTTCCACGCCTCGGCCCACCCCGGCGCCAACGGCGTGGTGGGCATCTCGATCCCGGCGCGCTCGGGGCTGGCGGTCGCCATCTTCACGAACAACATCGTCGTCTCGCTCGAGGTGCTCGCCGGGGGCTTCACCCTGGGACTGCTGACCGCGTACGTGCTGGCCACGAACGGGGCCATGGTCGGGGTCCTCGGCGTGCTGGAGCTCAAGGCGGGAGGCTTCGAGCAATTCGTCCGCCTGATCGTGCCCCACGGCCTCCTGGAGCTGTCGTGCATCGCGGTGTCGGGCTCGGCAGGCCTGCTGATCGCCCGCGCCCTCATCGACCCCGGCCGTCGGACGCGCAGTGAAGCGCTCACCGAGCTGGTGCCGCTCATCGGCGACACCGTGCTGGGGGTGGCGGGATGCCTGGTCATCGCCGGGCTGACCGAAGGCATCGTGACGACCTGGGACCTCCCCCTCGGACCGGCACTCGCCATCGGGGTGCTGCTCGCCGGGGGGTTCTGGGGTCTGGTGGTGTGGCGCGGCAGCGGCGACCCGGGCTTTTCGGGTGTCGGTGCCGGTGCCGGTGCCGGTGCCGGTGCCGGTGCCGGTGCCGGGTGCCGGTGCCGGTCTTACAGCCGGGCCCGCTGCTTCAACCTGACGTAGCCCGCCACGCACGCCGCCCCGAAGCTGCTCGGGCTCGGCGTCGACCACCACCGCCCCCAGGGCGCGCAGCACCGCCAGGGCCCGGTGCCGGCTCTCGAGGAGCTCGAGGGCGACGGCCGAGCGGTACACGTCGAAGAGACGCCCCGGCGCCGCGTCGGCCGTGGCGAGCACCTCGGGGTCGCGGCATGTGGCGATCAACACGGCGTGGCGGCGCAGGAGCACGGGGACCGCCTCGATGCAGCGGACGCGCCGCGGTGCCGTCGGTGACGTCGGTGAACAGGGCTAGCAGGGCGCGCTTGCGCCCGCTGGCGGCCTGGAAGGCCTCGTCGTACGCGGACTCCCGCTCGACGGGCTCGAGGTCGTACAGGGCGCGCACCACAGCCTCGGCGCCGCGCCGACGGGGCGAGAGCACGCGGCGCACGGCGCTGTCGAAGGCCATGGCACCCACACGGTCGCCGGCGTCGTCGGCGGCGACGGCGAGCGCCGCCACGGCGTCCAGGGCCACGTCGAGCCGGGTCCCGTCGGCGAGCGGGGCGGCCATCAACCTTCCGGTGTCGACCATGCACAGAAGATCGCGGTTCTCGTCCACGCGGTACTGGTTGGACATGGGACGGCCCACCCGCGACGTCGCCATCCAATTGATCTGGCGCACGTCGTCGTCGGGCGAGTAGTCGCGCACCGCCTCGAACTCCGTGCCCAGGCCCAGCCGGGCCCGGATGCGACCCTCCTCGGCTGAACGCGCCGTGCGACGCGCCATGGCCATCCGGCGGGCCTTGGGAAGGTCGGGGAACACCGTGACCGGAGTCGGATCGAGCACCGTCGTGTCGCGACGGGCAAGGTTCAAGAGGCCCCGACGACCGCACCACGGCGGGGGGCAGGACGTGGGTGCCCCGGTGCCGGGCGGCCAGCGTGGCGCGCAGGGACCGCCCGGGAGCCTCGGCCGGGCTGAGGCCCAGCTCGGGGGGCACGGGCTGACGGACCCGGACCGAGCGCGCCGCGTCCGGCGTCACGTCGACCTCGAAGGGGATCTCCGACCCGCGGGCGAGGACGGGAAGTCGGGTGCGCGTGGCCCGCGGGGCTTGGCGCCGCAGCACCGACGCGTCGGCCAGGACGAGCCCGACGACGACACAGGCGGCGAGCACGACCACGACCCCGGCGACCGGCAGGAGCGCCGCCCCCAGGGCGACGAGGGCCAGGAGGGCGGCGCACCAACGCGTCGGGGTCACGGCCGGGGCGAGCTCAACGCGGCACGGGGACGCTCGAAAGGACCGTGCGCAGGGCATCGTCGGGCCGGAACCGGTCGAGCTCGGCTTCGGGCGTGAGGAGGAGCCGGTGCCGCAACACCGGACCGGCGATGTTGACGACGTCATCGGGCACGACGTAATTGCGTCCCCACATGCACGCCACCGCCTTGGCCGCGGCCAGGAGGTGGACCGCGGCGCGTGGGCTGGCCCCGAGCGCCACGCTCGGCACCTCGCGCGTCCGGCGCACGACTGCGGCCACGTAGCCGATCACCGCGTCGCTCACCACCACGGCGTCGACCTGAGCCCGTGCCGCCTGCAGCTGGGGGATCCCGCCCACCGCGACCACGTCGTCGAGCGTGGTGGGGATGACGCCGGAGTGCCGGAGCCGAAGCATGGCCTCCTCGTCGGGACCGCTCGGGTACCCGACGTCGAGCTTCATGAGGAACCGGTCGAGCTGCGCCTCGGGAAGCGGGTATGTGCCCTCGTACTCGATGGGGTTCTCCGTGGCGACGACGAGGAACGGGTCGGGAAGCCGGCGGGCCACGCCGTCCACGCTCACCTGCGCCTCCTGCATGGCTTCGAGCAGCGCGGCCTGGGTCTTCGGAGGTGTGCGGTTGATCTCGTCGGCCACCAGAAGGTTGGTGAACACCGGGCCCTGCCGGAACACGAGATCGGCTCCCCGCAAGATGAGCGTGCCCGTGAGGTCGGTGGGCAGGAGGTCCGGGGTGAACTGCACGCGGCGCACCTCGAGCCCCAGGGCCCGGCCCACCGCCGTGGCGAGCAGGGTCTTGGCGACCCCGGGTGCTCCTTCGAGCAGGAGGTGCCCACCCACGGCCATCGAGGTCAACATGGCGTCGACGACGCCCTGTTGACCGACGACGACCTTGGCCACCTCGACGCTGACACTGGCCCGCAGCTCGGCGAGTGCGGATCCGCCCGGCGGTCGCGGCGCGGCGGGCGGTCCCGGCGCGGCGGGCGGTCCCGCCATTCCTGAATCCGTCATGGGTGAGACCTCCGCTGTCGTTCGAGCCACGAATACGCCCGTCCTGTCGCCAACGCACTCCCGGTGTCGGTCGGTGCCGCCAGCGCCGCGTGTACGAGCGAGTCGGACAACCCTGTCGATCGCGCCGCAGCTGCCACCGATTCGTCGGACGAGTCGTCAGGGACCCCGACATAGCGACACAGAGCGGACCGAGCAGCACGGTGCACCGGCTCCACCGCTTCACCCACGAGCCGGACATCGGTAGCGGCCAGCACCGTGGCCAGCCCCTCGACGTATTCGACGCGCGCCGGGGGGAAGGTGCGCTGGGCCCGTTCGGGTGGCCCGAAGCGGCGGGCGGCCGACCACATCCAGACCGCCACGGCGAGCCCCGCAACCAACAGCGCCCACTTCCAGTGCGACGGGAGCGCCCCCAGCCCGCCCTGGCCGAACCCGTGGACGTACTCGTCGAACGCCACGGCACGGCCGGGCCCGCCGGCGAGGTCGAGAGCGAAAGCCGCGTTGTCGGCTTCGCCCAGGAACCCGTTGCGAAGCGGCGAGGCCGACGCCAGGAGCACGACCCGGCCCGCACCGGCATCCGCCACCACGGCCAGACTGGCCCCGTCACGGCGCAGGATCGGCGTGGTGCTGCCCACGTCGTCCCACGCCCCGTCCGAGGGATCGGCGTCGACGACCGAAACCCCTCGCACCTCGGGTGCATCCCCCACCGCGTGGGCCGATGTCACACCGATGGGCGAGAGTAAGGGCACCTCCGTCGTCCCGAGCACGGTACGCAGGACCGAACTGTTGAAGGGCCCGCCCGCCAGCACGACGCGGCCCCCCGAGCGCACGAACGCGGCCAGGGCACCGGTCTGCCCCCCGTCCCACTTCACGGGATCGGCCACCACCAGCGTGGTCGACAGCGGGACCGAGCCGGCGGAGAAGGACTCCTGCAACCGGCTCACCGGATGTCCGAAGCGCGCCAGGAGGTCGGCCATGGCCTCGGTGCCGTTGGGAGAGGCGTCGAAGCTCGACGAGGTCCCCGACGCCCCCTGCGTGCCGGTCGAGCCGAGGCCGCCCACCACGGCTGCGGCCGCGTCCACACCCGCCACCACGACCAGGACCGCGATCGTGATCCGCCACCGACGGGGGACGGCCCGCCAGCGCGCCGTGACGGTGAGCTGAGATCCGCCCACCCCGATGTCGGGCGCCGGGGATGACGCCATTCCCCCGTCACGGCCTTCGATGATGTCCCCGGTCGCCGTGTCCGGCGTCGTCCCCACCGTCACGACGGCGCCGCCGGGCGGCCCGGACCCTCGTGGGGAGCGGCGCCGACCGTCGCCGCCTGTCGGGCCTCGACAGGGATCCGGGGCCAACCCGAGCGTGCCGCACCCACGTGGTCGGCGGTGGCGGGCAGCCCCGCGTAGACGATGTGGTCGAGCTGTCCGGCCAAGGTGTCGAACGTCGGTGACCGGAGGGCAGCCGCGAGCTGCGAGCTCGTATGGGTTCGACGCCCGGTGATCAGGCCGGAACGCTCCAGTCGGGCCAGACCGGCACGGAACCGCAGACGCACGGCGAGCTCGAAGTCACCCGCCTGTTCGGCGTGGTCCGCGGCGCTCTCGAGCTCACCGGGATCCTCGTCACGCGTCATCGCTCCACGCCCGGCGCGGGTCACCCCGACGCGGGCGCGTGTGCGAGCCAAGCGAAAGCCGACGACTGCTGCCACCACGACCATCACAGCCCCCAGCGGCACCGGCCACCACGAGCCGAACACCGACGAAAACTCGTTCCCGACCGGATGGAGGAGATGGTGGTCCAAGAAACGCCACACCGGGCCGGCGACGTCGGACAGCCAGTGGCCGAGGTCGTGGAAGAAGGCGTCGAGCCCCGAGCGGTGGGTGGACGCGCTGAAGGGCGGCTGCGAGAGGATGTGCCGAGCTTCGTGGCGCGCCTGGCCCGCCAGACTCGATGAATCAACGGGCACGGGGCATCAACCAGACGGCGCAGGCCCGGGTGGAGCACCGGGCCCCGGAGGGGGCGCCGAAGGACGGCGCTCGGGCGGGTACCACTGCCCGTCCGATGCCATCCACCAGCCCGGGCCCGGAGGCACGGGCGGGGGCGCCGAGGGATGGCGCTCGGGCGGGTACCACTGCCCGTCCGATGCCATCCACCAGCCCGGGCCCGGAGGCGTGGGGGGCGCGGGTGGCGACCCCACCGGGGATTGGGTGCCGTGTGGAGGCGCAGACCCGGGATGGGACCAGTAGCTCGACGGTGCGGCCCCCGAGGGCGGAGCAACCCCGTAGCCCCCGGGCGTGGGATAACCCCCTGGTGGCGGGTAGCCCCCTGGTGGCGGGTAGCCCCCTGGTGGCGGGTAGCCCCCCGGTGGCGCGTAACCGCCCGGCGGGGGATAGCCGCCCGGTGGCGGGTAGCCCGAACCCGGATACCCCGTCACCTGCGGACCGGTCGCGTAGCGCGAGTAGGGAAGGCTGACCGTGGACGCGTCGACCCCGAGCTGGGATGCCAGCAAGGCGACGTCGTATCCCTCCTTGCGGACGCGCAGGTCGATCGACAACACGACGAGCACGGCCCCCTCGAAGGGATGGATGCACACGTAGGTCACGCCGAACAGGACGAAGTCGACGAGGATGCGGCCTGCGGTCGTCCCCCCGAGGGCGGCGCGCAAGGCGATGCCGAACAGCACATCGGCGATCAGGCTCACGACCCCGGACAGGATCCCCGTGACGAGCAGGAGACCGAAGGTCCGCCACCAGTTGCCGCGCACCAGCCCGAAGGCCCTGCGGTAGGCGCTGAAACCCTTGAAGCCTTCCATCATGAACGTCGGCACGGCCAGGCCGGCCGGCAGCGCGAGCCAGATGAACACCACGGCCAGCGCCAGCCCGGCGATGACGCCGAGGCCGGCCGCCAGATGCGCCAGGAGCGCGACGATCACGACCCCGACGAAGCCCAGACCCACGAAGAAGAACAGGATGACGAGAGCCACCCACACGATCGAGAGCAGGCGCCGGGCGGTGAAGCTCAGCGCCACCCGCCAGTCGGGCCGCTGCCCGATGTAGGCGTCGCCCACCACCTTGTACACGATGGCCGAGGCGAAGAGCGCGGCGATGAGCGTCACGGCGTAGACGGCGAAGACCTCTCCCACCACGGTGCTGATGTCGGAGGTGACGATCTGCCCCGTCTGCGAGTTGACGATGCTGGTGGTCGTGATGTCGCCCTCGATCACGGCCACGATCAATGCCGCGGGCAGCACCACCACGGCGATCGACTTGGCCAGGGTCAGGAAGTTCCGGACCAGGATCTTCAGGGCCGCGTCGATGATCTCGCCCACCGAGAGCGGGCGCAGCACGGGGACGGGCACGGACCCCAAACTAACGATCCGAGCCACGACGTGACGGGATCGTCCAGAAGCCTGCGACGGCGCACCCGAGGAGCGGGGCCGAGTGGCGCTGGTACCGTCGGGCGTGCTCGACTCGCACCCGGCCTCACGCGAGCCGACAGACGCCAGTGACCTCGGGCCTGCCGCCCCCGGTCGGAGAAGAGGGGGGACAAGTACATGAGCCCGGCAGTCGGCTTCCAGGACGCCACCGCCATCGCCGGTATCGCCCAGACTGAGTTCTCCAAACATCTCGAGCCCACCGAAGCCGAGCTGGCGTGCCAGGTCATCGTGGACGCGTGCGCCGACGCCGGCATCGACCCGTCGGAGATCGACGCGCTGTGCTCCTACACCATGGAGGCCACCGAAGAGGTCGACATCGCCCGCAACGTCGGTTGCGGAGAGATCACCTTCTTCAGCCAGATCGGCTACGGGGGTGGAGCGGGCTGTGGAGTGGTCGGGCACGCCGCTCTGGCTGTGGCCAGCGGCCAGGCCGAGGTGGCCGTGGCGTGGCGGTCCCGCAAGCGCGGATCCGGGCCCCGGCCCTGGACGAGCACCTCTGTCCAGCTGCGGGTACCGGGCGCCTGGACCCGACCGTTCGGGATGCTGCGGCCCGTCGACGAGATCGCCATGCTCACCCGCCGGTACATGCACGAGTACGGAGCCACGCGCGATCACCTCGCCAACGTGGCCATGGCCGTGCGCAAGCACGCCAACATGAACCCGGCAGCCATCATGCACAACAAGCCGATGACCCGCGAGGACTACATGGCGTCGCGATGGGTGTCCGAACCGCTGTGCCTGTTCGACAACTGTCTCGAGACCGACGGCGCTCTGGCGTGCGTCGTCGTGTCCGCCGAGCGGGCCAAGGACCTGCGCCATCCGCCCGTCTACGTCCACGCCTTCGCCCAGGGCCTGCCACCCCAGCACCAGACCATGGTGAACTTCTTCAACGACGACCCCCTGACCGGGCCGGCATGGGCGTGCGCCCGGCGGTTGTGGGCGAACGCCGCCTTCGGGCCCGCCGACGTGAACGTGGCGCAGATCTACGACGCCTTCTCGCCGCTCATCTTGCTTTCGCTCGAGGGCTACGGCTTCTGCAAGCGCGGTGAGGCCGGCGCCATGAGCGAGGACGGCAACCTCCAGTGGGGCACGGGCTCGCTCCCGGTGAACACGGCCGGAGGCGGCCTGTCAGAGGCCTACGTACACGGCTTCAACCTCATCAACGAGGGCGTCCGCCAGATGCGGGGCACGTCGACGGCCCAGGTGGACGGGGCCGAGACCTGCCTGGTGACCTCGGGCGAGGGCGTGCCCACGAGCGCGCTCCTCCTCCGGCGCTGAGGATGGGCCGAGGACGCCAAGCGGCCGTGGGGACGAAGAACGTGGGTACCAAGAGAAGGAAGAGGGAGCAATGAGCAACGCAGCGGCGTTCTCGGGCGGGTACGTGGCCAACCGCGGCCCCTCCGAGGAGGGGTTCCTCATGCCGGCGGTCGACGAGGAGGGTGCGTTCTTCTGGGAGGGGACCCTCGCCGGCGAGCTGCGCATACAGGTGTGCAACGCCTGCGGCAGGCTCCGCCATCCCCCACGTCCGATGTGCCCGTGGTGCCACTCCACGTCACGGGGCTGGAAGCGCGTCGAGGGCAAGGGGACCATCTGGTCCTACGTGGTCCCGCACCCACCCCTGCTCGAGCCGTATTCGAGCCTCGCCCCCTACAACGTCATCGTCGTCGCCCTCGACGAGCATCCCACCATCCGCTTCGTGGGCAATCTCGTCAACGGTCCCGAAGGCGAGCTCAACGAGATCGACCCGGAGACGATCCGCATCGGCGAGCCCGTCGAGGTCGTCTTCAAGCGCTTCCATCGCGCCGACGGCAGCGAGGAGGCGCTCCCCTTCTGGGTGCGGGCATAGAAACGGCGTCGCCGGCGCGTCCGGGTCACATCAGGTGCAGGCCCGGATGGCGGCGTCTGCCGCCGTCTCGGCGCCGAGCAAGGCCCCTTCGGCCAGCCGGGCCATGATCTCGACGCGCTCGGGGTGGGCGGCGAAGTACCGCTCGATGGCCTCGTTGTCGGGCGTCCCGTCCATGTGGGAGAGCCTGAATACCTCCTCGTCGACGCTCCCGTCGGTGGCGCGGTCGCTGATGACCCGGAACACGGACCAGGGGATGCCCCGTGCTTCGCACAGCGCGGCGATCGCCGCGGTCTCCATGTCGAGCGACACCACGCCGCGGGCGCGGAGCCGGGCGATCTCGTCGAGGTCGGTCGTCAGGTGGTCGGTCGTCCACATCGCCCCTGCCGGCGTGCCCTCCCCCAGCGACGCGGGCCGGAACTCGGCGCCCGATGCAGAGTCCACCACGACCTCGGGAAGCACGAGGGTGCCGATCGGTGTCTCGTTCTCCACGGCCCCGGTGATGCCCACGACCACCACCTGCTCCACGGGCAGCGCATCGAGCAGGCGCGTGGTGCCGGCGGTGGCCAGCTCGGTTCCCATCCCGGTGACGATCGCCACCACCGACCGTCCGCCCAGGGAGCCGCGGTGCACCGTGACGTCTCCCACGGTCACCTCGTGGAGGTCGAGCTTCCGGATCAGGGGCTCGATCTCCATGGGCATGGCGCACACGAACGCGATCTGTGCAGCAGCAGGTGGCGAGGTGGGGCTCATGCCCACAGCCTGCCTCAGTGTGGAGATCAGTGCAGGAGCGACAGGACCAGACCGGCCTGGCCCAGGTGGTACGTCACCATGATCCCGAGGTCCGCGCCCCGGAACGGCCGCACGAACCGGTTCCAGGCGATCATGGCGTCGGAGGACACGAACAGCACCGCCCCGACGGCGGCGGGAACGTTCCCCGTCGCCAGGGCGGTGGCGAGCATCACCGAGATCACCACCATGTACAGCGCCACCGGGATGCGCAGCCCCCCACCCGCTCCGATGGCGCCCAGGATACGGCGGCCGAGCGGAACCACGACAACGGCCACCACGACCACGGCGACGAGGAAGGCGAGACCGCCCGGGCCGTGGGCCCAGAAGCCGGCCACGTAACAGAGGTGGCCGACGAGGAACGCGGCCAGGCCCGCCACGAACCGGTCGGCGGGGAGCATGAGCAAGACGTCTCCGGCGAGCGAGCACACGAGCGCCGCCACGAACCAAGCGCGCCGGGCGCCGGCGTCGTGGCCCGGGGACAGCGCCAGCGCGGTGCCGACCAGCGCGACGAGCGTGGCCGGTTTGCACACGTACTCGAGGAGCGCGTTCCTCCTGGCCCGTGCCAGCCAGTCGCCCACGGCGAAGAAACCCGCCGCGATCAACCAGACGACAGACCGCGCCGGTCATCGGATGTGGCGCCGGTGCCCGTCGGCGGTCACTGCGGTGCCGACCACCCGATGGGTCCGAGCTTGTCCGCCATGGCGGCCATGGCCGCCTTTTCACGCTGCCACACCGCGGTGACCCGTTCGGCAAGTCCCTCGCGCAAGAGGGCCTTGTTCGCCATCAATGCCTCGACACTGTGGGCGCCGAGGGACGCCGCCACGGTGAGGGCATCGGCCACAGCCCGCCCTGCAGGGGCGCGGGCCAGGGCGAACCCGGCGGCGACCGCTTCGTCGGCACCGAAGGGCGAGCCCGACAGCATCATCCACGCCGCCTGCTGCGGTCCCACCCGTCGGGGAAGGAGCCAACTGCTCCCGGCCTCGGCGCACGTGCCCAGCGCCACGAAGGGCATGCGGATCTCGGCATGCTCGTCCACGACCACGAGGTCGCAATGCAGCAGGAGCGTGGCCCCGAATCCCACTGCCAAACCGTTCACCGCGGCCACGAGTGGTTTCGGGAAGTGCACCAGGCATCGGAGCAGCGGGTCGAAGTCGACACCGAGCTCGGCACTCCCCCCGGGGCGGCTCATGACGGTGAGGTCGACTCCCGCCGAGAAGGCCCGCCCCCGGCCGGTGAGCACGCATACCGCCACCGCCGGGTCCGCGGCAGCGGAGTCGAGCTCGCGCGCGCAGGGCGCGATATCCCTCGGCCGTGAAAGCGTTGAGCTTGGCCGGCCGGTCGAGCACGAGGACGCGGACGTTGCCGTGGTCCTCAGCCGACACCGCATACCCCGAAACAGACTCGCTCACGTTCCACTCCCCTGGCACCTGGGTCGACTGCATAAGCTAGAGGGTCGCCGCTCGCCTGACCGGGGAAGAGACTGTGGGGACGCCATGGAGTTGACCGGGGGCGACGAAAGCGGCAGGGATGCCGGAGCCGATGGACAGGGCCCGAGCGTCCGAGGCCACGACGACGTGCTCGTGGCGCGGCCACGGCCCGAAGTGGCCCTCGTCACGCTCAACCGGCCCGATCGCCTGAACGCGCTCACCTCCGAGATGCTGGCGCATCTCTACGACGTCTTCGAAGGGCTCGGGCGCGACGCCACGTGCCGCGTGATCGTGGTCACGGGGGCGGGCCGCGGATTCTGTGCCGGCGACGACCTTCGGGACTACCACCCGCCGCAGTGGGTGCCCACCGACGTCGGCCCGTTGCACTCCAACATGTACCAGCAGAAGTACGTGGCCGAGCTCGTCCCCCGGATGCGGGCACTCCCCCAGCCCGTCATCGCCGCCGTCAACGGGCCCGCCGCCGGTGCCGGCTACGCGCTCGCCCTCGGAGCCGACCTGCGGGTGGCGTCGGCTTCCGCCGTGTTCGTCGACGCCTTCGTCAAGATCGGCGCGTCAGGTGCCGAGATGGGGTTGAGCTGGCTCCTGCAGCGCATCGTGGGCGCCACGCGCGCCGCCGAGCTGGTGCTCACCGGACGACGCGTCGACGCCGACGAGGCCGCCCGGATCGGGCTGGTCCTGGACACCGTCCCCGACGGGGAGGTGGTGGAGGCGGCGGTGGCCCTCGCCGAGCAGATCATCGTGAACACGCCGCTGGGCACGTGGATGGGCAAGGCCACGCTGTGGTCGAACCTCGAGATCCCCAGCCTCGAGGCCGCCATCGACCTCGAGGCCCGCACCCAGATCCTCACCCTGGCCACCGACGACGCACGCGAACAGCTCGACGCCTACAAAGAAGGTCGGGTGGCGCGCTACACCAACCGCTGACGGCGACCCGGCGTCAGGTCGGCCGGGCCGGTTCGGGGTCGAAGCGGCCGGCGGCGACCTGTCGGGCCAGGGCCCGCACCTGCCGGCGCCGCAGCGTCCGCCGGATGCGCTTGGCCGCCCCCTCCGCCTGGACGACCCCGTCACGCGTCAGTGCCGTCGTGCCGTAGTGGGCGCTCTCGAGCAGCTCGGCGAGCCCGAGAAGGTCGCGCAGCGCGGCCAGCAATTCATCGGCGGCCGCCAACGTCCGCGGGTCGCGGCCCCACCCCGGCTGCACCGGCGGGCCCTGGGCCCGGGCCAGCAACCCCCGGGCGTGCGCGGGAGGCGTTCTCCAGAGGGGACGGGCCATGTGGGCCCGGCCCAACCCTCGCTCGGCCCGCACGTACGCCCTCAGGACCCGCTCGACGGCGCTGGCCACGCGCCGCCGCTGACGGCGACGCCACGTCACGAGGACGAGGGCGGCGGCGAGCACGACCACGACGCCGCCCCCCACGGCCGGCCACGTGCCCACACCGGCCGAGGTGGTCGAGGTTCCCGGGACGCCCGACCCCCGACCCAGGGACGCCGGCACCGACCCCGACGTCGGGGTGGGGGCCGCCGTGGTGGTCGGCACCGGACCGGAGGCGGGCGGGATCGTGATGGGCACTTGGATGCCGGTGGGGCCCACGACGCTCGGAGGGGACAGCTCCCCCGAGGGGAGTTGCGGGGTGGGCTCGAACGACACCCACCCCAGTGCCGCGCCCAGATAGACCTCGGGCCACTCGTGGGCATCTGCTCCCCGCACCGTGGTGGTCCCCCCCGAGCCGGCGCGTCCACCGGTGAACCCCACCGCCACGCGTGTGGGAAGCCCGAGCGAGCGCGCCATGACGGCGAATGCCCCGGCGAACGCTTCACAGGTCCCGGCCCGCACCGTGGTCAGGAACGCCACCAGGGGATCGGTGCCCGGCGGGGGCCCGGGGGGCGTGAGGGTATAGCGGAAGTCCCCCGAGCGGAACCAGTCGACGAGGGCCTCGGCCCGCGCCAGAGGCGTAGTGGCGACGGCCGTGACCTGGCGCGCCAACGCCGTGACCACGGGGGACACCGCGCCGAGGGCGAGGTCGGGAGCGAGCTGCGCCGTGCTCAGGCCCGTGGCCCCCGGCCCCGGCGAGGCGGACACCGCCGGCGGGACGACGGCGGTGGCCCCGTAGCGCTCGTCGAGTGTCGATGCCCTCGCCGCCAGCGCGCCGGCGGCGGTGATCGTGGCACCCCCGGGCACGTCCACGTCGGTCGTGGTGGGTGGCACCGGCAGGAGACGGCTCGAAAGGTGCCCCACGGTCACCGTGACGTCGAAGGTGCGGCTCGACGACGGCGGGAGACCGGGGGCCGACCCCGGCGGCGTGGGCGCACCGCGCAACGCATCGGCGGTGGCCCCGTCCGGGAGCCAGCGCCCGTCCTGCCACTGGGTGAGCACCCCCACCTGCCAGTACGTCGGGACCGGGGACCGGGCCCAGAAGAGCACCACCGAAGGGTCTCGACGCTCGAGCCCGAGGAGGTCCGACGCCAGGGCCAGGCCGGTGGGCGGCACCACCGAGGCCGGGGCCGACCCGGTGGATCCGGACGAGCCCGACGAACCGTTGGCCGCCGCGCCCCGAGTGCCCGTCGCCGCCCCGACGCCCACGGCGACGGCCATGGCCAGCACGCAGACGACGGCGCCCGAACGCAGACGTCGACGACGGGCCTGACCGGACGCGTGAGGCCCCGTCGACGACAGCCCCGAGCCGGCGGGGGCCGCCAACGCCACGGTGGCGGAGCCGGTGGCGATGAGCGCGGCCACCAGGACCGCGGACCCGACGCCGGGATCGGCCACCGTCGACCACGTCACGAGGGCGGCCGGCGGGACCAGGGCGGCGGCCGGCCACCGCGGCGCGCCCGTCGCCGGGGACCCGAAGGTCGTGCGCGCAGCCACAGCCGTCATCCCGGCCAACAGGGCTCCCAGCACCACGATCCCGGGCGACGCGTGCAGCGGGACCCGGAACGCGGAGAGGTCTGCTCTCGAGGCGCGCAGGTCGCTCCGCACGATCCGCAACGTCGTGGCCGTGGGGAGGCCGCCTCGGGTGGCACCCGGCACGGTGCTCCACAGGGCGACCAGCGCCACCGCCACGGCACCGACCGCGGCCGCCAGCGGCGCCCGGACCTGGCGCCACAGCAGCACGCCGGGGACGACGCATCCCGCTGCCGCCGTCACCAGCACCGGGCCCGAAGCAGCTCCGCCCACACCGCCCGCCACCATCCGGCACAGGGCGGCTCCTCCCACGAGCGTGCTCGCCACCAGGGCGCCGTCGGTGGCCAGGGCGCACCCGGCGCGCATCGAAGACGCCGTCCCGGGGCCGAGGCCGGTCGTCGTCGTCACACCACGACCTTGGCGAAGCGGCGTAGTGCGGGCGGAAGCGCCGACTCGCCGGTGACGGTGGTCACGATGGTGGGCGAGCCCGACCTGGCCTCGACCCCGGCCCGCCCGGGTCCCGACGGCCCGGCCCGCCCCGGTTGCAAGGTGGCGAGGAGCACGAGGGCTGTGGCCACACCCTGCGGGGTGGGGACGACGGTGGCGTGGGATCCCGAAAGCGTCTCCAGCTCGACGGCGATCCCCACACCGGCGGCGTCCTCGACGATGGCCAGCGTCGCCGACAAGGCCTGCTCGAACGCGTCGCGGCGATGGACCCCGGGCCGGTCGTCCACGACGATGCGCAGCGAGCCGCCCTCCTCGGGGTCGAACCGTCGCACGAGCAACGCGCCGTAGCGGGCGAAGGCGGGCCAGTGCAGCAGGTGCAGCCGGTCGCCGGGCACGTAGGGGCGGAGGTCGGCCAGCTCGCCGCCCACGCCGGTGTCGGTGGGGAGAGGGGGCACCGACGACAGCGGCGCGCCGGCGTGGGTCCCGACGCCGGTGCCGCCCGGAAGCGTCACGTCCGGGGCCGGCCGAGGATGGACGACCACCACCGCGCCGGGAGTGGCGGCCACGGCGACTCCGCACAGCCCCAGAGGATCGTGGACCCAGACGCGGCGCGGGGCCAGCGCGTACATCCCTCGGCGCGCCGTGGGGACCCGCGACGCCATCGTGGCGGCGCCACCGGGGTCCAGCCCCGGCAGGCGCACCAGGGCGACCGTTCCCGGAGCGAGGTGGCCCGGCCCGCGCACGGTCCCCGTCACGGGCGCGGGGGCGGGGGCGCGCCCGTTCGCCATGGTGGTCAGGGCCCCGGCGGCAGTCGCCGGTTGCACGGGCCCCCACGCGGTCTCGGGCACCTCGAGGCCGACCGGCGGCATCGGTCGCCGCGCCGCATTGAGCACGGTGAGCTCGAGGCTCGAGGACCCGCCTGTCGGGACCATGGGGGGAACGACGTGGGCGAGCACGTTGACCCCGCCCACGGCGCGCCGGGCCCGCGACCACGCCAGCGCGGGCGCGCTGAGCAGGAGCACCCCCAGCGCGCCAGCCGACGCCACGGGGCCCTGGGAGCCGGTGAGCGTGGCCAGCGCGACCATCGTCACGATCACCACGGCCACACCGAGCCCCCGGGCGGTAGGGCGGACCGCCACCCGCGTCACGGCCTCGGTGCCGGCGGCACCTGCTCCCCGGGTGCCGATGTCGACTGCGCCTGCGCTGCGCCTGCGCCTGCGCCTGGGCCGGCCCGCCGGAACACGCCACGGGCCGGGGCCGTCATGTCGGGCTGGGCGCGGCGATCCCGTCGCCAAGAGGCACAGGGACGAGATGCACGAGCTCGGCGACGACGGACTCGGACCCACCTTCGGCGAGCTCCGTGCCGGGACGCAGCAGCAGGCGGTGGGAAAGAGCGGGCCCCGCCACCGCCTGGATGTCCTCGGGGTTCACGTAGTCGCGACCGTTGGACAGCGCGATGGCGCGCGCCATCCTCACGACCGACATGGCCGCCCGTGGCGAGGCCCCCACGCTCACCGAACGGTGCGTACGGGTCGCCCGGATCAGGTCGAGGAGGTATACCCGGGCCGACGGAGAGACATGGACCTTGGCCACGGCGTCCATGAGGCTGTGCAGCTCGCCGAGACTGACCGCGGGGGTGAGCATGCTCACGCGCACCGCAGGATCCTCTCCGGCTACGAGGGCGTCCTCGTCGTCACGCGTCGGGTACCCGAGAGAGAGCCGCAGGAGGAAGCGATCGCGCTGTCCGTGGGGCAGCGGGGAGGTGCCCGCCGCGTCATAGGGATTCTGGGTGGCCACCACCATGAACGGCTTGGGCAGTGCGAAGCTCCGGCCGTCCACGGTGACCTGCCGCTCCTCCATCGCCTCGAGCAGCGCGGACTGGGCGCGCGGCGAAGCCCGGTTGAGCTCGTCGGCCATGAGCACGTTGGTGAACACGGGGCCGGGCCGGAACGTCGGCTCACGACGATCGGCGTCGAACACCATGGCGCCGGTGATGTCGGCAGGGAGGAGGTCGGCGGTGAACTGCACGCGGTGAAAGTCCAAACCGAACGAATAGGCGAGGGCCTTGGCCAGGGTGGTCTTTCCCAGACCCGGGAAGTCCTCGACGAGCAGGTGCCCTCCCGCCACGAAGCAACCGACGGCCAACGACACCGTCTGCTCGTCGGCGAAGAACACGGTGCGTACCGACGACACGATGGACCGGAACAACACTTCGGGCCGACGCATCGAATGGCCGTCGACAGCCGGCGGCGGTGCTGCCCGGGACGGCACCGACGGTCTCACCGCTCCTTGGGAACCGCCGAAAACCGGCTCACGATGCGGACCGGTCTGTGGATGTGGAGGGATGGACACGTCCAAAGCCTAAATCGTGGACGAAGAAAATGGAGTGCGATCTGGCCGTGACCGAGAGATTGCTTCTGTTCGCAACCAGTGGACGTCAGTGTTCACCAAAATGCAACGAGGAGTTGTAAACCTCCCTGGCGACTGAGACGTGATGGCGTTACCATTCGTGTGCAGAAACGCAGGGAATCGAGGGCCCATCGTGGCAGATCACGACCTTCCCGTATTCGGCCAGTGGGACGAGGAAGAGCCCGGCCTCTTTCTCGCAGGCGACGAAAAGGCGCCCGGGCCCGGTCGTAACGGCCGCCGACGCCTGGCTGTGTTGGCCGCCGCCGTCACCTGCCTGGCGGTGGTGGGGGTTCCGGTGGGCCTGGTACTGAGCTCGGGGGGTTCGGGAACCACTCCGGGCGCGTTGCGCAACCCCAACCCGTCCGGCGTGAGCAGCGCCGTGCACCTCGGCAAGGGCGCGGCCGAGCACCAGGTGCTCTCGGCGTTGAGCGCCACGACGGCGTCGGGCAACTTCAACGTGACCTACGACCTCACCCAAGAGGCGGCTTCGAGTACCGACGCCACGACCACCACGTGCCCCTCGTACAACCTCACCCAAGGGGGAGGGCTGGTCGTCGACGGCTCACCGAACACGATCGTCCCCGCGGCGTGCGCAGGGAGCGGACCGCAGAACGCGTCGGTGAGCGGACAGGGCACGATCGACGTGGACCCCTTCGCCATGGCCGTGTCCGCCGATGTCAGCAGCTTCGGAGAGCTGTCCATCCGCGTCGACGGCACCGGCTATTGGGAGCTCGGTGCCGGGGACAACGGGCTCGTGCCCAAGCCCGGCGACAGCGGGCCGCTGCCCGGGTCCAGCTCCGCCGGGTCCCCCCTGTCGAGCTTCGCCAACCTGGTGGAGGGGACGCTCGGCCAGCGTGAAGGGGCATTCGCCATGCTGGGGATGGCGAGCCCCACCGGCTTCCTCGACCTGTCCCAGCAGTCGGTCACCGGTGCCGCCCAGGTGGGTACGGGGCAGGTCGGCGGCATGCCGGTCACCGATTACGACGTGTCGATCGACCTGTCCCAGCTGGCGCAGGTCCCGGGCATCACCACCGACGAGACCACGACGATCCAGAACGCGGTGGGCGTCCTCGACCAGGCCGGCTACACCGGGACCATGGTCAAGGTGGCCATCGACGGTGCCGGCTTCATCCGGGAGGTGACCCCGGTGGCGACCTTCTCCGACGGGGGCAAGGTCACCCTCGACGCCACCTTCTCGAACTTCGGCTGCGCGGGCACGGTGCTGATGCCGGGTCAGCAGGGAGACTCCTCCCCGCCACCGGGATGCGTCTCCCCCGACAGCACGACCACGACGACCACGGCGGCGCCGACCCCGGCGCTGCAACCCGCCACCGCGCCGACGTCGACCACCACCACGACGGCGTCGCCCCCCTCGCCCCCACCCTCGAGCGCCCCCACGACCACGAGCACCTCTTCCCCGGTCCCCGCCGCGACCGGCACCACCGGGAGCGGCGACACCACCAGCACAGACCGGTCCTCGACCCCCGCCGGTTAGCCGACGACTTCCACGGTCGGATCGGAGATTCTCCGGACCGGTGTGGTAAAGCGGGCTCGGTCCAGGCTCTCTACCAGTGATGAGCGGGTTCGCCATACCACCCCGGCCACGCCCGGAGCGGGCCGTCGAGTCCGGTCTGGTCCTCGGACTCCGCGCCGAGGTCGCCGCCGCCCCCGACGGTGCCGGTGCAGGCGCCAACGGTGTGGGTGCCGCCGCCAACGGTGCGGGTGGCATGGAGGCTCAGTTCACGGCGTTCGTCGCCGAGTACGAACCTCGCCTGCGCCGTGCGTTCGTCGCCGCCTACGGCGGCCCGAGGGGCCGTGAGGCGACAGCGGAAGCGCTGGCGTTCGCGTGGGAGCACTGGGCGCGCCTGTCGGCCATGCACAACATGGCGGGCTATCTGTTCCGCGTCGGTCAGAGCCGCACCCGCCGGAAGAGGACGGTGCTCACCTTCGCGGCCCGAGAAGGCTACGAACCCGTCTTCGAGCCCGGTCTCGAACCGGCGTTGAAGGCGCTCACGGCGCGGCAGAGGACGGCCGTGGTCCTGGTGCACGGGTTCGGGTGGACGCTGCGCGAGGTCGCCGAGCTCACCGGCACCAAGGTCACGACCGTGCAGAACCATCTCGAACGTGGCCTCACCAAGCTCCGCCACACACTCCAAGGAGACGGCCGATGAACGATCCCGAGCTGCAACAGGCACTGCGCGCCGCCATCGACGCGGCGGCGGCACCGGTCGGGACCGGCGAAGCCCGCGTCCGGGCAGGAGCCCGGCCCGACGGCCTTCGGGGTCGTGCGGGTCTCGGGGCTGTCGGGGGTCTTGGGCGGTTGCGGTCGTCCCCCTTCCGACGTCCTGGCGCCAGGTCCGACGGCCCTCCGGATCCCGGGAGCCGGCGGGGTGGGGGAGAGCCTTCGGGGATCTGGCTCGACGACGACGAGCCCTCGGCGCGCCGTCGCAGCCCGGTCACGCGCCGGATGGCGGGGGCGGTGGCGGTCCTGGTGTGCGTGGCCATCGTGGCCGTGCCCGTGACCTTGGCCCTCACATCGACAGGGAAGGGTGGCCCGCCGAGCGTCAAGCTCGGGACCAGCGGAGCCAAGAACCGGGTCCTCTCCGCTCTGAGCGCCACCATCGCGTCGGGCAGCTTCAACATGACCTACGACTTCGGGCCCATGACGGGGACCGCGGCAAACGCATCGACGAATCCGACCGTCAACGGTGACGGGGCGCCGGCGCCATGCGTCCTCGAGTCGGGGAAGACGGTGTGCACCGGCTCCGCCCTGGACGGATTGAGCGTGACCGGTGAGGGCACGATCGACACCAGTCCCTTCGCCATGGTGGCGTCGTCGAATGTGACGTCCATCGGGCAGGTGGTCCTGCGTGACGACGGCACCGAGGTGTGGGAGATCGGTGGAGGCAACTACGGGCTCTCGCCGGGCTCGTCGGACTCGGGGCCTGGTTCGCCTCTGTCGGGCTTCGCCGGTCTGGTCGAGGGCTCGCTCGGTCCCCGGGAGGGGGGCCTCGCCATGATGGGCCTGGCCAGTCCGACGGGATACCTCGAGCTCGACCAGGCCGCCATCACGAGCGCCAGCGAGGTCGGAACCGGCACCGTCGACGGCGCCGCGGTCACGATCTACCAAGTCGCTCTCGACCCCGCCCAGGAGGCCACTGTTCCCGGCACCACCCCCGACGAGGCGACCGCGCTCAGCGCCGCACTCTCCCTCCTGCAGCAACAGGGCTACACGGGGACGACGGTCAAGGTGTCGATCGACGACGCCGGGTACATCCGGCAGACCGTGTCCGTCGCCGCGTTCAGCGACGGCGTCACCCAGACCCAGACGGTGACGTTCTCGGACTTCGGCTGCGCGGGCACGGTGCTCATGCCGGGCCAGCAGGGGGCCACCTCACCGCCGGCCGGATGCGTCTCCCCCGACACCGCCAACGCCGCCTCGACCACCACGGCTCCGGCCGCTCAGCCGACCACCACGGCTCCGGCGAGCTCGACGGGCCTCGGATTCGGCTCGAGCCCGACCGCTTCGACCGCTACGACCACGGGCTGACGAGGCGACACCGGGCTCGGGGCGCGCCGGTCGCGGATCAGAACCAGTGGAACCAGGGGTGCCCGCTCCTCCAGATGATCAGGTCGACCTTTCCCACGATGTTCGACAGCGGGACCGTTCCGAAGTACCGGCTGTCCTCGGAGTCCCCCCGGCAGTCACCCATCATGAAGTAATGACCGGGTGCGATCTTCGTCGCTTTGATGTGTTCGCCCTGCTCGGTGCAGATGCCGGTCAGCGCGGGGAGCCACGGCTCGGCCAGGGGCTTCCCGTCGATGAGCACGGTGCTCCTCACCGACGAGATCGTCTCGCCGGGAAGGCCGATCACACGTTTGACGAGGGTGGGAGGCCCTCCTATGTCGGCCGGGACGTTGTGGAACACCACGATGTCGCCCCGGTGGATGGTGGAGTCGAGCTTGTCCACCATGATGCGGTCCCCGGGTATCAACGTCGGCGTCATCGACGGGGTGGGCACGAAGTACGACTCGAAGGCGTAGGCACGGGCGGCGGTCGAGACCAGCACGACCGCGACCACGAACACCACCCACCCGATGAGTGTCCGCGTCCGGCTGCGTCGCGGCCTCGTCCGACGGGCCGGCCCGGCGCTCTTGCCCGGGGCAGGGTCGACGTCAGCTTTCACGTTGCCCATGACCTTTCACGTCGAACATCATCGCTCACCCCGCCGCCTGAGGACGTTCAGGGGTCAAATGGGCTGGCCGGTCAGCCCACGGAATCGAGGAATCGAGCCCGGTTCGCCGCGAACCACGTCCGCCGGCGGTCGTAACGCGCCATGCCGCCCATCTCGTCACGCATGGCGAGAAAGGCCTCCTCTCCTCTGTCGATCCGGCGCTGGAGGAAGCCTCCTCCTGTGGCGATGTTGCGCTCGACGGCGTCGACGAGCTTGGCCCGGTCCGGTACGCCCGGTGCCAACCCGTAGGCGTCCGCCGCCACGCGGAGCCGGACGAAGGGATCGAGCCCGATCCGACCGGTCCGGGCGGCGTCATCGGGATCGTCCAAGGGCACGGTCATGAGCGCCAGTCGCGCCAGGTCGAACAGCCTGTCGCCCGGGGCGGCGAAGTCGAAGTCCAGCAGCGCCACGGCCTCGCCACTGCGAAACACGACGTTCTCGGGGCACACGTCGTTGTGACAGATCACGTCCCCCCCGTCCGGATCGGCCATCTCGTCGCTCCAGGTTGCATCTTCGGGAGCTACGAAACCCACGGTGGCGTCGTGGAACCGCCTCAGCAGGTTCACGGTCGAGGCCAGGATCTCGTCGGTCTGCGACCACTTCGGGAAGGGCGGGAACGGGACATCCCCCGGGATGAACACCAAGCGCTCCTCGCCCCCGGTGTCGAGGGAGATCGGCTCGGGCACTCCGGCGAACCCGGCGTGCCGAACGTGGCGCAGCAGGGCATGGATCGTGGCCGAATGCTCGTTGGCAGGGCGCACCACCACACTCCCGACGCGCCGTACCGCCCCTGCGTTCGCCACCCCGCCCCGCAGGACTTCCTCGTCCGTCACGGGAAGGCACCGGTGCCCACGTGGTGTGCTCGATTGTTGGCACAGCGTGGCAACGGTGCACTCCATCTCTTCATCTTCTTCTCTGTCTTCTTTGTCTTCTCTGTCTTCTCTGTCTTCATGTGCACCTTGAGCTTCGTTCCCTGGTGGAGGTGTTGCCTCCCCGTGCAATTGCCTCGGCACAGACCGGGGCACACCCATGGCCCACGAGGTGCGTGGGTCCTCCAGAGGGAATAGGGTGCGAACAGTCATCGTCTGAAGGAGACGGCACCTCATGCTCGTTCGCAACATCATTCGATCACGGCGCACACAATCCTCCGGCCATGGGCCCGCTCGCCACGGCAGGCGCATCCGACGTCTGGTCATGGGGAGCGCGGCTGCCATAGGAAGCATCGGCGGTACCGCCCTGCTGGCACAACCCGCCGACGCCGCCGCGACACTGACGATCTCGACGACCGGCGCCGACACCGGCAACTGCGTGGCCAGCCCGTGCCTCACGCTGGGGTACGCGCTGTCCCAAGCCGCTCCCAGCGACACCATCACGGTTGCCGCCGGCACCTACGACGTCCCCGCGGGAGCTTCCTACACCGTGCCCCCGTCGCTGGCGGGCACGAGCGGGAGCCATACCATCATCCAGTCGGCCGGCGGTGCAGGGGTGACCGCGTTCGTCTCCACCGGTGCCGTCAACGGGCTGGTGGTCAACGCCAGCAACGTGACCGTCGAAGGCTTCACCTTCGACAACTTCGGGGCGGCGGGGATCATGGTCTCCCCACCCCTGTCGGCGACCCCGCCGGCCACGGTTTCGGGCGAGACGATCGAGAACAACGTCGTCAACAACGCCGACCAGTGCGCGCTGACACCGGCGACGGCCGCATGCACGGCCGCCATCGGGGCAGGCGACTACGGCGAGTCGATGTGGATCATGAGCGTGACCGGTTCCACCATCGAGGGCAATCTCCTCGAGGGCGGCTTGGCCGGAGGCATGCTCGTCAGCGATGAGCTCGGGCC
The DNA here is from genome assembly GCA_963848335.1 of uncultured Acidimicrobiales bacterium. Taxonomy (GTDB): domain Bacteria; phylum Actinomycetota; class Acidimicrobiia; order Acidimicrobiales; family UBA8190; genus Chersky-840. The sequence continues at coordinate 782,396 of CAWKDD010000003.1, forward strand.
CAACGACGGCAACACGATCGAAGGCAACTCGGTCCTGAACAACGTCAACGGGTGCGGGATCACGCTCGCCTCCCACAACTTCTCGGCCGTCTTCTCGAGCGGTCCCAACGCCGGCCAGCCCGACCCTGCCGCGGGCGGAGTCTTCAGCAACGTGGTGGAGAACAACACGTCCAACGGCAACGGCGCCAACGGCGTCGGGCTGTTCAACTTCGCCTACAACAACACGATCGAAGGGAACACGACCGACAACAACGGCGGTCCTGGCATCGAGATCGACGACGACATCCCGGGAGCGGACCTCAACGGCAACTCCATCACGGGAAACACCGTGGGCGTGAACTCGCTGTTGGGTGGCCCCGGCGGCAACTCCCCGGGCCAGCACACCGTCCACACCACCCAGACAGGGGGCGTACTGGTGATCGCGCGGGTGACGCCGGTGACGGGAACCGTCATCGCCAACAACACGATCAACGGGAACTACTACGGCATCTGGATGTCGGCCATGGCCTCGACCACGACCCTGACGAACAACACCATCTCGGTGGCCGAGGGCGGCAAGGCTGTCTTCATCTCCCCCGCCCCCGGAAGTGGGTACTGGGAGCTGGGCTCTGACGGCGGCGTCTTCTCCTTCGGGGCGTCTCCCTTCGAAGGCTCCACCGGCGGTCTGAAGCTCGCCCAACCGGTCGTGGGGATGGCCCCCACTCCCGACGGCGGCGGTTACTGGCTGGTGGCCAAGGACGGCGGGCTCTTCAACTTCGGCGATGCCAACTACTACGGATCGCTCCCGGGCCTCCACGTGAGCGTGTCGAACGTCGTCGGCATCGCGTCGACGCCCGACGGGGGTGGTTACTGGATGGTGGCCAAGGACGGCGGGGTCTTCGGGTTCGGCGACGCCAAGTACTACGGCTCGCTCCCGGGCCTCCACGTCAGCGTGTCGAACATCGTCGGCATCGCGTCGACGCCCGACGGGGGTGGCTACTGGATGGTGGCCAAGGACGGCGGGGTCTTCGGGTTCGGCGACGCCAAGTACTACGGCTCGCTCCCGGGCCTCCACGTCAGCGTGTCGAACGTCGTGGGCATCGCGCCCACCCCGACCGGCAATGGCTACTGGCTGGTGGGAACCGACGGAGGGATCTTCAACTTCGGCGATGCCAAGTACAACGGCTCGCTCCCGGGGCTGCAAGTCAAGGTGTCGAACGTCGTCGGCATAACGCCGACACCCACCGGCAATGGTTACTGGCTGGTGGGGACCGATGGTGGGCTCTTCAACTTCGGCGATGCCACCTACTACGGCTCGCTCCCGGGGCTGCACATCACGGTGTCCAACATCGTCGGCATCGCGGCCGCCCCGTAGCCTGTCGGCTCCACCACTCCGGGGCGACCCGGATCCAATCGGTCCCTTGAAATGCTCGCCGCCCAAGCCGCGGCGAGCATTTCACTCTGGGGCCGCGATCGGGCTGTCCCGAGGTGCGGCAGTCCGGAGGGACCCTCCCGGGTCAGATCCGGGAGGGCCGACCGGGGAGGTAGTTGTGGACGTCGAAGAACTCGATGGCGACCTGACCGGGGACCCCGATCTCGTCCACGACCTCTTGACTTCTTTGTGCAGCGTTGCCCTTGAACGCTTCTTTCGACTCCCACACCTCGACGATGCAGATGCCGTCGTCGGTCTCGACGACCCAGTGGGAAAGCGCCCCCGACACGATCGGTCCGCCGGGGAGGTAACCCATGGTCGCCACGGCCTGGTCGTACCAATCGAGCGTGGCGCCCGGGAGATCGATCCGAACTCCGACTGGCACGGGAACCTCCATCGTGTGACCAACAGTGAGGGAGGACCATAGGCCAACGAGACCGCAAGGAGAAGTGCCGGGCGGGCCGACCGCTTTCAGCTCCCGGTGCCGCCCGACCGGCGTTGGGCCTCGACGGCCCGGCGGAGCAGCATCTTCAGGATTTCGGCGGTGAGCATCCCGATCTGCTCCGGGGTCTGGTCGAAGTCGACGATGAGTGCCTGGGTGGTGAACACCGACAGGTTGAGTGCGAAGGCCAGGACCAGGTCCTTCGGGGGCTCGCCCACCCCACCGGCCGTCCTCCAGGCCAGCTTCACCCAGTAGTTCATGCCTCGGAGCCGGTACTCGCGGCGCAGGGTGTCCACCTCGGCGAGCACTGGTGAAGCGGTGGGGCGAGGAGCGCAGATGTCCCAGAAAGCCGCTCCGAAGATCGATGCGCTTCTGAGGTGGAACGTCACCGCCATGCCGTCGATCAATGCATCGAGGTCGTCGTAGAGCCGGGGAAGACTCTCGATCCAGGCGTCCAGGTCGTCCAGTGACCGCGGCAGTCCGCATGCTTCGAACATGTCCTTGACCGTGGCGGCGATCAACTCGTCGTGGTTCGCATAGTGACGGAAGATGGTGCGGGGGCTCACGCCCGACAGCCGGGCGATCTCTTCGACGGTGACGTTGAAACCGTGTCGGGCAACGGCCTCCATGGCAGCTCGTCTGATGCGCGCCCGCGTCAGGTCTCGTTGCTCGTCGGCCAACGAGGGGGATGGCTCGGGACGATCAGAAGTTTCCATCGTTGCCCAATTTCGGAAGGACGCCGACGATCATTGGACCGACGGTGCCGGATCACCAGACATGACGGTCTCCCGGCTCGGGATCCACGGGTCGATGATCGACAAGATAGTCCTCCCCACTGGCGGAGGACCTACTGCGACAAGCGCCGGTGGGCTACAGACGTCGGCGCCGGTGCCCTCCTGTGTTCCGGGTCCTTCGCCAGTGGCATTCTTCGGGCACTTCGGGCCCCGTCACCTGCGGGCGAGGCGACGTCCGCTCTCGGTGTCGATGGGCGTGTAATTCATCTCGAAGTGGTGATACAGGGTCGACTCGTCGGCCTGAGACAGCTCTTCGCCGTGCATCTCGATTTCCGGCGCGGACCGGACCTGGTCTTTGGTGGCGGTCACCTGCAGGTCCTCTGGGCCGATCTGGATGCCCGGCAGTGGCACGAACGTCAAGTGACGGTCGATGAAGCCCTCCTTGACCGTGGCGAACTGCGGTTCGTCGGTCTCGACATCGACGTACACGTCTTGAAGCTTGCCGATCTTTTCGCCGTTGCGGTCCACGAGCATCTTCCCGTGCCACTCGGCCACATTCCACTTGGCTTGGCCCTCTTCATCACTCATGCTGCGTCCTTTGCCTCGAGCCCCGGTGCACCGAGGGAGCAACCATCCCTACCCCGACCGGCTCATCTCTCGAACCGATGAGGAACAAGAGGATCCTGGTAGCGCCATTGTGCGCGGGCAGCGAACGGAATGCAATGCCCAGCGGCTCCCCCCACCGCAAGTAGAGCAATGGGCAGAATTGCAGCCCCCGGGGCCGCCCACATCCCGGTGAACGAACGGCCGAGAGCAACTCTTGTCGAACGGGTGCCGACCACCCGGTCGGGGTCAGCGGGTCAGTGCACTTCCTCGTGCACCGCCGCTGTGCGACCCTGAGGGTCGGTGACCTGGCGGTCGTAGGTGCGATCGACGTTGCCTGCGGGACGGCGGGACATGCCGAAGATGATCGACGAGGCGACGAACCCCACGGCTCCGACGATCATGAGGATGACTCCCACGGTGGAGAGGCGGAACCCGTGACCTTGGTAGGTCACGGCCCAGTACATGATCGCTCCCGCCGCGATGGCGATGGTGCTGAAGACCAATCCGGTCAAACCCATGACTTACGCCTCCCGTTTCGTTGCCCGACCGTCGGTCGGGTGGCGAAAGAGGCGGGGGCCAGGACCCTTTAGCTCTCTCATGGTAGCACACGCACCACTTTCAGTGCAGAGCGCCGGACGTCCACCCCTTTCGGTGCCGTAGTCCTCTATTCGTCGCTGCCGCGACCCGTCACAGTGGGAGTGTCCAGCCCCCGATGGGGCGGCGTGGGGGGGTAACGCCCTTTCGGGGGCGGATGATTCGGTGCACGTCACGACCCAGTCGCGCCCTTCGTCTCAGGTCCACGCTGGCGGCATCAGCGGCTCGACAACAACGATCGCCCCTCCGTGTTTCGCGCCGGGACGCCGATGAGAGCAGCTGACCGTGCCACGCGCCTTTCCATCGACAGCGAGCGCGAGCACTGGTCGCGGCACGGAGTGGAGGTGGCACTCATGTGCGAGCGAAGAGAGGTGGTGTTTCTCCGTAGACCGGAATGAACCGGGGCCCGGATCGGTTGCCACCAGGGTCGTCCGAGAAGGGAGCCGACGATGCCCCTGGCGGTGAGATTCGACGAGTACGGCGACGTCGACGTCCTGAAGGTCCTCGACGTGGATCGACCGGTTCCAGGCCCGGGACAGGTCCTGGTCAAGGTGAAGGCGGCCGGCATCAATCCCGGCGAGGCGTCCATCCGCAAGGGCCTGCTGCACGCTGTGTGGCCGGCGACCTTCCCGTCGGGCGAGGGAAGCGACCTGGCCGGGGTGGTGGAGGAGGTGGGCCCCGACGTCACCCGGTTCGCAGTCGGCGACGAGGTCTTGGGCCACGTCGACACACGGAGCAGCCACGCCGAGCTGGTGGCGGCCGACGTGGACCAATTGGTGCCGCGCCCGAGCCGCGTGCCGTGGGAGATGGCGGGATCGCTGTTCGTGGTGGGGACGACCGCCTACGCCGCCGTGCGGGCCGTGAACCTGGTCAAAGGAGACACGGTGGTGGTGTCGGGCGCAGCCGGAGGCGTCGGCTCGGTCGCCGTGCAGCTGGCCGTCGACATCGGCGCCACCGTGATCGGTCTGGCCAGCGAGGAGCATCACCGGTGGCTCGTCGAGCACGGGGTGATCCCGGTGGTGTACGGCGACGGGGTCGCCGGACGCATCCGGGACGCCGGTGGCGGACACGTCGACGCCCTCATCGACACCTTCGGCGGCGGCTACGTCGAACTGGCGGTCGAGCTGGGCGTGGCTCCCGACCGTATCGACACCATCATCGACCGGGCCGCCGCCGAGAAGTACGGGGCCAAGACCGAAGGGAGCGCCGCTGCCGCCACTCCGGAGGTTCTGGCCGAGCTGGCCGGGATGGTGGCCGAGGGGCGTCTCGAGATCCCCGTGGCCGGGACCTATCCCCTGACACAGGTACGAGAGGCCTTCGGGGAGCTCGAGCAGCGCCACACGCTGGGCAAGATCGTCCTCATACCTTGACCGCGCGCTCCATCGGTCGCGCCCGGGTTCATTCGGCCTCGGGCGAGCGGCCCAGGACAGCGCCGTTGCGGAGCACGGTGACCGGACCATCCTCGCTGACGGCGATCACGGTGGCCGAGGGATCGTCGTAGCTGTAGCGGCGACCCGACGTGTGCCGGGTTCCCCCCAGGGCATCCACGGTCTTCTCGGACACGGGGCTCGGGACCAGCCGCACGCCGAGCTGGCGCAGCACTCCGTCGGCGTCGAAGACGGCGGCCCCGTCGACCTGGCCCAGGGCATGGCGCAGCGGCGCCAGGTGGGAAGCCTGGCGGATCCGGAGGGGGGGCGGCGGCATCGGGAGGCGCTCCTCGACCGGGGGGCCGGGCTCGACGCCGGGTCGGTAGATGAGCAGTGCGCCGATGCCCAGGGATCCGAGGTCGTGGACGGCGAACCTCAGCATGGCCTCGATCACGGCGGGATCGCCGTAGGCGGGTCCGGCGGCCACCGCCGCGCTCCAACTGCGCACCGGCGGCTCGTGGTGCCACCTGAATCCCTTCCAGCGCAGGACGCCGAACTCCCCCACCACCCGGACCGCCCCGGTGGGGTGCCGCTGGACGATGGTGGCGTCCAGCACGCCGGCCAGCACACCGAGGTCGCGCTCGGAGCCGGCCGGTCGGTCGAACACGACCAATTCGCTCGTCCCGTCGGCGCGACGCAGGAGCCAGCTCGACAGCCCGTCGGCGAAGCGCCGGGCGGCGGACAGAGGCTGCGCTCCGAGCGGGGCGCGGGTGATGTCGAGCTGCGTGCCCGACGCCCACGTGGCCGGCTCCGAATTCGGCTCGAGAATGCTGCCGGTGCTCGCCACCCGCCGCTCGTGCACGGGCGGTCGCAGGGCCTGGTCGATCTCCTCCATCACCAGGTGTCGGACGGACTCGCTTCCTCCCGGACGCAGGCCGCTCTCCTCGAGCTCCTCGGCCAGTCGGCGGAGACGCGCCGCTTCGCGTTCGGCCATGGGGCTGAACGCTACCGTGCCCCTTCGTGGCCCGATCTCTCCCGCGGCGCGGGGTGGCAGGGCCCGTCCCGGCGGCCCTATGATTGATGCGACACAGGAGCCGGCGCGAAGGGAGGTGGGGCACGTGAAGGCAGAACCGCACAGTCCCCGACCTCCACAGCCGTGCCCCGGCGTCGTGCACGCGGTCTCATTGACCTGCGAGTCTCGCTGACCCAGAGTCATCGGGCGCCTTGACGTCGGGGGCCCCGTTTCTCCCCATCGCCTCGGCGGTGCTTCGCGCCCGCCCCCGGCGTCCGTGGCCGCCTCTCGGCGGCTGCTGCTCACACCAGTGCAATCGGTGGAGCCGTCCTTCGACGACCCGCGTGCCGCCGTAGGCACGTCACGGGCCGTCGAACGAGGTGCTCCTCCGCAGATCGAAGGAGACACCCGTCATGAGGCTGCACCTCGCACCACCCGGCAAGAGCGACGGCTCCGTGGCCGACACCGCAGTACTCGACGACTCCCACGTCGGGAACATCAACGGAGCCCTGGGGACCATCGCCTACGGGGACACCGCGGCTCGTCCCGGGCTATCGCTCAAATGGAAGACCCTGCTCGCCATCGTGGGACCGGGCCTCATCGTGATGGCCGGGGACAACGACGCCGGGGCCTTCAGTACCTACGCCCAGGCCGGCCAGAACTACGGGACGCACCTGCTGTGGACCCTGCTGCTGCTGGTCCCGGTGCTCTATGTCAACCAGGAGATGGTGCTGCGCCTGGGGGCGGTCTCGGGAGTGGGGCATGCCCGCCTGATCTTCGAGCGCTTCGGGAGGTTCTGGGGGGCGTTCAGCGTCATCGATCTCCTCATCCTCAACGCGCTCACCATCGTCACCGAATTCATCGGGATCTCCCTGGCCATCGGCTACCTGGGCCTGCCCAAGGTACCCACGGTGATCATCGCCATGGTGGCCGTGATCGGGGCCGTGAGCACCGGCAGCTTCCGCCGCTTCGAGCGGCTGTGCCTCATGCTGGTGGCGTTCTCGTTGCTGCTCGTCCCCCTGGTCCTGTTGGTCCACCCGCCCGTGGGCCAGGTGGCCCGCGACTCCTTCATTCCCAGCCTCCCCCACGGGGCGCCCCTTTCCACCGTGATGCTGCTCGTCATCGGGATCGTGGGGACCACGGTGGCTCCGTGGCAGCTGTTCTTCCAGCAGTCCTATGTCATCGACAAGCGCATCACGCCCCGCTGGATCAACTATGAGCGCGTCGACCTCGTCATCGGCATCGCCATCGTCATCGTGGGCGGGCTGGCCATCATGGCCATGTCGGCCGCCACCTTCGCCGGGCACCCCGGGTTCGGGAGCTTCACCGACACCGGCGGCACCGCGGCCGGGCTCGCCCACTACGTGTCCCGTACCGTCGGTGATCTCTTCGCCATCGCCCTCATCGACGCGGCCATCATCGGAGCCGCCGCCGTCGGCCTGTCCACGGCCTACGCCACCAGCGACATGCTCGGGCTCAAGCACTCGCTGCACCGGCCCGTCTCCCAGGCCAAGGGTTTCTACGTGTGCTACGCGCTCCTCATGGCCCTGGCCGCCACGCTGGTCCTCACGCCGCACGTGCCCTTGGGCCTCCTGACCGAGGGCGTCCAGGTCCTGGCCGGAGTGCTGTTGCCCAGCGCCACGGTCTTCCTGCTGCTGCTGTGCAACGACAAGGCCGTGCTCGGTCCGTGGGTGAACAGCAAGAAGACCAACGCCATCACCGGCGTGATCGTCGGGGTGCTGGTGCTGCTGTCGGTGGTCCTCACCGCCGGTGTCCTGTTCCCCGGCATCACCGGCGGCCAGATCGAAGCGGTGCTGGCGGGAGGGGTGTGCGTTGGCCTGGGGGTGGCGCTCTCCCTCGTCGTCCAGACCCGGCGGAACCGGGACCGGGTCACGGTGGACGACGCCCTGGCCCAGACGGCACGGCGCGACGGGTGGCGGATGCCCGCCCTGTCACGCCTCGAGCGCCCGGTGATGAGCCGCCGGCGCAAGGTGGGGCTCCTCACCTTCCGCGCCTACCTGCTCATCGCCTTCGTCCTCGTCATCGTGAAGATCGTCGAGGTGGCGCTGCACTGATCCACCGGCTCGTGCGGAGTGCGGCTCCTGTCGGATTCAGGACGAAGCGGCCCCTGACGCCGCCTTCTTCCGCCGGGCAGGAGCCCGCGGGGTGACACGCGGGAGGCCGTTGCCAGCGGGTTTGGCCGGGGGCAGGGTGCCCATCGAAGCCAGGGGCTGCACGTACAACAGTCGGGGGTCGGGGTAGCCCACCGCGCCGGGCCGCCACGCGTGGAAGGCGACCCACGTGTTGCCTTGGGGGTCGCGGAAGACCGAGGCGCCCCCTGGACCTTCCAGGTTCGCGTTCGACGCGTAGAAGGGGGCGTCGAGCGGCTTCGTGCACGGCCCCAGTGGCCCCTGGCAGACCGCCACCCCGATGGCGTACGACGCGCTGTTCCAATTGTTGCCCGAGTAGAACAAGTAGTACGAGCCGTTCGACGCCCACATGAAGGGCCCCTCCACCACCGATGCCTCCCAGGGTTGGCTCGGCTGGAGCAGGGCGGTGGGCGCGCTACGGGGCTCCATGGCGATCCCCGAGGGTGAGAGCGCCTGCGCCCAGATGGTCGACGGCCGGCCTCCCTCCCCGTTCGACTTCCAGGTGAGATAGGGCTTGCCCGACCCGTCGGTGTAGGGCGCGGGATCGATGGACCCGCCCAGGGAGGACTGACAGACCAGAGGTGCGCTCGAGGAGTCGACGAACGGGCCCGCGGGGCGGTGCGCCCTCGCCACCGAGATGCACTGCTTGGAGCCCGATCCCGATCCTTCGACGGTGGCGTAGTAGAGGAGGAACTGCCCGCGGTGGCGCAGCACGCCCGGTGCCCAGATGTACCCGGTCGTCGACCACGAGGCGGGCTTGGGCAGGGCATCGCCGACCGTCTTCCAGTGCGAGAGGTCCGTCGAGTCGATGATCTGGATGTTCCCGCCCGCCGAATTGGTCCCGTACGCGTAGTAGGTGCCGCCCACGTCGAGGACATCGGGGTCGGGGAAGTCGAAGGGGTATGCCGGCCCGCTCGGGCTGCCCGCCTGGAGGCTCTGGCACGGCCGGGCCACGCCACCGATGGTGTTGATGGCTGCTTGCTGCTGCCCCGCTTGGAGGTCCCTCATCGCCCGCTGCACCCCCGACACACAGGTGTCGAGGGTCGTGATGTTGGCGTTCTGCAGCTGCAGGCCCTGGTCGTCTTGGGCGAGATGCTGTTGGGCGGAGGCGACCTCTCCCGAGAGCTGGTCGAGGACCGACTGCTTCGCCGCCTTGGTGGCCCTGGTGCTCTGGAGTGTCCGCGCCGCAGCGGCCAGGCGTCGTGAGGTCCGACCCAGCTCCGCCCTCGTGGTCGCCAAGGCCACCTGCGTGTGGTGCAGTCGCACCTGGGTGAGGAGGTCGTCGGCGAGGCCGTAGGCGAGCAGCCCTACGAGGACGAGGCACGCCGCCAGGCGGCCCACGCGACGCCGCGGCCGCGGCGCCGGGCCCGGTCCCGTGTCGATCTCGGCCACTGCGGGCCCGGTCACGGCGCGCCGTCCCTACCCTGGGGCCGGGTGCGCGGCGTTGCAGCTCGTCGACACCGATCCGAGCGACGACAGCGCGCCCTGCGTCTGGCCCACCGCCACCTGGTCGAGCGCCTGGGTCACGCCTCCGAGACAGGTGTTCAGTGCGGAGATGTCGAATCCCCCCAGCACGAGGCCCGTCTCGATCGAGGCGATCTTCGAGTTGGAGGCGGCCAGCGACGTCTGGTCCTGGGCGATCGACGCTTCCAGTGCGTGGAGCTCGGAGACGGTGGTGCCTATCTGCGCCTGGGAGGCCTGGACACGGGACTCCTGCCGGTTCTGGCGATGCTGCGCCGAGACCCATGCGGTGCTGGTGCGGCGCACCTCGGCGCGCCCTCGGAGGTCGGTCACCCACAGGCCGACGGCGCCACCCAGCACGACCAGCGACAGCGCCGTGACCGCCGACTTCCTGAACGCGGTGAGCCCGTTCGTCGGGTGCATCTCGTTCGGGCCTGCGACTCGAGAGGTCGTGTGCCGGTCGGTGTCTCCGACCCTGACCTAGAAGTCGAGCCTGTCCTCGTCGAGGATCTCGCCCTCCTCGGACGAGAGGATGGCGATGGCACGCCGAAGCTCGTTGCACAGGCGGTAGATCTCGTCGTGGGAAAACGGCTCGAGGCGCCGGCCGTCCCGGATGTCCTCGGCCACGACCACCAACGAGCACAGTTCGTCTGTGACCTCCTCGCGTGCCATCTCCCCATGCTACGGGGGCTGCGGGGTTACCGCCTCACGACACACACCCTCAGGCGGCCGGGGACCCACCCCGGGGCCGTGTCGCGGCCCGCGTCCGGGGCCGCGTCCCGCCCCGGGTCGGTCAGCGCCGCTTCACCGTCCACACGAAGCTGACCGTGGCGGTGTCCGCCGAGTCCGAGACGGTCACCGTGACGTGCGTGCGCCCCCGGGCGGTGGGGATGCCCGAGACCAGGCCCGAGGCGGGGCTGATCGACAAGCCCGCCGGCAGGCCGGTGGCGTGGTAGCCGAGGGTCTCGGTGGGCGAGGCGTCGACGGCGTGGACGCGCAGGCTCACCGCCACCCCGGGGGACGAGGTCTGCTTGCCCGGGTTGGTCACCGCGATCGGAGTCCAGCACGTGGTCGGCGCCGAGAAGATGGGGGCGGTGGTGACCGGCAGCCCGCTGGGCGGGTCGATCATGATCGTCGGATTGTCGGGGTCCGTGACCGAGTCGGCGCGCGTCCACGTGCTCTCACAAGCGTGGAGGGCACGCTTCTCCGGCTCCCGTCGCGACCCGGCGTCACCCCCCGCCCACATGTCGAACCGGTAGAGATGGGAGGAGTTCCAGTCCGTGTCGCACTGCGAGCACTCGTCCTCGTGGATGAAGTAGCGCTTCATGTACGGGACGTAGATGATCTGGCACCAGCCCAGCTCGTCGACGTCGGTGGCGAAGGTGACGGGGTTGGTGTAGGTCCCCACCCCGCCCGCCGTCCGATGCAGGCAGGGATGGGCGATGTCGGTCCCCGGCGGGGAATTGTCGGCGTAGCCGTACAGGGTCATGAACGCCTTGACCTCAGTGGGACCCTGGGCACCCGCGGCGGTGGCGGTGCCGAACACGCTGCACGCCACGGCCAGTGCGCCCAGCAACACAACGCGGCGCGGCGACCGCCAGGCGCGCTTGTTGGTCACGGCTCGAGCGTATCCGAACCGCTCCGGAGGCGCCCGCCTGGCCCGGCCGGCGACCGGGCGCCGCGGTCAGTACAGGGGCGACCAGTTGCTGGTGCGCAGCAGCTTGCTCTCCCACGTGTCTCTGAAAGCCAGCGCGTCGTGCATGAACTGGCCGGGCTGTCGGTGCGCCGGTTCGGTGTCGTGGGTGAGCAGGTGCATGAGCACCTGGTTGTTCACGATCTTCTGCATGAGGATCGCTTCCTTGCGCAGGCCCGTTCCGAACGCCACCTGGAACACCGCCTGGATGTCGAGGAGGTTGGCGGCCCGTTCCTTCATGGGCTCGTAGTACCCCGTCCCCCAGAACTCGACGTAGTCGTCGATGGGAGCGTGGGGCCAGCCGGTGTCCTCCATGTAGAGCGAAAGGTCGTGGGTGGCCCCGTCGGTGGGGACCGAGGCCAGGTCGAGGTCTCCCATCGGTGACCAGTGGACGGGGAAGAGCAATTTGCCCCTGACACCGTGGCGCAGCTCGTCCACCTTGCGGGCCCACTCCTTGAGGTCCCCGCGCTGGATGCGCCGCGCCAGGTCCTCCCACGCCGCCCCGTCTCGCAGCGCCGTGATGGTGACGACGTTGTAGGCGGGCCCGCTCCCGTGGGCGTGATGGCAGAACCACAGCAGCCGGGCGTCCCCACCCTTGCCGAGCGTCGGCATCCACTCGTCGCGGAACGCCGATTCGAACTCCTCCTCGGCAGCCCCCTTGACCCGGTGCGTCTCGTGCAGGAAGAGCATGGCCGGTCACTGTAGGACCTTCCGGGGCCTGCGCACCTGACGGGGGACCTCGCCTGCACGGACCACGTCGGGGAAGGGCTCACGTCCCCCTCGTCCCTCCTCTCCCCTTGTGCCCCACTGACAACGTTCCCCACGTCATCCCGCCGACGGCGGCGGGACGGAGGGCAAGGACCCCGTCCAGTGCTACGCGAGGGTTTGACAGCTCCGCACGGGCTGTCAGACTCGTCCCCGGATATCTCCACCCGGTCGGGTGGGGTGGGTGCCCAGACCACGCGCCTCCGAAACTGGAGGCAGGTCGCGGCGATGAACGCCACCACCGAGCACGCACCGACGTGGACGACGGCACGTCGTCCGCGGGGCACGGCCCAGCCACGCTGCCCGGTTGCGTTCGCCGTCGATCACGGCGGCGCACCGTGAGCCTCTCCACGGATGGACTGCCATGCAGCGACGCGGACTACGTGTTCGAGGTGCACCAGTGCCAGCGCTCGGGAGTCGCCCTTGAACAATGGCTGGACGCGGTTGCACCGACGAACGCCACCCTGCGCGACCACTTCCGGATGATCTGGCGAGTGGAGGAGGGGCGAACGCCCCAGCCCGGCGAGCCGGGCCATTGGGCCAGACGACCATGAGCAACGAGGGGGCTCGTTCCACGAGGGGGCAGCATTGACCCGGGTGCTCGGTCAGCCGCGACCGCGCGCCGGCGCCAGGGCGTACACGAGGGTGATGTTTGCCGACTCCTGTTGCGTGCCCGCCTGGATCGGCACCGCTGCGGCGTTCCCCAGTGCTTCGCTGGCGGCGGGAAGCGGGCCGCCGGTGGCGAAGTCGGGAGAGGAGTCGTCGGACAGCGAGCACACCGGGCCCAGACGCTCGCCCGCCGCCATCGCCATCGACCGGGCATGGCTCACCGCCTGACGTACGGCATCGTTGCGCGCCCGGTCCTCGATCTGGCGCGGGTCCTGGATCGAGAAGGTCAGCGAGTCGATGCGCGCCGCGTTCCCCGCCGCCGCCGTCACGGCGTCGATCACCGAGCCCGCCGTGGAGAAGTTGCGCAGCTCGGCGGTGAGCGTGTTGCTCATCTCATAGCCCGTGATGGCGCCGGCGAGGCTGTAATTGGGCTGGATAGAGACGTTCGAAGTCTGAATGTCCTTGCTCGCCACTCCCCCTGCCTTGAACGCGGCGATGACGGAAGCTGCCTTGGAATCGTCGTCGACCAACGACGCCTGCGCGTTGGGATCGGTGACGTCGATGTCCACCGCCACGGTCAGCAGGTCCGGTGTCGCCGAGGCATTCCCCGTCCCCTGCACCGTCAGCCTCGGAGTCGAGCTCGTGCAGGCCGGCGATGCCGATGCCGTCGGTGTCTGGTTCGACGACGCCAGACCGAGGGCCACTCCCCCCACAACCAGCGCCGCCGTGATCCCCACCGCCGCGGCCACACGAACGGTCCTCTGTTGCATCGTCCCGCACCTCCAGTAGCGAGCCAGGCGTCCGGTGGACGCCTCCATCGGGCATCACCACACGGTTCAGACGACGCCGGCCCCGGGAACGTTCCCGTCGGCGCAGGGAGGTCAGCGCCGAGAGGTCAGCGCCGGGTCAGCGGGAGAGGAGCGGTCCCACCTGCTCGCCGAAGGCGGCGATCTGGTCGCACAGCTCCTCCAGAGAGCGGCTGGGGAAGCGCATCTGCAGGTGCGACACGCCCATGTCGATCAACTCGGCCAGGTTCTCGGCGATCCGATCGGGGCTCCCCGACACCGTCCCCCGCGCCATCTCGTGGTCGGGCTCCCCCACGTGGAACACCCCGGCCAACGCGCCGATCTCGATGGGCGCCCCACCACGCAGCTCCTGGCGCCACTCCTTGAGCTGGGCCACCTGCTCGCGCATGTCACTGCGGCGCACGGTCTGGGGGAGCCAGCCGTCCCCTCGTCGCGCCGCCCGGCGCAGCGCGGCCCGGGAAGACCCTCCCACCCAGATGGGCGGCCTCGGCTGCTGCACGGGCCTCGGACTGACCCCGAGTTCGCTGGCCGGCCAGCGCGGCCCCGGCAGCGTCGGGTACTCGTCGCTGAGCGCCGCCACCAGCGCGTCGACGGCCTCGTCGAGCCCGGCCCCCCGCTCGTCGAAGGGCGGCCCGAAGAGGTCGAACTCCTCGTTGACGTGCCCCGCGCCCACCCCGATGACCACCCTGCCCCCCGACAGCACGTCCAACGTGGCGAACTCCTTGGCGGCTCGGAGCGGGTGCCGCTGGGCGGCGATGTAGACGTGGGACATGAGCCGCACCCGCGTGGTGATCCCGGCCAGCCATCCCAGGGTGGCGATGGTGTCGTACCAGGTCGTGCTCATGGCCCCCGCCAGCCGGCGCGGGATGGCGGTGTGGTCGCACACCGCCACGTAGAAAAAGCCGCTCTCCTCGGCCTGACGCGCCACCCGGGCCAGCTCGGCGGGACCGGCGCCTTTCTCCCACTCCTCCGCGTAGATCGTGGACTGTGACTGGATGGGCAGCTGAATGCCGAACGCCACCTGTCCTTCCGGGATGATCTGCACCGTCCCGCCCGCACCGGCCCGCGTCCGGTTTCCGCCCTCGGTCACCACTGTCCCCTCTGTGCCGTCTCGATCAGAACCGCTCGGCCACGATCTCGGCCAGCGCGTCGGTGCCCTCGAGCGCACCGGCGAGCACCCGCGCCCGCATCAGGTACAGATGGGCGGGGACCTCCCACGTGAACCCCATGCCCCCGTGCACCTGGATGCACGCCTTGCCGTTGGCCAGGGCGGCCTCCACGGCCAGGATCCCGGCACCGGCCGCGGCGCGCGTGGCGTCCCCGACGTCGGGCTGGTCGATCGTCACCGCCGCGGCGTGCACGGCGGCCCGGGCAACCTCGGAGCGCACCAGCATGTCGGCGCACAGGTGCTTCACGGCCTGGAACGACCCGATCGGCTTGCCGAACTGCTCGCGCTCCTTGGCGTAGGCCACGGCCAGGTCCACGGTGGCGGCCGCCAGCCCCACCAGCAGCGCACCCCCGAGCACGGCCGCATCCCGCCGCCACCGCGCCGACTCCTCGGGACCGCCGATCTTCTCCCCCGCCGGCAGGTGGTCGACGACCCACACCGGCGTGAGCGGGTCCAGCGATCGGTCCACGGCCACGGCGTCGACGGCGGCAGGGTCGATGACCGCCAGCCCGTCGTCCGTCACCACCACCAGCGCGCCCAGCGAGCCCAGGTGCTCCACCACCACCGGTCGCGCCGCCGCGCCCGCAGACGCCCCGGTGCGGGACACCGCGCCCACCATGACCTTTCCGTCGGCGGCGCCCTCCACCATCCCCGCCGCCAGGTGCGTGGCCAGGATGGGCCCCGGGACCAGGGCCCGGCCGAGCTCCTCGAACACCACCGCGCCCGCCCCCATGGGCAGGCCCAGCCCTCCGCCGTCCTCGGCCAACCGCAACGAGAACACCCCGGCGTCGGCGAGCTCGGACCATCCCGGACCGTCGATCACGACCCGCTCGCCTTCGGCGGCGCGCACCCGCTCCAACGGGAACCGCCCCGCGCACAGTCGGCGCATCCCGTCGGCCAGGGCCACCTCGTCCTCGGACAGCTCGAAGTCCACGGCCCTAGCCCTTGGGCAGGCCGAGGATGCGCTCGGCGATGATGTTGCGCTGGATCTGCGAGGTCCCGGCCGCGATGGTGCGCGAGAAACTGTGTACCCAGGAGTGCACGATCTCGGCGTTGCCGACGGGGCCGGGGAGGGCGAGGCCCCCGGGCAGGTTGCCGAAGACCAGCCCCGCCGGGCCGGCGAGGTCCATGCCCAGCTGGGCGATACGCTGGCGCAGCTCCGACAACGCCAGCTTGAACACGCTGCCGCCGATGCCCGGCACACCGGTGCGCGCCGCCTGCGAGACGTTGCGCCGGGCCAGGGCCCACAGCGCGTCGAGCTCGGCACCGAGATGGCCCACCCGGCGACGCACCTCGGCCTGGTCCCACTCCCCGAGGCCCTGCGCCAGGGTGCGCAATCCCCTCAGCAATTCCATGGACTGGAGCACCTCCCCCACGAACGCCGTGCCGCGCTCGAAGCTGAGGGTGGTCATGGTGACGCGCCAGCCGTCGTTCTCGTCGCCGACCCGGTTGGCCACCGGGACCCGGACGGCGTCGAGGAACAATTCGCCGAACTCGGTGGACCCCGCCATGGTGCGCAGGGGGCGGAAGTCGATGCCGGGCCGGTCCATGGGCAGGATCAGCCACGTGATGCCCCGGTGGCGGCTGTCCTCGGGCCCGGTGCGCACCAGGAGCTCGCAGTAGTCCGCCACCTCGGCGTGCGACGTCCAGATCTTCTGCCCGGTGACGACGTACTCGTCGCCGTCGCGCTCGGCTCGCGTGCGCAGCGAGGCCAGGTCGCTCCCCGCCCCGGGCTCGGAGAAGCCCTGGCACCACACCTCGTCGCCGCGCAGGATGGGCGGCAGGAAGCGGGCGCGTTGCTCGGGGGTCCCCTCCACGATCACCGTCGGCCCGGCGTGCAGCAGCCCGACGAAGTTCACCCCCACATAGGGGGCGTGGGCGCGCTCGAGCTCCTCCAGGTAGATGAGCTGCTCCACCGGGCTCGCCCCCCGGCCGCCCCCCTCGACGGGCCAGTCGATGCCGGCGTACCCGGCGTCGTAGAGCATGCGCTGCCACGCCGTGTCATAGGCGCGCCGTGCGGGCCAGTCGAGGGTCGAGGGCTTGGGGCCCAGGGTGGGGACCACATCGGCCAGCCACGAGCGCAGGCCGGAGCGGAAGGCCTCTTCGCTCTCGGAGTACCGCAGGTCCACGCGCTTGCCCCGACCGATCCGACGACGAGCCCGCGCCGGCCTAGGGCGCCAGGTGGTCGAGCCCGAAGAGCCGGATGGCGTTGCCCCGGACGATCTTGCGGCGCGTGTCGTCGTCGAGATGCGCCATCTGGCGCTCGGCGATCTCCTTGGTGTGGGGCCAGGTGGAGTCCGAGTGCGGGTAGTCGGACTCGTAGGTGATGTTGTCGGCGCCGATCTCCTCCACCGAGCGCAAGCCGTGGGCGTCGTCGAAGAAGCAGCCGTAGACCTGGCGGCGGAAGTAGGTCGAGGGGGGCTCGGGCACCTTGTCGGCCACCCCGCCCCAGCCCCGGTTCTCCTCCCACACCTTGTCGGCGCGCTCCAGGATGTAGGGGATCCAGCCGATCTGGCCCTCGGAGTAGGCCAGCATCAGGTTCGGGAAGCGGACCAGGACCCCCGAGAACAAGAAGTCCACCAGCGAGAAGGTGGCGTTGGTGTGCGTCAGCGTCGACCCCACCGCGGGCGGCGCGTCGGCAGAGGTCGACGGCATCTTCGACGACGAGCCGATGTGCATGTTGACGACGGTGCCGGTCTCGGCGCACGCCGCGAAGAACGGGTCCCAGTAGTTGTCGGGGTCGTGCACCGACGGCAGACCCAGGAAGGGCGGGATCTCGCTGAAGCACACGGCCCTCACGCCGCGCCCGGCGTTGCGCCGCACCTCGGCCGCGGCGAGCTGCGCATCCCACAAGGGGATGATGCACAGGGGGATGAGCCGGCCAGCCGACTCCGCACACCACTCGTCGACCATCCAGTCGTTGTAGGCGGCCACGCACAAGCGCGCCAGCTCCTTGTCGGCCGCCTCGGTGAAGGTCTGCCCGCAAAAGCGGGGGAAGGTCGGGAAGCACAGCGACGCCTCGAGGTGGTTGAGGTCCATGTCCTCGAGGCGGGGCTTGACCTGGTAGGCGCCGGGGCGCATGTCGTCGTAGGTGATGCCGGTGATGGTCACCTCGTCGCGCGGCACCCCCACCGCGGCGTCGAGGCGGAGCAGGGGGCGGCGCAGCTCCTCGTAGTACCACCAGTCGGTGGGCACGCCCTCGCTCCCCGGCGCCACGGTGAGCTTGCCGCCCACGAAGGTGATCTCCCCCATGGGCGCCCGCACGATGCGGGGGCCGATGTCGCGGTACTTGGCGGGGAGCCGGTCCTGCCACACGTTGGCGGGCTCCACCACGTGGTCGTCGACGGAGACGATCAGGGGCAGCTCGGACACGCGAGCGAGCATAGCCACGGATCTGACGGCGTGTCAGGAGCCGGCATGCCGAAAGGCGTGTCAGGAGCCGGCATGCCGAAAGGCGTGTCAGGAGCCGGCATGCCGAAAGGCGTGTCAGGAGCCGGCATGCCGAGGCGAGGCAACCCGCACCCCCCCGATGCGGGTGCCTCGAGCCCCAGCTGCTGCCCGTCGTCTGCGCTGGGATGCGTCTTCCCGCGCCAGGCGATGAGTGAACGGTAACCCTGGCCCCCTGTTTGCTCAATGAGTCGTGCGACCCGTTTTGCCGTGGTGGGGACCCCGTAGGCCGCCGCTACCCTGGCCGCGATGTGCCTGCTCGTGGTGGTGTCGCGCCTCGACCCGGGGATGCCGCTCGTGGTCGGCGCCAACCGGGACGAGAGGCTGGATCGCCCCGCCACGGCCGTGACCGTCCTGCGCGAGGCGGGGCCGCGCATCGTGGGCGGACGCGACGAAGAGGCCGGTGGCACGTGGCTGGCGGTCAACGAGCACGGAGTGGTGGCGGGGCTGACCAACCGTCCCTCCCCCTCCGGGCGTGACCCGTCCAAAAGGTCACGGGGCGAGCTCCCCCTGGCCCTCGCCGCCCACCGCGACGCGCCCTCGGCCGTGGAGGATCTGATGGCGCGGGTCCGTGTCGCGCACTACAACCCGGCGTGGCTTCTCGTCGGTGACCGGACCTCGCTCTATGCCTTGGACATGACGGGCGGGGGCAGCGGTGATCCCGGTGACGGCGGCCCGAGCGTGGAGGAGCTCGGCCCCGGCGTCCACATCCTCGAGAACAACCCGTTGCACGCGGCGTCGCCCAAGGAGGGGCACGTACGGCAATTGCTCGGGGACCTCGACGCGCTCGGGGGCGCCGCCCTCCTCGAGCGGGTGCGGTCCGTGCTCATGGACCACACCGTGCCCGAGGCGGCTGCCGAGGAGGGGCGGCCCGTGCCGACACTGGCGGCCTGCGTGCACACCGATACCTACGGCACCCGGTCGTCAACGGTGGTGGGCGTCCCGGCCGCGCCGGGCCGACAGCCGCGGCTCCTCGTGGCCGACGGGCACCCCTGCACGTCGCCCTACCTCGACGCCTCAGACCTCTTCGAGCCCTGAGGCCGGAGCCGCGACTTCAGCGCCGCGGGACTGAACAGGACGGGACTCAACAGGACGGGACGAAGCGAAACGGGACTACTTGCCGTCCCAGCTCTTCCTGGCCTGCTTCTGCTCGGCCTGCTTCTGGTGCTTGGCCGCCCTCTTCTCCTTGAGGCTCCGGCCCGGCTTCTTGGATTCCGCGGACGGTCGTGACTTCTCTGCCATGCCCGCAGCCTACGACGGGGGGCCGCCCTGTGGCGTCACCCGGCCCGGCCCCTGATCCGGGGATAGGTTTCGAGGGATGGGCATGCCCCCACCCGACCTGCGGAGCCGACGGGAGGCCGTCGTGCGCGAGCACATGGCGTCGGAGAACGAGAACCGCTTCGACGACACCCTCGCCACCTTCGCCCATCCCCGCTACGAGCTCATCGGCACGGGCCAGGTCTACGACGGCGTCGACGAGGTGAAGCAGTACTACGCGCAGTCACGGGCGGTGTTCCCCGACCAGCGCAACGAGGTCCGGTCCGTCCACAACGCCGAGCACACCGTCGTCGTCGAGTTCGATCTCCTGGGGACGCACCTGGGCTCGCTGTCGGGCGAGGAGCCGACGGGGCGCACCTTCCGGTGCCCCATGGTGGCCCTCTTCGAATTCAGGGGCGGGGAAGACCGCATCGTGTGCGAGCGCGTCTACTTCGACGCCGACACCATCTACGACCAGCTGCGCCCCGAAGCCTGACGTCGGCCGGCCCGGGACCGGCTCGCTCGGGACCGGCTCCCTCAGGACCGGCTCCATCAGGACCGGTGGGCGAGAAGGATGTCGAGCACCCGGGCCCGATGGGTGGCGGCGTCGCCCCAGGCCGCCGCCAGCGCCCAGGCCCTCTTCATCCACAGGTGCAGGTCGTGCTCCCAGGTGTAGCCGATGGCCCCGTGGACCTGGAGGGCGGTGCGCGCCGCCACGGTGGCCGCCTCCGACGCCATGGCCTTGGCCATCGAGGCGTGCAGCCGGGCCTGGGGATCGCCCTCCGACAGCGACCACGCGGCGCGGTACACCACGGGCCGGGCGAACTCCACCCGCACCAGGGCGTCGGCGAGGTGGTGCTTCACGGCCTGGAAGGAGCCGATCGGCTTTCCGAATTGCACCCGCTCCTGGGCGTAGTGCGCGGCCATGGCGAGAAGGCGGTCGGCCACACCCACCAACACCGCCCCCACGCCCATCGCCGCCCGGTCCTCGATCCCGGCCAGGACCCCCTCGGCTTCGAAACCCGAGACCACCAGCGTGGCCGGGGAGGGCTCCCATTCGACCTGCGCCACGCGCCTGGCGCCGTCGAGCACCGGTCGCGGCGTGAGCGCCACCCCGGCGGCGGGCACGGCGTGGAGGTCCCCGTCGCGCTCGAGCAGCAGCAGGTCGGCCCCCTGGGCGGCGGGCACGGCGGGCATCGACGACATCCCCACCGCCATGGCCACCCCGCCCCCGGCCACCGACGACAACCAGCGCGCCCGCAGCGCCTCGCCCTGGGCGCCGGGCGCGTCGAGGAGCACCGGGACGGCCAGCGCCGTGGTCTCGACGAGGGGCTCGGGCATTCCCGAGCGCCCGGCCTCCTCCAGCAACAGCACCAGATCGACCAGTCCCAGCCCCATCCCGCCGTGCTCCTCGGGGACGGTCAGCCCCACCACCCCCATCTCCGCCAGCGCCGACCAACGCGGGCGCGACCACCCCGACGGGGACGCCCACGCCTCGCGCACCGCAGCCGGGGTGCACTCCTTGTCGGCGAAGGCGCGCAGCTGGGCGCGGAACTCGAGCTGGTGCTCGTCGAAGGCGAAGTGCACGGTCAGGAGCGCGGCAGCCCGAGCACGCGCTCGGCCACCACGTTGCGCTGGATCTCGTTGGTGCCGGCGTAGATGGGCCCGGCCAACGCGAACAGGAAGCCGTCGAGCCACGGCGGTGGCCGGGAGTCGTCGCCGACCATCTCGGCCTGGTCGCCGAGAAGCTCGAGTGCGGTGCTGTGGATGGCGAGGTCGGTCTCGGACCAGAACAGCTTGTTCATGGAAGCCTCGGGGCCCACGCCCCCGCCACCGACCACCCGGGTGGCGGTCCAGTAGGTGTGCAGGCGGTAGGCCTCGGCGTCGATCACGGCCCACGCCACGTCGTCCGCGCACCGGGCGGCCCGGGCCGGGTCGGTGCCCGCCTGCCGGCGATACAGCTCGACCAGGCGCGCCGCGGCCTCGGTGTAGCGGGCCGGGCTCCGCAGCGACAGGCCGCGCTCGGACCCGGCGGTCGCCATGGCCACCTTCCAGCCCTCGCCCACGGCACCGAGCACGTGCGCGTCGGGGACCTCCACGTCCTCGAAGAAGACCTCGGCGAACCCCGTCTCCCCGTCGAGCTGGGCGATGGGCCGCACCGTCACCCCCGGGGTGTCCATCTTCACCAGGAAGTAGGTGAGGCCCCGGTGCCGCTCGGCCTCGGGGTCGGACCGGAACAGCCCGAAGATCCAGTCGGCGAAGGCGCCGCGCGAGCACCACGTCTTCTGCCCGTTGAGGACCCAGGTGCCGGTGTCGGGGCGGTGCTCGGCCCGGCTGCGGATGGCGGCGAGGTCGCTCCCGGCGTCGGGTTCGGACCATCCCTGGCACCAGATCTCCTCGCCCGAGGCCATGGCGGGGAGATAACGCGCCTTTTGCTCCGGGGTCCCGAACTCGAACAGCGTGGGCGCCAGGAGGAAGATGCCGTTCTGGCCCACCCGGGTGGGGGCGCCGGCGCGGTAGTACTCCTCCTCGAAGATCAGCCACTCGAAGAGCCCGGCGCCGCGGCCCCCGTACTCCTCGGGCCACGACACCACCGACCAGCGGGCGTCGAACATGGTGCGCTCCCACGCCCGGTGGGCCTCGAACCCGGCCGCGGTGTCGAGCGAGGGAAGGAGCCCGGTCCCGGCGGCCGACGACGGGACGTGGGCCTCGAGCCAGGCCCGGACCTCGGCGCGGAAGCGCTCCTGGTCGGGCGTGAAGCGAAGATCCATGGGGGCGGTCTGGTCCATCGGAGGATGAATCTGACACACACCGCGATACGGCTCTAATCGGCCCGTGTTGGGGATGCGTTGGTCGGGCGTTGCGGGTAGGTCGTCACTGACGGCGCAGAGTGGTGATCAGGACGCGGAATGCGAAAAAGACCCGCTCCACCGAGGGACGAAACTCCGCAATGCGAGTGATCCGGCTGAAGACGAGCACCCAGGTGAGGGAGAGGTCCTCGCTCCCGACCCGGCTCGGGGTCGCCGCCATCGCCGTCCTCGCCACCGCCGCCTTCTCGTTGACCGCCCCGGTGGCGAGCCACACCCCCGTCACCACCAAGGGGCTGGCCGCCATCACCACCTGCATGACGCCCCACCAGGCCTGGGTGTGGGAGAAGGCCGTGCTGAGCGTGCCCGCCATCGTCCTGATCCCTCCCCGCATCTGCCCGTCGTAGGACCGTCGTTCTCCTGGGCCCGTCGTTCTCCTGGGCCCGTCGTTCTCCTGGGCCCGTCGTTCTCCTGGGCCCGTCGTTCTCCTGGGCCGTCGTTCTCCTGGACCGTCAGTTCTCGCTGGCCCGTCGTCCTCGTGATCTGACACACCGCCAGATATTGGGCAACAATCGGTGGGGCCGGGACGCTCAGGGCCCGGGCCGCGACGCCCGGCCGGGCGCAGGAGGTCTGGCATGCCCAACGCCGTCATCGTCGACGCGGTACGCACCCCGGTGGGGCGGCGCAACGGCAAGCTGTCGGGCTGGCACGCCGTGGACCTCGCCGCCGCGCCGCTCAAGGCCCTCGTCGAGCGCAACGACCTGGACCCCGCCCTCATCGAGGACGTCGTCATGGGCTGCACCATGACCGTGGGCGAGCAGGCCATGAACATCGGCCGCAACGCCGCGCTGGCCGCCGGCTTCCCCGACACGGTGCCGGGGACGACCGTCGACCGCCAGTGCGGGTCGGCCCAGCAGGCCGTCCACTTCGCGGCCCAGGCCGTCATGTCGGGAGCCATGGACATCGTGGTCGGTGCGGGGGTCGAGTCGATGAGCCGGGTGCCCATCGGGTCCACCACCGAACCCGGGCCCGGCGAGGCCTACGGGCCGACCGTGCACGCCCGCTTCGACTTCATCCACCAGGGCCTCTCCGCCGAGCAGATCGCGGCGCGCTGGCACATCGGGCGCGACGAGATGGACGCCTTGGCGCTGGAGTCACACCGGCGGGCGGCGCGGGCCCAGGACGAGGGGCGCTTCGCGGCCGAGCTCGTCACCCTGCGCTCCCCGGGCCCTGACGGCGACGGCACCATCGAGTCCGACGAGGGCGTGCGCCGCGACACGAGCATCGACAAGCTCGCCACCCTGGCCCCCGCCTTCAGCGAGGATGGGCTGGTCACGGCGGGGACCTCGTCGCAGATCTCGGACGGGGCGGCAGCCGTTCTCGTCATGAGCGAGGAGCGCGCCGAGGCCCTGGGACTGCGCCCCCGCGCCCGCTTCCACACCTTCGCGGTGGCGGCCAACGATCCGGTCATCATGCTCACCGCGCCCATCCCCGCCACCCGGCTCGTGCTCGAGAAGGCCAAATTGCGCCTCGAGGACATGGACGTGATCGAGATCAACGAGGCCTTCGCCTCGGTCGTCCTGGCGTGGGAGCGTGAGCTGCATCCCGACATGGCACGCGTCAACCCCAACGGCGGCGCCATCGCCATCGGCCACCCCACGGGGTGCTCGGGGGCACGGCTCATGGCCACCATGCTCAACGAGCTCGAGCGCACCGGCGGCCGCTACGGCCTGCAGACCATGTGCGAGGGCGGCGGCCAGGCCAACGCCACCATCATCGAGCGCCTGGGCTGATCCCCTATCTCAGGACCTGACTGCCTCAGGACCTGACTGCCTCAGGATCTGACGCGGTAGCGGAGGTGGACCACGCCGTTGCCGAAACGGCGCTCGTCCATGAGGTCGAGGTGGGCGCGGACATGGGCGGGGAGCGCCCTCGTGCCACCCCCCACGATGACGGGTGTGAGGAACAGCTGGCACTCGTCGACGAGCCCGGCCTCGAACGCCTGGGCGGCAAGATGGGCACCGCTCACGGTGAGGTCATGTCCCGCTGACGCCTTCATGCGGGCGACGGTGTCGGGGTCGAAGTCCCGCTCGAGGCGCGTGCGGGCGCTCGAGACCGTGTCGAGCGTCCTGGAGTACACGACCTTGTCGGCCCCCCGCCACAACTCGGCGAAGTCCCGCACGACAGGCGACTGGTCCTCGAGGTGGGGAACGGTCTCCCAGTACACCATGACCTCGTACATCCGGCGCCCGAAGAGGTGGGTGCCGATCGGCCTCTCGAGCTCGTTGACGTAGGCGAACACCTCCTCGTCGGGCTCGCCCCAGTCGAAGTTGCCCTTGTCGTCCGCGGTGTATCCGTCGAGCGACGTGATGGCGGAGTAGATCAGCGTGGCCATGAAGGCGTGTGGGCGGTCACGCCGGGGCGAGCAGTCGGTCGCGCACCGACGGGTCGAAGGAGCCCTCGGGAGCGAGCTCGGGGCCGCACACCATGGCGGCGGTCAACATGAAGAGGTCGGGGTCCCCCCCGGTCAACATCTCGAGGCGCCGGCGCCGCTCGTCGACCCCGTCGGGCCCCAGAGGGATGTGCGCATCGGTGAACGCCTGGGCGCAGAACCGGAGCCGCCGCATACGCTCGGCACGCTCGGTGCGGTACGCACCGAACCCATCCGGGGACCAGTCGTCGTCCTCGAGGAGGATGTCGCTCACCGTCCGGGCGTCGCGCAGGGCGACGGAAAGGCCCTCGCCGATGGTGGGATCGCTGAACCCGGCGGCGTCGCCGACCAGGACGACACCCTCGGCGACGGGGTCGTCGGTCCACGAGTCGAACATCGGGTAGGCCGCACACGGCCCCGCCGGAACCGCATCGGCCACCCTGGCGCTGTCGGGGATGGACTTGACGCGGAATGCTTCCAGGAACGTCTTGGCCTTGGCCCGCCCGACCAGGCGCGTGCGGTCGTCGATGGAGAACCCGAGATAGAGGCGGGCCATGCCGTCTCGCTGCGGGAAGACGTAGAGCATCGAGTCACCCTCGGTCCCGATGGACGAATCGCCGTCGGGCCAGTCACGGAGCTCGCCCACGAGCATGCCCGCCAGAAAGATGCGCGGATCGGTGCGGTGCAGCTCGATGCCGAGGTGCTTGCGCACCGAGGACTCGCGCCCGTCGGCTCCGACGACGATGCGGCATTCGACGCGCTGCTCGGTCGAGCCGACCCTGTAGGTAACCGACGGCGCCGCACCGAAGCTCATATCGAGGACGTCGGCGTCGTGGACCACCTCCGCTCCGGCCGCCACCGCAAGTGCCTCGAGCGTCCGGCACGCGGTGGGATGTCCGATCGACAGGCCACCGGGGGCGCCGGGCACCAACGTGTCGAGCGGGAACGCGGTGGCTTCCGCATCTTGGGGCGCCACCGTCTCGTCGTAACCCACGAAACGCACGATGTCGCTGCCGCCCGCCTCCATCAGGGCGACGTGCACGCCCATGCGCTGCGCCTCGGCGACACCCCATGGATGCACGTACTCGCCACGCACGTGGTCCACGTACTGGCGGGAACGTTCGAGCACCAGGACCGACACGCCGTCGCGGGCGAGCACCGTGGCCAGGGCGCTCCCGGCGATTCCGGCTCCTACCACGACGACGTCGACGCGTTGCGTGCTCATGGCTCGCTCCTCTCGGATTCGGCCGGACCGGAGAGATGGATGTGGCTGTCGGGAGTGGGGGCATCGTAGTGCGGGTGGCCTCCGGTCGCCTCGGGTCGCCCGGTCCGCCTCGGGTCGCCCGGGACGGCTGAATGCCCGGTGCCAGACCGCAGGACGCGGGCCGGGATCAGGGAGCGAGGCGGCGCAGCGTGGCGTTGGCCTCGGTGACGATGGAGGCCACCACCTCGGCGACGGTGGGGAGCTCCTCGATCACGCCTACGACCTGCCCGGTGGGGAGCACGCCCACGTCGGTGCGGCCCTCGACCAGCGCGGCCTTGGTCATCATGGGCGCGTTGGCGGCCATCACCACCTGGGCCCACGACAGCTCGTTGCCCTCCTTCATGGCGCGGCCCTCCGACAACAGGGCGCGCAGCGAGGTGCGCGTCTGACGCCGGAACGCCAAGGCGTTGCGAAGGGCGCGCGGCAGGGCGGCGAGTCGGCCCGCCCCCTCGAGGTGGTCCACGACGTCGGTGCGGATCACCCGCTGGGGGGCGCCGTCGACGCTGGTGGTGACGACGGTCCCGGTCACGGTGGTGCCCAGGTAGATCTTCTTGACGTCGTCGGGCACGGTGCTCTCGCGCGTGAGGAGGAAGCGCGTCCCCATGGCGATGCCGGCCGCGCCGTAGGCCAGCGCGGCCACGAGACCCCGGCCGCTCGAGAACCCCCCCGCTCCGATGACCGCCACCCTGTCACCCACGGCGTCGCACACCTGGGGCAGCAGCAGCGACGTCGGCACCTGCCCGGTATGGCCACCGCCTTCCGCGCCCTGGGCGATGACGCCGTGTACCCCCCACTCGGCCACCTTCTCGGCATGACGCCGGGCGCCGACGGTGGGGATGACGATCACGCCCGCGTCGCGCAGCCTGGCCACCATGTCGGCCCGGGGCGCCTGCGCGAAGCTCGCCACCTTCACCCCCGCCGCCACCAGTTGGTCGATGCGCTCGGCGGAGTCGGGGGCGTCGGTGCGCAGGTTCACCCCGAAGGGCGCGTCGGTGCGCGCCTTGACCTCGGCCACCGCATGACGCAGCTCGCTCACCGTCATCGTCGCCGAGGCGAGGATCCCCAGCGCCCCGGCATTCGCGGTGGCGGCCACGAGCCGAGGACCGGCCACCCAGCCCATTCCCGTCTGCACGATGGGGTAGCGCACCCCCACCAGCTCGCACAGGCGAGTGCGAAGAGTCGGGTGGGGCTCAGGCAGCTCGGGCGAGCCGGACGGCGTCAGGACGGCACCTCCTTGTCCCGCAGCCGCCCCGGGTCGAGGACCTCGCGGATCAGCTCCAGCTCGTCGGCCGTGGGCCAGGGCGTGAGGGGGAGGGGGTCGGGGACGACGAGATCGAAGCCGGTGGCGGCGACGAGATCCTCCACGGTGACGCCCGGGTGCACCGACCGGACCCGCATGGCGTGGTCGGGGGTCTCGAAGTCGAAGACGCCCAGGTTGGAGACCACCAGGCGGACGTCGTGGAAGCGGGTGGCCGCCGGCCCCGCCGCCGCGGCCCGGTCATAACCCACGCCGCACACCATGTCGACGTGCTCCACGAAGCTGCGCGCCGTGTGGGCGGGGACCCAGTAGCTCGTGGTGTGGTTGAGGCTGTTGCCCGGAGCGCCGCGCACCCCGATGAGCTGGGCCTTGGGCCGGGCCCAGTCCCCGATGGCGCTCAGGTTCTGGTTGCCGAAGCGGTCGACCTGGGACGCCATCATCATGATGTGGCGCCGGCCCGACCACACCACGTCGAACACGCGCCGGTAGGGCATCCACGCCTCGAGCACGAGCTCGTCGCGACCCGCCGACAGCGACGGCGTGTTGGCCATGAGCGCGGCCTCCCCGTCGGTGAGCACGAGGTCGGGCGCGAACGTGAGGCGGGCCAGGCGGGCGCCGACCTGCGGCACGGTGCCGAAGGGGCTCGCCATGACCTCGCCGTCGCCGCGCCAGGCCTGCGCGCACGCCACCGCGCACACCTCGGCCCGCGTGATCTCGATGTCGGCGCTCATGGCGTGCGCACCGAGGTCACCTGACCGACCTCATCGGGCCCCCACCGCGTCCTCACCCCGAGCGGCGCGATATCCCGCCTCGTCGACCTGGAGGTAGCGGGCGTCGAAGGCCGACCAGGCATCGGCGTCGGCGGCCGCCGACGCGTACGCCTTCTGGAAGGGTTCGTCGCGGTCGTAGTCGGGGGGGCACGCCGTGAAGTGGGCGCCGCCGGGGACCTCGGCCACGGCGTCGGTCATGAGCCGGCTGACGGTCACGGTCTGGATGGGGCCCTCGTCGAGGAGCCGGCCGGGCTCGACCACCTTCTCGGCGGTGACGAAGCGCCGGGCCGCAGCACCGAGAAAGAGCTCGTCGAAGAACGGGTCGGGGCCGAGCACCTGCCCGTTGCCGTGGGTGTCGGCCCGGTTCAGGTGCACGAAAGCGGCGTCGAGCGTGAGCGCGGGCATGGCGACGAGCTCCTCGCCGTCCTCGTAGGGCGAGCGCACCGTGCGCAGCCCGGGGTTCACGCGGAGGACGTCGGAGCCCAGCCCGGCGCGCGTGGGCAGGAAGGGAAGGCGCTGGGAGGCGGCCAGCAACCCGAGATAGAACATCCCCTCGTCCACCTCCATGGCCTCGATGCTCCCGGTCTGCCGGGCCTTGCGGAAATGGGGGTCCAGGGCGATGGAGTCCAGGGTCACGAAGGCGTACACGACCTTGCGCACGCGTCCCGCCGCGCACAGCAGGCCGACGTCGGGGCCCCCGTAGGAGACCACGGTGAGGTCCCGGGTGCCGGCCCGCAGGATGGCCCGCACCGCCGCCATCGGCTTGCGGCGCGAGCCCCAGCCCCCGATGCCCACGGTCATGCCGTCGTGCAGCTCGCCGACCATCTCGTCGATCGTGGCGCGCTTGTCGCCCGTGCTCATGTGCCTGTGCTCATGTGCCCATGCTCATGTCGAGGTGTCCGCCTCGCGCTTGTCCACGAAGGCCTGGCGCTGTTCGTCGGCGACCCCCGAGACGTGCAATTCGTAAGTGAACCCCTGCTCGAAGCGGTAGCTGCGCTTCACGTCGACGGGGTCGATGCCGTTGAGGGACTCCTTGGCGCGGCGGATGATGGTGGGGCTCTTCGAGGCGATGGACTGCGCCACCTCGTAGGCGGTGTCGACGAGCTGGTCCCGGGGCACCACGCGCAGCACCGACCCGTAGTGGTGCAGCTCGGCGGCCGTCGCCGGCTGCGCGGTGTAGACCATGGACCGCATCCGGTGTTGGGGGACCAGGCGCGCCAGATGGGTGGCGGCACCGAGCGCACCCCGGTCGACCTCGGGGAGCCCGAAGGTGGCGTCGTCGGAAGCCACCACGATGTCGGCGTTGCCCGCGATGCCGATGCCGCCCCCGAGGCAGAAGCCGTGGACGGCGGCGATCACCGGAACCTCGCAGTCGTAGACCGCCGCGAACGCCGCCGCGCAGCCCCGGTTCACCCCCACCAGGGCCTCGTCCCCCTTGGCCTGGATCTCCTTGATGTCCACGCCGGCGCAGAAGCCCCGGCCCTCGGCGCGCACCACGACCACCCGCACCGAGGCGATGGCGCCCGCCGCCGCCACGGCGTCGGCGAAGGCGAACCACGTGGCCACGTCCAGGGCGTTCACGGGCGGGACGTCGATGACGACCTCGGCGGTGCCCGGTGAACGTTGGTGTGT
The DNA here is from genome assembly GCA_963848335.1 of uncultured Acidimicrobiales bacterium. Taxonomy (GTDB): domain Bacteria; phylum Actinomycetota; class Acidimicrobiia; order Acidimicrobiales; family UBA8190; genus Chersky-840. Next base: position 812,080 of record CAWKDD010000003.1, read on the forward strand.
CTCGATACCCATGGACGGCTCCAGATCGACGGCGACGACCCCTCGAGGTCACCGATCCGGCTCCGCTGCGCTCAGCCGTGCCGGTCCGAGCAGGGTATTCGGTGACCGGCGCCGGGTGCGAACGGGCCCCTCACGACGCCGCGCACGGGAGCTCGGAGTACCACGAGGGGGGCGTCAGGGCGAGGTTGCCCGTCCACGAGCCCGAGGGGGACGCGGCCTGGTGGGCCCGGCCCAGCAGCGAGATGAAGGGCAGGATGCGTTTGGCCAGCCACTCGCCGCCGGCCTCGGTCAGGTGCACGCCGTCGCCGCAACGGGCCTGGACTCCGTCGACGATCGAGGAGTAGTGCCCTGCGGGGGAGAGCCATGACCCGGCGTCGATCACCGTCACCTTGCTGTTGCCCGAGATGCCGGGGAACAGGCTCTGGCCCGAGCGCGCCACGCGCGCCCGGGGAGCTCCCGCCAGGGGTCTCGACCATCGACTCGATGATCTGGTTGTCGGTGCTGACGCGGCTGGGGTCGTCCTCGGGCCACGGCGACCCCGTGGGTTGAGCGCCGGTGTCGTAGAAGGGGGACGTCAAGAGGACCACGTGCGCGCCGCGCGAGCTGAGGACGTCGATGGCCTGGTGGTACCGGTTCGTGAGGTACGAGTCGAAGGCCGGCACCCCGATGTGGGTCCAGGTGGAATCCACCTCCTGGTCGAGCACCTCGCTGCGGGCCAGATAGATGACGACGTCGGGATTGAACTGGTCCACCCAGGCGCGCCACTGGGCCAACAACGCGTCGGGGTTGCCGTTCACGCACGGCGCCCCGGGCGGGTCCGTGTACCACAGCACCTGCACCAGCTGGTCCATCGACACCGAACAGCCCGGGCTTCCCTCGTTCACGGCCAGCACGCCGTACTGCGCCATGACGCGGCCGAGCCCCACGCCGAGCGTGCCCGCCATCGAATCGCCGACGATGAGCACCTTCACGGGCGCCGGGTACGTCTTGGCCGCACCGGCGTCCCCGGCCGCGGCGCCTCCGGCGGTCCCCGTCGCCACCGCCGCCCCCGCCGGGGCCGTTCCGAACACGTCGTGGCCGACACTCACCGACGCCGCGGCCACAGAGCTCACCTCCACCGTGGCGAGGAACGTGGTGAGCACGGCCAGGCTGGCGGCGACGGGCATGGCCAGTGGCGTCCACCACCTCGGCAGCCGGCCCCGGCGGATGGGCAGCTCGACCAGGTACGCCGAGGCCGTCGCCACCGACACGATGGCCGCCAGCCGCACCCCCAGGAGCGGGTAGCCCCCCAGATGGGTGCGCGCTCCCGACAGCACCAGCACCGCAGGCCAGTACCAGAGGTACATGCCGTAGGAGATGCGGCCCACATAGCGCAGGGGTCGCCAGCACAGCCCCTTGGCCACAGGGCCCGACGGCCCGTCGGCGACACAGGCGATGACCCCGGCGGTGCACAGGGCGGCGGCGAGGAAGCCGCCCCGGAACACCCACAGCGAGCTCTGGCGCACGAACAACCACAGCAGGGCCGTGCCCAGCACGCCGGCGACGCCCCAACCCCGCACCGCGGCCCGCCCCCGGCGAGAGCGCGTCGGTCCCCACAGCACGCTCCCGACGGCGAGGGCTGCCCCCACCAGGATCGCCTGGGCCCGGGTGTCGCTTCCGTAGAAGGCGCGCGTCGTGTCGCCGCCGGCGCGGGTGAGGACTGCCATCCACGACGCCGATGCCAGCGCTCCGACGGTGGCGACGGAAAAGAGCACGCCCAGGCGCCGCCGGCCCGGCCCGTCGCCGCCACCGGTGCGACGCGTCCCGGGCCGGCGGATCTTGAGCACCACCAGGACCACGAGCGGCCACACCAGATAGAACTGCTCCTCGATGGCGAGCGACCACGTGTGCAGGAGCGGGGAGGCAACGCCGTTGGCCTGGAAGTAATTGGTGTGGTCGGCGATGAAATGCCAGTTGGCGGCGTAGAACACCGTCGCCACCGTGTCGCCGCGCAGAGCGGGACTGCCGAAGATCTGGGGCCACAGGGCGGCGCCGGCGCCGACCGCGGTCAGCATGAGGAACAGGGCGGGGAGAAGCCTGCGCGCCCGGCGGGACCAGAACCGTCCCAGGGCGATGGTGTCGCTGTGGCGCCATTCGGCCACCAGCAGGGAGGTGATGAGGTAGCCCGACAGCGCGAAGAACACGTCGACGCTCAAGAAGCCGCCCGGGATGGTGGCCACGGTGTGGGTGGCGATGACGGCCACGACCGCCACGCCGCGGATGCCGTCGAGCGCGGGCAGGTACTCCAACGAGACCGGTGACGCGTGGCGCGTCCTCGCTCTCATGGCACCTCCGCAGCTTCCCCCCGAGAACGCCCCCCGACGTCCTTCCCCCACTTGCGAGTCTTCTTCCTGGTCCTGCGAAGCGCAAGGGCACGCCGCCGCCCCCCGCAACGCCCTTCGCCGGGGTGTCGGGCTGGTTTCGACCTTCCGGATCGGCCAGGATCCACCAGGATCTCGATGAGGCTCGACCAGGATCTCGACGAGGAGCGACCCGTGACCCCAGGCACCGACTGCACCAGCTCCACCGACTTCACGGCCGTCACCGACTTCGCCGGCAAGGTGGTCGTCGTCACCGGTGGGTCGCGGGGCATCGGGCGCGGCATCGCCGAGGCCTTCCTGGCCGCGGGGGCCGACGTGACGATCTGCGGACGCAAGGAACCGGTCCTCGACGAGCTGCCCTCGGCGGGCGGGAGACGGGCCGTGTTCCTCCCCGCCGACGTGCGCGACGCCGAGCAGGCCGCGTCGGTGCTCACCGACACGGCGCGACGCTTCGGCCGTGTCGACGTGCTCGTCAACAACGCCGGGGGTTCCCCCGCCGTCCCCGCCGCCGCCGCCTCGGCGCGCTTTGTGTCGCAGGTCGTGGCGCTCAACCTCCTGGCCCCCATGTACTGCGCGCAGGCGGCCAACGCCCTCATGCAGGCGTCCCCGGCGGGAGGCTCGATCCTCAACATCGGGAGCGTGTCGGGCTCGCGCCCGTCCCCGGGCACCGCTGCCTACGGCGCGGCCAAGGCGGGGCTCGTGAACCTGACGCGTTCCCTGGCCGTGGAGTGGGCTCCCAAGGTCCGGGTCAATTGCGTGGTGGCCGGGATGATCGCCACCGAGGCCGCCGAGGACCATTACGGAGGAGCGGCGGGCGTGGCGGCGGTGGCGGCCACCGTGCCGCTGGGTCGGATGGGGACACCGGAGGACGTGGCCGGTGCCTGTCTCTTCCTGGCCTCGCCGCTGGCCTCCTACATCTCGGGGGCGGCCCTCGAGGTGCACGGCGGAGGCGAAGGGCCCGCCTTCCTCGCCGCCCTCGGCGGCGCCTGACCTCTGCCTGGACCCCGCCCGGCCCGGGAAAATTCCGGGCCGGAAGTGGAGCCTGAGCACTTCACGTGCTCTGATAGCCCCCCGTGAAACTCGCCGTCCCCACCGAAACGCGCGCCGGCGAGCGTCGCGTCGCCCTCATCCCCGACGTGGCCGGGCGCCTGGCCGGAACCGGAGTCGAGGTCGTGGTGCAGCAAGGTGCGGGCGTGCTGGCGCACTTCCCCGATGCCTCCTACCTCGAAAAAGGCGCCACGCTCCGGTCCGGGGCCCCCGACACCATGTCGGGCGCCGACCTGGTGACGCGGGTCCAGGCACCCACCCCCCAGGAGGTGGAGCAGCTGGGCCAGGGGACCACGGTGGTGAGCTTCCTCCAGCCGTCCTCCCAGCTCGACACGGTCCGGGCCCTCATGGACCGCAAGGCCACCGCCTTCAGCCTGGACCTCGTCCCCCGGATCAGCCGGGCCCAGTCCATGGACGCGCTGAGCTCGCAGGCGACGGTGTCGGGTTACCTGTCGGCCCTCGCCGGCGCGGTGCGCCTGCCCAAGTTCTTCCCCATGTTCATGACCGCGGCGGGCACCGTGCCCCCCGCCAAGGTGCTCGTGCTGGGGGCGGGGGTGGCCGGTCTTCAGGCCATCGCCACCGCACGGCGGCTCGGGGCCCAGGTACGGGCCTTCGACGTGCGGGCCGCGGCCAAGGAAGAGGTGCAGTCGCTCGGTGCCGCCTTCGTGGAGCTCGAGCTCGAGTCCCAGGAGGGCTCGGGGGGATACGCCCGCGTGCAGTCCGAGGAGTTCCTGGCCCGCCAGCGCGAGCTCATCAGCAACGAGGTGGCCGTCTCCGACGTCGTGATCACCACCGCGGCGGTGCCGGGGCGCCAGGCACCCGTGCTCGTCACCACGGCCATGGTCGAGCGCATGGCCGAGGGGTCGGTCATCGTGGACATGGCCGCCGACGGCGGCGGGAACTGCGAGCTGACCGTGGCGGGCCAGGATCTCGAGCACCACGGCGTGGTGGTGTGCGGGCTCACCAACCCGCCCTCGGCCATGCCCACCCACGCCAGCTTCCTCTACTCGCGCAACGTGGCCAACTTCCTGGCCCTGATCGTCGTCGACGGTGTGCTGCGCCCCGACTTCGACGACGAGATCGTGGCCGGGAGCTGCGTGGTGCGCGCCGGAGAGGTCGTCCACCCACCCACCGCCGAACTGCTCTTCGGTGGCGGCCCGGACAAGGAGCCCACGTCGTGATCGCCTCGACCGCCCCCGGCCTCATGACCTTCATCACCGTGTTCGTCCTCGCCGCCTTCGTCGGCTACGAGGTGGTCTCCAAGGTCCCGAGCATCCTGCACACCCCGCTCATGTCGGGCAGCAACGCCATCCACGGCATCATCCTCGTCGGCACCATGATCGTGCTGGGCCAGGCCCATGGGACCGCCCAGCTCACCCTGGGCTTCCTAGCCGTGGTGCTGGCCACCCTCAACGTGGTGGGCGGCTTCGTCGTGACCGACCGGATGCTCCACATGTTCAAGGCCAAACCCACCGACCGCAAGGCGCCGGCGGAGCCCGGGGCGTCTCCGGGGGCGTCGGGCTCGGGCACCAAGGGCGACGGTGGCTCGGGGGCCCCGTCGTGAGCAGGGGGACCGCCACCGACCTGGTCTACCTGGTCGCCATCGTGGGGTTCATCCTCGCCCTGAAGGGCCTGAGCTCGCCCAAGCGGGCCCGGCTCGGCAACGTCGTGGGGGCGACGGGGATGCTGGTGGCGGTGGCGTGGACCTTCTCGCTGCCCGAGGTGTACTCCCACACCCGCAACCTCCTGCTCATCATCGTGGCCATCGCCATCGGCGCGGTCATCGGGGTCCCCGCGGCTCGTCTGGTGAAGATGACGGCGATGCCGCAGATGGTCGCCATCTTCAACGGCGTCGGGGGCGGGGCCGCCGCGCTGGTGTCGCTCACCGAGTTCATCTCCTCGGGGGGAAAGTCCCTCGCCATCTACCGGATCTGCGAGATCCTCTTCGGGGTCCTGGTGGGTTCGGTGTCGCTGGCGGGCAGCACCATCGCCTTCGCCAAGCTCCAGGAGCTCATGACCGGACGGCCCATCACCTATCCGGCCCAGCAACCCATCAACGCCGCCATCGGCCTGGCCATCGTGGCCCTGCTGGTGGTGACCGTGGTCACGGCCAGCACCACGGTGCTCGTCATCGTGCTGGTCCTGTCGCTGGCCCTGGGCGCCATCTTCGTGCTGCCCATCGGGGGGGCCGACACCCCCGTGCTCATCTCCCTGCTCAACGCCTTCACGGGCCTGGCCGTGGCGGCGTCGGGCTTCACCCTCAACAGCACGCTGCTCATCGTGGCGGGCACGCTGGTGGGTGCCTCGGGCACGCTGCTCACCCGCATGATGAGCCAGGCCATGGGCCGGTCGCTCACCAACATCTTGTTCAGCGCCTTCGGCTCCGTGGTGACGGCCACCGGGGAGGGGCCCGACGCCGCGGGCCGGTCGGTGCGGGCGGGGACCGCCGACGACATCGGCGTGCTCCTGGCCTACGCGCGCAAGGTCGCCATCGTCCCCGGCTACGGCCTGGCCGTGGCCCAGGCCCAGCACACGGCGCGTGAGCTCGCCGATGCGTTGGCGGCGCGTGGCGTGGAGGTCTACTACGCCATCCACCCCGTGGCCGGTCGCATGCCCGGGCACATGAACGTGCTCCTGGCCGAGGCCAACGTCCCCTACGACCAGCTCGAGGAGATGGACGACGCCAACCAGGACATGTCCACCACCGACGTGGCGCTGGTGGTGGGCGCCAACGACACCGTGAACCCGGCCGCCAAGAACACGCCCGGCAGCCCCATCTACGGGATGCCGATCATCAACGCCGACCAGGCCACCAACATCGTGTTCCTGAAGCGCTCGATGCGCCCCGGTTTCGCCGGGATCGACAACGAGCTCCTCTACGACCCGAAGACGACGATGCTCTTCGGGGATGCCAAGGACTCCCTGTCCAAGCTGGTGGCGGCGGTCAAAGCGGCCTGAGCCTGGTCCGGAGCCGCGGGCTCAGCCCGTGCCGGCGTGCTGGACGAGCGAGGGGCCGCCCTCGAAGAGCTGGGCGAAGACGAGCTGTCCCTGGCTCGTCTGGCGCGCCGAGGACACGACGACCTCGATGGCACGGCCCCCCACCAGGTGCGAGGCGTCGTTGACCACGACCATGTCGCCCTCGGGCAGGTAGCCGACGGCCTGGCGAGGCTGGCGTCCTTCTTTGACCAGGTCGATGACGAGATGCTCGCCCGGGGGGTGGTCGGGGGAGAGCTCGGCGGCCAGCCGGCGCAGGTCCACCACGTCGATGTCCTGCTCCTCGGCGCGCTCGGCCACCTCGGCCGAGCAGGTGGCCAGGCGCACGTGCAGGCGGTGCGTGAGGGCGATGGCGCGCTGGCCGGTGTCGTCGAGCTCGGGGACCTCGTCCTCGTTCATCCAGATGTCGACGCCGTCGGTTTGGAGCGCCTCGACGGCCTCGAGGCCGCGATGGGCGCGTCGGGACGTGACGGGGTCGGGGCTGTGGGTCAACATGCGGACCTCGTCGACCACGAAGCGCGGCACCACCACACCGCCGGCAAGAAGACCGGAGCGGCCCAGCACCATGAGGTGGCGGTCCATGACCGCTGAGCTGTCCACCAGCAGCGCCGTTCCCGGTGGCGGTTGGGCGGGGCGGTCCAGGAGGTGCGACATCCCCGCGGCGCGCACGATCTCGTGTCCCTTGGCCACGCCGATGCGCACACCCGCCGCGGACAGCACCCAGGCGAAGGCGGCCACGAGCGGGTAGTCGATGCTCGAGTGCACGAGGGCCACCACCGGGAGGCCGGCCACGAGCCCGAGGAGCAGGCCGGTGGTCCCGACCACGGACCCGGCGAACACCGAGCCGGCCGAGATCGACCGCAGCTGCAGGACCGCCTCGCGCAGGCCCCGGTCGATGAGCCTCCCGATCACCCCGCCGATGAGATAGGAGATGAGCGCGCCCAGGGTGATCCCGATGACCGGCGCCGTGGTGTTGCGCCCGATGTCGTTGCCCACGGCATTGCCACCGATCGTGCCGGCGATCACCAGCAGCAGCCTGAACACTTCCACGAAGATCACGCGCTGTCGGCCTCACTCTCCGATGCGCCCGAGCACGTTCCAGGCTACCGACAGGCACCCGACTCCTGGCGGCATTCACCACGTGGGAGCCCTCGTCGTTCATGGTCTCGTCCGGTGAAAACCCTCGTCGTGTGGGTGGATCGGCGAGCGATCACGTCCACTAGCTGCTGCTGGTCGGGACGCCCGCCCGCACCACCCAGAAACCCAACGCCCGCACATTTCTCGGCCTCGCCCGCGACCGTGTGTGGTCGGAGAGTCGCGGTGCGCTGCTCGTGGCCGGCGACCAACGGGCCGCATACCATCCACTTGTGCTCCGGCCACTCGTGCTCCGGCCACTCTTGCTCCGGCCACTCGTGCTCGGGTGCGGTGGCCGTCGGCGATGAGGGTGTTCGTGGCCGGTGCCACCGGCGTGCTGGGACGGCGGACGCTGCCCCTGCTCGTGGCGCAGGGACACGACGTCAGCGCGCTGGCCCGCTCCGACGTGCGAGCCACGCTGGTGGGCGATCTCGGCGCCCGGCCGGTGCGAGCCGACCTGTTCGACAGCGCGTCGATGCGCGGCGCCGTGGCCGGCCACGACGTCGTGTGCAACCTGGCGACCCACATCCCCTCGTCGTTGCGCATGGCCCTGCCCGGTGCCTGGGCCGAGAACGACCGGATCCGGATCGAGGGGTCGCGCATCCTTGTCGACGCCGCCCTGGCCGCTGCGGCCGGCCGCTACGTCCAGGAGTCGATCGCCTTTCTCTACCGTGACGGGGGGGACCGGTGGATCGACGAGTCCTCCCCCCTCGACCCGGTGGCCAACCTGCGCTCGGCCACCGTGGCCGAGTCCCACGCCGCCCGGGTGACCGCGGCGGGCGGCGTTGCCGTGATCTTGCGGTTCGCCGCCTTCTACGGGCCCGACAGTGCCACCACCTTCGACATGATCCGACTGGCGAGAAGGCGCATCGCCCTGGGAGCGGGGCCCGAGGGGTACGTGTCGTCGATCACCACCGACGATGCCGCCGCCGCGGTGGTGGCGTCGCTGTCGGCCCCGGCAGGTCTGTACAACGTCGGTGACCACGAGCCCGTGACCCGCCGACAATTCTTCGCCGCCCTGGCGGGCGCGCTCGGCGTCTCTCCCCCCTTCGTCGCTCCGGCCGGGCTCACCAAGCTCGCAGGACCCAAGGCGGCGGCACTCGTCCGCTCCCAGCGCCTCTCCAATCGCCGGTTCGTCGACGTCACCGGCTTCGAGCCGGTTTCGCCCAGTGTGCGCCAGGGATGGCCGAAGGTCGTGGCCGCGTGGCGTGCCGCGTGCCGCGTCAGCGTCCGGAAACAGCTGACCCACAGCTGAAGCTCAGGCGCGACGCAGTTCGCGTACGGGATCAACAATCAGCCAAGAGCCTTCAGGTGCGCGTCGTCGCGCCCGATGACTTGACGGTGACGCGTCCGTGGCAGCACGATGCTCACGCGCTCGTTTCGTTGAACCGCTCTCGAAGGACCGCACCGGGTGAGCCGATCCGGGCTCGACGTCCCCGAGCCTTGTTGGGCATCGCGGCGGCAGCCCTCGTCACGTCGTTCGGCTCCTTCGCCGCCACCGCCTCCCTTCCTGCTCCTGTCGCGTTCGCCGCCGCCGGTGCGAGCGCGACGGGCTCGTCCACCCACCCTTACGCGGGCGGCGGGATCGTGCCCTTCGGCGACGCCGGCAGCTACGGCACCCTCGATGTGGCCCTGTCCTCGGTCATCACCGGCATGGCGGCCACTCCCGACGGCAAGGGCTACTGGCTGGTCGGAGCCGACGGAGGCGTGTTCACCTTCGGGGACGCGCCGTTCTACGGGTCGCTGGGGGCGCTCCAGCTCGCCGGGCCCATCGTGGGGATGGCACCCACCCCCGACGGCAAGGGCTACTGGCTCGTGGCCCTCGACGGGGGCGTGTTCGCCCTGGGCGACGCCGCCTTCTACGGGTCGATGGGGGCCAAGCCCCTGGCTCAGCCGGTGGTGGGCATGGCGGCCACCCCCGACGGCGAGGGCTACTGGCTCGTCGCCGCCGACGGGGGGGTCTTCTCCTTCGGTGACGCCGCCTTCTACGGGTCCATGGGGGGCAAGACCCTCGCCGCCGACATCACCGGCATGGCCGCCACCCCCGACGGCAAGGGCTACTGGATGGTGGGGGGCGATGGCGGGGTCTTCTCCTTCGGGGACGCCGCCTTCTACGGGTCGATGGGAAGCAAGCCTCCCCCGGACTCCATCGCCGGCATGGCGGCCACCCCCGACGGCAAGGGGTACTGGATGGTGGAGAGCGACGGCACCGTGTTCGCATACGGCGACGCCCGGGGATTCGGCTCGTCCTCCGCCACCAAGCCGATCTCGCCCGTGGCGGGCATCATCCCCACCACCGACGGCAAGGGGTACTGGCTCCTCGAACCCGACGACTGGAATTACTCGTTCACCGACGCGCCCCCGTACTCCCTCACCACGTCGGCGACCATCACGTCGGTGGCGGCCAGCCAGGTGGGGCCCGACCCCGCCAACGCCGCGGGCCCGTACTGCAACCCCTACGGGCCGTGCGAGCAGTGGTGCGCCCTCTTCCTCACCTGGGTATGGGAGCAGGCCGGCATACCGGTGCCGTCGATACCATTCACCGGCAACATCTACGCGTGGGCGGCGGCACACGGCCGCATCCTTTCGGCCACCACCCTGCCCGCACCCGGAGATGCCGTGCTCTACGGCACCGGGCCCCAGAGCACCGCCACCTCCGTCCATACCGGCGCTGTCGTCCAGGTGTGGCCCGACGGTGCGGTGGTCACGGTGGAGGGCGACGCCGGGCCTGCCCCGGACGGGCAGGGAGCCGTGATCATCAACGGCCCGTACCTGCTGACGGACTCCGCGTCCTACAACGGTGTCGCCGTGTACGCCGTCGCCCAGCCGAGTGCGCTGACGGGAACGGGCCCGGCTGGCGGCAAGGACACTGCAACGCCGCCGCCATCGTTTCGCAATGAAAGCCGCTGGTGCCGTGGCAGGACCGGAGACCTAGGCTCGACACCATGGCGACGTCGGCAGAGGGCGCGGGGATCGGGCCCACCTCCGCCGCGCCTTCCCTGAAGGACGTGCCGCTGCGAACGGTTGACCCTGACATCGACGGACTGCCCACCACAGCGGTCGGACCCGCTGCTCGCAGCGCCCCGGGCGGGCCGCCGCCGGACCCCCCGGTGCCTCTGGCCCGGACCTTCGACGAGGTGGTGGCGAACGTCCGACGCGCCTACATCGGCAAGGACAGCACCGTACGCCTGGCGCTGTGCTGTCTCATGGCCGAGGGGCACCTGCTCGTGGAGGACCACCCCGGAGTGGGCAAGACCACCCTGGCCAAGGCCCTGGCCCGGTCCCTCGGGCTCACCTTCGGCCGGGTGCAGTTCACCGCCGACCTCCTCCCCGCCGACGTCACCGGGGCCATGGTCTTCGACCGCGACAGCGGACGCATCGCCTTCCGACCCGGTCCGGTGTTCACCAACATCTTGTTGGCCGACGAGCTCAACCGCGCCTCTCCCAAGGCCCAGTCCGCGCTGCTCGAGTCGATGGAGGAGCACCAGGTCAGCGTGGACGGCGTCAGCCACCCCCTGCCCCACCCGTTCATGGTGATCGCCACCCAGAACCCCTACGACGCAGCCGGGACGTTTCCGCTCCCGCACAGCCAGCGGGACCGCTTCCTGCTCCGTCTCAGCCTCGGCTACCCCGACCGCAGCTCCGAGGACGAGCTGCTGGCCACGGCGCTGACCCGCCCCACCCCCGACTCCCTCGCCGGCGTCGGAGGGGCCGGGTTCCTGAGCGCCTTCGCCGGCGCGGTGCAGCGCGCCCATGTCGCCCCCGAGGTGCGCGGCTACGTCCTCGATCTCATCGGGGAGACGCGGTCGCACCCCGACCTCACCGTGGGCGCGTCGCCGCGCGCCACGCTGTCGGTGCTCCGGGCCGCCGGCGCCGTGGCGGTCTCGACCGGTCGCGACTACGTAACCCCCGACGACGTCAAGCTGGTGGCAGAGCCCGCACTCGGGCACCGCGTGGTGGTGCACCCCGCCGCCGAGCTGGCCGGAGTCACGGCGTCGTCGACCATCGAGGAGATCCTGTCGCGGCTGCTGGTGCCCGTCGGCGGCACCCGGTAACGGGCATGCCGGCGGGCCCGGGGCGCCGGCGCGGGACCTGAGGCCGGCGGTGCTGTCGGCACGAGGAGCGGTGCTGGCTCTGGGCGCGGCGTGCGGCGCCGTCGCCGGCCTGGCCTACGGCGTGGAGGAGTTCGTCCTGCTGGCCGTGGCGGTCGGCGTGTTGCTGGCGCTCGGCACGGCCACGTCGTGGTACCGGCTGCGCGTGAGCCGCCGGGCGCTGCACATCGTGGTGAAGGTCCCCGTGGCCGAGGTGCGGGCCGGGCAGTCGGCCGTCGTCGAGTTGACGATCACCAACGCGGAGCCGACGTCGCCGGCCGCCGGTGCTCGTCGAGGACCCCGACGCCAAGTGGTCGGTGTCGTACCCGGGTCTGACCGAGCGCACCGTCGCCGGCGCCCGGCGCAACCTTGCCCGCACCCCCGCCCCGGGCTGGCTCGGGGGGACGCGGTCACGAACCACCCGGCGCCAGCGCGCCCGGGACCGGCGGGCGCTCCCGCGGGCCCGGCGGCTGCCGGGCCTGCGTCCCGGTTCCGATGCCACGCTCTCGATCGCGCGTGCCCACGGCCACCCGCGGCCTGCTGACCCTGGCCGACGTGGGCCTGTGGTGCGAGGACCCCTTCCGCCTGGTGGCCAGGCGCATCACGGTGGCCCCCCCGGCGCACGTGGTCGTGTACCCGACGCCGGCCGAGGTGTCCCGAGACGCACCTCGGGCGTCCCCGGCCGGGAGCCGCCCCGGCTCCCCGAGGGCGGGGAAGACGGGCGCCTTGTCGGGGGACGAGCTCAGCGGGTTACGGCCCTACGCCCCGGGTGACCGGCTCACCCGTCTGCACTGGCCCTCCCTGGCCCGCACCGGCGAGCTGGTGGTGCGCGAATTCCTCGAGCCCCGGGCCGGGTCGCTTTCGCTCCTGGTCGACCTGCGTCCCTCGGCGCACACGACGCGGTCGGTGGAGGAGACCATCTCGCGCGCCGCCGGGCTGGCGGGGCGCGCCCTGGACCAGGGCCTCACCGTCGAGCTGTGCACGAGCACGGGCGACCGGGTCGTGATCCCCCCCGGGACGACGGGCCGGCAGACGATGCTGCGGGCCCTGGCCCTGCTCGGTCCCGCCAGCGCGCCCCCGGCCGTGGTCCGCCGATGGGGGGACCGGCCCACCGGGGGCGCGGTGTGGGCCACCGCCGGGGGCCAGGGCGCCGACGTCGTCCTGGTGACCACGGCCTCGGGCGCGGCCCAGCGCACGCTGCCCGACTCGCTTCGCTACCAGGCCGAGACCGTCCTCGTGCCATGAGCCGGCCTGCCGACTTTTCCGCCACCGACCCAGTCACCGTTCCCGCCGCCGTTCGCATTGACGACCTCGCCCAGCCGCCGCGCTCGGGCCGGCGTTCCCCCGGCCGTCGGGCCCGACATCTGGCTGGCGGCGGTGGCGCTGGCGGCGGGACTGGGCACGGCGCGCCTGACCAAGGCGCCCGGTGCGGCCCACGTCGTGGGTCCGATCACCGCCACCGTGCTGGCCGGACACCTGGCTGCGTCCGTGGCCCGGCGCCTGCGGGTCTCGGCTCCTGTCGTCACGGTGGCGGGAGTGGTGGCCGTGGTCCTCGCCACGATCTGGGGCGAGTTGCTGTCGGCCACCCGCTACGGCATCCCCACGTTGGGGACGTGGCGCACGCTGGTGTCTGAGTTCGACAGGGCCGGTTCGGTGATCCGCTCGCACCCGACACCGGTGCCCGCCACCCCCGAGGTCGTGCTGTGCATCGCCATGGGTGCCGGTCTCGTCGCCGTGTTCGCCCGGTCCCTGTGGGCGCGCCAGGAGGCCAAGGGCGCCGGCGCCCTGGCCGCGCTGGTGCCGACGTTCGGGCTCTTCTGCTACACCGCGCTGCTGAGCTCCCAGGTCGACCGGCTCAACGGGACCCTCGCCTACCTGGCCTGCGCGCTGGCGTTCGTGATCGCCGCCGACCACGCCGGCGCCACCCGCTCGGCCCCGCCTCCCGAGACAGACTCCCGGCCCCGGTGGGCGACGATGGCGCGACGCCTCGCCGCCGGTGCCAGGGCCACGCTCCCCGCCGCGCTCGGCGCGGGGTTGGCCGTCCTCGTCGTCCTGGCCGCCAACCCGGCCCTGGCGGGGTTGCGGGTCGACGCCCTGCCCTTCACGTCTCCCGCCGGATCCCAAGGGACCCAGGGCCTGGGTCTCGGCCGTCGGCGCTGCGGCCGAGGGCACCGGCACCGGGGCGGGCCCGGTCGGGTTCCCCGGATCCACGGGGTGCGCGCCATCGACCTCGTCGACAACCTGAAGGCCGTGCTGGTCAACCGGACCACCGAGCTGATGTTCAGCGCCCAGACTCCGCTGCCGACCTACTGGCAGCTGGCCGTGCTCACCCGTTTCAACGGAACGGCGTGGCTGCCCGACCCGACCACCGAAGCCGCCGCGCAGAGCGACGCCCTCCTCCCGCCCGACCACGACGTGCCCGGACTCCCGGCGCTACCCGAGCCCTCACCCACCAAGACCTTCCGCGCCCAGGTCACCATCGCCAATCTCGAGAGCACGCTGCTGCCCCTCCCCCCATCGACGGTCTCGGTCGGCACCGCCGCCGACGTGGTGCCCGGGTTCGGCGCACTCCAGCCCTTCGAAGCGGCACCGGGGCTGACGTACGTGGCCGTGGCCCGCGTCCCCGCGGCTGCAACTGGACCGGACGCAACGGGACCGGCTGCAACAGGACCGGCTGCGACGGGACCGGCTGCAACAGGACCGGCTGCAACGGGCGCCGTCGCACCGGGGTCGCTCGCCCCTTACCTGCAGCTTCCCGCCGAGCCCACGTCGGTCGTCGACCTCGCCCACCAGATCGTCGCCGGCGCCGACGGCCCCGCCGCCCGGGCCGCGGCGTTGGCGCGCTGGTTCGACACGGGCCGGTACCGCTACACGCTCTCGCCCCCGCCCTCGACGGGCTCCGACGCGCTGGAGTCGTTCCTCTTCACCACCCGGGCCGGGTTCTGTCAGCAGTTCGCCGCCGCCTACGCCGTCCTGGCGCGCATCGACGGCCTGCCCACGCGGGTGGCGGTCGGGTTCACCACCGGCGCGTCGCAGGGTCACGGCCGGTACCGGGTCACCGGCGCCGACGCCCATGTGTGGCCCGAGGTGTATCTCGGCCCCTCGTCGGGATGGACGTCGTACGAGCCGACGCCGGCGTCGTCGGGCGAAGCGGCCGGGGTGGGGGTGCAGACAGGCGCGCGCACGGGCACGGCGAGCCCGGGATCGCGGGCACCGGCCTCCACCACTCCCACGTCGACCCCCGTCCGCCGGCCCGCAGGCGCCGGCGCCACCATCCCCTCGACCATCCCGGGGGGCCGGCCGGGCATCACCTCGGCCGCGGCGGGCCGCGGCGGCTCCTGGTGGGTGACGCTCGCGCTCGTGGGAGCGGGGGTCGTGGTGGTGTCGCTGGCGGTGGCGGCCGGGCTCTGGGCGCGGCGCCGGGCACGAGCCGCCTCGGGCCTGGGCGGAGATCGCCGGGGGCGGGTCCACTCGTGGCCATACCTTCATGACCTCGTCGATCTTCTCGCCCTGCGCCTGTGGAGAGGGCACCGGCCCCGCCCCGCCTCCCCCGACCCCAGCGCCGAGGTTCTCGCCCGGTGGAGGGAGGCCGAGATGGTCCTCGAGCGCGCCCGGCTGGGGCGGCGGCCGGCCGAGACCCTGCAGGAGCACGCCACCCGCCTGGCGTCGTTGGCCGACGCCAAATGGCTCGTCCCCTACCGGCCCGCCCTCTCCTCCCCGCCGGCACCCACCACCTCGCCGAGCCCGGGCCCGGGATCCTCGATCGACGTCACCGTCGACGCCTACGGGAGGCTCGCCGCCCTGGCGGCGCGGGCGAGCTACGGGTCGGACCCCTGCACGCCCGAGGAGGCGGCCGACGCCCGGATCCTCGGCGCCGTGATCCGCTCGGGCCTGAGCCACCCCCCGGGGCGGCGGCGCTCCCTCGTCCCGTTCTGAGGCCGACGGCCCGCCCGAGCTGGGCGTGCGGGGGGTGGTGGCGCGAGGATGAGGCCCGCAGAACCGGTACGGCGAAGGGGCGCGACGTGACCATCCCACAGGCACTCCAGGTGGACGACATCGAGCTGTCGAACCTCGACTTCTGGCAGAAGCCCTGGTCCGAGCGGGAGAAGGCCTTCGCCACGCTGCGGGCCGAGCGACCCATCGCCTTCTTCCCCGACCCCGAGATCGAGGTGGAGACCATCGTCCCCATCCCGCCGGGCCGGGGCTACTACGCGGTGACGCGCCACGCCGATGTGGTCGAGATCAGCCGGCACCCCGAGCTGTACTGCTCGGGCCAGTCGGGAACCACCATCCTCGACATGCCCCCCGAGCTCCTCGAGTTCTTCGGCTCGATGATCAACATGGACGACCCGCGCCACGCTCGCCTCCGGCGCATCGTCTCGGCCGCCTTCAACCCCCGCATGGTGCGCGCCGTCGAGGACAACATCGAGCAGGTGGCCGACGACATCATCGGCAAGGTCCGGGGCAAGGGCGAGTGCGACTTCGTCACCGAGGTGGCGGCCCGGCTCCCCCTGAAGATCATCTGCGACATGATGGGCGTCCCCGAGCGCGACTACGACACGGTGTTCAGCCGGTCCAACATCATCCTGTCCTTCGGCGACACCGAGTACGTCCCCGAGGGCGAGGACCCCGTGCTGGCCTTCATGAACGCCGGCAACGACCTGGCCGAGCTCATGCGGGAGCTGGCCGCGTTCCGGCTCGAGCACCCCACCGACGACCTCACCTCGGCCCTCGCCAACGCCAACGTGGACGGCGAGTCGCTCACCGACTCCGAGCTGGCCTCGTTCTTCATCCTGCTGGTGGTAGCGGGCAACGAGACCACGCGCAACGCCATCAGCCACGCCCTGTGGGCCTTCACCGAGCGGCCCGACCAGCGGGATCTGTGGGCCGCCGACTTCGAGACCGTGGCCCCCACCGCCGTCGAAGAGATCGTCCGCTGGGCCTCTCCTGTCATCTTCATGCGCCGCACCACCACCGCGCCGACCACGCTCTCGGGCCACACCTTCGCCGAAGGCGACAAGGTCCTCCTCTTCTACAACTCGGCCAACCGCGACGAGGACGTGTTCGAGAACCCCCAGCACTTCGACGTGCTGCGCCACCCCAACCCCCACGTGGGGTTCGGGGCGGCCGGGCCGCACTTCTGCCTGGGAGCGCACCTGGCGCGGCGCGAGATCACGGTGATGTTCCGCGAGCTGTTCCGCCACCTCCCCGACATCCGCGCCACGGGCGAGCCCGACCGCCTCCGCTCGAACTTCATCAACGGCATCAAGCACCTGCCCTGCGCGTACTGAGATGAGCGACACACCGGCACAGATGGGACACGGGGTCAATCAGCGGGCCCAGATCAAGATGACCCCCGAGGAGATCGAGGGATTTCTGGCCGAGCGGCGCCCCGTCTCGTTGTGCTCGATCAACCACGACCACTCCATCCACGCCGTCGCCATGTGGTACGGGTTCCTCGACGGGATGCTTGCTTTCGAGACCAAGGCCAAGTCGCAGAAGGCCCAGAACCTGCGCCGTGACCCCCACATGACGTGCATGGCCGAGGACGGCGACTACTACGAGGAGCTGCGCGGCGTGGAGCTCGTGGGCACCGCCGTCTTCGTCGACGACCCCGAGCGCATGTTCGAGCTGGGCGTCAACCTCTTCGAGCGCTACTACGGGACCTACACCGAGGAGCTGCGCCCCTTCGTCGAGACCATGTTGCACAAGCGCGTCGTCATCGCCTTGCAGGTGGAGCGCACCGTGTCCTGGGACCACCGCAAGCTGGGCCTTCCCTCGACCCGCCCGGGCTGACACCCAACCCGGGCCCGGCGGCCCCCGTTTGGCACTGGAACACGTTTCACTTCGGCGGGACCCTGGGCTAGGGTCGGCGCTCGATGATCCTGGACCGATTCCGCCTCACCGACCGGGCCGCCATCGTCACCGGGGCGGGCCGCGGCATCGGCGCCGCCACCGCCGTCGCCCTGGCCGAGGCCGGTGCCGACGTGGTCATCGCGGCCCGCACCGAGGAGCAGCTCCAGGCCGTGGCCGAGCAGATCGAGGCGGCGGGGCGCCGCGCCGTCGTGGTACCGACGGATCTCAACGACCTCGACGTCATGGAGCAACTGGTCGAGACGGCCACCGACGCTTTCGGGCGCCTCGACGTCATCGTCAACAACCACGGGGGTTGGATGCCGCGCCCCCTGCTCGACGTGTCGCCGGGCCATCTCGAACGGGCCTTCCGCTACAACGTGAGCAGTGCCCATGCGCTGGTGCGCGCCGCGGTGCCCGCCATGTTGGCCGGCGACGGAGGGGCGGTCGTCAACATCTCGTCCATGGCCGGGAGGGTGGCGCCGCGCGGCTTCACCGCCTACGCCACCGCCAAGGCGGCGCTGTCGCACTACACCCGCTTGGCCGCCGCCGAGCTGGCGCCGCGCATCCGGGTCAACGCCATCGCGGTGGGGACCATCGCCACCTCGGCCGTAGACATCGTGGTGCAGGACGCGGCCATGCTGGCCTTCATCGAGGAGACGGCCCTGGTGGGCCGCATCGGCCAGCCCGAGGACATCGCGGCGTGCGTCGTCTACCTGGCGTCGCCGGCGGGCGACTTCGTCACCGGCAAGATCTTCGAGATCGACGGCGGCGCCGAGCGCCCCCAGGTCGACCTGGGCTGAGGGAGTGCGGTGACCTATCGCGTCGTGCTGTGGGGAACGGGCAACGTGGGCCGGCACGCGCTGGCCGGCATCGACGCCCGTCCCGATCTGGAGCTGGCGGGCGTGTGGGTGTCGAACCCCGCCAAGGCCGGCCGCGACGCCGGGGACCTGGCCGGGCTGGGGCGCGCCCTCGGAGTGGCGGCCACCGACGACGCCGAGGCCGTGCTCGCCCTCAGGCCCGACTGCGTCGTGCACACCGCCATGGCCGACAACCGTCTGCCCGAAGCGCTGGCCGACCTCGAGAAGATCCTGCGCTCCGGGGCCAACGTGGTGTCGAGCGGACCGGTGTTCCTGCAGTACCCCGAAGGGGTCGTCCCCGCCGAGATGACCGACCCCCTGCGCGACGCCGCCACCGGCGCGGGCGTGTCGCTGTGGGTCAACGGCATCGACCCCGGTTTCGCCAACGACTGGCTCCCCCTCGTGGTCACCGGCATCAGCGAGCGCATCGAAGAGGTCCGCTGCCTCGAGATCCTCAACTACGCCACCTACGACCAGCCCACGGTGATGTTCGACATCATGGGATTCGGCCGTCCCCTCGAGGACGTCCCCATGCTGCTGCTCCCCGGGGTGCTGACCATGGCGTGGGGAAGCGTGGTGCGCCAGATCGCGGCCGGCCTCGACGTGGAGCTCGACTCGGTCGAGGAGCACTACGAGCGCCTGCCCGCGCCGCGCCAGATCGAGATCGCGTCGGGGACGGTGGACAAGGGCACCGCCGCCGGACTGCGCTTCGAGGTGCGGGGCATGCGCGCCGGGCGCGCCGTGGTCGTGCTCGAACACGTCACCCGCCTCGCCGACGACATCGGGCCCGACTGGCCCCAGCCCGCCGGCCAGGGCGGCTACCGCGTGATCGTGCGCGGCGAGCCCACCTACACCGTTGACCTCCAGCTCATGGGCAGCGACGGGGACCACAACACCGGGGGCCTCAAGGCCACCGCCATGCGCCTCGTCAACGCCGTGCCGGCCGTGGTGGAGGCGCCCCCCGGCCTGCTCACCGCCCTCGACCTGCCCATGGTCACGGGACGGGGCCTCGTCGCCTGATCACCGGCCGGGGGCCGGGGGCCGGGGGCCGCGGGCCGGCGCGTCCCAGGCGCCAGAACTGCACCAGACCGAAGGCGATGAACACGGGCACCACCGCCAGCGCGGGTCGGTATCCGGCCGCGTCGCGGCCGCCGTGGCCCACGGTGGTGAGTACCCACCCGATGGTGAGATCGCAGATCACGGCGCAGGCGAATCCCCCGATGTTGACGACGCCGGTGGCGGCCCCGCCGCGCTCGGGCGGGTTGGCCTCGCGTGCCAGGTCGAAGGCGATGACCGACGTCGATCCGCACACACCGGTGATCACGGCCCAGGCGATCACCACGGGAGTCGGCACCCGACCTCCGCCCCACGACAGCACGAGCGTCCACATGGCCGCCAGCGCCAGCGCACTCGTGACCACGGCCGTCGGGCGTGCCCGGGGGGCACGGATGATCAGCACGCCGACGAAGGGCGCGCTCGACACCGCGCTGAGGACGACCAGCGCCAGGGTGAAGCTGGCGCTGCGACCCGAGTAGTGCTGGGCCCGGACCAGGAACGGGTATCCCCACAGCGCCGTGAACACCACGAAGGGCCCGGTCAGGGAGAAGTGGGCCCACATCCCCCGCCACGTTCCCGGCGCCCGCATGGCGTGGCGCACCGCCCGGCGCATGCTCGGGTGCGGGTGTAGCGGCAAGGGTGGGTCGGCGTCGGGCCGGTCCCGCACGAACAACCCCAGGACGACGGCCACCCCGGCGGTGACCGCCGCGGCCCCGGTGAACGTCGTCACCCATCCGAGGTGAAGGAGGCTGAGGCGCAGCGGCTCGGTCGAGACCAGCTGGCCCACCGCCCCGGTCATCGACGTCAAGGCCGTGACCAACCCGTAGCGCGTGGCGGGGAACCAGTTCTGGACCAGCCGCAGCACGTTCAAGAACGTGAGCCCGTCGCCGATCCCGACCAGGGCCCGCCCCGTGAGCGCGGCGGCCACGTTCGTGCTCTGCCCGAAGAGGGCCTCACCGGCGGCGAGGAACACCAGCGCCACGGTGAGCATCCGGCGGGGCCCGAAGCGGTCGGCCATGGCCCCGGTGGGGATCTGCATGGCGGCATACAGGGCCAGCTGCACCGACACGAAGGTGGCCAGCACCGACGGGCCGATGTGGAAACGGTGCTCGGCGTCGAGCGAGGCCACCCCCAGGCTGGTGCGGTGGAACACGGCCACGAAGTAGGCGCTGACCGCCAGGCCCCACGCCGCCCAGGCCCGGCCGAGCCCGTGTCCGCCGGCCCCCGGCCCCGCCCCGGGCTCGGAGACGCCGGGCTGGTCGTCGGCAAGGAGGCCTGCGGATGCGGCTCGACCCCGGCGCTCCCGCATCCCCCGATTGTGTCCGACCGGCGACCCCGGGCCATCGGAGCGCCGGTGGCGGCGACGGCCCGGCCTCCCGCGGCGTGGTCCCCGGGCGGGGCTACGTTGAGTCCCTCGGGCGGCCCGGCGCACCTGCGCCGGGGGACGCCGGTGCCGAGACGACCAGGGGGAAGCCGACCACATGCCCGTGCCGCTCGACGAGTATCCCGTGCACCAGGTACCGCTCTCGATGCGGTACATGGCGACGAGCGACCGCAACGCCTATGACCGCTGCTACTTCAACGGGCACGACCGGACCGGCGAGGTGTTCCTCGTCACGGGCATGGGTGTCTACCCCAACCTGGGCGTCATCGACGCCTATGCCACGGTGCGACGTGGCGACGAGCAGTACACGGTGCGCACCTCCGACGCCCTGGGCGAGGACCGCATGGCCCAGCAGGTCGGCCCCTACCGCATCGAGGTCCTCGAGCCCCTCGAGCGGGTGCGGGTGGTGTGCGAGGGCGAGGACCACGGGGTCGCCTTCGACCTCACCTGGACCGGGTCGTTCCCCACCGTCGAGGAGCCGGCCCACGTCATGCGCCAGGGCGGTCGCGTCATTCTCGATGCCTCGCGTTTCGCCCAGGTGGGAACGTGGTCGGGCGTGCTCCGCGTGGGGGACGAGGAGCTCACCGTGCGCGACGACCGTTGGGTCGGCACCCGCGACCGGTCGTGGGGCATCCGACCCGTGGGCGAGGCGGAGCCGCCCGGTCGGGCCGGGGCGGAGCCCGACGAGGGATTCGGCTTCTGGTGGACGTACGTGCCCCTGCGCTTCGACGACTTCGCGGTGGTGGTGATCGCCCAGGAGGACGGGGACGGCACCCGGACGCTCAACGAGGCGGTCCGGGTCTTCCCGGCCTCGTCGGGACGCCCGCCCGAGCAGCTCGGGTGGCCCGAGGTCGAGGTCCGCTACCGGCCCGGGACGCGCCACCCCGAGTCCGCCGTGCTGCACATGCGCGCCCGGGGCGCCGAGCCCGTCACCCTCGAGATCGACACGCTCGGCTTCGTGGGCCTCAACTGCGGCCCCGGCTACGGAGGCGACCCCGACTGGTCCCACGGCCAGTGGCGAGGGCGCAACTGGACCGAAGGCGTGGTGGTGGACATGCGCGACCCCGCCGTCACGGGCCGGATCCCCTTCGGCGTGGTGGACCACGTGGCTCACGCCGTCTGCGACGGCGCCGAGGGGTGGGGCATGTTCGAGCACGGGACCTTCGGCCGCCACGAGCCCTCGGGATTCACGGGGTGGGAGTCGGTGGCTCCCGGTGCGGCGACGTGACCGAGGCCGGCGCCGACACCCCGTCGGCCCCGTCCCCGGCGCAGGGGGACCCGCCCGAGGCGACGCCCCGGCCCCGGACCTCGACCCGCGACCGGGAGGAGCTGCACCGGCGTCTGGTGACGTGGTTGGCCAAACGGGTGCGGGACCCCGAGGTGTCCGAGCTCGTGGTGCCCGAATCCAACGGGATGTCGAGCGAGACCCTGCTCTTCGAGTCCACCTGGCACGAAGACGGCGAAGCGGGGGCACGAGCGACGGTGGTGACCCAGGCATGCGCGGCGCGGCTCATCCCCGACCCCGCAGCCGTCCCCGTGTTCCCCGTCTACGACCTCGAGCGTCAGTTCCGTGTCATGCGGCTGGTGGGTGCGCGCAGCTCCGTCCCCGTGCCCCGCACCCTGTGGCTGGAACTGGACCCCGAGGCGATCGGCTCCCCGTTCTTCGTGATGGAGCGCGTCGAGGGGCTGGTGCCGCCCGACATCATGCCGTACCCGTTCGGGTCGTGGCTGTCCGATGCGCCCCGCGCCGACCAGGACCGGCTCCAGGACGCGTCGGTGCGCGTGCTGGCCGAGCTGCACGGCGCGGACGTGAGCGCCGAGGACATCGCCTTCCTCGAGCTCGACCGGCCCGGTGCCACGGCCATGCGCCGCCACCTGGCCGAGCAGCGCTCGTACTACGAATGGGTGGTGGCCGACGGGGCCCGTTCCCCGCTCATCGAGCGCACCTTCGAGTGGCTCGAGGAGCACTGGCCCGCCTCCGAAGGTGCGCCCGTGATCAGCTGGGGAGACGCCCGGATCGGCAACATGATGTTCCGGGACTTCGAGCCGGTAGCGGTCCTCGACTGGGAGATGGTCGCCGTCGGGCCGCGCGAGATCGACATCGGCTGGATGGTCTACCTCCACCGCTTCCTCGACGACATCGCCCTCCAGGCCGGGCTCCCGGGGATGCCGCATTTCATGCGACTCGACGACGTGGCGCACGCCTATGCGCGCCACAGTGGCCACACCCCGCGCCACCTCGACTTCTACACCATGTACGCCGCGCTCAGGCACGCCATCGTGATGAGCAGGGTGGCCCGGCGCCAGGTGCTCTTCGGCGAGATCGCCATGCCCGAGGATCCCGACGACATGATCATGCACCGGCCGACTCTCGAGGCCATGCTCGAGGGCACCTACTGGAGCAAGCTGTGATCCGCGCCCGGCCCGCACTGGGGGGGTGGACCCCTTGACCAATCCCATCGGGCCCCTCCTCCCCGCCGACGAGGGGCTGTGCCACCAGATCACCGACACCTTCGCGGTGGTGGCCACGAGCGACCTGTCGTGGACCGAGAAGATCTGCGCCATGGCCGCCGCCAAGGACGGGAGCCTGCAGCTGGGCTTCGGTCTGGGCAAGTACCCCAACCGCAACGTGATGGACGGGTACGCGGGGATCTCGCGCGGGGTGGAGCAGCGCACGGTGCGCGCCAGCCGGCGTCTGGACTCCGCCCCCGGCGCCACCACCGTCGGACCCATCCGCTACGAGGTGGTGGAACCCTTGCGCTCGGTCCGCTTCGTCCTGGAGGCCAACGACTGCCAGCCCGTCGCCTTCGACTGGCTGTTCGAGGGGATCGTGCCGCCATCGGTGGAGGACCGCACCCACATGCGCCAGGGCTTCCGGGTGGGGTCCGACCTCGTGCGCTACCACCAGATCGGGCTGGCGTCGGGCTGGGTCGAGGTGGAGGGGGTGCGCACCGACATCTCCCCCGACACGTGGGTGTCGACGCGCGACCACTCCTGGGGTGTCCGCTACGACGTGGGGCTCCCCCCCAGGACCTCGAGCCGCGCGACCCCCTGGCGGGGCTCTCCTTCCGCATGATCTGGAGCCCGATCGCCATGCAGCGGCCCGACGGGACCCGGTACGGGATCTTCCTCCACTACCAGATCGTCAAGGGCCCGGGCTTCACCTACAAGCAGGTCGTCATGGGCGGAGTGGAGCAGCCCGACGGGACGGTGCAGCGCTTCGTCGACCTCGAGCCGTCCCTGGAGTTCGACCCGGGCAACCGCCGGCTGCGGGGCGGGCGGATCGAGGCGCGCGCTGCGGACGGGAGTGTGCGCACCCTGGAGCTCGAAGCCGTCTCGGACACGGGCTTCCATCTCGGCGCCGGGCTCTACTTCGGGCTCGACGGCCATCACCACGGCCAATGGCGTGGTGACCTCGTCGTCGAGGGCGAGCACGTCCCCGACTGCGCCGAGCCGACCGTGGCCCGGCGCCTGCACCAGATCCGCGACACGGTGGTGCACGTCGTGGACCGCGTCGGCGGCGGCGAGGGTTGGGGCAACTGCCAGCCCATCATCACCGGTGGCGACGAGGAGCTCGGCCTCTCCCCCGACGACAGCTTCATGTAGGGGCGCGCCGGACGGTCTCACGGAGAGGACCCGCAGGTTCACCCAGAGGGCCACCGCCGCCTCCGGGGTCAGGGTCCCGTCAGGGTCATCCCGGATTTCGCCCCTCTCGCCTGGGTCGCACACTGAGAGCACCGAAGACGACACCCTGTCGCGCCCGGCGTGTCCCGGGGGTCGCGCAGAACCGAGTCGCCGGTGTCGGTGAGGACCGGCCCGGGTAGTAAGACTGTCCACGACATCGATCGATCAACCCGCCGAGCCTGGTCAGTGCCGTCGTACCCCGCACCCGATCGCGCCAGGCATGTGAAGGACGGAACCTCGATGGCGATCACCGACACCGAATCGACAGGCGCCACCGCGTCACCGACGCCGATGGCGGCGCGCGCCGTCGACCTGGTGAAGACCTATGGCAAAGGCGACGCCGCCGTCAACGCGCTCACCGGCGTCAACGTCGAGTTCGAGCGGGGGCGATTCACCGCCGTGATGGGCCCGTCGGGCTCGGGCAAGTCCACCCTGATGCACTGCATGGCAGGGCTCGACACGCCGACATCGGGGCATGCCTATGTCGGGGAACAGGACATCGGGCAGCTCGACGACGCCGGCCTCACGCAGATGCGACGCGACCGGATCGGCTTCGTGTTCCAGTCCTTCAACCTGGTGCCCACGCTGACGGCCCATGAGAACATCACGCTGCCCGCCGACCTCGCCGGGACCAAGATCGACCAGGAGTGGTTCGACTTCCTGGTCTCCCAGCTACGGATCGGGGACCGGCTTTCACACCGACCCAACGAGCTGTCGGGCGGCCAGCAGCAACGGGCCGCCTGCGCCCGGGCCCTGATCGGCCGTCCGGACCTGATCTTCGCCGACGAGCCCACCGGCAACCTCGACTCGAACGCCTCGTCGGAAATGCTGGCATTCCTGCGCCGTTCGGTCACCGAGTTCCACCAGTCGATCGTCATGGTCACCCACGATCCGCGCGGTGCCGCCTTCGCCGACCGGGTCGTCTTCCTGGCCGACGGCAACGTGGTGGGCGAGCTCGTGTCACCGACGGCCGACTCGGTGCTGGAGCAGATGAAGCAGCTGAGCACCTGAGATGTGGAAGGTCACCATCAAGGGCCTTCTCGCCCACAAGCTGCGGTTGGCGCTCACCGCCCTCGCCATCGTGCTCGGGGTCACGTTCATCTCGGGGACGTTCGTGCTCACCGACACCCTCCACAACACCTTCACCTCGCTGTTCGGCCACATCTACCAGAACGTCGACTTCCAGGTCCGCGGCCAGGCCGTCTTCACCAGCAACACCGGAGGGGGAGGCGCCGTCCGCAATCCCATTCCCGCGTCGATCGTGACCACCGTCCGCAACGTCCCCGGCGTCGCCGATGCCGAGGGCACCGTCAGCGGGTTTGCGCAGTTCGTGGCGCCCGACGGCAAGGCCATCAGCACGGGAGGGGCCCCCACGCTGGGGGTCTCGTTCGATCCCGACCCGCAGCTGTCCTCGTTGCACGTGGTGCAGGGCACAGGCCCCACGACCTCGAGTGACGTCGCGATGGACGCCGCCACGGCCAAGAAATACCACTTCGCCGTGGGCGACCGCGTGCACATCCTGCTCTCGGGGGCGCCGCAGACCTTCACCATCACCGGCATCGTCAGGTTCGGCACGGCCGACAATCTCGCCGGAGCGACCCTCGCCGCCTTCGACCTACCAACGGCGCAGCGCGTGCTCGGGGAGGTCGGTCACTTCGACGCCATCAATGTCTTGTCCAAGCCGGGAGTGGACAAAGCCACCCTCCAACACGCCATCGCCCAGGCTCTGCCTCCGGGGGTCGAGGTGGTCACGGGGCAGACGGTCGCCAACGAGCAGACGAACCAGATCAACCAGGCGCTGGGGTTCTTCTCGACGGCCCTGCTGGTCTTCGCCTTCATCTCCCTCTTCGTCGGCGGGTTCACCATCTTCAACACGTTCTCGATCATCGTGGGACAGAGGACCCGGGAGCTGGCGCTGCTGCGGATCGTGGGGGCGAGCCGGCGCCAGGTGTTCCGCTCGGTCCTCCTCGAAGCGGCGCTGACCGGGCTGGTGGCATCGCTCATCGGCTTGGGCCTGGGGGTGTTGGCGGCTCTCGGGCTCGAAGCGCTGCTCAAGGGCTTCGGCATCTCCCTGCCGTCGGGGCCGCTCGTCTTCGAGACCCGGACGATCATCGTCGCTTTGGCCGTGGGTGTCGGGGTGACCCTGGTGTCGGCCATCAGCCCGGCCCGGCGGGCCGTGCGGATCCCGCCGGTGGCGGCGCTCGTCGACTACCGGGGGGACCAGGCCGAGTCGTCGCGCCGGCGCATCGTCATCGGTTCGGTCGTCGCCGTCCTGGGGATCGCGGCGTTGACGCTGGGACTGACGAAGCCGGCGATCCAGTTGGTCGGCGTGGGGGCGATCGCCGTCTTCATCGGGATCGGCATGCTGGCCCCGGTCGTGGCGCGCCCCATGGCGAGCGTGCTGGGACGCCCCTTGGCCCGCACGCTCAGCATCTCGGGAAAGCTGGGGCGCGAGAACTCGATGCGCAGTCCCCGCCGGACCGCCCAGACGTCCTCGGCCCTGATGGTGGGCCTGGCCCTGGTGTCGACGATCGCGGTGTTCGGGGCGTCACTGTCCAAGTCGGCCACGGCCAGCGTCGACGAGGCCATCAGCGCCGACTACATCATCACCAGCTCCGGCAACGGCGCGGGCGGGTTCAGCAATTCGGTGGCGTCCGCCGCGTTGCGGGTGCCCGGCGTGGCCGCCGCCTCCACGGTGTACAGCGGCGAGTTCGAGTTCCGGCACTCGCTCGACAGCCTGACCGCCGTGTCGCCCAAGCACCTGTCGGACACCATCATCCTGAGGATGCAGTCGGGGTCCGGGGCCCCGGCCCTCAGCGCCGGGGAACTGCTCATCGACACCACGACGGCCACCTCCGATCACCTCTCGGTGGGCTCGGTGGTGCCCGTGACGTTCGCCCAGACGGGGAGCTCGACGATGCGCATCGGCGGGATCTACAAGGCGAACTCGCTGCTCGGGAGCTTCCTCATCGGGGACGGCTTCTTCCTGTCCCATTTCAACAACCCCCTCCCCATCGCCGTCCTCCTCGACACGACCCGACCCCTCACCACCCAGAGCCGCGCCCTCGCCGACGGTCTGACGGCGTATCCCGACCTGAAGATCCAGACGCGAGCGGAGTTCGAGAAGTCGCAGCAGGCCCAGGTCAACCAGTTGCTGGGCCTGGTGTACGCCTTGCTGGCTCTGGCCGTGGTCATCGCCCTCATCGGCATCGTCAACACCCTCATGCTCTCGGTCTTCGAGCGCACCCACGAGATCGGCCTGCTGCGCGCCGTGGGGATGAAGCGGCGCCAGGTGCGGGCCATGATCCGCTCCGAGGCCGTGATCCTGGCGCTGTTCGGTGCCATCATCGGCATCGTCGTCGGGACCGCGCTCGGAACGGCGTTCGCCGCCTCGTTGAAGCAGCAGGGGATCACCGACATCGTCGTCCCCTACAGCAAGCTCGTGCTCTTCCTCGTCCTCGCCGCCCTGCTCGGTCTGGGCGCCGCCACCTGGCCGGCGCGCCGCGCCGCCAAACTCGACGTGCTGGCGGCCATCGCCGCGGAGTGACTCCGGACATCGCTGCCGACGCCACGCGCACCAGGCACACCCATACGCCACAAGCTGCACACGCGCCCCTGCCGCAACGAGCCGGCCTCTGCAGAGTCAAGGTCTCAGCAGCGTCCCAGGTCTGACCCAGGAGATCTTCACACCCGGCTCAGGAAACTCCCACCGATTCGTGGAAAAGTTGCGCAGTCAGTCGTGGGCCGCGCGTTGCGCGTTCGGCGACTGCGGCGGCGGCACGTGCCGGACCTGGCAGGGGGGCGGCAACATGGTCACACAGTCGACAGCGCCGGCACCGCCGGCGGCGACACGACGACAAGACGTTGCGGTCGCGCTGTGGGTGGTCGAACCGACCGAGCAACAGGCCGGGCAACCCACCGGGCAACCGCGCCGTCGGGTCCGGCTCCAGGGGTGGGGGCCCGACGCCCTGGGCGTCCTCCTGGTGGTGGTGGCCGCCGTCGCCGTCATGGCACCCGCCCTGCTCCACGGCGCGTCCCTCGGGCCTTTCGATCTGCTGTCGCAAGACGGGTTGACCAAGCAGTCCGGGGTGATGGTCCGCAACGGGCAGACGACGGACCTGATCGCCGAGATGATCCCCTGGACCACACTGGCCTGGACACAGGTCCACCACGGCCAGCTCCCGTTGTGGAACCCCTACAACGGGCTCGGCATGCCCTTGGCGTTCAACTGGCAATCGGCGACGTTCGGCATCCCCACCTTGCTCGGCTACCTGGCGCCGCTGCGCCTGGCGTACACGGTCCAGGTCCTGGTCACGCTGGTGCTGGCCGGCACCGGGGTCTTCGTGCTGGGGCGGGTGATGCGCCTGCACCTCATGGCCTGTGTGATGGCGGGCGTCGTCTTCGAGTTGAGCGGCGCCTTCATGGGATTCCTGGGCTGGCCCATCGCGTCGGTGATGGCCTGGTCGGGGTGGCTCTTCGCCGCTGCCCTGTTGGTGGTGCGTGGCCGCCACCGGGTGGGCGCCATCGTGTTCTTGGCCCTCGTCGTGGCGTGTGCCGTCTACGCCGGGCAGCCCGACGCGCTGGTGCTGCTGGGCGCGGGGCTCTTCGTCTTCCTGATCGTCGTGCTCGTGGTGCGATGGCGCGCTCTCGGGAGCCTGCGGACCGTCCTCCGCCCGCTGGGAGACCTGGCCGTCGCCACCTTGGCCGGGGGGGCACTGGGCGCGCCGCTCATCCTGCCCGGGATTCCGTTGGTCACGGGCTCGGTCTTCATCCACTCGTCGCGCGCCAACGGCGCCTTGTCCGCCCATGATGTCGTCAACCTCGTCTTCCAGGGATTCGACGCCCTGCCCGTGGCCCAGAGCCACTGGTTCGGGATCGGGGACGCCACCTACGTGGGCGCCATCGCCCTGGTGCTGGCGGTGACCGGGGCCGTGGTCCACCGCCGTCGCGCCGATGTGCTCGCCATCACGGCTATGGGCGTGGCCATGGGCGCCCTCATCTTCTTGTCTCCGGTGGCGACGTTGATGAACCAGCTCCCTTTCCGCGTGCGGTGGCATCTGGGCCTGATCATGGTCACCTTCGCCATCGCGGTGCTGGCCGGAGTGGGAACCGACGTCGTGATCCGATCACCGCGGGACTGGAGGGTCCGGCTGTCGCTCGGGGCCGGGTTCGGCCTGATCGGTCTGGGGGTGGCAGGCCTGTGGGTCGTGGGGCGTGGTCATCTGGCTCCGGGGCCGGCCCGGCTCCGGGCCGAGAGCTTCATCTGGCCGGCAGCCGCCACCGCGGTCGGTCTCCTGGTGGTGGCGGCCCTCAGAACCCGGGCCGGCCGCCGTCCCGACGGGGGCGCCGGTGACGACGGGACCGAGGCGGCGCCGGGCCCGCGCTTCGACGCCGGACACCGGGCGGGAGCCGTGCTGGTGGCAGTGGAGGCGGCCTTCCTCATCGCCGTCGGGGCGGGGACGTGGTCGTCGAGCGCGACCTACCTCACTCCCACCCCCGCCACGGCGACCCTCGCCGCCGACGTGGGGTCGTCGCTGGTGGGGTTCGGGGTGCGTTCGTGCGAGGTGCCCCCGACCCTCGGCATCCTCCCCGAGACCAACAGCGCGTTCTCGGTCCACGAGCTCTCCGCCTACGACCCCATCACCCCCAAGGCGTACTTCAAGGCCTTGAAGGTCGCCCCCGGAGTGCCCGACAGCGCGTTGTGCCCGGTGATCCGCAGCGCGGCCGAGGCCCGTCGCTACGGCGTGGGCTTCGTCCTCGAGCCGCGCGGCAAGGCTGGCCCGCCGGGCACGGTGTTCGACGCCGCCATCGGCGACGAGGACCTCTACCGTGTCCCGCGTGCGGCCGCGGCCACCCTGACGGCCTTGTCGCCGGGCGACAAGCCCCCCGGCCTCGACGCCACAGGCACGCCGGTGGCGGTGAGCCACCCCGATCCCTCCACCTGGACGGTCAAGACCGACGCGCCCGGGGCGCGGGTGCTGCGGCTCCGGCTCACCGACGTCCCGGGTTGGCACGCCACCATCGACGGCAGGCCGCTTGCTCTGCAGCGCTTCTCTTCCATCATGCTCCAAGCGACGATCCCGGCCGGGGCCCACACCGTCGAGCTCGACTACTGGCCCGGGACCTTCACCTTCGGCATCGTCCTCGCCGCCTGCAGCGCAGCGGCACTGGCCACAGCCCTGCTGTTGGGGAAGAGACGCGCCCGCAGGTCGGTAACGGCCCACCCCCGCACAGACGTGGTCGCCGAGCCGCTCTGGCTCCACGAGGCGGGCACACCACGGTCGTGACCACGCCCCGGAGCGGCGCCTGACCCGGTCCCGTCAGAACTCGATGGTCCGGACCGGGTCGGTGCCGTCCCATGCCGCGCTCTGGGCGCGCATGTGGTCGAAGAACCCGCCGAACCCGCTCGTCTCGACGACCTCGTTCACGGTCCCGCCGTGCGACGACGAGTCGAAGTAGGAGAAGCGCTGGTCGTGGGTGAGGCCGCGGCCCTCGTAGTACGGCGTGCGCCCGAGCTCCCGGTACGCGGCCAGTGCCGCGTCGTAGTCCTCGGTGAAGTGGGCGAGGTGATGCAGGCCGCTGCCGTAGTCGGCCCGGAAGTCGCGGTACGGGGAGGGATGGTCGTCGAGGGGCTGGATCAGCTCGACCTGGAGGTCCCCGGAGTAGGTGATGGCCACGGCGATGCGGGCGGCGGTGGGCTCACCGCGGTAGCGGAGGTCGTGCAGAGGCGGAGAGGGCAGGTAGAAGAACGGGCCCACGTCCAGTTCCCTGATCCAGTGCTCCATGGCGACCGGGATGTCGTCGACCACGTACCCGAGCTGCGCGATCGGCCCCAGGGCCGTGACCGAATCGGGTGGTGCCATCGGGATTCCTCCTGTGCCTTGGGCGACCCGAGCGCTCCGGATGGCGCCGGCGTGGGTCACTACAGTGGCACGACGACACCGGCGGCGGGCCCTCGGAACCGCCTCCCGGCCGAGAGGGGGAGCGATGGCGACAGGTCCGATCACCGTGACGGGCTTCAGCCACATCGCCATTTCGGTGACCGATCTCGACGCGGCGCGCCACTTCTACTGCGCCATCCTCGGCTTCGAGGAGCTGCCCCGCCCCGACCTGGGAATTCCCGGCATGTGGCTCAGGGTGGGGGACCTGCAGCTCCACTTCGTGGAGACCGACGAGATGCCGACGCCGGGCAAGGGGTTCCCCCACTACGCGCTCCACGTCCCCACCGACCGATTCGACGAGACCATCGAAGCGCTACGCGCCGCCGGTGCCCCGTTCCTCGGTCAGCCCAGCTCCCGGGTGGATTTCGGCACGACGGTGCTGGCCGCGTTCGTCCACGACCCCGCCGGCAACTTCATCGAGCTCACCGACGTCGGCCCGGGCTGAGCACCGGGCCGGGCTCCGGGACGGGAGCCCCGAGGCGCTCAGAGACCGAGGCGTGCCCTGCGCCGGCTGACGCGCGCGACGGCCGCC
Source organism: uncultured Acidimicrobiales bacterium (assembly GCA_963848335.1). Lineage (GTDB taxonomy): Bacteria > Actinomycetota > Acidimicrobiia > Acidimicrobiales > UBA8190 > Chersky-840. Next base: position 844,016 of record CAWKDD010000003.1, read on the forward strand.
CCGGCCACGAGCAACACCACGGCGAGACCGACGAGCTCCTCGATGTCGGCACCGGTCAGGGGCAGTCCGCCCGAGGACGGCACGGACTGGGTGGCGACCGGCGCGGCGGCCGGGGGTGACTGCGAAACCGCCACCCCGGGAACGGTGACCACCCCCTGACCCGCCGGACCACCGCCGACCGATCCGACCGGCGTGGGAGTGGGCACGGGCGTGGGACTGCACCCCGTGTAGCACCTGCCGTCCGCGAAGGCCGGCAGCGAGAGCCCGACGGTGAGCACCCCGGCAGCGACCAATCCCACCACGAGCTTTCTCAGCACGTCCCAACGGTATCCGCGGCGATCGCGGCATACGCGGCAATCGCGGACCGACGCCGGTCGGCCGCCGTCGACCCGTCGCGCTCAGCCCATGGCGACCACGGGCGCGTTCAGGAGATCGTTGGCCGTCGAACCGTGGAAGTTGGCGCCTCCGTAGGTGAAGATCCCGCCGTCGGCGGCGACGAGCCAGTAGCCGCCTCCGCCGGGCACAGCCAACATCCCCACCACGGGCTTGGTCAGGGGCACCGCTCCGGCCGACCCGTCGAAGGGGGCCCCGAAGGAGAACACCCCGCCGTCGGCGGCCACGAGCCAGTACCCACCTCCGTCGGGATCGGCGGCCATGCCCACCACGGGCTTGTGCAACTTGGTGGCTCCCATGGACCCCAGGAACCGGGCGTCGCCGTAGGCGAACACCCCGCCGTCGGCGGCCACGAGCCAGTACCCACCTCCGTCGGGCGTGGACGCCATCCCCACCACGGGCGAATTCAGGTGCTTCCCGCCCATGGACCCCAGGAACCGGGCGTCGCCGTAGGCGAACACCCCGCCGTCGGCGGCCACGAGCCAGTAGCCGCCGCCGTCGGGCGTGGACGCCATCCCCACGATGGGCGAGTCCAGGTGCTTGCCCCCCATGGACCCCAGGAAGGGGGCCGCGCCGTAGGCGAAGACCCCGCCGTCGGCGGCCACGAGCCAGTAGCCGTCGCCTGCCGCCGAGTCGGCGGTGCCCACCACCGGGGCTTTGAGCGCCAAGGCGCCCGCCGACCCGTAGAAGCCGGCGCCGAAGGCGAACACCCCGCCGTCTGCGGCCACCAACCGGTAGCCGGGGCCCGGCACGTCGAGCGCGCCCGCCTGGCCCGAGTCGGCACTCACCATGAGCGAGGACTCGTCGACGGCCTCGAACGCACTGGCCGGGATGCTCTTGAGCTCGTCGACGAGGGACTGGGGCCAGGCCGGATCGGCGGTGCCTCCGAAGTACCAGTTGCTCCCGTTGTCGGCGAGGATCAGCCCGTAGTGCTGCATGGCCCGCAGCACCACCTGCGCCTGGGGCGAGTAGCCGGAGATGTCGAAGCTCGCCTTGAGGCGGAACCGCGCCCCCATGGGCGGCAGATCAGGGTCGCTGCGAGCCCCCGCCTCGTGCCGGGCCGGCCACAGGTAGCTCGTGTCGGTGGTCTGCGCCGTCATCCGGATGGCGTGGGTGATCTGGCCCGATTCGACTTCGTCGTAGCGCAGAAGGCCCGGGAGGATGGGGAGACCGGCGGCGTCGGCCGACGTCCATCCGGCCGGGCGCAGGGCATCGGAGCGCAGGTTCCAGATCGCCCCCGAGCCCGCCGTCGAGCCTCCCGCGCTGTACCGGGCGTCGTAGAGCTCGTACAGCGTGCACGTGGTGGGGTCGACCATGATGGCGTGGCGGTCGCCGGTGGAGCTCTGACCCCCTTCGATGGGGGTGGAGGCGCCGAAGGGATAGGGGCCCGGATCGCTCTCGTCGGGGTACTGGAACGTCACGTTCACGAAGGGTTGGCCGGGCGACACCACCGTGTAGGGAATGCCGTAGGGATCGGTGGGGTCTCCCGAGGGACCGAAGTCGGGATGCAAGAACGTCGACGAGGAATCCATGCTGGCGAGCCACTGCGCACTGTGCACGTCGACGGGCAGGGACGAGATGTCGGTGTTCCAGATGTTGTCGGCCGGGAACATCGGACATGCGGGGGCACCGGGAACCGGCGTCCCCGCCCGGGCCGGTGCGGCATCGAGAGCCACGACCGCCGAGCTGACCACCGCCACGCACAGGACGAGGATGCCCATGGCGGCGGGTCTGCGCCGGCCGGCGCGCCACGACGACCTGCCCCCCATGGGGCGATCATCGGCACACCGGTTCCCGGCATTGAAACAACACTGGCCGGCATCGAAACAACACTGGGCGGCACCAGCGCCCGTGTGAAGTTTTCGGCCCCTCCTGCCGATCACCGGGAGGGGGCGGGAAGGATCACAACAGCTCGGTGCGACTCATCTTGTCAACTGGTGCCACACCTATCACACTGGGTCGCCTGCCCTCCGCCCGGCAGCCCCGCCGGGCCCCGTCGACCCCGGTGCGACACGAGCTGATCGAGATCCCATGACCCGTCGAGCGCGAGCGCACCCTGAGCCCCGCGCCGCGCCGCGCCGGCCCAGGCACGCCGCTCGAGCCAGGGTCGGCACGCCGGAGACCGTCCTCGCCCTGGGGACGCTGGTGGGGCGGGCCGTGGCCCTCGGGCTCGGCCCCGGCCGCCACCGGCCCCGTCACTGCGCCCCGGTCCGCCTGCGCATCAGCCCCGTCTTCGCCTGTCTGAGCGCCCTGTCCCTGGTCGTGGCGGGGGCCGCGCTGGGATCGCTGAGCACGGGCGGGGCCCAGGCCGCCACGCCGCCCGTTGCCGGCACCAGCCAGGGCGAGGGACAAAGCGTCTCGATCATGAACCCGTCGGCGAACTCCTTGGCCACATCGCAGAGCGTGGTGCCGCTGCCCGCGGCGACGGCGCCGCCCGCGCCTGCCCCACCCTCGCTCGAGAGCCAGCCCGCCCTGCAAGCGCACGAGGTTTTCGGGTTCGCCCCCTACTGGGCGCTCCCGATCTCATCGGGGTTCGACGTGAAGGGCCTCACCACGCTCGACTACTTCAGCGTGGACGTGGCCGGTGACGGCGCCGTGCAGGAAAGCGGGCCCGGATGGGTGGGCTACCAGAGCCAGGCCCTCGCCGAGCTCGTGACGCGTGCGCATGAGGCCGGTGACCGTGTGGTGCTGACGGCGTCGTGCTTCGGCCAGTCCGCGCTGGACCAGATGGCCTCCGACCCGAGCACGGGCCCGCGCCTGGCCACGGCGCTGGTGGCACTGGTGGCCGCCAAGAACCTCGACGGGGTCAACATCGATTTCGAGGGGAGGGGGAGCAAGGACCAGGCCGGTCTCGACACGCTCATGGCCGCGGTGTCGAGCGCCATGCACCAGGCCAACCCGCACTGGCAGGTGACCATGGACACCTACGCCTCCTCGGCCGGAGACCCGTCGGGCTTCTACGACATCCGGGGCCTGGCTCCCAGCGTCGACGCCTTCTTCGTGATGGCCTACGACATGAACGACCGGTCGACGCCGTCTCCCACCGCACCTCTCACCGGGACGGGGTTCACCGACCTCGACGCCGTGCAGCAGTACGCCGCCGCGGTGCCACCGTCGAAGGTGATCCTGGGCGTCCCCTATTACGGCTACGACTGGCCCACCGCGGGGCCCGGTCTCGGGGATCCCGCCACCGGCCCGCCCACGCCCATGAGCTACTCGCAGATCGCAGCCACCGGAGGCCACGTGTACTGGGACCCCACCACCCAGACCCCCTGGACCTCGTACCAGGTGGGCTCGCAGTGGCACCAGACGTTCTTCGACAACCCGACGTCGTTGGCGTTGAAGGCCCAGCTGGCCGACACGTACCACGTCGCCGGCGTCGGCATCTGGGCCATGGGAATGGAAGGGTCCGATCCCGCCATGCAGGCGGCGTTGCAGGGCAGCGCCCCGCCCGTGAAGGCCCCGGCGCCGGGGCCGGGAGCGACCTTGGCCACCACCACCACCACCACCACCGCCGCCGCCGCCGCCCGCCGATTACTCCTACTCGGGCATCTGGAACGGCGTCACGGTGACGCTCAGCCCCGTCGACCCCGCGTCGCTGGCCGGCGCGCTGGCGCCCCAGGCTTCGGGACCGCTGACCGGCTTCACCACCGACGATCCGACGCGGATGTGCCTGGAGTCGGAGCCGGCCTTGCCGGTCACGGCGCTGTCGGGCGACCCCGGCCTCTACGCCGTCACGACCACCCCGCCGGCCGACTGCACGGCCGGAGCGTGGGAGTTCACCGTGTCCCCGCCACCCCAGGGGGGCAGCGCGCCGTCCCCGACGACGACGACCTCGACCACGGCGCCCGAACCGACGACGACCACGGCGCCGACCTCCACCACCACGACCTCACCGGGGTAGCGGTCTCCGCCGTTCCCCATCACACGACGCGCGTGTCGTGGCCCTCCCAGTAGCGCTCCCTGAGCAGCCGCTTGTAGAGCTTGCCGTTGGGGTCGCGGGGGAGCTCGGTGACGAAGTCGACGGTGCGGGGGCACTTGTAGCGGGCCAGCCGCTCGCCGCACACGGCGATGAGCCCGGCTTCGACCTCGGGCCCCGACGACGACGGGTCGGCCAGGACGACCACCGCCTTCACCGCCTCTCCCATCTCGGCGTCGGGCACACCGATGACAGCGACATCGGCCACCCGCGGGTCGCCGGCAAGGACGTTCTCGGCTTCCTGGGGGTAGATGTTCACTCCCCCGGAGATGATCATGTGGGCCTGGCGGTCGGTGAGGTACAGGTACCCGGCCTCGTCGAGCATGCCGATGTCCCCCAGGGTCCTCCATCCCTGGGCGTTGAGCATCGAAGCCGTGGCCGAAGGGTCGTTGTGGTACTCGAAGGGGCGGCCCCCTTCGAAATAGACGACTCCCTCGTGGCCGGGCCCGAGCTCCTCCCCGTCGGGGCCCACCACATGGGCGGGCGACAGGGGGCGGCCGACGGACCCGGGATGGGCGAGCCACTCCGCGGCGGTGATCCAGGTGGAGCCGATGTCCTCGGTGCCCGCGTAGTACTCGTCGATGATCGGGCCCCACCACTCGAGCATCTGGTGCTTCACGTCCACGGGACACGGTGCCGCGGCGTGCACCACGGAGCGCAGGCTCGAGAGGTCGTATCGCCGTCGCTCGCTCTCGGGCAGGTGCAGCATGCGGACGAACATGGTGGGAACGAACTGTGCATGGGTCACCCCATGGCGTTCGATGAGCTCCAGGCACCGTGACGCGTCGAAGTGCTCCATCATCACCACCGTGGCCCCCAGGCGGAGCATCGACATGCAGTAGACGAGCGGCGCCGAGTGGTACAGCGGAGCGGGAGACAGGTACACCGAACCGGGGCCGACACCTCGTCGCGCCAACCCCAGGGCGATCTGGACGGGGGCCGCCGACACGTCGCCCATGGGGGTACGGGGCAGCTCCTTGCGCACCCCCTTGGGCCGGCCCGTGGTCCCCGACGAGTACAGCATCTCGCGCCCTTCGCATTCGTCGGGGACGGGCAGGGGCGCGAACTCCGACACCGCAGCCTCGTAGCCGCGGAACCCGGGGAGGGCTCCTCCGACCGACAGCCGTATCGTGACCCGCGACAGGTCGAGGCCCGAGACCACCTCGGCCAGCTCCGGAGTGGTCACGAGGGCAGTGGCGCCGCAGTCGTCCAGGATGTACTGGACCTCGGCGCTGCGAAGGTGGCTGTTGAGGGCGGTGTAATACAGCCCCGAGCGCTGAGCCCCCCACGCCACCTCGAGGTAGGTGGCGCAATTCCCCATGAGGATGGCGATGTGGTCACCGGGGGCGAGCCCTTCGGCCCGCAGCAGCCGCGCCACGCGGTTCGAGCCTTCGTCGATCTCCCGGTAGGAGCGCACCTCGCCGCCGGCCATGACCACCGCAGGCACATCGGGCTGCTCGGCGGCGCGCGCCGCCAGGTCGAGGGGGGACGGGGGCTCGGGGCTCCGGCTCGTCGTCGGGCTCATCGGGACGGGCGCAGGGCGCGCCTCGCGCCGGGAATGGGGATGGTCACGCTCCGATTCTTGCCGATCCCGCACCTCGTCACGTGATGTCGGCACCTCGTCGGTTGCCGGCCGTCGAGCCGCACCGCATGGTCCGATTCCCGCCAGATCCGGGCACCGGGTTCGGTCACCATGGCGCCATGGACGAAGCGACCGCATTCCTCGCCACACTCGAAGCCACCGCTCCCACGGCACCTACCGCCTGTGCAGGGTGGACCGCGCACGACCTCGTGGCGCACCTGACGGCCGGTGCGGCCGAGATGGCCGAGCTCACCGAGGCGGTGACGACGGGCCGCGGCGCACGCGCCACCACGAGCTTCGCCACACGTGAGGCGCCCTACGTGGCGCTGGACGACGACGAGCTGCGCGCCCGCCTGGTGGTCGAGGCCGTTCGTCTGGGTGTCGCCGTCGATACCCTCGCCGCCGCACCGGGCCTGACCGTGTCCTTCTCGGGTCGGCGCCTGGACGCAGCCGCGCTGACGATGCACGGGCGCAGCGAAGCCGCCCTCCATCGCTGGGACCTCGCCGGGGACGACGACATGAGCGAGGAGCTCCTCGGGCAACCCGAGCTCACCGCGCACGCGGTGGACGTGCTCAACACCATGCTCGAGGGCGCGGCGGAGGACGTCACCGCCCGCACCAGGGCGGCTGCCATCACCGAGATGCGAGCCGGCTTCGCCGCCCCCGGGCAGATGGACGTGGTGCTCGTGGTCGACGGCGCGGGAGCGCGCCTCGAGCTCGGGGAGCACGGGGCCCGATGCTGCGCACGAGCGGCACCCGCCACCCGGCTCCTGGCTCTGTGGGGCCGCAGGTCTGCGGCTCGACCGATCGCCTGGGACTCCGACGATCCCGGGGCACCAGCGCTGGCTGCATTCTTGTGGGCGGGCATCACCGCTCCCGCCGCCCCCACCAGCGTGTCCGAAACCCGCTAGCCAGCGGCCCCGTCGCCGAGCAGGATGGCACCATGGTCGAGGATTTCGAGCGCTGTTACCGGGCTGTCCTGGCCCGAGACGCGCGCTTCGACGGTTGGTTCGTGACGGCGGTGACATCGACGCGGATCTACTGCCGGCCCAGCTGCCCGGCCCGGACGCCGGGGCGCGACCACGTGCGCTTCTATCCCGGCGCCGCCGCCGCCCAGCGGGCCGGGTTCCGCGCCTGCAAACGCTGCCGACCCGATGCTTCGCCGGGTTCCCCGGAGTGGAACGTCCGCCAGGACGCCGTGGCGCGCGCCATGCGCATGATCGGAGAAGGCGTCGTCGACCGCGAGGGGGTCCCCGGACTGGCGGCGCGCCTGGCCTACAGCCCCAGACAGCTCAACCGACTGCTCGTGAGCGAGGTCGGCGCGGGGCCCTTGGCGCTGGCACGCGCCCAGAGGGCCCAGACGGCGCGTGTGCTGGTGGAGACCACCGACCTCCCGGTGTCGTCGGTTGCCTTCGCGGCCGGCTTCGCCAGCGTCCGACAGTTCAACGACACGATCCGGCACATCTTCGCCTGCACACCGACCGAGCTCCGCCGCCGGTCCAAGAACGGCTCGGGCGCGGCACCGGACACCGTGAGCCTGCGTCTGGCCCATCGTCTCCCTTTCGACGGGCCCGGTACTTTGTCGTTCCTGGCCCAGCGAGCGGTGCCCGGTGTCGAAGCCGGCACGGGCACGGGCTTCGGTCGGACCCTCACGCTCCCCCACGGAGGAGGCACCGTCGATCTCGTCCCCGCCGACGGACACGTGCTCGCCCGGCTCCGGCTCGACGACCTGCGGGACCTGACCCCCGCCGTGCAGCGGTGCCGGCGTCTGCTCGACCTCGACGCCGATCCCGTCGCCGTCGACGGACATCTGCGATCCGACCCCGTGCTCCGAGACCGGGCGCAGCGCGTCCCGGGGCTCAGGGTCCCGGGATGCGTCGACCCCCACGAGCTGGCCGTGCGGGCGGTGGTGGGACAGCAGGTGTCGGTGGCCAGCGCCCGTCGTGTCTTGGGGCGGATCGTGGCCGAGCACGGCACCCCCGTGGCGACGGGGTCGTCGGCTCCGTCCGGATTGAGGCACTGCTTCCCGGCCATGGAGGTTCTCGCCGCCCTCGACCCCGACCGGCTTCCCCTCCCCCGGGGCCGGGCCCGCACCGTGGTCACGCTGGCAGCGGCGCTCGCCACCGGTGCGCTCGCGCTCGACGTCGGCACCGACGCCGAGGAGTCGAGGACGGTGCTGCGGACGATCCCCGGTATCGGCCCTTGGACGGCGGACTACATCGCCGTGCGAGGTCTCGGTCACCCCGACGTGCTCTTGTCGAGTGATCTCGGCGTCCGACGCGCCCTGGCCCGTCTGGGCCAGGCCTCGGCACCGTCGGCGGTCGACGCGCTGGCCCGCACATGGCGCCCGTGGCGCTCCTACGCCATGGTGCATCTGTGGGGGTCGGAGCACGACCCCGTGGTGCGTGCCTCATGACCGCGTTTCGCCGCCTCGTCGACAGCCCCGTGGGCCCCATCCTCCTCGGTGCCGACGCGTCGGGCCGGCTCACCCTGGCGCGCTTCGGTGACGATCCGGACGCGGTCACGTCCCCGCACGGGGTGGACGCCGCACACGCGGCGAGCACAGTGCTCGACGACACCACCGCGCAGCTGCTCGAGTACTTCGGCGGTCGGCGGACCTGCTTCGAGATCCCCCTCGCCATGGACGGATCGCCGTTCCAGCGCCGCGTCTGGACGCGGCTGCAGCAGATTCCCTACGGCACCACGGTGAGCTACGGACGATTGGCGGCGCAGGTCGGTCGACCGGGGACGGCCCGTGCCGTCGGTCATGCCATCGCCCGCAATCCCATCGCCGTCATCGTGCCGTGCCACCGGGTGATCGGGTCCTCGGGCCGGCTCACCGGATACGGCGGAGGGCTCACGACCAAACAGCACCTTCTCGACCTCGAGGCCAAGATGGCGGGACTCAGTCCTCTGTCGGCGAGCCGAGCTCCTGGCTCTCTCTGACCGCCATGGCCGTCCCCCACAGGCCGAAGGCGATCGCTACGGCCGCCACATAGACCAGCGCCGTCAACGCCGCGCCACCGGCCCCGTCTCGCAGCGCCATGGCGATCACCGCCGCCACGAACACGGCCAGCGCCACGCTCACCCACAACCGCGACTTGACGTTGCGTCGCCCGTCCTCGCGTAGGGAGCCCATGGGTTTCGAATCCACCGTCGCCATCGTCATAGGCATCGACAACAGACCCGCCGGGCTGAAGAGCGCCCGCCGAAGAGCTGCGTCCGAGCCGTCGGCGGACGTCGGCGGACCGGAGAATGTCGACGATGTGTGTTCGTCCGCCACGGAGAGAGATGGTGAATGGGGCACCGCATCACCAGAATCGGGACGGCCTCGAGACACAATCGGGCGTGCAGGGTCGAGACGCCGATGGCAAGATTTCCGGCGGTGGAGTACCTGGCCGTGGCGCAGATGCCGCACCGCTGGTCGAGGCGGATCCAAGCAACGGTGTTGAGACGCGGCTACCGCCTCCCCAGAGCGTGGCACGCCGTACCGGCACACGGGTCGGCGCCGGCCGCGCTGTGCGGGTTCCACTACACGCGCGAACCACACCGGACCTGGATGCAGACCATGATCCCGAGGCGCTGTCCCAAGTGCCAGCACCTGATCGACGAAGCCGAAGCGCGGGCCGAGGCGCGCGCCGCTTCGACCGGCCCGCTGTGGGCCATCCCCTCGCTCGACGCCGAGACCTGAGCCACCCCGGTCGCGGGCCCCGGCGGAAAGGACCACAATCGGTCCATGTTCCGCCACACGGCCCACGTCTACGACCTCATCTACGAGAGCTCCGGGAAGGACTACGCGGCCGAGGCACGCGCCCTGCACACGCTCATCCAACAGCGAGCACCGGGTGCAGGGTCTTTGCTCGACGTGGCCTGTGGGACCGGCGGGCATCTCGTGCATCTGCGTCAGTGGTACGAGGTGGTGGGTGTGGACGTCGACGGAGGGATGCTCGACGAAGCGCGACGGCGCCTGCCCGGCCACACCTTCGTCGAGGGCGACATGCGCGACTTTCGGCTGGACAGGACCTTCGACGCTGTGTCGTGCCTGTTCAGCTCCATCGGGTACATGCGCTCGGAACAGGATCTGCACGCCGCCGTGGCGGCCCGGAGGAGTCTTCGTCATGGACGGATGGATCCGGCCCCAAACCTGGAACGACGATGCCCCCGTCGCCGTGCAGACGGCCGCAGACGAGACTGTGAGCGTGGCCCGAATGAGCCGGAGCCGTCGGGAGGGGAACACCACGTTTCTCGACATGCACCACCTGATCGGGTCCTCCGACGGCATCGAGTACGCCGTCGACACCCATGTCCTCACGCTGTTCGACACCGGCCAGTACCAGGAAGCGCTGAAAGATGCGGGACTGATCGACATCGAGACGATCGAAAGCCCGATGACGGGTCGCGACCGGCTCATCGGTGTGGCACAACCCCGCTGACCAGGGCAATCACTTGGTTCGAGCCGGAGACATTTCTGTTCCCTGACCGGGGCGCGAGGCACGAGGCGACCCCGGCCGCGGGTCAAGGAAAGGGCGGAATGCGCCGACGAGTCCTGTATGGCCAATTCTCAGTTGAAGACCAGGGCAGTCACCGCGCACCGCGGTGAACGGGACAACACCGGGGCCGAGACCCACAAGGGCGAGATCGCGGCTGTGGTCGTGGAGCGCACCGACGGAACCTGCACCGTGCTGTGGGCGGGCTTGTGGCGGACGTTCAACACCAAGCCCGAAGAGTGGCACACCCGCCGCGAGGCCATGACCGCCGTCGACAACGTCGTCGGAGAGATCCTGATCTGGAACGAGATGGCACCGCACACCTGGGCGGCGCGCGCCGCTTAAGGATCGGGTCACCCCCCGACGCTTCCGCTCCCCTCTGCTCCCCTCTGCCCCTAACCCGTCGACCCCCTCGACCCCGTCGACCTGGCGCGACTTGCCCCCGGACCGTGACCGCTCTACGATTTGAGCAATTGCTCAAATCAATTACTCAGCCGAGCACGCGGTCACGGGAGCGTAGAGGGCGATGGCCAGGTCTGGAGTCAAGCGGGGGGTCGAACACGGGGGCTCGCCGGGTTCCGAGGAGACCCGCCGGGCGCTGGTGGCGGGTGCCGTCGAAGCCCTGCGCGAGGAGGGATTCTCCGGCGCCACGGCGCGCGAGATCGCCAGGCGCTCCGGGTGCAACCAGGGCCTCGTCTTCTATCACTTCGGCTCGGTGACGAACCTGCTCCTCGCCGCGCTCGACGAGGTGAGCACGTTGCGCCTGGCGCGCTACCAGGCCGCGGTGGAGGCCGCCCAGGGTCTCGGCGATCTGGTCGAGACGGCCCAGTCCGTCTTCGAGGAGGACCTCGACAAGGGGTACATGTCGGTGCTGGCCGAGATGATCGCCGGCGCGTCCTCCACACCCGGGCTGGCAGCCGAGGTCGCCGCTCGCATCGCGCCCTGGAGGAGCTTCGCTGCCACCGCGGTGCGCGACACGCTCGACGGCACCCCGCTCGCACACCTTGTCGACGCCGTGGAGCTCGCCCACGGGATCGTGGCGCTCTATCTCGGCCTCGAGATGCTCGCCCACCTCGACGGTGACCGGTCCGCCGCCTTGGCCCTGTTCGAACGAGCCAGACGGATCGCCGACCTGTTGAGCGCCCTGGACGGGATCACGCCGATGAAGGAGGAACCATGAGCCCAGCACCATCTTCGACGCCCGGTGCGGCGAGCGCCCCGGGCACGGCCACCGCTGCGACGCCCGACGGCTTCGACGTCGTCACCGGGGCCTTCAGCTATTCGGGTGCGGCCATCTCCCGAGAGCTCCAGGCGGCCGGGCGCCGCGTCCGCACCCTCACCGGACACCCGGAACGGGCCAAGGGCCAACCCGTCATCGACGTGCGCCCGCTCGACTTCGACGATCCGGTGGGCCTGGTGGAATCGCTGCGAGGGGCGAACACGCTCTACAACACCTACTGGGTCCGCTTCCCCCACGGACAGGTCGACCACGAAGCCGCCGTCACCAATTCTCGGACACTGTTCTACGCCGCCTTGCACGCCGGGGTGCAACGCATCGTCCACGTCTCGATCACCCATCCGAGCATCACGTCGCCCTACCCCTACTTCCGGGGGAAGGCCGAGGTCGAGCGGATCCTGGCCGAGGTCGGTATCTCCTACGCCGTGCTGCGCCCCGCCATCCTCTTCGGAGGCGACGGGGTCCTGCTCAACAACATCGCCTGGCTGCTGCGCCACCTGCCCGTCTTCGCCGTAGGTGGGCGAGGCGACTACCGCATCCGGCCCATCCACGTCGACGACCTCGCCCGCTTGAGCGTGGCCGTGGGAGCACAGCGGACCACCACGGTGACCGACGCCGTAGGCCCCGAGCGGCCCACCTTCTCAGAACTGGTCCATCTCATCCGCGACACAGTCGGGAGCCGCGCCCGGATCGTCCACCTCCCCCATCGGGCCATGCCGGTGCTCTCCCGCGTCCTCGGGTTGGCGCTGCACGACGTCCTTCTCACCGGCGAGGAGTACTACGCCATGGCCGATGGCTTGGCCGACACCCAGGGGGAATCGACCGGCGCCGTGGCGCTCTCGCAGTGGCTCGCCGAGCACGCCGACACCCTCGGGCGACGCTACGCCAACGAGATCGACCGCCATTTCCGCTGAAAGCTCGGGGTGCTCACGCCACTCACGCCACTCACGCCGCTCACGCCGCTCACGCCGCTAGCCCGACGGCGTCTGGCCCGACGGTGCCGTCTCCTCCCATTGGCGTCGTGACAGCCGGTACACGCGCAACGCCGATCCGCTCGAGGGATGTCGGGTGTCTCGGTCGAAGCGCATGCCCAGCCGGGCCATGACGCGGCCCGACGCCACGTTCTCGGGTTGATAGATGCTGACCACCTCGTCGAGCCCGCGGGCCGAGAATCCGTCCGCCAACGTGGCCCGGGCCCCCTCGGTGGCCAACCCCCGTCCCCACTCGGCCGGGTCGAGTCGCCACCCGACTTCGACCGCCGGCATGATCTCGGGGAGGAAGTCCGGCACCGACAAGCCGATGTAGCCGATGAGGCCACCACCGGCGCGGTGCTCGGCGGCCCACACCACCCATGACCCGAGCTCTTGCTCCTGGATCCTCCGGGCCAGGAACCCTTCGGTCTCCGGCGCGGTGAAGCCCCGCCCGAAGGGGAACTCCCACACCTCGGGCTGGGCGAAGATCCGGACGAGATCTTCGAGGTCGTCGAGACTCCAGCGGCGGAGGCGCAAGCGCGCGGTCAGGAGCTCGTCAGCCACCTCCACATCCTGTCAAACGACTTCAGGCAAAACGACCTCGGATTGACAGGACGATCACGATCACCGCGCCGGGGCCTCGAACCTCTCCACCAGCGCCCACATGGCCTGCTGCTCGGCCGCGCTCATGTTGGCATCCTGGACCTTGTAGGCCACCACGTCGCGCAGCAGGCGCTCGAGCCGGCCCCGGTCCGGCCCGAAGCCGGCAAGGAAGGCGTTGACGAGCAGGGCCCGCATCCGTCCCTCGACGGCTCGCATGACCGGGCTGGCTGGCACCTCACCCGTGACCATCAGGACCCACGCCAGGACCACGTCGACACCGGGATCGCCGCGCGCCGCATTGGGCCAGTCGATGACCACGGGCCCGGACGGGCCGATCATGACGTTGAGCGGGTGCAGATCCATGTGGAGGAAGTGGTCCCCGGTGCCCACCCGTGCCGGCGGCAGGAAGTCCGGGGGTGGGATCTCGTGCAAGGCTCGGTGCAGGTCGGCGAGGACCCTCCCCTGACGACGGATCGTCCACGGTCGTCGGGTGATCCGGTCGACCATGGAGGAGCCCGTGATCCGCTCCATCACGAGGTCCGTACCGTCCTCGCTCACCTCGACGACGGCGGGGACCGGGTAGCCGTGGTGGCGGAGGTAGTCCATGGTCCGGGCTTCGGCGGCCATCGACCGCGCTCTGCGGGAGCGGCGCAGGACGAGGCCGGGCCCGTACTCGAAGATGTCGGCGTCCCTTCCCGATGCGAGGAGAGGGCCGGGCGGCTGCACCTCGCAGACGGTAGCGGAGCGGCGGCGCAGGGCCACCGATCGGTACGCTGCGGGGTGCTCGACGAACCGGACGGGAGGAGCGGTGGCAGTCACGGGGATGGCGAACCTGGCGGTGAAGGTGGCCGATCTCGACGCCGCGGTTTCCTTCTACGAGGCCGCGGGAGCCGTGGTGCGCGATCGCATGCACTGGAACAACGGGGAGCGTGCCGACGTGTTCCTCGGTCCCGTGATGATCACGCTCTTCACGCGAGCCATCTACGAGGACGCCGTCGAGCTCCCCGCCGAGGGCTTTCTCCATCCCGCCCTCTTCACCGACGACCTCGATGCCGAGCTCGAGGGCCACGAGGTGCTGTGGGGGCCGGCCGTCGTCGAGGGGGCCTTCGGCAAGCGCCGCATCGCGTTCGTCTCGGCGCCGGGCGCCATCCGGCTCGAGTTCATGGAGCAGCTCGAGGCGCCCACCCCACCCCCGTCCGCCCCCCGAGGAGGCCCGGCGTGAAAGTGACCCGCTTCCATCACGTCTCGGTGAACGCGCACCACACACCCCTCGAGGCCCTGGTGGCCTTCTACCGTGACGTCCTCGGCCTCGGTGACAAGGCCCGGCCCGAGATCCCCGGCGTGCCCGGGCACTGGCACGTCGTCGGAGACCAGGAGCTGCACCTGGTGGGGGCGGCCCCTCGAGACACCCCCATCGACGCCACCGGGAACCATTACTGCGTCGCCGTCGCCGACCTCGATGCCGCCGTGGGCGAGCTCGAGGCCCTCGGCATCGAGTACCAACGTGCCGTGCAGGGCGAGAGCACGGTGCAGATCTGGATCAGCGATCCGGCCGGCAACACCATCGAGCTGCAACAGGACACCGCCAACGGCTGACGCCACGACGGTGAACGAGGGGCGGGCGGGCACGGTAGAACGGGGCCATGCGCACACGAACACTCGGACAGGACCTCGTCGTCTCCGCCCAGGGGCTGGGCTGCATGGGGATGAGCGAGTTCTACGGCCCGGGCGACGAGGCCGAATCCGTCGCCACCATCCACAGGGCGCTCGACCTGGGCGTGACCCTGCTCGACACCGCCGACATGTACGGACCCTTCACCAACGAGGAGCTGGTGGGCCGGGCCATTGCCGGGCGCCGTGACGAGGTGGTGCTGGCCACCAAGTTCGGCAACGAACGAGCCCCCGACGGCACCCGCATCGGCATCAACGGCCGACCCGACTACGTCCGCTCCGCATGCGACGCCTCCCTACAGCGGTTGGGAGTCGACCACCTCGACCTGTACTACCAGCATCGTGTCGACCCCCACACCCCCATCGAGGACACCGTGGGCGCCATGGCGGAGCTGGTCTCGGCGGGCAAGGTCCGTCATCTCGGCCTGTCCGAGGCCGCACCCGCCACCATCCGGCGCGCCCACGCCGTGCACCGCATCACGGCGCTGCAGACCGAGTGGTCCCTGTGGACCCGCGATCCCGAGACCGACGGCGTCCTCGACACCGTCCGCCAGCTCGGCATCGGCTTCGTCGCCTACTCGCCGCTCGGGCGGGGGTTCCTGTCGGGCGCCTTCCGGACGCTCGAGGACCTGGCCGCCGACGACTTCCGGCGGCACAACCCGCGGTTCCAGGGGGAGAACTTCCAGAAGAACCTGGAGCTCGTCGAGCGGGTGCGGAACGTGGCCGAGAGCAAGAGGGTGAGGGCCGCCCAGCTGGCCCTGGCCTGGGTGCTGGCCCAGGGCGACGACGTGGTGCCCATTCCGGGGACCAAGCGCCGCCGCTACCTCGAGGAGAACGTGGCCGCCGACGACATCGCGCTCACCGCCGAGGAGCTCGAGCGGATCGATGAGGTCCTCCCCGTCGGTGCCGCCGCCGGTGACCGCTACGGCGACATGACTCCCGTGCACCGCTGATCCGGCTCGCCGCCGTTGTGATCGATGGCGGCACCACCTGAAGCCGGGAGTGCCCAAGCTGGGAATGCGCTGGGCGGAAGCAGAGAATTGGCGCGCCTTTCGCCCCGCCATCCTCGGCTCACAACGTTGCGCGTTGGTCGACGCACTGGACGCGGTCACTTGTTCTTTGGTGGACGAAGCGCGTCCTCGCCCAGGCGCGGTGAACGCTTACATCGCAGAGATGCACAGAGATGAACAGAGTGTGAGGGTTTGGGTGAAATCGCCCGTGGCTGTGGACACCCGTGGGAGTCGGGACGATGATGGCCCCATCATCACCTAGGGGGAGGTTTCCAATGTTGCGCAAACTCGCTGTTGGAGCCGCGATCACATTCTTGCCGATGAGCCTTGTCCTCGGCGTTGCAGCCGGTGCCGCCAGCGCATCGGGTACCGCACCCGCGGTCAAGCACATCGCACCACATCACGGTCCTGCCATCGGTGGTACCACGGTGGCGATCGAAGGGACCAACCTGAACGGAGCCACCGCCGTGGACTTCGGGACCAAACCGGCCCGATCCTTCAGAGTGGCGACACACCGGATCATCATCGCCACGTCCCCCAGCGGTACGGGCGTCGTCGACGTCACGGTGACCACGCCCTCGGGCACCAGCGCCACGGGTAAGTCCGATCAGTTCACCTACGCAGCACGCATTCCCGTCGTGTCGGAGATCGCGCCCCGCCACGGCCGCCCCAAAGGCGGAACGACAGTGACGATCATCGGCGACGACTTCAATGGGACCACGGCGGTGGACTTCGGGACCAACGCCGCCACCGGCGTGACCGTGTACACCGATCATCTGCTCACGGCCAAATCCCCGGCGGGAACGGGCACGGTCGACGTCACGGTGACCACTCCCGACGGGACGAGCAAGACCACACCGAAGGACCAATTCACCTACCACACCACCCTTCCTGTCGTCACCAACGTCAACCCCCACCAGGGAGCGCCCGGCGGAGGCACGGCGGTGACGATCCACGGTTCCAACTTCACCGGGGCCATGGCAGTGGACTTCGGCACCAACGCCGCCACCGGCGTGACCGTGATCACGGATCACCTGATCACCGCCACATCCCCGTCGGGTACCGGGACGGTGGACGTCATGGTGACCACATCCGACGGAACGAGTGCCACCGACACCGGTGACCAGTTCACCTACGTGTCGACCGGTCCCGTGGTCACCCACATCGCCCCGCATCAAGGCTCGGCGTCGGGTGGCAGGGTCGTGGCCATCACCGGGAAGAACCTCACCGGCACCACGGTGGTGGACTTCGGCTCCAATGCCGCCACCGACGTGAGGGTGATCACCGGCAAGATCGTCCTGGCCACGTCACCAGCGGGAACCGGCACCGTGGCCGTGACCGTCACCACGCCTCTGGGCACCAGCGCGCCGACGTCGAAGGCTCAGTTCACCTATCGCTGAGATTCACGTATCGCTGAGATCCGGGACCGGCTATGACGCCAGGTCCACGATGTCGCCTATCAACAGCGCACTCACCAAGGCCATGACGGCGACGTAGATCGCCGTCATGGCCCAGCGCCACCGGTGGTCGGCCTTCCAGAACCGCCTCAAGCCCACGACGTCGAAGAAGAGCGCCAGCACGGCGATGGGGATCCCCACGGCGGGACCCACCCCCGTGGCGACGCCGAGGGCCGGGGTGACGATCGGAAAGACCACGTAGCTCAGCAGGCAGCGCAGAGCCGAAAGGACGATCGAGAAACTGAACATCCGCTGGGCCGCCTCGTCCCCCACCGTGCGGGGACCCCCGGGGACGAGCAGGAGCCGGCGCATGGCGACATCGGCCCGCGAGCGCAGCACCACGGAGGCATCAGGGGAAACGGCGCTCTGTCCCACACCGCGAAACTACGACGCCGGGGCACGGGGCTCCAGTCAGGCCATTGCGGTCAGGCGAGCTTCGGTCGCCAAGGGGCGCTCGGCCCGGGGCCGAAGA
This sequence comes from uncultured Acidimicrobiales bacterium, assembly GCA_963848335.1. Lineage (GTDB taxonomy): Bacteria > Actinomycetota > Acidimicrobiia > Acidimicrobiales > UBA8190 > Chersky-840. Next base: position 861,878 of record CAWKDD010000003.1, read on the forward strand.
GTCGGTTTCCCCTGCTCACGTCGTAACGGGAGCCCGCTGCCGGGCTCGACCGGGCCCCAGGTGGCCCCGCCGTCAACCGTGGCGGCGGGCGCGCCAGGCCTCGGCGCGGAACGCCACGTCGACGGTGACGTCGCCCTCGACGCCCAGAATGTCGTGCAGGAGCCGGCGGGCTTCTGCGAGCACGCCTGCCCGCGTCTGGTCGGGCATGGTGATGATCCAGCTGAACGTGCCCAGCAGGCCGATGAGGTCATCCGCGTTCAGCGCCACATCCCACAGGAAGGCCTCGTGCTCAGGCTGGTCGAAGGGAACGCCTTCGGGGATCTCGAGACTCGACGCAGGGCGGCTGGCGTCGCCCATGATGAGCGCTGCAAAGTCGCCGTCGCCCTCCCCGACCGATCCGTCGCCCGCCGAGGAGTCGGCGCTCCCCCGCGACCGATCGGCCAGCAGGGCCCGGGCCTGAGCCACGAACGGGCCCTCCGGGTCTGGCCCCGACCACAGCACGCCGAGCACGCCTCCGGGTACGAGCACCCGAGCCACCTCGTGGAGGGCGGGGACGGGATCCACCCAGTGCCATGATGCCGACGCCACCACGGCGTCGGCGCTGCTGTCGGGAACGGGCATCGACTCGCCCCGCCCCATGACGGCCTTGACGCCCGCGACCTCCTCGACGAGCACCGACCGCATCCGCTCGTCGGGCTCGACGGCGATCACCTCGTCCGCCCTGTCGACGAGCAGTCTGGTCAGGGCGCCGGTCCCGGCCCCGAGGTCGACGATCCGGCCGACCCGTTTCGGGACGAGCCAGTCCACGGCGCCCAGGGGCGGGCCGGGACGGTAGCGCTCGTAGTGCGAGGCCACCTCGCCGAAGCTCCTGGCCCGCTCGGCCTTGGCCTGCGGAGGAAGGTGCGACAACGGGACACCGGGGTAGTCAGGGTGGACGTCGGTCACGGTGCGACCCTAATAGCGAGGTTGGAAACCGTCCTGCGGGCCGTACCGGACGCCCCTCGTCACGTCGCCCACCGGGAGTCGCCGCCCCCTTGAGAGGGGCCGACCTCCTCTACGATCGGAGACCGTGACCCTGTACGGAGCCGTCCGTGTGGTCGGCACGCTGCTGGCCGTGTTGCTCTTGGCCGCGGCGGCCACCATCGCCCTGGTACCGCTTCCCGCTCCGGCTGCCGGCGGCACCTGCGGCCCCAGCTCGGGTTCGGAGTCGGCCATCGCCGCCTTCTTCGACCCGATCTCCATCGGTGCCGGGCCGGAGCCTTCGGTGGCTTCCGGAGGGCGACCCCAATGGCAGGCCTTCGTCGACGAGTGTCAGGCCTCGACGAACTCCCGCATCATCCAATCGGGCGTCATCGTCGTGGGGGCGCTCCTGGCGGGGCTCGCCCTCCCGTGGGCGGTGCGGCGCTTCTCCCGGAAGGAGCACCCGGATCAGGAAGCGCTCCCACCGCCGGGGTGGTATCCGGACCCTGCGGATCCGAACGTGCCCCGATGGTGGGACGAACGGGGGTGGGGTTCTCGGTATGCCCCGCCCGACCACGAGGTACCGGCACCGACCTCGTGATGGAAGCTCGGCCGTCGGGTTCCCCCACGCCGTGAGGTAGGGCGATGGTCATCGACGGTTGGCGTGTCGACCCGTTCGGGGTGCACGAGGAAAGGCTCTTCAAGCACGGACTGCCGACGCCGCTGGTGAGAGACGGGGGGATCGGGTCGTATCACGAGCCGCACGGTGCGGGAACGAGTGCCCCCGGCGCCACCTCGCTCCCGGAATCGGGCTCAGGGCGGATCACCACGGCCACGATTCCCGTCGTCGATATCCCTCCCACCGAGCAGACCCCGGTGATCGGTCCCCCGACCAGGGCGGTGCGCCTGAACCTCCAGCGACCGCGACCCCGGTCGGGCTCGGCCCGGCACGCCTCGCGGCGATCCGGCTCGGGGTTGCTGATCGCCGTGTCGGCCACTTTGGGCCTGCTCGCGGCCGTCGTGGCCGGCGTCTACTCGACCATTCCCGCCCACTCGCTCCCGTCGCTCCTGGGCGGTCGGCCCGGGAACAGCGCGTATCGCACCGGACGGGCCGAGACCGCCGCAGTGGTGGCGATCGTCTTGTTGGTGATCCCGATCGTCATCACCGTCCGGACGCACTTTCCCGAACTCGTCCGATCAGCCTGGCGCAGGCTCTTGGGAAGATGAGAGGCGAAGGTGTTGGTGCGACACCGGTCCGCCCACCTCTGGAAGCAGCCTGACAACTCGGATTTGTTACTCCGTTGTGGCCGTCTCGAGCGTGAGCTCGTCGCGCCCGGCGTGAACCGACGGCTCGTAGACCAGTCGACGATCGTAAGCTGGAAGGAGCAGCCGAAAAGGTGACGCCATGGCACAGGCGTTTCATATCGTCAGTGTGGAACGGACCCTCACGAACTGGGGCCATCACCACATCACGGCCGTCGGCACCGATCCCAAGCCCGGCGCACCCGACAATTGGCCGATCGCATCGGTGCTCGGCGCCATCGCCTCCGGAGAGATCTTCTATACGATCACCGGTTTCGGAGACCCCGCTTTTGCCCGCCCCTACCGGTGCATATGTGGCTTCGAGACCATTCGGACGACCCCGAGCGGCGAGTCGAAAGACGGTCTAGAGGGCATTTCAGCCGACGAATGGCAGGAGCAAGGCTCGACTCCCGCCCCGTTCTGAAGGCGCCCCGTACCTGACGTCGTCAACCGGCCCGGCGCTCGCCCTCGAAGCTCGAACCCACGGTCGAGCCATGCGGGATCGTTCCGGACTGACCCCCTGGGGCGATCCCCCGAAGCACTCGGGCGGCCATGTAGGTGGCTGTTCCCGCCGGAGGCTGGGGCGCTCGTGTCGGAATCGGAGCGCCGCCTGCGCTCACGACCGCGGTCGGGGACGGGGATCTCGGGCACATCGGCTCGAGCCACCCAGACACCGCCCGTCGTCTCGCGCCACCGGACCGGTGCGGAGACCTTCTCGACGAGATTCTTCGCCTCGTCGACCGAGGGCCACACGCCTGCGCAATGCCGACCGAATGTCACGGACCTGCCGTCTTCACGTTCCACGACCACGGCGACGACCCCCTTCTGCACTTCCACGTCCCCCCGCATGGCACTCGACTCCCTTCCGTCGTCACCGACCCCTCGCTCGGTCACCTTCTGAGAATCCATTTCGGTCTGAGAATCCATTTCGGTCCTCATGGCAGGAAGTGCATGACGAGCTCGAAGACCGCCAGGAGGACAGCGGCGGCTGTCCCGGCGATGAACGCGTTGACGACCAGGAACAGGACCAAACGACTGGACTGCAATTGCGTCCCACCCGTAGCGGCGCCCTGCCCATGTTGCGCGGACACCGGACACATCACTGCGTCGACCGTCTCCAGAGACGTGACCAGCGTGGCCGTGCCCCCACCCTCGCTGACACTCATGTCGTACTCCACCGGACCTCCCCGGAGTTCTTGGTTGGGTGCGTGGTCCTCAAGTTCCCTCCAACGCAAGGACAACTATCTGCCAACAAGCGACCTTGGCCCATAGGTTCGGGGACCCAATCTGCGAAGGCAGGGGCGAGGGAGCTGGGACTTGCGACCTATCGACCGGCCGAGATAACCGACCGCACCACCCACGGTCCAACGACTCCCGTGGGATGGTCCGGGGGGATCGACCCTCGGGCGCGAGTCAAGATTTGCCGGATTCGGGTCGATGCAACCGGTGAGCCGCAGAGGCTCCCGATGCCGAGGAACGATCCGACATGCCACTGCCTGGTGGGGAACTGATGACGATCCGGATCTCGCACAGCGTCGAGATCACCTTGATCGCGGCGGCGCTCCTGCTCTTCGGCTTCTACGTCATGGTCCGCATCACCCGGAACTGACGTCTCAGAGACCCCTCAAGGGGGGCTGCACGCCCTGGTTGGGGACGCCGTCCGCGAGGACCCTCCCGCGGAGATCGAGAACCGCAGTACCGCGATCCGCGAGCGATCGTGAGCGCCCCCGGCAGGACTCGAACCTGCGACGCACGGTTTAGGAAACCGACGCTCTATCCTCTGAGCTACGGGGGCTAGCTGGGCTCTTGTGTTTTGCAGCGAACCTCTCTTTTCCTAGATTCTCTCCGACAGCCCACCGGCCCCATACTCTCATGGCCGTCAGAGTGGTCCGATCTCCTCGGCGGGCCGGGACCCTGGTGGAAGGGCCCTCCCGACTCGGGAAGTTGGCAGCTTCGGTCTTCGCTGGCACCCCGCTGCGGCAGAGTCGCAGCTGGGCGCCTCGCGCAGATTCTCAGCAATGGCCGCTGAAGTCGTCTTCAAGTAAAGGGCACACTAGTGACCTACACCCGATTACGGGTCCACAAGCTCTGACGACTCGCAGTTTGGGCCAGGTCGAGGCCGGGCCATTCCCAATCTCCTGCAGCGTTTTCGACTGCCACCTCTATCTCCCATTGCACGAAAGAGGAGACAGCGACCTTCCAAATTCCGTATTGCTCTACGGGGAAGCCTTTCTCTTGGCAGGGGCCCGACGCTTGGCGACCTTGCGTGCCGGCGCACCCTTGGCGGTCTTCTTGGATGTTGCTCTCTAGGCAGGGGCCCGACCCTTGGCGACCTTGCGTGCCGGGGCACCCTTGGCGGTCTTTCTTGCCGGGGATCGTGCCATCTTGCTAACGGAGATTCCGGTGCCATTGCCATCGTGTTTGTGCCCAGCCGACCCACGTGATCTCAATGCCGGTGTCATAGCCTCACCCCCTCAAGTTGATCAGAAATCCGACTATCTCAACGACGAGAGCAACGCTTGCAAACGAGAGGACCTTGCCAAGTCTGTCCAGGTTCCACTGATTACTGTGAAAGTAGCGTTCGTTCTCAAGAGCAGCCTCTCTGCACATCCGATTGATGTCAGAAGGCGGCTCCCCATCGACATATTTTGCGATCATCATCTTGGCGCTATGGACAAACGTCCAGGAACCGCGTTTTAGCAGAATTAACCCTTGAGGCGCTAAGACAAGAACCGTTAGCACTCCTGTCGCGACATAGCCTCCCACCCCAACCCAGGCAGCGCCAGCAAGATTTCTGTGGGCGATGAACTGTGCACCTCCTAGAAATCCGGCTGCCACTGACGCGCCCGAAAAGATCGTTCCAGCACGCACTCGCAACTCGTCGAGCGAACCCGCCTGCTGAGTAATAGCGCGCACGGATTCGTCGTATATCAATTTCAAACGCTCATCAGGTAGGCCACCGACAACGTCGCCAGCACTCACCGCTCCTCCTCCTGCCGTCGCACCTTCGTGAGCCCCGTTAGGTTCTGTGACCGAACGCTTAGTCAAAGACCACCTTATTGCAAGACCAAACGCAGTCAGGATCGACAACGCAGCGGTGAACTCAATAAGGAACTTTGCGATATCGGACCATTTGAATTCAGCCGAGGAGCCCAAGAGTGGGGCCCCCAGAATTGTTACGGCGAAATGCTTCGTGGCTCGTTGAGTAGCGTCAGTAAGGGTGACGTTGAAAGAGTAGGTGCCTGCACTGGCGGGGATTCCCAGGAAATGTCCGGTGCATCGATCAAAGCCGAGTCCGGGTGGCAAGCCTCTTGGTTTGGAGGCCCAGCAGTTGGGAACCCTCACGTTGATACCCGCAAGTGTTACCGAATAGTCGGTTCCCACAGCGCCATCCGGTAATAGCGATGGCTCCCGGATCCCTAGTGCAGGAAGTGAAAGCTGTCGCCACGGGTGACTCTCATTGTGGCGGCTCGAACAGCTTGCGCCATCGACACCGCCGGTAGTTAGGACCTTCCCGTCATCTGGGTACGAGTAGGGGATCTGATCGACAGTCACTGTCACAAGAGGAATGAGACTCGAAGGCACGCAGTAGGCACCTGGGCTGACGTCTGAGGTATCCATCCAGCCGGTCTTTGGATGACACCCCTCGACCGATCCGCTTGCTGCTTGGGCCTCAATAAGGAGGTTTGCCGACTGAAGACGATGGCCGGGACGCGGATAGGTGAGCCTGCACGACCCTATTCGGAGGGTAACGGAGTTGACCGTCACAGGTGAGAGGCTGTTATTTCTCATCATCACGACTCCCCCGTCGAGCTGGCACTGGTTCGCAACATCGCTCAATGGGATCTTCCCCTCGGGTCCGTACAGACAGCCTTCGAGGACCACACCTCGTGTTGGCCAAAACGGATAAGGGAGGGGCCCAACCGGCGCATGCATATTGTCCGCATATCCCACATAGACCGAAACAGGGGACGAGGTCGCCTTTACCGTGCCCTCCCGCAGAGAACGGTTTATGGAATGTTGACTAGCGCAAGAAGCAAGTGCAACTGCTGACACTAGTAGCGCGATCACGCTGCATCTTCCGTGCCGCACGAACCTGCACCCCAATCTTCATTCGCCTTAGGCGTGCCGATCTTGCCGAATTAGGTAAACTGACTAGTTAGTTTGATCATTACAGGATGTTGGCCTTCCCGTCGAGGATCATGTCCCGCCGAGGTGTGCCCAAACGGCAATTCCGGAGGCCGTTGTCGTCGAGAGCGGTCGAAGACTCGTCTCTCAGGCTCCTCAAAGTCTATCGGTCCGGGGTCCGAGTGCCCTGGACTAGCACGTGAGTGTCCGACTTCGAACCCGAGGCGGAAGGTAGTTCGATCATGAATCCGCGAATTGGTATCACCCTGAACCGACGATGGGTTTGTCCTGCCAACAGATCCCGGAGCTGGTTGACGCCCGAGACGCGGAACCGACACCCTCCACCTTGAGCCCACTTGGATCGCTCGCACGACCAAGAGAGCCCAGCGGTTTGGCGGCCTTACGGGCTCTCACTGATCGATCAGTGGAACGTCCAGGCAACGGGTGCGGACGACGGAGATGGGCCCGGAGAGTGACTGACCTGCGTCCGCGCCGCGGCATTAGCGTCGACCCCCGTGGGCGCCGACATGACCGGGAACGGGGAACCCGGGCCAGGGGTGAGTTCCGGGGCGAGCGATGCCTCGGACGCTTCGCTTCAGTCGTCACCTTCGCCAGCGATGAGCCGGAAGGCGATCGTGGCGGAGATCTGGATCGTCCTGGCATCTGTCTCTCGGCGCCTCGGCCGCCTACGCCGTGCTCGCCCTGTTGCATTCGCTGTCCTCGAGGGTCCCGCTTCGGTCGCAGAGCACTATCATCAACGCCTCGGCGGCGGGCAACGGCTCGCTGCTCAACCTGGCGTACCAGCTGTTGGGCATCGTCGTCGCCCTGGTGCCCGTGGCGCTCGTCGTGTACCTGCTCGCCCGATCGGGCGAGAGGGTCTCGATCCTCGGCATCGATGCGACCGGCCTTCCCAAGGAGCTCGTGTGGGGCGCAGCTCTGGCCGCCGTGATCGGAGGGGCGGGGCTTGGCGCTGTACATCGGCGCGTACCACGCCGGGTTGAACGTACGCGTGGTGCCCACCAACCTGCCGGCGGTGTGGTGGCGCATCCCGGTGCTCGTCCTCCTCGCCGTACAGGACGGGGTGCTGGAGGAAGTCATCGTGTGCGGCTACCTGCTCCACCGCCTGAACCAGCTGCAGTGGGGCGAAGACCGCTCGCTGGTCGCCAGTGCCGTGCTTCGTGGGGCCTATCACCTCTACCAGGGCTTCGGTGGCTTCTTCGGCAACGCCATCATGGGCCTGCTGTTCGGTCGCCTCTACCAGCGCCAGGGCCGGTTGGTACGGCTCGTCTTGGCGCACAGCCTCATCGACACCGGTGCCTTCGTCGGCTACGTGCTGCTGCGCGGCCGGGTGTCGTGGTTGCCCTGACCGCAAGACTCGTTGGCTCTCACGCCTGGGGCTCCAACCGATCAGGGACGGTCCAGCACATTAGGATCCTTGTGTCACGACGAGCTCGGCAGAAGGTGGTGAGCGATGGGCGACGAATACCGCGTCCTGCGGATCGACAGAGCCACCCCCGAAGAGCTGGCCGAGATGCTGACCAAGGAAGCGGACCAGGGTTTTGTGTGGGTCGATGCCATCACCCTCAACAACGTCTCCCTGGCCGTCATGAAACGACCCAAGCACGGCGAGTCGTTCACATCCTGACAGCGGCTGTCCAGAGGAGGGCTCAGACTCCGGAGAACACGGCGCGAAGATCCTCGAGGCTCACGGGGGACGCGTCGAGCCGCAGCGACGCGGCGTGCGCGGAGTCGAGGCGCCCGTAGACCAGGCGGAGCAGCTCCTCGGCCGAGAGGCTCACCTCTCCGTCATGGGCGCGCTCGGACCACGGCTCCAGGCGCACCCCGTCGGTCACGAGGGCGAAGCTGCGCTCGGGATCGGTGGTCGTCACCCGCAGCGTCATCGGCGTCGCAGTGGGCTTCCCCACCCGGGACACCATGGGCCCCAAGCCGTCGATGAGCAGCTCCACGGCAACCGGGGCGACGGTGGCCGAGGGATCGAGGGCCACGGCGATGTCCCAGGTGTGTATGGCCAGTTCGGGCAGTCGCAGCCGGAGGAAACCCGCCGCGTCGAGGTCCATGCCGAACGCAGACAGACGGAAGGACTCCAGCTCCTCTGCGTCGAGCGCTTCGAGGCGGCGGATGAACACGTCGTTGGCGGCGATGCTGTCTGCGGCCTGATCCTCGGGACTGCGTGCGTTCCATGCGTCCCAGATGGGAGGGAACGAGTCCGGGGCGGGAGCCTCACCACCCGAGAGCCCGGCCTCCAGGAGCAGTCCGAAGATGTCGGCCTGGCTGCCGAGGTGCGAGAGCACCTGGGCGATGCTCCACTCCGTGCTGTACGACTGGCGGCGCAGAGCCGGGCCGTCGAGCCCTGTCACCAACGTCGTCAGGTCGCGTTGGCACCGGCGGAGGGCGGTGATCATCTCTGAAGCCCGGGGCATGGTTCTCCTTCACACGTCGTACACACGACGACAGTGCTTGCGTCATCGACGATTGACCTCCTCAAGTATCCTGAGGATGCTTGAGGGAGTCAAGCACTTGCTGCGAGACTGAGGGCGTGTCCGACACCGCCGCCGACCAGGGACTCCGACAGGTGGTCGAGGGCCTGCTGGAGTTGACCGGACGCACCCACGAGGTGATGTCCTCGGTCGGCCTTCGCCACGACCTGACCGCGCCCCAGGTGGGGCTGCTGCGGCTCCTCGACCAACCGGTGTCGATGCGCGCCTTCGCCGAGGAGCTCGCCTGTGACCCCTCCAACGTGACGGGTCTGGTCGACCGCGTCGAACGCCTGGGGCTCGTCGAACGGGTCCCCGATCCCGGCGATCGTCGCATCCGGATGCTGACCCTGACACCGAAGGGACGGCGTCTGCGCGACGAGATCAACGACGAGGTGGCCCGTGAGCTCGCCGCTGCGCTCGGCCTGAGGCCCGAGGACCATCATCACGTCCTGCGCCTCACCGCCAACCTGCGTGCCGCCGGTGACAAGAGCCGAAACGAATAGGTCCTACGGCCCACTCGTCGGCGAGCAACGCCGAGTAGGGTTGGCCACGAGGTGCGTACACGCACGGGTTGCCCAAGTTTTGAGAATCCCTTGGATGTGCGTTGATGGTCGACAGGCACTCTGACCCGTCGGCTGAAGTGCTCGTGGCATGCAAGGCGGAGGGGAACCTGTGAGAACGCGTTCTGAGGTGCACGGCGACGGTGAGCCCACCTCGGTGGTCGGAGGCAGCCGTCAACGAGGCAGCCGTCGACGAGGCAGCCGTCGAGCCGTGGTTCAGCGCCGACGACATCTTCATCACCGCCAAGTCCGATCTCCGGGAGCGCCTGCCCGTGTCGATGCGCCAGGGGCGCCACGGGGTCAAGAGTGGGCGCAAGGCCCGCGGACGCTCGCGCCGGCCGGTCGAGGCGCCTCAGCGGATGTACCTGGTGGACGGGGACGGCGAGGCCGAGACGACCCGTATCGCCCAGCGCCTGGCCTTCGAGGACTTCTCCGACGTCCACGTCGGCGCCGACACCCAGGAGTCCGTGGCCGGCTGAACGGGGGCGAGCCCACCGCGTCCGCTGCGGGCTCACCGCCTCAGGAGCGCTCGAACTCCCACCACTGCAGCTCGCACAGCATGGGCAGCAGGTACCCGACATAGATCGAGTGGATCTTGATCGGCCCCCGGTCGTCGACGGCGAGGTCGATGAGGTCCACGCGCGGGTCCTGGCGGCGGAACTCCACGGCACGATCGCGCGCCGCGACCAGCTCGTCGAGCGTCCCCACGGCGAAGCCGAAATGGTCCATGCGCGGACAGCGCATGGGGTCGTCCTCGGCGATGAGGAAGATGAACTGGTCCCAGTGCACGCACGACAGGATCAGGCGCTTGCCGTCGAGGGTCATCGTCGGCATCTCGTCGAAGCCGAGCACCTGCCCCCAGAACCGGGTGATGTCGGCACGGTTCGTCTCGTCCAGAAGGCCCGAGGGCACGCTGAAGGCGACGTGGTTGAACCGGGGGTTGCCCGAGGGGTAGTAGGGATGTGCCATCAGCCGACTCCCTCCCCGGGTCCCGGGCGCGCCTCCCGGGACCACCATCACCTTCCCGGCGATGCGACCCTCGGCCAGGCCCTGCATGGCCTCCCCCAGACCCTCGAGCGACACGTCGTCGGGGTCGATGAGCACGTCGACGGGCAACCGACCCGACGCCAGGAGCTCCAGGGCGTGCTCGAAGCCGTTGGCGTCGTAGACGAACGAGCCGCTCACCGACAGCTCGTTGAGGATCATGCGGTTGGGGTCGAAGCTCGGAGCCTCGATGCCCGCACCCACCAGCACCAGATGCCCGCCCCGTCGGAGCTGGTAGAAGCCGCCCTCCATGGCCGCCTTCTTGCCCGAGCATTCCAAGACGACGTCGACGGCACGCCACGAGAGCCGTTCGGGCTCCCACGACGGGAAGGTCTCGAGCTCGTTCGGATGGAGCACCTCGGCCGCACCCAGATCGGTGGCGAGGCGCCGCCGGCGCTCGCTCGGCTCCACCACCAGCACCGGGCCCAGGTCCTTGGCCACCAGGGCGGCGATGGTGAGCGCACCGATGGGCCCGGCCCCGAAGACCATGGCCGTGTCACCGGGCACCATGCCCGAGCGGGTGATGCCGTGCAGCGCCACGGCCAGGGGCTCGGCCAGCGCCGCCACCCGGGGGGACATCCCTTCGGGCAGGCGCAGCAGCGAGCGGGCCTTGGTGACCACGTAGCGGGCGAACCCTCCGCCGGTGTCCCCGTCGACGGGAGCGGCGCGGCGCTCGCACTGCGAGGGCTTGCCCTCGCGACAGCGGCGGCACTCGCCACAGCGCGGGGAGGGCCCGCACACCACGGCGTCACCGGGCACCCACGCCGTCACGTCCTCTCCCACCGCGGCCACGATCCCGGTGACTTCGTGGCCGCCGACGATGCCGGGCTTGCCCCACCCCTCGATCATGATGTGGAGGTCGGACCCGCAGATCCCGCAGTAGGCCACTTCGACGAGGACGTCGCCGGGGCCGGGTGTGGGCACGGGCCGTTCCTCCACCCCGATGTCGCCGGGGCGGCGGTAGATCGCCGACCGCATCACCGCCGGGACCTCGCCGGGAGCACCCGAAGGACCTGTACCACGGGGGGTGGAGTTCGCCACGCGTCCTCCCTCAGCCCACCGCTTCGGGCACGCGGTCGCGCTCGAGCGGCGGTGACGGTACGGACGGAGGCGACGCCGGCGGCCGGTAGCCGGCACGCCGGCGCGAGTAGAAGTCCTTGCGCCGCACCAGGACGGCGAAGGCCGCCCCGACCGCCACCGCCACGGCCCCCACCCACACCACCTCGTCGATCCCGTTGACGAAGGCGTGGTGCGCGGCCGCCACCACCGTCGCCTTGCCTCCCGACGCTGTGGCGGCGGCCCGGGTCCCTCCCGCGGCGACGGCGCGGGCCAGGGCCGGGGCCTGGCGGGCACCCACCAGCGTGTGGAGGGTCGACTGGAGGCGGTGCTGGAACACGGCGCCGAGGGCAGCGACGCCGGTGGCCACGCCTCCGATGCGGAAGGTGTTGTTGATCCCCGACGCCATGCCGGCGCGTTGGGGCGGGACCACGCCCAGGGCGATCTTGGCGATGGCGGGATTGGCCAGGCCGATGCCCACGCCCCCGACCACGAGACCGGGCAGCAGCGCCCTCCAGGTCGAGCCGACGGTGAGCCCGGTGAAGAGCCAGATGCCCACGGCCGAGGTGGCCAGGCCCACGCACAGCGCCAGACCGGCGGGGACCCGCTCGGTCAAGGGGCGCGACAACAGGGGGACCAGGAACGACATCGTCGTGAGGGGAAGGAGGCGCTCACCACCTTGCAGGGGGGACAGCCCCAGGTCGTTCTGGAGGTAGAGCGTCAGATAGGGCAGCAGGGCGAACATCCCCGCGCCGATGCCGAAGGTCGCCACCGACACGCCCGTGAACGACGGCTTGCGGAACAGCGAAAGGTCGAACATGGGCCGCTTCTGGAGCAGCTCGACCATCACGAAGAGGACGAGAAGGAACACGGCCGCGCCCAGGGTCACCACGACCTTCCGGCTCGACCAGCCGTCGTCGTTGCCCCGGGTCAGGCCGAGGACGAGCAGGAACAGGCCACCCGAGAACGTCAGGAGGCCGTTCCAGTCGAGCCGTCCGGCGTGGGGGTCCGCCACGTTGACCATGCGCATGCTCACCAGGAGGGTCGCCACCCCGACGGGGACGTTCACGTAGAAGATCCACTGCCACCCGAAGGCGCTCGTGAGGGCGCCACCCACCAGGGGGCCGATGGCGACGGCGCCGCCCACGGTGGCCCCCCACACGGCGATGGCCGAGGCGCGCGCCTTGCCCTGGAAGTCCTGGCCGATGAGGGCCAGCGAGGTGGCGAACATGGCCGCCCCCCCGATGCCCTGCACAGCACGGGACGCGATGAGCTCGGCCGGGGTGTGCGACAGCCCGCACGCCGCCGAGGCCAGGGTGAACACGGCCAGGCCGAACACGAAGATGCGCTTGCGGCCGAACTTGTCGGCCAGTGCCCCCTGGGTGAGGATCAGCGCCGCCAGGCTCAGGGCGTAGGCCGAGATCACCCACTGGAGGTCGCTGAAGCTGGCGTGCAGCGACCGTTGCATGGTGGGCAGGGCCACCTGCACGATGGTGATGTCCACGAGGAGCATGAACGTCGCCCCGCACACGCCGACCAGAGTCCACCAGTGGCGCTCGGTACCGCCCTCCCGGCCCTGCTCGGAGCTGCCGGGCGATCCCTTCGGGGCCACCGAACCTCCTCCCGCCTGCGGGCTCGCCCTCCCGTGGCGCCTGGTTACGAACTCGGACGGAGAGTCTCCTTCGTGGTTGGCCCGGTGTCCAGGACCAGGGAGCCGCGGACGTCGGGGGCGCCATGCCCGTCGCTAGCCTTTCCGCGGTGAGCAGCGTGTGGACGTCGAGGCGGGCGGTCTCCCTCCACGTCGCCCTGCTCGTGTTCGTCCCGGGCTGTGTGGCCCTGACGTGGTGGCAGGTGTCGCGGGCCCTGGGGGGCAACACCTTGAGCTGGGTCTACACCTTCGAGTGGCCCATCTTCGGCGCCTACGCCACCTATATGTGGTGGAAGCTGGTCCACGACGAGCCGGTCCGGGACACGCCCGCCCCCGAAGAGCCCGCCCGGATCGTCCCCGCCGACAGCGATGCCGGTCCCGGTGCCGACTCCGGTGAAGCCGACGAGCAGGACGAGGAGCTCGCCGCCTACAACCGGTACCTGGCCGACCTCAACGCCAGCGGCCGCCAGAAGCGGTGGTGACAGGAGCGGTCTCCCGAGGGCGGCGCGTGGGCGAAGTCGCACAAAATTCACACGCAGGGTCTTGCACTGCGCCGCCGCGTCGACATCTATTAGGGGCATGGAGTTCGAGGGGGGCACGAGAGGTCGACCGACACGCACACCGACACCGGCCATGAGCCGGGGCCGCCCGCTGCGTCCGACGGTGGAGGTGCGCACCAGCCCACGCCGGCGCAAGACCGCCAGCGGCTTCTGGCAGGACGGCCGCGTGGTCATCCTCGTCCCCGCCCGGCTGAGCAAGGCCGACCGGGTGGAGCTGGTCGAGGGCCTCGTCCAGCGCGTCCTGGCCCAGCGCCCCCACGTCTCCACCTCCGACGAGGACCTCGAGGAGCGGGCCGCCGTGCTCGCCGACGAGTACCTGGGCGGGGTCCGGCCCGCCTCGATCCGCTGGGTGGGCAACCAGCAACGGCGCTGGGGCTCGTGCACGTCCCGGACCGGGGAGATCCGCATCTCCGAACGCCTGCGGTTCGTGCCCGGCTGGGTGCTCGACGCCGTGCTGGTGCACGAGCTCGCCCATCTGATCGAGCCGACCCACTCGCCGCGCTTTCGGCGACTGGTGGCCCGCTACCCCCGGACCGAGGAGGCCGACACCTTCCTGGCCGGCTACACCCTGGGCCTCGAGACCTCCGCCGAGATCTCGGCCTGACTCAGGCGCCCCGGTCGAGCACGGCCGCGGCCACCAGCTCCTCGAGATAGCGGGTGTCCCACCACGACACCTGCAGCGCCTTGGCCCGGCGGAAGTACATCTGGATGTCGAACTCCACGGTGAAGCCGATGCCGCCGAAGACCTGCTGGGCCATGGCCGTCACGTCGCGGTAGGTGCGGCACGCGAACAGCTTGGCCATGGGCGCCAGGCTCTCGACCGACCGGCCCTCGGCCCGGGCCCAGGCGGCCTCGTGGACGAGGGTGGTGCCCCCGTCGACGGCGGTGACGGCATCGGCCAGATAGTGGGCGATGGCCTGGAAGGCGCCCAGAGGCTTGTCGAACTGTTCGCGGTCCTTGGCGTACTGCACGGTGATGTCGAGAGCCTGCTGGGCCCCTCCCATGGCCTGGGCCCCGAGGAGGATGCACCCGTCGTGCATCACCTCGTCCCAGGTCCCCCAGCCCGATCCCGGCGCGCCGATGCGGTCGTCGGCGGCGACCGCCACCCCGTCGAAGGTCACCCGGTACTGCGTGTCCGACGCCACCGTGAACTGCTGGTCGAGAGCCACGCCCTCGGCCCCGGGGTCGACGAGGAAGAGGTCGACGTCGGCGGGCCCCGGCCCGGTGCGGGCCAGCACCACCAGCGCGGCGGCCGACGAGGCGAAGGGGACGTGGCGCTTGGTTCCGGTGAGGCGGAAACCGGCCCCGTCGGGCTCGGCCCGCATCTGCACGCCGCCGGGCCCGCCGCTGTTCTCGGGCTCGAACCAGGCCGGGGTGAGCACGGCGTCGCCGGCGGCGATGGGCGCCAGCCACCGCTGCTGCTGCTCGGCCGATCCCGCCCGGGCCAGCGCCCCGCCACACAGCACCGCACTCGGGAAGTGCGGGGTGGGGGCGAGGGCGCGGCCCAGCTCCTCGTAGAGCACGACGCCCTCGAGCGCGCCCATCCCCGACCCGCCGCGCTCCTCGGGCAGCAGGAGCCCGATGAGGTCGAGCTCGCCCAGCTGCTTCCACATCTCGGCGGAATAGCCCACCGGGTCGTCCTCGAGGGCGCGCACCACCGACAGGGGGCTGTGCGTGGCGCACACCTTGCGCACCGTCTCGCGCAGCATGTCCTGCTCGGGCGTGAATTCCAGGTCCAGCACGGGCCAGCTCCTCTCAGGGCTTCCAGCGGTCGGCGCCGCGACGCCAGGGGTTGTCGTCGTCGTCCACGGGCAGCGCCACGCGGGCGCTGCAGGTGCTCTTCACGTCCCCGTCGACCGACAAGGTGATGTCGAGTCCGACCCACCCGCACCCGGTGTCGTCCACGGTGACCTCGGAGACGGCCCCGTCGAGGACCATGGTGTCGCCGGGGAACACCGAGTCGCGCATGCGGAAGACGACCCGGCCCAGCCGTCCGTGGGGCCCGGTCCAGTCCGTGATGTAGCGCTCGAACCACGCCGCCTGGTTGGGCGTGTTGAGGAAGATGTCGCGCGTGCCGTTGCGGACTCGACGCGAAGTCCTTGTCGTGGTGCATGGGGCGCCAGTCGCGCGTGGCCAGGGCGCCGAGGACGACCGTGGTGGCCGTGACGTCGTGGTGCAGCGACGGCAGGAGGTCGCCTTCGGCCACGTCGCCGAACACGAGGACCGGGGCGGGCCGGCTCACGGCGCGCCCCGTCCGCGCCGCCGGGATCGGTGGCACGCCGGTAGCCGAAGCCGGTGTAGCTCTCGACCCCGACGGTCCGGCCCTGCTGGTTGGTGTACTCCACGTCGATGACCCAGAAGCGGCCGGTGCCGAGCTTGGTCTTCTTCTCGTCGCTCACCGAGCGCAGGACCTGGCGCGTCGACAGCACGTCGCCGGGTCGCACGGGCTCGTGGAACACCATGGTGTTGTCGGTCATGACCGCCTCGGGCAGCTCCGAGGCGCTCCTTCAGGTCGAAGTGGACCTTGAGCGGGAGGTGCTCCTCGGTGCGCCCCGGCGCCCAGTGATGGGGGCGGAACCACACCGACAGCATGGTGGGAGGGGCGATGGGCCCGCCGGTGAGGTCCCGGGCGGCGTCGTCGTCCCAGAACAGGGGGTTGCCGTTCTCCACCGACGCGCACATGGTCCACACGTAGCTGCGCTCGACGGGGAACTCGCCGGTCTCCTCGTACTGCGCCACGCCGATGAGCGCTCGCACCTCCTCGATGACTCCGCGTCATGCGATCACTCCCGCTCATGCGATCACCTTCCGGGCCCGCAGCTCGGCCAGGCGGGCGGCGGGGAAGCCGGCCGCGCCCAGCAGCTCGTCGGTGTCGGTGACGCCCTCGTCGGGGACGCACACCGGCTCGGACAGCGGCGCCGTGCCGGCCAACACCGGGCCCACCTGACGGAACGCCCCGCGCGTGGGGTGCTTGGCATCGACCACCGCACCGCGCCAGGCGTACTGCGGGTCGGCCCCGATCTCGGCCACGCTCTGGACGGGGGCCACACAGGTGTCCGCGCCCGACAGCTCGGCCACCCAGTCGTCGCGGTCGCGCCGGGCGAAGGCGGCGGCGAAGTCGCCGCGCATCGCCTCCTGGGCGTCGTCGTCGTACTGGTGCTCGACCCACTGCGCACACCCCAGGGCCCGGCACAGGTTGGCGAAGAACTTGGCCTCGATGGCGGCCACCGCCAACCATCGGCCATCGGCGGTGCGGTAGGTGTCGTAACAGGCGTAGCGCCCGGTGAGCACGTCGTGTCCCGGGCCCGGCTCGGTCCCGGTGGCCAGGTGCTCGTCGGCGGCCAGGGACATGAGCCACAGGACCCCGTCGGCCACCGACACGTCGAGGAAGGTGCCCTCACCGGTGCTGGACCGGCCCACCAGCGCGGCGCACACGGCCAGAGCGGCGTGCATGCCTCCGCCCGCGGCGTCGGCGATGGTGGCGCCGGGGATCGGGGGGCCGCCGTCGGCACGGGGGCCAGTGGCCGCCAGGTACCCGCCCACGGCCAGGTAGTCGAGGTCGTGCCCGGCCCACCCCGCCCGCGGCCCGTCCTGGCCGAATCCGCTCGTCGAGCAGTACACCACGGCGCCGTTCACGGCCCGCACCGCCTCGTAACCGATGCCCAGGCGGTCCACGACACCGGGCCGGAAGCTCTCGACCACCACGTCCGCCCCGGCCGCCAGGGCCAGGAAGGCCTCGCGCCCCTCGGTGTCGCGCACGTCGAGGTGCACGCGGCGCATGCCCCGGTGCGCGCTGTAGGCGAAGAAGGGCGGGGTCACCGGAGCCGGTCCCTGGCCCGGCACCGGCCCCACCTTCACCACCGTGGCGCCGTAGTCGGCCAGCAGGCGCGTGCAGTCGCGCCGCGGGGCCCACGCTCGACAGGTCGAGCACCACGACGCCCGCCAGGGGCCCGGGCGCGTTGGTCACCATCAGAAGTTCTTGGGGAGCCCGAGACGGCGCCGGGCGATGATGTTCTTCTGGATCTCCGAGGTCCCGCCGCCGATGGTGTCGATCACGGTGTAGCGGTACGTCGACTCGGCCCGACCCTCCATGGGTGCGTCGGGCGTCTTCACCCGCAGCTGCGAGCCCGGACCGGCCAGGTCCATGGACGCGTCGGCCAGGCGCCGCGACAGCTCGGTGGCGTAGAGCTTGTACTCCGAGGCGTGCGTGGTGGGGGCGGCCCCGCCCTTCTGCGACTCGTTGACGAAGCGCAGCCCGAGGACGCGCGCCACCTCGGCCTGGGTGGCCAGCTCGGCGATGCGGTGGCGCACGACCGGGTCGTCCTTCAAGGCCACGCCGTCGCGCGTGGCCCCGGCCACGTACTCGCACAGCAGGTCGAGGCGCTGCTTGATGGGAGAGAAGGTGAACATGGTGAAGCGCTCGAGGTCGAGGGCCTCGGAGATGTACTGGAAGCCGTGGTTGAGCTCTCCCACCACGTAGTCGTCGGGCACGAACACGTTGTCGAGATGGACCTCGTTGGTGCGCTCGTCCCCCATCGTCCAGATGGCGTTGACGGTGATGCCGGGCTGGTCGAGCGGGACGAGGAACAGCGTGATGCCGGCGTGCTTGGAGGTGGGGTCGGTGCGGGCCCCCACCCAGTACCACTCGGCGAAGTGCGCCGAGGTGGTCCAGGTCTTCTGGCCGTTGAGGCGCCAGCCGTCGCCGTCGCGGGTGGCCTTCAACTGCATGGAGGCGGCGTCGGACCCGGCGTTGGGCTCGGAGTACCCCACCGCGAACTCGACCTCGTTGCGCAGGATCTTGGGCAGGAACTCGGCCTTCAACCGTTCGCTGCCGTGGCGGATGATCGTCTTGCCGACGATCCCGACCCCCTTGCCGATCTGCGGGCCGCCCCGGCGGGCCAGGGACTCGTTGAGCAGGTACTCGTAGACGCCGTCGCCCTCCTGGCCCCCGTACTCCTTGGGCCAGGTGATCCCGAGCCAGCCCTGGTCTCCCCATCTCGGCCATGAAGGCCCGCCGCGCCGGGGTGTCGACGATCTGGGCCATGTTCTCCCGGGTGACGTCGAAGACCTCGGGGTCGTCGTGCTCGTCGAGGAAGCGCTCGACCTCGGCCACGAAGGAGAGCTGCTCAGGCGAGAACTCGAAGTCCATGCTCCTGCCTTTCCAGGGCGGTTCCTGACTGGTCGTCAGATCGTATCGGCTACCATCGCCGCCGTGCCGAGTGCGCCTGGTTCGTTCCTCGACGAGCGCGCCGGCCTGTCCGGAAAAGTCGCCCTCGTGGCCGGGGGCGGCGGAGGTCTGGGCCGGGCCTCGGCCCTGGACCTGGCCCGCGCCGGGGTGGCGCTGGCCCTGGCCGACGTGCAGGGCGAGGCGCTGGCGGCCACCGCCGGCGAGGCCCGGGCCCAGGGGGTCGAGGTGCTCGAGGCCGTGCTCGACGTGCGCGACCCCGACGCCTTGGCGGGCCTCTTCGACGCCTGCGACGAACGCTTCGGCCGGCTCGACGTGCTGGTCAACGTGGTGGGCGGAACCTTTCGGGCCGCCTTCACCGACGTGAGCGCCAAGGGCCGCGACGCCCTGGTGCGCACCAACTTCACGTGGGTGGCCGACGCCATCCAGCGCGCCGCGCCGCGCATGGCGGCGGGCGGGCGGGGCGGCAGCATCGTCACCATCACCTCCATCGAGGCGCACCGGGCCGCCCCCGGCTACGCCGTCTACGCGGCCATGAAGGCGGCGGTGACGCACCTCACCCGCACCCTGGCCGTCGAGCTGGGGGCGGCGGGCATCCGCGTCAACTGCGTGGCGCCGGACTTCGTCCCCACCGCCGGCCTGGCCGGGGTGGCGGGCCGGGCCGGCTCCGCGGGCCAGCGCGCCGCGGCGGCGGGCGACGGCACCGACCCCGGCGACTTCCTCACCATCCCCCTGCGCCGCAAGGGCGAGGTCACCGACGTCGGCAATTGCGTGCTGTTCCTGGCCTCGGACCTGTCGTCGTACATCACGGGCACGACGCTGCACCCCGACGGCGGGGCGCTGGCGGGGTCGGGGTGGATGGACTGGCCCGACGAGGGCTTCACGGCCCGGCCCCCGGCCTGGGTCCTGGACCGGCTCGAGACCCCCGAGCCGTGAACGGCGAACGCCGGACGACGCCCTCTTCGTGCCCGACGGGGAGCACCTCGTGCCCACCGAGTACGCCCGCGGGCCGTGGACCCCCGACGCGCTGCACGGCGGGCCCGTGGCCGCCCTCCTGGCCCGGGCGGTGGAGTCCATCCCCACCGACGAGCCCATGCACGTGACCCGGCTCACCGTCGAGCTCCTCCGACCGGTGCCCGTGGCGCCGCTGTCGGTGTCGGCGTCACTGGCGCGGCCCGGGCGCAAGGTCCAGCTCGTCGAGGCCTCGGTCGCCAGCGGCGGGCGCGACGTGGCGTGGGCGCGGGCCCTGCGCATCCGGCTGCAACCCGATGCCGGCCCGCCCCCACAGACCGGACCGGGACCCCGGGGCGCCGCCGGGGCCCGACGGCGGGTACGACTCGGCGCCGCCCATCGGCGACTACCGGGCCTTCCACAGCGCCGGGGCGCAGCTGCTGTACGTGAAGGGGCACTTCGCCCGACGCGGGCCGGCCACGGTGTGGGTGCGCCTGGCCGTGCCGGTGGTCCCCGGTGAGGAGCCCACGCCGCTGCAGCGCGTGGCCGCGGCGGCGGACTTCGGCAACGGGGTGAGCTCGGAGCTCGACTTCGCCCACCACCTCTTCATCAACCCCGATCTCACCGTGTACCTGCACCGCCCGGCGGTGGGCGAGTGGGTGTGCATCGACGCCTCGACGACCATCGGCATCCCCGGCGTGGGCGTGGCCCAGTCCGCGCTGTGGGACGTGCACGGCCCCATCGGGCGCTCCCTGCAGAGCCTCCTGGTCGAGCCCCGCTCCTGAGGCTCGGCTCCTCGGGCTCGGCGCCTGAGACCGGTCCGACGTGATTTCAGGCGCACCCCAGGCTCGCCCCAGGGTGCTCCCACTCGGCGGGCGTACCGTCGAATCTGACATCAACGTCATCCAAGGGGGTTCCCCATGCACCGATCCACATCGTCCCGCCTCGTCGTGCTGTTCTCTGCGCTCTCGGTTCCCGTGCTCGTCGCCGCCGTGCTCGTGCCCGGAGTGGCGTCGGCGACCCCGACGCCCAAGGCGGTGAAGGGCAGCTGTTCGACCTTGAGCGGGAACGTGTCGGGCACGGTGTCGGTGAGCGGATGCTCGCCGTCGCCCAACGCGCCGGGTACAGGCAGGTTCATCTTCACCGGCGCCACGTCGGGCACCTCGTCGATCGACTGGTCCAACGGCTCGAAGACCTCGTTCACCTTCACCACCAAGCAGACGCTGCCCACCAAGACCAAGAAGGGCGCGCAGGTGGCCAACTCCAAGTTCCACTGCGCCGCGGGCGACATCATCGAGGTGGCGCTGAAAGGGAAGATCCCCAACAGCGGCGGGAACACGAGCCTCCCCACCGGTGACACCGGGCTCAAGGGCTCGGTCAAGGCGACGATCTGTGTCAGCAGCGCCGACAACCTGAGCCTGCTCCCGGGCACGTCGTTCGCCCTGTAGGAGGCTCAGCACCACGACCGGGGTAACGGGGTCCCGCCTCGGGCGGGGCCCCGTTCCCGGGTTCCGCGCCGTTAGTGAGACGGCCTCAGTCGGAGACAGCCTCAGTCGGAGACGGCGCGGTCCGCAGCCTGCTGGCGGGGGCGGCGCCCGCCCAGTGACGCCATGAAGCTGCGCACGTCGCTGGCCCCCGTGCACAGCGCCACCAGGTCGGTGGACTGCTGGAGGTGCATGCGCATCCCCATCATCTCCCACGCTCTGGTGAGCCCCTGCTTGGTGGCGAGAATGGTGGTGAGGGGCATCTTGGCCACGGTGGCGGCGATCTCCTCCACGGTGCCCTCGAGCGCGGCGCGCGGCACGACCCGGTTGACCATCCCCCAGTCGAGGGCCTGTTCGGCACTGATGGTGGGAGCCAGGAACAGGTACTCGGCGGCGCGCTTGAAGTTCATGAGGACCCAGGGCTCGATCATGGTCTGGGCGCCGGGCAGCCCGAAGCCCTGCGGCAGCGGCATCTGGAAGTAGGCGTCCTCGGAGGCGATGGTGAGGTCGGTGAGCAGGCCGTACACGGTGCCCCCGCCCACGCAGTAGCCGTGGACCTGGGCGATGGTCACCTTGGGGAACTCCCACAAGCGCAGGGGCGGCCACAGGAACAGCCCCTGGTGGTGCCGGCGCCAGGTCCGTTCGGGGGTCGGCCCCGTGGTCGGGTAGACCTCGGGCATCTCGTCGACGCCCACGATGGCGTGCCCGGCGCAGAACCCCTCCCCGTTCCCCTTGAGCACGAGCACCTTGACGTCGTCGTCGTCGTCGGCGAGGACAAGGGCCTCGTCCATGTCCCACACCTGCTGGGCCGTCTGGATGTTGGCCTTGTCCGGAGTGTTGAGCACGATGCGGGCCACCGCACCGTCCTTCTCGTAGACGATCGTCTCGAACTCCACCCGCTCCACAACGCCCTCCCGTCGACTCGGCCCCGCCCCGGCGAAGGCCGACGCGGGCCCGATGCTACAAACGCCGGGACCGCCGGATTCAAGCCCTGCTCGGTGCACGCCGATACCTCCCGACGTGACGGTTCCCCCGGACGAGTTCGACGCCGTGCCGGCGGGGGCATCCAGGCTCCTCGAGCAGGAGGCCAGGATCGTCGGGATCAGGGGCTTCTCCACCCCCACCCTCGAAGCCGTCGACCGGCGGCGCTCCCAGCTGTGGACGATCGTCTTCGCCGGCCTGGTGTGCCTGGCCGCGGCGGTGGCGCTGCTCACCTCGAAAGAAGGGCACCGCCTGGGGTTCGCCAACGGACTCGGGTTCCGGACCGGCACCGTGGTCCTCGTCATCGGGCTGGCCGCCTACGTCATGGAGAAGGAACGCCACCTCCGGCGCCTGGCCAAGCTCCTCGTGGACGAGCGGGTGCTAGGTGCCGCCCTGTCGAACCGCCTCAAGGAGCTCGCCATGCTCTACGAGGCGGGCAAGGCCATGAACTCGGTGCTCGTGGTGGACGAGGTCCTCCAGCTCATCCTGTCCAGCGCGTTCGACCTCCTGGGAGCGTCGAGCGGCTCCATCATGCTGCTCGAGGACGAGGGGGACCTCGTGGTGGTGTGCCGGGCCGGCAACGCCAGCGGCGCCCCCATCGAGCTCGGCGGCGGGATCGCCAGCCGGGTGGCCCGTGACCGCGAGCCGCTGCTCGTGCAGGGGACCGTCTCGGAGAAGGGGCACCAGGAGACCGAGAGCGCGGTGTGCGTGCCGCTGCAGCACCGGGGCCAGGTCCTCGGGCGTCATCAACCTGATCGGTGCCGCCGGGCACATCTACAGCGAGTACGACCTGCGGGCCGTGTCGCTGTTCGCCGAGCACGCCGCCATCGCCGTCGCCAACGCCCGGCTGTACGAGGCCGAGCGGGCCCTCAGCGCCCAGCTGTCGCACCAGGTCGTGCACGACCCGCTCACCGGTGCGGCCAACCGCGTGCTCATCAGCGACCGGCTCGCCCACGCCCTGGCCCGCGTGCGGCGCCGGGAGTCCATGGTGGCCGTGCTGTTCATCGACGTCGACAATTTCAAGCTCGTCAACGACGAGCTGGGCCACGAAGCCGGCGACTTCATCCTCACCGCCATCGCCCAGCGCCTGGCCGAGTGCGTCCGCAACTCCGACACCGTGGGCCGCTTCGGCGGGGACGAGTTCCTGGTGATCTGCGAGGACCTCGTCCACGAAGGCGAGGGCGTCGAGATCGCGGCAACGCATCCTCGAGGAATTCTCCCGCCCCTTCGGCACCCCCTTCGGCGAGCGGACCCTGTCGGTCAGCATCGGCGTGGCGCCGTGCACCCCCGGTCGCCCCGGCTCGGTCGCCGGCCTCATCCGCTCTGCGGACCAGGCCATGTACCAGGCCAAGATGGAGGGCAAGGCCCGCATCGTCAGCGCACTTCTCCGAGCATCCGGACCCGCCTGAGGCGACACCGGGACGCGCGCGGTGCGGGTGCCTCCCCCGGCTCCCGGCCGCGCCGCCCGGCCCCTCTCCGCCGACAGCGCTGACACCGGCGCCGACGCAGGCACCGCAGACAGAGCGCCGTCGCTGTCGTTAACGTTGGCGCATGCCCTTCACCGACACCGTGCAGACCGACGAGGACCTCGTCCGTTCCAAGCTCCGTGACCTGCTCGAGTCCCACGACCCGGCCACCACGCCCCCGGTGGAGTTCCTCGGCGCCCGCTTCGACGCCGGGCTGGCCTGGGTGACGTTCCCCGTCGGTCTGGGGGGCCTGGGGTTGAGCCCCGAGCTCCAGGGGCTCGTCGAGCGCGAGCTGCGCGAAGCGGGCGCGCCCAACGAGGCCGACCGCAACGTCATCGGCTACGGCATGGGCGCCCCCACCGTGCTCACCCACGGGACCGACGAGCAGAGGGCCCGCTACCTGCGGCCGCTGTTCACGTGCGAGGAGATCTGGTGCCAGCTCTTCAGCGAGCCCGGGGCCGGCTCCGACGTGGCCGGGCTCGCCACCCGGGCCGTGCGCGACGGCGACGAGTGGGTCGTCAACGGCCAGAAGGTGTGGACCACCCTGGCCCACACGGCGCGCTGGGGGATGCTCGTGGCCCGCACCGACCCCGACGTCCCCAAGCACCGGGGCATGACCTACTTCATCGTGGACATGCACGCCCCGGGCGTGGAGGTCCGCCCCCTGCGCCAGATCACCGGCGACGCCGAGTTCAACGAGGTCTTCTTCACCGACGTGCGCATCCCCGACCACCAGCGCCTCGACGCCGTGGGGGCGGGGTGGCGCGTGGCCACCACCACGTTGATGAACGAGCGGGTGGCCATCGGCGGCGGCGTGCCGGCGCGCAGCTCGGGCCCCATCCACGAGGCCATGCGGATCTGGAAGGAGAAGCCCGACAAGACCGGCGCCCAGCGCGAACGTCTCATGACGCTGTGGGTGGAGGCCGAGGTGGCCCGCCTCACGAACATGCGGGCCCGGACGCTGCGGCGGGCCGGGACCCCGGGGCCCGAAGGCTCGGTGGCCAAGCTCAAGGGGGCGGAGCTCAACCAGCGCGTGTACGAGCTGTGCGTCGACCTGCTCGGGATGACCGGCACCCTCTTCCCGACCCACTACGAGATGCGCCGGCCCGACCGGGCCGTCTTCTCCGGAGGCGCCGACGCCCGCCACACCTTCCTGCGCTCTCGTGCCAACTCCATCGAGGGGGGAACATCGGAGATCATGCGCAACATCCTGGGAGAGCGTGTGCTGGGCCTGCCCGGCGAGCCCCGCATGGACAAGGACATGGCGTGGTCCGAGGTGCCACGCAGTTGACCGGTACGCTCAGCCCGATGCGCTTCGGGAGCGATACCGCCGCCAAAGGGGTGCGGGAACGCCGGTTCGACCTCGAGGTCGGCGAGCGCACCGTTCCGGGGCTGTTGTGGACGCCGGAGGAAGACGAGGGTCCCCGCCCCGTCGTCATGCTGGGGCACGGGGCGTCGGGATCCAAGAGCCAGGACTACATCGTGGCCCTGGCGCGCGGGCTCGTGCGCCACCACGGGCTGTGCGCGGTGGCCATCGACGGGCCCGTGCACGGCGACCGGCGCGCCGACAAGGGCGCGGTGGACGGTCTCGCCTTCGCCGACTTCGTGGCCCGGTGGTCGGCGGACCCCGCGCTCATCGACGACATGGTCGCCGACTGGCGCGCCACCCTCGACGCCGTGCAGGCCCTGGCGGAGGTGACCCCCGGCCCGTGCGGGTACTGGGGCCTGTCGATGGGAACGATCTTCGGCCTCCCCGTTGTGGCCGCCGAACCCCGGGTGAGCGTGGCGGTGCTCGGCCTCATGGCGATCGCCGGGCCCACCCAGGACCGTTTCGCGGCCGACGCCCCCACGGTGCGGTGCCCGCTGCTGTTCATCGTGCAGTGGCACGACGAGCTCTTCCCCCGCCACCTGGCCTTCGACCTCTTCGACGCCTTCGGCAGCGGCGACAAGCGCATGCACGTGAGCCCCGGGATGCACGCCGAGGTCCCCGCCGAGGAATTCGAGGCCAGCAGCCGGATCCTGGCCGAACATCTCGTCGACTGAGACCGGGCACCTCGTCGACTGGACCCGGCGCCTCGTCGACTGAGACCGTCAGATCGGGGTCGTCTCCCCCGCCAGCGCCGCGGCGGCACGCGCCGCCAGCGCCACCAGGGTGAGGGTGGGCCCGTACCCCGCCGAGGTCACGAACACCGAAGAATCGGCGACGACGACGTTGTCGAGCCCGTGCAGGCGGCCCACGGCGTCGACCACCGAGGTCTCGGGGTCCTCACCCATGCGGGTGGTGCCCATGACGTGGCGGCTCATGGGGATGGCCGACAACGCACCGCGTCGGTCCTGGCCCTCGGGCAGCGGGGAGGTCGACGTCATCGTCCACGTCGCCCCCATGTCCTCGAGCACGCGCACCAAGCGCGGCGCGTGATGGGCGGAGGCCACGATCTCGTGGCGATGGGGCCGGTACGTGACGCGGGCCACGGGGAAGCCGCGCACGTCGCGCACGGTGGGATCGAGGTCCACACGGTTGGTCAGCTGGGGAAGGTCCTCGCCCTGCATGGTGAAGGCCCACATGCGGTCGCGCATGGGCGAGGACCGCATGAGCGACTTGTGCTTGGCCCCCCACGGGTACATCTTCGCCTCCATGATGGGCAGGCTCGGACCGCCGTGCTCGACCAGACCTCCGCGGATCCACGGCAACCCCGCTTCGGCGGCGGCGGCGCGAGCCGCATCGTCGACGATCACGGCGTCGTCGTGGACGTGCGTCACGGCCCGACCCTTGTGCCCGTGGAGGCGCTCGGGGAGGATCCCGATGACGAAGGTCTGGAAGTGCACCATGAAGTTCCGGCCCACCAGCGGATGGTCGATCCCCGACAGCAGCAGCAGGCGCGGCGTCTCGACGGCGCCCGCGGCGATCACGACGTGGCGGGCGTCGACGGTCCGGACCGCGCCGTCGGGCCCGATGACCTCGACCCCGGTGGCACGGCGCCCGTCGGTGATCAGACGCGACACGAAGGTCTCGCTCAGAAGCTCCGCCCTCCCCGACGCCATGGCCCGCGTCAACAGCGCCACGGGATCGCCCTTGGCATGGATGGGGCATCCGAAGAAGGCACAGAACCCGCAGTTGTTGCAGGCCGGGCGGCCGTCGTAGGGAACGGAATTCGCCGCGGTGGGCGCGGCGTACGGATGCAGACCCAGGGCCTCGGCGGCCGCGCTCGAACGCAGCGCGCCGTACATGGGCGCCCCCGAGGGCATGGGGTAGGGGCCCGAACGCCACGCCGCGAACGGGTTGGCGCCGGCTTCCCCGGCCACACCGATGGCCCGCTCGGCCTGGGCGTAGAAAGGCTCGAGGTCGTCGTAGGAGATGGGCCAGTCGGCCACCTCGGCCCCCTCGATGGGCCCGTGGGTGCTCAGCAGCGCGAAGTCCTCCTCGCGAAAGCGCGGCACCTTGCCGTCGGCGTGGGTGCCGCCCCCGCCCACGGTGGTCGGAATCGAGTTGACCTCACCGACATAGGCATGGTCGCCCTCCTCCTCGCCCGTGCGGAAGGTGCGCGGCTCGATCAGGGGGTCGGGGCCGAGGAAGTACCGGTAGATGAACTTGATCTCGTCGTTGGAGTAGTCCGCGGCCGGCCGTGTCAGGTCGTCGGCATCCAGAAGGTGGTTGCGTCCCTTCTCGACGATGACGACGTCCCAGCCCGCCCGCGTGAGCACGTCCGCCGCGGTAGCCCCGCCGGGCCCCGATCCCACGATGACGGCGTCGACGGTCACGGGCCGGCCACCTCGGCGTCGCTCCATCCCCGGGGCTGGATGTCACCGGGGAACCGTGCCGCCTCCCATCCCGCGCCGTCGCGGTTGCCCCCGTACTCGGGTGCGCCGTACATCCCCTCGCAGCAGTGCTCGTAGAGCAGGGCGGTGAAGGACCGGCTGCTCCTGAGCCGGGCGTCCTGGTCCTCGGGCCCGAGGTCGCAGAAGTCGGCGCCGAGGTCGGCCAGCCCCGTCCGGTACCGCTCCTGGAAGCCCCGCACCGGCCCGTTGAACTCGCGCTCGGGTATGCCCTGGGATCCCTCGATGCGCGTCCGCCACGCCAGCTCGTCGAGTCGTCCCAGACGGTGGAAGCGGGCGAAGGCGGCGTCCCCGCCGTGGCGCCCCGAAGTCGGGCCCCCGGCCCAGATGCGGGGCGGGTCGACGAGGAACGCGCCGAGCAGCCCGTCGATGTAGTCGGGGACGCCGGCGCGCGTCGCGCCGGGTGTCTCGTCCTCGGGGATCAGGCGTTCACACGCGGCGCGCAGTACCGCGAACTCGGCGTCGGTGAACCAGAGGGGCATCGGCGTCACCGTAGCATCGGCGTCCCGACGCGACGCGCGCGGAGAATTGGCAGCTTCGATTGATCGCAGCTTCGATTAATCGTCGGGCGGTGGCCGGCCGTTGCGCAGCCGGTTGTGAAACCCGCACAGGAGCCGTCCGTTCTCCTCGGTTGTCGGACCACCGGCGGTGAAGGGGACGATGTGATCGACCTGGCACGACTCTGCCGGCACATCGCAGTAGCGATGGGTGCACTCTCGATCTCGCAGCTCGATGGCGCGGCGTGTCGCCCCTGAAAACAATCGGGCCGTGACGCTCACCTCGACGCGACGCTCGGGCGCGAACACCACCCGCTCGAGATGGGCCTCGTCCAACCAGGGCAGGAGAGAGCCGGGGGCGATCGCCGTGCCTTGTGCGAGTTCGCAGACCCGCCCTCGCAATGCCTCGTAATCGATGAGGACGCTGAACAAGGGCGTGGGTCGGCGACCATCGCTGGGTGCGATCTGGCTACGGGTCGCCATCTCCACCAGGGCATCGGCTCGTCGTTGACCGGAGCTGCGGTCCAGGTCCACGAGGGTGGGATCACGTCCGAGCCTCTCGCGTGCTGCGGCCCAGTCGGACTCGAACATGGCGCGTTCGAGACGTTCGAGCTCACCGGCGACGATGGAACCGGATATGGGATCGAGGGTGATCCGGCCCAGCCACATTCCTTGAAAGCTGCTCTCCAGGTACACGTCGCGCCGGTCACGGCGCCTGGCGTCTTCGTCCTCGGCGCCGTCGGGGTCGGCGAGCTGTCGCCAGTAGGAGGCGGCCCGCACGAAGAGGTCGTAACGCAACGTGGCCGCCTGGGTGACGAGCATCTCCTCGTCCCGGGCGAGTGCATCCGCAGTCGCCTCGTCGCGGAGCTGGTCGATGACGTCGAGCTGGGAAGCCGTGATGTCGCCCTCGGCCCAAGCCCGCGTGCAGTCGGGAAGGTGACGCAGCGAGCGGGCCCGGCGCACCGTGCGTCGCGCCTGCGCCTTGGGCAGTCGGCACCGGGACACCAGCCAGGCCGTGGCGCTGACGGCACCGTCGGGTTGCCAATTCCCCGAGGCGTCGAAGACGGCCGTCGCCTGGGTGACGAAGGCGTCGAGGCGAGCCAGCTGGCGCTGGAGGATCTCGATCGACTCGGTGTCGGCACAGGACGACGGATCTGATCCGTGTAGTCGATCGATTGCGTCGGTGAGGACGTCGAGATCCACGAGAGACAGTGAACCATCCGGGTGTAACAGGGGGTCGACCTCGCAGCGCGTCGGCCCACCTGTGTCACAGCCAATTGCGATGATCGTCATTCATCGGTCGTCCACTGTCCGTCAACGACGCGAGGAGGTCCTCTCGTGGCTGTGTGTCCACTGTGCAAACGAGAAATGCGTGCCAGGGTCAGCTGCAACACCGATCCGTTCATCATCGGCGCCAAGGTGTACGAGCCTCTGCCCTGGGGCAAGGAGAGGCGATTCGGACGGAAGCCGACCGACTTCGCCTGCCCCGACTGCGCCACACCCCCGGGAGGCATCCATCACCATGGGTGTGACGTCGAGCAATGCCCTGTCTGCCATGGTCAGGCGATCAGCTGCAGTTGCGGCGACCTCGGGGAGTGGGATCATCACCGATCGCGGCCACGATGTGGCCTCCACCCCATGCATCGAAAGATGTGACCACGAGCTCCGGCGGATCTCCTGGCGGCGCTCGGAGCGACCCCCGGACAGATCTCGGGGCGACCCCCGGACGGCCCGCGACGAGGCGCCCGGGCGACCCCGCCCCCGCCCCCGCCCCCGCCCCGATAGCGTCCGTCGCGCCGTGAGCACCATGCACGTCGCCGCCCTCGAGATGGAGCTCCACATCGGGGCGAGTCACTCGCTCAAGGCGAAGCGCGCCGTGGTGCGCCATCTCGTCGAGACGGCCCGGCGGCGATACGGCGTGTCGGCCTCGGAGGTGGCGTACCACGACCTGTGGCAGCGGGCCGGGCTCGGGTTCAGCGTCGTGGCGCCCGATGCCGGCCACGCGGAGGGGATCCTCGACCGGGTCGAACGGTTCGTGTGGTCGCATCCCGAGGTCACGGTGGTCTCGAGCGTGCGACACTGGCTCGACCTGGACCCGTAGCGGCCGGCCCGGGGAAGGGGGTGTGAAGCGATGACCACGTGGCGCACCCCGGGCTCGAGCCACAACCCGGACCACAGGTTGCCGGGCCTCGTCAGCTCGATGCACGACTACCAGCGGAAGTGGGCGGGCCCCGACCTGCTCGCGGCGCTCACCCTGCTCGTGATCGCCGTACCCGAGCAGCTCGCCACCTCGCGCCTGGCGGGGATGCCCCCCGTCACCGGCCTGTACACCTTCATCGCCGGCACCGTGGCATTCGCCGTCCTGGGATCGAGCCCCCAATTGTCGGTGGGCGCCGACTCCACTATCGCCCCGCTCTTCGCCGCCGGGATCGCGCACATCGCGCCCACCGGCTCGGCGCACTACATGGCCCTGGTGTCGCTGCTGGCGGTAACCGTGGGAGTGCTGGTGGCGATGGTGGGCCTGTTGAGGATGGGATGGATCGCCGACTTCCTCTCCGCACCCATCATCATGGGGTTCCTGGGCGGTGTGGCGGTGATCATCGTCGTGCACCAGCTTCCCGACCTCTTCGCACTGCCGCCGGTGTCGGGGTCGACCCTGCACCGGGTGGCGGACATCGCCCGGCACCTCGGCCAGGCCAACGGATGGGCGATCGCCATCGGTGTGGCCGTCTTCGTCGTGGTGGAGGCGGCGGAGCGCATCGATCGCAAGCTCCCCGGGGCCCTGGTGGGACTGGTGGGCTCGACGGTCGTGGTGGCGGCGATGCACCTGCGCGCCCACGGCGTGCCGGTGCTCGGGACCGTGGCCCACGGAGCCCCGCACTTCGGGGTCAGCGGCCTGTCGTTGACGTCGCTCGGCCAGGTGCTGCCGATCGCCGGCGTCGTGGCCCTGGTCGTGCTCAGCCAAACGGCCGCCACCACCCGCGCCTTCGCCGACCAGGGCGACTATGGGGTCGACGTCAACCGCGACTTCGTGGGGGTGGGCGCCGGCAGCATCCTGTCGGGCCTGGCCGGGGCCTTCGCCACCGACGCCAGCCCGGCCCGCACCGGCGCCGTGGCCTCGGCCGGGGGCCGTACCCAGCTGGCCGGCCTGGCCGCGGCGGGAGTCGTGGTGCTCGTAGTGCCGGCCGCCGGGCTCCTCACCGACGTCCCGCTCGCCACCCTGGCGGCGATCCTCATCTTCGTGGCCACGCGCCTGTTCCACGTCAGGCAGCTGGTGTCGGTGCTGCGCTTCGACCGTTGGGAATTCGGCCTCGCCGTCATCACCTTGCTCACCGTGGCCCTGGTTGGTGTCGAGCAGGGGATCGGCGTCGCCGTGGGGCTCGCCATCCTCGACCGCACCCGGCGCTCGGCCCGTCCGCATTGCTACGTCCTGGGCAAGATCCCCGGGTCCACCAGCTGGGAGCCGCTCAGCCACCACGACCGGCCGGTGACGGTGCCCGGTGTGGTGGTGGTGCAGTGGCTGGCGCCCGTGTACTACGCCAACGCGGCCGTGTTCAAGGCCGAGGTCCTCAAGGCACTGGCCGGTGCGACGACACCCGCCACCGTGCTCGTGATCGACGCCGACGCCATCACCGACATCGACTACACCGGCACCAGGACGGTGCGGTCCCTCGTCGACGAGCTCGACCGGGCCCATGTCGTCGTGGGCCTGGCCCGCGCCGTCGGGGGCGCGCCCCAGAACCTCCGCCGCAGCGGCTTGCTCAATCGCCTCGCCGGTGGCCGCGAGTTCTCCACCGTCGACGAAGCGGTGAACGCGCTGCACCCCGGCACTGGCACTGGCACTGGCACTGGCACTGGCCTGGCACTGGCACTGGCACTGGCACTGGCACTGGCACTGGCACTGGCACTGGCACTGGCACTGGCACTGGCACTGGCACTGGCACTGGCACTGGCACTGGCACTGGCACTGGCACTGGCACTGGCCCCGGCACTGGCACTGGCACCGAAATCGGCCCCGACAGCGGCCCCGGCACCCGGCCCGACGCCTAGTCGCACCAGGAGCGTCAGCTGTCAGATGAGATGTCAGGAGTGCCGTTCCTCCTTCTCGACGCCGAAGCGCGTGATGTAGGAGTCGAGGGCGCGGTGACGCTCGGCGCGGTCGATGCCGAACTCCTCGGGCCGGTACACGATGGTGCCGTGGCGCCCCCGGGGATGCTCGGCCATGAACGCGTCCATGGCGCGGCGTGTCCGGTCGGTGAAGGGGTGGTCGGCCACGGCGTAGATCTTCTCGACGGTGGCGATGTCGTGCCGCCATGAACTGGTGGAACACGCACGTCGACCGAATGGTCGGCCGGGAGCAGGGCGCGGTCCGCGGCACAGGCGCGGAACAGGTCCTCGCAGCGCGCCGACCAGTACCGGCCGATGGCCACGGGGTCGACGTGGTCGAAGGCCATGCGGGCGGTGTAGGCGATCATGGTGGCGAGCGACACCGTCACCGACGCCGGGTCCCGGTGGGTGACGACGAAGGTGGCGTCGGGGAACGTCGACACGAGAGGTCCGAACTGCTCGAGGTGCTGGGGGGACTTGAGGACCCACCGGCGTGCCGCCCGCGCAGCCACTGCAGGACCTGCAACACGGTGCGCAGGTACTCGTAGGACGGGGTCTGGTCCTCGGCCTTGAAGTGGTCGCGCCACGACGGCATGAGCGCCTGGGTCTCGAAGAACATGGTGGAGAAGTCCATGGCCAGGAGCTGGATCTCCTCGTGGACATGGTCGACGGTCATCTCGTGCATGCGCTTGAAGTACGGCAGGGCCTGGTTGAGCACGTCGAGGGCGAAGGCGGTGCGGGCCAGGCGCGGGTCGGGCTCGCCCGGGCCCGGGCGCTCGGCGTCGGCGAGCACGGGCTCGAGGCTCTCCCAGTAGGGCAGCGAGCGCAGGGCGGGATCGGCGCTGATGAGGTTGTGGAGGTGCGTGGTGCCGGTGCGGGGCAGGCCGCAGATGATGATGGGCCGCTCGATGCGCACGTCGTGGATCTCGGGATGCCGGTTCAGCAGGTCCTGGACCAGGAGGCGGTTCTTGAGCAGCTGGAGCAGCTGGCTGTACCAGCTCACGACGCCCGAGGGGCTCAGGCCGGCCTCCGTGCGCAGCGCCGCGCACAGGACCTCGAGGCGGGCCCGGAAGGCGCCGTCGCCGAAGTCGTCGAGCCCGGTCTGCTCCGACGCCGCCGCGCACAGCGCCTCGGGGTCGAGCGGGCACGAGCGGCGCCAGGTCGACCAGGCTGGCGCGCAGCGCCTCGATCTCGGGGGAGAAGCGGGGCTCGGCGAGGTCGTCGAGGACGACCGGGGCCGGACGGGCGCTCACGATCCCGACCCGGTCCACCCCGGCCCCGAGCTCGGAGACGGGGACCGACCCGCGTCGTCGGGCGCGACGGGGTGGCCTCGGGAAGGAACCAACGGAACCAGATCCGGCCCCGGGAGTGGCCGGCGGTCGAGATCCAGTTGGGGTGGCCCGGGTCCCGGCGCGCCACCACCAGGCGCCACGAACCGTCGGGCTCGTACACGGCCTGGTCGCCGTTGAGGGTGACGCGCTCGTAGGCGTAGTCGTAGGTGTGGAGGAACTGGTTCCACAGGCAGACGTTCCAGAAGGCGCACGGCGGGGACCGGCCCTCGATGACGAGCGCCTCGTCCTCGCCGAGCTCGTAGGAGCCCATGGCGTAGGCGGCGTCGCCCGCCGCCCACCCGAAGGTCTGGCTGGGCACGCCGTAGGGCTCGTCGACGGTGTTGGGCGTGCCCGAGGGGGATGGGCACGATGCGCGCCTGGTCCCGGACCCACGTGAGCGCGGCCCGGAACCGGCGGGCGAGATCGGCGTCGTCCTCGCGCCGGGTGGCGGGCGGGTCGAGCGCCTCGATGTGCCACTGCGCCCGGCGTCCCTGCACCGGGTCGGCCAGGTAGTCGCGGGTGATGGCGCACACGGCGTCGGGCGCGAGCTCGATCCAGGCGCCCGTCGTGGGGCTCGGGACTGAGCACCACCGAGAAGGTGCCGTCGTCGGCGACGTCGAGCGCCCGGTCGTTGACCGTGCCCACGATGCGCTCGGAGTAGCGGCCGTCGGACGGTCCGCCGTACACGGTGAGCGAGAGGTAGTCGGCGTCACCCTTGCGCCCCGTGACCACGTAGGTCCGCTCGGGGTCGATGGGCGCGTACTGGTAGTAGGCGTCGGCGTTGTCGCCGCCCCACTTGCGGTACGGCCCGACGATGTCGACGAAGCGCGGGCGCGCCGGGTCCGCCCACACCTGGGCGTCGAGGCCCACGGCCAGGATCGAGAAGATCCACTTGTAGCCCTCGAGGACGCTCAGCTCGTCGAGGGGGACGTCGGGGAGGAACAGGCGGCCCTCGAGGGCGCGCAGCTCGTCGACGAGCTCGTGGAACACCGCGGCGGTGAGCGGAGCCGGGACCGAGCTCTGCGTCGGTGACGGGTCGGTGTCGGCCATGGGCTCAATCTACGGGCTGCCGATCGGCGGTGCCGCCTGCGAGGCACGTGCCTCCCACTCGCGCCGGTACAGAACCCAGATCAACCGAGACCCGATCTCGCCGGGGGCTTCGGGCTCGTGCTCGACACGCCCCGTGAGCCGGTACCCCAACTTGGGGGGCACCGAGGCGCTGGCCACGTTGGCCTCGTCGCAGTGGATCTCCATGCGCTCGACGCCGCGCAGCCCGAACCCCACGGCGGTGAGGCTCCCGGCGGCCGCGGTGGCGATGCCGCGCCGGACATGGCCCACGTGCACCCAGTACCCGATCTCCAAGGCGCTGGGCCCGATGCGACGGTGCAGCCCGCACCCGCCCACCAGCGCGCCGTCGGGCAGGAAGATCCCGTACTCGTAGCCGCTGCCCGAGCTCCACGTGGTGGCCGGGCCCAGCAGACGTTCGTGTTGGGTGGCCAGCGACGTGCCGTCGGGTGTCGCCCACGGCATCCACGGCCGCAGGTGCTCGAGGCTCTCGGTGGCGGCGCGCGACAGGGCGGGCGCGTCGTCCACGCTCAGGCGCTGCAGCACCACGCCGTCGTGCTCGACCCGCTCGGGAGGGATCAGGGCCCGATCGCCACGCGCGGCGCGTCGGGCGCGGCGTCGCACGACCGCCGCCTCAGGCCCCGGGACCGGGCCCCGTAGACGGTGCGCGCGCGCAACCCCTCCACCGTCAGCTCCGTGAAGGGCGGGCACGTGATCACGGACCCCGCCACGGGGACCTCGACACCGTCGGCCACGGCCCGCTCGGCGTGGAGCCCGTGCAGCACCACCCGCACCGCGGCGGGGGACGAGAAGTCACCCGAGCGCTCCCACGTCCACCGGCCGGTCCCGCCCGGCAACGCTCC
Source organism: uncultured Acidimicrobiales bacterium (assembly GCA_963848335.1). GTDB lineage: Bacteria > Actinomycetota > Acidimicrobiia > Acidimicrobiales > UBA8190 > Chersky-840. Next base: position 897,398 of record CAWKDD010000003.1, read on the forward strand.
TTCCACGCGCACCACGTCGCGACGCTGGGGACCGTCACCGTCACCGGCGTCGTCGACACACAGGCCCTGAGCGGCCCCGTCCTGGTCGGCCCAGCAGTGCAGGCCGAGCAGCCGCGGGGCGTGGTCGAGCCCCGGCGCGCCCCGAGAAGCGCCCGGGCGCGCCGTCGCCCAGTCGGAGGTCGACCGCGCCGTCGCCCTCCAAAGGGCAGGGCCCCCCGGGCTCCGCCCACCCGTCGTCGAGGGGGACGACCGAACCGGCCCGGGCGAACACGGGGATGCGCTGCAACGGGCGCGTGGGCCGTCCCGCCCTCGACGAGCTCGTCCCCCCACAGGCTCGCCCAGCCGCCGGGAGGCAGCGCCACGACCCGCCGGCGCGCCCGGGGCTCGGTGATCGGAGCCACCACCAGCGCGTCACCTAGGAAGAAGACGTCATCGGCGTCGAGCCCGGCGCCGCGCCCGCCACGTCCTTCCCCGGCGTCCGGGACGGCGTCCGTGGCCTCGGCACGGGGCCACCATAACGGGCGGACCAGCGGCGCCCCGCTCTCGCTCGCCAGGTGCGCCAGCGTGTACAGATACGGCAGGAGCCGGTAGCGGAAGCGGATCCACCCCGCCACGACGCGTCGAGTGGGCTCGGAGAAACACCACGGCTCGCGCCGCGGGACTCCCCGGACCGAATGCGTCCGGCAGTACGGCATGAACACGCTCATCTGCAGCCACCGCACGTACAGCTCGTCGTCGGGCGACGCCACTGAAGCCCCCGATGTCGGACCCCGAGTACGGCACCCCCGACAGTCCGAGCCCGACCACGGTGGCCACCTGCTGGCGCAGGGACTCCCACGTCGAAGAAGCGTCGCCGGTCCAGTTCCAGGCCCAGCGCTGCATGCCCGCCCAGCCCGAGCGCGACACGATGAAGGGACGACGCCCCGGCCGCGCCGCGCGCAGCCCTTCGTAGCCGGCGCGGTTCATGAGCAGCCCGTAGACGTTGTGGCCCTCGGCGTGGTCGCCGCCGCGCCCGTCGAAGTCGTGGCGGGTGGTGACGGGAAGCGTCGGGTCGCCGAGCAAGGCGATCGACGTGGGCTCGTTCATGTCGTGCCAGATCCCGGCCACGCCGGCGTCGGTGAGCGTCCGGTACTTCCCCGCCCACCACGACCTGGTGGCGGGGTCGGTGAAGTCGGGGAAGGCGCTGCGCCCGGGCCACACCACACCCTCGGCGATGTGCCCGCGCCCGTCGGTGCAGAAGCGGTGCCCGTCCCTGCCTTCGCGAAACACCTCGTAGCCCGGGTCGATCTTCACACCGGCGTCGACGATGGTCACCAGGCGCACGCCCGTGGCCGCCGCGTCCCGGGCCAGGCGCCCGAGATCGGGGAACCGGTCGGGGTCGACCGTGAACACCCGAAAGCCGCGCATGTAGTCGATGTCGAGGTGCACGGCGGAGAGGGGGATGCCGAGGTTCGCGAACCCATCGGTGATGGCACGCACATCGGCTTCACAGCGGTATCCCCACCGGCTCTGGTGATAGCCGAGGGCCCAACGCGGCGGCAGGGCGGGACGCCCGGTGAGCTCGCTGTAGCGGTCGAGGAGCCCCGGCACTCCTCCGGCCGGCAATCCTCCGGCCACGAGATAGCGGCGCATCACCCCACCGTGGAATCGCACCGTGGCCGTGTCGGGCTCCTCGAAGCAGAAGGTGGCGCGCGTCGAGTTCTCGTAGAACGCCAGGAGGTCCCCGTCGGGATGGGTCGACACCACCACGGGGATGCCGGTGTAGAGCGGGCTCGTTCCCGGCCCCCACGAACCACCGGGATCGGTGTTCCACAGCGTGTAGGTGCCACCGCGCAGGTCGAGGGCCGACGCCTGTTCGCCGAGCCCGCACATGCGCTCGCCGGCGCGCACGGAAAAGGACTGTTCCCACCCCGGGCCGACCCGGACCGGCGCCGACTCGGTGCGCAGCACCGGTCCACCGGGCCGGGCCGTGCGCAGCGAGCCGTCGGGTGACACCGTGACCTCGAGCGCGCTGGTGCGCAGCACCCACGCACCGTCGGCGCGCAGCACGTCGAGCGGGTGCGCCTGGACCTCGGGGACGGGCCCGCACAGGGCCCCGGTGACGGCGTAGGGCACGGGATCGGGACCGGGGCCCCACGACACGCGCACCACGTCGCCGGCCATGAAGGACACCTCGAGCCGGGCCCGTTCGAAGTGGAACAGCACGGTGCCCGGCTGCGGGTTCCACACCTCGACGCGCTCGAGGGGACCCGGCGCGATCGCGCCGTGCTCGACGCGCCGACCCCCGCCCGGCTGCGGCCGCTGCAGGTGACGGCGCGCCGAGTTGGCCAGGATCAGGCCCACGGTGCGGAGGCCGAGGTGGTGCACGGCGTGGGCCGTGACCCGGGCCCGGGTGGCGGCGCGGCGCAACCTGGTCGGGGATGGGGCCACGGACGGCGAGGCTACGTGGCGGGCGGCGCGACGCGGGCTGAAGCCCGAGGCGGGGTGCCGGCGGGGCGACGGTGCGTGCCGAGCGAACCACGTACCGCGGGTAGGGGCCCGCGCTGAGGTAGGGTCGTCGCGTCATCATGCATGCTTCCGCGTCTCCTTCGCGTCGTCACGAACCGGGCCGAGCCACGCCGGCTCCCGTGCCTGGTCTGGCCCCCGCCATGCGCCGCCCGGTGCGCATGATCCCCCACAAGCACGTGGTCGACGGGCGGCGCATCCGCTACGCCGACGTCCGACAACAGTCCGCGCCCACGGCCCCGAAGGCCCGGGGAGCGAACCGATATGGGCGGTCAACCTCCACGGGTACTTCGCCGGTGGCGGGATGTACTGGCGGGAGAGCAGCAATCTCGCCGAGGCGCTCGGTTGGCGCGTGCTCAACCCCAGCCTGCCCGGTTTCGCCGGCAGCGACCCGCTGCCGTGGGAGCGCGTGACCATCGGGGAGATCGCCGACGTCGTGGTGCAGCTGCTCGACCACGTGGGCGCCGAGCGGGCCGTGCTGCTCGGGCACTCCATGGGCGGGGCCGTCGCCGTGCAGTATCGCCGACGCCCATCCCGAGCGGGTGCTCGGCATCGTCTACCGCGACGGCGCCGCCACGCCGGGCTGGAAGCACCGGCGCGGCGTGATCGTGTCGCTGCTGGCCCCGGTGCTGCCCGACATGGCCGGGGTGGCGGACCTTCTCGTGGCCGCCATCCTTGACACGCCCGACCTGCTGGTCGGGCGGCGGCTCGCTTCCACGGTCCGGGGCCTGTGGCCCGACGCCCGCCGCAACCTCCGCTCCATGGGGCGCACGCTCCCGGTCGGGTCGATGCTCATGGCCATGGACCTGCGCCCCGAGGTCGAGCGCATCGTGGCTCGCGGCATCCCCATCCTCCCGGTGTGGGGCTGCTTCGACCGGATCGTCAGCCCCGACACGGCTCGCGAATTCGCGGAGCTCACCGGCATCGACGTCGTGTGGGTGCCGGGGGGCCACTCGTGGATGCTCCCCCGGCCTCAGGGCCAGGCCGACATCCTCCGCCATCTGCGCCGCGGCCGGGAATTCATGGCCGAAGTGGCCGAGCGGCGCACCGTGTTGCTCGAGGCCGAGTCGTCGGCTTCGACGCACCCGCCCGTCACCGGCGCAGCCGTCGCCTCACCCATCCACCTGGTGCGCTGAGCGCCGGCGCTAGCGCTGTCGCCGAGCTCGCAGAGCGGCGCCGGCCCCTGCTCGTCGGTGGTGACGATCGACCCGGCTCCCGTACACTGGACCGGGCCCGCAGCTGATTGACGGATCAGTTTAGCGGGGCCTTCGTCGAGCGACCGAGGAGGCAAGGGCGATGCGTTGGACGAACGAGGACACTCCCGAGCAACAGGAGTTCCGCGTCGGGTTCCGCTCGTGGCTCCACGACAACCTCCCTGCGGGTTGGATGGAAGCGGCCGACGCCGGCCGACGACGACACCCTCGAGAAGCTGAAGATCGGGCAGCGGGTTCAACCCCTTCACGTGGCAGGGCACCATCGGTCGCAGTCCGTACGCGGCGCCCCTGTGGCCCAAGGAGTACGGAGGGCTGTCGGGCGAGGTGTGGATGCAGACCGTCATCCGCTCGGAGCTCGTGCGCTACCGGCTCCCGACCGTGTCGATCAACCTCCTCGGGGTGGGCCTGGCCGGCCCCACGCTCATCGCGCACGGGACCGAGGCGCAGAAGGAGCGCTACCTGCGCAAGATCCTCTCCGCCGAGGAGATCTGGTGCCAGCTCTTCAGCGAGCCGGGCTCGGGGTCGGACCTGGCGTCGCTGTCGACACGGGCGGTGCGCGACGGCGACGAGTGGGTCGTCAACGGGCAGAAGGTGTGGACCACCATCGCCCAGTTCGCCAAGTTCGGGATGCTGCTCGCCCGCACCGACCCCGACGTCCCCAAGCACGAGGGGCTCAGCTACTTCATCCTCGACATGAAGTCGCCCGGGCGTGGAGGTTCGTCCCCTCAAGCAGATGACGGGATCGTCGGAGTTCAACGAGGTGTTCCTTTCCGATGTGCGCATTCCCGACGCCAACCGTGTCGGGCGACATCGGCGACGGCTGGCGCTGCGCGCGCACGACGCTCATGAACGAGCGCGTGGCGCTGGCGGGCATCTCGCTCGACCCGGTGTCGTTCACCGGAGGTGTGCGGCGCGACCCGTGGCAGTCGTACCTCGACGGGATCCCCGACCGCACCGACCCACGCGTCCGCCAGCGACTGGCGCAGTTCTACATCGAGTCGGAGGTGAAGGAGATCACCGCCTTCCGCGCCAACTCGGCGCGCCTGCGCGGCCAGCAGCCCGGCCCCGAGGGAGCGGTCAACAAGGTGTTCAACGCCGAGTACAACCAGCGGCGCTCGAACTTCGCCGTCAACGCCAACGGCGTCGCCGCCACGGCCTGGATGCCCGGCGACACCCGGGCCGAGGCGCGGGCCGCGACGTTCCTGCGGGCCAGGGCCAACACCATCGAGGGCGGCACCTCCGAGGTCCTGCGCAACCAGATGGCCGAGCGGATCCTGGGCCTGCCCCGCGACGTCGAGGTGGACAAGGACGTCGCCTGGGCCGACGTGAAGCGCAGTTGACCACCTCCGACGACGTGGGCGAGGCGTCGCCCCGGGACACCGCCGCGGCCACCCGAGGCCCGCATCATGGCGGCCACGGCGCTGCGGACGCTCGGTCACGCCCTGGTGGCCCACGACGTCGACGACGACGCGTTCGACCGCATCACCGCCACGGTGCACGGCTTGCTGGCCGAGGTCGAGGCGGCCCCGGCCCGGGTCCGGGCGCCGCTCGACATGGTGCGTGCCGTCTTCGACGAGCCACCACCCGACGGTGCGCACGCGTCCGAAGTTCCCCGACTCGCATCGTGACGGGGAAGGCCAACCCCATGGGCCTGGCCGCCGACATCGGGCGCGAGGGGGACGAGGCCGTGCTGCGGACCACACTCGGGGCCGCCTTCGAGGGTGCTCCCGGGCGTGCGCACGGGGGGACGGTGGCGGCCCTGCTCGACGAGGTCATGGGCTTCGTCCTCTCGATCCACGCCACCCCGGCCTACACCGGAAGGCTGACGGTGACCTACCGGGCCGCCACCCCGATCGGTGTCGAGCTCGAGATGCGCGCCCGGCTGCGCTCGCGCCATGGCCGCAAGCTCCGGATCGAAGCCCACGCCCGCCACGGAAGTTCCGTCATCGCACAGGCCGAGGGGCTGTTCATCGCCGTCGACCCCGAGAGCTTCGCCGCCGGGTAGCGCGGCTTTCGGTTACGGGGCGGCGCCAACACCGACCGGTCCCCCACCCGGAGGCCCTCGATGATGCGCCGGTAGGCACCCGCCGCGTCGAAGCCCATGGCGTCGGTGTCGAGGATGGCCAGACCCCGCTCCCGGTCGATCCCGTGGATCCCGAAGCGCGGCTCGTAGCTCCCCCACTCGTAATTGTCCATCAGCGACCAGTGGTAGTAGGCGCCGACCGGCACACCGGCGTCGACGGCGTCCACCAGTGCGGCGAGCGTCTCCCTGAGGCAGCGACCCCGGTCCCAGCCGTCGAGGCGCGGGAAGCTGCGGCCCCGCCGCACCCGGTTGCACAGCCCGTGCTCCACCACCCACAGGTCGAGGCCGGGGACGACGTTGGCCCGGGAGTACTCGCGCAGGCCCCCGGGGTCCACGCGGTCGTCCCACAGATCGGCGGCCGGCTGCCATGCGGTTCCCCCCGCCGTGGAGCGTCCGGGGAACCGGGCGTGGTTGGCGAAGACAGGGTCGTAGTAGTCGATCCCCACCACGTCCAAGGTGCACTCGTGCGGGCTGGCCCACACGGCGTCGAGCGCGCTCGACAGGCCCTGGCCCCGTGTCCACATCGTCGCCGAGGTCCGTCGCAGCACGCCTTCGAGGGCGCCGGCGGGAGCGAGGTTCGCGTACCACCGCAGTCTCCGCTCCTCGATCCAGGCACCGACGTCGTCTCGGGCGACGCCTTCGCGCCGCGCCACAAGGACGTCGATGAGCACCCGGTCGAGCTCGTAGAGGCTCAGCGACACGTTGTTGGTGGTCACCGTGGCGTCGGGTTGGCGGCGGTGGATGATCTCGTAGCCGGTGACGTGGGCGGCGAGGAGATGGTCGAACGCCTCGGTCATGTCGGTGAAGGCCAGCATGCGGCCGGGTGGGAAGATCCCCAGCAGGTACGCGCCCAGGCCGAGCGAGTTGATCTCGTTCAACGTCACCCAGGTGCGGCACCACGGCCCCAGTCGCTCCAGCACGGTTTCGACCCACGTCGCGAAGCGGCGCGGGGAGTCCCCCGACAGCCAGAAGTCCTCGCCCAACCAGGCCGGGTGGGTGAAGTGGTGGAGGGTGACGAGAGGCTCGAGGCTCCGTTCCCGGCACGCCCGGAGGATGGTGGCGTAGTGCTCCAGGGCGCCGTCGTCGATGTGGCCGTCGGCCGGTTCGACCCGGGCCCACTCGACGCCCAGACGCATGGCGTCGCACCCCATGGCGGCGGCACGGTCGAGATGCTCCTCGTAGCGGTTCCAGAAGTCCACCGCCAGCCCCGACGGCTCGATCCGCCCCGCATGCTCCCAGCGCACCCAGTTGTTGGCGGGCTGGCGCGGGCCGTTGAAACCGCCCTCGATCTGGAACCCGGCGGTGGCCACCCCGAAGCGGAACCCGGCGGGGAGGACCTCGCCCTCGCGCCCCGAGCGCGGTGCTCGTCGGAGCGGAGCGTCGGCCACGTCTTCCACGACGGCCAGCATGGCACGGCGCGCCAACGCGGCCCTAGGGTGGCCCATGCGCGTGGGCCGGCCCGACTCCACGGGCGCCCTGGCGCAACGGTGGCGGGGTCAGCGTCCCCGGCTCGAGGTCTGGTACCTCACCTTGTCGGACCCGCGCACGGGCACCGGCTGTTGGGTCCACCACGAGCTCGTCTCCCCCCTCTCGGGGGACCCGTTCGCACATGGCTGGGCCGCGGTGTTCCCTCCCGACGAGTCGCCCGTGCTCGAGCGTTTCGGTCCGTGGCCCGTCGGTGCCCGGCCCGTCGGTGCCCGGCACGACACCGGTACGCCGTGGAGCGGGGCCGGCGCGGTGCTCGATCCTCCCCACCTGCGGGGGGAGGCGGGGCGGCTGGGGTGGGACCTGCGCTGGCACGACGACGCCGACCGCGGTGAGCCGGCCGCTGTTCACGTTCCCGGCCTGGGCGTGGGAGCGCGAGATCCTTCCGGCCGCGCAGGTCGTGGCGGTGCCCAGCGCGATCTTCGCCGGATCGATCCGCGTCGGGCCCCACGAGCTGACGCTGTCCCCGCACACGTGCGGCGCCGTCAGCCACATCTACGGGCACGGCAACGCGCAGCGGTGGGGCTGGCTGCACGCCGATCTCGGCGGCGGGGACGTGCTCGAGATCGTGAGCGCAGTGAGCCGGCGCCCGGGCCTCGACCATCTCCCCCCGCTCGCCTTCGTCCAGCTGCGCCTCGGGGGCCGCGACTGGCCCCGGCACCCGCTGGCGGCCGCACCGCTGTTCCGCACGCGGCTGGGGCTGCCCACCTGGTACGTGCGCGGCACGGTGGGCCGGTGGCGCCTCCGGGTCGACGTCACCATCCCCGACGCCGACTCGGTGCGGGTCCCGTACACCGATCCCGACGGGGCCAGCGCCACCTGTGTCAACAGCGAGAGGGCCGACGCCGACATCGTCCTCGAGCACCGCCTCGAGCACCGCCGGGCGGCGTGGGAGGTCGAGGGACGCTGGGAGCTGCGCGCCGGCGCGCACGCCGAGGTCGGGACGCGCCCCTGACCCCCGCTGTTGACTGATTGGTCAGTTTGCTAGCCTGCGCACATGGCGGGCGCTCCCCCGGTACCCACCAAGCCCCCGGTTCCCACCAAGGCAACCACCGCGGTGCGCGCCGTGCGACGCGCCGTGAGCGACCAGGAGAAGGAGGGGCGGCGGACCGACATCCTGGCCGCCGCCAAGAAGATCTTCGCCCGCAAGGGCTACCACGCCACCACCATCGCCGACATCGCCAAAGCGGCGAAGCTCTCCTACGGGTCGATCTACTGGTACTTCGACTCCAAAGACGCCCTGTTCCACGCCCTCATGGAGGCCGAAGGCCAGGCGCTGCGCGACCACGTCACCGAGGCGCTGCTCACCACTCCGGCGCGGGGCTCGCCCGATGCACCGTTTCGCGCCGCGGTGCGCACCACCTTCGAGTTCTTCGAGTCCGACCGGGCCCTCGTCAAGCTGCTGTTCCGCGACTCGTACGCGTTCGGGGACCGGTTCGAGAAACACCTCTTCGGGATCTACGAGGCCTTCATCAGCGACATCGAGAAGATCGTCGAGGACGCCCAACGACGCGGCCTCATCGTCGACGCACCCCCGCGCATGGTGGCGTACTCGGTGGCCGCCCTCGTCGGGCAGGTCGCCCACCGGCGTCTCGTCACCGACGATGGGCTGCCGGCCGCCGTCGCCGCCGACTTCGTGGTCTCGCTGTTGCTCAACGGCCTGCTCCCTCGCTGATCGACAGCGGAGGTGGCCCTCGACGAGTCCCGGGTCCCGGTGGTCGCTGAGCACGGGCCAGTCCATCGAGCGCAGCGCGACCGTCTCGGCTCTGGAGCTGGCGGAGCGCGCCGCACGCCAGTGCCTGGCCGTGGCGCCGGGCCTGGGGACGCTCATCGACCTCGTCTCCGTCGTCGACGTGTTGTCCGATGGCGGGCCGGCCCCCGCGGCACTCCTGGCCCGGCGCCTGGGGCTGGCAGCCGGCCCGCACCGAGGTCACGACGGTGGGAGGGAACTCGCCGCAGTGGCTGGTCAACCGGGCCGCTGCCGCCATCTCGGCCGGCGAGCTCGGGGGCGCCCTCGTCGTGGGGGCAGAAGCGCAGCGCTCGGCCAAGGTGCTGGGGGGCAGCACCGGCGCCACGGGGGGACGTCGACGGTGGGGACGACGACCTGGCGCCGGACCCCGTCGTCGGTGACGACCGGTCCGGCGTGGGTGACGCCGAGCTCAGCGTCGGGCTGGTGGCCCCCGTCCACGTGTACGCCCTGTTCGAGAGCGTCGTGGCGGCACGCGCCGGTCGCACCCCGGCACAGCATCGGACGCGTCCTGGGCGAGCTCATGGCCCCCTTCACGGCGGTGGCCGCCACCCACCCGCTGGCCTGGTTCCCCGAGGTCCGCAGCCGCGACCGAACTGGCCACGGTGACACCCGACAACCGCCTGGTGGCCGAGCCCTACCCCAAGCGCATGTGCGCCTTCTTGCACGTGGACCAGGGCGCGGCACTGCTCGTGACCTCGCTGGCGACGGCACGCGCCGCGGGCGTGGCCGAACGCGCCGTGTTCTGCTGGTCGGGCGCCGACACCACCGAGGTCTGGTTCCCCTCGGCCCGGCCCGATCTCGGATCGTCGCCGGCACTGCGCGCCGCGGTGTCGGCCGCCACTGCGGCCGCGCGACCTCGGTGTCGACGACGTGGGCGCCTTCGACGTGTACTCGTGCTTCCCGTGCGCGGTCGAGATGGCCGTCGACGCGCTCGGGGTCGCCGCCGACGACGCCCGCGGCATCACCGTCACGGGGGGCCTTCCCTACTTCGGCGGGCCCGGGAACAACTACTCCCTGCACGCCATCGCCACCATGGTCGAGCACCTGCGCGAACGGGGCGGTACCGGGCTCGTGAGCGCGCTCGGCTGGTACGCCACCAAACACGCCGTGGGCATCTACGGTGCCGCGCCTCCCGAGGGTGGATGGCACCGGGGCGACACCACCCGGGCCCAGCGGGTCATCGACGCGTCGGCGGTTGCCGTCGCCGCCGAGGCGGAGGGTCGTGCCGAGGTGGTGGCGTCGACCATCGCTGTCGGCCACGACGGCACCGTGTCGGCGGCACCGGTGATCGCCCGCCTCGCCGACGGACGCCAGGTGGCGGCGGCAGCCGACCCCGGCGAGCTCGCGGAGCTGGCGGGACGCAACCTCGTGGGAGAGCGGGTCGACGTGTCGGGCCGGCCGCCCCGCTACCGGCTCGCCCCCTGAGCCCCTCCGGCGACGAGGTGGTGGGGTGCCGGGGTGGCGGTGCCGGGCCGCATCCGGTCAGACTCGGGCCGACCGAGGGAAGGAGCACCGATGCCCGCAGTCGAACGCGAGCGCCGAGGACACGTCGAGATCCTCACCATCAACAGGCCCGAAGCCCGCAACGCCATCAACGGCGACGTCAGCGTGGCCATGGCCGCCGCGCTCGACGAGCTCGAGACCGACGACGCCTGCTGCGGTCGTCGTCCTCACCGGCGCGGGAGACAAGGCCTTCTCGGCCGGGATGGACCTCAAGGCCTTCGCCTCGGGCGAAGGGGGAGCCATCATGGGTGGTTCGGGGGGCTTCGCCGGCATCACCCAACGGGAGTTCCCCAAGCCGATCATCGCCGCCGTCAACGGCGCCGCCCTGGCCGGTGGCTGCGAGATCATGCTGTCGTGCGACCTGGTGGTGGCGGCCGACCACGCCACCTTCGGCATCCCCGAGGCCAAGCGGGGACTGGTGGCCGGCGCCGGGGGGCTCATCCGGCTCCCCAAGCGACTTCCCATCGCCATCGCCCTCGAGCTGGCGCTCACCGGCGACTCCATCGACGCGGCCCGGGCGTTGCAGCTCGGGCTCGTCAACCGCGTCGTCCCCGCCGCGTCGCTCATGGACGAAGCGCTCGCGCTCGCCGGGGTCATCGCCGAGAACGCGCCCCTGGCGGTGCGGTGGTCCAAGCGGGTCATGGTGCGCGCCGCAGGCGTGTCCGAGGAAGAGGGCTGGAAGCTCAACGCCGAGGCGGTGGGCGCCGTGTTCACGTCCGCCGACGCCATGGAGGGCCCCGTCGCCTTCGCTGAGAAGCGCAAGCCCAATTGGCAAGGCAAGTAGCGGGCGAGCCGGACCAGACGTGAGCAGCGGCGGACTCGCACCCGCGCTCGACGGGATCCGTCTGTCGCTGCACGTGCTGGCGGCGGCGGTGTGGGTGGGCGGGCAGCTCACCCTGGCCGGACTGGTGCCCGCGGCACGCGGCCTGGGTGAGGGGGCGGCCAAGACCCTGGCCCGTTCCTTCGCCCGCATCCAGTGGCCTGCCTACGCCGTGCTCGTCCTCACCGGCCTGTGGAACGTTTCGGCCGTGCACGCCGGGCAGCCCCACTCCTGGCAGATCGTCCTCGGGATCAAGATCGTGGTCGTGGCGCTGGCGGGACTGGGGGCGTATCTCCACACCCGGTCCACCACGAAGCGGGGCCTCGCCGTGTGGGGGGGCGTCACCGCCGTGTCGTCGATCACCGCCCTGGTCATGGGGGTGTTCCTGGCGGGGTGAGGGAGGGGGCCCGACGGCCCCGTCGCGGTGTCGCCCCGGCGCTTTGGGGTCTAACCTGTAGGCAGGTTCCCGCTCCCCGGCGGGATCCGGAGAAGGGAAGGCATCCGTGCACCCAATCCTCGCCGAGATCTTCGGGCTCGATGGGGTCATCGTCCTCATCGTGGTGGTCGCCGTCCTGTTCGGAGGCTCGCAGATCCCCAAGCTCGCCCGGTCGCTCGGCTCGGCGCAGTCGGAGTTCAAGAAGGGCCTCGCCGAAGGGGCCAAGGGTGACGCCGCCGGAGAGACGCCGGGCGCAGGGGACAAGGCCGCCACCAAGGACGGCGACGGCCCGTCCGCGGCGACGGGATAGCGCTCCCGTCCCCGACGGCCCCGTCCCCGACGGCCCCGTCCCCGACGGCAGGGGACGGCCGTGGCGGCGACGCCCGATCCCGTTCGTCGCCCACCAACTGCTCGAGTACCTCCTGGCCGGCGCCCTGGCCGAGTCCTCCGTGCACATCGGCCACAGTGGCCTCCTGCTGGTGGCGGCGGGCGCGTTCGCCTTGCTGGCCCTGACCGCCCGCGGCCCGCTCGGGCTGACGCGCCTGTGCGGCCCGCGGCTGCATGGCGCGCTCGACTTCGGAGTGGCGCTGGCACTGGCGGCGGCCCCGATCGTCCCCGCCCTGCGTCCCGACGTGACCGGGATCGTCGTGGTCGAACTGGCCGCGCTGGCATGGGTGCGCGTGGCCACGCTCACCGCCTACGCCAAGACCCCCGCCGGTGCCGCCGCCACCGGCCCGGGACCCGACGGCGCAAACTCGGAGCGGGCGGACATCGGGGCCACTGCGGCCACGACCGGGGTGGGGCGGCGCCACGCGGCCGTGGCGCGCGGCCTGGGCGTCCTCGTGGGGCGCTCGGCGCGCCGTCTTCCCCAAGCCGACGACGTGCTGCGCAGCGGGGCGCGCCGAGCAGGAAGGCACGCGGCGCGCCTGCAGCGGGGATGGCGCCGGCCGCCCGGCTGAGGATGGCGCGGGCGGAGTGCTCGGGCCCACCGGGCCGGGACCTCGCACCGTAGGCTCTCGTCGCCCGGCGCGACCCGGGCCGGAGGCGGAGGAACCCCATGGCCCAGGACGTACTCGAGCTGGCCGACAAGCTCTGGCGCGGTGCCATCGACATCGTCGAGATCCACCCAGTGGGCGGCTACATGGGCGGCGTGGCGCACATCACCGACGAGATCGCCTTCGTGCCCTCCTTCGCCAACGTCTCGGCGCTGTCCACCGACGACGGTCTGGTGCTGGTCGACACGGGTTCGAGCTTCGTGGCCGGTGCGGTCCACGAGGCGTTGCGGGGCTGGTCGGCGAAGCGGCTCAACACGGCGATCTACTCCCACGGCCACATCGACCACGTGTTCGGGGTGGGGGTGTGGGAACAGGAGTCCGCCGAGCGCGGTTGGCCGGCCCCCGTCGTCGTCGCCCATGACGCGGTGCCGGCGCGCTTCGACCGCTACATCGTCACCGCCGGGTACAACGAGGTCATAAACCAGCGGCAATTCGGCGTGCCGGGGTTCCGTTGGCCCACCGAGTACCGCTATCCCGACCGCACCTACGCGCAGCATCTCGAGCTCGACGTGGGCGGCACCGCCCTGGAGCTGCACCACGCCCGGGGCGAGACCGACGACCACACCTGGACGTGGCTCGCCGGCCCGCGCGTCCTGTGCTGTGGCGACCTCTTCATCTGGGCGTCACCCAACGCCGGCAACCCCCAGAAGGTGCAGCGCTACCCCCGGGAATGGGCGGCGGCCCTGCGCCAGATGGTCGCCCTCGAACCCGAGGTCCTGCTCCCGGGGCACGGCTTCCCGGTCATCGGCGCGCGGCGCGTGCGCCAGGCGCTCACCGACACCGCCGATCTGCTCGAGTCCCTGGTGGACCAGACCATCGCGCTCATGAACGCGGGGGCCCGGCTCGACGAGGTGCTGCACACCGTGGCCCCGCCCGGCCACCTCGTGGACCGCCCCTACCTGCGGCCCGTGTACGACGAGCCCGAGTTCGTGGTGCGCAACGTCTGGCGCCTCTACGGAGGGTGGTGGGACGGGAACCCCGCCACGCTGAAACCGGCGCCCGAAGCCGACCTGGCGGCCGAGCTCGCCGCCCTGGCCGGTGGGGCCGGGGTCCTGGCGGACCGGGCCCTGGCGTTGGCCGGGTCGCCCGCCGGGAGCCCCGACCGGGCCATGGCGCTGCGGCTGGCCGGCCATCTGGCCGAGCTGGCGGCACTGGCGGCGCCCTCGGACCCCGGGGTCCACGAGGTGCGCGCCGAGGTGTTCGCCCGGCTGTCGGAACAGGCCACGTCGACCATGGCGAAAGGGGTCTTCACCTGGACCGCCCGGGAGTCCGAGGAGCGGGGCCGACAGCCCCGCTGAGGCACCGCGCTCCAACTACTACTCGCGGATCACGTTTGGCTAGTGTCGTCGCCGTGAGCCCCCGCGACGCCGCAACGAGCCGCTCGCTCGCGTCCCGGAAGCACCGTCGTGGCCTCGGCGTGCTGGTGGCTGCGGCCCTGCCCTTGGTCCTCGGCGGCTGCCAGCTCCCCACCTTCTACGGATACCGCGGCTCCACCAAACAGGGCCACGACGAGTTCCTGCTCTACGTGGGGACGGTCATCGCCGCCATCGTGGTGGGCGTCATCGTCGCCGCGCTGATCGTCTGGTCGGTGGTCCGGTACCGCAAGCGCTCCGACGTCATTCCCCGCCAGTTCCAGTACCACATCCCCCTCGAGATCACCTACATCGTGGTCCCGGTCATCATGGTGCTGATTCTCTTCGGCTTCACCGTGTTCACCGAGAACCAGGTCGACGCCGTGAGCCCCACGCCCGCCGTGAAGGTCCAGGTCACCGCGTTCCAGTGGGGCTGGAGCTACAAGTACCCGGGCAACCTCACCGTCACCGGCGTGACCACCGAGGACCCGGACCCCGTCGGCATCAACGGCGCCCAGTGCGCCCCGGCGGTGGACTGCCTGGGCCCTGGCCTGGTCGTGCCGGCCGGGGAGACGACCCGCATCACGCTGGTGTCCCATGACGTCATCCACGGTTTCTACGTGCCCCAGTTCAACTTCAGCCGCTACGCGCAGCCCGGGGTCACCAATGTCTTCGACCTGACCGTGCAGCACGTGGGCATCTACCGGGCCCAGTGCACCCAGTTGTGCGGGCTGTACCACTCGCTCATGTTCTTCCACGTCGTGGCCCTTCCCCCCGCGCAGTTCCGGGCCTGGCTGAGCTCCCAGCAGAGCTCGGCCAACACCGTCTCCGCGTCCGTCTCCCACCCGACCCAGAAGGCGGCAGCATGACCGTTCTCGCCGAGCGCCCTGTCGCCCACGAACACGAGCACGAGCACCACGAGCCGACCGGCCTGCTGAAGTGGCTCACGAGCACCGACCACAAGCTGATCGGCATGAACTACATGGTGACCTCGCTGGTGATGTTCTTCCTGGCGGGGATCATGGCGTTGCTGCTCCGGACCCAGCTGGCCAGCCCCAACAGCTCGTTCCTCACCTTCCAGCAGTACAACGCGCTGTTCACCATGCACGGCAGCCTCATGCTGTACCTGTTCGCCGGGCCCTTCGCCTTCGGGGGGCTGGCCAACTACATCCTGCCGCTGCAGGTCGGAGCGCCCGACATGGCCTTCCCCCGCCTGAACGCGCTGTCGTACTGGCTGTACCTGAGCGGCTCCATCACGATGCTGCTCGGCTTCCTCGTCGCCGGCGGGGCGGCCGCCTACGGATGGGTCGCCTACGCCCCGTTGTCGTCGGTGCAGTTCTCACCGGGTTCGGCTCCCGACCTGTGGATCCTCGGTATCGCCCTCACCGGCTTCTCGGCCATCTTCACCGGCGTCAACCTGGTGACGACCACGTTCTACCTGCGCGCCCCGGGCATGACCATGTTCCGGCTGCCCATCTTCACCTGGAACATGCTGGTCACCGCCATCCTGATCCTCATCGCCTTCCCCATTCTCACCGCGGCCATGGTGCTGCTGTTCGCCGACCGCCACTTCGGCACCCACATCTACTCCACCGCCGGAGGCGGGGTGCCGGTGCTGTATCAGAACCTCTTCTGGTTCTTCGGCCATCCCGAGGTGTACATCCTGGCCCTGCCCTATTTCGGCATCGTGAGCGACGTCATACCGGTCTTCTCCAAGAAGCCGCTCTTCGGGTACAAGGGCATGGTCTTCGCCACCATGTCGATCGCGGCGCTCTCCACCGGGGTGTGGGCGCACCACATGTTCACCACCGGTGTGGTGCTCCTCCCCTTCTTCTCGCTGCTGTCTTTGCTCATCGCCGTGCCGACGGGCATCAAGTTCTTCAACTGGATCGGCACCATGTGGCGGGGCCAGCTCGTCTTCACCACGCCCATGCTGTTTTGCATCGGGTTCCTCTTCGCCTTCCTCATGGGCGGTCTCACCGGGGTCATGCTGGCGTCACCGCCCATCGACTTCGCCACCCACGACACCTACTTCGTCGTGGCCCACTTCCACCAGGTGCTCTTCGGGACCGCGGTGTACGCCGGGTTCGCCGGCCTCTACTACTGGTACCCCAAGTTCTTCGGCCGCATGTACCGGGAGTGGATGGGCAAGTGCCACTTCTGGCTGCTCACCATCGGCTTCTGGCTGACGTTCCTGCCCCAGTACGTCCTCGGCCTGTGGGGCATGCCCCGCCGGGTGGCGTCGTACCCCGCCAACCTGGGGTGGCAGTCGCTCAACATCGCGTCGACCATCGGCGCCTACATCATCGGCATCTCCTTCGTGTTCCTCCTCGTCAACCTGTGGGTGTCGTGGCGCAAGCCCGTTCCCGCCGGGGACAACCCCTGGGACGCGCACACCCTGGAGTGGTTCGCCACCTCCCCGCCGGTGCACCACAACTTCGAGAAGCTGCCCCCCATCCGCTCCGAACGGCCGGTGTGGGACTACCACCACCCCGACGCCCTGACCATCGAGCACGGCAACGGCCACCACAACGGACACGGAACGCTGGCCGAAGCCGCGCTGCGCGCCGACGGCGCGGACAGCGGCGACAAGGCGTAGAGGAGCCCGAACGTGCGCATCGAAGCTCTCTTCTTGCTCGGGGTGGCCGCCTTCTTCGGAGTGGTCGGCCTCATCTACTGGTTCTGGGCCTACGAGCAGGGCGGCTTCGTCATGCTCATCGGCACCACGCTGCTGGGCTTCCTGCCCGGGAGCTACTACCTGTGGTGGTCGCGCCGCATGAAGCCGCGCCCCGAAGACCGCGTCGACGCCTCCATGGAGGACGGCGCCGGGGTCATCGGGTCCTTCCCCGCCTCGAGCATCTGGCCCTTCGTGCTCGGCATGGGCCTGTTCCTGATGGTGCTCTCCATCGTGTTCGGGCTCTGGCTCATCGCCCCCGGCGCAGCCCTGATCATCTCGTCGGTGATCGGCGTGACGGCGGAGAGCCGCAGGGGCGGCACCGTCTGACGGTCTGCAGCCGTCCGGGCCACAGTTGTCGGGCGGTGCAACCGGGGCGTGCTCGACACCGGGTCGCAAATACCCGATGCCGAGCACCGGCCCGGCGGATCACGGGTGCGTCGCCCGGATCCTGCCCCCCTCGCCCAACCTGACAAGCGTCTTCCCCGAGCATCAACCCGCCTCCACACCACTCCCAACATTGGGTCAACTGGGACCCCCGCCTGCCGCCGTCCCCGCCATGGCGCGCCGGGCCCGGGACAGCGAGAGGCCCGCCGCGCCGAGCACCACGACCAGGGCGGCGACGGCCACTGCGACGTCGGTCGCGCTGGCGGTCACGTAGGCGGGGACGGTGGCGAAGCACCCCACCGCGGAGAGGACGAGGACGACGCGCCGCGACCACACGTCGTGTGCCAGCGCCAGGAGCACCAGGCCCCAGGTCTCGTACCAGGGCCACACCACGGGGCCCAGGAACACCACGGCCAGCAGGCTGTAGCCGAGGGCCCGGGGCATCCCGTAGCGGTCGGTCCGTCCCACCAGGACACACACGATCACCGCCGCCACGAGCAGGGCCACCACCCGCGCCGCCACGACCAGCGCATGGGTGGGCGCGCCTGCTGCGAAGAAGGCGACGACATGCGACAGCGCCAGGCCCACGGCGGTGGCCGGGTCGAGCCACGAGTCGACCTTTCCCGGGTCCGACAGGTTCCAGAGCCAGGCCCAACCCAGTCCCGACACCTCCGAGACCACGGCCATCACCGCCAGCGCCACGAGCACCGCCACGCCGAGGGACCAGACGCGCCGACGCGCCGATGGGCGTGTTCCCGCCCACTCCCATCCGATGAGGACGACCCCGAGGAAACAGGGGGCCTTCACCTGGGCGCCGAGGGCACACAGCACCACGCCGAGCACAGGATGGCCCCGACGGGCCAGAGCCAGGCCGGCCACGAGGAGCCCGACCATGAGGGCGTCGTTGTGCAGGCCTCCGACGAAGCACAGCAGGACCAGGGGGTTGAGCACGGCGAGGCAGAAGGCGACGGACGGGTCGCGCCCTTCGGAGCGGGCCAGGACGGGGATCGACACCGCCAGGAGCACCACGCCCACCAGCGCCACCAGCCGGTACCCCTCCACGGTGGCGAAGACGGTGCGCAGGGGGGCGACGACCCGGGCCACGTCGAAGAAGACCGGGCCGTAAGGCGCACGGGCGTGGCGCCACAGGGGGTCGGCCAAGGCGAAGAACGTCGAGCCCCGCACGGCCTGGAGCCCGTGGGTGTAGGGATCGACGCCCCGGGAGACGAGCCGGCCCTCGGCGCCGTAGGTGTAGACGTCGCGGCTGAACAGCGGCGGGGCCACCACCAGGGGTGCCACCCACAGGGCCAACACGGCGTAGAGGGGCACCGTGGCCGTGCCGGGAGCGGGGGCCGGACGGGTCACCATCCAGTACCACGCGCTGAGCACCGCGATCATCCCCGCGTACACGAGGGCCATCCCGAGCACGACGTGGCGGACGGGGCCGGACCCGGCGGGAGGGATGCCGAAGATCCAGGCACCGGGGAGCTTCGAGGTGAAGGGGGAGCCGGGCTGGGCCGCGCCCAGGACGACCATGGCCATGCCCACGAAACCGGTCAGGCCGGCGGCGACGGTCCGGCGGCGCCCGGCGACCAGGGGGAGCACCCGGGGCGGCGCACCACCTGGGGCGAGGCCCGGCACGGAGGCGGGCCGGGTCGCTAGCCGCGCACGGAGCTCGGGGGCTGCGACACCGTCGTGGCGGCGGTCTCCCGCACGGCCCGCAGGCGTCGGCGGGCGTCGGCGCCGGCGTCGGCGTCGGGGCGCAAGGGGGGAAGACGGAACCCCGTGTACATCACCCGGCGCTCGCGGTCCACGGGCGGCTGGGCCATGTGCAAGGTGCAGCTGAGATGGACGGTCACGTCGCCGGTGCGCGTGGGCAGGTCGACGACGGGCAAGGCGTTGTCGCGCCGGACGAAGGCCGGCCACAGCAGGGCCCGGTGACTGCCCGCCACCACCCGGAGCTGACCCGAGGTCTCATCGGCGCCGGTCACCGAGATGCCCACGGTGAGCCCGCAGCACTCGTAGCTGTGGCGCCCCAGGGAGCAGTCCTTGTGCCAGGGGATGTCGGAGATGCCCTCCACGACACCGATGGGCTTCACGAGCGCCTCGAGAGCGTTGGAGTCCATCTGACCCCACTGGTGGCCGTCACCGGTGAGCGTGCCCAGTCGCGCCAGGCGGCCGTCGGTGACGAGGGCGGCGGCGTGGGCCGACATGGCGTCGAAGCCCTGCATCCGCACCAGGCGGTCGACGCCGTCGGCGGTCCGGGCCCACCACGAACGCCCGTCCCCCTGGGAATAGGTGGGCGCGGCCCGGTCCATGTCCGCCGAGACCGCCGCCATCTCCTCCTCGGTGAACACCGAGCCGACGTGGAGGAAGCCGGCCTGGCCCAGGAAGCGTTCCATGTCCTCGTCGGCGTCGTCCCACTCGAATCGGCGCGTGAGGTCGAGCGCGCCGCCCCCGGCGTCCTCGAAGGCCATGGCCTGCGCGACCTGGGGCGCCACCCTGTCGAGCGCACCGCGCAGCACCAGCCACCAGTCGAGGAGCCGCTCGAGCCGGCCCTGGAGGTCGAGGGCCCCGCTCGAGAACCAGCCCATCGGCGTGACCTGGTCCTCGACGAGGTCCGACAGCGCCTGGGCGTCGATGCGCAGTCGCAGCCCCTCGTGGCCGTGGGCGGCACCGGGGCCGACGGCGACACATTCCCCGTCGGCCGACAAGGTCCACGAGGCACCGTCGACCTCGACCACCAGGTCGGGAAGCCGCAGGGCGGCGACGGCGTCGGCCAGCAGCGGTGCGGCGTCGTCGAGGGCGGCGGGCAGGTCGGCCCCGAAGAACCGGGCCGGGTCGACCGGGGCCTGCTCGCCGTCCACCCGGGTACGCACGTCGACGCTCATCCCCAGCATCCTCTCACGGCCGGGGCCGCCCGCCCAGGCCGGCGCGCAGCTCCCGCCGCCACACGAAGCGCAGCCCCGACCAGTCCTCGCCCACCGCCGCCACCTTGACGTCCACCAGCCCGGTGGGGAGGACCACCTCCCGCAACAGGGTGTCGGTGACGTCGCTGTCGTGGCCGGCCGGCCGGCGGGGCCACAGCAGCCACAGCGCATCGTCGGGACCCAGGACCCCCACCGCCTTGTCGAGGACCCCGTCGAGGTCGGCGGCGCGCCGCACGAAGGCCATCACCACCTCGGCGCCCGACCCGAGCGACCGCCGCAGGCGGGCCCCCTGGGGCAGGTCGGGGACGGTCCAGCCCCGGGGGGCGCCCACCAGGGCCACGACGTCGCCGGGAGCGATCCCGAGCTTGCGGGCCAGAGGCGTCCCCGAATAGCCGCCGGGGCCGGGCGCCGGACTCACGCCCCCGGTACGGGGTCCCAGAGCCGCCGGCGCAGGGCGAGACCGGCGCTCCCCTCCCAGAAGCCCTCGGACCGGTACAGCGGGTCCCCGGCGGGCGAGGCGTGCAGCTCGACGTTGTCCACCCCCTGCGCCTCGAACCAGTCGAGCAGGGCGCGCAACACGGCCCGGGCCAGGCCACGACGGCGGAAGGAGGGCTCGGTCGACATCCACTGCACGTAGCCCACTTTGGCGCTGGCGTGGGCGGGGCTCGGGAGGCGCTCGCAGACGACGCCCGCCCCGCACGCCACCAGTCGCCCCGCCGCGCCGGGATCCTCGGCGACCACCACGGTGAGATCCGCGCCGAGGCGCGCCCCCAGCGCGGCGATGGCGACGACCCGCCACCTCGACCACGTACCCTCGTCGAGGCTCATCCCCAGCGACCGGTACATGAGCTCGGCCAGACGGGCGATCTCGGCCGCGTCCTCCTGCCGAGCCGGGCGAAGTCCCGGGGCGTCGATGGCGTCGGGCACGCGACGGGTCTCAAGCCCGCAGTGGCGTCGCCCGGTGCCCTAGATGCGGCGGGGGATGCGTCGCACGCCGGACCCCGCCGCCTCGACGGGCTCGAGCTCCCCGTCGAGCTCGATGCGCTCGGGCACCGGGGTGGGGGCGAGCTCCTCCTGGCCGTCACCGGGCCGGGGGGCGGTCTCCATGCTCTCGTACTCGCCCTCGGCGCTGCGGGTGATGACCACGGCGCGCTTGCGCCTGCCGATGCCGGGGACCCCCGACATCTCCCGGCACAGGTAGTAGGTGAAGACCCCGGCGATGGTGGGGACGACGAACACCGCGAAGCGGAAGAACCACAGGACCTCGTTGAGCGAGATCTTGAAGTAGTTGGCCAGCACGTCGGTCGAGCTCGCCGCGAACAGGGTGAAGAAGAAGGCCAGCGCGGCCACGCCGATGGAGGTGCGCTTGGGCTTGTCGCGGGGCCGGTCGAGGAGGTTGTGCTCGGAACGGTCACCGGTCACCTTGGCCTCGACGAAGGGCCACACGTAGAAGAGGTTGAAGCAGATGCCGGGGAACAGCACGGCCGGGAAGAAGACCACCACGGGGATGGTGTGGCCCCACAGCGTCCAGGAGATGGGGGGCATGATGCGCAAGGCCCCGTCGAGCCAGCCCATGTACCAGTCGGGCTGCACCGCGTAACTGATCTTGTACGGCTCGTACTGGCCGAATTGCCAGATGGGGTTGATCTGGGCCAGGCCCCCGAGGCCCCACAGCACGCCGGTGGTCACGAACAGGAAGCCCGTGGTCTTGGCGATGAAGGTGGGGTACATGGGCGAGCCCACCACGTTCTTCTCGGTGCGGCCGTGGCCGGGGAACTGGGTGTGCTTCTGGCGCACGAGCAGCCCGAGATGCGCGCCCACGAGGCCCAGGATGATGAGCGGCACCACCAGGACGTGCAGGATGAACAGGCGGGGGATGATCGAGCCGTCGCCTGGGAAGTTGCCGCCGAAGAGGAACGTGGCCAGGTACGAGCCCACGATGGGGATCGACAGCACGATCGAGAACATGATGCGCAGGCCGGTCCCCGATACGAGGTCGTCGGGGAGCGAGTACCCGATGAACCCGTTGGTCAGGGCCAGGATGAGCAGCGTGATGCCGATCATCCAGTTGAGCTCGCGGGGCTTGCGGTAGGCCCCGGTGAAGAAGATCCGGCACATGTGCACGGCGATGGCGCCCACGAAGACGTCCGCGGCCCAGTGGTGCATCTGCCTGATGACGAGCCCGCTGCGCACCGCGAAGGACAGGTTGACCGTCGAGGCGAAGGCGGCGGACACCTTCGACCCCCGCAGCGGCGCGTAGACGCCGTGGTAGATGATGTCCTGGGCCGAGGGCACGAAGTAGAGGCTCAGGAAGATGCCGGTGGCGATGAGCACCACCAGCGAGTACAGGGCGATCTCCCCCAGGAGGAACGACCAGTGGTCGGGGAAGATCTTGTCGAGCAGGACGCGCCCGCCCTTGGCCACACCGAGGCGGTCGTCGAGCCAGCGCACGCCGGCGACGACGGGATCCTGCTTCTTGCCGTTCCTGGCGCTGGCGCCCCTGGCACGGCCGTTCGGACGTGATGTGACGGCGCTCATGAACGCTCCCAGAACCCCGGCCCCACGGCCTGGTCGTAGCCGGCTTGGGCCCGGATGAACCCCTGGCTGTCGATCATGATCGGCAGCTGCGGCAGCGGGCGGGGGGCGGGGCCGAACACCGGGTTGCCGCCGGTCAGGACGTCGAACAGCGACTGGTGGCACGGGCACAGGAGCTTCTGCAGCTCCTCTTCGTACAGCCCCACCGGACAGCCGGCGTGGGTGCACAACTTCGAGTACGCCAGGTAGCCGTTGGGCCCCCAGGTCTCCCGCCCGGGCAGGGTGACGATGGCCCTGTCGGTGGGGCCCGGCCGGATCAGCATGGTCTGGTTGACCGAGGTGCCGGCGAATCCCTCGGGGAAGACCGTGAGCGCCCCGCCCACCTCGAGGTCGGCCCGGTGGATGCGCCTGCCGTCGATGTCGACGAGGTACGCGCCCTTGGTCCAATTGGTGGTGTCGAGGCTCTTCTTGGGCTGGGGCCCCAACGAGCGGACGAGGGGGAAGGTGATCACGATGCCCATGACCCCGGCCCCGGCGCCCAGGATCGTGCCCAGGAAGCCGCGCCGGCGGAACACCATCTTGCCCCGGTCCTCGATGGCGGAGGCCATGGCCCCCACCTCGGCTTCCGACGAGGCCAGCACGTGGCGGTCCTCGACGAAGGGCCCCTGGGGCAGGAGGTACTTGCCCCACCCGGAGAGGCCGAACCCGAAGGCGAAGAACCCGATCCCGCCGAACACCCCCTCCCACTGGGTCTGGCCGCCGACCCAGTACAGGGCGCCGTAGGCGCCGAATCCGGCCAGGCCCAGCAGCAGGAGCAGGCCGATGAGCATCTCGGCGCGCCGCGGGTTCTTGGCGTAGGGCCGGAGATGGGGGTCGTCGAACTTCGCCACGGGCACGGCGCCACCGGCGCCGTTCCCCGCCGCCACGTCGGTCCCGGTCGCCACGTCGGTGCCGTCGCTCACTTGCGGTCCCCGAGCCAGAACGCCACCAGCATCAGCCCGCCCACGCCGAAGAGGAGGCCGATGAAGCCCTCGGCCACGGGCCCGATGCCCCCCAGGCCGAGACCGCCGGGGTTGGCGGGCTTCTGGATGGCGCTCGTGACGTACTTGACGATGTCGGTCACCTGCTGGTCCGAGAGGGTGCCCGGTCCGAAGTGCGGCATCTGGGTCGGGCCCGTGCGGATGGCCTCGGCGATCTGGTTGGGGTAGATCTTGTGCAGCGAGGGGGCCTGGAACCCGTTGGACAACGCGTCACCGGCGCCGGTGATGGTGTGGCAGCCGGCGCAGTTGAGGACGAACAGGGAGTTGCCCTCGACGAGGTTCCCCTTCGACAGGTCGACATCGGGGATGCCCGACGGGTAGTCGGGGGCGGTGGGCGCCAGCGAGCTCACGAAGGCCACGATCTGCAGGGTTTGCTTGCGGTTGAAGCGGGGCGGCTTCTGCACGGGCTGGGCGGTAGCCACCGCCAGCGGCATGCGCCCCGTCGACACCCAGAAGTCGACGGTTGCGGGCCCGAGCCCCTGCAGGTTCGGCGCCCGGTCGGTGCCCGACGCGTCGGCCCCGTGGCAGCTCGAGCAGTTCAGCTCGAACAGGGTCTGGCCCGGCGCGATGTAGGAGCTCGGTGGGGTCTTGTAGGCGATGGGGCTGGCAGTGGCGCTCTCGGCCGACTTCGACGCCAGCTTGGCGGGAGGGGTGGCGGCCTGGGACACCGAAGCGCCCGACGTGAGCAGTCCCACCACGGCCACACCGGCCACCAGGAGTCCCGGCAACAGATAGCCGCGTACGGAGCTTCGCTCGCATGTCCTCGCCGTCTCTGGGGCTCAACCGGTCTTCAGCAGGAACAAGCAGCTGAAGATGCCGATCCACATGAAGTCGACGAAGTGCCAGTAGTAGCCCACCGCCTGGAACACGTTGGTCTCGCCGGGGTCCCCGCTCTTGCCGCCCATGCGACCCAGGAGGAAGATCATGGCCACCAACCCGAGCGCCACGTGCAGGCCGTGGATGCCGGTCATGATGAAGAACAGTGACCAATACGCGTTGAGCGACGGCCCGTGGTGCGAGCCGGCGAAGTCGTGCCACTCGTAGAGGGTGTTGCTGAGGAAGGCGAGACCCAGCACGAAGCTCACGATGATCCACGTCACCGCTTTGCGCCGTTCGCCGCGTTCTTGGGCCCACACCCCCATCTGGAACGTCGGGCTCGACACGAGCAGCACGACGCTGAAGATGCCGGCCTGGACGTAGTCGAGGTGGGCGCCGTCCAAGGGGGGCCACGTGGCGGCGTGGGCTCGGATGGTGAAGTACGCGGCGAACAGGCCGCTGAAGAACATGAGCTCCGAGCCCAGCCAGATCATGACCCCCACGGCGAGCAGCGGAGGCCGGTCAGGGACGTGGCGTGGGGCGCGCGCCGGGTGCTCCACCGACAGGGCCTGCGTCACGGCGTCTTTCCTAGCGGACGGCGACCCTTCCGCGCCAACACCGTCGACCGACGCCACGACTCCCCGCTACAGCGGGCTCGACGCCAGGGGCCGGGCGCGTCCGCGCCGCGCCCGGCGTGTCGCGCTCAGCCCTCCAGTGGGGGTGGGAGCGGCCTCGTGTGGAGCACGGCCAGCCGTCGGGTGGGACGGGTGAGCGCGACGTACAGGGCGCGCAGGCCCTGAGGCGACTCCTCGACGATGGCGGCCGGCTCCACCACCACAACGGCGTCGAACTCGAGCCCGTTGGCCAGGTCCACGGGCAACAGGCTCAGCGGTGCACCGAGACCGTCACGGCGGGGGTCGGTGGCCTCCACCCCGGCGGCGTCGAGGGCGACGGCCAGATCCGCCACCAGCGACGCCGGCGCCAGGACGGCGGCGGTGCCCGGCGGCGACGTCGCGCACAGACCTCCCTCGACAACGCCGCCACCCGCCCGGCCAGATCGGCTCGCGCTGACCTGCTCGAAGTGGGGCGCCACCCCGGTCCGCCGCACGGGCACGGGCGGGGCCAGCCCCGGCGCCGTCACGGCCAGCAGCCGGGCGGCCACCTCGACCACCTCGGCCGGGCGTGCGGTAGCTCACGGTGAGCTCGACCAGGCGGGGCGGGCGCTGGCCCGGGAGGTGGGCCGTGACCTCGTCCCAGTCGGCCGGGGGCCCAGGGCCCGGTGGCCTGGCCGATGTCGCCCACCATGGTGATCGAGCCCGACAGCGAGCGGCGCGCCACCGAGCGCAGCTGCATGGGCGAGAGGTCCTGGGCCTCGTCGACGACGATGTGGCCGTAGGTGCGGGGGCCGTCGTCCTGGTCGACGCCACCCTGGCTCCGGGGCCGGCGCGGACCGAGCAGCACGCGGGCCTCGTCGATCAGGGCCAGGTCGGCCACCGTCCAGGGGATCTCGGCGAGCGACGCGCTCCGGGGGCGGCACGAGCAGGTGCTGCTCGGCCGGCGCTGAGCACGCCCTTGGCCGCCAGGGCCAGCAGCGGCGGGGACCCGAACAGGTCGTGGAGCAGCTCCTCGGCGCTGAGCCGGGGCCACATGCGGTCGAGCGCCTCGGCCAGCTCGGGCTGGCGCCGGATCTGGCGGGAGAACTCGGCCAGGTCGAAGGCGCTCTCCTCGTCGCCGACGTCCCCCGCCTGTCCCCGGACCCCGGTCGCGGCCGGGGGCACGGGGCCGTGGCCGTTGCGGTGCCCGTTTCCCTGGTACCCGGCGCCGTCGGTGCCGGGGCCGGCGGGCTCCCCCGACGGGACCGGGAACGTGAACGACCCTTGTGGCGAGGGGGGAACGGGGTCGAACCCGGCCAGGTCGGGAGCCTGGGCGGATCCGGGCGCCATCCCGTGGACGGCCAGCGTCCGCAGGTACTCGTCGGCCAGCCGGCGCACCACGAGCTGCTCCAGGAACCGCCGGCGGGCGTTGTGGGAGCCGGGGCGGCGCCTGGTGGCGGAGACGATGCCGGCCGAGGCCTCGGCCGTGAGGCGGAGCACGGTGGCGCCGAAGGGCACCTCGGCGTCGCGCCGCAGGGGCCGCTGGCGGCTGCGCACCGCGCGCACCACGAGCTGGGCCATGCGGGCCTCGCCCTTGAGGCGGGCCACGCCGGGTCCGTCCTCGGCCCTGACCTGGACCCCGTGGACGAGGCCCTCGATCGGTCGACAGGGTCACCCCGCTCTCCCCCAGCGAGGGCAGGACGTGCTCGATGTAGCGCAGGAACAGGGGGTTGGGCCCGATCACCAGGACCCCCTGGCGCTCCAGGGGGAACCGGTGCGTATAGAGAAGGTATGCGGCCCGGTGCAGGGCCACCGCCGTCTTGCCCGTGCCGGGGCCGCCCTGGACGACCATGACGCCCGGGAGCGGAGAGCGGATGATCTCGTCCTGCTCCCGCTGGATGGTGGCCACGATGTCCCGCATGACCCCGGTCCGGGCCCCTTCGAGCGCGGCCAGGAGCGCCCCGGGGCCCCCCAGCTCGAGCTCGACGTCGACGTCGGCGTCCGGGTCGGTGCCGGCGCGTGCCGGTGCCCTCGGTGGGACCCGAGCCGTTGGCCCCGGTGGGGACCCGAACCGCTCGTCCTCGAACCCCACGATGCGACGACCCTGGGCGGCGAGGTGGCGGCGCAGGACCAGGCCCATCGGGTCTCGCGGCCCGTGGCCCGGTAGAAGGGCTCGGCCACCGGGGCCCGCCAGTCGACCACCAGGGGCTCGAGGTCCTCGCCCGAGATCCCCAGCCGGCCGATGTGGAAGCTCTCGGTCCCGGGGGCGCCCCGTGCCCCGTCGGCCGTCCTCACGCGCGGTCGATGCGGCCGAAGCACAGCGCCTGCTCGCCGATGTCGAGCTGGTCGAGGCGGGCGAGGCTGGTGCGGACGATGACGTCACGCTCCTCTCGGAATTGGTGCGTGCCCCCGCGACCCTGGTCGATCACGGAACGAATGAGCTCCTCGGTGTCGGACCGCAGCTGGTCGAGGCGCTCGTAGGCCCGGTCCACGTGGGCCTGTTCCGCCTCGAGCTCAGGATGCGTTGCCACAGCCGCTCCCTCTCCACCCCGGTGGCGCAGTGAACCATCGATCATACCGTCCGGCACGCGCTTGTCGGCCGGCCGCCGCCGCAGTGTCCGCGTGGCGACAGCAGGCCGACATCGGCCGTCGAGCTGGAAGAACGCGGCCCGCGGCCGTCAAGTAGCGTCGCTCGTCGTGCCAGTCGCCGACTCGGCGTTCGTGCGAGCCTGCCGGTGCCAGCCGGTGGACAGGGTGCCCGGTGTGGTTCATGCGCCAGGCGGGGCGCTCGCTGCCCGAGTACCGCGCCGCCCGCGGGCGAGGGGAGCATCCTCGACGCCATCCGTCGTCCCGAGCTGGCGGCCGAGCTGACCCTGCAGCCCGTGCGCCGCTACGGGGTCGACGCCGCCATCCTCTTCAGCGACATCGTGGTGCCGGTGGCGGCGGTCGGGCTTCGGCGTCGACGTCGAACAGGGCCGGGGCCCGGTGGTGGACCGTCCCTTCCGCCGGGCCGAGGACCTGACGCGCCTGCGCCCCCTCGAGCCCGAGGCCGACACCGGCTACGTGCTCGAGACCGTGCGCCTGGTCGCCCGCGGAGCTCGATCCCCTCGGGATCCCGCTGATCGGCTTCGCCGGCGCTCCCTTCACGGTGGCGAGCTACCTCGTCGAGGGGGGCCCGTCGCGCGTCTACGCCCGCACCAAGGCCCTCATGTACGGGGACCCCGAGCTGTGGGGCCGGCTCGCTGGACGCGCCTGGCCGACCATGGCCCTGGCCTCGCTGCGGGCCCAGGTGCAGGCGGGGGCGTCGGCGGTGCAGCTCTTCGACAGCTGGGCCGGGGCGCTCTCCCCCGCCGACTACGAACGGCTACGTCCTGCCCGCCACGCGCAAGGTCTTCGCCGGCCTGGCGGACCTGGGCGTGCCCCGCATCCACTTCGGGGTCGGCACCGGCGAGCTGCTCGCCCTGATGGCCGGAGCCGGCGCCGAGGTCGTCGGCGTGGACTGGCGGGTGCCGCTCGACGAGGCCCGGCGGCGCGTGGGCGGCGGGCACGCCCTGCAGGGGAACCTCGACCCCGCCGTGTGCCTGGCGCCCTGGGACGTGGTCGAGGCCCAGACCGCGCGACGTGCTCGAGCGCGGCGGCGGGACCGGACACGTCTTCAACCTCGGCCACGGCGTGCTGCCCGAGACCGATCCCGACGTGCTGGCCCGCATCGTCGAGCTCGTGCACGCAGACGTCGCCCGCACCGGCGCCGAGCACCGGTTCGAGTGCGGCGGCGAGCGGCGTGCCGCGCGTGGACGAGGTGCGAGCCCGTCGGGCGTCCTCGTCATGGCCCACGGCACGCCCCGCTCCCTCGACGAGCTCCCCGCCTTCTACACCGAGATCCGGCGCGGCAACCCGCCTCCGCCCGAGCTGCTCGCCGATCTCGAGCGCCGCTACCTGGCCATCGGGGGGACCTCCCCGCTCAACGAACGCACCGACGCGCAGGTCGAGGGGATCCGGCGCGCCCTGGACCGTCGGACGCCGGGGCGGTTCCGCGTGGCGGCAGGCGCCAAGTTCGCGTCCCCGCGGATCGCAGACGCCGTCGTCACGCTGGGACGCGTCGGCGTCGGCCGCGCTCGTCGGGCTCGTGCTCGCCCCGCACTTCTCGGTGGCCAGCGTGGGCGACTACGACCGCCGGGCCCGCGCCGCGGCCGAGGCGCTGTCCCCCGACGACGGCGGTCCCCTCGACCTCGAGATGATCGGCCACTGGCACCTCGCCCCTGGTCTCGTCCCGCTCCTGGCGCGGCGCGTGCGCGACGCCGTGACGTCGCTGCCCGCCGGCGCCCGGCGCGACGCGGCGGTCGTCTTCACCGCCCACAGCATCCCGGCGCGGCTGGTCGACGCCGGCGACCCCTATCCCAGCCAGGTGCACGAGTCGGCGGCGGCGATCGCCGCGGCAGGCCGGCATCGCCCGCTGGTCGGTGGCGTGGCAGAGCGCGGGACGCACCGCCGACGCATGGCTCGAGCCCGACGTGCGCGCCGTGATCGCCGCGCTGCCGGCTTCCGGCGCCTCGGCGGTGGTGGTGTGCCCGGTGGGCTTCGTGTCCGACCACCTCGAGGTCCTCTACGACGTCGACATCGAGGCCGCGCGCCGCGGCGCGCCACGCGGGCATCGAGTTCGCCCGCACGGCGTCGCTCAACGACGACCCCGCGTTCTGCGACGTGCTCGCCGGCGTGGTGCTCGGCGCGGTCGAGCCGGCGCCCGCCTGACATGACCGACGCGGCAGCCCGACGGAACCGGAGCAGGCGCAGCGGCCGGTTCCACCGTCGTCGTCGTGGGCGGCGGCATCGCCGGGACTGAGCGCGGCGTGGGCACTGACCTCCGCCGACGCCGGAGGTGCAGGTGGTCGTGCTCGAGGCCGACGGGCGCCTGGGGGGCAAGCTCCTCACCGGTGCCGTCGGCGGGCGCGCCGTCGACCTCGGGCCCGACGCCTTTCTCGCCCGCCGTCCCGAGGCCGTGGAGCTGTGCCGGGAGCTCGGGCTGGCCGACGAGCTCGTGGCGCCGGGCAGCCGCACCGCCTACGTGTGGGCGCGCGGGCGCCTGCGCCCGCTTCCGGCCGGCCTGGCGCTGGGTGTGCCGACCCGCCTCGGGCCCCTCGCCCGGTCTGGGATCGTCTCGCCCTTCGGCGCGGCGCGCGCCGCGCGTCGACCTCCTGGCCCGGCCCTCGCCGCGTGCCGCCACGCGCCGCGGGCCCGATCGCGCCGTGGCCGAGATCACCCGGCGGCGCCTGGGACGCGAGGTGACGACGACAACTGGTGGATCCCCTCGTCGGAGGGATCCACGCCGGGGACACCGCCAACATGAGCAGCGCGGCGGTGTTCCCCGCGCTGCTCGACGCCGCCTGCTCCGGAGGCAGCATCATGCGCGCCTTGCGGACACCGACCCCGTCGTCGCCGCCTGTGGCACCCGGTCCCTCGGGCCCAGGCGTGGCCCCGGTCTTCTACACCGTGCGCGGGGGGTTGTCCCGGCTCGTCGACCGGCTCAGCCACGCCTTGGCGGACAGAGGCGTCGAGCTGCGCCTGGGGACCCCGGTCGGCGCGCCTGGAGCTGCGCGCCGGGGAGAGCGCGCCGCGGCGGAACGCGGGCTCGATGGCCCGCTGGGCCGTGCACACCTCGGTGGGCACGGTGGAAGCCGACGCCGTGGTGATCGCCACCCCCGCTCCCGGGGCGGCCGAACTGCTCGAGCCGGTGGAGAGCTCCGTCGCCGCCCTGTTGCGGTCGATCGATTACGCGGACGTCACGTTGGTCACGCTGCAGGTCCCTGCGGAGGGAGTCGGACGACCCCTCGAGGGAACCGGCTTCCTCGTGCCGGCAGGTGCCGGGCGACTGATCACGGCGTGCACGTGGCTCACCTCGAAGTGGCCCGAGCTGCGCCGCCCCGGAGACGTCCTGCTGCGAGCCTCGATGGGCCGCGCCGGTGACGATCGGGCCGGCCGGCCTGTCCGACGACGAGATCGTCCGGCGTGTCCTCGACGACCTCGGCCCCTTGATGGCGTTGCGCTCGGCCCCCACCGAGGCCGTGGTGACGCGCTGGGCCGGGGCGTTCCCCCAGTACGCGGTGGGCCACGTGGAGCGGGTGACGGCGATCGAGGATGCCGTGGCGCGGTTGCCGGGGGCGGCACTGGCCGGCGCCGCGTACCACGGCGTGGGCATCCCGGCCTGCATCGCCAGCGGACGGACGGCCGCGGGCGCCGTGCTCCGGCACGCGGTCGTGGCCGGACAACGGACTCGGTGAGCGACACCGGGCCCGGTCACGGGGGCCCGCGCCACCGGCGCGCCCAGCGGGACCGCAGGGGTCGCGTCGTGGTCCCCTCGGTGGTGGCCGGCGTCGGGCTGGCGCTGTCGCTGCCCCCGTGGGGCTTCTGGGTGATGGCCTTCCCCGCCGCCGGGCTCCTGTGGTGGCGCCTCGGTGGCCTTCGCCTCCGGGCCCGCCTGCTGGCGGGGTGGGCCGCCGGGCTCGGACTGTTCGTGCCCGCACTGTGGTGGGTCACGACCTTCAACACCTACGGGGGTGCCGTGCTCATGGTGCTCGAGTCCCTGGCTCCGGCCCTGGCCGTGGCGGTGGTTCCCCGCCGGGCCCGGGGACGCACCGCCGTGCTGGCGGGTGCCATGGTTCTGACCGAGGCCCTGCGATCGGCCTGGCCCTTCGGGGGCCTGCCCATCGGGGGCGTGGCCCTGGGCCAGGCGTCGAGCCCTCTGGCCGGTGCGGCGCGCCTCGGTGGGCCCCTGCTGTTAGTGGGCCTGGTGTGGCTCGGGGGCGGGGGGCTCGCCGTGCTGGCGACCACAGCGTTGCGCCACGTCAGCGGGGCGCGGCGCGGGCCGGGTCGATGGAGCGCGGCGCCGTCGCTGCGGCCCCGGTCCTGGCCGGGGCCGCCGCGCTGGTAGCGGTGGTGGGCATCGGGGCGTGGGGATCGGGCGCAGCCGACGGAGGCCCGGGGACACACACCCTCCGGGTGGCGTCGGTCCAGGGCGGGGGAGCCCGAGGCCTGCGCAAGGCCGAGGTGGACCCGGCCACGGTGACCGCCGCGCAGTACGCGGCCACCAAGGAGATCGCCTCACACGACGGGGGCCGGGCCCCGGCGTTGGTGCTGTGGCCCGAGGACGTGGTGTCGCTCGACACCCTCATCGACGGGACCGAGACCGAGAAGCAGCTCGAGGCACTCGCCCAGCGGCTGCACGCCACTCTGGCGGTGGGGGTCACCGAGACCGTGTCGGCCCGGAGCTTTCGCAACGAAGTCGTCGCCTTCTCCCCCGCCGGCAAGTTGGTGGCCCGCTTCGAGAAGGTCCACCGGGTGCCCTTCGGGGAGTACGTGCCGTACCGCGGGTTCTTCAAGCATCTGGCCAGCCTCTCGAGCGTCCCGCTCGACGCCATCCCGGGGCACGGAAACGGCGTGCTGCACACTCCGGCGGGCCCGCTCGGGACCCTCGTGTCGTACGAGGTCTTCTACGCGCAACGTGGGTGGGTCGCCACACGCGCCGGCGCCCAGCTCCTCATCGTGCCCACCAACACCTCCTCGTACCTCACGAGCCAGGTGCCGACCCAGGAGATCGCCGCGGCCCGGCTCCAAGCCATCTCCGAGGGGCGCGACGTGGTGCAGGCGGCGCCGACGGGATTCAGCGCCGTGATCGACAACCACGGCCGCGTCCTGGCTCGCACCGCCCTGGCAGTGCGCGCCGTGATCGTGCGGGACGTGGAGCTGCGCAGGGGCCGCACCCTCTACGAGCGGTTCGGCGACCGCGCCGTGCTCGTGCTGGCCGGGATCCTGGTGGTGGCGGGATGGCTCGCCTCTTTCACGGTCGGCGCCGAGTCGGACGTGGAGAGCGCGGCGCCCCGGTGGCGAGTCCGGCGCCGGCGGGCCTGAACCCTCGATCCCGATCCCGATCCCGTCTCCGGGCCGAGGGTCAGGCCGCGCAGCAACCCGCCGTGCCGGGCCGCCACCATCTGCCGCATACCGTCCTTCCAGTCCACGGCGGTCGGGCCGGCGATCTCGTGCATACGCGTCAGGTCGAGCTGCACGCTGTCGATGGTGTGCTCCGTCGGCTCGAAACGCGCTTCGAGCCCGGTGAGCCCGGCGAGATACGTGCACCACTCCTCGATGCTCACCGCCGCGTCCCCTCCCCAGTTGACGACGGTGGCGGGCACCGACGCCGCGGCGAGGAAGGCAGGCAGCATGCGGGCGATGTCGCGCTCGTGCAGCGGGTGGTAGACGCTCGGGGTGTCGAGGTGGACCGGGATCGCAGACCCGTTGATCATCATGTGCAGGTGCACGGCCGGCCAGCCGCCACCGTCCCCGTAGGGGACCGAGAGCCGGACGATCGTGGTCGGGAGGGCGAAGCGCTGGGCCGCCCAGCGCGCCGACGCCTCGGCTGCGATCTTGCAGATGCTGTACGTCCGCAGGAACCGCCACACGCCGTGGTTGTCTCCGAGTGGGTCCGTCTCGGCGAACACGTGGTGGCCCATGGGCTTGTACACCGCCGTGGTCGAACAGTGCAGGAAGGCGCGGGCGCCGCGATGGTGCTCCATCAGCCACGCCACACCGCCGCTGTTGGCCAGGAGGTCGACGTCCCAGTCGTTGGTCTTGGAAACGGCGAAGTTGAGCACGTAGTCGGCATCGGCGGGAAGCCCCGAGGGCTCCCCTGCCGACAAGTCGACGGCGAC
Organism: uncultured Acidimicrobiales bacterium; assembly: GCA_963848335.1. Taxonomy (GTDB): domain Bacteria; phylum Actinomycetota; class Acidimicrobiia; order Acidimicrobiales; family UBA8190; genus Chersky-840. The sequence goes on from CAWKDD010000003.1 coordinate 931,275, forward strand.
GCACCGCACCCCGGCGCTCTCGAGGCGCCGTCGAGCATCGGGGTTGGTGAAACGCGCCGCGCCGTACACCTCGTTGTCGCCCGCCAAGGCGCACGCCAGGGGCTCGGCCACCTGTCCGGTCACCCCCGTGACGACGATCTTGGCCCCGTGCAGCGACAGTGGCGCTTCCCCCATGCTCGTGCTCCTCTCACCGCTACTGGCGCCGGCACCGTCCGACCGGTCGAGACTACGGCTCGAGGGTGGGCACGATGCCAGTCGACCACCGAGGGCGCCTCGGGAAGCCGGGCGAGCCCCGGCGCGGCGCCTCCCCCCGCCGGGTCGACAGGGCCAGAGCACCGGGTCTGCACCGGGTCTGCACCGTGCCCCAGCCACACCGAGGCGCGATTGCTAGGTTTCTCGCTCGCCGACGCGGCGTGACGTGGGGGCCGTCGGGCGCCTCGGTCGGGACTCTGGGGGGTGGCGAACATGGGAGTGGGTTCCCGGTGGCGACGCCCCGGGGCGGCCGCGTTCCTCGGGGCCGGTCTCCTCGGGGCCACGCTGGCTGCGTGCAGCGCGGGGCCGAGCACGACGACGGGGCAGGGCCCGGGGTCGGCCCAGGCGCACGTGCTGCTGGTGGGCTCGCTCGCCGGACACCGCGGCAGCTACCGGACGATCCAGGCGGCGGTCGACGCCGCCCGGCCCGGCGACTGGATCCTGGTGGCGCCCGGCGATTACCACGAGACCGACGACGAGACCAACGCCAAGAAGGCGCCGTCGGGCGACGTCGACAACGGCGACTTCGGAGGGGTACTCGTCACGAAGTCGGACGTCCACCTGCGGGGGATGGACAGGAACACGGTCATCGTGGACGGCACCAAGGCCGCCTCGCCCACACCGTGCAGCTCGGACCCGGCACAGCAGAATTTCGGTGTGGTCGGGTCGAACGACAAAGCCGCGGGGCCGCAACGGCATCGTCGTCTGGAAGGCCGACCACGTGAGCATCGAGAACCTCACGGCATGCAACTTCCTGAGCGGCTCCGGCGACGCCGGGAACCAGATCTGGTGGAACGGCGGGGACGGATCGGGGCTCATCGGCGAGCAGGGGTTCACCGGCCGTTACCTCACCGCCACCTCGACGTACTACGGCGGTGAGGCGACCGCCTCGCAGTACGGGATCTTCTCGTCCAACACCGAGGGTCCCGGATCGTGGGACCAGATCTACGCCAGCAACTTCAACGACTCCGGCATGTACGTGGGGGCCTGCCGCCAGGTGTGCGACACGACCATCGATCACGCATGGATGGAGTACAGCGCCCTCGGTTATTCGGGCACGAACTCGGGAGGGGCCGTCGTGATCGAGAACTCCCAGTTCGACAACAACAAGGACGGGGTCGACACCAATACCCAGATCGACGGCGACCCTCCTGCCCCCCAGGACGGCGCCTGCCCCGGACGGGCCACCAGCGCCATCACCCACACCCATTCTTGTTGGGTCTTCGTGCACAACTCGGTGCACGACAACAACAACGCCAACGTCCCCGAAGCGGGCAGCGCCAGCGCCGGGCCCACCGGGACGGGCATGACCATCTCGGGCGGCACCGACGACACGGTGATGGACAACACCTTCGCCGACAACGGCGCGTGGGGGATCCTCTTCGTGCCCTATCCCGACAGCAATCCCCCCGTACACGGACAGACCTGTGCCGGGGCCGGCGGCACCGAGCTGAAGGGCTTCGGTTGCGTGCTGGATCCCAAAGGTGACGCGCTGTTCGACAACACCTTCACCCATGACGCGTACTTCGGCAATCCGTCGAACGCTGACTTCGGCCAGATCGTCATCAACGGCAACGGTCCTCGCAACTGCTTCGCGGGCAACACCGCCCCCGCCGGCAGCGTGCCCTCGGGGCTCGAGGCGTCCCAGCCCATCTGTAACGGGACCAAGGCCGTCCAAGACACGGGGGGCACGCTCCTCGCCCAGGTGCTGTGCGACACCGGCTTCGGGCCGTGCCCGGCGGGATCCCACTACCCCGCGCTCGACCAGCGTCGTCATGCACCCCTTGCCTTCGGACCTACCCTCGATGCCCGACCCCTGTGCGGGGGTGCCGGCCAACGCATGGTGCCCGGGAGGGCGGCCCGCCTGACACCTCGCAGGTGGAATCCCCCGACGAGCCCAGGTGGAATCCCGCTGGTGGCGCGGCGCCGGTCAGGCGTACCGTGCCTGTGGGTGGCCTGGGAACCCCGCATTCCGAAAGGGCCACCCGTCGAGGGATAAGGGCGACGTGCAGCAGCTCCCTGCGCGTCGTCGCCTTCCCGAGCACGGTGGTATCCCCACACCAAACGAGAGATGGTGGGACATGGGCAGCCGGTTCGCCTAGGAGTGCTGCCCATGTCCCGCCTCCTCAGGGCCCACCAGGGGCACCCACCCGGGACGCCCACCCGGGACATGACACCGCCGACGAGGGGTAGTGCCGCCATGAACGTCTGCAGGGGAAGCCTGGTCGTCCACAAGGACGGGACACCCGTGCTGTGCTCGGAGGAGCTGGCAGGCCGGTTCTGCGGTGATCTCAGCTACGAGCGCCACCGGATCTTCCGCTCGTGCGGATTGACGTTCCTGCTCGGGTGCCCGGATTGCTCGGTGCCAGACGCACCGTCACCGGAGCCGGTCGGGACGTCGAGAGTGCCTGACGCCGAGGCCTCGGGCACCCCGGCAGGGCAAATCGGACAGGTCAGACCTCGAGATCGCCTGAGGGTGTCGTGGAGATCAGGCCGTTGGTCAGGACGAAGCGAACCAACTCCGTGCGGGACTCCACACCCAGCTTGACGAAGACGTGGTTCAGGTGCCCCTCGACCGTCCGGGCACTGACCCCCAGTCGTGCCGCGATCGCTTTGTTGGACAGCCCTTCCGCCACCAGCTCGACGGTCTCCCGCTCACGCCAGGTGAGGCGGGGCCCGCTGTTCGCATTGCGGGCCCCGTGCCCTCCGGCCAGGCGCGACGACAGGGCGGGGTCGAGGACCGTGGTTCCCTGGCCGGCAGCCCGTACCGCGCCGACGAGCTCTTCGCGCGGCATCGTCTTCAACAGGTATCCGGTGGCCCCCGCGTCGAGCGCGGCGCGGACGAACGCGTCGTCATCGAAGGCGGAGAGGATCACGACACGGACGTCGGGATGGGTGAGGGTCAGTCGACGCGCAACTTCGATGCCGCTTTGATCCGGGAGGCGCACGTCGACGAGGACGACATTGGGGTCGGCGCCGTCGATCATGGCGATGGCGGCGGTCCCGTCATCGGCCTCGCCCACCACGACGATGTCGTCGAATGCCTCGAGCACCTGGCGGGTCCCGGCGCGCAGGACCTCGTGGTCGTCGACGATCAAGACGCGTAGCGGCCCTTCGAGCTGACCGGAATCGCCCCCTGCGGCACCCCCGCTCACAGGCCCGATGATAGCCGGGGGGAGGAGACGACGGCCGCCCGGCGAGGGACCGATCGGGTCGGACAGACCATGCCCGGACCGAGGCAACGGCGCCCATCGGACTTCATACGCCCGGAGGCCCAGGGGTCCAGAGCCTCAGGTTCCGTGTCCGGTACCGAGCACGGCTTCGACGGCTCGGAGAAGCTTCTGGGGCGACACCGGCTTGTGCAGGTAGTCCACCACCCGCTCCCCCAGGCGTCGGCGCTCGGCGGCGTCGAGCGCATAGGCCGAGTGCACCACCACCGGTGGTACGTCCCCCGCGGTCTCGATGACGGAAACGCCGTCGCGCTTCGGCATCCTGATGTCGAGGAGGACCATGCGGTAGTCATGGGTGCTCAACAGGCGGAGGGCGATCTCACCGTCCTCGGCCTCGGCCACCGTGAACCCCGCCGATCGCAGGACCTCGGCAACCGTCCAGCGGACATCGGCGTCGTCGTCGACGACCAGCACGTCCGCGCTCACCTGCTTCGCCACGGACGGTGCGGTCACCGTTGCATCCCCGGGATCATGGTCGACTTCGCTCCGTGGCGAGCCCGGCCGGTGCGACGAACCGGGCGACATCACGTCCGTCGGAGCCTTCCCGGCGCCATCCTCGTTCTCGTACTCGTACCCGACGATCACTGCCCGCCGGTGCGGAGCGTGGGCCAGGGCCGACCGGGACATGGTGCTCAGTGCCATGCGAGCTCTCTTGACGGTTCGTTCGGGAGACGCAGGGTGACGATGGCGCCACCGGATTGCCTGTTGTCGATGGCGATCGTACCCCGGTGCCCCTCGGTCAATCGCCGTACGATGGCGAGGCCGAGACCGGTCCCGTCCGATCGCGTCGTGAAGAACGGCTCGAAGAATTGGTCGACCATGGCCGGATCGATCCCCCCCCCGCTGTCCTCGACGGTGATTATGACCGAGTCCGTGTCGGCGTGCGCACCGATGCGCAAAGAACCCCCTTCGGGCATCGCCTGGTAGGCGTTGTCAATGAGGTTGGTGAGGATCTGAGCAAGCTGTTTGGAGTCGGCTTCGAGCCGGACCGAATCCACATCCAGCACCACGTCGACGTTCGCAGGCGTAGGTGTCGCCTCGAGCACGTCATCGAGCACCTCGCGCAGCGCCAGGGAAGCGAGCTCGGGCTCCTTCTCGCGCATGTACGCAGTGAGATCCTGGGCCAGATTGACCGCACGAGCGGTCTGGCGCTCGGCCACGGCAAGGTGCGGTTCGGCAGCCGCCGGATCGTCGAGCGAGAGGCGGAGCATGTACAGGGAGTTCATCACTGCGCCCAGGGGATTCCGCAATTCATGCCCCACCACCGTGGTCATCTGCCCCACCGCCGACAGACGCTCGCTACGCACGAGCGCCTCTTGGGACGCCAACAACTCGGCAGTGCGCTCGGCCACGAGGACGCTGGCATAACGCTGACGGCGGACGACGACCTCGATCACGCTGCCGACGGCGAGCGCCAGGAGCAGGCCGAAGGCCAACACGACATAGGGCGCGGCATTCGGGAACCCACCTGCCAGAGGGCTCTTGGCCGCGGCCACCAACCACCAGGCTGAACCACCGACGGGCACCTGGACCTCGAACGTGTCTCCCTTCAAGGGGATGGCACGCGTATTGGCCAGGACGAGCTGGCTCGTGCTCGGCGTGTGCGAGGCGTAGATCGCAGCCTGAAGTACGTGGAAGGGGGCAGCCTGGGTGGCGGTCGTGGCGACGAAGGGATCGAGCGTGACTTGCTCGTAGATCGCCATCCCGGCGGGCACCAGTGGCGGGCCCACAGCCAAGCCGAAGCTCGTCGTCTTCCCGTTGTACTGGGCGGGACCGGCAGCCACGCTCGCCCCCGCGTGCTCGAGCGTGGCATTCAACTGGGGGCTGAGGGCCTGACCGGTGGTGAATCCCGACCCCGCTACGGCCGCGGCGACGAAATGGCCGTCGACGTTGCGCGCCAACAGCAAGGTGATCGGAGCGCTGGAGAGCGGCTCGGCTTGGGCCTCGAAGGCCAGGGGTGAGCCTTTCGACGACGTCACCCCGGGGGCGAGCGCGTCGAGGGTCGTCCCCAGGCTTGAGACCAACGACGAGACGTATCCGGCGGCCTGGGTGGTGTCGTCCTTCAAGAGCGCCTGGTTCTGGCTCTCGACGCTGTGCCTCGCCAGCACGAAGCCGAGTACGGCGGCCGCGGCGATGACAACCGCACTAGCCAAGGCGAGTGGCGACGCCCGCCAGGTGCCGTCCTTCATCGCGCCTCCCCGCTGGGATCACGTGCTCCAGGCCTACCCGGGATTGTACCTATCTTCCTGCCGAATTCGCTGGGAGCCGCAGCCCGGCCCGCTTGAAGCCGTCGTCGGGCCGCACGGGTCAGCCGGTCGAGTCGGTCGCACGGGTCTGTCGCACGGGTCAGCCGGCCGGATCCGAAGAGTGGGATCCGGAACGTAGGATCCGGAACGTCGGTTCGGAAGCGCCGAAGGCGACGTCCCTCCACAGGGATCGGGGGCGGGACCCGGAGAGAGCGACCTGCACCCTCGGCGCGACGGGTCGACAGTTTGTGATGGGCCTCGAATGGGCACGATCAACGGTTGGCCATCCAAATCGATTGGAGCGACGACATCACACGACCGTGCACCATGGACGTTGCGTCGGATGCGTGCATTGACATCGTGACGACGATGAAGCTTCGACCATGCGATTGGTGCCAATGCGCGAGACGCCTCGTGCTCGCACGACGATCGGGGTTGCGCCGTGGCGCCCGAAAGTGACGACATCCTCGCCATCTCTTGGCGACCCGAAGGTCTCGGAGGCCGGAACGGCGTAACCCGCGTGTCCCATCTCGACGGCCGCGACGACCGGCGTCAGATGGACAGACGGCAAGCCGAAGCGTTGGCGATATCGCATTTCGGTCCGAACAGGACCGAACGCGAACTCCCGGGACGAGGCGTCGAGTGGACCCAGGGACCGGTCTAGGAGCAGTCGGGCCGTTCACGGTGAGCTGTCGAATTGTTCATCGACAGTTTGCTTGTCGGCTCCAGACAGATGTGCGCAAGCTTGGATTACCTGGCCCGCGGCCCTCACTCCCCTCGGGCGCTGCGGTCAGGTTCCTCGGGGGGGTGACGCCTCGGCGTCGCGCTCCGGACCCACACACGGCCCTGGGTTCGGGCGCGCCTTTCCACAGTGTCGGGACAACCTGTGCGAATCGACCGTGTCGGGAACCCGACGCTACGACCCTAGGATCCGCATGTGCCCGACCCGACCCCGAAGCAAGGCAGGGACCGACAGCCCCAGACGGCGAGGGGTCTCGTCGGTCATGTGCGCGACACCGGCCATGAGGTTGTCACCCGCTTCGCAACCGCTCCGGTCGAGCCGGCCGATGGAAGTGCCCCCGCCGGCACGGTGGGCACCGCCCCCCCGAGCAGGGGGATCGAGGCGCCCCGGGAGATCGCCGAGACGATCGCTCTGGTCGATCGGGCGTTCGCCTTCGTCGACCTGTGTGGTTTCACGCGGTTCATCGCCACCAACGGCGAACATGCGGCCATCGACACGCTGGCCCGATTCCGGTCCCTGGCGCGCGACATCGCGGTGCGGCGGGGGGTGCTGGTGGCGAAATGGCTGGGCGACGGTGCCATGATCGTCGGCGTCGAGGTCGGACCGACACTGGCTACCGCAGCCGAGCTCATCGGACGCTACGACGGGTCCACGCTTGCGCTTCGGGGCGGATTCGCCCACGGCCAAGCCCTGATCATGGACGGCGACGACTACATCGGCCGTCCGACCAATCTGGCGGCCCGCCTCTGCCAGGTGGCCCGCCCCGAAGAGCTCCTGGCGGTCGGCTACCCCGCCGCGACCCTGCCGACGTGGATCAAGGTGGTGGGTATCCGCAGCGTGACGCTTCCCGGGCTGGGGCGGGTGCGACGGGCCCAACGTCTGGGCCTGGTCCCGGGCCTCGAGCTGCCCGACCTTTCGCAGTACGGGGCGCTCCCCTGACGCGATTCTGGGGGCGGGTTGGACCCGCCCCCAGAATGCGCTATCGATGCCTGTTCGAGATCGGGCCGACCACGTCGGCCCCCGTCATTACAGGCCGTTCAGCTGGCCACTCGCCAGAGTCACCTTCTTGATGCCTTGGCCACAGGCGGCTGAGAACTGTGAAGCCGTCTCGTTGGTGTAGGCGTAGGACTCCGTGGAGCTCACGGTTGCGAACGACCCTGTCGCCGTGGCGCCGCCAGGCTCGTGCGACGGGTCGGGAAGCTCGAACCCTTCGTCCCCGGCCCCGTTGGTCACGATCGTGCTGCCCTTGACGACGACAGTGCTCTCGGAGAACTTCGCCTTGGATCCGGCGTAGTCACCCTTCCACTTGATCGTGAAGGTCTCCTGGGTGGTTCCGCTGGCCAGACCAGCACATCCTGAACCGGAGCTGGTGATGGCGGCCTTGAACTTGCCAAGAGTGATGGACACGTTCGAGTTGCTGGCGTGACATCCGCTGATGTCACCCTTGGCCTTGACCGACGTTCCCCCGCTCGTCAACGTGAGCGGCGGCTTGAAGGAGACCGAACCGGTGACCCCCGAGCAGCTGATGGTGCCGGGCGCGTTGCCGGAGAACTTCGACGATGCCGAAGCGGCTCCGCTCCCGACGGCGATCAGCGCCAGCGGTAATGCCACCGCCACGGCTGATAGCACAACCTTCCTCCGAATACTCACTTCATCCTCCTTGTTTTGGGACTGCCTTCCGGTGCCGTCTCGCTTGACCGGGCCTTCGACATCGGCGAAGCAGCCCTGTTGACCGCCGCCCCCGTACCCAGCCATCTCCCAGCTGCGCAGTGGTGGGCCGACTCGGTGAGGGCGCCCCCGGAACAACAGAGCTGCGCGCCGTTGCGCCCGTTACCGTGCCTTCCGCCCATTGCCATCCCCTTACGAAACGGGGCGCCCAGCCAGATGAAACCGCAGCAAGGTACCCACGCGTGACGTTACGCCCGCCCCTTGGAGGCGCCTAGCGGGGATCCACCTGGGACAACAGGGTGATTCCACCTGGGAGCGGCCAGTGATGCAAGGCCGTGGTGTTCGGGTATCAGCGGTTCCTCGTGCATGCACCTCGTGGCGACGAATACGACGCACACGCGTGGTCGCTCGCGCGCGTTCGTGCCAACGAGGCGCGCACCTTTCGCCGAGAGGACGTCGCCCGGAAACGACTCGAGGCACGACGGATGTGAGGCTGGGAAACGGAACGGTGGGAGGTGGATACGGACGGCGCTTTCAGCGGGGACCGAGCGCCGTCCGTATCCCTCAACTCCCTGTCGTCGGGGATCGCCGTGCCGAGGGCACAGCTGCAGCGCAGAGCGGACTGCGCCAAGCCCCGCTCGAACGAGCGACCTGTCAGGAAGGGGATGCGGGGATCCCTGAGCCGCTCAATGACACCGTACGTCGGGCGTCGAGGTTCGACCAGACGATGATTCCACCTGGGGTCCTAGGTGGAATCACCTGTTCATGTCGGGTCGGGGTGGCGAGCCCACCGTCGGCTGCCCTCGGGGGCAGCGACGGCACTCAGCCCGGCGTTCTTGGCCAACACGACGGCGACGGCCTCGGACCCCCGCAGACGGTCGGTGTCCCCCTCGGCGTAGGTCACCTCGATGCGGTGCCCCCGTTCGTGCCAGACGACGCTGGTGATGTCACGCTCAGCCATGCACCCGGGAGCTCGTCACGAGTCGACGGTCTCGAGCACGGTCGCCTGGTGCCTGGGTGGTCGGCGGCCGGCTACCCCCGGCTCGCACGCCCTGCGATGGGCGCTACCGGCATGCGCTCCTTGGCCGAGATGGTGAGGGGAAGGCCCAGGAGCGTGGCGGGCAACGACACCGTCACCCTTCCCGTCGCGGCTCTGCCCACCACGAACGTTCCGGAGAGCTTCGGCGGTGTGAAGGTCGAGCCGTTGTAGCTGGCGGGGGTGACCTTGGCCTTCGAGGCAACGGTCTTGCGCCCTACCTGGACGACCACGGGAACCGGACCGCCCCCGGAACCTCCCCCGAGGCCTGCTTCGATCGACACCAACGTGGCGAGCCACCAGTAGGTGGTCGCCCCGGGCACGTCGCTCACCGTCACCGTCTTCACGTGAGAGTGGGGCTGCACCGAGGCCGAAAGAGCCAAGGTGGGACCGGGGGGGAAGACCGGCTGACCCTTGAAGCTCAACACGAAGGTCCCCGCCGTGACCGGCTTGAACGTCTCGAGGTTGATCATCGCCACCGCGCAACCGATCAGCCCCGAGTTGAGTTGTTCGGTCGAGGGCGGGCAGGTGGCATTGGGATCGGTCGGCTGCGTCGAAGGCACCGTGTAGCCGTACGTCAGACCGCCACTGGAATTGGAGCTCGGGAAGGCCACAGACGAGGCGTTGAGCTCGGGTGTGGCGGAGATCAAAGCCATGAGCCCGGCGAGCGATGTCACGCTCGTTCCTGTCAGAAGCGGTTTGGCAGACGGGTCGATGGCCACCAGGAGGCTCGCCTCGACGAGCAGGAAGGGAGTGCTCGCCGGAAGCCCCGTGCAGCTCATGTGGATGACTTCGCCGGGTGTGACGTTGGTCACCAGCGGAGCGCCCAGAATCGAGCCGGCGAAGGCGCAGGCGGGTCCGGCTGCGGCCGACGCCGGGCCCGCAGCGCCGACTGCCCCGACTCCCGCCATGGCGCAGCTTAGGAGCGCCACACAACCGGCCATGAACGCCCTGCGGACGCGCCGACCTTTGTGACCTTGGGCACCGCGCCAGACCGCCCGGTCGGCGCCAGACCCAGAGCCGGCTCCTCCGATCATCACTGCATCCATGGACTGCTCCTTCCGCAACGGTCGTCCCCTCCGGGACGCCTGCGCATCACTTGAACAAGGTGAAAGTGGTGGTGCCCTTCATGTCCGATGGCCCGGTCGCCACGACTGCGTGTTGCCCCCGCTTGCCCGAGCGGTGCCGGCGTGGGATGGCACCGGAGCAGCTGAACGTTCCGTCGGATTTGACCGTCGTGCTGCACAGGACGGTGGTGGCGCGTTTGCGTGCCCGCAGACCGCTCATGTAAGTGACCGTCACGGGCTGTCCGGGAACGAAGTCGCTGCCGTGGGCGACGACCCCTGTGCGCGCTCTGCCCGAGCCCGGTGTCATGCTCAGGGCGGGCGATGTGGGTGGGGGAGGCGGCACCAAAGAGGAGAGCACCGTGAGCAATCCCGTGCCACCCAGCAACGTCGACGGGTCGGTGGCGGTGATGGTGGAGAGCCCGGGCAGGAGCCCCTTGGCCAGCCCCTGGGAGCCCACGGCGTTGGACACCGACGCCAGCGTGACCTGGGTCGAGGACCACGTCACCTCGTTGGTCAGGTTCTGCGTGCTCCCGTCGGAGAAGAGGCCCGTGGCCGTGAACTGCTGGGTGGCACCCTGGGCGATCGACGTGATCGAGGGCGACACCGTGATGGCGGTCAGCACCGCGGGCAACACGGTGAGCGCCGAGGTCCCGCTCAGCAGGCTCGAGGGATCGGTGGCGTTGATGGTGGAGAGCCCGGGCAGGAGCCCCTTGGCCAGCCCCTGGGAGCCCACGGCGTTGGACACCGACGCCAGCGTGACCTGGGTCGAGGACCACGTCACCTCGTTGGTCAGGTTCTGCGTGCTCCCGTCGGAGAAGAGGCCCGTGGCCGTGAACTGCTGGGTGGCACCCTGGGCGATCGACGTGATCGAGGGCGACACCGTGATGGCGGTCAGCACCGCGGGCAACACGGTGAGCGCCGAGGTCCCGCTCAGCAGGCTCGAGGGATCGGTGGCGTTGATGGTGGAGAGCCCGGGCAGGAGCCCCTTGGCCAGCCCCTGGGAGCCCACGGCGTTGGACACCGACGCCAGCGTGACCTGGGTCGAGGACCACGTCACCTCGTTGGTCAGGTTCTGCGTGCTCCCGTCGGAGAAGAGGCCCGTGGCCGTGAACTGCTGGGTGGCACCCTGGGCGATCGACGTGATCGAGGGCGACACCGTGATGGCGGTCAGCACCGCGGGCAACACGGTGAGCGCCGAGGTCCCGCTCAGCAGGCTCGAGGGATCGGTGGCGTTGATGGTGGAGAGCCCGGGCAGGAGCCCCTTGGCCAGCCCCTGGGAGCCCACGGCGTTGGACACCGACGCCAGCGTGACCTGGGTCGAGGACCACGTCACCTCGTTGGTCAGGTTCTGCGTGCTCCCGTCGGAGAAGAGGCCCGTGGCCGTGAACTGCTGGGTGGCACCCTGGGCGATCGACGTGATCGAGGGCGACACCGTGATGGCGGTCAGCACCGCGGGCAACACGGTGAGCGCCGAGGTCCCGCTCAGCAGGCTCGAGGGATCGGTGGCGTTGATGGTGGCGAGCCCGGGCAGGAGCCCCTTGGCCAGCCCCTGGGAGCCCACGGCGTTGGACACCGACGCCAGCGTGACCTGGGTCGAGGACCACGTCACCTCGTTGGTCAGGTTCTGCGTGCTCCCGTCGGAGAAGAGGCCCGTGGCCGTGAACTGCTGGGTGGCACCCTGGGCGATCGACGTGATCGAGGGCGACACCGTGATGGCGGTCAGCACCGCGGGCAACACGGTGAGCGCCGAGGTCCCGCTCAGCAGGCTCGAGGGATCGGTGGCGTTGATGGTGGAGAGCCCGGGCAGGAGCCCCTTGGCCAGCCCCTGGGAGCCCACGGCGTTGGACACCGACGCCAGCGTGACCTGGGTCGAGGACCACGTCACCTCGTTGGTCAGGTTCTGCGTGCTCAGATCGGAGTAGTGGCCCGTGGCCGTGAACTGCTGGGTGGCACCCTGGGCCACCGACGCCACCGCAGGCGACACCGTGATCGACAAGAGCACGGGGGACCCGAGTGCAGACGCCGCCTCGGCACCACCGACACCCAGAAGCCCCACGACCAACACAACCGGAAGAATCCGTACGACTACCCGCCCACCACGGCCCCGCGACATCTGGCACACCCCCGAGTCCCATTTTCGCCGTCGTCATGCCGGAAAGACATGCGCCGGTGAAACCTGTCTCACTATTGACTGGACGAGGTGTCGCCGTACACCGTGTCATCACCTGTTCATATCCAGGTGATTCCACCTGTCGATTCAGTCTCGGCCCTCGCCAGTCCAGGGTGGCCGTGATCGACAGGTGGTTTCACGTGCCCGGGCCCACGTGGTATTTCCGCTATCAACGAAACGGCCATTTGTCGATACTCGTGGTGCGATCCAGAGTCGGCAGGTTTCCGCGTGGTCATCAACTCCGCACCTCAGAACACGTTGTCAGCGCCGGTTGCTAGAGGCGTGTGGGCCCACTCTCATGAGGGCCCACCTCGAAATGCCAATGTGCTCGTCGTCGAGGACGACCAGGGCGTGCGCGAAACCACGGTCGCCATCCTCCGGGAAGAGGGTTATGTCGTCGTCCAGGCTGCCGACGGAGCCGATGCCCTAGAGCTGCTCAAAGGACACGACATCGACGTGCTCCTGCTGGACCTCCGGCTTCCCCGGGTGGACGGCCCCGCTGTCCTCGAGGCTCTCGACCGCCCGCCGACGGTGGTGGTGGTGTTCTCAGGGTTCGAATCGTTCGAGGAGGCCGAGATGCGCCGACGTTTCGGGCCGGTGCTGTTCGACTGCCTGCACAAGCCGGTTTCGCCGCATCGACTCATGGCAGCCACCGCCGCGGCCGTCGATCATGCCCTTGCCATGCGGCTCCCCGATCCCGACCGCCCAGTGTCCGACAGCACCGACAGGCGAGGTGGGTCGACGCGCTCGAGCTTCAGCAGTCGGACGAGCACGGGGTTTACTGGGACGAACACGGGGTTCACAGGGACAGAGCCCGGGAAGACAGGTCTCAGGAAGGGCGCCTCAGGAAGACAGGGCACGAGCAGCGCCTGGCAACGGACGGATCCTTTCGACGCTGCTCGTGCCCCGCCACTCCTCTTGTGTGGGGGACGTCCACACGCCATGCTCGGGGTAGCGACGGGCGCAAGAGCCCTCCGCACCGCGCCGTACCCCCGAAGTGGGCGACCCTCGAAGGGTATGCGGGGTCCTCCGGAGCCGCCTACAGAACACAGTACGCCCAGCGACGATGGACGCCCAGAGTGAATTCACCTGGGCACCCATCCGTAAATCCACCTGGGTCGGTGGTGCTATGAGCGAGGTCTCCGCTGCGACTCGGAAGCCGAGGCAAGCAGGTCCGGGCCCGAGCCCTGTTCGGCATTCGACATCCGAACCGCACCGCCGTTCGCAGAGCCCGTCACACCGAGATTCTCGTTGCCCGCCCCCTGTACCGAGGTGAGCTCGAAGTACGGCAACCTCACCAAGAACCGCGTCCCGCTCGACACCTCGGTGTCGACGCGGACCGAACCTCCGTGCGCCTCCACCATGCGCCGCACGATGGCAAGACCCAGCCCGGTGCCCTGATGCTTGGCGGTGAAGAAGGGCTCGAAGACGCGTTCGGCCAGCGATTTCTCGATACCCGGCCCGTCGTCCTCGACCTGGATCACCGCGGCGGAACCCTCGACGAAGGCGCTGATACGGAGCGAACCCCGTTCACCCACGGCGTCGTAGGAGTTGGTGATCAGGTTGGTCAGGACCTGGGCCAGCTGACCTCGGTCCGCCAACAGCGTGACCGGGGCGACGTCCACGGTGAGATCGATGCCGGGAGGAGGAGGGGTGACCTCGAGCACCTCCGCGACGAGCGCCCCGAGCTCTGTCGGTGCGATGACCGGCTCGCCGGGGCGTACATAGGAGCTCAGGTGGTCGATGATGGCCGCCGCTTTGGCGATCTCTCGACCCGCCATCAGGAAATGCCGCTCCTGATCCTCGGTGACATCCTCACCGAGGCTGTGCTGCAAGAGGAACAGGGCGTTGGACACGGCTCCGAGCGGGTTGCGCAGGTCGTGTCCGACCACCGACGCCATCTCTCCCACGACCGCCAGCCGCTCACGCTTCACGAGCGCGTCGGTCAGGAACGACGTGATGCAGAACGCCACGACCAGCGTGGCCATGGTGATGATCCAACCCGCCACGGCATCGGCCGTACCGGCCACGATGATGGCGATGCCCGAGGCCACCAGCGCCAGGAACACGTAGAAGACGGCCCGTCGCCGCGGAAACCACAGCGGCGCCGCCACGCCCACCCACACGAAGAAGGGGGTCAGCAGGCCCGGGTGTCCGTGGAGCTTGGTGAAGAAAAGGCCGACGTCGATGAGAACCAGGCTCCCGACGATGGCCACGTCACCGGTGAAGCGGGGCGGGTGGTTCCTGATCCCGTAGATGACCGCGGCTGCGGCGAAGACAAAGACCAGGAGCGTGGCCATCCCGGCACGGTTGCCGATGTCGCGGGGGACGAGGATCCACGCCGCCACCACCGCCAGGCCGCCCAGTGAATAGGTGAGGGCGAGGAGCTCACCCTGGCCATGAAGGTCGAAGACCGGCTTTCCCAGGCGCCGGGCTGGGGCCAGCGTCTGCGCACGGGAGGCCCGCAGGGCGCGAGGGTTGAGCCGTCTCACCACGAGACCGCCCCCAGTGGCATGTGCGACCTCCCGTCTCCGGTCACGGCGGGCTCTTCCCTGGCCCCCGGTGAACCGGTGCCGGCGGTGGGATTTTATCGCTGATGTCGGTCCCGGGCACCCGCTCACCTGGGCGCAGTGCCTCCGCTCAGGTGCCCGCCAAGCGGGTGACGACGGGCGCCAACTGCTCCCAGTTGTCGCCCTCGATGGAGAAGTACGAGATCCCGTATTCCTGGCGGCGCCATTGCAGCTCCTCGACCATCTCGTCCAGGGTGCCGACGAGGGCGACCGGCACATGGAGCGCCTCGGAAGGCTCTATGCCGAAGGTGGGCGCCATGGCGTCGACAAGCTTCTGCGCGTCGTCGGTGATCATGACGAACCCGATCAGACAGTTGAGCTCGATGTCGTCGAACCGCTTCCCCGCCGCCTCCTTCACCCACGCCACCTTCTGACGAGTGGCCGACGGCGACGCGTTGGGTGCTGTCTCGACGCCTCCGGTCCCGGCGCGTAGGTCGACGTTGATGCTCACGATGTCCCCCCACTGGCCCGCGAGCGTGAGCACTCGACGGCCTCCGCCTCCCAGGATCAGCGGTGGCCGGGGGCGCTGCACCGGCCTTGGCTGTAGGGAGTGGCCGGTGACGGTGTAGTGCGTGCCCGAGAACGAGAAGGGCTCGTCGGACTCGAGCAGCCCGGCGATCACGGCTACCCCCTCGGCGAAACGATCGACGCGCCGCCCCGGCGGGTCATAGGAAATTCCCGACTCTTCGTAGTCCGATCGCATCCAACCGGCCCCGAGGCCCAGCTCGAGCCGACCACCGGACAGCAGGTCGAGCGTGGCGGCTTCCTTCGCCAGGACCAGTGGGTGCCGGTAGTCATTGTCGAACACCAGGGTGCCGATGCGAAGCGACGACGTGGCGTCGGCGGCCGCCATGAGGGCGGGCACCGGCGCCAGCTGGTCACCGAAGTGATCGGGGACGAGAAGCGCCGAGAAACCGAGGTCCTCGGCCTTGCGGGCCTGCTCGGCCCAGGACCGGGCCGTGGCGTCGGGAGCCTTGGAGAGCTGAACGGCAAATCGGAACTTCCGGGGGTGGCTCATCGCTCCTCATTCGTAGTAGCCGGAGTGGATGTAGATGCAGGGTATGCCTTCGCTGTGGAACATGTCCCGGTTCCTCGGATCGTCCTCGAAGGCGAGCATCGGATCGAGGCCGAAATCCCGGAGCTCGGCGACCGCAGCGCGCTTGAAGCTCGACGCTTGTGAATAGTTGCCGCGGTCGCGCATCACGAGCACGTCCCATCGCAAGCGGTTGTGCGCCAGCCAGGCCAGCGTCTGGGGCTGCACGCGCAGAGGTCGACCCGTGAGCAGCACGATGCTCAGGTTGGGGTCGAGGAGCTCGAGGAGGCGCGCCACCTCCCCGACGAGGGGATCGTCACCGCAGGCATCGAAGAAGGCGTCCCAGTCGCGACGCCCCCATTCCAGGAAGTGCTGGCGGCCGGCAGCGTCGGAAAGGACGCCGTCGATGTCGAAGATGACCGCCGGTCCGGGGGCAACGGCGGAAGTGCGCCAGCACCAGTTCCGGGGCACAGGCGGCGCAGGCCCGGTTCCAGCCTCGGTCACGCGCGCACTTGAGGCCGACCCCCGCCTAGTCCTCGGTGGGCCGTGTCGCGGACAGGCGCCGGATCTCGTCCACCACCCGCGGATCGGCGAGGGTCGTCGTGTCTCCGAGATCGCGCCCCTCGGCCACGTCACGCAGCAGCCTGCGCATGATCTTCCCCGATCGCGTCTTGGGCAGCTCGTCGGTGAAAATCACGGTCCGGGGCCGCGCGATGGCGCCGATGTGGCGGGCCACGTGGCCCCGCAGGTCCTCCCCGTGCTCGGTCGTCACGGCCTGACCGGCCTTCAAGGTGACAAAGGCGATGATGGCCTGCCCGGTGGTGTCGTCCTTGGCTCCCACCACCGCGGCCTCGGCCACCGACGGATGGTTGACGAGCGACGACTCCACCTCGGCAGTGGAGATCCGGTGGCCCGACACGTTCATGACGTCGTCGACGCGTCCGAGGAGCCAGAAGTACCCGTCGTCGTCGATCTTGGCCCCGTCCCCCGCGAAGTACCGACCCGCGAACCGGCTCCAATAGGTCTCCTTGTAGCGCTCGGGGTCGCCGTACAGGCCGCGCAACATGGAGGGCCAGGGCTGGGTCAGCGTGAGGTACCCGCCGCCCCGCTCCACCTTCTCGCCGGCGTCGTCGACGACCTCGGCCCCGATGCCCGGAAGGGGGAAGGTGGCCGAGCCCGGCTTGCAGGTGGTCACCCCGGGCAGCGGTGAGATCATGATGGCGCCGGTCTCGGTCTGCCACCAAGTGTCGACGACCGGGCAGCGTCCACCGCCGATGTGGGTCCAGTACCACACCCATGCCTCGGGATTGATGGGCTCGCCCACCGAGCCCAACACGCGCAACGACGACATGTCGTGGCGTTGGGGGAACTCCGTACCCCATTTCATGAATGTCCGGATGGCGGTGGGCGCGCAATAGAGGATGGTGACCCCGTAGCGCTCGACGATGTCCCACCACCGGTCCTTGTCGGGGAAGTCCGGGGTGCCCTCGTACATGACGCTGGTGGCGCCGTTGGCGAGCGGCCCGTAGACGATGTAGCTGTGACCCGTGACCCAGCCGATGTCGGCGGCACACCAGTAGACGTCATTCTCGGGGTGCAGGTCGAAGACCGCTCGATGGGTGAAGGCGACCTGGGTGAGGTACCCGCCGGTGCTGTGCATGATGCCCTTGGGCTTCGCCGTGGTGCCCGATGTGTAGAGGAGGTAGAGCAGGTCCTCGGCATCCATGTGCTCGGGTGGGCACGACGCCTCGGCGTCGGCCATGAGGTCGTCCCACCAGTGGTCGCGGCCCTCGGCCATCGGTGTGAGTCCGCCGGACTCCCCCGTGCGTCGGGCCACCACCACGTGCTCGATCGAGGCAGTGTCGGCCAACGCGGAATCGGCGTTCTCCTTGAGTGCCACGACGGCGCCGCGCCGCCAGCCGCCGTCGGCGGTCACGAGCACCTTGGCCTGCGCGTCGTTGATGCGGTCGCGCAGAGCGTCGGGGGAGAACCCCCCGAAGACGACCGAGTGCGCAGCCCCGACACGGGTGCATGCCAACATCGCCACGGGCAGCTCGGGGATCATGGGCATGTAGATCGCCACCCGGTCGCCGCGCTGCACCCCGAGACCCTTGAGGACGTTCGAGAACCGTTCGACGTCGGCGAGCAACTCGGAGTACGTGATCGTCCGGGTGTCGCCGGGCTCTCCTTCCCAGTGGATCGCCACCCGGCTTCCGAGACCGGCCGCCACGTGGCGGTCGAGGCAGTTGTGCGACACGTTGAGGGTCCCGCCGACGAACCACTTGGCGAAGGGCAGGTTCCATTCGAGCACCGTGTGCCATTCGTCGAACCAGTCCAGGGCCCGGGCCTGCTCGGCCCAGAAGTCCTCGACGTCGCGCCGGGCATGCTCGGCGATGGCGGGATCGGTGATCACGGCCTGGTCCGCGAATCCCTCGGGAGGGGGGAACAGGCGCTCCTCGAGGTAGTAGTCCTCGATGGCGGGCCCACCGGCGTCCGACATGGTGACGATCCCTCCTGGCGCGGGCCTGCGACGACTCGGTGCCGCCGCCGAGCCGAGCCTATCCAAGCGACCTACCAGCCCACCTGTCCCGGATCCGGGTTCGGGACGCGTCGTGGGCCTCGATGCACCCAGGGCCTGTCAAGATGGAAAGGCAATGGCGGACGGCGCCTCCGAGGCCCCCACCCGCGTGCACGGCATCGAGGCCGGCACCGGGCCCGATGTCCTGACCGTTCCTGTCGAAGTGGGCCGGCGGGCCCTCGTCGTGGCCAATCTCGGGCTCAAGGCCCAGGCCACGCAGGCCTCCACGTGGGCCGCATCGGGGTTGGCCCGGGCTCTCGACACGTGGGAGGGCCCGGGGCTCGTGGTCGTCGCCGGGAACCTCCTGGACCTCGCCGGTGGGCCCGACACCCCGGCGACCGCCTCGGAGGCGTTGGCCGCCCATCCCCGGTTGGAGAAAGCGCTCGAGACGTTCGCGGCGGGCGAGGACCGGCGCGTCCTGTGCATCCCCGGGGAGACCGACTCCGCCCTGGGCACGGACGCGGCCCGAAGCGTGACGGATCTCGGGGTCGAGGTGGCCGGCTCCGTAGAGCTGCACATGGCGACGGCGGCAGGGAAGCGCATCGTGCGCATCGAGCCCGGCGTTCCCCCTGCGGCGACCACCACCACGACGGGGAGGCGCGAGACGCCGGGCGCCGAGGATCCGAGGCGGGGCACCTTCACGCTGTCTCCCAACCCTGCCGCCGAGTGGCAGCAGGGCCTGGAGCGGCTGGCCGACCCGGGCCGCACCCCGCGGTTCTTGACGTCACGGCTGCTCTACCGGCGCTTCGCGCGCTTCGCGTGGTGGTTGCTCGTGCCTTTCGCCATCGCCATCGCCCTCCGGATCCCCGTCGTCTCCTCGGCGCTCGACCATCTCGTGTTCGGGCAGCCGGCGCCGTCGCGAGCCATCCAGCGCGCCCACGCCGCGGCGTGGGGGGCGCGCCTGTTCTTCGCGGGCGTGGTGTGCGTCGCCGAGCTCGTCATCCTGGCGGTGGTGCTGGGGTTCGTCGCCCGCAAGGCGTGGAGGACCCTGGGAGGAGGGGATCTCGACGGGTTCTTCGACGAGTCCCTCGCCGCCGGCGGCTCCACCACCAACGACGGGCCACGGGACTCGGCCCGGTCCCTGTGCGCGGGCGGGTACGCCGGGCTCGTGAGCGGCGCCACGCTCCAGGCCGAGCTGACGCACCTGGGGCCCGGGTTCTTCGCCTGCCCGGGCGCGGCGGGCGAGATCGTCGAAGAGCACCGCGGCCGGATGGGCCTGCTGCCGGTCTTCCTGGCCTGCCAGCAGCTCGCCTGGGTGGAGCTCGAGACCGGGGCGGAGCTGCACGTCCGCCTGCTGCTCACCAGGTCGGAGCTACCCGGGGCCACGATCCTCGAGCGCATGGCGGCTCGGGACCGCAAGGTGCACGACACCCATCCCATGGTGGTGGCCGCCTATCCCCACGGAGCTTCGTGGCCGCCGGCACCGGACCTGGGGGCGGTGCGCAGCCGTTCCCGGCGCGTCCGCAGATGGGCGGCGGGAGCCATCGCCGTGGCCGGGATCATCGACGTCCTCACCGCCGTCACCCCGCCGCTGCGGGGACGGCTCCATCTCGTGCTCGAGCTCCTTCCCTTCGTGGCCAGCCAGGCGGCCGGTGCCCTGGTGGCGCTGGTCGGGATCGGGCTGCTGGCGCTGGCCCGGGGCGTCCGGCGGGGCCAGCGGCGTGCGTTCGTGATCGCCGTGTGGGCCCTCTCGATCAGCGTGGTGCTGCACCTGGCGCGCGGGGGCGACGTGGGTGGCTCGGTGTTCTCCCTGGCCGTCGTGGGCTTCCTGGTCATGTACCGCCAGGAGTTCCCGGCCGCCTCGGACCGACCCTCCCTGCGCTCGGCGGTCATCGCCCTCGTGGGCGGCGTCGTCGGCATCACCGTGGTGGTGAGCGCCCTGGTGGAGCTGACGCTGCGCTTCGACCTCGACCGGCCCCGCCTGCCCCTGTGGCGCGCCGGCCAGGCGGTGCTCGAGCGCCTCGTCGGGCTGCGGGGGGTGCCGCTGCCGAACCGCCTCGACAACTTCCTGGCCCCCAGCCTCCTGGCCATGGGGGTGACCCTGGCCGTGGTGGCCGTGGTGCTGGCCACCCGGCCGCTCGTGGACCGGCGCCGATCAGGGGGCCGGGCGGCCGAGACGCGGGCCCGGGACATCGTCCGGCGCCACGGCGAGGGCACACTGGACTACTTCGCCCTGCGCAGCGACAAGCAGTGGTTCTTCCACCGGGACTCCATGGTGGCCTACGCCATCTACAGCGGCATCTGCCTGGTGTCGCCCGACCCCATCGGGCCCCTGGCCGAGCAGGAGCAGGTGTGGGCGGCGTTCCGCCGCTTCGCCGACGACCGGGGATGGGTCGTCACCGTGATGGGCGCCAGCGAGCATTGGCTTCCCATCTACCGGGCCACGGGGATGCACGACATCTACATCGGCGACGAGGCCGTCGTCGACGTGCGGGAATTCTCGTTGGCGGGCGGTCACATGAAGGGTCTGCGCCAGGCCCACAACCGCATCGCCAAGTACGGGTACACCGTGTCGTTCCACGATCCCGCCCACCTCGACCGCACCAGCGCCGAGAAGCTCGCCGGACTCATGTCCCAGGGCCGGCGGGGCGAGTTCGAGCGGGGTTTCTCCATGGTCCTGGGCCGGATCTTCGACCCCCGGGACGAGAACCTGATCCTGTGCATGGTGACCGGCCCCGACGGCGACCCCGCGGCCATGTGCCAATTCGTCCCGGCCCGCGGCATCGGCGGCTACTCCCTGGACCTCATGCGGCGCGACCACGGCGAGCACCCCAACGGGCTGATCGACTTCGCGCTGGTGTCGACGATCGAGCACCTGCGCGACCTGGGATGCCAGGGTGTGAGCCTCAACTTCGCGGCGCTGCGCTCGGTCCTCGAAGGGGTGCGCGGTGACGGGCCCACCCAGCGGGTGGAACGGTGGGCGATCAAGAAGATGTCGAGCTTCTTGCAGATCGAGACCCTGTGGCGGTTCAACGCCAAGTACGGGCCCGACTGGCTCCCCCGCTACGTCGTCTACGACGCCGCCGAGCACCTCGTCCCCGTGGTGCTGGCGCTGTTGCGGGCCGAGTCTCTGTCGGAGGTGCCGGTCATCGGCAGGATGATCGCGGCGTCCGAACGGCGCGCCCACGCCACAGGCGACACGCCCGACTCCTCCACCGAGAGTGGCGCGTCGCTGCTCCGCCTGGAGGCCCCGCACCCCGGCGACACCGAGTCGGCTCCCACCCCGCTCGCTCCGCACACCTCCGAGCGGTCCTGAGGGAACGGCGCAGCGATGACGAGCACGCCGTCGAGCGAGTGGAAACCACTGTCGCCGACCCTCATGAAGATGCGTCTCACCGAGATCGCCGTGGTGGACGCGGTGCTCGCCGTGATCGCCGTGGTGGCGGCGGCGTCGGCAGGGAGTCCTATCGCAGCGGCGGCGGCCTTCGGCGCCATCGCGCTGTGCGGCGGGGGGGCGTGGTGGTTCGTTCACAATCGATTTCGCGCCTGGGGCTACCTCGAACGCGATGAGGACCTCGAGGTCCGCCGGGGCGTGATGGTGCAGAGGCTGTCGGTGGTCCCCTACGGCAGGATGCAATTCGTCGAGATCACGGCCGGGCCCGTGGAACGCCTGTTCGGGCTGTCCACGGTGAGACTGCACACGGCGGCCGCGGCCAGCGACGCCCGCATCCCGGGCCTCGATCCCGAAGAGGCGGCGCGTCTGCGCGACCGACTGGCCGCTCTCGGCGAGGCCAAGGCCGCCGGACTGTGATCAGCGGCGGGCCCGCCCCGGTGGCGTGGAGTCGCCTGCACCCGCTCTCCCCCGTCGTCCGTCTGGGTCGCGGGCTGCTCCCGCTCCTCGTGCTCGCAGGGTTGTCGTCGGTCCAGGGTCACCACAGCGCGACGTCGCAGGACGTCATCTGGATCGCGCTGGCCCTCTTCGGCGTGGTGTTCGGCGTCGTGCAGTGGCTCGTGACCCGGTGGGCCTTCGACGGTGCCACCTTGCGGATCGAGACCGGCCTGGTGCGACGCGACTCACAGCAGCTGCCCGTGGCCCGGATCCAGGCGGTGGACCTCATCCAGCCCTTCCTGGCCCGCGTGCTGGGCCTCGCCGAGCTGCGCATCCGCGTGGCCGGCGCCAAGTCGGCCCACCACCTGTCGTACCTGGCCGAGCCCGTGGCAACAGACCTCCGGGCCCGGCTCCTCGCCGTCCACCACGGTCTCGACCAGTCCGTGCCCGAGCCCGACGAGCAACCGGTGGCGATCATTCCCACGGGCCGGCTGCTGGGCTCGGTGCTGTTGTCGGCGACCACCTTGGGAGCGCTGGTCTTCGTCGCCCTCCTCGCCGCGCTCACGGAGGTCTCGACCGCGGCGGCGGCCGCGGTGGCGGGATCGCTGGTCATCTACCTCATCGGGATCGGCCAGGGGATCTGGCGCCGCTTCAACGAGCAGTACCAATTCACCGTTGCGCTCGCACCCGACGGGATCCGCGTCCGCCGTGGCCTTTTGAGCACGGTGTCGGAGACCATCCCGATCCGGCGCGTCCAGGCCGTGCGCCAGATCGAGCCGCTGTTGTGGCGCGCCTTCGGATGGTGCCGGCTCGAGGTCGACCTGGCCGGCATGCCCGGACACGGGCGCTCGGCCGGCGGTGGTGGACGGGTGACCAAGGCCCTCCTCCCCGTCGGCCCCCGGCAGATGGCCATGGTGCTGCGCCAGGTCGTGCTGGGCCCGGTCCAACCGCGTCTGTCGGGCGCCCCCCGGCGGGCCCGGGTGAAGGCGCCGCTGAGCTACCACTTCATCGCAGCCGGCCACGACGCGGCCATGGCGGTCGCCGTCACCGGCAGGGTGCAGCGAGTCACCTGTTGGGTACCGCTCGAAAAGGCCCAGAGCGTGCGCCGGGTCCAGGGACCGGTCCAGCGCGCCCTGCAGCTCGCCACCGTGCACGTGGACGTGGCCGGGCGCAGGGTCGGGGCCAAGTTCCGCGACCGGGCCGTCGAGGAGGCCGACGGGTTCGTCGAGGACCTGGCCGTCCTCAGCCGGGGGGCACGGCGACGGGTGTCGGTCGACGCCATCGCACCAGCCTCGACGCCCGCGCCAGCGGGTGGTGTCGACGTGGCGGCACCGGCGTCGCCCCCACCGGGGTGGTTCCCCGACCCCGCGGGGCGCCACCAAGTCCGTTACTTCGACGGCAGGGAGTGGACCGAGTACGTCGCCGACGACGGCGTCACCGGCGTCGACTCGTGATGAGCAGGGTCAGGCGGACTTGCCCTTGCGGAACGACGCCAGCAGGCGTCCCTTCTTGTGGACCAGGGAGAGGTCCGACGCCTCGATGTGCATGTCGTCGTTCAGCGTGAACTCTCCGCCGTCGCTCCCCGGTTCGGCTCCGGCGTCGCTCACGGCATCGAGCGCACCCATGACCTCGGCGGCGAACCCGGCTTCGTTGCCGGTCATGGGGTCGGCCGAGCCCTCGAAACCCTCGGGCCCTTCGTCGCCATAGGGGTCCTGACCACCGAATCTCGAAGCACGGTCGGCCCCGTCGTCGGTCACATCGTCGGCTTCGTCGTCGTCGGTGCCGTCCACGCTGGTGAGGGGGAAGACCGGGAGGGGGTCCATAGTAGTGAGCATCAAGGCGTCCTCGACGGCGAGCGGCTTGGCGAAGAAGTAGCCCTGACCGACGTCGGCACCGAGCTCTCGGAGGATCTTCACCTGACGCGCCGTCTCCACGCTCTCGGCCACGGTGCAGATGCCCAGCGAATGGCTCACGTGCACGATCGTCTCGACCATGGCCCGGCTGACTCCGCCCTCGTCGGCGAGGCCCGCGATGAGCGACCCGTCGATCTTCATGGTCTTGATGGAGAACTGCTGCATGCTCTCGATCGTCGACCAGTCCGAACCGATGTCGTCCACGGTCAGCTGGATGCCCAGGCGCGACATGGCGTGCAGGTCGGCGGCGGCGCCGTCGTCGGTCACGCTCGTCTCGGTGATCTCGATGGTGAGGCGATCGGGGTTGAGCCCCGACTCCTCGATGGCGGCCGCGGCCGCGGAGGCCGCCTCGCGCTGGCGCAGTTGGAAGACCGAGCAGTTGACGGCCAGCTGGAGGTCGGCCTGCCAGCTGGCGGCGGCCGCGCACGCCTCGGACAGCACCCAGGCGTTGAGGTCCACCATGTGCCCGTTGGCCTCGGCCCACGGGATGAGCACGCTGGGCGGGATGGGGCCCAGGTCGGGATCGTTCCAGCGCAGCAGGGCCTCGAAGCCCAGCAGACGCCCCGTGGCGAGGTCGACGGCGGGCTGGAAGACCAGCTCGGGGTCGCCGTCCAGGCCAAGCTCCGGTCGCGGTCTCATGACGCCCGCGGGGTCTTCGCGTCCACGGTAGTGACATCGGCGGGCCGCCCGGGGTCCTTGAGCGCGGGCGGGTACCCGCCCCGCCCCGCCCCGCCTTGCTAGCGGAACAGCAGGGTGGCCTGGTGGGCCAGGTTCACCAGGGGGGCCGGCCACACGCCGAAGAGCACCGTCACCCCCACGCACAGACCGATGGCCATGGCCGTGGCCGCCCCCACCGGCGACGACGTCACATCCCCGGGCCCGTCGGCCAGCAGCGTGAGGACGGGTGCAGCCTCCTGCGCCGCGTCCGGGGTCCCGGCCGGGGTCTCGTCGGTGGCGCCGGGGCCCGAGGAAGGCACCGCCACGGGGTCGTCCCCTCCCTGGGCGGCGGCGCTCGGCGCCGACGACGCAGCCGGGGCCGGGGCCGGCGAGTACATGAGCAGGATCACCCGCAGGTAGAAGAAGGCAGCGACGGCGGCGGAGATCATGGCGATGACGGCCAGGGCCGTCGACCTGCCCCCCACTGCGGCCGAGATCACCTCGAGCTTGGCCAGGAAGCCCGTGGTGAAGGGGATTCCGGCCTGGGCCATGAGCAGGACGCCGAAGGAGCCCGCCAGCCACGGCCGCCGTGAGGCGAGGCCCCGGTAGCGGTCGAGGTCGTGGCGGGTGTCGCCTGGGCCCCCGATCACGGTGACCACGGCGAAGCTCCCGATCACCATGAACGTGTAGACGAACAGGTAGTACAGCGACCCCTCGACGCCACGCGCCGTGGCCACCTGCAGTCCGAGGAGCACGAAGCCGGCGTGGTTGATCGACGAGTAGGCGAGCATCCGCTTGACGTCGCGCTGGGCGAGGGCCACGACGGCCCCGAAGAGCAAGGTGATCGCCGCCAACACCCACACCGCCGGCTGCCAGTCGGTGCGGACGGTGCCGAAGGTCGAGACGAACACCCTCAACAGCGCGGCGAACCCGCCCGCCTTGGCCACCGCGGCCATGAAGCCCGTGGCCGGGCTGGGCGAGCCCTGGTAGACGTCGGGGGTCCACAGGTGGAAGGGCACCGCCGCCACCTTGAACCCGAAGCCCACGAGAAGCAGCGCCATCCCCGCCAGCAGCAGCCCGTTGTGCAGCAGGACGTTGCGAGCCAGGTAGTCGGCGATCTGGGGCAGGTTCGTCGATCCCGTGGCGCCGTAGACGAGGGCCACGCCATAGAGGAACACCGCCGAGGAGAACGCCCCCAGGATGAAGTACTTGAGCGCCGCCTCCCCGGACTCCGAACGCCGCGCGTTCATGGCGGCCAGCACGTACAAGGCGATGGAGAGGATCTCGAGCCCCAGGAACACCACGATGAGGTCGTTGGCCTCCCCCATGATCATGGCCCCGGCCGAGGAGAGCAGCATGAGCGCCTGGAACTCGGGCCCCGTGGCCTGCTCCCGGCGCATCCACCCGTCGGCGACCAGAGCCGAGAGGAACGCCGCGCAGCTGACCAGGACGGCCACCAGGGAGCTGAAGCCGTCCTCCACCACGGCCGAGTCGATCGAGACATGGGCACCGTGGTGGGCGACGTCGAACCACTGCACGAGCGAGAGCGAGAGCGCGGCCAGCGTGGTCATCACGGTCATGACGGTGGCCGTGGTGGGGTCCATGCGCCGGCGCAGCACCGACGACGCCGCCAGCACGGCGACCGCCCCGCCCAGCATGACGAGCACGGGGAGGATCGACAGGTAGGCGATCTTGGGCGCGGCCAGGGCCACGAGCGAGACGGCGTGGGTCACCGCAACCTCCCCGAGCCGGCGGCACCCGCCACCGGGACCGGTCCCACCCGGGCGGGGCCCGGGTTCGCCACCGCCGGCTGGTGGGTGCCGGTGCTGGTCTCGACGTGCTGCACCAGACGCGTGACCGAGGGGGTGATGCGGTCGAGCACCGGCTTGGGGTAGACGCCGAGGACCACGATGAGCGCCACCAGCGGTGCCACCACGGCGACCTCGCGCCACGACAGGTCGCGCACCTTGGCCGTCTCCTCGTCGGGCTCGTGGTGGAAAGCCTGCTGGTAGGCCCACAACAGGTACAGCGCGGCGAGCACCACGCCGCCGGTGGCGACCACGGCCCACCACCGATGCGAGAGGAAGGTCCCCGCCAGCACGAGGAACTCCCCCACGAACCCGTTGAGCCCGGGCAGTCCGATGGCGGCCATCATGGCCACGGTGAACACCGCCGCCATGACCGGTGCCACCCGTTGCAGGCCGCGCAGTTCGTTGACCTGCCAGGTACGGCGCCGCTCGTAGATCCAGCCGATCACGATGAACAGCACGGCGATGATGAGGCCGTGGTTCACCATCTGCAGCACGCCGCCGGTCACGCCCTGAGTGGTGAGGGCGAAGGTCCCCAGCACCACGAACCCGAGGTGGCTCAGAGACGAATACGCCACCAGGCGCTTCATGTCGCGCGTGGCACAGGCCACCACGGCGCCGTAGAGGATCCCGATCACCCCCAAGGTGAGCAGCAGGGGGGCCAGGTCGACCACGGCCCGCGGGAACAGGTTCAGGTCGAAACGGATGATGCCGTAGGTGCCCATCTTGGCCATGACGGCGGCCAGGATGACGGCACCGCCGGTGGGCGACTCGGCATAGGCGTCGGGCGACCAGGTGTGGAAGGGGAAGATCGGTGCCTTCACGGCGAAGGCGGCGGTGAAGGCCAGGAACAGGAGCACCTGGGATCCCAGACCCAGATGGGTGGTGCTGAGCGCCACGAGGTCGAAGGTGAGATGGCCCGTCTGGCGCTGGTGGATGAAGGCGACGGCCACGATCCCCACCAGGAGGAAGGCGGAGCCCAGGAACGTGTACACGAAGAACTTGATCGCCGCGTAGGCCCGACCGGAGAAGCCCCACCCGGCGATGACGAAGTACACCGGCACCAGGGTGAGCTCGAAGAACAAGAAGAACAGGATCAGGTCGAGGGAGACGAAGCTCCCGAGGCACCCGGCCTCGAGCAGCAGCATCCAGGCCACGAACGAGCGGGGTCGGGCGGGCACCTTCCCCGCCACGATGGCCAGCGGGAACAGGATCGCCGCCATGAGGATGAGGAACACGGAGATGCCGTCGATGCCCAGGTGCCACGAGATGCCCAGGGACGACGCCCATACGTGCTGGCTCACCAGGCGATAGCCCCCGTCGCCGGCCTGGTAGCGCAGGGCGATGGTGATGGCCAGGGCCAAGGTGGCGAGGCTGCCCGCCATGCCGATCCCGTACACCGCCCTCCGCTGGGCGCGTTCGCCCATCGAGGCGGGAACGAGCGCGGCGGCGAGAGCCGCCCCCGCAGGGAGGAGCACCAGCACGGTGAGGAAGGGGAACGCCGTGTCGTGGGTCATGACACGGCCCTCGAGAGCATCCAGGCGAGCAGGACCACCGCGCCCAGCACGATGCCGAGCGCGTACTGGCGGACGAAACCGGTCTGCACCCGCCGCAGGCCGCCTCCGGCGGCACGCGTGAGGCGACCGACGCCGTTGACGGCGCCGTCGATGACCTTGGGGTCGATCACTGTGGCGCAGAAGCGGGCGAAGGCCTGCCCGGGCCGGCCGATCACCGTGTCGTAGACGTCGTCGAGGAAGTACGCCTTCTGGAGCACGGCCGGTTCGAGCTCGGGCCGCTCGGCGCGACGCGACCACAGGACGAAGGAGACCGACAGCCCGAGAAGGGCCACCACGGCGTCGACGATGCCCAGGGTCCACTGCGTCCCCGCCGACTGGTGCGACTCGTACTGGGCGCTGCCGAACACCGGTCCCAACCAGCCCAGGGGGTTCCAGCTCGGGTGCCAGGGGAGATGCAGGACCCCGCCCGCGAAGGCCAGCACCGTCAGCACCACCAACGGGAGTGCCATCACCCACGGTGACTCGTGCGGCTCGGCGTCCCCCACCTGTCGCCACCGGTCCTGGCCGTAGAAGGCCAGGGCAACGAGCCTCGTCACGTAATAGGCGGTGAGCGCGGCGGTGACCAGCCCTATGGCCCACAGCACGGGGTAGCGGGCAAAGGCGTTGTCGAGGATGTCACCCTTGGCGAAGAAGCCCGACAGCGGCGGGATCCCGGCGATGGCGAGGGCGCCGACACCGAAGGTCACGAACGTCAGCCTCATGTAGCGACGCAGGTTGCCCATGCGTTTGAGGTCCTGCTCGTCGTGCAGGCCGTGGATCACCGACCCCGCACCGAGGAACAGCAGGGCTTTGAAGAAGGCGTGGGCCACCATGAGGAAGATGGCGGCCTCGTAGGCGCCCACGCCCACCGCCAGGAACATGTAGCCGAGCTGCGAGACGGTGGAGTAGGCGAGCACCTTCTTGATGTCCTGCTGCGCGCATCCGATGGTGGCGGCCACGAAGGCGGTCACGGCACCCACCGTCGCCACCACCAGCTGCGCGTCGTGGGCGTGGGCCAGCAGCGGGCTGATGCGACACATCAGGTACACACCGGCGGTGACCATGGTGGCGGCGTGGATGAGGGCCGACACGGGCGTGGGGCCCTCCATGGCGTCGGCCAACCAGGGGAACAGCGGGAGCTGTGCCGACTTGCCGACCGCGGCGACGAACAGCAGGAGGCAGATGGCGGTGCCCGTCCCGCCCCCGATGAGCGACAGGTGGGAGAAGATCCCCTTGTAGTCGAGGGTACCGGTCTTGGAGAAAACGAGGAAGACGGCGATCAGGAAGCCCACGTCGGCCAGCCGGTTGTAGATGAAGGCCTTCTTCCCCGCGCTCGCCGCGCTGTCGCGCCCGAACCAGAATGAGACGAGCCAGTACGAGCACACCCCGACGCCCTCCCAGCCCACGAAGGTGAACAGGAGGTTGTCGGCCAGGACCAGGATGAGCATCGAGGCCACGAAGAGGTTCAGGTAGAGGAAGAACTTCGAGAAGTCCCGGTCCCCCTTCATGTAGCCGATCGAATAGAGGTGGATGAGCGAGCTCACGCCCGTGACGAACAGCACCATCGTCATCGACAGCGGGTCCACGAGCAGGGCGGCCTTCACCTGGAGCCCGCCCACGGGGATCCAGGTGAACAGGGTCTGGACGAACGACCGCTGCGGGACCGCCTTGGCCAGGAGCCCGGCGTAGACCACGCACGCGACCACGAAGGACCCCGCCACCGTGGCCGTTCCCAGCCAGCCCGCCCAGGGATCGCCGAGCCGGCGCCCGAAGGCGGCCAGCACGACGAAGCCGGCGAGCGGCAGCAGCGGTAGTAGATAGGCGGCGTGGAGCATGTGGTTGGGCGTCCCGGGTCGTGGTGGGAAGGTCGATGGGCGGTGGCGGTCAGCCCCGCATGATGTGGAAGTCGTCGGCGGTGGCGTTGCGGCGGCGCCGGAAGATGGCGACCACGATGCCGAGGCCTACGACCACCTCGGCGGCCGCCACCACCAGGGTGAAGAACACGAGCGCCTGGCCACCGATGTCGTTGAGCATGCGGGAGAACGTCACGAAGGTGAGGTTGACGGCGTTGAGCATGAGCTCGATGCACATGAACATGACCAGCACGTTGCGCCTGACGAGCAGGCCGAAGGTGCCGATCGAGAACACCACCGCGGCCAGTCCCAGGTACCACGCGCCGCTCAGGCTCATCGGGACACCTCCTCGGGTTCGGGGTCCGCTTCCGCTGCGGGGTCGTCGTCCCCCGACGGCGCAACCGCGTCATCGGTCTCCCCCGTGCCGCCCCACTCCGCCACCGGTGCGGGGGCGATCTCGGCCTCGGCGTCGGCATCGGTGTCGGTGTCGGGCCCGGGCCGGACACCGCCTGGACGCCGGGCCAGAACGACCGCGCCCACCACGGCGATGACGAGCAGTGCCGAGGTCACCTCGAAGGCGAAGAGATAGGTCGTGAACACCGAGCGCCCGAGGGCGGCGACGTCGCCGCCGGACTGGTTGCGGGCGGCACCGGCCACCGACCGCGCCCCCACCGACCAGTGGGCGCCGAACCCCATGAGGAACACCCCGGCGAGGCCCAGGACGACGAGGACCACGGCGATGGGACGCTGGCCCCGCAGGGGCTCCTCGTTGATGTTCTCCTCGCGGTCGACGCCCAGGAACATGATGACGAACAGGAACAGCACCACGATGGCGCCCGCGTACACGATGACCTGCACGGCGGCCAGGAAGTTGGCCTGTTGCTCGACGAAGAGCACGGCCACGCCGAACAGCGTCATGACGAGCATCAGCGCGGCATGTACGGGATTGCGGGCCACCACGACGCCGATGGCGCCGGCGAGCACGATGGCCGCCGCCACGGCGAAGGTGAGGGCGTCGACGGTGGTGGCGGCGAGCAGGGGGGCGACCATCACGAGTCCCGGCTCTCGCGGCTCTCGCGGCTCTCGCGGCTCTCGCGGCTCTCGGGCGAGGGGACCGCGCTCTCGCCGTCCTCGGTCCTCGACGAGGTGTTGGCGGCCCACACCGTGGGCGTCGGGGTCGCTCCCGGGTCCCGCCGGGCCGCGGTGCGCTGCTCGATGCGGGCCCGCAGCTGGGGAGGCATGCGCTGTTCCATGCGCTCGCGCAGCCGGTTGGCGATCCCCCGCATCCCCTGCTGGTCGGGCAGGCGGTCGATGTCGTCGAGATGGGAGGAGAACGTCTCGCGCAACGGGCGGCTGCCCGTCAGGGCGTCGTCGCGATGGCTGCTCTGTCCCCCCTCGGGGGCCCGCACCCCGTAGCCGAGCTCCCCCGACCACTGCACCCGGCCTTCGTAGGCGGCCACGCCCGAGGGCGAGGTGGCCCGCATCCAGCCCGAGGTGTGCAGGTCGTCGCCCTCGCGCCAGTCCTCCCACGGCAGTCGCTGGGGCCGGCCGTCGTCGCCGACGAGCAGCTCGTCCTTGGTGTAGATGGCGTCGGCCCGGTTGGTGAACGAGAACTCGAACAATTTGGACTCGGTGATGGCTTCGGTGGGGCAGGCCTCGACGCACAGGTCGCAGTGGATGCAGCGCAGGTAGTTGATTTCGTACACGAACCCGTAGCGCTCTCCGGGCGAGACGGGGTCCGTCGGCACGTTGTCGGCGCCGCGCACGTAGATGCAATCGGCCGGGCACACACCTGCGCACAGCTCACAGCCGATGCACTTCTCCATGCCGTCCTCGTAGCGGTTGAGGACGTGACGGCCGTGGTTGCGGGCCTGCTTGGGCTTCTTCTCGCGTGGGTACTGGCGGGTCACCCGCTGGCGGGTCATCTGCTCGAGGGTCACCTTGAAACCCCCGAGGAAGCTCAGCTCGTCGCGCAGTCCGTCGAAAAGCCCCATCAGGTCACCAGCCCCGGCGAGTCGGCCCCTTCGGAGAGCTCGTCGCGGCCCGACCCAACCATGACCGAGCGCACCAGCAGGCCCACCGCCACCAGGAGGGCGGCGATCACGCCGACCCCCCACCACCGGCCCACCAAGAAGGCGGCGAGCACGAGGACCCACCCCAACGACAGCGGGATGAGCACCTTCCATCCGAGGTCCATGAGCTGGTCGTAGCGCAGGCGCGGCAGGGCGGCGCGCAACCACACGTAGATGAAGAGGAAGATCACGGTCTTCCCCAGGAACCACAGCACTGGGATCACCCACGACAGGATGAACACGTGGGCGGTGGGCCCGTCGGGGCCGCCCAGGAAGAGCGTCACGACGATGGCCGACATGGTGATGGTGTTCATGAACTCGGCCATGAAGAACAGCGCGAAGCGGATGGACGAGTACTCGGTGTTGAATCCGCCCACCAGCTCCTGCTCCGCCTCCACCAGGTCGAAGGGCGGGCGCGTGAGCTCGGCGGTGATGGCGATCATGAACAAGAAGAAGGGCAGGAGGCCGGTCCGGACGAGGTACCAGCTCCCGAAGAAGGTGTGGGCCTGGCCCTCGACGATGGCCCGCGTCGACAACGAGCCGGCCAGAAGCACCACCATGACCACCGTCAGCCCCAGGGCGGCCTCGTAGGAGATCATCTGGGCCGAGGCCCGCACCGATCCCAGCAACGGGTACTTCGACCCCGACGACCACCCCGCCAGCATCACGCCGTAGACCGAGATCGACGACATCGCCAACAGGAACAGGATGCCCACCGGCGGGTCCGCCACCTGCAGCTCGAAGGTGTGGCCGAACACCGTCACCAGCCCCCCCACGGGCACGATGGCGAAGGAGAGGAATGCGGGCAGGATCGAAAGGTACGGGGCCAGCTTGAACACGAACCGGTCGGCGCGTTCGGGGATGAGGTCCTCTTTGAAGAACAGCTTGATCCCGTCGGCCAGGGTCTGGAGCAGTCCCCACGGGCCGGCCCGGTTGGGCCCGACGCGCGCCTGCATGTCCGAGATCACCTTGCGCTCGAACCAGATCATGAGCATCACCGACACCAGCAGGGCCCCGAAGGCGACAACGACCTTGACCAGCACGACCAGGAGCTCCGCCCAGTGCACGCCGTGGGAGTAGAGGGGGTCGCCCAGGGCGAGGAGCGCTCCCATCACAAAGTCTCCACCTGGACGTCGACGACCGCCTCGCGCCCGTCGATCAACGCCGACGCGCCCGCAGCCGACACGCCCGGGTCGTCCCCGTGGAGGTTGAAGTCGATGCTCAGCACGCCGCGCGGGACACCGTCGTCGGCCACCGCCTCGAGTTCCAGCGCGGCGCGCGAGGAGCGCACCCGGACCCGCTGCGAGGTGGTGACTCCGAGCTGGTCCAGATCGTGAGGATTGGCCCGCACCATCGCCGTCGGCGCCAGCGGGGCCAGGGACCGGCACGCCTCGAGCAGCACGCCGTGGTCGTAGAGCCGGCGGGTCGACACCAGGCGAAGCGTGGAGCCGTCGGCGACGGGGGGCGGCGGCACCTCGACGGGGAGGGGCCGGCCCAGCAGCCGGGGCCGCGCCGGCGCGCCGCCGTTCCCGCTCGACGCCCCGTCGGACAGGCCCGGGAGCTCGTCACCACCGAGGGGCTCGGCCACCCCGGCGCGCGGCGGGGCCCCCTGGGCCTCGACGGCGTCGATCCCGGGTGTGGCCATGGGGTCGAACGGTGCCAGGGCGGCGCGGGTCGTGATCCGCACGGGCGAGGCGGGCAGGGGGGCGACGATCCCGTCGCGCCCCGCCGGACCGTCGAGCACGGCCCGGGTGATCCCGGCGTGCGAGGGCGCCAGGCGCTCGATCTCGTCCCAGAGCTCGGCCGCGCTCGAGACCCCGAGCCCCCCGCCGAGGCGATCGGCCAGCTCGGCGGCCACCATCCAGTCCGGCCGGCACTGGCCGGGCGCCACGAGCTTCTGCGCCAGGCGCATGACCCGCCCCTCGATGTTGGTGGTCGTCCCCGTCCGCTCGTGGGTGATGGCCACCGGGAGCACCACGTCGGCCAGGGCCGCCGACGGCGACAGGAACCCGTCCACGGCCACGACGAAACCCGCCGCGCCGAGGGCTTCCTCGGCCAGGGCCCGGTCGGGGAAGTCGCCCACGGGGTCCGACCCCACGAGGACCACCGCGCTCATCGACCCGTCGGCCAGGGCGCGCAGCATGGCCCGGGCGTCGCGACCCCGTGCCGCGGGCACCGAGCCCCAGGCCGGCTCGTACCAGGTGCGACCCTCCTCGAGGCCCACCCTCCCGGGCAGCAGCCCGGGGGCGAGCCCCATGTCGAGGGCGCCCATCACGTTGCCGCGCCGTAGGGCGGGCAGGAACCGCGCCTTGGGCCAGGCCTCGGCCAGGGCGACGGCGGCGTCGGCCACGAGTGCCCCGTCCTCCGCCAGCGAGGGCCGTCCGAGCACGACCACGATCCCCTCGCCACCGTCGGCGGCCCGCCCGAGCGCGTGACGTGCCGCGGCCCAGGAGCCGTCGTCCACCGTGTCGGGGTGCTCGTCAGCGCCGGCGGCGAGCGCACGGGCCAGTGCCGCCGCCTCCCCGGGGCGATAGGCGAGCACAGCGGTGGCGAATTCGCCGAGCGCACCGCCACGGGGAGCGATCTCGACGACCGGGACGTCGTCGTCGATCGCGGCGCCGCGCAGGCGCAGGAAGAGGACGGGCAGCTCCTCGCGGAGGTCACCGGACAGCACCACCACGCACGACGCGCCGCACGCCTCGTCGATCGTCGCCCGGGGCAGTCCCAGCACGACCTCGGCGGGCAGGCCGTCGCCCAGCTGGGCGTCGACCGAGTCGGTGCCGATCACCGACTTGGCGAGCTTGGCCCACGCGTAGGCGTCCTCGTTGGAGAGGCGGGCCCCCCCGAGCACCCCGATGGCCTCGGGGCCCAGCTCGGTCCGGACCGCCGCCAGGCGCTCGGCCACCACCGTCAACGCTTCGGCCCACGACACGGGGACGAGTTCGTCGACGCCGTCCTCACCGGAGGCGGCCCGGCGCACGAGCGGCTCGACCAGCCTCTCCGGGGCGTTGACCGACTCGAACCCGAAACGGCCCTTGTCGCACAACCAGCTCTGGTTCAACGGGTCACTGTCGATCCCGAGCAGGCGGGTGACCCGGTTGGACGAGGACTGGACGGCCGCCCGGCAGCCGAAGGCGCACAACGTGCACGTCGACTCGACCTGGTCGAGGTCCCAGGGACGGGCCGTGAACCGGTACGGGGAGGCAGTGAGCGCGCCCACGGGGCAGATCTGGACGGTGTTCCCGCTGAAGTACGACGTGAAGACGTGGTCCTCGAAGACGTTGACCTCGATGCTGTCGCCGCGGCCCAGGAAGTCGATCTGCGCCTCTCCGGCGATCTCGGCGGCGAAGCGGACGCAGCGGCCGCACTGGATGCAGCGTTCGCGGTCCAACAGCACGAGGTCGGAGATCGGGATGGGCTTGGCCCAGTGGCGCTTCTCCTCGAGGAACCTGGTCTCACCCGGGCCGTAGGCCAGGACCTGGTCCTGCAACGGGCACTCGCCCCCCTTGTCGCACACGGGGCAGTCGAGCGGGTGGTTCACGAGCAGGAACTCCAGGACGCCGTCCTGGGCCTTCTTGACCTTGTCGGAGGTGGTGTCGACCTCCATCCCGTCGGCCACCGCCACATAGCAGGCCGGCTGCAAGGTGGCGCCGCGGGGCCCCGACACCTCGACCAGGCACATCCGGCACATGCCGACCGGCTTCATGCGCGGGTGGTAACAGAACCGCGGGATGAAGGTCCCGGCCTGTTCGGCCGCGGCGATCAGGAACTGGCCCGCCGGTGCGGTGATCTGCCGACCGTCGAGGGTGAAGGTCACCGTGGCGCCGGGGTCGACGTGGGGGGCGATGCCGTGATGCGACGTCACGACGGGGTCAGCCATGAGGACAGCCCCCTTCCTTGACATGCACCAGGAAGTCGTCACGGAACATGCGGATGGCCGATGCGATCGAAGACGGGATCGAAGAACCCAGGACGCAGATCGTGGTCTGCTGGGGCGGCCAAGACACCCCCGGCGCCAGATTGTCGCAGACGTCCATGAGCAAATCGATGTCGGCCTCGCGGCCTTCGCCGTCCTCGATGCGCCGCAGGACCTTCTCCAGCCAGCCGCTCCCCTCGCGGCACGGCGTGCACTGGCCGCACGACTCACGCCAGAAGAACCGGGTGATCCGCCACGCGGCGCGCACCACGCAGGTGGAGTCGTCCATCACCACGATGGATCCCGACCCGAGCATGGACCCGGCCTCGCCCACCTCGTCCTGGCCCAGGGGGAGGTCGAGGTGCTCGGGACCGAACCACGGCGCGGAGACGCCACCGGGGATGAAGGCCTTCAGCTCCCGATCGCCGGGGATGCCACCGCCGAGGACGGGGTCGAACACGAGGTCGCGGAACGTGGTCTTCACCATCTCCACCTCGTACACGCCCGGATTGCGCACATGGCCGGCGAGGGCGAAGAGCCGCGTGCCCGTCGATCGGCCCGCGCCCAGGGCGGTGAACGACTCGGAGCCGTTGACCATCACCCACGGCAGGTTCGACAGCGTCTCCACGTTGTTGACCACGGTGGGCTCGCCGTAGAGGCCGATGGCGGCGGGGAAGTACGGGGGCTTGATGCGAGGGAAGCCCCGCTTGCCCTCGAGGCTCTCGAGCAGCGCCGTCTCCTCCCCGCAGATGTAGGCGCCCGCCCCGGGGTGCACCACCACGTCGACGGAGAACCCCGAGCCGAAGATGTCCCGGCCCACCGCCCCGTGTTCGTAGGCCTCGTTGAGCGCTCCCTGCACGCGCTCGAGCCCGAGGGCGAATTCGCCGCGCACGTACACGAAGACACGCGCCGCCTGGATGGCGTACGCGGCGATGAGGACGCCTTCGACGAGCTGGTGCGGGTCGCGCTCGAGGAGGAGGTGGTCCTTGAACGTGGCCGGCTCGCTCTCGTCCCCGTTGACCACCAGGTAGGTAGTCGGGGCCTTTCGCAGCATCGACCACTTGCGCCCGGCCGGGAAGCCGGCCCCGCCCCGGCCCAGCAGGCTGACGGCGTCCACCTCGTGGGCCACCTGCTCGGGGGTCATGGCGAGCGCCTTGCGCAGGCCCTCGTACCCGCCTGTGGCGAGGTAGCGCTCCAGGGTGTGGGAGTCCTCGTAGCCCAGGCGTGACGTCAGGATGCGGGGGGCTTCGCCGACGGCCATCACGTGCTCCCGGTGGCGTTGGCGGCCGCGGCGCGCTCGGCGCGAATGGTCGCTTCGTCCACGCGCAGCCCTCCCTGGCGGCGCACCCTGACCAGGGTGCCGTGGGAGGGGATGTCGTCGGCCAGCTCACCGGCTCGCAGCGCACCGACCAGGCTGTCGAAGGACTCGGGAGTCACGTCACCGACGAAGCGATGGTTCACCGCCAGGCACGGGGCCCGGCCGCAATCGGCGATGCACTCGGTCTCCTCGAGGGTGAACGTCCCGTCTGCGGTCGTGGCC
This sequence comes from uncultured Acidimicrobiales bacterium, assembly GCA_963848335.1. GTDB lineage: Bacteria > Actinomycetota > Acidimicrobiia > Acidimicrobiales > UBA8190 > Chersky-840. The sequence goes on from CAWKDD010000003.1 coordinate 968,951, forward strand.
CCGGAACGGATCCCCAGGGTGTGCTCCACATGATCGAGCAGCTCGTAGGCGCCGCGCAGCATGCAGGCGATGTTGGTGCACACCGAGATCACGTAGGTCCCGACCGGCTCGGTGTGCAGCATCTCGTAGAACGAGGCCGTTCCCAGCACCTCGGCGGGCGCCAGGCCCACCAGCTCGGCGATCTCGTCGATGGCCTCGGGATGCAGCCAGCCGTCCTGCTCCTGCGCCAGATGGCAGATGGGGATGAGCGCCGAGCGCCGGTGCGGGTACAGCTCGATGAGCTCGCGGGCACGGGCGACGATCTCCTCCGACAGATGTCCCTCACCGGACGCCGCGGTCACCGGTCCACCTCGCCCATGACGGGGTCGACCGACGAGATGGTGGCGACCGCGTCGGCGACGAGCCCGCCCTGCATCATCACCGGGAGGCTCTGGAGGTTCACGAACGACGGGGCGCGGATGTGCATCCGGTACGGCTTGGCGGAACCGTTGGACACGAGATAGCAGCCCAGCTCGCCCCGGGGCGACTCGATCGCCACGTAGACCTCGCCTTCGGGCACCTTGAACCCCTCGGTGAAGATCTTGAAGTGGTGGATGAGCGCCTCCATCGACTCGTCGATGCGGGCCCGGGGAGGCGGGGTCACCTTTTTGTCCTGCACCCGGTAATCGCCCGACGGCATCTTGTCGAGCACCTGCCAGAGGATGCGCACCGACTCGCGGATCTCGTTGAGACGGATGGCGTAACGGTCGAAGTTGTCCCCGTAGGTGCCGATGATGACGTCGAAGTCGACCTGGTCGTAGGCCAGATACGGCATGGTGCGACGCAGGTCCCAGGCGATGCCCGTCGAACGCAGGATCGGGCCCGTGGCCGACAGGTTGAGCGCCTCATCCGCGCTGAGTGCTCCCACCCCCTCCATGCGCTCCCTGAAGATGGGCTGTCCCGTGAGCAGGTCGTCGTAGTCACCCAGGCGCGACGTCACATTGTCGAGGATGACCTCGACGTCGTCCTCCCACCCGTCGGGGAGATCGGCGGCGGTCCCCCCGGGCCGGATGAAGTTGTGGTTCATGCGCAGGCCGGTGGTCTTTTCGAAGAAGCCGAGCACGAGCTCACGCTCGCGGAAGCCGAAGATCATCATGGTGGTGGACCCGACGTCCATGCCGTTGGTCGCCAGCCACATCAGATGCGACGACATCCTCTGGAGCTCGGACAGGAGCATGCGGATCCACACCGCCCGCGGTGGAAGCTCGATGCCCAGGAGCTTCTCGGTGGCGAGGGAGAAGACCAGCTCGTTGTTGAGCGGCGACAGGTAGTCCATGCGCGTCACGTTGGTGGAGCCCTGTTGGTAGGTGAGCTCCTCCGCCGTCTTCTCCATGCCCGTGTGCAGGTATCCGATGATGGGCTTGGTGCGCAGGACGGTCTCGCCGTCGAGCTCCATCATGAGCCGCAGCACCCCGTGCGTCGACGGGTGCTGGGGTCCCATGTTGATGATCATCGTCTCGTCGTCGGGATGCTCGACGTCGATGTCCGACACGTCGACGCCGTGGCTCTCGGGGAGCCGCAGGACCGCGCCAACCTCGCGCTCGGAGCTCGTCGGGCGCCGTGGCCCCGCGCTCGGCCAGCTCCTGGGCACCTTCGAAGGTCTCTTTCACAAACGGCGACGATTGATCGGCGCCGGTGTCGTGGACCTCGGTGACGGTGCGACCGTGGTCGGTCATCGGGGCCCCGGAGCCTCTTTGAACTGCACCGGAACGCGCCCCACGCCGAAGTCCTTGCGCAGGGGGTGACCCTCCCAGTCCTCGGGCATGAGGATGCGCGTCAGGTCGGGGTGTCCGGTGAACGAGATGCCGTACATGTCGTACACCTCGCGCTCCATGGCCTCGGACCCGCGGTAGAGGTCCCACAACGATTCGACCTCGGCCTCATCCTCGGGAACCTGCACCCGGACGCGGACGCGCCGGACCTGCGCCAGGGAAAGCAGCATCACCACCAACTCGAAGCGTTGGGGCTCGACCTCGGCGGGGAGCGAGCGCCCGGGATGTCCCAGGTAGTCGACGGCGGTGAGGCTCGCCAGCATCTCGAACCCCGCTCGGCGATGCTCGGCCACCACGTCGTGGTACCGGGCGCGGTCGGGGAACACGAGCTCGTGCCCGTCGGCGGACGACGATCGGGGCACGCCGGGGAGCGAGAGCTCGACCGGCGGCGACTCGGGCGTCAACGCGGCGTCCCCAGCCGAACGGCGTCGGGGCGCTCGGGCACCCAACCGGCGAGCTCCTCGGGGCGCTGGGCGGGCGAGGCGCGTCGGCGCGTGATCTCTCCGGTGCGGATCTTCTCGTGCAGCGTGAGAATGGCGTGGAGGAGCATCTCGGGGCTCGGCGGGCACCCCGGCGCATACACGTCCACCGGGACGACCTGGTCCACACCCTGGACGATGGCGTAGTTGTTGAACATCCCACCGGTCGATGCGCACACGCCCATGGAGATGACCCACTTGGGCTCCATCATCTGGTCGTAGACCTGCCGCAGCACCGGGGCCATCTTCTGAGAGACCCGGCCGGCCACGATCATGAGGTCGGCCTGCCGGGGGGAGGCCCGGAACACCTCCATGCCGAAGCGGCTGATATCGAAGTCGGCTGCCCCCACCGACATCATCTCGATGGCGCAGCACGCCAGGCCGAAGGTCACCGGCCACACGCTGTTGCGGCGCGCCCACTTCACCAGGTCCTCGACCCGCCCGGTCAGGAAATTGTGCTGGAGGTCCTCGAGCCCCATGACGCCTCGTCCCGGCTTATGCAGCCTGTCCGGCGCCGGGCCCCTGACCGGGCCCGACACGGGCGATGGTCGAATCGGTGGTTCGCTCGGAGTCCGCCGCACGGAGCTGCTTGGCCGGGCCCCAGTTCAGTGCGCCGTTGCTCACCAGATAGAGGAAGGAGAAGAACACGGCTGCAGCGAAGACCAGCACCTCGACGAGCCCGAAGGTGTGCAGCTCCCGGAACACGACCGCCCACGGATAGAGGAACACGATCTCGATGTCGAAGATGATGAAGATCATGGCAACGAGATAGAAACGCACGGGAAAGCGCTGCGGGGGTTCGCGATCGGGCACGATCCCGCACTCGTAGGGCGCCAACTTCGCCGCCGTGGGCCGCTTCCGGGGGGCGAGCATGCCCGACGCCAGGAAGGACAGGGCCGCGAAGAGAAACCCGAGCACGAACAGCACCACGATCGGCAGGTAGTCGCTCATGACCGAATGCGGTTCTACCACGGCACCCTGCGCACGAGCACATTGAGAACCCCACCCCACGAGGTCCTCGAGGCCCCTCGGGCCGGGGCCGGAGGAGGGTCGCGGCGCAGCCCCGTCCCCTACGATCTAGCCGGTGACCCAGACCCGGACCCCACGCACGGCGACCTCCCCGGGGCGCCCCGAGGCCGTGGACGACTCCCGCGTCCACGACGTGGTGGTGGTCGGCGGCGGACCCTCCGGCTCGGCCTGCGCGTACTGGCTGGCGGAAGCGGGCTGGGACGTCGTTCTCCTGGAGAAGAAGCACTTCCCCCGCGAGAAGACCTGCGGAGACGGGCTCACGCCACGTTCGGTCCGCCAGCTCGGCGACATGGGGTTGGGCGGCGCCCTGGCCGGAGCGCACCGCTACGACGGGCTGCGGGCGTGCGCCTACGGGCTCAGCCTGGAGCTGCCCTGGCCCGAGCACCCGTCGTTCCCGTCGGTGGGTTACGTGATCACCCGACACGACCTCGACCAGCTCGTGGCCGAGCGGGCCGCCAAGGCGGGCGCCACGGTGTGGGAGGGAGCCGAAGCCATCGGCCCCATCCTCGATCCCAGCACCGCCGGCCCCGTGGGCGGCGTCGGGACCAGCGCCGAGGTGCTCCCGAGCTGTGCGGGAGCTCGGGTGCTCGATCGGGACGCGGGGCGGAACCACGAGGTGCGGGCCCGCTACACCGTGGTCGCCGACGGCGCCAACTCGCGCTTCGGCCGCGCCCTGGGCACCTCGAGGGATCGGGACTACCCCATGGGCATGGCCTTGCGGGGCTACTTCCGCTCGCCGCGCCACGACGAAGCCTTCATCGAGTCCCACCTCGACATCAGGAACGCGGCCGGCGACGTCGTTCCCGGGTACGGCTGGGTCTTCCCCCTCGGCGACGGGCGCGTCAACGCCGGCGTGGGCATCCTCTCGGTCGAGGGCAGGTGGAAGGGGGCCAACACGTCCCAGCTCATGGACACCTTCATCGAATGGGCTCACCCCTCCTGGGGCCTGTCCCCGGCCACCCTGTGCGGTGCGCCCACGGGCGGGAAGCTGCCCATGGGCCTGTCGGTGCGGCCCCGCATCGGCCCCAACGTGCTCGCCATCGGGGACGCGGCGGGATCGATCAACCCCTTCAACGGCGAGGGCATCGCCTACGGCTACGAGACGGGGCGCCTGGCGGCGGCCTGCGTGGCGAGGGCCCTGTCGGGAGAAGGGGTCCACGCCCTCGTCGACTACGAGTCACAGCTCCAGAACGCCTACGGCCTGTACTACAGGATCGCCCGCGAGTTCGTCCGGCTCATCAGCAGGCCGGAGTTGATGCGTGTCTGCGTGCGCACCGGCATGCACTCCCGCAGCGTCATGGAGTGGCTGCTTCGCCTCATGGCCAACCTGGTGCGCCCCGATGAGCTCGGTCCGGCCGAGGCTGCCTACCGCACCCTGATGGCCATCGGCCGCATGACCCCGGGCTGATCCCGGCCCCCGGGGCGTCGAGGCCCCCGGATCAGTACTGGCTCATGCCGATGGTACGGATCTCCACGTCGCGCACCAGGTGGTTCTGGGCGTCGAGGTTGAACACGAAGTCGCTCACCGTCCCCAGGGTCGTCAGCACGCGGCCCGCGGACACTGCGACGGCCGTGGTCACCACGGTCGTCGTCTGGCCGTTGCCGTTGGCGATGCGCGCGATCTGGAAAGCGGCCACCGGGATGGTCGCAGGTCCGTCCGGAACCGGCACGACCACCGGCTGGACGGTGGCGGTGGCAAAGCCGGCGCTGCCGCCGCCGGGGGCCCAGGGCAGCATGGCTTGCACGAACGGTTGGTAACAGGTGGCGAACAGCGCCGGGTCCTGGAAGACGCTCGCATCGGCCTGCTGGGCCTGGGACGACCTCAAAACGTCGACCACGGAGCCGACGGCACCGCCGTTGCCGCTGGGATCGAGGTAGGTGGGTGAGACCGCCTGGGCGGTGCGCTGGGCCACGGCGCTCCCCATCCCGAAGGCGCCGTCGACGGCCGACACCGGGACGTGCAGACAGCGGGCCAGGACCGTCGAGGCCTGTTCGGCGGTCCGGAGCGCGGCCGGTCCGTGCGTGGTGGCGCCGGCCGCGAACGGGTTCCCCATCCTCGACGCGGCGGTGCTCCACCCGGGGAGGTCTCCCGGCTGGATCCCGACGCGAGCGGCGATGGTGGCGTCGGACAAGGCGTGCACCGGTTGCGTGGGGAGCGGCTGCAGGTGGAAGTACCACACGCCGGCGGCCATGGGGATGAGCCCCAGGAGGACGGTGACGAGGACCAGCCTGACCATGCGCTGGGGAGGTGTCAGGGCGGGCCGGCGGGACTGCTTGGACAGACCGGGGTAGGGCCGGAACCGGACGCGGGGCTCCGCCGGCGTCTCCTCCTCGTCAGTGGCGTCGTCCTCGGCCGTGAAGTCGTCCTCGGCCGACGGTTCCGGCTCCAACGCCATGGGCACGTACGCGGTCGTGTCGGCGACGGCGAGCACGGGTGGGAGGCTCTCGACCACCGGCTCCGCGAGTACCGGCACCACAGTCTCTGCGACCGGCACCGGTGGGGGGCTCTCGACCACCGGCTCCACGACGGCCCCGGCTTCGACGCCCGCCGGGTCTCTCTTGGAGGGGACCAGCAGGCGCAGCTGGCGCCCGTCGACGGCGAATTCCAACGAGGTCACCGCCTCGCCACCCGGAAGGGCGGCCGGAGGGCCGAATTCCAGAGGGGAGGTGCGGTCCCAACCGACGGTCCGGCGCTCGCCGGGCTCGGGTCCCAGGAAGGTGATCCCCTCGGTGTCGACGATCACCGACAGGTGGCCGACCATGGCCGGCCCTTCGGGCGTGGCACCCTCCAGATAGACGTCGTCCATCCGCAGGCTCCCGTCCCCGAGCCCGAGTGATCCCATCGCATGCCTCCTCCGTGTGGGCAGTCGGCAGCCCCCGACTCGCCCTTGCCCGCAGTGTTCGCTCGCCCCTCAGTGGCCCCCGGGCCCCGCCCCCGATGCCCCGCCGGTCCTCCCCTCGCCGTCCGCTGCCGCCGAAACAGGCGATGCCGCAACCGTTTCGGGCAGGCGCAACCGAGCCAGAACCACACTGACCTCCACCGACGGCGGGCGCGGGACGTGACCGCTTCCTGTGCTCTTGTCGGCACGAAGCGATCGCGGATTGAGCACCGTTGTCGGAGCGGTGGGACGGTGCTCCGTTCCGGCGCGCCTCGACGGTCAACCGACGTGGACGAAACGCACCAATTCCATGCTCTCGAAGGTGATCCAGGAGTCGGCCACCTCGTTGTAGGGGAACATCTCATGGGCACCGAGCGAGGTGTCGGCGAGCAGGTCGGCCTCGATCTGCTCGCATTTCGTCCCGAAGGTCTGATAGCCCGGCGCCCACACCAGCCAGATCTGGTGCCCGGGGGCGCTGAGGCGCTCGAGCTTGGCGGCAAAGGCGGCGGGGTGGCCCTGGTCCGAAGCCGTGGCGTAGTCCACCCAGTTCACGAACTGGGGGCCGGTACCGCGGGGGAAGGTGATCTCTCGGTAGCGACCGGGGGGAACGAGGCGGTTCACCGAGGGCCCGATCTGGTCGGGGCAGAACGCCACGATGTCTCCGGGGCGTCCCATCTGGGCCAGGGTGGTCGCCACCTCACCCGCCTGGGTCCGGCTCGTCCAGGTGCTCGGCAGGCCACTGGCCAGCCCGAAGGCGACCGTGGCGGTGAGGACCCCGGCCCGGATCCGGCGATCGGCGAAGGTGGCCACTCCCAGGGCCACGAGGAGCACGAGGGGCACGAACACCACCCAGGCGTAGCGCGCCTGGAACGCGCTCTTGCTGGCGTAGCCCCCGATCACGGCGGCTGCCAGCGTCCCCGTCAGCACCAGCACCAACGGGCGACCCCGGGGCCGGGTGCGCAGGTCGAGGTCGACGTGGAACGAGCCCCGGGCCACGCCGAAGAGCCCCAGCCCCACCAGGGCGAAGTAGACGAGCGCGAGGGCCCGGCCCTGGTTGGTCGCTCCTCCCGCGAAGGAGGTCACGGCGTTGACCATGGCCGCGAAGTTCGCCGGTTTGGCCCACGGGGTCCCGGTGTGACGGGCCTGGTAGAGGAACGTGGGGAGCCAAGGAACGAAGCTGATGCAGCCCACCACCACCGCGCCCAGAGCCACGAGGGCACCGCGCCGACGCCCGTCGGGACCACGCCACGCCTGCCACGCCAACCACAGCCCCGTGACACCGACGAGATAGAGCGCCCAGTAATGGGTGTAGAGGAGGAGCCCGGTGATCACCGCCACCGCCACGACGTTGGCGGCCGTGCGCCGGCGCAAGACCTGCTGCAGAGCCACCGCCCCGGCGGCGGTGAGCAAGCCGACCAACGCGTACATCCGATTCTCGGTGGCGTAACGCACCGCGAAGGGCGACGTCCCCACCAGCACCAGGGCGGCGGCGGCCACCGTCTTGCCGCCGAGGCGCCGTGCCGCCAGCCAGACGAAGGGCAACGTCGCACAGCTGAGCACTCCCGACAGGGATCGCACCCCCTCGTCGGAGGTCCCGAACGCCTCCATCCAGAAATGGAGCATGTAGTAGTACAGAGGCGGCGCGCCGTCGCGGCGCAGCGCGCCGTGGATCTGTCCGAGCGGCAACCGGGCGATGTTGAACGTGAGGGCTTCGTCGAGCCACATGTCGGAGCTCGCCACGAAGCGGATGACGATCCCGAACACCACCACGAGCACGGCGCCGACGACCATGAGCCGGGCCAGGCGCGGGTACTGCCCCGTTGTCTCGTCGGGAAGCGTGTCGGACAACCCGGGCGCCTCGAGTGCGGACAACGGCGCGGCAGGGCGGGGCGTGGTGCTGGTGGTGTCGCTGCCGGTTGCGGCGCCGGGCTCCGCCGGTGGCGCCTGCAGCCCGTCCATGGGTCGCATGGTAACGAAGAGGCGCCCCGACCCTGGGGCAGGTCGCGGCGGCCCAGCGCCGTGACCAGGGATCGGAGCGTCAGACCACGAAGGAGTGGCTGCGCACCATCTCGGTGGCGGCATCCGCCGCTGCAGAGATCACGTCGTCGAGATGGGCATCGAGGTGCGCCAGTCCCGGGAACATGGCTTCGTAGGGACCGGGGGCGAGCGCCACTCCCCGCTCGAGCATGGCCGAGAAGAAGCGCGCGTAGTGGCCTCGGGCCACCGTGGCCCGGGCCGACGCGTAGTCGGTCACGACCTCGGCCCCGAAGAAGAGCCCCACGAGCGGTCCCACCACGGGGACCTGCACCGCGATCCCTGCGCCCGAGATGGCGGAGTCGAGACCCTCGGCCAGGCGCGTGGCGCGCTGGCACAACGTGTCGTAGTCGGCGGCGGAGACAGCCTCGAGCACCGCCATGCCGGCGGCCGTGGCGAGAGGATTCCCCGACAAGGTGCCCGCTTGGTACACGGGTCCCTCCGGAGCCAGGACGCAGAGCACGTCTCTCCTGCCCCCGAACGCGCCCACCGGGAGCCCCCCGCCCATCACCTTGCCGAAGCACCAGAGGTCCGGGGTCACGCCCGACCGCTCCGACATCCCCCCGCGCCCCACCCGGAACCCGGTGATCACCTCGTCGAAGACGAGGAGGGCGCCGGCGTCGTCGCACGCCTTGCGCAGCCCCTGGAGGAAACCTGGCGCGGGCGCCACGACGCCCATGTTGGCTGCGGCCGGCTCCACGATCACACACGCCACGCGCTCGTCGACCTCGGGCACGACGTTGTACGGCACCACCAAGGTGTCGGCGACGGCCGAGGCGGGAACCCCTGCTGACCCGGGCAGGCCGAGGGCGGCCACCCCACTTCCTCCTCCGGCCAGCAGCGTGTCCGAGTGCCCGTGGTAACACCCGTCGAACTTGACGACGCGGTCGCGGCCCGTGAAGCCGCGGGCCACGCGGACCGCGCTCATGGCCGCCTCGGTCCCCGACGACACCAGCCGGACCTGCTCGCAGCCGGCGACGCGGTCGCAGATGGCCTCGGCGAGCAGCACTTCTCCCGGGGTCGGCGCGCCGTAGGTCGTGCCGCGTCCGGCCGCGGCGGTGACCGCCTCGGTCACCGCGGGATGGGCATGGCCCAAGAGCACGGCCCCGTAGGACTGGACCATGTCGATGTAGCGCCGGCCCTCGACGTCCCACACGTAGGGCCCCTCTCCGCGCACCACCGTGTAGGGGGTACCCCCGACAGCCGCGAACGAGCGCACCGGGGAGTCCACGCCTCCGGGGATGACCCGGCGAGCCCGATCGAACCACTGCGCGTTCGAGGCCGTCCCTTGCTCACCGTCGCCGCCGGCGACAGCGGGGTCCGGGGACCGCTCAGCCACGCAGCGCCTCGGCGACCTCACTGGCGAAGTACGTCAGGATGACATCGGCGCCGGCGCGCTTGAGGGCGAGGAGGTGCTCGAGCGCCACCGCGTCGCCGTCGATCCACCCACGCTCGGCGGCGGCCTTCACCATGGAGTACTCACCGCTCACGTGGTATGCGGCGACGGGCACGTCCACGTGCGCCGCCACCGACGCGATGACGTCGAGGTAGGCGACAGCCGGCTTCACCATCACGATGTCGGCGCCCTCGGCGATGTCGAGCGCCACCTCGGCCAACGCCTCGCGCCCGTTGCGGGGGTCCTGTTGGTACCCGCGTCGGTCCCCGCCCCCGGCGATGGTGACATCGACCGCCTCACGGAAGGGTCCGTACAGGCCCGAGGCGAACTTCGCCGCGTAGGCGAGCACGGCCACATCGATGCGCCCGGCGCCGTCGAGGGCGGCCCGGATCGCGGCCACCTGGCCGTCCATCATCCCGCTGGGGGCCACCACGTCGGCGCCCGCCGCCGCCTGGGCCAGCGCCACCCGCTGGTAGAGCTCGAGCGTGGCGTCGTTGTCGACGCTCCCGTCGGCACCGAGCACGCCGCAGTGCCCGTGGTCGGTGTACTCGTCCAGGCACAGATCGGCGATGAGCACCATGGTGTCGCCCAGAGCGCTGCGCAGCTCGGCCAGCGCCACCTGCACCACTCCGTCGGGGTCCCACGCCCCCGACCCCACCCCGTCCTTGTCGGCGGGGATCCCGAACAGGACGACGCCGGGGACCCCCAGTGACGCCAGCCGCTTCGCCTCGACCACCAGCGACGCCACCGAGTGCTGGAAATGGCCGGGCAAGGAGGAGATGGGGACAGGGTCCTCCACGCCGGCCCTCACGAACAGGGGGGCGACGAGGTCGTCGACCCCGAGGCTCGTCTCCGCCACCAGGCGCCGCAGGGCCGGGGTCCGGCGCAGCCGGCGCATGCGGCGCGCCGGGAATGGCGCGCCGTAAACCGGCGATCGTGGCGTGGCCTCCATGTCCTGCCAGCCTATGCGGAGGCGATGTGGGCGCACAGAGCCGACACCAGGCCTTCGGCACTGGGCTCGACGGCCACGACGGCGACGGCGAACCCGGCCCGGCGCGCCGCGTCGGCGGTCACCGGCCCGATGCACGCCACGACGGGTGGCGGGCGGCGATCCCCGGCCAGGTCCGCGTAGTACTTCACGGTGGAGGGAGAGGTGAACGTGATGACGTCGGCACCGGCCACGTCGTCGAGCTCGCCGGCTCCGAAGTCCCGGCCGACCGTGGCGGGCACGGTGCGGTACGCCTCGACCTCGGTCACCTCCCAGCCCTTGCTCCGGAGCCCCGGCGCCACCACGTCACGGACGTGCTCCGCCCGCGGGAACAGCACGCGGCCCTGCCCCCCCCGAGGGGCGTCGGGCATGGCCGACACCAACCCCTCGCCGGTCTCCTGGTCGGGGACGAGGTCGGCGACGAGACGGTGGGCGGCCAGCGAGCGGGCCGTGGCCGTCCCGACCACCGCCAGGCGGGCCGCGCCGAGCTCACGGACGTCACCGAGGAGACCGAGAAAGCGCTGCGCAGCGTTGGAGGACGTGAAGACGACCCAGTCGTAGGCCGCCGCCCGCGACGCCTCGGCCCGCAGGGCCGACCCCCCGTCACCGGGATCGTCGATGGCGATCACCGGGAGCTCGATCACCGCCGCGCCCGCGTCGACCAGGTGCGTCACCAGCTCGGAGGCCTGGGCCCGGGCGCGGGTCACGACCACCTTGATGCCGGTGAGAGGCCCCTCCCGGACCACACGCAGATCGAGGCCCGCCACCGGTCCGATCACGATCGTGCACGGAGGGCCGAGGTCCACCTCGGCCAGGCCGGCGAGGGTGGTGCGCACGCTGGCCTGGGTCGGGGCCGTGCCGCGGTGCACCACAGCGACCGGCGTGTCGGGGGACCGCCCGGCGGCGACGAGGCGTCGGGCGATCTCGGCCCGGTTCGCCATCCCCATCAACACCACCAGGGTCCCCCCGGCGTGCGCCAGCGAGGGCCAGTCCACCGCTCTGGGCCCGCCCGGGTCTCCGACGTGGCCGCTCACGACGGTCACCGACGACGACAGCCCCCGATGCGTGACGGGGATGCCCGCCGCTGCCGGTGCCGCGAACGCCGATGTCACCCCGGGGACCACCTCGAAGGTGACGCCGGCCGCCATGAGCGCCTCGGCTTCCTCCCCACCGCGCCCGAAGACGAAGGGATCGCCGCCTTTGAGACGGACGACGGTCTTGCCCTGGCGGGCGTGTTCGAGGATGAGGGCGTTGACCTCGTCCTGGTGCCGGGCCTGGCCCGGCCGCTTCCCGACGTCGACGCGCAGCGCCGTGCCCGGAGCCAGCTCCAGCACACGCGGGTCCACGAGACGGTCGAACAGGACCACCTCCGCCCGACCCAGCAGCTCGGCCCCGCGCCGGGTGAGCAGCCCCGGGTCGCCGGGCCCCGCTCCCACCAGGTAGACGGTCACCGCCGGCGAGCCTCCTCCTCGGAGCCGGGATCGGCCCAGTCGTCGAGCGATCGGCCGCCGCAGTCCTCGAGCAACGTGCGGCTGAGCTCGGTGCCCAGCGCGCCGGGATCCGACACCGGGCCCGTCACCCGGCGACGCAACAAGATCCGCCCGTCGCGACTGGCCAGGAAGCCGTCGACGGAGAGTCGTGCCCCCATCTCGACGGGGAAGGCCAGCGCTCCCAGGGGCAAGGTGCACCCTCCACCGAGGGCGGCCAGAAAGGCGCGTTCGGCGAGCACCGCGGCATGCGCCATGGGATCGTCGATGGCGCCGAGCAGCTCCAGCGCGACGCCGTCACCGTGGCGGCACTCCACCGCCAGGGCACCCTGTCCCACCTGGGGGAGCAGGGTGCGGGGATCGAGGACCTCGGCCACGGGCGCGGTCAGGTCGAGGCGCTCCAAGGCGGCCAGCGCCAGCACGCCTACGCCGACCTGGAGTGCCCGTTGCAGCCTGGTGGCCATGTTGCCGCGCAGGTCGCAGAAGGTGAGATCGGGGCGGAGCCAGGCGAGTTGGGCCCGTCGGCGCACCGAGCCCGTCGCCACGGTGGCGCCGGTGGGCAGACCTTCGAGGTCCGCACCCACCATGGCATCGCGGGGATCGGCTCGCTCGGGCACGCACGCCAGCACGAGACCCGCCGGCGTCTCCGACGGCAGGTCCTTGGCCGAGTGCACGGCCATGTCGGCTCGGCCCTCGAGGACCGCCAGCTGCACCTCTTTCACGAACGCCCCCTGCCCCCCGAGCTGCGCAACCGGGACATCGGCCAGCGCGTCGCCCGTCGTCTGGACGACAACGGGCTCACACAGTGGTGCGCCGGGCAACGCCTCGAGAAGAGCCGCCACGCGCCTCGTCTGCCACAGCGCCAGAGGCGAACCCCGGGTGGCGAGCCGCAGGACACGACGCTCGGGCTCCCCGCCGATGGGGGTCACCATCTCGTCAGAGGTCGAACAGGGTGCGCAGCGCCTCGACCAGGCGCTCCCCACGCGGGGTGCCCGCCGCCTCCTTGACCGCCACCGTCGGGTGGTGGAGAAGCTTGGCGAGCACGTCATGCACGACCGAGTCGACTTCCCGCCACTGTCGTTCGTCCAGATCCGCCAGCCGGCCCCGGTGACGCTCGAGCTCGGAACGTCGCAGCTCCTCGACCCGGGCGCGCAGCGACGAGACAACGGGGGCTGCTCCCCGGGCCCGCTCCTCGGCGCGGTAGCGCTCCACCTCCTGGCGCACGATCTCCTGCGCGGCCGACAGCTCGGCCCGGCGGCCGGCCAGAGCGCGCTCGGCATGCTCGGTGAGGTCGTCCATGTCCAACAGGTCGATGCCGGAAATGTCGGCCACCGCCGGGTCGACGTTGCGAGGGACCCCGAGATCGATGACCACGAGCGGTGCCACACCGGCGGTGTCGGCGCGCCCGCCGCTCGCCGCCTCGAGGAGTCCGGAGTCGAGCACGGGCAGCGCCGCGCCGGTGGAGACGAACACGACGTCGGCCGGCGTCAGCGCCTCGGCGAGGCCGTCGAGACCCACCCCGTTGCCCCCCACCCGCGCCGCCAGCGCCGAGGCGCGCCCGACGGTGCGGTTGGCCACCACGACCTGGGCGAGGTCACCGTGGCCGCCCAAAGCGTCCACCATGCCTTCACCCATCTCGCCGGCACCGACCACGACCACGTGCCGGCCCGCCAGCGAGCCGCCGAGCTTCGACGCGGCCAGCTCCACCGCCACGTGCGACAGCGACGTCGCACCCTGCGCGATGGCGGTGGTCGACCGGACGTGCCTGCCGGCCTGGACGGCGTGACGGAACAGCCCCGACAACACCGGGCCGCTGGCGTGCTCGGCCTGAGCACGCTCCAGCGCCCGTCGAACCTGGCCCAGGACCTCGGTCTCGCCCAGGACGCTCGAGCGGAGACCGGCGGCGACTTCGAAGAGGTGTCCGGTCACGCTGTCGTCGAAGAGGACCGTCCAGCGGTCGTCGAGCGTGTCCACCGACGTGCCCGCCATGGCGGCGAGGAACTCCTGGAGGTCCGTCACCCCCTCGTGGAAGCGCTCAACCACGGCGTAGACCTCGGTGCGCATGCAGGTCGACAGCACCACGACCTCGGCCAGGTTCGCCCTGTCCCGGAGGCCGGCGACCACTTTGCCGAGGTCATCCTCGGAGATGGCCACACGTTCGAGCACGTCGAGCGGGACCTGGTGCTGCTCGAGGCCAACGACGATGACGGACAAACGACTCGCAGAGCTCCTTGCGCAGGTGGTCCACCCGCAACGGGAACACGACCCTCGGTGGGCCCGATTCCCTCCCTACCAGGATGCCGGTCGGCGCAGCGCTGTGCCAGACAGGCCCGCCCGGGCCGCCCAGGACGTTTCGGCGCGCCTGGCGGGGCCGGCGCCTCAGCCCGGCTCGGTGGAGCTCAAGCCCACCGCGTGTGGCAGCGGAGACCACGTGGGTGCGGTCCCGGGCAGGTCCCGGTGCGAGAGATAGAAGCTCATCACCTGCAGCTCGATCGAAAGGTCGACGTAGCGCAGCAGGACCTCGGCGGGCACCGAGAGGACCCGGGGGGCGAAGTTGAGCACCGAGCCCACACCGGCCTGAACCATGCGATCGGCGACGTCCTGAGCCGCCGACGCGGGGGTGGCGATGACGCCGATGGCGGGGGGATCGGCCGCCGACACCCGCTCGAACTCGTCGACGTGGTGGACCGTCACCCCGCGGATGGCGGTCCCGAGGAGGTCCGGTTCCACGTCGTAGAGCCCGGCCACCCGAAAGCCTCGGGAGGTGAAGCCCTGGGAGTTGGCGAGGGCCCGTCCCAGATTCCCCAGGCCCACGATGGAGACGGGCCAGTCGCCGTGGAGGCCCAGCTCCCTGTCGATCTGGGTGAGGAGGAACTGGGCCTCGTACCCCGAGCCGCGCGTCCCGAACGAACCGAGGAACGAGAGGTCCTTGCGAACCTTGGACGCGTTCACCCTGGCCATCTCCGCCAATTGGTCCGACGAGACCGTGGTCGTCCCGGCGCGCACCAACTCGAGGAGGATCCGCTGGTACACCGGGAGCCGGGCGACGGTGGCCTCGGGAATGCGGCGGGCGTTCGGGACCACCATGGCGCGGGATCGTACCGACAGAGGGGTACCGGGCACCAAGTCGGGTCGACCCAACGTTGGTGCGGACCGCGTACCCGACACCGCGTCGGCCCGCGCCCGCACGGCCCGTCTCAGCGGGGTCGGTCCCGCAGCGCCCTTCGCAAGGCCTTTCCCGTCAAGCCATGGGGCAGCTCGGTCACGAACCTGATCGATGTCGGGCACTTGTAGCGCGTGAGGTTGGCCGCGCAGTAGGCGCGCACCAGCTCCTCGGTGACGGCGCTGTCGGGGGCGGCCACGATGACCGCCTCGACGGACTCGCCCGTGGTGGCATCGGGTCGCCCGATCACCACCACTTCGGCAACACCGGGAACAGACGCAACCACCCTTTCGACCTCGGCCGGGAAGACATTGAACCCCGAGACGATCACCAGGTCCTTGGATCGGTCCACGACGAACAGGTCGCCCTCCGCCCCGATCACGCCGATGTCGCCGGTGCGCAACCACCCGTCGTCGCCCAGGACCTTGGCCGTGGCGGCGGCATCTTTCCAGTAGCCGCCGAACACGTTGGCGCCACGAACCCAGATCTCCCCGGGATCGCCGTCGAGGGCGGGCTCGCCTTCCTCGTCCATCAGCTGCACTTCCACGCCGGGCAGCGGCCGGCCGACCGATCCCGGCGTGTTGCGACCCGTGCCGAGCGATGTCGAAACCGCCGGCGAGGCCTCGGTGAGGCCGTATCCCTGCCAGATGGCGATGCCGTAGCGACGTTCGAAACGCGCCGCCACCTCGGGGTCGAGAGCCGCCGCGCCCGAGATGGCCCGGCGTACTCCGGCGAGGGGCGAGGAGTCGCCCGATGGTCCGCCGGGAGCGTCGGCCCACGCCGCGAACATGGTCGGGACTCCGAGCAGTGTCGTGACCCCCAGGTCGTGTACCTGGTGGAGCGACGCCGCGGCGTCGAAGCGGGTGTCGAGGACCAGCGCCGCGCCCGTCGCCAGGCACAGCCCGAGGGCGACGTTCAGTCCGAAGACGTGGAACAGCGGCAGGGCCACGAGCCCGACGTCGTCGGGACGGAAGATCTCGGGGACCCCCAACATCTGGCGCAGGTTGGCCATGAGGTTGCCGTGGCTGAGCATGGCGGCCTTGGGGTCACCGGCGGTGCCCGAGGTGAACAGCAGCACGGCGAGGTCCGCCTCCTGGCGGGGCGCCGGGTGCAGGTGCGGCTCGTCCGGGGCGCCGGCTCGGGGATCGGGAGCGGGATGCTGCGCCGTGGGCCCGGGCTCCTCGGCCTGCTCCCGCCCTTCGGTCCCCTCGGACCGCTCTGGTTCTTCGGTCCGGGCTGGTTCTTCGGTCCCCGCTGGTTCTTCGGTCCGGGCTGGTTCTTCGGTCCGGGCTGGTTCCTCGATCCCGGGCGACGGCTCGGCGGTCTGTCCCGCCGCCGAGAACTCCTCCCACACCGAGATGCCCTGGGCGCCGGTCCCCCGGGCGCCGGCCCCCATTGTTTCGACGACCGCGGCAGGCAGCACCACATGACGGACCTGGGGCACCACACCCGCCGCTCCGGCGGCGAGCAGCACGGTCGGCTCGACCACGCTGAGCTCTCGCCCCAGCTCGTTGGATGGACTGTTGGGGTTCAGCGGGACGGCGACCGCACCGGCGGCGAGGACCCCGAGGTAGGCCACGACGAAGTCGAGGGAGGTGGGCCAGGCGATGGCCACGCGATCGTCAGGACCGACACCGAGCACCTGAAGCGCATCTGCCACGGCACGAGACCGGCGGCGGACCTCACCCCAGGTGACCCAGGCCCCTCCGTCGTACAGGGCGCGGGCGCCGGCTGGGTGTTGGTCGGCGAGGACGGCCAGGTTCATGGGAACCTGCGACCCGCAGCCGCCGTGCGCAGGACCACGACGTCGCCCGGTTGCACTCGGAGCACGGTAGCGGCCGGGTGTCGGTCGCACACGAGGGCGAGGTGCCCGTTGGCATCGACGACCACGCCCAGCTCGCCGGGTCCCAGCGTGGCGAACGCCCCCACCCGCCGGGCCCGATGGGAGGCGGAGGCCACCACCTCGAGCTCGTCGCCGAGCGCCGCCGCCGTGGCGTCGTCGGGACGGGCCGCCAGCTGCACGTTGCCGAACCGATCCACCCACTGCACCTCGGCCTCGAGCGCACCACTCGACGTCGAGCACAGAGGTGGGGTCAGGCGCACCATGGTCGCGCGGGTCCAGCTCTTCTCCGAGCGCCGCCAGCGCCGTGCCCTGCCACAGCCGGGCGGCGGCCGGAGCGAAGACGTCCCGGCCGTCGAAGGTTGCGCCGAGACCCGCCCTGTGCGGAGACGGAGGGAGCGAGACGGCACGCTCGACGCCACCGAGCACGTCCGCCGCCCACGGCAGCAGCCCGTTGTCAGGCCCCACGAAATGGTGTGGTCCGTCGTGGTCAGCGCTCGACGGCACCGACACGGCCACACCCCGCCTCGTCGTGCCGACACCGGGGTCGACGACGGCGAGCACCACGCCGGGCCCGAGGTGCGGCACGGCGCGCACCAACGCCAGCGCACCCGCCCTGACGTCGAAGGGCGTCACGCCGTGAGTCAGGTCGATGATCGGCACACCGGGTGCGTGGCGAAGCACGGCGGCTCGCACCACTCCGGCGAACTCGTCGGCGAGCCCGTAGTCGGTCAGGACGAAGACCGAGCCTCCCGAGCGCGCCGCCAACTGCCCCCCCGTCGCCGAGCCGGCCGGCGGGGGTTCAGCCGGCCTGGGTGTATCTGTCGGCCAAGTAGCGGTTCACGTCGTCCTCACGGAGACGAAACGACTTGCCGACTCGCACCGCAGGGAGCTCTCCTGCGTTGATCAATCGGTACACCGTCATGTTGGACACTCTCAGCGTGCTCGCTACCTCGCGTACCGTCAGGTAGCGAGCGCTGGTGACGTCATCTGCACTCAGTGGAATCACCCCTCTCCCGCCTGGGGCGACTGTACGCCAATGTGGTGAATGTTGGAAAGAGAGCGGGCGAGAATACTGCTGGTCAGGTCCATCGACACCCAGGAGTGGCGCCCGGCCACCCCCCGTCCCGGCGGCCCCGGCCCAGTCGACGGGACCTCCCCCGACCCCACCCGAGGTCCCCACCGGGGGTGGTCAGAGCGCCATCTCGCGGGAACGCTCGGTCGCAGCGGCCACCGCGGCGGTGATGGCCAGCCGGACCCCTCGTTCCTCGAGCACGCGCAGCCCGGCCTCGGTGGTGCCTCCGGGGGAGGTGACCTGCTCGCGCAGGATGGCGGGCGCCTGGCCCGACTCCACCAGGAGCCGGGCCGCCCCGGCCAGGGTGTCGGTGGCCAGCAGGCTGCTCACCTCCGGGGACAGCCCCACTGCCATGCCCGCCTCGATGAGGGCCTCGACCACCAGGAACACGTAGGCGGGCCCCGAACCCGAAAGCCCGGTCACGGCGTCGAGGGACCCTTCAGGCAGGCGGACCACGTGGCCGACGGCGCCCAGGAGCTCCTCCGCCCACCGCAGGTCGTCCTCGCCCGCCGCCGACCCCGCGGCGATAGCGGACACGCCGGCTCCCACCGTGGCGGGCGTGTTGGGCATGGCTCGGACCACGGCCGTGGAAGGGGGGAGCCAGGACTCGAGGCGGGCCAGGGGCACCCCCGCCATGATCGAAAGGACGCGAGCCACCCGAGCACCCGACAACGCCCGACACGCCTGCTCCCCCACCGAGGGCTTGACGGCGAGGACGGCGGCGTCCGTGCCGGTGACGGCATCGACGTCGGAGCGGATGTCCACGGACGGTAGCTCGAGGGCCAGTTCCGAGCGACGGTCGGCGGAAGGTTCGACGACGACGATGTCGGCGGGACGCCACCGGGCACCGAGAAGCCCGTGCACCAGCGCGCCACCCATGCGGCCGCCACCGACGATCAACAACCTTGACTCCATCGTCGTCACGCTACTGACGATGGTGACGCGGCGCGGCCCGAGGAACCCTGGACACCGGTCGCACTTCCCCGATCGACCGCCGTCACCAGCCCCTCGGGCCGCGCGCACTGGCACCCTAGCCGGTGCCACGCGCGCGCGCCGAGGGCGAAACGCGTGTCTGGTCGCGCCACGTGGGTCACCGCGTCTGCCCTCGCGTGTCAGACTCGACGTCGGCGGTAACGGCCGGCGAACCCGATGCTCATCGCCGTCGGGAAGCAGTCGTCGACGTATGCCAGGCTCGATCCGACGATGCGGTCGAGCTCTTCGTCGGTGACCGCGGTGACGGGAACTTCGCCCACGAGGTAGACGGCATCTTCGGCACCCAGAGCGAAGCGCATCTGGTGGAGGTCGGCGTTGCGGCGCAGCAGGTACTCGAACGTGGCTTCGATGTTCACCTCGGGTGCCGGCATGACCTGGGCCTCGTGGTGCAGCGTGCGTTGGCGGATCGTCAGCCACACGGTGACGAACTCCTTTTCGTCACCGCGGCAGGCGGAGATACCAGCGACCGAGCTCGGGCTGGCGGTCCACGGCCACCACGGCACCCCCCTCGGCGAGGCGGGAGACGGCCCACCGCTCGATGACCTTGTCGCACGCGGCGCGCTCCTCAGGCGAGGCGATGCCGGCGATGGGCACGCTGTGAGGCCCGGATCTTGCGGGTCAGGAGCACTCCACGAGGCGCTCGGCGGTGAGCTCCTCGTAGGTGGCACGCAGCACTGACGCGGCTTGAGCCCAGGTGTAGCGGCGGGAACGGACGACGGCGGTGGTGGCCAGGCGCTCGGCGAGCAGGGGGTCGGCGAGGATCCCGGAGGCGGCACGGGCAAAGGCCTGTGGCGTCGACGGATCGACGACGAAACCGGTGTGGCCGTCTTCGACCAGGGTCGTGAGGCCCCCCACGGACGCGGCGACGACGGGTGTGCCACATGCGGCCGCCTCGAGCGCAACGAGGCCGAAGGACTCGGAACGGCTGGGGACGACGCACACATCCGCGGCCCGGTAGTACGTCGAGAGCAGCTCGTGGGGTTGCGGCTCCTCGAACCGCACTCGTTCGGCCAACCCGAGGTCGTCGACCAGCTTTCGCAGTGCGGCGAGATGCTCATCGCCGCGCGGACCGCTCGGCCCCCCGACCACGAGGAGGTGGGCCTCGGGGTGACCCTTCATCTCCGCCAAGGCCCGAACCGCCACGTCCGCGCCCTTCAGGGGCTGGATCCGTCCCACGAACAACAACAGGGGTGCGTGCTCGGCCAGCCCCAGGGCCCGGCGCGCCTGGGGTCGGTGGCCGGGGCCGAAGAAGGCGTGGTCGACTCCGGGCGCCACCACCCGGATGCGGGCCGGGTCACTGTCGTAGAGCTGCGCGAGCTGCGTCGCCTCCACCGAGCACGACGCCAGGACGATCTCGGAACAGCGCATCACCGCCGCCTCGGCCTCGGCGCGACGGTGGGGCTCGTCGCTGGAGACCTCCTCGGGGCTCGCCTCCGCCTTCACCCGAGCCAGGGTGTGGAAGGTCGAGACCAGCGGGAGGTCGAGCTCGTGCTTGACGCGGTGGCCGGCGATGCCCGAGAGCCAGTAGTTGGCGTGCACGGCGTCGAAGCCGGCCACCTCGTGCAGAGCGGGGTCCACCCCCGCACCCGAGCTCATGAGCGACAGGACGTTGTCGGCGAATTCGTCGACGACGGCGGGGAGCTCCTCCTTCGCCATGGGGCTCAGGGGGCCCGCCGGCACGTGATGCACCCGGAGCCCGGGCTCCACGGTCACCGTGGCCGGCAACCGGTCCGACCATGCCCGGGTGTACACGTCGCATTCCACTCCGGCCCGGGCGAGGGCCGTGGACAGCTCACGCACGTAGACGTTCATCCCCCCACCGTCACCGGTCCCGGGTTGGGCCAGTGGCGAGGTGTGCAGGGAGAGCACGGAGAGTCGACGCACCGGCGAGGAGCCTACCTGGACGTTCGTCGTCGCGATCCGGCCGGTGACCGGGCCGGGCCCGGACCCCTCACGGTCACCGAGCCTCCGGGCGGACCCCCGCTACACGCCCGCCGAGGTCTCGGCGGGGTCTTCCACCATGTCGTCGGCACGGGGCGCGCCCGGCCCCGATGTGGCCCCGTGGGCGCTGGACGGGGCCACCCCCGACTCCGAGGCATCGTCGTGCCCGGGCTGGACCTCGTTCTCGTGGCAGAACGACAGGTAGATCCGGATCAGGGCCTGCTTCTGCTCCTCGTGGAGGTGGGGGTCCGAGAGGATGTCGCGGGTCAGGTCGGTCTCCCCGGTGGCGGGCTCGAGGATGCCGGCCTGGACATAGAGGGTCTCGGCCGAGATGCGCAGTGCCTTGGCGATCTGCTGAAGGATCTCGGCCGACGGTCGGCGCAGGCCTCGCTCGATCTGGCTCAGATAGGGGTTGGAGATCCCCGCCAGCTCCGACAGCCGCCGCAGCGAGAGCCGCGCCGACGACCGTTGTTCGCGAATGAAGGCCCCGAGGTCCCTCCAGTGGTCCGGGAGTTGCTTGGGCACGCCGGTCCTCCTCGAGTGATGCGGGGACTTCGATCAGGCCAGCAAGCCGTCGACGGACGCCTCGCCGGTCTTGTACCGACTCACGATCTCGGCCTGGAGCTTGTCGATGCGCTCGTGCAGGGCACGGCGTTGGTCGGAGATGCGCTGCTCGATGGCGGTGAGCTGCTCCCCGACCTCACGGAGCTCGGCCTCGCCCATCGTGGTGAGCGAGGCGGTGTGATCCGCGTCGAGTACGGCATCGAGCTCGTCGGTGAGGTCGTCCCTGTCGAGGTCGGGCGACATCTGGGAGGGGAGCCGACCGTACCCCTGCGGACGGGGAGGCCCGGACCCGATGATCGAGGGCAGGCGCTCCACCAGCGATTCGAGGTCCCCGCCCTTGTCGCCGTGGAGGTCCAGGCAGGCGTGCACGATGTCGAGGCGACCCTGGGCCATGCGGCGGAGGTACGACACCGCCGTTTCGGCCTCCTGGCACTCGGCACGCATCGCCCGGACGTCCTCGAGAGAACGCCCGGAGAGCCCCTCCAGGTAGTCGGGGGCGAGCAGCCGCTCGAGCTCGGTGTCCAGCCATGCCATCACGGCGAGCGTACTCCGCCGGATGGCGCCGCCCTCATCTCCCCGCCGCGACGAGCCGACAATCCGTGCTCAGACCACCGTGCCGGCGCGCCACGACGGGGCGTAGCGCCGAACCACGCGGCCGAGGACGGCCGAGGACGACACCGGCCCGAAGCTTCGGCTGTCGGTACTCGCCCCGGGATTGTCGCCGTGCAGCACCAACCCGTCCTCGAGCACCGCCCCGATCCGCTTGACGAGGACACGACGCGGGTCCCGGGGATCGCGTACCGCCACCACGTCCCCGGCGCGCAGTGCACGGGAGCGGACCACGAGTAGCCGGTCGCCCGGGGCCAGGGTCGGCTCCATGCTCCTTCCCTCGACCACGACCCGGCGGGGGCGGAGGACCCCGGCGCCGATGACGAGCGCGAGCGAGGTCGCCAGAGCCATCCCGGCCGCTACCTTCGACGGCGGCGGGGAGGTGTGAGCCGGGCATCCCCGGTTCACCGTTCGCCCTCACTGGGTAAGGTTGGCCCGAGCCCCATCGACTTCACTCTGCACGAAGGAGACCTGCCCATGCGCATCGTGGACCGCCTGCTGTCATCGGTAGACCGGATCAGCCCTCCCCTGTCGGTGCTCGCCCACTGCGACCTTCCCTGCGGCGTGTACGACCCGGCCCAGGCGAGGATCGAAGCCGAGTCCGTAAAGGCGTGCATGGAGAAGTTCAACGGCTCCGACGACGAGGTGTTCAAAGAGCGGGCCGTCATCATCAAAGAGGAGCGAGCCGAGCTCGTGAAGCACCATCTCTGGGTGCTGTGGACCGACTACTTCAAGCCTGAGCACCTCGCCAAGCACCCCCAGCTCCACGACCTGTTCTGGAAGGCCACCAAGGCGGCCGGCGAGTCGAAGAAGACCAACGACCCCAAGGTGGCACAGGGGCTGCTCGACCAGATCAAAGAGATCGACACGATCTTCTGGGAGACCAAGAAGGGCTGAACCGGCGCAGAGCGCCGGCGGGAGGGGGTCTCTCAGCGCAGCGAGAGCGGCAGGTGCTGTGCGCAGAAGCGGGCCGTAGGCGTGCGGGCCAGCACGGCATCGTCGACGGCCCCGCCACAGGCCTCGCACTGCCCGTACGAGCCCTCGTCGATCAGGGCCAGCGCCCGCTCCACGTCGGCGAGCTCCCCCTCGATGGCGTCCAGGAGGGAGCCGTCGATGTCGAGCTCGGTCGGGGCGGCTGCGTCGAGACCCTCGCCGGCATCGGCATCGGCATCGGCATCGGTCACCACATCAGACCCGCCCGGCTCGTGCTCCACCCCGGCGATGGTACCGGCCGCCGGCGCCGGGGGGCGCGACGGTGCGCCCGTAGACTCCGCCTGTGACGCACCCGGCGGACGCACCGGCCCGGCTGGTGGGCGACGACCTGCACGTGCCGTGTGTCGACGGCGTCGAGCGCCCCTACGTGAACCTCGACGCCGCCGCCTCCACCAGTGCGTTCCCGGTCGTGATGGCCGCCGTCGAGCGGTTCGTCCCCGTGTACTCCAGCGTGCACCGCGGTGCGGGCTACAAGTCCCGCCTCGCCACGGCGGCCTACGAGTCGGCCCGGGCCACCGCCCTCGCCTTCGCCGGAGGCGGCCCGGGGGCTCCCGAACGCTCTGGCGACATCGCCATCCTGTGCCGGAACACCACCGAGGCGCTCAACCATCTCGCCTACCGCCTGCGCCTCGACCCTGACGACGTGGTGCTCACCACGGTGGTGGAGCACCACGCCAACCTTTTGCCTTGGGGCCGCGTGGCGCGCCGGCGATACGTCGAGTGCGCGGCGGACGGGACCTTCGACACCGACGACGTCGTGGCCGGACTCGACCGGGCGCCCCGGCCGCGCCTGCTCGCGTTGACCGGCGCCTCGAACGTGACGGGATGGCTGCCGCCGCTGTCCGCCATCTTCGACGCCGCCCACGAACGCGGTGTCCCCGTCGTGCTCGACGCCGCCCAGCTCGCCCCCCATCGGGCCATCCCGGGCGAGGCGGATTACGTGGCCTTCAGCGGGCACAAGCTGTATGCCCCTTTCGGTGCCGGGGTCCTAGTGGGTCCCGCCGTCACCTTCGCCGAAGGCGATCCGTTCCTGGCCGGCGGAGGGGCGGTAGACCTCGTCGACCTCGACGAGGTGTGGTGGACCGATCCTCCCGACCGGGAGGAGGCGGGGTCACCCAACGTCATGGGAGCGGTGGCGCTCGAAGCGGCTCTCGACGAGCTCGACCGCATCGGGTGGGCGACGATCGGTGCCCACGAGCAGGTCTTGTCCAGGCGGCTTCGTCACGGCCTGGCCGCGGTCGAGGGCGTGCGGGTGCTCGGCCCTTCGCTCGACACCGACACGCTCGCCATCGCCGCCTTCGTGGTCGAGGGCGTGGACCATGCTCTGGTGGCGGCGCGCTTGAGCGCCGAATGGGGCATCGGCGTACGTCACGGCTGCTTCTGCGCCCACCCCTACCTGATCCGGCTCCTGGGGCTGTCCCCCACCGACGTCGACGCCTACCGGGCCCAGGTCATGGCGGGCGACCACCGGACGATGCCGGGCGCAGTACGCGCCAGCTGCGGGATCTCGAACACCGAGAAGGACGTGGACGCGCTGGTGGACGCTGTCTCGCGCATCGCCGCCGAGGCCGGCGAGGGTCAGGCGCCGCCGGTCCCCTACGTGCAGGACGCCGCCACGGGCGACTACTGGCCGGTGAGCGACCAGCCGGGGTGGCGCGGACACGAGCGCGAGACCGGCGCGTCCTGCGCTCGCGGCTGAGCCGGCGAGGCTCAGCCCATGGAGCCGTGGAACGGAACGCCGAAGCTGAAGATCCCTCCGTCTGAGGCCGCCAGCCAGTATCCGGCGTTGGTCGACGGGGTCATGGACACGATCGGGGCATCGAGGGCGTCGCCGCCGGTCGATCCCCGGAACGGGGCGTCACCGAAGGCGAAGAGCCCGCCGTCTGACGCCGTCATCCAGTAGCCGTGGCCGTCGGGTGTCGAGGCGATGGCCACGACGGGACGGACCAGTGCGGTGCCTCCCATCGACCCGAGGTACGGGGCGTCACCGAAGGCGAAGATCCCTCCGTCCGCAGCCACCTCCCAGTAGCCGCCGCCGTCACGTGTCGCTGCCATTCCCACCACCGGGCGGTCCAGGACCCGACCGCCCATCGACCCGTGGAAGCCTGCGTCGCCGAAGGCGAAGAGGCCACCGTCGGAGGCCACCTCCCAGTAGCCGTGGCCGTCGGGCGTCGAAGCCATGCCCACCACCGGTCGATCCAGGGGACGGCCGCCCATCGAACCGTAGAACGAGGCGTCGCCGAAGGCGAAGAGCCCGCCGTCGGACGCCACCAGCCAGTAGCCGTGGCCGTCGGGCGTCGAGGCGATGCCCACGACGGGACGGGTCAGAGCCCTGCCCCCCATGGACCCGTAGAACGAGGCGTCGCCGAAGGCGAACACGCCGCCGTCGGCGGCAGCGAGCCAGTAGCCCTGCCCGTCAGGCGTAGATGCCAGCCCGACGGCGGGGGCGTCGAGCACCGCACCCCCTGCCGAGCCGGGCAGGTTCGCCAGGACCTGGCTCCAGGTGAAGTCGAGCGCCTGCGAGCCACTCGTGTCGACGAGGAGCTCGGTCCAGCTGGGGTCGCCCTGGTACGCCGAGGCGTCGAGCCCGACGCCCATGAGACAGGGCTGGCAACGCAGGGCCATCAGGATGTTGTTGCGGTGCCCCCAGCACCCCGACGAGCCCGCCGAGGGGCAGTCGATGTTGTAGGAGCCTGGGCCGTCGTCGTACATCCAGTAGTAGATGGCCTCGAGAGGGTTTCCCACGGCGCCGGCCCAGTTCCCGCCCCACGACGAATACGGAAAGCCCGGGGGTGCGGAGGGGTCGGCGTTGGCGGCGGCCGCGGCCGCAGCCGCCTGGTCGAGTGCGGTCGCCATGCCCGTGAGCGGCGGCAGGCCGCGCACCGTCCGCTCGAGGTTGGTGGCGGTGAACAGTTGCTCCTGGGGGGAGAGCTGGGCCCAGTCGGTGGGGAGCACCATGTTCGGGAGCCCCTCCTGGTTCCGGGCGTAGGCGATGGCCGCGAGCGTCGCGCTCAGGCACGGCGACGAATCGTCGTACGTGCTCCCCGAACAGCTCGTGAGGAAGTTTGGCGATGGGGCGATGTTGGCGGCCGGGTCGGCCGAGGTGCCCGTGCCCTGGCCAGAACCGGCTTCGGTCTTCGTGGCTGGAGTGGGGACACCGGTGGCCGGTCGCAACCGGGCCGTCGCCGAGGTGGAGGCGGAACCTCCGGGGACGACGGCCGTCGCCAGGGCCAAGGCCATCGCTGCCACAGGCACGAAACCGGCCCGGGCCCGCCGGGCACGGGCCGTCCGGTCCTCCGGGGCCGCACCCTGCCATCTCCGAAGGAGGACAGTCGTCACCCTCGGGATATCGGAACACTCAAGGCGTTTATTTACTCACTGAGAGAGAAAAGGACGTTTCTCCCGGTCACGCCGGGTGCCGCCTGTCTCCCCACCCCGTCGCCCGAGGCCGTTGAGGGCGCAACGACCTGGCAGCCCCCACGACCGAAGGAGTCAGGGGTTCGGAACCAACACCGCCCGGGCCCGGACCTCGCCCCGCTTGAGTCGGCTCAATGCCTCCACTGCGTCGCCGAGCGCATAGGTCTCACAATGCGCTCGCACCTTCCCCGCCGCGGCCAGGGCGAGAACCTCGCGCATGTGCTGACGGGATCCGATCACCGACCCCACCACGCGCTTTTCATCTGCGAAAGGAAGGGGCCCGACCTGGGCGTGGACACCTAGCACCACGGTGCCACCGGGTTTGATGGACGCCACCGCCTGACGAACGGCTTCGTCCGAGGGGGCGAACACCACGGCTGCGTCCACGCCACCGACAGCAGCGAGAGCCGATTCCGGGTCGCTCCGAGATGCGTCGACGGGGTGAGCCGACAGCTCGTCGGCCAGGTCCAGGTGTTGGGCGGAACGGGCCACGGCATAGACGTCGGCGCCGGCCAGGACGGCGAACTGGATGACCATGTGCCCGACACCACCCACACCGAAGACCGCCAGCGAGGAGCCGGGGTGAGGGGCAGCTTTCGAGACCGCGTTGTACGCGGTCACCCCGGGACAGAACAATGGTGCTGCCTCCACATCGTCGATGGTGTCGGGGACCGGGTGCGCATGCGCGGCGGTCGCCAGCATGTACTGGGCATAACCGCCGTCCACGGTCTCGCCGGTGATCTGCTTCGCGCTGCAGAGCTGGTCGCGGCCGGCGAGGCAGTACGCGCAGTGCCCGCACGTCGACCACAACGGCTGGACGCCGACGCGATCGCCCCGATGCAACCAGTCGACCTCGCCGCCGACCTCGACGATGCGACCGACCACCTCGTGCCCGGGAATGATGGGCGTGAAGCCGGGAACGCCGTAGGACACCCAGTCGCCCTCGATCATGTGCAGATTCGACCGACACACTCCGCACGCCGCCACCTCCACGACGATCTGTCCGGTGCCCGGACGCGGATCGGCGTGGTCGGCCAGATGCACGACCCCGCTCTCGACGGGCCCGGGGGTGTCGAGGACCACGGCCCGCACGACTACTGCCTCCTGGCGAGTTGGGTGGGCGGCGGCATGCTCGGAAGGTACTCCAGTCGACCAAGGGCGTACAGGCCGAGGTGGACGCGTCGGCGCTACGGCCCACCCATTCCTAGAGCCGCCGGGGATCCTTCGATGCAGCGCCGATACCGGCCGGAACCCAGATCGAGAAACCGGTTCGATAGCCGGCGCACTCAGGGCAGCTGTTGGATGCGGATCAGGTTGCCCGCCGGGTCACGAAATGCGCAGTCGCGCATCCCATAGGGCTGATCGGTTGGTTCCTGGACGACATCGGCACCGCCGGCCTGGACCTTCTCGAAGAGGCCGTCGAGGTCCGTAGTGGCCAGAAGGATCCAGCCGTAGGTGCCCTTGGCCATCATCTCGGTGATGGTGCGGCGCTCGTCGTCGGTGGTGCCGGGATCGGTGGCCGGCGGCGCCAAGAGGATGGACGTGTCGGGCTGGTTCGGGGGTCCGACCGTGATCCAGCGCATCTTGCCCCCTCCGACGTCCGTGCGGACCTCGAACCCGAGGATGTCACGGTAGAAGGCCAGAGATGCGTCCGGGTCGTCGTGCGGGAGGAAGCTCGCGTGAATGGTGATGTCCATGGTGTTCACGCTAACTGCCGCTCGGTTCCCGGCGCTTCTCGATTCCTGATCGGTCTGGTCACCTGTTTGGCCAGGCACGGCGGCATCCCCACGGTGGCGGCCGCCGGGCTGTGCCCGTAAGAGCGGGGCGGCATGCCGACCAGCTCGGTGAAACGGGTGCTGAAGGTGCCCAGGGACGAGCAGCCGACCGCGAAGCAAACCTCGGTGACGCTCAGGTCACCTCGACGCAGGAGCGCCATGGCTCGCTCGATGCGTCGTGTCATCAGGTAGCTGTACGGCGATTCGCCGTAGGCGAGACGGAACTGGCGACTGAGGTGCCCTGCTGACATGTGCGCGCCCCGGGCGAGTGCCTCGACGTCCAAGGGCCGCGCGTACTCCCGGTCGATCCGGTCGCGGACGCGCCGCAGCCACGCCAGGTTGCGCAGGTGCTGTTCTGCAGTGGGGCTGCCGGTCACGTGGGTGATCGTGCCACAGCGAGCCCTACGCCGCAGCTCAGTGAGGTTTGGCGTACGTGGCCATTCCGGCGAAGTCCAGAACCACACATTCCTCGTCACCGATGGTCCAGCCATCATGTCCAGCCGGAATGGAGACGACGTCACCAGCGCCGATCTCGAGCTGGGTACCGTCGTCCATGAGGATCACCTGGCGACCGGACAGGACGTACCCGACGTGCGCCGCTTGGCAGCTCTCTGTCCCGGCGATCGGCTTGACGTGGTCGGACCACTTCCAGCCTGGCTCGAAAGTGGCAAGGCCCACGACACCGTCACCGATGTTGACGACCCTTACCTGACCCTTGTCTCGGAACGGTCGAGTGTCGTCGGGGTTGTCGAACCGCTTGCGCTCCAGTCCTGCCATGACCAGCCTCCTCCTCGTGCGCTGACTTTCGAGATGTCATTTACCTCAATCGACCCTCACGATCAAAAGAGAGTGATCGGTCGAGTGACCTGGTAGAGGGCGGCGCCGATTGGGTCGTTCCGGAGCCTCTGTACCGATCGGACCGCCTTCGGGCCTGGCTGAGAACGAGCGGCACGGGCTGACGTGTCCGTGGTCGGGGTCCTCGTGTGGAGGCTCGTGGATTGCACAGCGTCAGCTGTCGGCCGTTCGGCATGGATGACAGGCTGGGGGCCTCGCTCCGAGGTGGGTACCGAGTCGATGATCTGGTCGTTGTAGGAGCGCATCTCTGACATCGGCGCTTCGGCGCGCCCCGCACGTCCGGAGCAGCATTCGCACCTGCCGGCGGCCGCTCTGGACGGCGCGAGGTGCCGTCCACCCGATCAGGATCGCAATGGTCTCGCTGACCGGCCATCGCCGGCTTGGTTGCAAGAGCTCACGTCGAGATCGGCCCTCAGGGTGGAGGAGCCACAGGGGCCGACCTCCCGACAGCCCGCCCCCGGTGCAGAGTCGGTCCGGTTCAGCAACGCCAAGGACGCTTCGTGCCCCAGGCAGGTGCCTTGGGACCATCTCTGGTACCGGGTGGTTCCGGGTATTGTCTGGCGCGTTTTCTCGTACGATTTTCTCGCAGCCCCGGGCCGCTAGCTCATCGGGTAGAGCAGGGGACTTTTAATCCCAAGGTGCCGGGTTCGAGCCCCGGGCGGCCCACACCATTCCTCTTGGGTCAGTGGATGGAATCGAGCACCCCTTGGAGGTGATCCATCGACTCGTTCATGCCCTCCTCCATGCCCGAGTGGAGGTGTCCGTCACGGCTCTCCTGGCTCGGATGTTGCACCAGCATCGCGAGAGTCGTCTGCCCGTCCTTCTCGGTGAAGGTGTTGGTGACCACGGCCTCCAGGTCCGGGATGGCTTCGTAGACCTGGGTCGACACGACGCGCTCATTGGGGACGATCTCGCGGTATTCGCCGTGAAAGGCGACCTCGAACCCCCCGTTCGCCGTCATCACATAGCGCCAGGTTCCTCCGACCCGGAGGTCGACTTCGGCGATCGTGACCTCTCCACGATCTCCAGCCCACCACCGCTTGATGAGCTCAGGCGTTGTCCAGGCCTTGAAGACGAGGTGCTTCGGCGCATCGAAAACCCGCGTGATCAGGATCTGCGTGTCCGTGGGAAGCGTCACCACCGCCAGACCGCTATTCGTCATCTTCGCACTCCTTTTCCTTGAGTTCCTCCAGCACGACATCCAGACGGTCGAAGCGCTGCGACCAGGACTCCTCGTAGTTCCTCACCCAGTCGTGGATGGGCCTGAGGGGCCGGCCGTTGACCCGGTACATGTGCTGTCTTCCTGCGCCGCGCACGTCCACCAAACCCACCTCCCTCAGTACCCGAAGGTGCTTGGACACCTGTGGTTGCGCCAGGTCGAGCAAGGCGACCAGTTCGTTCACAGGGCGTTCCCCACCGGACAGGACGTCCAGGATCTGGCGCCGTCGCGGTTCGGCCACCGCGTTGAACGCATCTGCCGTCGTCGGCGCCCGGGCCATGGGACGATCATATTCCGATATCGACATATGTCAACCGGTTGGACCCGTGGAGGGGGCCGTTGGGGCCAGCGGGCCATGCAGCCGGCGGCGCGAACCGGCTGCTCAGGAGGGTGACGACCGCGTCGCGGCGCCCGGCTCGGGTTAGGTCAGGCCTTGGTGACCGCCGACGGCGGCGGGATGACGCCGGGGCCTGTGGTCAGACAACCCTCTTTCGGGATCGGGTTCGCAGCAGCGGGGAGGCGCGGCGGGGTCGAGAACGCCGGGCTCCTGTCGAGGTCCAGCATGTCGAAGAGGCTGTTGGCATTGGCATCGCGCCGGGTGAGCGCGGGGAGGTTCCACTTCTCTTCAACGGTCTTGAGGATCGAGGTGTGGTCGTAGATCGTGTGAGACACGAAGTCCTTCTTGGCGTACGGGCTGACCACGCCCGATGGGACTCGGAACCCGTATCGGTCGAAGCCACCGGGTGGGTCCCCGGGCTTGAGGGCAGGGGGGATATCGTCGGGTGTCACCGCCGCCGGGGGCGGAACGTGGTCGTAGTAGCCGCCGTGCTCGTCGTAGGTCCAGATCAGCATGGTGGAACCCCAATTGGGGCTCGACATCACGGCGTTCACGACGTGACCCATGAACTGGTCGCCGAGCTGGACGTCTTGCGGATCTTCCTCGGACTGGGTGTCGTAGTTGGGCTCCAACAAGCTGAACGCCGGAAGCGTGCCAGCGGCGGCGTCGGTGAAGAACTCGTCGATAGATACCAGCCCCGAAGTCAGCGCGGGGTCCTCGAGCAACGGCAGGAAGACCCCCATCGTGGGCAAGGTGGAGTAGTAGTCCTTCCAGGTGATGCCGTGCTTGTTGAACTGCTGGAAGATCACGCCGTTGGGCGGCAATGCCGGGGGGAAGGTGTCGTCGATGAGCCCGAGCGAAGTGCCGGCGATCAGATAGCGCCGGTTGGGGTCGGTCTGTGCCATGGCCGAGCAGAAATAACGATCGGCGATGGGGAAGACCTTCGCCATCCCGCACGTGAAGGGGAGGTCTGCGCTCGTGAAGTAGCCCATTGCCTCCGCCGTCGTGCTGGTCACGAAACCCTGACATGTCCCGTTGTCATACGCTTCGTGGGTGACGCGCCAGTCGTTACCCACCCCTCTGGTCTGACATTCGGTCGGCATGTGGAAGGCGTGGACGAAATTGCCGTGGCCGTCGGGATTCTTGGCCGTCGGCTTGTGGTCGGGGCCGAGGGTGAACCCGTCCCCCCGACCGATGAGCCCGAGGATGTTGTCGAACGAATGGTTCTCCATCATCACGACCACGATGTGCTCGATCTTCGGAACCTGGTCGGTCCCGACCGCAAAATCGGGGCGGGGCCTCGAGCCTGCCGCTCGCAAGGCTCGTGGCGCCACAGCACTGGTAACAGGCGAACCCGATGACGACCGACCGCCGCAGCCGCCGAGCAGAATCGAGGCGCCAACCAATCCCCCGCCGAGGAACTGTCGTCTACTCGGGCTCATCAGGCTCCCTACGTATCCATTTCATTGCCCAATGCGGCACCGACCTTAGTGGAAGTGCCCCAGGCACCGTCAGGGGCCTGTGCCGGCCAGGACGTCTCACCGACCGCCATCGAACCCCCTTGGATTTCGCCGAGCACCACCCGTCCGGGGGGGCGCTCGACCGCTCGGCGGCCGGGGAGGTACATCGGGCCGTCGAGGGCGCCCCGGAACCGACGCTTCGGCAACGCGATGGGTCCCATCCCGTTGGTCCGGTGGCGTAATCTCCTCGTCGACGTCCTTGATCGAATCATCGACACGGTCTTGTGCAGCAACGAGGTGGTAGCCCGGTCGACGAAAGAGGCACCCGTCATTGGAGACGTAATCGCCCCCGGGGGCGGGTTGGGGTCTTGGGCAACGTGGGGCGAGGTAACCGATGAGTTCAGGTGACATGCCATCGATGAAGGTGCGGATCCGGCGCCTGCTGGCACCGGTGGCGAGGGTGGTGGTCGGTACCCCGCTCGAGGGTGCGGCCTACGGGGTGTGGAACCTCTTCACGCGCGGCTCGTGGCCAAAAGGCGCGGCCGAGTACGACCGGTTGACGGTGTTGGTCATTCGCCGCGTGCTCTCACCGAGCGGGAACGGCATCGACGTGGGCGCGCACCGGGGCACCGTGTTGCGACACATGGTCGATGCTTCTCCGTCGGGACGGCATTTCGCCGTTGAGCCGCTGCCGGCTTTCGCTGCCGGGCTTCGCCGCCGGTTCCCACAGGTCGAGGTGTGCCAGGTGGCGCTGGCCGATGAGCCCGGCGAGGCCGTCTTCCATCACGTGGTGACCAACCCGTCCTACAGCGGGCTGTCGCGGCGGAGCTACCCCGAAGACGGTGAGGTCCTGCGCGACATCGTCGTGCAGGTGACCCGGCTCGACGACCTCATCCCCGCTGACCTGCCGGTGCAGTTCGTCAAGATCGACGTCGAGGGCGGCGAGCTGGCTGTGGTGAAGGGGAGCCGTGCTCTGTTGAACCGCTGGCACCCGGTGGTCGTCTTGGAGCACGGTTGGGACGCCGGGGTGCCTGATCCGGACACCACCGACGAGTTGTGGGGCGAGTTCGATGCCGCCGGGCTGAGCCTCTACAAGATCGCGGTGTGGTTGGAAGGCAGCGCTTCTCCGCTCTCGCGTCAGGAATTCCTAGACGCTTTGGCGCAAGGCTCCTATTACTTTCTGGCTGCTCCTCCCGACGTCGCGCCATGACGACAAGCCATGGAGCAGAAGGCCCACAGGCCCGCTAGGACCAGACGATCATCGGGCCATGTCAGCCGAAGTCAGCCCTGAACTCCTTGAGCGCTTGAGGAAAACCGCCATCGGTGATGTCGTCCTGTTGGCTGTCATCGAACGAGAAGATATTGGTCCACGCCACGCCGTGTGACGATATCCACGCCGCGAACTCGTTGACGAAGTACGGGTCGTCGCCCAGGCCGTGGCCGTCATCTCGCCGGGCCACGCCCCATTCTGGAAAGACGATCGGTTTCCCTTGTGCTGCGGCGAACGCGGCCAGCCAATCGAGCCCCCACGACTCGGTCAGCTGGCCGGCCCACGCGTGCTGTGGTGTCAGTGGTTGCACCCACGACTCGTCGTAGAGATCGGTCCCGATGACATTCACATAGGCATTGCCCGGGTAGGCCTGGCCGGGGCTGTAGCTGTTGTAGGAACCGCCTGCGTTGGGGTTCCAGACGAATTTGAACGCCTCGCCGCGCACGGACCGCATGGAGATCACGATGTTGCGGAAGTACGCTGCGAAATCGGCCGCGTCGACAGCGTTGGTGACGCGCCACTTGAACCAGCTTCCGTTGAACTCCCACCCCAGGCGCAGGTACGCATTGCCTACGCCGGCGTGGACGAGGTTCTTCGCCAGCGTGACGAAGTGTGAGTCGTAGGCGCCCCGTGCGCCCATGGCCAATGTGGCTCGGGCACGATCAGGGAGCACGGGCACGGCGAGTACCAGCTGATAACGCGAGGAATGCCACGCCCCGATACCGGCTGCGCCCTCCATTGCCCCCCAGCCCGACGACTGATCGAGGAAGTCGGTGGCCAGAGAGAGGTGGGCACCGGTAATCGACGCAAACCGGGCGAGGCCGGCCGGGTTGGCGAATCCGGCGTAGTCCCCCAGGGGTATCGATGCCGATCTGGGCAACGCATCCGATGCCGTTGGCGATCCGACGAGCACAAGGAGAACGGCAACGGGGAGCGCTACGGAGAGAGCTCGCCGGCCCAGGCGCCGGTGAGGTGTGCGGCGGGCGGCCCTATCGGCTTTGTTCGGTGTTGCCCTCGGACGCGGGATGGTCACACGCGTCGGGAATGCGACGTCGCGCCCCTGTCCTGAGCCGACTGTGCACCGCGCCGCCCGGCCGAAGATCGGGCAGAGCGGAAACTGTCGAAGAGACGGTGCCGAGGCGGCAGAGGATCGGCGGGGGTGTGTGGGGCGTCGGGAGCTGCGACCATGCCTCCGCCATCGGGGGAAAACGAGTACACGGCTGACGACGAGTCCGATGCCTCGGGCTTCACCACCTCGTGCTCCGAGCGGCCGAGTCGTGATCGAGCCGCTGCGGTGTCCTCGGTGCGCTCGGGCGCAGAAGTGTTCACCTCACACTCGGACCGATCGGGGGACCCGGGGGATGGGACGTGCCACACGTGCCGTGCCATCCGATTCTCCTTCGACGCATGCCCCGACTGGCTGTGGCACGCTGCCACTCGGAGTACACAACACTCACCTCATGTGGTGGGCACCCAGGATGCACCGAGTGAGCGAGGCTGTCAACGCAACTGCCTCGCCAGAGGACAGGCAAATAAACACGCAGTGTGCTCATTAGCCCATCGAAAGTGGCTTTTGAGGACAGCCCATGGCAGATCCGGTCTAGGCGAACCCCATGTCCCTCACTATCCACACCTGCATCACCACGCCTGGTCTGTGTGGCGTCCTGCATCCCGCCTGCCGGGTCAGGAGAACGCCAACGTGCCGGAGATGATCGGCAGGTCGTGCAGTCCAGTCGAGCACGTGACTGCCGAGCGATCCCACGTCAGGCTGAAAGACGAGGTCTTGCCGTCGTTCCCGCCGGCGAAGTCGCCAACCACACTGGGCCGGGGTGATCCCGGCGAGCCCACCTTGATGCTCTGGCGTGCGCTCGCCTTGTGTCGGACCTTTTCCGGCCGCACCCGCTGCGGACTGAACGATGAAGTCCGCGAGATCTTGGCTCCGCGGACCTTCCAATCGACGGTCAGCGTGCCCACCGACACATAGGAGCTGGTTCCGAGACTCGTGGAGCAACTGGTTCCGGTGTTGGCGACGAGCGCACCCTGGAGTTGTCCGGCGACGGTGATCGGAGGGGGCAGCGTCGAGGAACTACAGCCGCTGAGGGCAAGGTTGAGGTGGACCGTCTCCAGGCCCTTGACCGTGCCCGGAGAGCGCAGACGAGGATCAAAGCGGGCCAGTCCCGTCACCTTCGTGCACGAGATCGTGGAATTGTCCACGGAAACGACACGAGCGCGCGCCGATGCCGTCCCACTGACGCTCGCAGCGACCAGGACGAAGCTTCCCATCAAGAAGGCGGTCGACGTTCCCACTCTGATCCACCAGGATGATCGGGTTGGTGAAGCCAAGGCCATGGGTGCCTCCGCTCAACTCCGCCCGGCCTGCGTCACAGGTCGACAAGGCAGACGGTAGGGGCGTCGGGGACCTCTGTCAACGTAGTCCCGCGGACTCCTTACCTCGGTGTTGCTGGGGCGCGATTCAGCCTGCGTTGTGCAAGAGGTCCGGTCCATTTCTTGACTCGACGCCGCAGGGAGCCGGTCGCAGATGCATCGTCTGGAATGGACAAGTCGTCGCCGGGGATGCGTAGCGACGGAGACAGAAAAGATCCGGGAGGCTGCATCCGGCCTTTCGAGTCCTGCCACCAGCCCACCGGGACCTGGGCATAGTTCGAGCCGAGCTTTCTCACGACGACCACCGGGCGCTCGTTCTCTTTTCGTCTCCCAACAACCGAGTTCGACATGGCGGGCACAACCACCATCTCGGCGAGTCGTCGGGGCTGATCGACGGGTGCCGGACAAAGCTGATGCGACAGCGGCCACACTTGGTCATGGGGTCGCCGATCTCGTCGTCGTCGGGGTCTCCCTCGGACAGCTGTGGCGCCATCACGATGTGAGGCGGTCCGATAGGGGCAACTGCCATGACGCACTCCTTCGATGAAGCCCAGAAGAGGCGTCCAGCCTGCACGGGGCGACGACCAGAAACGGCGTCCTGCCCAAACGAGGCGTCACTCCCAAGGGGGGATACCTCAACTCTACTACGGAAGGTGTCGCACTCCTTTCGGCACATCAGCCAAGAATCATGTCTGGAGTCGACTCCCGCTTGAGGCGGGCGTCCCCTAGAATGATCTCCCCGTCTGGGCCGTCAGACCAGGATGGGGCAAGCACCTGGAGCCCAGGCCGCACGAGCGCCAGGCGGGCGCAGTACCGAGAAGGGCACCGGTCATGTCGGGTTACCCATGCCGATCACGGGTTAGAGCGCAATCGTGAGTCGCAACAGGCGGTCCGGCCGCCGGCATTCCGGTCTCCTCACCGGACGCCTCGTCCTCCCGCATTGGGCTCGAGCCAGCCATGGCCGGCATCGGATCCGAGGGGGCGAGCAAACTCGGAAAACCGGGCAACTTCGGGGAATCGAGCAACTCCAGGGAGTAGGGCAACTCCAGGGAGTCGAGTTCCAATGGCCACCTCTCCCCGCAGGAGGCAGGGGACGACCGGCCAGGCGGGTGC
This sequence comes from uncultured Acidimicrobiales bacterium, assembly GCA_963848335.1. Taxonomy (GTDB): domain Bacteria; phylum Actinomycetota; class Acidimicrobiia; order Acidimicrobiales; family UBA8190; genus Chersky-840. The sequence goes on from CAWKDD010000003.1 coordinate 1,006,063, forward strand.
GGTGGTCGTGGGCTGTCCTGGGCGTGGTCGTCGTGCTCCTGGGCTCGGTCACGTTCATCCTCACCTCGCAGAGCCCGACTACGTCGTCGCTCCAGAAGACGTTGCTCGAGGAGCCCGGGGCGGCCACGCGCCCGGCGCCCACGAGCACCACCGCACCGAGAAGCACACCGACGTCGGGAGCAGACCAAGGGCAAGCGGCATCGTCGGGCTCTGGCCAAGGCATCGCGCGCAACGTTCCCCTGGGGGCATTCGTCGGAGGTGGAAATCCCTCAGGAGTCGCCAAGTTCGCTGCTGCGACAGGCACCCACATGACGTTCGCCACGGACTACCTCGACAGGTCCGCGGGCTGGTCAGAGATGGACAGCGCCTCGGGCATCAAAGCGTGGAGTTCCTCGCCGTACCGCATGGCGATCGGCGTCCCCATCCTGCCCGGGGTGGGCACGTTGGCCCAAGGGGCCACTGGTGCCTACAACCAGTACTTCACCATTCTCGGGGAGAACCTCGTGAGTGACCACGAGGCCGACGCCATCTTGCGCCTGGGGTGGGAGTTCAACGGCAACTGGTACAGGTGGTCCGTGACCTCGCCGTCCGATGCCGCCAATTTCGTGGGCTTCTGGCGTCAGATCGTCACGACCATGCGCGCCGTACCCGGTGCCAAGTTCAAGTTCATGTGGAACCCGAACGCCCCGAGCGTGCCCGGTCCGCCGACCTTCCAGGCCGATCAGGCCTATCCCGGCGACGCCTACGTCGACTACGTAGGGACTGACATCTACGACAACTTCTGGGGAACCCCCTTCACCCCGGGCGCGGCCTGGGTGAATCAACTCACCGAGCAGTGGGGACTGAACTGGCTCGCAACGTTCGCAGCCCAACACCACAAGCCCATCGGCATTCCGGAATGGTCCGACGAGTACCGTACTGACGGGCACGGCCTGGGAGACGACCCCTCCTTCATCGACAATATGGCCTACTGGTTCGTCGCTCACCAGGTGGCCTTCGCCAACGTCTTTGCCTTTGACACCAACGCCACATATCGCAACGACATTCTCGACGGCACCTTCCCCAAGACCCTGGCGGAGTTCAAGGTCGACTTCGGCTGATCCCGAGTGACGACGAAGAAACGAGGAGAGGTGCAACCCGGTTCGCGTCGCGCCAGGACCGTTCTCCTCACGACCATGGCGTTGTCGGGTGCATTTACTCTGTTGGCCGCTTGTGCGGGACGGGCGACACCCTCGGGGCATCCCCCGAGGGCAACGACCGGATCGACCACTTCGAGCCCGACGGCGACCCCGACCACCTCGAGCCCCGCGAGCGCGTCGACATCCCCTCACGTCATGGTGGTGATGATGGAGAACGAAGGGGCCCTCAACATCATCGGCAACCCCGCCCTTCCCTATGTGACGAGCCTCGCGGACCAATACGGTTCGGCCACCAGGTCCTACGCCCTCACCCATCCGAGCCTTCCGAACTACTTGGCCATCGTTTCGGGCTCGGACCAGGGCGTCACCCAGGATCAGCCCCCGTCATCAGGCAGCTTTCCCGACGTCTCCACGCTCGCCGATCAGCTCGCCGCAACAGGCTTCACCGAAAAGGCCTACGCCGAGAACCTTCCCGCGGATCCGACCGATGACGCGGGCCTCTACGCCGTGAGGCACAACCCGTGGGAGTACTTCCCCCATGCCGAGATCACCGTGGCCGATCCCTCCACCATGACGAGCGACCTCAACTCGGCGGATCCTCCCGACTTCGTCTGGTACACGCCGAACCTCACCGACGACGGGCATACCGGTGTCCCCGTCAACACCGCAGCGCAGCAGTTGGCCGACAGCGAGACCTTCTTGGCCCGCTTCATCCCCACCGTGCAGGCGACCGCCTGGTACCGGGCCCGTGGACAGATCATCGTCGAATGGGACGAGGCCTTGGGCTCGGACTCCTCAGGGCTCAACGGGGGAGACGGGGGGCATGTCCCGACGATCGTGGTGTCGAACGCGCTCAGAGCGACCCCGCAGCAAGAAGCGACGCCCGTCGACACGTTCGGCATCCTGCGCTCGATCGAGGACCGCTATGGCCTCCCTCACCTGGGCAACGCCGCCAATGCCGCCAATGGGACCATCGACTCGCTCCTCGACCCCTGAACCTGCAAGTAGCCACGCTCCCCGGCCGCTCTCACCACTCCCTCACTTCACACCCAGGCTGCTCTTGGCGGCCGCCTCGAAGACACGATGAGGGAGCAGTCGTTTGGCGAGGATGCCGATGCGCTCCCCCGCCTTTCCGACCGACACCCGGCGAGGGGGGCGGCGGGCCTCGAGGGCCTTGTGCACGACAGCCGCCACGACCTCGGGAGCCGCTCCGTCCGCCTCGTCGCGCTCCATCACGCCGATCGCCCTTTCGAGCGCGCTCTTGTAGACGGCATCGTCCCGAGACGCAGCCGCCATCTTCCTGTTAGCGGTGAAGTCGGTCCGGATGTTCCCAGGCTGGACAAGAGTGACTTCGATCCCGAACGGGGCCACCTCGTAAGCGAGGGCCTCGCCCAATCCCTCCAGTGCGAACTTGCTGGCGCTGTAGAACGCCTGAAAGGGAATGGCCACCGCGCCCCCGATCGAGCTGATGAGGACGATGCGGCCACCCCCTTGGCTGCGCATCGCCGGCAGCACCCCCTGGACGACACGCGTGGCACCCCAGAAGTTGGTTTCCATCTGGGCCTTGGCCTCGTCGATGGTGGTGAGCTCGACGGCGCCGGCCACGCCCCAGCCCGCCGATGCCACCACGGCATCGACGCGACCACGTCGTGCCAGCACCTCGGCAATGCCGGCCCGCACCGACTCGTCATCGTCGACGTCCATGGCCAGGCCTGACCAAGGTCCGGCGGAGGTCCCACGCCTACTGGCGCCCACGACGATCCACCCGGCCTGGTGCAACCGCTCGCGCGCAGGCACGACCGATGCCGGCCGATGCTCCGGTAATCAGTACCACCCTGGCCATGACAGAGCTCGTCCCGGAGGCAGCGCTCAACGGGGCCGGGCGTCGCCGCGAGGGGAGCGACCGAACTGCCACCGGGCCCGGCGAGTGGGGCGAGACAGTGCCGCTTGTCTCAACGCCTTCAGTTCCGTGACCTGGAGCCGGGCCTTCTCTGCCAATTCGTCCTCACCGGCTTCGGAGGCGATGTTGAAGGCATCTACACACCTGCTGATCGCCACGTCGATGGCGGCGATCAGACTCCGATGTGCGCCCTCGTCGAGCACAGCAGCTCCTCAGGGTTGAATCACGGGTCGAAGGACGAAATGGTCCCTCGACACGTCGGGTTCCCCGACTCTGATTGTGCCCCAGTCCGTGGCGTGCCACCACCTTGCCCGCGTCGGACTAGACAGGATCTCGGCTGCCGATGGGAGATCCGATGCCGGAGTCCGAGACGACCGTGAGGGTGGTCGACAACCCCGACCTGAGCCGGTTCGAGGCCTACGTCGGCCATGAGCTGGCAGGATTCGTGACCTACCAGACTCGACCGGGGGTCCTGGTGCTCATCCACACCGAAGTCCACGACGCGTTCGAGGGCCGGGGCGTGGGGAGCCGACTGGCGTCGGTGGTGCTCGACGAAGCCAAGTCCCGGGGCCTCAAGGTCGACCCTGTATGCCCCTTCATCGCGGGCTACATCGAGCGACATCCCAAGCTCGCCGACCTGGTGGCGTCGTCCCCCCCAGGCACCTGAGGAGGGCTCTCGAAGGGGTCGGTGGTACGTCCCTCCGGGCAGCAAAGGGCTGTTGTGCTGGGACGATGAGCACGCCGGCGGCGATCGGAGTGCCGACGCGATGACTCAGGCGCCGTGGGTGGGGTGCCGATACCTCCGGGATGACCGGCGCACTCCCCAGGTCACAGGCCGGCGAACCCGGCGGTACGGGCCCGAGCTGGCTCCGCTTCAGCTGCCTGCTCGCCATCGGCGAGGGCATCCTCTTGGTGCTGGTCCTGCTCCATCCCGGTGCCGCTGCCGGTTCCGGGCCGTCCGCCGGCCTCTTGGCGACGTCGTTCGGTCACACCGGTCACGCCCCACACCGCAACCTCTCCACCCCTCCATCGTCCACGCCCACGCCCGTCGTCCCGACGACGACGCTGTCCCCGGCCCCGCCGGCCCCGACCCCGTCGACGCCGACGCCGGTTCCCCCTGACATCCCCATCCCACCGGCGGCGGCGCCGGCCGCCGACGCGCCCGGAGCGCTTCCCGCCAACATCGCCCCCCAGCCGAACTTCCTGTCGAGCTGCTCGGGCACCCAGTACGACGACTCGACGCCGTGCGTCGGAGCCGACCTTGGAGGCGATCGCCAACGGCCGGAGCCACGAGGGTCTGCCCCCCATGGTCCTGCCTTCCAATTGGGCCCAGCTGTCCCCAGCGCAGCAGATCTTCGTGGCCACGAACCTGGAGCGCACCGCCCGGGGCCTGCCCCCTTTGACCGCCATGGCCACGGCCCTCGACCAGGCCGCCGCCCAGGGTGCCGCACGCAACACCGACCCGAAACCTCCAGGGGGCTTCCCTTCACCCAATGGGGTTCGAACTGGGCCGGCGCGGTGGGAAACCCCCTCGAAGCCCTGTACTTCTGGATGTACGACGACGGTACGGGCTCCGCCAACGTCGACTGCACCCCGTCGAACCAGACAGGATGCTGGGGCCACCGGGAGAACATCCTCCTCAAACTGTCGTGCAACGTCTGTGTCATGGGAACCGGGTGGGACCCGACCGGATACAGCGGAGACCCGAGCATGACGGAGCTCCTCGTGGACACCTCAGCACGCCCACCCGTCGAATTCACCTGGCAGCAGGAGTCCGCGTACCTGTCCTGACCGAGCCATGTGGCGCGCGCGACACACCCGCGTGTTCGTGTGCCCGGAGGCCAGCCGGACCGTCTCTCGCCGAGTTGACCAAATGTTGAGAGTCCATAGGGGGCCGGGTGTGACGGGGGCGTCACGATCGAAGCTGTGACTGTCCCCGGGCTCTGGCGCGGAGCTCGAAGGGTGCCCCGACGTGCACCCGGTTGGCCCCAGACTCCCTGGTCAGAGGGGCTTCTTCCCTCGGGTACTGTGGCGCCGGGGCGTCGGGCCCGCTGTGCTCCCAGTCACCGTGGATCGAACATTCGGCTCCCCAACCTCGATCTGGGAATCCCCTGATGGGAGTGGGCATGAGGTTGCGCAAAGAGCCCGACGGTTCTGACCCTGTACCCGGGAGTGAGGCCGCCACCGTCAAGCCCCCGACTTCCCCCGGCGCCACCGCCGTTGCTCGGAGCCAGCTGGGCGAGCTCCTCGTCTCGTCCCGGCTGATCAGCCACGAGCAGTTGGCCGATGCCCTCATCCAACAGTCGGCATCCGGGAAACGCATCGGCACCACCTTGGTGGAGCTGGGCGCCATCGGGGAACGGGATCTCGCCAAAGCCCTGTCCACCCAACTGCTCGTCCCCATGGTCGACCTGTCCCAGCAGGCGCCCTCGCCCGACGCCACCGAGGTGCTGCCCGAAAGCATGGCCCGGGCCCACCTGGCGGTCCCGATCGTGGTCGACGACAACGGGATCACCATCGCGGTGTCGGACCCCACTCCCGAGCTGGCCAAGATCCTCGCCAACTCCTGTGGCAGGGTCGTGCGGCTGGTCATCGCCCCGAAATCGGACGTCCAACGGGCGATCGACACGGCTTACCGGGCTCTGGGGAACATCCGGGAGCACGTACGCGCCTTCGAGGAGTCCACCGAGGGACCCCAGCGGCTGACAGACGCCGCGGTACAGACGGTCACCGCCGCCGACGCCCCGGTCGTCCAGGTCGTGAACCTGCTCATCACCCAGGCCATGCGCGACCGGGCGTCGGACATCCACATCGAGCCCCAGGGCCAGCAGCTCCGGGTCCGGTTCCGCATCGACGGGGCCCTGCACGACGCCGTCCAGCTCCCCAGCAGCATGGCTCCGGCCCTCGTGAGCCGCCTGAAGATCATGGCCGAGATGAACATCGTCGAACGGCGACGGCCGCAGGACGGGCAGATCACGATGTCCGTCGACGGGCGCGAGATCGACATCCGGGTGTCGACGGTGGCCACCATCTGGGGCGAGAGCTGCGTGCTTCGGGTCCTCGACAAGAGCCGATCCGTATTCCGGATGGCGGACCTGGGCATGCCGACCGACACCCACGAGGTGTTCACCCGCATGATCCGGGCCCCGTTCGGCATGGTGCTGTGCGCGGGCCCGACCGGCAGCGGCAAGACGACGACCCTGTACGCAGCATTGACCGAGATCGACGACCCCAGCCGGAACATCATGACCATCGAGGACCCGGTCGAGTACGTGTTCCCTTCGATCAACCAGATCCAGACCAACGAGCAGGCCGGCATCACCTTCGCCAACGGATTGCGGTCGATCCTGCGTCAGGACCCCGACGTCATCCTGGTCGGAGAGATCCGGGACGTGGAGACGGCGCGCATCGCCGTCCAATCGGCTCTGACCGGGCACCTCGTGCTTTCCTCGCTCCACGCCACGGACTCCGCCGCCGCGCTGCACCGGTTCTTGGACATGGGTATCGAGTCCTTCCTGGTCGCATCCTCGGTACTGGCCGTCGTGAGCCAACGTCTGGTGCGGAGGATGTGCCAGACGTGCAAGGCGCCCTACGAGCCCAAGGACGAGGAGCTCGCCTTCTACACCGAGAGCGGAGGCCTCCCCAAGACGCAGTTCTTCCACGGAGAGGGCTGCAACTTCTGTGCCGGAACCGGCTACCGGGACCGGATCGGCGTGTTCGAGCTGATGCGCATCACGCCCGAGATCAAGCGGCTCATCGTCGGCTGGGCCACACAGGAGGAGCTGCAACGCATGGCCGTCTCCCAAGGGATGCGGACGCTGCGCGACGAGGCGATCCTCCTCATCTCCGACGACGTCACCACCATCTCCGAAGTCGTCCGCTCCATCTACACGGCCTGAGGCGGCGGATCAGCATGGCGAAATTCAAGTTCAGAGCCATCACCCCCGAGGGGGCGACCGTCTCGGGGATCGAGACCGCCGTCACCGCCAGCATGGCTCGCAGAGCGCTGGTCGAGCGCAACCTGGCTCCGATCGACGTCATCGAGAAGAAGAGCGTTCTCCAGTTCGAGATCACCCGAGAAAAGGTTCCCCGCCGGGAGCTGATGCATTTCTCGCGACAGCTCGCGGTCTTCATGAAGGCCGGGATCCCCGTGCTCGAGGCACTCGAGGTGCTGTCGGAGGAGGTCGGCAACAAGGCCTTCCAGCGGATCCTGGCCGAGATGTCCGAGGCGTTGCGTTCCGGGGAGACCTTCGCCAGCGCCGCGGACGCACATCCTGAGGCCTTCCCGCCCTACTACCTCGGCATCCTCCGGTCCGCCGAGCTCACCGGCAACCTCGATACGGTCCTCGACCAGCTCGCTGACTACATCGAACGTGACACCGAGGCTCGGCGCAAGATCACCTCCGCACTGATCTACCCGGCGATCGTGCTGGTGCTGTCGATCGTGGCCATCGTGGTCATCACCGCATTCGTCCTTCCCCGATTCAAGACGTTCTTCAACTCGCTGCATGCCAAGCTCCCCCTCCCCACCCGGATCCTGATCTCGATCGCCAATTTCTTCGTCACGGACTGGTTCGTCTTCGCCGGGATCGTGCATCCTCATCGCCCTGGTCGCCGTACTGGGCACCTCCACCCGACGAGGCCGTGAGATCAGGGACGTGTTGGTCCTGCACGTCCCGGTGCTCGGCGACGTCATCCGCACCGCCATCCTGGAGCGGTTCTGCCGGATCCTGTGCTCGATGGTCGGGGCCGGTGTGCCGCTTCCCGAAGCCCTCCAGGTGACCGGAAACGCCACGACCAACGCCGTCTTCCGGCGGGGGCTCAGCACGGCCCGCGACGGCATGCTGCGAGGCGAGGGTCTGGCAGCTCCCCTGGCTCAGACCGAGCTCTTCCCCATCGCGGCCCGTCGCATGTTCCTCGTCGGTGAGAGCACCGGGACGCTCGACGAACAGCTCGACTCGGCAGCCCATTACTTCGACCGGGAGCTCGACTACAAGCTGAAGCACTTCACGAGCCTGTTCGAGCCGGCCGTGATCCTCTTCGTCGGCGTCATCGTGGGATTCGTCGCCATCGCCCTCGTCTCCGCCATGTACGGGATCTACCGCCAGGTGCACGTCACATGAGCGGGCCTGTTCGACCGAACCGGCCAGAGCACCCCAGGAGGTTGACGCGATTCGAACGTTTGCAGAAACGGGGCGATACGCCGACATCGTCAAGGGAAGCCGACACCGACAGTCACGTCATGGCGCTTCCCACCCCGACAACAGAACTCTCAACGAAGGGAACCAACGACATGAACGAGAAGTCCACACCCAACATCCTCCAGCGGATGGTGGCGAAGCGGGATGAGGGTGGTTTCACCCTGATCGAGCTCCTCATCGTCATCATCATCCTGGCCATCCTGGCCGCCATCGTCGTGTTCGCCGTGGGCAGCACCAACTCGAACGCCATTGCCTCCTCGTGCAATGCCGACGCCAAGAGCGTGGAGACGGCATTGGAGGCCTACAAGGCGCAGATCGGCTCGTACCCGGCGGCTACGGCGGCGTCGACCCTGTTGGTGACGTCGACGGTCACGACAGTGAACGGTGTCAACGAGACGGTGGGGCCGTGGCTCAAGGAGTGGCCGTCGCACGAACAATTACACCATCGCCGTCGACAGCGTGTGGCAACGTGTTGGTCGACGGCAATACGTTCACCGGGGCCAGTACGAACCCCTGTGACAACCTGAAGTCGTCGTAGTAGCAGACGTCGACAGGTCGACGATGTGAGCCGGTGCCGGGGGACCGCTCGGTGCGGCCTCCGGCACCGGTCGCGTCGACCCCTGACCGAGACTTCGACGAAGCCTCCGCTGCCATGAGCACCCCCCAGCCCCGCACCAGGGCCGACATCTGGTGGCTCGCGGCCGTCACCGCGGGGGTCGTCGTGACGGGCATGGCATACAGCCTGTGGTGGGCGACGGTCGTCCGGCACCAGTCGTTCTACTGGATCACGCCAGGCGACATGTGGTACACGGTGCGCACCGCCCATTGGATCGGCTGGGGATCCCTCTCGTTCGTCTACAGCAACTACCGCTCGGCGCTCGTCACGCTTCCCGGTTTCGAGCTCCTGCTTGACGCCGGTGGTCATGCTCAGCTCGGCTCTGCATCTGTCCGAGCAGGCACCCGGGCTCGCTAGGGCCGGGGAAGCCCACCGAGTGGCTGCTCGTGGGCCCGATCTCGCTGGCGTGCTGCGGGCTCCCGCTGTTCGCCGTGGACGCCCTGGCCCGTCGACTGGGCATCCTCGCACCAGCCCGAAGGGCCCTGTCGCTGGCGACGGCGGCCGCGCATGTGGCCCGCTGTCGCCATCTGGGGCCACCCGGAGGACGTGCTCGCCCTCGGGTTCGTGGTCTACGCGCTCGTCATGATTCTCGACGGGCGATGGACTCCGGCCGGTTGGCTGCTCGGCGGCGGCGCTGGCCATGCAACTTCTGGTGGTCATGCTCGTCCCCGTCTTCATCGGGCTCGTGGGCTGGCGCCACGGAAGACGCCCTTCTGGCCCGAGCGGCCGTGCTGCCCGGGCTTCCTGCTCGTGGCGGTGCTCGTCCCCGATTTCCACGCTGCGTTCTACGTGCTGTCGCACCAACCGGCCGACCCGACGCCCAATCACGCCACCCCTTGGCTCGCGCTGGCCCCGAAACTCGGCCACGGCCAGGTGTCGGGTGGTCCGGGCCGTCTCCTCAACGGCGCCGTGGCGGTCGGCAGCCGGGTTCCTCGCCCATCGCTGGCGTCGTGAGGTGTGGCGCATCGTGTGGTTGATGGCGCTGGTCCTGGCCGCCCGGACGGTGTTCGAGGCGGTCATGGTGCCCTACTACGTGATGCCCGGGGTGGTCCTGGCTCTCGTGGCCGCCCGCCGTTACACGCTGCGCTGGGTCGGAGTGTGCGTGGCCGGGGCCGGGCTCACCGTGATGACCTTCACCCACCACGGCCGATGGGAGTACTGGCTGGCGATGACGGGGTTGACGGCAGTGATGCTGGCGCTCGCCTGGCCCGCCCGAGGGGTCCGGGTCCCCGACGCCCCGGACGCGCCGAGTCCCGAGCAAGAGCAAGAAGCGCCGGCGATGGCCATGCTCCTGTGAGACGAGGTCAGCCGGTAGCGCCGTAGCCGAGGGCGCCGATCACGTCGACAAGGACCGCCGAGCCGGCGGGAGCTAGTGGACGAACTCCATCCGGATGCCCTCGCTGTCCCATTCCGGGTGCTCGGGCAGGTGGACGACACCGCGGGAGATGATGCGCCGGGCTGTCCACAGACACGCGGCCGCATCGAGGAGGTGGGCGGGCGTCGCCCCTCGCACTTTTTCGTCGATGATCCGTTCCACGCCGGGCATGCGCCCGTCGAGCAAGGCTCGCCGCTCGTCCTGGCCCGCCCTGGAGTGCTTGGAGAAGCGGACAGGCTTGTCCCCGTTGAGCTGGAAGAAGCTGAGCTCGGGGTGCACCTCGAAGATGGTGCGCTGCCAGTAGGGCGCCATCTGCTCGTGGACCTCCGCCGTTCGCTTGAGCATGCGCCAGCCCACGGCGCTGAGGCGTCCGCCGTTCGCCTCTTTGGCCTCACGGTAGGAACCGCATTTCAGGGCAGCCGCGCACCGGGGCCGAGAGGACTGCTCCGCTGCGGGGACGACCCAGCAGGCGCCCGAGCCATGCGATCGCAGGTGCGGCCACCGGGGTCAGGGCTCGTCGAGGAGCCCCACCGGTGAGAAGAGCGCCACGACCTGGAACGCCGGCTTGTAGTCGAGCACCTCGAGGAACGTCGAGACGACCTGGGGCTGCTCCGGAGCCATGGTGATGCCCTGGAGCTTGGCCGAAGCCATCAACCACCCCTTGGGGCAGGGCACGACGCCGGCCAGGGTCCGGTAGGGAAGGTGGGACCCCCGCCGCGACCCGGGTCTCGACATGGACATGGACATGGACGTCACGCTACCGAGCGGGGCGAACTACCGAGAACTCAGAGACCGAGCCCGAGGCGTCAGGTGTTGGCGTTGTGGACCAGCCAGCTCTTGATGCTCTCGACGGCTCCGCAATGCCCCGAACGAAACAGGTGAACAGGTCGGCCCGTCGTGGAAATCGACCGTCGCCGCCACGGTGTAGTTGGACGCCGAACAACTCGTCGACCCACAGGCGTACACATTGATCTCACGCGACACCGCCGGTATTGCTCGGATGTTTGGGACTGACGGCAGTTGACGTACACAGGGGGATTGCCGGGGCCGGCCAGGCCGATCTGGACGGTCGGCGACCCACTGGCGAAGCAGCTCCCGCCGCTGTAGCTCGTATCGGTGTAGCGCACGGTCTGGATGGCCACCTCGACGGCACCGTTGCTCCGGTACTCCAGCGACTGCTCCTGGAGCAGGTTCGACGTGTTCTGTAGACCGTTCCCGGACAGCGTGACGAGGGGGACCAGGACCAGTGCGATGATGATCATGAACACGAGCGCCAGCACCAGCGTCGCTCCCTGCTCGTCTCGGACCATACGTCGGGAGGTCATCAGAAGTTCGCCGCCGGGCTAGGCGACTCTTTCACCTGCGTAGTGGCGCAGGCTACCGGTGGAGTCGCATTGTTGGTCGCCTGGTTGCTGGGGTTCCAGGTCAGGGTGGTGGTACCAGTCACCGTGGCGAGGCTTCCGCTCCGGGCACTTCCCAGTGTGACAGTCACGTACGACTGTCCATTGGCGTTAGTGGCGATGTATGCCGTCGCATTGAGGATCGCCGTTCCGAACCCCGAGGTGTAAGTCCCGCCGAGGCCAACGGTGCCAAGGTTGGCAGTCGCAGTGCAGAACTGGTTCGTGCAAATGGTGAGAGTCGTTTGGATACCGTTGGGGCTGAACTCCGCGTAGACGGGACTCGGGCTAGCCGCGTTAGTACTGAGCCCGGCCATGATGGAGTTCGCCGACATCATCTGGTTGTAGGTGTAGACGATTTGGTCGCCGCTGCTGGGCTTGCCGTTGGGCGCGCCGCCGGGGACACCGGTGATGTCGAAACCAGCCGGGAGCAGGGTCACCGTGACCGACGTCGAGCCGGTGACCCCGGTGTACGCCGTATCTCCGCTGTACTGGGCACCCACCGTATAGACGCCCGTCGGTGCGTTGGCCGGCAACGACACCACACATGAGGCCGTGCCGCCGTTCAACGTCACCGTGGTGCCCGGGCCACAGGTCGGAGTCGGACCGGTTGGTCCCGTGACCGTCCAGACGATTCCCCCCGTGGGGACGATGGTTCCTTGGCCGTGGACCGTCACCTGGACGGTGAAACTCGAACCCGGGTGGGGGCTCCCCGGGGTCGTTGAAAGAGAGGCTCGAGGATCCCTTGTTGACACCGATCGTGGCCGCGGAAGAGACCGAGGAGGTGTAGTTGGTGTCGCCCCCGTAGTTGGCCGTGGCCGAGTAGGGGCCGGTGGGGGCGTTGGTGGGAAGCGTGAACGAGCACGTCGTGGAGTTGGTCCGGAGCCGTTGTTGTTCATGACCTGGGTGTCCCCGCCGGCGGTGCACGACGGGGCCGTGCCGGAGGGGGCCGTGATGGTCCACGTCACCTTCCCGCTGGGCTGGGGTCGTTGGCGTTGGCCGGAGTGGCACCGACCGTGGCCTTGAACGAAAGGGTGGAGCCCGGCTGGGCGGGCGACGGCGAGGAGCTGGTGGTGACGGTGGTCGACGAGCTGGCCGCCGCCACGTTGGCCACGCCCGACCCACCGCCGGTTCCGTAGTTGCCGCCGGCCAGATAATTGGCGGTCACGTCGAAGGAGCCCGCCCAGGCGTTGAGTTCACCAGTACAGGTGGCATTCGATGTGTTCGAGCCGACGACGTTGGCGAGGGTGGAGTTGGAGCACGTGGGACTGTTGGGGCCGGCGATCGCCCACTGGATCGTCCCCTGGGGATAGGGGGTGGTGCTGTTGGGGGGGATCACGGTGGCGGTGAAGGTCACCGAACATCCCAACACGAGCGTCGGGCTGCAGGTGGCAGGATCTCCCGCCGAGGGTGCCGACGTCACGAGCACGGTCGTGGTGGCGGCGTGGAGGACGACGAAGCTCAAGGTCCCCGACGCGCCGTTTGGTCCCTGGGCGAACGCGGTGAGCTGCTGGGCGCCGCTGTCGGGACACGAGCCGACGGTAGTGGCGACCCAGCTCGCTCCTTGCGCATCCCACTGCTGCACTGGATTCACCGAGACGGAGTATCTGACGGGTGCCGTCCCCTTGGTCGTGCCACCGACCACGAACGGTGTGGGGGAGGTGGTGCTCGTCCCGTCGCTGACCGACACGTTCTGGGCTCCGGTCACCGAACCGGGCACCGTGAAGGTCACCGTGGCGTTCCCGTTGCCGTCGGTCGTGGGCCGGCTCGTAATGGTGGCCGCGACGGCGCCACCGCCGCCGACAGGTGCCAGGGTCACGGTGAGGCCGGTGTTGGCGGCGAAACCCGTCACGAAGACGGACAACCGAAGCCCCCACGGGGCCGGCTGCGGGCATGGGAGCGCTTACGAGCCGGTAGGCGTTGGGCGTGCAGTTGACGAAGGCCTGCTGCGCCTCGTACTGGGCGCTCTGGGCGAAGCTGTTAAGCACGGCGTCGACGGTGGACAGGCTCTTCTGCGTCGTCGAGCTCGTGAGCGACGTGACGAGCGCGCCGAGCAGTGCCGTGACGGTCAAGGCGATGATGACGATGGCGATGAGCAGCTCGATGAGGGTGTCGCCTCGCTCGCCGCACTCCGCCCGACGACGCAGACGTCCGAGCACCGTCCTCACCAGGGTCCTCATGAGGAAGGGGCGGGGCTGACCGTCAAGGTCAGGTTGTTGAACGCGGTGCCGCCGAAGGAGAGGGTGTAGGCGACGATGTCCTGGGTGGCCACGTTGTCCGCCGTAGCCGTTGATGAGGACCTGGGCCGACGGGGCGTAGATCTCACCGGCCAGCGTGTTCGTGGCGTTGGTGTTCGGGCTGCTCAGCACCACCTGGTCGTTGTCACCGCCGTCCTGCCACAGCAGGACGGGGTTGCTCGTGGGTGGCCGAGAGTCTGCAAGCTCGTCGACGAGAAATAGTTTCCGAGGTTGGTCTCACCGCCCTTGACATAGAAGAACACGCCGCTCCGCCGGCAGGTGAGGGCAGGCGCTGGTGGCCGTGTCCCCGCACACGTGGTCCCGACCGGACACGTCGATACCGTTCACGAACGTGTAGTCTCCCGCTGCCGAAATTCACCGTGTCGTTGCTCTGGATGCACAGCGACGTCTGCGTGCCCGAACAGTTGACGCTTCCGGCGAACTCGTAGGGATTGCCGGCCTGGAAGGTCACTGTGGCGTTGTTCGGGATGGTCAAGCCCGACGTGTACAGCCCCGGGGGGCAGTTCATGTTGGCCTGGGTGGGCACGTCACTGAGGGTGTGGTGATGTTGGTCACCTGTTGCTGACTCGCCCACGTGAGCAGGGGATCGGTGATGCCGGTCTGAGTGGCCCCCGTGCTGATCTGCACAGGCGGATTGGGGCTCACGGTGATGTCGTTCACGGTGGTGTGCTGCCCGCTCGTGGGACAGGCCGTGAAGTTCGTGCTCGCCCCGCTCGAGCTGGTGTTGTTGCAGTTGTAGACACCGATGGCGTCGCGGGAGGGGACGTTTGTGACACGTCGACGATGCCGTGGCGTCGACACTGACGCTCGAGAAGAGCGAGAAGGACGACGAGATGGCGGCGTTGTTGCCGCCACCGGTGTTGTAACCCGAGTTGAGCACGATGGGCCCCTGGGCATTCAACTGCTCACTGGCGATCAACGTTGCCACCCAGGTTGATGTCGTTTTGAGGACTGAGGAGCGTGACCACGCCGCAGGGCTGGTCGATGGGCGGGATGGGGACTCCCGACTGCGGGTCGCCTGAGAGCGTGAACTGGTAGGGGGCGCAGGACGCGAGCCGACACCGGAGCACCCCTGGGTGACGTTGAGGGTGACGTTCGACACCATGTAGGTGGGGGTCCAGTTGCTCCCGGTGGCGGGACAGCTGACCCCGGTGGGGATGCTCGTCGGGGTGGGCGAGATGCAGCTCACGGTGGGTGCGGGCAGGTTGGTGGAGCTCAGGTTGTCGGAGAGGATCTCGTGGCTGGCAGGTGTCGATGATCCATTGGGGCAGAACTCCCGCACCAGCTCGGGCGCAGCGCCGGAGGACGGCGTCCATGTGTAGTACGACACCGTCGCCTCGCGTGGGCGTCGTTCCCTGGAGCTGGACGCCGAGGAGGAACGTGGGTGAACCGGACAACCCCGCCGCGCTGCACGGTGCGGGTGAGGCGCTGGCGTTGGTGGTCACGACTGCCGGCGCTCTCGATGTCTCGCACGTAGTAGGAGGACGCCAGCGTCGCCGCGCTCGAGTCCGCCACCGTGCCCTGGACGGTCTGGTCGTCCTTGAGGGTGGTGATGAGCACCATGGCGATCGCTCCCACCACCAGGGGCATGATGACCAGCACGATCAGGAGCTCGATGAGGGTGAAGCCCTCCTCGCCCTTGCGAGGGGGCCGGCGGGGACGACCGGCACGGGCGCGCTCGGAATGGCGCCCGGCGGCCCGGGCGCTCTCTGCGCGACCTGTGTCCCCCGGCTACCCCAACCATCTCCACATTCCCTATCTCACCATTCTCCGTGGTTTTCTCCCCACAGACAATGGGGGCCCCGTTCGTCCCCGGATTCCCTGGTACCAGGAAGACGGGGGCCGCGCCTGCGGTCAGAACGATGTCACCCGGGGGCTCTCTCGGCCCGCTTCCGCTCCCGGGGACGTCCAGGGGGGCGAAGTCGGCCGACGAGGCATAGCGCCGGGGCTGACTCGACCTCTTTCGGGTAGAGGCTCACCCGAAGAGCCGTCTCGTAGTCGATGAGGTCCTCGGCCATCAGGTCGTTGAGCCCCATCTCGAGGGTCTGCATGCCCTCGGACTGGTGGGTGGACACGACGTTGCGGAGCTGGCGGGTCTTGCCCTCGCGCACCAGGTTCCGCACGGCGTGATTGGCGATCAGCACCTCGTAGGCCGCCACCAGGCCACCGCCGATGCGCGGGACGAGCCGCTGGTAGATGACCCCCTCGAGCGTCGACGCCAGCTGTACCTGGATCTGCTCACGCCGGTCCGAGGGGAAGATGTCCACGATGCGGTCGATGGCCTGGGCGCTGTCGTTGGTGTGAAGCGTGGCGAACACCAGATGCCCGGTCTCGGCGATGGTCAACGTGGTGGCGATGCTCTCCTGGTCGCGCATCTCCCCCACCAGCAGCACGTCGGGGTCCTCGCGCAGCACCGAGCGCAGGGCACGGGTGAAAGACTCGGTGTCGGTTCCCACCTCGCGCTGGCTGACGGCCGAGCGGTGGTTGGCGTGGACGTACTCGATGGGGTCCTCGATGGTGACGATATGGCAGCGCCGGTACCGGTTGATGTAGTCGATCATCGCCGCCAAGGTGGTCGACTTCCCCGATCCGGTCGGGCCGGTCACGATGACGAGCCCCATGGGCAGCTCCACCAGGGATTCGATGGCCGGGGGGAGCCCGAGCTGCGCGAACCCGGGGATCTCGAAGGGGATGATGCGCAGCGCCAGGGAGCAGGTGTCGCGTTGGTGGAAGGCGTTGCACCGGAGCCGGGCCCGCTGCCTCCAGCTGAAGGCGAAGTCGATCTCGCGCTCGACCTCGTAACGCGCTACGAGATCGGGCCCGATGACCTCCTTGACGATCCGCTCGACGGAGATCGGGCTGAGCATCTCCCCGCCGGCGGCCGGGCGCATCTCTCCGTCCACGCGGATGAGCGGCAGGGGCACCTGCGGTGAGGAGGAGGTCGGTGCCGCGCAAATGCCACAGCTCTTCGAGCCACGAGTCGATCTCCGCGGTGCTGCGGCTGGTGGGCATGAGCGGCGTCGTTTGTTACGCGGGGGCGTTACTGGGCATGGCAGACGTCCTCCTCGGGACGATGCGCTCGAGCGCCCGTGGCGATTGCGACCGGCGTCGCGCCCACCACCTTCTCACACGCGGTTACCACGTCACCACCCTGTTCGACCGCCAGCGACGCCCACGGTCCGAAGGGCCGTTCCGAGGCGACACCCGCCACTACCAGGGGTGTGCCCCGGTGCAGGGCGCAGATCACGCCGAGCTCGGCCTGGCAGGGCTCGCTCAGGGGTCGCGCCCGCACCGTCACCACCACGTCGAACCCGACGTCGAGAGGACAGTCCCTGCCCTCGACGAGGGCGTTGCAGGGAAAGGCCGGCTCGCCCGGTTCGTGACAGCGCAGGACCCGGCACCCGGCCGCCTCGAGCTCGGTGGCGGACTGCTCGATGGCCCAGTCGTCTGTCCCCACCACCAGCACCGTGGGCGGCTCGGTCCGAGGCTCTTCCCCGGAGGAACCCGCCACCGGGGTGAGCCAGGCGCCCCTCAACGACCTCACCGCAGCGGCCACGATCCGAGTCTGTCCCACCCAGACCACCCCCCGACCTACAGGGGATCAACCCCCTCCCAACTTGCCCGGGGCGCCGGGCCGACAGGCGGGAGATAGGGTTCGGAAAGTGGGTGCCCCACCCTTCACATAGGAGGGAGGGTGCCACTACCCTGAGTGGTAAGGCCGGTGGTCGTAGTGGCGGGGGAAGACGAGACGATGGTGACGAAGACGGGATTGGCGGAATCTGTCCGTTCCACATCGGTGCCGGGCCGGTCCGTGGGCAAGCTCCTCGTGGTCGACGACGATCCCGAGGTCAGGGGCATGCTCAGCCGCCTGCTCGAGGTGGAGGGCTACAAGGTCACCGAGGCCACCACCGGGGCCGAGGCCATCGGCAGCCTGAGCAACGGCCAGCCCGACCTGGTCATCCTCGACGTCATGCTGACCACCGAGGACGGATTCGACGTCCTGGCCGCCATCCGCCGCACCAGCGACGTGCCGGTGATCCTGGTCACGGCCAAGGGCCTGGAGGCCGACCGCGTCCTGGGCCTCAAGCTCGGCGCCGACGACTACGTGGTGAAGCCCTTCTCCCCGGCCGAGCTGGCCGCCCGGGTGGGCACCGTCCTGCGCCGCAGCGGGTCGAACCGCACGTCGGCCTCGACCGGGACGCTCGAGTTCGGCGACCTCGTCATCGACACCCTGGCCCGCGAGATCAGGGTGTCGGACAGGCTCGTGGAGACCACGGCCAAGGAATTCGCCCTCCTGGCGTTCCTGGCGGGGTCGCCCCGGCAGGTCTTCACCCGCGAGCAGCTGCTGGCCCAGGTGTGGGACTCCTCCTCCGAATGGCAGGACGCCGGCACAGTCACCGAGCACATCCGTCGCATCCGCCGCAAGATCGAGGCAGACCCCGACAGCCCCCGGTGGGTACGGACCGTCCGGGGCGTGGGTTACCGCTTCGAGCCCTGATTCAGGCCCCGCTCGCCTCGGCGCGCAGGTGGTCTGCGGCCGCCCGGCTCTTGCGGTCGGCGGCGGCGAGATCGAGAGCCCGACGGGCGCGTCGCCCGAGCTGGGTGGGCGTGAAGGGCTTGGGCAGCAGGTCGGCGTCGGGGTCGAGGGGATGACGTTCCAACGCTCCTTCGTCGAGATGCCCGGAGACGAAGAGCACGGCGAGGGTCGGCCACAGCTCGACCAGTGAGTCGGCGAGCTCCACGCCGTTCATCTCGGGCATGACGACGTCGGTGACGAGCAGGTCGACAGCCCGCCCGAGCGAGTGCGCCACCGCCAGGGCCTCGACGCCGTTGGCGGCGGCCAGCACCAGGTAGCCCCGCTCCTCGAGCTCGCGCACGGCCAGGCGCCTCAGCTCGTCCTCGTCTTCGACGACGAGCACCAGTTCGTCGCCGACGCTCGAGTCCTGCTCGGGAAGGGCGTCCCTGAGGGCGGCTTCGTCGTCCTCGACGGCAGGGAACCACAAGGTGATGGTCGTGCCCCGGCCCGGGGCCGTGTCCACGCTCACCTGGCCTCCGGCCTGGGTCACCATGGCGTGCACCGCGGCCAGCCCGAGCCCGGTTCCCTTGGCCATTCCCTTGGTGGTGTAGAAGGGCTCGAAGCAGTGCTCGGCGGTGTCCTCGTCCATCCCCGTCCCGGTGTCGGAGACGGCCAGGGCCACGATGCGTTGCGGAGCGGGCAGGTCGGACCCCACGACGCGCGTCCTGATCACGAGACGGCCACCTTTGGGCATGGCGTCGCGTGCATTGATGGCCAGGTTAAGCACGGCGCGCTCGATGTCGGTGGGATCGACGAGGATGCGCCCGCCGGGGTCGGGGGGAACCAGCTCGAGCTGCACGTCCTCACCCATGACGCGCACCAGCATGGGCTCCATGCCCCGCACGATGCTGTCGGGGTCGACGACCACCGGTTGGCCGACCTGGCGGTGCCCGATGGCCAGCAGCTGGCTGGTGAGCGCGGCGGCGCGGTCACCGGCGCGCTGGATCGCCTCCACCTCGGTGACGAGCGGGTCGGCGGGGTCGATCCTGCGCAACAGGATCTCGCTGCACCCGAGGATCACGGTGAGAAGGTTGTTGAAGTCGTGCGCCACACCGCCGGCGAGGCGGGCCATGGCGCCGAGGCGCTCCGCCTGCTGGAACTGCTCGAGCATGCGCTGGCGCTCGGTCACGTCCTCGGCCACCGCCAGGATCCCCGTCACCGACCCTTCGTGGTCGAGCAGCGGGGCGGTGGACACCGACAGCTGGAGCAGCTCGTGGTCGCGCAACGCGGCGAGCTGCACCCCGACCGTCGCCTCTCCGTGTCTGGTCCGGTCCCACAGTCGGGCCAGGGCCGAGGTGGCGACCTCGTCGGCGGCGGGGATGCGCAGTGCGCCGTCGGAGCGAGCAGCGGCAGAGTCGTCCCAACCCAGCAACGAACCCGCCGCACCGTTCCACCACCGGGCCGCGCCGTGGAGGTCGAGCTCGGCGATGGCCAGGGGCGACGACTCCACCACCGCCTGGAGCCGCTGCTCGTTGCCCTGAACCGCCTGATACAGACGGGCGTTGTCGAGAGCCACCGTCGCCATCTGGGCCAGGAGGACGAGAACCGACTCGTCCTCGGCATTGAAGGCGCGTCCTCGTCCGAGCACGACGATGACCCGGTTGCGCGTCGCGGTCGAGTCGACGAGCGGAACCGCCATCCACGGCACGTTCCCGTCCGAGGGAGCCGGACCGGCCAGCACCGTGGCGAGATCGGCCCCTTCGTCGCCGGCGCCGGAGCTGCGCAGCGGCCGGTTGGCGGCCGCGACGAGCCGGCTGGCGGCGTCGACGGCGGCAGCGACGGTGTCGGGCAGCCCGGTCGGTGCGCTCACCTCCACCTCCGCCCCCGTTCCCCCCGCCTTGGAGGGGCCTCCGGTCGGCGCCAGCGCGCCGGAGGGCAGCACCACCACCACGGCCTGCTCGGCGTCGAGGACGCGCCGGGCGTGCTCGGACAGCACCCGCAGGACCTGCGGCTCGGCGAGCGGCGCGTTGACGGCCAACGCGGCTTCCATCAGCCGGCGCAACTGGGCGGCGTGACGCGTGGCCGCCTGCTCGGCCTGCCGGCTCTCACCCCACAGCAGGACGCGCTCGATGGCGATGGCGACCCGCTCGGCCAGTCCCGCCGCCGTCTCGAGGTCCGAGCGACGGTAGCCGCGCCGGCCCGGGCCGGTGACGAAGCTCAGCGCGCCGAAGGCCAGGCCGCGCAGGTGGACGGGAACCACCAGCATCGACTCGATCTCCGAGTCGGTCTCGGTCTCGCGGTATCCGCCCGGAAGAGCCGGCTCCCCCCCGTGGGGCGGGCCCTCACGGCGGGTATGGATGACCACCTCGGGCCTCCCGTTGGCCAGCACCCGCCGCACCAAGGTGTCACCGTCGGGGTGCGGGTGGCGAGTCCGGGCCCTGTCCCAGCGCCCCTCGGCGCCGTCGGCGACCCGGCGCAGCGTTCCCTTGTCGTCGACCACGTCGACGGCGAACCAGTCGGCGAAACCCGGCACGACGACCTCGACGAGCCGCACCATGGCCTCGTCGTAGGACTCCAGGGCGGTGGCGAGCACGTCACCGGCACGAGCCAGGATGGCGACGTGTTGCCGGGCGTGCTCGGCGCCCAGTCTGCTGCGGCGCTCGGCCTCGTCGAGCCGGGCCCGCTCGATGGACGCCGCGGAGCGGTCCGCCACGAGCTGGAGCAGCTGGAGATCGCGATCCTGGAAACGGTGCCGGACGCGGGTGCCCACCTGGACGACCCCGATGACCTGACCCCCGACCAGCAAGGGGGCCGCCACGAGCGAGGACACCCGCTGGCGCAGCAGCGGCGCCGTCTCGGTCGCCTCGGCGACGTCGTTGACGATCACGGCCTGGGCGCGCGACGCCACCTCACCCACGACCCCCTGGCCCACCCTGACCTCGAGCCCGTCGGTCACGCGTGCGTCGAGGCCGTAGGACGCCCTGACCGTGAGGCTCGCCCCGTCCGCGGTCACGAGGAAGATGGTGGCGACATCCCCGCCCACCACCCGACCCGTGCGGGCCAGCAGCTCGTCGAGGAGCTCGTCGAGGGGGAGGAAGGAGAGGCCGGGGTCAGTGACCGACTGGATGGACCTCAGGGCCACACCGGCGTCATGGAGCCCGAGTCGGATCCGGTGCTCGGCCACGCGCCGGAACACGAGGATGACGATCACCATGACGGCGCTGGCGAAGACGAACAGCCACGCCAGGGTGCGGTTGACGGTGACGAAGTGGAAGATGACGAACGAGAACAGGGCCCAGGCCACGACCAGGGCGGCCTCGCCCAGGAAGGTGTGACGGCCGAGGGCCTGGTGCAGCAGGCGGTCGGCCTCGGGCCCGTGATCGTCGGGCACGATGGCGGCGGGGTCCGCCGGCGTCGAGTCCCAGCTGGGGGCGCCCGCTTCGTGCTCAGGCCGGCCGAGCAAGCTGGCCAGGCGCCCCGTCCTCGGTGACTTCGGGCGGCTCACTGAGTGACAAGCCTACCTGCGGTTTCTCCCCAAGTCCGGGCCGATGCCCGGTCACGGCGCCTGCACCCGGGACCGCCCGGTGCAGGCGCCGTCACCGCTTTCACCCGTGCCTGTTGTGCCTCGACGTGGTCCGATGGCTGGCGTGCCCGGTGCCACCCGAGGAGTGGCCGCCTCCCACCGAGACGGTCACCGAACGGCTCGCCGTCCCGACGCCGGCCGAGTTGTAGGCCGCCACGTAGTAGGTGTGGGAACCGGCCGGGACGCCGGTGTCCTGGTACGACGTCACCACCGGCAGGGGCCAACCCGGCCATGCGATCTCCTGGCCGTCCCGGAACACATCGTCTCCCATGGTGCTCTTCCCGTTGGTCCACGAGACGGTCACCGTGCTCCCGCTCACCGAGGCCGTGACGCCGGTCGGCGCCACCGGGGTGCTCGTCGTGGTTTGGGTGACCCGGGCTGCGGTGGTGGTGGTCGTGGGTGCCACCGTCGTCGGCGGCGCCGGCGCCCTGGTGGTGGTCGGGGACGCCGTGGTGGTGGTCACCTTGGGTGCGGTGGTGGTGGACACCTTGGGTGCGGTGGTCGGCGGCACCGGCGGCTTGGTGGTGGTCGGGGACGCCGTGGTGGTCGGAGGTATCACCACCGATGTGCCGGTCCCGTCGAAGTCCGCCTTGAAGGCCGCCTCGGACTGCGGGAACTCGGTGATGTCCGAGTTGATCGATCCGTCATAGCTGAAGTACGCCTCCAGGGCGAAGTCGTTGGCGGGGTTGTTCACGATGCCGGCCACGCTGTTGATGTAGGCCGGGTCGTCGGACCCGTTGAGCCCCCACTCGGGGATCGCAGCGGGAATTCCTTGGCCCTGGGCGAACGTCGCCACCGCCTGGATGTCCGCCGCGTATCCGGGGAAGTCGTACATGTCGACGCCGATCATGTTGACCTCGGAGTTGCCCGGGTACTCGCTCTGCCACGTGAGACCGGGGGCCGAATTGGTGTCGCCCCCGTTCGGGTTGTACATCATCTGGAAGTCACTGCCGGCAACGGAGCGAAAACCGGCCACCACCGTGTCGAACGCAGCGTCGAAGCTCGCCGCGGTGGGGAAGGCCAGCTGGTTCCAGCTCTGGAACCAGCCGTCGAGATTCTGGTTGTTCTCCCACATCACCCTGATGATGGCGTGGGACTGGCCGGCGGAGACGAGCTGCTTCCCCATGGCCGCCGCCTGGGCCTCGGTGCAGGCGCCCACGGCCAGCATGAGCGTCCCCCCGGCGGGAACCGGTGGGGAGGACGTGTAGCTGCAGTAGTCGGACCCGTAGGCGTAGTCCGACCACACCTGCTGCGTGACGCCGAGGCTCGACGCCGACACCGTGCCGTTGACCCACAGGCCCACGAGTGGCGAAGACGATGCCCCCGAGCTGGCCAGAGCGGCCTTGGCCACGAACAGGCCACCGACCGAGGCGAGCACGAGCGCCAGACACGCCAGTGTGCCCGCCAGGGCCCGGGGCGCTGCGGCGATGCGACGAGCCAAGTCGTCCCGGCGAGCCGCCCAACGAAGCTGTGGTGTGGTCTTTGCTGTGTCCACGATCTCTTCCCCCCCGACACCGGATGCGAAGCGACGCGAAGGGCCAGACCGAGACTCGGACTTGCTCCCCCGCCGATTCACAACCCGGCTGCTGTGCGACTCCTCTGTTCAGAGGATCCGCTTCTTCCCTGGTTGTTGTCTCTTGCGTGATCGTGTTTCTGTGTACGCCTTCGTCAATTGCTATCGGCGCCCTGCGCGCCGAACTTGGACAAGGGCAACGCAACGATCCGTGAGCTGATCACCCGAACGCGGCGCGAAACGCCGCCAACGACGAATTGAATTGGCCGTCGAGCAGGTCGTGCGTTCCATTTGACGCGTCGTAGTTGAAGTAGCTCGTCCATGCCACGTTGTTCTGGACGATCCAACTCGCGAACTGCCCGATGAAGTACGGGTCGTCTCCCATACCGTGTCCGTCAGTGGTGATGTCAAGGGCCCACTCGGGAAACGTGATGGGTTTTCCTTGGCTGTTGGCGAAGCTCGCCAGTGGATCGAGGCCCCAGTCCTGAGACAGTTGGTTCGCCCATGCGTTCTGCGGAGTCGCCGGAGACGACCAACCCTCGTCGTACACGTCGATCCCGATGTAGTCGACGTATGCGTTGCCGGGATAGGCCTGGGCCGGTGTGTAGGCGCCGTCGAAGGACGTACCCGCGTTGGCGTTCCACACGAACTTGAAGGACCCACCGGACACCGAGCGCATCGAGTCCACGATGTTGCGGAAGTACGCCGCGAAGTTCGCCGCGTCGGTGGCGTTGGTGACCTGCCACGGGAACCAGCTGCCGTTGAACTCCCACCCCAGGCGCAACACGGCGTCACCCTCGCCGCCCGAGACCAGGGTCTGGGCGAGGGTGACGTAGTACGAGTCGTACTGACCCGCCGCGCCGCCCGCCAATGTGCCCTGGGCATTGCCGTTGGCGTCGGTGGGGATGATGGGTACGCCGAGAACGAGGGTGTAGCCGCTGGCGCGCCACTGGCTCGCGATCCACGACACCGAGCTGTCGTTGGAGACCCCCGCCCACCCGTCGTCGGTGGGGAGGTAGTCCGAGGCGTACACCGGGTGCGATCCCGTGGCGGCCGCGAAACTCGCCACCCCGGAAGGGTCCCCGGATCCCACGTATACCCCGAAGGGGATCGACTGCGAGGTGCGCGGGGCGGGACGGGCCGCTGCCGGCGCCGGCCTGACGGGCTTGGGCGCCGGGGTCCTGGCCACGACGCGGGTCGTGACCGGTGGTGCGGGTGCCGCCGTCGTGGAGGGAACGGTGGGAGCCACCGTCGTCGGCGCGGGGGGGATTGTGGGAGCTGTCGTCGTCGGTGCGGGCACAGCGCTGCCGGGCACGGCGGCGGCGGACGCCGGGGGTCGCGGTCCCCCCGTGAGGTCGATGGCGACGGTCACCGTCAGCGCCACGGCGAGCATGGCGACCACGATCTCCTTGGGCAACCCGATGAAGTGCCCGCCCCGAATTCTCGGCATGACTCCCAGTGGTGAAATGCAACGAGCCACGTCTCTCGTGGCTCATTGACCACTATCGGCGCTGGTTTTGACCACCTTGAGCACTCGGCTCCGACAACCGGACGTCACCTGACGTGGTCACATGATGACGACTGTGCGTGGGAATCGCCGAACACCGCCGACCACCTGCGAGCTTGCGCAGGCACATGAGCGCCAGGAATCACTCGAAACGACCAAAAGTATTTGCTTGGTCCCTGTACGCGCGAATAGGCACGTTGATACCCTGTTGAGATCAGGGGGGAAGTTGCTACCGGACCGCACGCGGGGGCAGAGGCCGGCGACAGCGGAGATGCAAGCGGCGGGGGGCAGGACATCCTCCGGTTGCCGTCCCCGCGCGCCGTCGTGCGCCACGCCCTTCCGCCCCTGCTCGACAGCACGATCGTGCCCGGCGCGCTTTTCTATCTGGTGCTGTTGCTCGACGGCTTCCACGGCGCGTTGATCGCGGCCCTGGCGTGGTCGGTGCTGGCGCTCGTGCGGCGGTTGGTGCGCGGGCACAAGGTGCCGGCCGTGCTGGTGTTGAGCGTGGCCCTGGTGAGTGCCCGGACCGTCGTGGCCTACCTCACGGGCAGCGCCTTTCTGTACTTCGTCCAGCCCACGGCGAGCACCTTCCTGGTGGCCCTGCTGTTCCTCGTCACCGCGGCGGCCCGACGACCCATCATCGAGCGCCTGGCCCACGACTTCTGCCCGCTCGACCCCGAGATGTTCGCCCGGCCCTTCGTGCGTCGGTTCTTCCTGCGCTTGTCGCTGTTGTGGTTCGTCGTCCTCGCCACCCAGGCCGGGTTCATCATGTGGCTCCTGCTCGAGTCGTCGGTGCGCACCTTCGTCCTCGAGCGGTCGCTGGTCTCGGCCGTGCTCACCGTGGGCGGGATCACGCTGTCGACCCTGTGGTTCGTCCGCATCATGCGCGCTGCGGGCCTCACCGTCCGCTTCAGCGGCGGGCTCACCCCTGAGGAAACCGAGCCCGCCCTCGCCTGACGAGACGCCAGGTACCGTGAGGTCGATGCCGCGCACGGGCCGAGGCGACGAGACGGGCGGACCGGACCACGCCCCGGGGCCGGTGGCTCTGGTGGGTAGTGGGGAATTCCTCGACGTCATGACGCCTGTGGACGCCGGGCTGCTCGAGGGGCGGCCCCGCAGGGCGGTCATCGTGCCCACCGCGGCGGCGCGCGAGGGCGACGCCCGCGTGTCGTACTGGCTCGAGCTCGGGCGCAGGCACTTCGAGTCGATGGGCGTCGAGCCCGTCCCCCTCGACGTGCGCACCCGCGGGGACGCCGAGGACCCCACCACCGCCGCCCTGGTCGAGGGGGCGGGGCTCGTCTACCTGTCGGGCGGGGACCCCCATCATCTGTCCGACACCCTGCGCGCCAGCGTGCTGTGGCTCGCCATCGTGGCGGCGTGGCGGGAGGGGGCCGCCCTGGGTGGGTGCTCAGCCGGCGCCATGGCACTCACCTCGGGTGCTCCGGAGGAGCTCCTCCCCACCGGAGGTGCACCACGGCGGGCCCCGGACCACCCCCGCGTCGCCAACGGGCTGGGCCTGGTCGGGGGCCTGTCGGTCATCCCCCACTTCGACCAGATGGAGCGCCTGCGGCCCGGGGCACTGGAATGGTTCGCCTCGTGGAATCCGGTGGGAACGACGCTCGTCGGCATCGATGAGGAGACCGCCCTGGTGGCCGGATCGGGGCGCTGGCAGGTCCAGGGCACCGGAGCGGTGTGGGTCCTCGAGGACGGGCACCGGGCGCGCTTCGGCCCCGGGGACGAGGTGCCTCTCGCGGCCCCCCCGCCCCGGTGACGCGCCACTGAGGAATGTTGCGTCCGCAAATAGTGTTGCCCAACAAGTGAAGATCATCGAGACCCGAGGAGCTGCGCCATGCCGGCAGTGACCGTAGAAGACGTCCTTTCCCTGCCCCGCCTGTCGGTCCCCGATCCCGCCACCACCGAGGAGCGGCCCGTGGTGTCGGTGACCGACGCACCTTCGGGCTACGAGGGCGAGGGGTTCCCGGTGCGGCGAGCCTTCGCCGGGGTGGACCTCGCCCAGCTCGACCCGTTCGTGCACATGGACCAGATGGGCGAGGTCGAGTACGGACCGGGCGAGCCCAGGGGCACGGCGTGGCACCCCCACCGGGGCTTCGAGACCGTGACCTACATGATCGACGGCACCTTCCAGCACCAGGACTCCACCGGCGGCGGGGGACTGATCACCAATGGCGACACCCAGTGGATGACCGCCGGCGCCGGCATCCTCCACATCGAGCGCCCGCCCGAGGAGCTCGTGGCCTCGGGGGGCCTCTTCCACGGCATCCAGCTCTGGGTCAACCTCCCGTCGCGCGACAAGTGGGTGGCCCCTCGCTACCAGGACATCGGGGCGGGAAAGGTGGCGCTGGTGGCATCGCCCGACGGCGGCGCGCTGGTACGCGTGATCGCGGGAGAGGTGGCCGGGCACGCCGGGCCGGGCGTGACCCACACACCGATGGCCATGGCGCACCTCACGGTGAGCCCCGGGGCACGCGTGAACCTGCCCTGGGCGCGCGACCACAACGCGCTGCTGTACGTGCTGGCCGGGGAGGGCTCGGTCGGGAGCGAGGGCAGGCCGGTGCGCATGGGTCAGCTGGCCGTCTTCGGCCCCGGCGACACCATCGTGGTCTCGGCGCGCGACCGACAGGACTCGCGTTCGCCCGAGCTCGACGTGCTCGTGCTCGGCGGCAGGCCCATCGGCGAACCGGTCGTGACCTACGGGCCCTTCGTCATGAACACACGCGCCGAGATCGCCCAGGCACTCGACGACTTCCAGCACGGCAAGCTGGGCACCGTCCCCGCCGACCACATCGGCTGACGCGACCTCCGCTCACGGGTCCGCGAGCCCAGGACTGCGCTCAGGGGGTCCGCGAGCCCAGGACTGCGCTCAGGGGGTCCGCGAGCGCAGGACCTCCAGGGCGGCATCGGCGTGCTTGGCCATGTTCACCTCGCTGCTGATGACGGCGATGATCTTGCTGTCGGTACCGATCACGAACGTGGCCCGCTTGTTGGGGAGGATGTTGAGTCCCCGCTTGACCCCGAACTGCTGGGCCACGGCCCGGTCGGTGTCCGAGAGCAGCGGGTAGTCGAAGGAGTGGGTGTCGGAGAACTGCTTCTGCTTGGCCACGGTGTCGGCGCTGATCCCCACGCGCTGGGCGCCCAGGCCCTCGAACTCCGACTTCAGGTCGCGGAAGTGACAGCTCTCCCGGGTGCAGCCCATCGTCATGGCCGCCGGGTAGAAGAACAGGACCACGGGCCCCTTGGCCAGGAACTCGCTCAGGCGCCGCTTGGTCCCGGTCTCGTCGGGAAGTTCGAAGTCCGCCACCACATCGCCGGTGTTCATGGACGGTGACGCTACAACGGACACTCCCCGGCGCGAGGTCGGGTCAGTACCCGGCGTCGAGGTCGACCAGGCCGAGCAGGGGTCGGCCGGCCCCGAAGCGCTCCACGTTGTCCTTGACCCGGGCGGCCAGCAGCGCCATGACCGCCCCCGAGCTGCCGGCGTCATGGGGGGTGACGATGCAATTGGGCAGGCTCCACAGGCGGTGCCCGTCGGGGAGCGGCTCGGGATCGGTGACGTCGAGCGCGGCCCCGGCGATGACCCCCTTCTCGAGCGCGTCGACCAGGGCGTCGGTGTCCACGTGCCCCCCGCGCGACACGTTCACCAGCCAGGCCCGCCGGTGCATGTGCTCGAGCTCGGCGGCGCCGATGATGTGCCGGGTCTCGGGCGTGAGCGCCAGGGCCAGCACCACCAGCCGGGCATCGGGCAGGGCGTCGTGCAGCGACTGCGTGGTGAGAGTGCGCAGCGCGCCGGCGACGGGCTGGGGATTCCGGCGCACGACAGTGACGCGGGCCCGCAACGGTGCCAGGAACCCCACCAGCGCGGTGGCGATGCCGCCACCGCCCACGATGGTGACGGGTTGTTCCAAGAGGGCGCTCACCCGCGTCGGTGCCCACGACGACGCCCGGGCCGAAGACCCGATGGAGTGCATTCCCGCCAGGGCGAGGGCCAGGGCGTGCTCGGCGATGAGCGATGAGTGCGCACCTTTGGAGCACGTCATGACCCGGCCCTCGGACTCGAGGCCTACACCCAGGAAGCTCTCGATCCCGGCGCCGGGGAGGTGCACCCAGCGCACCTGGGGGTGGGCGTCGAGCAGCTCGACCAGGCGGTCGGGGGTGGACCAGTCCACCCACACCACGGCCTCGGCGTCTTCGACCGGGACCACCCGGCCGCCCCCGGCCACCACCGCCTCGGCCGCGGCCGGCCAGTCCGGCACCACCGCGACACGCGGCTCCGATGGGCTCACGGCCGCAGAGCCTACGCCGGAGCTCTCCCACCCCATGGGGGCGCGGCCGCTCAGGCCGAGGCGGCCTCGAGGACCATGACGGCGTTGTGCCCGCCCATGCCGAGCGAGGACTTCACGATGGGCCCCTCCACACATGCCGTGGGACCGTCGAGCAAACGCGGGTGGCCCTTGGCCACGCGACACGGTGCGGGGATGACACCGCGCTCGAACCCGTAGAGCGACGCGGTGAGCTCCACGGCTCCGGCCGCACCCTGGCAGTGCCCGGTGAGCGGCTTGACCGAGAAGATCCCCTCGGCGGCGGGGAACATGGCGTCGAGCACGGCGGCCTCGGCGGAGTCGCACTGGCGCGTCCCCGTGCCGTGCGCGTTCACGTAGGCGATCTCCTCGGGGTGGACCCCGGCGTCGTCGACGGCGCCGCGGAAGGCCCGGAAGATCTGCTCGTGGTCGGGGGCGATGGAGATGGGGTGGTACCCGTCCTGGGTCATGGCCCCGCCCAGGATGCTGGCGTAGGCACCCGCCGGGCGACCCGACACGACGAAGCCGACGGCGGCTTCACCGGCGGTGAAGCCTCGGCTCCCCTCCTGGAACGGCCGGCACGTCTCGGTGGAGGGGGCGTCGACGAACAGCGCGCCCAGGGCGTTGAACGCGGCGCAGTTCTCCGGGGTGATCGACACGTCCGCACTGAGCACGAGGACGTCGTCGGCCAGGCCGGCGTTGATCCACATCTTGGCCGTGAGCAGTCCGGCCACCGTCGAGGCGCACATGGCGGTCACGGCCATGGTGGGGCCGTGGATCCCGAACTCGAGGGCCACCTCCGAGAGCACGGTGGAGGGCATGAGCCCGAGCCACTCGCGCTTGGTGGCGTCGAGCCCGCGGCGGTGGTGGAAGCTGGCCCACCCGTCGACGTCGCCGAGGACGAAGCCGTGGATCAGGCCCGTCACCCCGCCGGGCCGCCAGCCGCGGTCCGCGGCGTTGTGGATGGCCTCGCGTGCGGCGTGGCGCACCGCCCGCCGGTAGCGGGTGGGGCCGTCGGAGGGGTCACCCTCGTCGCTGATGGGCGCCACCCACGCCACGTCGTCGTCGAAGTACGGGGAGTACCCCGGGGTGGGCCGGGCCGCCGAGACCCCGGAGAGGAGCCCCTCGACGAGGAGCTTGTGGCCCCAGCCGTAGCCGGAGACCGATCCGATTCCGCACAGCGAAACCGGTTCGTCGAGCTGGGTTTTCGTCGAGCTCGTACCCTGCCGGGTTGCCTCGGACACCGTCCAAGCTCCTTCTGGTCGTCGGGGAAGGGGCAACAGAGTAGGACCCGGGTCACGTGTTCGTAAAGAGGCTGGTGTGGTTTTTTGGTTCCATTGAGGTTACATATGGCATCGAAAACGTGCCCCGCGTCGGCGCGACCGGTGTGTGTCGCCGAACCACAACGATGTGATTCTTTCCGGTCCGGCCACACCTCCGAACCCGGCACTGTCCGTGGCATCGCCTCCGGGGGGATCGCACCCGGTGAGCAGGGTCAAGCTCGCCTACGCAGGCGCCGATACCCCCACATGGCCGAAGCACGCCTGGGGCCGTTGCGAGCCGCGCCCCTCTGGCCCGACGGGGCTTGTTCGACGACATGCCCGAGTCGTCGCCTGAGCTCACCGCGGTATCGGACCTCACCAACGTGGTGGTGTGGGAGCTCGAGGTACCCGGTCCCGGCGTCATCTGGCACGCGCCGTTCCTCCGCCTGCTCAAGGGCCCGGCCATGAGCGGGCCCTATCTCGTCCCTCCGGGGCCTTCGGGCCGGTCGGTGCGCGACGAGGAGCTCGGCGATGCCGTGCTCGCCCCGATCGTCGAGACCGTCAAGGCCGGCGTGACGTGGGAGACCTACGAGCTGATCCAGGAGCTCGAGGCACCCGACGGCGCCGTGCACCGCATGCTCGTGCGGGCCGTGTCGGTGCCCGATTCCGGGACGGCACGGTTCCTCGGGATCGTGGCCGACATCTCCGAGCCCGACGACGTCCCCTGGGTCACCGCCGATGTCGCCGATCGGCTGCAGCTGCTCGTCGAGCACTCCCCCGACGGCATCATCGTCCACCAGGACGGGCTCGTCGTCTACACCAACCCCGCGGCGCTGCGCATGGTGGGCCTGTCCTCGCCCGCCGAGGGGCTGGGCAAGCCCATCACCTCGTTCGTGTCACCCGACGACCTCACCGCCGTCATCACGCGCCTGGCCCAGTTGCAAGACCCCGGGGACGTGGTGAAGGGCTTCGAGCTCCGGTTGCTGCGCGCCGACGGCGGAGAGCTCCCGGTCGAGATGTCCAGCGCCCGCACGAGCTGGAACGGACAACCCGCCTTCCAGGCCATCATGCGCGACATCTCCGAGCGCCGACTGGCCGAGGAGGCCGCCTCGGCGCGCGCCGCCATCGAACGCCGCTACGCCGCCGCCGTGGCAGCGCTCGAAGAGGGCGTGGTGGTGATCGACCGCGAGGGCGCGGTGGCGGCGGCCAACGATTCGGCCACCCGCATCCTCGGCGCCCGCCTGCACACCGGACGCGGGGACGCCATCCTCACCGGAGAGCGCAGCGCCCAGCGCGAGGACGGGTCTCCGTTCCCCCCGGCAGGACTCCCCCTGGCCATGGCCCTCGACAGGCGCGAAGCCACCACCAACGTGGTCATCGGGGTGCGCGACGAGCACGGCAAGGACCAGTGGCTGTCGGTCAGCTCGCGTCCCATCGGGGACGCCGAGGGAGCCGACAACGCCAGTGTGGTGTGCTCGGTGTCCGACATCACCGAACGCAAGCAGCTGCTCGACCGCCTGGCGTGGGAAGCGCGCAACGACCCGCTCACCGGTCTCGCCAACCGCAGCGGCTTTCTCACCGCGGTACAGAGCATGATCGAGAACAGCGACGACGCCGCGCTCGAGTCTCTCGTCATGTTCTTCTTCGACCTCGACCGCTTCAAGCTCGTCAACGACTCTCTCGGCCATGCCGTCGGCGACGAGGTGCTGCTGGCCGTGGCCCAGCGCCTGCATGCGGCGATGCCCGACGTCATCAGTCTGAGCCGGCTGCACGGCGACGAGTTCGCGGCCCTCGAGCCCAACGTGCCCGACACCGACGCCGCGCTGCAGCGGGCCGAGGAGCTGCGCACCATCCTTTCCCGTCCCGTGGAGCTGAGCACGGGCCGCACGCTGTCGGTGACGCCGAGCATCGGGCTCGTGCGGCTCGCCGATGTGGGACGCGAGGCTTCCGACGTCCTGCAGGACGCCGACATGGCCATGCTCCAGGCCAAGACCAGAGGGCGCGGCCGCGTGGCCATCTTCGACGCCGGACTGCGCGAAGAGGTGGGCAACCGCCTCGAGCTGGAGCACGACCTTCGCACCGCGGTGGACAACGGCGAGCTGCGCCTGGAGTACCAGCCGCTCGCCTCCCTGGCCAACGGCCGGGTGCTGGGTCTCGAGGCCCTGGTGCGCTGGGAGCACCCTCGCCGGGGCCTGCTCCTGCCGGCGCGTTTCGTGGGACTGGCCGAGGAGTCCGAGCTCATCGTGGCGCTCGGCCGCTGGGTCCTCGAAGCGGGCTGCGCCCAGATGGCGCGCTGGCGGGCCATGTACCCCGAGGCCGTCGACTCCTTCCTGGCCGTCAACGTCTCGCCCCGTCAGCTCGACGGTCAACAGCTCATGCCCGCCCTGCGCAGCGCCCTCGACAACAGCGGCCTGCCCGCCGGTGCACTCATGCTCGAGATCACCGAGTCGGGCCTCGTCTCCGACGACGGGCACCTCAACGGCATGCTCGACGAGCTGCGCGAGTTCGGCGTCCGGCTCGCCATCGACGACTTCGGCACGGGGTACTCCTCGCTCAGCCACCTGAAGCGCCTGCCCGTGAGCTACATCAAGGTGGACCGTTCCTTCGTGAGCGGGCTCGGCACCGACGCCGAGGACGAGCGCATCGTGGCCGCCATCACCGAGCTGGGCCACGGCCTCGGGCTGCGCGTCATCGCCGAGGGCGTCGAGAACCGCCAGCAGCGTCACGTGGCCCGTCAGTTGGGGTGCGACCTCTACCAGGGCTACCTGCTGGCCGAGCCTCGCCGCCCCCGCGACATCCCCGCCTTCTGGCGCCCGCGTCCGTCCGCGGCCCGGAGCTCCGGCTGACGTCTCCTCAACCCGCCGGGGGCACCACCGGCGGGGCACCGCCGGGGGTGAGGACCTCGATGCCCGCCGCCTTGGGGGTATAGGTCGAGCCCAACCCGAGCACCAGGGCGTCCCCCACCGCGGCGATGCCGGACCAATTGGCCTGAGGCAGCTTGATCTGGGCGACGAGGTGGCCGGTCTTCACGTCCCGGACCTGCACCGCGTTCGCCGCCAGGGCGAGCCCGTTGAAGGCCATGCCCCCGGCCACGGTGGTGGGCGAGAAGCTCCCCACGTTCTCCGCCTGCCACCGGATCTTGCCGGTGGCGGCGTCGAAGGCGTGGTCCGTCGGTTCCTGCGCCGAGGTGTCGCGGGGGTTGGAAGGGTCGCACAGGTAGGACTTGTCCCCGTTGTGGCTCTCGAACCGGCCGAAGTCCCCGATGGCGGTGGCACCGTAGACGCCGACGCCGTCGTAGGCGGTGGTGGCGATGAACCCGCCCGAGAACCCGCCGAAGACGACGTTGGTCGACCACCGCAGCGCTCCGGTGGCGGGGTCGAGGGAGTAGTACGTGCCGTCCTTGCCCCCCAGGCCCAGGAAGGTGGCGTTGCCCTGGGCGTCGACCCCGGCGTTGGCGGTGGCGCCGAAGTCCCAGTCGCAATCGAGGTCCGCGAGCTCCGGTTTGTACACCCACGCCAGCGAGCCGGTGGTGATATGGAGCGCCAGGACGGCGACGTTGTAGGGCCCGTTGGGGGTGAAATCGCAGTCGGCGGTGCCGAACACCACCAGCCCCAGGGCGGGAAGCACCGTGCCCGACGACCAGATGCTGCCACACCCGTCGCCGACGACCGGTCCCCCGGGCACGGCCACGTCGGTCTGGAACTGCCACACGGGATCTCCGGTCGCCAAGCTGGCGCCCACCGCGAACCCGTGGGAGCCCTTCTGGCCGTCCACGTCCAACCCGAACAGCACGAGCCCGTCGGCGACCACCGGCGACGAGAAGATGCGGCTGTCATCGGTGTCGGGGTCTTGGGGCACCCGACCCGGATAGTCGTGCTGCCAGTAGATGGCCCCGGTCGCCGCGTTCAGGGCATAGAGCGTGTAGCCGCCCCCGAAGATGACCAGGGCGGGGCGGCCGTCCCCGGCGGGCTGGAACCAGGCCGACGAGGTGATGAGCCCACCGTCGGAGGTGGCCGGTCGGATCTTCTGTCCCGGATAGGGCACCACGCCGTGCTGGGGATTGACCAGCGTCTTCCAGCGCAGCTTCCCCGTCTCGAGGTTCACGGCATAGAAGTAGTCGTCCCAGGACCCCACGTAGACGGTGTCGCCCACCACCGTAGGGGTGGCCGTCACCGAGTCGCCGGTGGGGAAGATCCACGCCTTGCGCAGGGTGCGAACGCTCGACGCCGTCAGCGTGGTGCGCCCGTCGAAGGTGTGCTGGGCGTCATGGCCGTAGGTGGGCCAGTCCCACGGGCCCGGGGCGGCGGGGACCGCCGGCGGCGCGGTGACACTCGAGGTGGACCCGCCCCCGTTGGTCGGCGCCGTGGTTCCCTGGACGCTGTTGGCCGGAGCCGAGGCACCGCAGCCGGCCAGCAGTGCGCACAGCCCCAGCGCCGTCGAGGAGACGACGGCCGCGCGCCGACGGCGTGAGGTGGTCTTCGGCCTCATCCTCCCGGCGTGCTCAGCCGTAGCCGGCGGTGGCGGGAGCGTTGGAAGCGGGACCCTTGTCCGGTGCGGGGTTCTCGGCCGGGCCCGAAAGCGGTGCCGCGCTGGCGCCGGGCGGGTACGGGCACACCGTCGTGGCCGGGACGCACAGCGTGACGCTGGTGGGGAAGTCGAACCCGGTGGCGATGGCGACGGGTGCAGCCGGTTGGCCGTTGGTGACGGTGACCTTCATGACCCGGCCCCCGTAGGATCCCGGCCCGCACCCGGTGAGCGGGCCCTTGCACACCACGTGGATGTCGATGAAGTACAGGGTCCCGTCGGGGGCCACGGCCATGCCGAAGGGGTTGTACTGGCCGGGACTCTTGCCCAGATCGGCGATCGTCGTCCCGGGCACCGTGCCCCGGTTGGCCTCGGGCTGGCCGGTCTGCGACACCCAGCGGATGGAGGGGTTCCCGATGTAGCTGCTCACGGCGAAGCAGTCACAGGTCGGGTCCTTGGCCACCCCGGCCGGGAACGACACCTTGTAGAAGGTCGACACGTGCACCTTGCTGCGGGGGTAGACGCCGCCGGGGCACTGCGAGGGGCCCGTGGGCATCGACGACGCCGCGAAGCGCAGCACGCTCGAGGTGCCGACATTGGGGACCAGCACGTCCCCGTTGTCGGTCATCGCCATCATTCCCGGTTGGGCCAGCCCGCCCGAGCCGTCGGTGTGATGCGGCCCGTATCCTCCCGAGGTCGGGCCGTAGACGATGCAGTACGTGGTGTAGCTGGGTGCGAACCACTCCACCAGGCGTCCGCTGCTGGGCGGCGGGTAGTCCCCCTGCGCGGTGGCGATGTCGTTGCCGAACACGTCCCCCGCCTTGTCGACGGCGCAGCCGGTGTAGGTCTGGTTGTTGTTGAACACGCCGTTGGACGTGGGGGGCGAGTCACTGCCGATACTCTGGCCCGGCATCTTGTAGGGGCCGGGCACGTACAGGGTCTGACCGCTGAACTGGCCGTTGGGGTTGTCGAGCTCCTCGCCGTCGGCGGGCTGCTTGTAGGGCTTGGCGCTGCCCAGGTTGTCCTGGGCCGGAAGCGTGGGGTCGTACCCGACGACGAAGCGGCCGTCGGGGAGCACGCACATCTGCCCGTTCGGGTCCCACGCCGGCACGAGCTGGCCCTGGGTCCCAGCGGGCATGGACAAGAAGTCCTCCTCCTCGTTCTGGTCCCAGTACACGAGGTATCCCGGCTTGCCGGTGATGCCACCGGCGATAGGGGCGAGGGGGCCGGTCGAGGGCAGGTTCGTCGCCTCGGTGACCTTGGCCGCACCGGTGGTGCTCGTGGTGCTCTTGGCGGCGGGCGTCCCCGACGAGCACGCCGCCAACGCCAGCGCGCAGGCCACG
The DNA here is from genome assembly GCA_963848335.1 of uncultured Acidimicrobiales bacterium. Lineage (GTDB taxonomy): Bacteria > Actinomycetota > Acidimicrobiia > Acidimicrobiales > UBA8190 > Chersky-840. The sequence goes on from CAWKDD010000003.1 coordinate 1,042,513, forward strand.
ACTCCCAATGCGGTACCCGTCCGACGGCCCGGACGCGTCCGACGGCCAGCGTCGTTCCGACTCATCTCACTCTCCCCCGGCCTGCCCCGTCCCCTGAGGCTGACGCGGCCGTCATAGTAGGCCGCCTCGCCACGGCGCGCCGGGTCCGCGAGCTGAGCGCTTTCAGGCCGGGACCCGGAGCCGGCGGCGAGGCCCGGGCAGGGGTGGGGTCATTCCCGTCGCGGCGCCGTGACGGGGCACGGCCCGGCGTGACGCGTGGGGGCTATGGCGCCCCGTGCCCCGTGCCCCGTGCCCCGTGCCCCGGCTCAGCGTTGCCAGTAGCCGGTCTGACCCTTGTTCTCCGGCGGCGGCGCCACCCCGGTGCTCCCCGGCGGGGCCTCGCCCGCCGAAGACCGGAGCACGGTGGGCTCGGTCATGCGCAGGGCGTCGGTGCGCTCAGGGCCGGTGCGGCGACCATTGGCCCCCGGGGACCGCGGGCCCCGGGGCTGAGGCACGTGGGCCGGCGCCCCCTGGCCCCTGGCATCGGGCGGGGCGTCGGCGCGCCGGAAGTGGCCGTACCCGTAGGTGCCGTCACGACGCTTGCGGTTGAAGCGCACCCGGTTGAGGACGATGGCCACGTTGGTGTTGGCGGTGTCCAGGCGCAGCAGGCACTGCTGGAGCCGCTCGGGATTGAAGCGGCGCGCGTCCACCACCACGATGACGAGGTCGACCATGGTGGCGACGAGCACGGTCTCGGCCACCCCGATCAAGGGCGGGCAGTCGATGACGGCGGTGTCGTGACGCTCGCGCAACTGCTCGATCAGCAGGGGCAGATGGGCCGAGACGATGTCCGAAGGATGCCGGTCGATGATCCCGGCGGGGATGACGTCGAGATAGGGGTTGGGCGTGCGCGAGGCGTGCGCCAGCGCGTCCTCGGTCCGGCGGCTCGTCACCCCGGGACCGAAGGGCACGCCCATCTGCGTGTGCAGGGCCGGTTTGCGCAGGTCACAGTCGATGGCGGTGACATGACGGTCCTGGGCGGCGAGCGCCCAGGCGATGTTCGTCGCCACCGACGTCTTGCCCTCACCGGGGTCGCACGACGTCACCGCGATCATGGCCGAGGCTCCGGCGGGCAGGCTGATGAGCAGGTTGCTGCGCAGCTCCTGGAAGGCCTCCATGGCCATCGGCTCGCTGTGCTTCACGAACAGGTCGGTGGGGCGCAGGCCCGTGGCGGTGACACGCGGGATCTCTCCGAGCACGGTGGCGCCGATGCGCTCTTTGACCTCGGTGACCCGGCTGAGCCGACGGCGGACACCGGCCGCCCACATGGCGGCGAAGATGCCCAGGATGACCCCGAACGCCGCCGCTCCCAGCAGGATGGGGGTGCGCGGGTTCGACGGCGCCGACGGCGTGGGCGCCTGGCCCAGCTGGTTGAGCTGGTACCCGGACTCCGCCGGCGGTGGCTGGTAGGCGATCAACTGCTTGGCCACGGCGTTGGCGTAGTCCCTGGCGGCCACCTTGTCGGTGCTGGTGGCGGTGATGGTGACGATGAAGGTGCCCGGGTCGACGCTGGCGTCCACCGAGGCCCCGATCGACCGGTACGGCTCCGCGATGTGGCGACGGGCGACCTCGAGGTTCGGGGTGCTCGTGGCTTCGGCCGGGAGCTGGGGAGCGATGAGGGAGATGACCGCCCCCGGATTGCCGCTCCCGATGGAGACTCCCAGGGCCGGCTGGACGGCCATGAGCGTGCTCGACGAGTAGTGCCGGGCGGGCAGGAACGCGGCGGCACCGCCGGCCACGATGCACAAGAGCAACGCGGCCAGGGCCACGACGAGGTTCCGGCGGATGTCCCTGACGATCTGGCGGATCTCCATGGCGTCAGACCGCCTCGTACTGGCGCAAAGCGTGGTAGCTGCGCATGGCAGTGGGGCCTCCCCCTCCTGAGGTCACCGCGCTGCGAAGCATGCCGAGCGACAGCCCGAACACAGTGGCCAGCCGATAGTTCTCGAAGAGCGATTCGACCTGCCCGGCGGCAATGAGCCCGATGAGCACCGCCACGAGGGCGAGGCTCAAGACGGCCACCATCGGGTCGGGATGGAGGCGCCAGGTGGCGAATCCGTTGACGATCGAGGTCGAGACGGCCAAGAGGAAGAGCCCCAATCCGATAAGACCCGTCCGCAGCCAAAGGTCGAGACCGATGTTCTCCGTGAGGTCGGTCACGATGAATACATTCGGCCCAGTTTCAAAATAACTGTACTCGAACCCGGCCCCTTGCCCCAGGATCGACTCCTGTTCCGCGTCCTTGAGCGCCACGTCCCACTTGGTGAGCCGGTCCTGTGCCGATTCCCTTTTCGCCTGTGAGTCGAGCGTGGTTCCCACCGTCTTGTTGTACGTCGAGGTGAAGGGGGCGGTCACCGATGCCTGAGCCGTGACCGCGGGGATGATGGCCACGGCCAGCACCCCGCCCACAACGGCCAACGCGGTGACGAGGACCTCCCCGGATCGCACCCTGAGCCTCCGGCGGGCCGTTCGACCGAAGGCCACCAGGACCAAGAACGCCACGACCGCCCCCAGCATGAGGAGGACGGCGCGCTGGAAGGCGAAGAACGGACTGATCATGAGCGGCACCGTGCACAGAAGGTTGACCCTGTTGCGGTCCTGCTTGGCCAGCTCCAACAGCAGGCAGACGACCCCGATGGCGAGGAAGATCGCAGCTGAGTCCGTGCCGATGGGGCCGGTGTCGCTGAGCGGGACGAGGGGCAGGCTCACGGTGTAGGACACCTTCGCCAATGTCATGAGGATCAGCACCGTGGCGATCGGTGCCGACCAGCGCAGGGTTCGTTCCAGGCCGCGTCCTTCGAGGAAACGCCGCACCGGCACCCCTGCAACCAGCGCGTAACCCCCCATCACGTAGACGATGGCCTTGGCTTCGTAGGGGATGTCCACATGGCTGTTGTGACGGAGAAGGCCCTCGAGCAACTCGAGCGACCACCACCCCGCCACCACCGTCCACGCCAGCGCCGGGAGCCCGATCCGCGCCGGCCAGCCCCGCACCGCCAGCCGTGCCAGGAGGGCGACGGAGATGATCACCTCGGGCAGCCGGAACTGGAAGGAGCCGCTCCCGGGATGGAACAGGCCGCGGGGGACGTCGTTGTAGTTGCCGTAGAGGCTCGACTCGACGATGAGCAAGCCGAGCAACAAGAACACGATCCAGTGCTCGCGGGCGCTGCGCTCCCACTGGACGAAGACGTAGAAGAGCACGCTGGCCACGGCGAGGCCCCCGGCGAGGAGGACGACCTTGCTCACAGGTCCACCGTGGCGAGAAGGGGAGCGAGGGCGGCGTCCCAGGTGTGTGAGGCGGCCACGGCATCGTGGCCGACGCGACCCAACGCCACCGCCTCGTCGGGGTCGTCGAGAAGGCGGACCACGACGTCGGCCATGGTCGTGGCATCGTCTGCCACCACGACGCCCCGGCCGATCAGGTCCTCGAGGCCGTCCACGGCCACCGAGGTGGCGACGACAGGGCGCCCCGCATCGAGTGCCTCGAGGATCTTCAGCCGGGTACCTCCTCCAGACCGCAGCGGGGCAACGGTCAAACGCGCCTGGGCAAGGTAGGGAAGGACGTCTGAGACCGTACCGGAAACTTCGACCGCCGCCGATGCAAGGGCCTGGACCGACGGGGCGGGATCCCTGCCCACGAGCAACAGGCGGGCAGCCGGAAGGCGTCGGAGCACCTCGGGCCACACCTGGCGCGAGAACCACAGCGCGGCGTCCACGTTGGGGGCCCATCCCAGCGTCGCCACGAAAGCGGCCGTGGGGGTGGGCGCGGGCGGGAGCGGGCACGAGGGGTCGGGGTCCCGGCCGTTGGGACACACCAGGAGGCCGGGAGCCTCGGTGGCCAGGCGATGGCGTTCCTTCTCGCTCACCACCACGACCGTGTCGAAGCTCCGCAGGGCGTGGCGCTCCATGATCGACAAGGCGCCGGCCTCGGCGTGCGCCACCAGCCCCGAGGGGCCCCGCACGCTGCGGCCGTAGCTGTGCATGAGGGCGGATTCGACGTTGTGCAGGTCGAGCACCCGCCGGGCGGCGACCACGTCGCGCCCTACCGGCGCCATCTGCAGGTACTCCACTTGGAGCAGGTCCAGCGGGCCCTCGGCCGCGGCGGCGCGCACTTCGGCGACGAGCTCGGGGCTGAAGAAGCGACCCGCCGAAAGACTTCTGGCCGTGACAGCGCCGCGCGCCGCGCGCCATGCCGTGGGGTTCCACGGCACACTGCGGACGTCGATGCCGAGCTTCTCGAGGCCGGCCACATCGGATTCCCCGTCGTCGTACGCGCACAGCACCAAGTCGGCCCCCTGGGCCAACCGGCGGGCCACGGCGAGGACGCGCTGCTTTCCGCCGTCGTTGTCGGGGAAGGGCACGAACTTCGTCACCATGAGCGCTCTCATCGAGAAGCCACTCACCTGCTCTTGGGGCGGCGCACCACCGGCCACTGCGTGAGCCGGTCACCGCGCAGGTATCGCAGCAGCCCGCCGATGGCCACGGCGTTGAGGAACACCGCCTGGCCCAGGGCGTCGGCCAGGCGTCCCAAGACGGCCGATCCAGCCCGTCGAGAAGGTGGGCCTGCCGCACAGGTGGGCTCGGCGTGATCGGCCTGGTCAACTTGATCGGGGTGATCGGCTTGATCGACGCGGTCGGGAGCGACCGCGGGGACCATGGCCTTGCGCGCCAAGCCCCACAGCGCCACGAGGTGCCCGAGGAGGAACAGAGCCGCCAGCTTGCTGGTGCGGACGCGGCGCAACGCCATCCCCAACAGCGCGACATGGGCGACGGGGGCGATGGTGTAGCGCGCCAGGCGATGCCCCCAGATCTGGACGGCGACGAATCCGCCCGCCGGCCCCAGCTGGCGCTTGCGGCGCATGAAGACGTGCATCGCGCCCGAAACGCTGCGCGTGCGGCGCTCCCACTGCATTCCCAGGGTGGGCACGGGTGGATCGAAGGCCTGGGCGCGCGGCTCGTAGGCGATGGCGTACCCGCGTGCCGACAGGTCGAGGGCGGTCCACAGATCGTCGGTGGCGATATCGCCGGGGACGGGCTGCCAGGCTTCGGTGCGGATGGCGGCGAGCTCCCCGACCAGACCGATGGTCGTGCCCATGCGCCACTCGCGTTGCTTGAGCCAGGACTCGAATCTCCAGTACAGATCCTCCCCGGCCCCGTCGGCCTCGACCTTCTCGCCCGCCACGGCGCCCACGCCGGGGTCGCCCAGGTGCCGGACCAGCGCCGCGATGGCACCCGGGGCGATGACGTTGTTGGCGTCGCTCACCACCACGACCGGGGCGGTGACCTTCGAGAAACCCAGGTTGAGCGCCTGAGCCTTGCCCAGACGTTCGTCGGCGGTGACCACGGTGGCTCCCGCCTGCTCGGCCCGCTCGGCCGTCTCGACGTCGGCGTCAGCCACGACCATGACGTCGAGGGGACCGGGGTACCCGTTGTCGAGGACGTCGCGGACCTTGGCCTCGATGTAGTCCGCCTCCCCGTAGGCCGCCACGAGCACGGTCACCGCAGGCCACTCCACGGGGTCGGCCCCCGACGCGGCCCGGCGTCGTCGCGACGCCAGGGCCAGGTAGGCGGGATACAGCACGTGTCCGGTGGCCGCCGCCGTCACGAGGGCGCCAACTGCCAGCCTCGAGCCTCGAGCCATGCCTAGTAGTTTCGTCCCAATCGAGACCGCCCTGTAGGTACCTTCGGCGGCCTCGCCGGACGGGACCGGTCTCCTCCGGGCCGAATCCCGCCCTCGGTGCCCGGCGTCATGCCGGCCCTCGGTCCCGTGCGGCCAGGACGTCCCGGTAGACAGCCAGGGTGCCCAGCGCCGTGCCCCGCCCCGTGGGAGGCAGGGGACGAGGAAGCGGACGGTCGCTCAGGGCCGCTACCAGGGCTTTTGCCCAGGCGCCCGGGTCGAGGGGAACGATCTCGCCCGCTCCTGTCCGGTACACCTCTTCGGCGAGGGGGGGTGACGCCAAGACGGGTGTTCCCGCCCCCAGTCCCCGGTTCAGCACACCCGAGTGCGACCCCACGGCGTAGGGGAGGACGAGGACGTCGGCCGCGGCCGCCCACCGGTCGAGATCGCCCTCGGGCACGAATCCCCGCCGCACCGTCACTCCGGGGCAACCCTCCAGGCGGGCCAGGTCGGCCGACTCGTAGGCCTCGCCCACGACCAAAAGCCTGGCCCCGGGGAGGGCGGCGGCCACCTGGGGCCAGGCCCGGGACAACAACCCGATGCCCTTGTACGGCCGGACCTGGCCCAACAGGAGCGCCGTGGGAGCCTCTTCGAGCCCCAGTTCCTTCCTCGCCTGGGTGCGGGGGACGGCCGGTCCGCCCAGGGCCAGATCGACGGGAACGACGTGGACGGGAACCCCCGGGGCGCTGGCTTCGACGAAACAGCGCGGCTCCTCGCCGTGGATGATCAGGGCATCGGCGGTCCGCCAGCGCCGTGCCTGGTCCGCCGCGGCCCGGGCGCCGCCCTCGAGAGGCAGCGGGTCGTGGATGGTGAGGACCACCGGGACTCGACGCGAGATCCGTCTCAGGACCAGCGGGTCCAGGCCCGGGACCACCTCGGTCTGGGCGTGGACCACGGCGGGACGGGCCCGCGAGACCGCCTTCGCCAAGGCCAGCACCGACGGGCCGAGCTCGCTCAGCCGCAGCGCGTAGAGGCGGGCCTTGCCCATGCGGGCCACGTCGGGACCCCACCGCAGGCCGCGCAGCTCCAGATCGGGGTCGCCCACGCCGGCCGGAGCAGCCAGAGCCACCTCGGCGTGCTCGGCCTCGAGCGCGGCCCGGAGGCGGCGGGTGTAGAGGGCGATCCCTCCACGGTCCGAGGCGTCGACGAGCAGGACCCGCACCGGATCGTGCCCATCGGTCCCCGAAGACGAGCGCGGCCCGGCCGGGGCGGCCTCGTGGGATGAACGAGGTTCAGCCATGCAACGACAGAGGCAAGAACGACAGGGGCAAGAGATCGAGTCCTTGGTGCCCGACCCACATCGGGCGGCCGGGTGGCGCTCCCCACGAAGGCGGACGTGAGCGCGTGGTCACCCGATCGACGAGGTCCCTTTCTGGCCTGGTGTGACCGGGTCCATCGTGACGGCGTCGAGGCGCGGAGGCTCCGCCACCCTGTGGAGGCGCAGAACCGGAGCCTCGCCCCGACCCGTGGCCCCGTTGGGGTCCAACGTGTTGCGGATCACCGCAGTCACCGTCTGGAAGAGGATGACGACGTCGCGCCACAACGACCAGTTCTCGATGTACTGGTTGTCGAGCCGGGCGCGCTCGTCAATCGACGTGTCGCCCCTCAGCCCGTGCACCTGGGCGAGCCCGGTGAGCCCGACGGGTACCCGGTGGCGGTCGTCGTAGCGTGGCACGTCCGCTTTGAACTGCTCGACGAAGAAGGGGCGCTCGGGGCGAGGGCCGACCAGGGACATGTCGCCCCTCAAGATGTTCCACAGCTGCGGGAGCTCGTCCAACCCGGTCACCCGGAGGATGTGGCCGATCTTCGTCACCGCGTCGTTGGTCGGGTTCCACTCCACGTCGGAGCGAGAGTTGACCCGCATCGACCGGAACTTGAGAACGTCGACGATGACCCCGCGTTCGCCCACGCGCTGCTGACGGAAGTGGACCGGACCCGGGCTCGTGATCTTCACGACAGCGGCGATCAGTGCGTAGAGAGGCGACGTCACGAGCAGGACGAGCGCCGCCAAGGTGGCGTCGAAAACCCTTTTCGTGATGCGGGCATGGCGACGCAACAGCGACCGGCGGAGGCGCAGGAGCGGGTAGCCCCACACGTCGTCCACGTTGCGACCGTTCATCGCCGTGGCCAGCTCGAAGAAACGGGGAAGGACGTGGATCTCGACCGAAGCATCCTCGCACGCCCGGAAAACCTCGACCATATCGGCTTCGCGCGTGACGCCGAAGGCCACCACGACGCGGTCGATCTTCTCCTCCGACAGCACCATACGGAGCATGCCCACCCCACCGAAGAGGGGGAGGCGCAGGCCCACGCTGTCGACCTCGTCCAGGAACCCGACCGGGCGCAATCCGTACTCGGGGTGCTCGTCGAGCGTCGCCGCCATCTTGGCGCTCACGTCGCCGGCCCCGACGAACAGCGTCCGCTCCGCGAACCAGCCCCGCGTCCGCAAGAGGCGGAGGATCCAGTACATGGCGCACCGTGTGACCACGATGCCGGCCGCGGCGATCGCTCCGCCCAGGAGCAACCTGTCGGTGGACAGCGTCGACACATGGGCGAGGGCGAGGACCAGGAACGGCGCCACGCCACAGGCGATGAGCGAACCCGCCTCGCGTGCCACGCTCAGGGTGATCCGGGGGTGGTAGTGCCCGGTGAGCGCCAGGGCGCCCACCACGGCGGCCACGGCCGCCCACGTCCACCATGCCGTCAAGGGCAGGCTCAGCGCCGTCGCCACCACGACGACGACACCGGCGTCGGAGAGACCCAACGTGCCCATCGCCGCGCCCACCGGCGCCCGGGCGTGGAGCGGGACCGCCCGCGCTTTGCGCTCGGACGGCCTCGCGTTCACCCAGGACTGGTAGTTCAGTCCGACGGACACGGCTCTCGAAGCTTCTGTTCGATTGTTCGGGGGGATCGTGTGCAGATCAGGCCGTGATGTGGCGCTGCCGACGGCTGCGACGCACCATGAGGCCACCGAGCACGAGGGCACCGGCGCCGACTGCCGCCATTTCCTCGATGTCGGCGCCCGTGAAGGGCAGACCGCCAGCGGCCGGAGCCTGCGTGGGCTCGATCGGCGTGCTCAGGGGCTCCGGCGCAACGGTGACGGGCGTAGAAGTTCCCGTGGCCGGGGTCGTGCACCCCGTGTAGCAGGTCGCCGGTTGGGAGGCGTCGCCGAAGGCAGCCGCCGCCGGAACCGCCACCACTCCGAGCGCGGACAGGGTCAAGCCCAGTCCCAGACCAAGGAGTTTGCTTTTCATTTCTCGTCAACCCTTCACCCGCAGCAGCTGCGCTGCCGCATCCGAAACTACCCGTTGTCGACTCCCGTCACACTCCGTGACCGAAATCTACTCGCCACTCCCACGGCATAAGCGGAAGGCCCCGCCACGGCCGACTTCCCATCGCACCCTGCCCTCCGGGTGTCATGCTCAGTAGAGAGCACTCCCCCGAAGCGCCGGGACACCCACGCCACTGCGTGAGCGACCTACAACGGATTGTCACGGATCCGGATCGACACAGACCCTATGGAAAGCCAACATTCGGTCAACTGGGGACCCCCGGATCGGGGTACAACCCCCTGGTGACAGAGGCGCAGCCGAAGTGGCTTCGGCACGGCCCGGGCACCTCGGAACGAGCCCCATCCCCGGAACGTGCCCAGTCCCCAGGATACGCCCGATCCTCAGAAGAGCGAGAAAGAGCCCGATCCTCAGAAAGAGCCCGATCCTCAGAAAGAGCCCGATCCTCAGAAAGAGCCCGATCCTCAGAAAGAGATGGTGAAAGGCACCGCATCGGTCGTGGTGGTTCCCCGGTAGTGCCAGGTCACAGGGGTCAGGCGCGCCGTGGGCAGCACCGTGAACTGGCCCGTGGTCTGGGGCAGGGTGAAGTGGACCACGATCTGCTGTTGCTGGCCGGCCTTGACGTCCACCGGTGCGGCGATGACCCAGGTGGGGCCCTCTGCCCCCAGTGCATCCAGGGGTGGGTTGCCCTCCACCCGGGGCACCGAGGCGTACCCGGGGAGGTTCACCGCCAGGACCCCGACGTACTCGCCGTACTGGGTCCCGAGCCCGGGGTAGGGGCCGGCGATGAATTGGGACTGTCCGGGGGGCGTGGTGTTGTGGAGGTGCACGGTCAGGGTCCCCATGGTGCGTGTGCCCTCGGTGCGCAGGTCCAGGTCGTTGTCCACCGACAGGTACTGGTCGAGCTTGTTGCCCCCCCGGTTGATCACCGCCGCCATCATCGAGTCCGGCGCCAGCTGCCCGGCCACCCCCGCCTGCACCCACGCCGCCTGCGCCTTGGACTGGGCCGACCAGATCATCAGGTGACGGCCCTCGGTGGCCGTGGTCATTGCATTCGACAACGACTTGAGGTCGAGGGACTCGTTCTCGAGGGCGGCCAGCGCGGCCTGGGCCAGCGCCCCCAGACGATCCTCGCGAGCCCCTTCGGCCTTGGCCTGCGGGCCGGTCGGCTGGTCCACGATGCCCTCGTACTGGTCGTGGACCAGGAGCTGCACCGCGTTGCCCGCGCTCACCACGGTGCCGTCGCCCAAGGTGACGGGACCGGTCACCGTGAGGATCTGGTCCAGGGCCTCCACGTCGACCGCCATCACGCCGTCGACGTGTTGGCCCGTCTCGGCCTCCCACATGCGGGCCGCCAGGGGCCCGTTGACGTCGAACTGGGGCGTGAACCCCAGGTTCCGCCAGTCCTGGCCGGGCTTGATCCAGCCCCAACGAGCTTCCAGGTCGCCGGTGACCGGGACCTTGCCCGCGGGCACGGGGATGTTCACGGTCTGGTTCACATCCGAAAGCTGGAGATGGCCGTCCTCGGTGTTGAGCACGCCCACCTCGAGGAAGTTGCCCGAGCCGGCCCGCATCTCGGCGTTGTTCCCCATGAGCAGGAGATAGGTCTGCGGACCCTGGAGGATGTCGGCCAACGTGCCCGCCACCCCTGCGGCATGTTGCAGTCGGGAACGCACCTCGGTCAGGTCGCGTACGAAGGTGTCGTGCTTCGAAGCCAGCGGGGAGACGAGGGCCCGGGCCGGCCCGGTGTTGATCCGCCCCAGGGCGCGGTCGGTGCTGGCGGCCAATTGGCCCAGCTTGCGCAACTCCACGACCCTTTCGGGGCCGCTGCTGTGCGGTGACTCCAACACCGAGTGGGCATCGTCGATCGCCTTGGCGCCGATGCTGGCCACCGTGCCCGAGGCCGTCGACAGGTCCTGCACGGACCGGACCTGGCGGCCGATGACGGGGAGGATGTCGAGGGGCGCCACCAGGGGCGAGTGGAGGTACCCGTCGGCCGAGTCGAATTCCCTGACCGCCGCCTGCAGGGGGCCGGTGGCGGCCCGGTCCACCACGTCCGACGTCGTGAGATGGGCCTTGGCCTGGTCCACGTCCGCCATTCCGTGGCTGGCGTGTATCAGTCCGAGCACGAGGACCAGGGCCGTCGCCACCACCCACAGCACCACCACCACGATGACGCCGAGGACGAGGACCCGTCGTCGTCCCCGCACCCGCCGTCCCCGGCGACGGCCGCGGCCGCGGGGACGGGGGCCGGCATCGGCGTCAGGCCCGGGCGGAGATGCACCCGGCGGTGTCGATGACCGGTTCGGTGCGTCCGGGCTGCTCACCTTGGAGGCGTTCGGATGCCGTGCGCCGCCCACAACAATGTGAAGACGCGCTCGACCAGGTTGCCGAGCTCGCGCGCCGTGGCCCGGTATGCCTCCATCGGACCGCCGAGCGGGTCGACCACGTCGTCGGCGTCGGACCGGCCCACGAGGTCGGTCTGCCTGCGCCCTTGGTGCAGACGATGGAGCCACGAGCCCAGTTCCTCGTCGGGTCGGCGACCACCGAGGAGGTCCCCCCGTCGCACCAGCTCCTTGAGCGTGAAGGTCCGGCCCCAGGTGTCGGGGTCGAGGAGCACGACCTCACGACAGTGGCGGCGTGCCATGCCCACCACCATGTCCGAGGCAGCCACCAGCGCGTCCGACAGCTGTGTGCTGCAGTGCCCCGACAGGTCGATGCCGAGCTCCGCCATGGCCGCCACCACCTCCGGGGGCGACGCGTACCCACCTTGGAGAAGGCCCGCCGATTCCACCGAGACCTCCTCGGGGGCGTCGTCCCCCCCGACCAGCTCTGCGAAGAGCGCGGCCGCCATCGGCGACCTGCACATGTTGGCCGTGCACACGAAGAGGACCTGCACCGACCGAGTGTATCCAAGCCATGCCGATCCGAGCGGGACAGGCGTGGGTAGTGTCGCGTCCGTGCGACGGGGCCTCATCACCGGCGTACTGGGCCGGATCCTCCTGGGCGGAGGCGCCTTCATCCTCCTCTTCGTGGCGTACCAACTGTGGGGGACGGGCATCGCCGAGTCACACAGCCAGACTGTGCTCCGCCAGCGCTTCGAAGCCCAACTGCACCACGAGGGACGCAACGGCTCGTCGCCGACGACCACCTCGTCACCTTCGGCGACCACGACCGCATCGCCCCCGACTTCGACGTCGTCGACCTCGACATCGGTGGGCAACGACCAGCCGACGGTGGGGGCGACGATCAGCGCACCCGACGACGGCAGCCCCGTCGGGTTCCTGAAGATCCCCAAGCTCGGTGTCGACAAGGTCATCGTCCAAGGCACCTCGGACTCCGATCTGCGCCAGGGCCCGGGCCACTACCCGGGTACCCCGCTACCCGGTGAAGCGGGCAACGCCGCCATCGCCGGGCACCGCACGACCTACGGGGCCCCCTTCTACAACCTCGACCAACTCGCGCCCGGGAACCTCATCGAGGTCACGACCCTCCAGGGCTCGTTCACCTACCGCGTCACCACCACACTGGTGGTGAGCCCGGCCGACACGTCGGTGGTCGCCAACACCACGACTCCGGAGCTCACCCTGACCACGTGCAACCCGCGCTTCAGCGCCTCTCAGCGCCTGGTGGTCCACGCCGCGCTGACCACCGCTCCGGCACCCACCGTGCATCCGGTCAAGGCGGCCCCACCCACGGTGTCGGGGACCGGCGACCTCGCCGGCAGCCAGGGTGACTGGGTTCCGGCGCTGGAAGAAGGCCTCCTGTCCGCGGTGGTGATCACCGCCGTGTTCGTGCTGGCACGTCGGCGACGCAACCGGGCCTGGCGCTGGTGGATCTACAGCGTGGGCGGTGCGGTGTCGCTCGTGGCGCTGTTCTTCTTCTTCGGAGCCGTGAGCCCGCTCCTGCCGGCCAGCTTCTGACCGGCCAGCTTCTGACCGGCCAGCTTCTGACCGGCCCGCGCCTGGGGCGCCGTCTGTGCGGGGGCCGGCGTTCGGTCGGCGCTGTGCTCGTCGGCCAGGTCGGTGGCACGCCAACCGTCTCCCGGCGAGTACCGCTTCACGACCTTGGCGGGCGACCCCACCGCCACACAGTGGTCGGGGATGGTGCCGGTGACGACCGATCCCGCCCCCACCGCCACGTTGCGGCCGATGCGGCTTCCCGGCAGCACCACCACCCCCGTCCCCAGCCAGCTTCCCGACCCGATGTGCACGCTCGACTCGACCGGCCACTGCGCCCCGATGGGCACGTCGGGGTCGCGGTACACGTGGTTCTGGTCGGTGATGTAGACGTAGGGGCCGGTCTGGATGTCGTCTCCGATCTCGATGCAGAAGTGGCCCACGATGTGGCTCCCTCGCCCGATCAGGGTCCGGTCGCCGATGGACACGACCGGGTCGCTCACCATCTCCTGGCCCGGTGCCATCCCCGCCGACAGTGACACGTAGGGGCCGATCATGGTGCGGCTCCCGATCCTGATCCACCGTTCGTTGAAGATGGCACCGGGGGGAAAGGCGATCAGGCTGCCGTCGCCGAAGGCGCCGAAACGCCGGGCCCGGCGATGGGCGGGCCCGATGGCGCCGAGATCGCAGACCCAGGTCCACCCGAGGTCGATGGCCGTCGAGGCCATGCGGCGGGCCCAGGGCGGCACCTGACGGGGCGACGGCACCTGCCGAACGTACCCGGTGGCCCTGGTGGGGATCGACTCGGCCCCGGCGCGAGGCGTTGGGGGAGGCGGCGCCGACCATGCGACGGTCCGACCGGGGAACGCGCCACAATCGGGTCACCATGGCCTTTGCGATGTCACCGTCTCGCCGATGACGCGCCCGCGCCTCGCCTTCAACGCGCTGTCGCTGTGGCCCCATGGCAGCGGGGTGCAGACCTACATCGTGGAGCTGTTGTCCGCTCTGGTGGACGTGGTCGACGCCGACATGGCAGCAGCGGTGCGCGCCGAGGCCGCTCCATTGCTCCCTGCCGGGATCACCCCCATCGTCCGGCATCCGGGACAGGGTTTGCGGGCGATCGTCACCGAGGGGCGCGGCCTGGGACCGGCCGCGCTGGTGCACGGGCTGGACGTGCACATCCCGGTGCGGCCCGGGGCCCCCACGGTGTCGACCGTGCACGACCTGGCCGTGTTCGACGTCCCATGGGCCTTCACGCGTCGCTGGGCCCTGCGGGAACGGGCCTCCATCGCCCATGCGGCGCGTCGGGCCGACGCGTTGCTGGCCGTGTCGGCCTTCACCGCCCAACGCCTTCACGATCGCTTCAAGCGCGAGGCGACGGTGGTGGCCGAGGCGCCGTCGAGCGACATGGTGCCGGCCACCGAAGCCGAGCTGGCCGAGGTCCGGCTCACCTACGACCTGCCGAGCCGCTTCGTGTTGTGCGTGGCCACGATCGAGCCGCGCAAGGACGTGACCACGTTGGCCACGGCGTGCGGCGAGGTGGGGGTCCCCCTCGTCATCGCCGGCGCGGCGCGTGCCGCGGCGCCGTCAGGGGCACTGCTGCTCGGCTACGTGCCGAGAGCGCATCTTCCCGCTCTGTACGGGGCGGCCACGGTGGTGGCGTACCCGTCGATCTACGAAGGGTTCGGGCTCCCGCCCGTGGAGGCCATGGCGTGCGGAGCAGCGGTCGTCGCCTTCCGTATCCCGCCCTTGGAAGAGTCGATCGCCGGAGCCGCCGTGCTCACCTCTCCGGGCGATGCCGTCGAGCTGGCAGCGGCCCTTCGCGCCTTGCTCGCCGACGACGAACACCGGCGCCATGTGGCGAGCTCGGGACTGGCACGGGCCGCCACATTGAGCTGGAGCGCCACGGCATCGGCGACCGCGCAGCTCTACCGTCGCCTCGGCGTGGCGTGCTGAGGGACGATCGGACGAGCCCGGGGTTCCGGGGGCTAGCGACGCTCGGTGAGGCGTCTCTTCAGGCCGACCGCGGCGCGGATCGCCAACGGGGGGAAGTGCGAAGCAAATTTGAGGCGCCCCAGATCGGGAAGCTCGGATCCTCCACTCCGGGACACGCTGGCCAGGGCGAGGCGCGCTTCGGCGGACCGGCCTGCCAACAACAAGGCGCGGGCGCGACGCAGGTGCCAGGTGGCCCGCTGGCGTTCGGTCAGTGCCGCCTGTGCGGCGGGACGACCCTGGAGCCAACCGTCCCAGAAGGCCAGAACGTCGTCGGCGACCCCCAGTCCGTGATCGGACCCTCGCCACGCTCCTGACTGATCGTCGTGCTGGACCCAGTGGGCGAGGGGCTCGGGAAGGTAGAACAACGACCAGCCGGCCTCGGCCGCGGAGAGGAAGAGCTGCAGGTCCCCGCAGCGAAGGTCGGGCCACTGCCGGGCGTCTCCCGTCCACACCTGGCGCCGCCACATGGTGGCGTTGAGGAGGAGGAACCAGTCCTCGCGCAAGAGGTCGTCGAGCACGTGCTCGTGGCGGCCGGGGCTCAGGGGGAAGGGCCAGAGCTCCCGACGCCCGTCGCGGTCGAGCATGGTGGCGCAGCACGCCAGTCCGATCTCCTCGTCGGCGTCGAGCACCTTCACCAGTGAGGAGAGATAGCTCGGCTCCCAACTGTCGTCGTCGTGTTGGACCGTCATGTACCGCCCCCGGGCGCGGTCGAGCAGGGCGACATGATTGGCGGCGAATCCCAGTCGGCGGGGATTGTGGTGATAGCGAATGCGCGCATCGCCGACGGCCGCCACCAGATCCTGCACCTCGCCGGTCTCGTCGCCGATCAGGACTTCGAAGTCCTCGAAGTCCTGGGCGAGCACACTGCCGAGCGCCCGGGTGAACACGTCCGGTCGGCGGGCGGTGGGCATACAGACCGAGACGGTCACCAGTGACGCTCCCGCGTCCGGTCCCGTCTGGTGTACCCCGGTCGTCAAGCTCGTCGCTCGTGTGCCACGTGGGAGAGCCGCATGGCTGCATACTTGCACACCTGAGTTCGGGCCCATCCCCCGTTCGCCACCGCTCTTTCGGTGCCCGATGACTCGGCACACGTGACGGCGCTGCTATCAGTCGGCGCGACGATAGGTGAAGATCTGCGCCGTGTAGGGCAGCGAGAGCGGGGGCGGGTGACCCAGAGCCTCGGCGCGGACCTCCTCCAGGAAGCGCTCGCGCCGGGCGGCCCCCAAGGCGGCCACGAAGCTGACCGAAGCCACCCGCCGCGCCACCCCTTCGACGTCGGTGGGTTGGCTCCACGGTGTCTCGAATCGCGCCTCGGTTACGAAGCGAGGCGCGTTCCCCGACGCGTCCTCGAGCACCCGGCGCCACTCGCCTGAGGTCCCCGAGGGAGTGTCGCCCTGCAGCGGGGCCATGAGCCTCTGGATTCCCGCCTGGAGAGGATCTGTGAGATCGCGTCGGTTCCACACCACCGCAAGCCGTGACCCCGGACGCAGGACACGGTGCATCTCGCCCACCGCCTGAGGCGTGGCGAACCAGTGCAACGCCTGCGCCACGGTCACGGCGTCGACCGTCGCCGTGCCGAGGGGGATGGCCTGGGCCACGCCCGCCACCACCATGGCACCGGGGACCGCAGCGGCCAAGGTCCGACGCATCCCCTCGACAGGCTCGACCGCCACCACGGTGGCGCCCCGAGCCAGAAGCCCCCGGGTGAGCTTGCCCGTCCCCGCCGCCAAGTCGAGGACCCGACGCCCGGCGCCGAGATCCAGTTGGTCGTCGAGCCAGGCCAATGCCTCGGGGGGGTAACCGGGCCGAGCCTGCTCGTACACCGCGGCGGCCTCGGAGAACGCAGTGGCTTTCCGGTGCACCGCGCCTGTGCCCATGACCGCTGTCATAGCCGGTCGCGCCGCGCCGGACCAGGCACGGTCGGCCGGCACGAAGGTCGGCGTGCCTCGCCGAACACGGCGGTGTCGGGCGGTCAGGGTTTGTCGCGCGCCCTGGGCCGAGCACTAGCCTCGCCGAGGTCCACTTTCGGCCGCAGCCCCCAACACGGCACGAACGAACCGCCGGCGACGGTCGAGACAGCGACCCCGGTGCGGGGTTCGCAGGAGGAGCCCATGCCCGACGACACCACCCCTGAGCAACCCGGCGACGTGCCGAGCGGGGCCGGAGGCGACAGCGCAGGGGCACCCGAAGCCTGGGACCAGGCCACCCAGGCGGTCCCCGCCGACAGGGCCGCAGACGACGCCACCCGGTCGATCCCCGCCGACCCCACCAGATCGATGGCCGGGGCCGTCACCCCGCCGGTGGGAACTCCCGCCACCGCGGCCGGCGCGGCCGGCGGAGCGGGTGGAGCGGGCGGGGCCGGTGCCGCCGGTGCCGACACCCCGAACGGCAAACCGCGCAGCTCGTCCCAGCGCGCCTGGGTCATCGCCCTGGTGGCGGTGGCGGTCCTCGTCCTGGGCTCCGGCATCGCCCTGGCGGTCACCTCCGGGGGCAACACCAAGAAGGCTTCGCACAACGCTCCGAACATCCCCGTCGTGACCACGACGACGACGCCCTCGGGCCCGGTGTGCCCCCTCACCGGGCTCCCCGCCCCCGGCGGGCAGGTTCCCCAGCGCCCCGCTCTCGCCGTCAAGGTCGACAATTACCCTCAAGCCCGTCCGCAGTCGGGCCTCAGCCAGGCCGACATCGTCTTCGACGAGCCGGTGGAGGGACTGATCACACGCTTCGTCGCCGTGTTCCAGTGCCAGAGCCCGACCCTGGTGGGGCCCATCCGCTCCGCCCGCGCCGTCGACCTGCAGATCCTCGACCAGCTGAGCAAACCCATCCTGGTCCACGTCGGGGGCATCGACCCGGTCCTGTCGCTGCTGAGGAGCGGGAACCTGATCGACTACGACCTCCGTACCCACGGGTCGGTCGTCCAGACCGTGCCCGGCCGTTTCGCCCCCTACGACACCTACATCTCCGCCGCCGCGGGCTGGGGCCTCGACGCCGGTTACAAGACGGCGCCGGCCCCGATCTTCAGCTATTCCCCCACGGCCCCTTCGGGCACCCCGACCACCTCGATCCACATCCCCTTCTCGGGCACCAACAATGCCCTGTGGACCTGGAACGCGCCGAGCGGGCACTGGTTGCTGTCCTACAGCGGCACTCCCGCCACGCTGTCGAACGGCACGCAGATCGCCACGACCAACATCGTGGTCCAGACCGTGCACGTCACCTACGGCCCCTGGCTCGAGAACGAAGAGGGGGGCCTAGAGGTGCAGTCGCAGATGACCGGCAGCGGTCCACTCGTGGTGCTGCGCAACGGCGTCGCCGTCACCGGGACCTGGCAGCGGGCCTCCATTCACGACACCACGACGCTCACCGCCTCCAACGGCTCGCCCATCGCACTGGACCCCGGTCAGACGTGGGTCGAGATCGTGCCCTCCACGGTGTCGGTCACGACCAGCCCCGCGGGCGCCTCGTCGGGTCCGGCCACCACCGCTCCCTGACGACCGCGCTGCAGACGCGCAACGGGCCGGGTCGCCCGACGGCAACCCGGCCCGCGATGGTGCCCGAGGGCGGAGGCGGGATCAGTCCGGCACGGCGACGGGAGCCTTGTCCTCCTCGATGGCGCCGACGGTGGTTCCCGCCGGGAGCACCGTGCCCGCCAGCTGCGAGCGGATGCGCTCGTTGATCTCGATCATCAGCTCGGGCGTCTCCACCAGGAACTGCTTGGCGTTCTCGCGGCCCTGGCCGAGCTGCTCGCCTTCGTAGGTGAACCACGCTCCGGACTTTTTGATGAGACCGAGCTCCACGCCCACGTCGAGGAGTGAGCCCTCGCGGCTGATGCCCCGGCCGTACATGATGTCGAACTCGGCCTGCTTGAAAGGCGAGCTGACCTTGTTCTTGACCACCTTCACCCGTGTGCGGTTGCCGACGACCTCCGCACCGTCCTTGATCTGCTCGACCCGGCGGATGTCGAGACGCACCGAGGAGTAGAACTTGAGCGCCCGGCCCCCTGGGGTCACCTCGGGCGAGCCGTACATCACACCGATCTTCTCCCGGAGCTGGTTGATGAAGATGGCGATGGTGTTGGACTTCGACAGCGTGCCGGTGAGCTTGCGCAACGCCTGGGACATGAGACGGGCCTGCAGGCCCACGTGGCTGTCGCCCATCTCCCCCTCGATCTCCGCCCGCGGCGTGAGGGCCGCCACCGAGTCGATGACCAGGACGTCGAGCGCGCCCGAGCGGATGAGCATGTCGGAGATCTCGAGCGCCTGCTCCCCCGTGTCGGGCTGGGAGATGAGCAGGTCGTCGACGTTCACCCCGATGGCGCCGGCGTACACCGGGTCCATGGCGTGCTCGGCGTCGATGTACGCGCAGATCCCGCCGTTTCGTTGCGCCTCGGCCACGACGTGCATGGCGAGTGTCGACTTGCCCGACGACTCGGGGCCGTAGATCTCGACGATGCGGCCGCGCGGGAGGCCACCTATCCCGAGCGCCAGGTCCAGCGCCAACGCGCCGGTGGGGATCGACTCGAGTCCCAGGTTGAGGTTCTCCCCCATCCGCATGACCGAGCCCTTGCCGAATTGCTTTTCGATCTGGCTCAGCGCCATGTCGAGCGCCTTGTCGCGTTCCATATTCCGATGCCTCTCTCTTCGCTTGATTGAACCGGCTACGTCCGCTCCGACCCGGCCGACCCTACGAACGGGGTGTGACACCACCCGGTGATGACCACCGAATGCCAGCAGTGTAGTTGCGAACACCTGTTCGGTGTGGGAATTCCCGCCCACCGGGCGACCCCCGGTGTCAGGCGTCCTTCGAGGCCGCACCGGCGAGCGGCACGGTGGCGAGCGTCTCGTAGTGCGCCCCGTCGCCTCCGAGGGTGGACGCCACCAGCTCCAGGGCCCGCACCTGCCACGTCACGGCCAGGGGTGCGCCCGCCAGGTGGGCCGGCCCCCGGGTCCGCCCGCGTGCCCGTGCCAGGGTGAGGTGCCCCGAGAAGCGCCGGGCATCGGCGTGTCGATCCCACGGTGCGGTCTTCTCCGTCACCGCCTGCGCCAGCGCCTCCAGACCGGTCACCGGGAGCTGGAGGACCTGGCGACCCGGGAACCACGCCGTGGTGGGACCCAGTACCGCCCGCACCTCGGACACGCCGCGCTCGGCCAGGACATCGGGAACCGAGGCCAGCGCCGAGGTCACCGCCCCGGGATCGGCGACCTCCCCCAAGAAGCGCAGCGTCACGTGCCATTGCGGCTCTGTCGTCCACCTCAGCCCGGGGAGACCGGGGCGCTCCATGCCCAGCAGCATCTCGAGGACGCTCTCGGGAGGCCACACCGCGACGAAGAGGCGCACCCCGCCAAGTGTGGCGGATGAGGGAGGATCTCGGGTCATGGCCAACCCCCGCGTCGAGGCCGTCCACGGCGACATCACCACGCAGGACACCGACGCCATCGTCAACGCCGCCAACCGTCGCCTGGCCGGGGGTGGGGGCGTGGACGGCGCCATCCACCGCGCCGCCGGGGCGCGACAGCTCCGGGCGGCGTGCGCCGCGCTCGGAGGGTGTGAGCCCGGCGACGCCAAGGCCACGCCGGGCTTCGCCTTGCCGGTGCGATGGATCATCCACACCGTGGGCCCGGTGTGGGACGGGGGGACGCGCCACGAGCCCGAGGTGCTGGCTTCGTGCTACCGACGCTCGCTCGAGGTCGCCGCCGACCTCGGGGCGCGCTCGGTGGCCTTCCCGGCCATCTCCACCGGTGTCTACGGCTACCCGCCCGAGCTGGCGGCGAGGGTGGCGGTGGCCACCGTCACCGCCACCGACACCGACGTCGAGGTGGTGCGCCTGGTGGCCTTCGACCGCCCCGGCTGCGACCTCTACCGGGCCCTGCTCGGCTCCTGAGCGACCTCGATCAGGCGTCGCCGCAACAGGTCGAGGGCGGAGATCGCCGCGTACTGGCGCACGCGCTCGCGGTCCCCCGGCAGGTGGAACACGAGGGACTCCACTGCGTGCCCGGGCCGGGCCAGGCCCACCACGACGGTCCCCGGGGCCATGCCTTCCTGCTCGTCGGGCCCGGCCACGCCGGTGAGGGCGAGGCCGATGTCCGAGCCCAGCACGCGACAGGCCCCTTCGGCCATGGCCCGCGCCGCGGCCTCGGTGACCACGGGACCCTCGGGTACACCCAGCACGCGGTGCTTGACCTCCGAGGCGTAGCTCACGACCGACCCCCGGAACCACTCGCTGGCGCCGGGCACGCCCACCAGACGCGACGCCACGAGACCGCCCGTGAGCGACTCGGCGAGCCCCAAGGTGAGACGCCGGTCGCGCGAGCTGTGCAGCCACTGCCGACTCCATGGTGGTGTCGTCGACGCCGAACACGGCCTCGCCCACCAGCGCGCACACCTCGACCTCCTCCGCGTCGAGCAGGGCGCGGGCCTTCTCCGCGTCGGGCGCCTTGGCGGTGATGCGCACCTTGATCCCTTCGATCCCGCTGGCCAGGAAGGCGATGGTGGGGCTCCCCGGATCGGCGTCGAGGGCCTCGATGCGCGGGGCCAGCAGCTCGGCCAGACCCGACTCGCTCATCCCCCAGGTCCGCACCACCCGGCTGGTGATCACCGCCGACTCGCCCGCCGCCTCGGCCCGACCCCGCAGGTCGGGGAGCACGGCCCGGTTGAACATCTCGACGAGCTCGTAGGGCACGCCGGGCAGGGCGTAGACCACCTTGTGGCCCACCGGGCAGATGAGCCCGGGTGCCGTGCCCAACTGCTGGGGGATGGGGGTGGCGCCGACGGGGACGTCGGCCTGGCGTCGGTTGCTCTCGGGCATGGACCGGCCGCGCGAGCTGAACAGCGCCGCGATGCGCTCGACGATGGCGGGGTCCCGCACCAGGGCCACGTTCATGACCTCGGCGATGGCGTCGCGTGTGATGTCGTCGTGGGTGGGCCCGAGCCCGCCGCACACCACCACGCCGTCGCTGCGGGCCAGGGCGCTGCGCAGGGCGAGCACGATGCGCGCCTGGTTGTCGCCCACGGCCTGGTGGAAGTGCGAGTCGATCCCCGCCAGCGCCAGCTGCTCCCCCATCCACGCCGAGTTGGTGTCGACGATCTGGCCCAGGAGCAGCTCGGTGCCGACCGCCAGGACCTCGATCCTCATGAGCGGTAGGCCGCCCTCGAGGCGCGCCGGCCGTCGAGGAGGTACTGCCCGCCGGTGACCACGGTGAAGGCGACCGCCACCCACACCGCCACCGCCAGGACGCCGCGGTGCGGCGCCACCGAGGGCGCCAGGCACAGCAGGATGGCGATGCCTTGGACGAGCGTCTTCGATCTTGGCGGTGGCCCGGGCCGGGATGGAGATGCCGTGCCGGCCCACGGCGACGCGGTACACGCTCATCCACACCTCGCGCGCCGCGATGATCGCCACGGGGATCCACGACACCTCGCCCTTGGCCGCCACCGCGCACAGCGCCCCCACCACGGCGGCCTTGTCGGCCAGAGGGTCGAGGAACGCGCCCGACCGGGTGGTGCCCTGGCGGCGCGCCAGCCACCCGTCGACCCCGTCGGTGAGGCCGATGGCCAGCGCCACGGCGAATGCCGCCCACCCCGCGCCGTGGACGGCGATCATCGCCACCAGCACGCGGCGTGGCCAGCAGCCGGGCCACGGTGATGGCGTTGGCGGGCGTCTTGAGGGCCGAGGGCCCGAAGGTGGAGACGTGCATGCGCTCGCGCAGCGGCTCGGTCACGGCTCGGCCCACAGGTCGGGCCCCGCCGCGCCGCGTCACCACCACCTTGTGGAACTCGCCCACGCCCAGACGCCGGTCGACGTGGACGACGCCGTCGATGTCGGGGGCCTCGCGATGGGTTCGGGCCACGCCGGGCTCGTCCACGAGGACCTCGAGCCTTCTCGCCCACCAGGGCGGCGCGGCGCTCGGCGGTGATGGCGTCTTGGAGCTCGGAGCACTCCCGCAGGCGTTCCAGGGCCAGCTCGGGAGGCACCGCCCCGGTCAGGCCCTCGGCGTAGGTGCCGGGCTCCTCGGAGAAGGTGAAGAAGCCCGCCCAGTCGAGGCGGGCCTCGGCCAGGAACGCCAGGAGGAGGTCGTGGTCCTCCTCGGTCTCGCCGGGGTAGCCGAGGATGAACGACGACCGCAGGGCGGCGTCGGGGGCCGCGGCTCGGATGGCGTCGATGCGCTCCAGGAACCGCCCCCCGTCGCCCCAGCGCCGCATGCGCTTGACCAGAGGACGGCGACACGTGCTGCAGCGACAGGTCGAAGTAGGGCACGCCCGTGGAGACGACGGCGTCGACGAGCGAGTCGTCGAGCGCCGAGGGGTACAGGTACAGGAGCCGGACGCGCTCGACGCGACTGCGACAGCTCGCGGACGAGGCCACGATGGGACGCGGCTGCCGCTGACGGGCGCGACGCGCGCTCCGGCGCGCTGCGATCGAGCCCCCACGACGCCAGGTCCTGCGCGACGAGGACCACCTCGTGCACGTCGGCGACCGAGCTCGTCCACCTCGGCCAGGACCACGTCGAACGGGACGCGACCGTTGCACGCCGCGGAACGAGGGGATGGCGCAGAAGCCGCAGCGCCGGTCGCACCCCTCGGCCACCTTCACATAGGCCCAGGGGGCCTCGGCGGCGGGACGTGGCAGGTTCAGGAGGTCGAACGAGGGGAGGGCCTCGCCGCTGTGCTCCTCGTCGGTGAAGGTGCCCACGGGACGCCGGCCCAGGGTCACCGGCACCCCGAAGCCGGCCACCAGGTCGACCTCGGGCATCGCCGCGGCGAGCTGGTCGCCGTGGCGCTCGGCCAGGCACCCCGTCACCACCAGCCGCGCCCCCTGTCGGCGGCCGGCGGCGAGCTCGAGAATGGTGTCGATCGACTCCTGGCGGGCCGCCTCGATGAAGGCGCAGGTGTTCACCACCACGAGCTCGGCGTCGTCGGGGGACCCGGCCGGCTCGTAGCCCTCGTGCCGGAGCGTCCCGGCCAGCTTGTCCGAGTCGACCTGGTTCTTCGGACACCCCAGGGTCTCCAACCAGTAACGCTCGGCCACCAGGACAATCTACCGGCTCACGAGTCGACGACGAGCGGAGAGGGAGGGATTTGAACCCTCGGACCCAGTTTCCCAGGTCAACTCATTAGCAGTGAGTCCGATTCGGCCGCTCTCGCACCTCTCCCGGATGAATCCGTCGAAACTACCAGCCGGCCGCGCACTACAGCCGACCGGTCGGACCGAGACACCCGGCCCTGGCCGTAGAGTAAGCCGGCGATGGACGTGCTCGTCGTCGTCGGGAGATGGACCGGCTCCGCAACGACTCTCCGACAGGGCGGTCCACGTGCAGCGGCTCCGGTCCGGCGAACCTCTGGTGACGCTCATCGGCGCGCTGCGGGCCCGGATCCCGCGCCGGGTCGGAGTGTGGGGGCCCGTCGCCGAGGCCGCGCCGGTGGCGGCCGGATTGCGGCGGGCCGGGCTGCCCACCGAGCTGTTCACCGACGAGCCCGTCCCCGCCGGGAGCGGGCGAAGCACTGGGCGGCGTCGAGGTACGGCGCGTCACCGACCCCGGGCCGCCCATGGACGTGGCGGACTCGCTCGTCGACCTCATCGGCAACACCCCCATGGTCCGCTTGGACCGCACCGCCCGGGACCTCGAGTGCACGCTCGTGGCCAAGCTCGAGCTGTTCAACCCGGGAGGCTCGTCCAAGGACCGCATCGCGCTCGCCATGATCAGCGCCGCAGAACAAGACGGCCGGCTGCGACCGGGCGGGACCATCGTGGAGCCGACGAGCGGGAACACCGGGGTGGGGCTGGCCATCGTGGCGGCGCGTCGGGGCTACGACTGCATCTTCGTCTGCCCCGACAAGGTGGGGAGCGAGAAGATCGCCCTGCTGCGCGCCTACGGCGCCGAGGTCGTGGTGTGCCCCACCTCGGTGGCCCCCGACCACCCCGAGTCCTATTACTCGGTGTCGGACCGCCTGGCCCGGGAGGTGCCCCTGGCCTGGAAGCCCGACCAGTACCACAACCCCGACAACCCCCGGGCCCAGCACGACACGACCGGCGCGGAGATCTGGGAGCAGACCCGGGGACGCGTCACCCACTTCGTGGCCGGCATCGGCACGGGCGGCACCGTGACCGGGATCGGCCGGTACCTCAAGGAACGCAACCCCGACGTGCAGGTGATCGGGGCCGATCCGGACGGCTCGGTGTACTCGGGGGGGTCGGGGCGCCCGTACCTGGTGGAGGGCATCGGCGAGGACTTCTGGCCCTCGACCTACGACCCCTCGGTCGTGGACCGGGTGGTGGCGGTGTCCGACGCCCAGAGCTTCGCCACCGCCCGGCGCGTGACGCGCCAGGAGGGACTGCTCCTCGGCGGCTCGGGCGGGACGGCCATCGCCGCCGCGCTGGTGGTGGGGCGCGACCTCTCCCCCGACGCCGTGATCGTCGTGCACATCCCCGACTCGGGGCGGGGCTATCTCTCCAAGATCTACAACGATGCCTGGATGGCCGACTACGGGTTCCTGCAGGCGGCGGGGACGACCGTGGGCGACCTGCTGGCGGCGCGCGACCCGTCGCTCCCGTCGCTCGTGCACACCCATCCCGACGAGACCGTCCGCCAGGCCATCGCCATCCTGCGCGAGTACGGCGTGAGCCAGATGCCGGTGGTCAAGCACGAACCGCCCGTGGTCCTGGCCGAGGTGGTGGGCGCCGTCACCGAGCGCGACCTCATGGACAGCGTCTTCACCGACGCCACCATGCTCGAGCGTCCCGTGGGCGACGTCATGGGCGCGCCCCTGCCCACCATCGGGGCCGGCGAGCAGGTGCACGTGGCGGTGGGGCGCCTCGAGGGCGCGCCCGCCCTGGTCGTGCTCGACCGCGGCCATCCCGTCGGCGTCATCACGCGCTCGGACGTGCTGGCCACCTTGGCGGCGGGCCCCGCTGACCCCGACATGACCGATCGCCCCGATTCCCCCCGACACCCCGATCGACCGGATCGCCCGATCTCGCCGGCCTCGGATTCGAGACCGCGCCGTGCACGGCGGGGGTGGGCCCGACCCCGCCACCGGAGCCGTCAACACCCCCGTCTACCTGTCGTCGACGTTCGAGCAGGACGGCGTGGGCGTCGACCGCGGCTTCGAGTACGCGCGCTCGGGCAACCCGAGCCGCGCCAGCCTCGAGGCCCACCTGGCCCTGCTCGAGGGGGCCGAGTTCGGGTTCGCCTTCGCCAGCGGGATGGCGGCCGAGGACGCCGTGTTGCGCCTGCTCGACCCCGGTGACCATCTCGTCATGCCCACCGACAGCTACGGCGGGACGTACCGGTTGGCGACCGAGGTCCACCGCCGGGCCGGGCTCGAGGTCGACGCCATCGACCTCTCGACGGTTGGCCGAGGTCCTTGCGGCCCCGGACGCGCATGGTCTGGGTCGAGACGCCGACGAACCCGCTCCTCGACGTCGTCGACATCGCCGCGGTGGCCGAGCTGGCCCACAGCCACGGCGCGCTCGTCGTCGTCGACAACACCTTCGCCACGCCCGTGGATCCAGCAGCCCCTCGCCCTGGGAGCCGACATCGTCGTGCACTCGACCACCAAGTACCTGGGCGGCCACTCCGACGTCATCGGCGGGTTCGCGGCCACCAACGACGCCGACCTCGCCCAGCGCCTCGGGTTCGTCCAGAACGCGGCCGGTGCGGTGCCCGGGGCCCTTCGACTGCTACCTGGTCCAGCGCGGCGTCATGACCCTGCCCATCCGCATGGAGCGCCACTGTGCCAACGCGCTCGGCGTCGTCGAGCTGCTCCGGGCCCACCGCGCCGTGCGAGCGCGTCCTGCACCCCTCGCTGCCCGGCCATCCCGGCCACGACATCGCCCGGCGGCAGATGCGGGCGTTCGGCGGCATGGTCAGCTTCACCCTGCGAGGCGGCGAGCAGGCCGCGCTCGAGGTCTGCACCCGCACCCGCGTCTTCACGCTGGCCGAGAGCCTCGGGGGCGTCGAGAGCCTGATCGAGCACCCCGGCCGGATGACCCACGCCGCGACGGCGGGGTCGAGCAACGAGGTCCCCGGCGATCTCGTCCGCCTCAGCGTCGGGCTCGAGGCCGTCGACGATCTCGTCGACGACCTCGACGGTGCCCTCGACTCCGTTGGGTTGATCACGTCTCCGGCAACGGGCCGGAGCCGGCCGGCCTCAGGCTCCGCGGCCCGCACCTCGTCGAGCGACAGCTCGGCCGTGCGCCTGCGCGCCGCACTGCGAGCACTGCTCGGTGTGGCGCCACGATCGCAGCAACCGGGTGCCCTCGGCGTTGAGCACGACCACGAAGGACTCCGAGCGGGGGTCGAGGTCGAGCCCGAAGTACGGGCGCCACTCCGTCGTGGTCGGGTCGGCGGCCCACGTCCGCGCCCTTCAGGATCCGGCGGAACCGCATCCGCTCGGTGTCGAAGAGCCAGGTGCTGTTGCACGATTCGAGTGACGAAGGCATCCACCTACCTCATCGTGCCTGCTCATCCTGGCAAAAGGCTCAGAGCGGCGTTGCGATTCCGTGAAGAATGGCCGTCGGTCCATGGCGAATGAACCGTCGGTGCCGAAAGGTGACCCATGACCGACGCAATCCGAGCGGAGACGGTCTCGGATCGCCGGATCACGGCGGCGACGAGATCGAGGCCTACCTGGCCCAACCGTTGGCCGACGGGTCCTTCGGCGCCGTGGTGGTGATCCACCACTTCCCCGGCTACGACGAGGAGACCAAGGAGATCACCCGCAGGTTCGCCGACCACGGGTACCTGGCGCTGTGCCCCAACCTGTACTCGCGCCAGGCACCGGGCGCCGGCCCCGAAGAGGCCGCCGCCGTCGTCCGGGCCTTGGGCGGGGTGCCCGACGAGCAACTGGTGGGCGACGTCGACGGCGCGGCCACGTACCTGAAGGCGCATCGCCTCCTCCAACGGCAAGGTGGCGACCATCGGGTACTGCTCGGGGGGGCGCCAGTCGTTCCTGGCCGCCTGCAGCCTGCCCCTCGACGCCGCCGTCGACTGCTACGGCGCCTTCGTCGTGGTCGGCGCGCCCGAGGGGTCACCGCTCAAGGCCGGCCCCGTCGTCGCATCTGGCCGGCAACCTGTCGTGCCCGCTTGCTGGGCCTGTTCGGGGCCGAGGACCAGAACCCGTCACCCGAGCAGACCGCCGAGCTCGAAGCGATCCTCACCGCGCAGCACAAGACCTTCGAGTTCCACACCTTCGACGGCGCCGGGCACGCCTTCTTCGCCACCAACCGGACCAATTACCGGCCCGAGGTCGCCGCCGCCGGATGGAGCAAGATCTGGGACTTCTTCGGCCGTTACCTGTCCAACGCCCCCGGCGGGGCCTGACCCGTGGGCCACGGTGACGACGATCGGCTCCCTGCCGG
The DNA here is from genome assembly GCA_963848335.1 of uncultured Acidimicrobiales bacterium. Taxonomy (GTDB): domain Bacteria; phylum Actinomycetota; class Acidimicrobiia; order Acidimicrobiales; family UBA8190; genus Chersky-840. The sequence goes on from CAWKDD010000003.1 coordinate 1,070,770, forward strand.
CGGGGTCGGGGCGACGGCGCCGGACAGAGCCGTGCGCAGCTTCGTCCGGAACCATCGTCTCCTGGGGACCCCGGCCCGGCGTTTGAGTCGCATCGTCGCCCGGGCCCCGCAGTCCTCACCCGTGGCCGCCCTCCTGGGCCCGGTGAGAGACCGCCTGCGCGGGGTGATGAAGGCGGAGAACGTGCTCCTGGTGGTGCGCGCCCTCGAGACCCAGGGCGTGGCGTTCCACCTGGCGGGTGGCTGGGGCGTGGACGCCCTCGAGGGCTCGGAGACCAGCACCCACGAGGAGCTCACGGTCGTCATCGACGACTACGAGCACGAGGCCGAGCGCGGCGTCGAGGCGTTGGTGCCTCTCGGGTTCGCAGTGGCGGCCCGGATCCAGGGCGACTCCTGGATGCCGCTCCTCTCGGTCCTGCGCGACAGCGCCGGGCGCCGCATCGACCTGGCCAGTCTCGACGTGGACGAGGTGACCCGCCAGCTGCGGGCGCCGCATGTCCACGGCGAGGCGCCCGACGGCACATGGGCCGGGCTGTACGCCGAGGGGACGGTGCAGGGGAGACGGGTGCCGTGCCTGTCTGCGGTGGTCCTCCTCTTCCACCACACCGGTTTCGAGCTCGGCCCGTCGCAACACGAGAGCGGCCTGTTCCTTCCGGTTCCCAGTGCCGAGCACCGGGTCGGCCGGCTGCGCCAGAAATTCGACCCGGGGTCGATGCCCGCGGACATCACCGTCCTCTATCCCTTCGTCGACCCGGCGTCGATCACCGGCGAGGTGGTCGACGACCTGAGCGCGCTGCTGGGGGACGTCGAGCCCTTCGAGTTCAGTCTCGGGGAGATCCGGTGGTTCGACGGCCGAGTGATGTACCTCGCCCCCGATCCGAGCGCATCGTTCGTGGACCTCACCGCCGCCATCTCGGCGCGGTTCCCCGGCCACACGCCCTACCGCGGCGCGTTCGACGAGGTCGTTCCCCACCTGACGGTGGGCGACGGCGCCCGACCGGCGCGGATGCGTCGAGCCGGTCGGCGCCTGCAGCGACACCTGCCCATCGAGGCCGTCGCCACCACGCTGTGGCTCATGACCCCCGACGAGTCGGGGCGATGGGCCCTGCGTCTAAGCTTTCCCCTGGGCCGGCCGCTTCGGTGGCGAACCTGAGCCCGCCCTCGAAGAGGAGGCGGTAGGAATGGCTCGCCCTGACGGCCCCCGGCCAGAACCGCAACCGCCGCGACCTTCGGCGCCGTGCACCCGAGACACGCCGCGGTGCGAATTCTGGAACTGGAGCGAGGACAGCCTGCGCCCGCAGTGCTGCACCGAGCATCTCGTCGAGCTGGCCGTCTTCACCCACGACCTGCTTCAACGGCACGGGATACTCCACTGGATCGACTACGGCGGACTGCTCGGCGCGGTCCGCAGTGGCGAGCTCATCCCCTGGGACGGCGACATCGACTTCGGCTGTCTCAGGTCCGATCTCGACAAGGTGGCGGCCCTCGGCCCCGAGGTGGCCGCGGCCGGGCACCAGCTCGACACCTCGGACCCTCTCGTGGCCCGGATCTCCTTCAGCGAGATCAACCTCCAGCACGCCGACATCTTCTTGTGGGACGAACGCGACGACCTCCTCGACCTGCACGCCTATCCCGGATTCGACTGGCCCGGGATGGCCGAGCGCAGGTCCTTCCCGCGCCGGTTCGTGGATCATCCCGAGACGGTGAGCCTCAGCGGAAACCCCATGCCCGCTCCCTCACCGGTGCACGAGTTCCTGTCCGAGTACCGCTACGGGCCCGACTACATGACCCCGGCGCGCGGGGTCTTCGACTACGAGCTCGTGCCCGACGTGAGTGCCGAGGAGATGACGCCGCTGGCGCGAGAGCTCCTGGAAGAGCTGGGGCGCGGTGAACGAAGGCTGATCACGCTCGAGGCGGCCCGGCCCCGGCCCGTCGGTGATTTCCGACGACGCTGGGACAGTGCGGGACGTCCGCTGGCCGCGTCCCGGGCCGCCGTCGAGGCCGTCCGCTCCGAGCTCGTCGACCCCGCCGATCGTGGACGGCCGGCGGTAGAGGACCTGGTGGCGTCGATCGCCCGTGTACGCCAGATCGCTCACGAGCTCGAGCATCCCACCGCGGCGCTGTGGGTGAGACGCCTGGCACGAAGGTCCATCAGGCTGGCGCGCGTCCTCACCAGGCGGCTCCGGGTCCGACGAGCGACATCGAGCGCTTCGCCGCCTTCGTCGTAACCGGCGGCGTGGCGCGCCACACCCTGCCCCGAAGCCGCGGAACGGCGACATCGGGTTGGTAGGCTCGCTCATGCTCTCACGGCCGGCGTGGTGAGCCAGGAGGACCTATGAAAGCCATCATCCTCGCCGCCGGCATCGGCCGGAGAATGCGTCCGCTCACCGATCACACCCACAAGACGCTGCTGCCCATCGCGGGGACGACGATCCTCAATCGCCTGCTCGTGAGCCTCGGGGACTGCGGGGTCCGGGACGTCTGCATGGTGACCGGATACCGCAGCGAGGAGCTGAGGCGGGCGGTCAAGGACCAGTTCCCGGACCTGAACGTGGAGTACGTGCACAACCCTCAGTACGAGGTCACCAACAACGTGTTCTCCATGGCGCTGGCCCTGGAGTCCATCTCGGTCGACGACGACATCCTGCTGATCGAGTCCGATCTCATCGTGGACCCGCGCGTGATGCAACAGATCGTCCACACACGCCATGACAACGCAGCTCTGGTCGACCGCTACCACCCGGGCCTCGACGGCACCGTGGTCAGCGTGGCCGGCAACGATGCGATCACCCAGGTCTTCCCGTCCTACCTCCAAGACGACAAGTTCGACTTCTCCGACAAGTACAAGACTCTCAACATCTACCGGTTCGACAAGGACTTCACCCGTTCGACGTTCCGCCAGCTGCTTTCGTTCTACTCCCGTTCCATCGATGCAAGCGGGTACTACGAGCTCCTGCTCGGTGTCCTCATCTACATGCGGGCAGCCACCGTGTATGCCGAGCACGTGCATCACCCCTGGGCCGAGGTCGACGACCCCAACGACCTGATGTCCGCGGAGTTCGAGTTCAACCCGTCGTCACGGAGATCGACACTCGAACACGCCTGGGGCGGCTACTGGAACATGCCGCACCTGGATTTCGCATTCATCCGCAACACGTATTTCCCGACGCCGGCGATCACCGCGGAGCTGCGCGAGAACCTCGGCGCCCTGATGGCGAACTACGGCTCCTCACAGGCCATCCTCAACCGCAAATTGTCGTACTTCGAGTCCTGTGACGAGTCCAACATCTTCCTGTTGAACGGCGCCTCCCAGGCTTTCCCGATCCTTCGCAGCGTTCTCGAGGGTTCCCGTGCCCTGATCCCGAACCCGACCTTCGGGGAGTACCCGCGCATCTTCCCCGAAGCAGCGACATACGCCGATACGGGCTCGATCGACTTCGAGGGCCTGGCCGCGGCGACCCTCGACGCCGATGTCATCGTGATCGTGAACCCCAACAACCCCACCGGGACCGTCGTCCGGTCCGACGCCGTCATAGACCTCGCCGCCGCCCACCCCGACCGCGTGTTCATCGTCGACGAATCGTTCATCGACTTCGCCGACGAGCCGACGATCCTCCCCGTGGTCGAAGAACGCGACATGCACAACGTCATCATCCTGAAGAGCATGAGCAAGTGCCTGGGCGTGCCCGGCATCCGACTGGGATACGTCTACACCTCACACCCCGAGGTGCAGAAGCGGCTGTGGTCCGAGACGCCCATCTGGAACGTCAACTCGCTGGCGGAGAACTTCCTCGAGGTGATCCTCAAGCACCGGACTCCCCTCGAGGACTCCTTTCGCCGTATCCGCGCCGACCGGGCCGCATTCGCGGATGGCCTGGCGCAAGTCCCGATCGTCGAGCGGGTGTACGCCAGCGGAGGCGACTTTCTCCTGGTCCGGCTACGGACCGACCAGCACCGGACCGAGAGGCTCGCTGACCGACTCATGGAGGACCACTTCGTGCACGTCAAGGATGCATCCGACAAGTTCGACGACGGGCACGGGTACCTCCGGCTGGCAGTTCGCCACCCCGAGGACAACAAGCAGCTCTGTGAGCTCTTGACGACGACCGAGATCTGATCCGGCGAGGCCCGCCGCTGCCCGGCCTTCAGCCGGAGCGGGCCAGATCGACGGTGTCGAGGGAAGCGAGCAGTTCCCGGTCCCGCCCGTAGCTGAGCACCTGCGCAGCGCGCTCGAGCTCGACCCACTGGAGATCGTCGACTTCGTCGGACGGGGCGAATTGTCCGCCCAGCACGTCCATGAGCCAGTAGTGGACGACCTTGGGGCGGCCCCGACGGTCCCGGTACTCGGTGAACCCCACGAAGCTCAGAAGCCGGCACCGGTAGCCGGTCTCCTCGAGCACCTCGCGCAGGGCGCATTCCTCGTAGGACTCACCCGGATCCTGCTTGCCCTTGGGTAGCGACCAGTCGTCCCGCCCCGGGCGGTGGATCAGGGCTACCTCGAACCGTCCGGTGCTCACCTCGCGCAGCAGGATACCGCCCGCCGCCGGCACGAGATCGTCACGTGCCTTGCGAGGCCACAGGACCCGCTCCACACCCTGACGCATGATCTCGAACCTACCCACATCGCCGACGCTAAATGGGGACCCTTGGCACTTTTCCCGAACCCGGCGCCGTCCTCGGGCTCGGGAAACCGCCCCATTCCGAAACCGGTGGTGCTCGATACGATGCATCGATGCGCGTGGCGTACCTGATCACCTCGTACCGCCCACCAACACAGCTGCTCCGGCTCCTGGGCACATTGCGGCGCGCCCAACCCCAGTCCCCGCTGGTCGTCCATCACGACCGCTTCCGATCCGACTGGGGTACCGACCTCGTCGCGCCGATCGGCGGAGTCGACGTCCTGACGAGCGACACACCCGTTTCGTGGGGTGATTTCTCCATCGTCGACATCACCTGGAAGAGCCTGTCGTGGATGGTCAGACACCTCGACTTCGAATGGGTGGTCTTCCTCTCCGAACAGGACTACCCCATCGCCCCGGCCGACAGCCTCGAGGAGCGGTTGGGGGGAGCCGGTGTCGACGCCTTCGTGGCGGCCCAGCCCATCCACATGATCGAAGACGGGGAGCTTCGGATGGACTGCGACCGCCGGTACAACTACCGGTACTCCACTCTGCCGCACCTCGGCATCATGGCGCGACTGCCGCCCACGCTCCGACGGCGTATCGCCGACAGCGCCCATTACGCCAACTTCGTCCTCTACAAACTGCAGCGGAAGGTCACCGTGTACCGGTACCCTGATCCACTGCCCATGCGGCTCGGTGTCAGAGCGCGACACTCCCCTTTCTCCTCCGCCTTTCCCTGTTGGTACGGATCGCAGTGGATGGCCCTGTCGCGGCGGGCCGCCGAAGCCGTGGTGGAGTACGTGGCCCGACACGACGACTACGTCCGCCACTACGCCCGGACCGTCATCCCCGACGAGTCCGCCACGGCCACCATCGTGTGCAACGACCCCCGATTGCGCGTGCGCGACGAGGAGCTCCACCACGTCCGCTTCAACTCGGGCGAAGGTGACGGACACCCCGATGTCTTCGGCCTCGACGATCTCGAGGAGCTGGTGAGCTCGGGCCGGTTCTTCGCCCGGAAGTTCGACCTCGACGTCGACTCCGCGGTGCTCGACGCCCTCGATCGCCACGTGTTCGGGACCTCGCGCCCCTGAGGCGAAACCGCCCCGCCATGGGCCCCGCAAGGCTGGGAATCACGTAGAGTGGTAGGTCATGCGCTTGGCGGTGGTGGACGCACCGAACCCGGCATGACGACGACGCGTGGGCTCGGCGCCGGGGACTCCGGGCAGCCCGACCGGCCCGAGCTCGTCCGGCGGAGGTCGAGCGGGGCGAACGCCCTTCCCGCCCGGTTCGGCCGCAACGTTTTCATGAACTACGCCGCGCAGGGCTTGATGGCGCTGACAGCCCTGGTGCTGACACCGATCCTCCTCCACCACCTGGGCAAGACCACCTACGGCCTGTGGGTCGTGGCCAGCAGCACCGTCGTGTACCTGGAATTGTTCGAGCTCGGCTTCGGGGGGGCGACGACCAAGCTGGTGGCGGAGGACGCCTCGGTCCGCCCGGAATTGGCCCTGCGCACACTCAACACCACTTTCTTCGTGCTCGTCCCCCTGGGCGTGATCGCCATGTTCGCCGGAGTGGGCCTGGCTTTCGCCCTGCCCCACCTGGTTCATGTGGCCGCCGCCGGACGAGACGAAACGATCGTCGTGGTGATCGTGCTCGCCGTCGGCCTGGCCACGTCGATTCCCGGAGACACCTTCGGTGGAGCGCTCGTCGGCCACCAGCGCTTCGACCTGCTCGCCTCGGCCAACGCTTCCATGGCGCTGATCACGACCCTGGTCAGCATCGCCGTGGTGGTGGGAGGTCACGGCGTCGTCCTGCTGGCCATCGCCACGACCTCGGTTTCGATCCTGTTCCAGTTCGTGCGACTGGGGATGGTCAAACGGATCCTGCCGGGTACTCGGATCAGCCCGCATCTGGTCGACCGGGAACGGCGACGCCAGACCATGCACCTTTCGGGCTGGTTCCTGTTCCAGGCCATCCTCCAAGCCCTGTACCAGACCGGCGACGTCATGTGCGTGGGAATCGTCCTCGGACTTCGGGACGCGGCCATCTACGCGCTGGGCTCGAAGCTGTCGGGCGCGGCGATCGCCGGGCTCGACTCCATGGCCCAGGTGTTCTTCCCCTATGCGTCCTCCGCATCCCGGAACCGGGAGCCCAGCGCCATGATGGCCATCGCCGTGGACGGAACCCGGGCCACGTTGGTCCCCGGGCTCATGGTCTCACTGGTCCTGGTCATCCTGGCCGCACCGGGGATCCGGGCATGGGTGGGGCCGGGCTTCGGGACATCCGCCGACGTGCTCGCCGTCCTGGCCGCCTCGACCGCGTTGGCCTCACCTGTGCGTGCCATGGGGAACATCCTCATCGGCGCGGGGAAGCTGCCCCTCATCTGCGCCCTCAAGAGCGCCGAGGTGGCGGTGAACCTGGCGCTGTCGGTCATCTTGGCGCTCGCCATCGGGCCCGTCGGCGTGGCACTGGGCACACTGGGCGGGATCCTCCTGGTCCGCTTGCCCGGGTATGCCGTGGCCGGGTGCAAGTCGACCGGACTTCCCCTGTCCACCTTCGCCCGACGGTCCCTTGTCCCCAACATCCTTCCGGCGGCAGGTTGCGCAGCGGTGCTCCTGGCCTTGAAACACGTGATCGGCCACTCCCTGGCGCTGCTGATCCTTGCCGCCTTGGCGGGATGCATCACGTATCTCGTCCTCTACTTCACGACGGGGGCCACCCTCGGCGAGCGACAGCGGGCCCTGGCGTTCATCACGCGCCCTCTGCCGGCCCGGTGGCGCACGCACTTCGAGCCGCCGAGCGTGCCCGACGACAAAGCCTTGTAGACGAGACCGCGCACCGGGCCGGGCCCAATTCAACGCCGTAGCTCACGGTAGAGAGCCTCGAACTTCGCCGCCATGGCCGAGGACGTGAAATTCTGCGCCGCAAATTCTCTCGATCGCGCCGCGATGGCGGCGCGCAGCTCCGGATCGCCCACGAGCCGTCCGAGCGCCGTGGCCAGGGCTCGAGCATCGCCGGGAGGGACCAGTAACCCGGTCTCCTCGTCCACCACGATCTCGGGAATGCCCCCCACTCTCGACGCCACCACCGGTGTCCCGGCCAACATCGCCTCCACGATGACCAGGGGGAAACCTTCCGTGAACGACGGAACGGCCAGCACGTCCAAGGCCCAGTGGGCGGTCCACGGAGGGTCGACCCATCCCGCCAACACGACTCGCTCCGTCAGTCCCAGCTCGCCGACCCGCTCCTCGAGAGTGGCGCGTTCGGGGCCCTCACCCACCAAGACGAGACGGCATCCGGGAAGCAGGACCAAGGCCTCGAGGAGGATTCCATAGCCTTTTTCGGGAGCGAGGCGCCCCACGGCGCCGATCAGGGGCGCGGGCGACGGGTCTCTGGTGGCCAGAGACGACGGCAGATCCGCACCGTTGTGGATGACCCGGGCCGATCCCGCCGGGAGGGCAAGAAGCGCTTCGGCAGTTCGTGCGATGGCCCCGGACACACCGACGTAGGCACTCACCCGGGGAGCCAGCAATCGGACGAGCCACTGCTGACGTCGATTCCACGCCGGCGACGAGCTGTGCACGACGCCGACGGTCACCGTCCTGGTGAGCACTCCGGCTATCAACCCGTAAGGGGCAGTGAACGCGTTGTCCAGGTTGACGTGGAGGATGTCGGGTCGAAGCTGGCGAATGGCGCTGACGTGCTCCCGGATCGACCGAAGATCGAACTTGCTCCGCACCGGAGCCAGGACGCGGGTGGCGGCACCGGGACGAGCGGCGGCGACCCAGGACACGATCTCCTCCGACGTACCCATGACCGTGACGTCGATATCCGGGTCGAGCGCGCTCAGGAGCACCATGAGGCTGGCTGACGAACCACCCTGCGTGCTCGCGTCCAAGTAGCAGGCCAAGCGCAGGGCTCGAGGCGCATCGTCCTGGCCTTCGGCGCGCTGACGCTCGTCGTGCACGGTGAGCAGACTAGCTGTCCGTCCCGAGCCGGCTTCGGTCCCGAAGCGCACCGGAATCGCTATCGGCACTGGGTCACCCGTGGAGGGGAGCGGCCCGTCACCGGTACCAGAGACGCCTGCTTCAGTACGCTCGTACGGACCGACGCTCCATTAGAATGAGCATCATGAGAGCGGACGTGTCGGCGCGTATTCCACGTTGGCTCGAGGACGTTTTGAAGCCCATAAAGCCCCCGATCTCCACGGTCCTCGGCGTGTCCATGGGTCGCAGCGGGGTGGACTGCACACATGCCATAGCCCGCCGGTCCTGCCTCGTGCTGGCCCCGCATCCCGACGACGAGACGCTGGGGTGCGGTGTCACGATCATGCGGAAGGTCGACGCCGGAACCCCCGTGCAGGTGGCGGTGGTCAGCGACGGGAGCACCTATCCCCCCCACAAGACGGCGGAACAGAACATCGCCACCCGGGACGCCGAGCTGCGCGCCGCCTGCAAGGTGCTGGGGCTCGATGACGAGTCGGTGATCCATCTGTCGTTCCCCGAGACCCAGCTCCACCTGGCCGGAGAGGCCCTGGTCGACGCGGTGTCGGACCTGGTGAAGAAGAGCTCCCCCGAAGACGTGCTCGTCACCTCGGAGGCCGACCCCCACTCCGACCACGCCGCCCTGGGAGAAGCCACCCGACGGGCCCTGGCGGGGACGAGCGTGCGCCTGTGTTTCTATCCGATCTGGCAATGGGAGCGACCCCGATCGTGGGTCCGCACGCTGCAGGGATCGTCCCGGCCCGAGCGCGTCAGCACGGCCGGGTACCTGGAGAGAAAGAAGACGGCCCTGGACAGCTACTGGTCCCAGTTGTCCGTCGGTGCCGGCGGCGAGCTCACCGAGGAGATCGGTCTCGTTCCCAGCTTCATCCGCCGCTTCATGGGCGCGTACGAGGTCTTCTTCCCGGTCCCGAAATGACCTTCGGAATACTGCCTTCATGACGTACCCGTCCTCTTCATTTCCCCCCGATGGGCCACCGTCGGCGCTGCCGTCATGAGCACTCCTCGATCGGGCAACACAACGATGCGGAGTCTGGTGGGAGTGGCGGGGGCACAGGTCGGCCGGTTCCTCAAGAGCCATCGTGTCCTGTATGTCCCGGCCGGCTGGGTCAGCCGGATCGTGGGCTTGTCGCCGAGCACCTCGTTCATCGCCGTTCTCCTCGGGCCATTGCGGGCGCGCTTGAGGGGTAGCATGAGCGCAGACGACGTGCTGCGGGTCCTGAGGGCTCTCGACACCCGCTCACTGCCGTACTGGTTGGCCGGTGGGTGGGGGATCGACGCGTTGATCGGGAAACAGAACCGAACCCACGACGATCTCGACGTGATCATCGATGACTACCAGCGCAACGCACCGGCGGCGCGCCAGGCACTTCTGGATCTTGGGTTCCGGCAGGTCGGGTCCCAGATGCGTAAAACCTGGATGCCGGACTTGTCCACCTTCGAGGACGGGGCCGGTCATCGTGTCGAGCTGGTGAGCGTCGACTGGAATCGTCTGGCCTCGGCGCTGGACCCGGCGGGATCGCTCCAGGAGAGCAGCGACTTGATGCGAGACGCCTTCACACAGGGGACGATCAATGGTGTCGTCGTGCCCTGCCTCTCCTCACGCGTGCAGCAGCTCTACCACAGCGGATACCCGCTGAAGGAAACGCTCCAGCAGGACATGACGCTCCTGCAATCGATCTTCGGACGTCCCTCGGTCAACGGCGACGGACCCGACACAGAAGAGCACTCGAAGCGGGGGTAGCCCGAGTGTCAGTGCCCGAGAGAAGTCGACAAGGCGGTGCTCGTCCAACCGAGGGACGGCGACGGCTCCTCACCGTGGGGGCGGTGCGGATGCGCCGGTTCCTCATGCGGAGGCCACACTTGCGCCGAGCTGCTCATTGGGCGCTTCGGGTCGTCGACGATCTCCCGTCGTGGGCACAGGCGCCTTTCGACCCCATAAGGAAGCAACTCCTTAGAGATTCAGGGCCGGCGCAACTCCTGACCGTTGTCGACGCGCTCGAGGCGGCCGGTGTGCCCTATTGGGTGGCCGGGGGTTGGGGGGTCGATGTGCTCCTGGGGAGGCAGACCCGCATGCATCGTGACCTCGACATCGTGGTGGACAGGTTCGACACCAACGAGCCGAGAGCAAGGCGAGCTCTCGAGACGATCGGATATCGACACATCAAGTTCGACAGGGGGGGCATATGGATGCCCTTGCGATCGACGCTCGACGACGAATCGGGTCACAAGGTCGAGCTGATGGGCATCGACTGGTCTCGCCTCACGGGCGCGTGGGGGACTCCCGCCCGGAGCGAAGGTGGGGCTTCAGAGCCTGCCTCCCTTGCCGCAGAGGTCTTTGCCGAGGGTACCGTGGATGGCCGCAGGCTCCCCTGCCTGTCAGCGCAGGCGCAGCTCCTTTTCCATACGGGCTTCCAACTCGAGCCGGCAGGTCGACACAACGTCGAGCAGCTTGGGGTTGATTTCACTACGGCGCGCAGTGACTTCACCTTCGACGACGGTCCGGATGGTCTGCAATCGCCTTGATCGAGCCACAGGCCCGGTCTCAACGTCGAGAGACGGTCACGTTTCCGGAGAGGAAGCTCGTCCTACCTTGCCGACCACCGACCGAGGCAGGTTCTTGATGCGGCCCAGGGCACGAGCGACTGATTGACGGGTGTCGAAGGGGAGAAGTTGTGCCGGCGTGTGAAACGGGAGCAGCCCGCGCCGGACGAGAAGCGAGCTCTCGAAGATCGGGGCATCACTGGTCAACCGGGCCTTGTAGGCATAAGCACCGGACCCGAGGTCATAGACGGTGTCCCCGGCCTGAGCGGCGTGTTCGATGGACAGCACCGTGCACAGCGAATTCGGGGAGAGATGCGCCCACGCATCGTCGAAACCCGTATACCAGAGACTGGCGTGGCCCCCGGCGCTGACGATCAGATCGGCAGCGATCACCTGTCCAGGCTTTTCGATCGTGGCCAGACGCAACCGTCCCGTGCCCGAAAGCTCGTCCGAGGCCTCGGCAACCACAGCCATGAAGCGGTCGTCGAAGGGAGGCCCGGCTCCGTCGCGACCGGCTCGCCGAGCTTCGTAGAGCCGGCGAAAGTCGGGCAGCCGTTCGGCGATGTCTCGGGCGTCGACCGATGTCTTGTGCTCGAAACCGGCCGCCTGCGCTTTTCGGTAGTCATAGCGGAAATGCTGCCGGAACTTCGCTGAGCGTCCTTGGAGCCATCCCTCGAACCCCCCGTCGTCGAGGTGCACGTGGGACCACGGAAAAGAATGTGGCGACACCACCTGCGGATGGGGTCGAGGCCACCCTTGGGCAAGGAGGGCGGGCAACGGCGACCCTTGGGGCAAGGAGTCCAGGAAGACGGTGTCGGGCACGGGGTCGGCGTGGGCCAGGGCTCGGCCGACCTCGGCCGCGATCTCCCCCACACGCTCTGGTGCAAAGAGCGGCTCCAGTCCGAAGAGCAAGGGGACAGCCAGATTGTATTCGTAGAAGCCGAACTTCGTACGAACCACGTAGAAAGGAGCCGTCCCCACCACGACGTCGTCGTCGGTCACCACCACCGCCCGGATCCTCGCGTTCGAGGGGAGGGCGTGGCGATACCAAGCCAGGGTGACGACAGGGGATGATCGTGGGCGCCGGCATCTGACCGCGAGCGCATCCCACCCGGCCACGAAGGGCTCCAGCGAATCCACGTCGGTCAAGACTCTGGCCAACACGACGTCCAGAACCTCTCCTGAGTGACACCGAGCCAGGCTCGGATAGCGGCCGTCCGATTTCGAGCGTATCTGGCTGCGGGGTGTTAGCGGTGCCAACTCATAGAGATGCAACCACTTCTTGCCGACGAGATCTACGTCGAACTCGCACGGACGAGGCGACTCCGAACCTGCTTCCCGGCGGTGGCGACTCTGGTCATGGTCGGCAGGGCTGACACCAGAGCCCTGTCCACCGTTCCACCGATCCCGATCAAGAGGGTCGACAACTCCCGACGTTCGGGCAGCATGCCGAGGAAAAATGGGTTGTTCTTGTCGGTCGTGGAGTCGATCCACTGCGCATCGGTATTGTCACGTAGGTAGTTGAGGGCCAACCACAGCAGCATGGCTCCCGGCTTGTATTTTCCATACTCCTCGTCGAATGCGATCCTGAAACAGAAGAAGCCGTCCCCACCGCGCACGAAGTACTGCATGGCAATGGACTTCGAACCCACGTCGAGGGAGACGATCGTGAGGCGGCCGCTGGCAACCCAGTGGCGGGCCCATTCTCTGAACCAACCCGCCGCGTCGGGATTACGGGCGAATACCCATCCTCCCTCGCGGCCCTTCCACCCGGAGCTCTCCATCTCGAGGAAGTCGTCCACCGCCGACGGGTCCGATGTGCGATCCACGAGCCTCACCTCGCTTCGGCTCTCCTCCTCGAGCAGTCGCTTTCTCCGGGCAATTTCACGGCGTCGCTTTCCATCCACGGGATTTGCCCATTGCCCGGCTCGACTCACGGTGGCTCGCTCCCAGGTGCTCTTGACGAACACCGGACAACCCTGCAGGGCGCAGGCTCGATAGAGCGAGTCGGCAACGGGACCGTCGACGCCGATCCAGTCGAAGGACACGATTCCGCACAACTCGCCGGATCTCGCCGCCCGCCGTAGTCCCCCCACCAGTGCTTCGCAGGCCTGGTCGGGACCTGACCGGTCGACGAGAGGCGTGTCGAGACAAGCGACTGCTCTGGGATAGCCACGGGTACTGGCGATCTTTCGAGGCGGCATCCGAGACATCCCCGTACGAGCGATCGGCACAACGCCCTTGAACTCGGCTCCATCCTCGGCAATCACGAGCTTGGCGTCTGAATACTCGTCGAAGTACCGGCACGACAGGACGAGGAAATCCGGTTCCGCAAAGGGGTTGGGCTCCGCAGCGCGCTCGGCGAGACGGCGCCAGGCGTCCACATCGACGTCCGAGATGTCCTTGAGTCTGACGACGCGGGTCTTCATGGCGTCACCACGTCCACGAGACGTCTCGCATTGACAACGCTCGACATGAGCCCTACGCCGAGCCATCACGGACAAAGCGCGTCCGGAGTTGCTTCCCTGCCGCCACGGTCTTCGTGATGGTCGGGAGTGCCGACACGAGAGTCCTGTCCAAGGTCCCGCCGATACCGATCAAGAGGGTGGACAACGCTCGCCGTTCGGGCAGCATGCCGAGCATGAACGCGTTGTCCCGGTCCGTCCAGGAGTCGATCCATGCTGCATCAGTGTTGTCGCGCAAGTAGTGCATGGCCGAATTCAACAACATGCCCCCAGGTCCGAACTTTCCGTACTCTTCGTCAAACGCCATTCTGAAGCAGAAGAGGCCATCTCCGGCCCGAGCAAAGTAGTGCATGGCGATGGGAGCCGATCCGAGATTTAGGGAAAGAACCGTCAGTCGAGAAGAAGCGATCCAGCGATCGGTGAATTCTCTGAACCATTCGGCCATATCCGGCTTGAGCGCCAAAGCCCGACCCCCCTCACGGCTCTTCCATCCCGACATTTCCATCTCCAGGAAGTCGTCCACGGCAGACGGGTCCGATGTCCGGTCAACGAGCACCACTTCTTCGCCCGATGCCGCTTCGAGCAAGCGCTGCGTTCGTGCGAATTCACGCCGTCTCCTTCCGTCAACTGGACTCGCCCAACGTCCTGCCCGGGTAACCGTGCCTCGCTCCCAGGTGTCCTTGACGAAGATGGGACAACGCCGCTCCTGGCAGGCACGACGCAATGACTCGATCACAGGTCCGTCTCCGCCGATCTGGTCGAACAACACGAAGCCCGGTAAGTCTCCAGATTTCGCTGCCCTCCGCAAGGCATCTACGAGTGCCCCACTGGCTTGGTCCGGACTCGACGGGTCGACCAGGGGCGAGTCGAGACACGCACCCACTCCCGGGACACTGCGGATGCGCGCCACTTTTCCAGGAGGCATCCGCGACTTGATAATGCGACAGATCGGAAGAACGGCTCTGAATTCCGAATCATCTTCGGCGATCAGAAGTTTGGCGTCCGCATAGCCCTCGAACCGCCGGGCGTAGAGCATGAGGAAGTCGGGTTCGGCAAAGAGGTTTGGCTCCAGGGCGCGCCCGGCAAGACGACGCCACGCGTCCTCGTCCTGTTGGGAGATGTCCCTGATCCTGACCAGGCGGGTCCTCACGTGCGCCGACTCTCGGATTTGTCCGATCCACCGGTTGTGTTCACTCCATCTGCTCCTGCATTCAGCACCATCGTCATAGTTAGCAGACGGATCACCGAGCCTCAGACTCCGAGCGAGCGCGGGCTAACCCTGAACCGTGGTCAGCGCCTTGGAGGATTTGCGGGTCAGTCGATCTCGGAGTTCATGCCGAGCAGCGTCAAGCCGGATCATGGCAGGGAGTACCGCCATGATGGTCCTGTCGAGTTTGCCCCCGACGCCTATGTAGAGGGTCGACAATGTCCGTCGCTCGGGAAGCATCTCCAAGAGGAAGGCGTTGTCCTTGTCGGTACCCGAGTCGACCCACTCCGCATCGACGTTCTTGAGCAGGTACTCCAGGGTGTCCGCGATGATCATGGCACCGGGTCCATATCTCGCGTAGGCCTCGTCATAGGCCTCTCGAAAGAGAAACACTCCTTCGCCCGAACGCACGCAGATTTGAAAGGATATAGGAAGGTCACCGACCTCCAGGCAGAGGATGACGAGACGACCTGTCGGGGCCCAACGCCGGTACCAGTCGCGCAACCACGCCACCTTGTGTTCATCCTTGGCAAACGCCGAGCCCCCTTCCTTTCCCTTCCACCCACTGGCCTCCATCACGACAAACTCCTCGATGGCTGAAGGGTCAAGGGTCCTGTCGACGAGTTTCACCTCGGCGCCGATGTCACGGACGAGAGCTCGACGCGCCTTGGCAATCTGGCGCTCGCGGGACTTGCCCAGTGGACGGTCCCATCTTCCGCCTCGACGAACGATCCCACGCTCCCATGAGAGTCTTGTGAATACCGGCAGTCCTCGTGTTCCACAGGCGTGGTGCAGCGCCTTGATCACCGGACCGTCGCTGTCCATCAGGTCCATGAAGAGGATTCCGGGCCAACCCCTCTCCTTTGCCGCCCGTTGGGTGGAATCGAGAAGAGTGCCCAAAACCAGATCGGGGGAGTCCGCATCCACCAGCGGCGTGCCCAGACAGCGAACGGCAGCCGGACGACCATTGGTGCAGGCCAGCATTCTGGGAGGAATCCGGGCCCGTTCCATCCTGACAATGGGGAGCACACCTCTGAACGTGTCGCCCTCGTATGCAACTACCAAGGTCGTGTCGGCGTAGCCTTCGAAGTGTTGGGCAGACGGCACCAGGAAGTCGGGTTCAAGATACGGATTCGGTTCCACGGCGCGGATCGCAAGTTCACGCCACGCGCGTTCTTCCTCCGCTCGAATGTCCACCAGTCTGACGAGACGAGCTTGCATCTCCGTCGACATTAATGGACGCCCACAAACTCGATAGGGACTTGAGAACCTCGGGTCGTGTTTCGTTCAGCTCGACGCGCTGAGCAGCACCCCCACCGACGAGGAGGTCCCCGCCGGTGACTGGGTGGCGGCCGGGGACAGCGCACCCGACACGCCCGGGTCATAGGCCGCCACGTTGGCCTCGGCGGTCACGGCGTAGGTGACGCCCGAGGTGGTCCCCGCCGCGGCGGTGCCGGCCACCGCCGAGTAGCCGAAGTACAGCTCCCCGGTGCCCGCCGGGGTCAAGCTGGGCATGGCCACGGTGGTGGAAGAGGCGTTGTTGAGGGTCCCGGTCTTGTCGGTGGCCCACACCGTGGAGGCCCCCAGCCCGGCGCTGAACTCCTCCACCCCGTACTCGGCCACGTGCCCGGTGATGGAGCTCGACCAACTGAAGCTGACGGTGGCGGACCCGGTGGTGGTGACCTTGCCGTACCAGATCTCCTCGTCGGCGCCCACCGACCCCGCGAAGCTCAGGGCCTTGGTCCAGGTGGCCACCCCGCCGCCGGAGACCGACGACACCGTGAAGCCCGCCGCGCTGGTCTGGGCGAAGACCACGAGCACGTCGCCCGCCGTCTTGGGCGACACCGCCAGGGTGCTCGTGCCCGATCCCTCCACCGAGGCCAAGGTGCCCACCGCCGTGATGGTGCCGGTGGTGGGGACCTTGTAGGTGAACTCGTCGCCGGGTTCGTTGACCGCCGAGGTGACCCCGTTCACCGTGACCCGCACGTCCACGGTGCCCGCCGAGGCCATCGGGGCCGTGGCGGCGATGGAGCCGGAGTTGGTCACGCTGTAGGTGGTGGCCGCCACCGTGCCGAAGGTCACGGCACTGGCCCCGGTGAAGTTGGAGCCGGTGATGGTGACGCCGGTGCCCCCGGCGGTGGACCCCGTGGCCGGGCTCACCGCCGTGACCGTCGGAGGCGGCGGCGGGGCCCCGGTCGACGCGCTGAGCAGCACCCCCACCGACGAGGAGGTCCCCGCCGGTGACTGGGTGGCGGCCGGGGACAGCGCACCCGACACGCCCGGGTCATAGGCCGCCACGTTGGCCTCGGCGGTCACGGCGTAGGTGACGCCCGAGGTGGTCCCCGCCGCGGCGGTGCCGGCCACCGCCGAGTAGCCGAAGTACAGCTCCCCGGTGCCCGCCGGGGTCAAGCTGGGCATGGCCACGGTGGTGGAAGAGGCGTTGTTGAGGGTCCCGGTCTTGTCGGTGGCCCACACCGTGGAGGCCCCCAGCCCGGCGCTGAACTCCTCCACCCCGTACTCGGCCACGTGCCCGGTGATGGAGCTCGACCAACTGAAGCTGACGGTGGCGGACCCGGTGGTGGTGACCTTGCCGTACCAGATCTCCTCGTCGGCGCCCACCGACCCCGCGAAGCTCAGGGCCTTGGTCCAGGTGGCCACCCCGCCGCCGGAGACCGACGACACCGTGAAGCCCGCCGCGCTGGTCTGGGCGAAGACCACGAGCACGTCGCCCGCCGTCTTGGGCGACACCGCCAGGGTGCTCGTGCCCGATCCCTCCACCGAGGCCAAGGTGCCCACCGCCGTGATGGTGCCGGTGGTGGGGACCTTGTAGGTGAACTCGTCGCCGGGTTCGTTGACCGCCGAGGTGACCCCGTTCACCGTGACCCGCACGTCCACGGTGCCCGCCGAGGCCATCGGGGCCGTGGCGGCGATGGAGCCGGAGTTGGTCACGCTGTAGGTGGTGGCCGCCACCGTGCCGAAGGTCACGGCACTGGCCCCGGTGAAGTTGGAGCCGGTGATGGTGACGCCGGTGCCCCCGGCGGTGGACCCCGTGGCCGGGCTCACCGCCGTGACCGTCGGAGGCGGCGGGACGCTGTAGGTGAACTCGTCGCCGGGTTCGTTGACCGCCGAGGTGACCCCGTTCACCGTGACCCGCACGTCCACGGTGCCCGCCGAGGCCATCGGGGCCGTGGCGGCGATGGAGCCGGAGTTGGTCACGCTGTAGGTGGTGGCCGCCACCGTGCCGAAGGTCACGGCACTGGCCCCGGTGAAGTTGGAGCCGGTGATGGTGACGCCGGTGCCCCCGGCGGTGGACCCCGTGGCCGGGCTCACCGCCGTGACCGTCGGAGGCGGCGGGACGCTGTAGGTGAACTCGTCGCCGGGTTCGTTGACCGCCGAGGTGACCCCGTTCACCGTGACCCGCACGTCCACGGTGCCCGCCGAGGCCATCGGGGCCGTGGCGGCGATGGAGCCGGAGTTGGTCACGCTGTAGGTGGTGGCCGCCACCGTGCCGAAGGTCACGGCACTGGCCCCGGTGAAGTTGGAGCCGGTGATGGTGACGGCGGTGCCCCCGGCGGTGGACCCCGTGGCCGGGCTCACCGCCGTGACCGTCGGAGGCGGCGGCGGGGCCCCGGTCGACGCGCTGAGCAGCACCCCCACCGACGAGGAGGTCCCCGCCGGTGACTGGGTGGCGGCCGGGGACAGCGCACCCGACACGCCCGGGTCATAGGCCGCCACGTTGGCCTCGGCGGTCACGGCGTAGGTGACGCCCGAGGTGGTCCCCGCCGCGGCGGTGCCGGCCACCGCCGAGTAGCCGAAGTACAGCTCCCCGGTGCCCGCCGGGGTCAAGCTGGGCATGGCCACGGTGGTGGAAGAGGCGTTGTTGAGGGTCCCGGTCTTGTCGGTGGCCCACACCGTGGAGGCCCCCAGCCCGGCGCTGAACTCCTCCACCCCGTACTCGGCCACGTGCCCGGTGATGGAGCTCGACCAACTGAAGCTGACGGTGGCGGACCCGGTGGTGGTGACCTTGCCGTACCAGATCTCCTCGTCGGCGCCCACCGACCCCGCGAAGCTCACGGCCTTGGTCCAGGTGGCCACCCCGCCGCCGGAGACCGACGACACCGTGAAGCCCGCCGCGCTGGTCTGGGCGAAGACCACGAGCACGTCGCCCGCCGTCTTGGGCGACACCGCCAGGGTGCTCGTGCCCGATCCCTCCACCGAGGCCAAGGTGCCCACCGCCGTGATGGTGCCGGTGGTGGGGACCTTGTAGGTGAACTCGTCGCCGGGTTCGTTGACCGCCGAGGTGACCCCGTTCACCGTGACCCGCACGTCCACGGTGCCCGCCGAGGCCATCGGGGCCGTGGCGGCGATGGAGCCGGAGTTGGTCACGCTGTAGGTGGTGGCCGCCACCGTGCCGAAGGTCACGGCACTGGCCCCGGTGAAGTTGGAGCCGGTGATGGTGACGCCGGTGCCCCCGGCGGTGGACCCCGTGGCCGGGCTCACCGCCGTGACCGTCGGAGGCGGCGGGACGCCGGTCACCGTCATGGCCTGCTGCAACTGGGAAGCAGGCGTGTAGTTCGCACTGCCGACCTGATTAGCATCGATCGTGCAGGTGCCGACAGCGTTGAACGTCACTGTCGAGCCTGAGGTCGAGCCATTGATGGAGCAGACCCCGACCGAGCCAGCATCGACGGACAAACTCACCGGGAGGCCCGAGGATGCCGTCGCGCTCGCCACGTAGGTACCGCCGATATGGGGGTTACCGGGCGCGACGGACGTGAAGATGATCGTCTGGGGCTGCGACTCCTGGACGCACGACGAGCTCGGATTGACGGCGTACTCAAGGTTGCTGAACTCGTCCTGAATGAAGTAATGGGTCCCGTTTATGGTCTGGTCGAACTCGGAACCCGACGTGCCGCCGAATGAGGCGGAGTCGCCGTAGATGTAGGCGCAGTCGTCGGCCATCTCGTTTCCTGAGCTGTCGAGCCAGGCGTTCGCTTCGGGATCGGAAATCGCCTCGTTCATCTCGTGGCTGGTCACACTGATGACGGTGTCGGCGTCGAGGTTGCCGTTGGGCGACTGGTTGCCCACACCCACACCACCCTGGAGCTGACCGCCGTCGGAGCTGCAGGTGAGCCCCGAGGTAGGACTGTCCGCTATGGCGTAAGGGAGATCGGCATAGATCGTAGGCTTCGTCGTCGATCCGAAGAAGCTGTGGTAGCCGCAGAACGCGCCTGCATTCGAGGAGATGGTGCACTCTCCTCCTTGGGTCGCGTTCTCGGTTCCGAAGCACGACTCCACGCCCTTGGGTAGGAACATCAAATACAGGTGGCTGAAGTCGCTGGTGAGGGCCTTGGCGCTGAGAACCGAGGCCAGCTCACTCTGGATCTGGGCATCGGTGAGACACGCCGAATAGCCAGAGTCGTCCGAGTAGACCTCGCCGGTGTCGGCACTGCAACCCCCCGCCTTCGGATATGCGTCGGAGTCGTCGATCGGGGTGCCGACCGTCATGTCGTAGGTGATGTGATCGCCGTTCGCGTCGGTGTACTGCTCCGCGTCGGCGAACACATTGGTGTTCAGACCGTCGTCATGAGCGACGTTGGCCAAGAACTGCTCGGTAAGACTCTGGTACGTCGACGGATAGGTGAAGCCACTCGGAGCCCAGTAGACAGGGGTTACGGTGATGGCCGACCCCGTACCCATGACCGGTCCACCTTTGTAGAGAAGCGGCGGTGTGCCGACATAGGGAGAAGCCGGGGGACTGGCTCCCGATGCCCCGGGCGTTGCCGCACTGGCACCACACTTCGCCGCCGACGCGGGGCGAGGTGGTTGGATCCCTCCGATGGCTCCGATCCTGGTGGGAACCGCCGGAGTCGCACATGAGTCCGCGCTGAGCGCCGAAGCTGATGCCGAATCCTGTGCGATCACGATCACGCACGGGACCGAGAGCATTCCCGTAATCACGGCAAACACCATCGACAGCGGACAGGAACGACGAGCGAACACTGGTCGCGGAGCGCAAAGGACGGAGGCCCCGCGGCGGTCAGCCCGACGCAGACCCCGGCCTCCGGTCATCCAAACCCCCCCCCATCCGTCCTGGTGGACTTGGCAATGGTGCCGTCGCCCACCTGACACCAGGAGCGCCGGAAACGGGTTCACGACACTTTGGCGTCCCCGTCGTCTACCAGATCGCGGTCGAGGGCGCCGCTTCAGCAATGTGCAGATCCCCATCAGCCACAAGCGTCACGTTCAGCTCGACGCGCTGAGCAGCACCCCCACCGACGAGGAGGTCCCCGCCGGTGACTGGGTGGCGGCCGGGGACAGCGCACCCGACACGCCCGGGTCATAGACCGCCACGTTGGCCTCGGCGGTCACGGCGTAGGTGACGCCCGAGGTGGTCCCCGCCGCGGCGGTGCCGGCCACCGCCGAGTAGCCGAAGTACAGCTCCCCGGTGCCCGCCGGGGTCAAGCTGGGCATGGCCACGGTGGTGGAAGAGGCGTTGTTGAGGGTCCCGGTCTTGTCGGTGGCCCACACCGTGGAGGCCCCCAGCCCGGCGCTGAACTCCTCCACCCCGTACTCGGCCACGTGCCCGGTGATGGAGCTCGACCAACTGAAGCTGACGGTGGCGGACCCGGTGGTGGTGACCTTGCCGTACCAGATCTCCTCGTCGGCGCCCACCGACCCCGCGAAGCTCAGGGCCTTGGTCCAGGTGGCCACCCCGCCGCCGGAGACCGACGACACCGTGAAGCCCGCCGCGCTGGTCTGGGCGAAGACCACGAGCACGTCGCCCGCCGTCTTGGGCGACACCGCCAGGGTGCTCGTGCCCGATCCCTCCACCGAGGCCAAGGTGCCCACCGCCGTGATGGTGCCGGTGGT
This sequence comes from uncultured Acidimicrobiales bacterium, assembly GCA_963848335.1. Taxonomy (GTDB): domain Bacteria; phylum Actinomycetota; class Acidimicrobiia; order Acidimicrobiales; family UBA8190; genus Chersky-840. Next base: position 1,092,485 of record CAWKDD010000003.1, read on the forward strand.
GGGGACCTTGTAGGTGAACTCGTCGCCGGGTTCGTTGACCGCCGAGGTGACCCCGTTCACCGTGACCCGCACGTCCACGGTGCCCGCCGAGGCCATCGGGGCCGTGGCGGCGATGGAGCCGGAGTTGGTCACGCTGTAGGTGGTGGCCGCCACCGTGCCGAAGGTCACGGCACTGGCCCCGGTGAAGTTGGAGCCGGTGATGGTGACGCCGGTGCCCCCGGCGGTGGACCCCGTGGCCGGGCTCACCGCCGTGACCGTCGGAGGCGGCGGCGGGGCCCCGGTCGACGCGCTGAGCAGCACCCCCACCGACGAGGAGGTCCCCGCCGGTGACTGGGTGGCGGCCGGGGACAGCGCACCCGACACGCCCGGGTCATAGGCCGCCACGTTGGCCTCGGCGGTCACGGCGTAGGTGACGCCCGAGGTGGTCCCCGCCGCGGCGGTGCCGGCCACCGCCGAGTAGCCGAAGTACAGCTCCCCGGTGCCCGCCGGGGTCAAGCTGGGCATGGCCACGGTGGTGGAAGAGGCGTTGTTGAGGGTCCCGGTCTTGTCGGTGGCCCACACCGTGGAGGCCCCCAGCCCGGCGCTGAACTCCTCCACCCCGTACTCGGCCACGTGCCCGGTGATGGAGCTCGACCAACTGAAGCTGACGGTGGCGGACCCGGTGGTGGTGACCTTGCCGTACCAGATCTCCTCGTCGGCGCCCACCGACCCCGCGAAGCTCAGGGCCTTGGTCCAGGTGGCCACCCCGCCGCCGGAGACCGACGACACCGTGAAGCCCGCCGCGCTGGTCTGGGCGAAGACCACGAGCACGTCGCCCGCCGTCTTGGGCGACACCGCCAGGGTGCTCGTGCCCGATCCCTCCACCGAGGCCAAGGTGCCCACCGCCGTGATGGTGCCGGTGGTGGGGACCTTGTAGGTGAACTCGTCGCCGGGTTCGTTGACCGCCGAGGTGACCCCGTTCACCGTGACCCGCACGTCCACGGTGCCCGCCGAGGCCATCGGGGCCGTGGCGGCGATGGAGCCGGAGTTGGTCACGCTGTAGGTGGTGGCCGCCACCGTGCCGAAGGTCACGGCACTGGCCCCGGTGAAGTTGGAGCCGGTGATGGTGACGCCGGTGCCCCCGGCGGTGGACCCCGTGGCCGGGCTCACCGCCGTGACCGTCGGAGGCGGCGGGACGCTGTAGGTGAACTCGTCGCCGGGTTCGTTGACCGCCGAGGTGACCCCGTTCACCGTGACCCGCACGTCCACGGTGCCCGCCGAGGCCATCGGGGCCGTGGCGGCGATGGAGCCGGAGTTGGTCACGCTGTAGGTGGTGGCCGCCACCGTGCCGAAGGTCACGGCACTGGCCCCGGTGAAGTTGGAGCCGGTGATGGTGACGCCGGTGCCCCCGGCGGTGGACCCCGTGGCCGGGCTCACCGCCGTGACCGTCGGAGGCGGCGGGACGCTGTAGGTGAACTCGTCGCCGGGTTCGTTGACCGCCGAGGTGACCCCGTTCACCGTGACCCGCACGTCCACGGTGCCCGCCGAGGCCATCGGGGCCGTGGCGGCGATGGAGCCGGAGTTGGTCACGCTGTAGGTGGTGGCCGCCACCGTGCCGAAGGTCACGGCACTGGCCCCGGTGAAGTTGGAGCCGGTGATGGTGACGCCGGTGCCCCCGGCGGTGGACCCCGTGGCCGGGCTCACCGCCGTGACCGTCGGAGGCGGCGGCGGGGCCCCGGTCGACGCGCTGAGCAGCACCCCCACCGACGAGGAGGTCCCCGCCGGTGACTGGGTGGCGGCCGGGGACAGCGCACCCGACACGCCCGGGTCATAGGCCGCCACGTTGGCCTCGGCGGTCACGGCGTAGGTGACGCCCGAGGTGGTCCCCGCCGCGGCGGTGCCGGCCACCGCCGAGTAGCCGAAGTACAGCTCCCCGGTGCCCGCCGGGGTCAAGCTGGGCATGGCCACGGTGGTGGAAGAGGCGTTGTTGAGGGTCCCGGTCTTGTCGGTGGCCCACACCGTGGAGGCCCCCAGCCCGGCGCTGAACTCCTCCACCCCGTACTCGGCCACGTGCCCGGTGATGGAGCTCGACCAACTGAAGCTGACGGTGGCGGACCCGGTGGTGGTGACCTTGCCGTACCAGATCTCCTCGTCGGCGCCCACCGACCCCGCGAAGCTCAGGGCCTTGGTCCAGGTGGCCACCCCGCCGCCGGAGACCGACGACACCGTGAAGCCCGCCGCGCTGGTCTGGGCGAAGACCACGAGCACGTCGCCCGCCGTCTTGGGCGACACCGCCAGGGTGCTGACCCCCGATCCCTCCACCGAGGCGAAACTGCCCACCGCCGAGATTCCCGTGGCGGGCCCGGTCCTGAAGGCAGCCACGACCGCGGCCCAGGGGGCAGAGCTGAAGTCGGTCCACTCCGGGGCGGTGGGCACGGCCGGGGCGTCGGACTGCCATTCGGCCCCGTAAGCCGGGGTGGTCGACATCGAGAAGGTGGACCACAGGGGGCCCGGGTGGATCCACAAGGTCGCTCCCGGAGCCGCCATGGCGGCCACCAGGAAGTCCCCCGCTGCCGGGGTGAGCGAGGAGGCGGTGGGGTCGACACCGCTTCCTGAGGCCGTGGAGCTGGTATCGACACCGGCGATACCGGACACTTCGGAGACCACCATCTGCCCGTCGGCACTCGCCCCGAGCCCGGCGGTGACCGTGGTGGATCCCGTTGTCCCCGCCGACGCGAACCCCGCCCAGACCTCGGCCGTGCCGCCGCCGGATGTTCCGTAACCCGCCACCGACTGCCAGGTGACTCCCCCACCCGTCACGGTGGAAGCCTCGAAGCCCGAGCCGCCCCTGTCGGCGTCGCTCATGATGGTGGCCACCAATGCGTCACCCGCGGTCACGCCCTCGGGCAGGGCCACTGCCCAAGACGCCGAAGACGTGAAGGCCCCCGAGCCCTCTTGGACGACATTGGGCGGACCGCCGGTGGGCCCGGCCGAGAGGATCAGCATGGTCATTTCCCACGCCGCGGCCGCCGGTGACCAAGTGAAGGAGGCGGAAGGATCGGCGCCACTGCCTGTCTGCCACCACGTCGAGGCCGGCAGGGACCCGCCCGCCGTCCCGGCGGAGCTCCACCCCGCCGGCGTGCTGCTCACGGTGGACGGGGCATAGAGCGAGAGGGCGGCCAGGACCAGCGTGCCCGTCGGGGCCGGGGTGGCCGCGGTGAGGGATCCGCTCGTGTCGCCTCCGCCGTCTCCCGCATTGGTGGCGTAATCGACAGCGAGAGAAGACGGCAGTCCGGAATATTCGCTCACAACGACGCTGCCGGTGGTCCCGTCGGGGTTGCCGGGGGCGGTGACGGTGAAGGTGGCCGCGGTAATGGCGGAACATCCGGATAGCGCGAACCATCCGTGGTAGGCGGCCACATGCCCGGACGGGGCGTGCTCATAGAGCCGGGTCCAGCCGTGCGGGGCGATGGCCACAGCCCCGGCCGAACCCACTTGCTGGGCGATGGTCACGAAGGCCACCAGCGTGTCTCCGGCAGTACAGGATTTCCCCAGCGTGGCCGTGATGGTGACCGAGCTCCCCTGGGTGGCGTTGCTCCCGGAGGCGCCGGCCGACTGCACCAAGGCGGGCCCGCTCGCAGCTGCGGCGGGGGGCGCCTCCACGAGCAGCACCGCCCCGGCCGACGTGGCCACGACCATGGCGCCCACGGCGATCGCGAATGCCTTGCCCAGCACCCAGCGTCCCGGCCTAGCCATGGTGTCCACCCTCCACATCTGAAAGGCCCTGAACCGACCTGGTGACCATCACGGTGCACTGGTTTCCATGGGGAGCCCATGATGTGGCACAAGACCGACTGGAAGACATCACACCAGCAACCCTTCAACGAACGTCAGGCATGGTTCGGGCAGGGATTCTCCACCCAATACCAGGCTCAGACACCTGGCTCAACAGGCCCTCCACGCCAACTCAATAACCGGCCAACGCCCACGGTGACATCGAACGGTCGCCGTGCGGTCCGACTCAAGGTCGTTCAGCTCGACGCGCTCGAGCAGCACCCCCACCGACGAGGAGGTCCCCGCCGGTGACTGGGTGGCGGCCGGGGACAGCGCACCCGACACGCCCGGGTCATAGACCGCCACGTTGGCCTCGGCGGTCACGGCGTAGGTGACGCCCGAGGTGGTCCCCGCCGCGGCGGTGCCGGCCACCGCCGAGTAGCCGAAGTACAGCTCCCCGGTGCCCGCCGGGGTCAAGCTGGGCATGGCCACGGTGGTGGAAGAGGCGTTGTTGAGGGTCCCGGTCTTGTCGGTGGCCCACATCGTGGAGGCCCCCAGCCCGGCGCTGAACTCCTCCACCCCGTACTCGGCCACGTGCCCGGTGATGGAGCTCGACCAACTGAAGCTGACGGTGGCGGACCCGGTGGTGGTGACCTTGCCGTACCAGATCTCCTCGTCGGCGCCCACCGACCCCGCGAAGCTCAGGGCCTTGGTCCAGGTGGCCACCCCGCCGCCGGAGACCGACGACACCGTGAAGCCCGCCGCGCTGGTCTGGGCGAAGACCACGAGCACGTCGCCCGCCGTCTTGGGCGACACCGCCAGGGTGCTCGTGCCCGATCCCTCCACCGAGGCCAAGGTGCCCACCGCCGTGATGGTGCCGGTGGTGGGGACCTTGTAGGTGAACTCGTCGCCGGGTTCGTTGACCGCCGAGGTGACCCCGTTCACCGTGACCCGCACGTCCACGGTGCCCGCCGAGGCCATCGGGGCCGTGGCGGCGATGGAGCCGGAGTTGGTCACGCTGTAGGTGGTGGCCGCCACCGTGCCGAAGGTCACGGCACTGGCCCCGGTGAAGTTGGAGCCGGTGATGGTGACGCCGGTGCCCCCGGCGGTGGACCCCGTGGCCGGGCTCACCGCCGTGACCGTCGGAGGCGGCGGCGGGGCCCCGGTCGACGCGCTGAGCAGCACCCCCACCGACGAGGAGGTCCCCGCCGGTGACTGGGTGGCGGCCGGGGACAGCGCACCCGACACGCCCGGGTCATAGGCCGCCACGTTGGCCTCGGCGGTCACGGCGTAGGTGACGCCCGAGGTGGTCCCCGCCGCGGCGGTGCCGGCCACCGCCGAGTAGCCGAAGTACAGCTCCCCGGTGCCCGCCGGGGTCAAGCTGGGCATGGCCACGGTGGTGGAAGAGGCGTTGTTGAGGGTCCCGGTCTTGTCGGTGGCCCACACCGTGGAGGCCCCCAGCCCGGCGCTGAACTCCTCCACCCCGTACTCGGCCACGTGCCCGGTGATGGAGCTCGACCAACTGAAGCTGACGGTGGCGGACCCGGTGGTGGTGACCTTGCCGTACCAGATCTCCTCGTCGGCGCCCACCGACCCCGCGAAGCTCAGGGCCTTGGTCCAGGTGGCCACCCCGCCGCCGGAGACCGACGACACCGTGAAGCCCGCCGCGCTGGTCTGGGCGAAGACCACGAGCACGTCGCCCGCCGTCTTGGGCGACACCGCCAGGGTGCTCGTGCCCGATCCCTCCACCGAGGCCAAGGTGCCCACCGCCGTGATGGTGCCGGTGGTGGGGACCTTGTAGGTGAACTCGTCGCCGGGTTCGTTGACCGCCGAGGTGACCCCGTTCACCGTGACCCGCACGTCCACGGTGCCCGCCGAGGCCATCGGGGCCGTGGCGGCGATGGAGCCGGAGTTGGTCACGCTGTAGGTGGTGGCCGCCACCGTGCCGAAGGTCACGGCACTGGCCCCGGTGAAGTTGGAGCCGGTGATGGTGACGCCGGTGCCCCCGGCGGTGGACCCCGTGGCCGGGCTCACCGCCGTGACCGTCGGAGGCGGCGGGACGCTGTAGGTGAACTCGTCGCCGGGTTCGTTGACCGCCGAGGTGACCCCGTTCACCGTGACCCGCACGTCCACGGTGCCCGCCGAGGCCATCGGGGCCGTGGCGGCGATGGAGCCGGAGTTGGTCACGCTGTAGGTGGTGGCCGCCACCGTGCCGAAGGTCACGGCACTGGCCCCGGTGAAGTTGGAGCCGGTGATGGTGACGCCGGTGCCCCCGGCGGTGGACCCCGTGGCCGGGCTCACCGCCGTGACCGTCGGAGGCGGCGGCGGGGCCCCGGTCGACGCGCTCGAGCAGCACCCCCACCGACGAGGAGGTCCCCGCCGGTGACTGGGTGGCGGCCGGGGACAGCGCACCCGACACGCCCGGGTCATAGGCCGCCACGTTGGCCTCGGCGGTCACGGCGTAGGTGACGCCCGAGGTGGTCCCCGCCGCGGCGGTGCCGGCCACCGCCGAGTAGCCGAAGTACAGCTCCCCGGTGCCCGCCGGGGTCAAGCTGGGCATGGCCACGGTGGTGGAAGAGGCGTTGTTGAGGGTCCCGGTCTTGTCGGTGGCCCACACCGTGGAGGCCCCCAGCCCGGCGCTGAACTCCTCCACCCCGTACTCGGCCACGTGCCCGGTGATGGAGCTCGACCAACTGAAGCTGACGGTGGCGGACCCGGTGGTGGTGACCTTGCCGTACCAGATCTCCTCGTCGGCGCCCACCGACCCCGCGAAGCTCAGGGCCTTGGTCCAGGTGGCCACCCCGCCGCCGGAGACCGACGACACCGTGAAGCCCGCCGCGCTGGTCTGGGCGAAGACCACGAGCACGTCGCCCGCCGTCTTGGGCGACACCGCCAGGGTGCTCGTGCCCGATCCCTCCACCGAGGCCAAGGTGCCCACCGCCGTGATGGTGCCGGTGGTGGGGACCTTGTAGGTGAACTCGTCGCCGGGTTCGTTGACCGCCGAGGTGACCCCGTTCACCGTGACCCGCACGTCCACGGTGCCCGCCGAGGCCATCGGGGCCGTGGCGGCGATGGAGCCGGAGTTGGTCACGCTGTAGGTGGTGGCCGCCACCGTGCCGAAGGTCACGGCACTGGCCCCGGTGAAGTTGGAGCCGGTGATGGTGACGCCGGTGCCCCCGGCGGTGGACCCCGTGGCCGGGCTCACCGCCGTGACCGTCGGAGGCTGGGCCGTGGCGTGGGCGACGAAGAGTGCCGCCACCGCCGAGGTGCCCGCCGCCGAGCTCTGGGAGGCCGTCGGCTGCACAGCCCCCGAGCCGCAGGTCGGGTCGTAGGCGACTTGGTTGGCGTCGGCGGTGGTGGCGTAGGTGAAGCCCGGGGTCGTGCCGGCTGCCGGCACGTTCGGAAGATCGAGGAACCCGTAGTAGAGATCGCCCGCGGCCGTCGGCGTGAGAGAGGGATAGGTCACCGTCGTCGACGAGGTGTTCTCCTGGGCCCCGGTGGTGTCGACGGACCACGCGGTGCCCGTCCCGAGGCCGGTCGTGAACTCCTGGGCTTCGTACTCAGAGACTTGGGACCCGATCGAGCCCGACAAGGCGTAGGTGATGGAGGTGGACCCGGTGGTGGTGACGACGCCGTACCAGATCTCGTACTCGCGAGGCTCCTCGGTTCCCACGTACTGGACGGCCCTCTTCCACGTCGTCACCCCGCCACCTGACACAGAGGTGACCGTCACGGCGTTGTCGTTCTCCTCGACCACCGAAACGAGCAGGTCGCCGAGGTGCTGAGGGTCGACTCCGGTGAGGGTGGTGAGCCCGTCACCGGTTTGGGTGTCCAGACTGCCGACAGCCGAGATTCCCACCGGCGAGGTGGAGGTGGTCGCGGTCATCAAGCTGTCGATGTTGCCGTTGCCGGTATTGGCCGCATCCTCGAGGTAGGAGAGGCCGTAGACCTTCTCGACGCTGTGCAGGACGCCGGCGGTGTTCACCGGGGTGGCGTCTTGCTGGGGGGCGCCCTGCAGTGCGGCCGAGACGACCAGGGTGACGATCCGTCCGCCCCCGCCCTCGCCCGCCGTCCCGACACCCGTGGTGTCGGATTCCGCTCCCTCGTCCCAGGTGACGATGATCTGCCCCCCGTCCCCGTACCACGACGTGGCCTGGATGTTCCCGATGAAACTCCCCAGCCAGGCGTCGCCCACGGTGGGGACGGTGTCGCCGTCGGCCAACATGGGGCCGTCGTGCATGTCGTCGACGGTGTTGGGCGTCACCCACACGAAGTCGGGTGGGCTGGCGGCGTCGAGATCGCTCGCCATGGCGGGGACGGAGGTGAGCGGCACCACGTCGCTGTCGAAGTCCGCCAGGGACGTGACCGCCGGGAAGAAGACGAAGGGATTGTGGCGCTGGAGGTAGCTGTCATCCCCGTAGACGTCGAGGCCTCCGCCGTCCCCCCCGGTGTATCCCGCCGAGGGCATGGACTCGACATAGGCCTTCCAGGGGATCCCGGCCGCCTCGAATTGATTGGCGATGGTGCTGGCGCTGGCTGAGATGTCGTCCTGCTGCGCGGTGTTGTCCTGGGTGACGCCCCAATTCGACCCGGAGATCATCTCGAGATAGTTGGGCTCCGAGGGGTGTCCGATGGAGTAGGACTCTGTGGCGCTGCCGTATTTCTGGGCCAATTCGTTGACGTTGGGGGCACTGCTGTTCCCGATGAGATCGGCGGGCGACTCGTTCTCCATCATGATCTCCATGATGTGGGGAGTCCCCCCTGCCACGGGGGCAGCGGCCGTGAAGGTGAACTTGTCGGCGGAGCTGGTGGCCGAGGTGCCGCCCGGGGTCGTGACCGTGATGTCGGTCTGCCAGGCAGGTTCCGCCGGCGAGGTGGCGGTGAGGGAGCTGGCAGAGCCGACCGTGAAGGAGGTAGCTGCCGTGGCCCCGAACATGACGGCGGTGGCCCCGGTGAGGTTGGTCCCGGTGATAACGACCGATGTGCCCCCGGCGGTGGATCCCGTGGCGGGGCTGACCCCGGTGATCGTCGGGGTGGACTGGGCGGCGGCGGCAGCCACGCTGGCGGGATGATCTCCCACCACAGGCACGACCAGGAGAGCCGTCGCCGCCAGCAGGGCCATCCCGATCACGCCCGACAAGCGCGACGCCACCGAGCTCGTCCGCGAGCGCGGGCGCAACGGACCGTCGAGATCGGTGGACGAAGGCAGCGTCAGACCCTTCACGAGCGTCAGGGATGGCATCGGGGCGTGGTGTTCGGCGCCCCCTGCCAGGCTGGGCCACCCGGCTCAATTGCCCGTCCACGCCGACTCAATACGCGACCAACGCACCTTGGGGATCTCATGTGACGTTCTTGTGAGACTCGGGAGGATTCGACGCTGCGGGCTGTCGGACCGGCCCTATTGAGGGGCGAAGGCCACGATGTCAGCGACGTGGATGCCGAGGCTCGGCACCGATCCCACGAAGCCGGCGTCGCCGAAGGCGAACACCCCGCCGTCGGATCCCACCATCCAATAGCCCTTGTTGTCCGGGGTGGCCACCACACCCACGACGTCGCTGACCGCAACGTGGAGTCCGGGGAGCGATCCCACGAAGCCGGCGTCGCCGAAGGCGAACACCCCGCCGTCGGATCCCACCATCCAATAGCCCTTGCCGGTGGCAGTGGGCACGGCTCCGACGATGTCGGTGACGTGGACCCCCAGGCCGGGCAGGGACCCCACGAAGCCGGCGTCGCCGAAGGCGAACACCCCGCCGTCGGATCCCACCATCCAGTAGCCCTTGCCGGTGGCGGTGGGCACGGTCGCCACGATGTCGGTGACGTTCACCCCCAGAGCAGGCAGCGACCCCACGAAGCCGGCGTCACCGAAGGCGAAGACCCCGCCGTCGGAGCCGATCATCCAATAGCCCTTGCCGTCGGCGGTGGGCACCGCTCCGACGATGTCGGTGACGTGGACCCCCAGGCCGGGCAGGGACCCCACGAATCCGGCGTCGCCGAAGGCGAACACCCCGCCGTCGGAGCCGATCATCCAGTAGCCCTTGCCGTCGGCGGTGGGCACCAGGCCCACGATGTTCTTCACGTGGATGCCGAGGCCGGGGAGCGACCCTTCGTAGGGGGCTCCCCCGAAGGAGAAGATGCCGCCGTCGTGGCCGACCATCCAGTAGCCCGACATCTGAGACGCGAACGTACCGGCCGTCGAGGGGCCGTTGTAGGTGTAGAGATCGGCTGACGTTGCGGCGCTGGTCGGGCCCAAGCCGGGCACTCCCGTGGGGGGCGCGTTGGTGACGGTCACGTCCACGGTTCCGGAACCGGCGGGGACCTTGGCGGTGAGAGAGGTCGGCGAGTTCACGGTGACGTGTGTGGCCAGCGTCGATCCGAAGCGCACGATCGAGGTGCCGGTGAAATTGGAGCCGGTCACGGTGATGGTGCTGCCGCCCGAAGCCGGCCCCGTGCTCGTGCCCAGCCCCGAGACGACGGGGGTGCAGCTGATCGTGCCGCTGTCGGGCGTGGTGCCGCTGACCGTCTTGAAGGCGAAGTCGGCGCTGCCCGCGTGCAGCGTGAGCTGGAGCACCCCGAAGTCGTCGAAGTCGTCGTCGACCACGTTGGGGTTCGGGGAGACGTTCGAGCCGTGGCTCTTCCCCCCGGTCCCGGCGATGATCTCAGTGGGGCCGTCGGGATCGGGGTTGCCGTTCTGGTCCATGGGGAGGAACCGCTCGTAGCTGTGGGCGTGGCCGTTCACGATGGCGGTCACATCGGCTTGGACGGCGTCGTCCCAGAAGGCCTGGTAGTCGGTGTCGGTGCCGAAACCCTCGGAGAACTCGGGCTCGTGGAAGTGGATGAGCGTGCATTCCCCCTGGTGCGCCGCCAGGTCGTTGCGCAAGAAGGTCTCTTCGGGCGATCCCGCCGCACAGCCCGCCGCGCCTGCCGGAGGGGGACCCCCCCACCCTGGCCGGCAGCGCCGCACACTCGCTGTCGAGTGAGATGACGTGCCACGTGCCGCCGTCGACCGGGACGTCGAAGCTGTAGAAGTCGCTCGACGGCCCCGTCACTCCCTTGGGGAGGTCGCCCTGGCTCGAGAAGTACGAGTAGTAGTTCGAGGCGTTGCCCACCGCCCCTTGGTCGTCCTCGTCGGCATCCCCATATTCGTTGTCGCCGGGGGTGGGCCGCACCACCAGGCCGGGGACGTAGTCGGAGCTGGTGGGGTTCTGCAGCTGGCCCCAGCTCCCGCCGTAGCCCTGGGTGTAGTCGGTGGGGGTGGGCTGGCCCCCCTCGGTCTCGGTGGCCGCGTACTGGGTGTCACCCCCCGGGAGCAGGTAGTCGGGCCCGATGCTGTGGATGAGCCTCGCCGTGGCCCGTTGCTGACAGTCGGCTTGGTTGGAGCCGCTGAAGTCGGGATCGGTAGCCCCGCAGGCGATGTCCCCCGCCACCACGAGCACGGGGTCGCTGGCAGCGGCGGCCACGTCGGCGGGATGGGAACCCAGGACGGGCACGACCATCACCAGGGTCGCGAAAATGGGGCTGAGGCCTACGAGCAGGTACGGCCGAGCCGCCCGCCTCTCACTCGCCCTGGCCCCGTGGGCCACTTTGTGACTTCCGCCAAACACGTCGTGCCGCCTCGCAACTCGAATGACTCGCAGGGGTCGCACCAGACGTGGGATCGGGATTCCGCGTCGAGCGGGGTGGCCGCCGGAAACCACGGTAGCCCACCGGCACGGTCAATCTGAAGGGGCTGTCCCGCTCAAGTGGCGACCCGGCTCGGCCCTATTGCGGAGCGAAAGCCACAATGTTGGAGACGTGGATGTCGAGGCCGGGGACCGATCCCACGAAGCCGGCGTCGCCGAAGGCGAACACCCCGCCGTCGGATCCCACCATCCAGTAGCCCTTCCCGGAGGAGGTGGCCACCACGCCCACGATGTTGCTGACGTGGACGTCGAGCCCCGGGAGCGACCCCACGAAGCCGGCGTCACCGAAGGCGAAGACCCCGCCGTCGGATCCCACCATCCAGTAGCCCTTGCCGGAGGAGGTGGGCACGGCGCCCACGATGTCGTGGACGCTGACCCCCAGGCCAGGCAACGAGCCCACGAAGCCGGCGTCACCGAAGGCGAAGACCCCGCCGTCGGAGCCGATCATCCAGTAGCCCTTGCCGGTGGCGGTGGGAACGGCCGCCACGATGTCGCTGACATGGACGTTAAGCCCCGGGAGCGACCCCACGAAGCCGGCATCACCGAAGGCGAAGACCCCGCCGTCGGATCCGATCATCCAGTAGCCCTTGCCGGTCGAGGTGGGCACCACGGCCACGATGTTGCTGACGTGGACGTTAAGCCCAGGGAGCGACCCCACGAAGCCGGCGTCACCGAAGGCGAACACCCCGCCGTCGGAGCCGATCATCCAGTAGCCCTTGCCGTCGGCGGTGGGCACCAGGCCCACGATGTTCTTCACGTGGATGCCGAGGCCGGGGAGCGACCCTTCGTAGGGGGCGCCCCCGAAGGAAAAGATCCCGCCGTCGTTGCCCACCATCCAGTACCCCGACTTCTGGTACGTGAACTCATCGACCGAACCTGTGGCGCTCGTCCCACCGGGGGTGGTGACGGTGACGTCGACGACGCCCGGCGCGCCGGCTGGAGCCGAGACGGTGAGCGACGTCGGAGAGGTCAGGACGACGTTGGTGGCCGGGTTGAACCCGAAATCGACGGCGGTCGCGCCGGTGAGGTTGGTGCCGGTCACCGTGACGGTGGTCCCTCCAGTATTCGGCCCCGTGTTCGGAGACACCCCGGTGACAGTGGGCACGGCGAAGTAGGTGAAGTCGTCGGCCGAGCTGGTGGCGCTCGTGCCCGAAGGGGTGGTGACCGTCACGTTCACGGTGCCCGCCGACTTCGCCGGCGCGGTGACGGTGAGCGAGGTCCCTCCGCCGTTCACCACGACCCCCGTGCCCGCGGTGGCACCGAAGTCGACGGCGGTGGCCCCGGTGAAGCTGGTTCCGGTCACCGTCACGGAGGTGCCGCCGGCGAGGGGCCCGCCCGAGGGGCTGACGCCGGTGACCGTCGGGGTCGGAAGCGGGGCATGGACGACGAAGAACGCCGCCACCGCCGAGCTTGGGCCGGCCGAGCCCTGGGTGGAGGTGGGCTGCAGCAACCCCGAGCCGGCGGCGGGGTTGTAGGCGGTCTGATTGGCGTCGGCGGTGGTGAAGTAGGTGAAGCCCGTCGTGCTTCCAGCGGACGGCGTGCTCGGCATGTCGGCGAACCCGTAGTACAGCTCGCCGGCGGCGGCAGGCATGAGCGACGGATAGGTCACCGTCGTCGAGGAGACGGTCTCCTGGTGCCCCGTGGTGTCGAGGGACCAAGTGGTGCCCGCCCCGAGGCCGGCAGTGAACTCCTGGGCCTCGTACTCGGCCACGAACCCGGTGTTCGATCCCGACAACGTGAACGTGATGCTCGAGGTCCCGGTCGAGGTGACCACGCCGTACCAGATCTCGTACTCGCGAGGTTCGTTGACCCCCACGTACTGGATGGCCCTGGTCCAGGTCGTCACCCCGCCCCCGGAGACCGAGGTGGCCGTGAGGGTGTTGTCGTTCTGCTCGTCCACGGCGACCATCAGGTCGCCGACGTGCTGCGCATCGACCCCGGTGAGGGTCGTGATCCCCGTCCCGGTTTGCGAAACGGTGCTGCCGACGGAGCTGATAACGGGTGGAGACGCCGAGGCCGGACCCGCCGTCAAGGCGCCGACGATCGTGGCTGCGGCCACGGCGGAGGCCAACGCCAGCCGTGCGACGAAGGCTGCCCCTGTCCTCGTCCCAGGGCGACGGTTGAGAGCGTGTTTCGGGGCTGACGCGGCGAACAAGTCCATTGACGGCTTCCTCACGAAAAGAAGTGAACCCGGGCCGGGTCGACGGACGGGTATGGCGTGCGGGCGAACGTAGCATCGCCTTCGGCCCAGAACGCGACCATTCCTTGCACTGAGCAGCAGACGCGCCTCTGCCGGGTTATTTCACCTCGGTGTCCCGGGCCCCGCAGGGCCCAGGACTGAGGCTTCGATTTGCTGAACCTTACTGAGGAGCGAAGGCCACGATGTTGTTGACGTGGATGTTGAGGCCGGGAATCGATCCCACGAAGCCGGCGTCACCGAAGGCGAAGACTCCGCCGTCCGAGCCCACCATCCAGTAGCCCTTGCCGTCGGAGGTCGGCACCACGCCCACGACGTTGCTGACGTGCACGTTGATGCCGGGAAGCGATCCCACGAAACCGGCGTCACCGAAGGCGAAGACCCCACCGTCGGATCCCACCATCCAGTAGCCCTTGCCGCTCGAGGTCGGCACGGCGCCCACGATGTTGGTGACGTGGACCCCGATTCCGGGCAGAGAGCCCACGAAACCGGCGTCACCGAAGGCAAACACCCCGCCGTCCGAGCCGATCATCCAGTAGCCCTTGCCAGTGGCAGTAGGCACGGCCGCCACGATGTTGCTGACGTGGACGTTGAGCCCCGGGAGCGACCCCACGAAGCCGGCGTCACCGAAGGCGAACACCCCGCCGTCCGAGCCGATCATCCAGTAACCCTTGCCGGTCGACGTGGGCACCACGGCCACGATGTTGCTGACGTGGACGTTGAGCCCCGGGAGCGATCCCACGAAACCGGCGTCGCCGAAGGCGAACACCCCGCCGTCGGATCCCACCATCCAGTAGCCCAGGCCGGAGGCAGTGGGCACCATCCCCACGATGTTCTTCACATGGATGCCCAGGCCGGGAAGCGATCCTTCGTAGGGGGCTCCTCCGAAGGAGAAGATCCCACCGTCGTTACCGACCATCCAGTAGCCCGAATTCTGGTAGGTGAACTGGTCGGCGGCGCTGGTGGCGCTCGTGCCCCCGGGGGTGGTCACGGTGACGTCCACCTTGCCCGCCGATCCCGGCGGGGAATTCACCGTAAGGGAGGTACCGCCGCCGTTCACCGAGACCCCCGTCCCTGCGGTGGCCCCGAATTTCACGGCCGTCTCCCCGGTGAGGTTTGTGCCCGTGACCGTCACCGACGTGCCGCCGGAGGTCGTCCCCGTGGTCGGCGATACCGCGGTCACGGTAGGCACAGCGAAGTAGGTGTAGTCGTCGACCGAGCTGGTGGCGCTGGTCCCAGCTGGAGTGGTGACGGTGACATCGACGGTGGCAGCCGCCTCAGCCGGCGCGGTGACGGTCAGGGAGGTTCCGCCCCCGTTGACCAAGACCCCGGTTCCGGCGGTCGTGCCGAAGTGGACGGCCGTGGCGCCGGTGAAGCTGGTCCCGGTCACGGTGACCGAGGTGCCCCCGGCGATGGGCCCGCCCGAGGGGCTGACGCTGTTGACGACGGGACCCGTGGGCGGGGCTAGGAAGATCCCGGCCGCCACGCTGGCGTCCGCTGCGCCCTGCATGCCGACGTGGGTGCGATGAGGCCGGTGCCCGAGGCCGGGTTGTAGGCGACCATGGTTGCCGTTAGCCGTCGGTCCGTAGGAAAAGCCCGTCGTGCTCCCGGCGGACGGCGTGCTCGGCATGTCCGCGAACCCGTAGTACAGCTCGCCAGCAGCCGTCGGTGTCAGCGGTGGGTAGGTAACCGTCATCGAAGCCCGTCGTGTTGTCGCTGTGCGCCCGACTCGTCGAGCGTCCACACCGCTCCCGCCCCCAGCCCGGCAGTGAACTCCTGCGCGGAGTAGTCCGGCGTGTTCCCATGCGGCTACCGAGCTCGACCAGCTGAATGATGATGTTTGTCGTAGCCACGTGGCGCTGACCGTGCCGTACCAGATCTCCACGTCGCGCGGCCTCGGTTGTGCCAGCGAACTGCTCGCCCTTGGTCCAGGTGCGTGACTCCGCCGCCTGAAATCGATGTCAGGGTCGGCGTCGTCGCCCCCGGCTCGGCGGTAACCACCATCGACGTCGCCAACGTGTGCGGGTCGTAACCGAGAGAGTGGTCGGCGCCCGGCCCCGAGCCCGTAGTTTGTCGCTCCCCGCCGACTGCCGTGATCGCCGTGGTGGCACCGGCCGGGCTCGCTGTGACCGCGCTGATGATCGGCGCCGCCAACAGGCCCAGGCCGACAGCGATCGATACCGTGAGCGCGCTCAGCTTGCCGTTTCTCCGGGATCGGCGGCGCGTGGTGGACATGGTGACTGACGCGGGAGTGCGATTCACGGGATCTCCTGACCAACGAGGGGGGTGTACCCGGATCGGGCGGTGGTGCACGAGCGGTTCAAGCCTCGCCGACCGTAGCATTCCCGTCCGGGGCGGTTTCAATCCCCAACGATAAGCAAACCGCCCTTTTTCGTGGGGGATCCCGCGGTCTTGACTCGCTGCGGTTGGATGCCCACGAGATGCGCTGGCGCAGGTGGAGATATCCTCACCCCGGCGTCAGCGCCCCGGGTTGCCTGCCCACTGGGCTCCCCATGCTGGCGGCCTACTCGCCCTTCGAAGGATCCCGATGGTAAAGCGCACGGCACCCAAAGACACCGAAGTGGAGTGGCAGTTCGACGCGCTAGACCTCCGCCCCGCCGAACGCTGGTTCGGTGCGCTGGCCACCGAACGAGTCTACGACCCGTCAACACTCAATGCGTCTGACTTAGTGCTTTCTGCGGTCATCACAGTAGCGAAGCCAGCCGAGCGCCTCGTGGATACCTACTTCGATACCGCCGACTGGCGGATGGGCCGCTCCGGCCACGTGCTGCGCGTCCGCAACCGCGGTGGGCGTGGAGAGGTGACGCTCAAGGGCATTGCGCAGTCCGATTCAGGGTTGCGTCGACGCCTCGAGGTGACCGAACCACTCCCGGCAGGGGGAGTCGGGGCCCTCGGCATCGACGGCCCCGTGGGGTGGCGCCTGCGCGCCCTGGCCGGCAAGCGGGCCCTGCAGCCGATCCTCGAGGTGCGGACCAGGCGGCGCCCGTTCGACCTGCGCGTCTCGGGGGAGGCCGTCGCCGAGGCTGCCCTCGACGAGACGACGATCGTGGTGGGAAGCGTGAGCCAGCCGGTACGGCTGCAGCGCGTCGAAGTCGAGGTTCAGCCCGAATGGGTGGATCGATTCCCGGCGCTGGTCGAGACGCTCCGGCGCGAATGCGGGCTTCAGCCGGCCGCGCTCTCGAAATTCGAAGCCGGTCTGCTGGCAGCAGGGTTGCGCGTGCCGGCGCCACCGGAGCTCGGGCCGGTGTCCTACGACGCCAACCCCTCGGTGGGCGAGGTGGCCTTCGCCGTGCTGCGACGAAACTTCGCGGCCGTGCTCGGGCACGAGACGGGCACCCGGCTCGGAGAGGATGCCGAGGAGCTCCACGACATGCGGGTGGCCACCCGCCGGACGCGCGGCGCTCTGGCCCTGTTCGAGAACGCTCTTCCGGTGCGGGCACGCCATATTCGGACCGAACTGGGGTGGCTGGCAGACGCCCTGGGCGCGGTGCGCGACCTCGACGTCCAACTGGGTCGGGTCGACGAATGGAGGCGCGACGTCCCCGAAGAAGATCGCGCCGCCCTCGCTGACCTGGCCGCATTGCTCGGCCGTGAACGAGAGGAGGCTCGGAAGACCTTGCTCGCCTGTCTCGACTCGGCCCGCTACGAACGCATGGTGGCGAGCTTCACGACCATGCTCCGCCAAGGCCCGTCACGGCGATCGGCCACCGCTCGGGCTCCCGCCGAGACCATCATGCCCGACCTCATCGAGGCGCTTCACCGCTCCACCACCAAAGCCGCCCGTCGCGCCCGGCGCTCGGGGGACCCCGCCGACTTCCACCGCACCCGGATCCGGATCAAGCGGCTCCGCTA
The DNA here is from genome assembly GCA_963848335.1 of uncultured Acidimicrobiales bacterium. Taxonomy (GTDB): domain Bacteria; phylum Actinomycetota; class Acidimicrobiia; order Acidimicrobiales; family UBA8190; genus Chersky-840. The sequence continues at coordinate 1,109,987 of CAWKDD010000003.1, forward strand.
TGCGCTCGAGTTCGTGTCGGAGATCTACGAGCGCCGCACAGCGAGATACCTGCGTCACGTGGTGAAGCTTCAAGACGGACTGGGCCTCATGCAGGACGCCCGAGTGGCCGCGGCCCGCCTGCACGAACTGGCGACGGCGAGGGGATCGACCTTGTCACCGACCACCGTGTTCGTGATGGGAGGGGTGACCGAGCGCTACCGCACGGAGTCGGAGCGCCTGGCTCGCAAGGTCCCAGGTCTCCTGCACGAGCTGGGCGGCCCGGAATGGCGCAAACTGACATCGGTCATGGAGCGACGTCGCCTCGACCTCAGCACGCAATACCGCTGGCCCAGCCCCGCGCCACCCCCGACTGCGCTCAGGCCGGCGGCCGCTCCTCAGGGCCAGGCCCCGCGCCCTTCGGCGAATCCGACCTCCGAGTCACAGCCCCCGGCGGAGCCGGCGCCAACCGGACCGTTGGAGCGCTCCGTCGGCGGTCCCCTTTCACCAGCCGTGTGGTCCACGAGCCCGGTTGCCGAGCCCGCACCGGCACCGGCCGCCTCTAGCTCGGGACGGGGCCGGGGCCGGGGCCGGGGCCGGATCACCCTGACGAAGCTCGGTACCCGTCGAGCAACGGGGGGACTCCACGCGCTCGACGGCCAATAGGCCGCACCGCCGGCGGGCGATGGGCGGCGACCGGGCACAGGAGGAGACGCCCACACCCCGGGGGGGAGGAAGGTGCGAGCGCTCCTTGGGTGCCCTTCCCGGCCGCCGCCCATCGCCCGCCGGGCACGTGTCCATCAACGTGAAGCTACGCCGGCACCATGAACGGGGCGCGACGAACGAGAGGACGCTGGGCGAACTCTCGATGACCTTTGGGCGACAAGGCCCCCGCCGTCGGTGGGGCGTTGCCCGAGAATTCGCCACGCGTTCACCTTGCCGTGACGCGCGCGCAACGCGCTCCTCGTACGCTGCCTGGAGCCAGCTTCGTCCAGCCGGACCGAGACAGGGAGGCGGCATGCGCGCCATGATGCGGAACCTGATCGACAAGGCCCGCCGATTGAGCGGCACGGGCGCGGTCGGCAACGCACACAGGGAGATCGACGAGACCAGACGATCGGTGATCGAGCTCGACCGCCGGCTACGGAGCGTGTGCGACCCCACGCCTCCCAGGGCCGCATAGGCCGGACCCACAGCTCGAATCACGGGCAGCTGCGTTCCGCGGACAGTTGCGTTCCGGGGGCCTGGGCTCCCCGGTGCGACCGGAACGGGGCCGGGACCCGAAACGACACGGAAACGGCGGGACCTCCGAGGGCCTCACCCTCGGAGTGGGCGTGGACATTCCATAGGACCATCTCCGGCGGGGCGGCCCGACGCACCCGGTAGGATCCAGCCGTGACCGACGGCTTTCACCCCCCGGTCGAGGAGTACCTCGAGACGATCCAATCTCTTACCGAAGAGGGGACGACGGTCATCCAGGCTCGCATAGCCCAGCGCCTGGGACGATCCGCTCCGTCGGTGTCCGAGATGCTCGACCGCCTCAGCGCGGACGGCTACATCCACCGCTCAGGCAGGACCATCGCCCTCACCGAAGAGGGCCGTGTGCTCGCCGACAGCGTGATCCGCAAGCACCGCTTGGCTGAGCGCCTGCTTGTCGATGTCATCGGCCTGCCATGGCACAAGGCGCATCTCGAAGCGGGCCGTTGGGAGCACGTGATCTCCGACGAAGTCGAACAGCGGCTTGTCGAGCTGCTCGGCAATCCGACGACGTGTCCCCACGGCAACCCCATCCCGGGTGCGCCAGGCGTCCCGGCGAGCGCCTCCAGCCAGGTCTGCCTGGCCGATGTCGAGCTGGGCGAGACGGTCCTGCTCGAGCGCATCACCGAAGAGGTGGAGCTCGACATGGCGTCCCTGGAGTACCTCGACGAGCACGGGCTCATCCCCGGCCGATCGGCACTGGTGCAGAGTCGGGCGCCCGACGGGACCTTGACCCTCGAGGTGGACGGCTCGACGGTGGCCCTGGGCCCCGCCATCTGCCAACAGGTGTTCGTCGTCGGCGTCTGACCCGCCCCACCCGAGGAGGCCGGCACACAGCGGGGGGTAGGGTCACTCCCGTGGACGACAGGCTCTCCTCGCCGTCGCGTGGTGCCCGCGAGCCCTCGGCCTGGCCTGCGGAGCTCGACGAGGTGATCGAGCGATCGATCACCGTCGAGTTCGCCAGCCTGACGCGCAAGGGTCAACCGGTGACCGTCCCGACCACCCCCTATGTCAACCCCAGCGGGCAGACCATCGACGTGTCGACGGGCCTCACCTACCCGGCCAAGGCCGAGCGGGCCCGCCGGGACCCACGGGTGTGCCTCCTGTTTGCCGATCCGGTCGGCTCCGGGCTCTCGGGTCCACCCGTCGTCGTCGTGCAGGGACTCGCCACGGTGCGCGACTCGGACCTGCAGGCGAACACCGACCGCTACGTGAGGCTGAGCTTGCAGAAGTTGCCCGACGCCACGAAGGGCCAACCCCGCTTCGCGCTCCGTCGTCTGGCTTGGTACTACGCGCGCATCTGGATCGAGGTCACACCCCTGCACGTGCGCTGGTGGAGGTCTCGCCACCTCGAGGAACCGCCGCGGACCTGGAACGCCCCCGAGGGGACGGCTGCGCCGCTGTCGGACCCGGCTCCGAGCGGTTCGCAACCACAGCCATGGCGGGCCCCTCCCGCCTCGTGGCACGCCGCCGCCCAAGCCGCCGGCCGGCTGTCGACGCACGATCTCACCGTCACCGACGTCAACGGCTTCCCACTCAGCGTGCCCGTGGCGCGCACCGAGCTCGTGGACGATGGCTTCCGCCTCACCCTCGGAGGAGCCGCCCCGGCAGTGGCGAGCGGGCCCGCGTGCCTCACCTTGCATTCGCACGCCGAGCGTTTCACCGGCCAGGAGAACCGGACGATCATCGGGACGGTGGCGGGTCCCGCCCGACCCGGTGAGGCCGTGCTGTTCCGCGCCGAGCGCGCCCTGGCCGACTGGAGCCTGGCCGGAAGCCGTCCCCGCATGGCCCTGTCGTTCTTGACCACGGGACGCCGGCTCGCTCCGCGCCTGGCCACCGAGGCACAGCGGCGCTTCCAACCCGTCCCGCGCGTGCGACTGCCCAACCGTCAGTGACCGCCGTGACGGTCGACCCCGGTCAGGTGGCCGGCTCCAGCTCCTCGTTCTCGTACTGACGGAGGCGCTCGAACAACCCACGTAGCTCGGAACGCCTCGCTCGGTCATTGGCCAGATTGACGAGCTCGAGCGGATCGTTGCCGTGGTCGTACCACTCGTGGTCCTGGTCGTCGAAGTCGCAATCGACGTCGAAGAGCTTCTGCCCCGGGTCCCTGCCCCACAGACCGTTGGAGGGCTTGCCCCCTCCCACGCCGTAGTAGCGCGCGTACTTCGTCTCCCCGTCGAAGAACCCGCGTAGCGCGTAACGGACCTGGTTCAGGCCTCGTGTCTGTGCAGAGTCCTGGGCGAACAGCACGTGGTCGCGCACCGAGACGGCAGGATCGGCCAGAACGGGCGATAGATCCACACCCTGCAAACCCGACCCGTCCGCCCCCGCCCCTGTCGCCGCTCCAGGGTCGAGACCCGCCAACGCGCAGACGGTCGCGGCCAGGTCGACGTGTGTGGCAAGGGCCGCAGTGGTGGACCCGGCCCTCGTCACCCCCGGGACGCGCACGTAGAGTGGCACGCGCATGATCTCGTCGTAGACGAAGGGCCCCTTGGAACGTAGGCCGTGCGACCCGCACATGTCGCCGTGGTCCGAGGTGAAGATCACGACGGTGTCATCCCACTCACCGGAGTCCTCGAGAGCGCCGAGCACTGTCCCCAGACTCTCGTCGGCGAGACGCTGGAGCTCTACGTAATAGTCGAGGTGGCGTAGCCAGGCCTTGGTATCGCCGGGGTCGATATACCCCCACAGCCCGTGCTGCTGGTCCCAACGCCACTGCCGGTGCGCTTCGGGCTTGGTGTGCAGGTCGTCGTGGAAATTCGCAGGGAGCTCCTCGACCACCTCGTCGTAGTGCCTGTCGTAGACCGGGAGAGGATCGTCGTCCTTCCAGGCGGCGGCATCGAGGATGCGGCGAACGAACGCCACGTCGTCGGGGTTGCGCTGCTCGTAGCCGGGCTGGTCTATCGGGAACCACATGACGTCGTGCGGGTTCACCAACGCCACGGTCAAGAACCACGGGCCACGAGCATTCTCCCCACCGGAGCGGGTGTTGGCCCTGAGCCAGTGAGCGGCGTTGGAGGCGATGATGGGATCGAAGTGGACACCGGTTCCGGCCCACCCCATGAAGTGCCGGTCGTTGCCGTCCCAGTCCGAGAACCCGTAGGCCTCCATGTCGGGGTGCGCCGACTGCGACAGGTGCCACTTCCCGATGTACGAAGAGCGGTAACCGGCACTGCGGAGCAAGGATCCGAGCGTCGCCATGGAAGGGTCGAGCTCCCGGTGCTCCGGCATGATCACGTTGTCGATCACCCCGTGGCCGGGAAGGTACCGGCCGGTGAAGAGGCTGGCCCGGCTGGGCGAGCACGGCGAGGAGTGCGTGAAGTACCGCGTGAACTCGAGGCCGTCGTCCATCAGTCGTTGCCGCCAGGGCAGGCGAACCGATGACGGCAGCCAACCGCGTTGGCGCTCTTGGTCGGAGACGACGAGGAGGATGTTGGGCAGGTGGCCGTCGGTAGCGCCGGTTCTCCGCATGTCGGGCACGGACGCACCTTAGGCTGGGTCCCACCCCGGTCGGCAAGGAGGTGGCGTGGGGCACCCGACCCGGCACCACTCTGATCCCCAAAGCACCCACACCCACCGACGCGGGCTCATCGGGCTGTTGATCTCGTTCGTCTCTCCCCATGACCACGGGGCCCACAGCGGAGAGCGGGTGCTCGAGTCCACCTCCGACGGCATACGGGCCGTGGCACTGTCGCTGGCCGGCTTGGCCGCGACTGCGGCAGTGGAGCTCGTGGTGGCCTTACTGAGCCATTCCGTGGCGTTGCTCGCCGACACGATCCACAACTTCGCCGACGCGCTCACGGCCGTGCCCTTGGCCCTGGCCTTCAGGATGGGGCGTCGGCCACCCACCCGGCGCTACACCTACGGCTTCGGCCGGGCCGAGGACCTCGCCGGTGTAGCCATCGTGACCACGATCGCAGCGTCGACCGCCGTGGCCGCCTACGAAGCGATCAGCCGCCTCATGCACCCTCAAGCCATCAGTGGCGCCGGTTGGGTGATGGCCGCGGGTGGCCTCGGGTTCGTCGGCAACGAGCTCGTGGCCTCGTACCGGGTGCGGGTCGGTCGACGGATCGGTTCAGCGGCGCTCGTGGCCGACGGTATGCACGCCCGCTCCGACGGCTTCACCTCACTCGCAGTGGTGATCGGTGCCATCGCCGTCGTCGCCGGAGCACCGCGGGCCGACCCCATCGTCGGACTGGTGATCACCGCAGCCGTGGCCGTGGTCCTCTTGGGAGCAACGCGCACCATCTACCGGCGACTGATGGACAGCGTGGATCCCGCCCTCGTCGACCAGGTGGAAGACGTCTTGCGGGCGGTACCCGGCGTCGACGGCGTCGACGGCGTTCGCATCCGTTGGGTCGGCCACGAGCTGCGCGCCGAGATCCAGATCTCCTCGGACCCCGAGCTGAGTCTGGTCGAGGCACACGCGATCGCCGAGGAAGCACACCACCGGCTCCTCCACGAGGTCTCGCGCCTCGCCGAAGCCGTGATCCACACCAATCCCTCGGGGTCCCCGGGGGTGGGCGCGCAGGGCTACCACGACACCGTGGCCCATCATTTCAAGCAAGACACCGATCACGTCCCGCGACCATCGTCGCGCCGTTCGGCGCAAAGCGCCGTGCACCACCTCGATCACCACTCTGACCACGATCACGGTCGCGGTCACGGTCACGGTCACGAGGGCCGTGACGGCGAGCAGACGACGCGCACTGAATCACCCTGACTCAGTGGTGCAGATGGCTACACTCGCCAATCGGTGAGCGCTGACGGGCCGGTGGCCTCCGACGGAGTGGTCGTCGACGAGGTCGCCGAGGTCACGTCGGACGTCCTGGACGCACTGCGGGTCCTCGTGCCGGAGTTGTCCTCGTCGGCTCCCCCACTCACCGAGACCGCGCTCGAGAAGATCGTGCAGTCCCCTGCCACCATGTTGCTGGTGGCCCGTGACGCTGCCGATGGCACCATCCTCGGATCGCTCACCCTGGTGGTGTTCCACGCCCCCACGGGGGCCCGAGCGTGGATCGAGGACGTGGTGGTGGCTCCCCGGACCAGAGGGCGAGGCGTCGGGGCCGCCCTCGTGCACGCGGCCATGGACCGCGCCGGCGCGGCCGGGTCAAGGACGGTGGACCTTACCTCACGACCCTCGCCGCGAGGCGGCCAACCGTCTGTACGTGCGCTTGGGGTTCGTGCAGCGCCAGACCAACGTCTACCGACGAGATCTCGAAACGTAGGCTGGGAAGACACGACCGAGTCGGCGGCGCGCGAGAGGCTCGCCGGGGCTAGAAAGAAGTCATGGTCAACGCCGGCATGGTCGAGTACTGGAACGGGCGGCCCACCGATGTCTGGGTGGCAGAGGCCGAACGCTTCGACGCCATGCTCGGCCCCTTCGGCCGACGGCTGCTCACGGCCACTGCCCTCCAGCCCGACGAGCGGGTCCTGGACGTCGGGTGCGGCAACGGTGCCATCAGCCTGGAGGCGGCCCGAGCCGTAGGGCCCGGCGGGCGGGTGACCGGCCTCGACCTCTCGGCACCCATGCTCGGGGTGGCCCGGCGGCGCGCCGAGGAACAAGGGATCGACATCGACTTCATCCAGGGCGACGCCCAGACCGCCTCCTTCGACCGACCGTTCGACGTGGTCGTGAGCCGCTTCGGCGTCATGTTCTTCGACGACCCGGAGGTCGCCTTCGCCAACCTGGCAAGGGCGACGCGTCCCGGTGGCCGCCTGTGCTTCGTGTGCTGGCAGGAGATGTTCGCCAACGAGTGGATCGCGGTGCCGGCCATGGCGATAGTCGCCCACGTGGGGATCCCCGAGCTGCCCGAACCTGGCGCCCCCGGACCCTTCGCCCTGGCGGACGCTCAGCGGACCAGGGGCCTGCTCGAGTCCGCCGGATGGTCGGAGGTCACCGTCGAGGAGCACAAGGACGGGATGCGCATGGGACGCGACCCCGAGGACGTCGTCGCCTTCATGCTCCGTGACGAGATGGGCCGCCGGTTGGTGGAGGGTAAGGACCCCGAGGCGGTGCAGGCCGGAACCGAGGACGCCCTCGAAGCGCTGCGACAGTACGCCACGCCCGAGGGTGTCGTGCTGGGCGGCGCCTACTGGCTCGTGACCGCCCGCAAGGCGTAGCGGGCGGGACCAACCACCACCAGCTGCGTGGCTGTCGTCCGAACCGATCCGGCCCAGCTCCCGAAGGAGCAGACAGCAGCGGTGTGATCAGTCAAGATCGCTGTCGGCCGAGGTGACGAACCATTTGGCGGGGTTCTGGATGTCACCAAGCAGGGGCGCGTCGCTGGTGAAGGCGAAAAATCGGATGCCCTGATTGCGTCGCCGTAGGAATCCCCTCGACCGAAACGCGCTACGAGCCCGGGGATTGAGCGTATTGCAGAGCAATGCGGCCACCCCGAGTTGCCGGGCCACACGGACGCCCGACCCGAGCAGCCGCGCCATGTCTCGTGGCGCTGCGAGGTAGTCGACGATCTCCAACGCCTCACACCCACTCCACGTCGTTCGGCGCAAGACGAGGTACCCGATCAGCCGCTGGCGGTGAACCACGTAGTACCGGAGGTACTGATCGCGATCGGGGCATTCGTCGAATCGCCACCGGAGCCACGTGGCGTCGCGACGCGCGATGACGGGGTAGTGACCCGCCATGGTTTGCCACAGGCTGTCCGCACGCTGATCGAACGTCTCGACTGGGACGAGCTCGGTGCGCGCACCCCGCATACGCCCGGCCGCGTCCAAGATCCATAGAGCTGGTGCGATCAGGGGTCGTGCCAGGAAGCGGACATGCCGGGGTACGCCTTCCCAGTGCAGGATCCCCCGACCATCGACCAGGCGAAAGTACATGGGGATGTGTCCGATGTCCGTCGATTGCCGGCGAACCAGCAGACGGTGCCCGGACGTGGAGACATTGAGGAAACCCGAGACCTGGCACGCCTGCCGGTGCGCCTCGGAGAGGGCCGCTCCGACCCCCCGGCCCCGCCACTCCGGGTCCACCACCAGCTCGACCGCCCACGAGCCCCGGCAGTGTCGGCCGTCTACGAGCAGATCAAAGGGGATCCCGGCCTCGGTTCCGACGACCTTGCCGTCACGGCGACAGATCCAGATCGTGGGCGGATCACCGGTCCGAAAAGGATTGCGCCAGAACAACCAATCGGCGCGGGCCTGGTCCAGGAGTCGGCTGGTCTCCCCGTGCATCCTGGCCTTGAAAGCGCGCAGATCGGCGAGATCGTCCTCGGTGCAGCGGGAGGCGCTGTCCACTTCGGCAAGCATTTCCGTGGTCAACCGGAAGCCCTCTTCGCCGACGCGCCGACGAAACCCATCATCCACAGGCCCAGTCCCGAACCGGTGGGAACGCGGGGGGAGCGGGTACGGGAGTCATTGCCGGGGACGGGATAGAAGACTTCGTGAGGACCCATGAAGCGGCGGAGGAACCTCGGAGAGAGGCCGTTCTCCTCGATCAACTCCCCGCCCGCCGACGCGGACAGCTGAGAGGCGTACACGAGGAGGGCCCTGTGCTTTCTCTCCAGGTACCCGGCCGTGCTGACGCGCTCGGGCCGGGACGATCCCTGCAGCGTGCGGACCCACGATCGGGGTCGCTCCCATTGCCAGATCGGATAGAAACACAGGCGCACGCTCGTCCCCGCCAGGGCCCGTCGGGTGGCTTCTCCCAGGGCGGCGTGGTCGGAGTGGGGGTCGGCCTCCGAGGTGACGAGCACGTCTTCGGGGGAGCTCTTCTTCACCAGGTCCGACACCGCGTCGACCAGGGCCTCTCCGGCCAGGTGGAGCTGGGTCTCGGGGAACGACAGATGGATCACCGACTCGTCATCGAGCCCCAGCACCTTGCAGGCGGCGCGCAGCTCGGCGTCCCGGGTGGCGATGTTCTGTTCCGCCGTCTTGTGGGGGGGATAGGTGCTCCCGTCGCTGACCACCGCCACCTGCACGGGGGTTCCGGCGTCGACCTTCCGCATGATCGTGACACCGCACCCCAGCGTCTCGTCGTCGGGATGCGGGGCCAGCACGAGGCAGGACCGGCGGGCTATGGCATGTGTGCAGTCCACCCCGCTGCGGCCCATGGACACGCCGAGGACCGTGGAGATCGGGGGCTTTATGGGCTCCAGCAACCTCTCCCGCCACACCGGGGCCTCAGCGGGCTCGGCCACCGTGCGCCATTCGTCGGTGCCCGGGAACTCCGTAGTGGAGGCCGCCTCGGTCCGCGAAAAACACGGTCGGTGGTGTCCTCATCACCCTTGTACAGGACGAACCTGTGCAGCCGGACTGCAACAGGTGGGCCTGATTGACCGTCGAACCAGTCATTGCCCGATGCCCCTCCACCGAGGTCCCCGATGCCCTCCATCGAGGTGGGTGACACGTACGGCCGCCCCTCACCGCTCCCTTGCGGATGGTGAGGAGAGGGTCCGAACCCGCACCCTCTCACAGAATGCTCCTTCGACTCCACTAGGACGTCAATTTCCCCTCAACAGTCGGCCAACGACAGCGAGGAGTGGCAGAAGAGGCTGACCGCGTTACCCCGCCCGACACACCGCAGGACATCAACACGGCGAGTGGCCACCCGCATCGGACCGAGGACGGGGAGAATGGTGACATGCCGCCCCCGAACATGTACGGACCGGACGCCACCTTCGCCGGTGTTCCCTCTGGCGATCTCGGAGAGCCGGCGAGCCTTGCAGGCGCCAAGGCCGTGATCCTCGGGGCACCCTTCGACGGCGGCACCTCGCACCGGCCGGGATGCCGTTTCGGCCCTCAGGCCATCCGCCTCACCGACTACCTCCCCCAAGACGGGCACCGCCCCCACCTCGCACTGGGGGTGGACCCCTTGGTCGAGCTCGGTGTCGTCGACGCGGGCGACGTCGAAATGCTCCCGGGGGAGATCGAGGTGTCACTGCAGCGCCTGGAGCACGCGGTCGAGCAGGTGGCGCGCACGGGCGCGATCCCAGTCGTCCTGGGTGGCGACCACACCATCACCCTGCCCGACGTCACCGGCGTCGCCAAGCACGTCGGGTGGGGTCGTGTCTCGGTGGTCCACTTCGACGCCCACGCCGACACGGCGGACACGCAATTCGGTTCGCTGTACGGGCACGGGACGCCCATGCGGCGGCTCATCGAGTCCGGGGCGGCACGTGGCGACCGCTTCCTGCAGATCGGCCTGCGCGGCTACTGGCCCGATCCCGACACGCTGCGCTGGATGGCCGGCGAGGGCATGCGGAGCTTCGAGATGACCGAGATCGAGGCGCGCGGGCTCCCGGCCTGTCTGAGCGAGGCCTTCGCCATCGCCACCGACGAGTGCGACGCCGTCTTCTTGTCCGTCGACATCGACGTGGTCGATCCCGGCTCCGCCCCCGGCACCGGCACGCCGGAGCCGGGTGGGTTCTCCAGCCGCCAGCTCCTCGACGCCGTGCGCCGCGCCGCCACGGAGCTGCCCTTGGCCGGGATCGACGTCGTCGAGGTGTCACCCCCCTACGACCATGCCGAGGTCACCGCCTTCCTGGCCAACCGCGTCGTCCTGGAGGCGCTGTCGGGGATGGCGTGGCGCCGGCGGGCCGGATCGGGGGGACACCCGCGCCGGGCCGAGGGCCCTCTGCTCGAGGGACGCTGAGCGATCAGGCCATCGTGGCCAGGATCTCCTCGATCATGGTCAGCGTGGTGCCGGGATGGAGGAAGGCCAACCGGGCGACGGGCTCGCCCTCCCACGAGGTGGGGGTGACGAACCCGATCTGGCGGGCCAGGAGGCGCACGGACCAGGCGTCGTAATCCGAGACACCCCAGCCCGTGCGGCGAAAAAGGACGATCGAAAGCTCGGGATCGCGGACGAGCTCGAGATGCGGGGATCGCCTGATGAGCTCGGCACTCTGCCACGCCGTGTTGAGGACGGTCTCGACGGCTTCGCGGTACGCAGCGGCGCCGTGTACGGCGAGGGAGAACCATACCGGCAGCCCGCGCGCCCGGCGCGTCAGGTGCACGGCGTAATCGCTCGGGTTCCATACGGGGTGGTCGGCATCGTGGATGACGTCGAGATACGAGGCATTCTGGGCATGTACCGACCGGGCCAGGGATGGCTCCCGATAGACGAGTGCGGCACAGTCGAAGGGAGCGTAGAGCCACTTGTGGGGGTCGATGACGAGCGAGTCGGCGTGCTCGATGCCCGCGTAGCGGTCGCGGACCAGCGGCGTGAAGAGCCCGGCCCCGCCGTACGCGGCGTCGACATGGAACCACAGGGAACGCTCCCGAGCGATCGAGCCGATCCCGTCGAGGTCGTCGACGATCCCCGCGTTCGTCGTCCCGGCCGTAGCGACCACCCCGATCACGTCGTCACCCTCGGCGCCGCTGCGGTCCAACGCCGCCCGCAGGGCGTTCCCCGTGAGCCGATGGTCCATAACGGGCACCACGAAGGGCTCGACGGCCAGGATCCGCAAGGCCTTCTCGACCGAGGCATGGGCCTCCTCGCTCACGGCGATGCGCGGTCTATTCGGAACGGAGTGGCGCCGCGCCTGCGTCGTGTCACGCGCCACCACCAGAGCGGAGAGGTTGGCGATCGACCCTCCGGATACGAAGCAGCCGCCCGCCCCGGGCGGGAGGCCGGCCAACTCCGCCAGGAACGACAGCACCTGGTTCTCGGCTGCGACGGCTCCGGCCGCCTCCAGCCAGGACGTCCCCGCCAGCGAGGAACACGACACGACCATGTCGAACAGCAGCGCCGCCTTCGTCGGCGCGGCGGGGATGAACGACAGAAACCGCGGGCTGTCACAGGAGATGACCGCCGTCGCAAGATGATCGGCGAACAGGCTGAGCACTGTGCCCGGATCGTTACCGGTCTCCCCGATGAGCCCGGACAACACGTCGTCGAAGGTCTCCCGCGCCCCGCCGAAGTCGAGTGCAACCGGATCGAGCGCGAGCCGCCGCCGGCAGTAGTCGAAGATCAACTCCACCATGTGCTCGTCGAGCACGAACATCGGATTCGCCATCACCAACCTCCGGGCAACAGGATCGCACCCCGACGGCCAGCAGGGCGACACCGGCCCGTCCGTCCACACCGGTGCGACGAACGTGGCAGCGTGGGGGCATGGACCTCCCCGTGATGCCTCCGGTCGCCCCCATGCTCGCCAAGCTCGCCCGGGAGCTCCCCGCCGCGCCGGGCATGCTGTACGAGCCCAAGTGGGACGGGTTCCGCTGTGTGGCGTTCCGGGACGGCCCCGAAGTGGAGCTCGGCAGCCGCAACGAGCGTCCCCTCACTCGGTACTTCCCCGAGCTCGTGGAGCCGATCCAGCGGTACTTCCCGGCCCGCGCCGTCGTCGACGGCGAGATCGTCATCGCCGGTGCTCTGGGGCTGGACTTCGACGCCCTCCTGCAGCGCATCCACCCCGCCGCGTCACGCGTGGCGTTGCTGGCCGAATCCACCCCGGCGTCATTCGTCGCCTTCGACCTTCTCGCCCTCGACCGACGCGACCTGCGCGAGGAGCCCTTTGCGGTCCGCCGCACCCTGCTCGAGGAGGCTCTCGGCGCCAGCGCCGCACCCATCCACCTCACGCCGTCGACCACCGACCCCGCTGTCGCCGGCGACTGGTTCTCGCGTTTCGAGGGCGCCGGGCTCGACGGCGTGGTGGCCAAACGCCCGGACCTCGCCTACCGGGAGGGCGAGCGGGTGATGATCAAGGTCAAGCACGAGCGCACCGCCGACTGCGTCGTGGCCGGGTTCCGTTGGCACAAGTCCGGCGGCGTGGTCGGATCGCTGCTGCTCGGCCTGAACGACGACGGAGGCGTGTTGCACCACGTGGGCGTCACGGCGTCTTTCACCGCGGCCAGACGACGGGAGCTGGTGGAGGAGTTGGCGCCGTACCGCATGTCGAGCCCCGAAAGCCACCCGTGGGCGGCATGGGCACGGGTCGAGCACGACGCCTCCGGGGCCGGGCGCCGGCCGGGCATGCCGTCGCGCTGGAACGCGGGCAAGGACCTCGGTTGGGAACCCCTGGAGCCGACCCAGGTGTGCGAGGTGGCCTACGACCACCTTCAAGGAGACCGCTTCCGCCATGCCACGACGTTTCGCCGCTGGCGCCCGGACCGCCGCCCCGAATCGTGCACCTACTCCCAGCTCGAAACGGTGGTGCCGGCGGAGCTCGAGTCCGTGTTCAGGGCCTGACCCCCGCGGCCGGCGGCCACGCTGGCGCGCCTCAGGGCTCCCGACGACGCGCCCTGCTCGGTGCCACGCGGTTGGGCTCGCCACGTTGCTTGGCGAAGTGGGGCGGCCAGGGCGCGTCCCCGAGGCCCTCGGCCTCGTCGCGATAGGAGAGCTCGAGGAGGGGGCCGAGGTCGTGGCGGGCGTCGTCGATCCCGGCCGCGGGGTCTCCCCGGGTCGCGTAGCGACCGGGCACGGTGGCGATGGTCAGGTCACCGGGGTCCACGTCGGGCACCTCGTCCCACTCGACGGGGCACGACACTCGCGCTTCGGGGTTCGCCCGGACCGAATAGGCCGACGCCACGGTCCGGTCGCGTGCATTTTGGTTGTAGTCGACGAAGACGCGCTCGCCGCGTTGCTCCTTCCACCATGCCGAGGTGGCGATGTCGGGAAGTCGACGCTCCAGCTCGCGTGCCAAGGCCAGCGCGGCGCGGCGGACCTCTGTGAAGCTCCACCTCGGCTCTATGGGGACGTTCACGTGGATACCTCTCGACCCTGACGTCTTGGGGAACCCGACCAGGGCGTGCTCCTCGAGCACGGCACGCGCCTCGAGCGCCACGCGCCGCACTGCCTCGAAGGGAACGCCGGGTTGGGGATCGAGGTCGACACGAAGCTCGTCGGGGTGTTCGGTGTCGGCACGCCGTACCGGCCAGGGGTTGAGATCGAGACACCCCAGGTTGACCGCCCACAGGATGTGGGCCACGTCCACCGGGCACAATTCCTCCGCGCTGCGCCCGCTCGGGAAGGTGACCGTCACCGTCTCGAGCCACGGCGGACGGCTGGCCGGAACCCGCTTCTGGTAGAAGAACGGGCCCTCGGCCCCGTCGGGATACCGCTTGAGCACCGTGGGTCGCTCCCGCACGCCCCGCAAGGCGCCAGGACCTACCGCGTAGTAGTAGTGGACGAGGTCGAGCTTGGTCTCTCCCCGCGCCGAGAAGAAGACCTTGTCCGGGTTGGAGACCTTCACCGAATGCCCGTCGACCTCCACGGCCACGGCAGGGATCCCCGATGCCATCCGTCGATGGTGACACGGATCAAGGTCGGAGCGGTGCTTTCCTGCACGCGCTCGGGGCGGCGCGCGCCGATGCCGGTCGATAGCCTCGGCACGTGGACCCCGTCGTCGCGCTCCGACGCATCGCCTACCTCCTCGAGACAGACCGGGCCGAGTCCTACAAGGTGCGGGCCTTCCGACGCGCCGCCGCCACCGTGAGCGAGATGGACCCCGAGGTCCTGGCCCGGCGGGCCACGTCGGGCCGGCTCACCGATCTCCCCGGTGTGGGCGACACCACCGCCCGGGTCATCGCCGAGGCCGTGGCTGGCGAGACCCCCGCCTATCTCCGCCACCTCGAGGAGGAGGAGCGCCCCGCCCCCACCGGGCGCGCCGCTGAGCTCCGGGCCATGTTGCGGGGAGATTGTCACAGCCACTCCGACTGGTCCGACGGGGGCAGCCCCATCGCCGAGATGGCCGAGGCGGCGGCCGCGCTCGGCCATGAGTACCTGGCGCTCACCGACCACAGCCCCCGCCTCACCGTCGCCCACGGTCTGGACCCCGAGCGACTCCTCCGCCAGCTCGAGGTCGTCGAGACGTTGAACGCGGATCTCGCCCCCTTCCGCATCCTGACCGGCATCGAGGTCGACATCCTGGAGGACGGATCACTCGACCAGGACCCGGAGCTGCTGGCCCGACTCGACGTCGT
Source organism: uncultured Acidimicrobiales bacterium (assembly GCA_963848335.1). GTDB lineage: Bacteria > Actinomycetota > Acidimicrobiia > Acidimicrobiales > UBA8190 > Chersky-840. Next base: position 1,125,105 of record CAWKDD010000003.1, read on the forward strand.
GGTGGCCAGCGTGCACTCCAAGCTCAAGATGGAGCCCGCCCAGATGACGCGCCGGATGGTGGCCGCCATCGAGAGCCCCCACACCGACATCCTGGGTCACTGCACCGGCCGGATCGTCGTCGGCCGCGGACGGGCGGAGTCGCGCTTCGACCACGCCGCGGTGTTCGACGCGTGCGCCCGTACCGGCACGGCCCTCGAGATCAATTCCCGACCCGAACGCCTCGATCCGCCCGACGCGCTGTTGCGTGCCGCCACCGCCACAGGGTGCCTGGTGTCGATCGACACCGACGCACACGCACCCGGTCAGCTCGAGTGGCTGGGCAACGGGTGCGAGAAGGCGGCGGACGCCGAGGTGCCGCCCGAGCGCATCATCAACTCCTGGCCCCGCGAGAAGCTTCTGGAGTGGACCTCCGGACACGCCTCGGGAGCCTGACCGGCCCGCCCATCGCCTTCGCCACCCCCAGGCTCAGGTGGGCTCGGGCGCGGTGGGGGGATCGTTCTCCGCCTGCCGCTGTCGGCGCACGATCACCTCCGAGCGTTCGGGATGTTCCGGGTCGAGGTGCACCTCGGGAAGGTCGTCACCGGGAGGATCGCCGCCGGCGTCGACCACGATGACGATCTCGTCGTCGTGGCGGCCGTAGATGACGTCGTGGAGCCCGAGCATGGCCGCCCCGAGCATGCCGACGGGCCGTCGGCGGCTCCAGTGCCGCGCCGAACCGGATCCGGCACCGCCGGGGTCGTCGGAGTCGTCGGTGGCCTCGAGCCACGAGATCCACTCCTCGTCGGTCCAGGATTCGGCGTCCTCGGGGGGACCCGCGGGGCCGCCGACCTCGGGTTCGTCCATCGACGTCCACGGTAGCGGGAGAGCCGATCAACGGGGTCTGGAAACGCCGTGCGTAGCCCCGGCCGCAGTGTCGCTAGGCAGGCGTGGGGCCCTCGGGCGGGAACGCCGGTGGGGACGGGTCGGGCGCAGTGGCCTCCTCCTGCTGGCGCCACACCGACTCGGCGCGGGAGAGCACTTCCCGCAGCGGGAGGCCGCGACTCGACGCCACACGCGCCGCGTCACGTTGCTCGACCTTGACCCGGCCGGGGCTGACCTTGACCTGTACGAGGGCGCCGTCCACTTCGACGTGATCCATCACCCGGGCCGCCGGCCATCGTCCCAGGAGCGCTCCCCGCACGCCGAGGCTCCCGGTCTCGGCCTGCAGCGTGGCGCGCACGGCCTCGGTGAGCGCCGGGTCGACGAGGACGCTCACGGTGTGCCCCGGCCGGCCCTTCTTCATGACGATGGGAGTGATCCAGGCGTCATGGGCCCCCGCGACGAGCAGGACCTCGACTGCGTGGGCCAGGACCTCGCCCGTGGCATCGTCGAGATTGGCTTCGAGCAACATGACCGGTTGTCCGGGAGATGCGGTGGCCGGCGAGGCGTGACCCACCACGACCTGGGTGCAATTGGGAAGGCCGTCGATCTCGTGGGCACCGGCACCGAAACCGGTGGCGGCGACGGTCATGGGTGGCAACGGGCCGAACTTCGTGGCCATGGCGGCCACGATGGCGGCCCCGGTCGGCGTGGTGAGCTCGACCGACACCTCACGGCCCCACGTCGGGATCCCCTGCAGCAAGCGGACCACCGCCGGAGAGGGGTTGGGCAGGAACCCGTGCGCGCTGCGGACCGTGCCCGTGCCCGTCGCCACGGGCGAGGCGGCCACGTCGTCGACACCGAGGACCTCCAGGGCGGCAGCCGTGCCCACCACGTCGATCACGGTGTCGTGCGACCCGACTTCGTGGAAATGGACCTGCTCGGGGGGACGCCGATGAATTCGACCCTCCACCTCGGCCAGTGCCGCGAACGTCGCCAGTGCCCGTCTGGCGACCCGGTCCGGCAGGCGCGCCTCCCCCACCAGCCCCACGATGTGGGCGTAGGTCCGCACCACGACATCGTCGGTGGTCTCGACCACGGCGCGCGTCGGCCGCGATGCCGGCCCGCAACACGGGCTCGGCGCGCAGGCTCCAACCACCCAGGGGCAGACGCTGGAGCACCGAGAGCACCTCGGAGAAGTCCGCGCCGGCGTCGAGCAGGCTGCCCAGGGCCATGTCGCCGGCGATGCCCGCGAAGCAGTGGAACCAGGCGATCGTCGCCGGTGAGGCGTCGTCGGTCCCGGCCCGGACTGGGGATCCCGGTTCTGGGCGCGACGGCGCCGAGGGGCTCACGGGAGCATCCGGGCCACCGCGCACGCTGCTCCGAACCCGTTGTCGATCCCGACGACGGTCAGCCCGGCGGCGCACGACGCGTGCATGGCGAGCAGGGCCGTGATCCCGTCGAATGCCGCTCCGTAGCCCGTCGACACCGGGACGGCGACGACGGGAGCCGGCGTGATCCCGGCCACCAGGCTGGCCAGGGCTCCTTCCATCCCGGCCACCACCACCACCGCGTCGGCACCCGCCACATCGTCGGCCGACGCCAGGATCCGGTGCACACCGGCCACACCGCAGTCGGCCACGAGCATCGGGGTGAACCCGAAGGCGCGCAGGACAGCCAGACACTCCTCGGCGACGGGTAGGTCGGCAGTCCCGGCGGTGACGACGACCACCCTGGCGCTCCGAGCCGGGGCGGGGCGCCAGCACACCGTGGCCAGCGGGGCCGGGCCCGTGATCTCCCCACCCGGTGCCACTTCCAGGCAGGCCGTGACCTGTCCGGCATCGGCCCGCGTGAGCAGGACCGGGGTGCCGCCGGGCTCGGCCAGAAGCTCGGCGACGATCTCCGCACACTGCCGAGCCGTCTTACCCGGCGCGTACACCGCCTCGCCGGCACGTTGCCGCAGGGCGCGGTGGTGATCGACACGGGCGAACCCGAGATCGACGAACGGAAGCCGGCGCAACCGGGCGACGGCGTCGTCGGGACCGATCGATCCGGCTCGAACGTCGTCGAGCAGCTGGCGCAGGGCGGGCTCGTCCATGGGTGGCCACTATCCTGCCGCACATGGATGCGGCCGCCATCCCCGGTGCCCAGGGCGTGAAAATCGTGACGTTCCTCGGTCCGGCCGGGACCTTCACCGAGGAGGCCCTCCTGACCCAGCCCGACTACGCCTCTGCCGAGCTCGTGGCCGCACCGACGATCACCGAAGCCCTCGAGGCAGTGGGAAACGGCAAGGCGACGTTGGCCTTCGTACCCATCGAGAACGCCATCGAGGGCACCGTAAACGCCACGGTCGACAGCCTCGTGTTCGAAGCGGATCTGCTCATCCAGCGGGAGGTGGTCCTCGACGTCCACATCCACCTGGCGGCCCGCCCCGGCACCGAGCTGGCAGCCATCACCCGGGTCTTGTCGTTTCCCCACGCCAGCGCACAATGCCGGCGCTTCCTGGCCGACAAGCTCCCGATGGCGGAGGTCGTGCCGACCAATTCCACCGCCGAGGCGGCTCGCATCGTGGGGGACGATAAGCAACCGGGAACGGCGGCGCTGGCGCCACGCCTCGCCGCCGAGCTCTACGGCCTCGAGGTGCTCGTCCACGGCGTCGAGGACCACCCGGACAACCAGACGCGGTTCGTGGCCTTGGCCCTCGACGGCCTGCCTTCTCCGACCGGGCACGACAAGACGAGCATCGTGTGCTTCCAACGCGAGGATCGCCCCGGCTCACTGCACGGGATCCTGAGCGAGTTCGCGGCGCGCAACATCAACCTGACCAAGCTCGAATCGCGGCCCTCCAAGCGGGGACTGGGCAATTACTGTTTTCTGATCGACCTCGAGGGCCATGTGGCCGACGAAGTGGTCGCCGATTGCCTCCGCGTCCTGCACGCCGAGCTGGCGGGCGTGAAATTCCTCGGCTCGTACCCCGCGGCCGGAGACCACGGCCCGGCCGTGCGCGCCCGCGCCGACACGGCCTGGCGGGAGGCCGACGCGTGGGTCATCTCACTGCGGTCTCAGATCCGGCCCACCTGAGCGGCGCTACCCTGGCCCTTCTGGAGGGATGGCAGAGCGGACGAATGCGAGGCTCTTGAAAAGCCTTGGCCCAAAAGGCCCGGGGGTTCGAATCCCCCTCCCTCCGCTGCTGTCGGACGCGAGGGAACACCCGTATCCGGACGAGGACTGTCAGGGAGGACCTTTGAGCTCACCGAGTCGGAGCGCCACGCCGCCGACTACCGGACGAGATCTTCGATTTGCCGTCATCGGCGCGGGGATGGCGGGGGTCCTGACCGCCATCAAGCTGAAGGAGGCGGGGTTCTCGGACTTCACCGTCTACGAGAAGGATGACCGCCTCGGGGGCACCTGGTGGGAGAACACCTACCCCGGGCTCTCCTGCGACGTCCCCTCCCATCTCTATTGCTACTCGTTCGCCCTCAACCCCGAGTGGAGCCACACGTTCTCCCCTGGCGCCGAGATCCACGCGTATTTCGAGCGCATCGCCCGGGACTACGAGATCGTCCCTTCCATCCGCTTCGGCGACGAGGTCGTGAGCTGCACCTTCGAGGACGGGCGCTGGCATCTGACGACGGCGGAGGGTCACCGCGACGAGGTCGACGTCGTGGTGGCGGCCACCGGAGTCCTCCACCACCCGAAGTACCCTGACATCGAGGGCCTCGACTCCTTCGCAGGCGCCCTGTTCCACAGCGCCCGATGGGACCACGGCGTCACCCTCGACGGGGCGCGGGTGGGCATCGTCGGCACCGGGTCCACCGCGGTGCAGATCGTGTCGGCCATCGTCGAGCGGACCAGCCGGCTGGTGCTGTTCCAGCGGACTGCCCAATGGGTGATGCCTGCGATGAACCCGGCCTACTCCCCCGAGGAGAAGGCGGCGTTCCGCCGGGACCCGCGTCTGATGGAAGAGCTGCGCGCCGGCGTGTCAGAGCTCTTCGACGGGTTCTCCGGTGCGGTCGTGGACGCCGGATCGCCACAGATGAAGATGATCGAACACGCCTGCCTGGCGAACCTGGAGGACAGCGTCGCCGACCCCGATCTCCGCGAGCGGCTGCGCCCGGACTACCGGGCCGCGTGCAAGCGGCTCATCGTCTCGGGGGACTTCTATCGCGCCATCCAGGAGCCCAACGCCAAGCTGGTCACCGAGGCCATCGACCGCGTGGAGGCCGGCGGGGTCCGCACGGTCGACGGTCATCTCCACGAGCTCGACGTCCTGGTCCTCGCCACCGGGTTCCAGGTGGACGCGTTCGTGCGGCCCATGTCGGTCGTGGGCCGGGACGGACACGACCTCCAGGCCGAGTGGGCCCGACGCCCTGAGGCCTACCTGTCGATCTCGGTGCCCGGCTTCCCCAACTTCTTCATGCTCAACGGGCCCAACGGGCCGGTAGGGAACTTCTCCCTGGTGGAGGTGGCCGAGCTGCAGGTCGGCTACATCATGCAACTGGTCGACCGGCTCCGTTCGGGCCAGTGCCGGGAGATCAGCGCCACCCGCAAGGCCATGGACGAGTTCGAGTCGGCGCGGGTCGAGGCGGCCAAGAAGACGGTGTGGGCGACGGGGTGTCGCAGCTGGTACCTCGACGACCGCGGCGTTCCCGCCGCCTGGCCCTGGCACTTCGGGCGCTTCCGCAGCGCCATGTCCGAACCAGCCTGGGACGCCTACGAGCTCCGGGGCTGATCCCGCAGCAGCGCTGGGTCATGAGCTGGCGCTGAGCCGCCAGTGCTCCAACTGGTGGTGAAGCCACCCGCTCTCCCAGAAGTTGCCCTCCCCACCGCCGTCGAGGAGCTCCTGATGGGCGTCGACCATGACCTCGAGGGCGCCGCGGTGGGCGGGCTCCCGGTGCAGGATCGCTTCGGCGAGGTGGATGGCCACGACGGGGTCGGCGGCGGCGAGCCTGGCACGGGCCCGCGCCACGACGGCGTCGGCCCCGACCAGCTCGACGAGCTCGGCGAACGCCGCCTCGGGCTCGACCGGGTACAGCTCCGTCGTCGAGCGCAGCCTGAACCATCCCATGTAGGTCTCCCAGATGGTGCGCACGCCCCACGCCACGGTGCCATATCCCTCCCCCACCCGCAGCTCGGCGGGCAGACGGATCTCGCGCATCAGCGTCGCCACGTCCTTGCCCTCGTTCATTCCGGCGAGCGCCTGGTGGTGTACATGGTCGACGGCGTCGTGGAGCCGGGTCAGGGATGCATCGATGAGCTCGCGCCCGACGATGGGCTCGTGTCGACCGGTCACCAGCATCGAGGGCTGGAGCTCCCGGACGGTGCGCAGAGCCTCGAGGTAGGGCTCGACCATGCGGTAACGGTCGCCGCGCAGCGTGTTGAGGTTCGGGAAGTGCGGGAAGAGCGGCCCCACCAGGTTGCTGATGAGGCACACTCCGTGCTGGGGGAGCCAGACGATGCAGCTGTCGACGGTCTCGCCCCCGGGGGTGGCGATGAGCTCCAGGTCGAGGCCACCGACGTGGAGCTCGAGGTGGCGGTCGAAGGTGGCGTCGGGGACCGGCTTGTCCTGGCGCATGGGTACACCGGGGTTCTCGGCCGCGATCTCCCGTGCCCGTCGCCCGCTCACGTCGAACCAGATGGCAGCCGTTCGCAGCCGCAGCGCGGCGATGCGCTCGTCGTCGTGCTGACAGGCCTGGTTGTTGGCCTGAGCGACGTAGAGGGTCCCGGGCTCCCGGAACAACCCGACTCCGCCGACGTGGTCGACGTGAGCCTGGGTGGTCACGATGTAGGGAGTGGGGCCGGCGCACACGGCGTCGAAGACGCGCTTGTGGTGCGGGGCCTCGTACCCCATCCCGGTGTTCACGATCACACGGCCCGCATCGGTGACGAGCATGTAGGCCGCCGTGGTCCCGCCCGAGCGGTACAGGAAGTCGGTGAGCGGGCGCGCCGGGTCGTCGTAGACGGGGGTGAGCAGTTCCTTGCCGGGCCGCTCGTCGATGAGCCGGTCCACGGCGTCGGGGCTCACACGACCTCCATCCTGCACGGGGACGGCGTCGTGGTAGAAGCCGAAAACCTCGCGCACTTCGTCGGGCTGGACGCCGAAGTCGCCCGCGCAGGTCATAGACGACCTGGCCCTCTTTGTCGCGGGGGTGGTCGCCGGCATAGGCCGTGATGTGCAGGCGGGCCTCTTCGGTCATGGTCAGGCCGGCGACGGCGTAGATGCGCTCTACCGTCGCCACGTCGTCCGCCATGAATTCGTGGAAGAGCACGTCCTGGTGCCGATCGGGGGGAATCAGGTGGCGATGGCGCAGCGAGGACTCGAGCAGGCGCCGGACGCGATCGGTCCAGTACGAGAGGTAGTGACCGGGTTCGGGCGTCCGGTAGCTCATGCGGGCGGCGTAGGCCATCATGGTCGCCGCCGACTGCACCACCGACACCGGGTCCCGGTGGGTGACGACGACAGTGGCGTCGGGGAAGGTGGTGAGCAGCGGGCCCAGCTGCTCGAGGTGCTGAGGGGACTTGAGCACCCAGCGCTCTCCGGGACGGCGCCACTGCAGGATCTGGAGCACCGTCTTCAGGTACGCGTAGTGCGGCGTCTGGTCGTGCGCCAGGTAGTAGTCCCGCCAACGCGGGACTCGGGCCACCCATTCGAGCTGGTAGCTCGAGAAGTCGGGCAATTGGAGCTCCAGCTCCTCGTGCACGTGGTCGGGGCGCATGGGGTGCATGGCCGACAGGTAGGGCAACATGGCCTCCATGCCCCGCCACTCCCGCTCGGCCCGCACGGTAGCGCGGGTCGGAGTCGTCGGGGGAGCCCGACGCGTCGGCATCCGGTACCGGCTCATAGCTCTCCCACATCGGTAGCGAGCGCAGGCGGGTGTCGGCGGCGATGAGGTTGACCAGGTGGGTGGTGCCCGACCGGGGCAGACCGACGACGACGATGGGCGCGGTGATCTCGACGTCGTGGATCTCGGGGTGACCAAGGAGCAGGTGGCGGATACGCAGCCGGTTCGAGGCATAGCGCACGCAGTCCCGGAACAGCATCAGCCGCCCCAGCCCGCTGCGCTCGGGATCGCCGTCGACCTCCTCCAACCACAGCCGGAGCCGGACTCGGAAGTCGTCGGGACCGAAGTCGTCGAGCCCGGTACGGTCGACGGCGGCGGCGAGCACCGCCTTCTCCGACAGCTCGACGGCGTTACGCTCGCCATGCTCGAGCGCCATGCGCTGGACCTCGGTCAGCTGTGGCTCTCGCAGGTCGGTGATGCGGATGCGGCGCCCGGTGGTCATCCCTGCACCGAGAAGCCGCCGTCGACGCAGACCGTCTGACCGGTCACGTACCGGGCCGCGGAGCTGGCCAGGAACAATACGACAGGGGCGACGTCCGCGGGCGTGCCCAGACGGCGCAGAGGGGTGCGGTCGAGGATCGGTTGTGTGAGCGCCTCGATTCCCAGCATGGGAGCGGTCATGTTGGTGTCGATGACTCCCGGCGCCACCGCGTTGACCCGGATGCCGTGGCGCGCCCAGGCCACCGCGAGCGTCTTGGTCATCTGGACCACACCAGCCTTGGCGGCGCCGTAGCCGGGCACGAACTCGATGCCGAAGAAGCTCGACATCGAGCCGAGGTTGACCACGCTGGCTCCCCCGTCGGCGGTACTCGCCTCGAGGTGGGGCCGGCAGGCGGTGGCCATCCGGAAGGCGGCGAAGAGGTTGACGGCCACGACCTCCTCGAACACCTCAGGGTCGTACTCGCTGCGGCCACCGGGCAGGTTCTGGCCGGCGTTGTTGACCAGCACGTCGAGGCCGGTCAACGCTGCGGCCACCGCCACGGCGGCCTCGGGGTCCGGGAACCGGCACTGGTGGTAGGCAAAGCCGCTCAGGTCGTGGTCGTAGTCCTGGGCCGAAGCCCGGGTGCCGGTGATCGTGACCTCGGCACCGGCATCACCGAACGCGGTGGCGATGCCGAGACCGATCCCGTTCGAGCCTCCCGTCACCAGGACGCGGGTGCCGGAGAAGTCGAATGTCGCTGTCACCACACCGCCTCCCACCGGCGCGACTCGACCGAGCGGTACATGGCGAGCGCGCCGCGCAGCTCGCCCAGGGAGAACTCGGCCCCCACCACGGGGGCGACGCCGTCGAGCACGGCTGCCTCGAAGGCGGCGATCTGATGCTCATAGCTCTGCAGGTAGCCACCTTGGCCCACCACCGCGCCCCGGGGGTCGGACCCGTCGTAGAGCTTGACCCTCCCGAGGACGTCGATGACGAGCTCGCCGCGGCTGCCGGCGACCTGGAAGAGCGGGAGCGGGGCGACGGGACCCGGGGACAGGACGGCGTCGAAGCTGGCCACGACCCCGGAATCGAAACGGCACAGAGCCCGGCACATCGACTCCCCCTCCATGGCCGCGTAGGGCCGGCCGGTGGCCGCCACCACCTCGACCAGCTCGCCCAACCACATGCGCAGCGGGCGCAGCCAGTGCGAGCCGGCGTCGATCGCCACTCCTCCTCCCGCCTCGGCCACCGAGAAGCGCCAGTTGCCCGGACTCGCGAACTGGTCCATGGGTGGGGCGCAGTGCCAGGCCCGGGCCGTGATGACCTCGCCCACGGCGCCGTCGTCGACAAGGGCCTTGGTCTGCAGCACCTCAGGCCAGTACTGGGCGTTCTCGGCCACGAAGAAGACGGTGCCCGACCGCCGCGCCGCTTCCAGGATGCGGTCGCACGCGTCGAGCGTCGGCGCCATGGGCTTCTCCAGCAGGACGTGCTTGCCCGCTCGCAGCGTCGCCATGGCCAGCTCCTCGTGAAGCCGGTGGGGGACCATGATCAGCGCGGCGTCGAAGGTCCCGGCGGCCAAAGCCCCTTCGAGCGATACGAAGGCATCTGCCCCGGTCTCCTTCGCCATGGCCACGGCCCGGTCTCGGTCGACATCGACAACGGCGGTGACCTCGGTCCTCCCCGCGGCGGCGTGCAGCGCCGTCAGGTGCCAACGGGCGATGGCCCCGCATCCCACCAACGCCAGCCGGAGGTGACGCTCGGGGTCGGGACCTGGCGCACACATCGGGGGGTACCCTACGTGCGCACATCATGCAAAGCGCACGGGAACCCGTCCAGCCTCGAGCCGTCCTCCCCGGCCCCATCCGGCAAAACGGCTACGTCGTGCACGACCTCGAGCGCGCCATGGGCGCGTGGCTCGAGGTGGGTGTGGGCCCCTGGATGGTGCTTCCCCACCTGAGGCAATCGGGCTCGGTGTACCGGGGCCGGCCCACCGAGCCGGTCACGTCCATCGCCTTCGCCAATTCCGGCGAGCTGCAGATCGAGCTCATCGAGCAGGAGGACGACTCGCCCAGCATCTACCGGGAGTTCCTCGACGCCGGCCACGAGGGCTTCCACCACCTGGCCTGGTGGGTGGAGGACTTCGAAGCCGTCGCTCGTGCCGCCGCAGACGCCTCTTGGCCCGTCGTCCACGCGGGGAACACCGGAGGAATGGCGCAGTTCGCCTATTACGATCCGGGCGGCGTCACGAGCACCGTCGTCGAGGTCATGGAGCTGACCGACGCCACCCGCTGGCTCATCGCCACCGTACGGGAAGCAGCGGTCGGCTGGGACGGCCGCGACCCCGTGCGCAGTCTCGCCTGAGAGCGCCTTTACGTCGGCACCTTCTGCGAGTCAGGACGGCATCGACCCTTCAGGGCTCTGCATGCTCGCGCCCGCCTGCAAGGCGGCGAGGACGGCGTCGACGGCACGGCGGCCGACCTCGCCGTGCCGGACACAAGCGAACCACGGTTCCTCCGGGGCGAGATGCGACACCGGGAACACCTCGACCACCCGCCGCTGAGCCAGGGCGTCCTGGCAGATGAACGTGGGCAACAGGCTGGCGCCCATCCCGAGCTCCACCGCCTTGAGCACGGCACGGAGATCGGGGGCGACGAGCTGCAACCGAGCCGCGAAGGGGCGCCCGAGCACGGTGAGCCAGAAGCGACGGGTCAGGGGCAGCTCGAGGCTGTAGGAGACCCACGACCCCTCGGCCAGCCATGCCGCCAGCTCCGGCAGGGTGTCGACGGGGCGCCCCGGCACGACCTGTGGCCCACAGACCAGGACGAAGCGCTTGGATCCCATGGGTGTGGCACCGATGCTCCGTCGCGGTGGCGTCGAGCTGGTGACGACGACGTCGAGCTCGCCCCGCTCCAACAGCCCGAAGAGCTCGGTGTCGGTTCCGAACGTGACCGACACGGACAAGCCCAGGCCGGCGATGCATGGCAGGGCCGCGGCGGCGAAGTATTCCGGGCTCGACCCGAATCGCAGGGGGGCTCGGGGACAGGCGCGGCTCCGGCGTCGAGGCTGCGCAACACCGATTCGAGCCCGTCGAGAGGTTCGGCCACCTTGGCGTAGAGCTCCCTTCCACGTTGGGTGGGCTCCATGCCCATCGGCTTCCGCACGAACAGCGGTCCGCCCAGAGCCCGTTCCAGCGAGGCCAGGTGTTGGCTGGCAGCCGGTTGGGTGAGGCCTCGATGGTGGGCGCCGTCGGTGACCGATCCGCCCCGGTAGATGGCGAGGAACGTCCGCAACCATTCCGGGCGTGACATAAGCAAAGCTTATCCCAAGAACCAGAAATACTACTTTGCTTATTCAGAGACCCGGGCCGAAGATGGGCGGATGACGCCCGATCCCACCCACACCTACCTTCACGGCCATCACGACAGCGTGCTGCGCTCGCACCGCTGGCGCACGGTGGAGAACTCCGCCGCATACCTGCTGTCGGCGTTGTCTTCCGGGACCTCCGTGCTCGACGTGGGCTGCGGCCCCGGAACGATCACCATCGACATGGCGGGCCGCGTGGACGGGGGCAGGGTGCTCGGGATCGACCCTGCTCAGGAGGTCCTCGTCGAAGCCCGGGCCGAGGCGGAGCGACTCGGACAACGCAACGTCACGTTCGAGGTCGGCGACGTCTACGCATTGGGGTGCGCCGACGGAGTCTTCGACGTGGTGCACGCACACCAGGTGCTGCAGCATCTGGCCGACCCGGTGGCGGCGCTGGCCGAGATGAAGCGGGTGTGTCGCCCCGGCGGCGTGGTGGCCGTTCGCGACGGGGACTACGGGGGGATCTTCTGGTTCCCAGAAGATCGGGAAATGGACGAGTGGCGGGACCTCTACCGGCAGGTGGCGAGGTCGGTCGGCGGCGAGCCGGACGCGGGGCGGCGGCTTGTGCAATGGGCCCGGCTCGCCGGCTTCACCGAGATGACGATGTCGGCGAGCGCGTGGTGCTACGCCTCGGCAGAGGAACGCTCATGGTGGGGGACGCTGTGGGCAGACCGTCTCACCCGTTCGAGCTTCGCGCGCCAAGCCCTCGGATCCGGCCTCGCTACGCCCGAAGACCTCGAACGACTGGCACGAGCATGGCGGCGGTGGGCTGCGAGCGACGACGGGGCGTTCGTCATCGGCCATGGTGAGGTGCTGTGCAGGACCTGACCGAGAGATACTGGTCGGCGATGGGCGACTTGGCGCTGGACACGGCGGTGCAGGCAATCGGCGACGGCCGACTACGCGGCGCGGCTCAGCCGGGACTGGGAGATCTGGGGTCCCATGGGTGGCTATGTCGCCGCCGTCGCCCTCCGCGCCGCCGGGGCGGCAAGCCCCTTCTCCCGGCCCGCCAGCTTCTTCTGCCACTACCTGAGCGTCGCCGACTTCGACCACATCGAGCTCGATGTGTCGACCGTGCGCGCCGGGCGCAGCACCCTGTCCCAGCGCGTGCAGGTCACCCAACGGGACAAGCCGATCCTGGAGGCCGCCGTCTGGTCGGTGGCGCCCAACGAGGGCTTGGAGCACGACGATGCGGTGGCGCCCGCCGTGCCGGGACCGGGAGAGCTGACTCCGATCGAGCTCCTGTCGCCGGATCGTCCTTCCGCCTACGCGTTCTGGGACAACGTAGAGATGCGCCCGGTTCGCTTCCGTACCGACTGGCCGCCCCCTGAACCGCTTCCGCCCACGTGGCAGGCGTGGTGTCGCTTCCGTCCCACGGCGACGTTCCCCGCCGACCCCTGGGCCGACGCCTGTCGCTCGGTGGTCCTGATCGACGTCCAGAGTTGGCCTGCCGCATCCCAGCGTCACGCGTGGCGAGAGCCCCATGGGTACGTCGCCCCCAGCCTCGACCTGTACGTGGCCTTTCACACGCCCGCCCCCACCGAAGGATGGTTGCTCGCAGACGGCCATGCCCCCGTGTCCGGCGACGGCATGTTCGGGTGGACGGGCAGGCTGTGGACCCCCTCCGGCGCGCTGGTCGCGTCCGGTGCCGGGCAGGCGTTGTACCGCCGTCTGCCGAGCTGACGACCCGGCATCCCGACGCGCCTCCAGGCGGCGCCCAGGCATGCGCCGGAGCGGGATCAGGGACAGGTCTTGGTCTGGATTCCGGGCAACCCTGTCGGCGCGTAGGGGTCGGGGTCGGGACCGCCGGCAAAGCGGTCCGCGATCCAGTGGATCATGTCGGGCGCCGAAGGTGCGATGACCCCGGCATGGCTCTGGCCCGGGTAGATCCACCGCTCCAGGTCCTGGCCCAGGCTGCACAGGTGGGTAGCGAGGAGGGCGGTGGATACGACAGGGATCTGCTCGTCGCTTCCCCCCTGGATGATGAGCAGCGGGGCGGGGCTGGCGTTCGTAAAGGCGCCGGGGTCGTTGTCGTTCAGCAGGATCTTCCACGTGGGGATGGCGAAGGGGTTGCCCTTGGTGATCTGGCTGAGCGTGTACTTCGCCGTCGCCTGGGCGACGTAGTCCGAGCAACCCTTGTCGAGATCGGGGAGCAGCTCGATGCCCAGCGGGGTCAGAACCTGATCGAGGGGGGCCGCCTTGTCGCCGTACGCGGAGTTGAACCCACCGGCCGCCATGAACAGGTAGTAGCGGAACGGGCTCGTCTGCAGGAATTGGTAGATGGCGTAGAACTGCGACGGCGGTGCTCCCGCCACCACCCCCTTCAGGTGCAGCTCCGGCGCGTAGCTCGAGGCGATGTGAAGGGAGAACATGGCGGTCTGACCGCCCTCGGAGTGTCCCCACACCACATAGTTGTCGCTGGCATGCGCGGCGGGGAGATGCCGCGCGGCGCGCACGATGTCGATGGTGTTGCGGGCCGCGCTCACGCCCACGAGGTACGGCAGCAGGCCGGGCGTACCTTCTCCCTGGTAGTCGCTGGCGGTGATCTCCCAACCCTGGTCGAGCAGATCGTTGGCCAACGGCACGGCGGAGGCCGGGTCGAGCGAGGGGGCGCACTGGTCGGCCATGCCGTTGGTGCCGTGTCCCCAGGTCACGACCGGGTAGCCGCCCGACGGAGCGGGTTTGTCAGGGACGATGACGAGCCCGGTCACCGGGACCGGTTTCCCCGTGACCGACTCCGACAGGTACATGACCCGGTAGGTGGTGCCATGGAGCGCGGCGACCGTGATGCGCTGCGACTTGAGGAGCGTGCCCGGCCCGGTCTTGGGAAGGGGCTGAGGTACGGCGAAGAACGACGGCAGACCCGGCGGCGCCGGAATGGAAGGGGACGAGGCCGGCGACGACGACCCGCAGGCGGCCACCGACATCGCCGTCCCGAGCACGACTGCCAGCACCCGCGTCCCCCGCCGACGGCGAACCGGAAGACGACGTCGTCGTGCGCTGTCCATGCGCGACCTCCTGTACGAGCGGCATGTCTAGCAGAGGGCCCGGGCCTCCTTACGCCCGGGATCCCTGGCCGGCGGTGGCGGTGCAGATCCAGCCCAGGTCGTAGATACGGACGTCGACCGCCACGAAACCGGCCCGGCTCAGCCGTCGCTCCAAGGTGACTGGGTCGATCGGGTTGTAGATGTCGTCGGTGTGGAACAGGCGTACGCCCTCGTTCTCGACCCCGTCTGCGGCGACGAGCACCCCGCCCGGTCTCAGGACCCGACCCAGCTCGGCGAAGACCAGGTCCTGGTCCGCGTCGGTCGGGACGTGGTGGAGCATGTGGAACGAGGCCGCACCGGTGAACCGGTCGTCGGAGAAGTCCAGGTCCGTGGCGTCCCCGCACACGACCTGCACATTGGTTCCGGCTGTGCGCAGGGCCAAGGCGTCGGCGAGCTCGGGGTCGAATTCCAGTGCCGTCAGCCGGGGCGTCAAGGTGCGCAGGACGTCGGTGGTCAACCCGGGACCTGGTCCGATCTCGATCACGTCGTCACCGAGAGCGACGCCGTGCAACGCCTGGGGGAGGATGGTCTCTTCGATCATCTGGCGCCACTGCGGGCTGGCGCAGTACTCGAGATGGCCCTCGTTCACGTCGGGCTCCGTGGACCGAGGATCAGGCCGGGACCGGCACCGCCGTCCCTGGTTCCTGGGACGGCATGCTCTGGTCGGCGGGCAGCGGATAGGGCGCCGGGTTGTTGACGTCCACCTCGATGAGCTGTGTCGCCTGGCACTGGCCTTTGACGATCGGATCGCTCCTTCCCAAGGTGGCGGGCAGCGCCGGGACCGAGGTGTCGGGCGATCCGACGTGCAATGTGGATGTCAGGTCCCCCGTGACACTCCGACGCCACGCACTGATGTTGGGGGCTTTGACGCCGAACCGGGTCTCGAGGAAACGAAGCTGCGACGTGTGGTCGAATGTCTCCGAGCACACGTACCCGCCCCGGCTGAACGGGGAGACGACCAGGAGCGGCACCCGGAAGCCGAGGCCGAGGGGGCCGGCGACCCCGTCGGCCGGCGACGGCAGAGGGTCGACGGTCAGGTACTCGCCCCGGGTGCCGGGCGGGGCCACGGGGGGCGCAACGTGGTCGAAGAACCCGTCGTTCTCGTCGTACATGATGAACAACACCGTCTTCGACCAGGTCTTGGGGTTGGAGACGAGCGCGCTGATCACCTGATGGGTGAACCACATCCCCGCCGCGGGAGGTGACGGGGGATGCTCGTCGTAGCCCAGAGGGGGGATGATCCACGAAACCTGGGGAAGGGTGTCGTTGGCCACGTCCCGAGCAAAGTCCCGGGGGAAGATGGGACCGAACGCCTTCTGGTACAGCGGTGACGACGGATCTTCCACGTGGCGTTTGAAGTAGAGAAGGATGTTGTCGGAGATGGCGATCGACAATGTGCTCGACGGCTGATAGCCGATCCCCGGGGGGTTGTAGACCTTCCACGAGATTCCGCTCGCCTCGAGCTCCTCGGGCATCGACCTCCACGACGCGCTGCCGATGGCGCTGGGATTCGAGTTCGTGATGATCACCGGCCCACCCTCGTGGCCGTCGGGATCCAGGGTCCCGGACCAGGCATGGAGTCGGTTCGGGTGCGTCGGGCCCATGACCGAGCAGTGGTACCCGTCGGCGATCGTGAAGGCGTCGGCCAGTGCGTACCAGAACGGCAGATCCGATCGCGTGTAGTACCCCATGGTGAGCACACCGTTCTGGGGCCCTTCGAACTTTGGCATCGTATGGGTGGCGACGAAACGATCCATGTGCCCGTTGTTCCAGCTCAGGTGTTGAGCTGACCACTCATGGGAAAGATCGAAGGTGCATTCGGCGTCGGTGTTGGCGGTGTCGAGGTGGAACGGCAACAAGGCGCTGGACGTACCACCGGGCCAGGATTGCGCGAACACGCCAGGGGCGGCCCCCGGACGGTCATCGAAGCCGCGTACACCCTTGTACGAGCCGTAGTAATGATCGAACGACCGGTTCTCGTTCATGAGGAAGACGACATGTTCGACGGCGCCGAGATCGGAACCCGCTGGCGCCACACTGGCGGCCCTGCGCGCCGTTTCGCCTCCGCAGGCGGCCAGAGCCAGGCTGAATGCTCCCGCCATGCCCGCGATGAGCACCTCCCGCCGCGTCCGCAAGCTCGATTGACCGACAACCGCCCTTTGGTTCTCCACGTTCGGCACCCTCTGCCCCCGGTCGTGCCCGAGCCGTCATCTTGGCCTCGACATCCTGGCACAATTCACGACTTCTCCCCGGAAGCCACCCCGGTACCGCGCTGCCCCAACGTCGACGACCCCTGGCAGGGCCGTCGACGCGACCCGGGGAGAACGGAGAAGGAAGGAAGGAAGAAGGAGCGAGGACCGTGCCGGGGAGCAGTGCGGAGCGACGCGTGCGTCAGATGGCGCGTTCTGAGGACGCGGACCTCTGAGGACGGCGGTGGCGCAGCTGGTCGAGCAGGGACTGCTCGTCAGGACCGAGACGTTCGGCGGCCCGGTTCTGGGGTCGGCGGGGCTCTTGGAGACGGTCTGTGAGAAGCGAGAGATTGTGCTGGGCTGCGTCGAGCTGGTTCTGGAGAAGATCGCGTTCCGCGGCGATGGCCTCGGCCTCGGCATTGGCGCGTGCGACATCTCGCTGGAGAGCGGCATTGCGTGCCTCGAGTTGCTCCAGGCGCCGGCGCGCCCACGATGCCGACTCCGACGTGTCCGTGGGCGTGGCCGCCACCCGCGTCACCTGCGCGAGCAGTGCCGCCGCCAGCTCGTCATAGTCCATGGGACCATCGCCGTTGGTGCTCATGCCCGCGTCGGTCCCTCGCAATTTGGCCGCTCCACTGTGCGAGATCCGGTATGTGCGCTTGCCCTTGATCTGTCGCGTCAACAAGTCGCCCTTGGCCATGGCGGCAACCACTTGGGTGAAGCCAGCGTCGGTCCCCTCGTAGCCGATGGCCTTCTTCAGAACCGATGTCGCCTTTCCGCTGGCATCTTCTACCGCACCGTGGGTCGAAAGGTATTCGACGATCCGATTACGAACACTCTGATCTCGTGCCACAGAGGACCTCCCAGAAAAGACGGGCGCGACGGAACGAAATGTCGATCTGTAAACGAGATCGGCCACAAGCCCCGCAAGTAGGTTACCACTTGTCACTAAGCCCGTTGGTAGCGACGGTGTTACAGCACGTGACAGCCCGCATATGGGTGCGCGACGTGCCAACGACCACGTTTCTCACTGAATTCACAGCCTTACTGGATTGATTGATCTTCACGTTCTCAAGGTCTTCACAGGCCGAGGTCGTCACAGGCCCCGGTCCACACAGGAGTCGCCGCACCGGGACACACCCGTCCGAGATGGACCATGCCCGGCACAACAATCAACCAAACATGTCTCTTCTTCTTGGCTCCTTGTTTGCCTCGACCTCGAGAACGGGGCCTGCCACCAGGGCGAAGCCGGGGGGCGAGCCCAGAGACGACCCGCCGGGCCTTCTCGGTGCCGGGGCGCCCGGGGCAAGACCCATTTGCCGCTCCGGCCGGACTCCACCTACCGTGACCACGGAAAATGAACCCCGGACACGGCGAACCGCCGGAGATGGACTTTCAGAGGGAGATCGTGGCGCAAGCGGTGTCCTCGACGCAGGTGGAGCATCCGCTCTCAGCCTTGACCGTCGGCGAGATCGCCGCGGCGGTGGCGCTCGTACAGGCCGACCCCATCTTCACTGATACGACCCGGTTCGCCTACGTGGGGCTGGTCGAACCCACCAGGGAACAGCTGCGCGCCTGGTCCCCGGGGCACCCCTTCGAGCGACGGGTGCGTCTCACCCTGGTCACCGGGCCCGAGGCCAACGTCGTCGAGGCCGTGGCGACGCCCGCCACGGGAGAGCTCTCGCTGGCCGACGTCCCCGGCGTCAGGCCCGGGCTGTTGTTCGAAGAGTCCTTCGCCGCCATCGTGGCCGTGGTTGAGAACGACCAGTGGCAGGCCGCCATGCGCAAGCGCGGCATCGAGGACTTCACGACCGTGCAGATCGACCCGTGGCCGTCGGGTTCCTTCGGGGTGTCCCACGAAGAGGGACGACGGATCTGTCGATGTCTGACCTACGTGCGCCACACCCCCGAGGACAACGGGTACGCCCACCCCGTCGAGGGAGTCGTCGTCTTCGTCGACATGGCACGCGGAGAGGTGCTCGAGGTCATCGACACCGGAGTCGTGCCCGTTCCGACCGAGTGCAGCAACTACTACGCCGAATGCAGCCCGCAGCGTCAGGACCTCAAGCCCGTCGAGATCTCCCAGCCCGAGGGACCGAGCTTCTCGGTGGACGGCAACCATGTCCGCTGGCAGAAGTGGTCGCTACGGGTGTCGATGGACTCGGTCGAGGGCCTGGTGCTCCACGAGATCGGCTACGAGGACCAAGGCCGCGTCCGTCCCATTCTCTTCCGGGCCTCGGTCAGCGAGATGGTGGTTCCGTACGGGGACCCCGGCCCCATGCACGGGTGGAAGAACGCCTTCGACGCCGGTGAATGGGGACTGGGGAGGATGTCGAGCTCCCTCACCCTGGGATGTGACTGTCTGGGTGTCATCCACTACTTCGACGCCGTCTTCTGCTCCGAGCGCGGGCACCCCTATGTCGTGCCCAACGCCGTCTGCATGCACGAGGAGGACTACGGGATCCTCTGGAAGCACAACGACCCGCGCGGAGGACGGAACGAGGTACGGCGATCGCGTCGGCTGGTGGTCAGCTCCATCGCCACCGTCGGCAATTACGACTACGGGTTCTTCTGGTACTTCTACCTCGACGGAACGATCCAATTCGAAGTGAAGCTCACCGGCATCATGTCGACGATGGCGGTAGCACCCGGGGATCCTCCCCCCTTCGCCTCGATGATCGCTCCTCAACTCGCCGCACCCTTTCACCAACACCTGTTCAACATGCGGCTCGACGCCGAGATCGACGGGCCCAGGAACTCGGTGTACGAGGTGGACAACCGTCCCCTGCCACCGGGCCCGGACAATCCCTGGGCCAACGCCTTCGCCCCGGTGTCGACGCTGCTCGAGACCGAGAGCAGTGCGCGCCGGCTGGTGGACCCGTCGACCAGCCGGGTCTGGAAGATCGTCAACCCGCATTCGGAGAACCGCCTGGGTATTCCCGTCGCCTACAAGCTCGTCCCCGGATCGACGCCCACGCTGCTCGCCGACCCGAACTCGAGCGTGGCCAAGCGGGCCGGCTTCGCCACGCGCAATTTGTGGGTCACCCCCTACGCTCCCAAGGAGCGGCGCGCCGCGGGTGAGTACCCCAACCAGCACGCGGGCGGGGACGGGCTCCCCAAATGGACCGCCGCCGACCGGCCCGTCGTCGACACCGACGTCGTCGTCTGGTACACCTTCGGCGTCACCCATGTGCCGCGGCCCGAGGACTGGCCCGTGATGCCCGTGGAGTACGCGGGGTTCATGTTGATACCGGTGGGGTTCTTCCCCCGGAACCCCGCGCTCGACGTCCCCCCCTCGCCGGGGGCGGCCTGCCACACCGATTAGCGGTGCGGCGTCAGCCGGCCAAGGCCGCCGACCGCCCCGCCTCGATCCGCCCGTCGACCCATGTCCCCACCGCGGCCACGACCGCGGTGGCCGTGGCGCGCAGCACGGAAAGATCGACGGGGAGCACTCGGACCTGGCCGCTTTGGGGCCAGACCCCGACGACCCGGCACGGCGCCGCTTGCGCATCCCGGACCAGCGCGGCCACCAATCCCGGGTAGCCGAGCTCGACGCGCCAATCCGGCTGGCATCGCCCCGAGCCGACGACCAACAACGCCGGGCGGCGCTGCCCGAGGACGCGCACCTCGGCACGACCTTTCAACGCCAGCTGTGCCCCGCCCGGGCACTGCCACCAGTCGTCACGGCCCCCGATCACCGGAAGCCTGGGGATCCTGGACCAATCCACCGCCGTCACCAGCTGCGTCGCCCAGGTGACGGCCTCGGCGACCACCACCGCCCGCCCACCACGGGGCAACCCCGCGTACCACTGCGCCCACCACGGCGCCCGAACACCGGGGACGGCCTCCCCCGACACGTCCTCGAGCCCGCCCGCCAGCACCTCGGCCACGGCCACGGCAGGAGACGGGGACAATCCCCGCACACATCGGTTCACCGCGGCCACGCCCACGGCGCGGCGACACAAGCGCGGCGAGGGGACGAAGGTGTCGTCGCTCGACATGCACCGGTCGGGGTGACGTTGGGCCACGAGGACCTGGAACGCATCGAGGTGCAGGCGCGCACCGGCGGGGAGATCCTCGCTCAGCGCCTGCAGGTCATCGGCGAGATCGGCACGGAGACGTGCCAGCTCGGTGGCCGGCGTCTCTTCGCCGGGCGCCGACACCAGCGCGTCGGTCAGCCACGCCACCCGGGACGAGCACGCCGTCATGCCGTGGGGTCCAGATCGGCGAGGGAATCGAGCACCCGCGGCACATCGGTGCCGGCGCGTTGGCGCCCCGGCGCGCACTCCCGAAGTCCGGCACACCAGGCACAGAGATGGTTCGGCGTGCGATTCGGCTCCGCTCCGGCTGCCAGCCGACACAACCGCAACGCTCCGTCGAGCACCCGGGCCAGGGCGTGCACGAGCGTGTCCTCGTCGACTCGCTCCGCGTCGAGCTCACCGGTGGCGCTGTAGTACGTGGCGATCCGGAACGGAGGGGCGCCACTGCGCAGGGCCTCGAGCAGCGCATAGAAATGGAGGTCCCCACGGTGCTCGATGCGGCGTGTGCCTGACTTGAGCTCCACCAGGCACACCGAGGCGTGGTCCTGAGCGGGAGTGCCGAGCACGAGGTCCACCACTCCGGCCAGCACGACCCGCCCGCCACACAGCGGGACCTCGAGGCGCTCCTGGGTCCGGGGCAGCCACGCCCGGCTCAATGCCGGCCAGCGCCCCGCCACGAGAGCACCGTGCTCGGCCACCTCCTCCATCACCCGGCGGCGCTGGGTGGCGGGCAGCCCCGCCACGAAAGAGACGACGCCGTCGCGATCGCCCTCCACCTCCAATGCGGCGAGGGCGTCGTTCCAGGGGTCCTCGACGAGCCCCGTGGTGACCCACTGCCGGAACAGGGCGTCGACCAGGCTCCCCCGGGCCAGCTCCACCGTCACCACCCGGGGTGCCCCCCGCCGGGCCACGAGGTGGGCCTCACACAGCAGGACCTGGCTGAGTGACTCCTTGTTCACCCGCACCAGCTCCACCTCGGCGGGCAGCGCTCGGACCGCTGCGGCCAGGCCGTCCTCGAGCCAATCGCGCAGCCCGCCCGCCAGACCCGGGTCGACGACGGGTCGGGGGACGCCGTCGCCGCGCAGACGGCGCAGCAGCTCGTCTCCCTCGATGACTCCTGTGGACGCCCTCTGCTTTTCCCCTCCCGGCACGGACCCACATTGCACCACGGGTGTGTCGAGACCTCGGACCGTCCCTGGCCCCGAAAATCCAGGTTGGCGCCGGGCTGAGGTGAGGCACCCCGGTAACCTGGGATCTCATGGACGTCACGGGCACGGGGGTGGCCCCAGGCACCGCTGCGGACACGTCGGAGCTCCCGGCGTGAGCGCCGCCTTCGACGTGGTCTTCGGGTTGTTCGTGCTGGCCATCGTGGCCCTGGCCGTCGTGGCCGTGCGGTGGGGGGTCCGGCGTGACCGCCTCGCCCGGGCCAACCGGGCCGAGCACCAGGAGGCGGGCAAGGCCTCCAACGGGGTCCCGTCCCCGCCCGGGACGACCCCGGACCGCCGCCCATGACCACCGCGGGCCCGGTGCTCCCCGGGGGCGTGTTCATGGGGCCGGGCGGGGCCCGGCGCCTGGCAGGACCGGGGAACTCGCGCAAGTGGCTGGCGCGCTACCGCCGCGCCCGCGTCCTGCGCCGGCGCGTCCGCACCGCGTTCGTCTTCGCCGGCGGGGGGCGCGTGGCTCGGCCCAGATCGGCATGCTCCAGGCCCTCGTGGCCCGGGGCATCACCGCCGACGCCGTCTACGGCGCCTCGGTGGGGGCCATCAACGCCGCGGGCTACTGCGGGCAGCCGACGGCCGCCGGCATCGACAAGCTGGCCGAGCGCTGGCGCAGCATCACGCGCGAAGACGTGTTCCCCCAAGGCCGGTTCCCGACACCGTGGCGGTTCTTCCAACAGCGCGAGTCGGTCCACCCCAACTCCGGCCTGCGCAAGATCATCGAGTCGGGCATCGTCTTCGAACGTCTCGAGGACAGCCCGATCCCGCTGGAGGTCGTGGCCACCTCCCTCACCGACGGGCGCATGCGGTGGTTCTCCTCAGGGCCGGCGGTGGAGCGCATCCAGGCCTCGGCGGCCCTCCCCGCCCTCCTGCCGCCCGTCCACATCGACGGCGAGGCCTTCATCGACGGCGGCGTCGTCGACAACGTGCCCATCGGCAGGGCCATCGCCCAGGGTGCCGAGCGGGTATTCGTCTTGTTGTGCGGTCCCCTCCACTACACGCCGCACCGATACCGGCGACCCATCGAAGGCGTCTTGACAGCGTTCTTCATCGCCGTGCACGCCCGCTTCGCCCGTGAGCTCGAACACCTGCCCGAGGGGGTCGAGGTGGTGGTGATCACCGTCGACACCGAACCCGTGTCGCGCTACGACGACTTCTCGGCCACCGACACCCTGATCGCCGCGGGCCGCGCCAACGCCAACATCGTCCTGGACTTCTGGGAGAGCGGAGGCATCGGGGACACCTTCGGCCCCAGGCCCGCCCCCACCGAGATGGCCGAGGACGACAGCCCGGCCACGGAGATGGCCGACCTGACCGGCCCCCGGGACGAGGCCGTGTAGAGATCCCCGAGGGGACAGATTCTCGAGGAACAGGTCCCCGACAGACAGGCCTGTCAGCGACGGGGCGGCTCGTCGTCCCTGGGAGGGGCCACGTGCCAGCCGGCCGAGGACACCTTCCGGGGCTCGTAGAACACACACCCCTCGGGACAGGCGAAGGGCAGGGCCTGGTTGGCCTCCACCCGACAACGCTCGAGCTTGTCGCCGCGCGCCGTCGTCTGCATGATGTAGTGCCGACAGTCGCTGTTCACGGCCATGGTCCATTGTGGCGTACAGCGGCACCCAAGGGGGTCCGCGCCGCGGGGGCGCTCGGCTAGCGTCAGGCCGTGGACGATCCCGTTTCCACGCGGCAACTGCTCAGGTGGAGCGAGAGCCTGGCCGCCATCGCACGCACCGGGCTGGGATTCACCGAGAGCCTCTACGAGCGGGAGCGCTTCGAGGAGGTCCTGCGCGTGGCCGCCGACATCGGCGTGGCCGCCCGCGAAGGGGCGAAGGGGGTCGAGGACGCCGACGAGCTCGTCGAAGAATGGCTCCGGGCCGTCGGCCAGGGAGTGCCCGGGTACGTCACCCCGAAGGTCGCCGTGGGCGCGGCCGTCGGCAACGACGACGGCGAGCTGCTCCTGGTCAAGCGGGCCGACTCCGGGGTGTGGCTCTACCCCACCGGCTGGGCGGACGTCGGCTACTCGGCCGCCGAGGTCGTGGTGAAGGAGGTCCTCGAGGAGACCGGGATCGAGGCCGAGCCGCTGCGCCTCATCGCCGTGCTCGACGGATTGCGCCTCGGCTTCACGCGCGTGCCGCTGTACTCACTGGTCTTCCACTGCAAGGCCGTGGGTGGCAGCTTGCGGGCCCACCCGCTCGAGTGCGCCGACGTGGGGTGGTTCGCCGCCGACGCGCTGCCCCAGCCTCTGGCCGGAGCCGAACGGTGGGGCCCTCACGTGTTCGCGGCCCTGCGGGGCGAACATCTCGACGTGCTCTTCGACCGGCCCCGCCGGCCCATGTGGCGCGGCGAGGCGCCCGCCAGCTGAGTCCGCCCGCCTCAGGGGTCGTCGTGCTCGGGCTCGCCGCGGCCCTCGGTGTCGAACCGGAACCCCACTCCGCGCACCGTCACCAGGTAGTGGGGACGGGCGGGGTTGCGCTCGAGCTTGACGCGCAACCGCCGCACATGGGTGTCGAGGGTGCGCGTGTCGGCCAGGTCCCGTCCCGTCCACAGCCGGTCGATGAGCTCGTCGCGGGTGCGCACCTGTCCGGGGGGCGACAACAACAACGCCAGCAGGTCGAACTCCCGGCGCGACAGGTGCACGGGCCGGCCCCCCGTGGTGACGACGCGCCGGGCGAAGTCGACGCGCACCGGCCCCGCGCTCACCACGTCGGATCGTGACGACGCCGGGGCGGGGGCGGGGGCCGGGGGCGGCAACGGGACCGGCGGCGGTGACACCCGCCGGAGCACGGCCTGGATACGGGCCACGAGCTCGCGCAACCGGTAGGGCTTGGTGACGTAGTCGGCGGCGCCGAGCTCCAGGCCCAGCACGACGTCGATCTCGGTGTTGAGCGCGCTCACCATGATGACGGGCACGGGAGCGATGTCGCGCATGCGCCGGCACACCTCGGTACCGGCCATGCCCGGCAGGAGCACGTCCAACAAGACCAGGTCGGGCAGACGGGCGGCGAATCGTCGCAGGCCGTCGGTGCCGTCGGAGGCCAGCTCGACCTCGTAACCCTCCATGGACAGGCCCGAATGCAGCGCCTCGCGGTAGGACTCGTCGTCCTCCACGATGAGGATGCGGACCCGCCCGCCGGCCTCGCGGTGCTCGATCCGTGCCGTGACGGCCTCGCTCACCCTTTGGCCTTGCCCACGTGCTGGGGGCGGTCCGGGGAGTGTCGCTGAGTGGTCATCACGACCACCCGGGCCACGACGATGAGCACGAGCACGAGCACGATGAGCATCAGCGCGGCGGCATCGGCGCGCTGATGGAGGAAGGCGCTGGGCTGGTTGTAGTCGGTGAGCACGTTGTAGGTCAGGAACCCGGCGGGGGAGTCGTGCAACCCGAAGGTGGGAGACTTCTCGTTGTACCCCACGGTGAGCAATAGCGGGGCGGTCTCCCCCACCGAGATGGCCGCCGCGATGATGAGCCCGGTGGCGATGCCGGGCAGGGCGGGGCGCAGGACCAGCTTGCGCAGCATGTAGCCACTGCGCATCCCGAGCGCCTCGCCCCCCTCGCGATAAGAAGTGGGCACGGTGCGCAACGCCACCTCGGTCGTCTTGATGACATAGGGCACGACGAGGACCGACACCACGATGATCCCGGCGTAGATCGAGTACTTCCAGTCCAGGGCGTCGACCAGAGCCACCAGGCCGACGTAGCCGAGGACGATGGAGGGCACCCCGGCCAGCACCTCCGACGCCCCCCGCAGCAGCTGGGAACGGCCCTCGCGGGCGTACTCGGCGAGATAGACGCCACCGGCCATGCCGATGAGGCCGGCCAGGATCAGCACGCCCAGCGTGATGACGAAGGTGCCTTCGATCGAGTTGAGCAGACCACCTCCGTTGCCGACGGGGTAGGTGGTGAGGAAGCTGAGGCGGAAGTGCGCCAGCCCCCTGCCGGCCACGCCCACCAGGATGGACACGACCGGGATGACCACCAGGGCCAGTGCCACGGCGCACAGCACCCAGGTGAAGCGGTTGCGCGACCGGCGACGGGTGAGACCGGCGGGCCGGGCGGGGGCCTCGGCGGTGAGGGCCATGGTCAGATCCCCCTCCCCACGGGCAGGGCCGTGGTGGCCACCCGTCGCACCAACAATCGGGCGCCCACGTTGGCGAGCACGGTGATGCACAGGAGCACCAGACCGAGCTCGGCCAGGGTGCTCAAGGCCAGACCGCTGGCGTCGGTGAGGGCGCCGTCGAGCTCGCTCACGATGGCGGCGGCGATGGTGTTGAACGAGCTGTAGAAGGAGTGGACCTCGGCGCCGGTGAGCGAGCCACACACCATGAGCACGGCGATGGTCTCCCCCAGGGCGCGGCCCAGCCCCAGCACGCTGGCCCCGATCACCCCGGACCGGACCCAGGGCATCGTCACCGCGCCGAGCGCCTCGGCATCGGTCATGCCCAGGGCCACTGCGCCCTCGACGGTGGCTCTGGGTACCTGGCGCAACAGGTCACGGGTGGTCGCCGCGATGATGGGCAGGATCATGATGGCCAGCACCACGCCCACGGTGAACAGGCCCTGACCGCCGCCCGTCGGGCTGCGGAAGAAGCGCAGCACGGGCACGTCGGGGAGGTGGTCGGCCCACAAGGGCGCCACGTCGTGGGAAAGGAAAGGTCCGAGGGTGAAGAATCCCCACAGGCCGTACACGACGCTCGGGACCCCGGCCAGGACCTCCAGGCAGAATCCCACCGCGCTCGAAAGACGGGGGGGGAGCTTCTCGACCACGATGAGCGCGGTGCCGACGGCCACGGGCACGGCCAGGACGAGCGCGATGGCCGAGGACACCAGCGTGCCGACGATGAAAGGCAGGGCCCCGTACAACGCCTCGGGCGGGTGCTCGATGCCGTTGGTGGTGACGAGCGGGGAGTAGAGGCTTCCGACGTTCCACTGCGAGCGGGTGAAGAAGCCGAACCCGTTGTACTGGATGGCGGGCAGCGCCTTCCACACCAGCACCCCGAGGATCCCCAGGAGCGCCAGGAGCGGGATGAAGGTCACGGCCCGGAGCCCGTGGGGCAGCAACCGCTCGGCGCGCCACCACGCCGTGGCTCGGTGCGACGGCCGGGCTCCTCCGGCTCCTCCGGCTCCTCCACCCGCGCCGCCCCCACCCGGTTCGTTCCCGCCACCGCCGCGCCGCCCCTCGGCCGTGACGGGGGACGGGCCCGGGGCCGACGCCGGGGAAGACGCCGGCGCCCGGGTGAGGGTCGAGAGGAGGGGGCCGCGTCGGCCCCCTCTCCTCTCGTCCTCGGCGACCATGCGCCACGCCGCGGTCATGTCGTCGGCTCCACTGCGTGACCCGAGGAAGCTAGCTGCCGACCTTGGCGATGAGCGCGGCCGACAGCGACACCACGGCGCTGGGCAGCGCCACGAAGTTGACCTTGTCGAGATAGGTCGAGGCGTTGCCACCACTGGGGTCTATGGCCCACGCCAGGACGGCCTTGACCCCCTGGGCGGCCAGCGCGCTGGGCTGCTTGGTGGGCACGATGGCGTACTCGTAGTTGACGATCGGGTACCCGTCACTGGCCGGTCCGAAGATCATCGAGATCGCCCCGTTGGCCGGGGTGGAGGTGGCGAAGCTGGCCGCCGCCGAGGAGATCGTCGCCTGGGTGGGGAGCTCGTATTTCCCCGCCTTGTTCTTCAGCGCCGCGTACCCGAGCCCGGCCGCGGTGGCCTGGTTGAGGTAGCTGACGCCGATGTAGGCGATGCAGCCCACGTTGTGCTGGCAGGCCTGCACCATGCCGCCGTTGCCCATGGCGGCCACCGCACCGGGCAGGGCCGGCCACGACACGGTGGTCCCGGGAGCGATCGTCCAGCCCGAGGGATCGGACGCAGCCAGGAACGAGCTGAACAGGAAGGTGTCACCCGAGCTGTCGGAACGGTGCACGGTCACGATCGGAGTGGCCGGCAGCGTCACCCCGGGGTTGAGCGCCGCGATCTTGGCGTCGTTCCACTTGGTGATCTTGCCCTGGTAGATGGCGGCGATGGTCGGGCCGTCGAGGTTCAGGTGGGCGGTGACCCCGGGGAGGTTGTAGTTCACCTGCTGCGCCGAGATGGCGAGGGGGATGTTCTCGAGCGACGGGTACTGCTGCATCTCGGCCGGCGACAGGTACGCGTCGGAGGCGCCGATGTTCACCGTGCCCGCCGCGGCCGACGAGATGCCGGTCCCCGACCCGGTCGACGCCGTGGTGATGGAGACGCTCGGCCACTCCTTCTGGATCTGTGCGGTCCAGTAGTTGAACAACGGGTAGAGCAGGCTCGATCCCGTCTCCTGGAGGGCGACCGAGCTCGTGGGCCAGTTCTCCAGGCTCGACAGCGATGCCGCCGCCGTCGTCGTGGACGTCGACGCCGAAGTGGTGGAGGTGCTGGCCTTGGGCGTCGAGCTGCACGCGGCCAGGAGCACTGCGGACGCGGCCAGAGCGCACAACACGGTGATACCGCCGAGGCGGCCGGCCCGGCGCCTGGACGAGCCAGGGATCGGGGCCGCAGAGGGGCGCGTAGACATGACGGATGAAGCTCCTTTCCATTGGAACGACCGGGGGTCCTTGCGAGACCCATGGAGCTGCCGGCCTGCGGGCGCCGGCAGCGGTGCCGTCAGCCGGCGCTCATCCGATTCTCCCGCTCACGTAGCTGACGGTCTCGGGCTCGTTGGGAGCCTCGAAGATCTGATCCGTGTCACCGCACTCGACCAGGATCCCGTTGTAGAGGAAGGCCGTGGTCTGCGCCACGCGCCGGGCCTGGGCGAGGTTGTGGGTGACGATGACGATGGTCAGGTGCTCGGCGAGCCTGCGCAGCAGCTCCTCGACCATCTCGGTGGTGACCGGGTCGAGCGACGAGGTGGGCTCGTCGAGCAGCAGCACGTCGGGTTCCACCGCCAGGGCCCGCGCCAGGCACAACAGCTGCTGCTGTCCCCCCGACAGGCGGAACGGGGAGTCGCCGAGCCGATCGGCCACCGCCGCCCACAGACCCACTTCCCGCAGGCAGCGCTCGGCGATGGCGCCGTGCTCGCCGCGCGGCGCCATGCGGTGGGCGCGCACGCCGGCCACCACGTTGTCGCGGATCGACATGGGGAAGGGGTTGGGGCGCTGGAACACCATCCCCACCCTGCGCCGCAGCACCAGGGGGTCCATGTCGCGGCTCGTGATCTCCACACCCTCGAGCTCGATGGTCCCCGAACGCCAGTAGCCGCGCACGTTGTCGTTCATGCGGTTGAGCGACCGCAGGAACGTGGACTTGCCGCAGCCGGTGGGCCCGATGAGGGCGGTGATCGTCCGGGGCGTGAACGCCAGCTCGATGTTGCTCAGGACCTGCTTGGCCCCGAAACCGACCCCGACGTCCCGGGCCACCATGACCGGAGCGTCCAGCACACCGACCCCGGTCCGGCGCGGACGCGGGTTCGAAGCCGGCCTCGGGAGCCATGAGCGCTTCCGCCGAGGGGCCCGACGGCGCTTCACCCGAACTGTGGTCGGCATCGGGCGACCCAGTCATCGACGTCATCAAGGCTGAAGGTACCCGGGGAAGGTGAACGATCCGCGAACAAAAAGCGTCCTAGGGGTGATCGTTAAGTGAACTGGTGGGGGGCCCGTGGCGCGTGCGGTGCGCCATGGCCTTGGCGGCCCCCCAGGCGATGGCCGCCTCGCCGAGCTCCGCGTCCACCGCCTGCAGCGACGCCGGGGTGAGCCCGTAGGGATCGTGGGGGAACCGCTCCGAGACGAAGCGGTCCCGGGCCACGGGAGGCACCCGGGCGTGGCGCAGCACCTCGGTCGGATAGGAGACGGCGGCCCGCACGACGGCCAGGGGGGTCGACCGCTGGGCGTCCAGGTCCGCGTCCAGCAGCACCCGCAGCTCGACCTCGACATGGCGCCGGGCGGCCTCCCCCGCCGCCCGGGCCCGAGCCAGCACCGCCTCGCGCCCCGGTGTGTCGGGAGCAAGCCGCGAGTCGACGCACCGCAGCACCCACCCCGGCAGCGCCGCCGCGACCTGAGTCGCCAGCTCGTCGCCGAGCTCGGCCAGGAGCTCGTCGGGATCGCGGCCCACCACCACGCGCCGGCGTCAGCTCTCGACCAGGTCTCCGAGGAGGTCGACGCGTACGCCCTGCTCGCGCAGCCAGGCCAGGGCGCCCTCGATCTTGGACGGCTCCCCTTCGAGCTCGCACACGATCCAGCCCTCGTGCTCGTCGACATTGGCCCGGCGGATGTTGGGCTCGACGTCGTGCTCCCGGACGAGCTGGGCCATGAAGGGCCGTCGCACCAGGTCCTCGGGAAAGGTCAGCTTGACGCGCACGTCGATCATGACGTTCCCTCCTCGTGGCCCGCCACCACGACGCCGACGGGTCGGGCGCCGGTGAGCGCCAGGTTGAGGTTGCCGGTCCGGAACCCCTCGAGGTCGAGTGTCACGTACCGGTACCCCGCGCCCCGCACCGCCGCCACCACCTCGTGGCGCCGTTGCACGGCGGCGGCGAGGTCGTCACCGAGCAGCTCGATGCGCGCCAGGTCGCCGTAGTGCCGGACGCGTAACTGCCCGAACCCCAGAGCGCGCAACGCAGACTCCGCGGCGGCGACGGTGCTCAGGGTCCCGAGGGTCACCGGCGTCCCGTACGGGACCCGCGACGCCAGGCATGCGGCGGCGGGCTTGTCCCAGGTCCGCAGGCCCAGGTGCCGCGACAGGCCACGCACGTCGTCCTTGGTGAGCCCCGCCTCCACCAGCGGGAAGCGGGCCCCCCTTTCGGCCGCGGCCCGCTGGCCGGGACGGTGGTCACCGAGGTCGTCGAGGTTCACCCCGAGCACCACCACCGCCGATTCCGCTTCGGCCAGCGGGGACAGCGCGGCGAGGAGGCTGGCCTTGCAGTGGTAGCAGCGGTCGCCGTCGTTGGCACGGTAGGCGGCGTCGTCGAGCTCGCCGGTGGACACCGTCTGCCAGCGCAGGCCCCACTCGCGTGCCAGCGCCGCGCAGTCGGCCAGCTCCTCGGGAGCCAGGGAGGCGGAGACGGCGGTCACGCACAGCACCTGACCCGGACCGAGCACGTCGGTGGCGACACGGGCCACCAGAGCCGAGTCGGCTCCCCCGCTGAACGCCACGACGGCCCGTCCCACGAGCGCCAGCGCGGCCTGTAGGTCCTCGAGCTTCGCGGCCCCATCGGCGCTCGCAGGGTGCGGCGCTCTCGAGGAGGAGCTGTGGTCGGGACTACAGGACACTGCCCAGCACGTCCTCGATGTCGCCCACCATGCCCGTCCAGAACGGGCCGAATTCCGCGTAGCGGGCCGAGGCCTCGTCGAAGCGCATCTCGTACACGCACGCCTTGAGGTCGTCGGGATGCACGCCGAACAGCGTCACGCCCCATTCCCAGTCGTCGAGCCCCGTCGACCCCGTGATGAGCTGCAGGATCCGTCCCCGGAAGGTCCGACCCACGGCGCCGTGGCCCAGCATGAGCTCCTTGCGGGCGTCGAAGTCGAGCGCGTACCAGTTGTGCTCGGCCCCGCGCCGCTTGGACATGGGATAGAAGCAGAAAGCCTTCTTGTCGGGCGGAGGGAGCTCCGGGTACAGGCGCGCCTGCTTCATCTCCTCGGGAACGCCCGCCGCGTACTCCGACACCTCGGTCAACGAGACGTAGGAGCCCGTCGCCTCGAGTCCCGCCCCGCGCAGCGCCGACTGCAGGGCCCGCAGGCGCCACAGGTCGGGACCCAGCACCATCACCCCCAGGTCCGCCTTGTGCCCGAGCAGGGCCACGGTCACGACCTGGTCGCCCCCGGCCCGGGCGTCCTTGACGGCGCGCACCACGGCTTCGGCGTCGACGGTCCGGCCCACCCGGAAGAAGAGGTGCAGGACCCCCCAGCCCACCGTCGGGGTGACGGGGTCGTGCCCGGAGCCGTCACCGCTTCGAGTCGGGATCGCTGCCACGAGTCCAGTGTAGGAAATGGCCAGGGGGCGCCCGATGGGCGCCCCCTGGGACACACGTCGTTGCCCGGGACGCCCCACAGGGCGCCGACCGGGAGCCGGGACTAGAAGTCGTCCATCCCTCCGCCGGGCATGGCCGGCGCGGAGTCCTTTTCGGGCTTGTCCACGATGACGGCCTCGGTGGTGAGGAACAAGGCCGCGATCGAGGCCGCGTTCTGCAGGGCGGAGCGGGTCACCTTGACGGCGTCGATGACACCCGCCGCGAACAGGTCCTGGTACTCGCCGGTCGCCGCGTTGAGGCCCTCGGCGGGCTTCTTGAGGTTCCGGACCTTCTCGACCACGACGCCACCTTCGAGGCCGGCGTTCACCGCGATCTGCTTGAGCGGCTCCTCGACGGCCCGCGACACCATGCGGCACCCCGTGGCCTCGTCGCCCTCGAGCTTCTCGGCGCGGTCGAGGATCTGGGCCTGGGAGCGCAGCAGCGCCACACCCCCGCCGGGCACGACGCCCTCCTCGATGGCCGCCTTGGTGGTGGACACGGCGTCCTCGATGCGGTGCTTCTTCTCCTTGAGCTCGACCTCGGTGGCGGCACCGACCTTGATGACGGCCACCCCACCCGACAGCTTGGCCAGGCGCTCCTGGAGCTTCTCGCGGTCGTAGTCGGAGTCGGTGTTCTCGATCTCGGCCTTGATCTGGTTGATGCGGCCCTTGATCTCCGACTCGTCGCCGGCCCCTTCGACCAGCGTGGTCTCGTCCTTGGTGACGACGACCTTGCGGCCGCGCCCGAGCATGTCGAGCCCCACGTTCTCGAGCTTGAGGCCGACCTCCTCGGTGATGACCTGGCCCCCGGTGAGGATGGCCATGTCCTGGAGCATCGCCTTGCGGCGCTCGCCGAAGCCCGGCGCCTTCACGGCCACGGACTTGAACGTGCCCCGGATCTTGTTGACCACCAGGGTGGCGAGGGCTTCACCTTCGACGTCCTCGGAGACGATCACGAGCGCCTTGCCCGTCTGCATGACCTTCTCCAGCACCGGCAGCAGGTCGCGCACGGCGGAGATCTTGCTGGCCACGAAGAGCAGGTAGGGGTCCTCGAGGACGGCCTCCATGCGCTCGGGGTCGGTGACGAAGTACGGCGAGATGTAGCCCTTGTCGAAGCGCATGCCCTCGACGAGGTCCATCTCCATGCCGAAGGTCTGGGACTCCTCCACTGTGATGACGCCGTCCTTGCCCACCTTGTCGATGGCCTCGGCGATCATCTCGCCGATCTCGGTGTCGGCAGCCGAGATGGCGGCGACCTGGGCGATCTGGCTCTTGGACTCGGTCTCTTTGGCCTGGCTCTTGAGCGACTCCACGGCGGCCTCGACGGCGGCCTCGATGCCACGCTTCAGCGACATCGGGTTGGCTCCCGCCGCCACGTTGCGCAGGCCCTCGTGGACCATGGCCCAGGCCAGGACGGTGGCAGTGGTGGTGCCGTCGCCGGCGACATCGTCGGTCTTCTTGGCGACCTCTTTGACGAGCTCGGCGCCGACCTTCTCCCACGGGTCTTCGAGGTCGATCTCCTTGGCGATCGAGACCCCGTCGTTGGTGATCGTGGGTGCGCCCCATTTCTTCTCGAGCACGACGTTGCGGCCCTTGGGGCCGAGGGTCACACGTACGGCGTCGGCGAGCTTGTTCATGCCGTTCTCGAGGGCCCGGCGGGCCTCCTCGTCGAAGGCGATCAGCTTGGGCATGGCGTGGTTTCCTCCGTGGGTCTCTCTACCGGTGTCGCCGACGGGGCGGGGAGCGCCGCTCCCGGCGAGCGTCCCGTGCGACCGTTAGCACTCTAGCGCTTCGAGTGCTAAGAGCAAACCACGCGGGCGGACCCGCTGGCAACAGCCCCGGTCCGAGGCCCCCCTCAGCCGCCCGCCACGGCCGGGACGATCGACAGGGTCTGGCCGTCGGTGACGGTGGTGTCGAGGCCGTCGAGGAAGCGCACGTCCTCGTCGGCGAGGAAGACGTTGACGAACCGGCGCAACGAGCCACCCTCGTCGAAGAGCCGGTCGCCGAACCCGGGGTGGGCGGCGTCGAGGGCCTTGAGCACCTCGCCCACGGTGGAGCCCTCCACCGTGACCTGGGCGTCGCCCCCCGTCAGGGTGCGCAATTGGGCGGGGACCCGCACCGTCACGCTCATGACCCGCTCCCCTCGGCGGCGTCGAGGTCCACCGCCTCGTGGAACGCTTCCAGGGTGGGGGCGATGGTGGCGGTGGGCCCGGCCGTGTCCACCAGGGCCTCCACGGTCTTGAGCCCGTGCCCGGTCACGTAGGCCACGACCCGCTCGTCGCGCCGGACCACACCCCGGGCGGCCAGCTGGGCCAGCGTGGCGATGGTGACGCCCCCGGCCGTCTCGGCGAAGATGCCCTCGGTCCGGGCCAGGAGGCGGATGCCGTCGAGGATCTCATCGTCGGTCACGGCCGCGAACGACCCGCCGCTGTTGCGCACCGTCTCGAGCGCATACCACCCGTCGGCCGGGTTCCCGATGGCGAGGGACTTGGCGATGGTGTGGGGCTTGACCGGACGGATGGCGTCGGTGCCCTCGGCGAAGGCCGTGGCCACCGGAGAGCATCCCTCGGCCTGGGCGCCCGACACCCGCACGTGGGGTTCCTCGTCGAGCAGTCCCACGGCGTGGAGCTCGGAGAACCCCTTGGCCACCTTGGTGAGCTGGCTGCCCGAGCCCACGGGCACGATCACGTGGTCGGGAGCCTGCCACCCCAGTTGCTCGGCCACCTCGAAGGCGAGGGTCTTGGACCCCTCGGCGTAGTACGTCCTCACGTTCACGTTCACGAACGCCCACGACGGGAGCTCGCTCGTCAGCTCGGCGCACAACCGGTTGACGTCGTCGTAGGTGCCCTCGACGGCCACCACGTGCCCGCCGTAGACCGCCGTCGTCACGACCTTGGCCACCTCGAGATCGCTCGGGATGAACACCACCGAGACCATTCCCGCTCTCGCCGCGTGCGCGGCCACGGAGTTCGCCAGGTTGCCCGTGGACGCGCAGGCGGCCACCTTGAACCCCAGCTGGCGCGCCTTGGTGAGCGCCACCGACACCACGCGGTCCTTGAACGAGCCGGTGGGATTGGCCGTGTCGTTCTTGATCCACAGCTCTCCCAGCCCGAGCTCGGCGGCCAGGCGGTCGGCCCGGACCAGAGGGGTGCATCCCGTGCCCAGGTCGATCGGCGCCGGGTCCCACACCGGCAGCAGCGGCGCATAGCGCCAGATCGTCTGGGGACCCGACGCGACCTGCTCGCGGCTGACGCTGCGGCGCAGGGCCTCGTAGTCGTAGGCCACCTCGAGGGGCCCGAAGCAGTAGTCACAGACGTGCAGCGCCTCGGCCGGATAGGCCCGCGCACATTCCCGGCAGCGAAGTCCGGTGACGAAGTCCACGAAACACCTCCACATCGGTCGGGCATTGGCACCTTGCGTCCACCGGAATGGTGGATGCGCTGGTTGCCGCGGCGTCACAGGGCCCGTCCCTCAGCCGCTCTGGATGATCCCTCCATGGTGGACGAAACCGACCCGTCCCGTCAATGCACCCGGGCACAGAGGCCGGGGACCGGCGTGGGTGCAGAGGCCGGCCCCCCGATGGGGGATGATCGGAGTGTGGGTTCTGGACCTGACGCCGCCCGTGGCGCCGCCGTGCGCCGCTTCCACCACCGCGACTTCGCCGCCCCGGCCCTGGTGGCGGCGCGCGCCGGGCGGAGGGTGGCCGTGTGCCTGCCGGCACGCGACGAGGCCGCCACCGTGGGCCGGATCGTGACCAGCGTCCGGGATGCGCTCACCCGGGCCGGCGGAGGGGCGGACCTCGTCGACGACATCGTGGTGGTCGACGACGGGTCGGTCGACGACACCGCAGGTGTGGCCCGCCGGGCCGGCGCCCGGGTCGTGGCGGCCCGCACCGTCGGGGGAGGAAAAGGCCAGGCCATGGCGGTGGCCCTGGAGGAGACCGACGCCGAGCTCCTGGTCTTCTTGGACGCGGACGTCCGGAACTTCGGCCCCCACTACGTGACCGGCCTGGTGGGGCCCCTGCTCGAGGACCCCGGGCCCGGTCGGCCCGACGTGGCCCTCGTGAAGGGCTTCTACGAGCGTCCGCTGCACGGGGAGGAGTCGGGAGGGGGCCGCGTCACCGAGCTCGTGGCCCGGCCCGTCATCGACCTCCTGTTCCCCCACCTCTCGGGGGTGCGCCAACCCCTGGCCGGGGAGACCGCCGCCCCCCGGACGGTCCTCGACAAGACCGGCCTCGCCCCCGGGTACGGCGTGGAGCTCGCCCTGCTCGTCGACGTGGCCGAGCGCTTCGGGGTCGAGCAGGTGGCCCAGGTGGACCTGGGCGTGCGCATCCACCGCAACCGCCCCCTCGCCGAGCTCCGGCCCCAGGCCACCGACGTGCTGGGGGCGGCGTTGCGGCGAGCCGGGACGACCCCGCCCCGCCCCTCCGGGCCCTAGGAGTCGCAGGGCAGCACTGCCACCGCCTGCACTGCCGCCGTCTGCACTGCCACCGCCTGCACTGCCACCGCCTGCACTGCCGCCGTCTGCACGCCGGACCGCACTGCCACCGGCACCGGCACTGCCACCGGCTCGCGGGTGTCGGCCGGCGCCACCGTGCCCCGGCCTCGGACCTCTCGGACCTCCCGGACGCGAGGCGCCGAGCCGGCGCGCGCCGCCAGGCGCCGGGGCAGCGCGAAGGCCACGAGCGCGCCCGCACCCACGACCCCCACCCCCACCCACACGGCAGGGACGAGCCCCGAGACGTAGGCGGCGCCACTGCTGTAGCCGCCCCGGGCCGAGAACACCGCTCCCAGCACGGCGATCCCGAGCACTCCGCCGACCTCCCGGAAGGCGCTGTTGGCCCCCGAAGCCACCCCTTCGTGCTCGGTGCGCACCGAGGACAGCACGACCGACGCCAGGGGGACGAAGAACAGGGCCATGCCCACGCCCGACACCACGAACGGCAGCCACAGGCGGGCGTAGCTCAGGGTCGGGCTCGTCTCGAGGGCGAGCCACGACAACCCGACCGCCTGCAGTCCGAGCCCGGTGGCGAGCACCGGCCGTCCGCCGAAGCGCTGGGCCAGGGCCGCCGCCAGCGGAGCCACCAGCATGGGCATGCCCGTCCAGGGCAGGACCCTCAGGCCCGCCTCGAGGGGGGAGTAGTGCTGGACGACCTGGAGGAATTGCGACAGGAAGAAGATGGAGCCGAACATCCCGAAGCTCATGAACAGGGCCATCACGTTGATGGCCGCGAACGAACGGCTCCGGAAGAGGTGCAGGGGCAGCATGGGATGCGTGCTGCGCAGCTCCCACGCCACGAAGCCCGCCAGGCCCACCGCCCCGACGGCGAAGGAGCCCAGCACCCCCTGGCTCGTCCAGCCGTGGGTGTCGGCCCGCACCAAGCCGAGCACGGTGCCGAGAAGGCCGGTGGTGGCGAGCACGACGCCCCCGAGGTCGAGGGGCTGACGAGGACCTCTGGACTCGGCCAGACGCCAACGGGCCAGCACCACCAGCACGATCCCCACGGGGACGTTGATCCAGAAGATCGACTGCCATGACCACCCACTCGTCACCGCCCCGCCCACCAGCGGCCCCGCCGCCACCGCCACGCCGCCGATGGCGCCCCACACGCCCAGCGCCTGGTTCCTGCGCTCGGGCCGCACCGCCGCCGACAGCAGGGTCAGCGACAGCGGCATGATGAGCGCCCCACCCGCCCCCTGCACGGCGCGCGCCGTGACCAGCCAACCCACCGTGGGCGACAGGGCGGCGGCGGCGGAGGCGGTGGTGAACACCACCAGGCCGACCAGGAACATCCGTCGCCGCCCGAAGCGGTCCCCCAGAGCGGCCCCGGTGAGCAGCAGCACGGCGAAGGTGAGCGTGTAGGCGTTGACCGTCCACTCCAGACCGGCCAGCCCGGCATGGAGGTGACGACGGATCACCGGCAGCGCCGTGGTCACCACCAGGTTGTCGAGCGTGGCCATGAACAGAGCCAGGGAGGTGATGACCACCGCCCACGACGCGCTCGCCCGGCGAGCGCTTCCACCCTCCGGCGAGGCGCTGGGAGCGGTAACTAGTGATTGATTACTAGCTTGGACGGCCACGGTTGTCTCCTCTCGGGGAACGGTCAGGGGGATCAGGAGGTGGGGGCCCGGTGGGCGAAGAACAGCTCGGGCTCGACCTGGCAGGCCCGGACCCAGGACTCGTCCAGGGCGGCGGCGTCGATGGCCGCCACCACGTTGAGCAGCATGCCCTGGGCGTAGAAGGCCCGGACGTCCTCGTCGGGGAGGCCGGTCAGCTCGGAGACCAGCGCCCACAGCCGACGGAACCCTTCGCGCGCGGCGCGTCGGACCTCCTCGTCCTCGGAGGCCGCGAAGGCGTGGAGCTGCACCAGGAGGAGGTCCCGCTCCCCCAACAGCACCTTGTAGGCCTGGCCCATGGCGGCCATGGCCTCGATGCCCGACAAGCCCTCGGCGGCGTCGCGGAACGTCGACTCGATGCGGTCGTACATCACCTGCATGGTGGCGATGAACAGGTCCCGCTTGGTCCCGAAGAGCCGGAACAGATACGGCTGGGAGATCCCGGCGCGTGCCGCGATGGCCTCGGTCGAGGTCCCCGCGTAGCCGCCCTTGGCGAATTCGGCCATGGCCGCCCGCAGGACCGACGTGCGGCGTTCGTCCGCGGTCTGGCGTGGCGCCCCTGCACCCTTGGCCGGTGTCGTCATCAGTTTGGTAAGTTAGTACTCACTCACTTACCTGTCAAGGGGGCGGTCGGCTCCCTTTCGGTCCTCCCGCCAGGGCCCCGGCCACGACCTCCTCCACGCAACGGGTGGGATCGTCCAACGCCCGCGTCTCGCCGAAGCGCTCCACCAGGCTGCAGACCTCCACGTCCGGTCCCATGGCCTCGGCCTCGATCCCGCCGGGCCCCACGGCTCCGGCCACGACGAGCACCGGCACTCCGACCCCGCGCGCCGTGCCTACCACGGCACCCACCACCTTCCCGGACCACGAGGAGGCGTCGAGGCGGCCCTCCCCCGTGACCACCAGCCGGGCGCGCGTGAGGCGGTCGAGCAGCCCCACGGACTCCGCCACCACGCCGAAGCCCGGCACGAGGCGGGCGCCGAGAGCGGCCAGGCCCCCGGCCAGGCCCCCTGCCGCGCCCGAGCCGGCCATGGCGGTGACGTCGACGCCGTAGCGCTCGAAGAGGTGGCCGGCAAAGGCGACCAGGCGGTCGCGCAACTCGCCCACCTGGGCCGGGGTGGCCCCCTTCTGAGGCCCGAACTGCTCGGCGGCGTCCACGAACCGGGTCTCGACGTCACACGCCACCACCACCTCGGCCCCCCTGAGGCCGCCGGCGGCTTCGATGGCCTCGAGGGCACCGCGGCCCCCGTCGGTGGTGGCCGAGCCACCCACGCCCACCAGCACCCGCCGAGCGCCGGCCGAGACCGCGGCGATCACCAGCTCGCCCGTGCCCCGGGTGCCGGCCAGCAACGGGTCGTTGCCGGCGGCCCCGCCCACCAGGGGCAGGCCCGAGGCCGCCGCCGACTCGATCACGGCCACGCCCTGGCCCATCCACCACGACGCCACCACGGGCTCCCCCACAGGCCCGGTCACCCGGGTCCGGTGCCACGAGCCCGGGGGCGAGGCATCCGAAGCGGGGCGCTGCTGGGCCAGGACGTCGGCAAAGCCCTCCCCGCCGTCCGACAGCGGGCAGGGATCGCAGTCCCACCCGGCCCGGCGGGCGCCGCGGGCCATGGCCGCGGCCAGCGCCGGGGCCCCGGCGGTCCCCTTGAAGGCGTCGGGGGCGGCCAGCACGACGGGACGGGGGGAAGGGTCGTCGGGCACAGGACTGTCGTCGGGCACAGGACTGTCGTCGGGCACAGCACGGTCGTGGGGCACAGCACGGTCGTCGGGCACCGGGCCATGGTGGCTCGTCAGAGTGTCCCGTGCAGGCCAGCGGGTAGGGTCGTCGGGGTATGAGATGGGTCGGTTGCCCGTGAAAGCGGACCTCGTCATCGTCTCGAACCGGGGTCCCCTGTCCTTCGCGTTGGACGGGGCCGGCCGGCCCGTGCCGGCTGGATCCGCCGGGGGGCTCGCCGCGGCGTTGCACCCCCAGCTCGAGGGGAGCGGGGCGACCTGGGTGTCGTGCGCCATGTCCGACGCCGATCGCATGGCCACCGCCGAAGGCCTCATGACCGAACGGGGGCTGCATCTGCTCACGGTGCAGCCCGACCGGGACGTGTACCGCATGGCCTACGACGTCGTCTCGAACTCCACCTTGTGGTTCTTGCACCATCACCTGTTCGACCTGGCCCGCCGACCCCGCTTCGACCGGCACTGGGCCCGGGCCTGGGAGGCGTACCGCGAATTCAACGAGCTGTTCGCGGCGGTGGTGGACGCCGCCGCGTCGGAGGGGGCGACGGTCCTCGTCCAGGACTACCACCTGAGCCTCCTGCCCGGCGTGCTGGCCGACAAGAGGCCCGACCTCCGCACCGTCCATTTCACCCACACCCCCTTCGCCAGCCCCGACACGTTGCGGGTGCTGCCCTCGGCGGTGGCCCGCGAGGTCCTCGAGGGAATGGCGGGCGCCACCGCGTGCGGGTTCCACACCGTGCGCTGGGAGGCGGCCTTCCGGGCCTGTTGCGACGACATGGGCGTGGAGCTGGGCCACACGTTCGTGTCGCCGTTGACCCCTGACACCGACCACCTGGTCGAGCAGGCCGCCTCGGCCGAGTGCGTGGCGGCGGGCGGGCGCCTCGAAGAGCTGCTGGGGGGCCGGCGCATGGTCCTGCGCGTCGACCGGATCGAGCCCGCCAAGAACCTGTTGCGAGGGTTCTGGGCCTTCGACGAGATGCTGCGCATGCGGCCCGAGCTGCGCGGCGAGGTCGTGTTCCTGGCCCTCGCCTACGCCTCTCGCTCGTCGCTGCCGGAGTACCTCGCCTACGGGGCCGAGGTGGAGCAGGCGGCGCGCCGGGTGAACGACACGTGGGGCACCGACGACTGGGCGCCGGTCATCCTCGACGTGGCCGACGACCCGGGGAGGTCGATCGCCGCCTTGATGCGTTACGACGTGTTGCTCGTGAACCCCTTGCGCGACGGGCTCAACCTGGTGGCCAAGGAGGGCCCCATCGTGAACACCACCGACGGCGTCCTGGCGCTGTCGCGCGACGCGGGGGCCTTCGCCGAGCTGTACGGCGAAGCGCTCGAGATCAATCCCTTCGACGTGACCGGCACCGCCACGGTGCTCCTCCAGGCGCTCGACATGTCGGGCCACGAGCGGGCCCGACGAGCCGCAGCCCTGCGCGCCCTGGTCTCGGTGCGCAAACCCGGGGACTGGCTCGCCGACCAACTGGCCGCGGCCGTCCCGAGCTGAGCAGACTCCGGCCCGAGTCTCCGCCGGGTCACCTTCCCCGAGCCGGTCCGAGCCCGGTCAGTGCTGGGCGTGGGTGGCCAGCGCGTGGAGCAGGGCCAGGGCCTGGGCCGGACCCGACGTCACCATGTCGGCGGCGGCGGCGAGCTCGGGGGGCGTCTCTTCGTCGACCACGGCGATGCGAACGGTGCGCGTGCCCTCGAGGGCCAGCCGGTCGAGAGCGGCGTAGGCGGCCAGGTCCCCCGCGTCGTCACCGGCGAAGCACGCCGCCGCGCACCCCCGCGCCAGGCGCTCGACCACCACCCCCTTGTCGATGTCGATCGGAGGACGCAGCTCCACCGCCATGCGACCGGGCTGGAGGACGAGCCCGGTACGTTGCGAGAGCCGGTGGGCGAACTCCCGGGCGCGCCCCGCCTCGGCGGGCGCCTGGCGCCAATGGACGGTGACCGAGCAGCCCTTGTCCTCGATCCCCACCGCGTCGCCGAGCTCGGACCGGGCCGCCCCCACCACCTCGGCGACCGCAGCGCGCCACGGCTCGGCCTCGGGGGCACGGCGCAGCGTGCCGTCCTCGATCCACTCGAGGCCGTAGGCGCCGTAGAGGCGCAGCGCCGGACCGGCGGCGGCCAGGCGGTCAGCCAGGAACGACACCGGCCGGCCCGAGACCACCGCCACCACCCCGAAATAGCGGGCCAGATCGGCGAGCACCCCGGGGGCGCCGGGGAGGGGGTAGGCGGTGGCCGGGTCGGGCACGATGGGTGCGAGCGTCCCGTCGAAGTCGGTCAACACGGCGCCCGCGGCCGGGTCCTCGGCCAACGCCGCCAGCGGCCCGAGCTCCCCATCTCCCACGGGCGCGGCGCGCCCGTCAGCCGGGCGTGGCGCCAGTCGAGGACGTGGTGGGCGCCAACCGGGCGAGGTCGGGGCCGGCGACGACGACGATGGTGGCCCCGGCCGCACTCGCCACCGGCGCCACCGCGGTGGCCGGCCGCGCCGCGCTGGAGGGCAGCCCGAGCGCGCTCGCCACCGTCGCGGCCGAGCCCTGCGGGCCCGACACGGTGTAGATCTGGGTTGCTGTCACCTTGGTGGTGGCGTTGCCCGGCGTCAGCGTGGAGAACCCCCGCGTGCGGAGGTAGGCGCTCGTCCCCGCGGCCAGGCCCGTGATGGTCGTGCCGTTGGCCACCAGGATGTGGATCGTCGAAGACCCGGGCACGATGGTGGCCACCGTCGTCGTCGTCGTGGAGCTCGGCGTGGACGCAGGGGGCGTCGTGGT
Source organism: uncultured Acidimicrobiales bacterium (assembly GCA_963848335.1). GTDB lineage: Bacteria > Actinomycetota > Acidimicrobiia > Acidimicrobiales > UBA8190 > Chersky-840. The sequence goes on from CAWKDD010000003.1 coordinate 1,167,662, forward strand.
GGTGGCCGAGGATTGTGCCGCCGTGGTCACGTGCAACGGCGCCCGCGTGGCGGAGGGCAGTACCAGCACCCCGATGACGACGGCGACCGCCACCACACCCACCCCGCGCAACCAGCCCGAGGGCGCGGGGGCCCCGGGTGGGTCGTGATCGTCACCGCCATCGCGACCACCTCCGGGCGCGCCGGGGGACCCGGGTTCGTCGTAGCGGTCGCTCATCGGCGCGGTTGGTGGGGGGCCGCTGTCGGCTCGAACCGGCCCCGGCGATGGTCGAGGCGGCGCCGGCGCAGGCGCCTCACCACCAACGGTGCGTGCTCGAGGGCCTCGGCGGTGTCGACGAGCTCGCCCAGCCGGCGGTAGTAGGCGGTCGGCGACATGGCCAGGCGGACACGGATGCCCGTCGCCTTCGCTCCGGGCCTGGTCCACCACGATTCCTCGAAGTCGAGGATCTGGCGGTCCTGGTCGGTCAATGCCATCGCGAGGTCAAGCCTGCCAACGCACCGCGCGCGAAGCAAGGATCCTCGGACCCTCGCCTCTTGCCTGCCGGGGCGGGCACGGGACCGGCGGTAGCGTGGCGCCCAGGCCGGTGTGGCGCAGCTGGTAGCGCAGACGATTTGTAATCGTCAGGCCGTGGGTTCGAGTCCCACCACCGGCTCGGACGCGCCCTCTCCACGCCCCTGGGGTGGCGCGGCGGCACGACGCCTGGCCAGCTCGAAGCACGCCACGGCGCCGGCGGCGGCGACGTTGAGCGCGCCCAGGGCCCCGAACTGGGGGATGGAGCCCAGCGCCGAGCAGCGACGACGGGTGAGCGATGCCAGGCCCCGGCCCTCGGCCCCGAGCACGAGCGCCACAGGCCCGTCGGCGTCGAGGTCGAGGTCGAACAGCGACGTCGGGGCGCCGGCGTCGAGGCCGACGCTGATCACCCCCAGGTCGTCCAGGCTCCGGAGGGCGTTGGGGACCCCCGGGACCACGGCCATGTCGAGATGCTCGACCGCGCCCGCCGCCACCTTGGCCACCGTCGGCGTCACATGGACGGCGCGGTGACGGGGCAGCACCACGCCGGTGACCCCGGCGCACTCGGCGGTGCGCAACAGGGCGCCGACGTTGTGGGGATCGGTGACACCGTCGAGCACGAGCAGGAAGGGCGGTCGCCTCCGCCGTGTGCGGCACAGCGTGTCGAGCTCGACCTCTTCGAGGGGCTGCGCGTAGGCCAGGACCCCCTGCGGGGCGTCGGTGCGCGCGGCGCGGTCGAGCTTGGTCCGGGGCACGAGCACGAGTCGCACGCGGCGACGGGTCGCCAACTTCTCGATGTCGTCGATGTGCGGGGACGGGTCGAGGTCCTCGGCGATCCACACCTCACGCACCGGACGTCGGCCCGCGGCGAGCAGTTCCCGCACGGCCTGGCGGCCTTCGACCTGTTCCCCGCCCAGAGAGCGCCCGTCGTCGCCACCTCTCGTCCACCCGCCGTCGCGCCCCGTCGACCCACGCCCCGTCGACCCACGCCCCGTCGAGCGCGGTGTCGACCCGCGCTCCGTCGATCCGCGCCCCGTACCTGCGCCGCGCCCGGTGGCGGGGCTGCGTCGCCGGCGCGGTGGCCCGCTCACGCCACCGAGGCCAGCAGCACGACCGCCAGGCAGGCGATGCCCTCGACCCGGCCCAGCGCGCCCAGACCCTCGGCCCGCTTGGCCTTCACGCTCACCGGCGCATCCAACAGGCCATGGAGCCGACGGGCCATGTCGTCGGTGTGCTCGGCCAGGCGCGGACGCTCGCAGACAACGGTGCAGTCCGCGTTGACCAGCCGCCAGTGCTGGGCCTTCACCATCGAGGACACCATGTCCAAGAGTGCCATGGAGTCGACGCCAGCCCAGGCGGGGTCGCTGGCGGGGAAATGGCGACCGAGGTCACCGAGGCCCGCCGCGCCCAGAAGCGCCTCGGCCACGGCGTGAGCCACAACGTCGGCGTCGCTGTGTCCGGCCAGCCCCGGAGCACCGGGGACCACCACCCCCCCGAGCACGAGCGGTCGCCCCGGGTCCCCGGAAAAGCGGTGGATGTCGAATCCCTGCCCGACGCGCCACGCCCCGGGCTCGACCCCGCCCGCGGTCATGACGTCGCCAATGCCTGGGCGACCTCGAGGTCCTCGACGGTCGTCACCTTGATGTTCCTCGGGTCGCCGGGCACGACCCGCACGGTAGCCCCCGTCGACTCCACCAACGCCGCGTCGTCGGTGGCCTCGGGCGCATCGCGGTGCGCGTCACGCAGCACCGCGGCACGGAACGCCTGAGGGGTCTGCACCGCTACGAGGCCTTGGCGCGACACCGTGCCGGTGACGGCGTCGCCGACGACCCGCTTCAGCGTGTCGGTCACCGCCAGGCCGGGCACGGCGGCGTCGGCTCCGCCCATCACCATCTCGACCACCGCCCGAAACAGCGCCGGCGACGCCAGAGGGCGCGCTCCGTCGTGCACGACGATCACCTCGGCCGAGGCCGGCACCACGGCGAGCCCGGCCCGCACCGAAGCCGCCCGCGTGTCCCCGCCGCCCACCATCACGTCGGCGCCCGCGTCGGCGCCCCGCACGGGCGCTCCCGCTCCGATCTCGTCCCGGGGGAGCACGAGCACCACGCCGTCGGCCACGCTCCGGGCCGCGTCGACGGCCCACTGCACCATGGTCCGACCGGCGATGTGCGCGAATTGCTTCGGGGCCCCGAACCTCCGACCGCCGCCGGCGGCCACCACCACCACCCACACCGACACGGGCTCACTCCCCGCCCGGTGCACGCGCCCCGCCGCAGCGGTGCGGGCCCACCGGGTTCAGGGCAGCGCCTCGTCCAGGCGCTTCTCCGCCGCAGCCTCGTCGACGTCGAGGGCGAAGGTCAGCTCCGACACCAGGATCTGGCGCGCCCGGCTGAGCATGCGCTTCTCGCCGGCCGACAGGCCCTTGTCCTTGTCGCGGATCGAGAGGTTCCGCACCACCTCGGCCACTTGGTAGATGTCGCCGGAGCGGAGCTTCTCGGAGTGGTTCTTATAGCGACGCGACCAGTTCGTCGGCATGCGCGCTTCCTTCTTGCGCAGGACGGCGAACACCTCCTCGACCTCTTCGTCGTTGATCACCTCGCGCAGGCCCACGCCTTCGGTGTTGTCGGCGGGGACCATCAACGTCAGGTCGCCATAGGCGAGGCGGAGCACCAGGTACTCCTTCTTCTCACCGAAGGCTTCCTTGACCTCGCGCCGCTCCACGATCGCCGCCCCGTGATGGGGGTAGACCACCTTGTCACCGATGTCGAACACGGACCTCTCCTGGGATGGCGCGCTGACCACAGGCTCACGGCGAGGGGCAGACGTTCCATTCTACCCGAGCGGCCCCCCGGGGGCCCCCGTCCGACCCGTCCCCCCGACGAGCCACCCCCCAGTCACTCATAGCGATCGAGAATGCTCGCCTCGGCCAGGCGGGCGAGCCCTTCCTTCACCGATCGGGCGCGGGTCTCGCCCACGCCCTCGACCTCTTCCAGATCGACCACCGATGTCCGCATGATCCGCTGGAGCCCGGCGAAATGCTCGACGATCCGGTCCACCAGCGGCTCGGGGAACCGGGGGAGTCGATGCAAGAGCCGGTATCCACGGGGCTCGAGCGGTGCGTCGGGATCGGAGTGCGCGGAGCTCAGCCCGAGTACACCCGGCATGCGTCGGACGTCGAGCAGCTCGTCGGTGGAAAAACCGGCCAGGGTGGCCAGTGCGCCCCGGGACTCGTCGGAGGTGACGCCGCGGTGCGCGCCACGGCCGTCGCCGCGCGTCGCGGCCCGTCCCGGACGGCGCCCGTCGGCTCGCGCCGCGCGCACGCCGTCGCCGCCGCCGTGCAGGTAGTCACGCATCACCAGTTGGCGCACGGGGTCGACGCCCTCGAGGACCTCGTCGAGCTGCAGCCGCAGAAGCCGTCCGTCCTCGCCGAGCTCGACGATGTCGACCTTGACCTCGTCCGCGATCCGGAACAGCAGCTCGGCCGGTTGCAGCACGGCGGCGACGTCGCGCACGGTCACGGTGTCGGCGATCTCGAGAGCCGACAGCGAGGCCAAGGCGGTGTCGAAGCGCTGGCGGAACCGCCGCGACGTCTGCAGCGCCTGCCGCACCCGTTCGTGCAGACGTCGCTCGTCCTGCAGGACGTGACGGGCATCGCCCCGGTACACGGTGACCAGGCCCATGGCGGCCGACACCGACACCACGGGCACGTCGACCGAGCGCGCCACACGCTCGGCGGTGCGATGGCGCGTGCCGGTCTCGATGGTGGGGATGGTGGCGTTGGGCATGAGATGCACGTTGGCCCGGGCGATGCGATCGGCGTCGGGGGACAAGATGATGGCTCCGTCCATCTTCGCCAGCTCCGAAAGCCGCTGGGGGCTGAATTCGGCATCGAGGAGGAACCCCCCGGTGCAGATCGACAGCACCTCGGGCCCGTCCCCCACCACCAGCAGCAGACCGCGATCGGCCTGCAGGACGCGTTCGATGCCGTCGCGCACGGGCTGGCCCGGCGCAACGAGCGCCAGGGCATCGGCCATGGCCGAGCTCGGTCGCACCACCACCTCCGCATGGTACCCGGCGCCCTGCACGGCCAGTCGCGGCGCAGGACCGAACGGGACGCGCCCGCTCAGGACGGGCGCTCGGCCCCGGTCGCCAACGCCACGGCCTGGGCGAGGGACCGCACGTGCACGACCTCCATTCCCCGCGGCCCGTCGGGACACGCCTCGGGTACGAGCGCATGGCGAAACCCCACACGCGCCGCCTCGGCCAGCCGTCGCGGGGCGTGGGGCACCTGCCTGACCTCGCCGCCGAGGCCCACCTCTCCGAACACCACCAGATCCGGCGGCAGGGGCCGGTCCGACACCGCCGAGGCCAGGGCGAGCGCCAGGGCCAGATCGGCGGCCGGCTCCAGCACGCGGATGCCGCCAACCGCCGACGCGAACACGTCGGTGCGCCCCAGGGTCACGCCGGCCCGCTGCTCGAGGACGGCGAGCAACAGGGCGAGACGACCGCCGTCCACGCCTTGAGCCGAGCGCCGGCTCGGAGTCTCGGGCGCGGTACGCGCCGTCAGGGCCTGCACCTCGACCAACAGGGCACGCTGGCCCTGCACGGCGGGCAGCACCGCGCTCCCGGGCGCACCCGGGCGCCGGTCCCCGAGAAGAAGCCGGTAGGGATCGGTGACGGCGGCCAGGCCGGTGTCGTTCATCTCGAAGAGCCCGAGCTCACCGGTGGGGCCGAACCGGTGCTTGGTGGCGTGCACCGTGCGCAGGGCGTGGTGGCGGTCCCCCTCGACGCCGAGCACCGTGTCCACGAGGTGCTCGAGAGCCCGCGGTCCGGCCAGGGTCCCCTCCTTGGTGACGTGCCCCACGAGCACGAAGGGGATGCCGTGCGCCTTGGCCAGGTGGACCACGAGGTCGGTGCAGGCCCGCACCTGGCCGAGGCTGCCGGGCGTGCCCGGCACCCCGGGGTCGGCCACGGCCTGGATGGAATCGACCACGACCAGCACGGGGTCGGTGTCGCGCAGGGCGGCGGGGAGGGCGGAGAGGTCGGAGCCGTCGAGGATCATGAGACCGGGGGGAAGGGGCCCGAGGCGCTCGGCGCGCCGGCGCACCTGCTGGGCCGACTCCTCGGCCGAGACGAGCAGCACCGGGGCCCCGGCACGGGCCGTCGACGACAGCACCTGGAGCAGCAACGTCGACTTCCCCACCCCGGGCTCGCCGCCGAGCAGCGTCACCGAGCCCGGCACCAGCCCCCCGCCGAGGACCCGGTCGAGCTCGTCGAGGCCGGTAGGGACGGGTCCGGACCGGGTGGGGTCGACGTCGACCAGAGGCAGGGCGCGACCGGCCCCCTCGGGGGCGCCCAGGCCGAGGCCGAACCCGGACGCCGACCCCGGGGCTCCCCCGGCGTGGGCCGAGGGTGGGCCCGCCACCACCACGGGCTCCTCGACGAGGCTGTTCCACTGGCCGCATCCCGGGCACCGGCCCGACCAGCGGGGGGTGGCGCTTCCGCACGCCGTGCACCGGTGCACCGTCCTCAGCCGTCCCACACGGGGAGGCTACGGACCGGGTGTGTCGGTCAGAGCTGGGTCAGCTCAGGAGTCGGCGCCCGCGCCGGCCAGCTCCACCGGCGGCGGCTGCAGTCCCTCGACGGTGCGGAAGACGATCTCCCCGTCCTCCACGTCCACGATGACGGTCTCACCCACGCGGAATTCCTTCCACAGGATGCGCTCCGACAAGGCGTCCTCGACGAACTGCTGGATGGCCCGACGCAGGGGACGCGCCCCCAGCGTGGGGTCGTACCCCTTGTCCGCCAGCAGCGACTTGGCCGCCGGGGTGAGCTCGAGCCCCAGTCCCTGGGACTCGAGCTGCTCGGACACACGCCGGATCATGAGGTCCACGATCTCCACGACCTCTTGCTTGGAGAGCTCGTGGAAGACGATGACCTCGTCGATGCGGTTGAGGAACTCGGGCCGGAAGTGCGCCTTCAGGGCGTCGTGGACCTTGGACTTCATCCGCTCGTAGGTGACGGCCTCCGAGGTCTTGGCGAAGCCCACCGACGACTTGCGCAGGTCGGCCGTGCCGAGGTTGGAGGTCATGATCAGCACGGTGTTCTTGAAGTCCACCGACCGCCCCTGGGCGTCGGTGAGCCGTCCGTCCTCGAGGATCTGCAGCAGCGCGTTGAACACGTCGGGGTGGGCCTTCTCCACCTCGTCGAAGAGCACGACGGAGAAGGGCTTGCGCCGCACCGCCTCGGTGAGCTGACCACCCTCCTCGTAGCCCACGTACCCGGGGGGCGAGCCCACGAGCCGCGACACGGTGTGCTTCTCCATGTACTCGCTCATGTCGAGCTGGATGAGCGCGTCCTCGTCGTCGAAGAGGAACTCGGCCAGGGCCTTGGCGAGCTCGGTCTTCCCCACGCCCGTCGGGCCCAGGAAGATGAACGAACCACTGGGCCGCTTGGGGTCCTTGAGGCCCGCCCGCGTGCGGCGGATGGCACGCGACAGGGCCTTGATGGCCTCTTCCTGGCCCACCACCCGCTTGTGCAGCTCGTCCTCCATACGCAGGAGCTTGGAGGTCTCCTCCTCGGTGAGCCGGTAGACGGGGATGCCCGTCCAGTTGGCCAGCACCTCGGCGATGACCTCCTCGTCGACGACGTCGAAGAGCTCGAGCCCCTCGGCGCGCCACTCGGCCTCCATGGCGGTCTTGCGGTCGAGGCGCTCCTTCTCCTGCTCGGCGAACTTCTTGGCCTGGTCGAACGCCTGGCGCTCGATGGCGGCGTCCTTGTCGTGGCGGATCCTGTCGATCTCCTCCTCGAGTTTCTTGTAGTCGGGAGGGGTCGTCATGCGCCGGATGCGCAGGCGGCTGCCGGCCTCGTCGATGAGGTCGATGGCCTTGTCGGGCAGGTAGCGGTCAGCGAGGTAGCGGTCGGCCAGGTTGGCGGCGGCCACCAGGGCCTGGTCGGTGATGGTCACCGAGTGGTGCGACTCGTAGCGGTCGCGCAGGCCCTTGAGGATCTCGATGGTGTGGGCCACCGTGGGCTGCTCGACCTTGATGGGCTGGAACCGGCGCTCGAGGGCAGCATCTTTTTCGAGGTGCTTGCGGTACTCGTCGAGCGTGGTGGCGCCGATGGTCTGGAGCTCGCCGCGCGCCAGCATGGGCTTGAGGATCGACGCCGCGTCGATGGCCCCCTCGGCCGCGCCGGCGCCCACCAGTGTGTGCAGCTCGTCGATGAACAGCACGATGTCGCCGCGGGTGCGGATCTCCTTGAGCACCTTCTTCAGGCGCTCCTCGAAGTCGCCGCGGTAGCGACTGCCGGCCACCAGGGCTCCGAGGTCGAGGGTGTAGAGCTGCTTGCCCTTGAGCGTCTCGGGCACGTCGTTGGCCACGATGCGCTGGGCCAGGCCTTCGACGATGGCGGTCTTGCCCACCCCGGGCTCGCCGATGAGCACCGGGTTGTTCTTGGTGCGGCGCGACAGGACCTGCATGACGCGCTCGGATCTCCTTCTCGCGCCCGATGACGGGGTCGAGCTTGGTGTCGCGTGCCAGCTGCGTCAGGTTGCGGCCGAACTGGTCGAGCACGGGGGAGCCCGAAGGCGTCTCCGAGGCCGAGGAGCCGGGCCCGGCGCCGACGGACTCCTTGCCCTGGTACCCCGACAGCAGCTGGATGACCTGCTGGCGCACACGGGCCAGGTCGGCGCCCAGGCTCACGAGCACCTGGGCGGCCACGCCCTCGCCCTCGCGCACCAGGCCGAGGAGCATGTGCTCGGTGCCGATGTAGTTGTGGCCGAGCTGGAGGGCCTCGCGCAGCGACAGCTCCAGGACCTTCTTCGCCCTGGGGGTGAACGGCGGCGAGCCCGTGGGAGCGGTGCCCGACAGGCCGATGGTCTCCTCGACCTTCTCGCGCACGGCCTCCAGGGACACCCCGAGCTGCTCGAGCGCCTTGGCGGCCACGCCCTCGCCCTCGTGGATGAGCCCGAGGAGGATGTGCTCGGTGCCGATGAAGCTGTGGTTGAGCAGGCGCGCCTCCTCCTGCGCCAGCACCAGCACCCTCCGCGCCCGGTCAGTGAAGCGTTCGAACACCAGACCGCCTCCCTCGACGGCTCGAATCTTGAGCAGAGTCTACCGGGCATGCTCTGGCAACAAACACCCAGAGGTCCCCTTTCCCTCGAGCCCAAGGTCCCGGATACGTCCCCCCTTCCTTCGGCACGCGGGGGCCGGATCCTGACCCGGATCTCCGAACCGTAGTCACCGCGCCCCCACAAACCTGGGCATGCCACCGGCCCCCACGGCCCCGGGCTCCGGGTCGACGCCCTGGCCAGGACCGTCGAAGAGGCTTCACGTTGTCCCGCCTCGGGATCCTTCGCCTATCGTTCCCCCTGGTGGACACCGCCTCACTGCTGTCACTCCCCTTCCTCCAAGACGACCTCACACGACTGGAACCCGAGCTCCGGGAAGCCGTCGGCTCCGGCGACCGTTTCCTCGACGAGGTCACCACCCACCTGATCGCGGCAGGGGGCAAGCGCCTGCGCCCGTGCCTGGCCCTGGCGGCGGCCACGGGAGGACGCCGGGCGGCGAGCTCCGACGACCTGCAGGGGGCGGTGGCCGTGGAGCTCGTGCACCTGGCCTCGCTCTATCACGACGACGTCATGGACGAGGCCCTGGTCCGACGCAACGTGGAGAGCGTCAACGCCCGCTTCGGCAACCTCGTGGCCATCGTGGCGGGCGACTTCCTGCTGGCCCGGTCGGCCGAGATCGCCGCCTCGCTCGGCACCGAGATCGCCGCCCTCCTGGCCAACACCCTGGGCCTCCTGTGCCAGGGCCAGGTCACCGAGGTGCGCTCGGCGTTCAGCACCGAGCGCACTGAGGACGACTACCTGCGCACCATCGAGGGGAAGACCGCCGCGCTCATGTCCACGTCGTGCCGGATCGGCGCGCTCACCGGCGGCCTGCCCCGCACCGAGGTTGACGTGCTCACGCACTTCGGGCGCTGCTTCGGCATGCTCTTCCAGCTCCGGGACGACATCCTCGACGTGATCGCCACCGACGAGGAGCTGGGCAAGCCCGCCGGCCAGGATCTGGCCGAGGGCATCTACACGCTGCCGGTGCTCCTGGCCCTGAGAGACCCCGGCACCGGCCCGGAGCTGCGACCCCTGCTCGGAGCCCCCCTCGAGCAGCCCGAACGGGACAAGGCGCGCCACATCGTGGCCGAGTCCGGCGCCATCGCCGAGACCATCGCGGCGGGCCGGCGTTACGTCGACGAGGCCGTCGAGGCGGCCCGGTCCGTGGGCGACGAGCCCCTGGGACGCTCGCTGGGCGACGTGGCGCGGTCCCTGCTCGAGGGGCTTCCCGTCTCCCGCTGACGGGCCTGCACCCCCCTCGGCCCCGCACCCCCCCGGCGCGGGCCCCTCAGCGCTCGGGGCGCAGGGTGGGGAAGGCGATGACCTCGCGGATGTTGGCCACGTCGCCGAGCAGCATGACCAACCGGTCGATCCCGATGCCGAGGCCGGCGGTGGGGGGCAGCCCGTGCTCGAGGGCCCGCAGGTAGTCCTCGTCGACGACCATGGCGTCCTCGTCCCCTTGGGAATGGGCCAGGGCCTGGGCCTCGAAACGGGCCCGCTGGTCGTCGGGGTCGACCAGCTCCGAGAAGGCGTTGCCCAGCTCGCGGCCGGCCACCACGGGCTCGAAGCGCTCGACGAGGTCGGGGTCCGAGCGGTGCCGGCGCGCCAGGGGGGACACCTCGGCGGGGTAGTCCATCACGTACACGGGGCCCCACAGGTTGGGCTCGGTGGTCTTCTCGTAGAGCTCGAGGAGGAGCTTGCCCGACCCCCACGACGGGCTGGGCTCGACGCCGGCCGCGGCCACGCGCCGGCGCAGCGCCTCGACCGGGGTGTGGACATCGGCGTGCTCGCCGGTGGCTTCGGTCACGAGCTCGGCCATGGTGGCGCGGCGCCACGGAGGCGTGAGATCGAGCTCGCGCCCCTGGTACGAGATCGTGGTGGTGCCGCGCAGCTCCGATGCAAGACCCGACACCAAGTCCTCGACGAGCACGGCCAGGTCCAGGTAATCGGCGTAGGCCTGGTAGAGCTCGAGCATCGTGAATTCCGGGTTGTGGCGCGGGGACAGGCCCTCGTTGCGGAACACCCGGGCCACCTCGAACACCTTCTCGAACCCGCCCACCACGAGGCGCTTGAGGTAGAGCTCGGGGGCGATGCGCAGGAACAGGTCGGTGTCGAGCGCGTTGTGGTGCGTGACGAAGGGCTTGGCGTTGGCACCACCGGGGATGGCGTGCAGCACCGGCGTCTCGACCTCGACGAACCCCATCTCCGCCAGGCGCCGGCGCAGCGAGGTGATCAGCTTGCTGCGCAGGGTCAGGATCTCACGCGTCCGCTCGTTGGCCCACAGGTCCACCTCGCGCTGGCGAAAGCGCGTCTCGACGTCCGACACCCCCTTCCACTTGTCGCCGAAGCCACGGCGCGCTTGCGCCAGCAGCACCCAGGTGCGGACCTGCACCGACAATTCGCCCTTGCGCGTGCGCACGATCCTGCCCGTCGCCCCCACCCAGTCCCCCAGCGACAATTTGGAGAAACCCCCGAAGTCCTCGGTGATCTTCTCCAGCGCGAACAGCTGGACGTGGCCCGACGAGTCGCGCAGGGTGGCGAAGGCGAGGCGTCCCTGGGGACGCACCAGCATGACCCGGCCGGCCACCGAGACGACGTCGTCGCTCTCCTCTCCGGGCCCGAGCGAGGCGTAGCGGTCGTGCAACGGGCCCGCTTCGGCGGACCTGTCGAAGGAGTAGGGGACGTCGGCCACAGGGCGCGACGCTACCGGGTCGCCCCCGTCCCCCCGACGACACCGTTCACGTCGGCTTGGAGTTGCGCTCGTAGACGAGTCGAAGCCCGTGCAAGGTGAGCCAGGGCTCGCGGTGCTCGATGCACTGCGACAGCGGCGCGATGACCTCGGAGAGCCCGCCGGTGGAGACCACCGTGGCGTGGCCGAGCTCGTCGGCGATACGCCGGCACATGCCGTCGACCTGCGCGGCGTACCCGTAGAGCACGCCCGACTGGATCGATTCGACGGTGGACTTGCCGATGACGCTGCGCGGCTCGACGAGCTCGACGCGCCGCAGGGCCGCGGCGTGGTGGAACAGCGCGTCCATGGAGATGGCGATACCGGGTGCGATGGCGCCTCCGAGGTACTCGCCGCTCCCCGAGATGGCGTCGAACGTCGTGGCCGTGCCCAGGTCCACCACCACGCACGGACCCCCGTAGAGGTCGTAGGCCCCGATGGCGTTGGCGATGCGGTCGGGGCCGACCTCCTTGGGATTGTCGTAGAGGATGGGCATGCCCGAGCGCACACCGGGCTCGAGCACGACGCAGGGCACCTCGAACCACCGCATGGCCATCTGGCGCAGGGCGGTGGTGACGCGGGGCACCGACGACGTCACCGCCATGCCGGTGACCACCTCGTCGACGTCGAGGCCCGTCAGGGTGAGCAGCTCCGACAGCAACAGGGCGTGCTCGTCGGGAGTGCGGTCGGCGACGGTCGACAACCGCCAGTGGTGGGTGAGCCCGGTGGGCTCGGGTGGCACTGGCGGCGCGCTCCGGCTGCCCGGAGGGGGATCGTCGCCGGGGCCCAGGGAGAACAGGCCGATGACGGTTTCGGTGTTCCCCACGTCGATGGCGAGCAGCAACGGTCAGTCCTCCACGAGATCGAGCCCGAGATCGAGCACGGGGGCCGAGTGCGTGATGGCCCCCACCGAGACGAGATCCGCACCGGCAGCGGCGAAGGCGGGAGCGGTGTCGAGGGTCACGCCCCCTGACGCCTCCACCAGGACGGCGGGGCCGCCCTCGGCGTGGCGCGCCCGTACCAGGGCCACGCACTCGGAGACCATCGACGGGGACATGTTGTCGAGCAGCACCGCCGAGGCCCCGGCCACCACGGCCTCGGTCACCTGTTCGGGGCGGTCGCACTCCACCTCCACCATGCGGCCCGGCCACCACCGACGGGCCAGCGCCACCGCCTCGGCCACGGCCAGGCGGCCCAGGTGGTTGTCCTTCACGAGCACGGCGTCGGAGAGACCGGCCCGGTGGTTCCACGCGCCTCCGGCGCGCACCGCCGCCTTCTCGAGGGCGCGGAGACCGGGCGTCGTCTTTCTCGTGTCGAGCACGCGGGTGGCGGGGTTGGCCGCCGAGACCACCTCCACGTAGCGGCGGGCCGTCGAGGCCACTCCCGACAGGTGGCACAAGAAGTTGAGCGCGGTGCGCTCGGCGGTGAGGATCGAGCGCATGGGCCCCGACACCTCGGCCACCACCGATCCCGGCGCCAGCACGGCGCCGTCCACCACGGAGAAGTGCACCACCACCGACGCGTCGACCTGTGCGAAGGCCTCGAGCGCGCACAGGCGGCCGGCGAGCACCCCGTCGGCGCGCGACACCACTCGGGCCCGGGCCACGACGGTGTCGGGCACGAGCATGGCCGTGAGGTCCCCGAGGGGGCCGAGGTCCTCGGCCAGGGCGCGGGCCACCGCCTCGCGCACCGCCGAGACGGGTGGGTCGGGAGGGCCCGACGAGGGCCACGACGCGGGCCAGTCGCCCGTGTCGGTGTCTCGGTGCGGTGCCCCCGCCGGCGCCGTCACCGACGGGCCCCCGGGCGCCAGGGGGACGGACCCGGGCGCGGCGGCGGCGCGTTGGACGATGCGCCGGCGCCACTGCGGACGGCGACTCGGGGAAGTCACGGCGGGCGTGGGCGCCCCCGGGTCTCCTGTCGGGCGTCGGCGGCGCGCAGCAGCGCCCCGGCCACCGTCACGAGGTTGGCGAGCTCGCCCGCACCTCGCCCGTTGCCCGTGCCCGGGGCGCGGGCGGCGGGAAGGCGGGCGGCCACGGCCCGGATCTCGGCGGCGGCGCCGGCCAGGGAGGCCGGAGAGCGCAGCACGCCCGCGCCCTCGATCATGGCGCGCTGCAGGCGCTCGCGGAGCTTGGCCACGTCGGCGTCGCCTTCGGTGTCGCGCTTCGGTGGCGCCTCGACGTCGCGTCCGCGGTCGGGTGCGCCTCCACGTCCGTCACGAGGTCGGTGACGAGGTCGGCGTCGATGTCGGTGCAGGGGATCCCCGTCGGGGAAGACCCGCCCGGTGCAGAGCGCAGCGCGCGCCATGACGCCGGTGTCCTGCGGCCCGTCGCGCCCGGAGGAGATGGCCTCGGCCAGCCGGGCTCCGAACACCATGCCCTCGAGAAGGGAATTCGAGGCCAGGCGGTTGGCGCCGTGCACTCCGGTGCAGGCCACCTCGCCCACCGCCCACAAGCCGGGCACCGCACTGGCCCCGTCGAGATCGGTGACCACCCCTCCCGACAGGTAGTGCGCGGCCGGCGCGATGGGAAGCCAGTCCACGGCGGGGTCGAGACCTGCGGCGTGCAGGGAGGCGGCCACTGTCGGGAAGCGGGCGTCGAAGGACTCCAGGCCGGTGGCGTCGAGCCACAGGTACCCGACACCCTGCTCGGCCATGCGGTCGGCCATGGCCCGGCTGACGACGTCACGGGGGGCGAGCTCGTCGACGAATCGCCCGCCTGCGGCGTCGCGCAGCAGGGCGCCGTGGCCGCGCAGCGCCTCGGACAACAAGCGGCCGGGGCATGGCGGGATGGTGCAGCGCCGTGGGGTGGAACTGGAAGAACTCGACGTCGGCCACCGGGCACCCCGGCCCGCAACGCCATGGCGATGCCGTCGCCGGTGGCCTCGGGCGGGTTGGTGGTCACCGCGTAGAGCTGTCCCGCGCCGCCCGTGGCCAGCACCACCTGGGTGGCCCGCACCTCGCGCAGCGCGCCGTCGGGGTCGAGCGCCCTCACGCCCGACGCAGCGCTCTCCCTCGAGGACGAGGTCGACGGCGAACCACTGCTCGAGCACGGCGGCGGCGCTGTGCCGGACGGCCGACGACGAGGGCCCGCTCGACCTCGGCGCCGGTGGCCGCGCCCCCGGCGTGCAGGACGCGGGCCGTGGAGTGCCCGCCTTCTCGGGCCAGGGCCAGGTCGCCTCCGGCCTCGCGGTCGAACACCGCGCCCAGGGCGATGAGCTCGTCGACCCGGCGCGGCCCCTCGTCGACGAGCACGCGCACGGCGTCGACGTCACACAATCCGGCTCCCGCCGCCAGGGTGTCGGCCAGATGGAGGTCGGTGGAGTCCTCGTCGCCCCCCACCGCCGCCGCGATCCCCCCCTGGGCCCAGCGCGTCGTCGACTGGGCCAGGTCGGCCTTGGTGAGGACGCCGACCCGCAGACCCGCCGGCGTGGCCAGGCGGACCACGGCGGACAGGCCGGCCACGCCCGAGCCGAGGACGAGGACATCGAGCTCCACGGGTCGGGCCCCCGAGGGCGGGCCGGGCGCCGGCCTCAGCCCGTGACGGCCGGGCGCAGCGCGTCGTCGAGCTGCGCCAGGCTGAGGTCCACGACGGAATTGGTCGCGTCCACGTGGACGATGGTGGGCTCGAAGCCGGCCAGCTCGGCGCTCTCGTAGTCGGCGTAGGTGATCACGATCACCTTGTCCCCCCGGTGCACGAGGCGGGCGGCGGCGCCGTTGAGGCACACCTCGCCGGGGCCTCCCACGATGGCGTAGGTCTCGAAGCGGGCCCCGTTGTCGATGTCGAGCACGGTCACCTGCTCGTACTCGAGGATGTCGGCCAGCCGCATCAGCTCGGGGTCGAGGCTGATCGATCCCACGTAGTCGAGGTTGGCGTCGGTCACCGTGGCCCGGTGGATCTTGGACTTCATCATGCGCCGGCGCATCGTTCAGCGCTCCTCTCCGCTGTTGACCAATACGAGATCCGGCGCGGGCCCCGCACCGTCGGGCACAGGGCACGCCCCTTCGTTGTCGATGAGCCTGACCGCCCCGACCCGGGCCGCCACCAGCAGGCGCACCTCGCCGTCGATCACGGCGGGGCACTGCAGGGTGGCGGGATCGACGACCGCGGCGTAGTCGGGCGTGACGAGCGGCTCGGCCACGAGCACCGCCGTCATGGCGGCGCGCACGCGCCCGGGGTCGCGCTCGCCTCGCTCGACACGGCTCCGGCCCGCCCGCAGGGCGCGGTGCAACGCCGAGCGCGGCGCGGCGCTCGTCGGGCGACAGGCGGGGGTTGCGACTCGACAGGGCCAGGCCGTCGAGCTCGCGCACCGTCGGGCACCCCACCATCGTGACCGGGATGGACAGGTCGGCCACCATGCGGCGCACCACGGCCAGCTGCTGGTAGTCCTTCTCGCCGAAGTAGGCGCGGCACCGGCCCGACAGGGCGAAGAGCTTCGCCACCACCGTGGTCACCCCGTCGAAGTGCCCGGGGCGCGAGGCGCCTTCGAGGCCTTCGGTCACGCCGCTCGACGTGCACCGTGGTGGCGACGCGGGCCGGGTCCGGTCCGTACATCTCGTGCCACCGGCGGGGCGAACACCAACGACGCGCCCGCGGCGCGCGCCAGCGCCGCGTCGGCCTCGAGGTCGCGCGGGTAGGCGGCGAGGTCGGCGGCGTCGTCGAACTGCAGCGGGTTGACGAACACCGTCACCGCCACCACGTCGCACTCGGCCGCGGCCCGCTCGACGAGGGAACGGTGCCCGGCGTGCAGGGCACCCATGGTGGGGACGAGGCCGACGCTGCGGCCCAGGGCCCGCTCGGCGTCGAGAGCGTCGGCGAACGCCTGGGCCGACGTGACCACGCGCATGGCGCCGGGCACCGCCGGCTCCGGCGCGCCGGACCTGGCGGCGCCCGGCCGGGGCCGGGGCCGGGCTCGATTGTCGGGGCCGGGCGTCGGGTCCGGCGGCCGCGGTCGACGGGGGCGGGGACAGGCCTGTCGGTCTCCAGGCGCCGGGCCAGGGCGACGCCGGCTTCGTAGCCGGGGATCTCGGCGGTGTCGAGGGCGGCGCGGTGGCGCTCCAGCGTGGCCTCGTCGCCGCGTGCGGCGGGACCGGTGAGCGCCGGGGCCGGACCGAGGTCGGACACGTCGGTCAAGGCGGCGCGGGCCAGGCCCACGAAGGCGTCGAGGCCGAGCCCGGCCGACGCCGCCACGCGCTCGACCTGGCCCATGAGCGCCACGAGGTGGTTGGAGGCGATGCACGCCGCGGCGTGGTACGCGGCCCGGTGCTCGTCGTCGACGACCACCACCGAGCCCCCGAGCAAGCGGGCCAGCTCCCCCGCCACCGGGTCGCCAGCCACGGCGAAGGTGATGCCGCTGCGCAGACGGACCCGGCCGACCTCGGCCGAGGGCAGGGGCACGAGCGGATGCAGCGACGCCACGGCGGGGATGGGGGGCGACGGCGTCGAGGCCCGAGCGCGCCCGACAGGTGCAGCACCACGGTGCTCGGCACCGGTACGACACGGGCCGCCACCTCGGCGATGGCCGAGTCGGGTGTGGCGATGACGAGGACGTCGACACCCCGGGCAGCCCGGGCCACGTCGTCACCGCGCGCCAGCACGTCGCGGACTTCGCATCCGGCGTCGGCCAAGGCCGCCGCCAGTGAACGACCGGCCCGCCCCGGGCCGATCAGTCGGACAGTTGTCACCGGACCCCTCTCTGCGCTCCAGCCCCTCACCGAGGGTGCCGGTCGCTCCAGGCGATCGGATCAGTACCCCGCGCAGTCTACCTACCACCCGGACCTCCCCACCAGCCCCTTCCCGGGCTTCGGGCGCCACGAGCTCGGGAGCCAGCTCGGCCAGGGGCTCGACCACGAACCGTCGCTCGTACATGCGGGGATGGGGAACCACCAGGTCCTCGTCCTCGACCACCCGGTCCCCGACGAGCAGGACGTCGACGTCCAAGGTGCGCGGCCCGTCGGGCACGCCCCGCCGGCGCCCTGCCGCCGCCTCGAGCCGCCCGGCCACCTCGAGCAGCTCCCTGGGCCCGAGCGCGGTGTCGAGCTCGACGACGACGTTGAGGTACAGGCCCTGGCCGGCGGGGCCGCCCACGGGCTCGGTCTCGTACAGGCGCGACACCGCCACCACCCCGGGGAGCCCCTGCACCGCCCCGACCAGGTGGGACTCCCGGTCACCGAGGTTGGACCCCAGGCCGACGAAGGCGCGCACGGCCCTAGGTCCGGCGTCGATGGATGCGGACCCCGGTCGAGGCGACCTGGTGCGGGAGCGGCGGGTGCAGCTTGCGGACGGTGACGGTGACGGCCTCGATGCGGGGGTCGACGAGCACGCCCTCGGCCACGGCCGTGGCCAGGGACTCGAGCAGGCGGCGGGGCGGTCCGGTGATCACCGCCACCGCGGCGTCGGCGGCGGCGGCGTAGTCGGCGGTGGCGGCGAGGTCGTCGCGCGACGCTCCGGCCGCGGTGTCGAGATAGAGGTCGAGATCCACCTCGAAGGGCTGAGGGCGCACGCGCTCCTCGTCGAGCACCCCGTGGACCCCGTCGACGCGCAGCCCCCGCACCTCGATGCGGTCCCCTTCCGGACCACCCCGCCCCACGGCGCCGAGCCGGGGCTCAGGCGGGCCCGGGGACGCCGAGCTCGGAGGCCCGGGCCACCATGTCGAGACCCGGCGGCCCCATCGGATGGCCGATGAGCCGCTCGACCACGGCGATGGCCTGCGGCCCGCCGGGCAGGCGGCCGCTCCACAGCAGGTAGCCGGCCACGACCCCCATGACGCGGTCACCGAGCTCCTCCTGGTGCACGAGGAGGCGCTCGCCGGCCCGCAGCCATGCGTCGAGATTCCGGTACAGGTCGAGAAGCGTCTCCCGCACGTCCCCGGTCGAGGCCAGCGGGAAGTGCGACCACACCAGCTCCCCCTCGTCGTAGGCGGCCAGGTTGTGCGGCGACGGCAGGAGCGACACCACCCGGTTGAAGCCCTGCACGCGCAGCCAGATGATCTCCTCCTGGCGGCGGACACGGCGATGGTGCGGGGCGAAGCCGCCCGGCCGTTCGCTCACCGCCAGCTGGTCCTTCACGATCCACGTGAAGTTGCGCGGGGGGATCCCCGCCGCCCACTTCCCTTTCACCACTCGACCCTCGCCCTCGCCTTCACCTTCGTCGTCATCCCCCGTCCCACCGGCCCGTCCCCACCGGGCACGGGCCACCGACCTCGACCCGGGTGGTTCCCACGAGCGTGGCCGCCGCCACCGCGCTCGGCACGTCGTGGACCCGCACCATCGACGCGCCCGCCAGCATGGCCCATGTGGCGGTGGCGATGGAGCCCGCCAGGCGCTCGGTCACGCCGGCGGGCTCGGCTCCGGGCCCCGCCGCCAAGCGCCCGAGGAAGCTCTTGCGACTCGTCCCCACCAGGACCGGCACGCCCTGCGCCACGAGGTCGGGGAGATGGCGCAGCAGGGCCAGGTTGTGCGCGGCCGTCTTGCCGAAGCCGATACCAGGGTCCACCCACACCTCCCGCACGCCCGCCTCCAGCGCGACGTCGGCCCGCGCCCGCAGGAAGCCGTGCACCTCGGCCACGACGTCGTCGTAGCGCGGATCGTGCTGCATGGTGCGCGGCGCCCCCTGCATGTGCATGGCCACCCACCCCGCCCCGGACTCCGCCGCCACCGGCCACAACGAGGCCGAGATGTCGTTGAGCAGCGACGCCCCGGCACCGAGGGCGGCCTCGGCCACCGCCGGCTTCACGGTGTCGACCGACACCCGGACGTGAGGGGAGAGGGCTTCGATCACCGGCACCACCCGGCGCAGCTCCTCGCCCTCGGAGACCGGCTCGGCCCCGGGCCGGCTCGACTCGCCCCCCACGTCGATGACGTCGGCGCCCTGGCGGGCCATCTCCCGTCCGTGTGCCACCGCCAGCTCGGCGTCGAGGTAGCGACCGCCGTCGGAGAACGAGTCCGGCGTGACGTTGAGCACCGCCATCACCAGAGGCCGCATGCCCGTAGGTTAGGGCTGCCCCCGGGACCGGGGAACCGCCACCGTGTGCCGGGCGCGCCACGGGTCTCAGCGGCCGTGGATGTACTGCATGGCCTCGGCCCTGGTCCGCGGGTCGTCCCGGAACAGGCCCCGCACCGCCGAGGTGATGGTGAGGGTCCCCGGCTTCTTCACGCCCCGCATCGACATGCACAGGTGCTCGGCCTCGACGACGACGAGCACCCCACGCGGGACGAGCACCTTCTCCATGGTGTCGGCGATCTGCGTCGTCATCCGCTCCTGGACCTGCAGGCGACGCGCGTACACGTCCACCAGGCGGGCCAGCTTGGACAAGCCGGTGACACGGCCGTCGGCGCCGGGGATGTAGCCCACGTGCACCTTTCCCATGAACGGCACCATGTGGTGCTCGCACAGCGACGCGAACGGGATGTCGCGCACCATCACCATCTCGTCGTGGTCGGCGGCGAAGGTGACGGTGAGGTAGCGCTCGGGGTCGTCGTCGACGCCGGCGAACAGCTCTTCGTACATGGCCGCCACGCGTCGAGGCGTGGCTTGCAGGCCCTCGCGGGCGGGGTCCTCGCCGATGGCCTCGAGCAGCTCGCTCACCAGGCGTTCGACACGGGCGCGGTCAACGGTCACGGCACCGGTCTCTCAGTCGACGGGGACCGGGCCCTGGTAGACCCGGATGTCGGGAACGTTGCGGTAGCGCTCGGCCACGTCGAGCCCGTAGCCCACCACGAAGTCCGGGGGGATGCGGAACCCCACGTAGCGCAGGTCGAGCTTGGCGCGTTGGCGGCCTTCTTTCACGAGCAGGGCGCACACCTCGAGGCTGGCGGGCCGGCGGGCCAGGAGGCTGCGGCGCAGGTACGAGAGCGTGAGCCCGCTGTCGACGATGTCCTCCACCACCAGCACGTGGCGGTCGGTGAGGTCCGAGTCGAGGTCCTTCACGATGCGCACCACCCCGCTGGTGGTCGTGGCCGACCCGTAGGACGCCACCGCCATGACGTCGACCTCGACGGGCAGCCTGATGGCGCGCGCCAGGTCGCTCATGAACACGAAGGCGCCCTTCAACACCCCGACCAGGAGCGGGATCCGGTCGTCGTAGTCGGCGGTGAGCTCGTCGCCGAGCTCGGCCACCCGCTTGTGCAGGACGTCCTCGGCCACCACGACCTGACCGAGGTCGGGGTCGTCGTTCCAGCGGTCGATGCTCACCGTGGCGCCGGCGTCCTCGTGGCGCGTGCCGGGGTCATCGGGCGCCGACACTACCGGACGCCTCCGGTGCGATCGGCGCCGACGACAGGGTCCCGCGCGACCGCCGCACCCGCATCCCGGGGGCAACGTCGGTGGCGCCCATCGTCCCCCGGGCCACGGCCAGGACCCGCTCCACCGCGGCCAGGTCGGGGGGATGGGGGGCGTCTCCCCGCAGCCAGCGTCGCGCCGCGCGCCGCGCCAGCGGGGCCGGCGCCGCGCTCAGGGCCCGGGCGTCGCCGGGGTCGATCCCTGCGGCCAGCTCGTCGAGCAGGCCCGCCTCGTCGGCCAGGAGCAAAGCCTGGCGGCACAACACCGGCACGAGGTCGCGCCCGGCGATGGCGCCGGCCAGGGGGAGCAGCTCGTGACGGATGCGGTTGCGCAGGAAACGCCGGTCGGTGTTGGACGGGTCGTCGACGGGCTCGAGGCCCGACGCCTCGCACAGGGCATGGGTCTCGGAACGGCGGATGCCGAGCAGGGGATGGGCGGGGCCCGGCACCATCCCCGCCAGGCCGTCCAGGCCCGCCCCCCGCAGGAGGTTGACCAGGACCGTCTCGGCCTGGTCGTCCATGGTGTGGCCGGTGGCGGAGCCCTCCGGCAGGGCGGACCGGCGCGCGGCACGGGCCCGGGCTTCGAGGTTGGGGCCGGGCGCGACCTCCACCCGCGTGGCCCGGAAGCGGGCCCCCAGCCGCTGCGCGGCGGCCGCCACCACCTCGGCTTCGGCGGCCGACCCCGGGCGCAGTCCGTGGTCCACGTGGACGGCGGTCACGTCGCAACCCGCCTCCACCGCCAGGACCAGCAGCGCCAGGGAGTCGGGGCCCCCCGAGACGGCGCAGGGAAGCGGGGTGCCCGGAGCCGGGAACGGGCAGCGGTCGAGCAGGGCCCGGGTGCCGCCAGGTGCGGTCCCGGGGGCGGTGCTCTCGGACCGCACCATCAACCGGACCGCACCATCAACCGGACCGCACCATCAACCGAACCGCAGCATCAACCGGACCGCACCGTCAACCGGATCGCGCCGTCAGCCGGTGGCGAGACGGGCCGGCCCGATGCGCGCCACCCAGGTCTCGGGTTGGCGGATCTCGTCCATGGTGGGGAGCATCTCGGGCCCTTCCCACACCCGGGCCAGCAGCTCGGGGCCGCCGGTGGCCTCCACGGCCCGGATGAAGCGCTCCCCCGCCTCGTACTGGCGCATCTTGGCCTCGATCCCCACCAGCTGCTGGAGCAGGCGCGACGGCAGGCTGGCCCGGCGGCGCCGCTCCCGCAGCACCTGGGAGAACACCGCCGCGTCGGGCACGGCATCGGCACCGGCGCGGTCCATGGTGATGTCCCCGTGCCCTTCGAGCAGGCTCATCATGGCCTGGATGCGGCCGATCACCTCGAGCTGCTCGGGGGGTGCCACCAGTCCTAGCATCCCGGCTTCTTCGAGGGGGTTCTTCCCGGCACGCACCGCCGCGGCCGCCCGGCGCAGGGCCTCGACGAACCGGCGCGGGTCGGGGGTCATGCCCGACATGGCCTGGTCCACGAGGGACAGGAAGTGGGGCCGCAGCCAGGGGACGCCCGTGAACTGGCACCGGTGGGTGACCTCGTGCAGGGCGATCCACAGGCGGAACTGCTTGGCCGGGAAGCCGTGGCGCCGTTCGAGGGCCACGATGTTGGGGCCGACGTAGGACACCACGCCCCCGGTGTCCTCGCCCTCGGCGAGCAGCAGGTCGTACTGCCCGAGGACGCGGGTCGCCATCCACCCCAGGACCAGCCCCAGCTGGGCCCCGGTGGCCCGGCGTGTCGCTCCCGCCAGTGGGCCCTGCAAGGTGCCGGTGTCGAGCTTCTCGAGCACCGGCTCGAGCAGGCGGCGGAACGAGGAGATGTTGGCCTGGACCCAGCCGGCCCGGTCGACGACCAGGGCTTCTGCGCTGCCGGTGGCGGGTTGGAGGCCCGTGGCCTCGATCACCAGGCCCTCGGCCCGGGTAGTGGCCTCGGCGAAGTCGGCCTCGAGCTGGGCCCTGGTGGTGGCGTCGAGGGACCCTGCCCCCGGCGGGCCCAGCAAGGAACCCCGGGAGCCCACCCACGTGGCGACGCGTTGGGCTACGTCCCACGACACCGGGCTGGTCACGGCCCCCAGTGTAGGGACCGTGGGCCCACCTCCGCCCCTCAGGCGATCTTCTTGCCCCGGAGCCTGGGCGTGCTGGGGGTGAGGTGCAAGCAGCAGTACTCGTCGTCGTTGTAGATCGACAGCTTGGTGTCACAGCCGGGCTCGGCACACACCCGGCCCGAGGCGAACGTGCGCGACGGCCGCCCGTACCCGGTGAACGCCGTGGCCCCGATGGACTGGTCGCCCAACTCGGTGCGGTCTTCCATTCCCCTGAACCTCCCGCCGGTGTCGTGTTTGGCTACCTATCGACGCCCGCGACAGGCGGAGTGAGGGACAGCAAGGGTCGTTGTTCGACCGTTGTGAAACGGCCCTGAGCACCACCGACGAGGGGGCCTGGAGCCCGGGAACCGGCCCGGTCCCATGAGGCGCCGGGGCGAGGTGACCGGGGCGCTGCTTCAGCCCGAGTGACCCGACGCCTGGCGGCGCTCCTCCTCGAGGATGGCGTCATGCACCCGCTCGCGCAGGGAGGCCGGGACGTGGTCCTTGCAGCGGTTGGCGATCACCTGGCGGAGCTCGAGCTCGAAGTCGAAGGCCCCCAGGCACGGCGAGCATTCGTCGAGATGCTCCTTGATCTCGGCGCGGCGCTCGTCGGTGAGCTCACCGTCGAGATAGTGGTAGAGCCGTTCGATGGTCTCGTTGCAATCGACCTCGGACTCTTCGGACCCCATCTCGAGTTCTCCCATCAGCCCCGAGGTTAATGCCCGGCCTCGGCCGATCCGACCAGGCCCCGCGCGACGGCAAAGTCGTGCAACGCCTTCTGGAGCGCCTTTCTTCCCCGGTGGATCCTGCTCATCACCGTGCCGATGGGCACCTCGGTGATCTCGGCGATCTCCTTGTAGGAGAAACCTTCCACATCGGCCAGGAGGACGGCGATCCGGAACGCCTCGGGGAGCGACTCGATGGCCTTCTTGACCTCGTCGTCGGTGAAGTGCTCGAACACCTCGTCCTCGGCCGACCGCCCGGCGCCGGTCGATTGGAGGTCCCCGATCCGGTGGTACAGGTAGAGGTCTTCGACGTCCTCCACGTCGGCCTTCTCCGGTCGTCGCTTGGCGGCGCGGTAGCTGTTGATGAAGGTGTTGGTGAGGATCTTGTACAGCCACGCCCGGAGGTTGGTCCCGTCCTCGTAACGGTCGAAGGCGCGGTACGCCTTGAGGAACGTCTCCTGCACGAGGTCCTCGGCGTCGGCGGGGTTGCGGGTCATGCGCAAGGCGGCGGTGTACAACGCCTGCATGTGGGGCATGGCGAGCTCTGTGAAGCGACCCCGGTCGGCCATGTGCTGCACCATAGCCAGTGGGTGTGGCGGCGGCGGCGCGCCGTCACCACGGCCCCGTTCCCCGGTAACGGCCCGCTCTTGCCGGCTCCGGAGCTCAGGATGGGCGGTTCAGGCGTCAGGTGTGACGGCGTGCGCCCAGCGTCGCACGGTGCGGACGCCGGAGGGGAACAACCGGAACGCCCGCGGCGGTGCGGGGGCCAGGTCCCCGGACGCGGTCACGAACCAGCACGGCAGGCCGGTGTCGGTGGCATCGCGAAGCTCCAGCCACGTTTCGCGGCTGATCGACCCGTCCACCTCCGAGAGGACAACCACGGCGTCGAGGCCGTCGCGGATGAAGGGCCAGCGCAGGTGCCAATCGGCACGCGACGCGAAGCCGCAGGAGTCGGCGTCCATCACCACCGCCCGGGGCCACTCGTCTGAGACGCGCCGCAGTGCCCGGCGGTACGACAGCGTGCCGTAGGTGTTCGTCGCCGCTGCCAGGTACACCACCGCCGGCGAGGTCTCCTGGCCGCGGGTGGGGCCGGGCTCCGACTCGGAGCCGGCGTTCTGCCGGGAGCCAAACGGAACCGTGACGCTCATGGCGGACCCCCCATCCGGCTTCCCGTCCGCGCGCCACGGGATGCAGAGGATCCGGCGGCGTGCCCCTCGGCTCCATGGTGCTGCCCGATCCTCACCGGGCGTCCAAGCCAAGCTCAACTCGCGGACAACGGGCGGGCCGGTCCACACCGTCGGTCGGAGCCTGGGAGGGGACTCGAACCCCTGACCTGCGCATTACGAATGCGCTGCTCTACCAGCTGAGCTACCCAGGCGACGCGAGCGATCAAACTACCTGACCGACATCGGGCCTCCGCAGCCCGACAGGCGACGGCGCCGTCAGCCGGTGACGGCGGAGAGCCGGACGAGCATGGCTTCGAGCAGCAGCGACTCGTTGGGATTGCGGACCAGCTCCGCCGAGGATCGCTCGACCACGGCGATGGCGCCGGCGAGCTCGCGTATGCGTTCCTCGGTCCTCCCCGACCAGGCCGGGGGCATGGGGTCGGGTGCCGCCAAGGACAGAAGGCGGTCCCGGTAGGCGGCGGCGAGCACGGCGAACCCGGCCCGCAGCTCGTCGGTCCGCCACCGGCGTTCCTCGCGGTGCTGACGGTCTTCGATCTCCTTGCGGCGGGGGACGGCGCGCTCGCCGCGCTGTTCGGCCTCGGAGCCGAGCCCTTCCATCTCGACGCGGTGCCGGGCGCGCACCGGCTCCAGCGCGTCCTCGGCCGAGGACAGCAACTCTGCGGCCAGCACGGCCGCCGCCGACCCGGTGCCGTCGAGGCGCGAGGGCACCGAGCGCCACAATTCGCGTCGCGACACGAAGCCGCCGTCGTCGGCCAGAAGGCTGGCGCGCTCGATGCTCCCTCCCGCCGCCTCGGACAGCTCGGCGGCCAGATCGGCCGCCATGCCCGTCCCCACGAGCCAGTGGCGCAGCTCGGCAGAGGGGGCGGGGTGCAATTCGATGCGCACGCACCGGCTGGCCACCGTGGCCATCTCGGCGGGGACAGCCTCGGCGAGCAGGACGAAGACCGTCTGCCCGGCCGGCTCCTCGAGCGTCTTCAACAAGACGGGGGCGGCCAGCCGGGCCAGGTGGATGTCCGCCACCACGATCACCTGGCGCTGTCCTTCGAGTGGGCGCCGCTGGGCGAGTCGGACCACGCGCCGGGCGTCGTCGACGGTGACGAAGGGGCCCGCCCGTTCGATCTCCACCACGTCGGGATGGACCCCGGTCAGGGCGCGGCGGCACACCTCGCACGCGCCGCAGCCACCGAGCGGGCACAACAGGGCGGCGGCGAAGCCGCGCACCAGGGGCCGCTGGCCCAGACCGGGCGGCCCCACGAGCAGATAGGCGTGCACGGGCTTGCGGGCCGCGGCGCGCAGCTGGGCGACCGCGTCGGACTGTCCCACCACCTCGGCGAAGAGCCCGACGTCGGGAAGCTCGTGGTCGTGGGGTTGCGCCGTCATCGGCTCGCGGTGGGAAGCGGCGCCAGACGCTCGACCACCACCGCCATGACCTGTTCGGCCACGGTCTCCACGTCGCCGCTGGCGTCGAGGACGGCCCACGTGGCGGGTCCCGACGCGGCGAGCGCCAGGTACCCGGCCCGCACCCGCTCGTGGAAACCGGTGTCGAGCTGCTCGAGGCGATCGGCCTCGGCTCCGCCGACATGGAGGCGGTGGCGCGCTAGCGCCAGGGGGACGTCGAGCACCACAGTCAGGTCGGGGACGACGCCCGCCGCCGCCCAGGACACCAGACGCCGTATCTCCTCGAGGTCGAGGCCCCGTCCGTAGCCCTGGTAGGCGAGGGTCGACGCCGAGAACCGGTCGGTGACGACCCACCGCCCCTCCTCGAGCGCAGGGAGGACCACCTCGGCCACGTGCTGGGCCCGGTCGGCGGCCATGAGGAGCGCCTCGGCGCGTTCGGACACCGGGGGCAACCCGGGATCGAGCACGAGCCTCCTCAGCGTGGCGCCCAGGGGTGTGGCCCCCGGCTCCGCCGTGGCGATCGCACCGAGGGCGTCGGCCAGACGGCGGGCGTGCGTCGACTTGCCACATCCGTCAACACCTTCGAGGGCGATGAGCCGGCCGCGCCCGCTCACGCCGTCTCAGGCGTCCCTGCCGGCACCGAGGCGGATGCCTCGGTCGCCTTGTCGGCGGACGTCGCCTTCGCCGCGCCCTTCTTGGTGGCGCCCTTCTTGGTGGCGGCAGCTTTCCTGGTGGCGGCAGCTTTCCTGGTGGCGCCCTTCTTGGTGGCGGCAGCCTTCTTGGTGGACTTCGCCGCCTTGGCCGCCTTCTTCGGCGCCTTCGCCGCCCGGCCGGCGCGCTTGACCGGCGGTCCCGCGGCCCGGCGATCGGCGAGCAGCTCGGCGGCGCGCTCGATGGTGATGGTCTCGGGCTCGTCCCCCTTGCGCAGCGAGGCGTTGGTGGTGCCGTCGGTCACGTAGGGGCCGAAGCGGCCCGAGCGCACGACGACTGGAGCGTCGGTCTCGGGGTCGGGGCCGAGCTCGCGCAGCGGCGCCGCCGCCGCCCGGCCGCGGCGGGTCTTGGGCTGTGCGAAGAGGGCGAGGGCCTCGTCGAGGGTGACCGTGAGCAGCTGCTCCTCGGTTTCGAGGCTGCGGGTGTCGGTGCCCTTTTTGACATACGGCCCGAACCGCCCGTTGAGCGCCTGGATCTCCTCCCCCGACGTCGGGTCGGTGCCGACGGAGCGCGGCAGGCGGAGCAGCTCCAGTGCCTGGTCGAGTTGGACGTCCTCGGGGGTCATGGACCGGAACAGCGACGCCGTCCGGGGTCGCTCGCCACCTTCGACGGCCTCTCCGAGCTGGATGTAGGGACCGAATCGGCCCGAGCGCACCAGCACGGCCAGCCCGCTCTCGGGGTCGGTCCCGATGGTGCGGTCCCCCGAAGGTGCGGCGAGGAGCTCTTCGGCCCGCGCCACGGTGAGCTCGTCGGGGGGGAGGTCCTCGGGGATCGAGGCCCGGTCGTCGGCGCGCTGGAGGTAGGGGCCGTAGCGGCCCACGCGCACGACGATCGGCTCCCCCTCGGCATCGGCACCGATGGTGATCGAGTTCACCTCGCGGGCATCGATCTCCCCGAGGTGCGAAGCCACGTCGTCCTTGAGGCCCCGCCGCTCCCGGCCGGCGCCGCGGCCGGGCCCGGGCTCGAACGCCGTCCCCGTCTTCGCGGCGTGGCCGTTGCTCCCGTCCCCTCCGAAGTAGAAACGCGTGAGCCAGGGCAGCACTTCCTGGGCTCCCTCGGCGATCTCGTCGAGGTCGTCCTCCATCGCCGCCGTGAAGCCGTAGTCGACGAGGTCCCCGAAGTACCGCTCGAGCAGTCCCACGACGGCGAACGCCGTGAACGACGGCACGAGCGCGGTGCCCTTCTTCCACACGTACCCGCGGTTCTGGATGGTGCCGAGGATGCTGGCGTAGGTCGAGGGCCGTCCCACCCCGAGCTCCTCGAGGGCCTTGACGAGCGAGGCCTCGGTGTAGCGGGGCGGGGGCTGGGTGGTGTGCGCACGGGCCTCGAGGTCCTGGGCGGACAACGTGTCGCCTTCGACCAGCGCCGGAAGCTGTACGTCGCGCTCGGCCGGCTCGGCATCGGCGTCGTCGGTTCCCTCGACATAAGCACGCAGGAAGCCGGGGAAGCGGATGACGGTCCCCGACGCCGAGAACTCCGCCTCGTCGCCGGGGCCGCCCCACACCGGGATGCCGGCCAGGCGGACCTGGGCGCTCGTCCCGGTGGCGTCGGCCATCTGGCAAGCCACGGTGCGCTTCCAGATCAGGTCGTAGAGGCGCAGGGAGTCGCCACTCAATTCCCGGGCCGCCTCGTCGGGAGTGCGGAAGGACTCGCCCGCGGGCCGGATGGCCTCGTGGGCCTCCTGCGCGTTCTTGACCTTGCGCTCGTAGCGCCTCGGCGCCTCGGGGACGTATTCGCGCCCGTAGAGCGACGACGCCTGGGTCCGCGCTGCGGTCAGCGCCTGGTCCGACAGCGTGGTGGAGTCGGTGCGCATGTAGGTGATCCAGCCCTGCTCGTAGAGGCGCTGGGCCACCTGCATGGTGCGCTGGGCCCCGAAACGGAGCTTGCGACTGGCTTCCTGCTGGAGGGTGGAGGTCATGAAAGGAGGAGCCGGTGACCGTCGGTAGGGCTTTTCCGTCACCGCCCGCACCGTGAATGTCTGCCCGGCCAGGCCCTGCACGAGCCGAGTGGCATCGGGCTCGCCGAGGAGCACCACGCCGGCCTTGTTGATCTCCCCGGTCTCGGTGAAGTCGCGCCCGGTCGCCACCGGCGTCCCCCCCACCGCCACCAAGGTGGCGGCGAAGGTCTGGCCCCGCGCGTCGAACGCCCCTTCTATGTCCCACCACGTCCCGGCCCGGAACCGCATCCGGGCCCGCTCCCGCTCGACGATCATGCGGGTGGCCACGCTCTGGACGCGGCCCGCGGAGAGGCGGGGCATCACCTTCTTCCACAGAACCGGAGACACCTCGTACCCGTAGAGGCGGTCGAGGATCCGGCGGGCCTCCTGGGCGTCGACCAACCGCCGGTCGAGGTCTCGCCAGTCCTCCACGGCACGCGCCAGGGCGGTTGCGGTGATCTCGTGGAACACCATCCGCTTGATGGGCACACGGGGCGAGAGCACCTCGGTGAGGTGCCACGCGATCGATTCGCCTTCGCGGTCCTCGTCGGTGGCGAGATAGACCTCGCTGGCGTCGGCCAGCAACGACTTCAAGCGCGCCACGACCGACTTCTTCTCGGGGGCCACCACATACAGGGGCTTGAACC
Organism: uncultured Acidimicrobiales bacterium; assembly: GCA_963848335.1. Taxonomy (GTDB): domain Bacteria; phylum Actinomycetota; class Acidimicrobiia; order Acidimicrobiales; family UBA8190; genus Chersky-840. Next base: position 1,196,969 of record CAWKDD010000003.1, read on the forward strand.
CGTTGTCCACGTCGACGCCGAGGCGGGCCCACCCCTCACCCTTGTAGGCGGAGGGGATCTCGTCGGCCCGACGGGGCAGGTCGCGGATGTGGCCCACCGAAGATTCGACCACGAATCCCCCCCCGAGCAGGGCCGCGATGGTCCGGGCCTTCGCCGGGGACTCGACGATGACGAGAGGCTTGCCCGACGAGCGGGAGCCGGAGGAACGCGAGCGGGTGGAGGCTGGCATGGTCGTCGATGAGCGTGCGGGCTTCACACGGCTCGTGTCAACAGCAGCCGGGGATGGATCGGCGCCCCGTGCCCGTGACCAGCGTTTTCATGGCCATGTCCCCACTCCGCCGCCGACGGCGCCGGTTCCGTCAGGCCTCCACGGCCGCAGGGGCGGGCGTCGCCGGTCCGCCACCCGCTTTGCCCTCTTCCTCGGCGCCGAAGCCTTGGGACTTGCGCTTGGAGAATGCGATGGCCCCGATCAGGATCACGACCCCTGCACCGGCGATGCCCAGGCGGGCCCCGGTGTGGTGGCGCAGCGTGATCACCGCCGGCAGGACGAGCAGCGACACCAGGTTCATGACCTTGATGAGCGGGTTGAGGGCGGGCCCGGCGGTGTCCTTGAAGGGATCGCCCACGGTGTCCCCGATCACGGCCGCGGTGTGGGCTTCGGAACCCTTTCCTCCCTCGTGGCCGTCCTCGATGTACTTCTTGGCGTTGTCCCAGGCCCCACCGGAGTTCGAGAGGAAGTTGGCCATGAGCTGCCCGGTCAGGATGGCAGCGGCGAGGAAGGCGCCCAAGGCGAGGTAGTTGATCCCGAAGCCGACGATCACCGGGGTGAGCACGGCCAGCAGCGCCGGGGTCACGAGCTCGCGCTGGGCCGCCGCCGTGCAGATCGAGATGACCCTCCCGTACTCGGGCTTCTCCGTGTAGTCCATGATCCCCGGGTGCTCACGGAACTGGCGCCGGACCTCTTGCACCACGGTGCCGGCCGAGCGCCCCACGGCCCGGATGGCGAGCGACGAGAACAAGAACGCCACCGAGCCGCCGATGAGCAGGCCGATGAAGATGGTGGGGTTGGCCACGTTGATCTGGGTCTGCTGGATGCTGAAGAGCTTCGAGGCCGGGACGTGCAGGCCCAGCTGCGACACGATCGTCTCGACGAAGGAGCCGAACAGCGACACCGACGCGATGACCGCCGAGCCGATGGCGACACCCTTGGTGATGGCTTTGGTGGTGTTGCCCACGGCGTCGAGGCTCACCATGACCCGCTCCGCCTCACCGGTGAACTCGCCCGACATCTCGGCCACACCCGCGGCGTTGTCGGAGACGGGCCCGAAACTGTCCTCCGACACCACCATGCCCGCCGTGGACAACATGCCGATCCCGGTCAGCGATACCAGGTACAGCGTCAGCTCGATGTTGCCGTGGGCCAGGCCCACCGACACCGAAATGGCCACGGCGATGGCGAGGATGGCCCACACCGTCGACTCCAGGCCGAACGCGATGCCCGAGAGGACCGTGGTGGCCGGGCCGGTGCGCGCCGATTCGGCGATCTCCCGGACCGGAGGCCGCTCGGTGGAGGTGAAGTGCTCGGTGATCTGGCTGGCCACGAGCACGAGCACGACGCCGGTGAGCACCGCGTAGAACGCCTTCATGTAGTGGAGGTAGAAGCCGGCCACCAGGCCCGCCCCGAGCACGGTCAGCGCCGCCGCCGTCCAGAATCCGCGGTTGATGGGGGCCATGGCCGACTTCTCGCCGGCCCGGGCCCGCACCACGAAGACGCCGACGGCAGAAGCCACGATGCCCATGGCCGGAACGATCAGGGGGAACACGACGGCGCGGGCGGCGTTGCCCTTGAACGAGCCGCCCAGCGACGTGAAGGCCGCGTACCCCAGGATGATGGCGGCGATGATGGTGATGACGTAGGACTCGAAGAGGTCGGCGGCCATGCCCGCACAGTCGCCGACGTTGTCGCCGACGTTGTCGGCGATGGTGGCCGCGTTGCGGGGGTCGTCCTCGGGGATGCCCGCCTCGACCTTGCCCACCAGGTCGGCACCGACGTCGGCGGCTTTGGTGAAGATGCCCCCGCCGACACGCATGAACAGGGCGATGAGCGATGCCCCGAAGCCGAAGCCGACGAGTACCGCCGTGGCCGTGTTCTGGAAGAGGAAGACGATCACGGTGGCACCGAGCAGTCCGAGGCCTACGCACAGCATCCCCGTGATGGCGCCGGTACGGAAGGCCACCCGCAGCGCTCCGGGCAGCTTGCCGTCGCGCGCTGCTGCTGCGGTCCGGACGTTGCCGCGCACGGCCAGGCTCATCCCGATGAACCCGGTGAGCCCCGAGAGCGTCGCCCCGGCCAGGAAGCACAGGACCCGGAAGGCGCCGGCGGCGCCGAAGGACAGGGCCACGCTGCCGTTGGGCCTCGATACCTTGGTGGCGGTGAAGAAGATCAGCACCGCCAGGGGCACGACGATGATCCCGATGGCCCGGAATTGCCTGCGGAGGAACGCCACCGCTCCCTCTTGGATGGCGGCCGCGATCTCGCGCATCTTGGGGGTGCCGGTGTCAGCCGCCAGCACGCCCCGCATCAGGAAGAGCCCCACGCCGAGGCCGAAGATGGCGGTGACCAGGGCCACCACCAGCCACGTCTTCTCGGTACCCGAGAATACGAAGCTCTGATACCCCCCTTCGCTGGCGAGGAAGTGGGTCATATACCTGGTGCTCCCTTCACATGGGCCCGAGGGCCCGGAACGAGCCTCGGCGGCCGAGGTCTCGGGTCGGTCTGTTGGTCGGACCCGGGGTCGGGCGCAGCCTCGAGATGAGACGCTCCCCCGAAGAACGGGGGCCGACGATACCGACTCCACGCGACGACGGGCAAGGAAGCCTCCGACGGGTGAGCGCGGCAACACCCTCAGACCCCGGCGTCGACCTCCTTGGTGTCGGGGCCGGCGATCAGCTCGTAGTCGGCGTTCAAGATGGCGAGCCGGCCCTCCCAGGCACCGACCATTCCCTGGGCCACGAGGCGCGCTCCCTGCTGGATGCCGGGGATCCGGCGCCTGCCCTGGAACACGAGAAGGATCGCCCCGGTGGCGTCGACGAGGGTGCATTCGAGGTTGGCCGTGGCCCCCCCGCTCGGTACCCGCACCGATCGGATCCGCCCCCCCACTCGCACCCGCTGGCGCCACTGGGCGTCTCCGATGGGGGTCGTCCCCTCCACCACGGGACCGATCTCCTCGCCCGCCCGGGCGGCGGCGCGCGCGTGCCGGGTGGAGGCCTCATGGGACTCCTGGGCCCGCACCCGGCGACGCAAGCCCGCCGAGAGCTGGAAGGGGACGATGGTGGCGTTGACGTGGGGAAGGTGGCCCACGGCGGCGGCGATGCGGTCCGCGCTGCGGTCGTGCAGCAGGCGGCGCCACCCGGCCGCGAAGCCCCGGCGGGGCAGCAACATCGTGAGCTCGGTGTCCTCGTCACGCGTCAGCTGCGCGGCGAGCTCCAACGCGGCGCGTGCCAGGCGCCGGTCGGGACATTCGATGATGTCGAGGGGCAGGCGCGACAGCCCCAGCCGGCCCCAGTCGTGTTCGAGAGCGGCGGCCTCGAGGGGGTCCACCGCGAAGTGCACGGCCCGCAGATGGTCCGGTGACAGCGTGCGGGCGTACTGGATGGCCCGCGCCGTGGCCAGGTCCATCCGGTCGACCAATACCACCACCACGTGGTGACGGAGCACGGGGGCCTCGCAGGCCTGGGAGGCGCCGGCCTCGAGCTGCGCGTCCTCCTGGACGTACTGCCGGTGCAGGCGCAGCAGGACGAGGACCCCGAGCGGCATGAGGACGACGACGACCCACGCACCCTCTTTGAACTTGGTCACGGCGAAGATGAGCAACACCACGAACGACAGCACGGCGGCGGTGCCGTTCACGATCGTGCTCCGACGCCAATGCGGCTCGCGTTGGGAGAGGTGGTACTTGACCATGCCCGCGCCGGCCATGGTGAACCCGGTGAAGACGCCGATGGCGTACAGGGGGATCAGGCTGTCGACCTTGGCGTCGGTGACGAGAAGCAGGGCGATCGACGCCACCGTGAGCACCAGGATCCCCGTAGAGAACACCAGTCGGTGCCCGCGGCGGGTGAGCTGGCGGGGAAGGTAGGAGTCGTCGGCGGCGAAGCTGGCCAGGAAGGGGAACCCGGTGAAGCTGGTGTTGGCCGCCAGGACGAGGATGAGCATGGTGCCCGCCTGGAGCAAGACGTAGAGCACGTGGGCGAAGGCACCGGGCCCGTAGACGTACTTGGCCACCTGCGCCACCACCGTCGGTGTCCCCAACACGTAGGGCACGGGGTGCACGATGGCGGCCAACGCGGCGATGCCGAGGACGAGTGATCCCAGGATGAGGCTCATGATCACGAGGGTGATGCGGGCGTTGCGGGACTCGGGAGGCCGGAAGACGCTCACCCCGTTGGAGATGGCCTCGGTGCCGGTCAGCGCCGAGCCCCCCGACGCGAACGCCTTCAGCACGATGAACACCGACGCCCCCAGGAGCAGGCCGTTGCCGGGTTTGCCGACGGCGATGGCGCCGCTGTGGTGCAGCGAGTGCGCATGGAGATCGCCGAGCACGGCCTTGACCGACCCCACCACGATGAGCAGCACCATGTTGGCCATGAAGAAGAAGGTGGGGAGGGCGAAGGTGCGGCCCGCCTCGCGGATGCCGCGCAGGTTGCCGTAGGCGATGAGGATGACGAAGCCGATGGCGATCCACACCGTGGCGCTCGTCAGGTTGGGGAAGACCGACGTCAGCGCGGCGACACCGGCGGCCACCGACACCGCCACGGTGAGCGTGTAGTCGATGAGCAGCGCCACCGCCGCGATCTGCGCCACTCCGAGGCCGAAGTTCTCGCGCGCCACCACGTAGGCGCCGCCGGCCTTGGTGTAGACCTTCACGACCTCGAGGTACGAGGCCGTCACGAAGAGCAGGACCACGACCACCGCCGCGGTGACCGGCACCACCAGCGCGAAGGCGGCGACCCCGATGTACTTCACCAGCTGGAGCAGGATCTGCTCGGTGGCATAGGCCGAGGACGAGATGACGTCCGAGGACAAGACGGCCAGCGCCGTGGGTTTGCCGAGCCTTTCCACCGACTGGCGTTCGGAGGCGATAGGGGGGCCGAGGAAGGCGTTCTTGAGCCTGTAGCGGACGTTCTCGGGCAGATCGACCGAATCCGGCGAGGGGAGGGCCTCGGGGGCGACCCGACGCCCGGCGGGTGGTATCCGGCCAGGCACGACGGCCGGGACCTCAGGAACCGGGGCGCCGGGCGAAATGGCCGCGCTAGCGCTGGGCACCGGAACCTCGCTCACGCCTTCAGGTAAGCACATCCCGTCCGCGGCACGGCACGATGCGGTGTTGCGCAGCGCCCCGAGGGCAAGTTGCATGGAGCCGGTGCATGTCGTGATCGTCGGCTGTGGGCGGGTCGGATCGGGCCTCGCCATCGGCCTGGTCGAGCAGGGCCACTCGGTGTCCATCATCGACAAGTCGTCGCGCGCCTTTCGCCGCCTGCCGGCCGACTGGCCCGGGACGTCGATCGTCGGCTCGGGCTTCGACCGCGAGGACCTCGACCGGGCCGGGGCGAAGCAGGCCGGAGCGCTGGCCGCCGTGACGAGCGGGGACAACTCGAACATCCTGACCGCCCGGATCGCGCGGGAGAACTACGGGATCCACTGCGTGGTGGCCCGCATCTACGATCCCCGGCGGGCCCAGATCTACCAGCGACTGGGCATCCCCACCGTCGCCACGGTGACGTGGACGATCGAGCAGGTGATGCACCGGCTGCTCCCGGCGGCGGTCGTGGGCGAGTGGAGCGATCCCTCGGGCCAGCTCGTGCTCGTCGAGCGCATCCTCCCCGAGAGCTGGGCCGGCAAGGCGCTGCGGGACCTCGGCATGCCCGGCAAGGTGAAGGTGGTGGCGGTCACCCGGGCCGGTACCCCGCGACTCGAGGTGAAGGACCTCGTCGGGCAGGAGGGTGACGTCTTGCACGTGGCGGTGCTCAAGGACGCCGTCGGTGAGCTCGAGCGCCGGCTCGGGCACGGTGACGGCCTTGCCGACTCGAGCGCGCCGGCACCGGCGGGCGCGACGAGACCGGCGGGCGCGACGGGCCCGGCGGGGTCGATGGGATCGGCACCGTGAAGGTGGCCATCGCCGGGGCGGGAAGCGTGGGGACGGCCATCGCCAAGGACCTGGCGGCGAACGGCCACGAGGTCCTGCTCATCGAGAGGGATCCCGACCTCGTCGACCGCCTGCGTTCGACCATCGCGGTGACGTGGGTGGCCGCCGACGCCTGCGAGGTCAACTCCCTCGACGCAGCCGGCATGGCGGAGGTCGACGTGGCCGTAGCGGCCACGGGCGACGACGAGGACAACCTGGTCATCTCGTTGCTCGCCAAGCAGGAATTCGCCGTGCCCCGCGTGGTGGCCAGGGTGAACCATCCCAGCAATCAATGGCTGTTCAACGAGTCGTGGGGGGTCGACATCTCGGTGTCGACCCCTCAATTGCTGACCGCGCTGGTCGAGGAGGCGGTGTCGGTCGGGTCGCTCGTGCGGCTCCTGCAGTTCGAACGGGGCAATGCGCATCTGGTCGAGGTGACCCTGGCCGACGGCTCACCCGCGGCCGGGACCTCACTGGTGGACCTCCAGTTCCCCCGGGACGCCACGGTGGTGGCGGTGGTGCGCGGGGACCGTCTCGTCGTCCCCCGCGGCGACACGGTGCTGAGCGCCGGTGACGAAGTCATGGTGCTCGTGACCGGAGAGGCCGAGACGTCGGTCCAACGACTGCTGGTAGGCGACTGACCGCTCCCCGTTCGACAGGCACCGGTCCGGCGGCCGTTCTCGGACCGGTGGTCCCCACCGCGGGTGCTGCCCCGTACAATTCCCCACCATGGAGGCACAAATCCCAGCCACGGAGGCGGCCTTCTTCGACCTCGACAAGACGATCATCGCCCGGGCGTCGATGGCCGCCTTCGGCCACCATTTCTACCGTGGTGGCCTCATCTCCCGGGCCACGGTGGTGCGGGCCCTGGCGTCGCAGCTCGTCTACCTGCATCTCGGTGCGAGCGAACAGAAGCTGGCGCGCATCCGCGAGTCGGTACTGAAGCTCACCCGGGGCTGGGACCAGCGCGAAGTGTCGCGCATCGTGCGCGAGACCCTCGACGAGGTGGTGGAGCCCATCATCTATGCAGAGGCGCTCGAGCTCCTCGAGCAGCACCAGGCCTCGGGGCGCAAGACCTACCTCGTCTCGGCTTCACCCGAGGAGATCGTCCAACCCCTGGCCGAGTACCTAGGCGTGGACGGCGCCATCGCCAGCCGCGCCGTGGTGGACCTCGACGGGCGCTACACCGGTGAAATGGCCTTCTACGCCTACGGGCCGTTCAAAGCCGAGGCCATGCGCGACCTGGCGAGATTCGAGGGGATCGACCTGGCGTCGTCGTACGCCTACTCCGACTCCTACACCGACGTCCCCATGCTCGAGGCCGTGGGGCACCCTGTGGTGGTGAATCCCGATCGCGTGCTGGCGCGCCTGGCCCGCGACCGCGAATGGGAGACGTTGCAATTCACCCGGCCCGTCCGGCTCCGCGACCGGGTGCCTGTTCCCAACCTACCGACGGCGGCCGCGTTGACAGGTGCGGCGCTCGCAGCCACTGGCGCTGCGGTACTGGTCAGGCGACACGGGCACCGATCGGCCCGCGCCCTGGGGTGATCAGGCTTCGCGCAGCCGCTTGGCGGCGATGAGGCCCAGACCGACGAGGACAGCGAGAATCAGCAGTTTTTTCACGGGCTGGATCCTACCCATGTGCGGTGACTCCAATGTCCTTGGCCTCCTGACCAGGGCATCGTGCACCCCGGGTTGCCTCAGACGGTGAGGAGGTCCCGTGCGCCGGTGTCCGACGACGGGTGGCGCAGCTTCGACATGGCCCGGGCCTCGATCTGGCGGATGCGCTCGCGGGTCAAGTTGAAATGCTCACCGACTTCTTCGAGGGTGCGGGGCTCGCCGCGGTCGAGACCGAAGCGCAGGCGCAGGATCTCGCGCTCGCGCTCGTCGAGAGGGGAAAGGAGCCGGTTGATCTCGTCGGGGAGCAGCGAGGTGGCCGCCACCTCGAAAGGCGACTCGGCCGATCGGTCCTCGACGACGTCGCCGAGCTCTGCGTCCCCGTCCTCACGCAACGGCTCGGACAGCGACAGGGGCTCGGCCCGGAAGCGCAACGCCTCGATGAGCTTGTCCTCGGGCATCTCCACCTCGGCCCCGAGCTCCGCCAGCGTGGCGGGACGACCGAGCTTGAGCTCCAGACGGGCTTGCGCCTTCTGCACGCGAGCCAGGGTGTCCCCGGCATGCACGGGAAGCCGGATTGTCCGCCCCGTGTTGGCGATCCCCCTGGTGATGGCCTGCCGGATCCACCAGGTGGCGTAGGTCGAGAACTTGAACCCCTTGCGCCAGTCGAACTTCTCCACCGCGTGCATGAGGCCCAGGTTGCCCTCCTGGATGAGGTCCAGGAGGGGCAGTCCCGACGCCTGGTACTTCTTGGCGATCGACACCACCAGGCGAAGGTTCGACTGGACGAACGTCTGCTGGGCCTGCTCTCCGGTCTGGATCTTGCGCTTCAGCTCACGACGCTTGGCGGGGGTGAGGTCCTTGACCTTGGTCGCCAGGTCGAGCTCGGCGGCGCGCCCACCCTCGATGGTCTGAGCGAGGCGCACCTCGTCGTCCTTGGTGAGCAACGGGTACTGACCGATGTCGGTCAGGTACAGCCGGACCAGGTCCTCCTCGTCGCGTTCGACGCGCTCCTTGGCCAACGTCTCACCCTTCGTCGGAACCCTCCGGCGCTCACTGCCGGTGGGGAGCCTCGACCGTGGCCTGCGGCTGGTCCGGTCGTTCCGGCGTCCAGGGCCACGTATGCAAGTCGCCTGTGGATATCACTTTACCGACACAGTCAAGACCCGAGCCCTCCCGTCACCTCCGTCGACGACCACGAAGGCCTGGTCCCCAGCAGGTCACGGGGTCGGGGATCGCCCGGAACCCGTGTCGTCGGTGCCCGCGGGCCAAGGCACCAGGCCGGCCCCGGCCCCGGCGATGATCTCCTCGAGCCGCTGTTGATGGGCGGTGACGACGGCGACGTCGTGGGGACGGCGCAACAGCGCCTGGGTCAGCGCCTCGAGGGCCTGCCACTGCTCGATCTCGTCGCGCAGCACCAACCGCAGACACCGGGTCATGGGCGCGTCGACGACAGGGGAGACCCGACGCAGGTGGAGGTTGTATCCGACCAACAGGCGGGGGAGCACAACCCTGGCCACACCGACCAGGCGCGGGAGCGTGCCCCCGGCGGGCACGCCCGGACCGTCACCCGAGCCGATCAGGCCCCCGCCGGAGGAGGAACCGTCTCCGGCGGGCGCGACTCCGGCCAGAAGCCCGCACATGCGGTCGACCTCGGCGCTCGGAGGCGACACGAGGGTGTCGGGATCGACCGAGTCCAGTGCCGGGAGCCGGTCCGCGAACAGCTCCGCATGCCAGGCGTGCTGCAGGCTGTACACGTCGAAGAGCATCTGGGCTTCGGGCACGGGCTCCGACGCCACCCACGATCCGAGCACCTCGAAGAGCCGGCGCTCCAGCCACCGGTACGAACCCACCAGGCGCGCCTGCGCGTGGAGCGACAGCGCCCGCACCCCCGACCCGCTGCCACCGTCGAGGGCCCCGCCACCGAGTGCCATGGCGGATGCGTCGAATCGGTCAGGCACGCGGGAGCTCCCCGCCAGGGGCCCTGTCTTCGGGCGCCGGGTCCCGGTACCGGTTGGTGATGGGCATGCGCCGATCCTTGCCGAATGCCTTGGCGGTGATGCGGACACCGGGTGGCGACTGACGGCGTTTGTACTCGGCGCTGTCCACGAGAGCGGCCACCCGCACCACGAGCTCGGGATCGAACCCCGAGCCCACGACGTCGGCGATCGACCGGTCGTTGAGGACCAGGGCCTCGAGCAGCGGGTCGAGGATCTCGTAGGCAGGCAGGCTCTGGTCGTCACGCTGATCCGGTCGGAGCTCCGCGGACGGGGCCTTGGTGAGCACCGATTCGGGGATCAGCTCCGAGCCCTGGCGTGCGTTTCGGTAGCGGCACAGCCGGTAGACGAGGGTCTTCGGAACGTCCTTGATGACGGCGAAACCGCCGGCCGAGTCGCCGTACAAGGTGGAGTACCCGGTGGCGAGCTCACTCTTGTTGCCCGTCGTGAGGACGATCCAGCCTCGGGCATTCGACAGCGCCATCAGGATCACGCCCCGGATGCGGGACTGAAGGTTCTCGTCGGTGAGGCCGGCGGGGTCTTCACCCAGCGCACCGGCCAGGACCGAGGTGAACGCTGCGTGCACGGTCTCGATGGGGACGACGCGGAGGTCGATACCGAGACGCTCTGCCAAGTCGGTGGCATCGGTGACCGACCCGCTGCTCGAGTAGCGCGACGGCATGGCGAGACCGTGCACGTGCCGGGCGCCGAGAGCGTCGACGGCGACGGCGGCGACGAGTGACGAGTCGACGCCCCCCGACAGGCCGATCACCGCGTCGGTGAAGCCGTTCTTGCGCAGATAGTCGCGTGTGCCGAGGACGAGCGCCTCGTAGACCTCGGCCTCCTCTCCGAGTGTGGGTGGCGGTGGCTGCGCCGGCCGGACGCTGCGGTCGCGCGCCGTCACGCTGATCGACACCCTGGGCAGGGACCCGCCGTGGTGAGCAGCAGGGACCGGGAGGTCGACCAGGAGCGACGCCTCGACGAATCTCGGGGCGGCCCCCAGCACCTCCCCGGTGGCGTCCATGACGAAAGACCCGCCGTCGAACACCAGCTCGTCCTGCCCACCGACCTGGTTCACGTAGGCCACAGCACACCCCGACTCCACCACCCGGGCCCGCGCCACGGCCAGGCGGTCGGCCTGGCGGCCGATCGAGAACGGCGATGCGTTCACGTTGACGACGAGCTGGGCCCCACCGGCGGCCTGCAGCGGGACAGGCCCGCCGGGGAACCACAGGTCCTCACACACCGAGACGCCAAGGGCCATGCCCGCCACGTCGTAGAGCTCGAGCTCCGTCGTTCCCGGGGCGAACCAGCGCTCCTCGTCGAACACGCCATAGTTGGGAAGGCGACGCTTGTGGTACACACCGAGCACTCCCCCGCCCACGCACACGGCCACGGCATTGCGCAGACGGCGCGGTGCACCGCGGATGGCGGCTTCCCGGGCCACCGTGCCCGCACCGGCCGCGTGGGCCACAGCATGATCGAGGTCCTCGTCCCCCGCCACGTCGACGAACCCCACCAGTGCCAGGCACGACGACGTGGCGGCAGCCACCTTTTCCAACGCGGCCAGGTTGTGAGCCACGAAGGCCGGCTTCAGCAACAGGTCTTCGGGGGGATATCCGGTGATGGCGAGCTCGGGGAAGGCGGCCACGTCGGACCCCTCGGCCTCGACACGCGCCAGGCAGTCGATGATCCGCGCCGCGTTGCCTTCCACTTCGCCGACGACCGTGTCGAGCTGGCACAACGCCACACGCAGGTGGGACACGGCGAAATCTTACCGGCGTCCCCCACGAGCCCAGCCTGGCATGCTGCGGTAATGGCCCCGCCGTCACCCGTAGAACACCGGGCCGGCTCCGGTCCGGGTTCGCCGGCGCCACTTCCCGCCGCGCTCACGGCGCTGGCCGGGCGCTGCGCGTCGCCCGATACCGCATCTGCGGTCCTGCGCCGGTTGGCCGAGGAACACCCCGAGGTCGTCGATCGACTGGTGCTGGGGTCCGAGCCCACCCCCCTGGCGTCGGTGCTCGTCGGCGTGTGCGCGGCCAGCAATTCCCTGGGTCGGCTGTGCGTGGTGGACCGGGTCGCTCTCGACGTCCTGGAGGACCTGGACCACCCGGTGCCGGTGGACTGCTCGGACCCCGCCGCCCTGGCCAGAACGAAGCGGCTCGAACTGCTGCGCGTGGCGGCGAGAGACCTCCTCGGCCTCGACACGCTCGAGACGGTGGGGGCGGCACTGGCGGATCTCGCCCAGCAGGTGCTCGCCGGAGCCGTGTCGCTCGCCGGTGGGGGACCCCTGGCTGTCATTGGGATGGGGAAGCTCGGCGGGCGCGAGCTCAACTACGCCAGTGACGTGGACGTGCTCTTCGTCTCCGCAAACGGGCCCGACGAGGAAACGGCACGCCGCGTCCTGCAGACCGCAGGCCTGTGCTTCCGGGTCGATGCCGACCTTCGGCCTGAGGGAAGGGCGGGCCCGCTCACCAGAACCCTCGAGAGCTATGCCGCCTACTGGGCGCGCTGGGCATCCACATGGGAGTTCCAGGCGCTGTTGAAAGCACGGGCCGTGGCCGGCGATGCGGAGCTCGGGCGGCAATTCGCACGCGCCGCCGACGACCAGGTGTGGGGCAGGAATTACAGCGCGGACGAGCTGGCCGCGGTGCGGTCGATGAAGGCCCGGACCGAGGGGATCGTGAGCGGGCGCGGACTGGCCACGCGCGAGATCAAGCGGGGTCCGGGGGGCATCCGTGACATCGAGTTCGCCGTCCAGCTCCTCCAGCTCGTCCACGGCCGCAACGACCCGGGCATCAGGGAGCGCTCGACACTGGGCGCGCTCACCGAGCTGGCCGAGGCGGGGTACGTGGCCGCCGAAGATGCCATCGCCCTCGGCGACGCGTACCGCTTCCTGCGGACGGTGGAGCACCGGTTGCAGCTGGTGGAGGAGGAGCAGACACACTCGGTGCCCGTCGCCGAGACCGCTCGACGCCGGCTCTCCCTCGTGCTGGGATTCGAGGACGACGCGTCGGCCTCGGCCACGAACCGGTTCGACGACGCCTTGCGCCGATGTCAACGCGATGTCCGGGCCATCCACGAGCGGCTCTTCTTCCGACCCCTGCTCGAGGCCTTCGCCACGGTCGAAGGACCGCCCGGCTCCACACAAACGGCGAACCCCCCCGGAGAGCAGACGGCGCGCCCGGTCATGTCGTCGGAGGCCGTGGCGCGGCGCCTGGCGGCCTTCGGCTTCTCCGACCCGGCGCGTACGCGGGCAGCGGTCGAGGACCTCGCCAGCGGGCTGACGCGCAGCTCCCGGCTCATGGCCCAGCTCCTGCCGCTGCTGCTCGACTGGCTCTCGCTCACCCCGGACCCCGACCTCGGGCTCCTCGGGCTCAGAGATCTCGTGGTCCACGCCCACCATCGCTCCCTGCTCGTCTCGACGTTCCGCGAGTCCCCCGAGGCCGCCCGGCGCCTGTGTCTGTTGCTGGGATCGAGCCGAACGCTGGTCGAGGCCATCGAACGCAATCCCGAGCTCATCGCCACCGTCGGCGGCGATGACACACTCGCCCCCACCCCGCGGGATCTCCTCGTGGCCGAAGCCGGTGAGCGACTGCAGCGCAACGATGACGAGTCGTGGCGCCGGGTACAGCTGGTGCGCATGCGACAGGACCAGCAGGTCCGTATCGCCGCCCGTGACCTGCTCGACCTCGACGACGTGGTCGACACCGGGCACGAGCTCAGCGCCCTCCACGAGGCGCTGCTCGAGGCCGGCCTCGAAGCCTTGGGCCCCGAGATGCCATTCGCCGTCGTCGGGATGGGCCGCCTCGGCGGCGCCGAGATGTCCTATGCCAGCGACCTTGACGTGCTGCTCGTCTACGAAGGCGCCGGCGCCGAAGCTGGCGATGCGCTCGCCGAGTCCTTCCTGCACCTCATGCACGGCCCGAGCCCCGCCCAGAGGGTGGCTGCCCTCGACCTCGGCCTGCGCCCCGAAGGCGGACAGGGACGACTGGCCCGCGATCTTCACGGCTACGGCCTGTACTTCGACCGGTGGGCCGAGACCTGGGAGCGCCAGGCCCTGGTCCGAGCCCGCGTCGTGGCCGGCGACCGCGATCTCGGAGATCGGTTCATGGCGGTGGTGGGGGAATTCGTATGGGACAGGCCCTTCACCGAAGTCGAGGTGGCGGCCATCAGGCGGATGAAAGCCCGCATCGAACGCGAGCGGATCTCTTCGCGAGAGGACCCGCAATTCCACCTGAAACTCGGGCGCGGCTCGCTGTCGGACATCGAGTGGACCGTGCAGCTGCTTCAGCTCCGGCACCGGGTACCGGGGACGAGCACCGTCGCCACCCTCGACACCCTGGGTGAGCTCGGGATCCTCGATCCCGGCGATCTGGCCGCGCTGGGCGATTCGTATCGCTTCTGTGAAAGGACTCGGAATCGATGGCATCTCGTCGGTGCCCTCCCGGGAGGCGCTTCCCCCGGAGACGCCCTCCCCACCGAGGCCGATCAGCTGTCGCGACTGGCCAGGAGCCTCGGCACCACACCTTCTGCGCTACGCGACGACTACCGCCGGGTGACCCGGCGCGCCCGCCGGGTGGTGGAGCGGGCCTTCTACGGGATCCAAGAGGCATGACCGGTGAGGACCAAGGACTCTCCGACGAGGCACCATTAGCATGGAATCCGGTGCAGTCAAGGCGAAGGTCCTGATCGGTGTCGACTCGCCACGCCCCGGTCGAACATCGCCTCGAAACCGATCCCGGCTCGGCCTCACAGGTCGACACCGTGCTGCACCTGATCCCGGACGCCGCCGTCGTGGCGGATCCGGCCGGGACGATCGTGGCGGCGAATGCCCCTGCCGAGCTCCTGTTCGGCTACGCCCCCGGCGCCCTGGTGGGGGTGGCGGTCGACGTCCTGGTCCCCGAGCGCTTCCGGCCTCAGCACGGCACCCAGCGCGCCGCCTACGTCGCCGACCCCGCCCCTCGGCCCATGGGAACCCGTCTCGAGCTGTGGGCCGGCCGCCTCGACGGGACCGAGTTCCCCGCCGACATCAGCCTTGCCCCTGTCGACGGGCCCTCGGGACCTTGCACGCTCGCCGTCATCCGGGACCTCACGGCCCAACGTGCCGGATGGGAGGCGGGCGCATGGTTGGCGGCCATCGTTTCGTCCTCCGAGGACGCCATCGTGTCCATGGACCTCAACGGCACACTCACCACCTGGAACCCCGGGGCCGAGCGGCTCCTCGGGTACCGATCCGAAGAGATCTGCGGAAAGCCGTTCTCGGTGCTCGTGCCCGAGAACCTGCGGCCCGACGTCGAGGAGCAGATGGCAGAGGTGAGCCGGGGTGCACACGGCTCGGGCCGCGACACCGTGCTCCTCCACAAGAACGGCTCCGAGATCGAGGTGGCGGAGTCACTCTCGCTCATCCGAACCTCCACCGGAGCGCCCACCGGGGTCTCGGCCATGGTGCGAGACATCACCGAGCGCAAGCGCGCCGAGCGCGAATTGCGGCGACTCCTCGTCGACGGCCAGCGACGCGAGCGCTGGCTGGGCGCGATCTCCGAGGTCAGGCTGTCGATGCTCGCCGGAGGCGGGCTCGAGCAATGGCTGGCTCTGATCGCCCGGCGGGTGTCGGAATTGTCCGATGCCGACGGGATCACCGTCAGCGTCGTCGCCGATGACGACGATTCTCGTCTGGAGGTCATCGCCACCCACGGGGCCGAGGTGCACCCACTCCGAGGTCGACGCTTCCCCATCAAGGACTCCGCCGCGGGACGGGTCTTCACCTCGGGCCGTTCGTCGCTCGCCGCCGATCCCTCCGCCTCGTCGCCGACCGATCAGGACGTCGTCCCCGTCGGCGTGGGGCCCCTCCTCCTCGTCCCCATCACCACGCTGCACGGCACCGACGGCGTGCTCGGCGTGGTCCGTCTCACAGGCCGCGCCACCTTCGGCCCCGAGGAGATCCGGGTCGTCGAGAGCTTCGCCCAGCAGGCCGGCCTGGCCATCGAGCTCGACCGCGCCCACGGAGATCGCGAAAAGCTGGCTGTGTTGAGCGAGCGGGAGAGAATCGCCCGGGACCTGCACGACCACGTCATCCAGCGGCTCTTCGCCGTGGGTATGGCACTGCAGGCGGCATCCCGTTCGATCACAGACGTCAAGGCTCTGGACCGGATCGGGGAATCGATCGAAGAGCTCGACGCCACCATTCGCGACGTACGTTCGACCATCTTCTCCTTGGCGTTGCGCACGAGTGACGGGCCGCAGAGCAGCACTCGGGCCCGCCTGCTCGACGTCACCTCCCTCGCCGCCCAGGGCCTGGGGTTCCAACCCCGACTGCTCTTCGACGGCCCGGTCGAAACGAAGGTCCCGGAGGACCTCGTACCCGATGCGCTGGCTGTGGTGCGCGAGGGGCTCTCCAACACGGCTCGCCACGCCAAGGCGTCACGCGTCGAGGTGCGCGTCGACGTGCACGACGGGCTCACCATCACGGTGACCGACAACGGCGTGGGCATGGGCACCACCACCCGCTCGAGCGGGCTGGCGAACCTGCGTGCCCGGGCCGCGGCCCGGGGCGGGTCGATGACGGTGGGGAACGGGGACAAGCGGGGCACGCGGCTGGTGTGGCAGGTGCCGCTCGACTGAGACCTGCTATTGGGGCTCGGCGCTTTCCGCCAGCTCCACGTCGCGCCGGGCGATCACGTGCACATCGACGTCGCAATCCGCCGCGAAGCGCAGCACCCGCTGGACCACCGATCCCTTGGTGAGCTCCTCCCAACGACTGCGTCGGCTCGACCCCAAGACGATCTGCGTGACCTGGTGGTCGCGGGCGAAGTCCACCAGGGCGCGAGCCGGCTCGTCGCGGTTGAGCACGTGCCATTCGGCCCCGAGATCGTCGGCCAGATTGTGCAGCTGGTCGAGCCCGTCCGAGGCACGCTGGGCCTGCTCATTGGCCACCACGTGCACGGCGTGCAGGTCGGCCTTGGTCCGGGCGGCGATGCGGGCCGCCCGGCGGATCACCGCATCGGTGCCGTGCGCCCCGGTGACCGCCACCATGATCCGCTCTCTCGTCTCCCACAGCGCGTCGGGATGTCGATCACGGAGGTAGGCGAGGAGCTCCTCCTCGGTCTCGTCGGCGACGAAACGAAGGGCGAGCTCGCGCAGCGCCACGAGGTTCTCGGTGCGGAAGAAGTGCATGAGTGCGTCGGGCACCTTCTCCGGCGGGTAGATGTTGCCGTGCACCATGCGCCGCCGGAGTGCTTCGGGTGACGAGTCGATCAGCTCCAGCTGGTCGGCTCTGCGCACCACCCAGTCCGGCACTCGTTCCCGCACCCGGGTGCCTGTCATCCGCTCCACGGCGTCGGCGATGCTCTCGAGATGCTGGACATTGACGGTGGTGATCACGGCGATCCCGGCGTCGATGAGCTCCATGACGTCCTGCCAGCGCTTCTCGTTCCTTCCCGCGCCGGGGACGTTGGTGTGGGCCAGCTCGTCGACCAGGGCCAGCTCGGGGCGCCGGGCCAGGACGGCATCGACGTCCATCTCCTCGAACTGCGATCCCCGGTAGGCGACGACCTTGCGGGGGATCACCTCGAGGTCCCGGATCAGCTCGGCCGTGCGCGGCCGCCCGTGAGTCTCGACGAAGCCGACGACGACGTCGGCGCCGCGGCGGTGCCGGCGCCAACCTTCGTCGAGCATGGCGAAGGTCTTCCCCACGCCGGCGGCCGCTCCCATGTAGATCCGGAAGCGGCCCGTGGGGCCGACGGCGTCGGACTCGACCGGCTCCCGGTGGTCGGTCGTGCCTGGATCGGTCATGTGCCCCATTGTGCCCCGTACCCAGGTGCTCAGGAGCAATCGGGCACCGGTATCTTGGAAGCGCGAGGGATGCGAGGTCGAACCCATGGGAACACAGCGGCGAATGGTGGTGGGGTCGATCGCCGCCCTCGCGGCCATGGCCGTGCTGGCGGCAGGCATGCTGCCGCTGCGGAGCCACCTGAGCGTCGCCACCACCGCCCTCGTCCTCATCGTCCCCGTCGTGATCGGGGTCGTCCTGGGGGGCTTCCGGGCCGGCGTCTTCGGCGTGATCGCCGGGTTCTTGGTCTACGACCTGTTGTTCATCCCGCCCTACTACACGCTGTCGGTGGGGGTGAGCGAGAACTGGGTGGCCCTCGCCGTCTACATAGCGGTGATGTTGCTCGTCGCCAGCGTCGTGGCGCGCTTGGAAACTGCCCGCGCCGAAGCCCGCCAGCACGAGAGAGCCATCCGGCGCCTGTTCGAGCTCACCGACCTCCTCATCGAGGACCGTCCGCTCCCCGAGGTCCTCGAGCTGATCGTGTCGACGGTCTACGAGGCCTTCGCCTTGCGCAGCGTGGCTCTGGTCCTTCCGGTCGAAGCCCAGCTCGAGGTGGTGGCCTCCGCCGGGGCGCCCCTTTCGGATGCCGAGAGCCATCAGGTGGTGCCTGCGCCAGGGACCCCCGTCAGCCTCGGGGCCTCCACGGCGTCGCCGGGGGACCAGGCCCACACAGTGGCCCTGAGTGCCATAGGCCGCCCCATCGGCCTGCTGCACATGTGGGGCGCGGAGCTCACCCGCTACGACCAGGAGCTCCTGCACACCTTCGCCAATCACATGGCACTTGCCCTCGAGCGGGCTCAGCTGCGCGAGCAGGCACTGCGCACAGAGCTGCTCGAGGAGGTCGACCGCCTGCAGCGAGCCCTGGTGGGTGCGGTGTCCCACGACCTGCGCACTCCGCTGGCGACCATCAAGGCTTCGGCGTCCACGCTGCGCAACACCGCGGCGGAGGTGCCGCTTCCCGACCGTGAGCTGCTGCTCGAGCTCATCGACAATCAGACGGATCGCCTCGACCGCTTGGTGACCAACCTGCTCGACCTGTCGCGCGTCCAGGCGGGTGCGCTCGAGCTGCGCAACCAACCGATCTCGGTGGGCGATCTCGTGGCCGACGCCCTGCGTGGCATCGGCCATTCCGCCGAGCGTGCCCCGGTCACCGTCGCCATCGACGACGACCTCCCCCTCGTGGACGTCGACCACCTGCTGATCGGGCAGGTGCTCGCCAACCTTCTCGACAATGCCGCCCGCTACGCACCGGCGTGCACGTCGATCACCGTCTCCGCGTGCCTCCGTGGCGACGGCCTCGTGCAAATGGCCGTGGAGGACAAAGGCCCGGGCATCCCCCGGGCCGAGCGGACCAACGTCTTCCGCATGTTCAACCGCAGCGGGAACTCTGGCGGCACCGGCGTCGGCCTGTCGATCGCCAAGGCGTTCGTGGAGGCGCACGACCAGCAGATATGGGTCGAGGACGTTGCGGGCGGCGGCGCCCGCTTCTGCTTCACCCTCCCGCCCGCACCGGTCCCCTCGGTCGTGCGCTGAGTGGCCACCGTCCTCGCCGTCGACGACGACCAGGCATTGCTGCGCGTCCTGAGGATCGGGCTCAGCGCGCTCGGACACACCGTGCTCGTGGCCTCCACCGGCGAACAGGGCATCTCCCGGGCTGCCATCGGTGCGCCCGACATCATCGTGCTCGACCTCGGCCTGCCCGACCTCGACGGCATGGAAGTGTGCAGGCGGATCCGGCAGTGGAGCAACGTACCCATCATCGTGCTCTCGGCCGACGGGACCGAGGACAGAAAGATCGCCTCCCTCGACGGCGGGGCCGACGACTACATGACCAAGCCCTTCGGGATGGGCGAGCTCGACGCCCGCCTCCGCGTCGCGCTGCGCCACCGTGCCTCGGAGCTCGGCCAGGAGGAGGCCAAGGAGATCTCGGTGGGCCCGCTCGAGCTCGATCTCGTCCATCACGAGGCCCGGCTCGACGGCCAATCGGTCGACCTCACCACCCGCGAGTTCGCCCTCCTGGTCTTCCTGGCGCGTCACGCCGGAAAGGTCTGCACCCACCGCATGATCCTCGAGCACGTGTGGGGACCCCACTACGGAACCGAGACGCAGTACCTGCGGGTCTACGTGTACCGCCTTCGCAAGAAACTGGGAGACGACAAGGGCGAGCTCCTGCGCACCAATCCCGGGGTCGGATACCAACTCCTCGACGAGGGCAGGCGCTGACCCGGTGCCCCGCCGCCTGTCACGCGGACGCGGCGGGTCGAGGAATTAGCCTCGGGAGCCATCCGCACGAAGGGGGAAGTCGATGCCTCGAAAATTGGCTGCCGAGCTTCTGGGGACCCTGATCCTCGTCTATTTCGGCGTGGGGGTGGCCACACTCTCCTTCGGCTTCGACGCCACCGGTGCCAGCTTCGCCGCCGGTGTGGTCGCCACCGCCCTGGCTTTCGGGCTCACCTTGCTGGGCCTGGCCTATGTGCTCGGCCCGATCTCGGGATGCCACGTGAATCCCGCCGTCACCATCGGCGCCCTGCTGGCGGGCCGCATCCCGTTGGCCGAAGCCGTCGGCTACTGGGTCGCCCAATTCGTCGGGGGGATCCTGGGCGCTCTCCTCCTGTGGGGCACCGTCAGCGCTACGCCGCTCTACAGCCGGTCCAAGACCGGGCTCGGAGCCGACGGATGGGGGGCGGCGAGTCACATCCACATCGGTGCCGGGGGCGCGTTCCTCGCCGAGGTCGTGCTCACCGCCTTCTTCGTGTTCGTCATCCTGGGGGTGACCAGCAAGATCGGGAACGCCGCCACGGCCGGGATGGTGATCGGGCTCACGCTCACCGTGGTCCACCTCTTGGGCATCCCCGTGACCGGCACGTCCGTGAACCCCGCCCGCAGCCTGGGCCCGGCCCTCGTCCTCGGTGGGACGGCTCTGCACCAGGTCTGGCTGTTCATCGTGGCGCCGTTGGTCGGCGGCGCCGTGGCCGCCGGCCTCCATGTGCTCATCTATCCGAAGGGTTCGCCGCAGTCCGCACCCGCCGGCGACAGTGCCCGGGCGTGAAGCCGTGAGCCCCGGCTCGTCTCGGCGCCGGCGCGGGCTCGCCTCGGCCGTCGTCGTCATCGGAGCCTTCGCAATGGGCGCCTGCTCGGCCAGTCCGGCGGGCAATGCGGCGCGCACCACGACATCGCGCCCCGCGTCGACATCGGGCACCACCACCCCGGCCACGACGACGTCGCTCCCCACCACCTCCAACCTGGTCGTGACGAATGAGATCCGGTCGCAGCTCGTCGCGGCCGGCGCCGCCCTGAACAGCCTTCCCGCCTCCGACTACACGGGCCTCTCCCCGGGCGAGACGTTCTACGCCTACGACGCTTCGACCGGGGAGTACTGGGCGGGCGCCGCCCTCGTCCCGAGCCCGTCCTCGACGCCGGCTCAGGTCTCGGCCCAGGACGACGGCGCCTACCTCCTCTTCAACCGCCCCTCGGACGGGCCGTGGAAGGCCTTTGCCGTCGGGCTGGCCGGCACCCCTGACGGGAGCACCTGCCCGATCGCCGTGCCCGCCGGGATCCTTTCCCTATGGAATTGGCCCCCGGGAAGTTGCCGGCCGGCCACCATCAACTGACCCGTCACAGAGACGTTCGCGGCTCGGGGCCACCCCTCGACCCCGGACCCGATGGCGAGGACGACGATGCCTCGACTCGAGCCAGGTACCGGTCGAACGCCTCGACCTTCTCGGTGTCCTCGAAGTCCTCGTGGTACACGATCCTTCCCCACACCATCCGGCCGAAGAGGACCGCCCGGTTCTCGTAGACGGTGGCGCCGGCTCCGTCGACCGCCCGGTCCGAGAACACCACGCACACCTTGGTCCGCCACGGCGGGCCGTTGACGAGGATGTCGTGGGCCTCTCCGACGATCCCGACCTCGACAAAGCGACGGAGGAAGGCCTCGATGGCGGGCTTTCCCCGATGCTCCCCGCTCCACGAGCTGTCCCCGGGGAACACGAGCACGGCGTCGTCGGCGTACCCGGCCAGCAGCGGGCCGAGATCGCCCCGACTCAGAGCATCGACACTGCGGCGAATCATCCGGCGAACCGCCCATTTGTACACCGCTCGCCCCTTCCGATCTGGTGAGAACCCTTTTCACCTGCTCTTCTGGATAGATCAATCCATTTGCAAACTAGCTACACTGGCGCCCGGGCCGCAAGCGCGTCACCCCGACGCCGCCGATGGCCTGGGAGGAGCCCGATGACCGGTACTCGTGAACGGCTCGTCCTCGCCAGCGCAGCGCTGCTCCAGCGCCAGGGCCTGACGGCGACAGGGATCAAGCAGATCCTGGCCGAGGCGCATGCTCCGTTCTCGTCGCTCTACCACCACTTCCCGGGGGGCAAGGACGAACTGGCCGAGGCGGCGATCCGTGCATCGGGTGCCCACTACCAGGGCCTGGTCGAGACGATCTGGGACGAGGCCCCGGACGTGACGAGCAGCGTCGCCGCCGTCTTCGACGGTGCGGCGAGGACCCTGGAGGAAACCGACTTCGCCGTGGCCTGCCCCATCGCCACGGTCGCACTCGAGGTGGCGAGCACGAACGAGTCGTTGCGGTCCGCCACTGCCGAGGTCTTCACCTCCTGGATCGCGGCCTGCACGGCCCGCCTCGAAGCTGAGAACATCTGTGCCGAAGATGCCACGGTCCTCGCCCTCACCCTCATCTCGTTGCTCGAAGGGGCATTTATGCTCAGCCAAGCCATGAAGAGCACCGAGCCCATGCGTGCCGCCGGGGCCAGCGCCAGCTCCGCGCTCCGCAGTGTGCTCGAAGCGCCCCACGACGGCGCCGCCCGCCTGTCGCCCGAGCCGTGAGGATCCCGTGACCGACGCCTCGGCGACCCCTTCTCCGGGCGACGCCCTTGTGGCGCCGGCTCTGGACGACGGCGCACTCTCCGAGTTGGCGGAATTCGGCGAGGAGCATCCTGTCCGTGCCGGGGACGTCCTGTACCGGGCGGGAGACGAGTCCTACGACTTCTTCGTGGTCCTCGGCGGAGCGGTCGAGATCGTCCGCCCGGACCTCGACGGCGAGGCCGTGATCGCCGCCTTCGACAGAGCCGGCACGTTCGTGGGCGAGCTGAACCTCCTGACCGGCCAACGCCCGTACCTGACGGCACGGGTCACCGAGGACGGGCGCGTCCTGCACGTCCGGCGGGACGACTTCCGGCGCCTCATGAGCGCCAAGCCCGACATCGCCGACCTGATCTTCAACGCCTTCAGCGCCCGGCGCGAGTCGCTGCGTCAGGGAGACGGGGCGCGTGCCATCCGCATCGTCGGGTCCCGCTACTCCCCCGAAGCCCTGGCTCTGCGGGCCTTCGCCACCCGTTCGCATCTTCCCCATGAATGGATCGACCTCGAAGACGTGCCCGATCCCGAGGTCCTCCTGGCCGGCATGGGGCTCCGCCCCCCCGACATGCCGGCGGTCATCACGTCGACGGCGACGCTGCGCCGCACGTCCCCGGGGGAATTCGCGCAATTCCTCGGCCTCACCTTCCAACCCGTCCCGGGGATGTTGTTCGATCTCGTCGTGATCGGCACCGGCCCCGCCGGACTGGCCTCTTCGGTCTACGGCGCGTCGGAGGGCCTCAACACGCTGTGTCTCGACGCCGTGGCCATCGGAGGGCAAGCCGGGGCCAGCTCGCGGATCGAGAACTACGCGGGGTTCCCGAACGGGATCTCCGGAGAGGACCTGGCGTCGCGCACCGCCATGCAGGCCCAGCGGCTCGGGGCGCGGCTCAACGCCCCGTGCGAGGCGACGGGGCTTCGTCCCGAGCACGGGTTCCACGTCATCATGCTGGCCGACGGGAGTGAGATCCCGTGCCGAGCCGTGATCGTCGCCTCCGGCGCCCGCTACCGCCGGCTCGCCGTGGACGATCTCGAGCGCTTCGAAGGTGCCGGTGTGTACTACGCCGCCACCGACCTCGAAGCAAGGATCTGCACGGGCGGCGAGGTGATCGTGGTCGGCGGCGGGAATTCCGCAGGACAGGCGGCCATCTACCTGAGCCAGCAAGGGTGTCGCGTCCTGATCGCCATCCGGAGAGACGATCTCGCTCAGACCATGTCCCAGTACCTCATCGAGCGAATCGTCAGCAACCCGCGTATCGAGGTCCTGGCCAATACCGAGGTGCGCGCCGTCGACGGCCGAGGCCATCTCGAGCAGGTGACGCTCGAGCACGCTCCGACACACACCTCCAGGACCATCTCCTGCAGAGGGCTGTTCTGCTTCATCGGAGCCGAACCCGCAACGTCGTGGCTCGACGGCTGCGTGGCGCTCGACTCCCGTGGGTTCATCCTGACCGACCGCGACCTCGACGAGGGTGACGACGGCCCCCTGCAGTTCGCGGGACGCGATCCACTGCCCTTTGAGACCTCGGCCATGGGCGTGTTCGCGGCGGGCGACGTGCGCCACGGATCGCTCAAGCGTGTGGCGTCAGCCGTGGGCGAGGGTTCGAGCGCGGTCCGGTCCGTACACGAGCACCTGGCCACCAGCGCCTGATCATCGGATCTGCCCACGGGGCGCCCCCGACGGTGCGCTTCGAGCCGCACAGGTACCCTGTCGCGGGTGAGCGGAGTCGTGACCTCCGAGCAGCGGCGTTCCTGGGTCGAAGACGGCTGGTGCGTGCTCGAGCAGGCCGTTCCCGATGTCGAGCTGATCGCCGCGCAGAACGCCATCGGGCGGCTGTTCCCGAGCGCCGAGCAGATGGCGGCCCAACGTGACGGCGAGGAGCTCGAACGATGGCGCACCTGGGACGCCTCCTGGCCCGAATTCCCCTTCCGGAGCCGCTCGCTGAACAGCCTGGTGTTGAGCGACCTGATGATCGACCTAGCCCAGGAGCTGTTGGGCAGCGACGACGTTCGTCTCTACCTGGCCATCGCGTCAGCCAAGTACGCCGGGCAGCCCTCGGAGTACAACCAGCTGCTCCACACCGACTTCCCGAACCACACCCTCACCGTGCCCAGAGCGGAACCGGGGTACCACCAGATGGAGACGTTCATCTACCTCAACGACGTGGGACCCCACAACGGCGCCACTCGTTTCGTCTCGCGGACGCGCACCCGCCACGTCCCCGTGGAGGAGCACACCTTGAATTTCGAGGACTACGCCGACCTCTACCACGACCCCGGCGACGCCTCGGCTCCCGCCGGTTCGATCATCGTCTACCGCCCCGACGTGTACCACCGATCGGTGGACTTCGCCGATCCGGCCCAGGCACGCTTCATGCTCCATGTCTCGTACAAGCCCGCCCTCATGGAATGGGGCGGCTACCAGGCATGGCCCTTCAAGGGATTCTCGATGGAGTGGCACAACTTCGTGGAAAAAGCCACGGCGCGCCAGCTCACCGCCCTCGGATTCCCGGCGCCGGGCCATCCCTACTGGACCGAGCAGACACTCGCCGGAGTGGCCAGCCGCTATCCCGGACTGGATCTCTCTCCTTGGAAGGCGGCCCGCTCCGACACGCGCTGATACCGGCGCCCACGGCCGGAGAAGCGCTATGTCATGCCCCGGGTCGTCGCTACCCGGCCGGCTCGGAATCCCGGCGAGAGCGTCCCGGAACCGACTCGAGCGCGCTCAGCGTGCCCTGAAGGCGACGGACCACCGCGGCGTCCTGCGGTGTCACGTCCATGAGCTCACCGGACTCGATGGCCTCGATGAACCGTTTGAGCACCCCCGCGGCGGGGTCGACGCATTTGCGGGACGGAGGTCGGCGGGTGGACGCCATGACTCTCCATTTTCGACCGGCGCCGCCCAGAGTGGGTGGATGCGACGTGGATGCGACGTGGATGCCGCGGTGGATACGACCGCCCCGGGGGCGCATCAACTCCGGAATCGATCAAAGAACGACAAGGTCTGGGCAGAGGCGCTCACCTGCTGCGTGGTGAGCCCGACTCCCCGCTCCGGGTCGGCACCGGGCCACGTATGGCCTCCTCCCACGACGATGTAGAGGACGACTGCGGTCCCCCGCGCACACCCGGACCACTGCTGTCGGATGACCTGGGATCCCACTCGCAGGCGGCGCGGGACTCCCCGACAACGGTCGAGTCGTGCCCAGTCGCTCATGTTGCGCTGCGTCCCACGCACCTTGACCCCGGGAAACGACAGACCCACCGCAGCGTTGTGGTACGGGATGAGCGGGTCGTGGGTGCCGTGGAAGGCCAGGATCGACATGGGCCGGGTGCATCCCAGCTGGAACTCGACCGCAACCGTGGCTATGGCGGAGATCCGGTCCTGGCGGGCGCAGGCATAGATGATCGTGAACGCCGCTCCGGCCGAGAACCCGGCGGCGAAGACGGAGCTCTTGTCGATGCAATACGTCGACTCGAGCGAAGCAACCATGGCGTCGACGAAGGCGGCGTCCGAGCCGCGGGCCTCGAACTGCCACTCCGACTCGGCGCCTTGCGTCCGCGGAACGGCGACGAGGTAACCGTCGGCCGCGCCCCGGGACGCCAAGCCCGTCAAGGAGGAGAACTGCGACGGATCGGATCCCGACCCGTAGAACAGCAACAGCAGCGGGCTCGGACGATGGGACCGGTAGGTGCGGGGTAGGGACAGTTCGTACGACCCTGTGACCCTGCCGTTGTCGAGGGTCTCGTCCCGTTCCCGCCCTGTCGGAGACGCGCCAAGGGGCGCGGGTGTCGTACACCCCGAGGAAGGCTCGGCGTTGTGACCGGCGTTCGTCGTGGCGGGGGGCGCCGCGCACGCCGCGGCCCCGATCGCGAACGACCCGAGAACGACGGGACCCAGGACCACGGTTATCACGCGCCGTCTCGACATGCGCCTCGAGGACCGGCTCTTCACGCGTCGATGCTACAAACCGCCGAAGCCCGGCTCGGGACCGGTGTCGTGGACATGGTGCGGGCCCTCGGTGAGAAGACAATTGCCCAGGTACGTCCCAAAGCAGGATGACCGGGCTCGAACGATCAGGGTTTATGTCGTCGACGCTCCGGGTATCACATCGCTCGAACCTCGACGCATCCCGAATCGGGTGCGACCACAGGGAGGGCAGTGATGATCGGTGGCGTAGTCGTGAGCATTCTTGTATTCGCGGTCGGAGCGATCCTGGACTTCGCGGTGACCGCCAACACGGCGCAGCACGGATTCAACATCCGCACCGTGGGCGTGATCCTCATGATCGTCGGTGCCGTGGCATTGGTCGTCTCGCTGGTTTCGGGAGTGTTCACCGAAGGTGGATGGCGCCGCCATCGCACCATCATCGACGACGGCCGGGGTCACGTGGCGCGCCGGGAGGACACCTACCTGTAGGAGAACACTCCTCCTAGGGTGCAGGTAGGAGCCCTGGTGGGTGGCCCGTCGTTCGCCTGCCCCCGACCGGCAGAAGGTGGAGGAGGATCCACCCTCTGTTCCACCCGGACTGATGACAATCGATTACCTCGTCAAGGCCCTGCTGGCCTGGGTCGCCAGTGACGACCCGCATAGAATCCCGACCTCGGGCAACAACCTTCGCAGACGGCGCCCGTGTGCGAGACCATGATTGAGGCATGAACTTGCGCCAAGTTCGACCGAGTGACCCAGAGGCCAGACCTCTCCTGAGAGGACTAACCGAAGAGTACGACTCACGTTATGGGCACCAAAGCGAAATGACGTCGGTCGAAGCTCAAGAGTTTGAGCCACCCGATGGTGTCTTTCTCGTGATCCTTGAGCACGGCGTTACTGTGGCGGGCGGAGCCATACGGCGTTTGTCAGTCGACACATGTGAGGTCAAACGGATGTGGACAGCGCCCGAGCATCGCCGCAAGGGTCTGGCATCGAAAGTCCTCGACGCGTTGGAGGAGTTGGCAAGAGATCGGGGCTATTCCCGCCTTCGACTTGAAACGGGCCCGGCGCAGCCCGAAGCGCGGGCACTATATGAACGCCGTGGATACCGCAACATTCAGGCCTACGGCAAGTACGAGCAGGCGACAGCCTTCGAGCTTCCGCTCAATGTGACCACATGAAGTCCAGGCTGTAACGGTCGGGATAGCCTTAGGCGCAATGTCTGACGCCGTTGAAGCTCTGGTTCTCGACCTCCTCGAGTGGATAGGCCCCGACTCCCGCCCATACGCCGAGGTACTCGACGCCTGGCGGACAGCGTGTCCGCGTCTGACCGTATGGGAGGATGCCAATGACCTTGGCTATGTGGTCAGCCGTCATGAGGTTGGACGCGGCCGGGTCGTATCAGTTTCCGTCACGGGTTGGGAGTATCTGCGAACACACCGTCATGCCGACCAGTTGTTCGAACACAGACCTGCGGGTCGCAGCTAACCAAGGTAACCGGGGCAGTCCTCTTGATCGGCCGTCCCTACGGCCATCTGGAAGACCAGGTCAATATGCCGAAATGGCCTAGATGTCGTAGTAGAGCATGAAGTACAGAGGCCACACCCGTGACCTGCCCGTACCCGAGAACTGACGCTCCGGGGGACCTGGTTATTTCACTGCGTGACAGTTCTCGTCGGGTTTCTCGGCGGCACAAGCCGCCTCGAACTCTGCAGGCGGAACGTAGCCGAGATACTCGTGGAGGCGCTCGGTGTTGAACCAGTGCACCAGTGAGTGTGGCAAGTTCCACGTCCTCGACGGTCTCCACGGGCCCTGTCCCGGTCCGCGGATGAGCTCACTCTTATAGGCGGCGTTGACCGACTCTGCGAGCGCGATGTCGAAGGCATCGCCACAGTTCCGATAGACGGCGATGGCTCCGAGATCGCTCAGATCGCTCGCCATAGCGAATTGAGGTGAATTGCGACCCGGCGTCGGAATGGCTGATCAGGCCCTCGAGGGTGGTGTTGCGTCGCCAGCGCGCCATCTCGAGTGCGTCGAGGACGAGGTCGGTCTCGCATGTGCGACGCCACCCGCCAGCCGACGATCATCCGGGAGAAGGCGTCGCTGATGAAGCAGACGTAGGCGAAGCCGGACCAGGTGGCCACATAGGTGAGATCGGTGACCCAGAGGCGGTTTGGAGCCTCGGCCCCGAAGGCGCGCTCGACGAGATCGGGGTGTCTCGTCGCACCGGGATCTGGCTTCGTCGTCTTGCGCTTCTTGCCCCGGCGCAGGCCCTCGATCCCGGCGACTGTCCATGAGGCGGGCCACCTGGTCACGACCGAGGTCGTACCCGGCCCGCTGAGCAGCCCGCCAGAGCTTGCGGACTCCGTAGACTCTGAAGTTGACGCTCCAGATGCCCACGCAACGGCCGGCACCAAGAGGGCGTCACGCAGCGGCTCGGGCCGAGGGCGCTCGGGCCTTGGCGGCGTAGTAGGTGCTCGGGGCCACCTGCAGGTCCTTGCAGATGGGCTCGACCCCGAGCTCCTCTTGGTTCTCGTCGATGAAGCCGACGATCACCTCTGTGGGCGGTCGAGCTCCGCCTGGGCGAAATATGCCGAGGCCCGACGCAGGATCTCGTTCGCTCGCTTGAGCTCCCGGTTCTCGCGCTCGAGCTCCTTCATCTTGGCCCGCTCGTCGGCGCTGAGTCCCGGGCGCTCGCCGGCGTCGGTCTGGTGGCGATTCACCCAGTTGCGGATCGACTCGGGAAGCACCCCGAGTGTCTCGGGGACCTCGTTCAGGCCCCCGTCGTTTGGTTCCGTCCGGCGCCTACTCGAGCACCATGGCGACGGCCCGATCCCTGAGCTCTCTTGGATACGGCTTGTTGTTCGGCACAGGCTCCATCCTCTCTCTGAAAGATGGAGCCTCCACAATTCCCAGGACGGTTCACTTCCGCCTCCTAAGGGCGTAGGGTCGAACCCATGCCTGAAGACGAATCCGACCACATCGAGGAGCGTCGGCAGCAGTTGGCCGATGCCGAGCGGGAAGCCAGGGAACGCCTCACCGCAGCCAGGGCCGCGCTGAAGGCCTTCAACGAAGAGCACCCTCCGGAGTCGGTCGTGAGCCACTGAACCCGATTCGCCACTCCAAGACCGAGAGTCCAAGGACTCTGGCGGACGGAGGGCATCGGCGTACCGTTTACCTGTGGCACCACGTCCTGTCTATGGCCTGGACCCCTCGGAGAACACTCCCTCCTTCCAGCACGTCCAATCCGCCGCCCGGGGTAGGAGCAAATGCGGACGCCTCATCGACACGACCCTCCCCATCCCCAAGGCCCTCCCGACCTGCCGGAAGTGCACGCAGTTTGACGAGATTACGGGAGCCTTCGGTCGCAGGCCGTGGCAGGGGCTGAAGCGCAGTCCACCGACTGGTTGATTGGCCTGTGGTCGCTTCCACGAAATCGGACCGACGCTACCGGCGCCGGGGTGATCGAGCATCATCCCCGGTACCCCGATACAGGACGGGTCGGCCCGACTCGAGCCTCTTCGCCTCATACATGGCTTCGTCGGCTTGGCTGACGAGTGTGTCCGCATCCATGGCGGGACCCAGCCGACCATGCGACGCCGATGCTTGCCCGGCACGACACGTGCGTGGTGTTAGAGCGAGACCTGGTGGTCAAGCCGTCCCACGTGGTCCCGCAGTCGGCGGGGTCAACGGGCGACGGCCAGGAATTCTTTCCGCAGATCCGCCCACCGGTCTTCGTGCTCGAACGGCACGCTGAGAAGCCGCTGGCAAGGATAGCGGCTAATCGTCTGTCGAATGACGAATCCGTCGATGACTCTTGAAACGGTCGAGGTCCACGAAGAGACCGCAGGTGCGGCTTTCGTCGTCCGAAGAAGCCAATGCCAACTCCAGCGCCTCCATCGTCGAGCCCGGTTGTGGCACTGGGTGACCTGGTCAAACGTGGCTCGGGTCACGGCACGTTCCGTTTGGGGACTCTTTCGGTGACATCGCACGCAGGCAATGGCTCCGGTGACCCACCGGTACCTTGGCGTGAGCCTGGAGGGTCACCGTGGCATATGTCGCTTAGTACCATGATCGTCCGAAGTCGCCAGGCGCACCTCGATGTCACTATCGAGCCCGCCACGGAGCACGGCCTCAAAGGCCTCGTCCAATCGACCACGGTCTTCGGGATAGCACCATTGAGAGCTGCTCTTTGGCGGTGACGGCCCGAGCCCTTCCCAGGATGGTGTGCAGCCTATGGTTCGTGTAGACGATTCGACCTTCCGCGTCGACTTGTAAGACGCCCAAGGGGAGGGCCTCAGCCAGTCGGTGGAGGAGCTGCTCTCGTGCTCGCAGGGCCTCATGGAGCCGGAGCGGTTGATCCGACAACGTCCCCCATCTGCTTCCAGAGCTTGCTCGCGCTGGGGGGGCTTTGTCAGCAGCCATCTCGTTAGAGATGTCATGCATCTCGGCTAGGACGCAGTTGGACTCCGGATCGTCGAGAAGGTTGTGGTTGGTTATCTCGACCCAGACCCAAAATCCATCACGGTGCTTGTGACGAAGTCTCACTTTGCGCCCGGGTCCATGGGACGACAGCATCTGCATCCAGTTCTCTACGGCCAACTGCTGGTCGTCGGGGTGGATGAACTCAAGCGAGGTCCGACCGACCATGTCATCTTCGCTCCAACCCAGAAGCTGCGACGTCACCTCGTCGACTTCGACAAGGACGGCCACCTCGTTCTTCCGAACGCGGGCTACGGGCAGTGAGACGCTTGGGCGTTCCTGACCCAACATCACCCGGTACGCTCCTCTGCGGCATCGCAGCCCCGTCCAACCAGCGATTGTCCTCCACTTACTAGGCATCGTCGCTGGTAGGCGAGGTCTTAAACACGAGTCGAAGCTCCACTCCGAAGGCCGAATCCGATGAGGTATCTCGCCACCGAAAGGTGGTCGTTGCTGTCACGGGGTTGCCCAGGGACGCAATCGAAGGACGAGACACCCGAAGGCCCTAACCCCCGGGCGTTATCGCCCGGCAGAATGCCAAGCATTACGGCACGAAGTCGGCCCAAATGATGTTCCTCAAGTCTCGTCCCCCTTGTGCCGAAACCTCTCGGGAGGCCTGGGGTGGAGGTGGTGGCCGTATACCCACGACGCGCAGGACAGCCGGGTGCTTCCGGCGACGAGCCGCGACGGAGTTCCGACGCTGGACGTGGGCACGAAGGTCTGCGTGCGGAACCGGTTCCTCGGGGACTAGACCACTGGCTTCGATGCCGCCGAGGTCCTCGCCAACAGTTACCGAATACTGCGACTCTCAGATGGCTATCGCTTTCCCGACATGTTCCCGTTCGGCGAAATCCGTCGCGAGCGACACAAGCATCCTCTGCGTGAGTAAGTGGGTCTCACCTCGACCGTCGTCACTGAATGCGCCTGAGGGGCCGTTCTGGACCATGGAGATACTTCCCTCGATCAGCCCTGCGGTAATCGTGGAGACGTTGACGACCCCGTGTTGAATGGAATGGCTGGGTATTCGTGCGGCGTGCGCAGAGCGATGAGGGCGGGTCTCGTAGGGCGCTCGAAACTAACGACTGACCTCGGAGCGAGACCGGTCTTCATTATGAATCAGGTTTCCAACCCATCGCCACGTCCCGTCGCGAGCCGTCAAGGGGTGCAGTCCGGCTTCTTGAGCGAAAGCAGCGGCCACCGGCGGAACAGCCACCATTTGATCGGGCTCGGCGTCGACGTAGATCACGGTGATCACGTCATCTCGCTCGCACCACTCGACGCTCACGATCATACGCTCGGCCATCTGGCTCCCGAGTCCCGCTACACCGAAAAGGCTACTCATTTCTTTCGCGATCCTGGATCACCCTCGGGAAGTCCGCACTGACAGAGAGGGAGAGATGGCAGTCATGCATGCCAGCGTGATCCACAGCGCTGACATGCGATCGGCTCCCGATGGACTCATCGGTCACCCATCCCAAAGCACTAGTTTCATGAGCTAGAGCGGTCGTGGAGAATGCACGATCACTCCCGAAGCAGCCCATCACGAGGAGACGCACGGCCCATGAGTCTCATACGCGGCACCGAGATTGAGCGGGCACTGCTCAAGCGGTGCCCCGAGTGTGGTATCTACGTCCAGGGGCGGGCTGAGACATTGCACGAGACACGGGCCGTCCTGCGAGACGCCATGGTGCGGCATATGGACGACGACCATCCAGATCAGGAGGAGAGCCTGGGCTGAAGCCCACCAATCATTCCCTAACCCGCAGAGAGGGCGTCGGCGTGGGTCTTGCGAACCTAGGGGGAACACAATCCCCGCCGCCGACGTCCCCGGACGACCCCGGAGACGTAGGGATAAGCACCGCCGCCGAGTGATCCGGGGAAATACGCCATGGCGGCGAGGCGTGTCTACGAGGTTGGTTCCAAAGAAGGTGGGGCGCAGTCCCCGATTCCGAGAGTTCGGTGACCACGGGTACAAAAGCCCGCGACTGCGTCGATTCTGGAGCAGGACACCGACCACTGTCGAAATATCGCCTGTGTCGAACGACCTCCAAACCGAGTCTGTCTGATGGCACGAGGCCCGAGCTTGGACCTCGCGCTCAGTGGGACTCTTCGGAGTCTGCTGCCAACCGAGACGCGAGCTGTCGCGAGATGCCAAGCACTCGGCCCACCTCGCTAATGGACGCCCCTTCTTCCTTGCCCAGAGCGAACAATGCCAGCCGGAGCTGATGACGGGCTGCCTCGAACTCCTCGATGGCCTCGGTCACCTGCCGACGTTCCGTCGGAATCCCGGTGCCTTTGGCAGCGACGACTCCGGGCGCCCCGTCTTCGAGGCGCTCGGCGATTTTGAGCATTGCCCGCTCGTAGCGAAGGAGTTGTTGGCGTAAGAGGGCGGAGCACGCCACGAGATGGGTGATCCGATGCAGCAAACGCTTTCTCTTGGTCGACATTGAGACCTTTCGCCCAGAAAGACGCAACTCGAACCTCGACGACGTTAGTCCAGGGCGCATGCCGTCGGACCGAACCGGGGACACTGTCCACACTTGTTGACATCTACAACCAGATCGGCTCTAAGATAGTGGCGGAGAACGGGAAGTCACGACGAATCGGGGGAAGTTGTGGTGATAAACATGACACAAGTGTCGTCTTCCTGTTCCTTGCAGCAAGAAAAGCACCAGTTCACCCGGGATCGCATCCGACAGGCCGCCATGGAGGTCGTGGCCCGGCGAGGATTCGATGCCACCGTTGAGGACATCGCCAAAGTATCGGACGTGAGCGCGCGTACCATCTTTCGTCACTACGCGACTCACGACCAGTTGATCCTCGCCACCGTGAAGGACATGTTCGAGGTTTGCGGTCGTGGCCCTGTAGAGGGGATACCGCGATCAACCCAGGACCTCCACGGCTGGCTTGAGGGCATGGCGGTGACGATTCACACCAGAAACGCGGTCATCATCGGCGAGGCATTTTGGGACATTCACGCCGCCAGTCACCTTGCATCAGAGACGCTTTCCGAGATAGCCGACATCCGGCGCCAGGCACGACTACGAGGCGTGCGCTTCTTGGCGACCCGAGCCTGGGGAGCAGCCGGGGGTCGGGGCGAACCTCCGGAGAATGTGGTGCTGGCGTTCGCCCTCAACTTTTCGGCGTTCACCACCCAGGCGCTCATGGTCGACTTCGACCGGACTCCCGCTCAGATCGGGGTGCTCACCGCCGACTTGTTGATGACGAATCTCCGACACGCCGTGGAAACTCAGCGCGCAGGAGGAGCCGTCGCTGTGGGTGGAGGTAGCTGACCCCGGTCACAAGCCGCGTCAGCGAGACCGCGTGGTCAACCCCTCCAGCGTCCTCCCGCCAGGTAGTTGTGCACCTCGAAGAACTGAATCTCAGGCGGATTGGGAATGCCCACTTCCTTATAGATGGAACTGAGCTTCTCCTGGGCGAACTCCTCGAATGCCACCTGTGATTCCCACACGTCAACCACGCGAAAACCTACTTCGGTCTCAGCCACCCAGTGAAAGAGTTCCTGCGGGTTGGCGGGCCCGCCCGGCAACGTCCCGAGCCTCTCACTGATCTCGTCGTAGTGGACGAGTGTGGCGCCGTCAAAATCGAGCTGCACTGCAACCGCCACCGTCACCTCCGTGCTTCGGGCCTATTCAGATTGTGCCAGATTTCCTGTAACCACCGAAATACCCACACTTCATTGCCCCCAGACCACAATGTTGGCCCCACACAATGACGACGATCATGACACCGAACATGGCAGGTGAGCGGGCCACGGCGACAAATGGACCTGCTCAACTTCGGTTGGAGTCGAGGCGGGCTGATACCGAAAAGGGCCATCACTACGAATGTGTCGAGGTTCCCCGCCGCCTTCATCGGAGTCCAAGGCCAGGTGCTGCAGGACCGTGCTCGCCGTGCACATCCCCCCGGCCTCCTCGGCGACATTCTCGGCCAACTGGCTCACGATGACGCTCATATACCGAAGGAACTTCAACGGGTCGCCTGGCAAATGGCCTCGTAGGCCAGTTCTGTCCACAGCTCCACTTCGCCAGCTGCCCACGCGGTGGCGAGGGCTATGGCCTGACTGAGTTCGTCTCCCCGAGCGCAAGGCTTCACCGACAACAGAATGGCGTCAACCCGTCAGCGCCCATTGCATCTGCGGGGGTGCAGGCGTACCGTGACAGGAGAGGCGCCCCGCTTCGGCCGGGCGCACAGTGCCACCTCCCCACGAGAGAAGGTGACTGGAAACGGCGCCCCGAGTCACAGGCCGGGGCGCCGTTTGCGGGTCAGCGGTCTTGGCGACGGCACCGCGTCGATCTTGGTGGCACCCGACGGGGCCATTGACGAGAGATATCTTGGTGCTCTCGATCAATCGTTAGGCCGTCTCAATGATCCAGAGGGGTGGCACCATCTTCGTCTGCGCGGAGCATCTTGGTGGGAAGGAGCATCACTCCCTGCTGACCGGCAGCGAGAAAACACCAGATCTGTGGCCTCCCAAACCGACTCCGAAGAGCAACTGACCAAGCTCTTGACCGAGGGATGGAGGCTCGTCTCCGTCGTTGGGGCCGCGCCCGTGCGGCTCTTTCAGAATCGCACCGGACGGCTTTGGCAGGAAGCCTTTGACGTCTTCCTGGATCGCCCGGCCGGTGATGACCGTCGCCATCGGGAGAGTGGGCAGCCGTAAACTTGATGATTGGCAAGCCCGTGCGGCGAGCGTCATCCCTTCGTGTTGGCTCGGAAGGCGATGGGGTCGAGGGGCTCGTAGCTCGCTTTGTCGAGTTCGGTCTTCCGCAAACGCGGAGGACGATAGCGCGAAACGGTTGCGGGGCTCTCAGGTGGCCAGTCGACGCGCACGGCTCCCGTGTAAGAGTCCCAAGCCGTCACCGTGACCTCTCGCACCTGACCGCCGAGGCGGGCGAGCACGACTTGTCCCGTTATCGCTTTCCAAGCCATTCCCCGCCCCCCACGCTCATGAGCCAGACCGTCCAAATGGGCACCTCACGATGAGCGCTTAACCATCTCACCACACTTTTGCGTCCTGCGCCTCCGGCCTTCTCCTTCCACCGCAATCGACTGGAAGAAAGCTCAGAGTGTCCCGTTTGGTCAAGCAGGGACGGGAGGTGTCTTGGAGCGGCCCTTGGTTCCTGGCACCCGTTCGAGAACGATGAAAAGGTCGTGTCGGTAAAGCGACGCCACCCCGTACGGAATCCAGATCATGGGATGGGGTCGTGGTCGGCACACGAAGTGCACGGTCCTGGTATCGCTCACGGTAAAGGTGCGGATGGGGCTCGACCACCACCGATGGCCCACGCGCACAGAATGGGACCCGCACTCCACCAAGAGGTCAGCGGTCTGACCATTCGATACGGAACTGGCTACCTCGCCGTCGAGGACGATGTCCCACTTCCGGAAGCGGTCCAGTAACCCCGGTAGCCGAGATACTCGGAGCCTTCCCGCCATGGTCCCCCGTCCTCGCCACGAGGTGTGATCCCGGCGACCTGACGGGGGGCCACCAGGTCGCCGGGAACGCACCGTCACTCGGCAAGCCCTCCGGTGGGCGCTGCGACTTGCAGCGATCCCCACTCCCTCACCCGCTCCGACACCGCTGCGCGGCATCGGTGGAACTCCTCCCTTGTCCTCGGCCAGAAGAGGGTGGTCGAAGTACGGTCCTCGGACTTCCCGCCGTTGACCATGAAGCCATGTCCAACGGTGTCACTTTCGTGCCTGGGACCTGGGGATAACAAGAGGATGAGACTGGGGATTTTGAGTCCCACGCGGGCACTCGACACAAACCCTGGTCGGAGGGTTAGACCTCCGACCGAACATTCAACGTCGACAACTTCCGGGCAACTCGAACCCGCACACCGTCACCCACTGAAGGTCAGCCGTTACCCCGTTCGATGGCATTGTCGGGCCACTCGGCGGCGTCCTCATTAGGAGAGACATCTTCAGTACTGGCCAACACGAGCGCCCACCCCGCCTTTTGGCCGATTCGGTTGCACTCCTCGGCGAAGTGCTCACCGTGGCGTTCCTCCTAGGGATGTTCACCTCCGAGAGCGTCCACCTGGACAGCAAAATGGACCATCTGATGGAGAAGGGTGTCGGTGATCTTCTCCCACCGCGCCTCTTCGGAGCCCCACGGCGCCTCGAAAAGCTCGTCAGCAAGGTAGAGCGTCGCCGACGCCTGGAGCGAAGCGTCTGACCTGGGATACATCATCACCCTGAGCAACCCGTTCGGGTCCTCGCGCTCGTCTGAGCCTTCGGGGATGCCCTGACACACCGGAACGACTAGGGAGGAGGAGCCCATGGAAGTGTCGGCTGTTGAGGTCCTCGAAAAGCTCGACCAGCTGCGGATTGAATGGGTGGTTCACCAGGTCGAAAGCGAGGACGGAGGTGACTCCTTGCCTACGGGCGGTGGGGTCAGTCGTAGCAACAGGAGGGCCTGCTGAGGGGGCATCCCCCGCTCCCCACCGGCCCGGCCAGAGAATCTCTGGGATGAACGGGACGGTCACGCATGCCGACGGGACCACAGCTCCGGCCACCGCCCAGGATGTCCAAGGGCGCTGCCAGGGAAGCGATTTCTTCTGGCTGGACCTGGACGGCCTGGACGACGAAGCACCGACCTCCTTCTGCACGGCTTCGGGTTCCACCCCCTGGCTGTTGAAGACGCCGAGCACTTCGGCCAACGACCCAAGCTCGACGCTTACGACGGGTTCACCTACCTGGTGGTCCACGGCGCACAAGCAACAAACCCGTCCACCACCATTGAGGTTCACCTCTTCTATTCGCCTGGGAGGCTGGTGAGCGTCCATCACGACCAATGCGCTCTGATAGACGAAGCACGCTCCCGGTTCTCACGGCATCGCACCGATGAGGTGTCCCCGCCCGAGGTCCGTGCCCTCTATGTCGTCGTGGACACCTTAATTGACAGCTTCTTCCCCGTGTTGGCGAACTTCGACGACCGCGTCGACGAAATCGAAGACGCCATCTTGAAGGAGCCTACGGAAGAACAACTTGGTGAACTGTTCGACATGAAGCGGACGCTGGTGTCCCTACACAAGGTGGTAACCCCGCAGCGAGACCTGTTCGCCAGCCTGCTTTCTGGGGTCGCCACGCTGCCCGGGATGACCTCCGAGGACGAGCGCTACTTCCGGGACCTCTACGACCACCTCATCCGCATCAGCGACCTGGTCGACTCGTACCGGGACCTGCTGAGCGGAGCCATGGACACCCACATCTCGACGGTGTCCAACCGGCTCAACGTCGTCATGAAGCAACTCGCCATCATTGCGACCGTGTTCCTGCCGCTCAGCTTTCTCACGGGATTCTTCGGTCAGAACTTCAGCCTCCTCGTGAACCATCTTCTGGTGAGGTCGTGGACCTTCTGGGTGTTCGGTCTCGGCCTGGAGATTGTTGCGGTCATCGGTCTCATGGTCCTCTTCCGACGAAGGGGATGGCTGGGTGGCCCAACAGCCTGAGTAATCCCAGCACGCGTCGTCCACGAGCGAGCTTGAGGACGTGCAGGACGCCGCTGGTTATGCGGACCCGAGAACGACAAGGCGCTATGACAGGGCGCTCCACAACCTGGACCGGCACCCGACGTACGCCCTGGCGGGAATGGACGCAGGTTGAGTTCCCGAAAAGCGTCCCCGTTATCCGCAGCTCTGCGTGACCGTCACGGTGTGACCGTCACCGCCCGTTGGGGTGTAGTCGTGCGACACATCTCCAGCGAAACGGTTGGCCGTCCATTGCACGAAGTCGTTGATTGTGATTGTCGACACGCCGTCGTGGCCCATCCCTGCATAGAGCCAGCGCTCAAGGTCCTGGGCAGGACTCAGGGCGCATAGCTCGTTCGCCAAGGAGTTCGTGGTCGTCGGGAAGACGAGGTTGTCCTCGTCCCCACTGACAATGACCAATGGAGCCGAGCTGGCGGCGGTGAATCTCCCCGGGTCGTTCTGGTTGACCAGTGCCTGCCACGCCGCTGGGAGCGCGCTACCAGCGGGATTTGCGAAGATTGTGCTGTACGCCTGACCGAACCCGGCGAGGCACTGTCTCTTGAGAACCTTCACCTCCTGCTTCCCAGTGGGCGTCAGCATTTCAAGGAGCGGAGCGCGGGTGTTGCCGTAGGCGGAGTTGAAGCCAGCGACGAGGAGGAAGAGGTAGCCCGCGTTGAATCCGCTCTGGACGACCAGGGGTATTAGCGTGGTGAGGTTCGATGGTGGCGCCATAGCCATTACGCCCTTGAGTTCGAGCGACGGCGCGTAGGAGCTGGCGATCTTGAGCGCGAACATGGCGGTCTGACCGCCTTCGGAGAATCCCCACACCACATAGTTGGAGCTGGCATGAAATGTGGGAGCCTGCTGGACGGCCCGAACGATGTCGATTGTGTTGCGAGCTGCGCTCGTTCCAACCAAATACGGCAGGAGTCCCTTTGTCGGCTTGAGCGATTTGTTTCCCTCGCCCTGGTAGTCGGTGGCCGTGACCTCCCAACCCTGGGCAAGGAGGTCGTTGATCTCGGGTACCGCTGATCCAGGGCTGCCCGATGGAGCACACGACCCGTTGAGTCCGTTCGTCCCGTGCGCCCAGCTGACCACCGGCCAGCCACCGGCGGGTGGGGTTCCGGGGGGAACGAAGACCAATCCGGTAACTGTCACAGGCTGGTTCTTTGGAAAGGACTTAGACCAGTACTTCACGAGGTAGGTGGTGCCATTTACTTCCGGAGCACTCACCGTCTCCGCCTCGATCAGGGTTCCCGGGACTCCAGTTGACTTCTTTGAGCCGTGGCGTTGCACTGCACTGCTGGTGCCATCGACGAGTCCGAGAGTACCGATGACCAATGCGCTCGCCACCATGAGAAGGACAATCCGACGGGGCCTCCCTGCTCGTCGGCCGTCGTGCACATGCAAACTAACTGGAATCCGATCATTCATGAGTCCCATCTCCCTGAGACAAGTCAACGCGACATTGCCGGAACAGCAACCCTGAGAGGTCGACTGGCACACAATCGCATTAGGGCTGGCTGTTGGTGATCGTCGGCGTGGTCTCGCTGTAGATACTTGTCCCATAGTTGGCAATACCAATGTTGCCGGGCAAGCTCGATCCAGAAACGGTCAGCGTGTTCGCATTGTAGATTCCACCGCCGTAGCCGCCGCACGAGTTTCCAGTACATCCAGTATTATTGGTGGCGCTGTTATCGGAGACCGTACTCTTGGAGACCGTAAGGGTGCCCATCAGGTTCATGATTCCACCGCCGTCGCCGCCGCAAAAAGCGATAACAATGTGATCAGTACAGGCGGTATTTGTGGGGGTGCGGTTCTTCGAGACCGTGCTCTTGAATATGATCACTGTGCCGTAGAGGTTGTAGATTCCACCACCGTCTCCACCCGTGGCGGCGTTGTTAGAGATCGTGCTCTTGGATATCGTCAGCATGGCCCCAAACGACTCATTCTGATTGTTGTTGAAGATTCCACCGCCGTATCCGTCCGTGGCGCTGTTATCGGAGACGGTGGTCCTGGAGACCGTCAGTGTGCCGTAGTTGTCGATTCCACCGCCTTCTTTGGAACTGTTGTTGGAGAGCGTGCTCTTTGACACCTCCAGTGTGCCTGCGTTTAGGATTCCACCACCAGCGGCACCTAGGGCGCTGTTGTTAGAGAGCGTGCTCTTGGAAACCTTCAGTGTGCCGTAGTTGACGATGCCACCGCCAGAGCTGTTGTTGCCGTTTTCAATGGTCAGCTTGGATATGGTGGCGGTCACGCCGGATGCGACCGAAAACACAGTGGAGGCACGATTCCCGCTGACGGCGAGCTTGGTCGCCCCTGGCCCCTTGATCGTGTGGTTCTTGGTGATGTCAATGGTGCCGGTCGTAAGCGTGATGAGGTGGCAAGAGCTAGGCAGCCCCAGAGTTGTCCCGGCTGGGGCATTCGCTACCGCATCACGAAGCGACCCGGCGCCAGAGTCGTGGCAGTTAGTGACGTTCAATGTTGAGGCCCTCGCAGCCTCGGTCGAGAGCACGGTAACCGACAGGATCATGAATCCGATGATGAGACTGCCCGCGCAGAGACGAGTCCACCGCCAACTGTTGTATTCGTGGTGGTGTAAGCGCATCAGTCCTCCTGCCTTCTGAGCACGATCTGTTCGGTCCAGACTCCTGGTAATGGTCCTCATGGTCACGACTCCTTGCCGGTGCAACGCAGACTGCGCCAGGCCGTTTCAGCAGCTCTCAAGAATGTTCTCTGGTTTTCCCAATTCTCCTTCGAACATCGAAGGCCGAATCTTGTGTGCAGCATCCGCGAGAGCGTGCATTCCGTTGAGCATCAGATGTTGATCGGCATGATTTGCCGACAATGCACGGGGGGGCGCTAACACACTTCGTATCGGGGCGCCCGCGCCGAGTCCGTTTCGATTCAGCAGAAGGTCGAGCGCGACCGGAGCGCCCCGGCCTAACGAGGGAGGAAGGTGCTACGGACCTCGTCGTGGCACGGCTAAGGGTCGCCAGCGCCGTTCGCGTCCCATGATCGGTTGCCGATGAAGCCAGCTGAAGGGCCTGGAACGCCGTGCGAAAGTTTTTTCGCCGCCCTCCTCGACATGTGCTTCAGCGCCGACCACGGTGCCCGCCTCAATCGTGAGCACCATCTGAGGAAGGTTGTCGGTGTTGGGGTTGCCGTCGGCATCCCATGCAGTCGCCAGCAACAGGCTACCAAGCAGGAACATGAGCATAAACACGCTCAACCAGGACCTTGACTCTCGACGCCCCGAAACCCCGCCCACGTTCCGCCACCCCCGCCAGGTTGGTGGGACCATTTAATCAGGTTGGTTCGGAGCTTTCCTCTACAAGTCTCATGACCTAGAAAACCCGAACAACATCGGGCATCTCGTCGTGGTCTTCCGGGTGTTTCCTGAGATTTTGCTGGGAATGTTGAAGAGGAACGATTTGCATGGCCAGCGCGGAAAGACAGACATCGAACGGTGGGAAGTTGCGCCACGCCGAGCATGAAGCAATGTCCTTCGTGCGCCGGACAAGAAGACGACCGAACTCCCGGTGAGTCGGGATTAATCACTCCTCACCGGGAGCCACATAACCAAGAGAACCGGGGGGCAGTTATTCGCTTGGTCGGCCGTCAACCACGACTCTGACACGAGCGTCATGTTTCTGAAAGGGCCGAAAGACCTCTCTGGGTTCGCCGCCGCTTCGTTAATGCATCTACGAAGTGGCAATGGCGACTATTCCCGTCACCCCGGGGTCAGATGGCCCTCTTGCCCCGCTTGAGCGGTGCGAGTTTCTCCTCGTGCAGCGAGCAGTAATCGCTCGCGTTGTAGATGGATAGGCGCGTAGCACAGTCGCGCTGGGCACATTGGCGTCCCGGTGCGAACTTCCGTGGTGGTCGGTCGTTGTTGTTATGAATCTCTCCCCCTACGGTCTCAGCGCGTACTTGCATCCACTCCACCTTCTGACCCCAACAAGCGTCCCATGGCCACTGTCTTGAACGGCTCGACGCTGAGCGAGAACTTGAGGCAAACGAGAAGTCGGAGATTCCGACCATTTCGCTACTTGCCACTGGAACTTGTCTGCCCCCGATGGGACGTTGCCCCCCGTACCGCCCCATCGGGGGGCAGGACACTTCAACTGTGACAGGTGGTCGTCGCGACTAATAGAGGAGTACGGCACTCATGTGTGTAGCACACAGTGGGCGCGACCTCACTGCAGTTTCGTCCTCGCAGCAAGAACACGTTGCACATCGTGCATCCAACCCGCATCACAACTTCCATCGGTTCTGAGTCGGAAAGACTGGGCTCGTCGAGAAT
Organism: uncultured Acidimicrobiales bacterium; assembly: GCA_963848335.1. Taxonomy (GTDB): domain Bacteria; phylum Actinomycetota; class Acidimicrobiia; order Acidimicrobiales; family UBA8190; genus Chersky-840. Next base: position 1,239,683 of record CAWKDD010000003.1, read on the forward strand.
GATTGTGTCTTTCGCCTCTAGGGCACCCATGGCGTTCGGTGACAGCCTGGGGGTGCGGGGGCAGAGCATTCCGATGGGTCCGAAAAGGCAGTCGTGAATGCACGGCTGTCCCGGACGGTGGGAAGAGTCGTACCTTCGATGCCGCTCAGGACAGGCAAGCTCGTGTTGTCAAGTAGCTGGGGCACGGGGGAAATGATGCGAACGTCATCACTATTGGAGTGTTCGGGGACCGTCGTGGTCCATCGTGACCAATCCGTCTCCTGCACGACGAATACGTGTCCGAGTGATTTGCCCCGGGGGATTTGGTTCAGTCTCCATTCGTCCTTCGTGAGGTGCAGCACGGCACTCGGCGGCGAAGGCTGCCCGTATTGCGAGTTCAATATTCCATGTAGAGGAGGGCTCCGGCGACGGCAACGAGAAGCCTAGCGACCCGCTCCGAGGTGGCGTCCGGAGTTGTCCCTTAAGATGCTCATGTGCCAGAAGACGTCGGCAAGCACCCGAAGGAATATCCGTACAAAGTCCCCGAAGAAGGGTTACGAGAGCTTCGAGCCAGAGGCCCTGGCCACGTTCTGGTAGCTCAACCGACCGGTGCCGGAGAATGGGCGGTCTATGTCACCGCTTCCGAGATGGTTGCCAAAGACGCAAAGGTGTTGGCCACTTACAACGATGTTGCGGGCGATGGAGACGAATAGCCGCACAGATATCCATCATTGCTGAATCTGTCTTCATGGCCGATGGCATGACTTGGTTGTGAACAACCTCACATCGGAAGGCACTCGGTGTTCCAACGAGGCGAAGGGCAGCTCGGGTGGGACCTATGCGGGCGGCAACGGCGGTATCGGAGGAGGAGCCAGATTCGCGTGTGTAGAACGATTGCTCCAGCGCCTGGAACGCCCGCTGCTCGTGCTCAGAGAGTGGCACCCTCGTCTTCCTCCCGCCATGGGTCCGACGATGACCAGGCAGCATTTTGGCACCAACACGAGAGGTTTGCTGGAGGCGTTGTTTCCCATCGCAGCCATCGGACTGCGCCCAGATTTCCCTCCTCTTTGCCTGCGAGATGGGAGCAACTCGCGTAGTCTCGTCACCTGTGGTCGACCACTCCGAGGACCGAGCCCCAGGGTCGGCTCAGGTGGAGTTGGCGACCCAAAAGGACCTGGCTCCGATAGCCGACGCACTGCAGGACGCCTTCTTCGACGACCCAGTCATGTCGTGGATTTTGCGAGATGAACGGAGTCGGCCTCGTCGACTGACTGGGCTCTTCGGTGTGCTCCTACGTGCCCACTACCTTCCCCTGGGGACGGTGTGGACGACTCCCGGTAACACGGGGGGCGCTCTGTGGGCACCCCCTGGGCAGGCAATCATTCCCACCACCAAGGTCGTGCGTCATCTGCCTTCAATCCTTCGTGCTTTGGGTCCCCATTCGTTGCGGGCCTTACGAGCCCTCACCCACGTGGAGCGTCAGCACCCGAAGGAGCCTCACTGGTATCTGGGCGTGCTCGGAACTCGCGTCGCCCACCAGGCAAAAGGTGTTGGCTCGGCCCTTCTGAGCCCTGTGCTCGACCAGTGCGACGAATCCGGGCTCCCCGCATACCTGGAGTCGTCGAAACACTCCAATATCGCCTTTTATCATCGCCACGGCTTCGAGTTGACGGGTGAGATTCAGCTGCCTCTGGGTGGGCCTCCCGTATGGCCGATGTGGAGGGACCCTCGCTGATACGCCGACGCCGAGGCGCAGGCCCAAGAAAGTGCACGTCGCACACGGGTCTGCATTGGAGCGGGATTGACGACAAGCAGCTTGACACTCCGAGGTCCGTGCCCTTTCTGCCCTTGATGTCCACGCCATGACGAGTGGCGCTTCCGCGAGCCCTGATTGGGGCATTCTGGATGGCATGTCAGAGATGGACTACCGCCAGTGGGAGCAGGATGCGGGGCTTTTAGCTGAGATTGGTCAGCACCTGTTTCCACAGGACTTGAAGGTCAAGGTCCGATTGTCGAAAGACCTCGCAAATCGCGCCCTGGCCGCTTGGTCGAGAAACGAGGAGGAAGAGATACTCCCGCCACACGAAACCCCGGAGCAGCGGCGCATCCGTCATAGGGCTGGAGAGCTGGGCCTGATTGGGCTCTCGGTAGAAACGAGCGGCGTGTCGGACGGCAATGACGTAGTTGTTGAGCTGGAAGCCTGGGAGGTCGGCGCTGCACTCGACGCCGCCGACGAGGTTGGACTCCTAAGCGGACTCAAATCCCCGCCGACTTGACCCACCGGAAGTCCGAATGACTGGCGCTCATGGTCTACGACGAGTTCTCCTTTTCGGGTTCCTCCAGCATCGGTTCCACGGCCTCTCCGTTCCCCTTCTCGGCGTCGAGGGCGCGGCGCAATGCGTCCGCGAGCCCCTCGGGATAGAGGGTGTCCTCGTTAGGATCGTGGGGGTCTGGCATGAGCGGTTCTCTGCGTAAAAGGGACTGTGAAGGTCAAGTCGAAGAGGGGGCGGCGGGCGCAGAGCCTGCAGCGTCACGGCGAAGGAACGCGATTTCCACGACCCGCCGTCTCCCTCCTAACACGCAGTGACGTAGGGATCAGTGCCGCCACCAAGTGCCGTGAAAAGGATAGCTCCGGGTCCCCTGCATCGTCATCCCCCATTCTGGGTATGGCACTAAAGACGCCCATCAGGGGGAATGGACGCAGGGCGGATGGAGGTCTCCCGCCAGACGTCCATCCGCCCGCTCCTTTTCGCACCTGCGGTCTATGGGTCAGACCGCACAACTCATGGCGTGTGAGCCTCGAAGGGCTGTCCCCGTGCCTCGGAATCGGTCCATCAGCACCACGGAATCCATGGGACTACGTTGCGCTTATGGAATGCGCTGCGGTCAGGGAGTTCACCGGGATTCACAACATGATTCGTGGGCTGGTCCGACTCATGGAGTCGGCGGTGTCCAAGGCGAAGCCGACTGACGTCAAACAGATGAGGGTCCTTGCCGACTTCGGTCTCTTCGCCGTAGCCGGTACTCACTTTCATCACAGCGGAGAAGACGATTATTACTGGCCTGCCGTCATAAGAAACGGCGCGGACGCATCACTTTTGGACCCGCTGGTGAAAGAGCACCTAGGGATTGACCCCCTGCTCGACGAGACCCAACGTGCCTTTGAAGCTCTCAAACATGGCGGCTCAGATGCCCAGGCTATTGAACGACTCCGAGTCCTGGTGGGCCGATTCAAGGACGACATGCTCGCTCACCTCGACCATGAAGAACCGATTTTCTTCCCGCTGCTGAACCAATACATGCCAGACGACGAGTCTGAACGTCTGGGAACGCAGCTCGCCAAGAAGGCGCCCCGCAAAGGCATCTCGTGGCTCATCGGTGGGGTCGAGTACGGAATGACTAAGGAACAGTCCACCGAGTTCATGGCCACATTCCCCAAGCCAATCCAGTGGATGCGCCCGTCGCTCTTGCGAAAGTACAAGAAGAACTGCGCGGTTCTCGGCGTCGACCCTGCCCTGCCATCGCAACCCTGAACCGGCTTCCAGGAACGGCGGGCAGGACGCCCGTGATGGCCCACCTGCAACCGTGATGGGCCCACCTACAGCTTGACCGTCCCAAGCCGCCTCGCCTGGCTTATGGAGAGGCGGAGGCAAGGGAGCAAGGGCTTGGCCCTGTTGAACAGGATGATGGGCGCGCTTCGCGCGCTGGGCGAGATTTCCTCATTCATCTGGACGCAGACGCGGGCCTAGCTCGAAAGGTCCGAGCGCGCTCGAAGGCCACCAGCACCTAAGCCGTCGTGATAGCTATGACAGAGCCGACTGACACCTCGGCACACGACTGTGTCACACCGTCCAAGCCGCTCCGTCGCTGTATCACCCCCATCTCACGTTGAGTCGGCGGCACGGCTCGGTCTGCGACCCCCGACGGAAAACGACGCTTGGTGATTCTGAGATGGGTTAGCGGTCTGATGCGAAGCCACAACTGTGGACAGCCCGCTGGTCAGGATTGACGATTGACAGTGAACCCACTTCGCGGGTAGTCCCTCGTTGCGGCCGTGCTGTATCCAGGCCACCACGAGGCGGACGAGGAAACGGTGCTTGGGGCGGGGGTTGAAATAGTGAAGCCGTTTCGACTGGTTCGAATCTTAGTCGTGCTCTCGCTGTCATTGACTCTCGGCGCCTTAGTCGCCTCGCAAGGTACAGCAACTGCTGCAGGTCGGCGTGTTGTCCACCACGGGCATGCTGTCGACAAAAGGAATGCCGTGAGCAAACGGCACGTTGTGCAGTACGAGCGTCCTGTGCGCCATACCAAGCGCCACAAAGGTCACAAGAATACGGGTAGCGACCCCAGTGTCACCAGTGTCTCGCCGAGCACAGGGCCTTTTTATGGCGGCACCACCGTCACCATTACGGGAATCGGATTTGATAGCACTCCAGGCAAGACGACTTTTGCGTTAGGTACCAATCCCGATACCTTCAGACCAAATAGCTTTGCGAACGTCAGTTGCTCATCGAGTACGACCTGCACCGCCCAGACTCCGTTTGCTTCGAAGGGCCCGGCTACAGGCACGTTGGACGTTATCGCTACTGTCGATGGGACTCCGACGACCGCCAATCCGTCCGGCGACCACTTCACCTACGGTTCGACAATCACAACCGGGTCGAAGAACGTCGCTTATGTCACCGACTTCGGGACTGGACTGAACGACACCGAATACTATTCACTCTTCAAGGATGCCGTCGGCAACCCTTCGTGGGGCGGGGTCTCACCTGGAACTGGCAACACCGGAACCTTCGCGGGTGTCAACTTTACCAGCGTGCCCGTAAGCAACATCGACGCTGCTCCGACCACAGCCCTGAAGGGTTTCGATACCGTCGTGCTTTACGAAGTCTGCGATATTGGTAGTCACCCAAAGACACTGTCCGCAATCAATGACTTTCTCACTGCTGGTGGCAAAGTGATGATTTACGATTCCGACGCCTGCCACGGTACCTACCTTGGTTCTAATCCGAGCGGCTCGGCCGATTACAGTGGATTTCTCTTCCCTTTCACAACTAGCAGCCCTGGACCGCTTGGAGATTCCGGTTCCTACAGTGTGATTCAGGCAAGCTCCCTCACTGCTGGTCTAACAGTTGGTCTGCAACCATACGACGCCGTTGGCGACGCCAACATCTTCACGACGTTCAATGGCAGCTGGTGTGGTTCCATCACCGCTACTAATGCACTCGATACGACGGGTTACGTTCAGGCGTACGCCGAGACAGGTGCTGGTGGACTCGCGATTTATAACGGTGAGGACAACTTTGATACCGATTCGCCGTCGAATCATTTGGCGCAGGTGTTCAGCCTTTCGTTGGCACAGACCTTTGCCCCAATCACAGGGTTACCCTGCACGGTTAATGCCTCGGGAATCACGCTGTCCCCAAGTTCCGCAACCGATTCCGCCGGGGGGAGTCAGACCGTCACCGCTACGGTGGACGATGCTGACGGCAGTCCCGTCAACGGCGTCACTGTGAACTTCAAGGTCACGAGCGGACCCGACAGCGGAAAAACCGGTGTCGGGGTTACCGGTTTTACCGGCCATACCACCTTTACATACAGTGATTCGGGTGGACCAGGAGTTGACGACGTACAAGCCAGCTTCGTCGACAGTAGCGGCACGACACGCACTTCAAACCTCGCTGCTATCACCTGGCTGGGAGCCCCGCCGCCGCCAACAACCCTTACCACTTCCCTCTCTGGCGGAGGCAAGACCGGTACCACCATTTTGGTGCCCCCGAGCACGTCGGTAACCGACGCCGGTGCCGTCACTGGGACCAACGCGGCCATTGCCACCGGAAGTGTCACCTATGACGTGTACTCCAACTCCGGTTGCACGACGGCAGTGAGCATCGGCACCGCAAAGACCATCACCACGCCCGGCTCCCTACCGGCATCGAGTCCGGTCACGCTCACGGCTACGGGGAGGTATTACTGGCAGGCGTCGTACTCTGGCGACACCAAGAATGCCGCCTCCAAGAGCACGTGTGGAACCACCGGTGAGGTGGAGACTGTCGGTATAACACCGCCGCCACCCACCTCAGTCACAACATCGCTGTCCGGGGGTGGGCAATCTGGCACCACCATCTCGGTACCTCCGAGCACCGCCGTGACCGACTTTGCCGCTCTCACTGGAACCAATGCCGCGACCGCAACGGGAACAGTCACCTACGACGCGTACTCCGACGCGGGCTGCACCACGTCGGTAAACTCTGGCAAGACAGAGACCATCACCACTCCGGGCAAGCTCCCGCCTTCCAGCGCCCTGTCGCTAAACCCCGGCACTTACTACTGGCAGGCATCTTACAGCGGTGACAGTGCAAACGGCGCGTCCAAAAGCAAGTGCGGGACAGCGGCCAATGGCGGCGAGGTGGAAACGGTGAAGAAGAACGCGCCCACTCTCACCACCTCTTTTTCCGGTGGTGGCCAATCGGGTGTCACCATCTCGGTGTCGGTGAGCACCGCCGTGACCGACACGGCAACGCTGAGTGGAGCCACATCCGGCGCCGGTGGCACGGTCACCTACACGGCGTACTCCAACAGCACGTGTACGACCTCGGCGGGTTCGGGGGGCACCGTGACGGTCACCGGCGGAAAGGTCCCAGCGTCGAACCCTGTCACGCTAACGACCCCAGGCACCTACTACTGGCAAGCCTCGTACTCCGGTGATGCCAACAACGCATCGTCACTGAGTACGTGTGGGACCAGCGGCGAAGTGGAGACAGTGACCCAGCCGAAGACAATGACGTCGGTGGCGACCTCGCTGTCGGGCGGTGGAAGGTCCGGCACCGCCATTTCGGTGCCCACGAACACCGCCGTGACCGACGCGGCCACCCTCAGCGGGCCCAATGTCGCTACCGCCACAGGCACGGTCACCTACAGCGTGTACTCCAACAGCTCCTGCAGCGTGTCGGCTGGTTCGGGGGGACCGGTCACGGTCAGCGGCCCGAGTGTCCCAGCGTCGAGCCCGGTCACACTCACCACCCCGGGTACCTACTACTGGCAGGCCAGCTACTCCGGTGACTCCAAGAACTTGGCCTCGACAAGCACGTGCGGGACGGCAGGTGAGGTGGAGACGGTGACCTCGACCACCCCCACCAGTATCACCACCACGCTGTCTCTCCCCGGCGAAAAGCCCTGCCCCGGGTGGTGGGGATTCGGGTCGGGCCAGTGTGACCACGGAGGTGGAGGCGGCGACCAGGGTGGTTCCGGAGGCCGGGGTGGTACGGCAACGGTGGCCATGGGGACAAGACCAAGGTCAAGGCCAGCGCCGCCAACAAGACCGAGAGTCGCAAGGCGTGCGGGGACTGGAGCGGCTCGAACGGTCGCAGCAACTGGGGTGATGAGGGCTCGGGGGGCTGCGGTGGAGGTAGTGGTCATCACACCCCGAAGCCTCTCACCGTTGTCAGTGGTACGGCGGTCATCGACTCCGCCAATCTAAGCGGGGCCAACGCCTCGACGGCGACGGGCTCCGTCACCTACAACGTCTACTCCACCAGCACCTGCTCGGGGAGCCCGACGACCAGCGGAGGCACGGTGACCGTCACCGCCGGAAGCATCCCCTCGTCGAACCCGGTCACCTTGTCCACGCCCGGCTCCTACTACTGGCAGGCCTCGTACTCCGGTGACGGCGCCAACAGCCCGTCCCTGAGCACGTGTGGAAGTGAGGTCGAGACCGTCACACCCGCTCCCACCAAGCTCACCACCGTGTTGCTTGGCGGTGGGACCTTCGGAGGAGGCTGGTGCTGGTGGCTGGGCGACCTGATCACCGTCTACTCCGGCACTTCGGTAACCGACTCGGCCACCCTAAGCGGTCCCGGTGCGTCGAGCGCTGGAGGCACCGTGACCTACACCGTCTACTCCGACCCCTGGAAGCAGACGGTGGCGGCGAGTGGCGGAACGTTCCCGGTCACCAATGGGTCCGTGCCCAACTCGAATCCCGTCACCCTGACCATGCCAGGGACCTATTTCTGGCAGGCGACGTACTCCGGGGACACGCTGAACGCTCCGTCCTCCAGCTCATGGGGCTCCGAGACCGAAGTCGTGAGGACGGTGCCGCAGTGCCAGAACGGATGGAACTGGGGATGGAACAGCGGCTGTAAGTCCCAGGGCAACGGCAACGGCAACGGCAACGGCAACGGCAACGGCAACGGGAACGGGAACGGGAACGGGAACGGCTTTGGCGGTTACGGTCACTGGTGGTGACGTGGACCCCTTGGTGAGGTCCGCCTGAACTGATACGCACGGCCCTTAGCCTCCGACGAGCGCGATAACTGTATGAGTCAGGTACGAGCTGACTTCCTCCCGGAGGTCCTCTTCGTTGCGCGGTCCCAAAGGGGTGCGGCTACTGCCCCTGACGCCATTGTCACCAGCGCTCTGTTGACAGCTGCATAATCGACCCGGCCGCTGGACGCGTCACTTTCGAGGACTATGCAACGGCCTGGGCAAAGAATCAGGTGTGGCGCCCATCCACACAAGTGCGTGTAGAGGGAGTGCTGCAAAATCACCTCATTCCCCACTTGGGACCGCGTCCGTTGAAGTCCGTTTGCCAGTCAGAAGTACAGGCACTAGTCCGTGCTCTCTCGGAGAAACTCGCCCCAGGGACCGTAAAGTGTATCTACACAATCCTCGTCTTGGTATACCGAGGGGCGGTGCGAGACCGGCTCTTGTTCTCCGTTCCGTGGGAGGGTGTGACTCCCACGCCAAATACAGCGACAGGTCGAGCCGCTCACCGCCGAACAGGTCAATCTGCTTGCCGACAGCATCGGGGACCGTTATCGGCCACTCGTTGTCCTCGGAGCGGGTGCCGGGCTCCGAGTAGGAGAGGCCCTCGGGCTCACTGTCGACAAGGTCGATTTCCTACACCGCAGCGTGTCTGTCACCCAACAGGCCGTCACAGTGAAGGGGTTACAACGCTGGGGCCACCGAAGACCCAAGCGTCGATCGTGCAGGCCCCGTCGGTGAGGCCGTCCTCGCCGACCTGGCGGCGTGGCTTGAGCGCAACCCTCGTTCACGACGCACATGTGGCCTTCGGATTCTGACCGTACGCGGGCTGCCGTAGACGCCTTCTTGACACCTTGCTCGGATGCCCGAGAGAGCCAAGCGCTGTGACCGCCCGAAATGCCGCGTGTCAGATTCGTGTCACGAATCGGACATCGCCAACTAAAAGACCAGGTCAAGCCCCGAAACGGCCTAGATGTCGTAGTAGAGCATGGACTGACAGGCGACGCCGTTTTGTGTTCACCGTTCGCCGTTTGTGTCGTTGGGCTGCGTGTTCTCTCATGGCGTCTGGAACTTAGGCACACAAATTCGGGCCGCAACTAGGGACGAAACTAGGGACGGATCGGTGTCAGCCTTCGGGCACGTCTCATGGCATCAACGAACATTCCGAGCAACGCTCCGAGAAACGGCCATTTTCTGCGCCCCTACACAAGAGATCGAAGCCGCCTGACGCCCCCAGCAAACCACTGAGGCAGCCCGCCTCACCCACCTTCGACAGTTAACGGGAGTCGCCGTCCGCCGCCTCTCCATGCACCTCGGCGAGGAAGCGCGGGACCGATACCCGCCACTGAGCCCCGATCCGAAACGCCCCGGGTATCTTGCCGACAGCGACCAGGCGATAGGCAGTCGAGGTGCCGATCCCCAGTTGCTCGGCGGCCCAGGAGAGGTGCTTTACGTCGTCGGGGAGTGAGGTCGTCATGGAGTCTCTTGCTCCTGGGTCGTGTCGAATCCGTGGATCGATTCCCGGCGTCGACGGTCCAGTCATGGGTGCTGCGTCGTGATCCCCACCCATTGTCCTGAGTGATGTCACCTTCAACGTCACCCGCTCGAAGACCCACGCTCGAGGGACCAGGTGGTATCCCGACCGACTTCGTTCCGAGCGTCACCCTGCCGTCGGCCCGGACGTCACCCTCAGGCTCAGATAACCGCTGAGCATGTCACCTTCGCCGGTCAATCGAACCTCACCGTCGGACCCGTTTCCGATCGTCGGCACCCACAGGGAGGGCCGGTCAAGGCCGGCCGACAGGCCGCCCGAAGGGGGCGCCTTGACGGGCCTGGTCACTGCCACCGGGACACTGGGTGCGGAGCCGGCCCTGCCGGCTCCTGTGTGCTGCTTCTCCTGGGGCGCCGGGCATCAGGGGAAGAGACACTTCCTGGCACCGATCCACCGAAGGACGACAGACGGGATCTCGGCTCACAGTCCAAACCCGTCGTCGTAGTCGCGGCCGTAGGAGAGATCGTCGTCGTACGACCAGCTGAGGGCTGGGGTCGGGAGTCGGGGTTCGTGGGCCCGCTCTTCGTTGCGGGCGAGATCTCGTCCGAAGCGCTGGAACCATTCCTCGACCGAGGGCTGAGGCGGTTCTCCCATCGGTCCAGACACTGACCGCTCACCATCAGCCGTGGTGCGGGCACCGGTGGTGCGAGCGGGGAGCGACTCCAGAGCCATGGTCTGTTCGTGGCTGCGCGACAGGGCATCGACGAGGCCGGCCAAGGCGTCTTGGTGGGGGGTGACCTCGTCGAGGTGGGCGATCTCCGCCCGGGGATTTTCGGAAGCGACGGCGTAGAGGTGGTTGGAGAGCCGTCCCCGGCTGAGGGCGGTGTAGCCGGCCTCTTGGAACAAGGTGTCGTTGCCGAGGAGAAACGCGTGGTCGACGGTGATGCCCTGGGAGCGAAAGACGGTCATGGCATAGCCGAGGGAGGTGGACTCCTCCAGGTACTGCGAAGAAAGGGTGACGTGTTGGCCCGACGCCAGCTCGACGACGAGCGCTTCGCCCCGTTGCCCCGGTGGGACGTCACCCTGGCTCGGGAGGAACGTCACCCTCCCTGGTGGGCGGGTTGTCGGCTCGGGTCCCCGGGGACGGCGACGACGGTGGCGAAGGTCCCGTTGCGGATCGCCACCGTGGACGCCCGGCCACCGGGGTCTGGGAATGCCAGGCGAGCACGGGCGTTCTTCTCGAACGCGATGCGGTCTCCGACGGCAAACTCCTTGCCCGAGGCGAGGCGGATCTCGGCTCCGAGCTCACCGGCCTCCCGGCGCCGTTGTCTCGCCAACTGGTTGAGGGCGGCGACATCAGCACGCGTCACCGCCATGATCGCCGTGGTGGCGGTGGCGTGGACGCTCCACCACCGGTCGATGAGCTGCTCACGGGCGGCCACGACGTCAGTCGGCGATGGCGATGCGGTCGTGGGCGTCATAGGCGGCGATGGCCGGGGCGATGTCGCCGTTTCGGAGCTGGAGCAAGGGCTTGACGCTCCCACTCCTGATCGACCTCGCTCTGGCGCCGGTTGGTGGTCAGCTCGACGACATGGGCGGACAAGGTCTGCGACAGCGACCGCAGTGCCCCACCGGCGTCGATGGAGGAGAGTTGGCGGTTGTCGCCCACCAGGACCAGCTTGGCCCGGGCCCCGTCGACCTGGCGTTGGAGCCGGTCCAAGGTGCGACTGCCGACGAGAGATGCTTCGTCGACGACGATCACGTGGCGGCGGGTGAGTGTGGTGTCCCCCCGCTCCAGATCGATCAACAGCCGGGCCATCGTGATCGATTCGATCCCGGTGCTGGCTTGGAGCTCGGCCGCGGTTCTGGAGGCGATGGCGGTCCCGATGACCTCGTAGCCGGCGGACTCCCATCCGACCCGGGCGGCACCGAGCATGGTCGACTTCCCCGTCCCGGCCTGGCCGATCACGAGGTCGAGCCCGTTGCCTGATCCGAGGAGCTGGCGCACCCCGTCGGCCTGCTCGGCATCGAGATGGCCGTTTGTGGCCAGGACCTGGTCGATCGTTCTCCCGCTCACCTGTCCGGCGGACCGCCCGACCCGACGAACGGCCGAGTTCACGATCCTCCCCTCGACCTTGAGCATCTCGACGGTGGTGTAGCGCCGGTCCCCGACCGTGGCGGCCCGACGCTCCCGGCCCCGTCCCGAGACATCTGGTTGCGCGGTTGCCGTCGCCGATCATCCACAGCACGTCGTCACGGTCCAGGAGCTGCCGGGTGAGCCGGGCCACCTGGCGAGGACTGGCATCGAAGGCTCGGGCCACCGCCGCCAGGGCGTCTCTGTAGGTGAAGGTCGAGGCGAACAGCGTGAGGGGTGCGACGCGAGCTGACGTCGGATCAGAGAGGTCGTAGTCGGCCAGGTCCACCGACCGCTCCCCGGCCAGCACGGCCAGAATCTCCTCGCGCTCGGTGTCGGACACAGACGCACTCGACACAGAGACGCCCTGGCCGACACCGAGGGCCCCGGTGATATCGGTGATCGCGCCTGGCCTCGGCCCCCCGGTCTCGTCGGTGAGGGTGACCGCCGCGAGCTCTGTCGCCCACCTGTGGCGAAGCACGTCGCTGTGCTCGAGGTGACCGGGCTTGTGCCGCCGGGTGGCGAGGGCGGCGACTTCGGCCGCTCGTTGGGACTCGAAACCGGTCTTCTCGAGGGCGGCTTCGATATCGACCCGACGCTTCGAGAACGCCCGCAGGACGGTTCTCGGGATGTCGGACAACTCCCCCAGGCCGTTGCGCCTGACAGACCACGACACACCGAGAGGGGCCAACTCGGCCCGCAGTGCGGACTGGTACATGGCGGTGGCCGCCTTCTGCCACAGATACAGCTGGCGGGCGTCGGGTGCTGACCACCGCCCGTCTGTGCCACGCACGACGTTCGGGATGAGGACGTGGGTGTGCAGCTGCGGGTCGCCGTCGCGGCTCGTGCGGTGCCGGAAGCCGGCGGCGATGAACCCGTGGGCCCTCACCAGGTCCTTCCCGTCCTTCCCACGACGGACGTAGGCGGCCTCGGCGGACAGGTGATCGATCACACCGGCGATGGCCCGGTCATGCGCTGATGACACGACGTCCCGAACCTCGGGCGACCCGAACGCCCACAGGAGCGACACGCCCTTCGGAGCGGAGAACGTCAGGTCGAACCCGGGCCGACGGCCGCTCCGGCGCATGATCCCCAGGTCCTCACCTCCACCACCCCGGCCGTCGAGCAGGTTCCGCAGCGCTCCGGCATCCACGACTCCGGTCAGGTCGAGGGCAGCCGATGTGGCACCGATCCACTGTCCCGGGGCTTCTCCTCGGCCCAGGTAATAGTCGTCGACCGAGTTGGCGACATTGGCCAGGTAATAGTCGGCCCCGGTCACCACACCCAGGCGACCTATCGACAGCACGGCCGTCGTCTTCGATAACCCCAGACACACGACCATCGGCGCATGGGCCGCCATGATCCGGACCGACGTCACCCCGGACATCACCCTCCCAGGCTGCGGCGGTATTTCTCGCCGTCAGAGTGGGTGGTTCTGGCGTTGAAGGCGGATCGTCACCCTGTGTCGAACACGGACAGGGTGCGCGAGGCGGCATCAGCAGATGCAGGGGTGTGAGTCTGATTCGGGGTTGCTGCTCGAGTCGACGGAGGCTTGCCGACTCCTGGTTGTTGCGCCCACCTACTGTCGATACCGTGATACCGGGTACTTGCACGATGGCCAATGGTCCACCCGTCGGGATGCCAAAGCCTTCACATGGCCTGACCCGGCACAGGGACGAGACCAAAATCGTCGACGAGCCAAGATCCTGTGGAAGCCTGAACGAGCGCGACACCGGCGTTACACGTTTTGAATGTCATGGACTACTTGAGTAGTCCCGTGCCAAAAGATCTGGTGCTGCCATTCGAGGCATCGGCCGGTTACTGTCGCACGTCTATCGCTTTCTGAAACGACGTGGAATGTCTCAAGGTAAGCACCGGCACCAACAACCTGGAAGTCCTTTCGGGACTCCGCCCCGATCGCCCCAGCGACCCAATAGTCGAACGCTTTTTGTGCGGCAGGTGTCTGTCGGGAGTCGATTGCAGCGTTTGCGGCTGCGACCATTGACGCCTGAAGTTCAGGGCTAAGACTGGGATGACCCGAGGCATCAACTATCGGCTGGACATCGACATTAGGTTCTGAAGGAGATGTCGGAGTGACACTGGGCCACAAAGGCGAGTTGTTGACGTTGGGGACGAGAGGTGATTGCTGGAGCTCCACATACTGTGCAACAGCCTTTTCGATAGCTTCGTTCGTTTTCAGGTCACCTCCACCGGAGATCGGCGGAAGTGCAGGTGGTGTCTTGGGGGTGGAAATGGGCGCCGAAGTTCCGGAGGTGCTGGAACTGGCGCATCCGGAAAGTGAAACACCCACGATGGCTGCAAAGAGCCCCAGGATCGGCCCGTCTCGGCCGCTCAACCCCACGGTCAAGATCATGCCTCAAGACCGTTCGAC
>CAWKDD010000004.1:0-131748 GCA_963848335.1 uncultured Acidimicrobiales bacterium
CGGGCGAAGGGAATCGAACCCTCGTTCTCAGCTTGGGAAGCTGATGTTCTGCCGCTGAACTACGCCCGCGAGAGGGCATCACACTATCGTGCTGCCCCGTGGTTCTTTCCGATCGGTCCATCCGCGAGGAGCTCGATGCCAAGCGGATCGTCATCGACCCCCTGGGGCCCCAGTGCATCCAGCCCTCGTCCGTAGACCTGCACGTAGACCGCTACTTTCGGCTCTTCCGCAACCACTCCATGCGCGTGATCGACGTCCGGGAGGACCTCGAGGACCTCACCGAGCTGGTCGAGATCCCCGACGGCCAGGCGCTGATCCTCCACCCCGGCGAGTTCATCTTGGGATCCACCCTCGAGCGGGTGGGCCTCCCCGACGACCTGGTGGCCCGCCTCGAGGGCAAATCGTCCCTGGGTCGCCTGGGCCTCCTCATCCACTCCACGGCCGGGTTCGTGGACGCCGGCTGGGACGGCCACCTCACCTTGGAGCTCTCCAACGTGGCCAATCTCCCGATCACCGTCTACCCCGGTATGAAGATCGGGCAGATCAGCTTCCTCCGCATGACCACTCCCGCCGACCAGCCCTACGGCACGACGGGTCTGGGCTCGAAGTACCAGGGCCAGCACGGCCCCACCCCCAGTCGGTACTTCGAGAACTTCCGCCCCTGACCTCCTAGGAGAGACGTTGCCCATCAGGATCGCCCTCGGCTTGGGCGCGACCGCGATCGCCTTGGCCATCGCCGGCCACCGCTTCACCTACCTCTTCCGCCTCGTGGGCAAGGGCCGCCCCGACCCCAAGCGCTTCACCCAGGTCCGTTCCCGGGTCTGGGCCGAGCTCTCCGAGGTCGGCGGTCAGCGCAAGCTCCTGCGCTGGACGGTCCCGGGGATGGCGCACGCCTTCACCTTCTGGGGCTTCACCATCCTGCTGTTCACCATCCTCGAGGCCTACGGGGACCTGTTCGACCGGGACTTCTTCGTCCCCCTCATCGGTCGGGGCCGGGCGCTGGGGTTCATCGAGGACTTCTTCGCCGTGGCCGTGCTCGTGTCCCTGTGCGTGTTCACGGCCATCCGCTATGCCAACTCCCCCAAGCGCAAGGACCGCCGTTCGCGCTTCTTCGGCTCGCACACCGGGGCGGCCTGGCTGGTCCTGGTCATGATCGCCCTCGTCATGCTGACTCTGATCGGCTACCGCGCCGCCCAGGTCAACACCGGCGACTTCCCCTACGGCAACTCGTGGTGGCCCTTCGCCTCCCACGCCGTGTCCCGCCTCTTCGTCCACTTCGGGGCGGGGATCAACTCCGATCTCGAGACGGTGCTCCTCATCCTCAACCTCGCCGTCATCGTGGGCTTCGGGGTCTTCCTGGCCTACTCCAAGCACCTCCACATCGCCCTGGCCCCCATCAACGTGGCCACCTCTCGCCGTCCCCGTGCCCTGGGCCCGCTCTACAACACCCCCGACATGGACATGGAGAACGTCTCCGAGGACACCGTGTTCGGGGCCGGGCACATCGAGGACCTGTCGTGGAAGCAGCTCCTCGACACCCTGACATGCACCGAGTGCGGGCGCTGCCAGTCGGTGTGCCCGGCGTGGAACACGGGCAAGCCCCTGTCCCCGAAGCTGCTCATCATGGCGCTGCGCGACAACCTCTTCGAGTCCTCGCCGCGCCTGGTGGGCGCGCCGGTGAGCATGGAGCTGGGGACGCACCCCGACCCCGAGACAGCCGCGGCGGCGGCCAAGGCCGACGCCCCCACGCTCGTCCCCACCACCATCGACCCCGACGTGCTGTGGTCGTGCCTGACCTGCGGGGCCTGTGTGGAGGAGTGCCCAGTCGACATCGAGCACGTCGACACCATCGTCGAGATGCGCCGCTACGAGGTCCTCATGGAGTCGCGCTTTCCCACCGAAGCCGGCCTCATGCTGCGCAACATCGAGAACCAGGGCGACCCCTGGGGCCTCGGAGGTGCCAAGCGCACCGAGTGGACCCAGGCCCTCGACTTCGAGATCCCCGTCATCACCGGCTCCATACCCGACGACATCGAGTACCTCTACTGGGTGGGGTGTGCGGGGGCCCTCGACGAGCGGGCCCGCAAGGCCACCCAGTCCACGGCGCGCCTGCTGCACCGGGCCGGCGTGCGCTTCGCCATCCTCGGGCCCCGCGAGTCCTGCACCGGCGACCCGGCCCGGCGCCTGGGCAACGAGTACCTCTACCAGGAGATGGGCAAGGCCAACATCGCCACCCTGGAGGAGGTCGGCGCCAAGAAGGTCATCGCCTCGTGCCCGCACTGCTTCAACTCCCTGTCGCGCGAGTACCCCGACCTGGGCGGCAATTTCCAGGTGATCCACCACTCCCAGCTGCTCAGTCATCTGGTGGACGCGGGCAAGCTCACCCCGGGCACCATGGAAGCCAAGGTCACCTACCACGACCCCTGCTACCTGGGCCGACACAACCGGGTGTTCGACGAGCCTCGCCACGTCCTCGACGCCATCGGCGGGGTGGAGCAGATCGAGATGAAGCGGTGCCGGGAGCGCAGCTTCTGCTGCGGCGCGGGCGGGGCGCGCATGTGGATGGAGGAGAGCCTGGGCAAGCGCGTCAACCTGGAGCGCACCGACGAGGCGCTAGGCACCGGCGCGGATGTGGTCTCGACGGCGTGTCCCTACTGCCTCATCATGCTCGACGACGCCGTGCGGGCCCGGTCCCGCGAGGACGACGTCAAGGTGCTCGACCTGTCACAGGTGGTCGAGGCCTCCCTGCAGGTGGCGGCCGAGCCGGAGTAAACCCCGACCCGAGCGACGGGCCGATGACTTGCCGGTCAGTTGACGGCGGCGTCAGTTGAGGGCTTTGGTGTCCGCGTCGCGCAGGCGCTGGGACATGGCCACGAGCAGCTTGCGGCCCAGCGTCGGCATCTCGTCGAGCAGGCCGTTGAAGCGCCGCTGCTCGAGGACGAGCAGGGTCATCGGCGTCTCCGACACGATGCTGGCCGAGCGGGGCTGGCGGTCGAGGAGCGACAATTCCCCGAACCACTTGCCGGGCCCCAGGGTCGTCACCCGGCGGCCGTTGCGCCGAACCGAGGCGGTGCCGTCGACGACGAAGAAGAACTCCCGCCCGATGGTCCCCTCTTCGCACAGGACGCGCCCGGCGGGCACCATCACCTCCTCCACGGCCCGTCGCACGGTGCGCAGTTGGCTCGCCGAGCAGGCCGAAAACATCCAGATCTTGCTGAGGTCGAGTTCGTGCTTTCGCGGCATGGCGGAAGGCTACCGGTGGACGCAGGCCAGCGCAGAGATCGCGGGCCCGGCAGGCGCGGGGACCGATGTCGCTACGATCTCCCGATCGCTGGAGGACCGCAGCCCGACACGGGGGGGACGAGCGCGCCGGGCGGCGCGCCGGATGAGGCCCTGTCGACCCTCCGGGGCGCCGGCGTGGACGTGGACGTCCGCCGTCTCGGGCGTGTCTTCGTGGCGGCCTGTCTGGTCGCGCTCGCCGTCCTGACCGCCGTGCTCTTCGTGGCGGGGGCCGACAAGAACGCGCAGATCACGGATCTGCACCAGCACGGGGTGGCCGTCCGGGTCACGGTGTCGTCGTGCCTCGGCCTGCTGGGGGGCAGCGGGAGCAACGGCGCCGGGTATGCGTGCAAGGGAACGTTCACGCTGGACGGCCATCGCTACACCGAGGCCATCCCCGGTAATTCGCTTTATCCGCCCGGCGCGAAGATCCGAGCCGTGGCCGTGCCCGGGAGCCCGCCCCTGCTGTCGACGGCCCGCGCCGTGCACAGCGAGCGGGCGTCGTGGAGGGTGTTCGTCGTCCCGACCGTCCTGCTGCTCGTCCTCGTGCTCGGCGTCGGATTCCTGGTCTTGCGGCGCCGGCGCCCAGCCAGGAGCGGGGATGGCGCCGCGGCCCCTTCGCTCCCGGGCGACCGGGCGCGCTAGCCTTTTCCGATGCTCGGAGGTCGCGATGGCGACGACTCGGAGGGTGGTGCCCCGCCCCGGATGAGCTTTGGGCACCGCCTGCTGCTCCTCCTGCCGCGCTTCAAGCACGATCCGGACAAGGCCCCGCTGCGCGATCGGCTCAGCAGCGCCTTCTTGAAGCCGGTCGACCCCGACGCCCCTGCCAAGTCCAAGGCCGAGAAACCCATGACGCTCGAGGAGCTCGAGGTCGCGGCCAAGTACGGCAACGACAAGGAACGGCTGATGGGGCTGCTGCTGGCGCCCATCTCCGCCATCATCGGCATCCTGGTCACCAACGACCTGATCGTCCACGACCCCGCCGTGGGGAGCAAGCAGCACGTGAACGTGTCGGTGTACCACGAGCTCACCCTCGTGCTCCTGGCCCTGTCGGTGGCGATGCTCGTCACGGCGTGGTTCCGCAAGCGCATGTACCTCGGCATCGTCATGGCCCTCTACGGGCTGGCCATCTTCAACCTCCACTACTGGGGCTTCGGCATCCCCTACATCCTCATCGCCGCCTGGCTCCTGGTGCGGGCCTACCGGCTCCAGAAGGAGCTCAAAGAGGCCACCGGGGACACACCACGCCGCTACGGCGGGGGCGGAGCTCCGGGGGCGCCACGCGCCCAGGCCAACAAGCGCTACACGCCGCGTAGCCCGACCACTCGGCGCCCGCCCCGGCCCAAGCCCGAGAACGAGAAGCGGGCAGGCTGAACGCGCCGGGCCTCGCCCGCGCGCGGGGCCCGCAAACCAGGGTCGGAGGCACAGAGCTCCACGGCGATGGCTTCGCGGTGACCGGCGCGGGCAGTGTTCACTCCTGTGACCAGGGTCTAAACGCATTCGGCGCTGTTCCGGCCCAGTTCACACGTTGGTAACACTGGCGTGACCGAGCCGAAACTCAGGGGTTGCATTCTTTCGGCGGCAGGGCGACCCGCCTGCCGTGGCCTTGGCGCACCCGGCGCTGCGTGACGACTTGGCTATGGCTCGGGGCGCCGGAACGTATTGACCGCACGAGAGGAGCACCGGAGCCGTGCTAGGCGCAGCAGTACCCGTTCCGTATCCCAGTTGGCTGAATACGGGCGACAACACGTGGCAGATCGTGGCCGCCACGTTCGTCGGCCTGATGAGCCTCCCCGGCCTGGCGGTCCTCTACGCGTCGATCGTCCAGAAGAAGTGGGCGGTGAACGTTCTGGCCATGATGTTCGCCGGCTTCTCGCTCGTCCTCGTCGCCTGGGTGCTGTGGTCCTACAAGATGGGCTTCGGCGCCACCTCGATTGGCGGGGGGGTGAGGAACGGAGTCCAGACCCAGCTCACCGGGGTCGGGTGGGTCAAACACTTCTTCGAGAACTTCGTCGGGAAGCCAGGGGGCATCACCAACAGCTTCGGTGAACAGGGCCAGGCGGTGTCAGCGGCCAACACCGTCATCCCCTTCCACTTCCCCACGACGACGCTGGCCTACTTCCAGTTCGTCTTCGCTGCCATCACGCCCCTGCTGTTCCTCGGGAGCGTGCTCGGCCGGATCAAGTTCAGCGCCTGGTGCCTGCTGGTACCGCTGTGGTCGACCTTCGTCTACGGCGTGAACGGCTTCCTGCTGTGGGGCGGTGGCTACTTCGCCCAGGAGGGATCGCTCGACTTCTCCGGTGGGTTCGTCATCCACATGTCCGCGGGTGTGTCGGGCTTCGTGGCGGCCTGGGTCTTAGGCCCCCGCCTGGCCCGAGATAGAAAGAACGCCATCCCCAACAACCTGGTGATGGCGGCCGTGGGAGCAGGCATCCTGTGGCTGGGCTGGAACGGATTCAACGGTGGTGACCCGTACTATGCCGGGACCGACGCCGCCGCGGCGGTGGTCAACACCAACCTTTGCACCGCGGTGGGCGTGCTCACCTGGATGGGCCTCGACGCCTGGTTCTCCAAGCAGAAGAAGCCCACCTTCCTGGGCGGCGTGAACGGCATGATCTGCGGCCTGGTGGGGATCACCCCCTGTGCGGGGTGGGTGAACGGCCGGGGCGCGATCTATGTCGGTCTGATCGACACCGTGATCGTGTGGATCGCCTGGAACTACCTGTCCAAGGTGAGGCCGTTCTCGAAGGTGGACGATGCGCTCGGGGTCATCTACACCCACGGCATCGCCGGCTTGTTCGGTGGTCTGCTGCTGGGCATCTTCGGCGATCCGAACATGATCGAATATGGCTGTGGTCATCTGAACTCGGCCGGGCAGGTGGTGAACACGTCGGCGGCCGACTATGCGGCGTCCTCGGCCCATTGCGTGCCGTTCTCAGTGAGCGGGTTGATGTACACCGGTTCGGCCCATCAGCTGTGGGAACAGTTCAGAGCCGCCCTGTGGGTCATCTTCTGGTCGGCGCTCGTGACCTTCATATTGATGAAGATCATCGGCCTGGTCCTGCGGGGTGCCCGCTACAAGGACGAGATCCTCGAGATCGGCGACCTGGCCATCCACGACGAGGAGGCTTTCCCCGATGAGACGCTCGCCGAGCGGGTGTCCAGCAGCAGTGCTTTCGAGATGGCCGGGCTGACCGGCGGCTCCAAGGCACCGCCGATAGCGTCGGAACCCCCTCCGG
Source organism: uncultured Acidimicrobiales bacterium (assembly GCA_963848335.1). Taxonomy (GTDB): domain Bacteria; phylum Actinomycetota; class Acidimicrobiia; order Acidimicrobiales; family UBA8190; genus Chersky-840. Next base: position 6,519 of record CAWKDD010000004.1, read on the forward strand.
CAGGCACACCGTGACCCGGCCGAGCTCGACGAAAGGGAGCGCACAATGAAGCTGGTCGTGGCAGTCCTCAAGCCCTTCAAACTTGATGAGGTCAAAGAGAGCCTGAAGACGCTCGGCGTCCAGGGCATGACCCTCACCGAGGCCCAGGGTTTCGGCCGCCAGCGGGGCCACACCGAGGTATACCGAGGTGCGGAATACGAGGTGGACTTCGTCCCCAAGATCCGCGTCGAGGTGCTCGTCGACGACACGCAGGCCGACGAGGTGGTCGACGCCATCGTCAATACCGCGGCCACCGGCAAGATCGGGGACGGCAAGGTATGGGTCATCCCCGTCGAGGCGGTGGTGCGGGTACGCACCGGGGAGAGGGGACGCGACGCCCTCTGACCCCTCCACGGTCTGGCCCTCTGGCCGGTTCGGCCCGCCTCCCCCCGGGCGGCCGGCCGGCCGGGGGGGTCAGCCGGCCTGACGGGCCACGGCTTCGGCTGCCGCCCTGATGGCCTCGGGGTCACCGAGTTGCCGGTCGAAGACGATCTCCAGGTCGTCGTCGAAGCCGAACCACCACGGCACGCCGGTGGGCACGTCCAGCCCGACGATCTCGTCGTCGGGGATGTCCTTCAGGTACTTCACCAGGGCCCGGATGGAGTTGCCGTGCGCCACCACGAGCACGCCGGAGAGGGCGCGCAGATCGGCGGCGATGGCGTCCTCCCAGTAGGGCACCATGCGCAGCACCACGTCGGCCAGGCATTCGCTGTCGGGGAGCACCGCCGGCGGCAGGTCCCGGTAACGGTCGTCGTGGACGGGGTGGTTCTGCGCCTCGCGTGACAACGGCGGCGGCGGGACGTCGTAGCTGCGCCGCCACAGCTTGACCTGCTCGTCGCCGAACTCCGCCGCCGTCTCCTTTTTGTTGAGACCCTGCAGGGCCCCGTAGTGGCGTTCGTTCAGCCGCCAGTGGCGCCGCACCGGGAGCCAGCTCCGCCCCATCTCGTCGAGCGTGAGGTTGGCGGTGCGCACGGCCCGGGTCAGCACCGAGGTGTGCAACACCCGGAGGTCGAGACCGGCGCGTTGTTCGGCGGCGAGCAGCACGCCGGCCTGGCGGGCCTCGGCCTCGCCCTTGGCGGTGAGGTCCACGTCGGTCCACCCCGTGAACAGGTTCTCGGCGTTCCAGGTGGACTCGCCGTGGCGCAGCAGGACCAGGTCGGGCACGCCTCCGAGCGTAGTCAGGCGCCGTGTTCCGACGAAACGCAGCGGGGCGGCACCGTCACCCAGCGTCCCGGTGGCAGCCCGTTCACGTGGATTTCACATCAACCCGGTGTGGATTAGGTCCTTTCCGGGGTAGACCTGTACTCGTGAGCGAGGACACTGCGGCCATCATCGCCGCAGCCGAGCGTTTCCTGCGGGCCTGGTCTGCAGCCACGGGCGGCGACGACACGTTGTCGCCCCCCGACCCCGCCGTGCTGGAGGTGCACGAGGCGGCCCAGGAGCTCATGCGGGCCACCGGCACCGAGGACCTGCAGTCGGCCTACGACGTGCTCGACGCGCTGGTGTCGCTGACCAAGCTGGTTCCCTCCACCAACTGAGCGGACGCTCGGGCGCGGGGACCGCCATGGGGATCCCACGCCCGCTGCCGCCGCGTCGCGTCCTGCACACCTTCCCGACCCGGGAGGGCCATGTCCCACCCGAGCAGGGAGCGCTCCGACTCGGAGGAGCCGGGTTCGCGCATGTCTGTAAGCAAAGCGCAATCGGCGCCGCTCGGGCAGGGCCCTATGGCCCCTGTGGCCGGGCCCAAGGACCGAAGCGGAGGAGGGCTGAGAACTCCCTGAGTATCAGGGATGTCGCTCCTCGTGACATCGGGCCCACCACCCAGGGCCGAACGGCCCTGGGGGAGGCGCCGGCCCAGGCTGAGGATGGGCAGATGACCAGAGCCCGAGTCCTGACCTTCCACATCGACAGCGACGAGATGGCCCGGACTGACCGAAGCGCTCGACGGGGTCGCCGACCGGTACGCGTCGTGCCCGGACTTCCGGGGCCTGGTTTGCTTGGAGCACGACGGTCTGCGTCACGAGATCGTGGTCCTCACCCTGTGGGACGGCGAGGGCCTCGAGGCCACCCAGGGCGTGTCCGAGCAGGGGCGCAAGCAGATCGCACACACCACCGACCTGGGCGTGAGCAGCAGGTGCTTCGACGTCGTGCGCCTGGTTCCGGGCCCGGTGGCGGTGGAGCGAGCCGTGGCGGAGGCCCTGGCCTCCTGACCGGTTGGTGACCAAGGGCCCTGGGAGACTTCGGTCCCCGGGCGTAGCGTTCTCCTCGGGCCTCCCGGACGGGTACTTACCCCTCCCTCCAGGCGGCCCGGAAGGACACGGCAGGGCGTGGGGAAGGCCCGCGCCGCGGTCGGTTCCGCGCCCCGCCGGCCTTCCTACGACTCCGGCGCCATGCCTGGCGCCCGTCGATGCCGGCACGCACCGGAAATTCCCCTGGCTCCCGCCTGGCGAAGTTGATAGTATGGCACTCAAGATCGTTATACTAAAGACAGTCAAGCAACTGGCAGCCAAGTGGGCAGTCAGGGAATCGGATAGGAATGCCCAGGTGAGAGTCACCGGGGCCGCACCACAGAATACGGAGGCACCCCCATGCCCAAGGCCGTCGGAATCGACCTCGGCACCACCAACTCGGTCGTGAGCGTCCTGGAGGCCGGCGAACCGGTCGTGATCCCCAATGCCGAGGGGGGCCGGACGACGCCGTCGGTGGTCGGGTTCTCGAAGTCGGGCGAGGTCCTGGTAGGCGAGGTCGCCAAGCGACAGGCCATCACCAACCCCGACCGCACCATCCGCTCGGTCAAGCGCCACATGGGCACGTCGTGGTCCATCGACATCGACGGCAAGAAGTACAACGCCCAGGAGATCTCGGCCCGCATCCTCCAGAAGCTGAAGAGGGACGCGGAGTCCTACCTGGGCGACACCGTCAACCAGGCCGTCATCACTGTCCCCGCCTACTTCGACGACGCCCAGCGCACCGCCACCAAGGAGGCGGGTCAGATCGCGGGCCTCGAAGTGCTGCGCATCATCAACGAGCCCACCGCCGCCGCGCTCGCCTACGGCCTGGACAAGGAGAACAAGGAGCAGACCGTTCTCGTGTTCGACCTGGGTGGGGGGACCTTCGACGTGTCGATCCTCGAGATCGGAGAGGGCGTCTTCGAGGTGAAGTCGACCTCCGGCAACACCCACCTCGGTGGCGACGACTGGGACCAGCGCATCATCGACTGGCTGGTCACCGAGTTCAAGAACACCGAGGGCGTGGACCTGTCCAACGACAAGATGGCCCTGCAGCGCCTGAAGGAAGCGGCGGAGAAGGCCAAGATCGAGCTGTCCTCGGTGCAGGAGACCCAGATCAACCTGCCCTTCATCACCGCCACCTCCGAGGGCCCCAAGCACCTCGACCTCAAGCTCACGCGGGCCAAGTTCAACGAGATCACCGCCGATCTGGTCGACGCGTGCAAGGGACCGTTCGAGCAGGCCATCACCGACGCCGGGATCGCCAAGTCCGACATCCACCACGTCGTCCTCGTGGGCGGGTCGACGCGCATGCCCTCCATCCAGGACCTGGTGCAGGGACTGACGGGCAAGGAGCCCCACAAGGGCGTCAACCCCGACGAGGTCGTGGCCATCGGCGCCGCGGTCCAGGCCGGAGTGCTCAAGGGCGAGGTGAAAGACGTCCTGCTCCTCGACGTCACCCCCCTGTCGCTCGGCATCGAGACCAAGGGCGGTGTCATGCACCGGCTCATCGAGCGCAACACCACCATCCCCACCAAGCGCTCCGAGGTGTTCACCACGGCCGAGGACAACCAGCCGTCGGTGGAGATCCACGTGCTCCAGGGCGAGCGCGAGATGGCCATGTACAACAAGACCCTGGGCAAGTTCCAGCTCGTGGACCTGCCCCCCGCCCCGCGCGGCATCCCGCAGATCGAGGTGACCTTCGACATCGACGCCAACGGCATCGTGCACGTGTCCGCACGCGACACGGCCACTGGCAAGGAGCAGTCGATGACCATCACCGGCGAGTCCTCGCTGGCCAAGGAGGAGATCGACCGCATGGTGCGCGACGCCGAGGCGCACGCCGAGGATGACCGTCGCCGGCGCGAGGAGGCGGAGATCCGCAACAACGCCGACACCCTCGTGTACCAGACCGAGAAGCTCCTGCGTGAGCAGGGCGAGAAGTTCGAGGGCGACGAGAAGGACAAGGTCGAGGGCGCGCTCAAGACCCTGAAGGACGCCCTGGCCGGTTCCGACGTGGAGAAGATCAAGGACGGCACCGACGCCCTCGTCCACGCCAGCCAGGGGTTCACCCAGCGTCTCTACGAGCAGGCGTCGCAGTCGAGCGGGGCGGCATCGGCCCCGGGCGGCGACGGGCCCGCTCCGTCGGATGACGAGGTGGTCGACGCCGAGATCGTCGACGAGCCCGGGGCATGACCCCGCACGCCGGGCCCCCCGGCGGGCATGAACACGAGGATCCCGACTCCGAGGTGGTGGAGGCCGAGCTCGTCGACGCCGTCGTCGACGAGGCGGCCGCCGCCGTCCGCGAGTCCGACGAGGTGGTGACGGCGCGCCGCCGAGCGCGACGAGTACCTCGGCGCGCTCCAGCGCCTGCAGGCCGACTTCGAGAATTACAAGAAGCGCATGCTGCGCCAGCAGACCGAGCACTTGGAGCGCGCCGCCGAGAACCTCGTCACCAAGATCCTCCCCGTCCTCGACGCCTTCGACCTGGCACGCGCCCATCTCGGCGACACGGGCACCGGACCCGGCACGGGCACCGGGCTCTCGGCCGAGGGCAAGGCGCTCGTGGCCGGCTCCACGCTGCTGGCCGACACCCTGGCGCGCGAGGGGCTGGAGCGGATCGACAACCCCGGCGAGGCCTTCGACCCCACCACGCACGAGGCGGTGGAGCACACCGCCGCCGTCGGCACCGGGGAGGACGGCGCGCCGGCGGGCCCGATCGTCGACGAGGTGCTGCGGGCCGGATACCGCTGGAAGGGGCGGGTCATCCGTCCCGCCATGGTGCGGGTGCGGGGGTAGGGCGCGGGTCATGGCCGCCCAGCGTGAGTGGCTCGACAAGGACTACTACCAGGTCCTGGGCGTCTCCTCGACGGCCACGGACAAGGAGATCACGCGCGCCTATCGCAAGCTGGCCAAGCAGTTCCACCCCGACGCCAACCCCGGCTCCGAGGACCGCTTCAAGGAGATCTCCGCCGCCTACGACGTCCTGGGCGACACCGCCAAGCGCAAGGAGTACGACGAGGTCCGGCGCCTGGGGGCGTCGGGGTTCGCCAACCTGGGCGGCTTCGGCGGCCCCGGCGGCGCGGGCGGCCCCGGCGGTGCGACGTTCCGGGTCGAGGACATCGACTTCGGGGACCTGCTGGGCGGGCTGGGTGCCAACTTCGGGGGCGGCCGGCGCCAGCGCAACGCCGGGCCGCGCCGCGGCGCCGATGTGGAAGCCGAGCTGTACCTGTCGTTCGAGGACGCCGTGCGCGGCGTGACCACGTCGGTGAACGTGGCGGGCGAGGCGCGCTGTGAGACGTGCCACGGCTCGGGCGCCGCCCCCGGCACCTCCCCGGTGACGTGCCCCACCTGTCACGGGCGGGGCGCGCTCGACGACAACCAGGGCCTGTTCTCGCTCAGCCGCGTGTGCCCGCAGTGCTCGGGCCGCGGCACCATCATCGAAAAACCGTGCAAGACCTGTCGGGGCTCGGGGATCGTGCGCCGCACCCGCGAGGTGAAGGTCCGCATCCCCGCCGGGGTCGACGACGGCCAGCGCATCCGCGTCAAGGGCCGGGGCGCCCCCGGCCGTGCCAACGGCCCCGCCGGCGACCTCTACGTCACCGTGCACGTGGGCAACCACCCTCTCTTCGGCCGCCGGGCCCGCAACCTGACGCTGGAGGTGCCCGTCACCTTCGCCGAGGCGGCCCTGGGGTCGACGGTGAAGGTGCCCACGCTCGACGAGCCCGTCACCTTGCGCGTCCCGCCCGGCACCTCGTCGGGCCAGACCTTCCGGGTGAAGGGCCGGGGTGTTCCCGGACACGGACGCACCGGGAGCGGGGACCTCCTCGTGACCGTCGAGGTGACCGTGCCCAAGAAGCTGACCGACGAGCAGCGTGCCGCCGTCGAGGAATTCGCCCGCCTCTCCAACGAGCAGCCGCGGGCCCATCTGGAGGTGAGCGATGACGCCGCCAAGGCCTGATCCCGAACGCCCCGAGACGCGGCGTGCCGCGCTGTTCGGGGGTGAGAGCGCCAGCCGCGCCGTGTACGTGATCTCGGTGGCGGCCGAGCTGGCCGGCGTGCACCCCCAGACCCTGCGCGTCTACGAGCGCAAGGGCCTGGTGGACCCGTCGCGCACCGGGGGCGGCAGCCGCCGCTACTCCCAGCGCGACATCGAGCGCCTGCGCCGCATCGGGATGCTGACGGGCCTCGGGCTCAACCTCGAGGGCGTGCGCCGGGTGCTCGAGCTCGAGGCCGAGGTCGAAGCGCTGCGTACCGAGCTGGAGCGGGTGCGCGCCGAGGCCCGCACCGAGCTGGAGCAGACCCATCGGCACTACCGTCGCGACCTGGTGCCGCTGCGCCAGGCCCTGGTGTGGCGGGCCGCGGGGGGCACCGACGCGGCGCGCCGGGGAAGGAGGTAGTCCCTCATGGCTCTCGATCCCAACCGCTGGACGCTCAAGACCCAAGAGGCGCTGCAGTCCGCCACCGAGCGCGCCCGGGCCCAGAACAATCCCGAGGTCACGCCCGACCACCTGCTGGCGGCCATGCTGGGCCAGGCCGACGGCCTCGCTCTGCCCCTGCTGGCTCGGGCCGGGGTGGAGCCCACCGCGCTCACCAACCGGGTGGCCGAGCGCCTGGCCTCGCTCCCCAAGGTCTACGGCGGCACCGACGTCTCGCTGTCGCGCCAGGCGCGGGACCTCCTCGAGACGGCCGACGGGGTGCGGGTCGACATGGGCGACGAGTACCTGTCGGTCGAGCACCTGCTGTTGGCGTTGTCCGACGAGATCGGCGTCAAGCGCGACGACCTGCTCAACGCGCTGCGCCAGGTGCGCGGCAGCCACCGCGTCACCTCCCAGGACCCCGAGGCGCAGTACCAGGCGCTGGAGCGCTACGGCCGCGACCTCACCGAGGCGGCGCGCCAGGGCAAGCTCGATCCCGTCATCGGGCGCGACGAGGAGATCCGCCGCATCATCCAGGTGCTGTCCCGCCGCACCAAGAACAACCCCGTGCTCATCGGCGAGCCCGGCGTGGGCAAGACCGCCATCGTGGAGGGACTGGCCAACCGCATCGTCGAGGGCGACGTCCCCGAGGGCCTGCGCGACAAGCGCGTGGTGGCCCTCGACCTGTCGGCCATGGTGGCCGGGGCCAAGTACCGCGGCGAGTTCGAGGAGCGCCTGAAGGCGGTGCTCAAGGAGATCACCGACGCCGAGGGCGAGATCGTCACCTTCATCGACGAGCTGCACACCATCGTGGGCGCGGGCGGGGCCGAAGGCGCCATGGACGCCGGCAACATGATCAAGCCCATGCTGGCGCGCGGCGAGCTGCGCCTCATCGGGGCCACCACCCTCGACGAGTACCGCAAGCACATCGAGAAGGACGCCGCCCTGGAACGGCGCTTCCAGCCCGTGTACGTGGGCCAGCCCACCGTGGAGGACACCGTGGCCATCCTGCGCGGCCTGAAGGAGCGCTACGAGGTGCACCACGGCGTGCGCATCCAGGACGCCGCCCTGGTGGCCGCGGCGGTGCTGTCGGACCGCTACGTGACGGGCCGCTTCCTTCCGGACAAGGCCATCGACCTCGTCGACGAGGCCGCCAGCCGGCTGCGCATCGAGATCGACTCCATGCCCACCGAGATCGACGTCGTCACCCGCCGCATGCGCCAGCTCGAGATCGAGCGCATGGCCCTGGCCAAGGAGAAGGACGACGCGTCCAAGGAGCGCCTGGCGCGCCTCGACGAGGAGCTCGCCAACCTCAAGGAGCAGGCCGACGCCATGACGGCGCGCTGGCAGGCCGAGAAGGACGCCATCTCCGCCATCCGGGCCCTCAAGGAGGAGCTCGAGATACGCAAGGGCGAGGCCGAACGCCACGCCCGCGACGGGGACCTGACCCGCGCCTCGGAGATCCGCTACGGGGTGGTCCCCGACATCGAGCGCCGCATCGAGGACGCCACCAAGGCCCTGGCCGAGCTGCAGAGCTCGGGGGCGATGCTCAAGGAGGAGGTCGACGCCGAGGACGTGGCCGAGGTGGTGAGCCGCTGGACCGGCATCCCCGTGAGCCGGCTCATGGAGGCCGAGCTGGCCAAGCTGGTGCGCATGGAGGAGGCCCTCCACACCCGAGTGGTGGGCCAGGACGAGGCCGTGGTGGCGGTGGCCAACGCCATCCGCCGCAGCCGGGCCGGGCTGTCGGACCCCAACCGGCCCATCGGCTCGTTCCTGTTCCTGGGCCCCACCGGCGTGGGCAAGACCGAGCTGGCCCGGGCCCTGGCCGAGTTCCTGTTCGACGACGACCGCGCCATGATCCGCATCGACATGGGCGAGTACCAGGAGAAGCACACCGTGAGCCGCCTGGTGGGGGCGCCCCCGGGTTATGTCGGCTACGAGGAGGGCGGCCAGCTCTCCGAAGCGGTGCGGCGCCGTCCCTACTCGGTGGTGCTCCTCGACGAGATCGAGAAGGCGCACCCCGACGTGTTCAACGTCCTGCTCCAGGTGCTCGAGGACGGACGGCTCACCGACGGCCAGGGCCGCACCGTCGACTTCACCAACACCGTCCTCATCATGACGTCCAACCTGCCCGGCGATCCCCAGGACTTCTTCAAGCCCGAGTTCTTCAACCGCATCGACGAGGTGGTGCGCTTCCGGCACCTGTCGGAAGCCGACATCCGCCGCATCGTGGACATCCAGGTGGCCCGGCTGGCCACCCGGGTGGCCCAGCGCCGGTTGACGCTGGTGGTCACGGACAAGGCCAAGGACTGGCTGGCGCCGCGCCGGGTACGACCCCGACCTCGGCGCCCGCCCGCTGCGCCGGGTGCTCCAGCACACCGTGGAGGACCCCTTGGCCCTGGCGCTGCTGGAGGGGCGCTACTCCGACGGCGACACCGTGACCGTCGACGTCGGCCACGGCACCCGCGGCGGGGAGATCTCGCTCCACTGAGGGGATCTGCGCTTCACTGAGTGGGACTGTGGTCACCTGAGGTGGCGCTTGGGGGCGTCGTCCCAGGTCCGGATACAATGTGGCGTAATCCGGAGCCGTTTCGCGGAGGAGCGTCGTGCCCGCAACCGTGGTCGTCGGGACGCAATGGGGCGACGAGGGGAAGGGCAAGCTCACCGACCTCCTGGCCCGGGACATGGACATGGTGGTGCGCTACCAGGGCGGCCACAACGCCGGGCACACCGTGGTCGTCGACGGCGTGTCCTTCGCCCTGCAGCTCGTGCCGAGCGGCGTGCTCTACCCCCACATCACCCCCGTCATCGGCAACGGGGTGGTGGTGGACCCCGGCGTGCTGCTGTCGGAGCTCGACACCCTCGAGGCCAAGGGGATCGACACCAGCCGCATGGTGGTGAGCGGCAACGCCCATCTGATCATGCCGTACCACACCGAGCTCGACCGGGTCACCGAGCGCTACCTCGGCAAGAACGCCCTGGGCACGACGCGCCGGGGCATCGGCCCCGCCTACGCCGACAAGGCGGCCCGGGTGGGGCTGCGGGTCCAGGACCTCCTCGACGCCAAGATCTTCCGCCAGAAGCTCGAGGTGGTGCTGAAGGAGAAGAACGCCGTCCTGGCCAAGGTGTACAACCGCCTCCCCCTCGACGCCGCGGCCATCTGCGAGGAGTACCTCGACCAGTACGCGCCCCGCATCGGCCCCATGGTGGGCGACACCGTCGGCCTCGTCCACGACGCCCTCGACGCCGGTCGCAACGTGCTGCTCGAGGGGGCCCAGGCCACCTTTCTCGACCTCGACCACGGCACCTATCCCTTCGTGACGTCCTCCAACCCGGTGGCGGGCGGGGCCTGCACCGGCACCGGGGTGGGGCCGCGCATGATCGGCGAGGTCATCGGCATCGCCAAGGCCTACGTGACCCGGGTGGGGGCGGGCCCGTTCCCCACCGAGTGCCTCGACGAGGTGGGCGAGGTGCTCGTCGAGCGGGGCCACGAGTTCGGCACCAACACCGGGCGGCGCCGGCGCTGCGGGTGGTTCGACGCCGTCATGGCCCGCCAGGCCGTGCGGCTCAACTCGCTGTCGGAGGTGGCGCTCACCAAGATGGACGTGCTCGACACCTTCGACACCGTCAAGGTGTGCGTGGCCTACGCGGCGGGGGGCGAGCGCTTCGCCTACCCCCCGTACCACCAGTCGGTGCTGCACCAGGTGGACGCCGGTCTACGAGGAGCTGCCCGGCTGGCGCGCCGATCTGTCGGGCGCCACCGAGCTCGACGACCTGCCCCCGGCGGCGCGCGCCTACGTGGCCTTCCTGGCCGAGCAGATCGGGGTGCCCATCAAGCTGGTGGGCGTGGGCCCCGGGCGCGAGCAGTTCGTCCGGTTCGCGGCATGAGGGTCTGTGTCGTCGGATCGGGCGGGCGCGAGCACGCCCTGGCGCTGTCGCTGGCCCGCACCGCCGAGGTCGTGGTGGCCCCGGGCAACCCGGGCATGGCGCCGAGGACCGCCGCGGCCGCCGACTCCGCCCACTTCGCGCTGGGCGGGGCGGGCGATCACCGTCACCGACGACGCCCCCGAGGACGTCGACGCCGACCTGTTCGTGATCGGCCCCGAGCAGCCCCTCGTGGACGGGCTGGCCGACCGGCTGCGCGCCGATCGCCGCCTCGTGTTCGGCCCCGGCGCCGACGGGGCCCGGCTCGAGGGGTCCAAGGCCTTCATGAAGGAGGTGCTGGCCGAGGCCGGGGTGCCCACGGCGCGTTACGGCGCCTTCGACGACGCTGCGCGCCGCGCAGGCGTTCCTGCGCGAGCTGCCCGGACCCTGGGTGGTGAAGACCGACGGGCTCGCCGCGGGCAAGGGCGTGCTCGTCACCGACTCGCTGGCCGAGGCCGAGGCCGACATCGCCGCCAAGTTGTCGGGGGAGAGCTTCGGCGACGCCGGCCGGCGCGTGGTGGTCGAAGAAGGACTGGTGGGCCCCGAGTGTTCGCTGCTCGTGCTCTGTGACGGGACTCGCATCGCGCCGCTGGCTCCGGCCCAGGACTTCAAGCGCATCGGCGACGGCGACGAGGGCCCCAACACCGGGGGCATGGGGGCGTACTCCCCGGTGCCGCTGGTCGACGACCGGCTCGTCGACGGCGTGCTCGACCAGGCCGTGGAGCCGCTCGTGGGCGCGCTGCGCCGGCGCGGCATCGACTACCGGGGCGTGCTGTACGCCGGGCTCATCCTCACCGCCGACGGCCCGCGCGTCCTCGAGTACAACGTGCGCTTCGGCGACCCCGAGACCCAGGTCGTGCTGCCCCGGCTCACCGAGGACCTCACCGGCCTGCTGGCCGAGGCGGCCGCGGGCCGGCTGCGCACCGAGCCGCGCTTCACCCCCGACGCGTCGGTGTGCGTGGTCCTGGCCTCGGAGGGATACCCGGCCTCGCCGCGCACCGGCGACCGCATCGACGGGCTCGACGAGGCCGCCGCCATGGAGGGCGTGACCGTGCTCCACGCCGGGACCGCCCTCGACGCCGAGGGTGCCTTCGTCACCGCCGGGGGCCGCGTCCTCGGGGTGACCGCCTCGGGCCCTACCCTGGCCGAGGCGCGCCGGCGTGCCTACGCGGCTGTGGGCTGCATCGGCTGGGAGGGGATGCAGTACCGCACCGACATCGCTGCCGCCGCGGCCGTCGGCACCGCGCCCGGGGCCGCCGACGTGGTGGCGCCGGCCGGCGCCTCGCCGCGCTCGGGGGTGCCGGCGTGATCCCCCGCTACTCGCTGCCGGAGATGGCGGCGCTGTTCACCGACGAGGCCCGCCTCGAGATGTGGCTCGAGGTGGAGCTCCTGGCCGTGGAGGGCTGGGCCGAGGTGGGCGCCATCCCCCGCGCCGCCGCCCAGGCGGTGCGGGCCCGGGCCCCCAAGGTCACGCCCGAGCTCGTCGCCGCGGTCAACGAGCGCGAGCGCGTCACCGACCACGACGTGGCCGCCTTCGTCGACGTCGTCCAGGAGGCCATCGGCACCCCCGAGGGCTCGTGGGTCCACTACGGGCTCACCTCCTCCGACGTCGTCGACACCGCGCTGTGCGCCACCCTGACGCGCGCCGCCGACCTGCTGCTCGACGCCTCGGGCGCCCTGGTGTCGGTGCTCAAGGCTCGGGCCCTCGAGTTCATGGACACGCCCATGGCGGGCCGCACCCACGGCATGCACGCCGAGCCCACCACCTTCGGGGCCAAGCTGGCGCTGTGGTGCCTGCAGGCCGACCGCGACCGGGCCCGCCTGCGGGCCGCGCGCCGGCAGGTGGCGGTGGGGAAGCTGTCGGGGGCGGTGGGCACGTACTCCAACATCGACCCCCGGGTCGAGGACCACGTGTGCGCGGCGCTCGGGCTCACGCCGGTGCCCGCCACCCAGGTCATCGCCCGCGACCGCCACGCCGAGCTGCTGTGGGCGTGCGCGTCGGTGGGCGCCACGGTCGAGATGATCGGCACCGAGATCCGGCACCTGGCCCGGACCGAGGTGGGCGAGGTCGAAGAGGCCTTCGGCTCGGGCCAGAAGGGCAGCTCGGCCATGCCGCACAAGCGCAACCCCATCCTGTCCGAGCGCCTGAGCGGCCTGGCCCGGGTGCTGCGCGGCTACCTGGGCGCGGGGCTCGAGGACGTGGCGCTGTGGCACGAGCGCGACATCTCCCACAGCTCGGTGGAGCGCGTCGTCCTCCCCGACGCCTGCCTCCTCGCCTACTACGTGCTGCGCCGGGGCGCGGGGCTGGTGCAGAACCTCGTGGTCCACGCCGAGCGCATGCGCGCCAACGTGGTCGAGGGGTCCTTCGGGCTCGTGTTCAGCCAGCCGGTGCTGCTGGCGCTGGTGGAGTCGGGCATCGACGCGCGACGGCGCCTACCGGATCGTCCAGCGCGACACCCGGCCTGGCCTGGGAGGAGCGCCGCCCGCTGCGGGTCGTGCTCGAGGACGACCCCGAGGTCGACCTTGGACGGGGCCGCCCTCGACCGGGCCTTCAGCCTGGAGCGGGCCCTGCTCCACGTGTCACGGTTCACGGACGCGATCGAGGAGGTGGAAGGGTGAGCCTGACGTTGGTGCACAGCGGCAAGGTGCGCGAGCTCTACGACGCCGGCGACGACCGGCTGCTCATGGTGGCGTCGGACCGGCTCTCGGCCTTCGACGTGGTGCTGGCCGAGCCCATCCCCGACAAGGGGCGGGTGCTCACGGCCATGACCGTGCACTTCCTCGCACGAGCTGGCCGACCTGGCCCCCAGCCATCTCATCACCGCCGATCCCGCCGGGCTCCCCGCCGAGGCCGCCGAGCTCGGGGGCGACGCCGGGCTGGCCGGGGTGGCGGGGCGCGCCCTGCTCGTGCGCCGGGCCGAGATGCTCCCCATCGAGTGCATCGTGCGCGGCTATCTGGCCGGGTCGGGGTGGAAGGAGTACTCGGCGTCGGGGACGCTGCACGGCACGCCGCTGCCCGCCGGGCCTGGAGCAGGCCAGCCGGCTCCCCGAGCCCATGTTCACGCCCTCGACCAAGGCCACCGAGGGCCACGACCTCAACATCTCCTTCGACGAGGCCGCCGAGCTCGTGGGCAAGGAGACGGCCGAGAAGGCGCGCGACCTGTGCGTCGAGGCCTACCGCCGGGGCGCGGCGGCGGCCGAGCGCAACGGCATCATCGTGGCCGACACCAAGTTCGAGCTCGGGCATCATCGACGGCGAGCTGGCCCTGTGCGACGAGGTGCTCACGCCGGACTCGTCGCGGTTCTGGCCCGCCGACGCAGTGGCGGCCGGGCACCAACCCGCCCGCCTTCGACAAGCAGCCCGTGCGCGACCTGCTCGAGGGGAGCGGCTGGGACAAGAAGCCGCCGCCCCCGCCGCTGTCGCCCGAGGTCGTGACGGAGACGAGCGAGCGCTACATCGCCGCCTACGAGACGGATCAGCGGGCGCGCGTCTGGCCGACTGGTACGGTGCCGAGAGGTGATGGCGCGCGTGAAGTACGAGGTGCTCGTGGAGGTCCGGTTGCGCCCCGGGATCGCCGATCCGCAGGGGGCCACCATCGAGCGGGCCCTGCCCGCGCTGGGCTTCGACGGCGTCGACGGCGTGCGGTGTGGGCAAGGCCTTCCGGCTGTCGGTCGAGGCGCCCGACGAGCCCGCGGCCCGCGGCCGGGCCACCGAGATGGCCGACCGGCTGCTCGCCAACCCCGTCATCGAGGACTCCACCGTCACCGTGCTCGGTCCCGGCGCACCGACGCCGTCGGCGACGACGGCGGTGGCAAGCGGGGCGCGCTGATGGCGGCCAGGATCGGCGTCGTCGTCTTCCCGGGCAGCAACTGCGAGCACGACGTGGTGAAGGCGCTCGGGCTCGTTCGGTCCGGCGCGGCGTGCGAGGCCGAGCTCGTGTGGCACGGGGAGCGCTCGCTGGCCGGCTACGACGCCGTCGTCCTCCCCGGCGGCTTCGCCCACGGCGACTACCTGCGCCCCGGCGCGCTGGCCCGCTTCTCGCCGGTGATGGAGGCGCGTGGCCAAGTACGCGGCCGACGGCGGGCCGGTGGTGGGGATCTGCAACGGCTTCCAGGTGCTGACCGAGGCCGGGCTCCTGCCCGGGGCGCTGCAGAAGAACCGGGGGCTGCGCTTCCTGTGCACCACGGTGGGGGTGCGGGTGTGCACGACCCGCACCGTGCTCACCGGCGAGCGGCCGCGGGGACCGAGCTGCGCGCTGCCCATCAACCACTTCGAGGGCAACTTCACCTGCGACGCCGCCACCCTCGAGCGCCTGCGCGCCGAGGACCGCGTCGTGCTGCGCTACACCGACAACCCCAACGGCTCGATCGACGACATCGCCGGCGTGTGCAACGAGGACGGCAACGTGGTGGGCCTCATGCCCCACCCCGAGCGGGCCTGTGACGTCCATGACGGCGTCGCACCGACGGCATGGTGCCTGCTCGAGTCGCTGGTGGCGGCGGCCGCCCGCCACGCCCAGCTGCCGGTCTGACCGCTTCGTGTCGTCGGCCCTCGCCGTCGCCGTCCTGGGCGTCGCCGGGTGCCGGGCTCTGCCGGCTTGGCCGCCGGTCCGGCGCTCGCACCGGCGTCGCACCTGCACTGCCGTCGGTGCGCGTGATGCCGGCCCGCTGCAGCACCGCCGCGCTCACCCCGGCGGCGCGCCAGGCGTTGTACTCGATGCCCTTGCGCTGCCCGTAGGCCCTGGCCACCTTGACGAAGGCCTTCTCGAGGGTGCCGAGGTCGCTGGTCGACGACGCCCGGGCCAGCTCGGCCTCGAGGTCGGCCTTCTCCTGCAGCAGGTGCAGGCGCGCCAGGGGGTCGGCCGACGCGAGGCGGTCGTCCACGGCGGCGAGGCGCTTCTTCACCGACTCGGGCGTGCGCTTGCGCCCCCGCCGGGGCCGGCTGTGCTCGATGGCCTCGAGGTAGCGGCGCACGGCCCGCCCCTCGTCCCGGCCCCGGGCCAGGGCCGCCTTGTGCGCGCTCGACATGGGCTGACGGTTGGGCCCCGTCCCGGTGTCCGGCATGGCCGGGATTATGGGTATGGCGGCGAGCGCGGATGCAACCATTTGCGGGCGTGTCATTTGCGACATTGCGCCAGTCGGTCATTGCCGGTCCGGCGCGCCGATCGCGGGCGCCGAGAGCGGCGCCGGGTACGGTGACGGCGATGGAGCTGCACCGGGCGCTCGGGCTCACCGACGACGAGGCGGCGCGCATCGAGCGAGATCCTGGGGCGTCCCCCCAACCACCTCGAGCTGGCCATGTACGCGGTGATGTGGAGCGAGCACTGCTCCTACAAGTCGTCACGCCTGCACCTCAAGCGGCTGCCCACCGAGGGGCCCCAGGTCCTGGTGGGGCCGGGCGAGAACGCCGGGGTCATCGACGCCGGCGACGGCATCGCCGTGGCGCTGCGCATCGAGAGCCACAACCACCCCTCGGCCGTCGAGCCCTACCAGGGGGCGGCCACCGGTGTGGGCGGGCATCCTGCGCGACATCTTCACCATGGGGGCCCGGCCCATCGCCCTCATGGACCCGCTGTTCTTCGGCCCCCTCGACGACGCCCGCAACCGGTGGCTGACCGAGGGGGTGGTGGCGGGCATCTCGGGCTACGGCAACTCGGTGGGCGTGCCCACCATCGGCGGCGAGCTCACCTTCGCCCCCGGCTATGCCCGCAACCCGCTGGTGAACGTGCTGTGCCTGGGGGTCATGCCCATCGAGCGCCTGGTGCTCGGGGCCGCCACGGGCGAGGGCAACCTGGCCGTGCTCCTGGGCTCGACCACCGGGCGCGACGGGATCGGCGGGGTGAGCGTGCTGGCCTCGGCCGCCTTCGGGGGCGACGCCGAGGCGACGCCGAGCGACGCGGCCAAGCGCCCCAGCGTGCAGGTGGGCGACCCCTTCGAGGAGAAGCGGCTCATCGAGGCGTGCCTCGAGCTGCTCGACCGGGGCCTCGTGGTCGGGATCCAGGACCTCGGGCGGCGCCGGGCTCACGTGCGCCACCTCGGAGACCGCGGCGCGCGGCGGCATGGGCATGGACGTGCACGTCGACGCCGTGCCCCGGCGCGAGCCGGCCATGGAGCCCTTCGAGGTCATGACGTCGGAGAGCCAGGAGCGCATGCTCGCCATCGTCACCCCGACCGACCGCGCCGCGGTGGAGGAGGTGTGCCGGCGCTGGGAGGTGCGGGCCACGGTGATCGGCACCGTGACCGCACCGCTGCCGGTCGGGCGGTGGGCGCCTGCGCATCCTCGACGGCGACGGGACGGTGCTGGCCGACGTCCCCGCCGACTCGCTGTCCGACGACGCCCCGCTCTACGACCGCCCCCGCGCCGCCCCCGCCGGCCTCGACGAGCGCCGGCGCCGACGATCCCGGCCGCGACGCTGGTGCCGGGCCTGACGCCCGAGCGCGTCGGCGCCGACGTGCTGGCGCTGCTGGCCGACGCCTCGTGGGTCTACCGCCAGTACGACCACCAGCTCTTCCTCAACACCGTGGTGGGACCGGGCGAGGACGCCGCGGTGCTGCGCCTGGCCGCCCCCGGCCTGCCGCCGAGCCGCCGGGGCCTGGCCATCTCCACCGACTCCAACCCCCGGTGGTGCGCACTCGACCCGCGCCTGGGCACGGCCATGACCGTGGCCGAGTCCGCCCTCAACGTGGCCTGCGCCGGGGCCCGGCCCGTGGCGCTGGTGAACTGCCTCAACTTCGGCAACCCCGAGCACCCCGAGGTCATGTGGCAGCTGTCGGAGTCCGTCGACGGCATGGCCGAGGCGTGCCGCGCCCTGGACATCCCGGTGATCGGCGGCAACGTCAGCCTCTACAACGCCAGCGGCGGCAACGACATCGACCCTACGCCGGTGGTGGCCGTGCTGGGCGTCATCGACGCGCTCGAGCGCCGTCCGCCGGGGACGGGGTTCGAAGCGGGGTCGACCCTGGTGGTGCTGGGGGAGACCGACCCGTCCGCTGGCCGGCAGCCGGTGGGCGGTGGAGTGCCACGGCCCACGGCGGGGGGACGCTGCCCGCGCTCGACCTCGCCGCCCACGCCCGACTGGTGGGTCTCCTCGTGGAGCTGGTACCCGAGGAGGGGATGCTCTCCTCGGTGCACGACGTCTCGGGCGGGGGCCTGGCGCTGGCGCTGGCCGAGGGCGCGGTGCGCTCCGGGGTGGGCTGCGTCGTCGACGGCATCGCGGGGTACCCCGAGCTGCTCTCGGAGTCCCCGTCGCGCGTCGTGCTGGGGACGGCGTGCCCCGACGAGGTGCTGGCCCGGGCCCGGGCCGCCGGTGTGCCGGGCGCGCGTCATCGGAGTCGCCGGCGGCGACGCAGTGGTGGTCACCGGGCTGGTGGAGGTCTCCGTGGAGGAGGCCGTCGAAGCGTGGCGCACCGCACTGCCGGGCGCGCTGGGCGAGGCTGTCACCGACTGACGCCCTTCACCGACTCGGACCCTTCACCGACTCGGGCCCTTCACCGACTCGGGCCCTTCACCGACTCAGCCGTCGACCGGCGTAGCACCCTCTTCCAAGGGGTGACCCGGGGGCCGCGTCAGGCATCCGGCCTCGGCGGCCCGGTTCATGCGGGCATTGTCTCGGGAGGCTGTTCTACGCTGCCGCGTATCCGCCACCGGCGTCCGACGCCGGTGGCCGAGGGCCCGGGAGATCCGTTGGCGACCGATCATGACGCGACCGGCGAGCGCCTGCCCATCGACCCCGACCTCGCCCCCGCCGACTCCGCCCAGCCACGCTTCGACGCCGCGCCGGGGGGCGCTGCGCACGCGCCCCTCACACGCCGCGCTCGGGCCGGCCGGGCGCGCCGGCCGGTGCTGCTCGCCGTGGCCGCCGGCGCCGCCCTGGGCGCCCCCGCCCGGTACGGGTTGGCCCAGGTGATCCACAGTGCCGAGGGCAGCTTCCCGTGGGCGACGTTCGTGACCAACGTCTCGGGCAGCTTCGTGCTCGGGACGTTCATGGCACTGATCCTGGAGCGGTTCCCGCCCACCCGGTACCTGCGCCCGTTCGTCGCCACCGGTTTCCTGGGCGCGTACACCACCTATTCGACGTTCGCGGTGGAGATCGACCTGCTGGTGAAGCAGGGTCACGCCGCCATCGGAGTCGCCTACGCGGCGGCGAGCCTGGGGGCAGGGTTCGCGGCCGTGTGGACGGGGATCTGGGTCGCACGCAACGTCCCGTTGCCACACCGAGGAGGCTGACCATGAAGCTCGAAGGCCGACAGAAGCGTCTCACGATCTTCATCGGCGAGGCGGACCGCCACGGCCACACTCCCCTGGCGACCGAGATCGTCCAGCGCGCCCACCGTGCCGGGATGGCGGGGGCGAGCGTGTTCCGCGGTGTGGAGGGCTTCGGAGCCTCCAACCACATCCACACCACGCGCATCTTGTCGCTGTCGGACGACCTGCCCATCGCCGTCGTGATCGTCGACACCGAGGAGCGCATCCGGGCGTTCGTGGCGGAGCTCGACGAGCTCATCGCCGAGGGCCTGGTCATCATGGACGATGTCGACGTCGTGAAGTACGTCGGCCGCCCCGCCCCGGGAGCGCCGTGAGCCCTCTCGCCTGGGTCGGTTTCGTCGCCGCCGCGGCCGTCGCCGCTCCCCTTCGCTACCTGGTCGACGGGTTCGTCGGCGACCGCGTCGAGGGAGCCTTCCCGTGGGGCACCTTCGTCGTCAACGCCGGCGGATCCCTGCTGTTCGGGTTGCTCTACGGCCTTGCTCTGTACCACGCCTTCCCCCGGACCTCCACGGTCATCGTGGGGACCGGGTTCTGCGGGTCCTACACCACCTTCTCGACGTTCAGCTTCGAGACCGCGCGCCTGGTTGAGGAAGGTGCGCTGGGCGAGGCGATGCGCAACGCGTTCGGCACCCTGGTGGTCTGTGCCGGCGCGGCCGCGCTGGGGCTGGCCCTCGCCGCGCTGTGAAGGGCTCGTGGTCGAAGGGGACGCAGCCTTAGCGCAGGATCTCGACCAGCAACACCCAGGCGCCCACCATCCCTGCCACCAGCAACACCCCGGTGCCCGCCGCCTGCCAGTACAGGCCCGACGCGACTCCGGCGGTGAGCAGGGCCCCGGCGGTGATGACGGGCAGCGTTCCTCCCTGCACGGCCACGATGCGTGTCGCCCGCTCGTTGGCCGGCCGCAGCGACATGGCGCCCCGGCCCCGTACCAGGATGGCGGTGACGGCCCCCCAACCGGCCACGCCGATGACGAGTAGCTCCACCCCCACGCTGCGGGTGCTCTGATGTGGGAGAAGGCCCGCCAGGCCGACGAGCACCGGCTCGACGAGGACGATGATGGCCTCCCCGGCGCGGCCCGGGAGCCCCGGCGCGTTCAGGATCTCCTTGAGATTGATCGACAGGGCGACGAACACGAGCCCGGTCAGTGCCGCGAAGGCCCCGGTCTGGGCGGCGAAGAAGGTGCTCCAGCCACTGATCATGCCCCGATCATGGCCTGCGGCGGGGTGCGGTACCGCGGGTGCGGTTCAGGAGGTGCCGTTGCTGTTCAGGAGCTTGCGGGGATGGCGGCCGTCGACGTAGCCGATGAACGGCGGGTAGATGTTGTAGCCCAGCAGCTCCTGCAGGCGCGGCGCGAGGTGGCGCGCCGCGTCGGGCGGCACGGCCAGCACGTGGTTCTCGACCGGACGCAGCCATGCCACCGCGTAATGGAGGACGACGCCGAGCCTGGTGTGCGGGGTCCGGTTGGCGCCGCCGCCGTGCCACACGCTCCCCAGGTAGAGCAGGGCCGTGCCGGCGGGCATCTCCACCGTCGTCGTCTCGGTCGTCGGGTCGGGGGCTTCGTCGCTCCAGCGGTGGCTCCCCGGGACGATCCGGGTGGCGCCGTTGTCAGCGGTGAAGTCCTCGAGCGGCCACATCACGTTCACGACCAGCTCCTGATGGGGCCGGGGCAGGGGGTAGATGGCGTCGTCGGGATGCAGGGGCTGGGCGGCCTCGCCCGGGCCGATGGCGATGGCCGCCGGGGCGCTCAACTGGTAGTGCCCCAGGACCCGGTCGAGCACCTCCAGCACGACGGGGTGTGTGGCCAAGGCGTCGAGGGCGCGCGTCTTGGCGAAGAGGGCGTAGACCCGGCGGGTGTTGCGGCCCTCGAAGTCGTCGCGCCCCGCCGGGGTGTCCTCGAGGATGGCCTCGAGCTCCCGTCTGGCCGTGGCGACCTGCTCCTCGGTGATGGCGTCGGGGACGGTGGCGTACCCCGAGGCATCCAGCGCGGCGGCGACGTCGTCTACCATGGCCATGAAACCCTCCCTAAGGGAATGTCACGGTCATGGTTCACCTTCCAGAAGGGAATGTCAAGATGCCGGGCGGGTTGAACGCCACCCAGGGTTCGCTGCTCGGGTTCCTCTTCGACGGGCCCAAGACGGGCTGGGACCTGCTCCAGGAGATCGACCGGGGGCTGTCGCGCTTCTGGAACGTCACCCCCAGCCACGTCTACCGGGAGCTGCGCGCCCTGGAGGACCGCGCTCTCGTCACCGCCGGCCGGACCGGGATCCGCGACCGACGTCCCTTCACCATCACCGCCGCGGGCAAGAAGGCATTCCAGCAGTGGATCGCCCGGGAGCCTGGACCCGAACAGATCCGCAACCCGCTCCTCATCACGTTGTGGTTCGGACGCCATCTCGATCCCGACACGCTGGCGGGGTTCCTGGCCTCGAACCGGCGGGTGCACGAGGCGCGCCTAGCGCACTACGAGGGCATCGCGGCGTCCGATCCCCACACCGCGGCCGTGCTGGGCTTCGGCATCGCCTACGAAAAGGCCGTCATCGGCTGGATCGACGGCCTGCAGCACGCGCCGGATCCTGCGGCCGCGCCCGCGGGCTCCACGGGTCACACGGGTCACACGGGTCACACGCATTGAACCCCCGGATAGGTTGGCTACCGTGACCGACGTCGTGGTGATCACCGGGGGGAGCCGCGGGATCGGCGCGGCCACCGCGGTCCTGTTCGCGCAGCGGGGGTGGGCCGTGTGCATCGGTTACCGGGCCTCGGACGACGCCGCCAAGCGCGTCGTCACGGCGTGTGAGGAGACCGGTGCCGCCGCCGTGGCCGCCCCCCTCGACGTGGGATCGCCCGAGTCCGTGGCCGCGTTCTTCGTCGCTGCCGACACGTTGGGCCGGGTTGCCGCGCTCGTGAACAATGCCGGGATCGTCGACCGCCGCAGTCGGGTGGACGAGATGTCGGCGCCGCGCCTCCAGCGCATGTTCACCGTCAACTCCGTGGGGCCGTTCCTGTGCGCCGGCGAGGCCGTGCGGCGCATGTCGACCCTCCACGGCGGGGCTGGGGGGTCCATCGTCAACGTGTCCTCGGCGGCGTCGCGCCTGGGAAGCCCCGGGCAGTACGTCGACTACGCGGCGTCCAAGGGTGCGGTCGACACCATGACGCTGGGCCTGGCCCGCGAGGTGGCCCAGGAGGGGATCCGGGTCAACGCGGTGCGTCCCGGGCTGATCGACACCGAGATCCACGCCAGCGGCGGCGAGCCCGACCGGGTGCAGCGCCTCGAGCACGAGATCCCCATGCAGCGTGGGGGCCGGCCCGAGGAGGTGGCGCACACGATCGTGTGGCTGTGCTCGCCCGAGGCCTCCTACGTGACCGGAGCGCTGATCGACGTGAGCGGTGGACGATGACCGCCGCGGTGGCGGGGGACTTCGACTACGAGCGCGGCGGGCAGGGCTACGCCTCCCGGCGGCGTACCGACCCCCGCATCGAGGCCTATGTCCACGAGGCGCTGGGCTCCGCCCGCACCGTCCTCAACGTGGGTGCCGGCGCCGGGTCCTACGAGCCCACCGATCGCTACGTCGTGGCCCTCGAGCCGTCGGCCGCCATGCGGGCGCAGCGTCCGGCGCACGCCGTCCCGGCTCTGCAGGGGGTGGCCGCCCACCTTCCCTTCGACGACAAGTCCTTCGACGCCGCCATGGCCATGCTCACCGTCCATCAGTGGCCCGACCTCCGGGCCGGATTGGGCGAGATACGGCGGGTGACCCGGGGACCCGTGGTCGTGCTGACCTTCGACGGCGATGCCCTCGACCGCTTCTGGCTGGCGGACTATGCGCCCGAGCTGATGGAGGCCGAGCGCCGGCGCTATCCCACCCTCGACGCCATCGGCGACGCGCTGGGCGGGGGAGCCACCATCCGCGTCGTCCCCGTACCGAGGGACTGCCTCGACGGTTTCACCGAGGCGTACTTCGCGCGCCCCGAGGCCTTTCTCCTCGAGGACACACGGCGTTCCCAGTCGGCCTGGGGGTTCGTCGACGATGCCGTGCAGGCGCGTGTGGTGGAGCGGTTGCGCACCGACCTCGACTCCGGCGCGTGGGACGAACGCTACGGGTCCTGGCGCCGTCAGGACTCCTTCGAAGGGGCGCTCCGGCTCGTCGTGCAGGGCGGCCAGGGTGAGCGGTCTTAGCCGGGGACGGAAGTTTCAGCCGGGGAAGGAAGTTTCAGCCGGGGACGGAAGGATCGCCCAGTCCCACCGCGGCGAGGAGCGCCCGGGTGAAGGTGCCCATCTCGTCGTAGGGCAGGTGTTCGGCATCCCACCACCGGACCTCGCATGTCTCGTCGCCGTCGGGTCGCGGTGAGCCTCCGGTGACGGTGGCGTCGAACACCGTCGAGACGTAGGAGGTCTGATCCCCGTTGGGATACGTGATGCGGAACTCCGGGCCTCCGAGCACCCCCAGGATCGGCCCGAGTCGGAGCGCGACGCCGGCCTCCTCCTCCGCCTCTCGGCACGCCGCCTGCTCGGGCGACTCGTCGGGCTCGATGGCGCCGCCGATCACGGCCCAGTGCCCCGTGTCGATGATGCGCACCAGCAGGACCCTGCCGAGCTCGTCGCGCGGGATCACCCCCGCCGACGGCAACACGAGAAGCTCGTGGCCCACCAGCTCGCGGAGCCGCTTGACGTATGGGGCGATGGCCACGTGGTCAAGCTACTGCGGGCTTCACCTCTCTACTGCCTTCGACCTTTTCGGCCGCTTCACCGCTTCGACGTACAGCCGGACCGTCCCCGATTCGGACGGATACGGCCCCCGCCGCTGGGCGAGGAGTACCTCGAGCCCGGCATGCCGACTGGCGCCGACGAGCTCGTCGAGCGCGAACAGCGTCGCCGCGAAGGGCACAGGCTCGTCGAGGAATGCGTCGCGCTCCAGCTCGTCCTCTCCCTCGTGCGCGCTGAAGAGGACACGGCCGCCGGGGCGGAGTACCCGTCGGAAGTCGGCCAGCACCGCCACCAGCTCGTCGCGCCGGAGGTGGATGAGCGAGTAGAACGCCACGATCCCACCCCATGCGTCGGTGGCAAACGGGAGAGATCGCATGTCGGCGACCAGGGCAGCGTCGAGGCGCCGGCTCGCCAGTGCGGCCATGACCGGGCTCAGGTCGACACCGAGGACGCGGTGGTCGTGACGATCCGGGGGAGCGGGATGACTTCGGTCACGGGCGGCGCGCACGAACGCACCGATGTGGCCCGGGCCGCATCCGATCTCGACGATCGGGTCCTCGACCGAAGCCGCGAACGCGCTGAGAAGCTCACGGTCGAGTGGCTTGTCCCGCAGCTCGTCCACGAAGCGCGCTTCGTACTTGGCTGCCACGGTGTCGTACGAGGAGCGGAGGTAGTCCCAGGACACCGCACCATCTTGCCCAAGCCTGGGGAGCCTGTCGGGAGCCTGTCGGGAGCCTGTCGGGAGCCTGTCGGGACCGCTGGAAGAGGACCTCGAAGGCCTAGGCTCGAGTTGATGCGCAAGAGGCGGCGCCACCTGTCCCCACCGGAGCCCCGCGAAAGGGACAGGCTGGACCAGCCCGCCGACGAGGCCATCGCCGCCATTGCGGAGACCGGCCCGCACCCGGCCGAGGAGTGGGAAGAGGACCCCGGGGAACACCACTCCGAGTAGAGCGCTGTGGGTGACCTTGTGGAGAGCCCGGCGCGATCACGCCGTGACTCACCACCACCATTAACCGTCTTGTGAGGTATCGCCGTCCTCGTCGAGAGCGTCGACAGGATCTCCGTGGCACGGGCAGGCGCACGGCACGACCACACGTCGGTCGCAGCTGCCGTGGTCGTCGTCCTTGCACGCCTCGGAGACGAGGCGGTCCCCCAGGGATTCGGGCGCGAAGCTCATGGTCCTCACGCTGGCACGGGCGGCGCACCAGGCGCCAGGGTCTAGTGGCCCTCGCAGTCGATGCTTCGGGGTCCCCTGCCGCACCACACCTGTCACGTGTCTCCCATGCACATCTCCTGTCACTGATACCTTCTCAGCGGTACTGATACACCCTCATGGCACAGTGTGGTCGTGCCCGTGCCCGTGCTCGCCGCTCTGGAGTCCGCCCGCCGGGAGGTCTCGCGTCATCTGGCCGAGGCCGACCCCGACCGGGTCACGACGGCCCAGGCCGCCGAGCTGGTGGCGCTGTTCGCCGACATCGAGCGCCTGGGGTCGGCGGGCAAGGTGCTGTTCGCCCGGCGCGCCGCCCAGTCCATGGTGTGGCGCGACCAGGGACATCGCAGCGCGGCGTCGTGGATGGCGGCCACCACCGGCACGGGCCTGGGCGAGGCCATCGGGGCGCTCGAGACCTCGGCCGCCCTGGGCTCTTTGCCCGAGACCTCCGAGGCCCTGCGCCGGGGTGCGCTGTCGGCCCCCCAGCTCCGAGTCATCGCCACGGCGGCCAAGGAAGACCCCCGCAGCGAAGCCGAACTGCTCACGGTGGCCGCCACCGATTCTCTGAAGGGCCTCAGGGAACGCGCCGCTCAGGTGCGGGCCGCGGCCGGCTCCGCTGAGGAGGAGCTGGCCCGCTACAACGCCGTCCGGGCGGCGCGGGCCGTGGCGCACTGGACCGATCCCGACGGGACCTTTCGCCTCGAGGCCCGCCTCACCCCCGACGCCGGGGGCAGGCTCCTGTCGGTGCTGCGCCCCGAGGCCGACGCCCGTTTCCACGCCGCCCGCCAGGACCAGAACCGAGAGTCCCCCGCCGCCTACCTGGCCGACGCCCTGGTGGCCCTGGTGTGCGGCGAGGCGGTGGCGGGCACCAAGGGCTCGGGATCACCCCGGGCCACCCTCAGCATCCGGGTGGACGCCGCCGCCTTGCGCCGGGGCCACGCCGAGGGCGGCGAGACCTGTGTCATCCCCGGGGTGGGCCCCGTCCCCGTGGCCGTGGCCCGGCGCCAGCTCTCCGATGCCACCGTGAAGGCCCTGGTGGTCAAGGGCGTGGACGTCCTGACGGTGTGCCACGCGGGGCGGACGGTCACCGCCCACGTCCAAAGCGCCCTCGAAGAGCGCGACCCCACCTGCGTGGTGCCGGGCTGCGACGTGGCCCAGGGACTGCAGAACCACCACTGGGGCGTGGACTACAACGACTGCAAGACCACCAGCCTCGACAACCTGGGCCGGGTGTGCGGGTGGCACCACGACCTCATCACCTACGAGGGATACGTGCTGGGCGGGGGTCCCGGGGCCTGGGAGATGCGGGCCCCGCCCGGAGGTGCGGCCTTCGAGACCGGGCCCCCCTTCGAATCCGAGCCACCCTCTGACACCAGCTGACCCGGGCGCGCGCCGATCGGCGCGCTCGGACAGCTGGGGCGCGCCCGCAGGCTGATGCGGCCCCTCGCCCCCGCTCTCAGCCGCGCCGTTCCTCCAACGCCGCGAGCACGTCGTCGGGCACGTTCAGGTCGCCCCGGCCGGTACCCACGTAGAGACCGGGCTTGAACGAACCGTGGAAGTCCGAGCCGCCGGTCGCCACCAGGCCGTGGCGGGCGGCCATCCGGCGCAGCATCCCCCGTTGATCCGGCGTGTAGGACGAGTACACCGCCTCGATCCCGTCGATCCCGTCGATCCCGTCGATTCCGCCACGCCCGCTGCTCCCCTTCGCTGCGCTGTTCCGGGTTTCCCCAGCCCCACCGGCTCCGCTCCCGGCAGCCAGCTCCTCGACGAGCCGCTCGAGGTGCCGCGGACCGAGCCCGGTGGACAGCGGATGGGCCAGCACCGCCACGCCCCCCGACCGGTGGGCCAGGCGGGCCACGTCGGAGGGGTCGAGTCGCGCCTTGGGCACGTAGCCCGGACGCCCGTCGGCCAGCCATCGGTCGAAGGCGTCGTCGATGTCCTCGGCGGCCCCCGCCTTCACCAGGGCCCGGGCGAAGTGGGGGCGGCCCATGCCCGCTTCGTCGCCGGCCTCGGCCAGGACGTCCTCGTAGGTCACGCCCGTCCCCAGCTCGACGAGACGGGCGGCCAGCTCCCTGTTGCGCACCGCCCGGTCGCCCCGGAGCGTGACGAGCTCGTCCTGGAGCGGCCCCTTCCCCGGCTCGACGAAGTACACGAGCACGTGCACCGACCCCTCGATCCGGGGGGCGCCCGGCGGAGGGGCCGGTTTGCGGCACGACACCTCGCAACCCGGCACCAGCCGCACCCCGAGCTCGGCCGCCACCCTCCCCGCCTCCTCGAGCCCGGCCAGGCTGTCGTGGTCGGTCAGCGCCAGCGCCGTGCACCGTGCCGCCGCGGCCAGCTCGACGATGCGGACCGGGGCCTCCGAGCCGTCGGACACGGTGGAGTGCGTGTGCAAGTCGATCACCGCCCGAGGCTACCTGCGGCCCCGATCCGACCTGGCCGGGCCCGGTCCGACGAACCGTTGCGACGATGTGGGAGGGTAGGCTCGTCAACGCGGCGAGAGGATGCGCCGGGGGAACGGGGAGTCCCCCTGAACGTCCGGCGCAGTGAGGGCAACGCGATGAGGGCCCAGTGAAAGAAGCCTGCGGTGTCTTCGGTGTGTACGCGCCCGGAAAGGCCGTGGCCCAGCTCACCTTCGACGGCATGTTCGCCCTGCAGCACCGTGGCCAGGAATCCGCCGGCATGGCGGTGAGCGACGGCGAGACCATCACCGTCGTCCGTGACATGGGGCTGGTCACCACCGTCTTCGACGAGCGCACCATCTCGTGCCTCCCCGGCGCCCTCGCCATCGGCCACACCCGCTACTCCACCACCGGTGCCTCGGAGTGGCGCAACGCCCAGCCCGTCTTCCGCGCCGGCGGCCGCGCCGGCTTCGCCCTCGGCCACAACGGCAACCTCACCAACACCGCCGCCCTGGCCGAGCAGGCCGGCATGCTGCCCGGGGTCGTCGCCTCCGACAGCGATCTCGTGGCCGAGCTCCTGGCGCTGCGCTTCCCCGCCCCACCGCCGTGGGAGGCGGCTTCCGACTCCACCGAGAACGAGGGGGACCTCGCCGTGGCCGCCGGCATCGGTGAAGGGCTCGACGCCCCCGACGACGCCCTCGAGGACGCGCTGCGCGAGGTCCTCCCCATGCTCGAAGGGGCCTTCTCCTTCGTCCTCGTCGACGCCACCCACCTGGTGGGCGTGCGCGACCCCGCCGGGTTGCGGCCGCTGTGCCTGGGCCGGCTGGGACCCCCCGAGGCCCCCGAGGGCTGGGTGCTCGGGTCCGAGACCCCCGCCCTCGACATCGTGGGGGCCACCTTCGTGCGCGAGATCGAGCCCGGCGAGATGGTGGTCGTCGACTCCAAGGGGGTGCGGTCCGAGCAGCTCTTCCCGGCCGAGCGCATCGACCCCCACCTGTGCATCTTCGAGTTCGTGTACTTCGCCCGTCCCGACAGCCGCCTCTACGGACGCGAGGTGCACAGCGCCCGGCGCCGCATGGGGGAGCTGTTGGCGTCCCAGGCCCCGGTCGACGCCGATCTCGTCATGGGCGTGCCCGAGTCCGGTGTTCCCGCCGCCGAGGGCTACGCGCGCGCCAGTGGGATCCCCCACGGCCAGGGGCTGGTGAAGAACCGCTACATCGGTCGCACCTTCATCACCCCGGGACAAGACGCACGCGCCCTGGGGGTGCGCCGCAAGCTCAACCCCCTGCGCGAGAACATCGTCGGCCGGCGCATCATCGTCGTCGACGACTCCATCGTGCGCGGCACCACCCAGCGTGCTGTGGTCCGGATGTTGCGCGAAGCAGGTGCACTGGAGGTGCACCTGCGGATCTCGTCCCCTCCGCTGGCGTGGCCGTGCTTCTACGGCATCGACATCCCCGACCGCGACCAGCTCGCCGCCGCCCAGCACACCGTGCCCGAGATCGCCGAGTTCCTCAACGTCGACTCGCTCGAGTACCTGTCGCTCGCCAACCTGGTGGGCGCCATCGACGCCCCCGGCGCCGGTTTCTGCTCGGCTTGTCTCACCGGGGAGTACCCCGTGCCCATCCCGGTGCAGCTGGCCGGCGCGTCCCGCGGACGCTCCGGGACCGACTCCCCCGGCGCAGCCGCCTCCACCACCTCGACCTGAGGTGAGCCCCCCGACGCCAGCGGGCCCCGGGGGCGGGGGAACGTCCGACGCCGGCGCTGCGCCGGGCACCGACGCCGCCCGCGGTGCCACCTATGCCGGAGCCGGGGTCGACATCGCCGCCGGCGACGCGGCCGTGGCCCGCATCGGCGAGCTGGTGGCCTCGACACGACGCCCCGAGGTGCTCGGGGGCATCGGCGGCTTCGGGGGCAGCTTCGCTTTCGACCCCACCCGCTATGAGGCGCCCGTGCTCGTCTCCTCCACCGACGGGGTGGGCACCAAGTCGTACGTGGCCGCCGCCGCCGCCCGCTACGACACCATCGGCATCGACCTGGTGGCCATGTGCGTCGACGACATCGTGTGCGTGGGGGCGGAGCCGCTCTTCCTCCTCGATTACGTCACCACCGGCAAGCTCGACCCCGACCAGATGGAACAGCTCGTCTCCGGCGTGGCGTCCGGGTGCCGGGCAGCGGGCTGTGCCCTCCTCGGCGGCGAGATGGCGGAGCACCCCGGTTCCCTCCCCCCCGGTGAGTTCGATCTCGCCGGGTTCACCGTGGGAGTCGTCGAGCGCGGCGAGATGCTGGGCCCCGAGCGCGTCGTCGTCGGCGACGCCCTGGTGGGACTGGTGTCGCCGGGCCTGCGCTGCAACGGGTACACGCTGGCGCGCCACGTGCTGCTCGAGCGGGCCGGGCTCGGACTCGACGACCCCGCCTGGCCCGGCGCCGACCACACGCTGGCCGACGAGCTGCTGGCTCCGTCGGTGGTATACGCGCCCGCCGTGCTCGGAGCGCGGGGCGCGCTCGAGCCCGGTGCGGTGCACGCCGCCGCGCACGTCACCGGCGGCGGGCTTCCCGGCAACCTGGGGCGCGTGATCCCCGACGGCGCCGACGCCCTGGTCGACGACGGCGCCTGGGAGGAGCCCCGGGTGTTCGACGAGATCCGCCGGCTCGGGGACGTCGACGAGGCGGAGATGGCGCGCGTGTTCAACCTGGGGATCGGCATGGTCCTCGTGGTCGACGCCGCCCACGCCGCAGCTGCGGTCGAGGCCCTCGGCACGGCGGGGTGCCCGTCGGTCGTGATGGGGCGGATCACCGAGGGGACCGGGCGCGTCCGGATCGAGGGCACGCCCCCCCGGACGGGAGGCGACACATGACCTACGACGCGCTGCGCGACCACCTGCTCGAGCACTCGGTCAAGACGGGCGACTTCGTGTTGAAGTCGGGCCGCCGGTCGAACTGGTTCATCGACTCCAAGCAGACCGTGTGCCGGCCCGGTGGCATGTTGCTCGTGGCCGACGCCGTGCTGTCGGTGCTGCCCGCCGAGGCCACCGCCATCGGCGGGCTCACCATGGGGGCCGATCCCGTCGCCTTCGTGGCCGCCGGGGTGGCCGCCACCCGGGGCCGCGACCTGAAGGCCTTCAGCGTCCGCAAGGAGGCCAAGGACCACGGGGGGGGCGGCCGCGTGGCGGGCGCCCTGGACGCGGGGGACAAGGTGGTGGTCACCGAGGACACCGTCACCCGGGGCACTTCGCTGCTCGAAGCGGTCAACGCCGTGCGCGACGCCGGCGGCGAGGTGGTGCTGGCGCTGGCCGTGGTCGACCGCGGTGGCGCGGCGGAGAAGCTGCTGGCCGGACACGGCGTCGCCTTCCGGGCGTTGCTCGGGGCGCCGGACCTCGGCTTCGACTACGACGAGCCCTGAACCGCGGGCGCGAAGCGTACTCCGGTCACGCCGTGTGGAGCGGCGCACACGACGTTCGTGCCATCACGACACTGCGCCGACGTTCGTGCCAACACGACACTGCGCCGACGTTCGTGCCATCACGACACTGCGCCGACGTTCGTGCCATCACGACACTGCGCCGACGTTCGTGCCATCACGACACGAGGTCGGTGAGCGCCGCCTCCACCGCCCGGTGGAACGTCGGATAGGCGTAGATCATGCGCCGGAGCTGCTCCACGGGAACCTCGGCGTGGATGGCCAGGGTGAGCATGGACAGCACCTCGCCACCGGTGGGGCCCGCCGAGGTGGCGCCCACGAGCACGCCGCGTCCGGCGTCCTCGACCAACTTGACGTACCCCTCGTTGCCCACCTTGTGGATCCATCCCCGCGCTGAGCTCGGGACGGGGTACGACCCCACGCGCACGTCGACACCCTGGTGGCGAGCGGCGGCCTCGCTCATCCCCACCGATCCGATCTCGGGATCGGTGAAGGTCACGCGCGGCAGTGCCCGGTAGTCGGCGGGCACCGGGTCCTGTCCCAAGATGTCGGCCACGGCGATGCCGGCCTGGTACATCGACACGTGGGTGAAGGGACCCACGCCGGTGACGTCCCCCACCGCCCACACCCCGTCGGTGACGCGCAGCAGTCCGTCGACGGGGAGGCCGTGCGCCTTGTCGTCGACCCCGATGCTGGCCACGTTGAGCGACGCCAGGTCGGGCCGCCGCCCCGTGGCCACGAGCAGCCGCTGGGCGGTGACGGGCGCGTCCCCCTCGAGCTCGAGAACGAACCGGCCCCCAACCTCGCCCACACCCGTGATGTGCGCCGAGGTGTGGATGCGCACGCCGTCGCGTGCCAGCGCCTCGGCGAGGAGCGCGCTCGACTCGGGCTCCTCGACCGACAGGAGCCGATCGGCGCTTTCCACGATGGAGACCTCGGTGCCGAAGCGGGCGAACACCTGCCCTAGCTCCACGCCGATGGCGCCGCCGCCGAGCACCGCCAGCGAGGACGGCAGGGTCTCGGCCTCGATGGCGCCGCGGTTGGTCCAGTAGCGGCCTTCGAGATCGGCCAGGCCCGGGATCGGCGGTGCCCACGGCTTGGCCCCGGCGCCCACGACCACGGCCCGGCGCGCCTCGTACACGCTGTCCCCGACCACCACGCGGCGCGGCCCGTCGAGGCGACCCCAGCCCCGCACGAAGCGCCCGCCCTTGTCCACGAAGCGGTCCACGGCCACCTGGTCGTTCCAGTTGTCGGTGGCCTCGTCGCGGATGCGCCTGGCCACCGGCGCCCAGTCGGGGGTCACCGTCGACGTCCCGGCCATGCCCGGAACCCGCCGGGTCTCGGCCAGCAGGTTGGCGGCCCGGATCATCATCTTGGAGGGGACGCACCCCCAGTACGGGCATTCCCCGCCGAGGAGCTTCCCCTCGATCCCCACCACGTCGAGGCCGGCCTCGGCCAGACGTCCGGCGACCTCCTCGCCCCCGGGGCCCATACCGAGAACGACTGCGTCGACCTTCTCGACCTTCTCGCCTCCGACCTTCTCGACCTTCTCGACCTTTTCGGTCACGTCGCCTCCCGCGGTCGTGGTGCGCCGGTCGCGTGACCCGAAGCTACCGGCCGGCCCCGGGGCGGCCCGAACCCGCCCCGACCCCGCCCGACCCCGCCCCGACCCCGCCCGGTACGGTCCCAACGGCCGGTGATCGGGGCACTTCTCCTCTAGGCGACGGTCTGCGCGGGCGGCAAGGTAGGTGTGATGTTGACCGACGGCGAAGGGATCGAAATCCTCGTCGCCGAACAGTGCCTGGAACTGCTGGCCACGGCGCGCCTGGGCCGCATCGCCGTGACGGTCCGGGCCGTACCGTCCATCTTCCCCGTCGACTACCGATTGGTCGACGGCCACGTCGTGTTCCGCGCCGGGGGGGAAGGCACCTTGTACAAGGCGTCGGCCAACAAGGTGGTGGCCTTCGAGGTCGACGACGTGGACCACTCGTGGGAACGGGGATGGAGCGTGGTCGTGGTGGGGGTGGCCCGCGAGGTGAAGGACCCCGACCCCATGGGCTCGGCTCTCGACCGCACCCCCGAGCTGTGGGGTTCGAGGACCGGTTCCCACGTCATCGCCATCCTGCCCGATCTCGTCTCGGGCCGCCGGTTCGTGACGGCGGCCTGAAACGTCGGCGGCCTGAAGCCTCGGCCTGAACGTCGGTCGGCGGCTTCGAGGTTCAGGAGGCGGGCGCCTCCTTGGCGTGTCCGAGGCCCACCATGAGGTCGATCCAACCCTGCATGTCGCCGTTCTTCAGGTCCACGTGGGCCTTGAGGTCGGCGGGAACGAAGAATTCGAAGCCGCCGGTCTCGAGCGCGTCGACGATCCCCGCCGCGCACTCTTGCGGGGTGGCGAACTGCGCTCCCGGAAGCCCGGGGAGCTCGCCGGGCTGAGGAACCCAGATCTCCGTGTCGATGGCACCGGGCTGGATCAGCTTCACCTCGATCGGCGTGTCGGCCAGGTCCATGGCGGCGACCTCGCTCCAGCCCGTCATGGCGAACTTGGCCGCGCAGTACGCGGACTCGTGGACGATCCCGAACCGCCCGCCGCCGCTGGCGACGTTCACGATCGTCCCCGAGCCGCGCTCGAGCATGAGCGGGAGCACGGCGAGGTTCATGCGGATCGGCGACATGAAGTTCGTGCGCATCACCACGTCGAGATCCTCGGCGGTGTGATCCGTGACGAGCTTGCGCTTGCCCACGGCCGCGTTGTTCACCAGGCAGTCGAGCCCGCCGAACGCGTCCCACGCGTCGTGCACGAGCTTCACGGCCGCGTCCACGTCCGAGAGGTCGACGACCCACAGGCGCGACCCGGCGGCGTGCTCACGGCACTGCACCAAGGTCTCTTCGAGCCGCTCGGCGCGCCGCGCCGCGATCCCGACGGTCGCGCCGCGTTCGGCCAGCATCGGTGCCAGTGCTTGACCGATCCCCGACGACGCGCCCGTCACGAGGATGGTGGCGCCTTCGATTCTCATCGTCGTCGACGAGCTCTCGACGGAGCTCGCACGCCGTTACCGCCTGCGGGCGGTGGTCTTCTTGGCGGTGCGACGAAGGGGAGTCTTCTTGGCCGTGGTGCGACGGGCGGGAGCCTTCTTGGCGGGCGCCCTCTTGGCCGGCGCCCGGCGCGTGGTCTTCTTGGCCGCCGTCTTGCGTGCCGGTGCAGCCTTCTGTGCACGCGGAGTGGCGGCGGCAACCGTCTTGCCCGCGGCGCGCACGGCGTCGTCACTCGTCGGGAAGGCGCCACGCTTGAGGCGCGGGGCCGTCGCCGGAGCCATCACCGCGTCCTTGAACGCCTTCACCGGAGTGATGCGGGCCTTCTTGGAGGCCTTGATGCGAATCGCCTCCCCGGTGGCTGGGTTCCGGCCCATCCGGGCGGGGCGGTTGACCTTGACGAACTTGGCGAATCCGGTGATCGCCACCGGCTCCCCCTGCGACACGACCGCGGTCACGACGTCGGTGAAGCCTTCGAGGACATTGGACACCGTCTTGAGGTCCACATCCGCGTGTACGGCCACCGCTTTGGCAAGCTCTCTTTTGTTCATGGGGGCCTATTGTGGTCCACGCGTGGCCGACGCGCCAAAGCAACGCCCGTTTTTTCGACTTTTTTTCGATCAGCGCCCCAACATCCACAGGCCGGCACGTGTGGCGCGCTGTGCGATCGCGGCGCCGAGCCCGGGGATGTGCGTGGCGATCCGGCGTGATCTCGACGCTGCACGTGCAGATGTTCCGACCCCACCGTCGTCGTGTCGCGCCAGTCGCCACCCCGTGCCGGCACGGGCCAGACCGGCGAAAAGGCGCCGGGGGACGCTCACGAGCACCAGGAGCACCACGCCGACAAGCACGAGGAGTGTCCCGAGCTGAGCCGCGCCCGCGACACCCGGGCCCGCGCCGGTGAACGCCAGGGAGCCGCTCGATACCTCCGGTGTCGACGAGCCTCCCGATGGGGTCGAACCACCGGACCCGGCCGTGGCCGGCTTGGCGGAGCTCGTCGTGGTCGTGGGTGCCACGGTCGAGGTCGTGGCGGGGGCCGCCGTCGTCGTGGTGGCCGGCGTCGCGCTCGTCGTGGTTGTGGGCGCAATTGTTGCCGAGGTGGTGGTCGTGGGCGCCACGGTCGAGGTGGTGGTAGTCGAGGTGGTGGTGGTCGAGGTGGTGGTGGTCGAGGTGGTGGTGGGCGTGGTGGTGGGTTGTGGCAAGGAGAGCAGCAGGCCGGCACCCGACGCATCGGACGCGGCGGCGAAGCATGCCGCCGTCGAGGGGCACGCCATGTCCGACACCTCGGCGGTCACCGAGGGGAGGGCCTCGGCCGTCCATGTCGAGCCCCCGTCCCCGCTCGCCAACATCTGGGCCCCTCCCCCGCTGGAGGCGAGCACGGCTGTGGAGCCCTCGTCGACGAGGGTGTCGGCGGTGACGCTGCGAAGTGCCCCGGCGGTGACGACTCCGAGGCCGCCCCGGCTCAGCACGGCGTGGCGCAGAGCAGCCCCGGACCGTAGGGCTGGGTCCAGCGATGCGTTCTCGGCACTCGTGGTCGCGGCCCCGGCTCCCAGCGCGACGGTGGTGCCTCCCTGGTCGAGCGACGCCGCGGACTGGCCTGCCGCGAAGCAGATCGTCGTGGTCGGGACGCAGGCCACGCTGTCGAGCGGCCCGTATTCGGAGGGGAAGCTGACCGGTTGCCAGATGGCCCCCCCGTCGGCGGTGGTCACGGCGACGGCGCCGATCTCCGCTTCGCCGGAGACGGCGTTGCCGACGGCCACGCACGAGGTGGCTGATCGGCACGTGATGGCGTCGAGCTCGGCCACCTCACTCGGTGCGGTGTGGGAGACCCAGGTGGCACCTCCGTTGCCGCTGGTGAGGATCTCGGCCGGTGCGGCTTCGGATTCCAGGTTGCTGACGCCCACCGCCATGCACGTCGTGGTGGTGGGGCAGGTCACCGCCGACAGGGGCCCGCTCGTCGACGGGACGGCCCGGAGCACCCAGGTGGCCCCTCCATTGCCGGTGGTGAGGACGAGCCCGGTGCTGAAATCGGCACTGGCGCCCACGGCCACACACGTCGTCGTGGACGAGCAGTCGATCCCGAGGATCGGGCCCGTCCCCGCCGGGAGCGTCTGGGGGGCCCAGGTGGCCCCGCCGTCGGTCGTGGCCACGACCACGCTCTCGAGCGAGGTCTCGTCGCTGGTGTTCAAGCCCACGGCAATGCAATCGGAGGCGGAGGTGCAGGTCAGCCCTTCGACCAACGGCGAGGTCAAGGGGAGCGGCCGCGCCGTCCACGTGGCCCCCCCGTCCGTGCTGACCTCCACGACCGGGCCGTTGGAGTCGATCCCGGCCGCGAAGCAGTCGGTCGGTGTCGGACAACTGATCCGGTCGAAGAGCCCCGTTCCTGACGGCAGGCTCCCCGTCGACCAGGTGGTCCCCCCGTCGGTGGTGGAGAGGACGTCGCCCACAAGGGACAGTTCGGTACCCGTCACCACGCACGCCGTCGCCGACGTGCAGTCGACCCCGCCGAGCTCACCGGTGCCCGAAGGAACCGTCTGCGCGGCCCAGGTCGTGGCTCCGTCGGTGCTGCGGAGCACGACGCCGGCGTCGAAATCCGTCCCGGTGCCCACGGCGGTGCAGGTGGTGGCGGTGCCGCAGCTGACACTCTGGAGCCCACCGGCTGCGGCGGCCGGCACTTTCTCGGCTTTCCAGGTGACGCCCCCGTTCGCCGACGACACGATCTCCGCCGCGCTGTCGTCCTGGTTGGTTCCCACCGCCACGCACGACGTCGAGGTGGGGCAGGTCACCCCGGAAAGGTCTCCGGCGCTGGCCGGCGTCTTCTCAATGGTCCAGGTGGCCCCGCCGTTGCTGGTGGAGATGGCCACGGCGGTTTCGCCTTCGACATCGGTCCCCACCGCTACGCATGCGGTGGCGCTCGAGCACGACACGGCCTCGAGCTCCCCGATGTCGACGGGGAGGGTCTGCTCCGCCCAGGTGGTCCCCCCGTCGGTGCTGGTGAGCACCACGCCGTTTTCGTACTGGTCGTCGGTCCCGACCGCGACGCACCGGGTGGCGGTGGGGCAGCTCACGCCGCCCAGCGGCCCGGCCGAGGCCGGGGCGGTCTGGTTCACCCAGGTGGTCCCCCCGTCGGCGGTGGTGGCGATGACCGGCCCCGGCTCGAGAGGGTCCACCCCCACCGCCACGCATGCCGTGGCGGTGAAGCAGCTGATCGATGTAAGGGGTCCGGCGGTGGCCGGGGGGCTTTGGGTGGTCCACGTGGCCCCCCCGTCGCCGCTGGTGACGATCTGGGCCGCCTCCAGATTGGGAACGGCCCCCACGGCGATGCATGCCTTGGCCGAAGTACACGCCACCGCTCCCAGCGGACCGATCGGAGCCGGGTAGGACGCGCTCACCTGCCATCCCGACGGCGCGGCCCCCGCCCCGGTGGTGGCGAGCAGTCCGGCCCCGACGGCGATCACCGCGGTCGCTATGACTTGGCCAATGAGTCTGTACCGACCCACCGGCCGTTCGCCGAGCGCGGCGACGCCGGCCTGCCCCCGAAGCTTTCGTCGGTCCATGGTCCGCACCCCCCCGGCGAATGCCCCAATGAGGTTCGGCCGGTGGGGCGACGTTAGCGGTCGTGGGCTGGGCTTTTCAATGGTCACCGGCCAACGGGCATGGGCTCCGGCCTGAGTGGGCCGGCCAGTCCCCGATCCCGGTCTCCGAGCCCGGCTTAGTCCCCGATCCCGGTCTCCGAGAAGGAGAACGCCCCGTCGTCGCGCAACACGGGGACGCACCGGTCGCAGTCGAGCGGCACCGCCATGTCGACATCCCCGCCGTAGCCGGCGTTGACCAGCTGGAGGGCGGAACCACACGATCTGAGGGCGCCCTCGACGTCCCCGGCAGCCTCGAACATCCCCGCCACCGCGGCCGCCTCCGCCGACAGCGTGGACCCCGCCCTTCTCAGGTGGTGGAGGACCGCTCCGGCCCCGAGAGCATCCTCGAGCGCCGGGCGCAGGGACCCGTCCGGCCAGCGCTCGCCGGCGGCGACGATCACGACCGGTTGTCCGGGAGTGCCGTACCCGTGTGCCACCAACCATTGTCCGACGGCACCGGCGTTGCGCAGGCAGGCGGCGACCACGGGGTGCCCGGCGCCGGTCGCGCCGGTCGC
The DNA here is from genome assembly GCA_963848335.1 of uncultured Acidimicrobiales bacterium. Taxonomy (GTDB): domain Bacteria; phylum Actinomycetota; class Acidimicrobiia; order Acidimicrobiales; family UBA8190; genus Chersky-840. Next base: position 44,309 of record CAWKDD010000004.1, read on the forward strand.
GCCGGCCGCGGCGGCCGCGGCGGCCGCGGCGGCGATGGACGAGCCGTTGGGAGATGGCAGCACCAGGCGAGGCGTCACGGGGGCGGTGCTCAGGACGGCGGGAGACAGGGACCAGGGGTGGTCGGCCGACACGTCCCGGCGACGCACGGCGAGCTCGGCGTCATGTGCGACGGCGAAGTCCCGGGCGCTCGCATCGTCCCAGGCATAGGGGAACACCGCCATGCCCCTGCTGACGCAGAGAGACACCGACGTCGTGAAGGACAGGACGTCCACCACCACCAGGCACCGGGCCTCCGTGGCCAGACGAGCCGCTGCGGTCGGCCCCCATTCGAAGCGAACGTCGCCCTCGAACTGCCCGAAAGCATCCCCTAGGCCCGACTCGACCACCCGGTGTCCACTTCCCGTTCGATTCGGGCACCGCTGCCGAGGTTCCCGACGTGGCGAAACCCTTCTCGTGGTCGGGACCGGCGTCGATCCGGTGACCTCACGCTTTTCAGGCGCGCGCTCTACCAACTGAGCTACCCGACCGCAGAGCCGAGGACGATGTCCTAGGCGGCGGTCCTGACGGGATTTGAACCCGCGACCTCCGGCTTGACAGGCCGGCGTGCACTCCAGACTGCACCACAGGACCCCGGTCAGCGTTTGCCCCACTCGCTGCACCCCCAACGGGATTCGAACCCGTGTTACCGCCTTGAAAGGGCGGCGTCCTCGGCCACTAGACGATGGGGGCTGGACCGATCAGGGCTTTGGCAGGTTAGCAGGGTCCCTCTCGGACCTCACCCGGGAGAGTCGGCGCCGGGAAGGTGCCACGTCGACCCGTCGGGGGTGTCGTTGATCTCGACGCCCAGGCCGATCAGGCCGTCGCGCACGCCGTCGGCATCGGCGAACCGCCGTTCCCGGCGGGCGGCGTCCCGGAGGGTGAGGGCCAGCTCCACGAAGGGCCCCACGACGCTGGCCGGGTCGCGTGCTCCCGACGCGGCCAGCTGGCCCAGCTCGGCGACCATGGCCCGCAGGCTGGCCCGGCCCCGATCGAGCACGTCGGACTGCAACGTGTCGGCGCTCCAGGCCCACAGCTGGTCGTCGAGCGCTAGCACGGTCTGCACCATGGTGGCGACGTCCGACGCGCGCCGCGCGGCCCGGAAGGACTCCTCGAGGTCGCGGATGGCGCCGAGCAACGGGGGCCCGCCGCCTCCCGTGGGCACGAACGTGTCGGCCCCGCTTCCGGCCATCGATCCCTCGAGGCTGTCCCCGGCTCCTTCGTCCGCGACCCCCTCGTCACCGGCTCCCTCGGTCGTGGCGGCTTCCCCCCCGTCCCCGCTCGCCGCCGGACGGGTCGCTCGGGTGCGGACCGAGGACAGCTCGTCGGCGATCTCGACGATGCGGTCTAGAGCCAGCGTCTGTCCGGCTTCGATGCGGGCGGACCGGCCCCTGACCCGGACCGTGACCCCACCGTGGCCGGAGACCACGGCGTGGTGGGCGTCGAGGTCGATGCACAGCGCGCTGTGCTCGTCGACGCCGAGGACGAAGGTGTCCTCGGGGAGCTCGCGCTCGAGCATGGCCAGGCGCTGCTCACCCAGGTAGCAGAAGCGGGTGTCGTGGGTGCCCCCCTCGGCGTTGTCGTAGTGGGGGATGAGCGCGACGTGGAGGCCGATCGCCGCCAGGAGGTCGAGACCGGGCACCCAGCGCGGATCCTCTCCCACCTTGTAGACCTCGTAGACCGGGACCGTCACCGCCCCCAGCGTCAACGCCGCGGCCGACGCAAAGGTCAGCGCTCCTCCCAGGGCGAGCTTCTCGGCCAGCACCGGGGGGACGAGGGTCCCCTGCCACTGGCGCAGCGCGTAGGTGGGGCTGCCGGGCCCGGCGAAGACCAAGGGCGCCGCCGCCAGCTTGGCCACGATGGCGTCTCCCGCCGGTCCTTCGAGGTCAGCGGCGCGGCGCAGGCCGGCCACCTCCAAGGTGGCGCCCACGCTGTCGCGGAAGTAGGTCACCGCCCGGGCCGCCAGCTCGGCGGCATTGGTCTGGAACCCGAAGGGCGTGTCGAGGAGCAGCCCGCGGACCTCGCCGGGCCCGAGCTGCTCGACCACGGATCGGTGGACCTTCACCATGGTGGGCGCGGTCTCGCCCGATCCCATGATGGTGAGGAGCCGGGGGATCACGGAGCCGCCCTCACGGAGCCCCCCTCACGAACCCCCCTGGGGCAGCGCGGCCGAGAGCGCGTCCACGATCTCGTTCTGGAGCATGCTCAGGTACTGGTAGACGGTGAACTGGTCCGCCCTCGGGTCGTCGGAGTCCAAGGGGTCGATCTCGCTCATGTCCTCGCTCACGTCGAGCTGGGTCCCGAGCAGCAGGCGCAGGACCTCGACCGCACCCAGCCAGCCGGCCAGCTCATCGGCGTCGATGGTGGCGGCGTCGACGGTCGACACCATCGCGTCCAGAGCCTGGTGGTGGTGCTCGAGGAGCTGGCCACCCATCATCTCGTGGTAGTCGGACTGGGCTGCAGCGTCGTCGGGGTAGGCGACGGGAAAGAGGCGCTGGGCCGTCGGGTCGTCGTGGTCGACGAGCTCCCGGGCCTGCTGGGGCAGCATGCGCAGCAGGTCGCGCTCGGGAGCCTCGAGCCCCGGGCGGATGCGGCCGTGGCGGTCGCGCACGAAGCGCCGACGGGCCATCACGACGACTTCTCCATGGTGGCCCACAGCCCGTGCTCGTGGAGCCGGAAGACGTCGAGCTCGGCCCGCTCGCGAGGCCCGGAGCTCACGACGGCCCGGCCCTTGTGGTGCACGTCGAGCATGAGCTTGGTGGCCTTGTCCCGGCTGTAGCCGAAGAGCTTCTGGAACACGTAGGTGACGTAGGACATCAGGTTGATGGGGTCGTTCCACACGATGACCAGCCACGGCCGGTCGGGGCGCACGTCCTCTCCGCCCTGGGGGGCATCGACCTCGACCGGCTGGACCTCGGTGCCCGGGCCCGTCATCGCAGGGGGCCCGTCATCGCACCGGGACCGCCGGCGCGGCACCGGCACCCACCGGGGCACCGGCCGACGGGCTCACCTCGACGACCCGCTGGGTGAGCCCGTCGGAGAACCACAACATGGCCGTCCACACCACGGTGACCCCGAAGACGTGCACGCCCACGAGGAGGGCAGGGAGGTGGCTGAAGTACTGCGTGTAGCCGATGACGCCCTGGACGACCATGGCGCCCAGCAGCAGGCGGGCCCGTTCGAGCACCGACGGGGGCGCGCCGCTGCGGTCGAGGAGGTACAGGAGCAGGAGGGTCACCCCCACGAGGCAGATCACGATGCTCGAGTGGAGCCGGGCCATGTCGGCCAGGGGCACCGGCAGGCGCTTGGCGCCGGGACCTCCGGCATGGGGACCGGCCCCGGTGGTGGCGGTTCCCGCCGCCACCGCCAGCGCCAGCAGGCCCACCATGGCCTGGCTGATGCGCCGCTCGCGCCGGCCGACCTTGGAGACACCCGCACCGACCCGGGGCACCTGCCCGGCCCGCAGGGCCAGGACGACGGCATCGGTCAGGAGGGCGATGCCGACCAAGAAGTGGGTCATCACGGCGTAGGGGTTGAGCTTGGTGTAGACGACGACCGCGCCCAGGACCGCCTCCCCCAGCACCCCGCCCAGCAGCCCCGCCGACAGCCAGACCAGTCCCCGGCGCCGCGGCGTCCGGCGCAGCGCGGCGAGCAGCGTCACCGCCGTGGTCACGCACAGGACGACGACGACCATGCGGTTGGCGAACTCCACGGCCGGATGGAACGACAGAGCGGGTGTGATCCGGTGCTGCGAGCAGTTCGGCCAGTCGGGGCACCCGAGACCGGAGTCGGTGAGGCGCACGGCCGCACCCGTGACGATGTTGAGCACCACGAGCACCACCGTGACCTGGGTGATGCGCAGGAAGGTCCGAGGCGTGACGCCGGTGAGCTGCACCGGGGGACCATCGTACCGGCGGCGCCGCCAGCGACTTCGGGCGGTCTTGGCCCCCGGGTTCAGCCGAACCGGGCCCGACCCACCAGGCCCCCGAACCGGCCGGGGCTGCATTGTCCGGGTACGGCGTCCCGCCGTAGGCTCAGCCGCGATGTCCTCCCTCTCTCCCGCGGTCCCTCGCGGCTTCCGGGCCGGCGGCGAGAGGATCCGCAGCTACGTCGCGCTCACGAAGCCGCGCATCATCGAGCTGCTGCTCGTCACCACCCTGCCGACCATGCTCGTGGCGCGCCGCGGCGTCCCCTCGGTGACCCTGATGCTCGCCACCTTGCTGGGCGGGGCACTGGCCGCCGGCGGGGCGAACACCATGAACATGGTGCTGGACCGGGACATCGACCGGGTGATGAACCGGACCCGGAAGCGCCCCCTGGTGACCGGGGCCGTCACGCCCCGCGCCGCCACGGTCTTCGCCGTCGTCCTCGAGGTGGCCGCGTTCGCCGAGCTGTGGCAGTGGGTGAACCTGCTCTCCGCCGTCCTGGCGGTGGCGGCGACCGCCTTCTACATCCTCGTCTACACCTTGTGGCTCAAGCGCACCTCGAGCCAGAACATCGTCATCGGAGGCGCGGCCGGCGCCGTGCCCGTACTCGTGGGGTGGGCGGCGGTCACCGATCGCCTCGGGTGGGCACCACTCGTGCTGTTCGCCGTGATCGTCATCTGGACACCGCCGCACTTCTGGGCCCTGGCCATCCGCTACCGCGAGGACTACGCGGCGGCGCACGTCCCCATGCTCCCGGTCGTGGCCACGCTGCGCCGCACCGCGCAGCAGATCCTCGTCTACACGGTGCTGCTCGTGGCGGTGACGCTGCTTTTCGCGGCGGTCGGCCACATGGGGGCCCTGTACCTGGTCGGCGCCCTGGTGCTCGGCGCGCTCTTCATCGTGTTCGCGCTCCGCCTGCGGCGCGACCAGACCCCGCGCGCCGCCATGGCCCTGTTCCGCTACTCGATCACGTACCTGACGCTGCTCTTCGTCGCCATGGCGGGCGACGTGCTCCTGCGGTTCCATTGACGGACCCGCCCGAGGACCCTCCCGTGGGTACGACGGCCGTGCCGCCCGCATCTTCCCAGGGACCGCGCCGGGGCCCCCGTCGTCTGGTGTCGATCGGTGTCGGGCTCGTGGTGGTGGCCGGGCTCGTGGTGGGGCTGACCGTGACCGGCGGGTCGGGACCGCAACGGGCGCCGGCGTTCTCGCTGCCCCGCCTGGGTGGGGGGCTCCCGGTGTCGTACCCCTTGACCGGGACCGACGTCCACCGGCCGGTGGTGCTCACGTTCTTCGCGTCGTGGTGCGGACCCTGCCACGCCGAGCTCCCCATGGTGGCCCGCGTGGCCCGACAGGAGGAGGCGGCCGGTGACGGCGTGGTCTTCATCGGGGTGGACGGCAACGACGACCCGGCGAGCGGGCTGGCCTTCGCCCGCAAGAGTGGCGTGGCGTTCCCGGTGGGGGCCGACGCCGACAGCTCCCTGGCGCCCAAATTCACGCTGGTCGGGTACCCGGGCACGGTGTTCATCGACGCGTCGGGGACGATCGTCAGGACCGTGCACGGTCCGGTGAGCCGCCTCGCTCTCGAAAGCTTCGTGGCGCAGTCCCGCACGTGACGAGGCGTGACGAGCCGTGCCGAGCCGTGACGAGCCGTGACGAGCCGTGACGCGGCGCAACAAGGCGCAACGAGGCGCAAGGAGCCGTGAGGAGACCGAGGTTCAGCCGGCCACGACGGCGAAGCGCGGGGCCACGCCCAACAACCTGTCGGGCAGACGCTGCTCGAGGGTCGACGCCCATTCCACGTCGCGCAGGCGCACGAGCCGCGGACTCGGCCACCCCGCCTCGGCCACCATGGCGGCCACGGTGCGGGGATGCGTGCCCGATCCGAGAGGCAGGGCGCCTCTGACCTCGGCGCCGTAGCTCCCGTGGTGGTCGGGGGTGGTGCCGCGCCAGCGCCGCACGGCGCGCCAGGCGTGGGACCGCAACGTCTCGAGGGGGTCGACGGTCCCCCACAGCGATTCGATGGCGACGAGCCTCCCCCCGGGCGCAGCCGCCCGCCACGCGCTCGAGCGCGGCCCGGGGATCGGGGAGCGTCCACAACAGGTGCCGCTCGACCACCGCGTCGAAGCCGTGCGGGGGCTCGTCGGCGGACGCGGTGACGACGGAGATGTCGAGGCCCTCGGCGTGCGCCGCGGCGCGCAGCTTGGCGAGCATCCCCGGGGAGAGGTCGAGAGCCGTGACGCCGTGCCCGAGGCGGGCGGCGATGAGGCTCAGGAACCCGGTTCCCGCCCCGCAGTCGAGGACCCGGGCCGGGGCGGGGGGCAGCAGCGCCTCGAGGGCGGCGGTCCACGCCGCCTGCACGGCGGCGCTCGTGGGGCGGTGGCCCGGCGCGTCGTCGTAGGTGGCGGCGTCGGCGTCCCAGAAGCTCCGGATCTCGTCGAGGATGGCCATCTTGCTCTCCTCCCGCTGGTTCCGGGCCCGCCGGCTGCGCCCCGTCCGGTCCCATGTTGTACTTGTCCCGACCCGAGGGAGGATCCCATGAAGATCGAAGGCTCGCGCGTGCTCGTGACCGGGGCGTCGTCGGGGATCGGCGCCGCCCTGGCCCGGATGCTGGCCGGCCGGGGGGCGACGGTGGGCCTGGTGGCCCGGCGCCCAGCCCGCCTGGCCGAGGTGCTGGCCGAATGCCGGTCCGACTCCCCCGACTCGCGGATGTGGGTGGCGGACCTCGCCGACGTCGGGTTGGCGGGGCGGGTGGCGCTCGATGCATGGGACGCCTTCGGCCATCTCGACTGTCTGGTGAACAACGCCGGGGTCCCCATGCGCCGCCACACCGCCAGGCTCGACGAGCCCACCCTGGAATGGGTGATGCGGGTGAACTTCTTCGCCCCGGCGCAGATGACCATGGCGCTGCTGCCCGGGATGACGGCCCGGGGCGAGGGCATGATCGTGAACGTGTCGAGCGTGGCGGGCCGTCTGGGCAACGCCAACGAGGCGGCCTACTCGGCCAGCAAGTTCGCGCTGTGCGGTTGGAGCGAGGCCATCGCCGTGGACCTCTACGACACGGGCATCCAGATCCGGCTCGTGAACCCGGGTCCCATCGACACCGAGATCTGGGACCTCCCCGACAACGACGACCCGCTCTACTCCGGGCCCAAGATCTCGGCCCGGGAGATGGCGGAGGGGATCGTGGCGGCCATGGAGGGCGACTCCTTCGAGCACTACGTGCCCGACATGCGCGGCATCGTGGAGTCCAAGACCGCCGACCCCGACCCCTTCATCAAGGGGATGGCCGCCATGCTGCGCGCCCAGCCCGCCGGGTAGGACCGGCAGGCCCCGCCCGGTCCCCGCACAGGCCCCGCCCGGTCCCCGCACAGGACGGGGCCACACCTGCTGGGCTCAGGTGCGCTCGGCCACCTCGAGGTACTGCTCGAGCCCGGCGGCGATGCCCTGGGCGGCGAGCTGGCGCCATTGAGGGTCCTGCACCAACGCCGCGTCCCCCGCGTTGCGCATGTTGGCGCACTCGATGAGGACCTTGGGCACCGTCGACAGGTTGAGCCCGCCCAGGTCCGAGCGGTAGACGATCCCGTCCTGGCCCGTGTAGTCCGAGGGCGCCTCACCGGTGGCCGACTCGAAGGCGTCGCGCATGTCGAGGGCCAGCTCCGCCGACGGCCCCACGATCCCGAGGTTGTCCGAGATCGAGCTCACCACCCCTACGGGGGTGTCCACCGCGAAGCCGCGGCCGCCGGCCGGCCCTCCGTCGGCGTGGATCGACACCGCCACCGCGGCGTGCAGCTCGTCGGCGATGTCGGCCCGCACGTCCACACAGGGCCCGACGCCGGTGTCGGTGGGGCGGGTGAGCACGACGTCGGCGCCTTCGGCGGCCAGCAGCGCCTGGGCCCGCTGCGCCACGTCGAAGTTGAAGGCGTGCTCGGTGTAGCCGTTGTCGGTCTCGGTGCCGGTGGTGTCGCAGGGTTCGGTGAAGCCCCCGCCGTCGATGGGCCGGTCGATGACCCCGGGGTCGGCGCCGTTCCCCCCGTCGTGGCCGGGGTCGATGACCACGGTCAGGCCGGCCAGGGGGAGCACCGCCACCGTTCCCCGGAACAGGGCGTCGCCGAGCGCGTACACGCCGCCGTCGGCACCCACCAGCCAGTACCCACCGCCGTCGGCCGTCGCCGCCATCCCCACCACGGCCCGGTCGAGCACGAGAGCACCCGTCGACCCTTCATAGGGTGCGCCGAAGGCGAAGACCCCGCCGTCCGCGCCCACCAGCCAGTACCCGCTCCCGGCGTCGTCGGCCGCCACGCCGACCACGGGGTAGCTCAGGTGCACGGCTCCCATCGATCCGGCGAACGCGGCGTCGCCGTAGGCGAACACGCCACCGTCGGACGCCACCAGCCAGTAGCCCCCGCCGTCGTGGGTCGCCGCCATCGCCACCACCGGGGCGCGCAGCCTGAGCGCGCCGGCGGACCCCGCGAAGGGCGCCCCGAAGGCGAACACCCCCCCGTCCGCGGCCACCAGCCAGTACCCGCCCGTGGCGTGGTCGACGGCCATCCCCACCACGGGCTGGGTCAGGTGCACGGCCCCCATCGAGCCGGCGAAGCGGGCGTCGCCGTAGGCGAAGACGCCACCGTCGGACGCCACCAGCCAGTAGCCGCCGTCGTCGGGGGTGGGCGCCATCCCCACCACGGGCGAGGCCAGGGCCAGGCCGGCGGCCGATCCGAAGGTGGGGGCGCCGAAGCCGAACACCGCCCCGTTCGAGGCCGCCAGCCAGTACCCCCCGGTCGTGGTGTCGGCGGCCACGGCCACGACGGGCGCGCCGGACGTGGGCACGGAGGTGGTGATCGCCACGTGATCCGGACGGGCGCCGTGAACACCCACGGGTGGGTGGGGGGGACCGGCGCTGAGCAGCGCCATCGCCATGGCCAGGGCCAGCGCGCCCGGTGCGGCGGCTCGGAGGCGGCGGGGCATCGCCCCCATCATGGCGTCAGCGGGGCGGGCGCGCCGCCGCCAGCTCGAGGGCCAGCTCCACGGCGCGGGCGGGGTCTTCGGCGCGCACCACGGGGTCGACCGCCAGCGGCGCCCCGGCCCGCCCGAGCTCCCAGGTGTCGAGCCCGACCACGGGGATGCCGGCCTGCAGCGCCAGCGCGATCTCCGACAGCGTGCCGTACTCGCCGGCCAGGGCCACGACAGCGTCGGCGGCCCGCACCACCAGGGCGTTGCGGGCCTCGCCCAGGCCGGTGGGGAGGGCCACGTCGACATGCGGATTGGCCTCGGCGCGCTCGCGCCCCGGCAGGATCCCGACCGTGAGCCCGCCCACGGCGTGCGCGCCGCGGCACGCCGCCTCCATGACCCCGCCCAGCCCACCGCACACGAGCACGGCGCCGGCCTCGGCCACGGCCCGGCCCACCGCCTCGGCCAAGCGGCGCTGCGCCGCGGGCACGGTGCCGCCCGCGCCCACCACGGCGATGGTGGGCCCGCGCCGGGTCACTCCCGTCGGCTCCGTCATCCCCGTCGGCCCCGTCATTCCCATCGGCCCCGTCATTCCCATCGCCCCGTCATTCCCATCGGCCCCGTCATTCCCAGCGGAACGTGGCCGCCGCCGCCAGGGGAGCCGCCACCGCCCACACCGCCAGCACCAGCCACGACCAGCCCGACACGGCGGCGCCGAGCCCGAGAGCACGGTGCAGCGCGTCGGCGAGCGCAGCGGCGGGCAGCGCCTTGGCCACGGACTGGAGCCCGCCCGGCAGCTTGGACAGGGGGGCCAGCATGCCGCTCACGAGGAGGAGCAACACCCACAGCCCGTTGGCCGCGGCCAGGTTGACCTCGGCCCGCAGCACCCCCGCCAGGAGCAGGCCGATGCCGCCGAACCCGGCGGTGGCCAGGACCACCACGGCGACGGCCCGCCCCGCCCCGCCGGCGGTGGGGTGCCAGCCCAGCCCGAGCGCCACGGGGACGAGCACCGCGGCCTGGACGACCTCGACGACGAGGACGGCGGCGATCTTGGCCCCGAGCAGTGCGGGGCGACCCAGGGGCGTGGCCCCCAGCCGCTTGAGCACGCCGTAGCCGCGCTCGAAGCCCGTGGCGATGCTCAGGTTCACGAGCGCCGTGCCCATGACGGCCAGGGCCAGGATGCCCGGGGCCAGGAACGTGACGGGGTGGGCGGTTCCCGTGGGCAGGAGGTGGACCTCGGAGAAGAAGACGAGAAGGACGACGGGGATGCCGATGGTGAGCAGCAGCGACTCGCCGCGCCGCAGGGTCATGCCCACCTCCGCCGAGCACTGGGCCACGAGCCGTCGGGTCGCGCTCATCGCCGGCCCCCGGCCCCCCGCACGTCTTCACGGTGCTCCGGCGCGCCGGCGTCCTCCTCCCCCCTGGTCACGCGCAGGTAGACCTCCTCGAGCGAACGGCGCCCGGCGCGCAGCTCGGTGAGGGGCAGGTCGTGGTCGTGCATCCACGTGGCCAGCAGGGCCAGCCGGGTGGCGCTGGCCGCGCCGGCCACCCGGTACTCGCCGGGGCGCTCCTCGGTCACCGCCCCGGCCTCGGTGCCGAGGGCGGCGCCCAGCGCGGCCACGTCGAGCGCGGCGGGGCCCTCGAACCGGATGCCCCCCTCGCCCCCCGCCGCGGCCAGTTCGGCCACGGTGCCTCTGGCCACGGCGCGGCCCCGGACCATGATGACGACGTCGTCGGCCAGCCGCTCGGCCTCGGGCAGCTCGTGGGTGGTGAGGACGACGCACGCCCCCCGGTCGCGCAGTTCGGTGATCACGCGCCGCACCGTGATGCGGCCCTCGGGGTCGACCCCGGCGGTGGGCTCGTCGAGGAAGACCACCTCGGGCCGGCCCACCACGGCCAGCGCCAGCGACAGGCGCTGCTGCTCGCCCCCCGACAGCCGCCGCCACGGCGTGCGGGCCACGGCGCGCAGGCCCACCAGGTCGAGCAGGGCCTCGGGGTCCTCGGGGTCGTCGTAGTAGTCGGCGAAGAGCCGCAGCACGCGACGGGGCCCCATGACCGGGTAGACGCCGCCGCGCTGGAGCATGACGCCGATGCGGGGTACCAGGCGGCGATGGTCAGAGGCGGGGTCGAGACCCAGCACGCGCACCGAGCCCACGGCGGCGCGCCGGTATCCCTCGAGGGTCTCCACGGTCGAGGTCTTGCCCGCGCCGTTCGGCCCCAGCAGCGCCAGCACCTTCCCGCGCCGGGCCGCGAGCGACAGCCCGTCCACGGCACGCAGCGCCCCGTAGCGCACCACGAGGTCGCGGCATTCGACGGCGACGTCGGACCGGACTGCGTCGGGCCCGGTCGCATCAGGCCCGGTTGCGTCGGAGCCAGCCGGGGGGGACATCGCGGCGAGGCTACCGTTGCGCACCATGATCGACATCCGCCTGGCCAGGGAGAACCCCGAGACGGTGACGGCCGCCCTGGCCCGCAAGGGGGTCGATCCCGCCGAGGTGCAGCGCCTGCTCGACGCCGATCGCCGGGCCCGCCACGCCGTGGGGCGGCGCGACGAGCTGCGCGCCAGGGTGAAGGAGCTGTCGCGCCAGGTGGGTGAGGCCCGCCGTAGCGGCGACGAGGGGCGCGCCGCGGAGGCGGCCGAGGAGAGCCGGGCCGTCGGCGAGGAGGAGAGCGCCCTCGACGCCGAGGCCACCGCGGCCCAGGCCGAGGTGCGGGAGCGGCTCCTGTGGCTGCCCAACCTGCCGTCGGAGGAGGCGCCCGACGGGGAAGACGACGACGACAATCTCGTGGTGCGGCGCTGTCCCGAGACGGCGCGGAGCTACGCCGAGCACCAGCGCGTGCCCCACTGGGACGTGGGCGCGGCGCTCGGCATCCTCGACCTCGAGCGCGGCGCCAAGTTGTCGGGCTCGATGTTCCCGCTGTACCGCGGGGCGGGGGCCCGCCTCATCCGGTCGCTCACCGCATTCGCCCTCGACCACCACGCCGAGCTCTACGAGGAGATCCGGCCGCCCACGCTGGTGCGCACCGAGACCATGGTGTCGACGGGCCACCTGCCCAAGTTCTCCGACGACGCGTACCACCTCGAACGCGACGACCTGTGGGCCATCCCCACCGCCGAGGTGCCGCTCACCTCCATGTACCGCGACGAGATCCTCGACGAGGCGGACCTTCCCATCCGGTTGACGGCGGGCACCTCCTGCTTCCGGCGCGAGGCGGGCTCGGCGGGGCGCGACACCCGGGGGCTGCTACGCGTGCACGAGTTCGACAAGGTCGAGCTGTTCGCCTACGCCACCGCCGAGCAGTCCCCCGCCGAGCACCTGGCCATGGTGGGACGCGCCGAGGCTCTGCTCCGAGAGCTCGACCTCGAGTACCGCGTCGTCGACATCTGCACCGGCGATCTCGGCAACGCCGCGGCGCGCACCTTCGACATCGACGTCTACGCCCCGGGGTGCGACATGTGGCTCGAGGTGTCGTCGGTGAGCTGGTGCACCGACTACCAGGCCCGGCGGGCCAACATCCGCTACCGCCGCGGTTCAGGCGGTTCAGGCGGTTCGGGCGGTTCGGGCGGTTCGACGGTGTTCGTGCACACGCTCAACGGTTCGGCCATCGCCTGGGCCCGGGTGTGGGCGGCGCTCGTGGAGCAGGGACGGCAGCCCGACGGGTCGGTCGTGCTGCCCTCGGCGCTGGCCCCCTACCTCGGAGGCCGCACCGTCATCGAGGCACCCCGGTCCTGAGACCGGTCCGGGAAACGGCTCCGGTCGCTAGTTCGACCCGGGGAGCCGGACCGACAGGCACGTCACGTCTCCCTCGCGCTTTTGGAATTCGCTGATGTCGACGGGGACCACCTCGTAACCGAGATCCGCGACCAGGCCCGCGCTCTTGGGGCAGTTCGCCGCCATCAGGACCCTGTTCCCTCCCAGTAGCACGACATTCGATCCCTGCATTTCGGGGACGGCGCGGAACCTCGGGAAGACCCCGGGATCGGCCAACGCGGGCCAGTGCCCGATGAAGGTCCCGTCGGGAAGCGCCGTCACCGCCGACTTGAGGTGCGGGGCATGGCCCATGGGGACCGGGGTCACCTTGGCGCCTTCGGGTTCCACCACGGCCCGTAGCTGCTCGATCCCCTCGAGGTTGGTCCGACCGCCCTGGCCGACGTAGATGTCGTCTCGGACGACGAGGACGTCGCCGCCCTCGAGCGTGCCGGGGGCCTCGATGGTGTGGACCGAGTAGCCCAACGACGCCACCAGCTCTCCGACGCCGACGACCTCCGGTCGACGTGACGGCACCGACGAGCGCGTCACGATGGCGGCTCTCTTGTACACGACCACGGGGTCCTCGATGAAGACACCATCGGGGCAGGGCTCGGCCTGAGGGACCACGATGACCCGCCACCCGGCGGCGGTGACGATCTTCACGTACTCGGCCCATTGCCGGCGCGCCCGCGCAAAGTCGACCGGCTCCCGCGCCATGAAGGTCACGATCCCGTCGGTGAGACTCTCATCGGGCTCGCGCACGAGCATCTGGTTCATGGTCGAAGAATCCCCTGGCGTCGTTGACCGGCGTCGTTGACCGGCGTCGTCGACGGCGCCTCTGGGTCGGATTATGCGCGACCACCCTCACGACGGGGCCAATTGCCCGTCAACGGTTGACCAACCCCGATTTCGGCCCCAATTTCGGTCCTCCGGGGATCCGGGACCTGTGAGGGGGAAGAATGCGCCCCGTGGACCTCCCGGCCATCTCCCCGCCGCCGCCGGTCGCCGCCGGCGTCGGGATGCCGTGGGACGTCGGGGTCGAGGACCCGGTGGCGGCACTGGCCGAGGCCCGGCTCCTCCTCGGTGACACGTTCGTGGTCGACAGCGGCGGAGACCGCTTCCTGTTCACCTTCTCGCCGAGCGGGGTCGCCGCCTTCTACGCGCTGGCCGAGGAGCGGGCCAGCAAGGCCGTCGCCGATTGGCGGATGCTGCGGCGCAAGCTTCCCGACGAGATCTTCGCCGGCCGGCGCACGCTGCCGCACCAGCTCTTCGGCCGTGACGACGTCGCCGACTATCTCGTCCATGTCGACGAAGCACTCGACGCCGTGGTCGAGGAGCTGGGCCCGGCCGGAGACCTCGACGTGTTCGACTTCACCCGACGGCTCGGGCACCGGATCGGGCTGGCGTCGTGGGGTGGTCCCGGGGCGGCCTCGGGCGACCGGTTCGCCCGGCTGGCCGGCGCCTTCGACACGCTCGACGGCGCCGAGTCCTTCGTCCATCCCGACGCCATGGCGGCCGTGGCCGCGTCCGGGAAGGCGGCCGAGCGCGCCGCGCTGGAGGTGGTGGCGGGCGAGATCGGCGGCGCCTTGAGCGAGCTCCCCGGCCGCGAGCCGGACCACGCGCTGTTCGCCCGGGTGGTCGCGGCGTGGGCGGGGGAACCGGCCGGCGAGGCCACCCTCGGAGTGGCCATGGACGTGGCTCTCGTCCACGTGGCGTCCATGTCCAATCTCTTCGCGGCCCTCGGCTGGATGCTCGTCGACCTCGTGACCCATCCCGACGAGCTGGCGCGGGTCCGGGACGGGGATCGGGCCCGGGCGGAGGTGTGCGCCCTGGAGTCGATCCGGTTGGCGCAAAGGTCGATCATGGCCCGCTACGTGTTGGCGCCGGTCACCGTCGACGTCGGGGACGCCGTCTACGAGGTGTCGGCCGGGGCCACCGTCGCCACCCTGCTACCCCTCACGAACACGAGCGCCGCTCCCGGCCTGCGGTCGTGGGATCCGAATCGCTGGAACCGGCGCCGCCTGGCAGACACCTCGGAGCTCGCGGCCGTCGAATTGGTGACGGTGTTCGGGCACGGCCGCCACACCTGTCCCGCCCAGCCGTTCTCGCTGTCGACGATGACGGCGGCCGCCTGCCGGCTGCTCGCCGCCTTCGACCTGGAGGCCGGCTGGGGCGAGCGCCCCCGACCGGTGCGCGCCCAGATCGGCGGGGTGGCGCGCGCCGCGGGCCCGTGCCCGGTGCGCTACCGCCGTCGGTGACGCCTGCCTCCGTGCGGCACGGTGGTTCGGCGGCTCGGTGGTTCAGTGGTGGAAGCCGGTGTCGGCGCGCCCTGGGTGCGTGCTGCGCAGGCGCTCGTCGATGCGCTTCAGGTCCTCGACCAACATGCTGGCGAGATCCCGGCTGAACCCGTTGCGCACCACGATGCGCAGCACCGCCACGTCGTCGAGGGCGGGCGGCATGGTGTACGCGGGGACGAGCCAGCCCCGGATCCGCAGCGCGTCGGAGACGTCGTAGACGGTGTAGGGGGCATGGCGGATCTTGAAGGCGAAGGCGGGGATGCCGTCGCCCTCGGAGACGAGCTCGTATGGCGCCAACTTGGCGATCTCCTGGGCCAGCCAGCGCGCGGTCTCCCGGCTGGCGTGCTGCACCTGACGGAACCCGTGCACCCCGAGCCGCAGGAAGTTGTAGTACTGGGCCACCACCTGCGCTCCGGGCCGTGAGAAGTTGAGGGCGAAGGTGGGCATCTTGCCCCCGAGGTAGTCGACGTCGAAGACCAGCTCGTCGGGGAGCGCGGCCCGATCGCGCCAGATGATCCACCCCACCCCCGGGTAGACGAGCCCGTACTTGTGACCCGAAGCGTTGATGGAGTGGACGCGGGGCAGCCGGAAGTCCCACTCCAACTGCGGGTCGAGGAAGGGGGCGATGAAGCCGCCCGACGCGCCGTCGACATGGACGGGCACGTCCACGCCGCTCGAGGCGGCGAGATCGTCGAGCGCGGCCGCGATGGCGGCGACGGGCTCGTAGACACCGTCATAGGTCGATCCCATCACGGCGACGACGCCGATGGTGTTCTCGTCGCAATGCGAAGCGGCCGCCTCCGCCGTCAGGCAGGTGGTGGTCGGGCCGACGGGTACGAGCCGGGCTTCGACATCCCAGTAGCGGCAGAACTTCTCCCAGCACACCTGCACGTTGGCACCCATCACGAGGTTGGGCCGATCGGCGGGCTTGCCGGCTGCTTGTCGGCGCTGGCGCCACAGGAACTTGAGTGCCAGCCCTCCCAACATGCACGCCTCGCTCGAGCCGGTCGTCGAGCACCCGGTCGCCCCGCCTTCGTCCCCCGCGTGCCAGAGGTCGGCGAGGATGTTGACACAGCGCCGCTCGAGCTCGGCGGTCTGCGGGTACTCGTCCTTGTCGATCATGTTCTTGGCCGAGCATTCGGCGATCAGCCGCTCGGCGTCCTGCTCCATCCAGGTGGTGACGAAGGTGGCCAGGTTGAGCCGGGCGTTGCCGTCCAGGAGCAGCTCGTCGTGGACGATCTCGTAGGCGGTGTCCGCCGGCATCCCGCTCTGCGCCAGCCTGAGCTTGGGGATCTCGCTGACCTCGCCCAGCTGGGTGAATTGCGGACGGACCAGCAGCTGGTCCGTGGCCGTGTCGGTCTCGTGCTTGTGCAGGGGCATGCCCGGACCGTAGTGCGGTCCTCAGGTGGGTTTCTGGTCGACCAGGACGCAGCGGGTTCCGCTGTAGATGGTGGGCATGCACTTGTTGCAGTGGACACAAAGCGAGGAGCGGGAGGTGCCGGCCTGCATCTGCGACACGAGATCAGGCTCGCGCAGCAGCGCGCGGGCCATGGCGACGAAGGAGAACCCCTCCGACAGCGCCCGCTCGACGGTCCCGAGCTCGTTGATCCCGCCCAGCAGGACGAGGGGCATGTCGAGCGCGGCCCGGAACTGCCGGGCGTAGGGGAGAAAGAAGGCCTCCTCGAAGGGGTAGTCGGGCATGAACCGGCGCCCCACCACACCGAACCCGAGGCGCAGCGCCCAGGGAAGGGTGGCGGCGAATTCCTGGCGGGGCGCTTCACCCCGGAAGAGGTACATGGGGTTGGCGAGCGAGCTCCCGCCGGTGAGCGTCAACGCGTCGAGCGCCCCGTCGGCCTGGAGCAGCCGGGCGACCTCGACGCTGTCGTCGAGCCACAGGCCGCCCGGGACCCCGTCGGCCATGTTGAGCTTGGCCGTCACCGCGGCGCGGTCTCCCACCGCGTCGCGCACGGTGCCGAGGACCTGGCGGGCGAAGCGGGCGCGGTTCTCCACGCTTCCTCCCCACCGGTCGCGCCGGCGATTGAGCTTCGGGCTCAAGAACGCGCTCAGCAGGTAGTTGTGGCCCAGATGGACCTCGATGCTGTCGAAGCCGGCGTCCACAACGGCGCGCGCGGCACGGCCGTAGTCGGCGGTCACCCTGGCGATGTCCGCCTCGGTGATCTCCCGGCTCACGGTCCCGAGGGGGCTCACGTGGCGAGAAGGCGCCAGCGCCGGGGCGCGGTTGGACCGGGGGTTGGCCACGGGGCCGGCATGGCCGAGCTGCGCGGCGACGGCCGCGCCGGTGTCGTGCACGGCCTCGGTGAGCCGGCGCAGGCCCGGGAGCACGTCGTCGTGCATGGAGAGGCAGTGGCGGTCCGTGCGTCCTTCGGGAGACACCGCCAGGTACGCGACCGTCGTCATGGCTGCACCTCCGGCCCCCACCCGGCGGTGGAAGTCGACGAGCGCGTCGGTGACCTGTCCCCTCGGCGACGATCCCTCGAAGGTGGCCGCTTTGATGAAGCGGTTCCGTAGCGTCACCGGCCCGAGACGGGCGGCCTCGAAGGGTTTGGGCCCGGGCCGGGCTTCGGCCTGGGCTTCGGGCCGGGCTTCAGCCTGGGCTTCGGTCACGTCGGGCCGACGGTCACCCGTCGGCGGGGATCTCGAACCGGTAGCCCACACCCCGGACCGTGGTGATGATGGCGGGCGACGAGGGGTCGGACTCGATGTGCGTCCGGAGGCGCTTGATGTGGACGTCGAGGGTCTTGGTGTCGCCTACGTAGTCGGCACCCCACACCCTGTCGATGAGGGTGTCCCTGGTGAGGACCCGGCCCGCGTTCTCGACGAGAAGGACGAGTAGCTCGAATTCCTTGCGCCGCAGATGGACCTCCTGCCCGCGCACGAAGACGCGGTGGCGGTCGGGGTCGACTCTCACCCCTCCCACCTCGGAGACGGCTCCCCGCTCGGACCTGTCCTCAGCGGGAGGTTGCGATCCCGACGCCGCGAGGGGGCGCGGCGCAGCACGGCCCGCATCCGGGCCACGAGCTCTCGCAGCCGGTAGGGCTTCGTGACGTAGTCGTCGGCGCCGACCTCGAGGCCCACGACCGTGTCGATCTCGGTTCCCTTGGCGGTCACCATGATGATGGGGACATGGGAACGGGCGCGGATCGCCCGGCACACGTCGACGCCCGACATCTTGGGCAACATGATGTCGAGAAGGACGAGGTCGGGGTCGATGGCGTCGAACAGCGCCAGGGCTTCGGGGCCGTCCCGGGCCACCGAGACGTCGAAGCCCTCGCGTCCCAGCCCCACCACCAGGGCGTCGACGAAGGACTCCTCGTCTTCGGCCACGAGGACCGTCACCGCCCGGGCGCGGTCGGGCCCGCGGTCGGGGGTATCGGCCGGACGCTCGGCCCGTCCCCCTCGTTGGGGGGCACGTGGATGGGTCGGGTGCGCGCCCGCGGTGGTGCTCACGACCCGATCCTCGCGCTGATCCTCACGGAGTGGTCCTCGCTCCCCGGGACGGGCCGCGCTCGGCTCACAGGACCTCGGAGTGCGTCGGGAGGATGAGCCGGAAGGTCGACCCCTCTCCCTCGCGCGAATCGACCTCGACGTGTCCCTGGTGGTTGGCGGCCACGTGTCGGACGATAGACAAGCCCAGGCCGGTGCCTCCGCTGTTGCGACTGCGGCCCTGGTCGACGCGGTAGAAGCGCTCGAAGATCCGGTCGAGGTCGCGGGCGGGGATGCCCACGCCGTGGTCCTCGACGTCGAGGTGGACCTGCCCGTCGGAGACCCTGCCGGCGAAGCGCACCGAACTGCCGTCGTAGGAGAACTTCACCGCGTTCTCGAGCAGGTTGTACAGAGCGGACACGAGCTGGCGACGGTCCCCGAGCACGGTGACCGGAGGCGTGGGCTCCTCGAGCTCGATCTTCACGTCGCGCTGGTCGGCGGCGGCGCGCATGCGCTCGACGGCCTCGGCCATGATCAGGTTCACGAGCACGGGCTCACGGGGCGGGGCCTCCTCAGCCTCGATACGCGACAAGTCGAGAAGGTCGTCGATGATGCGGCTCACCCGGAAGGCCTCGGTGTGGATGCGGCTGGCGAGGCGTTGGGCCACGGTGGGGTCGGTCTCGGAGACCAGGGTCTCTGCCAGCAGTCCCAGCGCCCCCATGGGGGTCTTGAGCTCGTGGCTCACATTGGCGACGAAGTCACGCCGGATCTCCTCGAGGCGCCGCCGCTCTGACACGTCGTCGATGGCGGCGATGACCCCGAGAGTGCGGCGGCCGTCGTCGATGAGCTGCGTGGAAACTGCCAGGGTGCGGCGCGGCGGGCCGTAGAGGTCGAGCGTCTTGTACGCCGAGCCCTGCTTCCAGGCGTCGGCGAGAAGGTCGACCACGGCCTGGGCGGCGAGAGCGTCACCGTGGCGCCCGCCCATGAGCCCCACGGCGCGCGCGTTGCGGAACACGACAGTTCCGTTCTCGTCGCACACGATCACACCCTGGGGGAGCGTGTCGAGGGCGCGCCGGAGCCTGATGGCGTCCGCCGACGACTCGGCCACCGCCTCGGCGGCGCGATCGGTGACGAGCTCGAGGTGATGCAACGCGGGCTCGATCCCCGTGCCGCGCTCTTCGACCGGCGCGTCGACACCGAGGCGCGACGCCAGTGCCGACAATCGTTGCTCGAGCGACTGGCGGCCCGACCGGCGTCCGAGCACCGTGGCCACCACGATCCCGACGATCGCCAGCCCGCCGAGCGCGGCGAAGCCCGCGACGACCACGTTCGAAGACACGCTGCTGGCGCCGACCACGGCACAAGCATGACAGGCGTGGACGCGGGCGGGCCGGTTCCCCCCCGCCCCTCGCACACCGTGTCGCGCCGCCCTCCGGGCACCGCCGCCGGCCCTGTTGCCGGCCCCTCTGTCCACGCTGTGACCGGCCTGTCCATCGGCCGTCCTGGCCTTCAAGGAAAAGATATAAAAAGACATGAAAGATCTTGAATCGCCTCGTCGGCCCCTCTACCCTCGGTGCGCACCGCCCGACCGGCGTCCGACACCGGTGGGCTCGGCATCCGAAAGGGGAGCGTCATGGTGCTGGGGGCTGTGCACGAGGCGGTTTCGACGGTCACGCTCAACCCCGACCCGACCAACCTCCCCGGGGGCGCCGTGCTCCAGCAGCTCACCGACGGTCTCGGGGGCTGGGCCCTGATCATGGCGCTGGTCGGCCTCGTGATCGGTGCCGCGGCCTGGGCCCTCGGCGCCCACTCGCAGAACTACCACCAGTCGTTCAACGGGCGCCGGACCGTGCTCGTGTCCGCGTTGGCGGCACTGCTCATCGGGGCGGCGCCGGCGATCGTCAACTTCTTCTTCCACGCCGGGCAGGGGGTGCACTGACGTGCTCGAATCCCTGGCGCTGTGCTCCGGAGCCGTCCCGGTGGGGGGCGCCACCTGCGCGGCTGTGTCGGGTCTGGCCGGCGCCGGCGCCAGCGCCGGAGCGAACCTCATCTTCTCCGAGGCCGCACAGTGGGTGGCGGGGGGTGCGGTGTGGTTGATCGCCCAGGTGGGGCGGGCCATGTCGGCCAGCACCTCGATCGACCTGGGCGCGGGATGGTTCCGTGCCCACGAAGCGGTCATGGCGAGCCTGGCGGCGGTGGTCGTCCTGCCCATGGCGTGCTGCGCCGCCATTCAGGCCGTCTATCGGCAGAGCGCCTCCATGCTCTTGCGCACGTTCCTCGTGCAACTGCCCCTGTCGTTGTTGCTGACGGGGGTGGCCGTGACCCTCGTCCGCATGGCCTTGGCCGCCACCGACGCCATGTCCGCCCTGGTCCTGTCGAGCGGCGGCGTCGACACGACGACCGTGTTCACCGGGCTCTTCGCGTTCCTCACTCCTGCCGGCCTCGTGACCGCAGGCATCGTGCCCGGCTTCGTCGTCCTCATCGGTGGCCTGCTCGTGGCGGCCGCGGCGTTCGTGTTGTGGCTCGAGCTCGTGGTGCGCGCCGCCGCGGTGTCGGTGGCCGTGCTCTTCCTCCCGTTGGCGTTGGCGGCGCTCGTGTGGCCCTCGGTGGCGCACTGGTGCAAGCGGCTCGCCGACACCCTGGTCGCCCTGGTGCTGTCGAAGCTCGTGGTGGCGGCGGTGTTGTCGTTGACCGCCGGTGCCATCGCCGGCGGGATGGGGTCGTCGGCCGGCGGAGGTGGCGGCGACTTCACCTCGGTGGTGACTGGGATCGCCCTGTTGGTCATCGCCGTCTTGTCGCCCTTTACGTTGCTGCGGTTGGTGCCGGCGGTGGAGTCGGGGGCGGTGGCGCATCTGGAGTCGGCCCGCCACCGCTTGAAGAGTGCAGCGGCGACCCCCGTTCGTGCCGGCACGAACCTCGCTGTCGATCAGATGAACAAGGTGCCGGACAAGGCCAAATCCGCGGCAGCCACATCGGTCGGCACGGCCGGCGCGGCCGGCTCGGTGGGAACGCTGGGATCCGAGGACGGGGAGAACGGCGGCGGCATCGACGGCGGGGCCGGCGAGGAACACGGGCCCGGTGGGGGTGGCGGGGTTGGCAGCAGCAGTGGCGGCGGCAGCGGTGGCGGCGGTGCGGGGATGGCCCTGGTGCGGGGGGACCCCGCCATGCAGGTCGCTTTCCGCGGCATCCAGTCCGCCGAATCGTCGACATCGGGACACAGCGGCGCGGGCCCGTCGAGGGCGGACACCGAGAACCATGGCACCCCTGGTGCTGGAGCGGCGCGGGTCACGGCGGGGGCCGGGCCCGCCGGAGAGGACGCCGGCCCAGGGGGAAGGGCCCGAGCCGGGGGTGCAGGAGTGCTCGGCGATCCGACTCCACCCGGGATTGCCGTCGGGGCCTCAGGCGTGCCTGGCCCCGCCCCGGATCCCTGGGGACCACGGGAGGGAACGGGGCCGGCCGATGAGTGAGACGACTCCGACCCGGTACCGGTTCGGTCCCCTCGAGCGACGCGGCCTCGTGGCCGGGTGGCGCGGGGGACAGATCGGCGCCGTCGCCGTCGCGTTGGTGATCGGTGTCGGCGTGTTGCGCGCTTCGGCCTCCCCGTTCGGTGTCGTCGTGGCCGTGGCGGTGCTGGCCCTCGGGGTCGGGGTCGCCACGTGGCCGATCTCGGGCCGGACGGCGGAGGAGTGGGCGCCCGACGCGCTGCGCCACCTCGCCGCCCAGGGGCGCCGGGCGCGGGACCGGACGAGCCCCTTCGCCGGCGTGCAGCTCGTCGAGGTCGACCCGAGCGCCGAGGGACCGGGGCGTCGTGGCGGCGCCGGGCGCGAGCCCGCTCCGACGGCCGCACCGGGCCCCATCTCGCTCCCCGGCCGGGTCGAGGAGGGGATCCGGGTGGGGGTCCTCCACGATCGCTCCCGCCGGACCTTCACGGCCGTGCTCAGGGCGTCGGACCCCGGATTCGTGCTCCTCGGCCAGGAGGACAAGGAGCGACGCGTCGGCGCGTGGTCCGGGGTCCTGGCCTCCTTGGCCCGAGACGGCTCGGCGGTGCACCGCGTGCAGTGGGTGGAGCGCGTGGTGCCGGGCCATGTCACCCCGGCCGGTGTCGGGCCCGACAGCCCCGGACAGGGTCCGGGATACACCGCAGCCCGTGCTTCGTACGACGCTCTGGTGGCGGACGAGGAACAGACACAGAAGCACCACGAGGTGCTCCTGGCGGTGACCGTCCACGCAGGGCGCTCCGCCCGTGCCGTGAAGGCGGTGGGCAAGGGCGACGCGGGAGCGTGCGCGCTCTTGCTGCGCGAGGTCGCCGCCCTGCGTCGACGACTGACCGACGCCACGATCGACGTCGGCACGGTGCTCGCACCCGGTGAGCTCGCCACGGTCGTGCGAGGCGCCTACGACGACCAGGCGGTGCGGGTCGCGTCCGGCCCGTCGTGGCCGTGGCCCATCGGGGTGGCGGCGGAATGGAGCCGCCTGCGCGCCGACGGCACATGGCACGCCACCTACTGGGTGGCGGAGTGGCCTCGTACCGATTCCGCCCCGGATTTCCTGGGACCCGTCCTGCTGTCGTCCGAGGTCCGACGCTCCATGTCGGTCGTCATGGAGCCGCTCGGGCCGATCGTCGCGGCGCGCAAGGTGGAGCAGGCACGCACGGCCGACATCGCCGATGCCGAGTTGCGCCGACGCGGTGGGTTCCTGGCCACGGCCCGGAGGCGGCGGGAGGAGGAGATCCTCGCCCGGCGCGAGGTCGAGCTGGCTGACGGCCACGCCCAGTACCGCTTCTCGGGGTACGTGACCGTGAGCGCCTCCGAACCCGACGAGCTCGAGGAGGCGTGCGGGCGGATCGAGCAGGCCGCGGGCCAGGCCGGGCTCGAGCTCCGTCGCTGCTACGGAGACCAGGCCAACGCCTTCATGTGCACGCTTCCACTCGGCCGCGGACTGTCCTGAACGCGGCCGCCGTCATGGGCAATCCCGCGCACCAGGCTACGACCCGCCATCTCGGGGCTCTCTACCCCTTTCTCTCCGAGCCCGGGCTCGGCCTCGGTGTCGGGGGCGTCGGGGGCGTCGGGGGCGTCGGGGGCGTCGGCGTGCTGGTGGGGCGCGACCTGCTCGGTGCCACCTTCGCGTACGACCCCTTCGAGCTCTACCGACGTGGCGTGCTCACCAACCCCAACATGGTCGTGATCGGGCAGATCGGGCGGGGCAAGAGCGCGTTCGTGAAGACCTACCTGTGGCGCCTGGCGGTGTTCGGGCGCCGGGCCTGGGTGGTGGATCCCAAAGGTGAGTACGGCGCGTTGGCGCGCGCCTGGGGTGTGGAGCCTGTGGCGTTGCGCCCGGGCGGCACCATCCGGCTGAACCCGCTCGACGCGGTGCCCCAGACTTCGGACGCCGGCGCCGACGACGTAGGCAGGTCGCGCGCTGAGCTGCTGGCATCGTTGTCGGCCGCCAGCTTGGGCCGGGCGCTTCTGCCCACCGAGCGCAGCGCCCTGGATCTGGCCGTGGCCGCCGCGTCCTCGCCGTCCTCGGAACGACGCCACCAAGGCCCGGTCCCGGTACCGACCTTGCCCACCGTCGTGGACGCATTGTTGCGGCCGTCGGCGCATTCGGCGCGGGCGGTGGGCACCGACGTGTCCGGCCTGGCCGCTGACGGGCGCAACGTGGCGTTGGAACTTCGACGCCTCGTGGCCGGTGACCTGCGGGGGATGTTCGACGGGCCGACGACGGGCAGCGTCCGGCTCGACGCGCCTCTCGTGGTCCTCGACCTGTCGGCGGTGTACCACTCTGCGGCGTTGGGGATCCTCATGACCTGTGCCACGGCGTGGCTGCAGGCGAGCCTCGGTTCCGTCGCCGGCTCGGGCACCGACGGGGTGGTCGTGGTCGTCGACGAGGCGTGGGCGATCCTGGCCAACCTGGGCGTGGCGCGCTGGCTGCAGTCGTCGTGGAAGCTGTCGCGGGCCAGGGGAGTCTCGAACGTGGCGGTGCTTCACCGCCTGTCCGACCTCGACACCACGGGCTCGGCAGGTTCGGAGCAGGTGGGGTTGGCCCGTGGCCTGCTGGCGGACTCCGAGACGCGTGTCGTCTATGCACAACCGCCGGGCGAGGTCGGACGGGCGGCGCATCTGCTGGGGCTTTCGTCTACCGAGGCCGAGGTCGTCCCGCAGTTGCGGCGGGGCGCGGCGCTGTGGAAGGTCGGTGCCCGGTCGTTCCTGGTCCAGCATCGCCTTTCCCCGCTCGAGGTGTCCCTGGTGGACACCGACGGCCGCATGGATCGCCGGACGCCGCGCCGTGAGGACCCGGCCCGCACGGCCACAGCGTGAGCGCGCTCGTGCCGGTGGCGGTGGTCACCGCCACCGCCGCGGCGGTCGGGTGGCGCACGTTGCGCGTCCCGGGGACGCGCCGAGGCATCGGCCGCGCCCCGGTCGTCTTCCCGACCATGCGAACGTGGGCGGGCGGGCCCCGGGCGGGCTGGGCTCGGGCAGGCGGGCTCCACCCCGGGCCGGGGACCGGCCCTCTCCGGCGCGGTCTTCTCGGAGGAATCGGCCTGCCGGGCGCGGGACGTGGCGGCGGCTTCTCGCGGGCCCATGGCGCCGGCGAGGCGGAGCCGGCGCGCTGGGCGACCCGACGCGACGTGCGTGCGCTCGTCGTGGACGCGCCGAGGGCGGGCCGGTTGTCACTGGGCACGGCGCGGGGTCGCCTGCTCGCCGCCGAACGGGGACACTCCGTCCTGGTGGTCGGTCCCACCCAGAGCCGCAAGACGAGCGGATTCGCCGTACCGGCCATCCTCGAGTGGCAGGGACCGGTCGTCGCCGCCTCGGTGAAGTCCGACCTGGCCCGGCACACCCTGACATGGCGCCGTCGCCAAGGGCGGGTGTGGGTCTACGACCCTTGCGCGTCCACCGGGCTCGACTGCGCGTCGTGGTCTCCTCTCCAGTCGTCGCGGACATGGGAGGGTGCCCGCCGTACCGCCGCCTCGCTCACCGAGGTAGCCCGGTCGTCGGGGTCGCTCACCGACGGCGACTTCTGGTACGCCACCGCCGCCAAGCTTCTGGCGCCCTTGCTGTTGGCGGCGGCGTCGTCGGGCGGGACCATGGCCGATGTCGTCCGGTGGGTCGACGTCCAGGAGGTCGAGGAGGTCTTCGACGTGCTCAGCGCGGCCGGCGCCCGGCACGCGCTGCAGGCGATGCAGGCGGCGTGGGGTCGCGACGAGCGCCAGCGCAGCGCCGTCTTCACCACCGCCGAGACCGTGGTGGAGGTCTTCGCCGACCCTGCTGTGGCCGCCAGCGAAGCGGCCGCTTCGAGCGCGGACTTCGAAGACCGCATCGACCCCGTCCGCCTGCTCGACGGGAACGACACCTTGTACCTGTGCGCGCCGACCCATGACCAGCGCCGGCTGCGGCCGCTCTTCGCCACGCTGGTGACCCAGGTCGTCGAGGCCGCCTACGAACGAGCGGCCCGTCGGGGCGAACCGCTCGATCCCCCTGTGCTCGTCGTGCTCGACGAAGCCGCCAATGTGGCTCCCCTGGCCGAGCTCGACGTGCTGGCGTCGACGGCGGCGGGCCACGGAGTCCAGCTGGTGACGGTGTGGCAGGACCTCGCGCAGCTCCAGGCGCGCTACGGCACACGGGCGGGCAGCGTGGTCAACAACCACCGCGTGAAGGTCTTCCTGTCGGGGATCGCCGATCCGGGCACTCTGGATCACGCCAGCACGCTCATCGGCGAGACCGAGCTGCGGTCGTGGACGACGACGGTGGACGGGTCCGGCGCCACGTCGCTCACCGATTCTCCGTCCCTGCGACGCCTGGCGCCGGCGGACAGCCTGAGGCGGATTCCGCCCGGGGACGCCGTCGTGGTGTCGGGGCATCTGGCGCCGATCCGGCTGCGCCTGCGTCCCTGGCAGGGCGACCGATCACTGCGCGCCCGCGCCGAGGCCGGTCTCGACGCGCCGGTGTCGAGATGGTCTCCCCGTCGACCGATGGGTACGGTGGGGCCATGACGAGCTCGGCGCCGACCGGGGTCCCGGACCCGGACATCGCCCAGTTCGTGGCCGAGCGCACCGCGCAGTACAACGAGGCGGCGCGTGCCGTGCGCGACGAGGCGGCCGCGGCGGGAACCCTGGTATGGGATCCCTACGATCCGGCATGGGTCGAGGACCCCTACGGGGTCTATGCGCAGTTGCGCCAGAGCAATCCCGTGCACCGCAACGCGCTCGGGTTCTGGGTCTTCACCCGCCACGCCGACTGCCTCGCCATCCTGCGGGACAAGCGCTCGAGCAGCGACGGCCGCAACATGGACGCCACCACGTTCCGCGAGGTTCGGGCCGTGGACCTTCCCCTGCAGCAGGGTCCCGAGGCCATGTTGGCCGAGATGGCCCCGTTCTTGTTCCGCGACCCGCCCGACCACACGCGCCTGCGCGGGCTCGTACAGAAGGCGTTTACTCCCAGGGTCGTCGAGGGACTGCGGCCGCGCCTCGAGGAGATCTGCGAGGGGCTGCTCGACGTGGCCCTCGAGCGGGGCGAGATCGACCTCGTGGCCGATTATGCCTACCCCCTGCCGGTGCAGATCATCGTGGAGATGCTGGGCGTCCCCGCCGAAGACCACGAGCAGTTCCGGGTGTGGTCCCACGCACTGGCGCGCGGGCTCGATCCCGACTTCCTCCTGCCGCCCGAGGCGGTGCAGCAACGCCTGGGAGCCATCATGTCCTTCGTGCAGTACTTCGCATCGCTCATCGAGGCGCGGCGTCAGAAGCCGGGTGAGGACCTCCTGTCCCGGCTGCTCCAGGCCGAGGAGCAAGGTGACGTGCTCACCCAGGGCGAGCTGTTGTCGACGTGCATCCTGCTCCTCGTGGCCGGGCACGAGACGACGGTCAACCTCATCTCGGGTGGGGCACTGGCCCTGATGGAGCGGCCCGAACAGCTGGCGAAGTTCCGCGACGAGCCGTCGGTCCTTCGCAGCGGCGTGGAGGAGATGCTCCGTTTCGTGTGTCCGGTCCAGCTGACCGGACGCGTGGCGCTCGAAGAGATGGAGGTGGGCGGCGTCACAGTGGCGGCCGGTGAGTTCTCGATGCTGCTCATCGCGTCGGCCAACCGCGACCCCGCCGTCTTCGACGACCCCGACACCTTCGACGTTGCGCGGGTCGACAACAACCATCTGGGCTTCGGCTTCGGCATCCATCATTGCCTGGGCGCGCCGTTGGCCCGGCTCGAGGCGCAGATCGCGCTGCGGACCCTCCTACGTCGGACAACTCGTCTCGAGCCTACAGGCGACGAGCTCTCCTACAAGGAGAACATCGTGCTCCGGGGTCTCGAGAGCCTTCCCGTGCGCCTCTCGGCCTGAGCGGTGCGCCTCTCGGCCTGAGCGGTGCGCCTCTCGGCCTGAGCGGTGCGCCTCCCGGCCTGAGCCGTGCGCCACCTGGCCTGTGTCAGTGCGGTGAGCCCGGGACCACGAGGGGCCAGGGCCGTTCGCGCTCCGAGATGAGCGCGAGGTCGAGAAGGAGCTCTTCCTGATGGTGTCGGCCGATGACCTGCATCCCCACGGGCAGGCCCTCGAACGTCCCCACCGGGACCGTCACCGCCGGGTTGCCGGCGAAGTTGGCGGGAAACGTCAGGTTGCCCTGGTTCGCACCCACTCGCATGATGTCGCCGAACTTCTCCATGAGGTCGACGTCTCCCACTGTGGTGGGCATGGGGCCCTCGGCTCCGAAGGCGACGTCGGGGTTGGTGGAGCAGAAGATGAAATCGACCTCGTCGAGGAGGTCTGCCATCACCTCGTGCACGCCGACGCGGAATCGCTCGGCCGTGGCCGCCATGGCCATGTCGTAGTGGTGAGAGGCGATGTTCATGCCCAGCATGATCTCGGGAGTCAGCTCGGGCTCGCAGGCCGGGTACTTGTCACCCAGGTCGGCTGCCAATGTCACCAGGTTCGACATCGCCCATTCGAACAGCGCCGGCGGGAAGCTGACCACCACGTCGACCCGCCGTAGACCCGCGTCGGCAATGAGCGCTTCGGCCCCGGCTGCCACCATCGCCGCCACCTCCGGGTGCACGACCGCCACGCCGAGGTCCACCGAGACGACGGCCCGCTTGCCGCGCAGCTCCTCACGGTGGCTCCCGAGCCCGACCTCCCACCCTTCGACGCGGGGCAGGCTGTGGGTGTCGTGCGGGTCGTACCCGTTGCACACGTCGTACCAACGCGCCGTGTCGCGAACCGACCTGCTGATGCAGCCGATGGTGACGGTATGGGGGATCTGATGCACGAAGGGCCCTTTGGGAATGCGTCCGTAGTTGGACTTCAGGCCGAACATGCCGGTGAAGCCGGCCGGGATGCGGATCGACCCGCCGCCGTCACCTCCCGATGCGATGGGGACGAGGCCCCCCGCCACCGCCGCGGCCGTTCCCCCCGACGACCCCCCGGGGGTGCGCTCGAGGTTCCACGGGTTGCGCGTGGCGCCGTGCAGGCGCGTGAAGGTCACGTTGATCCCGCCGAACTCGCTGGCCGTCGTCTGGCCGGCGAGAACCGCGCCGGCGCCGAGCAACCGGCGGACCTGCGTGGAGGTGAAGTTCCCCACCCGGTCCGCGTAGACGAGCGATCCCTCGGTGAGAGGCCAACCCTGGACCGATTCGAGCTCTTTGATCCCGACAGGGACACCCCCGAAGGGCAGCGTCACGTCGGCGTCCCGCGCCGACCGGCGGGCCTCGTCGGCGTCGACGTGGCTGAAGGCGTTGAGCGCCGAGCCCTCGATGGCGGCCAGCGACAGCTCGAGGGCCTCGGGTGGGGTGATCTCACCCTTGCGGAAGGATTCGACCAGCGAGCACGCGTCCCCGGTCCATGCCTCCTTGGCCATTGGCAGGAGGCTAGTGCCGTCCCCCCTGGGACCGTCTCCTGAACCCGACGGCCTCCTGAATCCGACGGCCTCCTGAACCCGACGGCACCGGCTGGAGCGTCCCGATCTCCGCGGTGGTCCGGACCGCAGCCGGCCTGGCTCCCATCGGGACCCGGCGGGGCGGGTATGCCGTCGCTGCGCTTGTAAGGTGCGAACGTGCTCCCGGGCTTCTACGAGGTGATCCACCGCCGGCGCGACGTGCGTGCCGAGTTCAGCGGCGAGCCCGTCGACGAAAAGGTCCTCTGGCGCGTCCTCGACGCCGCGCACTCCGCACCCAGCGTCGGCCTGTCCCAGCCCTGGGACTTCATCCTGGTCTCCGACGAAGAGGTCCGCCGTGCCTTCTGGGCCCATGTCCAGGGGGAGCGGAGCGAATTCGCCGCCTCGCTCGAAGGAGAGCGCGCCCAGCGCTTCGCCGGCATCAAGATCGACGGCGTCCTCGAGGCCAGCCTGTCGGTGGTGGTCACCTACGACCCGGCCCGCGGCGCTCCGGGCGTCCTCGGGCGTCACGCCATCGCCGATGCCGGCCTCTACTCGGTCTGCCTCGCCATCGAGAACATGTGGCTGGCCTGCACCGCCGAGGGTTGGGGGATGGGTTGGGTGTCGTTCTACCGGGAAGCGTTCCTGCGCGACCTCCTCGGCATCCCCGACGACATCCGACCTGTGGCGTGGCTCTGCGTCGGGCCCGTGAGCACCCTGCAGGACACGCCCGACCTCGAGCGCGCCGGCTGGCGGACGCGTTTGTCACTCGAAGACGCACTGCACCTCGACCACTGGGATCGTCGCGATCCCGACGTGATCAACACCGCCGCCCGGAGCCGAGGCGTAGACCCGGCCGTCGTCAACGGCGCCCCTGCGTCGGAAAGGTCTGAGCCATGAGCGACCCCGGTCCTGTCAAGCCCGCCGCGCCGCCGCGCCCCCCCGGCACGCCGGGACCAGCACCGGCCAGAGCTCCCCTGGCACCGGGCCACTCACCGAAGTCGCCGTACACGTTGGCCATCGACATCGGAGGGACGGGGCTCAAGGCGTCCGTGCTCGACGCCACCGGCGCCATGGTGGCCGACCGCGTGGCGGTGAAGACCACGTACCCCTGCCCGCCGTCGAAGATGGTCGACGATCTCGCTGCGTTGGTGGCCCCACTCCCTCCCGCCGATCGGGTGTCGGCCGGCTTCCCGGGGATGGTCCGCAACGGCCTGGTGCTCTCGGCGCCGCACTTCGTGACTCTCAACGGCCCGGGCACCACCATCGACCCCGGCCTGGTGAAGCAGTGGGCCGCCTACGACCTCGCCGGTGCGCTCTCGGGGCGGCTGGACAAGCCGACCCGGGTGGCCAACGACGCCGACATCCAGGGTGCCGCGGTGGTCAAGGGCAAGGGCCTCGAGCTCGTGATCACGCTCGGCACCGGCGTGGGGACAGCCTTCTTCTACGACGGACGGCTCCTGCCCCATCTGGAGTTCGCACACCATCCCTTCCTGAAGGGCGACACCTACAACGAACAGATCGGCGACGCCGCCCGCAAGGAGATCGGCAATCAGCGCTGGAACAAAAGGGTGCGCAAGGCGCTCATCACGTTCCGGAACCTGTCGTTCTTCGACCACTGCTACGTCGGGGGTGGCAACGCCAAGAAGATCCACGGCACGCTCGGGTCAGACGTGTCCCTGGTGGACAACACCGCCGGCATCCTCGGGGGGATCAGGCTGTGGGACAAGTCGCACATAGCCGTGTAGGACGTCGCGCCCCACGGGCCGACGATCCGGGCGCAGGAGGTGTGGTGCGGTGACCGAGTCACAAGGATCGGTGCCCGAGCACTCGGAGATGGACCACGTGCTCCGTCGGCGCCGACGGCGGGCGGTGCGGGGCGTGCTCGTCCTGGCCCTCATCGTCCTCGTGGTTGCCTTCGTCGTCCAGAACTCACAGCTCGTGACGGTGCACTTCTGGTTCTTCACCCGAAAGGTCCACCTCATCTGGCTGGTACTCACTTGCCTCGTGGCGGGAACCGTGCTCGGCTATGTGCTGGGTGTGCCCGAGCGCAGGGCCCGGCGCCGGCGCCGCAAGGCCGAGAAGGCAGCCCGCCGGGCGAATTAGGCGAGCCCCCATTAGGTTGCGGCCGTGCGGGCAGTGACGATCGTCGACGGGGACCTCCGCTTCCAGGAGCACCCCGATCCCGAGCCCGGTGACACCGAGCTGCTCGTCGCCGTCCGTGCCGCCGGGATCAACAACGCCGACCTGCTTCAGCGGCGCGGGTTCTACCCCGCACCGCCCGGTGCTCCCCCCGACATCCCCGGGATGGAGCTGGCCGGTGAGGTCGTGGACACGGGGAGACAGACGACGCGTTTCTCGACCGGTGACCGGGTCATGGCTGTCGTGGGCGGAGGCGCACAAGCCGAGATGGCCGTAGTCGACGAACGATGCGCCATGGCCGTGCCCGCCGGTGCGCCCTGGCCCGAGGCGGGCGCCTTCCCCGAGGCGTTCTCCACCGCCTACGACGCCCTCTTCACCCAGTGCGGCCTCGCCGTCGGCGAGCGCGTCCTCGTCACCGGCGCGGCGGGCGGGGTGGGGACGGCCGGGGTGCAGCTGGCCGCGGCCACCGGGGCCCGCTGCGTGGCATCGGTGCGCCACGCGCACCTGCGCGACTCGGTCGCCGCCTTGGGGGCGACGGCCGCCGCTCCTGACGAGGCCCTCGACCTCGGCCCCTTCGACGTGGTCCTCGAGCTCGTCGGGGCGACCAGCCTGGCCGGGGTCCTCGGTGCCATGGCGATCTCCGGTCGCATCGCCGTGATCGGTGTCGGCGGCGGGGCGCAGGCCGAGGTCGACCTCCTCGCCGTCATGCAGCGCCGGCTGCACATCAGCGGTTCCACGCTGCGCGCCCGCTCCCTGGTCGAGAAGGCGGTGGTGGCTTCGCAGGTCGAACGGCACGTGGTGCCGCTCTTCGAGGCGCGCCACGTGCGCGTGCCGATCGAGGTCACGGTGCCGATGGAGCGCGCCGACGAGGCCTACGCGCGCTTCGGGCAGGGCGGCAAGCTGGGGAAGATCGTCCTCGTCCCCGGCTAGGCCGAGCCGTCCCGACGGTACGGGCCCTCAGACCTGGGACCGACCTCGTGCCACCACGTCTCGGCGACGGCGCTCGATGTCCGCAGGATCGACGCCTCCTCGCTGGAACTGCGCGGCGGCGCGGGCCTCGACTTCCCACGCCTCGGCGCCGGGGACCCGGTTCACCTCTTCGTAGGTGGCCAGGATGGCGCGCACGGCCCGCTGGTCGCTCGAGACGACGTCGGCCGCCAGGCGCCGCGCCGTGGGAAGCAGCTCGTCGTGGGCCACGACGTGGTTCACGAGACCCCATCGGAGCGCGGTGCCGGCGTCGACGAAGTTCCCGGTGGCACTCATCTCCCGGGCGCGCCGGATGCCCACCGCCTGGGGGAGCAGGACGGTGAGTCCCCACAACGGATGCACACCCACTCGGGCGTGGGTGTCGGCGAAGCGGGCGCGCTCGGAGGCGACGAGAAAATCGCAGTTGAGCGCCAGCTCCAGGCCGCCGGTGACGGCCACGCCGTTGACGGCCCCGATGATCGGCTTCGACGTGGGAAGCGTCCTCCCCCGCCCCCGAAGTGGGGGGATGCTCCCGTGGCGGCCCTCGCCCTCCGCGTCGGGCGGCCCCCCGGCCCCCGGCACGCGCCTGAGCGGACCCCCGTCGTGGCCGAGCTCCTTCAGGTCGAGCCCGGCGCAGAAGGCGGGATCGGCGCCGGTCAGGATGAGCACCTGGACGTCGTCGCGGGCGTCGGCCTCGCCCACCAGGCGCGTCAGTGTCCCGATGAGCTCGCTCGACAGCGCGTTGCGCGCCTCGGGCCGGTTGAGCGTGACCAGGGCCACCCCGTCGGCCACTTCCAGGAGGGCGACGTCGGGCACGGTGCGAGGAGCGACAGGGGGCAGTGCGGCTAGCTGGTGACGACGACGCTCGACCCGTGGCCGAACAGGCCCTGGTTGGCGGTGACGCCCACCCGGGCCCCCTCGACCTGGCGTCCGGCGGCCTGGCCCCGCAGCTGCCAGACCAGCTCGCACACCTGGGCGATGGCCTGGGCCGGGATGGCCTCGCCGAAGCTCGACAAGCCGCCGCTCGGGTTCACCGGGATGCGCCCGCCCAGTGCCGTGTCCCCACCGCGCAGGAGCCGCTCCGCCTCCCCTTCCTTGCACAGCCCCACGTCCTCGTACCAGTCGAGCTCGAGAGCCGACGACAGGTCGTACACCTCGGCCACGTCCACGTCCTCAGGGCCGATGCCGGCCTCCTCGTAGGCGGCGAAGGCGATGGACCGGCGGAAGGCGGGACCGTCCACCACCCCCGAGCCCACGGATCCCACCGCCACGGCCGAGTCGGTGGCGAAGTTGGGCATCTCGATGACCGTCTGGGGAAAGCGCGGTGTGACCGTCGACACGGCGGGAATCGACACGGGGGTGCTTCGGGCCCCGTGGCGGCGGGCGAAGTCCTTGCTCGACAGCACCAGGGCCGCGCCCCCGTCGGAGGTGGCGCAGATCTCGAGCAGGCGCAGCGGGTCGGCCACCATGGGCGACGCCAGGACCTCCTCGGCGCTCACCTCCTGGCGGTAGCGGGCATTGGGGTTGGCGGCACCGGCGCGTGCGTTTTTGACCTTCACCGCCGCGAAGTCTTCCTCGGTGGCGCCGAAGAGCTCCATGCGCCGGCGGGCGTAGAGGGCGAAGTACGTCGGGTTGGTGGCGCCGAGCAGATGGAAGCGCAGCCAGTCAGGGTCGTCTCTGCGTTCGCCGCCGACCGGGGCGAAGAACCCCTTGGGGGTGGTGTCGGCTCCGACCACCAGGGCCACGTCGCACAGTCCGGCCAGGATCTGTGCCCGCGCCGCGGCGATGGCGGTGGCGCCGGACGCGCACGCCGCATAGGCACTCGACACGCGCGCGCCGGACCAGCCCAGCGCCTGGGCGAAGGTGGCTCCGGAGATGAAGCCGGGGTAACCGTTGCGGATGGTGTCGGCTCCGGACACGAATTGGACGTCGGTCCACGACAGCCCGGCGTCGGCCAGGGCGTGGCGCGCCGCGGCGAGCCCGTACTCGACGAAGTTGCGGCCCCACTTCCCCCAGGGGTGCATGCCCACCCCGAGGACGGCCACGGCGCGGTCGTCAGGCACCCGAACCCCCCGATCCGGCCGTCACCGGCCGCCACTTCCACACCAGGTACTCGTGCTCCTCGTCTTCGTAGAGCACGTCCACGACGAGCTCGACCTCGGTCCCCACCGCCAGGTCGTCCACCGTCACCTCGGGCACCATCTGGCCCATGACGACCATCTTCTCCTCGGCGAGCTCCACCGCGGCGATGCAGAAGGGCACATAGGGGTCGGCAGCCACGTACGGCGCCGGGGGCGTGTAGCGCGCGTCGGTGTAGGACCACACCCGGCCCCGCCTGCTGAGGGGCACGTCGTCGAACTCGGTGCTCTCGCAGCGCGGGTTGCGGCAGAAGAATGTCTCGCGGGGGAAGGCGTAGGTGCCACAGCTCCGGCACCTGCTCCCCAGCAGTGCCGGTGCGCCTGTGTCAGTGGTGAACCATCCCTCCACCGCCGGGACGCGGGTCTTGGTAGCGGCCATCGGGGCAGTCTAACGCCCCGTCAGATCCGCCCCCGGGGCGACGTATCGTGATGCATGGACCTGACCGTCGTCGACGCCTTCGCCCCCCGGCCCTTCGCCGGCAACCCCGCGGCCATCGCCGTGGTGGACGCCTTCCCCGCCGAGGAGCACATGCAGGCCGTGGCGCGCGAGATGAACCTGTCGGAGACGGCCTTCCTCGTGCCCCGAGCCGACGGCTCCTACGACCTGCGCTGGTTCACGCCCCTGGTGGAGGTGGACCTGTGCGGCCACGCCACCCTGGCCGCCGCCCACGTGCTCGGGGGATCGGGGACGTTCCACACCCGCAGCGGTGAGCTGGTGTGCAGCCTGGCCCCGGACGGCTGGATCGAGATGGACCTCCCCGCCGATCCCCCCGTTCCCGAGGCGATCCCTCCTGCCGTCGCCCCCGCGCTGGGGGTCGACCCCGCGTCGGTGAGGGCCTTCGCCCGGGGACGTTCCGATCTCCTGGTGGAGCTGGCCGGCGCCGATGTGGTGCGCACCGTGCGCCCCGACCTGGCCTCGGTCGCCGCCCTGGGGTCGCGCAGCGTCGTGGTCACCGCCGCCGGAGACCGTCCCGGTTTCGACTGCGTCAGCCGGGTGTTCGGGCCCAACGCCGGGATCCCGGAGGACCCCGTCACCGGCTCGGCCCACTGCACGCTGGCCGGGTACTGGGGGGAGCGCCTGGGCCGCGACCAGCTGATGGGGGAGCAGGCCTCGGCACGCGGCGGGGTGGTGCGGATGACACGACGCGGTGGGCGCGTCGTGCTCGGCGGTCAGGCCGTCACCGTGTCACGCGTCCAGCTGGCCGTCTGAGCTCCGGGGCGCGGCACCGGGTCATCCGCTTGTCCTGCGGACCCCCTTGCGGTACGCGCTCGGGAACAGGGCGCGCCCGACCGGGGCCAGGCGGGCCACCGGTGCGGCGTCGATGTCGAGCTTGGGCCCACCCATGCGCGCCAGGAGGAGCTGCGACACCCGGGGCGCGGACCGCCGGACCATGCGCGGCGGCATGGGCATGCCGGCGTCCACGGCCTCGTTGCCCATGGCGGTGGGGACCCATCCCGGGTACAGCACGTGCAGGTGCACGCCCCGTCCCTCGGTGTCGAAGGAAAGGCTCTCGGTGAAGGCGCTCAACGCCGCCTTCGACGCGCTGTAGGCGGCCTCGTGGGGTGCGGGGGCCCGCCCGCTGTCCGACGACACGTTGACGACCACCCCGTGGTGACGGTCGAGCATCCCGGGGAGGACGGCCAACGTGCCCGCCACGGGGGCGAAGTAGTTGGTGGCCATGACCATGCGGTGCACTTCCAGGGCGGGCTCGACCGCACCCCGGGGCGGCCCCGTGCCGGCGTTGTTGACGAGCACGTCCACACGTCCGTGTTCGTTCTCGATCTCGGCCAGGACCGCGGTGAAGCGCCCGGTGTCGCTCACGTCGCACGTCACCGTGGACGAGCCAGGTGACAGGCGTCGCATCTCCTCGGCCAGGCTGGCCAGAAGGTCCCCGCGCCGCGCCACACCGACGACGGTCGCACCGCTCGTCGCCATGTCCAGGGCGAACCGTCGCCCGAGACCCGACGACGCACCGGTGACCACCGCCACCGCCTCCCCCAGATCGAACATCGGCCCTCCAGTCCCGGTTCCTGTCCCGCTCCGGCAATGGCAACATTGCCCCATGGACGCTCCCCGCACCGCCCGCGCCATGTGGAAGCTCTTCGAGCCCGTGCACGCCGTGACGTATTTCGCCGAGGAGTGCATCGAGGAGTTCGGGGCGGCGGGGTTGAAGGGCTTCTGGATGGGCTACTTCGCGGGGCGATCGGCCCCCATGGGTGCGGTGGCACCCGCCGTCGTGGACGCCACCTTCTTCAGCTTCAACCCCGACCGGGTCAAGCGCGCCCTCCCCGACGCGTGGTCCTTCGCCGCTCCGGACCGGGTCCTCGACGCCCGGCTGGCCGGGGTCGACCGGGCCCTGCGCAGGATCCTCGATTCCGACGCCGGCGGGCAGGGTCCCGGCGTCGACGACGCCGATGTCGCCCGAGCCGCCGCGCTGGCCCGCGGCGCGGTCGAGGGGCTGACCGTCGACGGCCGGCCCCTGGCGGCAGCCAACGCCGCCCTGGACTGGCCCCAAGAGCCGCATCTGGCGCTGTGGCAGGCGGCCACGGTGCTGCGCGAGCACCGGGGCGACGGGCACGTGGTGGCCCTGGCGGCGGCGGGCCTCGACGGACGCCAGGCGCTCGTCACCATGGCGGCCACCGGCGCGGTACCGAGAGCGATGCTCCAGGCGGCCGCGGGTTGGGACGACGATGCCTGGGAGGCGTCGGCCGACATGCTGGTCGAGCGGGGCTGGCTCGACGAGGACGGTACCCAGACCCCCTCGGGCGCCGCGGCGCGCCGGGAGATCGAAGACCTCACCGACCTCCTCGCCGCCGAGCCCTGGGAGCGTCTCGGCGACGACGGCACCGAGGCGTTACGGGCCGTGCTCACACCGCTTGCGAGCGCCATCGCCGCCACCGGTGCGGTCCCGGTGCCCAACCCCATCGGCCTTCCGCTGCCCCGGTGACCCGAACCCTGGGGCCCGCTGGTCTCGGTGCCGGCTGGTCCGGCACCGGCTGGTCCCGGGCCCGACCGGTTTCAGGTCCGGCAGGTCCTGAACCCGGTCAGTCCCAGAGGTCGGCGGGTGCCTGGCCGAGGGGGTAGTGCCCGGGCAGCAGCCCACCCGAGGCGGCCCGTTCCATGCGCCGGCGCATCCCGTCGGAGAGCGCGTCGGCCTTGATCATCTCGATGAACAGCGCGGTGGCGTTGCCGACGTCGAAGAAGTCCCGCTGCCACGACCACTTCCAGTTCCCCCCGTACCGGAACCAGCTCCCGCCCAGACCGGGGATCACGTACTCCGAGCCGTCGGGGCGACGCGAGTCGGCGACCTGCTTCCACAGGCCGATCACCTCGCCCTGCACCGGGTCGATGAGCACCTTCTGGTACGGATACGTCCAGCCGTCGAGCCCTCCCATCTCGAGTCCCAGGGCGATGTCGCGGATCTCGTCGCGCCCCACGGCCATGAACTCCTCGTGGGGCCCGATGTTCCAACCGTAGGTGGCGTCCTCGGTGTACATGTCGGCCATGGTCCGCCAGTCACCGGCCTCCTGGGCGCGCCGGTTGGCGGCCAACCACCGCTGTACCATCTCTTCGAGCTCGTCGTACGCGAACGCGGCCACGTCAGTCCTCCTCGATGTGTAGGGCGTGGGTGGGACAGAACTTCACCGCCGCCTCGACCTGGGCGCGCAGCTCCTCGGGCGGTGCCTCGTCGACGA
Source organism: uncultured Acidimicrobiales bacterium (assembly GCA_963848335.1). GTDB lineage: Bacteria > Actinomycetota > Acidimicrobiia > Acidimicrobiales > UBA8190 > Chersky-840. Next base: position 82,512 of record CAWKDD010000004.1, read on the forward strand.
TCACGAGCACGCCTTTCTTCGACACCGCGAACACGGCCGCGGCCTCCGACTCGCACACGCCGTGACCCTGGCACAGGTCGCGGTCGACGACGACCTTCACGATGCCGTGCCGGATGCGCCCGCCGCGGCCGCGGCCGGGACGGCCCGGGGGCGGAACCGGGCCTCGCAGGGCTGGGCCAGCTGCACCACCATCTTGGAGTGGTCGTTGCGGTACGTGTCCGAAGGCTGGGCCAGCTCGAAGTCCCAGTGCCGCAGCAGGACCGAGAAGATGGCCTTGAGCTGCATCATGGCGAAGGGCGCTCCCACGCAGCGGTGGCGACCCGCCCCGAAGGGGATCCATGTCCACGGGTTGGCCCGGTCCTCGTTGCGGGGCTCGAGGTAGCGCTCGGGCACGAAGGCGTCGGGGTCGGGGAAGTCCGGGGCGATGCGGTTCGACACGGCCGGGCTCGCCCCGACGAGCTTGCCCGGCGCGATCGTGAACCCCTCGACCTCGAGCTCCTCCTTGACGACGCGCAGCACCAGGATGAGCGGGGGGTGCAGCCGCAGGGCCTCCTTGATGGCCGACTCCAGGCGCGGCATGTCGCGCAGTGCCTGGTAGCTGACTTCCTCGCCGTGCGCGTAGAGCTCGTCGAGCTCGGCCCGCACCGCGTCGAGCTCGCGTGGATGGCGGAGCAGCTCGATGAGCGTCCACGCCGCGGTGCCCGAGGTGGTGTGGTGGCCGGCGAACATCATGGAGATGAACATCCCCGTGACCATGTCCGTCGAGAAACGCGGCGTGCCGTCCTCGTCCCGGATCGACATCAGGACGTCGAGAAGGTCACGGTCCTCGTCGGTGGCGGGGGGACCGGCGCTGCGGCGGTCCATGATCCCCTGCACCAGGTCCACGAGCCCGAGCCGAGCCTCGTCGCGGCGGCGGAAGCTGTCGATGGGCGCGTAGGGGTCGACGTAGGCGATGGCGTCGGTGCCCTGCTCGAGGTCGTGGTAGAGCGCGGCGAAACGGCGGTCGAGCTCGTGGCGGAACTTTCGCCCGATGAGGCACGCCGACGAGGTGTAGATGGTGAGCTCGGCGAACCAGTCGAGAAGGTCGATCGTCCCTTCCCCGGAATCCGACGCCGACCACGGCTGCACCATGGCCTCGACCTCGTCCGCGATGGTCGACGCGTGGCCCCGCATGAACTTGTCGCGCAGCGCCTGGTTGTGCAGCATCTCGCGGCGGCGCTCCGGAGGGGCGTCGAACACCACCCCCTCTCCGAAGATGGGTGTCATGAAGGGGTAGGCCTCGGCCTGGTCGAGCACCTCCTCGGGGGCGCGGAAGAACAATTCGTTCGCCTCCGCTCCGGTGAGGAGCACCACGTCGCGCCCGGCCAGACGGAATTGGCCTACGTCGCCGCATTCCTCCCTGACGCGCCGCATGAGCCCGATGGGGTCCACGCGCAGCTCGTCGAGGTGCCCGTGCTCACCTTCTCCCCCCGAGACCCGGGGCGGTTCGCGAAGTCCGACGTCGACGGTCATGGCGTGCCTCCTGGGCTGACGGGATCGGGTGTGACGGCATCGGGTGTGACGGGATCGGGTGTGACGGCATCGGGTGTGACGGGATCGGGCGTGACGGCATCGGGTGTGACGGGATCGGGTGTGACGGGAGCCTCGGGCTGGACCTCGATCATGGGGAGGTGGCTGCCCGGCGGTGTGGTGACCGCAGCCATCACCGCGGCGGCGACGGCGGAAGGTCGGAGGAAGTGGCTGTGGCGCGCCGCCCCGAACCGGACCCACTCGCCGAGGACGGCGGCGGTGGTGTCGGGACCCCAGTCGGTCCCCATGTCGGTGAGGGTCTGGCCCGGCTGGACGATGGTGGCCCGCACGCCGGTTCCCTCGAGCTCGAGCTGCAACGCCCGCACCAACCCCTCGAGTCCCCACTTCGATGCCATGTACGCCGCCATGAAGGGCCGGGGGGTGCGGAGGATGTCGGAGCTGACGAACACGAGATCGCCGCGGTGCCGCCGCGCCATGGCCGGTGCCAGCGCGGCCACGAGCCGGTGGGCGCCCAGGAGGTTCACCTCCACGGTGTGGGCGAAGTCCTTGGGGGACGTGCCCAGCGCCGTGCCCGGAGCGGCGTGCCCGGCGCTGGTCACCATGATGTCGATCGGCCCCACCAGCTCCTGCGCGGCCCGTGCGAATTCCTCCACCGAGGCCGCCTCGGCGAGATCGAGCCGGTGCACGTGCGCCTCCCCGCCTGCGGCCCGGATGCCGGCTGCGACTTCCTCGCACTTCTCGGTCCGGCGGGCGCCGAGCACCACCGGGTGGCCGGCGGCGCCGAGCGCGGCGGCGGTGGCGGCACCGATCCCCGACGACGCGCCGGCCACGACCGAAGGGCGGCGACGGGGATGGGGGACGAACCGGGATCGTGGCATCGTGTCTCGGGCCCTCGGCTCAGCGCGTGGTGACGGTGGTGGGGAGCGTGGCGAACCCCCGCACGTTGATGGAGTGGACCCGGCGTGCCCGGGCGGCGTCGATGTCGTAGTCGCGTACGCGCGCCACGAGCTCCTCGAGCATCACTCGGGCCTCGAGGCGCGCCAGGGGGGCTCCCAGGCAGAAGTGCCGTCCCCCGCCGAAGCTGATGAGCCCGGTCGTATCCCGGTCCAGGTCGTAGCGGTCGGGGTCGGCGAATGCGTCGGGGTCGCGGTTGGCCGACCCCACCAGCAGCAGGACCCGTTGGCCGTCGGGGAGCAACGTGCCGAGGAGCTCGACCTCTCCCGTGGTGACCCGCAGCAGCATCTGCGAAGAGGTGTCGTAGCGCAGGGTCTCCTCCACCCACTGCGTGACACGGCCGGCGTCGGCCAGGGCTTTGGCCTTCTGGTCGGGGAACCGCCACGCCCAGTACCAGGCGTTGGCCAGCAGCTTGGTGGTGGTCTCGTTCCCCGCCACCACGATGAGGAAGAGGAACGAGATGATCTCGTCGTCGCTCAGCCTGTCGCCGTCGAGGTTGCCCTCGAGCTCGGCGTCGAGCAGGCCCGAGGTCAGGTCGTCACGCCGGGCGCGGCGACGGTCGCTCACCATGTCGGCGAAGTAGCCGGCGAGGACGAGAGCGGCCTCCATGCCTTCTCGGGGGACGTCGAAGACGCCCTCTTCGCGGTGCACGAGCAGGTCCGCCAGGCGCCGCACCTCGGCCCGGTCGCTCTCGGGGACACCGATCATCTGCGAGATGACGTCCATGGGGAGCTTGCCGGCCACGTCCGCGATCATGTCGAAGGTCCCCGCCTCCATGGCGACGTCGAGGTAGCGCACCGCCAGGGCGCGGATCCGGGGCTCGAGCTCCGCCACCCGTCGCGGTGTGAAGGCCTTGGACACCAGCGACCGCATGCGGGTGTGGCGGGGCGGGTCCATGGCCAGGAACGACATCGACTTGTGGGCGTGGGGGCCGTAGGCGGAGGGGTCGAGAGTGACCCCGAAGCGGTTCGACAGGTGGCCCGGGTCGCGGAAGGCGGCCAGGACGTCGGCATGGCGCGACAGGGCCCAGAAGTCGAACTCGTCGTTGCGGTACAGGGGGGCCTCGGTGCGCAGTCGCGCGTAGGTCGGGTAGGGGTCTTCGTGGATGTCGTAGTCGTAGGGGCTGTAGTGGAGCGCGGTCACGGTGCCGGTGTCTGTGTCGGCACGGCTGCCGGTGCCGGTGCCGGTGCCGGTCATGACGACCCCCCGAGCACCCGTCGCGCCGCGTCGGCCAGGGCGTCGGGGACGTCCTCGAAGTGGATGTGGCCCATGCCGGCCCACAGCATGGCCCCGCTGTAGGCCAGGTCGAGGCTCCTCAGCACCGCCTCGTCGGCCCGGTCTCCGAGGGCGCTGGCGAGCCGCTCGTGCAACTCCGTCCCGAACAGCACGCGCAGGGCGCGCACCTCGGGCCCGCGCCCCAACAGCGCGGTGGTGCACGCCGCCGCCAGGGTGGGGTCGTCGGCCATGAACAGGCCCAGCACCCGCAGCTCGGCGATGACGCGATCGGTGCCCGTGACGCTGTCCGTGGCGGTCGCCGGCGCCGGTAGGGCCCCGAAGCGTCGCCACAGGACCTCGGCCAGCATGTGGTCCTTGGACGCGAAGTACGTGTAGGCGGTGGCGGGGGCCACCCCGGCCCGGCGCGCCACGTTGCGGACCGTGACCCCCTCGTACCCCTGGAGGCGCGTCTCGTCGGCCGCTGCTTCCAGGAGCTGTTCGACCAGGGCGGCCTGGCGCATCGTGAGGCGCCGGCGCGAGGCCTCGGCGGCCACCATGGTCAGCGCCGGTTCGCTCACCGCGTCCCTCCGGTGCCTTCGCCGGGGTTGCCCGGGACCGCATGGGACGACGGGGGAGGGACGTGCGGGGTGCCGTCGCGCATGGCGGGGAAGCGGAAGGTGGCGGCCCCCGTCAGACGGGTCATGGCCGTGATGTCGGCCTCGGGCAGCGTCTCGGTGTCGTCGTCGATCACGACCTCCCACCGACAGTGCGGCACGCGGTCGGTGGGAACCCTCGGGGGGCGGTGGACGTGGCGCACCCTCGCCTTGGGGTTGACGGCCTGGGCCGTGACGTCGAAGGTACCGTCCTCGATGGTGTGGCACATGCCCGTGACCATGCGGTCGCCCCACGGCTCCACGTCCAGCAGCGCTCCGCAGCTGCGCAGCTCGAAGTAGCCGAGGTGGTCGTCGACGACCTCGTAGTGGACGTCCATGTAGTGGTGGGGGAAGCCGGGGTCGAGCTGCAGGACCTTGAAGATGGCCTCGATCCCGTCCCCCTCCACCGCCATGATCTGGCGCAGGCGGTCGCCGTAGATGGGGCTGGCGCCGCGCCACTCCTCGATGGCCAGCTCGTTGACCATGTCGGGGCCGAAGCGGATCCCGATGGCCGCGCACATGGATCGGTCGAGAAGGTGCACGATCAGGGCGTACTCGCGCACCAGGCGGACGAGGGCCTCCTTGGACAGGTCCTCGTAGCGGAAGTCCGGGTCGAAGGGCCCCGAGTAGTCATTGCGGTCGGCCATGGCGTCAGACTACGTTCCAGACACCTGTCTGGCTAGGGGATTCCGTGGGAATTCAAGGAGGGCGGCACCGGTGACGGCGGTGGGGGTGATCGGGCTCGGCGACATCGGGCGCGGCGTGGCCGACGCCGTCGTGCGCGCCGGGCTCGACCTGGGTGTCTGTGACCTCAAGGCCGAGGCCACGGCCCCCTTCGAGAGCATCGCCCGCGTCGCTGCGACACCCGCCTCCCTCGGCTCGATGAGCGACGTCGTGGTGGTGGCCGTGGTCGACGACCGCCAGGTCATCGCCGTGCTCGACGGCGCCGAGGGTGCGCTGGCCGGCATGGCCGGCGGGTCCGCGGTGGTGATCCTCAGCACGGTGGCGCCGAGCACGGTGGGGGCGATGGCCGAGAAGGCGGCGGCCCGGGGGATCGACGTGGTCGACTGCGGGGTGAGCGGAGGCCCGGCCGCGGCGGCCTCCGGGTCGCTCGTGGCCATGGTGGGCGGGGAGGCCGCGGTGATCGAGCGGGTCCGTCCCGTCCTCGACGCCTTCAGCTCGTTGGTGGTGCACATGGGCCCGCTCGGTGCAGGCCTCAAGGCGAAGCTGGCGCGCAACCTCGTGCAGTACGGCTCCTGGCTGGCCGCCTACGAAGCGCAGGTCCTGGCCGAAGCGGCGGGGATCGAGCTGGCCAAGCTGGCCGAGGTGATCCGCGAAAGCGACAAGTTGATCGGCGGGGCCTCCCGGCTCATGTTCCGCGACACCGCCGCTCCCATGCCGCCCGACACCCCACCCGTCATCGTCGACGCCATGACCGCGGGCGCCGCGCTGGCCCACAAGGACCTGCGCGCCGCCATGGAGCTCGGCCGGAGCCTCGAGGTGGAGCTGCCCCTGGCGGCCATGGTCGACGTCCGCTGCGATGCAGTGTTCGGGCTCGACGGGGGCGCCCGGAGCGGTGGTGCCGACGGCGCCCGGGGCGGTGGCGCCGACGGCGCCCGGGGCGGCGGTGCCGGGGAGGTGTCGTGAGCGCGTCCTTCGGCGAGGAGCGCATGCTCGTCGACGGCGTCTTGGTGCGGGCTTCGACCGGTGCGGTGTTCGAGACCGTGAACCCCGCCACCGAGGAGGTCCTGGGGGTGGCGGCCGACGCGTCGGAGGCGGATGCCGAGCGGGCCCTCGACGGGGCGCGGCGCGCCTTCGACGAGTCGACGTGGTCCACCGATGTGGCGCTGCGAGTGCGGTGCCTGCGCCAGCTCCGCCTGGCCATGCGGGCCCACGCCGACGAGCTGCGGGCCATGACCATCGCCGAGACCGGTTCGCCGTTGTTCATGACCCGTTCGGCTCAGCTCGACGACCCGGTGGAATCTTTGGGATGGGTGGCTGATCTGGCCGAGTCCTATGAGTGGACCACCGACCTGGGCGTGGCCGAGCCGCTGGGGATGCCCGCGCACCGGTGGATCCGGCGCGAGGCCGCCGGCGTGGTCGCCGCCATCACCCCGTGGAACGTCCCCCACCAGATCAACCTGGCCAAGCTGGGACCGGCGCTGGCGGCGGGGAACACCGTGGTGCTCAAGCCCGCCCCCGATACGCCGTGGTGCGCCACGGTGCTGGGTCGCCTCGTCGCCGAGGAGACCGACATCCCCGCCGGCGTCGTCAACATCCTCCCGTCGTCGGATCCCGCCTTCGGTGCGCGCCTCGTGCGCGACGACCGGGTGGACCAGGTGACGTTCACGGGGTCGACCGCCACCGGGCGGACGGTGATGGCCGACGCGGCGGGGACCCTCAAGCGGGTGTTCCTCGAGCTCGGCGGCAAGTCGGCCTTCGTCGTGCTCGACGACGCCGACCTGCCCGGCGCCTGCGGGGTGGCCGCCTTCACGGTGTGCGTGCACGCCGGACAGGGGTGTGCCATCACCACGCGCCTCCTCGTCCCCGAGCAGCACTTCGGTGCCGCCGTCGACGCCGCCGCCGACGCGCTGGGCAAGCTGCCCGCTGGGGACCCCACCGACCCCGGCACCATCTGCGGCCCGCTCATCAACGCCCGCCAGCGCCAGCGCGTGCTGCGCTATGTGGCGACGGCGCGCGAGGAGGGGGGGACCGTCGTGGTCGGGGGCGGCCGGCCCGCCGGGCAGACCAGGGGGTTCTTCGTGGAGCCCACGCTCATCACCGGGATCGGCAACGATTCCCCTGTGGCACGAGAAGAGATCTTCGGTCCGGTCCTCGTCGTCATCCCCCACCACGGGGACGAGGACGCCCTGCGCATCGCCAACGACTCCCCCTACGGGCTGTCGGGCTCGGTGTGGTCGGGCGACCGGGACCGGGCCATGGCCTTCGCGGCGCGCCTGCGCACCGGCACCGTGGGCGTGAACGGCGGCGTGTGGTACAGCCCCGACGTCCCCTTCGGCGGCTACAAGCAGTCCGGGATCGGACGCGAGATGGGTGTGGCCGGATTCGAGGAGTACCTCGAGACCAAGGCCGTGGCGGAGCCGGCATGAGCCCCGACAGGCGGCCGCCGCACCCAGACCGGGCCCGGGGGATGGCCAAGATGCAGGAGGTCTACAACTTCTCGGTCGACCCCGACGCGGTGCCGGGCGACTTCGTGGCCTACACGGTGGACCATCTCTTCGGCGACGTGTGGTGTCGTCCCGGTCTCTCGGTGTACGAGCGGCGCCTGGTCACGATCGGGGTGCTCGCCGCGCTCGGGAAGACCGACCTTCTCGACGTGCAGTTCCAGAGCGCGCTCGACAACAGCGAGCTCGACGAGGACCAGGTACGCGAGATGGTGGTCCACCTCACGCACTACGTGGGCTGGCCCCTGGCCACCGGTGTGAGCGAGGCCGCCGAGCGCGTCATCGCCCGCCGACACGCCGCCGCCAGGGGCGAGGGCACATGACCGCAGGCCAATTCGCCGGCAAGGTCGCCGTCGTGACGGGAGCGGGCCGGGGCATCGGGCGGGCCTACGCCGAAGGTCTGGCCGCCCATGGCGCGGCGGTGCTCGTGGCCGACATCGACGAGGTCGGGGCCGAGCAGACGGCGCGGTCCGTCGCCGCCGCCGGCGGGACCGCTGCTGCGGTGGGGGTGGACATCGCGGACCGCGACTCGGTGGCCGCCATGGCCGAGGCCGCCGCCGAACGCTTCGGCGGGATCGACTTCCTCGTGAACAACGCGGCCATCTTCGGGGGCATGAAGCTGGACTTCCTCCTCACCGTGGACTGGGAGTACCTCCAGAGGTTCCTCGAGGTGAACCTGCTCGGGGCCCTGGTGTGCACCCGGGCCTGCTACCCGTCGATGGCGGCGAGGGGAGGGGGCGCCATCGTGAACCAGTCCTCCACCGCCGCCTATCTGTACGCCGGGTATTACGGATGGGCCAAGGCGGGCGTCAACTCCCTCACCCAGCAGCTCGCCCACGAGCTCGGCGGGATGAACATCCGGGTCAACGCCATCGCCCCCGGGCCCACCGACACCGAGGCGGCCCGTTCGGTGGTGCCCGAGTCCTACATGGCCGACCTGGTGGGCTCGCTGGCGCTCAAGCGGCAGGGAACCCCCGCGGACCTGGTCGGGATGTGCATGTTCTTGCTGTCCGACGATGCCCGGTGGGTCACGGGGCACATCTTCAACGTGGACGGCGGACAGGTGATGCGCCCGTGACCGCAGAGGTGTCCCCCGCCGCCGCCCCGGTCGTCGTGGTCGAGGACGACGGGGACAGTGCGGTGCGCGTCGTCCGGTTCAACCGTCCCGAGGCCCGCAACGCCTTCGACGCCTCCCTCTACGATGCCGTGACGCGGGCGATCACCGACGCCGCTGACGCGAGCGCCGTCCATGTGGTGGTGCTAACCGGCACCGGCTCCGCGTTCAGCGCCGGCCAGGACCTGAAGGAGATGGCCCGACTCGTCACCGGGCAGGCCACCCCCGACGCCGCCAAGGGATTCCGGGGGCTGCTCGACGCGGTGGGCTGCTTCGAGAAGCCGTTGCTGGCTGCGGTGAACGGGGTGGGGGTCGGTCTCGGGTTCACGCTGCTGGCCCATTGCGACCTGGTGCTGATGGCGGACGACGCCCGGCTGCGCGTGCCGTTCGCGGAGCTGGGTGTGCCACCCGAGGCGGCCAGCAGCTACCTCTTCCCCCGCACCATGGGATGGCAGCGCGCCGCCCATGTCCTGTTCACCGGGACCTGGATGGGGGCCCAGCAGGCCGTGGAGGCCGGTATCGCGCTCGGCGCACCACCCGGTGGAGTCGTTGCTCGCCGAGACCCTGGCCATCGCCCGTGTCATCGCCGCGGCGCCGCTCGACGCCGTCATGGCCAGCAAGCGGCTGCTGCTCGCCACCCGGTCGGCCGAGGTCGACGCGGCCCGCCGGCGCGAGGACGCCGCCTTCGTCGACCTCCTGGGCTCGGCCGCGAACCTGGCCGCGCTCGAGCGGTTCGGTTCGGACTCCGGGCACTAGGTCCCGGGTGGGGGGCCCACGGGTCGCCGGGTTCCGGTGGGGGGCCCACGGGTCGCCGGGTTCGGGTGGGGGGCCCACGGGCGTCCGGGTAGGATGATCGGCCGTGCCAGGACCGGGCCTTGGGGCCGGATCCAGGTGGTCGCCGGCGCTTGTAGCTCAATTGGATAGAGCATCTGACTACGGATCAGAAGGTTGGGGGTTCGAGTCCCTCCAAGCGCGCTCCCCCAAGCGCGCTGACCTCCAAGCGCGCTGATTGCACGCGCTGAGAATTGGCGGCGAGCCCGGTCGGCGGCCCCGGCTCTTGGGAATTTGGGCCTTTGGTCCCTTCTTCGACACGCACTGCCGGGTCGATACAAGTCCCGTGACTGGCGCTGAAGCCCGGGCGGCCCTCCGAAGAGGGACGCGGGCGTATCTGCCTCTTTTCGGTCCTTTGATCTGCATGCGATGCGGGCTGTGACACGCGGCGCTCCATTCCAACGACCACGACTCGAGCAGAGGCGTCGATCGGTGGCCCGATGGTGAAGGCCAAGTCCATCGCGGTCGTGGGTGCCGGGGGCTACGTCGGATGTCGGCTCGTCGACACCCTGGCCCGAAGCGGCTATCACGTCGCCGCCTTCGGCCGTGTCCTCAATGGCCTCCCTGCGGGTCCCGGCGTCGATCGGCGCGTGGTGGACGTCGGCGACGCCGACGCCACCGCCGTCGCGCTGGGGGGTATCGACGCCGCGTTCTACCTCGTCCATGCCATGGCCGGAGGTCAGGGCTTCGCGCAACGTGACCGCACCATGGCGCGATCGTTCGCCACCGCGGCCCAGCGCGTGGGTCTGGGTCGGATCGTGTACCTCGGAGGCCTTGGTGAGGAGGACTTGTCCGAGCATCTCTCGAGCCGCCAGGAGGTGGGTCGGATCCTTCGTGCCTCGGGTGTCCCCGTCGTCGAACTACGGGCCGCCGTCATCCTCGGGGCCGGAAGCATCTCCTTCGAGATGCTCCGCTACCTCACGGAACGGTTGCCGGCCATGGTGTGTCCACGATGGGTCGACACCCGATTGCAGCCGCTGGCCGAACGAGACCTGCTGACGTACCTCGAACAGGCTCTCGACGTGGCCGAGGGCATCTATGAGATCGGTTCTCCCCAGGTCACGACCTACAACGAAATGATGCAGTGTTATGCAGAAGTCCGGGGATTGCGAAAGCGCGCCGTCGTCAAGATCCCACTGCTGACGCCGGCGCTGTCGGCACGATGGGTCGATTTCGTGACCCCGGTAGATCGGGCCGTCAGTCACGCGCTGATCGAGAGCCTCGCCAACGAGGTCGTCGTCCGGGACGAGCCTCGAACGGCGGCTGCCTTCGCCATTCGGCCCATGCCGGTCAAAGACGCCATCGAGGCCGCGCTCGCCGAGCAGATCACTCGCGTGTCCGATCGCCTGTTCGATGCCGAGGAGGGTATGTGTGACGGAATCTACTTCGTGCAGTGCGATGCCCATGTTCCCACAGCGCAGCTTGCGGCCCTGAGGCGAGACCTTTCCCGCTGTGGTGGCGACCTCGGGTGGTACGGCGCCAAGTGGGCGTGGCGACTACGTCTCGCCCTCGGACGTTTCTTCCGCGAGGACCTCCGTCTGCGACGAACAGAGCAGATTCGCGTCGGCTCGGTGGTCGACTGGTGGACCGTCAAACGGCTCGACCCCGACTGTGTCGTGCTGGAGACGGAGTGGTTCTTTGGGGACGCCTGGCTCGGTTACCGCGTCATGCCCGATGCACGTTCTCCACTCTCCGCGTCGACTCCTCGGGAATCCCGAGTGCTTCAGGTGGCTGCCTTCCGACCGAGGGGTGTTCCTGGGTTCGTCTATTGGCGACTGCTGGGGCCCGTCCATCGCCGGGTCTTCCGGTCCATGGTCAACCATCGTGTCCGACGCGCCGAAGCAGAGTCCTCGGCACCCGACGTCGCTCCTTCGGTCGGTGCTGCGGCTTGAGTGTGAACCCGAATCGCTAGCCGGTCGTCCGCGCACGAAGCCCCCTGGGGCGTGTCATCTCCTCGTCCCAGGTCCGCAGGTGGGACTCCCGTCGCAACAGAGCCCCTCCACGGATGAGAAGGTCGGGGGTCCGACTCCCTCCGGGCGCACCGGCCGATGCGATCGTCACAGGATGCCGGCCATGCCCACGACGGGCGCGTCGAGGGCTGTGCCACCCATCGAACCGTCGAACTCGGCGTCCCCGAAATTGAACACCCCTCCGTCGGAGCCGACGAACCAGTACCCACCGGAGCCGAGGGTGGCGGCCATGCCCACGATGGGTCCGTCGAGGGCGGACCCGCCCATCGAGCCGTAGAAGGGTGCATCGAACGCGAACACGCCTCCATCCTTGGCCACGAGCCAGTAGCCCCCCGTGGCGAAGTCGGCGGCCATGCCCACCACGGGTGCGTCGAGGGCGGTGCCCCCCATGGACCCGGAGAAGGAGGCGTCGCCGAACGCGAAGACGCCTCCGTCTTTGGCCACCAGCCAGTAGCCGGTCCCGAACGGCGTCGCCGCCATGCCCACGATGGGTGCATCGAGGCGGGTGCCGCCCATCGATCCGTAGTAAGGGGCGTTGAAGGAGAAGACGCCTCCGTCGGCGGCCACCATCCAGTACCCGCCGGTCAGGTTGTCGGCCACCATGCCCACGATGGGTGCATCGAGGCGGGTGCCGCCCATCGATCCGTAGTAGGGGGCGTCGAAGGAGAAGACCCCGCCGTCGGAGGCCACCTCCCAATACCCACCGGTCCCGATGTCGCCGGCCATGCCGACGACAGGGGCATTGAGGTCGGTGCCGCCCATCGATCCGTCGTACTGGGCCGTCCCGAAGTTGAAGACCCCACCGTCGGCGGCTGCCACGTCGTATCCCTGGGTGACGGCGGGCGGCGGTGTCGGCGGTGTCGGCGGCGGTGATCCGGGCTCAGGCGAGACGTACGAGAACTCGTCGGCCGCTGTTCGGGCGCTCGTGCCCCCGGGCGTCGTCACCGTCACGTCCACGGACCCTGCCGGTTCGGCCGGCGCCGCGGCGGTCAGCGACGCGTCGGGGTTGACGGTGAAGAACGCATCCTCCCCACCGAAGGAGACCGAAGACGCACCGGTGAGATAGTCACCTTCGATGGTGACCGTGGTGCCTCCGTTGGTGCTCCCATCGGATGGACTGACGGAATCGACGACCGGCGGGGGCGTCCCGAACGTGACCCCGATGGAATCGGCGGATTCGGTGTACGAACCGGGGTAGGCGATGACCACTAGGTCGGCGTCCACCATGGAAACGGGGATCAGGTCGAGCGGGAACCCGAGCTCAGGATCGCTCACCGACACGCTGGTGAACTCCACGGTTCCGAAATCCGCCAGCGTCGACTGGGTGTTGTCGACGGTCGGCGCCTCCTCGATCCATTCCGCGGAGGTGCCCGTTCCGTCGTATGAGTAATTGCCCATCTCGGTCCATTTCCCGGTGATGTCCTCGATGATGATCTGCCACTCACCCGGTGCCTGTTTGGCGATGGACGCACTCATCAGGTCGCCCGGTGCCACCGGTTGCGGCTGGACCATCTCCGGACCCGGAAGGATCTCGTACCACGCGGCATAGGCCGTCGTGCCGTCGCCGCTGTCCTGCGAGGTGCCTACCTGGATGAGCGACGTGCTCGTGGCTCCGTCGATCCCGATCCACGTTGCCGAATACTCGTCGCCGGCAGAAGGCTTCACGCTTGGAACGATCCACTGGGCCGAGATCCCCGTGAAACCGGTTCCCACGTCGATCTGTCCCGACCAGTCGGTACTCTCGACACCGGATGTGATGTCGGGGCCGTTCAGGCGGGTGCCCGGTGCCCAATGCGCCGGCGTCGGACCGAAGCCCGTCGCCGAGGCGTCGCCGTGGTCCCGCAACGCGAACAGACGCGAGCCTGGCCGTATGCGGACTCTCACCGCGCTCGAAGAAGAGGCTCTCCGTACCCCGTCTTGACCGGCTCCCATGCCTGCCGATGCCGATGCCGATGCCGATGCCGATGCCGATGCCGATGCCCTTGCCGATGCCGCTGCCCATGCAGGGTCGGGCGCCGATGACGATGCCGGGTGACGCGCCGCCCCGCTCGGCTGTGCCAGCCACCCGCTGACCGACAGGCACGCCACCAACACGCAGAGGAGGCGACCGGGCCACGAAGGCCTACCTCGGGACGTCACGGGCCTCCTTTGATCGGAGGTGAGCTTTCTACGAACGCCCATCCCCGGACTACGCCTGGCGCGCGCAACAATCGTAGCGAGGGATACCGACGTCCACAGGTCCGTCGCTACGGTTCGCGATCCTTCTGGCCCGACTGTCGGCCCGGCGAGTGCCTTCATCAATTCTGGGGACGGTGCCCTGGGCACGACGGTGGGACGGCCACATGGTCAGATGGGAGGGAACCTCTGCCGCTCGGAGGGTGTTCGGGCTCCGTTGACCGGCGTCGATGTCCTGGCCGACCGCCGGTCGTCCCCTTCGGTGTATCCGGCCGCGGGGCCCACGGCGAGCCCGTTGCACGGCCGGGTGATTCTTGCCATGCTTTGGGCCGCCTGGGGCGAGGCGGATCGACCCCAGGGATCACGCGGGGTGTGGGGGACGAACGTTATGACGAGTCGCCGCTTCTGGTCGCAGCGGACACGTGTCGCCGTCGGCGTCGTCACCATGCTCCTTGGACCGGCTGCGGTCACCTTGGTGTCCTCCGGGCCGGCGTTCGCAGCTGTGAACTGTCACGCGGCTCCGGCGCCGGACGTCAATCTCCGGGGGTGCTCTCTCGTCGGGGCCGACTTCGCCGGCTCGAACCTGACGGGGGCCAAGCTCCTCCACGCCAACCTGACCGGCGCAGACCTCGCCGGCGCCAACCTCAGCGGCGCAAGGTTCGCCGGCGCCACCATCTCCTCGGTCAACCTTGCCGGCGCCAACCTCAGTGGCGCCAACCTCATCCACACCAACGTGTCCGACACCGACCTCACAAACGCCGATCTCGTGAAGGCCCATCTCACCGGTACCAACCTCTCGGGTGCGACCCTCACCGACGCCAACGTGCTGCGCGCCAACCTCAACGGCGCCGACCTCAAGGGCGCCAACCTCACAGGCGCCAAGCTCGTCGACTCCAACTTCGTCGCCGCTGACCTCGCCGGTGCCAACTTCTCGGGTGCGCACCTCGAGGGCGCCCATCTCATCCGTTCCAACCTCGACGCCGCGAATCTCACCGACGCCACGCTCTACAAGGCCAACCTGAGCGACGCCAACCTCACCCACGCCAACTTCTCCGATGCCACGCTCGTCCACGCCCATCTCGGTGGCGCCACCCTGTCCGGTGTCACCTGGACCGGTGCGGCGTGCCCCGATGGCTTGCTGGCCGGGTCGTCGGGCTGCCAGTGAGCCGAGGGTCACCGGCCTCCGGCCTCCGGCCTCGATCGGGGACCTTCCGAAGTCCCGACCCCTACGGGTTGGGATGAACGCCATTGGGCGGGTCTCCCTCGCCGTGGTGGTCGCCGGCGTCGTGGCCGTACTGGCGATCTGCACCGCTCCCTCTGTCGCCGATGCTTCGTGCACGGGATGTCGGCCGCTGATCCACTCGGTGGCGATGTCGGGTTCGCGTGGCGATTACACCGTCGTCGTGAGGGGTCACGGGTTCGGCCGACCCACCGTGGCTCTCCCGTTCTCCGGGGACGTGTCGAACTTCCGGATCGGGGACGACGCCCAGCTCGGCCATGGAGAGTGGGGCTACACGGGCGATGGCCACGTCCTGCGCTACCTGGTCTGGACCTCCTCGGAGGTCGAAGTCGGAGGGCTCGGTGCAGGTCCCGGTGACGCCCTCGTCGTCGCCCTGTGGAACGCCGCGACAGGAAGAGGGGTGACGTGGGGCGGGAACGTCGCGCCCGTCACCTCAGGTGCACCCACCGTCAGCTCGGTGGGATTCTCCAGTCTGGGCACCCCCGCCGACCTCCGCATAGTGGTGAAGGGAGACGGATTCGGCCCCGCGCCCACCACGCTTCCCTTTTCCGGTGACCTCGACTCGTTCTCCTTCTGGGATGGCCGCTCCCACTGCGCCTCGAGCGCGGCGTTCAGCGCGGGCGGGAGGTACTTCGGTGACGCCCCGGCCGATGGGGTCACCCTCCGGTACCAATCGTGGACCGACACCAAGATCGTGATCAACGGTTTCACGGGCTCCTACGGCACGGGGTGCGCCAAGGTGAAGAGCGGGGATCCCGTGGCGGTGAGCGTGTGGAACACGGGCGACCGTTCCGATACGGGACCGCAGACCGCCAAGCGAGGTCTGATCCTCTACGGGGGCCCCGGAAACTAAGGCCCGGCGCCCCGAGGGCGCGCCTGCGCCGGGGATCGGGCTAGATCGGGGTCCCGTGGTAGCAGCCGACCGTGTAGGGGTACTCCAGGGTGGCGTCGTAGTGGTAGATGCGGGTCTCTCTCCCGTTCCACATCACCGTGCTGGTCCGGCCGTGGCACTTGTCGAGCTTGGAATCGGTCAGCAGTGTTCCGTTGGCATTGCGCTCCACGTAGATGCCGTACCCGTCGATGGCATACCCGACAAGGGTCGACCGACCGGTCGCCTTGTCGAGGATGCAGGGCGGCACGTCGTGGTGGTGGTACCGGTCGGCCTGGTCCGGATGGCCGCCGCAGCTGTCGAGGACCTCATGTGCGGCGGCATCCCGACCGTTGCCGTCGAGGGCGTTGTAGAGGACCACCCCGTCGTCGAGCACCCCGATCGGACCCAGGTTGGTGCACGAAGGGTGTCGCGCCGCCACCGGATCGGCCGGGAGATTCCAGCTGATCGGGTCGGCGGCGATGTGGTTGGGGTTGCCGTCGTACGCGTGGGCAGGGTCCGTGGCGGCGATGGGAAAGACCCCGGTGGTGTGGTCGACCGGGAGGTCGTTGGTCCTGATCTGGCGGGTCGTCCCGGTGACGGTCACCGAATACGAAGCGGTGGGCCAGCTGACCGACCCTTGGACAGCGACCTTGGCGTCCGAGTTCCACGTGTGGTTGCTGGTGTTGATCCATGGTGGCGTCGTGCTCGGCGGGGCGGGAGGGAAGGTGGTGGTGCACGAGTCCACGTACCCCTTTTTGGGGTGGCTCGACACGTGACCGTCCCCGAGGGGAATGACGGTCGGGCTGACGGTGGTGCTGGCCTGGGACGTGGCGTAGGCCACCGTCCCGAGCCCGAGGCCGGTCATGGCGAGAACGCCACCGACCAGGACAAAAAAGCGCGTGCGCATCGTCACTTCCCCCGTCAGCGCCGAGTCCGGCTGTGAGAACCCCGAAAGGATACGTCATTGGCCGGGCCCGCCTCGGCTCCCGCCGTCGGGCTACCTCTGCGCAGGCTCGGCGACGATCGTCCCCGCTGTGCCCTCGAGCAGCGCCTCGGCGTCCTCGAGCCGGCCGATGGCGGCCCTGTGCCCGGTGGCGCGGGCGAAGGCGCATGCCGCTTCGACCTTGGGGCCCATCGATCCCTCCGGGAACTCATGGCCGCGGAGCTCGTCGACCGAAATGTGGCGAATGGCTCGCGCCGAGGGTGTCCCGTAGTCGACCTCGACAGCGGGGACGTCGGTGAGGAGGAGGAGCACATCGGCGCCGAGCAGCTGTGCCAGGAGCGCAGCGGTGCGGTCCTTATCGACGACGGCCTCGACCCCGACCAGCCGGCCGCCCTCGTCCCTGACGACGGGGATTCCTCCGCCTCCGGCGCAGATCACCCCGATACTTCTGTCGAGGAGGTGTCGGATCACCGAAATCTCCACGATCTCGCGCGGCGCCGGCGAGGGGACGACCCGGCGCCACCGAGGTCCGTCGGGGCGGACCTCCCACCCCCTGTCGTGCGCCAGCGACTGCGCCTTGGCTTCGTCGTACACCTGTCCCACGAACTTCGAGGGATGGGCGAAAGCGGGGTCGTCGCGGCTGACGACGGTCTGGCACACCACGGCCGCGAAACTCCGGTCCGGAACGGCATTGCGCAGCGCCTGGGCGAGCCAGTAGCCGATCATCCCTTGGGTCTGCGCGCCCAGGACATCGAGGGGATAGGCCCGCGTGAGCGAGGGATCGGCATCGCTCTCCAGGGCGAGCAGGCCCACCTGCGGTCCGTTGCCGTGCGTGACGATGAGATCGTGAGCTCTGCTGAGCGGCGCCAGCGCCTCGACGGCCCGCAGGATGTGGTGCTCTTGGATCTCCGCATCAGGTGTCTCGCCCCGCTCGAGTAGTGCGTTGCCGCCAAGCGCGGCGACGATCCGCATGTCAGCCCGCCAGAGTGGCGATCATGATCGCTTTGATCGTGTGGAGCCTGTTCTCGGCTTGGTCGAAGACGATCGACGCCTCGGATTCGAACACGTCCTCGGTGACCTCGAGAGCGGTGAGCCCGAACCTCTCGAAGATCGTCTCGCCGATCTCGGTCTCCCGGTTGTGCAGGGCGGGAAGGCAATGCAGGAACTTCACCTCGGGGTTCCCGGTCGCCTTCAGGAGCTCGGCGTTCACCTGGTAGGGAAGGAGCTGCTCGATCCGCCCACCCCAGTCGGCCTCGGGTTCGCCCATCGAGAGCCAGACGTCGGTGTAGAGGAAGTCGACACCGGCCACCGCCTCACGGTGGTCGGCTGTCACCGTCAGCCGCGCTCCCGAGGTGGCCGCAAGTCGATCCGCGATGCCACGGACGTCCGGTGAAGGCATCAACGCTTCGGGGGCCGCAAGTCGGACATCGGCTCCGAGGAGGGCACCGGTGACGAGCAGCGAGTTCGCGGTGTTGTTCCGGGCGTCCCCGAGATAGCAGTAGGCGACGTCGGTGAGCGGTCGCGTCGAGTGGTCGCGCATCGTCAGCATGTCGGCGAGCATCTGGGTGGGGTGCCATTGGTCGGTCAACCCGTTCCACACCGGAACACCGGAGAAGCGGCCGAGAGCCTCGATTTTGTCCTGGGCGAAGCCCCGGTACTCAATGCCGTCGAACATGCGTCCCAGGACGCGCGCCGTGTCCCTCATCGACTCCTTGTGCCCGAGGTGGGACTCCTCGGGCCCGAGGTACGTGACGTGGGCGCCCTGGTCGTGTGCGCCCACTTCGAAAGCCGACCGCGTCCGCGTCGAGGTCTTCTCGAAGATGAGGGCGATGTTGCGCCCCACCAGCTTCTGCACCTCGCTGCCCGAGCGCTTGTCGTCACGCAGCTGCGAGGCGAGATCGATCAGGTAGGTGAACTCCTCCTTGGTGAAGTCGGCCTCCTTCAGGAAGCTCCGACCACGCAGGTCTACAGCCACATTCGGTTCTTTGCTCTAGGTGGGGTCGCGCTCGATCGGGCACACCATGCATCGGGGCCCACCGCGCCCCCGCCCGAGCTCGCTGCCTTCGACGCTCACCACCTCGATGCCGTGTTTCCTCAACATGGTATTGGTGGCCACGTTGCGGTCGTAGCCGAAGACGACCCCGGGGGCGACGGCCAGATAGTTGGTGCCGTCGTCCCACTGCTCGCGCTCGGCGGCCCGGATGTCCTCGTCGGTGCTGAGCACCGTCACCTCGTCGACCCCGAACACCTCTGCCAGGGTGTCCCACAGGCTGTGGTTGTGCGCCACGTCGAATCCCTCGTTCTCGCCAGGGGTGATCGTCCAGGACCGGAGGTGGCGGTCGAAATAGGGGTACAGCACGAACGTGGCTCGGTCGACCATGGTCATGGCCGTGTCGAGATGCATCATGGAGTGTGACTTGGGCAGCTCGACGGCGATCACCTTGTCGGCCTGGCCGGAGTCGAAAAGGCTCCGGGTGAGGATCTCGGCCCCCATAGGTGTGGTGCGCTCTCCCATACCGATCATGACCGTGGCATTCCCGATCACATGGACGTCGCCACCTTCAACCGATGCGGGCAGGTGGTTGAGGTCGTCGTCTCCGTAGTACCTGACGAACTGGGCGTCGGCGAAGAGCGGGTGGAAGCGGTAGATGGCACGGCTGTGCAGTGTCTCGCGCTGGCGGGCCAGCTTGGCCATCGGGTTGATCGACACGCCACCGTAGATCCAACAGGAGTTGTCCCGCTGGAAGAGGTGATTCGGCAGCGGCGCCAAGAGGAAGTCGTCCGCCCGCAACGTCTCCCATTTGAGGCTCTTGGCGCCGATGGGATGCATGTCGCCTTTGAGGACCCCACCCACGAGGTAGGTGGCGAGGGTGGCGCCGTCGAGGTCGTCGAAGAGGCGGCGGAGGGGACCGACGAGCGTCGGCCCGAGGATTTCGGGGGTGCACAGGCGGTCGAGGACGAAGGCACGACCCTCGTCGATCTCGAGGACCTCGCCGAGCAACTGCCCGTAGTAATGGACGCGGACGCCCTTTTCGCGGAGGGCCTCGGCGAAGGCGTCGTGCTCCTCCTTGGCCTTCTTGGCCCACAACACGTCGTCGAAGAGCATGTCGCCGATGTTCTGCGGGGTGAGGCGGGACAGCTCCAGGCCGGGCCGGTGGAGGATGGCCTGGCGTAGCTGTCCCACCTCCGAGTCGACGCGAAACGTCATGGCGGTTCCTCCTGTGGGCTTTCTGCGGTCGTGGTTCGTCACTCGCCGGTTCGGGCCGGCTCGGTCGTGGCCGCCGTTCATGCCGACCTGGGCAGCACGGCGACCGGCTGGTCCGGGGGATTGTCGACCGGCTCGGGGGCCTCACCGAGACGCTGTCGGCGGGCGTTCAAGAAGGCGAACAGGATGAGGCCCGCCAAGAGGACCACGAGAGCCTGGTAGACGACCTGGTATCCCGAGGCGAAGGTCACCCACATCGAGAACAGGACACTCGCTCCGGCCACCGACAGGTCTCGGGCCAAGGCCCAGCCCTGCACGCGTCGGCGGCGCGAGACCAGGTACGTGAGCTGGGCGATGGCCGACATGAAGTAGGGGATGGCGACGGTCACGACGGTCAGGTCGACCAGGTAGGTGAACACCGTCAGTCCCGTGCTGGTGTTGTACCGCCACAGCATGAGCAGCGACGGCAGCGCCGTGCCGACCAGGATGCCGAACCAGGCCGTGCCCTTGCGGTCGCTCCAGGCGAAGGGACGGGGGAAGAGGTCGTCTTGGGCTATGGCCCGTGAGGTCTCGGTGACGATCAGGGTCCACCCGTTGAGCGCCCCGATGCCCGAGACGACGGCCAGGGCGGCGATGAACTTTCCAGGCCAGGTGCCGTGGGAGAAGATGCCCTGGAATGCATTGACGAACGGTGACCCGGTGTTCACGAGCGTGTGCTGGGGCACCAGGCCGAACACCGCCGCGGTCACGAGCACGTACAACAGGGCGCTGGCGGCCGTGCCGTACACCGAGGCCCGACCGACGTTGCGTCGGGGGTTCCTCACCCGCCTGGCTGTGATGGCCGCCGCTTCGACCCCGATGAAGGAGAAGAGTGCCACACCGGCGGCGATCCCGATGCCGCTGTAGAGGCTCCCCCCGAAGCGTTGAAGTGCCCGAAGTTGACCGAGCGGACGAAGAACCAGCCGATCACACCGACGAACAGCAGGGGGAGGAACTTCAGGATGACGGTGATGTTCTGGAACCACGCCATCTGGCGGACCCCGACCAGGTTCACCACCGCCGGCACCCACAGTCCCACCAGGGCGATCCCCCAGTTCTCCATCCCTGTGGGATGGGTGATGCCGAACAGGGCGTCGACGTAGAACACCCACGACGACACGATGGCGGCGTTGCCAGCCCAGGCCTGCACCCAGTAGCACCAGCCGACGAGGTAGCCCGCGAAGTCACCGAACTCGTGGCGCGAGTACGCGTACAGGCCGCCGTCGCTGTTGGGCACCCGCTTGGTGAGCTGGCCGAACAGCACGCCCAGGAGCAGGGCGCCGATGGCGATGACGCCCAGGACGACGAGCGACATGGTGCCCGCACCGGCCATGACGGCCGGCATGGTGAACACGCCGGTCCCCACGATGCTTCCGATGACCAGTCCGGTGGCCGAGGTCAGCCCCAACGAGTGGGCCTTCTCCTTGTTGCGCGGTGACAGCGGTGTCGCCGCCTTCGGACTCGGGCTTGCTGCGCTCGGCGCAATCGTCATTCGACTCACCTGTTTCCGTCGAGCCCGGGATGGGCGGATGAACGCTTCCGGGACATAATCCGACGGGCACACGGGTGGGAAATAGGGGCGAAAGACCCGGGGGGCCACCGGCGATGGTCCCCCTGGCGCCGGGGAACTCCCGGGTACTGCTCCTTGTCCTGTTCTGGGCCCGTCGGGGCAGGTCCCGGGGTCGGTCGGTCAGCGCGAGCCGTGCACCGTGAGCCCGACCGGCGTCTCGCCATGGGGCGGGATGGAGGGGCCGACCTCGGGCTCGGGGGGTCGGGCGTCGACCTCCACGCCGAGGGTCGGCACGATCCTGTCGAGCCAGCGGGGCATGTACCAGTTGGACCGGCCCAGCAGCTCCATCACCGACGGGACCAGGACCAGGCGCACGAGACTGGCGTCAATGAGGATCGAGGCTGCCAACCCCAGGCCGAAGACCTTCAAGATCCGGAGCGGGTCACCGATCACGAAGGACCCGAACACACAGATCATGATGGCGGCGGCCGACGTGATGACCCGGGCCGTCTTGGCCAGTCCGTCGGCCACGGACGACGAATTGTCCCCGGTCCGGCGCCACTCCTCACGCATGCGGCTCAGGAGGAAGACCTCGTAGTCCATCGACAGCCCGAAGAGGATGGTGAACATCATGAGCGGAATCCAGGGGTCGATCGGGCCGGTGCGACCGATGCCGATGAGCGACCCACCCCACCCCCACTGGAAGACGGCCACGATCACGCCGTACGCGGCACCCACCGACAAGAGGTTCATGATGGCGGCTTTGAGCGGGATCACCACCGATCGGAAGACGGCCATCAGCAACAAGAACGCGAGCACGATGACCGCGACGATCACCCACGGCAGTCTGTGGGCGAGGTAATTCGAGGCGTCGACGCTGGCCGCGGTCTCCCCTCCGACCAACACCTTCAACCCCGTTCCGGCCGTGGCGCGGGGGATGACGGTGGAACGAAGGTTCGTCACCAGTTGGGAGGTCTGGGCGGCCTGCGGCGCCGTGGTCGGATAGGCGATGATCACCGCCGCGCTGTGGTCCGCGCTGGTCTCGACCGGTGCCGCGAACGCGATTCCCGGAGTCGCCCGTAGAGCCTGGTCCACCGTGGTCATCGCTCGGGAGTCCGCTGCCGACGGCAGGGGCGCGGCCACCACCAGCGGTCCGTTGAACCCGGGGCCGAACCCCTCGGCCAGCAGGTCGTAGGCCTGACGGGTCGTCAGCGACGTCGGGTCGTTGGCGGCGTCGGTGAAGGCCAGGCGCATGGAGAACAGAGGGATGGCCAGCGTCACCAGCACGACGAGAGCGAGGACCCCCCAGGTCCAGGGGCGGCGCTGGATGGCCCGGCTCCACCGGTACCAGAAGCTGTCGGTCGCCGGCGTGGCCCCGGTCTGCAGCAGCTTGGGAAGGTGCATGCGGTCGATGGCCCTTCCCGCGAAACCCAGCATGGACGGCAACAAGGTGAGCGCGCCGGCCATCACCAGGAGCACTGCCGCGATCGTGCCGACGGCGAGGCCCTGGAGGAACGGCAGCTGCAGGAGGAAGAGGCCGACCAGGGAGATGACGACCGTGGTCCCGGCGAAGAGGACGGCCCGGCCCGACGTCGCCAGCGCGGTTGCGACCGCCTGGCGCGGCTCACGGCCCTCGAACAAACCCTGCCGGTACCGGGTGACGATGAACAGGGCGTAGTCGATGCCCACGCCCAACCCGATCATGGCCAGCATCTCCGGAGCGAAGACGGGGACGTTCAGCACGTGGCTGAGCAGGTCCTCGAGCGCGAAGCCGATGGCGATGCCGAACAGGGCGGTCAGGATGGGCAGGCCCATGGCCACCACCGAGCCGAAGGCGATCAGCATGATGACCATGGCTCCGAAGATCCCCGCCCCTTCGCTGGGCCCAGGAGCGGCGGTTACGACGTTGCCGATGGGCCCTCCGCCCAGGGCGATCCGGTAGCCCGGACGGTCGAAGGACTCGGCGACGTCGATCACCCGTTTGACCGCGGCGTTGGGGATGGTGGAGACGTCCTGGTCGAATTGCACCACCGCGAAGGCGATGCGCCGGTCGGCGGAGATCTGATGGTCGCCGGGGGTGAAGGGGCTCCGTACCACGGTGACGTGAGGGAGCGTCGACAGCGTTGCGACCATCCGCTCGGTGGTCGAACGGTTGGCGGGCGACTGGATCGAGGTGGTCGTCGCCATGACCACGTCGGCGCTCGTTCCCGCAGTCTGGGGGAAGCGGGCGGCGAGGAGGTTCTGCACCTGTTGGGAGGCGGAATCGCCCGATCCGAACGAGTCCTGGAACCGACTGCCCATGGACTGGGCCACGACGGTGATGGCCACGATGGCGGCGATCCACAGGATCAGGACCCGGCGCCGGTGGTCGTAGCACCAGCCCGCCACTCGCCCGAGAGCGCTCTGCTCCGGTGTCGACGGGCCTTCAGGGCTCAACGGGCACTCCCGGCGCCGGAGTCGGTATAATTCATCACTGATGAGTTCTATCACGGGGAGCGGGGCGGGGGAAGCCCGCCGGGCTCCGGGCCACGGGCGATGACGGTCGGTCGAGGACGCCGCCCGGGCAAGGCGGACACCAGAGCCGAGATCGTCGCCGCCGCCCGAGCCGTCTTCTCCGAGCACGGCTACGCCGGGGCCAGCATGCGTGCCGTGGCGCGAACCGCCGGAGTGGACCCCGCGCTCGTCCACCACTACTTCGCCGACAAGGCGGCGCTCTTCGTCGAGACCATGGCGCTGCCGGTCGATCCGAGAGAGATCAAAGAAGAGGTGGAGGCCGAAGGGTTCGGCGGACGACGGCTGGTGGAGCGCTTTCTCGCCCAATGGGAACGCGGCAAGGATCCGGGCTCATCGCTGTTCGTCAACCTCGTCCAGGCCATGGCGGCCTCTCCCGAGGTGGCGGACAACGTGCGCCAGTTCGTCACGGAGCGCATCGCGCTCCACGGCGCGCCCGGTGACAGTGAGGAGACGCAGCGTCTGCGCCGGTCCCTGGTGTCCTCACAGCTCTTGGGGCTCGCCTGGACCCGCTACGTCATGCGCATGGAGCCCGTGGCGTCAGCCAGCCGGGCCCAGGTCGCCGAGTGGGCCGGCCCCAACATCGATCGATACGCGACGGGCAGGCTGGCGGACTGAGCGGGGTCGCCCCCGGACCTCTGTCGCGCGTGGTCACGAGGGACCGGTAGCAGTACCGCTACCGGTGAGGGCGAGGACCTCTTCGAAACCTCCGGAGAAACAGTCCATCAGCACCTCGACGTCCGGCACCGCCGCCGCGTCGACCGTGACCCCGACTCCACAGTTGTGGTCGTAGGACAGCAGCGTGATGTTGGCGGCCGCACCCAGTGTCGGACCGAACGGTACGTACCGCATCATGCGAGCACCGGCCAGGTAAACGGGGAATTCGAGGCCCGGCACGTTGCTCGCCAGGAAGTCCACGTGCTTGAGCATGCTCCCGACGGTCCCCGGAGGCAGCAGGTTGAGGGCGCCGGCAATGGTGTTGGAGTGCGGGACCGAGCGTTCGTCGCGGGCCCAACGGCAGCGCTCCCCGATGGCCCGGATCCTCGCCGTCGGATCGGCCAGGCCCACGGGGACGGTGAAGCGCTCGAGGGTGATGCGGTTCCCGGCGGCAGGGTCCTCGGCGGTGCGGACGCTGATGGGCAGGGTGACCCGCAGCTCCTCGACGGGTCGGCCGTGAATCTCGTGGTAGCGCCGAAACCCACCGGTCACGGCTGCCATGAACCCGTCGTTGACCGAGCCCCCGGCGCTCGCCGACGCCTTCTTCAGGTCTTCGAGCCCGACCTCGAGCATGCCGAGGCGGCGTCTCAGACTGCGCGCCTTCATGACCGGGGAGAGCGTGCGGGAGACCGGTGCGACGGTGCGACCGACAGAGCACAACGTCTCCAGCGTGCTCAACGAGCTGCGGACGGGGTGCCGGCCCGTTCGCCACGCCGACGGCAGTGCCGCCCCCGCCTGTTGGCGCGCTGCCGCCATGGCCTTGCGCCCTCCGTGGAGGAGGGACGCCACCACGAGCTCGCCGGTCCCGTGGGCCTGCTCGGCGGGGAGCACGGGGAGCGCGCCCTGGGCCGGAGAATGGCGCTCGGTGTCGAACAGAGACAGAAGGAGCTGCATCCCGCCGATCCCGTCGGTGAGGGAGTGGTGCAGCTTCATCACCAGTGCCGCCCCGCCGTCGTCGAGGCCCTCGACGAGAGTGAACTCCCAGAGCGGATGGGCGGTGTCGAAGCCGGTCATGGCGGCGACCCGGGCCATCTCGAGCACGGTGGCCGAGCTGTGGGGCACAGGGGACGCCACCCGCCGCAGGTGCCAGGAGAGTTCGAAGTCGGGATCGAGCTCCCAGCGGGGGGTTGCCAGGCGGACGGGGGGCTCTACGGGGCGCCGGCGGAAGATGGGAATCAGGCGGGTGGCCCGTTCGAGGCGGTCGACGAGCGTCTCCCAGTCCGGTGACCGGTCGAGCCATGCCACCGCGACGATCGTGGCCCGCAGGGCGGGATCGCTCTCCATGTACCAGGAGAAGGCGTCGCTCTCCCTCATGAATTGATCGGCTCGACCGGCCATGGTCCCTCCTCGGAGGCGGGTGCCCGACACCCTGCTTACGGCAGCCGGTCGATGTCGTCCAGAGGCCAAAGTCCCCCGGCCTCGAAACAGCCCGGAAAACCGCTCTGGACCGACGTTTCGGCAAGGGTCGCACCCCGTGCACCCCGAGGGTCACACGTCCTTCGAAGTATGGGCCTTCGGCCCTAGTGGCTCGGTCCCGGGGCGACAAACATCGGAAGAGAGTTCAGGTTTCACCAACTGGGCCGGGCCCAGGTCCATCCAGGACCGGTGGCCCCGAAGGGTGAGGGGGAGGGTGATCGAGATGTCCATCACCACCATGCCGATCAGGAGCCGTAGCCACGGTCGGCTGTACGACGCCCTCTGGAAGCGCCAGCTCACCCGCTACCCGAACAAGCCCGCACGTATGGGCTACCTCGGCATCGTGGTGCTCACCACCATCGTCCTCTACTACCTGTACTACGTGGAGGGCGCCATCACCCCGCTGTTGCTGCCCTATTACCACATGTCGTTCCTGTACTTCCTCTACCTGTTGGTGGTGTCGAACGCCATCGGCGCCTTCACCGCCATCATCGGGGGCCTCTCCGACAGGATCGGTCGGGCCAACCTGACCATCTACGGAACGCTCACCGTCGGCCTCGTCCAGCTCGTGGCGGTGCCCCACATCCACAGCGAATTCGGTTTCGCCCTCGCCTACTGCGTGATCGGGTTCGTGGAAGGGATCATCCTCGTGTCCACGCCGGCGCTCATGCGCGACTTCTCGCCGCAGATGGGGCGCGGCGCGGCCATGGGATTCTGGGCGCTGGGGCCGACGGTGGGCAGTCTGCTGGCCAGTGTGGTCGCCACTCGGACTCTGGTCCACCTCCACCCCTGGCAGGACCAGTTCGTCATCTCCGGTCTCGTGTGCATGGTGGTGGTCGCCATCGCCTTCGTCGCCCTGCGCGAGCTCTCCCCGCAGCTCCGTGACCAGCTCATGGTGTCGGACAACGAGCGCGCCCTGGTCGATGCCCGGGCCAAGGGCATCGACGTGGATAAGGCCACGCGGCACCCGATGAGGTCCATGCTGCGCCTGGACCTCATCGCCTCGTCCCTGGGCATCTCGGTCTTCCTGCTCATCTACTTCGCGTCTGTCAGCGTGCTCACCCTGTACTGGGTGGTGATCTTCAACCGCACCACCGCCGACGCCAACGGCATCAACATGTGGTACTGGGCGTGCATGTCGCTGATGCTCGTGTTCTTCGGCGTCGTCTCGGACCGGTTCCGGGTCCGCAAGCCGTTCATGCTGGTGGGAGCGGCGGGGACGGTCGTCATGACCATCGTCCTGCTGCATCAGATCGATCACCCCACCACCGGCTACTACTCCAACGTCTTCGTGGTGGTGCTTCTCGGCCTGTTCATCGGGATGACCTACACGCCGTGGATGGCGGGCTACACCGAGGCCGTCGAGGCGCACAACCCGGCACTGTCGGCCACGGGGCTGGCGGTGTGGGGCTGGATCCTGCGCATCGTGGTGGCCCTGTCGTTCATCGTCCTCCCCCGGGTCATCACCACCTCCACCACCCTGGTGGACAACCAGAACGCCGCCACGAACCTGCAGACCTTCGAGCTCGCCCAGCCCTATGTGCCGGCGGCCGGGAACCTGCATCCCGAAGGCCGCGCCGGCGAGTGTCCTCACCTCGCTCAAGGCCATGCAGCCCTACGGTCCGGGCCAAGCCTTGGCGGCGTTGCTCCAGACCTACGGGAAGACCCACGACGTCATGGCGGGGATGGCGGCGGTGCCGGCCTCGCTCAAGATCCAGGTTCAGGGCCTGCTCGCCTTCTCGCCCCTTGCCACCGACATCCAGGCCGGGAAGCCGGTCTCCAACGCGCAGATCGCGGCTGTGCGGTCCAGCTCGCCCCAGCTGGCCACATTGCTGAGCGTCGAGAAGAAGGTCATCCCGGCCCAGAAGGCGTCGAGCAACGAGTGGAAGCGGTGGTGGTGGGTGTGCGTCGCGGGGCAGCTCGTGTTCCTCGTGCTCGTGTTCTTCATGCGCGGCCGTTGGAGCCCCCGGGCCGCCAAGGCTGACTTCGACCAGCACGAGCAGCTCGTGGCGGCCGAGCTCGCCAAGCTGCGAGGAGGAAAGCCCGAGACTGTCGAACCTGTGCCGGTCCCGCTGTTGGCTCCGACCGGCACCGAGGACGGTTCGCTATGGGTGCGCTAGGTCGGCGCGCCGGTGACAGCTCGGCTCACCTCAGGGTCTTTCAGAGGCACAGGGGGAAGGTCATGGACAACTCACCGCCCATCGTGATCGAAGGTGCCACCGTCGTCGACGCCTTCCGTGCCAACGTGCGGACGATCCCGGGTCGCCCGGCGATGCGCCGCCGGGCGCACGTCGGCTGGGAGACACTGACGTGGGACGACTACGGACAGGCGGTCGCCGAGGTCACGCGCCGGCCTGGTGGACTTCGGCATGGGGCCCGGCGAGCGCGTCGCCATCCTGTCGGGAAACCGGGTCGAGTGGCATGTGGCCGACCTCGGGGCGCTTGCCGACGGGGCCGTGACGGTGCCGATCTACCCCACGAGCTCGGCCCCGCAGGTGGGCTACATCCTGAACCACTGCGGGGCCCGCCTGTGCTTCGTGGAGAACGACGAGCTGCTGGCCAAGGTGCTCGAGATGCGAGACTCCCTTCCCAAGTTGGACCGGGTGGTGGTCTTCGACGACGGGAAACGTCTGGACGACCCCTTCCTGGTGGGCTTCGCCGAGTTGCGAGCCGTGGGAGCGGCCCGCCTGCAACGGGAGCCGGGGATCGCCGAGGAGCGGGCCTCGGGAATCGTCCCCGAACAGACGGCCACGTTCGTCTACACGAGCGGTACAACCGGCCCTCCCAAGGCGGCCATGTTGACGCATGCCAACATCATGTGGACGATTCGAAGCGCCGCTTCGCTGGTCCACCTGTCGGCCGGCGAGCGCTTCCTGTCGTTCCTGCCCCTGAGCCACGTGGCCGAGCGTGGGATGAGCGAATTCGCCCCCATCGCCATCGGCGGCGAGACGTGGTTCGCCCGGAGCCTGGCCACCGTGGCCGAGGACCTGCTCGACTGCCGGCCCACGGTCTTCTTCGCCGTGCCCAGGGTGTGGGAGAAGCTCCAGATGGCGGTGTTGGCGAAGATGGAGGACAGGCCGTGGCTCACGCAGGCAGGTCGTCGACCGCTACGTCGAGCTGGGCAGGCACCTCGAGGACGAGCAGACCGCGGGTAGGCGCCCCGTCCCGTGGGAGACGCTGCCTCGCCTGGTGCTCGACGCCGCCGTGGGCACCAGGATCCGCGAGGAGATCGGCCTCGACCGTGCCCACATCCTGATCACCGCGGCCGCCCCCATCCACCCCGACCTCGTCCGCTGGCTGCACGCCATCGGGCTGCCGGTCATCGAGCTCTACGGCCAGACCGAGGTGTGCGGGCCCACCACCTGCAATCCCCCCGAGGACAACCGTGTGGGCACCGTGGGACGCGCCCTCCCCGGAGTGCGGGTGCGCATCGCCGACGACGGGGAGATCCTCGTCCAGGGCGGCAACGTGTGCGCCGGGTACTTCAACGACGCCAGGGGCACCGCCGCGCTGATCGACGACGAGGGGTGGATGCACTCGGGTGACCTGGGAGCCCTCGACTCCGACGGCTACCTCCGGCTCACCGGTCGGAAGAAGGACCTCATCATCACCGCCGCCGGCCAGAACATCGCGCCACAGGACATCGAGATGGAGCTGAAGAGCCCATCCCCTGGTGGCCGAGGCGGTCGTCGTGGGAGAGGGCCGGCGCTACCTGAGCGCGCTGTTGACCCTCGACGCCGAAGCACTGGCTGCATGGGCCCGTGAGCGGGGCAAGGTGGCCGACTACGAGAACCTGGCTGGACGATCCTGATCTCCGGGACGAGATCGACGCTCTCGTGGAGGAGGTGAACTGCCCGCCGCTCCCGGGTGGAAGGGATCAGGAAGCACCGGATCCTGGCCCACGAGCTGACGGTCGCCGCCGGTGAGCTCACCCCGACGCTCAAGGTCAGAGCGGGCGGTGGTGTGCGAGGCCAACCGCGGGCTCATCGAGGACATGTACGCCGAGGACAACTGACAGGCGTCGCCGGCGGGGACGTCGGAACGCACAATTGCCCTCAGGGGCGCCAGAGACGAGGATCGTCATCATGCCGCCTCTCCCCCCACCCCACGAGGTCGACGTCCCCGTCGTGCAGCTCGCCCGCCTGCGGCCCCTGATCGGGGAAGGGCGATACGCCGAGCTGATGGCCGAAGCAGCTCGGACGCGGGTCGCGCTCCGGGGATCCACGGTGTGGAACGTGAGCTCGACGGCCACCGGTGGCGGGGTGGCAGAGATGTTGCAAGTGCTCGTCGGCTACATCCTCGGCGTCGGCGTAGCGGTCCGCTGGCTCGTCATCGCCGGAGACCGCGGAATTCTTCGCGGTGACAAAACGCATCCACAACCGTCTTCACGGCGTCGCCGGCGACGGAGGCAACCTCGGCCCCGAGGAGGCCAGTTCCTACGGGGCGGTGCAGGAAGTCAACGCCGAGGCGATCGTGACCCACATCCGACCCGGCGACATCGTCCTCCTCCACGATCCTCAGACCGCCGGGCTCGCCGCCCCCTTGAAAGCCTGGGGAGCGACGGTGCTGTGGCGCTGTCACGTCGGTACGGAATCGGCGAACCGTTGGACTGAGGAGGCGTGGGCCTTCCTGCGTCCGCATCTGGCGGAGTGCGACGGCTTCGTCTTCACCCGCCGGGACTACGTGCCGGCCTGGATCCCCATGGAGCGGGTGTCGATCATACCGCCCTCGATCGACCCCTTCTCACCCAAGAATCAGGACCTCTCGGCCGACGAGGGGATGCGAATCCTGGCAACCATGGGGGTGTTCGGCGGGGCAGCGACCACTGCGGCGGCATTCACCCGTCGTGACGGCTCGGCAGGCTCGGTGAGCCGCCACGCATCGGTGTGGGCCGATGCGCCTCTCGACCCCGATGTCCCGCTGGTGGTCCAGGTGTCGCGCTGGGACCGCCTGAAGGACATGGCCGGGGTCATGGCCGGATTCGCGGCGCGGGTGCCTGTCGCCAGCAACGCCCAGCTCGCCCTGGTGGGCCCCGCCGTCGAGCACGTCAGTGACGACCCCGAAGGCCGTGAGGTCCTCGAACAGTGCATCGAGGAGTGGGGTCTCCTTCCTCCCGAGCGCCGGCGTCGGATCCGACTGGTGGTGCTCCCCATGGACGACCGCGACGAGAACGCGGCGATGGTCAACGCATTGCAGCGACACGCCACCGTCATCGTCCAGAAGAGCCTGGCCGAGGGCTTCGGCCTCACCGTGGCCGAGGGCATGTGGAAGGCCAAGGCGGTCCTGGCTTCGGCTGTGGGCGGCATCGTCGACCAGGTGACACCGGGGACGGGCGTGCTCCTCGCCGACCCCCGCGACCTCGACGGGTTCGGAGACGCACTGGTGGCGCTCCTGGACCGCCCCGAGGAGGTGGCACGGCTCGGGGGCAACGCCCGGCGCCACGTCCTGGAGAGCTTCGTCGGCGACAAGCACCTCATGCAGTACGGCGTACTGATGGAACGGTTGAAGGCTCCCTGAGCCTCTCAGTGGGCGGGAGCGGTCGCCGTCGAGGCGGGGTTCCGGTGGCCGACGGCCCGACCAGCCGGGTCGTCGAACCCGTCCAGCGGGAAGCGCCGGCCGGTCACCACGTCCAGGCGGACCTCGAACCGCATGCTCCCGGGTACGGGGACCAGCGGGGTCGGGGAGACGTCGGCGCCCGGCACGGAACCCGATTCCTCCACGGGCGTGGCCAGGCCGCGCACGAGCACGCTCCACGCCTCGCGGGCGTCACGGTCCACGTGGTCGACCTCGAAGGCCACGAGCGTGCCCGCAATGACATCGGTCAGGTGGCCCGGCCCGAGACGTACGACGATCTGGTGATCGTGGTAGGTGAAGTTCACCGGCTGGACCAAGGGTGCCTGGTCGGTCGAGACGGCCAGGCGTCCCGTGAGGCCCCTCTTGCCCGCCGTAGCGAGCAACCTGGCACACTCGGCAAGGGGGAGCACCTCTGATCCACGTTGGTCGGTCCACATAGGAAAATCGTCGCACGACCGGAGCGGCATACCTAGGGCCTTTGGTCCCTGTCATGCTGGGCCGGGCCCTGCCCCGTGACGACGGCCCGTCAGCGCTGGCGGGGCTCGGCGGGCTCAGGAGCCCGGGCCGGGTCCAGGAGCTCGCTCAGATCGGCCACCACCACGTCGGCGCCCGCCCGGGTGAGAGCCTCGGTGTTAGCCCGCCGGGCCACCCCGACGACCAGCGCGAAGCCACCCGCGTGACCGGCCGTGACTCCGGCCGGGGCGTCCTCGACGACGGCGGCTCGGGACGGTCGGGCGCCGAGCTGGGTGGCGGCGTAAAGGAACGTGTCTGGGGCCGGCTTGCCCTGAAGGTGCTGCTCCCTGGCCACGTTGCCATCTACGACGACGTCGAAGAGGTCGGTGATGTGCGCGGCGGCGAGCACCGCTGCACAGTTCTCGCTCGCCGACACCACCGCTATGCGGCGCCCGGCGGCACGAAGGTGTTTGACCAAGGCCACCGATCCGGGGAACACCGTCACCATCCCGGCCAGGCGTTCGAGCACGAGCGCGTTCTTGCGGTTCCCTACCCCGCTGACCGTCTCCCGGTCGGGAGGGTCGGAACGTCGGCCCTCGGCGAGGACGATCCCCCTCGAGGCGAGGAAATCCCTGACGCCGTCGTACCGAGGCTTGCCGTCGACGTAGCGCTCGTAGTCTTCGACCGGGTCGAAGGCCCGGTAATCCCCGCCACCGGCCCTGCGTGCCAAGAATTCGTCGAACGTCTCCTTCCAGGCCGCGGCGTGCACACGTGCGGTGTCGGTCAGCACCCCGTCGAGGTCGAAGAGCCAGGCGTCGAGGTCGACATCCACGCCGACGGGCATGTCAGAGCGCCACCGGCGGTGCGTGGACGACGTGAGGGGCGTACCTGCGCACGGGGCAATCAGCCGTCGATGTCGTAGGCGGTGGCGTGCTTAGGCTGGTAGAGGCCGATCTCTCCGGCCCCGGGCACCCGAAGTCGGGTGAGGAGACCGAAGCCCTGGTCCTCGACGGGCGTGGTGAACTCGACACCCTTACCGGTCAGCTCTGCCACAGTGGCCTCGACGTCCTCACACATGAGGTACATCTCGTGGTGTCCGCTCGGCGCGCCGGTGTCCGGGTCGGCCGGGTGCACCCCGAGCTCTGCCGGCGGCAGTTTGAAGATGAGCCAGCCGCCGTGGGCATCCACATACGGAAGCTCGAGCACGTCCCGCAGAAAGGCCCGGGCCTTGTCGGCGTCCTCGGCGAAGACGATGGCATGGGTGCCAGTGATCATCGCCCCATGCTGCCACCGGCCACCGGCCACGGCCACCGGCCACGGCCACCGGCCACCACCGCCACCGGCAAATGGGCACTGGTCAGGTGATGATCGTGCCGGGATTCCGTCGGCAGACGGCCATTCGGCCCTACCGAAGGTCCGGTCCCAGAGGACAACCTTCAAGGTGACCGAGGGTCCCGATCGGGGCCGAGCCATACCGAAGGGAGGACCATGACGATCTCGCTGGGCACGGCCGTCCTCGTCGGGTCCCCTGGCGGTCGGGCCGGTGCTCCACCGGTGGTGGTCCCGTGAGCTTCCTGCAGTTCGCGTTCTGGAACATCTGGTCCAAAAAGGCCAGGTCCTTCGGGCTCGTCCTGGCCATCGCCTTCGCCGTCATGACCGTTGTGACCCTCGCTGTCACGAGCAGCGGCCTCGAGCAGTCGGCAGCGGCGATCATCTCCGTGGGCAAGGCCGACTTCACGGTGGCTCAGAAGGGTGCTGCCGACCTCCTGGCCAGCACGATCGACCAGGGCGAGCTCACCCGTCTGAAGCAGATCCCCGGCGTGGGGTCGACGGTGGGCGTGCTCGTCGAGACCGAGCACCTGAGCGCATCGACGCCGGTGTTCATCGAGATCGGGATCGCCCCGTCCGACCTTGCCCCTTTCGGCGTGACGATCGTGGCGGGCCACGCCTATGGCGCCACGGCGACCAACCAGGTCATGGTCGGCTGGCGCGCCGCGTCCACCTTCAATCTCCACGTCGGCTCCCGTTTCCATGCCAACGGCACCTGGAACACCGTCACCGGGATCTTCTCCACCGGGAACAGCTTCGGTGACTCGGGGGCCATGTTCCCCCTCCCGGCCGTTCAGGGGTACAACCGCGTCCCGGGCCTCGTGACCATGGTGTTCGTGAAAGATGTCAAGGGCGTAGCCCCAGCCACGGTGGCCCACCGGATCGACACGAACATGCCCGAGCTCACGACCATTCGCACCGCGTCCCAGTTCGGGCGGGCCGACCGCAATCTCGTCTATCTCAAGGCCGCCGTGACCGGCAGCACGGTCTTGGCCGTGCTGATCGGCGCCGTCATCGTCGGCAACACGATGTTGTTGTCCGTGTTCGAGCGGACCCGCGAACTCGGGCTTCTGCGAGCCATCGGATGGACCCGGCGACGCATGGTGGGTCTGCTCCTCGGTGAGAACATGGCCCTCGCCCTTCTGGGGGCGATCATCGGCGTGGCTCTGGCGTTCGTGGTGACCAGCCTGCTCGAGCAACTGCCCGCGCTCAAGGGGATCCTCCACGCCAACTACACGTCGGGAGCCTTCTGGAGGGCGCTGTACACCGCCTTGGGCATGACCCTGATCGGTGGCCTCTATCCGGCTACCCGTGCCGCGCTGCTGTCCCCGCTGAAGGCGCTCAGCTATGAGTGATGTGCCGGTCTCGGGTGATGCCCTGACGATGCACGACCCGTCGGCCCAAGTGGTGCCCGCCATCGAGCTTCGCGACGTCGTCAAGGTCTACGAGGGTGGTGTCCGAGCTCTCGACGGTGTCGATCTCGTCGTCGAGGAGGGGGAGTTCGTCGCCATCACGGGGCCGTCGGGCTGTGGGAAGTCCACCTTGCTGCACCTCGTGGCTGCCCTCGACACCCCGACGTCGGGCACCGTCCTCGTCGACGGTCAGGATTTGAATCGCATCCACGACCTGAGTCGTTTCCGACGCGAGCAGGTCGGCCTGGTGTTCCAGCTCCACAACCTCCTCCCCCAGGTGTCGGTGCGCGCCAACATCGAGGTGGCGATGTTCGGGACCCGGCGCTCTCCTCGGAGCCGCCGCGACCGGGCGCTCGAATTGGTCCAGGAGATGGACCTGGGTGGCCGGGAGGACCGGCTGCCCACCAGGCTTTCGGGGGGAGAACGCCAGCGTGTGGCGATCGCCCGGGCACTGGCCAACGAACCCAGGCTTCTCCTCGCCGACGAGCCCACCGGAAATCTGGATGCCGCCTCGGTGGACAGGATGATCGGGGTGTTGCACCAACTGCACACGACCGGTGTGACGATTCTTCTCGTGACCCACGACCATTCCGTCGCCCAGGCGGCGCAGCGCACTGTCTTCATGCGCGACGGTCGGATCGTCGAGAATGTCGATGCCAGGTAGCGATTCGCCGGGGATCGATCTTCCCAACTCAATCGGTGCTGTTCGCCGTGGACGAGTCGCAGGCCCCGTTTGCTCCGGGAATGTTTCGCCGGGACGGCGTGCCCTTGTCCTCGCGGTGCTGTGCATCAGCCTCCTCATCGTCAGCCTCGACAACACCATCCTCAACGTGGCGCTTCCGACCATCGTTCGGAGCATGCACGCGTCGTCGAGTGAGCTGCAGTAGATCGTCGACGCCTACGCGGTCGTCTTCGCCGGACTGTTGCTCGTAGCCGGCAGCCTCGGCGCCGGCTGGGTCGCAAATGGGTGTGGCCTCAAGGGATCAACGCAACACCCTCGCTGAATGGCAGAAGCTGTGACGGCGACCTGGGAGGTTGTGTGATGACATGGAGGCCGTTTTCCGAGGCTGAGAGAGCGGAGATCTGGGACTCGATCGAACGGGGCGAGTCGTTCCGGGTGATCGGTCGTCGACTCGGTCGAGCCCACGGCTCGATCCGGACCTTCCTGGTGGACAACGCTGGCCGCCGTCCGCGGCCGCCGGGGAGCTCGGACCTGCGTCTCACACTGGCCGAACGTGAGGAGATCTCGAGGGGCCTGGCCGGAGGCCTTTCGTTGCGGGCCATCGCGGCGGGGATGGGCCGGGCACCGTCGACGGTGTGCCGGGAGGTGAACACAAACGGCGGCCGGGCGAGCTACCGGGCCCTTCACGCTGACCGGTCCGCCCGGCGCCGGGCCCGGCGTCCGAAGGTCGCCAAGCTGGCCGGCTGCCCCCGTCTGCGTCGGGTCGTCGAGGCCGGTCTCGAGAACTTCTGGTCCCCGGAGCAGATCTCGGCGTGGTTGGCTCTCGAGCATCCAGACGACCCGGAGATGCAGGTGAGCCACGAGACCATCTACATGTCGTTGTTCGTCCAGGGCAGAGGCGCCCTCCGCCAGGAGCTGCACCAATGCCTGCGGACCGGGCGGGCGCTACGCCGGCCCAAAGGTCGCACCAAGGGTGGGTTTGGCCAGGGCCAGATCACCAACATGGTCATGATCTCCGAGCGTCCTGCCGAGGTGGAGGACCGCGCCGTGCCCGGGCACTGGGAGGGGGATCTCATCTTTGGCCGGCGCTTGACCACCGTCGGCACCGTGGTCGAGCGCTCGACGCGCTACGTCATGCTCTTCGCCCTCCCGAACGGCCACAGTGCCGAGGCGGTGCGCACGGCCATGGCCAAGAGGATCCGCTCGCTTCCCACCGAGCTTCGTCGCTCGCTCACCTGGGACCAGGGCAAGGAGATGGCAGAGCACGTCAAGTTCACCATCGACACCGGCCTCCAGGTCTACTTCTGCGATCCCAAGTCGCCCTGGCAACGCGGCAGCAACGAGAACACCAACGGTCTGCTTCGTCAGTACCTGCCCAAGAGTACGGACATGTCGACTGTGACGCAGTCGCAGCTCAACGCCATCGCTCGATCACTCAACGGACGGCCTCGACAGACACTCGGATGGATGTCACCATCTGAAGCATTCAGCGGGGTTGTTGCGATGACCGGCTGAGGCCACAGGTCTTCATGGCGGGGCTGCTCGTCTTCGCCGCCGGATCGGCCACTTCCGCCTTTTCGGACACACCGGATCGGCTGATCGCGGCGCGGGCCTTCATGGGGATCGGCGCCGCTGCCATCATGCCTTCGACACTGTCGATTCTCACCAACGTGTTCACCGAGGCCGAGAGCCGGGCCCGGGCGATCGGGTTCTGGTCGGGCACCACAGGGCTGGATGTCGCCATCGGACCGGTGGCCGGTGGATGGCTGTTGTCGCATTACTGGTGGGGATCGGTGTTCCTCGTCGAGGTCCCCATCGCTCTGGGCGGGCTGTTGGGCCGCCATATGGATCGTGCCCAACTCCAAGAACCCGGTGAGCAAACGACCCGACCCCGTGGGGGCTGTGCTGTCCATCCTCGCCCTGGGCCTGCTTCAGTGGGTGCCGGAGTCGATCTCGAGCCTGATCACCGGCTCTCTGGACTGGCCCAGCTGGCGCGAGCGTCGTTCGTGAGCGGGATGGGGCTGGCCGGCACCGTCGGAGCAGTCGTCGTCGGGGCCGCGGCCCTGGGCGTCCTGGTCTTTCTGCCCAACCGGGCGGCTCCGGCCCCGCCCGAAGAGGGGCCGGTGGGCAACGAGGTGCCCGTCGACGCTGATCCTCACGGCGTCGACATCTGAGTCCTGCCGGTTGCCCTTCGACCGGCACACGCGGCCGGCGCGGGGTCAGCCCCGGTCGTGGAGTACGAGGACGGGGCAATGTGCGTTGGTGACGCAGTGTTCGCTCACCGACCCCAGCAACATGCCCGCGAACTCGCCGTGACCCCTGCTGCCGACGACGAGGAGGTCCGCACCACGTGATGCCTCCACCAGCGCCGGTGCGGCGTGGTGTCGGACGACGACAGGCCGGACGACGAGGCCGGGATGGGCATCGTGGACCGTCTTGAGGACATCGTCGAGGACGGCACGGGCGTCGGCCTCCGGGTCGTACCCGGTCGGGACGACGAGATTGACCCCGTAGGTGTTGGGCCACTCCCATGTGGTGACCACCTCGAGGACCGACCCCGTGAGCTCCGCCTGCTGTGCCGCCCAGTTCAGAGCGGCCACAGAGCACGTCGAGCCGTCGACCCCGACGACGATTCGATGGGTGGGTTCTGCCTGTGTATTCGACACATCTGCCTCCTTTCCGGATCGGATGACCGCCCCCCTTGGATCCGACCGTTCCCGCCGGACCCGACCGACTGCGGATCGGCGACTGGCCCGGTGCAGCGCAGTGCTCGGTTCGGGCATGACACCGGCGGGGCGTCGCATGCGACGCCCCGCCGGACAATCGGGCCCAGCCCTTTCAGGCCAGCCCCCGGTGTCACACCGTGACCGGAACCTTGTCCACGGTGTGTGCCTTGGGGAATTCCTGGTCCTCGGGCACCCGGCGCAAGTGGACCACGCCGATGAGCGTGAGCACGAGCATGAGGCCCGCCAGCACGAAGGACACGATGGACGCCACCAGCGCGATCTGGCCGAAGGTCCAGAAGGCGTACGCCTCGAGGAGCAGGCCACGAAGTGTGGTGCCCTTGAAGACCGTCTCCACCTGACCCGCCAGCTTGGTGTTGGTCGGATCCGCGATGGACGCTGCGCTCAGCTGTGCGTAGGTCTTGCCCCCGCCGATCTCCTGCAGGTGGTAGGCGATGAAGTGATCCGCGTACGCCTCGGCTTGCTGACCGGTGGTCAAGGGCTGCCCTGCGTACTTCTCGATGTAGGGGATCATCACCGGCTCGATCTCGGTCCCGACCTTGGCATGGGCGAACGCCGCCCGGGGTGGGAAGGTGATCTGCTGCTGGGCGAGCTGGTTGTGGACGTTGCTGTTGGCGAAGCTGTAGCCCCACAGACCAAGTCCCCCGGCGGCGAGCAGCACGACGACAAGGACTGCGCCGCCCGCCGTGAGGATCATGTCGAACGTCTTGCGCCGCATGTCTGGCTCCTTTTCCGATATTCGCTATCTGGTTGTCCGGCTCGGCTTCCGTGCCGTGCCTCTCTGGTCACGATGCCCGAACAGCTGGGGGGCTCGGCAGAGTCGAAGGTCCCTGACCAGGGTCCAAACGTCCCTGGTGGCGAGCGGTGTCCAAGGTCGGGGCTGCTCTCAGGCGGCACGTCCGTTGGTGGCAGCCGGAAGATGCAAAAGGGCCCCCGAGCAGGGCACGGCCACCGAATCAGCTCAGGAGAAGCGCTCCATACCCGTCTCCAGGGCCCCCAGACCCCGGCGTGGCGCCTGCGATCTACTGGGTGATCGGCACTTCCCAGACGAGCAGGGTCCCGCCTTCTTCGCGGGTCTCGACCGCGAATCGCCCATCGAGCTTCTCCGCCCGTCGTCGCAGGTTGACCAGGCCGAGCCCGCCACCGGTCGTTCCGTTCGGGACGAGCCCATGTCCGTTGTCGGTGACCTGGAGCAAGCACGAACCATCGCGTACCCGCACCAGCACGCTGGCCTCGGTGGCCTCGGCGTGACGCCCGATGTTGGTGACCGCCTCCCGGAGCGTCGCCGACAGATGGTCGGCAAGCTCGTCGGGTATGGCCGAGTCCACCGGGCCGTCGAACGACACTCTGACCTCGAAGCCGACGACGGGGTCGAGGTCGCGGACAAGATTGAGGATGGTGTGCCTCACACCTTGGTCGAGGTCGGACGACCCCAGCTCGTAGATGGTCGAGCGGACCTGGCGGATTGTGGCGTCGAGATCCGAGATCGCCGTCTTGAGCCGGTCCGCGATCCCTGCTGCCGCCGCGGCTCCCGCCATGCTCTGGAGGGAGAGCGTCACGGCGAAGAGACGCTGGATCACCGTGTCGTGGAGATCCCTGGCCATACGGTCGCGATCTTCGTAGACGGCCACCTCCTGCACCCGCTGATGGAGCCGGGCGTTCTGGATGGCGATCCCGGCCGCCAGGGCGAGTGCCGCCACCAACGCTTCGTCATCCTGGGTGAACTCGGACCAACCGACCTTGTCGGTGAGGTAGAGGTTGCCGTAGACCTCGTCGCGCACTTTGATGGGTACCCCCAGAAACGAGGTCATGGGTGGATGGTTGGGGGGGAAACCGTAGCTGTCGGGATGCGATGCCATGGAGCCCAGGCGCAACGGCTGGGGATCGGTGATGAGCAGTCCCAACACCCCTCGTCCCGTGGGGCGTGGCCCGATGCGCTCTTCCTCTTCGGGCTCTAGCCCCACCGTCAGGAATTCGGACAGTGCCGTGCCTTCGTCGTTGAGGACCCCGAGCGCGCCGTAACGGGCTCCCGCCATCGAGCGGGCCTCCTCGATGAGGTGGCGAAGCAGAACCGGCAGTTCGAGGTCCGCCTCGAGCAGAAGCGTCGCCTCGAGCACTCGGCGAAGCTTTACGGGGTCTTCGATCGCCCGGAATGGCACCGCGCCCAGCCTAGCTGGCCCCATCTTCTTCGGGTTGGGCAAGCCGCCAGTTGGCAATGCCCGCAGGGCAGGCTCGGCGGGGTGCGGGGAAGGGTTGCCTTGATGTGGTTCACTTGGAAAGATGATCCCGTGAGCCTGCGCGTGTTCCTTCTCGACGATCACGAGATCGTCCGGGCCGGTTTGCGGTCTTTGCTCGAGGCGACCGACGACATCGTCGTCGTGGGCGAAGCGGGGACGGTCGAAGAGGCGTTGGCCCGGATCCCGCCCACGAAGCCCGACGTGGCGATCCTCGACGTCCGGCTCCCCGACGGCAGTGGCGTCGAAGTGTGTCGAGAGGTCAGGTCGCGCAATCCCGAGATCGCTTGTGTGATGCTCACCTCCTACGCCGACGATGAAGCGCTCTTCGCCGCCATCATGGCGGGTGCCGCCGGCTACGTCTTGAAGCAGGTGGAGGGCACCAATCTGGTCGATGATGTCCGGCGCGTGGCGGCGGGGCAGTCGTTGCTCGACCCTGCGGTCACCGAGCGGGTGCTGGCCCGGCTCCGGAAAGGTCCCGAGGAAGACCCCCGGCTTGCCAGCCTCACTGCGCAAGAGCGGCGCATCCTCGATCTCATCGCCGAGGGGCAGACGAACCGTCAGATCGCCGGTGAGCTGTACCTTGCCGAGAAGACGGTCAAGAACTACGTCTCCAACGTGCTGTCCAAGCTGGGCATGGAGCGGCGAACCCAAGCAGCGACGTACGCGGCTCGCCTGGACGAGCGCTCGCAGCGATCGGCGCGCGATGACGCGTCCGGTACCTAGTCGCGTCTCCCGGATCGGTTCTCGGCGGGATTAGGACCGCTCCGTGAGCTCCTCGAGCTCGATGAGCTGGTCCAGACCGAGGCCGCGACCTGCGAGGGCACGTTCGAGCCGGCTGCGCTCGAGTTGACGCTGGTCGAAGCGGTCGAGATCGAAGTCGATGTCGAGGCGCTGGGCGAGCCCGATCAAGGCGATGTCGTAGGCGAGCTGGTCGGCCAGCGCGGCCGCGGCCCAGTCTGAACCGGTTCGCTTCGCCGGTTGGTTCTCCAGCTTGCTGCGGCACGCCAGCAAGCTGGCCAGCGCGTCCCCGGTGGTTGGTTCGTCCTCGGACCCGTCGGTGCGTTCGAGCGCGGCGCTCAGGAGTTGGCTGTAGATGGACATCGTCTCCTACCCTCGCGCCTCGTCTGCACTCCGTGGGCCGGGCCCGCTACTCGGATCATCTCCGATCTCGAGGGCCGTTTCCATACCCTCAGTGTCCCCTTGTCCTCGCCCGCCTCGAAAGGGCCAGAGGTCCCAATCGGCCTGCAGGTAGACCCGAGGATGCGCCGTGGGGACACCGGCGTCACCCACAGGAGACAGGACGTTCGGCCCTGTCTCGGGCAGCTCGGCAGCTCGGATGATTGGAGAAGGAAGTTCTCGTGGAGGATCGAACGGATGTCCATCGGTGGTTGGTGCTCGAGCGGCAGTCGAGATCGGGTCGCGGATCGGCGAGGTAAGCCCATGGCACGTGAGACCCATGTCTCGATCCTGTTGTTCCTGGGCGACCACGTCCTCAAGTTTCGCAAACCTCTCGACTTGGGATTCGCAGACTTCTCGACACTTTCCTCTCGAGCCGAGGATTGCCGACGCGAGGTGGAGCTCAACCGCCGGCTCGCCCCCGACACCTACCTGGGGGTTGCCGATGTGACGATGGACGGTCAGACCCTCGATCACTTGGTCGTGATGCACAGGCTCCCCGCCGAGCGCTCCCTGGCTCATCTGGTGCACACCGACACAGTGCAAGGGGCTCGAGCTGAGGTGCAGAGCGTGGCGCGCACCTTGGCCGCATTCCATGCCGGGGCCGAGCGCTCCGCCGGGATCTCTGCGTGCGCGACGGCCCGCGAGGTTTCCCGTCAATTCGAGACGAACGTGACGGCCTTGGCCCCCTTCGTCGGTCCGGTCCTCGACCGGTACGTCCACGACATCGTGGTCGGCGCCGTTCGGCGCTACCTGGACGGTCGCTCGTCGCTGTTCTCGGCCCGCATCACGGCAGGGCACATCTGCGACGGCCACGGGGATCTCCAGGCCGACGACATCTACTGCCTCGAGGATGGTCCGAGGATCCTCGACTGCCTCGAGTTCGACGACCGCCTTCGTTACGGCGATGTGGCGGCAGACGTGGCGTTCCTCGCCATGGATCTCGAGCGCGTGGGCGCCCCCGGGGCGTCCCGGCAGTTCGTACGCGAGTACGAAGAGGCAGCCGGAACACATCTGCCTCCGTCGCTGTTGCATCTCTACATCGGGTTGCGCGCTGTCGTGCGTGCCAAGGTGGCGTGCATCCGCCACGCGCAGGGTGACCCCGACGCGGCCGGTGAAGCAGGCCAGCTTCTCGAGCTGGCCCGCTCCCATCTCGAGCAGGGACGGGTCCGCCTCATCCTCGTGGGGGGACTGCCCGGCTCGGGAAAGTCCACCCTGGCGGCGGTACTGCGAGACGCAATGGGTGCGACCGTGCTCAGGTCCGACGAGCTCCGGCGGACCAGTCCACGGTCCGCCACGCCACGTGCCACCTCGGATGCTTTGGGCAGGGGTTCCTACGCGCCCGAGAGGAAACGGCAGGTCTACGACGCCCTCATCGCGACGGCCCGGGAGCACCTTGCGCTCGGCGAGTCGGTGATCCTCGATGCGTCGTGGATCGACGACTCCCACCGGTGCTCGGCCCGGAGGCTCGCCGAGGAGTCGATCGCCGATCTCACCGAGCTGCACTGCAGCGCGCCGCCCACGGTGACCGAGCACCGGATCACGGGGCGACGGCGCAACGGCGCCGACCCCTCCGAGGCCACTGTCGAGATCAGCCGGGAGATGGGTCGAACCGAGGCCCCGTGGCCGTCGGCGGTGACCATCGACACGGCCCGACCTCTGGGAGTGGTCTTGGACGATGCCCTGAGCGTCCTGGGCATCCCGCGCCACGGCATCGCGGACCGGAACTGACTGAGCCGAGTCGGCTGAGTCAGGCGCTGCCGGTCGGAGCGCCCTCGCAGATCGTCGACAGCCGGACCCCCCATGCCTGGGCACGCTCGAGCTCGTCTGGCAGCAGGTGACTGTTCTTGTCGACGAGGAAGCTCTCGGGCGGGGCCACGATGGTGAGGCCCAGGCGCTCCAGGTGGCGGCTGATGCTCGCGGAGGCCCGACCGGTGAAGAGGGCAGGGGACTTGATGCGGGTGTCGAAGGATGCCGCCTTGCCATCGCCGTGCCCGAGAGATGCGAGCCATTCCCGTACGCCGGGCCCGCGGTCGGCACCAGGTTCGAGCACCAGGCTGCTGCCGGGCCTGCTGAGACGCAAGGTGGCTCCTCTGCGGGTGGACGGCCACGACATGCCCCAAGCGTGGGTGGGCCCGCCCACGACGACGAGGTCACATCCCTCGAGGACACCGGCAGCGTCAGCCACCGCCACGAGGCGCACCTCGGCGCGGGGGGCCAGGCCTATGGCGATCGCCTCCGCCACCAGCCGCGTGTTCCCGAACATCGACTCGTAGACGACGACCGCTCGCATGATGTCGCCTCCTGCTCGCTCATGTCCCTTTCTCAGCGTCCTACCCGGGCTCGGCGCGCGCCAGGGGCAAAGGTCATGTGGGCGTGGCCTCCGGCCCGACCCGGCGGGCCCGCCCTCTTCTCGCCGGTGCCCGAGACCCCGGTTTGGGCCCGAAGCGGGCTCGCGGCGAAGGTCATTGGGCCGATCGGCCCTACCCGACAACCGGATATCCCGCGCATCCTGGGAGCGTAGGCACAATGCTTCGGCCGATTCCCTGGGTGAATCGGCACCAACACACATGACGGAGGGGTCCGGGATGACCATTCGAGTCGGCATCAACGGTTTCGGTCGGACCGGGCGGGCGCTGTTCCGGGCGAGCCAGCGTCACGAGCTCGGCATGGAGGTCGTGGCTATCAACGACCTGGGCTCCCCCGAGGCATTGGCCCGCCTGCTGGCCCGAGACTCCGTCTTCGGACGGTTCGACGAGCCCGTCACGACCTCCGGCAACGTCATGGTGGTCGGTGGGCGCCGGATCCTCCTGCCGGCCCAACGCGAGGTGAAGGCCCTCCCCTGGGCCGAGCTGGACGTCGATGTCGTCGTCGAGGCCACGGGACGGTTCACCGCCCGTGAGGACGCCGCAGGCCACCTCGACGCCGGCGCACCGCGAGTCGTCGTATCCGCACCCTCCAAAGGCGCCGACGCCACCTTCGTCATGGGTGTCAACGACGACACCTTCGACCCTTCGGTCCATGTCGTGGTCTCCAACGCCTCGTGCACCACGAACTGCCTGGCTGTCCTGGCCAAGGTCCTCGACGACGCCTTCGGCCTCGAGGAAGGCTTCATGACCACGGTGCACGCC
This sequence comes from uncultured Acidimicrobiales bacterium, assembly GCA_963848335.1. Classification (GTDB taxonomy): domain Bacteria; phylum Actinomycetota; class Acidimicrobiia; order Acidimicrobiales; family UBA8190; genus Chersky-840. The sequence goes on from CAWKDD010000004.1 coordinate 127,329, forward strand.
TACACCGGGGATCAGCAGCTGGTGGACGGGCTTCACAAGGACCCGAGGCGCGCTCGGGCGGCGGCGCTCAACATCGTTCCCACCACCACGGGCGCGGCCCGGGCGACCGGCCTGGTCCTGCCGTCGGTGCAGGACCGCCTCGACGGTCTCGCCCTCAGGGTGCCGGTTCCCGACGGTTCGATCACGGACCTCGTGGCGAATGTGGCATCGAAGGTCACCGTCGCCCATGTTCCGCGACGCGTTCCGCGAGGCCGCCGCCGCCGCCCCGCTCCAGGGCCGCCTCGAGTACGCCGAGGAAGCTTTGGTGTCGACCGACATCGTGGGGTCGCCGGCGTCTTGTGTCTTCGACGCCGAGCTCACCATGGTCAAGGGACGGTTGGTGAAGGTGCTGGGGTGGTACGACAACGAGTGGGGATATGCCAACCGGTTGGCCGAGTTGGCGGCCAAGGTCGGCGCCGCACCCCGACCCTGACCGGTCCGCGACCCCGAACGATGCTGACGGGTAGGGCTCCGATGAGACGATCCGGGTCCCCCTGTCGGCAGGCCGGGACGTGGAATGCTCGGGAGCGGAGATGACCACTTCGCTTCGTATGGTCGTAGGTGTGGACGGCTCCGAGGACTCGGGTCGTGCCTTGAGATGGGCGGCCGCCCTCATGGAGGGATCGGGAGGAGAGATCGTGGCCGTCCACGCTCTGGGCCTCCTGACCCATCTCGGCGACGACTCGGTGGTCCCGTCATCGGGTCACCGGCAGGAGGTGGTCGACACGCTCGAGCGGGATTGGTGCCGGCCGCTCGCCGATGCGTCGGTGGCTTACCGCTGCCTGGTGATCGACGGCGACGCCGTCACCGGGGTGCTCAGAGCGGCACACGAGGAGGGAGCCGATCTCATCGTGGTGGGTCGTCGGGGCACGGGCGGTCCTCCAGGACTGCTGCTCGGAAGCACGAGCCAGCAGCTTGTGCACCAGGCCGATCTCCCGGTGGCCGTGATCCCCCGTGACGCGCCGGGTCGGGACACGCCGGGACGTTAGGGCTCGTCGGTCGCGGTGGTCCCGTCGGATTGCTCGGCCAGCCCGAGAACGGCGCGCAGCACATCGAGGGCTGAGGCCACTCCGACAGAGGCGTCCTCGTCGATCACGGTGACCACTTCGAGCTCGTAGGCTGCCATCTCCTGTCCGACATCGGCCGGGTGCTGGTTGCAACTCACGGTCCGGGGGGTCGGTCGCGTGATCTCGCCAGCCCAGACGGTATCGGGATCGGCACCGCCCGCCACCGCATCGATGACATCCTTGGCGGTCACGAACCCTGTGGGTCCGAGGGGGCTCTCCACCAGAACCGCTCCCAGCCCTGATTCGACCATCGCCCGGGTCACCGTGCGCAGGCTCTCCAGCGCGCCGACGCGCGCGGGACGCGCGCCGGGATGCGTCGGGCCGGACCAGATCCAGGCTCCTTCTGTCCCCCGTGGTCCCGGAAGTCCCGGCGCTCCCAAGAGCCCCGGCGCTCCCGACGATCCCCGGTCATGGCCCCGTCGATGACGGTGGTTCGGTTCCCCACGAGATGCGCCGACCCGAGACCACGGTCGAGGGCACCCGCACCAGGAAAGGGTGCGGCCCCGGTGCCCATGCCCCCAGGGCCAGTGGCGCCGCCCGTTCGATGTCAGGGGGCTCGGTGACCAACTGCGCGACTCCTGTGACGAGAACGCTCCATCCGGTGTGGTAGATGGGGTCGACGTCATCGGCCTCCACGCTGACGACCTGGCCTCGAACAGCGGCGTCGAATTTGGAGCCCTTGTCGGTGACGAAGACGATGTCCCCGTCGAGCACTGACACATTGACCGGGAGTGCAACCGGAACGCCGTCCACGCTCAAGACGACACGGACCACGGCGGCACGACCGAGGAGCTCGAGGCACTCCTGCCGATCCAGCTCGACCAGGGAGAGCGTTGCGTCATCGTCTCGGGGCATTCGCTCCATGAGGTCACTGTGCACGCCCGTCGTCGGCTCGTGCCAGGGCCCAACGGCCGTAATCGGGATTCGGCACCGAGCCCACCGGGGTCAGGCCCGGACTGTCGCTCCGCCTCAGCCGGCCTCAGGCGGCCCGCACCAGCCGGCCCGTCTCAGCCCGCCCGCACGAGCCGGCCCGTCGAAGCCTGCCCGTGTCAGCCGGCCCGGATGACCCGACCGGTGATCTTGCGGGGGATGATCTTGAGCCAGCGATCTGCCGGCGGGGGCGCCCACGATTGAATCGTGAGCGAACGGAGGGCTTCGGATCGCTGATCGAGAGCGGACGAGATATCGGCGCCGTAGCCCTGGAGGAGCACACTCCATCCCACGCCTTCGTCCCAGTCGACATGATCGACCTCGAAGCTCACCGAGCTGAGCGGGACGTTCAGGGTCTTGCCTCCCTGGTTGGTCTGGAGCACGACGGTCTCGCCGTCCATCGCGAACTGCATGGGCAGCACGATGGGAACACCCTCGACCACGACACCCAACCGACCGAGACGCTGCGTCGCCATCCGCGTCAGGCATTCGTCACGCCCGAGCTCCTCGACGGTGTGCGCGTGCTCCATTTCCGGCCTCCTTGCGAGACATGGGGACCCTCACCCGACGTACATGGCCTGTGTCGCCCCGTGGGGATCTTATGTCGGCGCCGCTGAGCGTCCTCCGCCCGGTCGCGGCCCGGTCGGGAGACGAAGGGCCATAGTGCCCTGGTGCCCAGGCCTGGGCGTCGCTCATCCTCGGATTAGGACTTCGAGACGAGGTAGCCGCATGGCGCGGAACGGGAAGACCAGAAGCTCGGTCCGGATCGCCCGAGTCGGGGGAATCGACATCCGGATGCACTGGACCTTCGTGGTCCTGGTCGTCCTCGTGGTGTGGCTGAACGCCGGCAGCGGGTCGGCGACCGTCGCCGCCGGCCTGGTTTGGATCGTGGCGGTCTTCTCCTCGGTGCTGATCCACGAGTACGCCCACTGTGTCGTGGCCCGCCGCCGGGGGGCGGTGGTCGAGGACATCTTGCTCCTGCCCATCGGCGGCCTGTCCCAGCTCGAGGAGATGCCCGAACGGGCCGCTGACGAGCTCGCCATCGCCATCGTCGGACCGCTCATGAGCCTCGGACTGGCCGCCCTCGCCATCGCCGGGGGACTGGCCTTCGGGGCTCACCTTTGGCCGCCCACCCTGTTCGCCGGATCGTGGTTCGCTCGGCTGGCCTGGCTCAACATCTTGCTGGGCGGGTTCAACCTTCTGCCCGCGCTCCCGATGGACGGTGGCAGGGTTCTGCGTGCCGCGCTCGAGGAACACGACCACGACCGACTCACCGCCACCCGCCAGGCCGGGAGGATTGCCCGAGTCCTGGCCATGGTCATGATCGTGGGCGGGGTCTTCTACGACTTCTGGCTGGTCCTCATCGGCCTCTTCGTCTACATGGGTGCTGGCGCCGAGGAGCAAGCGGCGCAAAGGCAGAGCCGAACCTCGGCGAGACAGGATCCGACACCACATTCGCCGCCGTCAACCGAGTGATCCCTGGCTGTGGCGAGGAGCGTCGCGTGTATTTCGCTCGATCCATGCCCCTTCGGGGGAAACGAGCACGGGCGCATCGTCTCCCAGCTGGACGCGTACGGCCGAGGCGCAAGCCACGTGGACGGCGTTGCTCTGGCACCGGAGGCGCACTCGGCGACCGTGCCAGTGCAACGTGATGCGCAGCTCGTCCCAGTCGGGGGGAATGTGGGGGTCCACGACCGAGCGCGTCGTCGTCCGGGCCCGTCACGCGCACCCCGGCAAAGCCGAAGACCAGGGCCTGCCACAGCCCGGCGAGATCGGCGAGGTGCAGGCCGCCGGCGGTGCTGCCGGTCACATCATCGAGATCGATGTCCTGTGCGAGCTGGAGGAAGGCGAGCGCCTCTTTGAGGCGACCCACCCTGGCCAGCGCGCCGGCGTGTATGGCCGGAGACAACGAGCTGCCGTGTGCGGTGCGCGGCAGATAGCGGTCCAGATCGCGCTCGAGCGTGCCGCGTCGCAGGGCCCCGGGGATCATGTGATGTGCCATGAGAACATCGGCCTGCTTGATGATCTGCGAACCCGCGACGCGGTCGTGACCCAGCACCAGGTCGGCGAGCACGGGAATGGGCCCGATGTCATCGATCAGGAGCGGCTCCAGAGCGTCGTAGCCCGCGAACTGCACGTAACGGCCCGCCGCCGCGTCGAACCCGTCGGTGAGGACGCTCGCCAGCGCCCGCCACTGCTGGGCCTCGGCGTGCTCGGCTGCCGAGGCACCGCGTTCGACCAGATCCGCGGCCCGCTCCAGGTTCCACCGTGCCATCAGGTTCGTGAAGGCGTTGTCGTCGACGTCCTCGTGGTACTCGTCGGGGCCGATCACGCCGTCGATGTGTCCCACCCCGTCGGGGTCGAGCCGTATCCGGGTGGCCCAG
>CAWKDD010000005.1:0-50266 GCA_963848335.1 uncultured Acidimicrobiales bacterium
GAGGCCATGAGGGTGCTCATCCTCGGAACCTACCGCGACCGTGAGTTGTCACAGTCCCACCCCCTGCTCGACACCTTGGCGGCACTACATCGACAGAGCGGCGTTGCCCGCATCGAACTGGCCGGGCTCAATGACATCGGGGTTCTGTCATTTATGGAGGCGGCTGTGGGTCAGACCCTGGACAACGCCGGGGTGGCCCTCGCTCATTCGGTGTATCGCGAGACCGACGGCAACCCCTTCTTCGTGAGTGAGGTACTGCGTCACCTCTCGGAGACCGGAGCTATGCACAAGGACGCCACTGGGAGATGGATGGCGAAGGGCTCCCTGGAACAGATGGCCCTGCCCGACAGCGTGCGCGTGGTGATCGGTGCGCGGGTCGGGCGCCTGGGGCAAGATGCCGAACGAGTGTTGTCCGTAGCCTCGGTCATCGGTCGGGACTTCGACCTCGATGTCCTAGCCCGGGCCACCAAGACCTCGGAGGACGAGCTGCTCGACATCCTCGATGCGGCGGCGGCCGTGGCCCTGGTTTGCGAACTGGACGACACCCCCGGGCATTACAACTTCGCCCATGCGCTCATCCAGCACACCTTGTATGAGGATCTTGGTCTCACTCGCCGAGCGAGAGCGCATCGGGTGGTCGCCGAAGCCCTGGAAGATCTCTGTGGCGACCGGCCCGGGGTGCGAGTGGGCGAACTGGCCCGACATTGGATCGCTGCCACGCAACCCACCGACCTCGAAAAGGCCATCAGCTACTCCCGACAGGCGGCAGATGCTGCGCTCAGGGCCCTCGCCCCTGGCGACGCCCTTCGCCATTACGCCCAGGCGCTCGACCTCTACGCCCAGGCCGACGATCCTGATCCGGTCCTCGGGCTCGACCTGGCCATCGGGCTCGGGACCGCCCAGCGCCAGACGGGAGACCCCGTCTTTCGCGACACCCTCCTCGACGCCGCTCGCCGGGCGGCGGATCTCGACGACACCGAGCGACTCGTGTCCGCCGCCCTGGCCAACGACCGGGGCTGGGTCAGCGCCATCGGTGTCATCGACGCCGACCGGGTCGAGATCTTGGAGATGGCCCTCGATCGGCTCTCCACAGACAACACCGACCGGGCGCTCGTGCTCGCCACCTTGTGTTCAGAACTTACCTTCGGCAGCCCGCTCGAACGCCGCCAGGCGTTGGCTGACGAGGCCGTCGCCATCGCCCATTCCTCGGGTGACGACGCAACTGTCGTGCGGGTCCTCAACCACGTCTCGCTCCCGCTCAGAGTGCCGCCACTTCTAGATCAATCGCTGGCCTGGACGGACGAAGCCCTGACTCGCGCCGAGCGGGTCGGCGACCCGGTCCTGATTTTCTTTGCGGCCGCGGGACGCGTCGAAGTCGCCGACTGCGCCGGGGACATCAAAGAGGCGGACCGCTGCATCGAAATCGCCAGGTCTATGGCCGAGCAGCTTGATCAACCCACCCTGAAATGGGCAAATGCTTCTCAGCGGGCCGTGCAGGCGTTAATCGCCGGAGATACCGAAAGGTCGGACCGGTTGGCAACGAAGGCTCTCCAGATCGGCACTGACTGCGGCCAGCCCGACGCCGCCATCTTCTTCGCCATACACGTCGCGGACGTCAGCTGGCAGAGCGGAAACCTTGGAGACCTGGTCCCAATCATCGAGCAGGTGGCTGCCGACTCACCCGGGATCGCCCCGGCGGCACTCGCTTCGGTTCTGGCCATCGCCCACGTAGAAGGGGACCGCATCGATAAAGCACGTCAACTGCTGGCCGAGTTCGCGGGTGCAAATTTCCATCTTCCTCTTGATTCGGGCTGGCTTATCGGAATGGGCACTTACGCCGAAGCCGCCATCGCATGCCGAGACCCGGAATACGCAGAGGCGCTGTTCGAGAGGCTCACTCCGTTTGCAGGTCAGTGGATCTTGAGCGGAGTGACCGGAGGCCCGGTGTGTCACTACCTCGGTGACCTTGCCACCATCCTCGGCCGCTACGATGAGGCGGACGCTTACTTCGCCCAATCCGCCGAGTTGAGCGACCGGGTGGGCACCAAGTTCATCGCCGCTCGGACGGACCTCTCGTGGGGGAGGATGCTCGCTGAACGCGGCGCTCCCGGCGATGCCAAGAAGGCTCGGGACCCTACTCACCAAGGCTTACACCGCGGCAGCGGCCAACGGCTACGGAAACGTCGAACGCCGCGCTGCGGCAGCGCTCCAACTGCTCGACACCTGACGAGCGAGCGGGTCCTCGCCAGCCCGCACGGTATCGCCGCCGTTTCCTGTTTCATGTTGAAGTTCCGCATTCTGGGTAGGGAGATCTCATCCAGGCGGGTCACCTGGGACTCTCAAGGACGAGTAGATGCCCGTCGAGAGGTCCCAGCGTATGTGGATCCTCATGGTCCCGTTGGAGCGCCATTGGATCCCCGTTGGAGCGCTCTCCTTCAAGGTACGTACTGACGGACACCCGCAAGGGTGGGACGAGACCAAAGGAGAACGTCATGATCAGGAACACAGCCCACAGGTTGGCTGGGCGCCTCGGACTAGGTATTGCCACGATTATGATGCTCAGTTGCACCGTGATCGGGCTGAGCATCCTTCCGGCTTCTGCATTCGCACCCCCGATACCCCCGCCCCCCCACATTTTCTCGGCGGTTCCACGACTACCACGTACGCACTTCCCGATGGGAAGATACCGTTCGCAAGCGTCGTGTACGACGATTGGACCATCGTGGGCAGTATGAGCGTAAAGACAGTGTTCGGGGCCACCGTGTCCAACGGGACTGTCACTCTCACGGTGGATGGTTGGAAGCAGTGCAGCGGTGTGCCATCGTCCTTCTGTGTTCTTCAGCTTCCGTCCGGAGCACATCAGATCGCAGTCTCGTACTCTGGATACGGCGTGGACTTGGGATCATCGGCGATGTACACCGTCGATGTGCAGCCGATTCCGACGACCACGAAGGTAAACCAAGAGGACTGGAACAACATCCTTAGCGGTCCTGGGGCCTGGTGGCAGGCAACGGTGAGCGCGTCCCCGGTCGCACCCTCCGATCCGAGCGAGATCCTGACTGCAGAGCCAGCACTTTCAAGCCAAAATGACAATATTGACTTTCAGTGCGTCCTCTCAAGCCCGGGCTTACCTGCTTGGTGGAGTCCGTCATTGGCAACTGGTCTTCAATCGGGTGCCAATGACACCCTGGTTAGTTCTAAGATCCAGAGTAATCCGTATTGCCCCCTTGAGGGTGGTTGGCAAGATGTGACGGCGTTCTTCTCCTACCCAGGAGATTCCGTCTACGGACCGTCAAGTGGTTGGACTGGTTGGTCGATCCCACAGTAGCAATCTCGTCTGGACAGATGAAGAGCGACCTCCCAAAGGCGCGGAGGTCGCCCTTCGTTTCGCATCGACAGGACTCACGTATCAGCAAAGAGAGAGGCGTGTGGGTGTTGGGTGCCGAGAATCCCGTAGTGTCCGAAGGGTCTGCCCCATGTTCGGTTGACTCAATGAGTCGACCGACTTGGGGGCAGACCCGCGGGAGGGGAGGTTCCCTCCCACTACTCGCCAGGGCCGGCCGTTCAGGAATATCGTCAACTCCACCAACGTCAGGAGGCACGTGACTCCCACCACATCTATCCCCAACCGCCCCACAGGTCCTCTTGCCCCCTAACACGCCCTCCCCCGACCCTGTGGGGTGCCAAAACCCGTGCCGTCACGCAGCCCTGGTGTATTCGTGAATCAAACCACCGAGTCGGTCCTGGCGCCGAATTCGTCGAGGTGGCTGATCAGCTGTCGACCCCACGATGACCGCCTCGGCGCACGGCGGACAGAGATCAAGGCTCCGATGCGGTCTGTGGGAGTTGTAATGGGTCAGGTACTCCCGAACTACGGCCTCCAGGTGGCGCCTGCCGAGGATGAGGATCCAGTCGAGACATTCCCGCCGGAGAGTGCCCACCCATCGTTCTGCGTAGGCGTTCGCCCGAGGGGTTCGGACGGGGGTACGGATGACCCGAATGCCCTCGGAGTGGAACACCTCGTCGAAGTTTCCCGTGAACTTGGTGTCTCGGTCTCTGATGAGGAACCTGCGGGCCGAGATTGCATCGCCGAGGGTCACCACCAGGTTCCGAGCCTGCTGGGTCACCCAGGCTCCGGTGGGATGCGACGTGACTCCGGCCAGATGTACTCGCCTTGTGTCGACCTCGACAAAGAACAACACGTACAGGCGCTTGAGGAAGACGGTGTCCACTGTCAGGAAGTCGGTGGCCAAGAAGCTGTGCGCCTGGGCCCGAACGAAGTCCCGCCAGCCCATCTCGAATCGGCCGCCTGACGGATCAAGCCCCGCCCTCACGAGCACTCGCCACACCGTGGTGGCCGAGACTGAGATACCCAGCCCGGCGAGTTCTCCCTGGATCCGCAGGTACCCCCAACTCCCGTTTTCCCTGGCCATACGGACGATGAGCGCCCGCACCTCGGGCGCGATCGGTGGGCGCCCTGGACCACGCCGCGGGTAGGTCCAGTGACGGGCCACCAAGCGGCGATGCCATCGAAGGAGGGTCTCGGGTCGAACGAAGAACACCGACCACCGACGGCGTGAGAGCAATCGGGACGCCGCAGCCAAGAAGATCCGATCGACATCCCTCAGCTCCGGACGCGTTACGTGCCGACGCAGGATCGCCAGCTCGTGGCGAAGCACCACGATCTCGACGTCCTTCGAGCGGTCAGAGCGACATCGGAGCACGAACAAGGCAAGAAGCCGCTGGGCCAGCAAGTACAGGAGACACATGACCACGTCGTTAGCCTGGCCCGACCCGTCTAACTCTGGCCATTCCGGCTCGACAACGTGCCCTAGGCTCGCTTCGAAGTTCCTGGTAATCGGCCGAATTGAGTAATGGCACCCGACAGGCTCATTCGAGACCGAGATGCCAAGTTCACAGCCAGCTTCGACGAGGTGTTCCGCTCAGAAGGCATCGGTGTCATCCGGACACCAGTCCGCGCGCCCAGAGCAAATGCGATAGCCGAACGATTCGTGGGGACAGTCCGCCGAGAGTGTCTTGACCGGATGCTGATTCTTGGCCGGCGTCACCTTGTCGCTGTCCTGAGCGAGTTCGCGGACCGCTACAACGCTCACCGTCCGCACCGGACGATTGGGCAAGATTCCGCCCTGCCCGTCAGTACCTGCCAACGTTGGATCGGCAACTTCCGCTGGGAGGGCCGTGCGAGCCGACATGCTGGGCGGCCTCATCACGAGTATCGCCTGGTCGCATGATATGGATGGGATGCTCGGCACCCACAGGGTCCGTCCCACGATAAGCATCTCGGGTGGGGTCAACGCGGTCGAAGGTCACTGAAACTGGCATTGTCCAGCCGCGCCTACCTTCCCGGAACTTCCACGAAAACTTCCACTCTTCGGCATATGTTGTCTGTACCGTGTGATTTAGAGTCCCTTGGCCTCAAGGCGTGCCAGATCCTCGTCGATAGAGCTCTGTGGCATCTGCCGAGGATCGTCTAACCGACACAGCCGGCCAGCATCGTCTCTTTGTTTTCGGATCGGTGTTGGCGGGGATCATGACCGTCGTCTTTTTACTGTGGATCATCTTTGACCTCGATGGCACCCACGTCACCCTGGAGGTCGACGATATCGGTCAACTGGTCGCTGCTTGGTGCGCTACTGTCGTCTGGGCGGCCGCGTTCCGAGTTTCGGTGGGTCGAGTGACGTGGGCGCTCTTTGCTGTTTCCAGCTTCGCCTGGGGCGCCGGAGAGCTCGTCTGGTGTTACTACGCCCTCATTAAGAACATTCCAGTGCCGTTTCCGTCGTTGGCCGACGTCGGGTTCCTCACCGCCGTTCCGCTGGCGTTTACCGGACTCTTGCTCTACCCCACCGGTCAGCGTCGGCCTGTTGCTCGCGTGCAAGGAGTCCTCGACGGTTGCATCATCGCCACGTCGCTCCTCTTTGCCAGTTGGGCAACTGTCCTCGGCCCGCTCTACCGGTCTCATCAGGGCGGTGTCTTGAAACAGGCCATCTCTCTGGCCTACCCGATGAGCGATGTGATCATGGTGTCGCTGGTGATCATCATGATCGCGAGGGGCGGACGTACAGGACGGGTACGGCTGGAGTTAGCGACGGCGGAGTTGTGGCTTGTCCCATTTCTTACAGCGCATTTTCGTATCTCACCGAAGTCAACAGCTACAACGGCGGGAGCTTCCTGGACACGGGCTGGGTGGCGGGCTACTCTGTTGATCGGCCTGGGTGCGCTGTGGGCGATGACTCGCCGGCGCCCGAGCCGTCCGATGGCTGAGGACTCGACCATCTCGCTTGGTGGCCCCGTATGTCGCCGGTGCTCGTCGTGCTAGCGGTGACTGCTTTTCAGCTCCTACGCGGTCGCCACCTCGAGACCGTCTCCTGGCTCATGGCGATCGCCCTTGCCGCACTTGTCCTCGGTCGAGAGGTCCTGCGCCTCTTGAGCCAGGCCAGCACGGAAGGCATGTGAGACCATTTCGTAGGTCCCGACGATGGTCCTCTCTTTCCACCAGACGCGGATACCGAATCCGCGACTCCTAGGGCGCTGAGCCATGACCAATGGGTACTCGCCCGGCTCCGGGACACGTGGGCCTTCGGTGCGTCTGGTGAGCCCATATGTGGGGGCACGCCGACAACTCAAAGGATTACGGGTAGTACAAACCACCAAGACGAACAGTGCGAGGCGCCTAAAGGCGTGGATCGTCCGTACGATCATGTTCGTGACCACTGGGTTTGCCCTGCTCCACCTCTTTCTACTGGCCTCAGGTGGACATCACTAACCTAAGGGCGGGGCCACGGCTGAGAGGCCAAACCTCGATGGCACTTCGGATGTTCTCACCCACAACTCCTGTGACCGCCCTGGGAATGCCGGTTCCCGGTTTCGGGCGCCTGGCAGGCCCAGACCCACAACCCCCAGGCCGATCGACACCCGTTCCCGGGCTATTGCCTCGGTCGTTTGCAAAACCACAGCTGGCCCGGTTGGGGGCCGTCCTGTGAGGAAATGGCGCCCGACTCCTAGAGCTCGTTGAGCCGCTGGACCAAGGACGTTACTCGGGTCGCCCCCTTGCGCTCAACGCCGCGAGCCCACCATCTGCGGAGTAGATGCGAAAGGGAGGAGGGGTGGATCACGAACACTGCGACGCCTGCCGCTACGAGGGTGGCGATTACGGCGCCCAGGCATTTGCTCGCTGCGATCCGCGCCCTTGGTCCTCGGTGGCAAGCGCTGCTTACGTCAGCGGGTCCCGAGCTACGGGTCCGACCACAGCCAGGGGTGTGGTCGACCATCGGGTACGCCGCCCACAGCCGTGACATCACCGCTCTCCACGTGTTTGGCGTCGAGCGGGCTCTGCCGGACGACGAACCGGCGTTTCCCACAGATCGCGGGTGATCTTGTCGATTCGGAGTCGGCCACATATGTGGATGCCGATCCGGACGACATCGCGGCGGAACTGACCACCCAGGTTTCGCTACTCGCCGAGATCGCCGAGAATGCAGGGAGCGGGGCGTGGTCTCGTGGACTCACCATCGGCGACGACCGCAGCGATGTGCGACGACTGTTGAAGCACGCCTTACATGACTCGCAGCACCACCTGGGAGATGTCGAAAGTGGCCTCGCTAGTCTGCGGTGACATCGTAAGAGCAAATGCAGTGTCCCCCAGTGCGGCTCGACCATCCACGAGGCCTTGAATCGCCCCGGGAGTGTTGGAGCTCTGACTCTGGAGAGAGGAGAGAGGAGAGAGCGAAGCCAAACCACAAGCCGTACCTACTTGGCTGCGCGAGCATGCGGCCAGGCTTGATCTGATCCACCCGTAGGGCGGAGCGTGAGAGCGCCTCAGAGCCGCAATGTTGTTCGTCAGTTGTCTTTGGCACGAAAAGGAGTGTGGCCTCAGCCGGTCATCGCAACAACCCCGCTGAATGCTTCAGATGGTGACATCCATCCGAGTGTCTGTCGAGGCCGTCCGTTGAGTGATCGAGCGATGGCGTTGAGCTGCGACTGCGTCACAGTCGACATGTCCGTACTCTTGGGCAGGTACTGACGAAGCAGACCGTTGGTGTTCTCGTTGCTGCCGCGTTGCCAGGGCGACTTGGGATCGCAGAAGTAGACCTGGAGGCCGGTGTCGATGGTGAACTTGACGTGCTCTGCCATCTCCTTGCCCTGGTCCCAGGTGAGCGAGCGACGAAGCTCGGTGGGAAGCGAGCGGATCCTCTTGGCCATGGCCGTGCGCACCGCCTCGGCACTGTGGCCGTTCGGGAGGGCGAAGAGCATGACGTAGCGCGTCGAGCGCTCGACCACGGTGCCGACGGTGGTCAAGCGCCGGCCAAAGATGAGATCCCCCTCCCAGTGCCCGGGCACGGCGCGGTCCTCCACCTCGGCAGGACGCTCGGAGATCATGACCATGTTGGTGATCTGGCCCTGGCCAAACCCACCCTTGGTGCGACCTTTGGGCCGGCGTAGCGCCCGCCCGGTCCGCAGGCATTGGTGCAGCTCCTGGCGGAGGGCGCCTCTGCCCTGGACGAACAACGACATGTAGATGGTCTCGTGGCTCACCTGCATCTCCGGGTCGTCTGGATGCTCGAGAGCCAACCACGCCGAGATCTGCTCCGGGGACCAGAAGTTCTCGAGACCGGCCTCGACGACCCGACGCAGACGGGGGCAGCCGGCCAGCTTGGCGACCTTCGGACGCCGGGCCCGGCGCCGGGCGGACCGGTCAGCGTGAAGGGCCCGGTAGCTCGCCCGGCCGCCGTTTGTGTTCACCTCCCGGCACACCGTCGACGGTGCCCGGCCCATCCCCGCCGCGATGGCCCGCAACGAAAGGCCTCCGGCCAGGCCCCTCGAGATCTCCTCACGTTCGGCCAGTGTGAGACGCAGGTCCGAGCTCCCCGGCGGCCGCGGACGGCGGCCAGCGTTGTCCACCAGGAAGGTCCGGATCGAGCCGTGGGCTCGACCGAGTCGACGACCGATCACCCGGAACGACTCGCCCCGTTCGATCGAGTCCCAGATCTCCGCTCTCTCAGCCTCGGAAAACGGCCTCCATGTCATCACACAACCTCCCAGGTCGCCGTCACAGCTTCTGCCATTCAGCGAGGGTGTTGCGTTGATCCCTTGAGGCCACAAGGGCTATCGCCGGGACTCCTCGGGGTCGATGTAATTCCTATGGTGCTATTGACCCAAAAGGAGCACCGGTCGACCCAGGAATGGTTTTCAGCCCTTGTCCGACACTCTTCAGACCTCATCATCGTCCTCGACGAAGAGGGGCTGGTGGTCTACTCCAACCCAGCTACCGAGGCTGCTTTTGGAATCCCCACCGAGGATGCCGTCGGAACCTCTGGTCTGTCTTACGTTCACCCCGATGATCGCTCTCGTCTCGTCTCCAGGCTTGGCGAACTGACAAAAGCCGCCGGCGCTTCGATGACAGACACAATCCGATTCAAATCAGCTACCGGCGAGGTCCGGGTGCTCGAGGCGATTGCTACAAACTACCTTCACGAGACCTCCGTCGCTGGTATTGTCATCAACGCTCGAGATGTCACCGAGCGCGACCATTACTTGACAGCATTGGAAGCCAGCTTCGACTCGCTAACCGTTGCCCTTGCAAACGCGGTCGAGCTGCGGGATCCCTATACCGCTGGCCATCAACGTGAAGTGGCGAAGGTCGCCGCCGCAATCGCTCGGGAACTTGCGTTATCCGAGGACGACACAAAAGGCATCGAGGTTGCTTCGACTCTCCACGACTGCGGAAAGATTGCCATACCGGCTGAGATGCTCGTCAAGCCCGGTCGGCTGAGCGCCGCCGAGTTCGAGATCATCAAGATGCACTCTCAAGCCGGAGCGAACATTGTCGCTGATGTAGCCTTTCCGTGGCCGGTGGCCGAGATGATCCTCCAGCACCACGAACGCATCGATGGCTCGGGCTATCCCCGGGGTCTCAAAGGAAACGCGATTCTCTTGGGATCGCGTATTCTGGCCGTGGCCGATGTGGTTTCAGCAATGTCAGGCCATCGTCCCTACCGGCCTGCCCGTGGCCTGGACGCTGCTCTGGCTGAACTCGAAGTCAACAGCGGGCGGCTCTATGACCCAACAGTCGCCGATGCTTGCATTCGGCTGTTCCGCGATCGGCGCCTTCAGCTGGGCTGAGACCGGCGTCCATTCCCTAGAACACCTGCCGAATGGGACCGGGGGCGCCTACGCCACTCTGATGTCCCGGTCTCGGAGTCCCATGCCGTTACCTCGAGCTCGCGTATCTGGCCATCGAGACGGGCGATCACTGCTTGTCCCTTTACGGACTTCTTCCTCGCTCTCGAAGCCGACTTTTCGAGTTTCGAGCTCCGTCAGCCGACTGATCCAAGCTGGGAGAGAACGGCATAACGGACCGTTTGATCGGAGGTTTTGTTGGCGCGACGAGTCGAGTTTTGTCGGGACCCCCGAGTGGGCGAGGGGGTGTCAGTCAGTGGGCGAGGGGGGACTTGAACCCCCACATCCTTTCGGACACAGGAACCTGAATCCTGCGCGTCTGCCAATTCCGCCACTCGCCCGAGCGACCGGCGTCACGATACCCGACCGATCTCTGAGCGTCATCCGGGGCGTCCGCGCCGCGACTGGTCCGCGATCGTCGCAGCGTCCCAGCAGTGCCGTGGCGTTTTGCTCACGCGCCGTACCGAGTTCGTCACGCATGGTTGCGGGGATCTCATGTGGTTTCACTCCGCTTGACGCCCGGTCCGGGCAACCCCGTCGGAGCAGATGGCACCGGTAGGCTGGGCTACCACGATGGGACTCCAAAGGTTCGAGCAGCGTCTCGAGCGTCTGGTGGAAGGTGCGTTCTCCAAGGCCCTCCGGGGCGGGATCCAGCCCGTGGAGATCGGCCGACGCCTGACGCGGGAGATGGACCTCCTGCGCCGCGTAGGGGTCAGGGGCCTGATCGCGCCCAATGTCTTCGTGGTCACCCTGTCGCCCCAGGATGCCGACCGTTTCCAGAGCTTCGCCGACGTCCTGGCCCGGGAGCTCGGCGACGCCGCCCGGGAGCACGCCCGGAGCGAGGGCTACGTCTTCGTGGGTCCCGTCGAGGTCGAGATCCGCAGCGACCCCTCCACCCGGGCCGGGCCGCTACCGGGTGACGGCCGAGGTCCGGGAGGGTCTCGACGGGCTCGCCGGCGGCCTCGCTGATCCTGTCGGACGGGTCCCGGATCGTGCTCGGGCACCGAGACCGTCGAGATCGGCCGCCTGCCCGAGTGCACGATCGCCCTGAGCGACCCCAACGTCAGCCGCCGACACGCCGAGATCCGCCGGCACGGCAGCGACGTCGTCGTGGCCGACCTGCAGTCGACCAACGGCACCAGGGTGAACGGCGTCCCGGTCCGTGAGCGTGTCCTCGAGGACGGAGACGAGATCACCGTGGGGACCACCGCCATCCGGTTCGAGACCTCGTGAGTGGTCGACGGCCGTGGTGTTCCTGACCTCCCTGGACAACCAGAACCTCCTCCGGGCCTTGGAGGTCCTGGTCGTGGCCCTCATCTGGCTCTTCTTCTTCCGGGTCATCAGGGCGGTCTGGGTGCAGGTGCGCCCGCCGCCGGCCCGGGGTGCCGCGGCCCAGGTCGCCGCGGCGCGGGGCGGCGTCGCGCCAGTCGGCCGAGCGCCGGGGCCGGGCCGGCAAGCTCCACCTCAAGGTGATCGAGCCCCAGGAGGGGTACGGCCAGACCTTCGAGGTGGGCGAGGAGGTCACGCTGGGACGCGCCGCGGGGTGCGGGGTCCGGGTCGAGGACTCCTACACCTCGAGCCTCCACGCCCGCCTGTTCCGGCGCAACGGCACGTTGTGGGTGGAGGACCTGGGGTCGACCAACGGGACCTGGGTCAACGCCGAGCGCATCGGCACGACCGCCAAGCTGGGCAAGGGCGACCTGCTCCAGGTGGGCGGCACCGTCTTCGAGGTGTCCCGGTGAGCGGGCGCCCGGGCGCCCCGCGAGCGCCGATCCGGCGGACGAGCTGGTCGGAGGGTCCGTTGACCGTCCTGCGGTCGGGCTCGGCCTCCGACGTGGGCCGGGTGCGCACGGTCAACGAGGACCTGGCGCTCGAGAGCCTCACCCTGTTCGCGGTGGCGGACGGGATGGGCGGCCACGTCGGGAGGGGAGATCGCGGCCCGCACCGCCATCGACACCCTGCAGGCCGAGTTCGCCCGGAAGCCGTCCGCCGACGGTCTGGCCGGGCGCCATCCACGAGGCGAACCGGGCGGTGTGGGAGCGCGGCCGCGCCGACGTCGACCTGCGGGGCATGGGGACCACGATGATCGCGGCGGCCCTGGTGGCGACCGACGACGGCGACCGGTTGGTGCTCGCCAACGTGGGTGACTCGCGGGCGTACCGGCTGCACGGCGACGAGCTGGTCCAGCTCACCACCGACCATTCCGTGGCCGAGGAGCTCGTGGCACGGGGCGAGCTCTCGGAGGAGGAGGCGGCCGTCCACCCCCACCGCCACATCCTGACCCGGGCTCTGGGTGTCCAGCCCGACGTCGACGTCGACGTGTGGGAGGTCGTCCCCGAAGAAGGGCGACCGGTTCCTGCTGTGCTCGGACGGGCTCACCAACGAGGTGCCCTCCGAGCAGATCACCGAGGTCCTGACCGCGACCCGCGATCCGCAGCGAGGCCGCCGAGATCCTGGTGCGACATGGCCAACCGAGGCCGGTGGCAACGACAACGTCACCGTGGTCGTGCTCGATGTCATGGTCGGGGAGCACACCATCTCGGAGGCCGAAGGAGCCCACGAACGCCGCCGCGGCCGCCGGCTCGGCGTTGTGGTCCCCGGACCCGGCCGCCCCGCCTGCCGCCGCCGGCAGCGTCGTCCCCCTCGGGCTCGACCATGGTGGTGAGCGCTCCCGAGGCGCCGTCGGTCCCCACCACGGCGCCCGGCCCCGCCGAGCCCGTCCCGGGCCAACGGCGTCGGCCCGGCCGTGGTCAGCCGCTCGGCACCCGACACGGACCAGGACCACCCCTCGGGGCCCCGCCACGAGCAGCACGCCGGAGTCCGCGTCCCGCGCCGCATCACGTTCCGGGTGCTGCTGTTCCTCGTGGTGCTGGGGGGCCTGGCCTACGCGGGGTTCGCGACGATCCGGTGGTACGTGAACAGCTCCTACTTCGTCGGCCTCAACCACAACCAGGTCGTGATCTACCAGGGCCGGCCCGGGGGATTCGTCGGGATCAACCCCAAGATCGTGAAGCGCACGCAGATGACCGCCGGCCAGGTCCCCTCCTACCGGATCCCCGACCTGCGCAGCGGGGTGCAGGAGCCCTCGTACAAGGCGGCCGCCAGGCAGTACGTCACCGAGCCTCCAGCAGTCGGTGTGCAGCCTGCAACAGCCGCCCTGCGTACTGCTCGACGTCGACGACTCCGACGGCGCCCGGTGCGCGACGACGCTCGACCACGTTGCCGACGTCGACTCCCGCGACCTTCGGGTTGCCGGATCGCCGCCGGGCGCCGGCCCACAGCCGGACCGAGGCGGCCTGAGATGGCGGGGCGCATCCGCTGGCTCGGCGTCGGGATGGTGGTGTGCTTCGTGGCTCTGTTCCTGCAGCTCAACAACGTCCAGGTGAAGAACGCGCAACACCTACGCCACCGTCCCAGTACAACCCCGCCGTGATCCAGGCCAAGTACGACCAGCCCCGCGGGATCATCCAGAGCGCCGACGGCGTGGTGCTGGCCCAGTCGGTGCGGACGAGCAATCGGGTGCCTACAAGTACATCCGCCAGTACCCGATGGGATCGCTGTTCGCCCAGATCACCGGGTACCTGCCCATCGGCGGCCTGGCCACCGGCGTGGAGGACACCTACGACCCGTACCTCGCCCAGCACAACCGCCCCGTCAAGACCATCGGTGACCTGCTCACCACGCCCGTCGAGACCGACACCGTCACCCTCACCTTGTCGAGCAAGTTGCAGGAGACGGCCCGGCAGGCGCTCGACGGCCGCGACGGCGCCATCGTGGTGCTCGACCCCACCACCGGCGCCGTGCTGGCCATGTACTCCAACCCCACCTTCGACCCGAACCCATTGGCGGCCAACAACGCCACCACGGTGGCCAACGCCTACAAGGCCGACACCGCCAAGGACCCCGTCACAGGCTTCGCCCCGGCGGTGTCGCTCGCGTACCAGGACTCCTTCCAGCCGGGGTCGACCTTCAAGGTCGTGACGGCCACGGCCGCCTACAGTACGCACCCAAGCTGGTGAACACCCCCATGCCGTTCTACAGCTGCATCCCCACCGGCACGCTCGGGGGGCAGGGCAGCGCCCGCTGTGCAACGACGGGGTGACGGCGTGCGGCGGGACCATCGCCGAGATGCTGCCCCCGTCGTGCGACCCGGGGTTCGCCCTCCTCGGCACCAGGGTGGGCGCGGCGGCGATGACGGCCGAGGCGCAGTCCTTCGGCTTCAACCAGCAGCCCCCCATCGACCTGCCCCCCAGCCCGTACGAGCTGTCGCACTTCCTGACCGTGCCCGACGCCAGGACTGCAACGCCCAGATCTTCCTGGCCTACGCGTCGATCGGCCAGGACTGCACCATGGCCACGCCCCTGCAGATGGCGATGGTGGCGGCCGGGATCGCCAACGGGGGCGTGGTGATGACCCCGCACGTCATGTACCAGATCCGGGATTCGCAGAACAACCTGGTCGAGCAGTACCAGCCCACGGCGTGGCACCGGGCCGCCTCGCCGGCCACGGCGAGCGCTCTGACGCGCCCTCATGGCAGAACGTCGTGAAGTTCGGCACCGCGTCGCGTGACGGGTTCCCGCCGGCGTGGGACGTGGCGGCCAAGACGGGTACCGCGCAGGTGGGCGTGGGCAACACGCGCACGACCGACTGGATGATCGCCTTCGCCCCGGCCAGCAACCCCACGGTGGCCATCGCCGTGGCCATGCCGCAACCAGCCCGTGGACCTGACCGGCGCACTCGTGGCCGGCCCCATCGTGAAGACCATGATCCAAGCAGTCCTGGCGGGTCAGTGACAGCGATGTCCCACCCACCGCGACCGAGGAGGAGACCAACCGTGCCTGGCCCAGGCGGCGATCCGGCGAGACGTAGGCTCTGACCCGCATGGAGCCGACCAAGACCCCCCGGGTGCTCTCGGGGCGATACGAGCTCTCGCACCTGGTGGCCCGAGGCGGCATGGCCGAGGTGTACCGCGCCCGTGACCAGCTCCTCGACCGCCCGTGGCACTCAAGGTGCTGTTCCCCGAGCTCTCGGTCGACCGGTCCTTCGTGGAGCGCTTCCGCCGCGAGGCCCAGGCGGCGGCCAACCTCTCGCACCCCAACATCGTCCCCGTGTTCGACTGGGGCGAGGACAACGGCACCTACTTCATCGTGATGGAGTTCGTCGACGGCCGGGCCCTGTCGTCGATCCTGCGCACGGCCGGGCCGCTGCACCCCGACCGGGCCGCCGAGATCGCCGCCGACGTGGCCGGGGCGCTGGCCTACGCGCATCGCCACGGGGTGGTCCACCGCGACGTCAAGCCCGGCAACGTGCTCATCACCGAAGAGGGCACCATCAAGGTCACCGACTTCGGGATCGCCCGGGCCGTCAACACCGAGGAGAGCCTGACCCAGACCGGGGCGGTCATGGGCACCGCCACGTACTTCTCCCCGGAGCAGGCCGAGGGCATGGGCGTCGACTCCCGCAGCGACATCTACTCCCTCGGTGTCGTGCTGTTCGAGATGGTGACGGGCCGCCCCCCGTTCCTCGGCGACACCCCGGTGGCGGTGGCGTCCAAGCACGTGCGCGAGCACCCGCCCGCGCCGCGCGAGGTGAACCCCGGCGTGCCGCCCGACCTCGAGGCGATCATCTTGAAGTGCCTGGCGAAGTCGCCCGACCACCGCTACGCGACCGGCGACGACCTCCGCATCGACCTGCTGCGCTTCCGGGAGGGCCGGGCCGTGGGGGCGACGTCCCCCCCCACGGGGCAGCACCCCTCGGTGGGGCCACCCAGGCGGTCAGGTCGGTGGGCGGCACCCAGGCACTGCCGGCCGTCGGGATCGGCGAGGACTTCGAGGGCGAGCAGCGAGCCCAGCCGGACCAGGCTCTATGCGGCCATCCTCGCCCTGCTCCTGGTGGCGCTGGCGGTGGTCATCATCTTCCTCGGGCAACTCCGTCGGTTGGTGGCACATCGGCGGCAAGGCCGACCGACCTTCGCCATGCCCGACGTGACCAGCCAGAACGTGACCAAAGCCGAGCAGCCGCTGCACGCACAAGGGCCTCAAGACCAAGGTGCGAGCCCGACACGTCCGCCAAATCACGCCCAACACCCAGGTGCTGCGGACCGACCCGCCCAAGGGGACCACGGTGAACCGAGGGGACAAGGTCGACCCTCATCACCGGGGACCAGGGCCCCCCGGTGCAGGTGCCTCGACTCTCGTGAACCAGTCGGTGCACGGCCGGCCAAGGCCCAGCTGCAGCAGATGGGCCTGCAGGCCAACGTCCAGTTCAGCAGCACCTGCACGCAGCAGAACATCGTGTGCAACCAGAACCCGAAGTCGGGTCCGACCATCCCGCCCGGGGGCACGGTCAGCATCTTCACGCAGTCCACGACGACGGCGGTGCCCGACGTGATCGGGCTCGACCAGACCACGGCGTGCAACCGTCTGGGCCAGGCCGGGTTCCAGTGCGGGACCATCACCACCCAGCCCTCGCCGTCGGTGGTGAAGGGCGACGTCATCAGCACAACCCCGGCCGCAGGGGCCCAGGAGCCGGCCAACGCCACGGTCAACCTGGTGGTGTCGAGCGGGCCGTCGTCGGTGCTCGTGCCCTACGTCATCGGCGACACCCAGGCCCAGGCCGTCTCGACGCTGCAGAGCGCCAACCTCAACCCGGTCGTGATCTGCCAGCCGACGCTCCGACCAGAGCCAGGACGGGCTGGTCCAGGCCCAGACCCCCAACGGCGGGCAGTCCGTGAGCCCGGGCGCCGACGGTGAACATCACCGTGGCGAGCTTCTCCGGTTGCTCGGGCTCGCCGACTCGTCGACGACGACGTCGACGAGCAACACCGGCCCCGGTTAGGGCCGGCCGGCTCCCAACGCGGCCGAGGAAATTGGCGAGCAGGTCCGGACCGGCACCCGTGAGGATGGACTCGGGGTGGAACTGCACCCCCTCGACCGCCAGCTCCCGGTGGCGCAGCCCCATGACGATGCCGTCGGACGGTCTCGGCGGTCACCTCGAGGACGTCGGGGATCGAGTCGCGCTCCACGATCAGGGAGTGGTAGCGCGTCGCCTCGAAGGGGTTGGGCATGTCGGCGAAGACGCCCACCCCGGTGTGGAAGATGGCCGAGGTCTTGCCGTGCATGAGCTCGGGTGCGGGCACGATCCGGGCGCCGAAGACCTGGGCGATGCACTGGTGGCCCAGGCACACCCCGAGGATGGGGAGCTCCCCGGCCAGCTCGGCCACGACGGCCATGCTCACGCCGCCGTCCTCGGGCCGGCCCGGGCCCCGGTGAGATCACGATGCCGTCGGGGGCGAGCGTCCCGGATGCCCGCCACGTCGATGGCGTCGTTGCGGAACACGACGGGATCGGCCCCGAGCTTGCCCAGCTCCTGCACCAGGTTGTAGGTGAAGGAGTCGTAGTTGTCGACGAGCAGGACCCGGGCTCCCACGCTCCCGACTGTACGCGGCCCCGGGCCTGCGGTCCTGTCGTGGCTATCCTCGGGGCATGGCGAACAAGCAGGGTCCGGGGAGCGCGGCGCGTAAAGGACGTTCGGCCGGGCGCGTGCGGGGAGGGCGGTCAGCCCAACCCCCTACCGCCAGCGGCCGCTACACCCCGCCGATCCCCGCCAGCGTCAAGGTGAGCCCCAAGTGGATGGGGCCGCTCATCCTGGCTCTGCTCATCGGCGGGGCGCTCACGATCGTCCTCAACTACTTCGACGTCCTGCCGGCGGGACCGAGCAACTGGTACCTGGTGGGCGGGATCGTCCTCATCGCCGGCGGCTTCGTCGTCGCCACGCAGTACCACTGACGCAGGGCACGGCCGTGACGCGGTGCTCGCGCCCGACATCGACGCCCCCGTGCCGCCCGGTGGGGTGAAGGTCAGCCCAGACGCTCGATGATGGTGGCGTTGGCCATGCCGCCGCCCTCGCACATCGTCTCGAGCCCCCAGCGGCCGCCGGTGCGCTCGAGCTCGTTGAGCAGCGTGCACATGAGCTTGGCGCCCGAGCAGCCGAGCGGGTGGCCGATGGCGATGGCCCCGCCGTTGACGTTCACGCGGTCCATGTCGGCGTGCAGCTCCTTCTCCCACGCCAGCACGACCGACGCGAAGGCCTCGTTGATCTCGACGAGGTCGATGTCGTCGATGGTCATCTTGGCCTTCTCGAGGACCGCTGCGCGTGGCGGGGATGGGGCCGGTGAGCATGGTGACGGGGTCCACTCCGGCCAGGGCGAAGGCGTGGAACCGGGCCCGAGGGGTGAGACCCAGGGCGTTGGCCTTCTCCTCGCTCATGATGAGGACCGCGGCGGCTCCGTCGGTGATCTGCGACGAGTTGCCCGCCGTCACCTTGCCGTCGGGCTTGAAGGCCGGCTTCAGGTTGGCGAGGACCTCGGCGGTGGTGTCGGGCCGGATCCCCTCGTCGGTGGCGATGACCTCGTTGGTGGCCGCCCCCTCGTCGTCCTTGACGGCGAGCGGGAGGATCTCCCGCTCGAAGCGGCCCTCGGCCGTGGCCCGGGCCGCGAGCTGCTGGCTCCGGGCGCCGAAGGCGTCGAGGTCCTGGCGCGACAGGTCCCACTGGTCGGCGATCATCTCGGCCGAGATGCCCTGCGACACGAGACCGCCGCGCTCGGCGTAGCGCTCCATCATCTTGGGGCCGAAGGGGAACCCGAGGTCGCGCACCACCGACGATCCCATGGGCGTGTGCGTCATGTGCTCCACCCCGGCGGCGATCACCACGTCGTAGGCGCCCGCCATGACCCCCTGGGCGGCGAAGTGCAGCGCCTGCTGGGAGGACCCGCACTGGCGGTCGATGGTGGTGGAGGGGACCGACTCGGGGTATCCCGCGGCCAGGACGGCGTTGCGTCCGATGTTGAGGGCCTGCTCGCCCACCTGCATGACGCATCCCATGATGACGTCGTCGACGAGGGCGGGATCGAGGTCGTTGCGCTCGGCGAGCGCCCGGAGCGGCTCGGCGGCCAGGTCCACGGCGTGCCAGCCCCGGAGCTTGCCGTTGCGGCGACCTCCTGGGGTGCGGACGGCGTCGACGATCACGGCGGTGGTCATGGGTGACTCCTTCCCGGTCCGGTGGCCCCACCCTGGCGGTGGGAGCCTGCCGGCCTGTGAGAACCTCGCTGTCGGGGCTCGAGACCATGAAACTGACTGGTCGGTCAAGATTTTGCCCGGTGGCGAGCCTAGCGGTCAACCGGGTGCATTGTGCTCCTCCGACCAGGAGGTTCTTCCTCCGCCGCCCGGCAGGTCGACAGCCCGACGCTACGGTTGCGCCGTGACCGGGCGACCCAAGGACATGGAGCCGTGACGGGGCGACCCAAGGACATGGAGCCGTGACGGGGCGACCCAAGGACATGGACCGCTGGCTGGGTGACGGCGGCATGGAGGTCATCGGGCTCGTGGGGGCGTCCTTCACCTCATACGGCGTGGACGGGGAGGACCTGGGCTGGGTCGTGGGGTCCTGGACCCCGACGGCCCTGGCGTGCAATCCCCACGGCACGGTCCAGGCCGGCATCCACTCGCTGATCCTGGACGCCTCGATGAACTTCGCCATCAATGCCGCCCTGGCGGGGCGGGACCGCACTCGGGGCACCTTGGAGATGAAGACCGAGACCATGCGTCCGGCCAAGCTGGGCGAGCGGTCACGGTGCGCGGCGAGGTGGTGCGGATGGCCCGGCAGGTCGCCTACGGCGAGGCCGCCACGCGCGACGACCAGGGCCGGCTCGTGAGCCGCGCCACGGGAACCTTCCTGCTCTATCGCGACGACAGCGCGGGGTGATCAGCGGTTCCGGTCATGCCGGGACGTCCCCCGGTGCCGTCGCCCACCACATGTGCAAGCAGCGGGAGGTGCGGCGTCGTGTCGCGGCGGCTCGAAACGGTCGGACTGGGCCTGCCCGTTCCGCCGGTGGGACCAGGCGTGTGTGTCACGTGCCACGGCCCCGCTCGCGACGGGCGTAGCGAATGCTGGTGCTGTGGTGCGGTGTCGGGGGCCCTCGGCTGGGCCTCGAGCCCCCTGGTCGTCCCGGTGGCGCTGTGCCGCACCGGTGACCGCCTCCATGCCGTGCTGCGCGGCTACAAGGATGCGCCTGTCGTAGCCGCCCGGCGTCATTTTTCCCGCCGCGTGGGTGCCCATCTCTCGGGCTTCCTGGGCATGCACGGCGGGTGCATCGCCGCCGCAGCCAGTTCGAGCTGGGACTGTGTCGCCGTCGTCCCCTCCTCGACCCGTCCACATGGTGCGCGTGGGGGGTCTGTGCCCGCACCCCATCCCCTGGGGGAGGTGGTCGGGACGATCACCTCCCTGTCCGGTCTGGCCCGCGTGGAGATCGTCCGAGGCCATGGGTCGGCGCACCACCTCGCTCCCGACGCCCACGCGTTCGCGGTGGGTGCCGACGCACGGGGCCGGCGCGTCCTGCTGCTCGACGACACGTGGGTGACCGGGGCGCGGATGCAGAGCGCGGCGGCGACCCTCGTGGCCGCCGGCGCCGAGGTGGTCGCCATGGTGGTGGCGGGGCGCGCCGTGGGCGCTGTCGGCACCGGCCGCGTGCCTGCGCTCGAGCGGTGGTGGGGATGGGCCGAAACACGGGGACGACAGGCCGGCCCAGTGGCCCGGGCGCCGTGCTGTTTGGCCAGCTGCATCGGGGAACGGCCCCGGTAACGTGCTGGCCGTGCGCTTCGGTATAGCCCTCGGCCGCATGCATCCGAGCATGTTCGTGGAGGCGGTCACGGCCGCCGACGAGCTCGGCTTCGAGTCGGTGTGGTTCCCCGAGCACCTGGTCCTGCCCGTGGAGATGTCGGGCTCACCGTTTGCGGGATCCGAGCACCCTCCGGTGCCGCCGTCGACCCCGGTGTTCGACGTGTTCGCCTTCCTGTCGTTCCTGGCGGGTCGTACCGGTCGTGTCCGCCTGGGGACACACGTCTACAACCTTGCTCTGCGTCATCCCTTCGTCGCGGCGCGCGCCGTGCAGACCGCGGACGTGGTGTCGGGGGGTCGCATCGAGCTCGGAGTGGGGGCCGGATGGCTCCGCGGCGAATGGGACGTCGCCGGTCTCGACTTCGACACCCGTGGCGCCCGGCTGGACGAGGCGCTCGAGGTGTGCCGGCGGCTCTGGACCGAAGAGCAGGTGGCGCATCACGGTCGCTTCTTCGACTTCGACGCAGTGATGTTCGAGCCCAAACCGCACCAGCGACCCCATCCCCCGGTCCTGATCGGCGGGGAGTCACTCGCCGCACTGCGACGCGCCGCGCGCCACGACGGCTGGATCGGCCTGAACCACACCCCCG
The DNA here is from genome assembly GCA_963848335.1 of uncultured Acidimicrobiales bacterium. GTDB lineage: Bacteria > Actinomycetota > Acidimicrobiia > Acidimicrobiales > UBA8190 > Chersky-840. The sequence continues at coordinate 21,462 of CAWKDD010000005.1, forward strand.
ACACGGCCCGCCCCGTGGTGGACATGCTCGCTGAGCTCAGGGCGGCGGGTGGCTCCGAGGGTTCGTTCACCGTGACCGTCGGTGCCACGGTGACCGACGACAGCCAGGTGGTGGCGTTCTCGAGCGCGGGGGTCGACCGAGTCATCGTGAGCCCGTGGGCCCGTACCCGGGACGTGCCCGAGGCCGTGGCCCAATTCGCGAGCCGCTTTCTGGGATAGGGGTGTCACCGGCCCGTACAATGCGGCCGTGCGCGGGCAGCTCGGCGGACCGGGGAAGGCCGCTCTTCGGGGCCCGTACGTCGTGGCCGCCGTGGTGGCGCTGTCGATGGCGCTCATCGCCGGTCTCGGGTCCTCCTCACCGAGCAGCGCGGCGTCGCCGGGATCCACGTCGTCGAGCCCCGGAACCACGACCTCGGCCCCGGCGTCGGGTCCGAGTCCCGGCTCGCCCGTCGGCCTGACGCCGAGCCAGCTCGTCGACACGTTCGTGGGGACCGGTGTGGGGGGCCAGAGCGTGGGAAGCATCGACACCTTCCCCGGGGCCGACATGCCCTTCGGGATGGTGCAGTGGAGCCCCGACACCACCCCCGACCGGACATCGGGCGGGGGATACTCCTACCACGACTCGTCGATCAGCGGGTTCAGCCTCACACACCTGAGCGGGCCGGGGTGCGCCCTCTACGGAGACATCCCCATCCTGCCGACGGTGGGCGACATCGGGAGCAATCCCGGCGCTACGAGCGCAAAGTTCTCCCACTCGAGCGAAGTGTCGAGCCCCGGGAACTATGCGGTGACGGTGGGACGGCCCCCCGTGCGCGTGGCATTGGCGGTGACCACGAGAACCGGCCTGGGCCGCTTCGGTTTCCCGGGGACGGGCACGGCCAACTTGCTGTTCAAGGTGGCCGACAGCGCGGCCGGATCGAGGCGTTCCGCGGTCACGGTGGTGGGAGACCGCGAGGTGGACGGCTCGGTCGTGAGCGGTGACTTCTGCACTACCTCGGGCGACTACCACCTTTACTTCGCGGCCCGCTTCCAGAGCCCCTTCCGCAGCTTCGGGACCTGGCACGGCAAGACGGTCACGCCCGGATCGCGCGCCACGACCAGGGCGCAGTCCGGCGCCTATGTGAGCTTCGGCTCCAAGACCCGCGTGGTGCAGCTGCAGGTAGGCGTGTCGTTCGTGAGTGTCGCCGACGCCCGTCTCAACATCGACGACGAGCACCCGGGCTGGGACATCGACGCCTTGCGCCGACGCGCCACGGCCGTGTGGAACCAGCTGCTGGGCCGCATCCAGGTGAGCGGAGGGAGCCTCGCCGACGAACGCACCTTCTACTCCTTGCTGTACCACTCGCTGCTGCACCCCAACGTCTTCGACGACGCCAACGGGAAGTACATGGGCTTCGACGGCAAGGTCCACGTGGCCAAGGGTTACACCCAGTACGCCGACTTCTCCTTGTGGGACGTCTACCGGGACGAGGTGCAGCTGCTCGCCCTCCTCGAGCCCAAGCAGACGAGCGACATGGTCACCTCGCTGCTGGCCGACGCCGCCCAGGGCGGCGGGCTCCCCAAGCTGCCCGTGGCCGACGTGGAGAGCGCGCAGATGAACGGCGACTCCGCCGACCCCTTCATCGCGTCCGCGTATGCCTTCGGGGCCCGAGACTTCGATGTCGGGACCGCTTTGGCCGACATGGTCAAGGGAGCAACCGATCCCAAGGTCTCCAACGGCGGCCATCCCGAGCGCCAGGACCTCACCGAGTACCTCACCAAGGGCTATGTCCCGGCTGACACGCTGGATCTGACGTCGCTCTCCTATACGGTGGGCGCGTCGGAGACCCTGGAATACGCCATCGACGACTTCGCCATCTCGCAGCTGGCCCAAGCGACCGGTGCCGCCTCCACCTCCCGGACGTTCCTGCAGCGTTCTCAGAATTGGCAGAACCTGTTCGACCCGGCCACCGGCTATCTCGCCGCACGCCGGGCCGACGGGTCCTTCCCGCCCGGTCCCGCCTTCCAACGCTCGTCTCTGCCCGGCATCGGCCAGGTCGGGTTCGAGGAGGGCAACGCCATCCAGTACACCTGGAGCGTCCCCCAGAACCTGCGGGGCCTCTTCGACGCCATGGGCGGCAACGCCGCAGTGGTGTCCAAGCTGAACACGTTCTTCACCCAGCTCAACGCCGGTCGGAAGCAGCCCTACGACTGGGCCGGTGACGAGCCCTCGCTCGGCGCCCCCTGGCAATACGACTACGCGGGGGCACCGTGGCAGACCCAGGACGTCGTGCGGCGCATCGCCACCACGTTGTACGCCCCCACCCCAAACGGAGAGCCCGGCAACGACGACCTGGGCGCCATGTCGTCGTGGTACGTGTGGGCGGCCATGGGCCTCTACCCCGAAACCCCGGGACGGGGTGAGCTCGTGCTCGCCAGTCCCCTCTTCCCCCACGTCACCATGACGCTGGGCAACGGCTCGAGCATCGTCATCGACGCGCCGGCAGCAGCGCCGGGTACGCCGTACGTCCAGGGGCTCGCGGTCCAGGGCGTCGCCCCCAACGGTGACGGGTGCAGTGCGGCGTCGACGACAGGTCCGGTTCCCTACAGCTGCCCGTGGTTGCCCGCCACGGTGACCCAGACCGGGGCCCAGCTCGACTTCACCCTGGGACCGGCGCCCGACACCACCTGGGGGGCGGGGCCCGCCGACGCACCCCCGTCATTCCCCGCCGGCTGAGAGGCGCTCGAGCGCTCCCCAGTCACCGGCAGCCCGACGGCGCTCCTGTTCGGCCCGGCCCCCGCCGTTGACCCCGAAAAGGCGTTTGGCCCATAGCAGGTAGGCGGCGATGGCGAGGTTGATCACGAAGGTGAGGACCTTCAGGACACTGACGCCGGATGACAATTCGTAGACCTCCAAGGGGAGCAGGACGACGGTCGCCACGAAGGTCAGGTACTCGGCCCATCGGCGGGCGAACCACAGTCCCACCATCTCCACCGCCTCGAGCACGGCGAAGGCGACGACACCGGCGCCGGCCTCGTCGAGGCTGGTCGGCGTGATGCTGAAGAAGTGCCGAAAGCGTCCGAGGAAGGGATGGGTCCGCGACGGCCCGCCGAAGGCCTCGATGATCTGCGAGTAGTCGCGCTGGAGGGCGGCATGGTTTCCCACGAAGAAGAAGATGACGAAGGCGAGAGCGGCGAGCAGGGTGACGTGGACGGCGCGGTCGAGTGCGATGAGCCGGAGCAGGTATCGATCACGCAACAACGGGCCGCGCAGGGGGAGCTCGATCTCGTCCCGGGACGGCACGTTCCCCCGGCTCGGCTGCGCCGGTGCGCGTCTCGGCAGCCAGGAGTCGCAGCGCAGGCAGCGATGCCAGCGCAGGCCGTCGAACTCACGCACCAGGACCGGGTCCGCCCCGGCGACGGTCGCGGCGTCGAGGCCCACCAGGACGTGGCCGCTCCATGCACAGCTCAGTAGCTCGTAACGGTTCGGGGGTCGGGGGCTCATGGGCAGCTCACCGGTCCGGGGGGGTCGGGGAGTTCCCCTCGGACGGGAAACTGTCCCGGGTCGCAAAAAGTGGTCGGAAGATGGCCGCTTTGATGGTCAGACTGGCCCCATGACGAACAAGCGATACGACGACGACCGGGAACGTGCCGACCTCCTCGAAACCCTGGCGGAGCACCGGGCCTTCCTCCGCCAGACCGTCAACGGTCTGACCGACGAACAGGCGCGGAAGCGGACCACCGTCAGCGAATTGTGCCTGGGCGGGGTGATCAAGCACGTGACCCTGGTCGAAGCGGGATGGGCCGACTTCATCGTGCACGGTCCCAGATCCATGGGGCCGGCCGACGAGAGTGCCGCCGACGCCCACGCCGCCGGTTTTCGCATGTCGGACGGGGACACCCTGGCCGGCCTGCTGGCCCGCTACTCGGAGGTGGCGGGTCGCACCGACGACCTGGTGGCGTCGCTCGAGTCGTTGGACGCCGCCCATCCCCTGCCGCCTGCCCCCTGGTTCGCGCCCGGGGCCCGGTGGACGGCCCGGCGGGTGTTGTTGCACATCATCGCCGAGTCCTCCCAACACGCCGGCCATGCCGACATCATCCGGGAGTCGCTCGACGGCGCCAAGACGATGGGATAGAGGGCCACCCCGGGAGGAACGACCTCACCGTGGACGATCTCGGAGGCCTGGCCGTAGAATTGCTGCTCTGAGGTTCGGGTGGTGGGCCCTGGCTGGGGGACGCTTGTCGAAGACACCAGGCCGTCGATTGCTGGTCTTCGCCCTCCTGGCGGTGGGCTGGAGTGCGTTCACCGCCTACCGCATCTGGCAGGCGGTGACCAATCCCCCCGCCGTGTGGCAGGACAGCCTGGCGTACCGGGCCGTGTCTTACCACGGGCTCTTCAGCGCCAAGCTCTGGGTCGGCCCCCGGTCCCCGCTCGTCCCCGTGCTCATGAAGGCCACGGACGGGTTCCAGCACTACGCCCTGGCCCAGGCGATCCTGGGCTCGCTGGCGTGGGGGGTGCTCGCCTTCACGGTCTCACGACTCGTGCCCCGGGGGTGGAGAGAGGTCGTCATGGCCTGGGCCGTCCTGGGATTCGCCACTGCGCCCCTGGTGGTGCAGTGGGACTGGTCGGCACTCTCGGAGAGCCCGTCTCTGTCGGCTCTGGCACTGCTGTGCGCGTGCGGCATCTGGCTCGTCCAGCGCTTCACCTGGGTCAGGCTCGGCGTCCTCGGGCTGGCCACGCTGGTCTATGTCGGACTCCGTGACGCGGACATCTGGACCATGGCCGGGTTGGGGGCCATCGTGCTCGGCGCGGGCGTGTACGTCACGGCGCGCGGGGCGGCCATGGGTCCGGGCACGCTGGCGGAGATGTGCCGCGCCGGATGGCATCGCACGCGCCGCTGGGTGCTCGTGGGCGCCGTGCTCCTGGCCGCGTCGTCGTTGGCGGGGGCAGGTGCCTACGCCTCGCACCGCAACGTCGTCAACATCGAGGAGGCGCTCTATGTCCGCGTCTTCCCGTTCCCCGACCGTGTCGCCTGGTTCTCGGCCCACGGCATGCCCGAGGCGCAGGAGATCGACGCCCAGGCCCGGGCGACACCGGCGGCGACCGTGGCGACCGCGCAGGTGGTCGGCATCGACTTCTCCGACCCGAAGTGGGCCGCCCTCAAGGACTGGTTCTCGAACGACGCCATGACGACCTACGCGGTGTTCCTCCTCACGCACCCCGCCTACGTCGTGTCCGCACCCTTCGACTCGCCCCCGCTGACCTACAACAACGCGTCGGGACAGCTCGCGTTCTATCTGCCCATCGGGCACCACCCGATCTCGGAGTTCGAGACGGTCTTCGCCCCCAACCGTTTCGTCGTCATCACCCTGGCCCTGCTCGGCCTGGCCATCGGCACGGGTCGCAGGATCCTGCGCCGGTCCGAGTGGAGGTTCCTCATCGCCTTCGTCGTGGTGGGCCTGTTCTCCATGCTCCTGGCCTGGCACGGCGAGGGCATGGAGGTGACGCGCCACATGGTCGAAGGGGACGTCGAAGTCAGGCTCGGCGTGCTCCTGCTCCTGCTCCTGGCCGTGCTGGGCAAAGCACCGCCCCTGTCCGACCCGCGCCGAGGCGTCCTGGGGTCGGCCGAGGCCGAGCCCGTCAGTGCGCCGGCGGGAAACTCCGACGAGCTCTTCGTACCGGTGCTGACGAACGGTGCCGGTGAGACCGCTTTCTTCCCCGCGCCGCTCCCCGACGTCGAGGCCCAGCAGCCGGCCACCCCGCCTCCGGCCCACGGGGGTGGCGCAACCAGGGCCGGCCGGCTACCGAATGGGGTCAACCTCTAGGGGTGGAGGTGATGGGGATCGAACCCACGACTTCCTGCTTGCAAAGCAGGCGCTCTACCACTGAGCTACACCCCCGGCGCGAGACGGGCCGGTACCGCGGCGTTCTCCGCCGCCGATGTTAGGGGGTGCGCGGATCCCCGGTCCGCCACACCCCGTGCTTCAGCGGGGATCGGGCCGATCGAGGTTCCAGTGGCGGATGACGGTGCACATCCACCCGGGATCGTCGACGTCGGTGCGGGGGATGATGGCGAACCGGCTGATGGCGCGCTGGCCCCCTTCGTGGTCGCCGTAGAGCAGGTCGATCGTGACAGGACGGCGCGCCGTGATGGACTCGACGAACCCCGGGTAGTCGGGGTCGGCCTCGTCCCGGATGGCCCCCTGCCAGAAGCTGGTGTCGCCGGCGGGGATGAACAGGTCCCGTGTCTGCAGGCGGAATTCGTCGGGCGCGGCGTGCCCGACGTCGGCGAGCTGCCGGGTGGCCGACGGCCACCAGCCGTGGATCACGGCGATGCCCGAGCCCACGTTGCGCAGCGACATGGCGAGGTAGATGTTGCCGTCGGCGTACTCCACCCCGGCCCGGCCGCCGAGGACGGTGGCCCAGTGCTGGTCGTGCCACATCATCTTCTCGGGGGGATCCTGGGCCCGCGACGGCACCAGAAGGGGACGGAGGTTCACCTGCAGGGCCCGTTCGGCGGTGCGGGCGGCCTGGTTCGCCGACCGGACCGAGGCGAAGGTGGCCACCGCCAGCACCAGGGTGCCCCCGGCCGTGGCGAAGGACGAGATCGTGACCCAATTCGCCATGGCGCCAAGGTTACGACGGGCCTCGACGCCGCCCTGGCGCCCCTGCGGCGGCCATCCGGTCTCGTCGCCCCCTGAGGAACGGGGGACCGGGACGACCCTCCGCCGGTCGGACGCCCCCGGTGGCCCGGTAATCTCGAGGTCGCGGCGCCGGGAGCAGACCAGGCCAGTGACCAGAGAGGTCCTGGTGGGTCAGGGTGCCGTGCTCGAGAGATGGACCGACCGACGCCACCCGCCCAGCCGGCCAAGCCTGCCCACGCCCGAACGGCGCGCCGCAGTGGGCCCTCGTCGGGACGCCGCGTGGTGAGGCGGACGGTCCTGGGCGCAGCCGTCGTGGTGGCCGTCACGGCCGCAGTGCTGGCGGTGACCCTCCACTCCGGCACAGGGGGTGCGTCGGCGGGCTCGAGGCACCGCCCCACGACGACGGCCCCATCGAAGGCGGGGGGTGCACCCTCGACGACGGCTCCTGCAGGGGCCACCACCACCGTGGCTCCGAGCCCGGTGCGGTCCAACCCCGGATCCGGCACCGTGGCCCCGCACCCCAGCACCACGAGCCCGGCGAAGTCCGAGCTCACCCCGTCGAGCACGGTGGCGGCCCCGAGCCCGGTGCTGTCGAGCACTGCGCCGTGCTCACCGGTGACGGCGCCCGGTGGCGCCTACGCCGTGGGGGACTCGGTCATGATCGACGCGCAGCAGCCGCTGCAGGAGTGCGTGTCCAACATCCAGGTGAACGCGGCGGTGAGCCGCCAGTGGTCAGACGGTGAGACCATCCTGCGCGGCGTCATGGCGGGCCCGTCGCCGCCCGCGGTCGTGGTGGTGGCGCTCGGCACCAACGGCCCCATCACCGACGCCGACTTCGACGCCATGATGTCGATCCTGCAGGGAGCGTCGCGTGTGGTGTTCGTCACCGTGCACGTCGACCAGCCCTGGCAGGGCCAGGTCAACGGCGTGCTCGCCAACGGCGTGTCCCGCTACCCCAAGACAGTGCTGGCCGATTGGGAGAGCCTGGCGGCCCAGCACCCCGAGTGGTTCTACTCCGACGGCACCCATCTCCCCATCGGAGGCCCCGGTGCCCAGGCACTCGCCGCCCTGATCGCCTCCAAGGTCTGAGCACCACTCCTGCGTTCCGGCGCGGCCCCCGAGGGCCCGGGCCCGCTTCGTCGCGAGCTCAGCGCAGGAAATAGGTGATCTCGTCGATCCGCTTGAGCACGTCGTCGGTCAGGAGCGGGATCACCTCGAGCGCCTTCATGTTCTCCTGCACCTGCTCGACCCGGCTCGCCCCGGTGATGACGGTGGAGACGTGGGGGTTCTTGGCGCACCACGCCAGGGCCAACTGGGCCAGGCTGCAACCCAGCTCGTCGGCCATCTCCTTGAACGCCTTCACCTTCTTGTTGCGCCTCGCATCGGTCAGCATGCCCTGGAGCCACTCGTAGCCCGGAAGCGCCGCCCGGCTCCCGTCGGGGATGCCGTCGATGTACTTGCCCGTGAGCAGTCCCGACGCCAGCGGGCTCCAGATGGTGAGGCCGAGACCGATGTCGTCGTAGAGGCGGGCGTACTCGGTCTCGACCTTGTTGCGCTCGAGGATGTTGTACTGGGGCTGCTCCATCACGGGCTTGTGCAGGTTGTGGCGCTCGGCGATCTCCCACGCGGCCCGGATTTCGTCGGCCGTCCATTCCGAGGTGCCCCAGTACAGCGCCCGGCCCGAGCTCACGATGTCCGACATCGCCCACACCGTCTCCTCTATGGGCGTTTCGGGGTCGGCCCGGTGGCAGAACAGCAGGTCGACGAAGTCCAGGTCGAAACGCTCCAGCGAGCCCTCGATGGCCTGGAGGAGATACTTGCGATTCAACGTGTTGCGCATGTTGACCTCGTCGTGGATTCCCCAGAACACCTTGGTGGAGACCACGTAGCTGTGTCGGGGCCAGCCCAGGCGCGCCAGCGCCTTGCCCATGATCCGCTCGGACTCCCCACCGGAGTACGACTCGGCGTTGTCGAAGAAGTTGACGCCGGCCTCCCTGGCCGCGGCCAGGCAGTCCGAGGCCAGTCCCTCGTCGAGCTGGGGCCCGAAGGTGACCCACGACCCGAACGACAAGACGCTCACCTTGATGCCCGAACGGCCCAGTCGGCGGTACTCCATCTCCATGGCGGGATCTCCTCTCACACCGACGTGACTGCATCACCGTCGTGACTGCATCACCGTCGTGACTGCATCAGCGTCGTGGCTGGCCGGGCCGAGCCTACGGGGTCCGGTCGAGACCTGTCCCCGTGTTCCCGCGCCACGAGGTGCGTCAGGGGCGCCCGGCTCCTACGAGCCCGTTGTTCCAGATGGGTTCGATGCGCACGACCTCGCCGGTCTCCGGGGCGTTGATGATGTCGCCACCCCCGACGTACATGCCGACATGGCTGATGCCCCCGTACCCCCAGAACAGGAGGTCACCGGGCTGCAGGTCCGACAACGAGACGTGGGCGACGGCGTCGTACTGGGCCGCCGCGGTGCGGGGGAGGTCCACACCGGCTTGGCGCCAGGCCCACTGGACGAGACCCGAGCAGTCGAAGCCGACACCCGGGCTCTCGCCTCCCCACACGTAGGGCACGCCCTCCTGGCTCTCGGCGGCGGCGAGAGCCGTGGCGGCGCCACCGGCGGCGGGGAGGTTGGGCAGGGCGGGCGGGGCGGGGCGGGGCGCACGAGTGGGGGTGTTCCCCCGGGCCGGTGCCGTGGATGCCGCGGCCCGGGCGGCCCGGGCCAGGAAGGCGGCGTGCGAGGCGGCGAGCTGGGCCGCTTGGCGTTGGGCCACCAGGGTGGCGATCTGGCCCTTCACTTGCGACAGGGTCGCCTGTTGGTTGGCGACGGCGGCCTGGGCGCTGTGCTGGGCGCCAGCCGCCTGCGCCAGCGCGGTCTGGTCTTGGGCCTGGGCCGATTGGAGCTGAGTCTTCTGGGTGGCCAGATGGGCTTGGGCCACGCCGAGGGCGTCGATGGCCCCCGAGATGTCGCCACTGGCCACGGCGCGGTACTCGCCGGCCACCGAGGCCTGCTCGCCCCCCGAGGTGAACAACGTCTGCAGGCTGTTGTCGTTCGTGCCCGACATGTACGTCGTCACGGCCTCCTGGCGGAGGTTGGCGGTGTCGTCCCCGACCTGGGTGCGGTCCCGGGCCACCCCGGCCTCGATCTGGGTGATCTGCTGGCCGACCTGCTGCAGCTGCTGCTGGGCGGCGTCGTACTGCTCGGAGGTGGTGTCGAGGGCCTGCTGGTCGGTGGCGAGCTGCGAGGTGATGAGCGCGGCCTGAGCCTCGGCGCTCGACAGCGGGTCGGCGCCGGCGGGGCCCGCCGAGCCTGCGAGGACGCAGGAGAGCAGTGTGACGACAGCCCCGGCCACCAGAGCGGCGCGGCGAGGCCACCCTGTCTGCTGGCTTGACGGAACCGTCGAGGAGAACTCGACGTCGGTCACAATGGGGTCATTGCTTAGCAAGGTCCGTCGAGCAGCCGCAAACGGGGTCCCTGGCGGCGCGGACCGGAGCGGCCCCTGCCAGGGGGGTGTTGACAAAGTGACGGAAGTGATTTTGGCCGCCTCGGTGGGCGACTGTTGGGCCATTTGCCCTTGCGGATCGGCACCACCGGGAGGATGCTGGCGGTACTTCTCGGTCGATCCAGGGAAGAGGCCCAGCCATGACCTTCCAACCGGCGTCCGCCTGGGACGGCGAACCCCCTGACCATCGCCGCCTGATCGAGATGGCGCACGAGCTGGGCCCCATCTCCAACAAGGGTGACCACGTCCGGTTGAGCGACGTGGCATCGGCGCTCCTGGAGTCCTTCGTCCGGCACGCCGAGGCGGAGCGGCCCATGGTGCTGCGGCTGTCGCCGTTCACCGCCCGACTCATCGAGAACGGGCAACAGCGGGTGGTCGACCGGCTCGTCTCGCTCGTGCTCGAGGCCGATCTGGCCGAAGAGCCGTGCCGGTGCGCAGAGCTCGCCGAGGAGGTGGCCTCGCTCATGGAGGTGCAGATCATGTCCGAGGAGTGGGACCAATCGGACCGCTGACCCACCCCTGAGGTCCCGCCGAGGAGCCGTATGCTCCGGCCGTGGAGAAGCTCGTCTACGTATTGTGGGGCGAGGGGTCACCGGGTCGGGGAGATGCGCTGCGCGACCGCCTCCTGACCGACACCGCCCCCGCCCTGGTGCGCGCCGGGGCCCACGCCGTGACCGTCAACGTCCACGACGGCGCAGCGGCCGAGGCCCCTTCACCGGTGCCCACCCCGCAGGGCGAGGACCCCCACGTCGCCGAGGTCGGGCTTTGGGTCGACAGCTACGACCGTCGCGCCGCGGTCGAGAGCCACGTCCTGGACGTCGGGCTCACGACGGCGGGATATCTGGTGGTGGAGTCGCTCTACGAGGACTACGGAACGACGCGCCACGCCCGCCCTCGAGACTGGCCCGACGGCGAACGGTCTCCGGGGGTCCTCACCGTGTCGCTCATCCACCGGCCCGCCGGTCTCGACTACGCCACATGGATCGAGCGCTGGCACGGCACGCAGTCACCGCTGTCGGGCGAGCTCCAACCCCGGTGCCGGTACGTGCGCAACGAAGTGGTCCGCCCGCTCACCGCTGGTGCACCCGAGATCCACGGGATCGTCGAAGAGGCATGGCCCTCGGCACGACACGTGGCCGACCCGATGCTGTTCTTCAACGCCCATGGTGACCCCGCCGTGCTGTCGGAGCACATCACCTCCATGCTCGAAAGCGTCAATGCCTGTCTCGACCTGGCCCGGATCCGCAACGTGACGATGAGCGAGTACCTCGTCAAGACGCGGTGACGGCGCCGTGACGCGGCTTCGGGGAAGGTCGTAAGGACCAGGATCCCCGCCCGCCATCGCGTGGGGGACACGCGCCCCCCTCGTCGTTGGTGATCTCCCTCACCCGCACCCGTTCAGCCATGAGCCAACGCTGCGCGACCCGGACGTCAAAGTGGTGGACGCGACGCCCCAACGTTGCCGGTCACGGCACTAGACGGCGGGATGAGCCATGGCGCCGCCCGCCTGAGAGGGTTCAGCGGGGAGAGACCCCGTAAATCGTCTCGATGCCGACGCGCCCTTTGACGGTCACGCTTTCGGGGTCACCGAAGACGAACTCGCCCTCCGCTGCCTGCCGCACGGATTCGGTGGCGAGGATGTTGGGGCGCCCTTCGCGTCCGGCGATGCTCGAGATGCGGAAGCCGAGATTGACCGCGTCTCCGAGGACCATGACGACGGAGCCGGGCATGAGTTGCATGACGACGGGCCCCATCGTCGCTCCCCACCCCATCCGCAGCGGTGTTCCGTCCGCGTACCGCAGCTCGAAGCCGGCCGTGCACTCTGCCGCCAAGGTGTCGGCGGCGAGGGCGAATCGCAGCGCGTTCACCGCCGCGGCAGGATCGACTTCGAGCTCCCAGCTGGCGAAGAAGGCATCACCGACGTAGTCGACGAGCGTTCCCTTGTGCTGGGCGAGCAACTCGCGCAGCTTGGTGTAGAGCTGGTGGACGTCGCGGACGAGGACCTGCTGGTCCGCCTGCTCCGACACCGTCGAGAAATTGATGAGGTCTCCGACGATCATGGCCATCGTCATCGGGGTGGCCACCGAAACCGTGGACCGCTGCACGGTGCCCTCGGGCCGCGTCGTCGTCACCACTCCGCCCCGGAATTCGAGCACGTGGCTTCCCACCTGGATCTTGTCCCCGGCATTGAGGGGGACGGCCACCGCTCGCTCGACGCGGATGCCGTTGACCCGGATGCCGTTGCTCGACGTGTCGACCACGACCGCCCTCGACAGCTCGGGGTCCACCCGGATCTCGAGATGGTTGCGCGAGACGGCGAGATCGTCACCCAGCAGGATCCGGTGAGAGTCGTCGACGCCGGCGCACTCGCGACCGACGAAGATCCTGTCGTGGAGGGGGCGGCTGGCCTCCCCGGGAGTCCCCGGGTCGACCACGACATAACCGAATGGCTGGCCGTCACCCGTCACTGTGCCCGCCTCCTCGTCCCTGTCGCTGGTTTGTATGCCTCAGCCTGGGCCGTTCCCCTGGACGGTAGGAGAAACAGGGGTGTCTACGCAATGACCGTGGGCTGTCGTCTTGCGCGGGGTCCCGGCACGTTATCGGGGGCTGGCGAGGCGTCCCGAAACGGCGGGGCGCCGAAGGGAACGCCAACCGAGAAGCCTGGTGGAGATCGAGAGCACCCTGGGCGGGGCTCTGCCGGGGTACGAAATCGGAGCAGAAGTCGAGAGAGGGGCGTGCGGCGTCGTACTCGCCGGACGTCATCGCCAGCTGGGAGCGCGAGGTTGCGATCAAACAGATGTCGCCCGGTCCGGTCGCGCAACGACACGGTGCGGACTCGGTTCCTCTCCGAAGCACAACCCTGGCATCGATCGACCACCCCCACATCGTCCCAGTGTACGACTACGTCGAACGCGACGACGCGTGCATTCTCGTCATGGAACGGCTGGCCGGCGGCACCGTCTGGCGTCGGTTCGTCGACGGCGGGGTCGTCACACCTTGTCCCAGAGCCGCTGGCTACGAGGCACGAGGTTCCTCATCCCCGGATTCGGAGTCGGGCTCGTCCTGACCTTCACCCTGGTCGCGTTCAACGTCTTCACCGCAGGCCCCGGTCACTGGCTTCCTCTGCTCGTCGTCACGAGCGCGGCCGGCTTCGTCTTGGGGTATCTGACCCCGGCCCCCAACGAGGAGGACTTCGACGACTACGGCGACGACGTGCTCCTGGCCCAGGTCGTCGTCGTCGACGACGACCCTCTCGAGAGCGAGAACGACAGCGGTGATGCGGGCGTCGTGACGTCTGCGCCTTCGGGGATGCCCCGACAGCAGAGCCACTGCTGCGCCCTAGGGACGTCGCGTTCTCGATCGAAGTGGGTCGGTTCCCATCTGGAACAAGAATGTCGCCATGGTGAGGATCACTATGGCCACGGATTTGTCACAATGGGATAGTGAGGAACCCCTTTCCACGATCTTGTCGAGCAGCGGCGCTCGCCGCGGCTTTGGGTGTGACCGCGGCGGCCTGCAGCTCCACGCCGGCTGCCGCCCCACCGACGACGCAACCGACGACCACCTCGGTGCCGACGACCACGACGGTCCCCACCACGACCGCCCCGACGACGGCGGCAACGACCGAGCCCCCCACGACTGCAGCTCCCGCCCTCCCCGCGGCCCCGCAACCGAGCGCGGAAGATGCCGCCGACGCGCTCGTCGGGTTCTGGGCCTCGGGGAACAGGGCCAGCGCCATGCGCGTGGCGACGGCTCAGGCCGTCACCACCTTGTTCGCGGTCGCCTATCCCAATGGGCTGGCCATCAACCGGGGGTGCAGCTCGTCGTTCTCGCCCATCGTGTGCACCTATGGGGCGCCCGGCGGGGGACCGGTGAACGCTCCCATCTACCAGCTCGACGAGGTGCAGGCGCCGTCGGGACTCTGGTACGTCAACACGGTCCAGATCGAAGGCTGAGCACCCCCCGCCGGAATCCGAAGAGCCGCGTTTGTTGGTCGGGCTGCCGGGATTTGAACCCGGGACCTCCACGTCCCGAACGTGGCGCGCTAACCAAGCTGCGCTACAGCCCGTTGTGCCGGTGGACGGCTGGGGCCGATCTCTGTCAGCCGGCCGGCAACCGGGTCGATGGTAGTGGCAAAACCTCGGGTACCTCCGCGGCTCCGCAGTCGCCACGTCTTCGTGGGTTCCGGGGATCCACCGCTCGGGCAACCGGTCATTCGGCGTCCGACACCCCCTCGGTCACGGCCTCGTCGGGTGCCTGCATGACGACCTTGGCCACCCGGCGCTTGTCCATCTCCGCCACCCGCAGCTCCCAGCCACCGTGCTGGAGCCGCTCGCCCTCTACGGGGATGTGGCCGAAGGCGTCGAAGAGGAAGCCCCCGAGGGTCACGTACTCACCCTCGGGGATGTCCACCCCGAGCTGGTCGCGCACGTCGTCGATGCTCGTCCCTCCGTCGACGAGCCATCGATTGCGGTCGACCCGGATGATCTCGGGCTCTCCGCCCGGGTCGAATTCATCGCGCAGATCACCCACCAGAGCCGCCAGGAGGTCCTTCACGGTGAGCACGCCTGCCACCCCGCCGTACTCGTCCACCACGACGGCGAACGCCCGCCGGTCGCGTCGCATGTCGGCCAGCACGTCGAGGACGAAGCGGCTCTCGGGTACGAGATAGGGCTGGCGGAGCCGGCGCGAGATGTCGAGCGGCGTCGGCTTCTCGGGACCGCCACCGCCGTTGCCGTTGCGCACGTCGAGGGCCCACCCCGAGCGCACCAGGTCGTTCACGAACAGGATCCCGATCAGGTGGTCGAGGTCGTCGTCATAGACGGGGAAGCTGCTGTGACCGCTCTGGCGCACGGCGCGGGCCACGTCGGCGGCTTGGACCGGAATGGGAAGGCCCACCACGTCGACGCGCGGTGTCATCACCTCGCGCACCGTGGTGTCACGCAGGTCGTGGAGGGCGGCGAGGATCAGTTGCTCCTGATCCTCCCCCGGGACCACCTTCTTCCGGCCGCGACCGGGGCGGGATCCTGGAGGGCGGTCCTCAGGTGAGTCTTCGCGTCGGCGGAACACGGCGCGGAGGCGAGCCGTCAGTTGCCGGCGGCGGCGGATTCTCCGCCGCCGTGCGCGCCCTCGACCACCGCCAGGACGGGCACCGGTTGGAAGGACTCGTCGTGGAAGGTCCCGCCCTCGATGAGCGCGGTCGTGGCCTTGCGGAGCCGGATCGGGTCCAGAGGTTTCACGATCCAGCCCTCGGCACCCGAGCGCTTGGCCAGGAAGACGTCGGGACGCCGGTCGAGCAGCATCAGCACCGGTACGTGGGGGAGGTTGCCGTAGGACTCCTCCAGGCGGAGCTCGAGGCACACGGCCATGCCCCCCATGCTTCCCATCTGCAGGTCGACGACGACCAGGTCGGGCTCGTGCTCGTCGACGGCAGGGGCGACGGCATGACCCGAGTCGACCTCGATGATGTCGGTACCGGGTTCGCCCACCACCGCCATGACGTCGGCCCGCACCGAAGGGGCGTCGCTGGCCACCACGATCGTGCGCACGGCGTCAGGCTAACGGGTGCCGACCCTGACGGGCGAAGACGGGGTCCCGGGCCACAGGGGAGTCCGTCCCTACCCGAAGACATGATCGGCGACGAGGCCCAGCCCCTCGACGTCGTGCACGTCCACGTCGAGCAAGGGGACCAACGAGACCGGTGACGGTGCCACCTGGGTCACGAGGGCGGCGAAGGCGTCCTCTTCACGCCGGTTCACGGCCTGGTAGCCCCGGAGGTTGAAGATCAAGGCCTCGAGTGCGCTTCCCGGGGGAGCCTCGGGGAGGGGCACCACGGAGCCGAAGGAGGGGTGGACCCGATTGACCACCAGGCCCTCCACGGCCAGTCCCGACTCGTTGAGCTTGTCGGCGAACCACCCCGCCTCCTCCACGGTGTCCGAACGCGGCGAGGTCACGAGCACGAAGGCCGTGGTGCGCCGGGCGAGAAGCTTGCGCATGTGGTCGGCCCGGATGCGGAACCCTTCCTCCATTCCTTCGAACGCCTGGAAGAAGGCCACGGCGTCGTGCACGATCTCCGCCCCCGCCACCTTGGAGATCGTCCGCAGCAGGGCCTGGGTCGCCACCGAGACGGCCCGGAGATAGGCGCGCGTCGGCATCAGGAGCAACTGGAACAGGCGGTGGCCGAGGAAACGGGTGAGGCGGCGAGGTGCGTCGAGGAAGTCCAGCGCGTTCCTCGTGGGTGGGGTGTCCACGACCACGAGGTCGAATCGCCCTTCCTCGGACAGCTCGTAGAGCTTCTCGATGGCCATGTACTCCTGGGTGCCCGACAGCGCTCCGGTCAGGTTGCGGTAGATCCGGTTGGAGAGGATGCCTTCGGCCTGTTGGGGCGACGACGCGTAGCGGGCGATCAATTCGTCGAAGGTGCCTTTGGGGTCGAGCATGAGCGCCCACAGCTCCCCGGGCCAATCCCCCTCGATCCGGCTCGGGGTGTTGGCCAGGGTGTCGATCCCGAGGGCATCGGCGAGGCGCTTGGCGGGGTCGATGGTGACGACACAGGCCCGCCGACCTCTCCGGGCCGCTTCGAGCGCGAAGGCGGCCGACACCGTGGTCTTGCCCACCCCGCCTGAGCCGCAACAGACGACGATGGCCCGCTCGGCGACGAGCTCGGAGAGCCCGATCGTGCCGCTCGGGGCCGGGGGTTCGGGGACCGTGCTCACGTCGTGTCCCCGGAGGGTGCCGCGGGGCCGTCGTGGTCGAGCGTGGAGCGGCCCTTGTCCTCGGGCAGGGCACCGACGGCGTGGGCAAGCTCCGCCGCCAAGCGCTCGAGCTCGTCGGGGCCGATCCCGTCGCTGAACAAGAAGGAGGCCTGGAGTTGCGGCAGGGGTAATTCGGCAGCCAGGCGAGCCCGTTGCTCCTCTTGGAGGCGGAATCGGTGGGCGCGGAACGCGGCCGCGTCCGCCAGCGCCGCGGCCTGGTCCGCCGCCAGGGTGACCCCTGCTTCGGAGGCGGCCTCGGCGACGTCGCGCTCCAGCCGGGGGTCGGCGGGGAGGCAGGCGTTGACGATGACCGGTCCCAGGGAGATGCCGATGCGGTCCTCGAGCGCATAGGCCGCCTCGACCACCTCGTTGACCGGCATTTCCTCGGGGAGCGTCACCAGGGCGACCTGGCACCGATCCGGGTCCGACAAGAGCTCGACCACGTCGGCCGCCTGGGTCCGGACCGGGCCCGAGCGGGCGGCGTCGAGAAGACCCTGGGCCGACGACAAGAACGTCATGGCGTGCCCGGTGGCGGGGGCGTCCACGAGGATCAGGTCGGCGACGCCCTGGCGCTCGAGGCTCTTGACCTTGCCCAAGACGAGGATGTCCCGGATCCCCGGAATGGCGGTCGCCACCACGTCGAGGGCCCCCGACGACACCAGCCGCCTCGAGATCCGCTTCATGCCGTGCTCGGCGAGGTACTCCAGCAGGGCGTCGTCGGGGGTGATGCGCCGCGCCCGCACCGACCCGCCCCCCGTTACCGTCTGCAGGCCCGAAAGGAGCGACTCGTCGTAGGCGAGGGCGCCGGAACCGCCGAACGCGGCCGGGACCCCCGACTTGCCCTCGAGCTCCACCACGAGGACCGTCAGGCCGGCGTGGGCCGCCATCCGGGCCAGAGCGGCGGTGATGGTGGTCTTGCCCACCCCGCCCTTGCCCGCGACCACGAGGACACGGCTCTGGCGGCAGAAGGTGGCGACATCCATGTGCGGGCGAGCGTATCGGGCTCCTCCCCTTCCCTGTGAAGGGTCTTTCCCACCCCGCGCCCCGCCCCCGGGACGGGGCGAGACACCGTGGACGGGACCGCCTGCGCGGTGGCAAATGGAGAGAACTTCCTGGTCACACCCCTTGTCGGCTTCGGATTCCGGGGAGTAGCGTCACCAGAAGGAGGGGGAGTGGCGACGCGAACTTTGGGGGAAGCTTGGCAGGCAAGGGCGGCCTGCAGGGGACCGCAGGCGACGGTCTTCTTCCCGCCTACGCACGCTGAGCGCAAAGAGGACAAGATCGAGCGCGAGAGGCGCGCCAAGGAGATCTGCGCGACCTGCGTGGTGCTTCAGGACTGCCTCGAGTACGCCATCAGGATCCGTGAGCCCCACGGGATCTGGGGCGGGTTGAACGAGAACGAGCGCAAGCAGGTCCTCCAGCGCCGAGCGGGCTGAGCGCCCCCCTTCTCAGGGAAGTCCGAGACGGGTCGCTCCGGCCCGGACCCCGGGGGACGAGCACACCGCACCCGGTTGACCGCCCGTGGCGGCACAGATGGCGGCGGAGAGCGTGTTGGCCGCCCCCACCACCGCCTGGGTGTCCAATTTCGAGGGGTCCGAGAGGTCGTTGGCGACGTCTTGCATGGACCGGTCCTGGAGGACCCCGGGGGTGAAGCCGATGCCGGAGCCCGACACCACGAGACGGTTGTCGACGTCGATGAAGGGGAGCGTCCCGGTGCCGGGCACGAAGGGCCCGGTGTCGTAGCGCCGGAGCAGCGCCCATTCCACGGGCGTGGGCTGGTGCAGGCGGGGGAAGCCCGCCGGTGCCGTGGTCGAGAGTCGGTCGCCGTACTCCTCGACGCTGGCGAAGGACACGTAATGGCTCCGGTAGGTGGTGCCGTCGAAGGAGAACGTGGGCGTCCCGGGGAAGATCTCGGCCGTCGACGACGATGTCGCCCCGAGATGTGCGAAAGACCCGAAGCGGCCGAGCGCCACCACCAGGGCCCATCGTGCCGCCGCGCAGTAGGGGCAGAATTCCGCACCTACGTAGACCACGACGGGGCGTCCGCCGTCGGTCACCGCCGGCTGCCCCGACAGCACCGCCTCGCCCGGGCCGGCGGGCTGTGGCGCGCCCACCGCGTCGAATACCGTGTTCGGGACCGACGTGGCGTCGTGCACGACCGAGGAGGAGGCCGGGGCCACCGGGGGAGGCTCGACGGTGGTCGAGCCCCGCGTGATCTTCACTACCAGCAGCACCACGACGATGAGCAGGATGAGGCCCACGAACACCCAGGTGACGAGGGCCATCGGGACGCGCCGTCGCGGTGGGCCCGGCGGAGTCCGATCCTGGGTGCCGTTGACCTCCGTTGTCGCCATCGTCGAGGAGCCCCGCTGTTTGGATCGGGATGCCGGCGCCGACACCGTTCCCCGGAGCGGGGAGCCGCCAGCCTACCTACGTGCTCGTTCGGACACTCCTCGCGCCGAAGACGACGTCCCGGGTGCCGGCGGTCGTCGGCGAGGACTTGACCGACCTCGGTAGCCTGGGCGGATGTCCCCGCCCGAGGAGTCTGCCCACCAGGTCGCGGGGCCGGTGGCGGCGCGTGACGCCGCCACCATCATGCTCGTGCGCGACTGCGAGTCCGAGACGGGGCCCGCCCTCGAGGTCTGCATGCTCCAGCGCCACCTCGATTCGGACTTCGTGGGCGGCGCCTATGTCTTTCCCGGGGGAAAGGTCGACGACGAGGACCGGACCCCGGCCGCCGAGGAGGCGTGCGCGCTGCGCAGCGACGCCGAGGCCAGCGCCATGTTGGGTGTCGAGTCCGGAGGCCTGGCGTTCTGGGTGGCGGCGCTGCGGGAGTGCTTCGAGGAGGCGGGCGTGCTGCTCGCCTACCAGGGTGTGGGGCCGATCGGCGAGGACACCCTGGTCGATGCCCACGACTCCGGGACCCGCCGCCGCCTCGCCGCCTTACGGGTGGCGCTCAACGCGGGGGAGCTGCGTTTCCTCGACGCCTGTCGCGGCGAGGGCCTCAGGCTGGCGACCGACCGGGTCCACTACTTCAGCCACTGGATCACGCCCGAGCCGGCTCCCAAGCGCTACGACACCCGGTTCTTCGTGGCGGCTCTGCCACCGGGTCAGGTCCCCATCCACGACGACCACGAAACCGTGGACACCGTGTGGGTCCGCCCCGACGACGCGCTGGCCCGGGCCGAGGCCGGGGAGTTCGACCTCATCTTCCCCACCGTGAAGAACCTCGAAGCCATCAGCCGTTTCGCCACGAGCGCCGAGCTGCTCGCCGCGGCGGCGGCCGTGGAACGGGTCCCCACTGTGTTGCCGCGGGTGGTCGTCGACGAACGCGGCTTCCGCATCCTGCTCCCCGGCGACCCCGGCTACGACGAGGCATTGGGCCAGGGGACCCCGGACTCCGGGCGCGGGCGGGCCATGACTTCGTCGGAGGTCGGTGCCATCGTCCGCAGCATCGGCGCCGACGGGCGCGCCGAACGCCCGTAGTTGGCGACCCCAGCCCTTCCTCTGGATCCGGCCGGCGCTCCCGAGCCCGGCCATGCGGTGGCGCTGTCTGCGCTCGTGGTCAGGGCCACGGCTCCCAACCCGGGCGTGATGACCGGCCCCGGGACCAACACCTACCTGGTGGGGACCGAAGAGGTGGCTGTCGTCGACCCCGGCCCCGACGACGGCGGGCACGTGGAGGCCCTGGTCGAGCTGGGATCGGGGCGCATCCGGTGGGTGGTGGTCTCCCACACGCACCCCGACCACGCCCCGGGAGCCGCCGCCCTGGCCGCCCGGACCGGCGCCGAGGTGCTCGGCTTCGGCGCTCGGGACGGCTTCGTCCCCACCCGGGAGGTGGGTGAGGGATTCGAGCTGCACGGGACGGGCTTCACGCTCCGGGCCTTGCACACCCCGGGGCACGCCTCGAACCACCTGTGCTGGCTGCTCGTCGAGGAAGGCATGCTCTTCTCGGGGGACCACGTCATGCAGGGGTCGACCGTGGTCATCGCCCCGCCCGACGGGGACATGGCCCTGTACCTGGCGAGCCTGCGCCGGCTCCTCGCGCTGGACCCGCCCGTGGTGGTCATCGCGCCCGGGCACGGGTCGCTGATCCGGGAGCCCGCCACCACCGTGCAGGACATCATCGACCACCGCCTGCAGCGCGAGAAGGTGGTCGTCGACGCCCTCGCACGGGCCGGTCGTGCCACTGTCGACGAGCTGGTGCCGACGGTCTATGCCGAAGTCGACGAGGAGCGGTTTCCCATCGCGCGCCAATCGTTGTGGGCGCACCTGCGCAAGCTCGCCGCCGAGGGCGGCGTCCGCAGCGACGATCCCGCCGACGTCGACGCATCGTGGGAATCGGTGCCCTCCCCGGCGCGCTGAGCACCTGCCGCGCTGCCGGCGCAGAGCCCACGTGGCGCCGCCGGCGCGCAGGGCCCGAGGCTACGAGGCGTCGTCCAGAGCGGCTTCGACCCTCTCGAGCAGGCGCGCCGTGCAGCCCGACACCTCGACGACCGGGGCGATGTCCTGGGCGATGCGAGTGGCCAGGGCGTCGAAGGCTCGGCCCAGGGCCCCCGACGCCAGGGCCACGGGCGTGCCGGCGTCCCCGGCGGCCGCCATGTCGGGGTGCAGCGGCACGGTCCCCACCAGGGGTACGCCGATCTCGGCGGACAACCGTGCGCCACCGCCTTCGCCGAAGAGCGCGTACGTGGTGCCGTGGTCGCAGGTGAACGCCGACATGTTCTCGATCACGCCGGCCACCCGGAGATGGCCCTTGCGCGCCATGTCGGCGGCGCGGGCCGCCACCTTCTGGGCGGCGATGGGCGGGGTGGTGACGACGAGCACCTCGGTGCGCGGGAGCATGCGGGCCAGACCCATCTGGATGTCCCCGGTCCCGGGGGGCATGTCGATGAGGAGGTAGTCGAGCGCTCCCCAGCGCACGTCCTCGAGGAACTGCTGGACGGCCCGGTTCAAGATGAGACCCCGCCACATGATGGCGGACTCCTCGTCGGCGAGGAACCCCATCGACACCACTCTGAGCATTCCGGTGCCGACGAGCTTGTCGAGGGGCACGATCTTCTTGTCCTCGGCCCGCAGCTCGCCCTGCATCCCGAGCAGGCGCGGCACCGAGAACCCCCAGATGTCGGCGTCCAGGAGGCCCACCACGAGCCCCCGCTGGGCCAGCGCCACCGCCAGGTTGACCGTGACCGAGGACTTGCCCACCCCGCCCTTGCCCGACGACACGGCCAGGACGCGGGCGGTGGGGGGGATGTCGGTCGACAATGCCCGGTCCTCTTGGGCCCGGCGCCGGGCCCGGTCCATGAGGGCGCTGCGCTCGAGGGCGTCCATCTCGCCCATCACGACCTCGACGACGCCCACGCCGGGCAGGCTGCCCACCCGCGACTCGACGTCGGTTCTCAGCTGGGTGCGCAGGGGGCAGCCGGCCACGGTGAGGGCCACTTCCACCTCGACCCGCCCCTCGGGGCCCACCGTCACGGCCCGGACCATGCCCAGATCGACGATGTTGTCCCCCAGCTCGGGGTCGATCACGCCCAGCAGCGCGGCACGGACCGTCTCCTCGGTCGGGGGCGAGGAAGGGACCGGCACTCCACCGATCCTACCGTTCACCTGGTCCGAAACGGTCTGAAGGGCCTCGGGCGCGCCCCGACGCGGCCAGGGACGGGACTGGGCTCGGATAAAGTGATGGAGAAGCACGCGGGCCCCGGTGGCCCGGCGTGGGTCGGTGGACCATGGCCACGACCAGAGGAGGCAGAGCGGTGACGACGATGAGCTCGGTCAACATCGGCCGGAAGCCGAGCGTGATCACCCTGACGGACGGCGCCATCGCCAAGGTGTCGGACCTCCTCGCCCAGGAGGGCAACGACGCCCTGTCCCTGCGTGTGGCGGTGCGCCCCGGGGGATGCTCGGGCTACAGCTACGAGATGTTCTTCGACTCCGAGCAGAGCGACGACGACGTCGTCTCACGGCAGGGCGCGGTCACCGTGGTCGTCGACTCGGCCAGCGCCGAGCTGCTCAAGGGAGCCACCCTCGAGTACACCGACGGCTTGCAGGGCGCCGGGTTCAACATCTCGAACCCCAACGCCACCCGCACCTGCGGGTGCGGTTCCTCCTTCAGCTGACCCACCCTCTGCCCGGCTCGCCGCCCACGCTCTCGCTGCGCGTCGACGGGAAGGTCGTCGAGGTCCCCGACGACGGCGCCTCGCTCCTGGAGGTCCTGCGCCGGCACCTCGGGAGCCGTTCGCCCAAGGACGGGTGCAGTCCCCAGGGCCAGTGCGGGTGTTGCACGGTGTGGGTCGACGGCTCGCCGCGTGTGGCGTGTGTCACGCCGGCCCGCCGCGTGGCCGGTCGTGAGGTGACCACCCTCGAGGGCCTCGACCCCGCCGTACGGGACATCTGGGCCGAGGCGTTCACCTCCACGGGGGCGAGCCAGTGCGGCTTCTGCACGCCCGGGATCATCATGCGGCTGGCCGCCCTCGGAGCGCGCCACGATGGCCCTGACGACGATGCCGTGGGGCGTGCGCTGGCCGCCCACCTGTGTCGCTGTACCGGGTGGCGAACCATCTTCGACGCCGCCCGCCGGGTCTATGCGACGCCAGAGGGCGGCTCCCGTCCTTCGGCGCCCACCGCCGCTCCCCGACGCGATCTGGCGTCGGCGTCGGCCCGGGCCACGCTCGAGGGTGGAGATCCCCAGATCGTCGGTGCCGGCGTGGCGTGCGGTGGCGGTGGCTTCGCCGAGGACACGGCCCCCGTCGACGCGCTCGTCGCCGTGCCCGACGGCCGTGGGGGTTGGGCCGTGGCGCCCTCGCTCGCCGAGGCCCGGGCGCTCGCGGAGCGAGTTCCCGGCCGCAACTCCACTGTCGCCCTGCACCATCCCCTGGAGGTCCCCCCCGGTTCATGGGAGCTGGCCCTGCGCACCACCTTCGTCGAGCCCGCCTACCTCGAGCCCGACGCCTCGTGGTGCGTACCCGGCGGGGAGCCGGTCACCCCCCTCGCCAACGGCGGGGCCTTCGGGGGCAAGCGGTCCTCCCCGGTCCAGGCCGTGGCCCGCCGGCTGGCCCAGGAGACGGGGCGTGCCGTGAGGGTGGTGTGTTCCCGAGAGGACGTCGTCCGGCTCGGGCCCAAGCGCCCTCCGGTGGCGGCGGGGGTGCGGGCC
Organism: uncultured Acidimicrobiales bacterium; assembly: GCA_963848335.1. GTDB lineage: Bacteria > Actinomycetota > Acidimicrobiia > Acidimicrobiales > UBA8190 > Chersky-840. Next base: position 45,499 of record CAWKDD010000005.1, read on the forward strand.
GATGGCTCGGGGACGATCCGTGTGGCGCGCACCCCGGGCTCGTCCGACCTCGGGCCCTGGGCGCGTGCGGTCGCCTCGGTGGCGCCGGGTCTGGTCGTGGAGGAGGTGGCGGTGGCGGGGCCGCCGGTCTCGGCGGAGCTGCGCGGCGCGGGCTGGGCCGAGGCCGCCGTGCTCCTGGCTGCGCTCGGCGTGGCGCAGCGCCAGGGACCGGGGCCGGGTCGTCCCGTCACGGTCCGGTCGCCTGCCGGGGCCTGCGCCGTCGCCACGGTCGGAGCCACGGGGGAGGTGGCGGTGTCGGTGCGGGCCGGAGAGCCCCTCGACGAGGTGGTGCTGCGGTCCTATGTCGTGGGCGCCGCCCACCAGGCGCTGGGCTGGGTCCGCAGCGAAGGCGTGGCGGTGGACGAGTCCGGTGCGGTGCTCGACCTCACCATCAGGTCCTTCGGGATCATCCCGGCCCGCGCCATGCCGCCGGTCGAGGTCGTGGTGGAGGACGATCCCCGCCCCCCGCTGCCGGTGGGGGATACCGTCTTCGCTGCTGTCGCCGCGGCGGCATGGCTGGCGGCCGGGCTCCCTCGGTCGTGGCCGGTCGATCCGGGAGGTGGGAAGTGAGTACTCCGGTCGGGCCCTACTCGCCCGCAGTGCGCGCCGGGCCGTGGTTCGTGTGCTCCGGACAGCTCGGCATCGAAGAGGGGCCCGAGGGTCCCGCCCTCGTGTCCGGGGGATTCGAAGGCCAAGCCCGAAAGGCCCTGGCCAACGTGGAGTCCCTCTTGTGGGGCCGGCAGCTCGGCTGGAACCACGTGGTGAAGACCACGGTCTTCCTCACCGACATGGCTTACTACGCCGCCTTCAACCTGATCTACATGGAGATGCTGGGACAGCACCGACCGGCCCGCTCGGTGGTGGCCGTCCAGGGCCTGCCCATGGGAGCGCTGGTCGAGGTCGAGGCGTGGGCCTACGGCGGGGACTCGGCCGTCTTCTGAGGGCTGGAGCCAGACCTACGGCGCCCAGGTGCCGTGTCCGAACCGGTAGCCGACCGAGCGGACCGTCTCGATGAGATGGGCGTGCTCCTCGCCGAGCTTGGCGCGCAGGCGCCGTACGTGGACGTCGACGGTTCGTGCCCCTCCGTAGTACTCGTAGCCCCACACCCGGCTCAACAGCGTCTCCCGGGTGAAGACCTTGCCCGGGCGCGCCGACAAGAAGCGCAGGAGCTCGTACTCCATGTAGGTGAGGTCGAGGGCGCGGCCCGCCACCGCCGCCTGGTAGGTCTCCAGGTTGAGCACGAGCGGACCGTGCTCGATCAGCTCGGGGCGCAGCCCCCGGCCCGTGCGCCAGAACAGGTGGGCGAGACGCGCCGCGACCTCCTCGGCACGCAGCGGGAGCACGCAGAAGTCGTCGAAGTGGTCTTCGCGCAGATGGAGGTCCGAGATCTGGGCGGCTCCCACCACGAGCAGCAGCGGTCGTAGCGGGACGTCGCGGGCCCGGAGCAGCCGGCACAGGGCGAACGCCCCGGTGGCGTCGGGTTCGGCGCACACCACCGCCCCCGCCCAGCCGTCGTCGGGCTCATCGGACTCGGCGTGCTCGGGCCGGGCGATGGCCTTCCAGGGATAGCCGGCCCGTTCGATGACGAGGGCGAGCTCGGCGGGGAACGGCTCGGGATAGCACAGCAGCGGTTCCATCAGCTGTCGTGACCCGTTGTCGGCGGCACCATGGCGCGGAGCACCTCGCTCAGAGGAGCGGGAAGTAGCGGTCGAGCTCGAACTGGCTGATGTGGGTCTTGTACGCGCCCCACTCCGCCCGCTTGTTGCGGATGAACCATTCGAAGACGTGTTCGCCCAGCGCTTCGGCGACCAGCTCGGAGTGCTCCATCTCGGCCACGGCCTCGTTGAGGCTTCCCGGCAAGGGCCGTATGTCGTCGGCGGCAAGCTCCTCGGCGGTCATGGTGAACAGGTTGGTGGCTGCTTCGCGGGGCAGCTCGTAACCCTCCTCCACGCCCTTGAGCCCCGCCGCCAGGATCACCGCGAAGGCCAGATAGGGATTGCAGGCGGTGTCGGGTGCCCGGTACTCGATGCGCGTCGACTCGTGCTTGTTTCGCTTGATGACCGGGACCCGGATGAGCGCCGAGCGGTTGTTGCGGGCCCATGACACGTGGATTGGTGCTTCGTAGCCCACGACCAGACGCTTGTACGAGTTGACCCACTGGTTGGTGACGGCTGTGATCTCGTGGGCGTGCCGGAGCAGTCCGGCGGTGAACCGCTTGGCCACCTCGGAGAGGCCGAAGGGATCCCCGGCGTCGTAGAAGGCGTTGGTGTCGCCTTCGAAAAGCGAAAGGTGGGTGTGCATGCCCGAGCCCTGCACGCCGGTGAGTGGCTTGGGCATGAAGCTTGCATGCACCCCTTGGCGCTGCGCTGTCTCCTTCACCACCAGGCGCACAGTCATGACGGTGTCGGCCATGGTGAGGGCGTCGGTGTAGCGCAGGTCGATCTCGTGCTGGCTCGGGGCGTCCTCGTGCTGGGCGTGCTCGACGGGGATGCCCATCTCCTCCAGGGTGAGGACACTGCGCTTGCGGAGGTCGCTCGCCGTGTCGGTGGCGGTGAGCTCGAAGTAGGAGCCCGTGTCGAGGGTCACGGGAGGGTTGGTCGGGTCGGGGTTGGCGAAGTAGAAGTACTCGATCTCGGGGGACGCGAAGAAGGTGAACCCCCGCTCGCGGGCGCGGTCGAGGTTCCGGCGGAGCACGTGCCGGGGACAGCCTTCGAAGGGAGTGCCGTCCAGATTGAAGATGTCGCAGAAGACCCGGGCCACGGGCGCCTCGTCGGGGTGCCAGGGAAGGATCTGGAACGTCTTGGCGTCGGGGCGGGCCAGCACGTCGCTCTCCTGGACCCGGGAGAAGCCGTCGATGGCCGAACCGTCGAACGTCATGCCCTCCTCGAGGGCGTTCTCGAGCTCGGCCGGCGTGATGGCGAAGGTCTTGGCCGTCCCCAGGACGTCGGTGAACCACAGCTGCACGAAGCGCACGGCTCGTTCCTCGACCGTCCTGAGCACGTATTCCTGCTGGCTCCGCATGTCACCTCCGCTGGGGGTCGATCCGTGCTCCTAGTGTCGCAGGCTCCGGAGGGGTAGGCGGACGAGTTCATACGCCGTTTACAGAGGGGCAATGCACGCGAAATCCCCCCGTGGAATGCTGGCGCCCGGCGAACGGCCAAGCTGGGCCCGCGCGGGGGCGGCTGACTTGTGAGTGGGCGTGCCAGCCACCACCATGGTGCCGCCGTGCAGGTCCCCGGCCGCTTCGCCGGGGCTGAACAGATAGACCGTGGATCGGCCAGACCGGGTCGACGATCGGCCAGACCAAGGAGGAACCGTGCAGCAGCGGACCCCGGCGGAAGTACTGCGCCTGGTGCAGGACGAGGGCATCGAGATTGTGGACGTCCGGTTCGTCGACCTGCCCGGCCTCATGCAGCACTTCTCTGTTCCCGCCCACGCGCTCACCGCGGATGTCTTCGAGGAGGGCTTCGGCTTCGACGGCTCGTCGATCCGGGGTTTCCAGGAGATCCAGGAGTCGGACATGTTGCTCATGCCCGACCCCAACACGGCGGTGATCGACCCCTTCCGCGAGCACCGCACCATGAACGTCAATTGCTTCGTGCGCGACCCGGTGACCCTCGAGCCCTACTCGCGCGATCCCCGCTACGTGGCCACGAAGGCCGAGGCCTACCTCCAGACCACGGGGCTCGCCGACACCTGCTACTTCGGGCCCGAAGCCGAGTTCTTCATCTTCGACGACGTGCGGTACTCCCAGGACCAGCGCCACGCCTTCTACCAAGTGGACTCGGTCGAAGGGCACTGGAACTCCGGGGCCGACGAAGGACCCAACCTGGGGTACAAGATCCGGCCCAAGGAGGGCTACTTCCCCGTCCCCCCGGCGGACCACTTCCAGGACCTGCGCTCGGAGATGATCCTCACCATGGAGCGCCTGGGCATCGAGATCGAGGTGCAGCACCACGAGGTGGCCACCGCGGGCCAGGCCGAGATCGACATGCGCTTCGACACCCTCCTCGTCATGGCCGACAAGCTCATGCTCTACAAGTACGTGGTGAAGAACGTGGCCCGGGCCGCAGGGTTCACCGCCACCTTCATGCCCAAGCCGCTGTTCCAGGACAACGGGTCGGGCATGCACTGTCACCAGTCACTGTGGAAGGACGGCAACCCGCTCTTCTACGGGGAGGGCTACGGTGGCCTGTCGGACACCGGGCGGTGGTACATCGGCGGGCTGCTCAAGCACGCCCGGGCGGTGCTGGCCTTCGCCGCACCCACCACCAACTCCTACAAGCGCCTCGTGCCGGGGTACGAGGCGCCGGTGAACCTGGTGTACTCGCAGCGCAACCGCTCCGCGGCGTGCCGCATCCCCCTGTACTCGCAGAGCCCGAAGGCCAAGCGGGTGGAGTTCCGCTGCCCCGACCCGTCGTGCAACCCCTACCTCGCGTTCTCGGCCATGCTCATGGCCGGGCTCGACGGGGTGCAGAACCGCATCGAGCCGCCCGACCCGGTGGACAAGGACCTCTACGACCTGCCCCCGGAGCAGCTGTCGCAGGTGCCCCAGGTGCCGGGATCGCTCGACGAGGCCCTTGCCGCGCTCGAGGCCGATCACGACTTCCTGAAGGCTGGCGGGGTGTTCACCGACGACCTGCTCGAGACCTGGATCGACTACAAGCGCCTCAACGAGGTGGACGCCATCCGACTGCGTCCCCATCCTTGGGAGTTCATGCTCTACTAC
>CAWKDD010000006.1:0-301028 GCA_963848335.1 uncultured Acidimicrobiales bacterium
CGGACCTGAAGAGCTCGGAGCCGTTCGACGAGCGTCGCCCGGGCCTGGATCATCTCGCTTTCGCGTGTGCCAACCACTCTGAGCTAGAGGAGTGGGAGCGCCACCTAAACAAGCTCGGTGTCGCCAACGGCGGAATCGTCGACGCGCCATACGGCTCGGGCTTGTCCTTCCGCGACCCTGACAACATTGCGCTCGAGTTTTTCGCTCCTCCCGGATAGGCGTGGGGGATATCCACAGCGCATAAATGCCGGTACCGGTCGAGGTCGTGACCTGAGCCGGGCGACCGGAGAGTATCCGGTATGCGGTTATGCGTGTCCGGCGTACCCACCGGGGCCGGGTGCCGCTTGCGCGCCTCCGAAGCAGCCTCGAGGATCGGCTTGGAACCGCCCCGATAACGCGTACTATCCGGAAACCCGATTGCACCGCTAGGCAGGCACTTCTCGGAATGGTCCGGAGCAGCTAGCAGGCTGCTGCTCTTGACCCTTGAGAATTAAATGTATTACGCTTATTTCGTGTGGAGATCCACTCCCGGCACGAAGGCATGGGGTACCTGACGAGGACGTCGTGCACGCCTTCGAACACGTCGTGGCGTGGATCGAGCTCGATGACGACCCACCCCGATACCTCGCGCCTGGTCCGAATCGGGCCGGAAACCTCCTGGAGTTGGTCATACTCGACTCCCCCGAGACGGTCCTCGTGATCCACGCCATGCTCTTGCGACAAACCACACGAGAAGAGCTGTTCGGAAACGAGGGCCGATGAGCGAGCGGGTCTACGGACACACCAAGAGCGGCAAGCGCATCGACGACACAACGATCGAGGAGATGGCCGATGAAGCCGAGAGGGGCTACGGCCCGGGCCAGCTCCGGGGGGGGCCAAGGGGCCGCGGCCGCCCACCTCTCGGTGACGCCGCCAAGGCAGTCGAATCGGTGCGTCTGGATCCAGATCTGCGAGACGAAGCGGCCCAGCGGGCCGTCGACGAGGGGGTGACGGTTTCGGAGATCATCCGGCGAGCCCTGCGCCAATACCTTCGAAGCGCGTGATTGCAGTGTCAGATGAGACCGAGGCACGCTGACCAAGGGTTTCGGTACATTGTTTGTGTGTGCAATAATGTGGGACTCGAGAGGCGTAGCGTCGGAAATGGCCGCGCACGGGTACAGTGACGGCCCAGGTCAGAGCACTTTGTCGGTAGCCCACCACTTACTTACTTCACATCTTTTCCATCACAGCGGGTAGGGAACGGGTGAGGAGGGGTCACATGCCCGAAGGAACACAGCCGACCCGCATGGCGATTGCACAACAGTTCTTGGCACACATCGGACACCGTGACCTTGACCAGGGCATCGAGCTGCTGTCCCCCGATGCGACGGCCCGGGTTCCCGGGAGCCACGCTCTGGCGGGAACATTCTCTGGCCGAGACGAAATCATAAGGCATCTCATAAACCTGTACGAGCGGACGGGGGGAACGTTCGAGGCCTACAAATGGGATGACTGGATGCTCGGTGAGCTCCACGTGGCTGCCTTGGCAAGCGTTCACCTCAACACCAAAGGACAGATGTACAAGGGGAGCCATCTCCTCCTCGTACGATTCGATATCCACGACAAGATCGACGAAATCACCGTGTTCTTCGAGGACCAGCGATCCTTTGAGAGGCTCCTCGGCCCGTAGGCACGGGCCGGCATCTCCAGCTTGAAAGACATCGGTCGGGATCGGTCGTCCCGAGGCGCCGGCGCTGGCAGTGCGCCCTCGGTAGCTTTCGTCTCACGGTGCGTAGTTCACCAATACTGGGGATTGCCCCCGAGGAGAACGCCAACAAGCCTGTGCCCGAACCAACGACCTGTCGGAAGACGGGGCAAGCCTGATCCGGGATGCCGAAGGGGAAGCTGCGCAGCCCAACCTCGCCGTCTTCGGCCTCTGCGACCGAGTAACCGGCACTGGAAAGCACCTGTGCCTAGGTTGAGCGGAGCGCTTCGTCATCATCGACCACTAGCACGTCGACGCCGTAGGTTGGCACATGCTGCCACTGCATTTCCGACATCGTCATAATTCAGGGGTCGACACGCTCCGAGGGCGTCAATCGACGCGTTATCGCGCATGAGACGCCGTCGTGCCGCGAGAGTCCACGATCAAGTTGCTCCTCGAGGTCTATCCCTGCGTTGCGTCTGAGTTCGGATGGGCGAAATCGGCCCGCGTAATGCGATCGAGCGTCTGCTGGGCAAATCGGGTGCACGCGTCGATGATCATGCCGATGAGAGACATGAGCAGTTCCTTCCCTAGGACGTACGACTCTTGGAAACGGCGTCGTATGGTCGTACCTGGTCTCTCCGAGGGGACCAGGTACACAGTCTCGGTCCCTGGTCTGTCGGCATCAATGCGTATTTTCACCTGGAGCAACCCGTCTCGAGGTCGGCGCCGACCCATCATTCGGATGCCCTTTGTCCTCCATAGACTCCCGTTCCCACCGCAGGAAGACCTTCCACAAGCCCCGGGTGGATTTCCACATGATTCCTCACAAGGTGAAATCACCCGGGCGGAACCATGTAGGGGCAGGGGATCGATCTGGCCCGGGCGGGGCTGCTGGCCCAGCATCGGCCGGGCCAGTGCAGATCTCAGCTGGGTCGGTGGACACGAACGAAAGGGGTTGTCCGGGCAGTCTCATACGCCGCGGATGGGAATCGATTTGCGCTTTCCCCTATCGTTTTGCCAGAACGTAGGGGAGGAGCACACGTGACAAATTCCTTGGATCCAGAGGTTCCGCCTAGCGGGACCGGATGCGTCGAGTGCCTCGAGTCGGGGGGCTGGTGGCTGCATCTACGCCGGTGCGCGCAGTGCGGCCACATTGGATGTTGCGACAACTCGCCCGAACGCCACGCCACCGCTCATGCGACTTCGTCCGGTCACCCTGTCATCCGCAGCTTCGAGCCAGGCGAGGATTGGTTTTGGAATTACCGGACCAGCGAATATTTGGACGGACCTCGCCTGGCCCCCCCCCAGCATCATCCCCTCGACCAACCCGTGCCCGGACCGGCCGGACGCGTCCCGTCCAACTGGCAAGACCTCTTGGTGGAATCCTGACGACTTGCGTGAAAGCCTCTGGTGAAAGAGCTGACGATCACTCCGCTTCGCCCCGGACCAATCGCAGCACACCGGCGCGATCTCGAACATGGAGCTTGCGGATGATTGCAGCGAGGTGAGTGCGGATCGTCACGTCCGCTACGAAGAGCCGTCGGCCGATCTCAGCTGTCCCGAGGCCATCGTTCAACAGCTCGAGCACCTCCCACTCCCTGGGCGTGAGACGGGCGCCACCAGGCAGGCGTGCCCGGATGCCCCGGTGCTCGTCTCGGGCCCGGTACTCTTCGGCAAGCCGCTTGACAAGTATGGCCGGGAGGGCAGCCTCACCCGCAAGCACCATGCGAAGGACCCCGGGAATTTTGGTCGGGTCATGGCCCTTGAGCACGTAGCCCGACGCTCCGGCGGAGAGTGCTGTCAGCAGATCATCGTGCTCCGCCGAGACCGTGAGCATCACGATCGAGATCCGTGGTTGCTCGGTTCCGATCACCTCGGCGGCACGTATGCCACTCCCGGGCATGCGGATATCAAGGAGAGCGACATCGGGCCGTGTCCGGCGCGCCGCATCGATCGCTTTGTCGGCGTCGGGGACGTCGGCGCACACGAGAAAGCCCCCGAGCTCGACCGCTCGACGCACCAGGGCCCTGGTAGGGGCATGGTCATCGGCAATGAGAACGCTCGGAGCCCGCACTACGGCCACAACACTTCGACGGTGGTTCCCCGTCCAGGGGAAGACCGAACCTCGAGTGATGCCCCGATCGCTTCGGCCCGTTCCTTCATGCTGACGAGCCCGAGTCCGAATCTAACCGTGTGATCGGTGTCGAAGCCCACGCCGTTGTCGAGGACCCGGAGCACCGGCGACCCACCGGCTTCGAAAAGGATGTCGATCTGGTTGGCACCTCCATGCCGTACAGCGTTCGTGACCGCCTCCCGGACGATCCGCACGATCGACTCCCGTTGCAGGGGATCCGTTGCCGTGACGCCAGTACCGGTGTCGACTTCGACGTGGATGTCGACTTCGGCCCCCGAGATCGACTCTGCCATCATTTCGAGGTCCACTTCGAAGGGCACTGGTTCGCCCGTTGCGAGAGCGGCGATGGCACGACGGGCCTCTGCCAGTGCCCGCTCGGCCGTCATCTGCAACTGTTCGTGCCACTCAGGCTGGGCCCGCATGTCGGCCGGAGCATATGTGTGCATGGTGAGCAAAGCGAGCTCCTGGGCCAGGCCATCGTGGAGGTCAAGGGCGACACCGCGGCGAGTCTCTCTTCGAGTCGATTCGGCGATGCTGGACCAATACGAGACGATCTCAGAGACGGCACCGATCGCCCAAGTCACGACGGCGGCGGCTCTGAGGAGGTCGCCGGAGCGCAGCGAGCCGGCACCCCGCGCCGGGACGATGGCGTAGCTGATGGCAGCGAATCCACCGAGCAGGCACCCGGTCGCAATCCAGCCCAGGAACGAATCCGATCGGGCCCCCGCCTGCTTCGAGAGCCCGAAGAAGGCAACGAAGAAGAGCAGGGCGCCAAGGAGCTGGAGGACTGATGACAGTGACAGGGGCCACAAGTCCTGCCCGGTGTGGCCGTGCGAGGAGATGGGGGCCAGCCACACCAGCAGAGCGATGGCCGCAGCTCCGATCGATGCGAGCGTGAGAGACTGGAGATAGGCACGAGGTGACGGGCGCGATTCCGCCTCCCTGGGAACGTAGGCCTTGGCGGCTGCCACCAGGAAGACAGCGGCCAGCGTCGACGCCACGATCGTTCCCCAGTGCTCGAATCGCTCGCTTACTCCGTTCCCGACCGAGTAGGGCGAGATGATGTCAGGAACGGTGTCAAAGATGGTATGTACCCAGGCGAGCAGGGCCACGGCACATACGATCGAGAGGTTCCCCACACTGCTTGATCGGTGAAATCTACCGAACGCGAGAAGGGCTACTAGCGTCCCGATAAGTGCGACCGCGGTGTCAAGGATCGCTCGTAGCACTGACGCGTGATGGTTGAGGACCCCAGATGGTGCGGCCAGAGCTGCGATCGTGACCCCGAGGCCGAGGGCGCCAGCCAACCAGCTGCGAAGCGTTATTGGAGTCATCGCCTGATATTAAGCGATCCCGATCAATTGAGCGTTGAGACGAACCAACGCTTTCGACGTAGACAGCCGCTGGGGCATTACATAGCGTGACGTCGAAGACGCACCCGCTGGTCCGAGCGAACACCCAGGTAGAGAACGGTGGGCCGGCGCGGCTTCAATGTTTGCTTGATTCGGAAGGAAAGGCTCAGACGCGCCTCGGCCGTTGGAGAACCTGGTCGACGACGAAACGAGGGGACGCTGCACGCCGTGTTGGCCAGAGTCCTGACCGACATCGATTCGCTAGAGCAATTCGCTCCCGGTTGGGACGCGCTAGCAGTCAGCCACCGGCGCCCGCGTTCGGCTCCCGTGTTCACCTTGGCCTGGTATCGCCACACGCTACCGCCCGGGGCGCAGATCCGGGCCATCGTTGTCACCGACGGCGATTCCGTCGTCGGAGCCGCACCCTTCTATGTGGTGCGGACGGGATTCGGCTTCTACCAATACAACATGCCTGTGCCGTTGCTCTTCGGAGTCGAGCCGCTGTTTGTCGCAGGTCGCGAGGAGGAGATTGCAGCCGCAGTGGGTTTAGCCCTGACCCAGGGCCAGCCCGTGCCAGACATGGTGTTCCTCGACTCGTTGCCACAAGGTTCGCCGTGGCCCACCTTTATTCGCCAGGGCTGGCCCCGGCCCCAACCGACTCTGGTCACACCCCACTCGTTTCCGTGGCCCCACGTGCATTTGGGGGATGGGGGGTTCGACGCATGGCTCAAAGGCCGCTCCGGTGATTTTCGGAAGAACTTCAGGTCGAACCACCGAAAGCTGCAAGCCGCCGGTTTCGAGTATCGGGGGTCGATCGACGGCCGAGACATCACCGACCGCATACCCGACTTCCGCCGACTCTACGAGGCCCGCCGTGCGAGACGACATGGAGCCGGACCCGCGTTCGACGACGCATTCACGGCGATTGTCACCGAAGCCGCCAAGACGCTGTCAGGCACGGGACGACTCCGACTGGCCACCATTGAACGACCGGGGGAAGTCATCGCCGCCAACTTGATAGTGAGCGCTGGAGGACACGCGAGCGGTTGGTACATGGGATTCGCCGATGCCTGGGCACGCCTATCCCCGAGTTTCGTATGCATTGTCCTCTCTATTCAAGATGTCGCGCAGGGAGGGGGCACAACCTACGACCTCGGTGCCGGCGCATACGCACAGAAGTCCCGGTTCACCGACGATCAGCCAATCTTTGAAAGCTCTCTCCTCGTTCGCCGAGGCCTCCGCCCGCTCCATACGCCGGTCCAGGTTGTGCCGTTTCACGCTCGCAAAGCCATGGGTCGCTTCCTCGGCCGCCTGAGGAGTCTTTCGACTGGTCGACCCGCGGGCGGTCGGAACCGCAACCCTGATGACTAGATACTCTTCGATCAGCCATGTGGTGGGAGCACTTCGCCACTGTGAACAGGACGTGAAGAATGCCACCGTGCGCGGACCAACCACATAACCGGCTGTGGCGGGTGTGTTGTCCATGACACCGAGAAGCCGCTTTCAGCTCGGTGCGTCACGGGTGGGTGTAAAGCTCAGATCTCCCGCCGGCAGGCGGGCACTTGCCGATGCTGCTCTTATCTGGATGGGTGGGGCCCTGCGCGCAAGACTGGTGACGCCACCGACGGCGCTCGAGCAACTCGAAGCTTCGACAAACGTCCAGAATTGGCTGACCAGACAGGGCGTGCGAGTCATGGTCACCCTCGGGATTCCTGATCTGATCGCCGCCGGGATAACGGACTTGGACGAACTGGCTACACGTGTCGGTGCCAACCGAGATGCGTTGTTCCGGTTGTCGCGGCATCTAACGAATCGTGGTGTATTCACTCAGCCCACTTCTTCCACGCTGAAGCTGACGGCAGTGGGCGAGTTGCTTCGATCCGACGATCCAAGCGGCCGGCATCTCTATTTTCAACAAACCGGGGTTGTGGCGCGGTTCGAATCTGCTCTAGAAGGAATGATGCACTCCGTACTCACGGGACAGCCGGCCTATTCACACATCCACGGTCAAGGGCTATGGCAGCAGATGACAACAGACCCGATCCTGAAGGCATCTCTGGATGCGGACATGAACAGCCATGCCAAGGAGCTCGGCCCGGCACTCGTCGAGAACTATGACTGGCAGGACGTCTCGCGTATCGCCGACGTCGGGGGAGGGAGTGGAGAGCTTCTACGGATCATCTTGGCTCATCTCCGCGATGCAACAGGAACCGTCATCGAGTTCGCCGACGCGGCTCGGCGCGCGCAATCCACAATGGAGGGTACTGGATTTGCTGATCGCTGCGAGGTATTCGAGGCCGATTTCCTCGAGACTGTTCCCCCCGGAGCAGATACCTATCTACTCAGTTGGATCTTGCATGATTGGGACGACGAGCACGCGGTGACGATACTTCGGCACTGTCGTGCTGCCGCCGGTGCGCAAGGGCGAATATTGGTGATCGAAAAGCCATACGATCTCGCCGGGGACTCCGCTCTGGACATTCGCATGCTGGTTTTCTTCGGCGGTCGCGAGCGCACCTCTCAGGAGTACGAGGCGCTCGCCTCCCAGAGCGGGCTCCGAGTCGAGTCTTGGACTCCTCTCGTGTCGGGCTTTTCTGTGATGGACTGCCGGACTACTGGCTGACGGGACCAACGAATTCGGGCGTCTCGGATGCCCTTGAGTATCAGGCGAATCGCCAACATCCTTAGACGCAAGAGAAGCACTTTCGGCTGTTGCGCTCTTGTTCGAGGAAGAACCATTGGTGGACGGGGAAAGGATTCGAACCTTCGTAGGCAATGCCGGCAGATCTACAGTCTGCTCCCTTTGTCCGCTCGGGCACCCGTCCCAGAGGCGGGACTGTAGGGCAACGCCCCGCGCCGTGTCATCTGGAACGGGCAGAAAATGTCCATTTCGATCGTCGAACCGAATAAGACGACTCCTCGAGGGCCCCGAGTGTTGAGACAAATCAACGCGTCCTTGTCACGGGTTGTCGGCACGGCCGCGAACGATGGGGACTGGTTGAGCGCTCGCATGTCCCCGGCCTTCGTATCAAGGTCTAAATGCGGCCCGACGTAGCACCCGAAACGAGTGAGACCCCACCCGCTTTGGGTGGGGTCTCACTCCACAACTCTTTGCTCGAGGACGGAATCGGCGCCGTCGCTTTCGACTTACAGCTCTACCACGGTTCCCTTGGCGTTCTTGATCTTGCCCTTCGAAGTGATGCACACGGTGGTCTTGAAGGTGTCACCGTTGTGGGTGACAACGCCGTCGCCGACGGCCACCGTGCCTGTCGCCGTTTCGGTCGTGTCCTTGCTGGGGCATGCACCCGCGGGGCCCGAGGTGAGGTGGGGCGCACTGATGGTGACGTGGGCGCCACTCGAGCTCCACGTGAGGGTCCCCCCGGTCGCCAGAGCGGTTGCGTTCTGGGCACTCAGGGTCTTGAAGGTCTTCTTGTCAGCTTTGGGGACAGCGCACTTGGAAACCGAGACCGAACCGCTCTCGGACCCCTTGAGCTTTGCACATGTCAGTGAAACAGCGGCGTTCGACGCCGGAGCCAGAACGACTGTAGCGACTCCGACCGGCACCGCTACCGTCGTTACAGCTGCCAAAACCATGATCAGGCGACGCATCTCTTTCCCCTTTGACTCGTCCATCACCCGCCACTTGCGGTCAGATCGCGGCATTCCCCGACCTGCGCGTGTGACGGTACGCCTGGGTGCCGGAAGCGCCTAGCGAGAAAGCACCTGAACAAGCAGCGAGATTCCCCCTGGAACGCGTGTCTCTATCGCGCTTACTCGTCGGTAATGAAACCTCCCCAGTGGTGTGTGGGTCTCGTCCGACACCACCACCGGTCTCCTTGGCACGATCGGGCACGACTGCGCGTCTTCGTCTCACGCTCGGTACGGGCGACCTGAGGCACCCAGGGGGCCCGGTGCAAGGTGAAATCACCTGGCGGACGTAGGTGATCGCCCGGAAGATCGGGCAAGGGGAGAAGTGCGATAAATACCACAAGGGGACACACCATCTTCAAAGCTGGCGATAGAGCGGCTGATTGCGGGAGCGGCAGTGGTCGTAACCCTCTCGGGCTGGCGCCGCGGCGGCCACGACGGTCGGTGTTCGGACGCAACACCGGGCGTCGGGTACGGTGGCCTCGGTCAACGGCTCGAACATGGCCGGCGCCTGCGGAACGGCCAGATCCGACGGGTCTTTCACCTTGACCTCGCGCGGCACCCCGTACACGGTGCGGGTGGAGGCGAGCACGACGGGCTTCGACGAGCACGAGGTGAGCGCGACCTCCTTCGCCGACGTCTGTAGCGGGGACAAAGTGCGCGCTCTTGGCACGGTCTCGACCAAGAAGAATGTCAAGACGGCCACTGAGGTGACCGTCCTCCTTTACGAAGCTAGGCGCCCCTCGGTTGGCGCGGTCCAATGATTGCCCTCTTGATCGCGGACCCTGGGTGCGAGCACCATCCGGGATGGTCAAGGCGTGTTTCTCACGCACCTCCGTGAATGACGTCATAGCCGGTGACGTGAACAGCATGGAGAGCCAAGTGGCCCAGCTCCAACTTTTCGCCGACCGACAGGTCATTCAGTTGCGCCCCACCCCAGCGAATCTGATCCCAACCAAGATCGTCGTACTCCCGGGACACCTTCGTGAGAGCTGCGTCGAGATCCACCCCTGACAAATAGCCACCCAGATAGTTCTTCAACCAATAGTTCATGTTGCGGTATCCCAGGGCAAAGTCGCTCTGGCGGAATTTCACATCGAAGAAGCCACCGAAATGGAAGAAGAAGGCCCCGGCCAGCTGCTCCGATGGTGGTGCCTGGACCGTCGGGTCGACAGTTGGAGAGACGATCTCGACCTTGATCCGCTCTCGCCCCTCGAAGCCACTTGCCGCGTGGACCAACGTGTCGAGCATGGGGAGGCAATCAGTGATATCACCCGCTGACCTCTCCTTCGCTTTGCGCTTGGCCTTCGCCGTGACGTCTGCTTGACCCCCACGGACTTCGTCGAGCGCATTTCCGAGCGCGGTCACGAGAGACGCACGAATCCTGCCCGCCTGATCCTCTGAGAGACCGGCACCTTCAATGCCCGACTCGATTCCTGAACAGACTGCGGGGGCGATCTTCTGGATCCACTCCAGCCGCGAGTTCGTCTTCTGCAGCCTCTTGAGATCCTCGTAGATCGATTGGGAGCGGGTCACGCTAAAAGCGTGGGTGCCGGTGCGAACCCAGGGTGGGAGGGGCGCATCGCCGCCCCACACCTTCGAGGGCGTGGACGCTGGGAACGCGGGATCGGGGTGGATGAGGAGATAGAGGCGCTCATCGTCGCCCCCAACCCCCTGGGCCAGGTCGATGGTACGGCCGAGCGGCTCGTTGTCGACTGTTCCGCCGTCGGTGTACCAGAACCATCCGTCAGCCGGGAACCCTTGCAGACCAGCGTCATCGTACTGATCCTTGTCCGCCAGTCGGTTGAGTCGCTTGGCCGGAAACCCGATGGCATTGGACCCCGACGCGATCGCCGCTTGTGCGTAGTCGAGATAGCCCGCCGACTCGACGGCATTCGTCAGTCGCAAGGTGCGCCAGTCAAGGAACGTCGACGCTTGCACCGTGGTATTCCTGGTGAGATCGGGGAGATCGTAGGTGAGGCCGGCGAGGCTCGTAAGGGCCATCGAGAGGTGCACGGGTTGCTGTTGCCAAGTGGCTGGGAGCCCTTCGGGAACACCCGTCGTGCCGAGCACCTTCGTGGCCATATCCGTTAGGGCCTGCGAGGAGAGTGGTGCGTCGGTCGAATGGGTTTTCATGGCGTCGAAGGAGACGTTGTCCACCCAAGCCGCCGCCATGAGCTTGACAGGATCGACACTGCGCAGGAGTGATCGTGCGGTCAGAAGACCGGTGATCGAGCCGGCCGAGGCCGATGCGATCGAGTCGATCACGACGATGTCCTCGCCGAGCGCTTTCGAGGCCACGATCAGGGCAGCAAGCGCACCGCCCTCGTAGGCGCCAAGCGACACCGCGCCAGGAATGGTCAAGGAAAGACGTAGGGGTGCCATCGGTCCTCCAGTCCACGCGCACAGATGTGCGTCCTCGGTCTGACGGTCGGAAAGACTACGGCCTGTGGCGAAGGCCTGCGACGGGGTGATTCGACCCTGCGGCCCCTCCTTTCTCAGGTCGTCGACAACACCGGACCGGTCCAGCGCCGGTCGGGCGACCTGAGAATCGTCACCCGTGAGGAATCACCTCGTCGACTGCCTGTCGTTGCCCGAAGACGGAGCCATCCCCCTGCACCTGGACTGCCGGCACGTTGCCCGATCGTTGGATGACACCCGCATCGCCGCCCAGGTACGAGGCCACGACCCGGGCATCGGAGAGGACGGCGGAGGGCGATCCCCGCATGATCACCCGGCCGAGGTCCAGAGCGATGATCTCGTCGGACACGGCACTGATGAGCGGCATGTCGTGCTCGATGATGACGATCGAGCACTGTGTGGCACGTTGCATGTCCTTGAGCAGGGGGCCCAGTGCTTCGGTCTCTCGCTGGGCGACCCCCGATGACGGCTCGTCGAGAAGCAGGACCTTGGGGTTGTGGGCTATGGCCATGGTGAGGTCGACGATACGCCGCACACCGGTGGACAGCTCGGAGACGAATTTGTCCCGGTAGAACTGGAGGTTCATCAGCTCGATGAGCTCCACCACCCGTCGGTCGACCTGACGTTCGGACTGCTGGATCGCGGGGAGGTCGAGCAGTGCGGCCAGGTGGTCGCGGTTGGCGATGTGCCGTTCGAGCCCCATGGCGATGTTCTCCGAGACGGTAAGGGACGGAAAGATACGAGCATCCTGGAAAGACCGCCCCAGGCCGGCCACCGACCGGCGGCTGGCCGACCACATGCCGATGTCGACGCCTCCCAGCTCGATCCGACCGAGATCGACTGGCAGCACGCCGGAGATGAGGTCGAAGACGGTCGTCTTTCCCGCCCCGTTGGGACCGATCAGGCCCAACGTCTCACCACGACGCAGATCAAGCGTGACATCGTCGACGGCCACGACGCCACCGAAGCGTTTGGTGAGGCCGCGGGTGGCGAGGACGACTGGCTGCGACTCCCGTGGATCGGTTCCGACCTGCCCCGACGACAGCGCTGCCGGCACGCACCGTGGGAGGGGTGGTGCCGTTGCTGACCGCTCCTTCGAGAAAGACCGATCGCAGGAGATCACCGCGGGCCAGGAGCTCGGCGGCGGCCCCCTCGAACCGGACCTCGCCCTTCTCCATGAAGTAGGCGCGTCTTGCGATGGTCAGCGCCACGTTGACCGACTGCTCCACCAGGATCACCGGACATCCCTCGGCGTGGATAGCCCGGACGATCTCCAGGAGCTGCTCGACGACCGCCGGGGCCAGGCCCAGGGACAGCTCGTCGATGATGAGGAGGCGAGGCTTGGCCACGAATGCCATACCCAGGCCGAGCTGCT
The DNA here is from genome assembly GCA_963848335.1 of uncultured Acidimicrobiales bacterium. Taxonomy (GTDB): domain Bacteria; phylum Actinomycetota; class Acidimicrobiia; order Acidimicrobiales; family UBA8190; genus Chersky-840. Next base: position 12,618 of record CAWKDD010000006.1, read on the forward strand.
GCTGTTCGCCACCGGAGAGGTTCCCCGCCATCTGGTGCCAGCGCTCCTTGAGGCGGGGGAACAGCTCCATTACCCGCTCCATGCGAGCGTGGACCTCGGCGGCGTCTTCCTTGGCGAACAACCACGCCGCCGCTTTGAAGTGCTCGGCGACGGTAAGGGTGGGGAACACGGCTCGGCCCCCGGGCACCTGCACGATCCCCAACCTGGCGCGCTCGACGGGATCGGCGTGGGTGATGTCTCGACCGTCGAAGACGATCGAGCCCTCGATCGGCTCGACCAGGCCGGAGACCGCCTTCAACAGCGTGGACTTGCCGGCCCCGTTCGTACCCAAGAGCGCGACGATCTCGCCCTGGCGGACCTCCATGTCCACGCCGAACAGGACCCGCACCTTGTCGTAGGCGACGTGCACACCCCGGCACACGAGGAGCGGATCTCCACCCGGCGGCGTTCCGGCCGACGGCATCGGGGCCGCCAAGGGGACCGGCCGCGGCGGCTGGCTGGGGACGAACAGTGCCGGTGAGGCGACATCGACGGCTGTGGGAGGAGGAGAAGGTCTCGGGACGACCGGTGGGATTTGGACGAGAGCCGACACAGGAGCCTGGTCGGCGGTGGCGGGAACCGGACGCCACTGGGTCGGTCCCTGCAGGGGAGTGGGCCCCCCGGCCGAGTTGTCGCCTCTCGAGGCGAGCCAGTGGCGGATGTCGAGGACGAGCCCGAACACCACCACCACCGCTCCGAGCGAGACGACGACGATCATCACGGCACCGCCGCACCGTGGGGAGGAGGCGGATGCGGGAAAGGGCCCGGGCCGGCCGCCGACGCCACGCCGGCGAGGGCGGTGTCGGCCGATGGCGCCGGGGCCAGGGTGGAGAGCACGGGAACGGGCTCGGTGCTCGTGGCCGGATCGGCCACGAGCGCCGAGACCACGATCCCCCGGCGCTTCGCCACCTTGCGGAGCCAGTCGTCGCGCTTCTGCATGCCCAGCTCGGCGGACCCGCCCGGGTTGAAGTAGGCGTTGATGAGCAGGATCGGACCCGTCAGCAGGAGCGGCAGCGTGGTCTCGATCGTGGTGGAGTGGAACAGGTCGTAGACCCGGGGACCGAAGACGACAGCCACCTCGATCCCCATGGCGCCCACCACGGCCCAGGGCACCGAGCTCACGCCGGCGATGGCCACGGCCAGGAAGATGGTGAGGCTGGCCTGAGGCTCGTAGGTCCCGGGCACGACGTTCTCCTGGGCATAGGCGAAGAGCACCCCGGCCAGGCCGGCGATCCCACCCGAGACGGCGAACGCTGCCAGCCGGGTACGCGCCGGGTTGACGGCGAAGGCGGCGGCGGCGCGCTCGTTGTCGCGCAGGGCGATCAACACCCGGCCGGACCGGTTCCGGCGGAAGGCGAGGGCCGCCACCATGACCAGGGCCAGGAACACGAGGCAGACGTAGTAGAAGGACCGGTCCCCCGACAGATCGATCCGGCCGTAGAGCACGGGCCGGCTCAGGTGCGCCGACAGACCGGACGGAAGGATGTGCGCCCCGATCCAGTAGTGCCCGTTGAGGATGTAATTCGGCACGGCGTACCCGAAGGCAAGTGTCGTGACGGCCAGATACAGACCCTGGATGCGCAGCGACGGCAAGCCGACGAGCACGGCGGCGACGACCCCGATGAGGATGCCGACCCCCAGAGCGGCGAAGAAATCGATGTCGTGATTGGCGACGAGGCCCCCGGCGACACCCGCGGACGCACCCACGAGGCCGAACTGACCCAGGCTGATCTGCCCGGCCCACCCGGTCAGCACGACCAGGGACACCGCCACGATCCCGTACAGGGGGAGCAGGACCAGGTACGAGACGTTGTCGACGCCCAGGATGTAGGGCAGGGCGATCATCAGGCCGGCGCCCACCACGACTCCGCCCCAACGGGCCGCGGCGACCTCGGGGAGCTTGCGCAGTTCGGCGGGGATGGGTCGATACTGCTTGACCGTCTGCCACCGACCTTCGCCGGCGTCCAGGGCGCGTGCCGTCCTGCGGGGCTGGGTGAGCAACGCCCCCAAGATGACGAGCACCATGATCGACGAGGCGATGCTGTTGTCCCCGGAGCTGATGATCGTGGCCGTGATGAGCACGCCGATGCCCATGCCTGCTGCCAGCGCAACCCCGAAGCGCTCCATGCGGGACACCACGGCGGCGGCGAGGGCGTAGAGCAGGGTGTCGAGGCCCAACGTGGCGTCGTTCGGTGTCCCGATGAGTGGCGCCTGCACGTAGATCGCCAGCGCCGCCAGCAGGCCCGCCAGCGCCCAGGCTGCTGCGCTGACTCGACGGACCGGTATGCCCAGGAGCAGCGCCCGGTCCGCGTTCTCGGCCGAGGCGCGCAGCGCGATTCCGAGCCGTGTCAGGCGCAGGAACGCCGCCAGGCCGACGGTCACCACGGCGACGGTGAGAAATGCGGCGATCTCGTTGCCGGTCAGCAACGGCTGACCGCGGCTCGTGTGCCACACCAGGTGCTGCCACGGTGTGGTGACGGTCGTCCCTTGGTTGGTGGCCTTCTGGCCCAGCCAAACGGGGATGAAGAACCCCAGGACAGCCAAGCTCTGGGCCACGGCGATGGTCATCACCGTGGCGATGAGCCGGGGTACGGCGTCGAACCGTCGCATGACCACGTGGGTGAGCAGCCCCAGGACCGGCCCGCCCACCACCACGATCGGTAGGACCATGAGATAGTTGGCGCCGTACTCCAGCACGAGCACCAGCGCGATCACCGCGGGCACGGCGCCCACCGCGCCGGCAGCGAAGTTGATGAGGCGCGACGTCCTGTAGATCAGGACGATCCCGACGCCGATGATGCCGTACAGCGAGCCCAGCGCCAGCCCCGAGACGAAGTCGGGGGCCGAGAGCCCGAAGACCAGCTCGATGACCGCGACGAAGACGGCGATGGCTGTCAGCCAGCGGCCGACTCGCGCCGGCCAGCTCTGCCCTCGGGCCGCCTCGACCACGGGGGTGAGCGACCGGGGGAGCAGTGGCGCCCTCACGACGGTCGGGACTTCGGGATGGGTGGTTCGGACAGCTTGGGGAAGCTCTGGGGCAAGAACCTCGAGCCCTCCATGTCCACAAAGGTGCCCGGCTTGCCGTTGTAGGCCGAGGGCGTGGTCTTGGACCAATAGACAACCGCGGAGTCGATCGTCCAGTTGTAGCTGCCCTTGGAGAACCCGACCTCGAAGTGGCCGGTCGACCCTCCTCCGATCGTCCCCATCGACGGGGCGGTGGCGGCCATTCTCGCCGGCGTGAGGTCAGGTCCGGTGTTCTCGATGAGGCTGGCCAGCATGTTCCACAGCTCCCAGGCGCCGCTCGCCACATACGGCTTCATGGGGAGGTTCGTCCCGCCACCGAGCCTGTAGGTGATCACGCCGGGCTCCTTGGCGGGCGGCGGGAGCGTGGCGGCCGACGTGATGCCGAAGGCGTTGTCGAACTCACAACCCGCCTGCCATTGCGGACAGGCGAGCGATTGCTGGGTCGCCGAGGACTCGAAGTTCTGCGCGACGGCATCGACGCCCATGCCCTGCACGTCAGCGAGGATGTTCTCCGGGTAGTAGTTGTGCTGCTGCTCCCCGGAGTACAGGAGCTCGGGGGCGACGGGGTCACATAGGCAGACCACGTCCGTCGCCGGATCGGTCGACGTGTCCATGGCGGAGACGCCGGCGTTGATCTGCTGCGCGGCCGTACTGATGTCCTGGGAGTAGAAGTAGTGGTGCTGCGCGACACTCGCTCCATCGCCGCAGTCGCGGTTGAGCGCAGGGACGAGGACGTCGGTGACGGTGTCTTCGTTGTCGGGGTCGTTGGTGGAGATCACTCCCAGTACCCGCTTCTGGCCGTTGAAGTTCTGGGCGGAGTTCTTGTCCTCGGCGAAGCTCACCACCCTGTTGCTGTTCTTGCTCGTCAGCTGGTTGCACCAGAACTTGGCGAAGCCGTTCTCGATGTTCGTCGAGCTCTCCCCGGATGACCAGAAGTACGGAGCGTTGGCGCTGGGCGAATGCGTCGCTGAAGCCGACGCCGCCCAGGGCGATCGTGTGGTCCTGGGCGAGGCGCGCGAAGCACACCGAACAGAGCGTGGTTCCCCAGGCGACGGCGTAGGGATGGTAGGTCTGGACAATCGTGTCCATCTCAGCCAACAGACAGCCCGTGTCCGGAGGCACAGTTTGGCAGGTGCTGTTGTAGGTGACGATGTTGAGCTTGCGCCCCCACAGCACATAGTGGGAGTTGACGAAGTTCTGGAACGCCGCGTTCACCTGTTTCGTCTGCGCGTAATCGACGTAGAGCCCTTCCCCCCGGAGGATGGTGTCCACGATGCCGCCCGCGTCTGCGTAGTAGTCGACCACGGTGATCGTCTTGTCCGTCACCCCCTGGGAGGTGCTCCCGCCGTTGTCGTAGCTCCCGCCGATCGTCCCAGGCGTGCAGGGAGGGGCGTAATAGTCGATCGACGTCGAGAACTCCCGACCACCCGTGCAGTGGGCCCGGCTACCGGTTCCTCCCGTCGTTCCCGAGAAGCCAACCGCAGCGCTTCCCCCGGCAGAACTCGACGCCGAAGACGCTTGGCCAGGGGAGGTCGAGGGGAAGAGCACGATGATGAGCACCTGCGCCGCCAGGAGGACAGCCAAGGGAAAGTAGCTCCGGACCAGGCGCCTGGCTTTCACCAGCCCTGACCTCGGTCTCGCGCGGTGCCGGTCCGGGCGCGAGGGATCGACAGAGCCGCGTGACTCGCTCACGACGGCGTGGTCGACTAGCCGGCCAACCCCCATATCTCCCCCACTCCCCCTTGGCTCGAATGTACAACCGTCTGCGTGTGGAGGGACCTTGGCGTGGCCGCTCCGCCGAATCTTGCGGGTGCAGTACCCGGCAAGAATCCCGACCATACGCAACAGCGAAGGTCCGAGTGGCGTCGTGGTCTCGTGAAGCCGGCAGACGGGCTCTTCACCACCTACACGTCCGGGGTCCCGTGCATGAACAAGCACGAAGCAACCCTTTTCATGCACTTGTGCGCTCATTCACAAAGGGCGGAGGGCGGAGCGACCTCCTCGGCGGTGATCTCCCCACCCGCCCCTGCTCGACCACTGGAAGAGGGCTCGACAAGCCCGTCGAAAAATACTCAATCTTGACGATATTTGGTCCGCGTGTCGGAGCCTTATCGTCACCGCAACGGCGGGGGGTCGTCGTCGGTTGCGCGTTCGCCAGCGGCCCGAAACACGTGGCGACGGGACGGCATCTGGACAAGGAGCCCAATCAAGGAGGTTCGAGGTGCATAAGAGAAGGAAAGTTCTGCTGACTGCAGCGGCGTTGGCTCTGCCACTCGCGCTCGTCGGGGTCGTTGGAACGGGGACCGCCTTCGCTGCCGCAGCCATCAATGCGCCGGGGACCGTCCATTGCACCTCCATTACCGGCTCGGTCAAGTTCAAGCCACCACTCACCCTCACAGCGGGGGGAACGACCGTCACGGCCAAGGGTGCCATGTCGGGCTGCTCCGGCTCCGGCGGTGAGACCGGGGTGACGGGCAAGTTCAAAGCCACCATCACCAGCAGTGGCCCCGAGCACGGGTGCGCCGGTATCGCCAGTGGAACCTCCTCGGAGGTCTTCACGGTCAAATGGAAGGGCGACTTGCACGGAGCGAAGGCCAAGTTCAACTCGAGCACCATCACGGTGAGTGGAAGCTCCATCGTGACCAACAGCCATGGTGACGAGGGATTCGAACTTCCGAACCCGGCCACACCGCATTCCTCTACGGTTGGGTCGTTTGCGGGTACGAGTTCTGCAGAGTCTTTCGCCTACACCAACGAGACAGCTTCCGCCTTCAGTGCCTCCTGCGCTTCCGGCATCAAGTCCGTGACGATCGCCAGTGGCACGCTCGGGAGCGCGTGACCACGCAGGTCGACACAGTCGCTCGTCTGTGAAGCCATTGGTAAAGGGACGACCTGGGGGTGGGGAGAACCCCACCCCCGGGTCTTCTGTGGGAGACCATGTTGGCCTCTGACCGGCCGCAGAACACGTAGGCCTCACAAAGGCTGGGGCGACGGCAAAATCTGTGGGCTCGCCCGTCTTTCTCCTTGCGAGCGAGTCACAGCGCCCGGCGGGAGAGCCGGGAGTGACGGCCCAGTGAGCGGGCCGGTTCCGAAGCCCCGACCCACTCGGCTCGTCACCGACGCCGAGTCGCCCGCTTGAATGTGCCCGGGCAGGGCGTGCCAGGCATCAACGACGCGCGGCGATGTCCAGTGTGAGGGTCTGGGTGACGCTCTGCGACGACGGTGCGGTCGAGTCGGTGGCCTCTATGGTCACCGTGTACGCGCCACTTGCCCGGGGTCTGCCGGTGATGTCCCCCGTCTTACCGTGCAAGCGCAGTCCCGAGGGGAGAGATCCTCCTTCGATCGTAAAGGTGTAACCGGGGCTTCCGCCTGCGGCAACCACGTCGTCGCGGTAGTTCTGGCCCTGGGTGCCATCGGCGAGGGCGTTCCCCAAGATCTCCAGGGGATAACGAACCCGGGGCATGGTTGCCGTGCACGCCACGCCGCTCTCGCCTCGGGCCCACGCGTCGCACATCGTGCCGGACTGCGCCAGGCGGTCGGGAGCGATGGAGTGCATGATCTCCATCTGGGTCACGAGGTCGTCATAGGGCTGGTTCTCGACGTCCACAAGGCCGAAGTTGTCGTTCTCGCCGTCGGCGACACGTCCCCCCTGCGGTTCATCGACGTATTCGAACCATTCGTCACCCACCACCCAGGGGGCATCCTCGTACAACGGTGCGATGTAGTCGGCGTACGCGAGCGCCCGGGCCGCCTGGGTCGGATACACCGCGTAGACGCCCGGCACGGTGTCGGGTGTCTGGGGGGTCTCGCCGATGAAGGAGTACTCGGCCACCATGATCGGGATCTTGGCGTACTTCTCGAAATCGGCAAAGTTCGCCGTCACCGGGAGGTACTGCCGCCAAAGTGCGTGAATGCCCTGGGCGTACCCGGGCTGAAGGGTGTAGTCGTCGATGCTGAACACGTTCACGTAGTGGCTCGCCGCCTCGAGCAGCTGGGGCTGGATGTACTGGCCCTCTGCCTTGACCCCCAGGATCAGGTGGTGGGGGTCGTACCTGCGAATGGCGGCCGTCGTCACTTGGAAGTACCGGGTGGCGAGGGCGTAGAGGAACGCGTCGGGCTGACCGGCGTACCGCTTGGCGACAGCCAGCCCGGGAGAGCCCGCCGGCAACTCCAGGTAGTCCTGGAGCTCGGTGTTCTCGTTCGTGATGTCCGGCCCCCAAGCGAGCTCGCTGTCGGTGTACCAGCCGATCAGATTGGGGTCGTCGGCCAGGGGTTCGACCTGGGTGGCGGCCACATCGTCGGCGTTGGTCACGAACGAAGGTGCGAACCAGTCATCCCCGCTCGCCATCGACAATTGGACGGTGTAGGGCATCTGACCGGCGAACTCGCTGTCGTCGCTGAAGGGGCCGAGGCTGTTGAAGCCCCATGATCGGAGCTGGGCCACCGTGGCCGTCTCCCACGAAGAGGTGCTCGGGTACTGGCTCTGGATGGTCTCGCAGTACGGACACTGGCCGGTCGTCTCGTCGGTGTCGGGATCCGAAGCAACGTGGTCGACGCCGGTCGAGAAGAAGGGCTGGCCGGTGGGTGTGACGAAGAACCATCGACCGTGCTCGTGCACGGTGGTGAAGTAGCCGGTGGCGTCGAAGGTCGTCGACCGCCGCCCGGATTGCCGGTGCTGGTGCGGTGCTCCGGATCGAGTCGGTGCGCCACCGGCCGCCTGGGCACTGGTCGCCGGCCCAAGGGCAACGAGCATGAGGCCGAGGGCGATGAGCCAGCGGTGCCATGGGGCCCGGGTTCCAATCACAACGGTTGGCGCCCGGGCGTGGTGCGACGTCGCATGAGCCTTCGACACCGTCGCCCCCTTTTCCCCTTCGGCCATCTCCAGCGCCGTGTCGGAGCAGCGTACCGAATGGCAACCAAAACGGTGCCCAACAAGTCCGGGAGGCGACACTACGGCTTGGATCGCTCGGGTCGCAGCTCCGACTGGCACACAGGTTCTGGCAGCCAGAGGTGACCCGGGCCCGATGCCCGGCTCCCGGCGTGGACCAGGTCGTCCCTGTTCCCCGTTCCGGCCCCGCCACCGTGACGCCAGGTGGCTACGGCGCCTTGCCTGTTGCCACCCATCTCTGGAAGCGCGCGACGTGTTGTTCGGGCCAAGCTCTGCCATAAGGCATCGTGCCCGCCCGAAGCTGGGCCAAGATCCCATCAGCGTGCAGGCTCACGTCATCGTAAGACCAAAGGTCGAAGTGCCAGAGCATCGACTCCTGATCGCGTGGACGGAAGAGCCGCTTTATGTCCTTTGCGAAGCTCTCCGGACCGGATCGAGCGGGATCGTCCGTCACGGGTGCACCCGCCTCGACGTCGGTCTCCCCTTGTCGGTTTCCAGGGTTGGCTCTGGAACCCGCGCCCTTGGTCACCGGCCGTGTTCCTCCGAGCTCGCAGTGCCGAAATCAGAGAGTTGGCCGGCTGCTCCTCGAAGTGCCATCGCCATGACGCGCCGGATCTCGATATTGAGCGAGGGCAGGTTGTAACGCTGACCCCAGAAGACCACGTCACCGGTGTACAAGTCCATGTCTCGGAATACCTGCTCCTCCGGAAGGCCTTCCATCACCGTGGCGAGGTGCTCAAAGTTCATATCGACAAAGCCATGAGTAGAGGAGCATCCCCACCAGGTGTCGAGTCGGGCATCGAACTGCTCGAAGTTCTCTCGCAAATTCCGCGAACGTAGTGGAGATGCGTCCGAGACTTTCAAGGCCTGACGAAGGGGCGAGCGCGCCGAGGAAACCGCCGGGTCACTTCCCCAGAGGATCTTGGAGATATTGGCGGTGGCGGCCAAAAAAGACTGAATCGGACACCAGATTCGGAGCGCGCGCTCCGAGGCGCTCTCTCCGCTTTCTGCAATGAGCTGGTTGAGCGGCAACCCCGCGAGGGCCTGAACTTCCTCGCTCGGACCCTTCTCCGCGTTCAGCGTGGGGATCCGCTCCACCAAATCGTCGTACGCGAACGTTGCGAATTTGCATTGGGTCCAGACCTGATCGTGAAATAGCCTTTGGAGGAAGGAGTCCACAGTTCGTCACCTGATCTAGCCGTCCGTATGTTGTGCATAGGTAAGTCGGTGACCTCCGGCACCGTCAAAATGCGAGCCGCTGCCGTCCCGGCACGCGCGAGACACTGGGCAACAACAGGCGGACGTCGGCGAAGATTGCCATGGCCGCCGCGTCATTCCTGAGAGCAGGGCCTGATCTTGCCGACGACTGGTCAGAGGTCGGGGGCGGACGTCACGACGTCGAATTCACGCCGGTGTGGCCCTGAAGGGGGAACGCGCCCGATCGGACCACCTGGCCCGGTAACGGGCGCCCCAATTGGCCCGCCAACCACCGCGAGGCTTCGAGCAGTCCCTGGAGATCGACCCCCGTGACGACATCCATCCGGTCGAGGAGATGGACGAGGTCCTCGCTGGCGATGTTTCCTGCGGCTCCCGGAGCGAACGGACAACCGCCGATCCCCCCGATGCTGGCGTCGACGGCGGCGGCGCCCGCGCTTACGGCGGCCACGGCGTTGGCGTACCCGGTATTTCGGCTGTTGTGCAGATGGACCCTCACCGGCAGTCCGGTGTCGGCGGCCACGTCGCGCACCAGCACCTCGACCTCGGGAGGGACCGCGCAACCGATCGTGTCGGCCAGGGCGATCTCGAAGGCCCCGGCCCCGGCCACCCGCCGGGCCAGTTCCCGCACCCGGCCCGGCTCGACCACCCCTTCGTAGGGGCAGCCGAAGGCCGCCGACAAGGTGACCGAGGCTCCGACGCCTGCCGCCCTCGCCTCTGATGCCACCCGACTCCACATGCACAGGGCCTCGTCGACCCCCATCCCCTGGTTGCGCCGGGAGAAGGTCTCGGTCACCAGCACCACCACGTTGACCTCGTCGACACCGGCGGACAGCGCCCGCTCGAGGCCCCGCTCGTTGAGGACCAGGCCGGCCAGGCGACGGCCCTTCCGGCGAGAGACCCGGGCCATCACCTCCTCGGCGTCGGCCATGGCGGGCACCCGGTCGGGGCGGACGAAGCTGACCGCTTCGACCCGGGTCACCCCGGCATCCAGGGCACGCTCGATGAGGGCGACCTTGGCCTCGGTGGCCAGGTGGACCGGCTCGTCCTGCAGGCCGTCGCGTGGCGACACCTCGACCAGCTCCACCGCCCCGGGCGGCCGAGGTGGCGCCGACGCGCCCGGTGCGTTCACGTGGCGGGGAGGCTGATGTCGCGGCCCACGTCGCGGGCCGCCGAGCCCTCGGCGCCCGTCACCTCGACCACCGGCTCGGGGCGGTCGTCGAACTCGGTCCGCAGCGCCCGCGACATCACCGCGTGCTGGAGGTAGAGGGCGGCGATGTAGGTGAGCTCGAGGATCTCCTCGTCCCCCAGCTGGCACGGAGGGCGTCGAAGAGCCCGTCGGGCACCCGGCCCCGGTCGAGCACCAGGCAGTCGGTGTAGGCCAGAACCAGGCGCTGGGTGTCGTCGTAACAGGAGGCCGCCGCCCAGTGCGGGATCGCCTCGATGATCGCCTCGTCCACCTGCTGGGCCCGCAGCGACTTGCAGTGCTGGGAGAAGACGAACTGGCTGCCGGCGGCCCAGCCCGCCCGGGCCTGGGCCAGCTCGCGCAGCGTCGGGTCGAGGAGCCGCTTCGGGCTCTGGTAGAGGCCGAAACCCTGGACGGCGTGCTCGAGGACGTCGGGCACCAGGGCGAACACCGTCCACCAGTCGCCGGGCGATCCGGTGGCCGTGCCCGGCTCGGCCACCGGATCGCGGCCTTCGAAGAGGTACTCGTACATGACCTGCACGATGGGTGCCTCGGCTTCGGCCTTGGGCACCTGGCGCAGTCGGGGCACGGCGGGCTCAGGCCGTGGCCCGGTCGAGGGCCCGGGCCGGTCGGTGGCCGACGTCCTCCGTGGTGAGCTGCGCGTGTCCAGCAGGCGAACTCCAGGAGGATGCCGTCGGGATCCTGGAAGTAGATCGAGCGGATGAAGACGCCCGGGTGCAGGTCGTCGCTGATGCCCCACTCGCTGTCGTCGTGGTTGGCCACGTCGGTGCAGTCCACGCCGGCCGCCCGGAGGCGATCGCGGTACTCGTCGATCCGCTCGGGCGGGACCGCGAAGGCGACGTGGTTCATCGAGCCCATGGCGCTGGTGAGGCTGCCCTGGTCGGGCCGACCCGCCGGGCCCGAGATGCCCGGTGCCGGCGGCGGGGCGTCGGGGAACCAGAAGAACGCCAGGGCGTCCCCGCCGCCGCAGTCGAAGAAGAAGTGCTGGCCCATGCCGGCGGGCAGCTCGATGGTCTTGACCAGTGGCATGCCGAGCACGTTGGTGTAGAAGTCGACCGTCCGCGCCATGTCCCTGCACACCAGGGCCAGGTGGTTGATCCCGCGGAACTCGAATCCGTCCTGCACACGCCACGCCCTCCCTCCGCTCACCGCTCCGCTCCCCGTCAGCGGTTCGCCGCCGACAGTCGCCACTCCTGCCGGCGTCCAACGGTAACCGCTCGTCCGCCGCGGGCTTCGTCCCGACTGCTCCAGGGACCGGCTCCGTACACTCGGCGCCATGGCCACAACGGAGCGGACAGGCCCCCTGGTCGGGCTGCGCGTGCTGGAGCTGGGGAACTTCATCGCCGGGCCCTTCGCCGGTCAGCTGCTCGGCGACTACGGGGCCGAGGTCATCAAGGTGGAGACCCCGGGCCAGGGCGACCCCATGCGCAGCCTGGGGCGTCACCCATGACGGGCAGGGCCTGTGGTGGCCGGCCATCGCCCGCAACAAGCGCTCCGTGGCCATCGACATGCGCCGAGCGGCCGGGCGGGATCTGATCCGACGGCTGGCTGCCCGGGTGGACGTCGTCCTCGAGAACTTCCGGCCCGGACGACTCGACGAGTGGGGACTGGGCTACGAGCGCCCTCCGGCTTCACAACCCGGGCATCATCGTGGTCCACGTGTCGGGGTTCGGGCAGACCGGCCCCCGCGCCGCCGACGCCGGCTTCGGCTCGATCGGCGAGGCCATGGGCGGCATCCGGGCCACGACCGGCGAGCCGGACCGGCCGCCGGCCCGGTGCGGCATCAGCCTGGGGGACGCCCTGGCCGGCCTCTTCGCCGTGGTGGGGACGCTGGCGGCGGTGGACGGAGCGCCACAGCAGCGGTCGGGGCCAGGAGGTCGACGTGGCCATCTACGAGGCGGTGGCCGCCCTCATGGAGTCGACCCTGGCCGACTTCGAGATCGCCGGTGTCACTCGGCGCCGCACCGGGGGCGTCCTGCCCGGGGTGGCCCCGTCCAACGCCTATCCGACCGCCGACGGGTCCGACGTCCTCATCGCCGGCAACGCCGACTCGGTCTTCACGCGGCTGTGCGCCGCCATGGGCCGGCCCGAGCTGGCCGCCGATCCTCGCTTCGCCGATCACGCCGCCCGAGGCCGCCACATGGCGGAGCTCGACGATCTCATCGCCGACTGGACGCGACGACCAGGACGCCGACGCCCTGCTCGCCCTGCTCTCGTCGCACGGCGTGCCCGCCGGGCGCGTCTACACCCCGTCCGACATGATGGTCGATCCCCACTACGCGGCCCGCGCCATGGTGGTCCGGGCCGCATCCCGGGCCGGCTACGAGGTTCCGATGCCCGGCGTCGTGCCCAAGTTCTCCCGCACTCCGGGGGGCGTCGCCGACGTCGGGCCCCGACTGGGCGAGCACACCGAGCAGGTGCTGCGCGAACTGGCCGGTGTCGGGGACGCCGAATGGTCCTCCCTGGTGGGAGAGGGCACGGTGGCTGGGGGTCCGGGCAGCTGATCTACGGCGACGCCTGTGTCGGGGTGGTGGTGCAGGCCGGCACCCCTCACAGGAGATCCACAACGAACTCCAAGGTTCTGGCAACGTCCCCCGGGCACGATGGCCGATGGTGGCCAGCCCCAGATGGGGGGCACGAGCTGCGCTTTCCCGCCGAAGTCGCGCTTGTGGGGCTGGTCACCACCACACGGGGCGGGCGCCGGCGGTTACGAGGGTGACGATCCGGTGACCGGCGGCGCGACCGGAGTGGGCGGTGCCAGACAGGCCTGCAAAGTCGCCCACAACTGGCCGACACTGCTCTGGTTGCCGACAGACGACGACGCCGCCGCGGTGATCGGAGGCGGAGCGGTGCAGGCCATTCCGACCTCGATCGTCTTCACGTCGGCCTCGAGTGCCGCCAGCGCCTGGCTCTGCGCCGCAGTCACCGCATCCAACAGCGACGTGGCCTGGGCGACGGATGCTTGCGCCTCCTGCCGCCTCGCGATCGAGGCCTTCACCGCCGCCTGGGCCTGCTCGTAGCGGGCCGTCATGAGCGAACCCGCGACGTTCCGGAAATACTCAGTGACGATGTCCTCGTCGTCGGGTGGGGCGAAGAGCTGGAGCGTGGCATCGGAACGCACCATCGTGTCGCCCGTGTAGGCATCGACGATGAGCCGACGGAACTCCCGGGTGGCAAGGGTCAGGGCTCCCTGTGCCACCGACACCTCATGATCGGTCACGGCGAGCTGTGCGTTCCGTGTGGAGAGGAGGCCTTGGTCGGCCACCGACAGAGAGGCATCCTCCTCATAGGAACGCAGGTCGACACCGGTATCGGAGTAACTCGTCAGAGCGCCTTGGAGCTGTCCGGAGCTGCCGTCGACGAGGGACTGCACGAGCTCACCGGCCAGGATCTCGCTGGCGTAGCAAGGGATCCCGTCCGAAGAGGGCGCGCACCACGGGCTCTGGTCGACGTCGTCGAGGAAGACCCCGGGGATGGAGACGTCACCAGCCTTTAGGGCTGTCACGATCGGGGTCATGATCGGTTGGAGGAGCGCTGCCACCGTGGCTGCACAACCGGCCGCCCAAGTGGCGAAGGCCGGAAAGCCCCCCGGAGCGACGACAACGGGAAGCGGTGCGCCTGTCGGATCAGTGGCCTGACGCGTGTTGAACGGGTTGTACGCGGCTGCGTTGTTCGTGGAGCCGCCCTCGACCACCTGCCATTCGTCGAGGTCGGTAACGTCGTCTTGTGTCGGCGACGCGCCGACTCCTTGCAGGACGCAGAGCTCCCATCCGGGAGGCAGGGGTGTGCCGATGCCGGCCCCGGGGCCCGGGGGCGAGGTGGCGCCCACGGGAAGGGCGATCCCGACGACCCCCAGCACGACGACGGCCAGCGACATGCCGAGGCGAGCCGGGCTGAAGAGGCCTGTTGTCAACCTGCTGTGTGAGAGCGCGAGCACCTTCGGCCGTCAGGGGGGTCTGGGATGGGGCGAAGCCCGGACATCCTGACCGAGCGGCAAAACGACGGCAAGAGGGCTCCGGGGGTGGGTCCATCGCACGCCCGGCATCGCTGCCTGGAGTGCTTCTCCGAAGGTCAGAGGTCGTAGGTCTGCCCGGCGGTTCGGTGGATGGTCAGGGCGGCCACCACCGTTGCCAACAGGAGAAGCCCTGCGGAGATCTCGAGCGCCAGGTGCAGGCCCGATCCAAAGGCTTGGTAGGCGGCCTTGACCACCTTGCTCGCGATCTTGGCGATCTCCGCGTTCTTGGAGTGCTCTGCCTGATTGGCCGCTCCGCCGCTGCCGATCCCGCCCCCGGTGACGGAATGGAGCACCAGGCTCTGGAAGCTCGGTGGGATGCCGATCGCCTTGAGCTGGGACGCCAATTGCCCGGTGAGCTTGGCATTGACCAGAGCCCCGAGGATAGCCACGCCGAACACCGCACCCATCTCACGGCTGGTGTTCGTCGCCGACGCCGCCATGCCCGAACGTTCGGGTCGTACGACGGTGAGGGGAGTGGAGGTCACCGGGACCAACGCCACCCCGAAGCCGATGCCGGCGATGGGCAGCACCCAACCCAGGGTGCCGAGATCCACATCGGGACCCAAGACCCGGCTCGTGAGCAGGATGCCGATGCCGGCCAGCGCACAACCGACGGTCATAGGGATTCTCGGACCTATGCGGGCCACCCACAGGCCGGTCAGTGCCGAAGCGATGATGAGTCCACCGGCCATGGGGATGAAGTCCAGAGCGGTCTCGAAGGCCGAGGCGTTGGCCACCTCTTGGAGGTACAGAGCGGTGAAGAAGAAGATGGAGAAGGTGCCGAAGTAGGTGACGAAGGCGACGAAGGTGGAACCTGCGAAAGGTGGTCGACGAAAAAGCGACAGATCGAGCATCGGATCGGGCGTGTGGCGCTCGACGACGACGAAGGCCATTGCCGTCACCAACGACAGGACAAACAGGCCGATGATCCACCACGTGCGGTAGCCGGACCCCTCACCCTGGATCACGGCGAAGGAGGCGGAGGCCAGGGCGATGGCGCCCAGCACGATGCCGGCGACGTCGATCCGCCGACCACCCCGATCAGAGGTCTCGGGCACGAAGGCGAGCGCCATGGCGAAGGCCACCACACCCACGGCGAGGTTGAACCAGAAGATGGCGCGCCAGTCCGAAGCACCGACCAGCGCCCCTCCGATCACCGGTCCGAGGGCGAGCGCCAATCCTGATACGGCCGCCTACACGCCCAGAGCGTCGGCCCGGGTGCCCTTGTCGGGGTACACGTGGCGGATGATCGACAGCGTGCCGGGCTCCGAGGCCGCCGCCCCGACGCCCATGACGACCCGCCCCGCGATCAGCCAGTGGACATCAGGTGCAAGGGCGGCCAAGACCGATCCGGCGCAGAAGACGGCAACACCACCGAGCATGATCTTCTTGCGCCCGAGGAGATCGCCCAGGGTCCCCCCGGCCAGCATGAAGGCAGCGAACGTCAGCGCGTACCCGTTCACGACCCACTGCAGTGACGCCACACCCGCATGCAGCGAGCTCTGCACATCGGCCAGTCCGATGCTGACGATCGTGTTGTCGAGGAATGTGAGGAAGAGGACGACGCACAAGGTGGCCAGAGCGATCGCCTGGGCCCGAGAGCCGAGGCCTCCCTGTTCGATGTCCATGCCGGGCACCGCACCGGTGGCCGAGGCAGTTCCTCCGGTGCCCGAAGCCACACCGAAACCTACACCCATGACAACGCCCACAGACGGGCGTCCACGGTGCTCAGGGAGTGTCCGGCTCCTAAATCGGGCCGGGACGGATCTGGCATCTTGGAAGTATCAGGAAGCCTCTTGGATCCGGGAGCTCCACATTCGGGGGGTATGGACGGAACAGAACCGCTCCTGGTTGTAGACCGACAAACGCGTGGCGCAGTCCGGCTCCGCGCACGTGCGCCCCGAGGCGAAGACCCGGGGCCGCCGTCTGGGGATATTGAGGGTCTCCCCGCCGATGACCTCACCCTTCTCCGTTCGCCTCTGCACCGCTCCTCCCTCCGGTCTCCAGAACCCCGTACGAGCGCCGTGTCGACATCTGCCCGGTTACGAGCTCTCGACGTCGGTCGTCGCCCGTCGTCTTACCCAGAGTCGGGTCTTTCACACGCTCGGGCCCGAGGAAAGAGGCCGCCGTCATGGGAACCGCGCCGGTCGAGGACCAGGTCGGGAGCGCTCCCGGGTCCTCCGGTCCTGGTCTGGGCCGTTCACTCCCTGCCGGGCTGGTGAGGACGTAGTTTTGGCCGGTGCGACGTGGCAGAAGGCCGGCCAGCCGATTCCGCCGCGACATCGAGGGCATGAGGGCTGTCGCCATCTTGGCGGTGGTGCTCTACCACGCCCACGTCGGCCTCATGCGCGGGGGCTTCACGGGGGTGGACGACTTCTACGTCATCTCCGGCTTCCTGATCACCGGACTGCTCTGGCGACAGATGGAGGGCCAGGGGCAGCTGTCTTTCCGGTCCTTCTACGGTCGTCGCATCCGGCGACTGTTGCCCATGTCGTTCGTGGTCCTGGTGTCCACGGCCATCGCCTCGTACTACCTGCTGCCGCCGCTGCAGACCCATGCCGTGTTGAAAGATGGCATCTCCAGTGCTCTGTACGTGTCGAACTATCGCTTCGCCGCACTGCAGACCAACTACCTCACGGCCACGGCTCTCCCGTCACCGTTCCAGCAGTACTGGTCTCTCAGCCTCGAGGAACAGTTCTATCTCGTCTGGCCTGTGCTGTTGCTGGGCGGATCCATGCTGTGGCTGCGCCGGCGGGGCCGACCGTCGCCATCGCCGTCGCGCCTCGGAGCGATGACCGTGCTCGGGGTTCTCGCCATCGCTTCCTTTTCGCTCGGAGTATGGCTGACGAGGCTGTCGCAGCCCTGGGCTTTCTTCTCCCTACCCACTCGCGCTTGGGAGCTGGCCGTGGGCGCTTTCGTCGCCTTCGCCGCACCCTGGCTCAGCCGTCTGTCGGAGCGCCCCGCCGCCGTGCTCGGTTGGGTCGGCCTGGGCACCGTGGTCGGCTCGGCGGTGATCGTGTCAGGCTCGGTGCCGTACCCCGGTGTGGCGGCGCTGGCTCCGGTCCTGGGGACCGCGGCGGTCATCGCGTCGGGCTGTGCCGCACCGCACAACGGGCCCATTCTGGTGCTGGGCCGGATCGGGGCGCAGGTCATCGGCCGCGTGTCGTACTCGTGGTACCTGTGGCACTGGCCCGTGCTCATCCTGGCGCCGGCCCTCGTCGGCCACTCCCTGTCGCTCGGCGCCAATCTGGCCCTCGTCGTCGGCAGCCTCGTGCTGGCCGTCATGTCGTTCGTGCTGGTCGAAAACCCCCTGCGGCGATCGACCTGGCTTCAGATCCAGCCTCGGCGCGTGTTCCGACTCGGTGGTGCTCTGACGGCCACGGCGGTGGCACTGTGCCTGGTGTCTATCGTGGCGTTGCCATCACTCAAGGGTCACGGCGTCGCTCGGGAAGCCAAGCTGTCCTTCGCTCCTGTGGCCAAACATGAGCCATTGGCACCGTCGACATCAGCGTCCGGTCCCGATCCTTACCAGGTCGCGCTGACAAGTGCGACGGCTCAGGTGCAGGGGGCGGTAGCCCGCTCCTTGCCGAAGAACGACGTGCCGGAGAACCTGACTCCGTCGCTACCCGACGCCAATGCCGACGAGCCGCCGGTCTTCGTCGACGGATGCCTCGACTCGTACCTTCCCACCGACGTAGAGACCTGTGACTTCGGCGATACCTCGTCGCAGACGTCCATCGTCTTGTTCGGTGACTCCCATGCAGCCATGTGGTTCCCCGCAGTCGACAGTGCGGCCGACAAGTTCGGGCTGAACCTCTACACCTGGACCAAGGCCACGTGCCCGCCTCTCGTGCTCCCGATCTTCAGCCCCGTCCTCGGCCGGAATTATTCGGAGTGCGACCAGTGGCGCCAGAACGTGCTGGCCCGCATCGCGCAGGTCCATCCCACCCTGGTCATCTTGGGTGTGGCTCGGCACTACACCGACATCTATGGATTCACGCCCTACAGTCCCCAGTGGCTCCAGGGGCTGTCCGCCATGGTCTCCGACATCCGGCAACTCGGCGCCAAGGTGCTCGTCATGGGCCCGATACCGAAGCCACCTTTCAACGCGCCGGGCTGTCTCTCGGTCCACCTGACCTCGGCCACGGCCTGCACCGTGGCGCTCTCCCAAGGCCTGGACGTACGCGGCAAGCTGGCCGAGGAGCACGTGGTCGCGGCGGCGGGAGGGAGCTACCTCGACCCCGACCCGTGGTTCTGCACCACCACCACGTGCTCCGTCATGGTCGACAACCTCCTCGTCTACCGGGACGACAACCACATCACGGCCACCTACGCCGCGTACCTGGCCCCGGCCGTCGCCGACGAGCTGGGCCTCGTTCTCCACGACGCATCCCCCACCCTGACGGCGCCTCCAAGACCGACGACGGAGCCGGGCACCTTCACGACCAAGGTTCGGACGCTGAGCCGGCCACGGGACTGACGGAGAGGCCTACGGGGAGCCTCCCTGCTCGGTCGTCGCTGCCGCCACCCCTTGGACCCGGCGCGGACGCGGCAACGGGGGGTGCCATGGGCCAGACTGGGACCGGAGGTGACGCAGTGCCATACAACACGGGCCGGATCGCCCACGACGCCGATGCGCACATCATGGAGACCCCGACCTGGCTCAGGGACCACGCCGATCCGGGCGTCCGCGACCGGATCGAGACCCTCACCTACCCCGGAGGCAACGAGCTGCGCCAGACGGGCGACCCCGACGAGCAGCGCCGGAACCTCCTCGACTCGTTCGATCGGTTGACGGAGTTGCACGGGTCCGAGGACTACCGGGCCAGAGATGCCGACGAGATCATGAACCGCAAAAACTTCGCTGCCACCGGCGCCTTCATCGCCCCCGACCGGTCGCGCGCCCTCGACCTGCTGGGATTTTCGAGCCAACTGGTCTTCAACACGTTCCACAACCGGCGCCTGCGCGACTGGGAGCACGGCGGCGACCTCGAGCTCGCCTACGGCGCCGCTCGCGCCCACAACCGCGGCATGGTGGAATTCTGCTCGGTCGATCCCCGCCTGCTGCCGACCTGCTATGTGCCGCTCGTCGACTTCGAACAGGCCCCGTCCATGGCCGACGAGGCCATCGCCATGGGAGCGGCCGCCCTCCTCGTCGCCTCGGGTTGCCCGCCGGGACACTCGCCCAGCCACATCGGCCTCGACCCGGTGTGGGCGCGCGCCCAGGACGCCGGCATCTGCGTGGTCTTCCACGTGGGCGGGACCGGCGATCTCATCGACGGGAACTACTTCCGCAACGGTCTCCCCGTCCCCCCCGACTTCCACGGTGGCGAGGAGAACTTCCGGTCGGTCGACTACATGGGGATCCCGGGGCCCCCGGCTCAGACCCTCGCCACCATGATCTTCGACGGCGTGCTCGAGCGCTTCCCCCGTCTACGTGTCGGCGTGATCGAACAGGGTGCCGTCTGGGTTCCGTCATGGTTGCGTCAGATGGAAGCGGCCGTGGAGGCCTTCGCCCGCCATGAGGAGCGCATCCGCGCCCTGTCACTGAGACCCACCGAGTACGTCCGCCGCCAGGTGCGGTTCACCCCTTATCCCACCGAGGACGTCGGGTGGATCATCGAGCAGAGCGGGCCGGAATTGTGCATGTTCTCCTCTGATTACCCCCACGTCGAAGGGGGCCGGAAGCCGATCGAGCGCTTCGAGGCCACCATGGCCGATGTGACCGCCGACGCCGAACTGCGCTTCTACAGCGAGAACTTCCTCGACCTCCTGGGTTCGGCGGCACATGCACTGGGCGCCACCCCGACGGCTGATCCACACAGCGGTTTGCCCCAGGCCTGACTCGACCAGTCCAAGCTTATCGACGCTAGGCGTCTCCCATTCGATTAGACAGGGGACAGACTTCGACCGTGCCCACTCCCTCCCCCCTCACGCGCCTGGCTGGCGCACGTGCTCGTCGGGCCACGGTCCGAAGGCGGCGGGGGGTCCTCGCCTTCGGCGCTCTGGTCATCTTCGCCGCCGTGGGTGCTCTTCTGGCCACCTGTGCCGGGACCAGCCCGTCCCCGGCCGCGAGGTCCTCGGCGTCCTCCTCACCCACGAAGCCGCACGCGCGCCCCGTCCCCGAAGCCATATCCGCGGCCGAGTCGGGACTTCTGCCCTGGGATCTCGCCGCTCCGGTCAGCCGGGTCGTCGCGCTCCCCGGACCCGGGAGCCGACTCGTCGTCCTCGGTGGTCTGACCAACTCGAACGTGTCCACACAGGGCGTCTACACGCTCGACACCACGTCAGGGACGCTCACACATGTGGCCGATCTCAGTTCCGCTCTCCACGACGCCTCGGGCGCCGTCATCGACGGACATGACGTGACTTTCGGGGGTGGGTCCCCGGCGACCGTCGGCACGGTCCAAAGCGTGCCGGCACCCGGCGAGGCGTTCGCGGGCACGATCGCCAACGCCACGGTGACGGGATCCCTCCCCCAGCCGCGTTCGGACTCGGCCGCGGTGACCGTTGGCAACACCACCTACATCGTGGGCGGGTACGACGGCACGAATCCCGATCCCGCCGTCCTGGCAACGACCGACGGCGTGGTCTTCTCGTCCATTGCGTCACTGCCGGTGCCGGTGCGGTACCCGGCCGTCGCCGCGGTCGGAGGATCGATCTACGTCTTCGGAGGCGAGGCCGTCACCGGAGCCGATGCGGGCCAGCCCGTGAACACGATCCAGGTCGTCAACCCGGACCGCCACGCCGCATCGACGATCGGCCGGCTCCCGGTGCCACTCGAAGGTGCCGCGGCCGTCACACTAGGGGCGCAGATCTACCTGGCCGGAGGGGAGAGCACCGTCGCCCAACCGATCACCACCGGTGTGGGGACGACACAGCTGGGACCGCCCCCCTCGGGCGCCGATCCCGGTGCTGGCGCCACCAGCGCCACCGCCACGGCCGCCACTGTTCCCGGTAGCGGCAGCGGCGCAACCCTTCTCGGCGACCCCAAGGGAACCATCAGCTCCAGCACCGCCGCCGGATCGGGGCCATCAGGGTCTGCACCCAAGGAGTCGACTCCGGGCACGTCCACCATCTCCACCATCTGGGCTTTCGATCCAGTGAACCACAGCATGCTGAACGCCGGCCGCCTGCAGGTACCTGTGGCGCATGCGGGTGTGGCCGTCCTCGGTTCCACAGCCTGGTTGGTGGGAGGTGAGTCCGCCGGGACCGAGGTGTCGACGGTGCAGATGATCACCCCCAATTCGAAGTTCGGCACGGCCGGTACGGTGGGGGCCGGCTCGCCCTATTTCGGAATGCAACTGCTCATCGCTGACCGCGGCAACAATCGGTTTCTGGTCTTGAACGCGGCCATGAGCATCACGTGGACCTACCCGTCCGCGAACTTCTCCCCCGATCCTTACGGTTTCGTCTTTCCCGACGACGCCTTCTTCATCGACAAGGGCCACGCCATCATCTCCAACCAGGAGGAGAACGAGACGATCATCGAGATCGGCTATCCGTCGGGCAAGATCCTCTGGGAGTATGGGCATCCGAAGCAGGCTGGAACGGCTCCCGGGTACCTGCACGAGCCCGACGACGCCTATCTCTTGAAGAACGGCCAGATCACGGTGGCCGATGCCCAGAATTGTCGCGTCATGATCATCGATCACGATGGCACCGTGGCCGGACAGATCGGATCCACAGGCCGTTGCGTCCACGATCCGCCGACCTCGATGGGATCGCCCAACGGCGACACACCACTAACCGACGGCAACGTCCTCATCTCCGAGATCAACGGCTCGTGGATCAGCGAGTACACATTGCAGGGTCAACTGGTTTGGACTGCACACGCGCCGGTGACCTACCCGTCGGATCCCCAGCAGCTGGGGCCCGACCTCTATCTCGTCGCCGACTACGCCAAGCCGGGAGCGTTCATCTACATGAACCGTGCGGGGCAGGTGCTCTACCGGTACGACGCCGCCACGGGTCCCGGCATGCTCAACCACCCTTCGCTCGCCGAGCGTCTTCCGAGCGGCGTCGTCATGCTCAACGACGACTATTCCAACCGGATGGTCGCAATCGATCCCTCCACAGGCGCGCTGGTCTGGCAGTACGGAATCACTGACGCGGCAGGAACGGCTCCTGGGATGTTGAACACCCCGGACGGGTTCGATCTGCTCGGGCCAAACGGAACGACGCCCACCCATCCCACGACAGGATGAGATCTTTGCAACGGGCCATCTCTCCTACTCCGAGATCGTCGTCGAGCTCGACGGAAGGAACCGAGCTGACATGAAGACGGGCGACGCGTTCGGCCGGGCACTCGCCGACTGGATGCGTGGCGGCACGGAGCCGGAGATCTACGAGCGAGACGATGGCTTTGTCGACGTCGGCGCGGGGCCTGAGCTGTTCTTTGCCGAGGCGCGACACTGGCCCGGTGCCGAGCGTCAAGCGATGCGGTTCGCGCGCGGCCGCATCATCGACGTGGGGTGCGGTGCGGGCCGGGTGGCCCTGCACCTCCAGCAGCGGGGCCTCGACGTCGTCGGCCTCGACAGCTCACCCCTGGCGGCCCGGATCTCACGCCAACGCGGAGTGCGCAAGATCCAGTGCTCTCCCATCTCCCCACTGACCGGGAGCATGGGCTCGTTCGACTCGTTCGACACCATCGTCCTCTTCGGGAACAATTTCGGCATCTTCGGTCCGCCCCACCAGCT
Source organism: uncultured Acidimicrobiales bacterium (assembly GCA_963848335.1). Taxonomy (GTDB): domain Bacteria; phylum Actinomycetota; class Acidimicrobiia; order Acidimicrobiales; family UBA8190; genus Chersky-840. The sequence continues at coordinate 35,705 of CAWKDD010000006.1, forward strand.
CCGCCGGACGCTCTCGGACTGGGCCGCCCGGAGTGCGCCCGGCACCCGGATCTTGGCCGAGAGCACCAATCCGTACTTCGGCGGCGCTCCCGCCATGGACCGGCGCTATTACCTGCACAACACAGAGCGCGGGCGCATGCCCGGCGAGTGTCGGCTCCGGGTCCGGTACCGCGACTGGGCGACCCCCTGGTTTTCCTGGCTCTTCGTGTCCCGCAAGGAGATGCGGTCGCTCCTTCGGGGGACGGGATGGCACCAGAGCCGGATTCTGGCAACCACCCCCGATGAGCCGTACGTCGCCGTGTTGGAGAAGGACTGATACCGCGAGTCAGGCCAGTCCGCGTGACTCCTCCACCCGGTGCTTCCACACGACGGCCAGGGCGAGGAGCACGGCGTAGGCCACCAGCACGAGCACGTCCTCCACACCGAACCCCTGGTGATCCAAGAGCGCCAGTCCGAGCGAGGCCTGATGGAAGCTGGGAAGGATTCTGGCCGCTGTCTGCAGCGACGGAGCCATGTGGCTCACGGGATTGAAGAGGCCACCGAAGTAGCCGAGGACGAACATGAGCGCCGTCACGACCGGATATGCGGTCTCGGCGGTCACCATGAACCCCACGAAGATCCCGAGTATGGCGAAGGGGATGGCGGACACCCACAGCAAGGCGGTGAGCTCTATCCAGCTCGCCACACCGAGGTTCACTCCTCCGAATGCCATGCCCACCAGTTCCACCAGGGCCACAACGGGGAGCACCACCACCATGGTGGCCGTCACCTTGGTCGCCACATACGACCAAGCGGGGATCGGGGTGACGCGCAGCTGACGCGCCCAGCCCGAGGACCTCTCCAGCGACAAGCGACTCCCCCCGGCGTTGAGCGCGGCGACCAGGGCCCCGAACGAGCACATCGACACCATGAGGTAGACGCGCCAGGTCACCGCCCCGTCCACGACCTTCCCCGGGCTCTGGTCGTGGAGGAACAGCATGTAGAAGATGACCGGGAAGCCCACGGTGATGGCCAGGTATTTCCAGCTGCGCAGGAGTCGCGCCACCTCGAAGCGCTCGAACGCCAGCAGTGCTCTCACGGTGCCCGCCGATGGCCCGGTGCCGTGTCGCACTCGGTGAGCGCGACGAACGCCTCCTCGAGGCCGGCGCCGGTCACCTCGAGTCCGGTGAAGACGACGTGGCTCTGCACCAGGGCCCTGATGGTGGCGTCGGCATCCAACGAGTTGATGGTGACCCCCGTGCCGCGCACCGTGACGTCGGTGACCCCCTCCAGCCGGTCGAGCAGTTGCTCGTCGGGGTCCTGGGCCACGAAGCGCACCTGTCTGGTGGCCACAGCCGCCTTGAGCGTCGCCCCGGGACCATTCGCCACCACCCGGCCGCGGTTGACGACGACCACCCGGTCGGCGACCTGGTCCGCCTCCTGAAGATGGTGCGTGGCGAACACGATGGTCCGTCCCTCCTCGCCGAACTGGCGCATCATGCGCCAGAACGAGCGGCGGCTCTCCACGTCCATGGCTGCGGTGGGCTCGTCCAGGAAGACGAGCTCGGGATCACCGGCGATGGCCACGGCGAAGCGCACCTGCTGCGCCTGTCCACCCGACAGGCGGTGGGTCGGGCGACCCAAGAGGGCGCCGATCCCGGCGCGCTCCACTGTGAGCTCGAAAGGCGCCGGCCGGCGGTACAGGCGGCGCACCAGCTGCAGGGCGCTGCCGACCTTGACACCCGACGGCAACCCGCTGCCCGAACCCGTCTGCAGCATCGCTCCCACCCGGCCCTCGGCCACGGCCTGGTGGGGGCTCGTCCCCAGCACCTCGACGGTGCCCGCGTGGGGTCGCAGGAGTCCCAGGAGCAGTGAGATGGTGGTCGACTTCCCCGCACCGTTGGGCCCGAGCAGGGCGACGGTCTCACCCTGGGCCACCTCCAGGTCGAGATGGTCCAGCGCGACGTGATCCCCATAGCGACGCACCACCCCGTCGAAGCGCAGGGCCGGATCCCCACCCGCGACCTCGCTCCGGAGCTGCACGATGCCCGACATGGGTCGGGCGCGCGTCGCGTCCTCGATGCGGTGTGTCTCGCTGAGACCGACCATCGGGCCCTACTCCGACAGAACGGGCGTCGACTTCCGCCCCACGCGCGCCCGGGACCGCTCATGCCTGAGCATCAGCTTGCGAAGTTCATCGGGTTCCAACAAGCTCGGCTTGGTGCTCCGGATGAATTCGGACACGATCTCCGCGAAACGGGCGGGTTCCTCGACATGGGGAAAGTGCCCGGCACCCTCCATGATCTCGAGTCGGCTCCCCTCGATGGCATCGTGCGCGGCGTAGGCGTGGCTGACCGGGATGATCCTGTCCTTGTCGCCCCAGATGATGAGGGTGGGCATCCGGGCCGCGAGATACAGCCGGTCTACGGCGCTCACCGACTGCCCGCCCGGGTCGATGACGCCGCGCACGGTGCGAACGAACGCCATGCGGGTCTCCGATGTCGTCAACGATGCATACGCCCGCCACATCTCGACACCCCGTGGCCAGCGGATCTTGCGCCGGTCGAGACACTCGATCACCTCACCCCCCCACCGGGACGCGAACGGGGGGAACAGGACCGGCAGCACCAGCTCCACCCCGGGCACGGCCAGGAGCCGTAGCAACCAACTCACCTCTCGCCCCAACCCCCCACTCCCGACCAGCACCAGCCGTTCGCACTGCTCGGGGTACTGATAGGCGAGCTGCATGGCGACGCCGCCTCCGAACGATTGGCCGACGACCGTGGCACGCTCGATCTCGAGAATGGTCAGCAGGTCGCGCAGCCCACTGGCCTGCGCTCCCAGGGAATAGTCGCTGGGAGGCTTGTCCGATGCCCCATGGCCGGTCAAATCGGGGGCGACGACCGTGTGGTGGCGGGCAAGCAACGGGAGCACGTGCTCCCACGTCTGGGAACTCCCGGCGATGCCGTGGATGAGGAGGACCGCAGGGCCTTTGCCGGCCCGGCGATAGGCCACGTCATGTCCGTGGATCCCGACGTGCTGGAGCTCTAGGCCCGGGGCATTCCCCATACTTCGAAGGTGCCACCGTGCCCCGGACTCCGAAAGAGCCGATAGACCTCTTTTCCCGAAGACCTCGATGCGGCGGGACCACTGCGGGCGAGATACGGTCAGGGCGTGAGGCCCGACGAGAGCGGTGACGACGAGGTCAGAGAGGCGACGGCTGCCGCCGAGCAGGTGATGGTCCCCCAATCGGTCCCGGTGAACGCCTACGAGGCACCCGAGGCGCTGGTGGTCGTGGCGCCGTTCCCGGCGGTGACACCCGACGACGTGACCATCGAGGTGCGCCCGGGTGTGCTTCGGATCTCGGCCCGCCTGCGCAGCGCGGCCCCGAGGCAGTACCTGGTCCGTGAGTGGGAATACGGGGGATACGAGCGGGAGATCGACGTTCCCGACGGGTACGGCAGTGGTCTCGAGGCGAAGCTCACCAACGGGCAACTGGTCGTCAGGGTCCTCAAGGGGCCCCTGACCCAACCGCTGTCGCTGCACCCCAGCTAAATCGGGGCACCGCCGACTCGGACCCTCCGCTCGTCCCAGGGCGGTGTGATCACCCGGGCCCCGGGCTCGGCTGGTCGTCGCCCCACGTCCGGAACGGATCGGGAGGACTCATCTGGGCGCGGGCGGGCGATTCGCTCACCAAGAGCACCCAGATGTCGCCGTAGAGAACGGCATCGAGCAACGCCGCACCCCCCGACGGTTCCCTGGAAAACGGCATGGCACCCTCCACCCGACTTGGCGCTCGTCAACCTGACGCGAGCACACGCTGGGGCTCGGTCGCGTCGTGGGGGCCGCTCCAGCCACCCAGAGCGACGAGGGCATTGTGCACGGCACGCCTGGCCTCGAGCAGCTCCATCGAAGGACCTGCGGAGCTGCTCAGGCGGTCGATCGTGGTTGCGACGCCCATCAAGGCAGACCTCGCCTGAATCAGCAGATCCCCTGGGTACTCGCCCGCCGTGGATCCGGTCATGTGGTCTCCCTGTGCCCGCACACAACAGCCACAGGCACGATATGCGACACCATCCAGTGCTTTGTAGGGCCCAAGGTCCCTTTGCGTCCCCGAGCACGGGAGCGCGCCACGCGCGCATCCGTGGTCACTCCGTGATATCGCCAGCGCCGATGGCGAATCGCTCGGTGTAGAACGCGAATCGATCTCTCACCCCTGAAGCCTCGATGCCGAACTCGTCGAGCGCATACTCGTGGCTGCCGTGAGCTCCCCGGGGGTTTTCCCTCGCCCACACCGACATGTTGTGACGGGCGGCGTCCCCGAGAACGACCCCGAGCTTCCCGTAGGCGCGCTCCACGCTGCCCACCGGATCCGTGTTCAGGTCGGCGAAGTGGATGTCGGCGAAACGCTCCTCACCGGCACGGTGGCGGAAGGCCATGGCCCGACGCAGGGCCTCGGCCCACAGCTCGATCTGCTTCTGCCCCAGATCGAGGTCGACGCGATCGCTCACCCAGCTCCGGGTGTAGGCGATGAGACTGCACACCGATCCAAGTACCTCGGCCGGGTCGCGGTGGGTCCAGAGGAAACGGGCATCGGGATACGACTCCACCAGGGGGCCCAGCGCCAGCATGTGCACGGGGGTCTTCAGGTGCCACAGCCGAGGTGGACAGCGCCATTGCAGGAGCTGGAGCACCCGTCGGTGGAACCGGTAGGCGGGCGTCATGTCGCAGTCCATGACCCAGTCCGTGTAACGCGGGACGTGGGCCATACCGTCGAAATGGGCGGTGCGGAATTCCATCCCCAGCAGGTCCTGGCACTCGGTGGCGCCGGTCGCGGTCTGGAAGTACATCGATCTCATCCGCGGAAAGGCTTCGTACATGGCCGCCAGGCCCCGGGCGCTCTCCTCGATGCGGGGGTCGGTGTGCTCGGTCGCCGACTCCGGCGGTGGCACCGGATCGGTCGACTCCCACAACCGCAGCGAGCGGATCTGGGGGTCCGACGACACGAGTTGGCTCAGCGCCGTCGTCCCTGTCCGGGGAAGCCCGATGATGACCAGCGGGCCCCCGACGACCTCCTCCGCCACAGCGGGGTGCCGGCGGTGGACGTCCTCGATGCGCAGGCGGTTGGCCAACAGCATCCTGAGGCGCATCCGGAGGATCTCCTCCCCGAGCTCGGTGAGCTGGGCCTCTGCCGCCAGGGATTCGGTGAGCACGTCGAGCCCTTCCCGGAATCCTTCATCGCCGAAGTCTCCGAGCCCGGTCTGTTCCGTGGCATCGTCGACGAGATCGGGGGCCCGCAACATCACACGAAGTCCGACCCGCCGTCCACGTTGACGTTGGCGCCGGTGACGTAGCCGTTGCGCCGGGAGGCGAGGAACGCCACCACCACGGCCACCTCTTCGGGCAAACCGGCCCGACCGAGGTCGGCGGGTTGGTGAAAGACCTCGTCGATCCACCGCATCACGTCGTGGGGGTCCGACGCGTCGAGGCCCCGTTCGTCGAACACCCCTCGGAGCGCCTCGGTGAAGCTGGCGGTGACGACGGTCCCCGGGCTCACGGTGTTCACGAGGATGCCTTCGGGGGCGAGGGAGCGAGCCAGGTTCTTCGACACGCTCGTCAAGGCGGCTTTGGACGCGGTGTACGCGGGCAGGATCGGGCTCTGACGCTGGGTCGAGTGCGCGGAGAGGTTGACGATCCTGGCCCAAGGCGCCCGTCGCATCAACGGTAGGGCGGCCCGCACGCAGCGGACGGCCCCCAGCGTCCCGAGCTGGTACGCCGTCAGCCAGTCGGCGTCGCTCAGCTGTTCGAACCGACCCGCTGCGGGCCCCACGGTGTTCACCAACACGTTCAGCGCCCCCCAGTGCGCCTCGACCTCTGCCAACGCGGCGCGGACCGAGTCGTCGTCCGCCACGTCGGCCTGGAGCCCGAGGGCCTGGGGACTGCCCAGTTGCTCGAGATGGGTCACGGTGTCGTCGAGCGGGGCACGCCCCCGGGCGAGCACCGCCACTCGTGCACCCTCAGCTGCAAGGCACTCGGCCACCGCTCGTCCCATCCCCTTCGTGCCACCCGTCACCACGGCGGTGGCTTCAGAGAATCCCAGGTCCATGCGTGCTCCTGTCTCGCGCGCTCAATGTTTCTCCGACGCGGTCTTGTCCTCGGACCCGTCTCAACGTGGGAATCGCCGCCGCACCGCGGCGCGCCGCCGGGCGACGATGGCGCCGCGTTCCTCCACGTCCACACGCGCCGTCCGAGCCGGAAGGGCCGCGGTGAGGTCGTCGACGGACACGACGCGGGTGGTCGGCACGGGGGCACTCGATGCCCGGAGCCAGCGGAAGATCACCGGGCCGAGGCGTTGACCGGCGGTGTCGAGCCAGTTGGCGACGCCTGGGTCGGAATGGGCCACCACCGCTCGGAACACGCCGTCGTCATCGATGACGGCCTGATGACCGTTGAGACTCGACTGCCGGTTGGCGTAGTCGATGGTTTCCCACCAGTGATTGCCGAGGGATACGCTCCAGTACAACGCGTCGGGAGGGCTCACCTCGATGACGAGCGCCTGGTCCTCGCCGAGCTCCCACGATCCCCACACGCTCACGTTCTCGGCCGCCGCTCCCATCGATGTGAGGGCGGCGGGCTGGCGGAAGACGTTGATCCCCTGGGCGCGCCCGCCATCTTCGACGTCCAGCCAGAATGCGATGCTCGCCTCGAGGAACCTCCCGATGGCCGTCAACTGCCGCCCCACCCCCGCCGGTGACAGAGGCTCCGGGTCGGGCCACATCGGCCCGGGTTCGAGGCATTCGATGTGGAGTCGGGCGGGCTCCTCGGAGTCCCAGTCGTAGAAGAATTGCCTGACGACGAGAGTCGATGTCCGTGGGGACAGGGCCATCCAATTCCCGGCATGCTCCCTCGCCGACAGCATGATCTCGAAGGACCCGTCGGCGGCGATGTCGAGGTCGTCGGCTACGACGTTGACCGAGCTCTCGATACCCGACATCACCTGGAATCCGAGGTAACGGGCTGTTCCCCGCTTTCCGCGCACCAGATAGGTGGCATCGCCGCGCAGGGCGGCCCCGGTGTACGCGGCGTCCGGACAGTCCATTCCCCACTTGAGGACGGCGTCCACGTTGGCGGGGGCGAAGAAGGGGTCATAGGGGTTGGAGGGTCGCAGCGCCTCGTCGACGGCGAGGCCCAGGAGCACGAGCAGGTGGCGGTATCCCGCGGCGCGATCCACAGGGGAGGTGGGCGCACGTGCCGAAGCCACCAGGGCGGCGGCGCGGCGCAGTCCGTCGAGCAGGTCCCCGAAGGCGGCCCCCGAAAGCAGGTCGCTGTCTTGCCCCGCGCCCTTGCGGTACGCGGATCCCACCGTGGCCGGGAACCAATCCCAGGCTCCCCCGTCTTCCGGTGCAGCCATCCGTCCCCCTCGGTCGGGCCGGACTGTACCCGCGGTCGCGCGTCCCTGGCGCCTGGGAATCCTCTGGGAGAGAAGTGACAGACGTGGTTGGAGTTATCAATGGTGACCCGGGTTGCGGGCCGTACGACGCCGTCGAGTGACCAGGTGGCGCCCGGTCGGCGCCCGGCCGATCCACGTAACATGCCGATCTTGCGTCGCACCACTGATTCTTCCCTGTAGATGGCGGCACTGAGCGCCCGAGTCCTCCTCACCGTCGGAATCGTGATCGGCGGGGTCCTGATGGACCCCGCCACCGCCGGCGCGGACCCGAACCCTCCGACCCCCTCTCCCGGCGCCACCTCGTCCTCGGTTCCGGCCGCCATCGGCAACGGCACGCCCTCGACCTCTTCCACCGCAACCCCCTCGACCACGACCACGCCGTCGACGACCACGACCACGACGGGCCCCGTGCCCGTCACCCTGACCCCGGCTCAGGTGCAGCAGATGTCCACGCTCCAGCAACAGATCACCCAGACCGGGGCTTTGCTGGACCAGTTGGCCGAGACGTACGAGACCGACTCCACCCAGCTCCAAACCCTGCAGCAGCAGGAAGCGACGACCCGATCCCACATCGAGGTGATGCGGCAGAAGCTCGCGGCGGCCCGTCTGCGCCTGCGTGCCGATGCCCTGATCGCCTACATGGGTGATGTCCCGCTCACCCAGGGCACCACGTTGACCCTGTCGCACTCCAACGGAGCCGAGCTCACCAACGAGTACGAGCAGGTCTCCATGGCCAACATGTCCGCCGTGGCTTCGACCTACGAGGCTGACGCCCACGCGCTGTCCGATGCCGAGGCCACGCTGGTGGGAACCGAGAGCCGGGTCCGGGCCGAGCTCACCCAGATCGACAGCGCCCGTCAGGCGGCCGTGGCGGCGGCATCCACCCAACAGGCGTCCCTGGCCGCGGTGAGCGGAGCGAGCGACACCTCGGGTCCGGCCTACGCCGCCGCCCAGTCCGCCGGCCGCACCGCGGTGGTAGCGGATCGAAGCGCCACCCCTGTTCCGCCCGCGCTCGCCACTGCCATCTGGGCGGCGGCGTCCCAGGTCGGTGTGCCCTACGTCTGGGGAGGCGAGACGCCCTTGCCAGGACCCGGCTCGGGCTTCGACTGCTCGGGTCTCGTGCAATGGGCCTACGGCCAAGCCGGAATCTCGCTCCCGCGCACGGCCGAGGAACAGTACGAGGCCACGACTCCCGTCGCCCTCGATCAGATCCAACCCGGAGACCTGGCCTTCTTCAGCGACGGGACCAACTCGGTCCAGCACGTCGCCATCTATGTCGGTACCGGGATCGTGCTCCAGGCCCCGAGCACGGGGTCAGTCGTCAGCTACGCGCCCCTGTGGACGAGCGATCTCGTGGGCTTCGGCGTTCCCACGGTGTCCTCGGTCCCCTCGAGCTGAACGACGATGCGTCCGGAAGACTCGATCCGGGTCGGTCGGATCACCAGGGTCCTGAACGAATTCGTGCGCCCCCGGCGCCGGGGCCCGACCGTTCCCCTGGACGTGGCCGCGTACCACGTGCGCGGCGAGCCGGTCCCTGCCCACGAGGCGCTCGGGGCCGACTACCGGTCCTTCTCCTTGGGCGGGTCGTGGGGGCCCGCCTGGGACACGACGTGGTTCCGCCTCCGGGGCACCGTTCCGGTGGAATGGGCCGGGCGAGAGGTGGCCCTGGGCTTCGGCATCGGAGGAGCAGGGTCGACGGGCTTCGGTGCCGAGGCCCTGGTGTGGCGCGACGGCCGGCCGGTGCAGGGACTGTCACCGAATCACAGGGAACACGTGCTCACGACGTGTGCCCGGGGTGGCGAGGACGTCGAGCTCTTCGTGGAAGCGGCAGCCAATCCACCGTCCCCCTTTGGCGCCAACCCCTGGCCGATGCTGCTCCCCGAGCCCGACGGTATTGCGCTCTTCACCCTCCAGCAGGCCGACCTCCACGTCCGGGACCCCGAGTTCGAGGGGTTCTGGCACGACTTCCGGGTCCTCGTCGAACTGATGACCGAGCTCCCCGACACAGAACCGCACAAGGCAAGGCTCATCGCCGGGCTCGAGCGGGCGTGCAACATGCTCGAGCTTCCCGACATCTCCGACAGCTGGCCCCGGGCACAGCCGGTGCTCCGGGAACTGCTGGCACAGCGGCCCGCGCCGGGGGCCCACAAGGTCGGCATCGTGGGCCACGCCCATCTCGACACCGCGTGGCTATGGCCGCTGCGAGAGACCGTCCGCAAATGCGCGCGCACATTCAGCACCGTGCTCGCCCTGATGGATCGATATCCCGAATACCGGTTCGTCGTCTCCCAGGCCCAACACCTGGCCTGGATGCGTGACCACTACCCCGATCTTTGGGAACGCCTGAAGCTCCGGATCGCGGACGGTCGAATCGAGCCCACCGGGAGCATGTGGGTGGAAGCAGATTGCAACATTCCCTCGGGTGAGTCGCTGGTTCGCCAGATCTTCTACGGCAAGCGCTTCTACCTGGAAGAGTTCGGAATCGAGACCAACGACGTGTGGTTGCCCGACGTCTTCGGCTACTCGGCCGCCCTGCCTCAGATCATGATGAGGAGCGGCATCCGGTGGTTCCTCACCCAGAAGCTCTCCTGGAACCAGTACAACGTCCTTCCCCACCACAGTTTCCTTTGGGAGGGCATCGACGGATCGCGGGTGTTCACCCATTTCCCACCGGCTGACACCTACAGCGGGAACATGGGCGTGCGCGAGCTCCGGTTGGGCGTCGAGAATTTCAAGGACCACGATCGCGCCACGCGCTCGCTCTACCTCTTCGGCTGGGGAGACGGGGGCGGGGGGCCGACCAGCGAGATGCTCGAGTCCGCCCGCCGACTGGCTGACACAGAGGGCGTGCCCCGCCTCGAGATGCAAGGTCCTCGACAGTTCTTCACCGAGGCCGAATCGGAGATCGAGGACCCTGCGGTGTGGGTCGGCGAGCTCTACCTGGAGCTTCACCGCGGCACCTACACCAGCCAGGCCGCCACCAAGCTCGGCAACCGCCGCGCCGAATTCGCCTTGCGGGAAGCGGAGCTGTGGGGCGCGCTGGCTCCGGGATCCGACTACCCCGGATCCGAGCTCGAAACCCTGTGGAAGACGCTGTTGCTGCACCAGTTCCACGACATCATTCCCGGATCGGGGATCCATTGGGTCTACGACGACACGGCCCGAGACCACGCCCGGGTCCTGAGCGCGGCTGGGAGTCTCACCGACGAGGCACTGGCCCGTCACGTCGGCGAGATCGACACATCGGGCCGGGAGCACCCGGTCGTCGTCTTCAACTCGTTGTCGCACCCCCGGACCGAGCTCGTCGTCGTCGACGCCCCCCACCACGTCACAGACGCCATCAGCCCGTCGGGCGCGACGAGCCGGCTCCAGCGCGACCCCGACGGCGTGGCCTTGTTCGAGGCGACCGTGCCTGCCTGCGGCTATGCGGTCTACGACCTGGTGGCCACGACCGAGGGTGCCAACCGCAGGACAGCCCCGGCTCCCACCCACGAGGTCACGGTGCATCAGGGATCGCTCGAGAACGCCCACCTGCGAATCGAGCTCGACGACCACGGCCTGCTGGCCTCGATCTTCGACAAGTCCGCCCAGCGTGAGGTGCTCGCGCCCGGAGCCCGGGGCAACCTGTTCCAGCTCCACCCGGACTATCCCAACTTCTACGACGCCTGGGACATCGACCGCTTCTCCTTCGACCAGGTCGTCGACCTGGACGAAGTCGAGTCCGTGGAGCTGGTGGAACAGGGACCGCTCCGGGCCGGCATCCTGGTCGTCCGTCGCTTCGGGGACTCCCGCATCGTCCAGGTGATCCGGCTCGCCGGCGGATCGCGCTTCGTCGACTTCTCCACCGAGGTCGATTGGCACGAGACGAACCGTCTGCTGAAGGTCGCCTTCCCCGTCGACGTCCGCAGCCTCAGGGCCACCTACGAGATCCAGTACGGGCACGTGGAACGGCCCACGCATTCCAACACGAGTTGGGACGCGGCCCGTTTCGAGGTCTGCGCGCAGAAGTGGGCCGACCTCTCCGAACCCGGCTATGGCGTGGCCCTGCTCAACGACTGCAAGTACGGGTACGACATCGCCGGGAACGTCATTCGGCTCTCACTCCTGCGCGCCCCCACCTGGCCCGACCCCGTGGCCGACCGCGGCACCCACCGCTTCACGTACCGCCTGCTCCCTCATTCCGGCGACCTGCGCTCCGCCGGGATCATCGACGCCGGCTACGACCTCAACGTCCCTCTCCGGATCGTCGACGCCTCCCCACACCCGGGCCCGCGGCAATGTGAGGGCTCGATCCTCTCGGTCGACGCCCCCAACGTGGTGATCGAGGTGGCCAAGCGGGCCGACGACGGCAGTGGAGCGCTCGTGGTCCGGATGTACGAGGCGTGGGGACGCAGAGGTCCGGTCACCTTGCGGGTCCCGTGGACCATCCGACGCGCCTCGCTGGCCGACCTCCTGGAGCGCGAGACCGATGAGGTCCCCGCAGAGGCGTCTCAGGTGACGCTCGACCTCTGCCCGTTCCAGATCGCCACGGTCAGGCTCGAGCCGTCCTGAGACCGGGGTCCCGAGCCCGGTCCCGCTCGTCAGCGGTCCGGTCGGACCCGTCGGTCCCGTCGGCGGCGTCGATTCCGTCGGCGGCTCGAACCTCGTCGGGGGCAGAGCGCGGCGGCGCGCCCTCGCCCGCGATCCAGAGCGGCTCGGTGCTGTTGGGCTGGCTGGGAGTCCGGAGCCTGCCCGGGCGTCCCAGGTAATAGCCCTGGCCGAAACGGCATCCGAGACCTCGTAGCGTCTTGAATTCGGCCTCGGTCTCGATGCCTTCGGCCACGATGGCGGCGTTGTAGGCATCGAGCCCGAAGGTGAGCATCGCCGACCCGAGCGCCCGACGCGCCGGATCGCCGTCGATACCACGCGTCAGCGCCACGTCCAGCTTGATGATGTCGGGGCGGAGCTTGAGGATGTGCCGGAAGCTCGAGAACCCGGCGCCGGCATCGTCGACGGCGAGCCGGACGCCGTCGGAACGGAGGCTGTTGACGGTCGACTCGAGCAGCTCGTAGTCGTCGACGCTCTCGTGTTCGGTCAGCTCGAGGACGACACGCTCGGCGGGGGCACCCGCCAGAGCATCACGGAAGTCCGCGGACATCATCGTGTCGGGGGACGCGTTGAGCGACAGGTACAGGCCCGGCGGGAGCCGGCCCAGTTGACTGAGTGCGGAACGGAGGGCCGCCATCTCGAGCTCGATACCCAGGCCCACCTCCCGGGCTTCTGCGAACCAGACATCCGGCGGTCGTATCGGTGTCATCTCGAAACGGGTCAGAGCCTCGGCACCCACCACCCCGCCCGAACCCAGCTCCACGATCGGCTGGAAGACGCTTTCGAACCCCTGGTTGGCGAGGGTGACGCGGATCACCTTCTGCCGATGCTCCACGAGGCGATCGGCCTCAGCCTGCTGGCGCTCGGTGAAGGGCGCCGGGGCGTTCCAGCGCTCGGATCTGCCTCTGCCCCGCCCGCGGGCCCGTGCGAGCTTGCCCTTCCTCCCCAGGAAGAGATCCCCACCACTGATTGCGGAGGACGATGGCATGGTGATCCTGCTCGGAATGGGCCGCGACTGGCTCGGCCGCCCCCGCGCGACACCTGCTGATCTGAGGGCGACCCTGGTCTAGGTGTCGGCTCCCGCCGCCCCCCGCTTGAGGAGGGGCCCCGGACCAGCTCCGGCACCCCGTCCAACCAGGGGGTTCAGAAGCGAGCACGGCGGGCCGATGCCTCAGATGCACCTGTCGGGAAGGGGCAATGGAACCTGCGTGGCTAGATCGTCTTGTCTTGGAGCTGCCCGATGCCGTCGTCGTGGCCGACGGCCAGGGCAACCTGATCTGGGGCAACCCTGCGGCTGAGCGGATCTTCGGCCTGAGCAATTCCGACATCGTGGGCACCAACGCCCTCGAGCTCCTCCATCCTGAGGACCGCGAGCTGGCCCTGACCTCGCTCGACAGCGTCCGGGGCAAGAACGTCGGATCCCCCATCGAGATACGGGTCAAGACGCCCACGGGCTGGAGGCTCGTCGAGCTGATCGGCGCCAACCTGATCGGGAGACCACCCATCGACGGGCTCGTGTGGTGCATCCGCGACCTCACCGAGCGACGCCGTTGGGAGGTCGCCACGAACGATGTCGAGCGGTTCAGGTCCCTGGTGCACAACTCTGCCAGCATTCTGTTGTTGCTCGACAGCACCGGAAACGTGGAGTCGGTGTCGGCCGCCATCACCCGGATGCTCGGGCACGATCAGGGCCTGATCGAGGGGCACCCCCTCGAGACCCTCGTCGTACCGGCGGACCACCCGGCGTTGCGGGCGGCTCTCGCATCGGCCCTCGACGACCGGCAATCGACGACCGGCCCGGTCATCGTGGAGGTCGATCTCCGGCGCCGCGACGGAGGAGTACCGATTCCCTGTGAGCTGAGCATCGTCAACCTTCTCGACGACCCCACGGTCAACGGCCTGGTCGTGTCGGCACACAACATCACCCAGCTCCGGTCGACGCGCGACGCACTGGAGCGGCTCGCCACCCGTGATCCGCTCACGGGACTGCCGAACCGGAAACTGATCCTCGACCGCATCGAACAGATGCAGACCCGGGGGCGCCGCTCGGGCCATGACGGTGCAGTGCTGTTCATCGACCTCGACCGCTTCAAGGACGTCAACGACTCGCTCGGCCACCGCGTCGGTGACGAGGTGCTACGCCAGGTCGCCATCAGGTTCCAGGGAGCGCTGCGCGAATCCGACTCGATCGGCCGCCTCGGAGGCGACGAGTTCGTGGTGCTGGTGGACGGTGCCGGCGCACGCAACTCCGAAGTCGCCGCCCAACGGCTGCTCGATTCACTCGTCGTTCCGTTGGAAGTGCACAGTGCCGCCCGACCTCAGCTCACCATGTCGGCCAGCATCGGAATCGTCTCCGGCGCGTACGCCTCGGCCGAGGACCTGCTGATGGACGCAGACGTGGCGCTCTACGAGGCCAAGGCCGCAGGTCGGAATCGGGCGGTGCGCTTCCAGCCTCACATGCGCGGCGAGTTCCGCACCCGCATCGAGCTCGAAAGGGACCTGCGCCTCGCACTCGAGGCGGGGGAGTTCTTCCTCGTGTACCAGCCCGTGGTCCACCTCGAGGACGGTGTCTTGCAGAGCATGGAGGCCCTGTTGCGCTGGCGCCGGCCGTCGGGGCTGGTCGTTGGGCCCGACGCCTTCATTCCGGCTCTCGAGGAGTCCGGCCTCATCGTCGAAGTGGGCGCGTTCGTGTTGAACGAGGCCTGCCGCCAGACTCGACGCTGGCGCGACGCGGGCCTCCCCATCGCGGTGTCGGTCAACGTCTCGCCCCGGCAGTTCGAGACCGACACCCTGGTGGACGAGGTTCGGAACGCGTTACAGGAGTCGGGATTGGACCCGGCCTCGGTGATCCTCGAGATGACCGAGACGACGCTGATGCGCGATTCCCACGAATCGGCACTGCGGCTCAGAGCATTGAAGGATCTCGGCATCCGGCTCGCCATCGACGACTTCGGCACCGGGTACTCCTCGCTCGCCTACCTGCAGCAGTTCCCCGTCGACATCCTCAAGATCGACCGGACCTTCCTCGTCGGAGGTCCCACGGCCGGACCGAGCACCGCTCTCGTGCACGCGCTCGTCGAGCTCGGCAACGCCCTGGGGCTCAAGACGGTGGCCGAGGGCATCGAAACCGTCGAGCAGCTCATGCGCCTCAAGCGCGAGGGGTGCGACGCCGGGCAGGGCTTCTACTTCAGCCATCCTCTCGAAGAGGCCGACGCCGAACGGTTCCTCGTCGCCGCCTCCAAGAACTCCCTGGCCGTCGGGCCGGTGGCACTCTTCAGCTAGATGCCGCCGAGAAAGCCGACACCTCCTTCACCTGTCTGTGATCGCTCACGAGATGGTGATGGACAGGACCTTCGAGGCGCGATCCTGCGTCGGGAACTTGGTCCTGATCTTCTGATCGAACACCCGAGCGGTGACGGTGAAGGTCCCGGCCCGCTTGGGGATCCCCGAGATGGCCCCCGTGGACCTGTCGAGCCTGAGACCCTCGGGCAGGCCGGCGAACCACTTGTAGGGGGGGTTGCCACCAGTGGCAGCCAGGCCGGCCGTGTAGGTGTGGCCCCGGGTGCCGCTGGGGAGGAGCGCGGTGGTGATCTCGATCGGGGGTGGAAAGGTGAACGCGTTCCCTGAAGCGTCGACAGCGATACAGAAGTACGCGGTGGGGCACGACACAGCGCCGAGCGCATGGCCCGCATCGATACTGTTGGGAGCGGACCAGCTCGTGCCGTCGTAGGTGAACGCGTTGCCCGACCCGTCGACGGCCACACACAGGCTCGCGGTGGCACACGACACCGCCGTCAGGGCGTGGCCGGAGTCGACGCTGGTGGCCGCCGACCAGCTCGTGCCGTCGTAGGTGAACGCGTTGCCCGACCCGTCAACGGCCACACACAGGCTCGCGGTGGCACACGACACCGCCGTCAGGGCGTGGCCGGAGTCGACGCTGGTGGCCGCCGACCAGCTGATCCCGTCGAAGTCGAAGGCGTTGCCGTCGGCGGCGACGGTGACGCACAGGTTCACCGTCGGGCACGAGACGGCGTCCAGTGCCGTCCCCGGGTCGATGGTGGCCGGAGCAGACCATTCCGTTCCGTCGAAGACGAGCGCGTCACCTGCTTGGTCCACGGCAGTGCAGAAGCTGTTCGTGTCACACGACACCGCGTCGAGCACCTCGCCCGGGTCGATGCTCAGCGCGCGGAGCCAGTCGCCGTAGCGGTACGTGAGCTCGTTTCCCGACGCGTCGACCGCCACGCAGAACAATGTGGTGGCGCACGACACCGAGGGCAGTCCACCGCCGCCGCTGTCGATGAGGCGGGGGGCCGCCCATGTGCGGTTGCGCTTGTGGATAACGGCCCGATCGGCGGCGTCGACGGCCACGCAGAACTTTGCCGTCGGGCACGACACCGCCGTGAGCGTCGTGGCCGGAGTCGACGACCGTGGGCGGCGACCAGCCCCCCGAGGCAGACGCCGCGCTCGCCATCGACGTCACGACCAGCCCGGCACCAGCCACCACGGCACCCACCGCGCCCAGAGCGCCCCTGACACCACCGTGCCGGCGCCGTCCTGCGGGCCTTGACGCCCGAACTGCGCAGCGAAATCCGTCGAACATCGCCTTCCCCCCGCCACAGCGCCGCGTCACCAGCATCTACCTGGGCAAACGGTATCGGACAGGACGCCGTTGTGCCCAGGGTCCGAGGGGGCCGGATTCACCAGGGCTTTCTGTCCACGCCGGCGGGGAGCCGGATCGGGGGCCCACCCGGGGACGATCCCCGGTCAGAGCCAGTCCTTGCGCCGGAACAAGACGTAGAGACCCACTGCGAACACCACGATGAGACCGACCGAGGTGACCAGGCCCGAGTCCTTGCCGAAGCCGGGATAGGGCAGGTTCTGCCCGTACCACCCCGTGATGGCGGTGGGGACGGCGATGATCGCCGCCCAGCTGGTCACCTTCTTCATGATCAGGTTCATGCGGTTGCCCTGCTCGGTCAGGTTGGTCTCCACGATCGTGGTCACGAGGTCACGAAGGGACTCGGTCCATTCCGTGGCCCGGATGACGTGGTCGTAGATATCGCGGTAGTACGGCGCCATCGGTTCCGGGACGATGCCGAGGTCCTGGCGCAGCAGGCTGTTGACCACCTCGCGCATCGGCAGCGTGACACGACGGAGCAGCACGAGGCTCTTGCGTAGCTGGAACGACTTGCGTTGGACCCGCTCTATGGCGCCCCGGCTGGCGTCGAAGAGCTCGTCTTCGGTCTCCTCGACCGCTTCGTCGAGCGATTCCACAGCCCGGAAATGGCCGTCCACGAGGTGGTCCAACAGGCCGTAGAGGAGGAACGACACCCCGTAGCGCGCCAGATCCTCGGACTGGTCCCAACGGGCGACCACCGGATCGATCACGAAGCCCGGGTCCTTGCGCACCGTGATCAGGGCATGGGGCGTGATGAACACCGCGATCTCGTGGGAGACCAGCTCGCCCGATCCCGCATCGAGGATGGCCGAATGAGCCGACATGAACAGGTGGGTGCTGTAGCGGTCGAGCTTGGTCCTCTGCGTCTCGTCGAGCGCATCCTCGATGGCCAGCTTGTGAAGGCCGAACTCGGTACCGATGATGGCCAATTGGCTGCTGTCGGGCGCACAGAGATCGAGCCACACGACGCAGTCCGTGTCGTCGCGGAGATGGTCCGAGATGTCGTCGACCGGGAAGTTCTCCCGCACCAGGGATCCCCCTCGGTACAGGCGCGTGCGGATGCCGTGCTCCCCCCGGCCGCCGCCGGCCGCCGGTGGCGGTACCGGCACCGGCTCGTTGGCGCTCGCCACACCCATGTCCACCTGGGCCAGGCCACGATGGACGTGAGAGAGGGCGGGAGTCGTCGGCTGGGTATGGGGCACGGCTGGCCCGTTCGGGTCCCGATTCCGATCCATGAGGGCCCTTCGCTCCGGGTGTGACCCCGACGCTATCGGCGCTCGAGGTTGTCCCTGGTGACCGGCCCGCGGCCCGGGGCCGGTCGGAGCCGGTGCTCTCGTTAGATAATCTAACGACATGCCCATCGAACCCCAGGGTCATCCCGGCGCGGCCGTGGCCGGGACCGTCGAGCCCTCCATCCACGAGCCCGGCTCCTTCGGTCGTGCCGCCGCCTGGCTCTCCAAGCAGGTCGAGCTGGCCCTCGGTGACGTGGAGCTGTCGCTCCCCCAGTACCGGGTCCTGGGTGTGCTGGCCGAAGGAGCCTCGATGCCCTCGGCCCTGGCCGAACGTCTGACGGTGCGCCGTCCCACCGTCACCGCCGTCGTCGACGGGCTCGAGAGCCGGGGCCTGGTCCAGCGCACACCGGGCGACCTCGACAGGCGCAGTGTCACCCACACCCTCACCCCAAGGGCCAGCGCCTGCTGGCAAAGGCCAATGCCGCGGTCGACGCCCGGCTGACCGACATCGCCGCCTGCCTGGACGATCCGGTGCTGACCGATCGGGCGCTGGGCAGCCTCGAGCTCTGGCGCGGCGCCATGCGCGCCTACCACTCGAACCGGGCGGCCCGATCGTGACCCCCGACGGACGCCGCCCACGAGCGCCACCGCCCTGCCACCCCGATCCCCGAGGTGGCCCGGTACCAGGCACCGCGCGCCACGGTCGACCCCGACACGACCAAGACGTGGCTGCGCCGGGCCATGCCCATCCTGCGCGCCCACCGTGGCATCTTCATCACGTCGCTGGTGCTGTCCTTCGTGGGCCTCGTGCTCCAGGTGCAGATCCCCGACCTCCTCAACCACGCCATCGACAACTCGGTGCAGCACCACACCGTGCCCCTGCACTTCTACGTGTGGTGGGTCCTGGGCCTCGGGCATCGCGGGCGGGCTGGCGGGATACGTGTCGCGCCTGTTCCTCTTCGAGACGGCATACGAGATCGAGTACGACCTCCGCAACATCATCTACGAGCACCTGACGAGGATGTCGTTCCCCTTCTACGACCGGGTGCAGTCCGGCCAGCTCATCTCGCGGGCCAACTCCGACATCCGGTCGGTGCAGATGTACATGACGTTCGCGCCCATGATCCTGGTGCAGTGCAGCATCGCCCTGGTCGCCTTCGGGTTCATGCTCTCCATCGACGTCCCGCTGGCCTTCGTGGCCATGGCGACCATGCCCTTCGTGTTCCTCGTCGGCCACGCCATGCGCAAGTCGATGTTCCCCGTGTCGTGGCTCATCCAGGCCCGCCTGGCCGACGTGGCCACCATCGTCGACGAGAACGTCAACGGGGTGCGGGTGGTGCGGTCCTTCGCGGCGGAGCGCCAGCAGCTGCGCACCCTGGCCAAGGCGGCCGACAAGGTGCAGTGGGGGTACGTCAAGGACGCCGACCTCCGGGCCCGGTGGACACCGGCCGTGCAGAACCTTCCCCAGGTCGGCCTGGCCCTGGTGCTCGGCTTCGGCGGCTACATGGTCATCCACGGAACCCTCGGCCTCGGCGCCATCCTGGCGTTCAACTTCTATCTCCTCATGCTCCAGGCGCCGTTCATGATGCTGGGCATGATCATCATGATGGGCCAACGGGCCGCGGCATCGGCCGAGCGCATCTACGAGATCCTCGACGAGCAGCCCACCATCGTCGACCGGCCCGGCGCCGTCGACCTCGTCGACTGCAAGGGCGACGTGCGCTTCGAGAAGGTCGGGTTCTCCTACGGTCCGGGCCTCCCCACGGTGCTGTGGGACCTCGACCTGCACCTGCGCCCGGGTGAGACGGTGGCTCTGGTGGGGCGCACAGGCTCGGGCAAGTCGACCGTGGCACGCCTCATCCCGCGCTTCTACGACGTCACCGAAGGCAGGTTCCTGGTCGATGGGCACGACGTCCGTGACCTCACCATCGACAGTCTGCGGGCCAACGTCGGCGTGGTGCTCGACGATGCCTTCCTGTTCTCGGTGTCGATCCGGGACAACATCGCCTACGGGCGCCCCGATGCCGACATCGCCGACGTGGAGGCGGCGGCGCGCGCCGCCGGTGCCGACGACTTCATCCGGGAGCTGCCCCAGGGATACGACACCGTGGTCGGAGAGCGCGGCTACACCCTTTCGGGCGGCCAGCGCCAGCGCATCACCATCGCCCGGACCCTGCTCGTCAACCCGCCCATCCTCGTGCTCGACGACGCCACCAGCGCCATCGACGTGCAGGTGGAGCAGCAGATCCACGAAGCGCTGCGCGTGCTCATGGAGGGGCGCACCACGCTGATCGTCGCGCACCGCCTGTCCACCATCAGCCTGGCCGATCGCGTCGTCCTGCTCGAGGACGGCCACATCGTGGCCGACGGGACCCACGCCGAGCTGCTCCGGACCACGCCGCACTACGCCGAGGTCCTCGCCCAGGCGGACCCCGAGGCGGCGGCAGTGCTCGAGGTGTCCGGGCACAACGGCTCCGAACCCGGGCGCCCGAACGGCTCCGGACCCGGGCGAGACAACGGGCCGGGGGGCGACTGATGGGCTTCGGCGGATGGGGCGGGGGCGGGGCCATGTTCGGGGGAGGAGGGCGGCCCGGCGCGCCCGCCGCACCGGGGCTGCCCTTCGGAGGGATCCCCTCCGAGCTCCAGGCCGGGGTGGACGCGCTCCTGGCCGAAGAGCCCGACCACGGCGAGCCCGACGTCTCGTTCTCCCAGCAGCAAAGCGTCAAGGAGCGCAAGCGCCTCACCTTGTGGGGGCTGCTCCTGGAGTACCCCCGCATGCTGGTGGTGACCGCCGTGCTCGTGATCGCCACGAGCGTGGCGCTCCAGGCGGGGCCCAAGCTCACGGAGCTGGCCATCGACAAAGGCATGGTGCCGGGCCACCGCCATCTGAGCGTGGTGCTCATCATCGCCGCCATCTATCTCGCTTTCGTGCTGTTCACCTCGCTGACCCAACGCGCTCAGGTGAGGGTCACAGGTCGGTTGGCGGCAGGGGTGATGAACGACCTGCGGGTCAAGGTCTTCTCGCACCTGCAGCGGCTGTCGCTCGACTTCTTCACGGCGGAGAAGGCGGGGGTCGTCATGACCCGCATGACGAGCGACATCGAGAACCTCCAGCAGCTTCTCCAAGACGGCCTCGCCCAGTTCGCCGTCCAGGGCCTGACCATGGTGGTCATCACGGTCATCCTCTTCACCACCAATGTCACGCTCGCCATCATCACGGTCTTGCTCGTCGTCCCGGCCCTAGTGCTCATGTCGCTGTGGTTCCGCGTGGCGTCCGAACGCGGCTACGACCGTGTCCGGGACGGCATCGCCAACGTGATGGCCGACCTCTCCGAGAGCCTGCACGGCGTGCGTGTCGTGACCGCGCACAACCGTCAACGCCACAACATCGTCCATCACCGCAACGTCGTCGGCGAGTACCGCGACGCCAACGTGTACACGGCCCACATCAACGCCATCTACGGTCCCGGCACCCAGTTGGTGGGTTGGCTGGGACAGGCCGCCCTGCTCGGCATCGGCGGCGACATGGTGGTGCACCACTCGCTGAGCCCCGGCGCCCTGGTCGCCTTCTTCTTGTACCTGAACCGCTTCTTCGCCCCGATCCAGCTCCTGGTGCAGCAGTACAACAGCTTCCAGCAGGGCCAGGCCTCGGTCTTCAAGCTGCGGACCCTGCTCTCCACCGAGCCCACGGTCACCGAGGCGCCCGACGCGGTGGAGCTGCCCCCCATCGAAGGGGAGATCGTCTTCGACGACGTGACCTTCGGCTACGACCCCGCCGTGCCCGTGATCCGTCACGTCGACCTGCGCATCGCGCCGGGCGAGACGGTGGCCTTCGTGGGCCCCACCGGAGCGGGCAAGTCCACTCTGGCCAAACTGATCACCCGCTTCTACGACCCCACCGCCGGGCACGTGCGCATCGACGGCTACGACATCGAGGAGGTCACACTCGACTCACTTCGTCGCCAGCTCGGGGTGGTGCCTCAAGAGCCGTTCCTCTTCGCCGGCACGATCCGGGACAACCTGGCCTTCGCCCACCCCTCGGCGTCCGACGCCGAGGTGCAAGAGGCCGTCACGGCGGTGGGCCTCACCGAGTTGGTGGACCGGCTCCCCGATGGCGTGGACACCGTCGTCCACGAGCGGGGCCAGTCCCTGTCCTCGGGCGAGCGCCAGCTCATCGCCCTGGGCCGGGCCTTCCTCGCCCATCCACGCGTGCTCGTCCTGGACGAGGCCACCTCCAACCTCGACCTGCAGTCCGAGACGCGGATCGAGGCGGCCCTCGACGTCCTGCTCGAGGCTCGCACCGCCGTGCTCATCGCCCACCGGCTGTCGACAGCGATGAAGGCGGACCGCATCGTCGTCGTCGACGGAGGTCGCATCGTGGAGTCGGGGACCCACGCCGAGCTCGTCGCCCTTCAGGGCCGCTACGCCGAGATGTACGCGGCCTGGGTGAACCAGTCCGAGCACAGCGCCGACGCCACCACCCCCTAGGCGCGCCGTGGGCACAGACCTTTCGGCTGACGTCGCCGTCGTCGGGGGAGGCCTGGTGGGCGCGGCGGTCGCCTACGAGCTGGCCTGCGCCGGTGCCGGCGTCGCCCTCATCGACGCCTCGCACCCCGGGCAGGCCTCGGACGCCGGCGCGGGGATCGTGTCCCCCGAGACCTTCCAGGAACACGACGTCGAGTGGTTCGGATTCGGCGTGGCGGCGGCGCGGCACCTGCGATCGCTGGTGGCGCGGTTGGCCGAGGACGGAGCGGACCCGGGCCCCGAGGCCTTCGCCGAGTGCGGATCACTGGTGGTGGCGCTGGCCGAGCACGAAGACCCGTTCTTCGCCGAAGTGCTCGCCCTCGTCAGCACCCGCACTCCGGGCATCGCCGAGATCCCCGTCGGCGAGGCGCAGGCCATGTTCCCCCCACTGGGCCCGCTGTGGCGGGTGCTGCACAGCCCGACGGCGGCGCGCGTCGACGGGCGGACGCTGTGCACCTCCCTGCGCAGCGCGGCGGCGAGGCGCGGCGTGACGCTGTTGTCCATGGAGGCGATCGGCGTCGATCGGCGCGGCGACAGGGTCACCGCGGTCCGCGGCCTCTCCGACGTGGTGTCCTGTGACACGCTGGTGCTGGCCGGGGGTGCATGGTCGGCATCGGCCGGGAGCTGGCTGGACGTGGAGCTGCCCGTGACGCCCACCAAGGGCCAGATCGTGCACGTGGTGCTTCCCGAGGGGGGCGCGCCCGGATCCCACCGCACCCCGAGCGGCCGGTGGCCGATCGTGCAGCCCATCCTGAACTTCTACCTCGTCCCGTGGCCCGGCGGCCGTGTCGCGTGCGGAGGCACCTTCGAGGCCGAGGCCGGGTTCGACACGCGGCCCACCGCCGGCGGCCTGCGCGATCTGCTGCGAGAGTGCGTGGCCATCGCACCGGGTCTGGCGGCCGCCACGTTCGGCGAGGTCCGGGTCGGGCTGCGTCCCACGAGCGCCGACGATCGACCCCTTCTGGGCCCGCTGCCGGGCTTCGCCAATGTGCATCTGTGCACCGGCCACGGCGCCAACGGGCTGCTTCTCGGGCCCTACTCCGCGGCGCTGGTCGCGGCCGGGATCGTGGGCGCCTCGGCCCCGGCGCCACCGTACGGCGCGGCGCGATTGCTCGGACCGTGATCGAAGCGACGCCCGGTGGCGCCCGTATGCTGTGCGCCTACGCCGAGCACCGACCTTCTGGACCCTGACGCCCAGGTCGACACCCGGCCCTCTCGCCCGAGGTCCCCTGATGCGGACAGGTCGCGACTGGGCCCGGGTGACCGACGTGGCACAACCTGTCCAGGTCCGCCCCTGCTCATGTCCGGACGCCACAGCGGACCGGTACCGCGTCTCGCCTCTCGCCGGGTCCGACGAGCACGGCGGCTGTGGGCCCTGGGACTCCTGGGAGCGGCTCTGCTTCTCGGAATCCTGTTGACCGGGGTGGGCAACGGCCATGGCGCAGCGCGCCCCGGGCCTCCCGCCGGGCATCAGCCCAAGGTCCCGCCGGTGGCGGGCGATCCCCGGCTCGACCCGGACTGGGACGGCGACGGCAAGCCGGTCACCTTCGCCTTCGGGGGCGACGTCCACTTCCCCGCCGGGAGCAACCTCGGCGACCGGCTCGCCCACGACGCCTCGACGGCTCTCGGGCCCACCGTGTCCGAGCTCTTCTCGGGAGCCGACGTCTCGATGGCCAACCTCGAGTCGGCCCTGACCGACGGCACCTGCCCGGACGCCCAGCCCAAGCAGTACGTCTTCTACGCCCCGGCCGCCGCCGTGCGGGCTTTCGAGGGGGCGGGCGTGACCCTCATCACCGAGGCCAACAACCACGGGGAGGACTGCGGGCGTCCGGGGCTCGTGACCGCTTTGGCCGTGAGGGCGCAGACCGGCTACCCCATCCTCGGCATCGGCCACGACGTCGATGACGCCTTCACCCCCTACCGGGCCACCGTCGACGGGGAGAAGATCACCGTCATCGCCGCCACCCAGGTGATCGACTCCGACCTCCAGGCGAGCTGGACGGCCACCGGCGACCAGGCCGGGCTGGCGTCGGCCTACGACGTCGACACCCTCGTGTCGGCCGTGGAGGCGGCGCGGCGCGTGAGCGACACGGTCGTCGTCTACCTCCACTGGGGGACCGAGCTCGACGCCTGCCCCAATCCTCTCCAGGAGCCGCTGGCCCGTGTGCTGGTGGCGGCGGGAGCCGACATCGTGGTGGGCACTCATGCCCACGTGCTCCTGGGCGGGGGATATCTCGGATCGGCCTATGTCGACTACGGGCTCGGCAACTTCGCCTTCTACGACAACTCCCCGCCCGAGAACCAGAGCGGCTCGCTGGTCATCACCGCCACCGGGCGCCACATCGACAGCGTGACGTGGCGCCCCGCGGTGATCCTCGACGACCTTCCCCAACCGTTGACCGGTTCGGCGGCCACGGCGGCGGTGGCGCAATGGAACGCCGATCGCCACTGCACCGACGTCACCGCCGCGCCGTCGGCGGCGATCGCCTCGGCATCGACTGAGAGCTCCCCGGCACCGGCCTCGGAGGTGGTCAAGCTCTCGGTCGACAGCGGCTCACAGGGCTGAGCCCCGGGCCGATCAGCCGGAACGCTGACCGTGGGCACGGTCGACGACCTTGGCGGCCGCCCCGGGGAGCAGCGCCCGGACCTTGGCTCCCTCGGTCGGCGTGAGCTCGTGGTCGTTCACGGCTCGGGAGATCCGGGTTGCACCGGCCTGGACGAGCGCGTTCACGACCGTCTGGGGAGCGACGCCGTGGGCTCGTGCCACCTCGGCGATCGACTGACCCGAGCGCAGGCTGCTCACCAGCGTCCGCGGGGTCACCCCCATGGCCTTGGCACTGATGCCCACGACGTGACGGGACACTTCCCGGCGATGCGCACTCAGCCACACACGCAGCGGGTGGCGGGCGGTCGTGGTGGTGCTCGACACCGCCGACGGGACGGCGGCGGCGGCGGTGGGGGCGAATCCGGCGCTCAGGCCCACGCCCGCGATCCCCGACAGCGCCAACCCGGCGGTGACCTTGGCCATCCTCTTCCTCGTGTTCCCTCATGGTCTTCATGGTCTTCATGGTCTTCATGGTCTTCATGGTCTTCATGCCAGCTCCTCCGACGCGAGTGGGACGTGACCCCGGTACAAGGCGACAAGGAGCAGTGTGGGGCCGCATTGTGAGGATTCCGTGAGCGAACGTCGAGACTCCGGTCAGGGCCGAGCCCCGTCCTGATGCCCGGGACCCCGCGGCACCAATCACTTCTAGGATCCGGTGGTGAGACGCATCCCGTGGTGGGCCCTGGCGTCGGCCGGAGCCGCTCCGGTGCTGTTGATCGGGGGCTGGACGCTCGCCCAAGCCCGCCAACCGCCGGGCTATGACCCCATCCGGGACACCATCAGCGCTCTGGCCGCCCGGGGCGCCGCTGATCGCTGGGTGATGACCTCGGCTCTGCTCGGGTTGGGCGCCTGCCACGTCGTGACCGCCGCCGGTCTCAGGCCGGTTCGCGGTGAGGGCCGGGCGCTCCTGGCCACCGGTGGTCTGGCCACGCTGGCGGTGGCGGCGTTCCCCCAACCCGTCCAGGGGAATTCCTCGGCGCATACCGCGGCGGCGGCTGTGGCGTTCACCGCCCTCGGTGCCTGGCCCGCACTGTGCGCCGACGGCCGGAGCCCGGCACCTCTGCTGAGGGGCGCCGCCTCGGTCGTGGCAACGGGAGTGCTGCTCGGGTTGGTGGCGTGGTTCGCGGCCGAGATCCACGGAGGCCAGCGCGGGCTCGCCGAGCGCGCCGCCGCCGGTGCCCAAGCGCTGTGGCCGCTGGCCCTCGTTGTGACCACCCGGCGGGCTCTGGCTCGGACCGAACCGATCTGACGGGAGCCCACGGCCCGAACACGAGACGACCACAGCTTGGTCTGAACCGGTTCAGGTCTGAGCCGGTTCAGGTCTGAGCCGCGCTCCGAGCCCCGACGCCGGCGTCGGCAAGCAGCTTCTTGTCGTCGGCCAGCAGCTCATGCGCCATCCGGCGGACCATCTCCTGGATCTCGGGATGCGTCTCGGGGTCCCACCCCTCGAGCAGCTCAGTCAACCCCTCCCGGCGGGCCGCCCTGAGCCGCTCGATCGCGTCGCGGCCCCGGTCGGTCAAGGTGAACTCACACGCACCCGGGGTTTGGACCATGCGAACCAGACCCTTGTCCACCAAGGCATCGATGCCTTCTTCGATGCGCCCGGGATCGATCTTCAGCCGCGACGCCACGCTCTCGAGCGTGCAATCGGGGCGATCGGCGAAACGGTAGAGAAGCCAGCAGGATCGTGGGTCGAGCTGCAGCCCGGCGCGCGCCGCCAGCGTGGAGTAGAGCTCGGCCCTATTCTCCCGCAAGGCAAAACGCTCCAGCGACAGCTGGATCTCCTGGAGCGACGTCCGCGACTCGTGCATCCCGAGCTCCTTGCCGGGGTCGGCGTTGCGCACGGACCTGCGTAGCTCGATGTCCGGGAGGAGCCACGACAAGGCAAACGCCACGACGGCGATCGGCGCCGCGATCAGGAACACGGTCTGGATGGTGTGGACCATGCCCCCCACCACCCCGGCATGCAGGGCGGGCGGGAGGCGGTCGAGCGACTTCGGATCTGCGCCGCTCAGTGAGCTGTTGAGATTGGGCGGAACCGACTTGAGGTGCAGGGCGCGCACGACGTTGTTGGCAAGGAGATTGGCGAAGATCGCACCGAACACTGCCGTACCGAATGAGCCTCCGATCATGCGGAAGAACGTCGCACCCGAGGTCGCCGTGCCCAGCTGCTCATAGGGAACGGCGTTCTGGACCGCCACCACGAGGACCTGCATCACCAAGCCAAGCCCGACCCCGAACACAAACAGGTAACCGGCGATGGTCCACCCTCCGGTGCTCAAGCCGATCCGCGACATCAGTACCAGCCCGACGACCATGAGGAACGTGCCCACGACGGGGAACACCTTGTAGCGACCCCAGCGGCTGACCAGTTGGCCGGCGCCGGTGGACGCCAGCAGCAGCCCGCCCATGAGCGGCAACAGGCGGAGCCCGGACGCGGGAGGACTCAGACCTCGAGCATCCTGGAAGAAGATGGGCAGGAAGGTGAGGGCACCGAACATGGCGAAGCCCATGACGAATCCCACCGCGCTGGCTGCGGAGAACACCCGGTTGCCGAAGAGCCCCAGGGGGATGACCGGCTCCACCGCCCGGTTCTCGACGACCAGGAAGACGACGGTCAGGACGACGCCCACAACGGCCATGGTGATGATCGGAGCCGACCCCCAGCCGTACGTGGTCCCGCCCAGGCTGGTGAACAGCACCAGGGAGGTCGTGGCCAAGGTCAGGAGGATGCTTCCCAAGTAGTCGATGACGTGATGCACCCTCTGCAAGGCCCCCGGGAGCTGCGCGGCGGTGACGAACAGCGCCACGACGCCGATGGGAATGTTGATGTAGAAGACCCATTGCCATGACAGGTACTCGACGAAGAAGCCGCCCAGCAGCGGCCCGAGCACGGTGGCGACGCCGAACACCGCCCCGAACAGGCCCATGTACCGGCCCCGCTCGCGCGGCGACACGATGTCGCCCACGATGGCCTGGGCCCCGATCATCAACCCCCCGCCGCCCAGTCCCTGCACGGCCCGGAAGGCGATCAGCTCGAACATCGAGCGGCTGAGCCCCGACAGGGCCGAGCCGACCAGGAAGATCACGATCGCCGCCTGGAAGAACGCCTTGCGCCCGTACTGGTCGCCGAGCTTGCCCCACAGGGGGGTCGACACGGTGGAGGCCAACAGGTACGCAGTGACCACCCAGGTCAGATGCGACGCCCCGTGAAGGTCGCCGACGATGGTGGGCAACGCCGTCGAGACAATGGTCTGATCGAGCGCGGCCAGGAACATCCCGAGCAAAAGGGCGCTGATGATGATGAGGACCCGGCGCGGGGACAGATCCAGCGCCGGCGCCGATGGCGTCGGCGGCACGTCGGGGACCGGGCCGGTGCGGGTGTCGGTCACGGACCGATCTGCTCCAGAGCGGGGACGATGCGCTCCCCGATCTGGGTCGTGTAGGCGACCGGATCGCCGATCGGCATCAGCTCCACGGTCCCGATGCCGAGAGCCGCGTATTCGGCCATCTGGCCGAGGAAGCCGTCGGGGTCGTCGAGTGGATTGCTCATGGCGAGGATGGTCCTGTCGACCGACTCGGGGTTGCGCCCCTCCGCCTCGCAGTGCCGGGCCAGGACGTCGAGCTTGTGGGCGACCTCGGCGGGAGAGATCGCGAACAGGTTGCAGGCGTCGGCGTAGCGGGCCACGAGCCTCAGGGTCTTCTGTTCACCGCCGCCTCCGATGAGGATGCGGGGGCGAGGCGAGCTGATGGGCGGTGGTGAGCAAATGGTCTCCGCGAGCTTATAGTGCCGGCCCCGATACGGACCCGTGTCGTCGCTCCACATCTGCAAGCAGATCTGCAGCGTTTCCTCGAGCCGCTCGAAACGCTCGGCGAGCGGCGGGAACGGCACACCGAGCCCACGGTGCTCGCGCTCGTACCAAGCGGCTCCGATGCCGAGCTGGGCGCGGCCACCCGAGAGGACGTCGAGGGTCGTGACGATCTTGGCCAGAAGACCCGGGTGCCGGTAGGTGACCCCAGTCACCAGCAAGCCGAGGGTCATGGTGCTGGTCTGGCCGGCCAGGAACCCTAGCGACGTGTACCCCTCGAGCATCGGGTCCTCGGCGCTGGCCATCATCTCCATCTGGAACCAGTGGTCCATCAAGGTGAAGACCGAGACGCCGCTGTCCTCGGCGATGCGGGCCGTGGTGGCCAGCGTCGGGCCCAGGGTCCGGGGCGAGCCGGGCATGGTGAAATTGGCGAAGTGGATGCCAGCGCGCATCGGAGTCCTCCCGTTCGGTGAGCCGGAGAAGCGGCTCGCCCCGGTTCTACCGGGAGTTGGGGGTCGTGGCGGCCCTTGACACCCCGTCGGGCGATTAAATACGATCCGCCTTGGATCGTAATCTCCCCCGAAAGTGAGGCCCCGTGCCCGCACTCGAGCGCAAGTGGTGGACCCTCATCGCCGTCTGCACAGCGACGTTCATGCTCCTTCTCGACATCACGGTGGTGAACGTCGCCCTCCCCGACATCCAACGTTCGTTGCACTCGAGCTTCAGCGATCTCCAGTGGGTGGTGGACGCCTACTCGCTGACCCTGGCGGCCTTCCTCCTTACCGCCGGTGTCGTGGGCGACATGTTCGGGCGCCGGGTGGTGTTCGCCGTGGGGCTCGGCGTGTTCTCGGTGTCCTCGCTGGTGTGCGGTGTGTCCTCGTCGGCGTTGATGCTGAACCTGGCGCGCGGCGCCCAGGGAATAGGTGGCGCCATCATGTTCGCGACCTCGCTGGCGCTGATCGCCTCGGCCTTCCACGGCAAGGAGCGAGGGACGGCCTTCGGCGTCTACGGAGCCGTGATCGGAGGAGCCGTCGCCGTGGGGCCGCTCATCGGTGGCGCGCTCACCAGCGGGCTCGGCTGGCGGTGGATCTTCTTCGTCAACGTCCCGGTGGGCGTGGTGGCCATCGCGGTGACGCTGTCGCAGGTCCAGGAGTCGAAGGAGGCGAACCAACGGCGCATCGACTGGATCGGCTTCGTCTCGTTCTCGGCCGCTCTGTTCATGCTCGTCTTCGCGCTGGTGCGGGGCAACGCCAACGGCTGGGGCAGCACGATGATCGTGAGCTTGCTCCTCGGCTCGGCCATCCTCCTGGCCGTGTTCATCTTTGCCGAGTGGCGACAGTCCGACCCCATGCTCGATCTCACTCTTTTCCGGAGACCGGCCGTCGTGGGATCGTCCATCGTGGCCATGACGCTGTCGGGGTCGATCTTCGCCCTGTTCCTGTACATCACGCTCTACGTGCAGGACGACCTCGGCTACGGCCCCTTCGCGGCCGGGCTGCGCTTTCTGCCCATCACCATGCTGTCGTTCGTCGTGGCCCCCTTCGCCGGGAAGCTGAGCGTCCGGATCAAAGCCCGGTACCTTCTTGGCAGCGGGCTCCTGCTCGTCGCCATCGGGCTGCTGCTCATGTCCATGGTCCACGCCCAATCGGGATGGACGGTGCTCCTGCCCGGGTTCATCGTCACCGGCATCGGGATCGGAACGGTGAACCCCGTGCTGGCGTCGGCCGCCATCAGCGTGGTCCCGCCCCAGCGAAGCGGTATGGCGTCAGGAGCGAACAACACGTTCCGCCAGATGGGGATCGCCACCGGCATCGCGGGGCTGGGGGCGGTGTTCCAGAGCCAGATCCAGCACAAGACCCTGGCCGGGCTCGGTGCCAGCCCCACCGGCCAGGAGGTCCTGGCCCGGGGGGGCACGGCCCTCAAGCAGGCCATCACCGGTGGTGGGGTCCGCGAGGCGGCCGCGGCGATCCCCTCGGCGCCGGCCCGCGACGCACTGCTCGACGCGTACCGGGACGCGTTCTCCAGCACCTTCGACCACCTCATGATGATCGGGGTCGTGGTGGCCGCCATCGGTTCGATCTGCGCCTACGCGTTGGTGCGCGACCGCGACTTCGTGCCGAGCTACTCCCCTTCCGAGGCGTCGCAGGAACAGCCGGCCGTGGCGGCCCTGTGAAGGTGGCCACAGGGGGACTTCCGTCCCGCCCACCGCGCCCCCCGGTCGGCCTCGCGACGAGCGCGCCACCGTGGCCATGACCGAGGCGGCATTGCGACAACTGGCGGAGCTGGGGTACGCCCGGGTGTCGATGGAGAGCATCGCCAGTGAGGCCGGTGTGGCCCGCGCCACGGTCTACCGTCGCTTCAAGGACAAAGCCGACCTGATCACGACCGCCATCGCCGGTAATCCAGGGGGGAACTTTCCCGAGCAGCCTTCCGACGACCCGCGAGCCGACCTCGTCGCCTATCTCGAGGCCTTCGACGAGCGCTTCGGCGAGAGCTGTGTCGAGGTGATCGGCACGCTGCTCGGATCACGGGAGGAGTGCGAGGCGCTGGCCTTGCACCGGCGACGGGTCGTCGAACCCCGTACCGCGTACGTGCGCGCCCTGCTCGTCCGGGCTCAGGACCTCGGCCAGCTCTCGGCCGAACTCGACGTCGACCTGGCCGTGCAGATGCTCACCGGCTCCGTCCTGGCCCGGCGTGTGAGCGGTGCCCCGAGCCCGCCGCACTGGGCCCCGCGTGCTGTCGACATGGTGTGGAGGCGCGACACGGCGGAGGATCGTCGGGGGCGGCGCAGCCGATAGGAAGGATGCGTTTGAGAGAAAGGGGCGCGTCTCAGAGAAAGAGACGCGAATCAGGGCCGGGCTCGGTGGCCGCATCGGGGACGGCGGGCCGTCCGGCCAGGCCCGCTACCCAACCGCCCACGAGGCCCAACGCGGCGAGATGCCAGTCGAAGTCGAGCGCTCCGACCACTGCGAACGCCACGAACGCCGCAGTCGCGCACGACGTGGCGATGTCCTCCCGACGTATGGCGCGCACCACGCAGACACCGATCCCCACCAACAGGATCTCGCCGATCACCCCGCCATCGGCGAGGATCTGGAGGTACTCGTTGTGGGAGAAGTGGGCGTAGTTGCCGTCCGGAGCGTGGAAGAACAGCGTCCGGTCAGGGCCGACACCCACGATGGGGGACGACCGCCACTGGTCGAAGGCGGCGTTCCATTCATAGCTCCGGTCTTCGCTGCTTCCCAGTGCGACACGCCGCTCGATCGGCACCCGGAGCACGACCCCCGCGCCCACGGCGATCCCGACGGTGGCCAGACCCACGACCATCACAACGGCGATCCGCTTTCTGAAGGCGCCCGGGGATCTCGCCGCCAGCTTGGCCGGAAACCCGTGCCGTGCTCCCTCGCCGCGGCAGAGCCACGGCGAGCACGACGGCGGCGACCACGGCGACGGCGGCCACCGGTTGGGCCGACCCACCGCTCGACGTCGCCACCACGGCCAACCCGCCGAGCACCCCTAGGAAGACAGTGAGCGCGGCACGTCGCAACTGGGCCAGAGGGACGACCAACACGCCGACGATCGCTCCGAGAACGGCGCCCCGGCTCTGGGTGGCCACCAGCCCCGCCGCACACAGACACACCATCAGCTTCGTCGTGACGGCGCGCTGTTCGAGCCCGAGACCTACCAACAGCGCCACCGCCAGAAGCGCGCCGGCGGCATTCGAATAGGTCAGCGTGGTGGACAGGCGCCAGAGGTTCTGGGCCGGCATGGCCAGTGGGTACCACCGAGCCGTAGTGGCGACAAGGCCGGCGGCGCCGGACACGGCCCCCACCGCCACGACCAATTGCGTCGCCAAGACCCGGTACCGGTCCCGGAGGCGTCTCGTGGCCAGGAATGCGCACCCGAATCCGATCATGCTGGCGCCCAGGGGCAGGAACGACCCCGGCCGCCCCTGGGCGACAGCGCGGATGAGCCACCACAGTGCCGACGCGCCCACGGCGGCCGCCACGGCGACCGCCCGCTTGTCGGGGCCGGTGAAGAGCAGGCCCATCGCCACCACCAGCGACACCGCGAGCACGAGGGCGGCGTCCGCCGGATAGAAGGCCCCCTCTCGGAGGGTCGCGGCCACCATCAAACCGGCCACGATGCCCGCGAAAACCGCCGGCGTCGCTACTCCACGCTCGTGATCCACATCAGCTCGACGTGAGCTCAAGATTGAATCATGCCACTCACGAGCAACTTATCTATCGGCTTGCCGGGGCAATCCTGGTGGCCTTTCCAGCCCGACCGGCCCACCTCATATCGGGATGGGCACGACGGAATATGGAGAGAGACCCCACGGACTCGCAGGTGGCGGAGGATATGGCCCGACCCAGAGTTCATCAATCGTGACGATGAAAGACGGGGGCCGGACCAATAGTGTCGCCTTGAGGAGGGGGGCTATGACGCGTTTCCGCATGCTTCTCGTTGTCGTGGGCAGCGCTTTGGTGTTCACATTCGTAGGGCCGTTCCTCTACCGAGCCGTGGGGTTGGACAGTCCCGTCGGCAGCTGCAGCCCCGTCGGTGACAGCAGCCCCGTTGGCAACAGCAGCCCCGTCGGGTCGTGCAGCCCCGTGGGCACTCAGGCACCGACCAGGATCTTCAACTCTCTCTCCGGCGGCGGCCAGACCGGTGAGGTCATCACCGTGAGCCCCAACACCCCGGTCACCGATCAGGCGACGCTCAGGGGTGCGAACGTCTCTACCGATCCCGCCACCGTCACCTACACCGTGTACTCCCTGAGCTCCTGGCACTGGGGTTGGACCAAGGTGGCTTCAGGCGGGACCGTGGCCGTGACCGGCGGGGTCGTCCCTGTCTCTGAGGCCGTGACCCTTGGTCCGGGTGTCTACGAGTGGAAGGCCTCGTACACCGGCGACGCCAACAACGCTCCTTCGACGAGCCGGCGGGGTTCGGGGATCGAGATCGTCAGTCGTCCCTGCCCGAGCTGGGGGAACTGGGCGTCGGTCCGGTGCTTCCAGGGCTTTTATCAGGACCACGGCCAGGGCAACCAGGGCAACAACAACGGTGGCCAGGGGTACGACAACAACGGTGGCGGGAACAACGACCAGGGCCAGGGCAACCAGGGCCAGGGCAACCAGGGCAACAACAACGGTGGCCAGGGGTACGACAACAACGGTGGCGGGAACAACGACCACGGCCAGGGCAACCAGGGCCAGGGCAACCAGGGCAACAACAACGGTGGCCAGGGGTACGACAACAACGGTGGCGGGAACAACGACCACGGCCAGGGCAACCAGGGCCAGGGCGACAACAACGGCTGGAACAACCGTGGCGGCAATGGCGACGGCCAGGGCAACCAGGGTCAGGGGTACAACAACGGCTGGAACAACCACGGTGGCGGCGGCGGTGGCGGAGGGTGGATCGGCCACTGACCCGGACCTCGTAGCCTGAGGTTCGAGTCCACCCCCACCTGGTCGGAGCGGCTCGCTACCCCCCGAGCTCGGCCAGCAGCTGGCGACAACGGTCGGCGTTCTTCGCCAGGGTGGCGCGGAAGGCGTCCATGCGGGTCAGCTTGGCGTCGAGCTGCTCCTTCAGCGACTCGTTGAGGTGGAGCGCCTCCTCGAGGAGCGCCCGCTGCTGGATCCGGGCGGCCTTCGTGTTGACGTCACGCCTGGCACGGTAGGCGGCGCGCACCTCGTCGAGGCGCTGCTCGGATTCCAGGAACTCTTTGATCTCGTCGAGGTTCATGCCCAGCGCCTCGCGCAACTCCAGAATGCGTTGCAGCTGGACCAGGTCGGCCTCCAGGTAACGACGCTCCCCGCCAGGGGTGTACTCGGACGGGCTCAGCAGGCCAAGCTCGTCGTAATAGCGCAACGTGCGAGGTGAGACGCCGGCCCGGGCTGCGGCGTCTCCGATACGCAACCCCGACTCGGGGGTATCGGCCGGCGGTGGCGGCGCTGGCGACGCGCTGCGCGGCAGTGCCGTCCCGCTCCTCAGTCCCGTGCCCCGAGCCATCGTCTCAACTCACGAGCAGGGGCTCGGTCTCGGCGACAGCCTGCTCTGACGATTCCGCCACAGGCGCGTCCCCCGGTTCTGTGTAGTGGTACTTGCCGCCCCGCAACAGCGAGGCCACCGCTCCGAGCAGACACACCGCAGCAGCGAAGTCGAAGGCCTTGGCGAGGCCTTTCCCGAACGGGCCCGAGATGAGGTGCGGGAAGAACGAGCGACCGGTGATGTAGCCGGCTTGAGAGGCGGTCAGGTGGTGCAGGGCGGTGGGACCGAGCAACGTCGCCATCGGGTTGTACCCCAAGAACGCGGCGAAGAGTGATCCGACCGGGGGAAGATGCGAGACGCGCGTCGCCGTGGCGGTCGGGACCCCTTGGGCCACGAGGCCGTGGTAGAGGGTGGAGGGCAGCGTGGCGGAGAGGCCCAGGATCATGAGGGTGAAGAAGATGCCGATCGACAGCACCTGCGCGGAGGAGTTGAAGGTGGCGGCCATCCCTGCACCCGCCCCACGCTGGGTGGACGGAAGGCTGTTCATGATGCCCGCCTGGTTGGGGGCGATGAACAGGCCCATGCCGACCGAGTTGAAGAAGATGAGCGTGGCGAAGACCGGGTAGCCGAAATTGACGGGCAGCATCTCCAGCAGGAAGAACGACAGGGCGACCAGCACCAGCCCGCCGGTGGCGAAGGGTCGGGCGCCGTGCCGATCGGCCAGATGGCCCGAGAGGGGCCCGGCCAACAGGAACCCTACGGTCAGCGGCACCATGTAGATGCCGGCCCACAGGGGAGTCGAGCTGAAGCTGTAGCCGTGCAGCGGGAGCCAGATCCCCTGGAGCCAGATGATCAGCATGAACATGAGGCCGCCGCGGCTCAGCGACGCCAGCCCGCTGGCCACGTTCCCCGCCGTAAAGGCCCGGATGCGGAACAGGGTCAGCCGGAACATGGGATTCGCCACCCGCGTCTCGATGACACAGAACAACCCCAGCAGGGCGATGCCGCCGAGGATCTCCGTCAACACCAACGGGCTGGTCCACCCCATGGTGTGGTGGCCGTAGGGCAGCAGGCCGTAGGTGATCCCGACGAGGATCAGGATGAGGCCCGCAGCGAAGGTCGCATTGCCCCACCAGTCGACGTGGGCGGGCGTGCGGGCGCTGCGGTCCTCGAGCTTGCGGTATGCCCAGACGGTCCCGAAGATCCCGAAGGGCACCGACACCAGGAACACGAAGTGCCATTCGACCGGAGCCAGCAGGCCACCGAGGACCAGGCCGATGAAGGCCCCGGAGATGGCGGCGACATTGTTGATACCGAGCCCGAGCCCCCGCTGGTTGGCCGGGAACGCATCGGTGATGATGGCCGAGGAGTTGGCGAAGAGCATGGCCCCGCCCACTCCCTGCCCGATCCGCATGGCGATGAGCCAGACAGCCGCGCCCGGCCCGTGCAGCCAGGTCACCGACAGCAGGATCGAGAACAGGGTGAAGACGGCGAAGCCGAGGTTGTACATCTTCACCCGTCCGAACATGTCGCCCACGCGCCCGAGGGTCACCAGGAGGACCGCCAGGACGACCATGAAGCCCATGAGGACCCACAGCATGTACCCGGTGTTGGCCGGGGTTAGGGGGTCGAGGTCGATGCCGCGGAAGATCGCCGGGAGCGCGATCAGCACGATCGACTGGTTGATGAAGACCATCAGGGTGCCGAGCGTGATGTTCGACAGGGCGATCCACTTGTAGCGCTGGTCGGCCGACCGCACCACGCCGTCGTCGCCCCCGGCGGGGCGGACTGTGGACCGGGGGCCGGCCGCCGGCGGGGAGCCTGGTCGAGTCGTGTCCTGCGCCACGAACCAATATCTTAACGTTGACGTTAAGGTCTGTGGCCCTGGACGCCAGCGCAAACGAGTCGGAGGTGGGACCCGCCACCCGTCCCAGTCGTAAGGCACTCCGGCACCACCGACGTCCCGCCCGCCGTTCCCGCAGGTCAGGGTGTACATCCTCCCCCCGGCCGGGGACTGACCCCGCCTCCCGACCCGAGCAGGGCCCGGGAGGATCCCGGTGGCGCAGGAGGACCCATTGACCCCCCGGTGCGGCTCATCTAGACAGTCTCCGATGATGCCGAGCCCACGGATCGAGGCTCGGTGAGGACGAGGCCATCGAGCAGACGGCTGAGTCTTTTCATCCTGGTGGCGCTCGTGATCTCGTCGGCGGGAGTTGCGCCAAGCACGCGGGCGGGGGCTTCCACCCCCTTGTCGATCGCGATCTCGGGCAATCACTTCGTCGACGGCGCCGGTGCCACCGTCCGCCTCCTCGGCGTGGATGTCCCGAGCACCGAATACGCGTGCGAAGAAGGCTGGGGATACTCCTCGCAGCCTCTGACCGTGGCCGTCGCCGACGCCATCGCTGCCTGGCACGCCGACGCGGTGCGCGTCCCACTCAACGAGGACTGCTGGCTGGGGCTGAACGGGGAGCCTTCGTACGGCACCGCCTCCGGCTACCGGCAGGCCATCGAGACCTGGATCTCCGACCTCAACTCGGCCGGGTTGTACGCCATCGTCGACCTGCATTGGACCGCACCCGGTGCCGAGGTGGCCGACGGCCAGCGGCCCATGCCCGATGCCCACTCATTGGCGTTCTGGTCCTCGGTGTCGGGCCAGTTCAAGGGCGATCGCGCCGTCGTGTTCGACGCCTTCAACGAACCGTATTCGCCGGCGGCCAACGGCAACTCGAGCTTGGTCGTCAGCTGGTCGTGCTGGCTCGACGGGGGATGTCCCGTTCCCGTCGCCAACCAGGATGGCACCATCGACGACAGCGACACCTACACCGCCGTCGGCATGCAAGCCGTGGTCGACGCCATACGGGCGACCGGTGCCACCCAGCCCATCGTGCTCGGAGGTCTGAGCTACGCCAACGACCTGTCCGGGTGGCTGGCTCACGAGCCCGTCGATCCGGTCCACCAGCTGGCGGCGTCGTTCCACGGCTACTACGGAGAGTCCTGTGACACCACGTCGTGCTGGAATGGCTCCGTCGGCGTCGTGGCGGCCCGGGTGCCGGTGGTCACCGGCGAGTTCGACCAGGGATACGACTGCGCCGATCCTCCGAGTACGCCCGCGGCCCTGACCACCTTCGACACCACGTTCATGGACTGGGCTGACGAAGAGGGGGTGAGCTACCTCGCCTGGGGATGGTGGGTCCTGGGCGACACGTCGACAGCGTGCAGTTCGCTGGGCGACCCCGGCGACAACTACGCGCTGATCTCGGACTACTCGGGCACCCCGGTGGGGCCTGACGGCACCACACTGCGTTCGCACCTCGCCGCGCTCGCAGCGCGGGGCAGTGTCGAGGTCACCACCGCGTCCCTCCCCTCAGGGTCGGTGAAGGTGCGGTATTCCGCGACGTTGTCGGCGAGCGGGGGCAATGCTCCGTACCGGTGGTCGGTGGCGGCGGGGCGGCTCCCACCCGGCATGCATCTGAGACGCGTGGGGGTCCTGTCGGGAAGGCCCACGATGAAGGGAACGTTTCTCTTCACCGTTGACGTCGTGGACCGAACACGCACCAAACCTCACACCCAAGTGAGCGACACGAGGTCCCTGTCGATCACGATCGGTTGACCCGGTCAGCCGGTCAGCCGGTCAGCCGGTCAGCCGGTCACGGTGAGTGTCGCGTGGTCGGCGCGTGAGGTCCCGGCGCCACGTGGAGCTCGGCGGGCGCAAGTGTTTGATCGATGACGGCGCGGGCGATCTCGCTCAACGGGGTACGACTACTCCTGGCCGTTGCTCGGAGCATGGCGAACGCCTCGTCCATGGTGACCTTCCGGCTCTCGGAGACGATTCCCTTGGCCTGCTCGATGACGATACGGGAATTGAGCGCGCCTTGGAGCTGTCCAGCCAGGTCAGCACCGTGCGCAATGGCCCGCTCCTGGAGAATCCCGATGGTGGCCGCGTCGGCCAGCGCCTGGACGAGGTTGATGTCCTCCGGGGAGAGCTCGGCGAGCTCGGTGCTGAAGATGTTCATGGCCCCGATCACGTCGCTGCGCAGGCGGAGTGGCAGGGCGTGCACCATCTCGAACCCTGCTTCCCTGGCCTGGGGGACGAACCGGGGCCAGCGGGCCTGCGTGCTGTCGAGGCGCTGGTTGAGCACCTGCTCCCCACTGTGGAGGCAGTCCCGGCAGGGGCCTTCGTCGTTCTGGAACTCGATCAGCTCCAGCGCACGCATGCGCTCCGAAGAAGACGCCATGACCCGCAGCTCTCCTCGGGTCGCCGTCAGGGCCAGGCCCACTTCCGCCGATCCCAGCAACTCCGCGCACCTCTCGACCAGGGCCGACATGAAGTCGATGAGATCGAAGTCGGCGACGAGCGTGTCGGCGAGCTCGACGAAGGTCCGGGCGATCCACTCTTCACGATTGTCCATTGTCACTCCCAAGACTGATACATCCGGTGCTCAAGGAACTCGAGACCAGCATCCCGCCTGCTTCTTTGGTGTCATGGCTCGTCGAACCTGAGCTCCCCCGTCACGACATCCGCCGCCACCTGGCCGATGGCTCGCTCGTCGCCGAAGGCACGCCCCCGCAGTCGCGTCAGCGCTTCGCCGATGGAACATTCGATCTGGACGGAGATCATCCCCGCGGCCTGGTGCACCACGGCGCGGTAGTCGTCGATCTCGAGGCCCCAGGCCAAGGACTCCGAGAGGGCGCCCGCCTGGACGTCGAGCAACTGGTTGGCCACGAGATCGGCGCCCAAGAGGGCCGCCGCCAGCTCCTTGCCCTCGAGGACTCCGGGCCCGCGGCGATAGAGGATGAGGACGCCGAGCTTGATGGCGCCCAGTTGCAGTGGGAACGCATAGACACTACGGATTCCTTCCGGCGCGATGGCGCGGACGAATTGGGGCCAGGTGATGGCGAAGGATCGCACGTCGTCCACCAGTACCGGCTCGCCCTTCGCGTAGGCATCACTGCCCGGACCTTCTCCGAGGGTGAGCTCGAGGTCCTGGACTGCGGCCGAGACACCATACGCTCCCACCACGCTCGGAAAGGTGCCTTCACCCATGAGCACCACCGATGATCCGCTCATCTCGAGCTGCCGGGACGCATTCCTGCAGATCGTGGTGAGCGAGGGTGGCTCATCTTCGGAACCTTCGATCAGCTCAGCCAGAAAGCGATCGGCGTCTTCGGCTCTCAACAGGCCCCCCTTGCACTTCCCGTCTGCTCGCCGCCTCGGTGTGTTCGTCGATGCACGGGGACTTCGCCGGGGTTTGTCGCCCCCTTCTGGAGCGAGGGATCCGACAACGAGCGTCAGCCACCCGTCGCCGGCGGGGCGTGTCCCGACACCCTGAGGTGATGAGTCGACCTCCCCGAACCGGGAAGGGACCAAACGGAGCTGGGCCGAACCCAACGGCGGGCGCTCACGCATCGGGCGACCGAAGGTCGGAGATCATGGCCCTCCGGAGGGCCTCGACGATCACAATGTCGATGTCAGGACG
The DNA here is from genome assembly GCA_963848335.1 of uncultured Acidimicrobiales bacterium. Lineage (GTDB taxonomy): Bacteria > Actinomycetota > Acidimicrobiia > Acidimicrobiales > UBA8190 > Chersky-840. The sequence continues at coordinate 76,040 of CAWKDD010000006.1, forward strand.
ACCGCGGAGGGTATACGGCTGGGTCGGGGTCTCCTGATGATCATCATCACGAGCGGGATCAGGGTGCCGGACGACGTCCATGACCGGGCGGAGTTGCATCAGGGGCTCGTTGGCGTGGCCCGTAGTGGCTCCAAGGTCACCGCCGACCAGCCCGGGGCCGTCGTCGAAACGGTTAGGGAACGATCCCTCACGGTCCATGTAGTCGCGCCTTCCCCTCGGCGCCCCTGACAGGGGCTGGCCGTCAGGGTCTCGGACGACATCGTCGGTCAGTTACGAACCTGCGGAGAGTTTACGCTCCCGGCGACCGGCTTTCCATCACGGTCGCCAAAGAAATGGGAGAAGCTTGTGGATTCGGGGCGGACCTCACGAGCCGCGGGTGTCGCGCCACGCAACGCCGTCCACTCGAGACAGTGAACCTCAGAAGCGTCTGCTGCGGGCCGCGGAGGCCAGCTTGGTCCGTTCGTGAGCCATCCGCCGGTGCAGGGTGGACACTCTTTCGGCGGCGATCAGACGGACCTCGAGGTCGTCGACGTCGAGCGGCTTGACCAGATAGTCGTCCGCGCCCGAGGTCATCGCCTCGACGACCTGGTCGCGAGCGCCTTGGCTCGTGACCATGATCACATAGGTATACCGGGCAGGATGCGACCGGATCTTGCGACACAGTTCCGGGCCGTCCACACCCGGCATGAGCCAGTCACAGACGACCACGTCGGGACGGCGGGTCTGGAAGAGCTCCCAAGCCGTGTCGCCGTCGGTGGCGGTGCAGCACTCATGACCCATGTCGCGCAGCGCCGTCACGGCGATAAGCAGGCTCATCGGGTCTTCGTCGACAACCAGGATCAACATGACGCCCCGGTCAGGGAGACCAGCGCCACGCGAACCCGATCGAGCTCGGCTTCGACCGCTTCGAGCAGCATCTCAGCTCCGCTGAGGTCACCCACGGCACCGTCTGCCGCCAAGGTGGCACACAGACGTGCCAGTACCGTAGCGCCGAGGTTGGCGCCGGCTCCACTCAAGGTATGGGCCGAGTGCACCACGGCAGCGGCGTCGTCACGGGCGAGTGCCTGGCGCAACGCGGCGATCCGGACCTCGGCGTCGGTGAGGAACAGCGTGGCCAACTGGCCCATAAGATCCTCGCCCGCCGCCTGGCCCAGGCGTTCCAGGCGCTCCACGACCTGCGTATCGAGCACAGGGCGATCGGGGTCGAGGAGGTGGTCCAGGCCCACGTGGACGGCGGGAGGCGGTTCGGCCGGGTCAAGTGTGGTGTCGGGGTCGGATCCGTCCGAGGCCCAGCGCTTCAACATTTCGGACAGCGCGTTGAGGTTGAGTGGCTTGGCCAGATAGTCGTCCATGCCTGCCGCCAGACAACGTAGCTGGTCGGACTTCATGGCCGAGCCGGTCACGGCGATGATGGGAGTGCGCCGCGATCCTTGGCTCAGACGTCGGATCTCGCTCGTCGCTTCATAGCCGTCCAGCACGGGCATCTGCCCGTCCATGAGGATGGCTCGATACGAAGACGAAGATGCTGCTCGCACCGCCTGGGCGCCGTCGGCTACGACATCGACATGGAAACCGAGGTTCTCGAGCATCGCCGAAGCGACCCTTTGGTTGACGGGATTGTCCTCGGCCAGGAGGATCTGGTCCGCCGTGGTCTCGGCTCCCGATGTCGTCGCGTGGGCTGGCTCCGCACCCGGGGCGACGCTCGGAACGGATCGGCCCCTCTGGAGGGGGATGCTGAACCAGAACGTGCTGTTCCCGAACTCGTTGTGCACGCCGATCTCGCCGCCCATGAGCTCGACCAGCTGGTGGGCCATGGCAAGGCACAGGCCGGCTGCACCGTAGGAACGGATGGTGCCTGCGTCGACCTCCATCGGCTCGAAGTGCGCTGGCCGGTCGGGATGCACGACCACCCCTGTAGCCGTATTCGTAACCTCGAAACGCACGGTCACACCGGTCTCGTCACGCTCAGCCACCGTCAGCTCCAGGAGCACGTCGCCCGTCGGGGCGAACTTCAAGGCGTTGCCGACCAGGTTCGTCACCGCTCTGCGCAGGCGACCGGGATCGCCACGTACCGTCACCGGCATGTCGCGGGGGAAGCGGCAGGACAATGCCAGGCCTCTGAGGCGGGCGGGCACCCTCAGGAGGTCGACCACCTCGTCCACCAGGCTTCGGAGGTCGAAGTCGATGGACTCGAGGTCGAGGCGACCGGTGTCGATCCTGGCGAAGTCCAGGATGTCGTTCAGGATGTCCACCAGCGCTTCGCTCGAGACGATCACCGTACCGGCAGGCTCACTGTGATCAGCCCTCGAATCGAGGTTGTCCAGTGGTGACGTCATGACCAGCACGCCGGTCATCGGGAATCGGGCGCTGTTGCTCTTTTCGTTCTCCGGCTTAGACATGGACGACTCCTTGGAGTCTGGCGGCTGCCTGCCCGATCTCGTCGACAACAGACCGGAGGTCGTCGCCCCGATCGACGTCGAGTCGCAAGAGACGCTCTGCGAGCTCGTCCAGGCGCGCGGCCCCGAAGCTCGATGCAGTGCCTTTGATCTGGTGGGCCACGAACTGCGCCGCGACCACGTCCCTGGACTGTGCAGCGCGATTCAATTCGTCGACCTGCACGGAGAGATACGTCAAAAAGGCGGCGAGCAGCTCCCGGTACGCCTTGGGGTTGATGGCGCTCTCAAGCGTTCCGACGTCGAGAACACTCGGGGTAGGGTGGTTCACGATCTGCTCCGTCCCGACATCCTGAGCCCGGTCGATTACCACATGCATTTATCGGTGAATTCAGCTTGAAACTGAAGCCTTTTCAAGGTTATTCAAGCTGTTTCTCCTTGTTGTGACGAGGCCGCGCCCAGTGCCGCCATCAATGTCGAACCATCGTGACAGATCGAGCCACGAGCGACAGCAGCGCGTCCTTGCTGATCGGTTTGGCGAGGTAGCTGTCCATGCCCTCGGCCAAACAGCGCTCCTTGTCCTCGCGTCTGGCTCCCGCGGTCATGGCGATGATCGGAACCCGACTGAGGACCCCTTCCTGGGCCCGGATGGCCGCGGTGGCCTCGTACCCGTTGAGCTCGGGCATCTGACAGTCCATCAAGACAGCGTCGTAGGGCCGGGTCGCGACGGCAACCACCGCTTCGGCGCCGTTGACCACGGTGTCCACGCTGTAGCCGGCGCCAGTCAAGATGGCCACAGCGACCTTCTGGTTGATCACATTGTCCTCGGCGAGCAAGAGCCGACCCCGCGTGTGAGAGGCGTCCCATGCGACGATTGGTTCGGGTCTCACGGTGGGAGCTGGTTCCATCACGTGCAGGCCCAACGCCGCTTTCAGGCAGGAGCGGAGCTCTTCCTTGTGGATCGGCTTCGAAACAGACATGAGAACCTCTCCCCTCACGGGTTCCGCATCTGGCACCTGCCCTAGGCCAGTCATGAGTACCACCGCCGTGCCGGCGAGCCCAGGGCTGAGCCCGATGGCCTCGATCAGGTCCAATCCGACACGCTGGTCGACCAGGGCGACGGTCGCGGATCGACCTTCGCCCACTGCGGCTCGCAGCGCGGCCAGGGCGTTCGGGGCGGAGTCCGCGGTGCTGACCGCCATGCCCCATTCGCTGAGGTACGCGGACAGGACGCTGCGCTGCGTGGCGTTGGCGTCGACGACCAGGGCGCTGAGTCCCGCCAGGTCGGAATCGCAGTGCGGCTGCCGACCCGTGGTGGGGGCGGAGTCGGCCGGGACACCGATGGTGAACCAGAAGGTGCTGCCTTCGCCCAGCCGGCTCGACACGCCCCAGTCACCCCCCATGAGCTCAACGAGCTGGCCGCTGATAGCGAGTCCAAGTCCCGTCCCCCCGTACTTTCGGGAAGTGGAGGTGTCGGCCTGTACGAAGGGCTGAAAGATCGTGTCGAGCTTCTCGGGTGCGATGCCGTCGCCGGTGTCGCACACTGTGAACCGGAGCGTGGTCTGCGACCCGACCACCTCGGTCCCATCGACCCGGACGACCACCTCTCCCGCCTCGGTGAATTTCACGGCGTTGGCGATGAGGTTGGTCAGAACCTGACGCACCCGGCCCGGGTCCCCGTAAGCCACGGCGGGCACAGAGCCGTCGACGACGGCGATGAGCTCGAGTCCCTTGGCAGTTGCGGGGCCCGCCAGCAGGGCGACGACATCGTCGACAACGGAACGCGGCTCGAACTCGATTTCCTCCACCTCGAGCTTGCCCGCCTCGATCTTGGAGAAGTCGAGGATGTCGTTGATGATGCTCAGCAACGCCTCCCCCGAAGTACGCACCGTCTGTGCATAGTCGCGCTGACGGTCGTCGAGGTCGGTCTCGAGCAGCAGCTCGGTCATGCCGATGACACCATTCATCGGCGTACGGATCTCGTGGCTCATGTTGGCAAGAAAGTCCGACTTGAGCCGCGACGCCTCGGTCGCCTCGTCACGGGCTTCCGCCATGGCCGCCTCCGCCCACACCTCGGTGGTCACGTCCGCCAGCGTGCCGACCCAGCCGGTGATGCCACCTTCGATGTCCGGGATGGGTTTGGAGGTGGCCAGGACGGAACATGTGGCGACTCCCGGCCTTCGAATCTCGAACCGACAGGACAGCTCCGAACCGGTCATTCCGTCAGCGCCATCCGTGACGAGCCCTGCCCGCTGCTCGGAATCGATGATGCAGTCCCATTTGCGCCCGATCGCCTCCTCGGCACGAAGGCCGGTGATCTGGGTCCAGCGGGGATTCGTGTACACGTATCTGTCGTCTATGTCGGTCTGAAAGATGCCGATAGGTGCGGCGTCGGTCAGAAGCCGTAGCTGGTCGGCCGACGCTTGGACTTCCCGGGCCTGCGTGGCCAATGCCTCGGCTCGGCTGAAGAGGCCGGCAAACACCGAGACCTTGGCGCGCAGCTCGTCGGGCACGATAGGAGCGAAGATGAAATCGACGGCACCGGCGGCGTAGGGATCGGTGGTCGCCGCCTCGTCCCCTGTGTGTGCGGTTATGAAGATGATCGGTGTCATCTCCGATTGCCGACGGCGCCGAATGAGGGCGGCCGTCGAGAGCCCGTCCATGATCGGCATGCGGACGTCGAGCAGGATCACGGCGAAGTCTTGGGCTTTGACGCAACGCAGAGCCGCGACTCCCGAGTCGGCTTCGACGACCGAGTGGCCGAGGGGGGCCAATACGGCCTTGAGCGCAAGCCGCTTGGCCGGGTCGTCGTCCACCACCAGGATGGGGACCGCTCCTGCCGCCATCCCACGGGTATCGGCGTTGCGCGGCTCCGCCATGCGCACGGTGCCGGTCATGCCGCCGTCGAGTGCGTTGTCGTCGGGAGCCACGGGCGCAGTGAGGCGAAGAGCTCGGCGGAGTCGATAGGCTTGGGAACGTAGTCAGTGGCTCCCGCATCGATGCAGCGCTCACGTTCACCGGCCTGCACCTTGGCGGTGACGGCGATGATGGGGAGGCTCGCGAACTGCTTTTGAGCCCGAATGGTGCGGATGGTCTCGTAGCCGTCCATGCCCGGCATCATGATGTCGATCAGTGCGATGTCGACGTCAGGAGCGCGCTCGAGCTCGGTCAGGGCTTCTGGCCCGCTTCGCGCGACGATGACGATGTGGCCGCGCTCGAGAAGCGCCGACAACGCAAACGTGTTACCGAAGTCGTCGTCGACAACAAGGATCTTCGGTCCGGCTCCGGCGGTGTGCGGGCTCGGCGCGGAGGGGGGCGCGGACGGTGACCGATCGTCGACAGGCACCGGTGACCCACGCTCGCCGTCCAACTGGCTCGACTCCGCCACGGCCATGGCGACCTTCACTTCAGCGCTGGCACGCAACGGTCCGACTGAAGACGTTCCGGTCATGAGCCACGGCCGCAACGCCTTGAGCAGCTCCGCACTGTCGATGGGCTTGGCCACGTAATCATTGGCCCCCGCGTCGATGCACCGCTCACGCTCGCCGCTCATGACCTTGCCTGTCACGGCGATGATGGGGAACGTCGCGAACTGCCCCAGGGCACGAACGGCACGAATCGTGTCGTAACCGTCCATCCCCGGCATCATGATGTCCATAAGGACCATGTCGATGTCGGGCACGCGCTCGAGTATTGCCAATGCCTCGAACCCACTCTCCGCGCTCAAGACCTCGGCGTTTCCCCGTTCCAGGAGCGCCGTCAGGGCGAAGATATTGCGGTAGTCGTCGTCTACGACGAGGATCTTCTTTCCGTCGAGGTGACCGTCGTCGGCGAAGCCGTCGGACGCACGACGGTCCCGACGAGGACTTGACCCTTCCGGCGAACTCGCGTCCGGAACGACCTCCGATGAGGAGCGCCGTGCCGTTACCGCGTCGGCGGCGGGAAGGGACCGTGTCCCTTCCGACGGTCGACTCCCGGGGAGGTAGACCGTGAACGTGCTGCCTTGGCCCAGGGTACTGGTCACCTGGATCTCACCACCCAGCAATCCTGCCAATTCGCGGCTGATTGATAGGCCCAGCCCCGTTCCGCCGTAGAGCCTCGCCGTGGTGCCGTCGGCCTGGGCGAATGCTTCGAAGATCCGCAGCTGCTGCTCGGCGTCCATGCCGATGCCCGTATCGCGGACCGAGATCGACACGACATAGGGCGCGTCGGAAAGCGAGTCGATCTCCCGGTCCCATCCTGAGGTCGTGACGCTGACCTTCACATGGACGGTACCCTGCTCGGTGAACTTGAAGGCGTTGGCGAGCAGATTCTTGAGAATCTGACGGAGACGCTGCGCGTCGGTGACAATTATCTCGGGGCTACCGACTTCGAGGCCGATCGAATACGACAGCCCCTTTCCCTTGGCGACGAGCTCGAACTCCTGGAGCAACGACGCGCGCAGGTCGGCGACAGAGACGTCGGTCAGCTCGGCCTGCATGGTGCCCGACTCCACCTTGGCTAGGTCGAGAATGCTGTTGAGAAGGCTCATCAGCTCCCGACCCGACGCGTCGATGATGGTGGCGTACTGCACCTGGGTGTCGGTCATCGTGTTGTCCGGGTTGTCCTTGAGCTGATCGGCCAGGATCAAGAGACTGTTCAGAGGGGTGCGAAGCTCATGGGACATGTTGGCGATGAACTCCGACTTGTACTTTGACGAGATCGCCAGCTGTGCGGCTCTTTCCTCGAGGAGCTGCTTGGCCTGTTCGATCTCTTGATTCCTGATCGACGCCTCTCTGTTGCGCTCGGCCAGAAGACTGGCTTGACGTTCCAATCCCTCATTGGACTCGCGCAGCTCCGCCTGCTGGGACCGCAGCTCTTCGGCCAGGGACTGGGCCTGCTGCAGAAGGGACTCGGTGAGCGCCGATGCTTGGATCGTGGTGAGGACGATCCCGATGCTCTCGGTGATCGAGTCGAGAAATGTCTGGTGCGTGATCGAAAACGACGAGAAGGACGCAAGTTCGATCACTGCACACAACGTCCCCTCGAAAAGGACTGGCATGGCGATGATGTTGAGGGGGGCGGATGCCCCGAGCCCGGAGCTGATCCGCACGTAGTCTCCGGGAACTTCGGTGAGCAGGATCCGCTTCTTCTCCTTGCCGCATTGTCCGACGAGGCCTTCACCCAACCGGAAGGACGTCGCCAGCTGGCGCCGTTCCTCGAAGCCATACCCGGCCTGGAACTCCAGCACCGCTTCGCTGCCGTCGGTGGGGCTGGTCATCGAGTAAAAGACGCCGTGATGCACCGAGACCAACGTGGCCAGCTCGGAAAGGATCATGTTGGACACGGTGGCAAGATTGTCCTGCCCCTGAAGCATTCGGGTGAAGCGCTCCCGGTTGGTCTTCAACCAGTCCTGCTCGACGTTCTGCCTGGTCGTCTCGCGGAGGTTGCGGATCATCTCGTTGAGCGTGTCCTTCAGCCCCGCCACCTCCCCGCTGGCCTCCATCGACACCTGCCGAGTCAAGTCGCCCTCAGTCACGGCAGTGGCGACCTCTGCGATCGCCCGCACTTGGTTGGTCAGGTTGGCTGCCAACTGGTTCACATTGTCGGTGAGGTCCTTCCAGACGCCGGCGACCTCTTTCGACTGGGCCTGGCCACCGAGCTTGCCCTCGACCCCGACCTCACGCGCCACGCGGGTCACCTCGCCGGCGAAGGCGTTGAGCTGGTCCACCATGGCGTTCACCGTGTTCTTCAGTTCGAGGAACTCGCCCTTCACGTCAATGGAGATCTTCTTGCTGAGGTCCCCGTTGGCCACGGCGGTGGTCACCTCGGCGATGTTCCGGACCTGCCCGGTCAGGTTGCCGGCCATGAGGTTCACGTTGTCGGTCAGGTCCTTCCACACGCCGCCCACCTCGATGGTGACCGCCGCGGCTTGGCCGAGCTTGCCTTCGGTACCGACCTCACGCGCCACGCGCGTCAGTTCGGAGACGAACCCGATCAGCTGGTCGACCATCGCATTGATGGTGTTCTTGAGCTCGAGCATTTCGCCGTGGACCTCGACGGCTACCTTCTTGCTGAGATCTCCGTCTGCGACCGCTCCGATGACACGCTGCATCTCGCTCGTGGGCCGTACCAAGGCCTCGATGAGATTGTTGACCGACTGCACGCTGCCCGACCAGCTCTGCGCCGATCCACCCAGGACGACCCTCTGCGAGAGTCGACCTTCCTCGCCGACCATCTGGCTCACCCGGGCCAGCTCCGCCTCGAGCGCCTGATTGGCGATGATGACGTCGTTCAGGCCGTCGGCAACCTTGCCGGCCACACCGGTCCATTCCAGGGGCATCCGGGCGCTGAAGTCACCGAACTTGACCTGGGCCAAGACGCTCAGGAGGACCCTGGGGTCGACCGAGTCGGCGGTGGGCTCTACGGAATCCAACATGGCAGCCTCCAAGGCAGGCGTGCCAGTTGCTGGGGAACGGCCTGACATCAAATCCTCGTAATGAGATCGGCCCGTCACCTCGGAAACCTGAGGCCCGATGTTGGTGAAGGTGCTAATCCTCGAAGCCAGGCGCAGGTCAGGCCGAGGCGGCGGTGGCCATCAAGGATTCGAGGGCGCCGGCGGAGGAGGGGCGGGCGAAGAAGTAGCCCTGATACGAGTCGCACTCCAGTGCGACGACCTCGTGGTACTGGTCCTCGGATTCGATTCCTTCGGCCACGACGGACATCTCCAAGCTGTGCGCAAGCCTGACGATCGCACCGACGATGAGGCGACTTGTCGGCTCTCGGCCCAGATCGGCGACGAAGGCACGATCGATCTTGACGATATTGACCGGAAACTGCTTGAGATAGCTCAGAGAAGAGAACCCGGTCCCGAAGTCGTCGAGCGCGAGTTTGAGGCCAAGGCGCCTGAGGTCGTGCAACACGGCCAGGGCGCGATCGCTGTCCTGGATGAAGACGCTCTCGGTGATCTCGAGCGTGACGCGCTGGGGGTGGGTACGGGTCTCCCCCAGCACGTCCGCCACCATGGCCGCGAAATCGGGGACCATCAGCTGGGACGACGAGATGTTGACACACATCTCGAGCTCGGGGTGATCGCGCTGTTGCCAACGCTGCAGGTCGGCGCAGGCCTGGGCGAGCACCCAGTGCCCGATCTCCACGATGAGCCCGGACTGTTCGGCAAGGGGGACGACGGTGTCGGGGGCGATGATCCCGCGGACGGGATGGGCCCAGCGGAGGAGCGCTTCCACCCCCGTGATCCGCCCATCGGCGGTTGCCACGATGGGCTGGTACTCGATGCGGAACTCACGCCGGGACAGAGCACCGCGCAGGTCACGACTCAGGGCGGTGCGGTTCTCGGCGATTCGCTGCTCGCCCACGTCGACCGTGCCGTGGCGGGAACCGCCTTTGCGTTTGACCTGGTACATGGCGGTATCCGCGTCTTGGAGGATCTGTTCGGGGTCGTCGCCTCCCCGGCCTGCGAAGGCGATTCCGACGCTCGCGCTGACCTGCACCTCGATACCCGAGAGGTCGAAAACCTTGCCCAGCGCCGAATCGATCCGCGCCGCGAGCGGCTCGACCTGTGCAGTACGGTCGAGGTCCTCGCACAAGACGACGAACTCGTCTCCGGCGAAACGCGCCAAGGTGTCGCCGGGTCGAAGCAGTTCCGTGAGTCGAGCCCCCACCGCGATGAGCAACTCGTCGCCCACGTGGTGACCGAAAGTGTCATTGACAGCTTTGAAGCGATCGAGATCGACGAACAGGACTGCCACCAGCTTCTCGGACCGGCGGCAGCGGAGGATGGCATGGACGAGGCGTTGGACCAGCAGGGTCCTGTTCGGCAAACCCGTGAGCGCGTCGTGGAGCGCACTCTCTCGGGCCCGCTCCGAGGAGTCCTCGAGGTCCGAACGTGCCTGCGCGTTCAAGAGGTAGGCGGCGGCGACATCGGCCAGCGTCTGGGCTGCGGTCATGGCCTGTTCGCTCAGGGGACCGACGCTTTTCCGGTATAGGTCGAGTGCGCCGAGTTGGTGGTGCTCGTGACGCAGCGGAAATGTGAAGACGGCGGCGAGCCCCGCCTCCACGGCCCGGGAGGAGAACACGGGAAACCGATCGTCCGTACGAAGGTCGGCGACGACGACTGCTTCTCCCTTTTCGTACGCGACGAGACAGGGCCCCTCCATCAGCTCCGTCTGGAGCTGCTCGAACCTCAGAGCAGAATCGTCCGATGCGGCGATATAGCGCGGAGTGGTACCGGGTGCGATCAACGTGACCCCCGCGGCGCTGACCGGAAGAACGTCGACGATCCGGACGACCAGGTGGTCGAGGATCGATTGAATCGGAAAGTCCGTCACCAGCGTCCGCGCGAACTCACTGAGGACATCGGAGAGTCTCCGCTCGATCTCCATGAGACTCCCTGGCAGGCGTGAGAGATGCAGGCCGCTGGGACTGGGCGGAGGGCTCGTCAAAGTGTTCGAACGTGAGTGTAACGGCGGGTAATCGCGGCATTCAAGCATCCTCGGGCTCTGGTCGGCCTCGACCGTCGGCAGTGACGTGGAGACACCATTGTTGTGCGGCTGTGGACAGGCAGCCCTCAAGGAACGACAACCGTGTGTCGATCACTTACGCACGACCCCCGAGAGGGGCGCCCGGTTAAGACAGCGTGCCCAGAGCGGTTTGCCCGTCGCCGAGGCTCGACGCGACCTCTCCTGATGTAACCGAAGAGGCACGCCATGTTTGCGAACCGAGCAGTCACCCCTTCTTTCGGCGCGTCCATGCGATCCCGACACATGCCTCGTTGGTTGGCGCCGCTCGCCGTCGTGGTCGTGGGCATCGCCATCGTGGCCCCCTCCGGGGTGGCCGATGCCGCTCAGGCTCCGGTCGGCCTCGGGACGGCGGGCAGCTTTGCCGTCCTCGCCGGCGCCGGCGTCACCAACACCGGTCCGACCACCATCAACGGGGACCTCGGCACCTTCCCCACCACGTCCATCTCGGGGGCGGCGTCGATGACCATCACCGGCACCAACCACGGCGGTGACGCCGTGACCCAGGGAGCCAAGACCGACCTCGTGACCGCCTACAACACCGCCGCGGGCGAGGGGCCGACGACCGCTGTCCCCGCCGATCTCGGGGGGCAGACCCTGACGGCGGGCATCTACAACTCGGCCTCGTCACTCGGGCTCACCGGGGCGCTGACGCTCAACGGCGGCGGGAACCCGAACGCCCTCTTCGTCTTCCAGGCCGGCTCCACCCTGACCACGGCTTCGGCCAGCAGCGTCGTCCTCATCAACGGCGCCCAGGCCTGCAACGTCTTCTGGCAGGTGGGCAGCTCGGCCACGCTCGGAACCGGTTCCAGCTTCCGCGGCACCATCCTGGCGCTGACTTCGATCACCGTGACGACGGGGACGACCATCGTCGGCCGGGCCCTGGCCCGTAACGGGGCGGTCACCCTCGACACCGACACCATCACTGCGCCGGCATGCACGACCTCGACCGGCACCACCACCGCGACCACGACGGGCACCGCCAACGCCAACGCCAAGACGCCCAGCCCCAGCGGTACGACCGCCACCGGCACCGGGACACCTGGCGGGACGGGAACCCCGACGGGCACCACGGCGACGGGTACCCTTCCGTTCACCGGCATCAACCCGCTGCTGCCCGTCCTGGGCGGGACGCTGGTCGGCGCCGGCCTCGTCCTCATGGGGCTTTCGAACGCACGCCGCAGGCGGACGAGCGCCTGAGCCCGGCAGGCGGAGCCCGCTCGGGCGGGGCTCAGTGGGCTCCGGCCGCCACCGCCTGACCCCAGGTGTAGATGTAGTACGCCGGGGCGTGGTTGATGACGGCGAAGAGCTCGGCATCGCTCAACCACGGTGACGCGGCGGCGGGGGCAGCCTCGCCCGCGCCCATCACCAGGATGCCGCCCGACGCGGCCAGTTGCGCGGCGCTGAAGCCCAGGATGTTGTCGCGGTGCCCCCAGCAGCCGCTCGAGTTGCCGACGCAGCCGAGGTTGCCCGAGCCGGGGCCGTCGTCGTACATCCAGTTGTAATTCGACCCCAGGGCCCCGGCGTTCTCGCTCCAGTTCGACGCCCACCGCAGGACGCCGATCCCGGGAGGGACGATGGTGGGAGCGGGGTCGGTGTCGGCCTGGGCCGCGGCCTGGGCGTCCTGGTCGAATTCGGCGACGAGCCCCACCGCGGGCGGGAGCCCCCGGTCCACGCGCTCGGTGTCGGTCACCACGAACAGCTGCTCGGCGGGAGTCAGTGTCGAGTAGTCGCCGGGGAGGGACATGGCGCCGACCCCTTCACGGGCCCGCCCCACGTCGGTGGCCTGGAGCGTCGCCGCCACGCAGGGCGCCGACAGGGGCCCGTCGGCCAGACACGTGCCCTCGAACTGTGGGGTGGGGGGGATGCTCGCCCCGGGGTTGGCGGGAGGAAGGATCCCCGCCGTCGGTGTCGGCGCCGGGGCGGGGCGCGGTGCAGGTGGCGCCGAGGGACGAGGAGCGGGCGCGGGCCGCGCCACCGGTGCGGGCGTGGGGGGCTTGGCCCGGGGCGCCGGCGCCGGCGCCGGAGCCGGTGCCGGCGCGGGCGCAGGTGCGGCGGCCACGGCGGCGACCGGAGGAGCCGGGATCGTGGTCGGGGTCGGCGGGCGGACGTGCGGCGTCGTCGTGGAAGTGGCGGTCCTGCCCGCCTGTTCCGCCTCGATGATCCTGCGCATCGCCACCAGGGGCGACTCCTTGCGGGTGGGGCGGGGCGCAGGGGGACCGTTGTGCCCGTGGCGGCTCGCCGCTGCCACCACGGCGCTGGGCCCGGCCGTGGCGGCGAGGACGGTGGCGCCGGGCAGCGACACCATGAGGCCGAGGCGCGCGATCGTCCGGCTCGCGGGGCGACGGGCGCTCTGTCGTCGTGCGGCGCGGTTCGCGTACGTGGGGAGGGGTTCGCGGCTCATGGTCGGTTCGGTGCGGCGCGCATGTGGCGGCAGTCAGGGATCTACCGACGCGACAGCACGGCGCGCGAACGATGACGCTGTCCGTCTCCTCCGCAGCTCCGCCGCCCGGCAGGGCCTCCGAGGTCGACCGTAGTGAACGGGCACGACCTGTGCCAATCGTTTTCGGTGGAGAGGGCCTCACGGTGCGCGTCTATGATTCGTGACGGCAACGACGACCCTCTCACCCTGGGAATACGACGCCATGTGGTGCTTCCGACACGCGTGTTTCCCCGGGCCCGGCGATGTCCTCACTACACACGACGTCCTGACCACACACGACGTCCCGACCACACACGACGTCCTCGACATGCAGTGGGGGCGGACAGCGGGGTGCGGGTGCCCCGGGTGAGCGCGGGGCTGCTGCTGTACCGCCAGGGACCCGGGGGAGGCGTCGAGGTCCTGCTCGTGCATCCCGGTGGGCCCTTCTGGGCGCGCAAGGACGCCGGCGCGTGGTCCATCCCCAAGGGCGAGTACGACGAGGGGGACGATCCCGCGGCGCGCGCCGAGGCCGAGTTCGCCGAAGAGCTCGGACAGCGCGCCCCGGCCGGGACCCGTCTGGACCTGGGGGAGGTGCGTCAGGCGGGAGGAAAACGCGTCCGGGCGTGGGCCGTGCGCGGCGACTTCGACGCGCACGCCACCACGAGCAACCTGTTCGAGATGGAGTGGCCGCCGCATTCGGGGGAGATCCAGACCTTCCCCGAGGTCGACAAGGCGGCGTGGTTCTCCCTCCACGAGGCGCGCACCAAGCTCCTGGCCGGACAGCTCCCCCTCCTCGAGCGCCTCGAGGCGGAGATGGCAGGGGGCGGGGACCTCCCTCAGAGCTGAACACCCGAAGGCGTCAGGGGATGCCCCCGTCGACGCGCAGGACCTGGCCCGTGGTGAAGCTCGACGCGTCGCTGGCGAAGTACAGCGCGGTGCCGACCACCTCGTCGGGGTGGCCGAAGCGCTGCAGGGCATGGCGTTGCGCCCCGGACTCGAAGACCTCGGGGGCCCACGCCTTGGAGACGTCGGTGAGGAAGGGCCCCGCCATGATGCAGTTGACCCGTACCGTGGGCCCCAGGGCGCGCGCGAACCCCGCCGTGAGAGAATTCACCCCGGCCTTGGCGGCCGCATAGGGCAGGATCTCCGGAGTAGGACGGACCGACCCCACGCTCGACACGTTGATCACCGACCCGCCCCCGTCGTGCACCATGCGACTGCCCACGAGGGCGGTGAGCCGGAACACGCCCTTGAGGTTCAGGTTCACCACCTTGTCCCACATGGCCTCGGTGACCTCGGTCACGTCGCCATAGAGCAGGGACATGCCGGCGTTGTTGACGAGCACGTCGACGCGCCCGAAGGCCTCGTAGGCGGCGTCCGCCAGCGGTTCGAGCTCGTCCCAATTCGAGACGTTGCACGCCCAGGCCAGCGCCCGCCGTCCCATGGCCTCGATGTCGCCGGCCACGGACCGGCACGCGTCGAGCTTGCGGCTGCTCACCACGACGTCGGCCCCGGCGGCGGCGAACCCCAGGGCCATGGCCCGGCCCAGCCCCCGGCTGCCGCCGGTCACGAGCGCCACCTTGCCGGTGAGGTCGAAACGATCCGGGGCCACCGACGTGCGTACCCTCAGTGAAGCGACGTGGTCGACGCCAGGTCCGCCGCCCTCTGCGCCAGGTCGAGCACGACGCCGCCGAACGCCTCCATCTTCGGATTGTCGGCCGTTCCCTGCACGACGCGGGCGTACCCCGCCTCCAAGACGACCGCCAGCTTGAAGCGGGCCAGGATGACGTAGTAGTCGATCTCCTCGGTGTCGCGCCCGCTCTCGGCCGAGTAGTAGTCGAGGAGCTCGGCACGCGACGGCATCCCCGTGTAGTCGACGTAGCTGCCCGTGGAGCGGTCCTCGTCCTCGTCGAGCCAACCCTGGATGACCCAACCCAGGTCGAGCAGGGGGTCGCCCACCGTCGCCATCTCCCAGTCCACGATGGCGGCCAGGCGGGCCGGCGCGCCGTGGCGGAACATGACGTTGGCGAACTGGTAGTCGCCGTGCATGATGCCGGGCACGTAATTCCGGGGCTGGTGGGCGCGCAGCCACTGAGCCGCGGTGTCGAGCCCGGGGATGTCGCGGAATTGCACGGCGGCGAGATGGCTCATCCACCGGTCCACCTGGCGCTCGTGGAACCCGTCGGGCCGTCCGAACCCCTCGAGCCCGCGTGCCCGCCAGTCGACCTTGGCCAGCTTGGCGATCCCGTCCACGAGCTGGAACGCCAGGCCCCGGCGGGCCACGAGATCGGTGTCGAAGGGAGTGGGCCAGCCCCCACCCCCCATGGGCGACCAGCCGTCGACGTACTCCATCAGGTAGAAGCAGCCGCCCATGAGCGCGGGGTCGTCGCACACCGCCAGGGCCCGGGCGTGGGGGACGTCGGTGTCGGCCAGCGCGGCGAGCAGCCGGTACTCGCGCAGCATGGTCTCGTTGCGCCCGGCGGGGACGAGGCGCGGCGGACGGCGCAGCGCCATGCGGTGCCCGCCCCGGCGGATCTCGAACAGCTCGTTGGAGGCGCCCCCGGTGATGAACGTCGCCTCGATGGGCTCGCCCGCCCCGGGGAGGCCGTGGTCGTCGAAGAACACCTCCAGGCGCTCGAGGTCGACGAGCCCGCGCGTACGCACCTCGTCGTCCACGGCGTCGTCTTCTGCCACCGGTCCCGCCGTCACTGGTTGGCCACCTCGTGCTCGAGGTATTCGGCGAATTTCTGGCGCGCCGCGGCCAGCCTCTCGGGCAGGTGCTCGGTCGGCCACGCCCCGGGCGCGGCCTGGTAGCGCTTGAGGACCTGGCGGGCCACGGTGACACGGTGCACCTCGCTGGGCCCGTCCACCAGTCCCATGACGGGCACCATCATCCAGTAGCCGCCCAGGGGCATCTCGTTGGAGACCCCCAGCGCGCCGTGGACCTGGATGGAGCGCTGCACGATGTCGTGCAGCACCTGGGCGGTGAGCACCTTCACGGCGGCGATGTCGTGACGGACCTTGCGGTAGTCCTGGTACTGATCGATCTCCCAGGCGACGTACAGGACGAAGAGCCGGAACTGCATGAGCTGCCCGTAGGAGTCGGCGATGTAGTTCTGGACGCTTTGCTTGTCGGCCAGGATGCTGCCCTGGGTGTGGCGCGACAGGGCCCGCTCGCACATCATGTCGAGGGCCTTCTGGCACACCCCCACGCTACGCATGGCGTGGTGGATGCGCCCCCCGCCGAGCCGGGTCTGGGCGATGGCGAAGGCCTGGCCCTCCCCGCCCAGCAGGCTCTCGGCCGGCACGCGCACCTCGTCGTAGTGGATGAGGGCGTGCATCCCCTCGTGACCGTCCCCGAAATGCTCGCCCATGAGCCCGATGTTGCGGACGATGTCGACGCCGGGGGTGTCGGTGGGCACCAGGAACATCGACATGCCCTGGTACGCGCTCACGTCGGGGTCGGTCACGGCCATCACGATGAGAAAGGCCGACGTCCTGGCGTTGGACGAGAAGAACTTCCATCCGTCGATGACCCACTCGTCCCCGTCGCGCCGGGCCCGGGTCTCGAAGCGCGTGGGGTCGGACCCGCCCTGGGGCTCGGTCATCGAGTACGACGAGAAGAGCTCACCATCGAGCAAGGGGCGCAGGTAGCGCTCCTTCTGCTCCTCGGTGCCGTAGTGGGCGATGATCTCGGCGTTGCCCGTGTCGGGGGCCTGGCAGCCGAAGATGATGGGGGCCCACCGGCTCCGGCCCAGGATCTCGTTCATGAGCGACAGCTTGACCTGGCCGTATCCCTCACCCCCGAGCTCGGGCCCGAGGTGGCACGCCCACAGCTTCCGGTCGCGCACCTCCTGCTTCAGAGGGTCGACGATCTTGCGCAGCTTGTCGTCGAGGGGATGGAAGGTGCGGTCTCCCCACAGCAGGTCGAGAGGCTCGACCTCCTCACGGACGAAGGTGTCGACCCAGTCGAGCTTGGCCTGGAACTCGGGATCGGTGGAGAACTCCCAACCCAAGGATCCGCCTCAGCTTTCGCCCGTGCCGTACTGCGCCTTGGGGATCGGGCCCGCCGAGCTCGTCGGGGGGGCCGCGGCGGGGGCCGGAGCCGTCGCCCCGGGGTCGACCACGCCGGTCGCCTCGGCCATCGCCGCGTTGGCGGAGGTCACCGACACCGGCCCGTGCTCGGCCTCGTGCGCCTGGAGCAGTCCGACGAGCTCCGTGGCCCGCGCCTCGCCGCCCGGGGCGGCACGCCCCACGCGCTGGGTGTAGGTGATCCCCCCCAGCTCGAGAAGCAGGGCGTCGCCCTTGCGCTTGGCCTGGACCTCGACGAGCTTGGCCTGGCCCGCCTGGCCCGCCTGCTGGGCCTTCTCCGCCAGCTGTGTCGCCTGCGACTTCACCTTGTCCATGAGTCCCATGACCGTCCTCCTCCTCGCGCCCCGGCCCCGGGCGAGCGTCCGGGCGCTCGCCGGCTCGCACGTCGCGGACCGGCGGTTGCGCCTGACTGTAGGCGACGCGAGCCAGCCCTGGTCGAGGCGGTCAGGGGGCGGTCCAGGCCTCGCTGCGCTCCCACAGCTCGGCGGCCAGCTCGGGTGTGGCCCGCTCGGAAGGGGGCCGCTCGGTGCAGTCGTCGTAGTACCGGCCCGTGGTTCGGGCGAGGCCGGGGGCGGTGGCGCAGTACACCGGGGTGCGTGCCCCCTCCTCGGTCGATCGCATGAAGCGCTTGACGATCGGTTCCACCGGCCACGGGAGGTGCCGCCAGATGTCGGACGCGATCACCCCGGGGTGCAGCGCGTACGTGGTGAGCTCTTCGGCGTTCATGCGGCGGGCCAGCTCCTGGGCGAAGAGCACGTTGCACAGCTTCGACACCCCGTACTCGCGCAGGCCGGTCAGGCTGGACGTGTGCCGGCGCACCGCATCGAAGTCGACGCCGCGTGCCCCGTAGTGCGAGTCGCTGGACACCACGACCACGCGGGCCGGGGCGCTGCGGGCCAGCACGTCGAGGAGCATGGTCGTGAACAGGAAGTGCCCCAGGTGGTTGATCCCGAACGCCAGCTCGAAGCCGTCGGTGGTCCGGCCCCGCTGGCCGGCCACCCCCGCGTTGTCGATCAGGACGTGCAGAGGCTCCCCGCAGGCGATGTAGGCCTGCGCCGCGGCGCGCACCGAAGCCAGCTCCGACAGGTCGAGGGCGAGAAAGCTCACCGCGTCGGCGCCGTGCGCGGCGGCGACGGCGTCGAGCACCGGTTGGGCCCGCGCCCGGGAGCGGCACGCCACGTGGACTCGCGCCCCCCGGCGGGCCAGCTCGAGGGCCGTGGCCCGGCCGATCCCGCTGTTGGCGCCCGTGATCAGCACCGTCTGTCCCTGGAGCTCCATCGCATCCGCTCCCCGTGTCACCGCGTCACCGCGTCCCCGTGTCACCGCGTCACCGCGTCCCCGTGTCGCCGTGTCACCGCGTCCCCGTGTCGCCGTGTCACCGCGTCCCCGCCGCCAGCATCACAGCTCCAACAGGGCCCGGCGACCGTGGGTGTCGAACTCCTCGTCCAGCGCCACCACGTCGTGGCGGCTCAGTGGGCGATAGGCCACGCCTTGGCCCCCCCGTGGCACCTGGGGCCGCCACCACAGGGGGTCCGAGGTCTTCCAGTACTGGCGCCGGAGGGGACGCTTGTCGACCTTGCCGGAGCCGGTGAGTGGGATGTGGTCGGTGACGCGCACGAAACGGGGCGCCCATTTCGTCCCCAGGTCGGCCTGCTGGGTCAGGAACTCCCCGAAGGCGGCGGGGTCGAAGGAAGCGGGGTCGGCCATCTCGAGGGTGGCCAGGACCTGATCCCCGGTGCGGGGATCGGGCACGGGGAGGACCACGGCGGTGACGACCCCGGGGAACCGGGCCAGGATGCGCTCGACGGGGGCGGCTGCGAAGTTCTCGCCGTCGACGCGCAGCCAGTCCGCGCTGCGGCCCGCGAAGTAGAAGAAGCCGTCCCCGTCGCGGTAGCCGAGGTCGCCCGACCAGAACCATCCCTCCCGCGTGCGCTCGGCGTCGGCCTCGGCGTTGGCGTAGTAGCCCTCGAAGCGCGCCACCCCGTCGCGGCTCACGATCTCCCCGATGGCGTCCGATGCATTGCGGAGCCGCCCCTGTCCGTCGAACTCGGCCGCAGGGCACTCCCGGCCGGTGGAAGGGTCCACTATCACGACGTCGGTCCCCGGGGGTGGCTTCCCCATGGCTTGGCGGGGGGTGCCCGGGACCCGCGACATCGAGATCGCCCCTTCGCTCGACCCGTACCCCTCCACGATGGGGCACGCGAAGCGGCGCTTGAACGACGAGATGTCCTGAGGGGAGCCGTCGGTGCCGAAGCCGAAGCGCAAGGTGTTGTCGGCGTCGTCGGCCGCCGGCGGCGTGGCGAGCACGTAGGCGAGGGCCCGGCCCACGTAGTTGAAATAGGTGACGCCGTAGCGCCGGACGTCGGGAAGGAATCCCGAGGCCGAGAAGCGGCGGCGCAGCACGAGCACGGCCCCGGCGGCCATGGCGGGCACGACACAGGTGTTGAGGGCGTTGCCGTGGAACATGGGCATGGCGCAGTACATGACGTCGTCAGGACCGAACCCCGATCCCGCCGCCATCACGCCGGCCTGGCTCGCCATCCGCCCCTGGCTCACGCGCACCGCCTTGGGAGCGCCGGTCGAGCCCGAGGTGAACAGCAGCAGGTAGAGCGCGTCGGGGCCGGGGGGCTGGGGGGCCGCCTGCACAGCGTGCGCGGGGTGCCCCGGCTGGGCCGGCAGGTACGGCGGGTAGGCGGGATCGTCGGTGCACAGGACCCGGTCGGGGCCCACCCCGGTGTCGAGCCCGTCGAGCAGGGGGAGCTGCGAGGAGTCCGTGACGATGACCTGGCACGCGGTGTGGCGGATGTCGCGCGCCAGCTCCGAGCCGCGACGTGTGGGGTTGATCCCCACCACCGTCGCTCCGGCCAGCGCGGCGCCGCCGAGGAGGAAGAGGTACTCGGGCACGTTCTCGAGGAGCACACCGACGTGGAACGGCCCTTCCCGTCGCAACGACGACAGCATGCGGGCGCGGTCGGCGGACTCGGCCACGACCTGGCGCCAGCTCCACGACTCGTCCTCGAAGCGCAGGCCGGTGTGGTCGTCCTCGGCGCGCGCCATGAGGAGCTCGGCCACCGTCGTCATCGCCCTGACGATAGTTTGAGAGGCCCGATGGGGATCTCCCTACCACGCGACCTCGACGAGCTGCGCGACGGGCTCACCCGCTGGGTGCGCGCCTGGCAGCCCGAGGCCCGGGACGTGCGTCTCGCCCCTCTCGTCCAGCCCGCCACCGGACTGTCGAGCGAGACGATCTTCGTGGAGCTCGACTGGGTCCTAAGCCCGGGAGGCGTCGGCGCCGGCGAGCACGCGTCGTGGGTGGTGCGGCTCCCCCCCAACGGCGACGGGCTGTTCCCCTCCTACGACCTGGGCATGCAGGGACGGCTGCAGACCGTGCTCGCCGGAGCCGGGGTCCCGGCCGTGACGCCCCTCGCCGTCGAGGAGGACGACGGCTGGGTGGGCGCGCCCTTCCTGGTCATGCCCCGGGTGGCGGGCCGCGTGGTCCGGGCCGACAAGCCCTACCTGCGCTCGGGGTGGCTGGCCGAGGCGCCGCCCGCGGGCCAGGCGCGGCTCCACGACGAGTTGGTCGGCGTGCTGGCCGGGATCCACCGGCTCGACTGGGAGTCCCTGGGCTGCGGCGACATCCTGTCGGCGCGGGTCGGCGCGGGAGTCGGTTCCCCCTCCGGTGCCGGTGCCGGTGCCGGTGACCGAGACGGTGACCGAGACGGTGGCGGTGGCGGTGGCGGGGGCGGTGGCGGTGGCGCGCCGGGGTACCTGGCCCGGGAGGTCGAGCACTGGTCCGAGTACCTGGCCTGGGCGGGCGAGGGCGACGCGCCGGCCGTGTTCGACGACGGCGTCGCATGGTGCCGTGCACATGTGCCGGACCCCGAGCCCCCGCCGTCACTGCTGTGGGGTGACGTGCAGCTCGGCAACGTCCTCGTCCGCGACGACCTCGGCGTCTCGGCCGTCCTCGACTTCGAGATGGCGTCGATCGGACCGGCCGAGGTCGACCTGGCGTGGTTCGTGGTCCTCCACGACATGGCGGTGGACCGTTGCGGTGGGGACCTTGCAGGCTTCCCGGGCCGCCAAGGCACGGTGGCCTCCTACCAGTCGCGCCTGGGTCGGCCCGTGGGCGACTTGTCCTGGTACCGGGCGTTCGCCGCCCTGCGCAGCGGGGCGATCCTGGTGCGCGCCGCGCACCTGCTGTCCCGAATGGGCATCGACGACAGCTGGCTCACCCACGAGAACCCCACCATCGACCTTCTCGACCGCCTCATCTCGGCCTGAGCGTCCACGGGGCGGGCCGTACAGGGCCGAGGCGAACCCGGGATGCGGGCAAACACAGGGCGCGCCTACGGTGCGGACATGAGCCCCCGCCCCGTCTCGAGTGGAGCCGCCCTGCTCGACTCCATGCCCTTCGCCCGCACCTGCGGGATCGTGCTCGACGAAGCCGGCCCCGATCTCGTCACCGGGTCGGTGGCCTGGGCGCACGAGCGCTGTACCGCCGACGGGGTCATGCACGGCGGGGTCATCATGACGCTGGCGGACAGCCTCGGCGCGGCGTGCGCCTTCCTCAACCTCCCCGAGGGAGCGCGCACCTCCACCATCGAGTCCAAGACGAATTTCTTCCGGGGTGTGCGTAGTGGCTCCGCGCACGGCACCACCCACCCGCTGCACGTGGGGCGCAGCACCATCGTGGTCCAGACCGACGTCACCGACGACGAGGGGCGACGCGTCGCGCAGGTCACCCAGACCCAGGTGGTGCTGGTCTGAGGTCGGGCGATCCGTTCCCGTCCGACGTTTGCGACCGTTGCGGCCACGGGTATCTGGATGTCGGCGCGAGCTCCGGGAGGTGCCGTCATGTTCGACTCCCAATACGGTGATCGGCACGACGGGCCCCTGGCGGCATCGAACCCTCGGGGTCCGGACCAGAACCATCCCGAGCCGGCCAGGCCCGGGCCCCAGGAACCCCGCGGCCCGGTGGAGGTCCCTGAACCGGGCGTGGTGGACGTGCCCGAGCCCGGTGTCGGGAAAGTCTCCGAGCGGCTCGCCTAGCACCGGGGTGACGGCGCTGGTCCCGAGCGGACGGGAGAACAACGAAGGAGGAGGCGAGCCATGGCCAGATCGCAGCCAACCCGGTCGATGAGCACGGCACAGAAGGACCGGCTTCCCGATGCACGATTCGCGTTCCCCCAGGAGCGCAAGGAGCCGCTGACCGATGCCGCCCACGTCAGGAACGCCGTGGCACGCTTCGACCAGGTGGAGGGCGTCACCGATGCCGAGCGGGATCGGGCGTGGCGACGCATTCGCGCCGCCGCCAGGAAGTACGGCGTGGAGATCTCGGCCCGCGGCTGGCGGGAGTTGATGAAGAACAACTCCAAGAGGTGACCGGCCGACACCGCAGTCCGAGAAACCGGCTGGTGGCCCTTCTCACTCGGTCTTAGAGTCGCGTCGGGCGCCCATGCGCTGCGATGTCAGGAGGACCGAGATGACAAATGCCGATTTGCTCACCGACGCGTTCGGGCGGGTCCGAGAGGCCGTACACGATGCGGTCGAAGACTTGCGCAGGGCGGATCTGGTGGCGCGCCTGGACGCAGAGGCGAACTCGATCGCGTGGTTGGTGTGGCACCTCACCCGCATCCAGGACGACCATGTGGCCGGCATCAGCGGTGACGAGCAAGTGTGGACCGCGTCGGGCTGGGCCCAACGCTTCGGTCTGCCCTTCGAGGTGTCCGACACCGGATACGGCCACGGGTCGCAGGAGATCGCCGCCGTCGCCGTCGACGCCGTCGAGCTGCTCGGGTACCACGACGCCGTCCACCAGAGCACGGTCCGCTTCCTCGAACATCTGCGCCACGCCGATCTCGACCGCGTCGTGGACGATCGCTGGGACCCGCCTGTCACCATGGGAGTGCGGCTCGTGAGCGTCGTCACCGACGACCTACAACACGCCGGACAGGCGGCGTTCGTCCGGGGGATCCTGGCACGGAGATGACCGCCCCGTCGGCGGCGAACCCCCCTGAGGCGGGGCTTCCCGACGCCGGGTGCCCGGCGGTTCCGGCTGGCCGGCGGACCGGCCCGGCGGCGAGCCCCAGGTAGTGAGTCAACCTCATAGGGAGGTATACTCACTATCTGCCGGGCCGCCGTGGCCGGCACTTCCGGAGGGGGCGCAGGTGCAGCCGCGAACCCGCACCACACCGGCCCAACAGGGCCAGGACACCACGCTCGAGCTCGCCGAGCTGTTCACCCACACCGCCCGTCGACTGCGGCGGGGGTCGAGCGCGCAGCTCGCCCCGCTGGGCCTCACCTACGCCCAGGCCCGGGTGCTCCGGCTCGTGGCCGCCGGGGGCCGGCCCCTGCGCATGGCCGACCTCGCCGCCCAGCTCGACGTGGTCCCCCGATCCGTCACCACCATGGTCGACGCCCTCGAAGCCACGGGGCTCGTCGCCCGCCACGCCGATCCCGGAGACCGACGCTCGGTCCTGGTGGGGCTGAGCGACGACGGCCGCCACCTGCTCAACCGTCTCGAGGCGGCCCGGCGCGAAAGCGCCGAGGAGGTGTTCGGAGGCCTCGACCGGACCCAGCGCCACCAGATGGCGGAGCTGCTCGGCGCCCTGTGCGCACGCGGCGCCTGCGTCAGCTGTTGCGGCGCAGGGTCCCCGGGTGGTGCCGAGCCGTCGGGCGGAGGTGGACGATGAGCATGGGCATGGGCATGGGAGGGGGCGGGCACGGCGGCATGGGCTTCGGCCTGATGCGGTCTCTGCGACGCGACAACTCGGTACTTCGGCAACAACTGCCCAAGGGGATCGTGCGTCGCATCGCCGGCTTCGCCCGTCCCTACCGGGTGGCACTGGCGGTGTTCCTGGTGCTGATCATCCTCGACGCCGTCATCGGGGCGGCCAATCCTCTGATCTACCGCGCCATCATCGACACCGGGATCGGGAAGCACCCCGGACACGGCCGGCCGGGCTTCATCGTCGAGCTCGCCCTCGTCGTCGCCGGCTTGGCCATCTTCGACGCCGTGCTGTCGCTGTGGCAGCGATGGGTGTCGGCCCGCATCGGCGAGGGACTCATCTTCGACATGCGCACCAAGGTGTTCGCCCACATCCAGAAGATGCCCATCGCCTTCTTCACGCGCACCCAGACCGGGGCTCTCGTGTCGAGGCTGAACAACGACGTGCTCGGTGCCCAGCAGGCGTTCACCGACACCTTCTCCTCGGTGGTGAGCAACGTGATCGGGGTGACCATCACCCTCGCGGCCATGTTCTGGCTGTCGTGGCCGATCACGCTCGTGACGCTCCTCCTGCTCCCGGTGTTCCTGGTCCCGGCCCGTTTCGTGGGCAGGCGCCTGGCCGACATCACGCGCGAGTCCTACACACTCAATGCCCAGATGACCAACACCATGACCGAGCGTTTCAACGTGGCCGGGGCCCTCCTGGTGAAGCTGTTCGGACACTCCAACGACGAGGTCCACGGGTTCTCGAAGAAGGCGGGGCGCGTCCGGGACATCGGAGTGACCCAGGCCATGTACACCCGGGTGTTCATGGCGGCGCTCTTGCTCACCGCCTCGCTCGCCACCGCCCTCGTCTACGGCTGGGGGGGCCTGCTGGCTGAGCGCGGGGTGCTCCTGGTCGGGACGCTCGTCGCCCTGACGGCCTACCTGAACCGGCTGTACGGTCCGCTCACGGCGCTGTCGAACGTGCAGCTCGACGTCATGACGGCCCTGGTGTCGTTCGATCGGGTGTTCGAGGTCCTCGATCTGCCGCCCATGATCGACGACAAACCCGACGCCACACCCATCCCGCGCGGACCGGCGCGCATCGAATTCGACCACGTCGACTTCGGCTACCCGAGCGCCGAGGAGGTGTCGCTGGCCTCTCTGGAATCGGTCGCCGTCCTGGAGCGCACGGCATCGCAGCAGGTGCTCTTCGACGTGTCGTTCCAGGCTCGACCCGGGCAACTCGTGGCGCTGGTGGGACCGTCGGGGGCGGGGAAGACGACGATCAGCCACCTGGTCCCGAGGCTGTACGACGTGCGGGCCGGAGCGGTGCGCATCAACGGCATCGACGTCCGTGACGCCACGCTGGAGTCGATCGGGGAGATCGTCGGCGTGGTGACCCAGGACGCCCACCTCTTCCACGAGACCATCCGGGGCAACCTGCGCTACGCCAAGCCCGACGCCACCGACGACGAGCTCGTCGAGGCCTTGCGCGCCGCCCACATCCTGCCCCTGGTGGAGTCGCTCCCCGACGGGCTCGACACACTGGTCGGCGATCGCGGCTACCGGCTCTCGGGTGGAGAGAAGCAGAGGATCGCCATCGCCCGGCTGCTGCTCAAGGCGCCCGACATCGTCGTCCTGGACGAGGCCACCGCGCACCTCGACTCGGAATCGGAGGTGGCGGTCCAGAACGCGCTCAAGTCGGCACTGGCGGGGCGCACGTCCCTGGTGATCGCCCACCGACTCTCCACGGTGCGCGAAGCCGACGTGATCCTGGTCGTGGAGGAGGGGCGGATCGTGGAGCGCGGCCGCCACGACGAGCTGCTCGCGGCGGGCGGGCTGTACGCCGAGCTCTACACGACCCAGTTCGAGCCTCAGGCCAACCCCGAGCCCGTGTAGGCCGGCCCGCCGGGACGCGCGGCAGCGCCGACCCGCGTCAGGGACGCGAAGACGGACCGGGAACCGACCCCGAGACGGGTACCGGCACCGGCGGGGGCGGGCCCGTGTAACGGGCCGAGGGGCGGATGAGCCGGTTGTGGGCCGCCTGTTCGATCACGTGCGCCGTCCAACCGATGGTGCGGCCCGCCGCGAAGGTGGGGGTGAACATCTCACGGGGGATGCCGCAGCTGTACATGACGACCCCGGCGTAGAACTCCACGTTCGTGAACAGCCGGCGACCCGGCTTCATCTCGGCCAGGACGTCGACAGCGGTGCGCTCGACCTGCGCAGCGAGGTCGACCAGCGGCCCCCCGAGCGAGCGCGCCACGTCGCGCAGGAACAACGAGCGGGGATCGTCGGTCTTGTAGACGCGGTGGCCGAACCCCATCACCCGGTCGCCGCGGTCGACCGCGGCTCGCAGCCACTCCTCGGCCCGATCCGCGCTGGCGATCTCGTCCAGCATGGCCAGGGCGCGGCTCGGGGCGCCGCCGTGCAGCGGGCCCGACAGTGCACCGATGGCCCCGCACACCGCGGCGGCCAGGTCCGCCCCGGTCGAGGTGATCACCCGGGCGGTGAAGGTCGAGGCGTTGAACCCGTGGTCGATGGTGAGGATCTGGTACTGCTCGACGGCGCGCGCGTCGCGGGCCGAGGGCTCAGAGCCTGTCACCATCCACAGGTAGTTCGCCGCGCTCGACAGGTCGGGTCTCGGCGGCAGCGGCGGCCGACCCGCGCCCAGGTTGTAGGCGGCCGCCATGATGGTGGGGACCACCGCCCCCAGCCGCAGCGTCTGGGCGCGCAATTCAGCCCCGTCGATGTCGTGGGTCGGGCGCCAACCCAGCTCGGCGCCGAGCAGCGACACCGCCGTGCGCAGGACCTCGAACGGCGTCCCTCGTTCCGCCACCTCGGGCAGCATCGCTGCCAGGCCCGGGGGCAGCTGGCGCAGAGCCGCCACCTCCTCGGCGAACCGGCGCGCCTGGTCTGTGTCGGGGAGCTCACCTTCGAGCAACAGGTACCACACGTCTTCGAGTGATCGCCGCGCCGCCAGGTCGACCGCCGAGTACTGGCGGTAATGGAAGAAGCCCTCTTCGCCGCGCACGTCGCCGAGGGCGGTCTCCGCCGCCACCACCCCTTCGAGCCCGGCGGGGATCTCCGTGCCGTGCTCGTCTGCGGGACGCAGGCGGGCCACGCCCATGAGGTCACGCAGCGACACCACGCCGACGAGCTCGTGGTGGTCGACCACCGGCAGGTGCCGGTACTGGTGGTGCGCCAGGCTGGTCCAGGCGGCGTCGACCTCCTCTTCGGGCCCGAGGACGTCGGGGTTGGCCGTCATCCACATCTCGACGGTCTCGGCGTTGGCCGCCGTCGCCGCCGCCGCCGCCCGCAGCAGGTCGCGCTCGGTCAGGATCCCCGCCACCTTCTCACGTTCGGTCACGATGATGGACCCGATCCCGGCGTCCCGCATGGCCTGGGCCGCCTCGGCCAGGGAGGTCCCCGCTTCGCAGGTGACGGCGGGGGCCGACATGAGATCACGGACGACGGTCGGCATGCGGTGGCTCCGATCGTGCGGGGCGGCGGGGCGCCGCCGGTTCGACGGGACGGCACCATCTTGCTCCCCGGTCGCTGGAGTGTAAATGTTGATCAACTCAATGTCTGGTCCTGGTCTGGTCTGGTTCTGGACCTGATCCCGGTCCTGGATCACGGTCCTGATCCTGGAAGCCGGGACAGAACCTGGAGGGGGCACCCGTGTCGCTGATGCTCGAGAGCGGTGAGGCCGCTCGCCGGCTCGGAGTGAAGCTCCCGACCCTGTACGCCTACGTCAGCCGGGGCCTGCTGGTGTCGCACCCTGCGCCCGAGGGCCGCCGGAGCCTGTTCGCGGCCGACGAGGTCGAGGCGCTGGCCAAACGCTCGCGAGGTGGGCGCACCACCGAGACCAGGCTGGCCACGGTCACGACGTCCACCACCCAGCTACGCGACGACGGCCCCGTCTACCGGGGGACCCCGGCCACCACCCTCGCCACCGCCGTGCCCTACGAGGAGGCCGCCGAGCTGTTGTGGCGCGGCGACCCCTCGGACCCCACGGGCTGGGAACCCGTCCGTCTCCGGCCCCCACGCGCCCTCGGCGCCTCCGACCGGCTGCGCTGGGCCGTGGTCATGGCGGGGGCGGGCGACCCCCTCCGCTCGGACCTGCGTCCCGCCTCGGTCGTCGCCGTGGCCCGAAGACTGGTGGCCACCATGGTGGCGGTCCTGCCCGGTCCCTCCACCGAGGCGCCTCCACTCGAGCTCGGCGCCGAACGTCGGGAGCACACGGTGGCGGGCGCGCTCACTGCCCGGCTGGCGCCGTCGCCCGACGCGGCCCTGGTGCGCGCCGTCAACGCGGCGTTGATCCTCCTCGCCGACCACGAGCTCGCCACTTCCACCGTGGCCGTGCGGGTGGCCGCGTCGGCACGCGCCGATCTCTACGACGCCCTGCTGGCCGGGCTGGGGGTCGTGGCGGGACCCCTGCACGGAGGGGCGTCCCAGCTCGCCTACGGCCTGGTACGCGACGCCGAACAGCTCGGCCCGGAACGGGCCCTCGACGAGACCCTGCGGTGGCAGCACCGCCTCCCCGGTTTCGGACACAGCGTCTACCAGGGCGTCGATCCTCGCTTCGCGGTACTGAAGGGCCTGGTGGACGGCCTGTGGTCGCCCCATCGACGCCACGTCTTCGACACGCTGTTGGCGCTGGCCGCCGAGCGGGCCATCCCGGGCCCGAACGTGGACCTGGCACTCGGGGCACTCATGCGGGCGGCGGGCATGGCCGAGGACGGTGGCCGCACCATCTTCACCGTCGCCCGCGTGGCCGGGTGGACGGCGCACTATCTCGAAGAGCTGGAGGAGCGGCCCATCCGCTACCGGGCCCGAGCCGTCTACGCGGCACGGCCCTGACCGGGCCCGAGCCGGTCCGGCCTCCGGGTGGCGCGACGACGCCCGCACTCCCGTGGCGGGGTCGGCGGGCGTCGTACTTCGATTGTCAGCGCTTCTTCACGCGTGGGGCGAGACCCCGTTCGGATACAGACTCCGTGGTCTTTGCGACTGGGCCGGCGTGCGGGACTGGCCGGCCGATGGTCGCCTATGTGTCCGGGGGATCGCTCTCGCTTGGACGACCGCAGGTCGCCCACTTCCCGGTGCCCGAGAAGCGCCCTGTTAAGGCCCGACGGACCAGCCGCCTCACCTCCTTCGTCCGACCATTCCTTCCGGTCCCCATCCTGCGCCCGCCGGGTCCTCGGCCGATAGGGACCAAAGTCCCACCCGCGGGCCGGGCGGACCCGGTGCCCGTGTGCGGGCCCACAGGAATCTGCCCACAGGAATCTGCCCACAGGAATCTGCCCACAGGAATCTGCCCACAGGAATCTGACAGCTTCGCTTCGTAGCATCGGCCCGTGGCCGCGAGGGCGTCAAAAGAACGTAAAAACTCGGGACCCGCCAAGGAATTCGCCTCGTCGCCCCCCATTGGACCGGCCCCGCGATGCATACTCGCGACGGGGGGATTCGGCCTGTGAACGACGAAAACGGCGGTTCGAGGTTCGCGGCGGTCCATCACTTCCGCTTCTGGCGATGGGTGGCGTTCGACCCCCCGATGCGTGACCCCCGCTCACGTGGGTGCCGCAAGCGGGCGGTGACGTGTCAGCAGTGCAGCTCGGACCTGGGCTCGGTCGAGGATCCTCTCGACGGGTTCTTCATGGCGTGGCGCCACCGCAAGAAGATGCGCAGGGGAACCGCCTCGTAGTCGACCGACGTCCGGGTGCATGACTACGCTCCCCACGCATCGAATCCCCAGACCTCGAGCCCTCGGGAGCCGTCACCGCACCGCCACCGGAGTCGTCCCGACCGCTGTTGCGCGGATGGCTCCATCTCGTCTCCTTCGTCGTCACGCTGGTGGCCGGACCGCTGCTGGTGGCTCACGCCCACACCTCCGGAGCGCGCGCCGCGCTGACCGTGTACGTCGTGTCGCTGGCCGCGCTCTTCGGCGTGAGTGCCGCCTTCCATCGCATCCGTTGGTCACCGGTGGGACGCAGACGCATGCGGCGCGCCGACCACGCCACGATCTTCGTGGCCATCGCCGGCACCTACACCGCGGTGGCGGGCCTGGTCGTCCACGGGTGGGCCAAGGTCCTCGTGCTGTGCCTCGTGTGGATCGGGGGAGCCATCGGCATCGCCGTCCGGCAGATGTGGCTGGACGCCCCCAAGTGGGCCATCGCCGTGCCCTACGTCGTGGCGGGCTGGTCCGCCTTGGCCATCATCCCGCAGCTGGTACGGGGGCTGGGAGGGGGCGGGTTCGCCCTCATTCTCGCCGGTGGGGCCTGCTACACGATCGGCGCCATCTGCTACGCGATGAAGCGGCCCAACCCCGTCCCCGGCGTGTTCGGCTACCACGAGGTCTTCCACGCGCTCACCGTCGCCGGTGCCGCCCTGCACTTCGCGGCCATCGCCGGCTACGCCCTGCCGCGGTCTTGATCCCCGACCCGAGCTGACGCCCATGTCGGGGATCGGGCGGGGCGCGATATCGTCGCTGCCTGGCCCGGGAGGCGGCGCACGGAGCGCCCGGCACCGACCGGGGTCAGAGGGGGCTGTCCTCGTGGGGGAAACAGTGGGGGAAACAGTGGGCGACACCGTTGGCGACGCAGTGGCGTGGATGGTCGATCGGGCCCGGATCCGCGAGCTGACGGCGCGCTACAACCGCTGCTTCGACGACGGCGACCCTGAAGGCTTCGCCGCCACCTTCACCGAGGACGGGGCCATGGAGATCGACGGAGGCCCCACCACGACGGGACGCGCCGCGTTGGCCGAGATGGTCCGGCGCACCCCCTACGGCATCGTGCACGTGACCGTCGACGCCATCATCGAGGTCGACGGCGACCGAGCCGTGCAGGACGTGACACTTCTCGTCGTGGCCCGGCCCCCTGCCGACGCGCCCGCCGACAAGCGCCGGTCCCGGCTCCAGCGCACCGGTCGCTATCACGACGAACTGGTACGGACGCCCGAGGGTTGGCGTTTCCTCCGGCGCACAGCGACCCTCGACGGGGGCTTGTGACCGATCCTGTGACCACCCTCCTCACCGACCACTTGCGCGCCATGGCGGCGGCCTTTCCCGACAAGGTCGCGTACCAGGTCACCGACGGCGGACAGATGACGTTCTCGCAGTGGGAGGCCGAGTCCAACCGCCTGGCCCGCGCCCTGGTGGCCATGGGCGTCACCAAGGGCGATCGGGTGTCGATCTACCTGCTGGCCGAGGAGGCGCTCAGGTTCATGGTGGCCTACTCGGCGGTGCACAAGGCCGGAGCCGTCGCCGTCCCCACCAACACGCGCCTGAGCGAAGGGGAGCTCGAGCGGCTCCTCGGTCACGCCGAGGTGCGCATGGTGTTGACCGACGCCGAGTTGTCCCCCCTCGCCCACCGGCTGGCGGGTGGGCTCGACACCCTCGAGCACGTGCTCGTGACGCCGTCGGTGGAGGACGGTGTGCCCCCCTGGGCATGGGCCGTGCCCGACTCCGAGGACGCCAGCACCTTCCAGGTGGAGCTCGACGGCGACGACCTCGCCGACATCCTGTACACGTCGGGGACGACAGGGCTCCCCAAAGGGGTCGCCATCCGTCACCGCAACGTGGCGCTCATCCCGGGCGCGCCCAATCCCAATTACTCGGGGCAATGCTGGTTGCACGCCAGCCCACTGTTCACCTTCGCCGGCATCGGCTTCATCTACAACCCTATGCAGCTCGGACTCTTCGGCGTGTACCAACCGAAATTCGACGCGGGCCGATGGCTCGAGGTGGTCGACGAGCTGCGACCCCAGTTCGTGTTCCTCGTCCCGTCGATGGCCCAGCTCATCGTGGCGCATCCGCGCTTCTCCGAGGCGGAGCTCTCCTCCATAGCCATCTGTGCCATCGGCAGCGCCCCGCTGGCGCCGGCCACGCTGCGCGCCCTGCAGGAGCGCATGCCCGAGGCGTCGGTCTCCAACAGCTACGGCATGACCGAAGCGGGGCCCGCGTTCTGTTCGATGCCCAAGGGGGAGTCGCTCAAGCGGATCGGCTCGGTGGGCCAGCCCGTGCCCCCCCTCGAGGTGCGCATCGTCGACGACGACGGCCGGCCGGTCCCCGCCGGAGAGGTGGGAGAAGCCATCTTGCGCATGCCCGGGCGCGAGCGCGAGTACTACCGGAACGACGAGGCCACCGCGGGGACCTGGAAGGACGGATGGCTCTACAGCGGCGACCTGGCCCGCCTGGACGAGGACGGCTATCTCTACATCGTGGGGAGGAAGAAAGACGTCATCATCCGGGGCGGCAACAACGTCCACGCCGTCGACGTCGAGGCCGTGCTGCTCGAGCATCCCCAGGTGGTGGAGGCCGCCGTGGTGGGGGTCCCCCACGCCGTGCTGGGCGAGGACATCGCCGCCGTGGTCGTGCTGTCGCCGGGGGCCTCGACCACATCCGACGAGCTGCGAGAACACTGCTCGGGAGAGCTCGCCGACTACAAGGTGCCCCGGCGCATCGAGATGGTCGCCGAGCTGCCCCGCAACGCCACCGGCAAGGTCCTGAAAGCCCAGCTCCAGCAACAGCTGGCCGCATCTGCGAAATAGCAGCAGCCACGGCGGCAGGGCCCGGGCGGACACCTCTCCCCGACAGGTATCGGCACGCCCGGGCCCGGACTTGAGCGATTTTTCTTCCCGGCGACGAATTGCCTCCCCACCTGGGAATCTGCGGCGGCGCGGGCCACGCCGAGCCCGGCCCGGGGACCATCCGGCACGGCAGGGCCCGGCGGTGCCCGGCCCCCCGGGCCCGGGTCCCGTCCCGGTCCGCGAAACCGGCGGTGAGCAGCACCTTCGTTTGTCCCCGGCCGGTTACAGACCGCTTCCCGATCGGCCGACACACAAGGAATGGGACGGGCCGACGACAACGAGCCCTCGCCTCGCGGCGCGCCCTTCGGTGCACGCCTCAGGTCGAGGCTCGCCGATCGCGCCAACCTCGCCGTGCCCCCGGTCATCGGACTCTTCTGCCTCATCCGCTCCTGGGGCCTGATCGCCGACATCCCGTACTGGGCCATCGCCGCCCTGGTCCTCTTCGCCCTGGTCGTGAACTCCGTCAACACGGCACTTTGGGTCGAAGCCACCACCGGATGGCGCTTGCACGTCCGGGTGGCCGTCGAGATGGCCGTCATCGGCGTGGTCATCTACGGCATCGGATGGGGGGCCATCCTCGCCATCGGGTTCGTCTTCGGCGCCGTGGACGTCATGCGCAGCGCGGGATCGGCCGCGGCCCGGCCCGCCATCATCTGGACGCTGGTGTGTATCGGCCTGGGTCAACTTGCCATCGCCACCGGCCTGGCCCCCACCCTCATCCACGAGCCCCTGGTCGACAGCCTCAGTGCCCTGGACGCGCTGGGGGCGGCGATCACCGTCCTGGTGCTGCAGTGGTTCGCCACGGCGCGCGAGACCAGTGAGGGACGGTTCGAGGCGCTGGTGCACGAAGCGAGCGACATCATCGTCGTCGCCGACCACCTGGGCAGGCTGAGCTACGTGAGCCCCGCCTTCGACCGGATCCTGGGCACGGCAGGCAACCGGTTCGGCACCCGGTCCGCGGCAGAGATGGTGCATCCCGACGACCTGGCCAACCTCATGACCCGGTCGACCGAGATCCGGCATTCCGAAGACCCGGGGATGCACGTCGAGATCCGGTTGCGCCATGCCGACGGGAGCTGGAAGTGGTTCGAGGCCAAGGTCACCAATCACCTCGAGAACCCCAAGGTGCGCGGCATCGTGGGGAACCTCCGCGACATCACCGACAGAAAGGTGGCCGAGGAGGCGCTCAGGGAAGCACACGAGCGGTTCCGCTCCGCGTTCGAGAACGCTCCCATCGGGATGGTGATGGCGGACCTCGACGGGGACATCACCAGGGCCAATCCGGCCCTGGGCCGGATCCTCGGGCGCGACGCCGCGGATCTGTGCGGCATGAACCTCGTGGACCTCACCCATCCCGAGGACCGGGAGCTCAGCAGGTCCGAGATGGAGTGCCTCGTGACCAGCGATGCGGACCAGTACCGGATCGAGGAGCGCTACTTGCACTCCGACGGACGGGACGTCTGGGTGGCGGTCAACATCTCGTGCGTGCGCGACGAGGACGACAAGCCGCTCTATCTCATCGGTCAGATCGAGGACGTCACCGAGGGTCGCGCCCTGCGCGAACGTCTGGCCTTCGCCGCCATCCACGATTCGCTCACCACGCTGCCCAACCGCGAGCTCTTCATGGACCGTCTCGAGGTGGCGTTGCGCCGGGCAGGTAGAGGGCACCACCGTGTGGCGGTGATCTTCCTGGATCTGGATCGTTTCAAACTCGTCAACGACAGCCTGGGCCACGACGTCGGGGACCAGGTGCTCCGGGCGGTGTCCGAAAGGCTCAACAGCGTCATGCGGGGGAGCGACACCCTGGCGCGCTTCGGCGGCGACGAATTCACGGTTCTGTGCGACGAGGTCGGAGACGACGGTGACGCGCTCGAGGTGGCGCAGAGGCTGGTCGCGGCCATGGACCAACCACTGGTCTTGGCGACCGGTGAGGTCTTCGCATCGCTGAGCGTGGGCATCGCCCTTTCCGGCGAAGACAACGAGACGGGGGCGATGTTGCTGCGCAACGCCGACGTCGCCATGTACCGGGCCAAGGGCCGGGGCCCGTCGCGCATCGAGATCTATGTGGAGGACGACGAGCAGCACGTCCTCAGCCGTCTGCGCACCTCCAACGAGCTGCACCGGGCGCTGCAGCGTGACGAGCTGGTGCTGCATTACCAGCCCCTGGTCGACCTCCACACCGAGACCCTGGTCGGCATGGAGGCGCTGGTTCGGTGGCAGCACCCCACCCGGGGGCTGCTCGCCCCCTACGAGTTCATCCCGCTGGCCGAGGACAGCGGGCTGATCGTGCCCCTGGGGGCGTGGGTCCTCAACGAGGCCTGCCGCCAGGTGGCCGCGTGGAGCGTGCTCCGGGCCCAGGCGGGCCAGGACGAGGCGCGGCTCAACATCTCGGTGAACGTGTCCGCCCTGCAGCTGGCCGACCCCGGCTTCCCGGGCCAGGTGGTGGCCGCTCTCGAGTCGTCGGGGATCAATCCCGACCGCCTGTGGCTGGAGATCACCGAGAGCACCCTCATGCACGACGCCGACGACGCCGTCTTGGTGCTCCAGTGCGCTGCGCGCCCTCGGATTGCACGTCGAGATCGACGATTTCGGGACCGGCTATTCCTCGCTCACCTACCTGAAGCGCTTCCCCGTCGAGACCTTGAAGGTCGATCGCAGCTTCGTCGAGGAGCTCGACCAGCGGTCCGAGAACGCCGCCATCGTGAGGGCCATCATCGGGCTCGGCGACTCCCTGGGGCTGTCGGTGGTGGCCGAGGGTGTCGAGCGGCCGGGACAGGCGGCGAAGCTGCAGTCCCTGGGGTGCCATCTGGCCCAGGGGTTCCTCTACGGCGAACCGCTTCCCGCCGTGGCGCTGGGCGCCTTCCCCACCGACGACCTGGGCTCGTGGCAGAGACTGCTCAGGTCGGCGGCGTCGTGACCTGACGGCGAGAGCCGTTCAAGAGACAGAGCCGTTCAAGAGACAGAGCCGTTCAAGAGACAGAGCCGTTCAAGAGACAGAGCCGGCCGGGCCCAGCAGCAGGTCCGCCAGGCGCTGGCGCTGGAAGCCCTGCGCCCCGAAGAGCAGGTCGTCCTGCTTGGCCCGTCGGTACAGCAGATGGCAGTCGACGTCCCAGGTGAAACCCACACCGCCGTGCACCTGGATGCACTCGGCGGTCACCGAATCGGCGGCCTCGGCGACATACCCCTTGCACATGGCCGCGGCGCGCTCGCGCTCGGGGTCCTCCGCGTCGGAGGCCCACGCCGCGTAGTGCGTCCCCACCCGGGCCAGCTCGAGGTGGTGCAGCATGTCGGCCGCCTTGTGCTTGATGACCTGGAAGGTGGCGATGGGCCGGTCGAACTGCACCCGCACCTTGGCGTACTCCACCGCCAATTCAAGGGCCCGTTCAGAGGTGCCGACGAGCTCCGCGCACAGGGCCACGTTCACGTCGTCGAGGACCCGGCGCCACAGGGCCTCGTGGTCGCCGGAGGGGCCCACGCGCCGGGCACGGCGCCCGTCGAGCGTGACGCGACTCAGCTTGCGGGTGACGTCGAGGGCAGGAACCTGCTCGCCCGCCGGCGCGTCGAGGAGGAAGGTGGCGAGCCCGTCGCCGTCGTGGGCGACCACGAAGGCGAAATCCGCGTGTGCCCCGTCCAGCACCAGCGGCTTGGTCCCTTCGAGGGCCCACTCGGCGTCGTTCCCCGCGCCGTCGCGTACGGCACGGGCCCGAACCGTGGCCAGCGGGTCGCCGTGACCGGGCTCCTCCACCGCCACGGTCCCCCGGCGCCGGCCTGTGGCCAGGTCCTTGAGCACCTCGTCGACACCGAGGCGGACCGCGGCCAGGGTGGCCGCCACCGCCGAGGAGATCACCGGTCCGGGGAACGGCAGCCTGCCCAGCTCCTCTTGCAGGACCACGACGTCCACGAGCCCCAGTCCCAGTCCGCCCGCGGACTCGGGCACGAGCACGCCCAGCCATCCGAGCTCCGCCATGGTGGACCACAGTCCCGGCGTCACCCCCACGGGGTCGTCGATCATGGCGCGCACGTAGGCCGGAGGCGCTTCGGTGGCGAGCGCGCCCCGCACGGCGGAGCGGAAGCCTTCCTGTTCGGCGGAGAAGGTGAAGTCCACGGCGTCGGTTTGTTCGGTGTGTTCGGTGTGTTCGGGGTGTTCGGTCTGTTCGGTCTGTCGGCTCAGGCCAGGCGCTCGATGACCGTGGCGTTGGCCTGTCCCCCGCCTTCGCACATGGTCTGGAAGCCGTAGCGGCCGCCGGTCGCCTCGAGCTCGTTGAGCAGCGTGGTCATGAGGCGCACCCCGCTCGCCCCCAGCGGGTGGCCGATGGCGATGGCGCCGCCCCGGGGGTTCAGGCGATCGGGGTCGGGCGAGAAGGCGCGGGCCCACATGAGCGCGATGGCCGCAAAGGCCTCGTTGCACTCGACAGCGTCGAAGTCGTCGATCGACATTCCGGTGCGCTCCAGCAGCTTGCGCGTGGCGGGAACCGGCGCCGACAGCACGATGGCGGCGTCCTCGGCGGCCACGGCAAAGGCGTGGAACCGGGCCCGCACCGGCAGGCCGAGGCGCTCGGCCACCGAACGCTCGGCGATGAGCATGGCTGCCGCGCCGTCGGTCATCTGCGAGGAGTTCCCGGCGGTGATGTCGGGCGCGGTATCGGGCTCGAAGGACTGCGCGGGGGGGAGGGAGGCGAGCTTCTCCAGGGTGGTGTCCCTGCGGATGCCCTCGTCGGTACCGAGCACCTGGTCGGTGAAGGTGCCCTCGTCGTCACGGATGGGGACGGGGATGGCCTCCTTGGCGAAATGCCCCGAGTCCGTGGCCGCCGCGGCGCGCCGATGGCTCTCGAGCGCGTACTCGTCCATGTCCTGGCGCGTGATCTTCCACTGGTCCGCCAGCAGCTGCGCCACCCGGAACTGCATCCACAACCTGCCCTCGATGACGTCGAGGAACGACTTGGGGAACGGCCCCGTGCCACCCCGGGCGTTGGAGGCCAGCGGCACGCGGCTCATGGACTCCACCCCGCAGGCGATGGCCAGGTCGTAGTGCCCGGCCACCACGCCCGCCGCCGCGAAGTGCACGGCCTGCTGGGACGACCCGCACTGGCGGTCGACGGTGGTCGCCGGCACCGATTGGGGGAGACCCGCCGCCACCCAGGCGTTGCGGGCCACGTTGGTCGACTGCTCGCCCACCTGGCTGACGCATCCGCCGATGACGTCGTCGATGCGCTCGGGGTCGACGCCCGAACGCGTGACGATATGCGAGATGGCGTGGGCCAGCAGGTCGACGGGGTGCCAGTTGGCCAGCGCCCCGCCGCGCTTGCCGAACGCGGTCCGGCACGTGTCGACGATGACCGCTTCGCGCGGCGCGGGCACGGGGTCAGCCCCGCTTCCGCAGGAAGCCAGGCTCGTCGATCCAGCGGTTGAGCGCCACCGTGCGTTGGTTGCGGACCGAGAAGGTGTGGACGATGCTGCGGCGGATGCGGCGCTGCTGGTCGGCGGTGATCGCCACCTTGCGCAACAGGTAGTCGGCCTGCTCGCCATGGTCCTCCTCCGCATAGGCATGGACGCGGAAGTTCTCCACCTCGATCCCGTAGTGGTCGCGCATGCCCTCGTACATCTTCTGGGCGTACCCCGTGGACGCTGCGAAGCGTTCCCCCGCCCACCCGAAGGCGGCCAAGCCCTCCTCGTAGGAGCGGCGCATGTAATAGAGGGTGGTGAAGACGGTGCCGATCGTCTCGGGCAGCGGCACGTAGGTGTCGAGCTCGTCGTCGGTGATGCCGAGCTGGTGCGCCCACTCGATCTTCATGTCGACGTGGTTGGCGTCCCCGGTGTACCCGGTCTCGTCGGCGAGGTTCTGGAGCCAGTGCGCGAAGTGCTCGCTGGCGGCGAGGGAGACGGCGTCGGTGTCGGGCGCGTTGGCCACCAGCGACCCGAATTCGGAGGTGTACCAGCGGCCCAGGAAGTAGTACTCCTTGGCGAAGCGGCGCAGGTACTCCTCCGACAGGCTCCCGTCGGCCACCGCCTCCCACACCATGTTCTTGGTGGTGCAGATCTCGCTCTGGAGCGTCTCGAGCTCGGTCATGAACTCGTCCACGGACTTGGCCTCGGCCAGCGGCCCGCTGCGACGGATGTCCCTGAACTCTCGGCTTTCGCTCATCGGCCCTCCTCGCAGCTCACTCGTGTCTCTCGTGTGTCTCTCGTGCCGGTCGTGGTCCGGCTCCGGTGCGCCCACCCACCTGGGAATGCCGGACGCTCAGTGTAGTAAGTTCACTGACGATGGTGTCAGGTCCGCTGCCCGTACGCCACTGCGCGCCCAGGTGGCCCGGGACGGCCCGCCCGTGAGCGCGATCGACCTCGTCGAGGACGACGACCGGTCCGCGCTGCGGAAGCTGGCCCGGGACGTGGCCGAGCGTGACATCGCCCCCCACGCCCCGGGATGGGACGAGACCGAGGAATTCGCCGAGGCTTCGCTCGAGGCCCTTCGGCGCGCCGAGCTCTTCACCGTGACCGTGGGCGAGGAGTACGGCGGCATGGGCATGGGGGACGTCGAGGCCGCCATCGTCCTGGAGGAGATCGCCCGGGTCGACGTGTCGAGCGCCATCTTGTGCCAGCTCGTGTTCAACGGTCCCCCGCGCGCCATCGAGCACCTCGGCAACGACGCCTTGCGGGCGCGGTGGCTGCCCCAGGCCGCGGCCGGTGAGCTGTTCTGCATCGGCATCACCGAGCCCGACGCCGGCTCCGCGGCCACCACGATGCGGGCGCATCTGACCCCCGACGGGGAGGGATGGCGCCTCGACGCCTACAAGAATTACGTCACCGGGGGCCACAAGGCGGTGGCCTGCCTGGTGTGGTGCCGGTTCCCGGGCAGCGAGGCCGGGACGGGCAAGGGCATCGGCGCCGTCGTGGTCGACCTGGCCGCCGAGGGCGTGAGCGTGGCCGGCACCCACCGCAAGATGGGTCTGCGGGGCTGCACCGAGGCGGAGCTCGCCTTCGACGGTGTGCGCATCGAGCCCGCCGACGTCCTCGTGCCCGGGGACCCGGCCGACAACAGCGGGCTCAAGACGCTGCTCGCCCACATCAACCACGAGCGGTGCGGAAACGCGGCGATGTGCCTCGGGGCCGCGCAGGGTGCGCTCGAGTACGCCATGGCGTACATGCGCGAGCGCAAGGTGGGGGCCAAGCTCCTGTCCGAGCTCCAGGGTCTGCAGTGGAAGATCGCGGACATGGCCACCGAGCTCGAGGGGGCCCGCTTCCTGCTGCAGCGCGCCCTGGAGATGGCCGGACGCCACGGGACTCCCCCGCCCCTGGAGTCCGCCATGGCCAAGATCGCCTGCAACCTGGCCGCCAAGCACGTGTGCGACGAGGCCATCCAGCTCCTCGGCGGCTACGGCTACAGCCGGGAGTACCCCGTCGAGCGCGCCTATCGCGACATCCGGGGCCTGTGCATCGGGGCGGGCACCGTGGAGATCCAGCGCAATTTCGTCGGCACCGCACTGCTGGGCGGAAGGGTCCCCCAAGGGCCGTGGTGGAAGGCCCCGTCCCGATGACGCCCGTTCAGGAAGGCCCCGTTGCTATGAGCCCCGCTCCCATGGACACAGCCCCGTGAAGCCCGTCGCCGTCCTCGGTGTGGGGGCTGCCGTACCATCGCTGCGCCTGGCCGCCGCCGACGTCGGCGCGGCGTGGGGATCGGGCGGAGGACGCGGCGCCGTGGCCCTGTGCGACGCCGATGAGGACACCCTCACCCTGGCCTGGCAGGCCGCCAACGCCGCCCTCGACGCCGCCGGGGTGACACCGGCGGAGGTGTCGGGCCTGTGGTGGGGCACCGCCCGCCCGCCCTTCGCCGAAGGCCCCAGCCACGCCTTTCTGGCCACCACGCTCGGGCTCGACCGCGCCGTGGGGGGAGGGCTCTCGAGCGGCTCGCCGCACGCGGGGATGGAAGCGCTCCTCGGTGCCTGGGATGCCCTCGCCGCCGGACACGCCCGCGTCGCGCTCGTGGTGACGTCGGACGCGCTCGTGCCCGGGCTCGGGACGGCGGGGGAGACCACCACCGGCGCGGGGGCGGCGGCCGTCGTCCTGGGCGCCATCGCCGAGAGCTCCGAGGGACCCTCGACGAACGGCTCTTCCCCCGCCGCACGTCTCGTCTCCCGGACGACCCGGGCCATGCCCGCCGTCGACCGCTACCGCGCCGACGGCGACGGTGCCACTGGTGACGTCTACGACGCGCGCCTGTTCCGCGAAGAGGTCTTCGTGCCGCTGCTCACCGAGACGGGACGAGCTGCGGCCGGCGACGCCCCGTCACCGCTCGGCGCGTGGGTCATCGCCGATCCCGACGGCAAGCTCGCCGCCGCCGTGGCCAAGCGCCTCGGCGCCCCGCTGGCGTCGGCACCCGTGTACGGCGCCCTGGGCGACACCGGAGCGGCCGCAGCCCTCCTCGGCCTGGTCCACGCCTGTGCGGGCACGGAGGCCGGCACCACGGGGCTGCTCGGGACCATCGGGTACGGCGGCGGGCGCGCCACGGCCGTCGTCGTCGACGTGGCGCGGGCCGTGCCCGGCGCGCTCGAGCGTCGACCGCCTGGGTGCGGGGCGTCGGGTTGGCTACCCCGAGGCGCTGCGGGCCCGGGGCCAGCTCGAGCCCATGGACGACCCCATCCCCATGGGCCTCCCCCCGGGGGGCGCCGCCTTCGTCCGGGGCAACCCCGAGATGCTGGGGCTCTTCGGGGCCCGCTGTAAGGCGTGCGGGACG
This sequence comes from uncultured Acidimicrobiales bacterium, assembly GCA_963848335.1. Classification (GTDB taxonomy): domain Bacteria; phylum Actinomycetota; class Acidimicrobiia; order Acidimicrobiales; family UBA8190; genus Chersky-840. Next base: position 117,492 of record CAWKDD010000006.1, read on the forward strand.
ATCTCGACCCCGCCGTCGATCCACCCCACCTGCATCGGGTGCGGGGGATCCGAGCTCGAGGGCGTGTCGCTGGCGCGCCGCGGTCGCGTCCAGACCTTCGTCGTGAACCAGACCATGCCGCCGCCGTTCCAGGCACCGTTGCCGCTCGTGGTCATCGACCTCGACGACGGTGCCCGGTTGATGGTGCAGGGCTCGCCCGCCGACGCGGGGGATCTGGCCGTCGGTGACGTCGTCACCTTGTCGTTGCGCCGCTACGCCCTCGAGCGGGGCATCCCGGTGTACGGGTTCAAGGCGTTCCGGGCCGCCGGGGGCGGGGGCGACGACCACGTCACGGTAGGTTCCGGACAGGACCGCGCTGCGCAGGAGGGTGGCAGATGAGCTGGAACAAGGTCGCCGTCGTGGGAGCCGGCCTCATCAAGATGGGCGAGCTGTTCGAGCAGAGCTACGAGCAGATGGCCGCCGGAGCGTTCTCCGCCGCGCTGGCGAGCGTGGACAAGGGGATCGACAAGTCGGCGGTCGACGCCGTCATCGTCGCCACCCAGAGAGGCACGCTTTGGGGCCAGGAGGGCATCGGGGGCAACACCGTGCCGAGCGCCATCGGCCTGTCCGGTGTGGCCTGCACCCGGGTCGAGAACGCCTGCCCGTCGGGGTCCGACGCCTTCCGCATCGGCGCCATGGTGGTGGCGAGCGGCGTGCACGACGTCGTGCTCGTGATCGGCGTGGAGAAGATGCGCGACAAGTCCACTCAAGAGGGGCTGCTCGCCCGGGCCGCGGCCGGCCACCCCCTCTACAACCGCGGCGAGACGGCACCCGTGCTGTTCGCACCCTTCGCCACACGCCACATGCACGAATTCGGCACCACGCCCGAGATGCTGGCCTCGGTGGCCGTGAAGAACCACCACAACGGGTGTCTCGACCCGTACGCGCACTTCCAGAGCGAAGTGACCGTCGAGCAGGTGCTCGCCTCCCCCATGGTGTGCAGCCCGCTACGGCTGCTCGACTGCTGCCCGCAGACCGACGGTGCCGCGGCCATCATCCTCACCTCCGCCGAGCGCGCCCATGAGTTCACGGACAAGCCGGTGTACGTGGCGGGGTTCGGGGTGGCCACCGACCATCCCTACCTCCACGAGAAGTCGACGTTCGTGGGACTCCCCGCCACCACCCTGGCGTCGGGCCGCGCCTATGAGATGGCCGGCGTCGGTCCGCGCGACCTCGACATGGCCGAGGTGCACGACTGCTTCACGATCACCGAGATCCTCGACATCGAGGACCTGGGCTTCGTGGAGAAGGGAAAGGGTGGGCCCGCCTCGTTGGAGGGGGAGACCGCGCTCGACGGGCGCATCCCCGTGAACCCCTCGGGTGGCCTGCTCGCCAAGGGCCACCCCATCGGCGCCACCGGCATCGCCCAGCTCACCGAGTGTTGGTGGCAACTGCGGGAGGAAGCCGGGGAGCGCCAGGTGGCCATCCGGCAGGGATTCGCCCTCCAGCACAACGTGGGCGGGCGCGGATCGGGAGTCTCGGTGGTGAACATCCTCACCCGCAACGCCTGAACCCTCCCCCATCTCTCTGCCCGCACCACACCTGTCACGTGTCTCCCATGCACATCTCCTGTCACTGATACCTTCTCAGCGGTACTGATACACCCTCATGGCACAGTGTGTCGTGCCCGTGCCCGTGCCCGTGCTCGCCGCTCTGGAGTCCGCCCGCCGGGAGGTCTCCCGTCATCTGGCCGAGGCCGACCCCGACCGGGTCACGACGGCCCAGGCCGCCGAGCTGGTGGCGCTGTTCGCCGACATCGAGCGCCTGGGGTCGGCGGGCAAGGTGCTGTTCGCCCGGCGCGCCGCCCAGTCCATGGTGTGGCGCGACCAGGGACATCGCAGCGCCGCGTCGTGGATGGCGGCCACCACCGGCACGGGCCTGGGCGAGGCCATCGGGGCGCTCGAGACCTCGGCCGCCCTGGGCTCTTTGCCCGAGACCTCCGAGGCCCTGCGCCGGGGTGCGCTGTCGGCCCCCCAGCTCCGAGTCATCGCCACGGCGGCCAAGGAAGACCCCCGCAGCGAAGCCGAACTGCTCACGGTGGCCGCCACCGATTCTCTGAAGGGCCTCAGGGAACGCGCCGCTCAGGTGCGGGCCGCGGCCGGCTCCGCTGAGGAGGAGCTGGCCCGCTACAACGCCATCCGGGCGGGGCGCGCCGTGGCGCACTGGACCGATCCCGACGGGACCTTTCGCCTCGAGGCCCGCCTCACCCCCGACGCCGGGGGCAGGCTCCTGTCGGTGCTGCGCCCCGAGGCCGACGCCCGTTTCCACGCCGCCCGCCAGGACCAGAACCGAGAGTCCCCCGCCGCCTACCTGGCCGACGCCCTGGTGGCCCTGGTGTGCGGCGAGGCGGTGGCGGGCACCAAGGGCTCGGGATCACCCCGGGCCACCCTCAGCATCCGGGTGGACGCCGCCGCCTTGCGCCGGGGCCACGCCGAGGGCGGCGAGACCTGTGTCATCCCCGGGGTGGGCCCCGTCCCCGTGGCCGTGGCCCGGCGCCAGCTCTCCGATGCCACCGTGAAGGCCCTGGTGGTCAAGGGCGTGGACGTCCTGACGGTGTGCCACGCGGGGCGGACGGTCACCGCCCACGTCCAAAGCGCCCTCGAAGAGCGCGACCCCACCTGCGTGGTGCCGGGCTGCGACGTGGCCCAGGGACTGCAGAACCACCACTGGGGCGTGGACTACAACGACTGCAAGACCACCAGCCTCGACAACCTGGGCCGGGTGTGCGGGTGGCACCACGACCTCATCACCTACCAGGGATACGTGCTGGGCGGGGGTCCCGGGGCCTGGGAGATGCGGGCCCCGCCCGCAGGTGCGGCCTTCGAGACCGGGCCCCCCTTCGAATCCGAGCCACCCTCTGACACCAGCTGACCCGGGCGCGCGCCGATCGGCGCGCTCGGACAGCTGGGGCGCGCCCGCAGGCTGATGCGGCCGGGGGCGCCGATACTGTGGGGGTGTCCGCATCCGGACATGCAGAACCCTGCCCTGCCCGGCGGCGCGCACCGCCGTGCCCGAAGGATTGGAGTGCGCCCATGGCACTCGAGGAAGCGTACGAACCCAGCCCGTGGACCCCTATCGCCGAACAGGTGGCGCTGTACGAGTCGACGGAGGGCAAGGAAGGCGGGACGCTCGAAGGCGAGCCCGTCGTCATCCTGACGACCCGGGGCCGCAAGACCGGTGCGGTGCGCAAGACCCCGCTCATGCGGGTCGAGCACGACGGGCGCTACGTGGTGGTGGCGTCGTTGGGGGGCGCGCCGCAGCATCCGGTGTGGTACCTCAACCTGCTGGCCGACCCCCAGGTGACCCTTCAGGACGGCGCGAAGGTCATGAAGCTCCGGGCGCACAGCGCCAGTCCCGAAGAGCGCGCCCTGTGGTGGCCGCGTGCCACCGCGGCATGGCCCGCCTACAACGACTACCAGAAGAACACCGACCGCGAGATCCCGGTGGTCATCCTCGAGCCTGTCCCGTAGGAGCGGCGCAACACGAGGAGCGGCTCAGCCGCCTTCCTTCTTCCCCAGCAGGGGATGGGCGGGCATCCCCACGGGCTGGAGATGCTGTCCGAGGACCTCGTGGAAGTGCTCGGCGACCTCGCCCGGCGTCCATCCACCCTCGCGCCACATGCCCGCCACCTGTCGAGGGGTCTGGAAGATGGTGTAGGCGTACCCGGTGCGCCCGAGCACCTGGCCGTTCACGTAGCTCGCCTGCTCCGACGCCAGGAAGGCCACGAGGGGGGCGTTGAGCGCGGGGTTCTGGTCGGGCGGGGCTTCGGCCCCGCCGAACAGGTTCTCCGTCATCCGGGTGAGGCCGGCGGGCGCCACGGCGTTGACGGTGATCCCGTACTTGTCGAGCTCGAGCGCCCAGACGAAGGTCATGCCCATGATGGCGGCCTTCGCCGCGCCGTAGTTGCTCTGGCCGAAGTTCCCCCGGAGCCCGGCCGACGACGTGATGTTCACGATGCGCCCGTACCCGGCGTCGCGCATGCGGACCGCGGCGTGGCGCGTGCAGTTGAAGGTTCCCTTCTGGTGGACTGCGATGACGGCGTCGTAGTCGTCCGACGTCATCTTGACCAGCGTCCGGTCGCGCACGATGCCCGCGTTGTTCACGAGGATGTCGATCGACCCGAACTCGTCGACCGCCTGGTCGACGATGCGCCCGGCTCCGTCGAAGTCGGCCACCGACTCACCGTTGGGGACGGCTTTGCCACCGGCGTCCGCGATGAGCCGACACGTCTCGGCCGCCGGTCCCTGGGCAGCACCCGCGCCGTCGAGGGTCGTCCCCAGGTCGTTGACCACCACGCGGGCACCCTCGGCGGCCAGGCAGAGGGCGATCTCGCGGCCGATACCGCCACCCGCACCGGTGACCACGGCCACCCTGTCGTCGAGCAATCCCATCGGGTCGGTCCTCGCTCTCGATCAGTTGGTGTTCGGGAATGTCGGCCCCACCACCCAGAGGTCCGAGGGATGGTCGGGGCTGTTCTGCGCCGGCGGGGGCGTGGACGACTGCGACTGCGACGGTGACTGCGACGGTGACGGGGGCGGCGGTGGGGAGGGGGGCGGTGACGGGGGCGGCGGTGGGGAGGGGGGCGGCGACGGGGGCGGAGACGACGAGGTCGGCGAAGACGGCGCCGGCGGCACCGAGCCCGCCGGCGGTTGCACACCCGGCAACGTCCGGGGCGCCAGCGTGGGCGCGGCCACGTACGACCGGGGGCCCGCACCGTTGGTCGAGACCGGCGCCACCCCGTTGGCCGACGGGCCTCCCCCCAGCATCCGGGCCTCGAGAGTGGGCCGTGCATCGCGGGCCGGTCCCTCCCACGCCACCGCCCCTTTGACGAGAAGCACGGCGCGATCGGCGATGGCGAGCACGCGGTCCACCTGCTGCTCGACCACCAGCAGTGCGCAGCCCTCGGCGTGGATGGCACTCAGCCCGTCGTAGACCTGGTCCACGATGACCGGAGCCAGGCCCAGAGAGAGCTCGTCCACGATGAGCAGCTTGGGCGGCACCGCCAACACCTTGGCCAGCGACAGGATCCGCTGCTGACCACCCGACAGCGTCCCCCCGAGCTGCTTGCGCCGCTCGGCCAGGACCGGGAACGCCCCGTAGGCGCGCCCCAGGGCCTCGGACGTCCCCTTGCGCCCCACCCGACGGCTGAAGCTGACGGTGAGGTTCTCCTCGACACTGAGCGACGAGAAGACGGCTCGACCCTCGGGAACGTGCATCACGCCCAACCGGGCGATGCGGTGGGCGGAGAACCTGCTCACGTCCTCACCGGCCACGCGGATGGTGCCTCCGGCGATGGGCACCAGTCCCGACACCACCCGGGCCAGCGTCGACTTCCCGGCTCCATTGGAGCCCACCAGGGCGACGATCCCGTCCTCGGGGACCGTCAGCGACACCCCGAACAGGGCGCGGTACGTGCTGTAGGACGCCGAGACGTTCTCGAGCTCGAGGATGGGCGTGCTCACGCCGTGCGCCCCAGGTAGGCCCGACGCACCTCGGGGTCGGCCACGACCGTGTCGAAGGTCCCCTGGGCGATGATCTCCCCCACGTCGAGCACCACGACACGGTCCACCGCGGCCCGCACCATCTCCATGTCGTGCTCGACCAGCAACACGGCCATGCCCTGATCGCGCTGCACCCCGCGCAGCACCGTGGCGAGGGCAGCCGTCTCGGTCATGTCGAGCCCCGAAGACGGCTCGTCCGCCATGAGGAGACGGGGCTCACCGCACAATGCTCTGCCCAGTTCGACCAACCGGCAATGGCCCAGGCTGAGGGCGGCCACGGGCATGTCGGCCATCTCCGTGAGCCCTACGAGATCGAGGACCTTCTCGACGTTGTCGAGCTCGTCGCGACGGGGCTTGGCCATGTTGAGCAGGTCCTTCCACAGGGCTCCGTCGCCCCGTCGAGCCCGCTCGGCCACGATCATGTGGTCGCGCGCCGACAATTCCGGGAACACCTCCACGCGCTGGAACGTCCGCCGGATGCCGAGCCTGGCCCTCTGGTGGGCGGGCAAGTCGTCGAGGACGTGCCCGTCGAAGGAGACCGTCCCCCCGCTCGGACGGAGCTGCCCGCACAGGCAATTGAACAGCGTGGTCTTCCCCGCGCCGTTGGGGCCCACCAGGCCCACCGCCTCGCCCGCGTCGAGCGCCAGTGACACGTCCTTGAGCGCCGCCACCCCGCCGAACCGGATCGAGATCTGCCGTGCGTCGAGCAACGGCCCCGGGCTGTGCGGCCCGGCACCGGACCACGGCCCGGCACCGGACGACGGCGCCGAGACGAAAGCGGAGCCCGACGCGAAGTCCGGTCGGGCCGCCGGCCCGGAGACGGGCCCGGACCCCGGCTCGGGGGCGTGGCGCTCAGCCACGGAACCCCTTCACCGACGGAACGCTCACCGCCGGGAGCGCCGGCGCGTACCCACCCACGGTGTCCCCGGACTCGCCCATGTGCGGCCCCGACTTGCGGGCGCGCCGCGCGTCGTAGGCGGCGAACACCTTGCTCACGCGCACCATCCACCTGCTCTTCTGGTACTCGACGATGCCCTCGGGGTGCGCGGCGTAGGTCATGGCCCCGAAGGCGAAGAGGATGGGCTCGATGCCGACGAAGCGCTGGGGCACGTACAGGACGAGGATGAGGGCGAAGATGCTGTAGGCCATGCCGGCCTGTATGGCACCCTCCACCGTCCGCGACCCGGTGGTGATGACGACCACGACGAAGACGAGCGAGTACACGTACTCGAAGGACGTGGCGTTCACGTTGGTGAGCACCGACGCGTACAGCGCCCCGCCGAACCCGGCGATGCCTGCCGACATGGCGAAGACCGTCAGGCGCGCCGTCCTCAGGTTGATGCCCATGGTGGCGGCCGCGGTGGGGCTCCCCCGCATGGCGGCCAGGTACCGGCCCACGGTCCCCCGCTGCACCAGCAGCACCAGCACGCTGCACACCACCAGCCCCAGGAAGCAGACGATCAGGAAGGAACGGTCCGACCCGAAGTTGAAGGAACCGAGCACGGGCCGAGGCACGGTCACCCCGGTGAGGCCTCCCCCCGACCACGAGTACAAGAAGAGCGACTGGTCGGCGAACAGCGCGAAGGCCAGGGTGACCAGCGCCAGCAGCAGGCCCGACACCCGGATGGCGACGACGGCCACGATCGTCCCCACCACGGCCGCCAGCAGTCCCCCCACCACGGCACCGACGAGCACCGGGAGCCCCAGGTGGGCGGCGAACTGGCCCGCGGCGAAGGCGCCCACACCGGCGAAGGCCGCCTGGCACAGCGAGAGCTGCCCGCTCATGCCGGTGATGAGCGTGATGGACAGGCAGATGATCGAGACGCACAGGCCCTCGTCGAACGCCGTCACGTAGGTAATGGGGACCCACGTCACGCTCGAGACCAGGAACGCCACCACCAGCAACCAGAAGCCGACCCGGGTAGGGACGGCCAGGCGGGGGTCGCGGATCGAAACCGACGGGGGCGCGGGGGGCGGATCGCACGCGGCCAGCGGGTCCGAGCTCAGGTCCAGCCGGCGCAGCCCGGGGTTGAGCAGGAGGGTCCCCACCAGCACCACGAAGGGGAAGGCGGGGACGACCGTCTGGGCCAGGACCCCACCCGAGGGGAGGTAGCCACTCAACAGGTTCTCGACGACTCCGAGCCCGATGGCGGCCCCCAGGGCGATGGGCAACGAACGCATGCTGGCAATGGCGGCGGCGGTGAGCCCCGCCACCAACAGCGCGGTGAACTGCAGCGGGTCCTCGGGGTTGAGCGACGCCGTGAGGGGGAGCAAAAGCACCCCGGCCAGGCCGGCCAGGACGCTCGACAGGGCCCACGCCCCGGCCGCCACCCGGGGGGCGTTGATCCCCTCGAGCTGGGACATGCGCCTGCTCTCCACCACGGCCCGCATCTGCAGCCCGATGGAGGTCCACCGGAACATGGCCACCACCGCCGCCACCACCACCACGGTGATCACGGTGGTGGTGACCTCCCCGCCGTTGATGGGCGTCGAGAAGATGTGGAGGTACACGTGGTTGGGGTTCAGCCACAGGTTGGGGGGGTTCTCCCGCTCGCCGCTGCCGAAGAAGATCGGCAGGGTCTGGGGGATGGCGATGAGCAGCCCCAGCGACGACACCAGCTTGGCCGTGGTCGAGGCGGTGGGGATGTGGCGGAACAGGAATCGGTCGAAGGCCAGGCCGAGCAGCGGCGACAGCACCAGCACCGACAGGATGAAGGCCACCCCCACCGGGAGGTGGCTGCTGCGCACCAGGAGGTCGAAGATGAACGCAGCCAGAAAGGCCTGCGCCCCGAAGGCCAGGTTGAACACCCCCGTGGCCCGGAACGTGAGCACCAGGCCCACCGCCATGAGGGCGAAGTTGCACCCGTAGGGGATGCCCGGGATGGCGTAGCTCAGGAACTGGCTCATGATCCCCCCGGACGCTGCACGTTCACCGGATCGGTGATCCCACTGAGCGGGTCAGGTCCCGGGGGGGCCGGGGGTACCGGACAGCGGCGGCACCGGGGTGGTGCTGCCCGAGTCGAAGCACGTGGAAGACCTGGCCGTTGGACTGGACGAAGGCCGGCACGAAATGGCCGTTCACGACCTGGACGTCGGTCTGGCAGTACGGCGGCGGGGCGCTGAAATGGTTCTTGGTCCAGTTGACCGGCGTCGTGAGCCCGGCCCCGTTGTAGGCGGTCTCGCTGTTGATGGCCGCCACCACCTTCTTCTGGGTCAGGTTCCTGCCCACCGCTTTGAGGCCGGTGACGAATTGGTCGGCCGCGATCCACCCGTCCAGGGCCACCTCCTCGTAGGTGTACTTGGGCTGGTACTTCTGCATCTCCTTGATGTAGGTGTCGAGCCCCGGGTACAGGCCGGGCTGGGCCAGGGCCGACTCGAAGGGCACGTGCTGCAGACCGAAGTACACCCCGTTCATGATCGACCCGTACTGGGCCAAGCGTGCCGCGGTCGTAGCCGTTGAACCACACCTGTTTCATGGTGAGGCCGTTCTGGCTGATGGCTCGGGCGAAGGCCACGTTCCCGTTGACGTCCAGGCACGTGAACAGCATGTCCACGTTCTTCGCCTTCATCTGCAGGACGTCAGGGGTGGGGTCCCCGCCGTAGACGAGGTTCAGGTCGGTGAACGAGACGTTGAGCCCCACCTGGCGCATGCCCTTCACCGCGGCCGAGCAGGCGGCGGCCGACTGGGGCACGCCGTAGGCGACCACGGCGATGGACTGGGCGCCCAGTTGCTGGGCCAGGTAGGCGTCGCCCGGCGCGCCGCACGGGAAGCACAGCACCGAGCCGTAGTCGGCGAAGAGCGAAGGCCGGTCCTGCCAGTCGGTGGACACGGCGTAGCCGAAGGTGGGCACCCCCAGCTGGGCGAGGTACTTGGCGCCACCGAAGAACGGCGTCGCCACCCCCACCACGGCGAACACGCCGTCGTGCGACGAGCTGCTGGGCCACGGTGAGGTCGACGGTGGGGCTGCCCTGGTCGTCCTCCTGGTAGGCCAGCTTGAGCTTGCGGCCGTCGACCCCGCCCTCGGCGTTGATCATGGAGAAGTAGGCCTCGACGCCGTTGACGATGGGGGCGAAGCCCGACGACAGCGGACCGGTCACGTTGGCGATGCTGCCCACGGTGATCGAGTTCGAGGTGACCCCGGGATCGCCCGAACCGCCCGAGCTGGCTTTCTGGGTGGCGTTCCCGCACGCGGAGAATCCGACGGCGAGCGCCAGAAGCGCTCCGGTCACAGTCGCGAATCTCCCTCGCCGACTGCGCGACATCGGTCCCCCTCTCCCCTGTCACCGTCACCACGGGACCAGGCCCGAAAGTGCCCGGCGAGGCCCCGGATCGACGTCATGCCTGACGCCTATGTCAGTTCGTGCTTTTGCTCACTGTAGCCCGGGCGTGCGCTGGACGGCTACCGCCTGTGGCATCGAAGTGACCGGATCGGGGCAGGTTCGGGACCGGTTCGGGACCGGATCAGGGCGGGTTCGGGACCGGATCAGGGAAGGGTCGGGACCGGGATCAAGACAGGAACAGCCGCTCGGGGTCGTAGCGGCGCAGGGCGAGGACCTCCTCGTCGGTCACCGGGTCGAGCTCACTCACCGACGACGCCACGGCGACGTCCCACCCACAAGCATCGGCCAATGCCCGCACCCGCTCGGACAGCGGGTCGGGCCCGGCCGGGACCGCCGCCACCTGCAGCGTGCCGTCGATCCGGCGCAGCACCCCCAGGTCGGTGACGACGCTGACCACTCGGTCCCCGGGACTGGTCACGAAACCCACCCGCTCCACCAGCCGGTCGGGCCGGGCCAGGGCCACCACCACACACGCCGCGGCCCGGCTGGCCACGTCGTTGGCCCCCCCGGACCCCACCAGGAAGGGCCCACCGGGGATCAGCGTCGAGTTGAGGTTCCCGTCCCGGTCGACCTGGGCGGCACCCAGGCAGGCGACGGTGCGCGTGCCGGGACCGCCGACCACCATGCCCAGCACCGTCGAGGCGTCGGCCAGCAACGGGGTGCCGGGGAAGACCCGATGGTTGAAGATGTAGGGGTCGGCGGGCGTGGGGGTGTAGCCCCACATCCCGAGCTCGGCCGTGAGCCGCAGCGCGCTGCCCCGCGGCCCGGGCCCGGGCCACGGCCACCCACGCCGCGAGGTTGGCGACCCCCGCCCCGGCCAGCACGGCGTCGGCCTGCAGGGCGCCGGCGACGGTCTCGAGCTCTCTGGCCCCATAGGCGGCGGCGTGCTCCCAATTGCTGGGCGCCACCGCGGCGATCGACTCCACGGGATGGGCCTCGGCGTCCTGGTGCCAGGACCCGGGGTCGGTGCGCGACGACAACCAGTCGAGGCGCTCTGGACCCAGCCGCTCGAGGTAGGCGCCGTGGGTGTCGGGCTCGAGCACCCAGTGCCGGGCCCAGGCGTCGAGGTCCGTCGCGCGTGGCGGCGCGCGCCTCGCTCCAGAAGGGGATGTCCTCGCCGTAGGACCCCACCGGCAGCCCCGGCGCGTACAGGCCGCCGGGGTGGGCTCCGAAGGGCGCCTCCACCACCGCCAGGACGCGGTGGGCGGGGATCTTGACCCGGTGCCCCAACCCCTCGAGGCTCTCCACCACGCTCTCCACGGTGGCCACCACGCCCCGGCGCGCCGCCCACGCCCCCCACGCCCCCTCGAGCAGCGGCTCGGACAGCGCCACGTTGCCGTCGCCGTCGGCGACCGCCCCGTGGAGGAGGGTGACGTCGGGCACGAGCGGCGCCACCAGACCCACCGGCCCGAAGGCGGTGTCGGCCACGGCGAAGGCGTCGTTCGACGCCATCGACGACCCCTGCAGCGACCCGGTGACCAGCGCCGGCAGCCCCCGCGCCGCAGCCTCGAGGCGCTGGGTGAAGGTGAGGATCGACCAGTGCTCGACCTCCACCGCGCCCGAGGCGTAGGCCTGCTGGAACACGGGGTTGGGCGTGTAGGTGGGGAAGGTGTCGCCCGAGTAGGTCGTCACCACCTTGCGCACCATGCCGCCCCGGAAGAACAGGGCGCCGAGCGAGCTCAGGCTGAGCATCACGAAGGTGAAGCCGGCGTCCGTACCCCAGTGCTGGCGCGCCATCTCGCGCGCCGCCGCGGTCCACCGGCTGTGCCCGCACAGGACCTGCACGGTGTCGCCCGGGCGCACGTGGTGCGCCAGCGCGTCCTCGAGCGTGACGTGCTCCACCGTGACGTCCTCCGGCTCTCGCTGTGGCGTGTGCTTCTGCGTGGGGGGCGGTCGGGCCCGGCCTAGCGCCCGGTCCAGCGCGGCGGCCGCTTCTCCACGAAGGCGGCGGGGCCTTCCTTGGCGTCCTCGCTGGAGAAGACCTCGGTGGCGATGGCCGACTCGATCCGGTACGCCTCCTTCATGTCCACGGCCAGGCCCCGGAGCACGCTCTCCTTGGTCTTGCGCACGGCGAAGGGCCCGTTGGCGGTGATGCGGTGGGCGTACTCCAGGGCCTTGTCCCGCAGCTGGTCGGCGGGGACCACGGCGTTGAGCAACCCGAAGGCGAGGGCGGTGTCGGCCGGGACGCGGTCCGCGCACAGCAGGAACTCCATGGCCGCGGGGAAGGGGATCTGGCGCGGCAGCCGCACCGTGGTCCCCCCGCCGGCGAAGAGCCCGCGCTTGGGCTCCATGACCCCGAAGTAGGCCTCGGGCACCGCCACGCGCAGGTCGCACCCCCGAGCATCTCCATCCCGCCCGCCACGCACGCCCCGTTCACCGCGGCGACGATGGGCTTGTAGAGCTTCACGCCCCGCAGCACCGCCTTCACGCCGTCGTCGATGCGGTACCCGTCGATCTCCTCGACCTGGCGCGTGGAGATCTCCTTCTGGAGCTTGGTCACCTGCGGGATGTAGGTCTTGAGATCCGCACCCGTGCAGAAGGCGTTGCCCACCCCGGTGATGATCGCCACCCACGCCTCCTCGTCGGCGCCGAAACGGTCCCACGCGCCGCGCAGCTGGGCGAAGTGCTCCATGTCGAGGCTGTTCATCGAGGCCAGGCGGTCGATGGTGATCCACACCACATGGTCGTCGCCGAGCTCGTAGTGGACGGGCACTCCTACCTCCTCTGCTCGCGGGGCAGCCCCAGGATGCGCTCCCCGATCACGTTGCGCTGCACCTCCGACGTGCCGCCGGCGATGCTGGCGGCCTTGGACCACAGCCACTGGCGTTGCCACGGGCCCCACATCCCCGAGGCAGGGCCTTCGACGGCGAGGGCCGCCTCCGACAGCTGCTGGGTCATGTCGGACCACGTCAGCTTCACCCAGCTCGACTCGGGCCCCGGCTCGCCCCCGCGCGCCAACTTGGAGAGCGTGCGCCAGTTGTGCGTGCGCAGCACCACCAGCGCCACATAGGCGTCGACCAGCGCGTCGGCGATCTCGGGGTCGTCGAGGGTGCCGTTGCGGGCGGCCTCGGCGAACAGCCGCGTCAGGTAGCCCTCGTGCACCACCTCCTCCTTGAAGGGGAAGTTCGTGCCGCGTTCGTGCGCCAACGTCGTCGACGCCACCGCCCAGCCCTGGCCGGCCGGGCCCACCAGGTGCCCGGCGGGGACGACCACCCCGTCGAGGAAGACCTCGTTGAACTCGGCCTCCCCGGTGATCTGCACCAGGGGTCGGATGTCGACGCCCGGGGACTCCATGTCCACCACCAGCAGCGACAACCCCCGCGGCCCCGACGTCCCGGGCTCGGTGCGCGCCAGGCACAACCCGTAGCGGGCGAACTGGGCGTACGACGTCCAGACCTTCTGGCCGCTGACGCGCCACCCGCCGGAGTCGGGGTCGGGATCGGCGCGGGTGACGAGCCCCGACAGGTCCGAGCCCGCTCCGGGCTCGCTGAAGAGCTGGCACCAGATCTCCTCGGCACTCACGATGGCGGGCAGCCACCGCCGGCACTGCTCGGGCGTGCCATGCGCCAGGAGCGTGGGACCGGCCAGGTTGATGCCGACGCGGTTGACGAGCTGGGGCGCCCCGCTGCGGGCGTACTCGGCGTTGAAGATGGCCACCTCGACCGGGGACGCGCCCCGTCCCCCGTAGTCCTCGGGCCAGTTGATCCCCACCCATCCGGCCCGGGCCAGCTTGGCCTGCCAGGCGCGACCCCACGCCACCGACTCGGCCAGGTCGTCGGTATCGGGAGGGGTCACGACGTTGGCCTCGAGCCAGGCCCGCACGTCGCGCGCGAAACGCTGCTCGGTGTCGGTGAGCGAGAGGTCCATCCGGTCCTCGAGGCCCCCGCGGTCCTACAGGTCCCAGGCCTGGACGCGACCGCTCTCGACGAAGGCGTCGTGCAGCGCCGACTCCTCGTCGGGCCCGAAGCCCCGGTAGTGGTCCTCGCCCCGGCCGCGCACCAGCACCGGGTCCCCCCCGACGCGATCGGACCGGAACTTCTGGTGCACGAGGGTGCGCACGAGCACCTTGTTGGTGGGAGTGGTGGGAAGCGCCCCGCACAACCGCACGTAGCGCGGCCGCCATTTGGGGCTCAGGTCGCTCTGGGCGTCGACCCACGACGCGAAGGCGGCGGGGTCGAAGCCCGTCGCCGTCGCGCAGCACCAGGGCCGCCATGACCTGGTCCCCGGAGTCCACGTCGGGCACGCCGTAGACCGAGGCCAAGCACGACGTCGGGGTGGCGGGCCACGATGGCCTCGATGGGCGCGGCGGGGAAGTTCTCGCCGTCGACCCGGAGCCAGTCCGAGGTGCGCCCCGCGAAGTACACCCAACCGTCGGCGTCGACGTAGCCGAGGTCGCCGCTCCAGTACCAGCCGTTGCGGGTGGTGCGGGCCATGGCCTCCTCGTTGCGGTAGTACCCCTCGAAGGGTCCCACCCCGGCCGACGTTGACCATCTCGCCCACGCACTCCTCGGCGTTGAGGAGGCGGCCCTCGTCGTCGAACACGGCGCGGGGCCGCTCGTTGCCGTCGGGGTCGACCACCTTGATCCCCTGGCGGAGCTTGCCCACCGATCCCCGCGGCACCCCGCCCGAGCGGTCCAGGGCGATGCCGCCCTCGGTCGAGCCGAACACGTCGACCACGGCGACGTCGAAGCGCTTGGCCACCGCCTCCACCACGTGGGGAGATCCTTCGTTGCCGTAGGCCAGCCGCAGCGGGTTTTCGCGCGTCGTCGGGTCGCTCGGGAGTGGCCAGCAGATAGGCGAGGGGCTTGCCGGTGTAGTTGAACCACGTGGCCCCGTAGCGGCGCACGTCCTCCAGAAAGCGCGAGGCGCTGAAGCGCCGGGCGAGGCCCACCGAGGCTCCGGCCACCAGGGCCGGGGCCAGGCCCACCATGAGCGAATTGGAGTGGAACAGGGGCATGGCCAGATACCCGACGTCGTCGGGGCCGACGTCGAGGACCATCGTCATGCGGTTCCCGGTGGTGAGCAGCCGCCGTTGGGTGCAGCGCACGGCCTTCGGCGCCGACGAGGTCCCCGAGGTGAACAGCAGCACCCACAGCGTCTCCACGTCGGGCTCGAGCCCGGGGTCCCCGGTCCCCGGCGCCCACCGCTCCAGGGCCGCGTCCAGCGGTTCGCCCATGGTGCGCGGCGGGTCGTCGGCGTCGGCGAAGCGCTCCGACACGAACAGGCCGCCCGGCAGGGCCAGGTCGCCCGCCACCGGCTCGAGCAGCTCCTGGTGGCGCGGCTCGGTGACGAGCAGCTGCACGTCGGTGTAGGCGATGTCGGCCAGAAGGTGCTCGTCGCGCCGCGTGTGGTTGAGGCCCACCACCGCCGCGCCGGCCAGGGCCGCGCCGCCCAGGCAGAAGATGTACTCGGGGGTGTTGTCGAGGAGCACGGCCACGTGCGGCGGCCGGGACGGGTCGAGGCGGTCGAGGAACAGCGCCGCGTAGCGGGTCATCTCGCCGAAGGCCTCGGCGTGGGTGAAGACCCGGTCGCCGAAGCGCAGCGCCGGACGGGAGGCGAAGGCGGGGTCGGTGCCGTTGCGGCGCATCAGGTCGGCGGCGTTGGGAGCCGGCAGCGGGGCCTCGCCCGGCGGCGGCGCCAACGCCACCCGCTCGGCCACCTCGGGCGGGGCCACCACATGCGTCCGGGACGCGGCGCGTTCTCTGACCACGGCGTCAGGTTAGGACAACCGACGCGGCGGTAGCGTTGGCCCGATGGCCCAGCTCCGCACGGCGTCGGCGCGTCCGGGACAGCGGCTCCGACCGACGTTGACGCAGGCCCGGGCGGCGCGCTACCGACAGCCCGGCGGGGCCTGGGACCGGGGCGCGCTCGACGAGACGTTCTCGGGCGCGGGCGCCGGCGCGGACGCGGGGACGTCGGGGTCCTCGGCCGGCGGGGGCGCGTCCGTGGTCGACGGCACGGGTCGTGTCGACCCCGACACCCTCGAGACCGGCGTCGGCGCGCTGGCGGGCTCGCTGGCCGCGTCCGGCGTGCGGCGCGGCGACGTCGTGAGCTGGCAGATGCCCAACGGCGCCGCACCCTTCCTCCTCTACCGGGCCTGCTGGCGTCTCGGGGCCGTGGCCGCGCCCCTGCACCACCGGTTGGGCGGTGCCGAGGTGAAGGCCGCGCTCGACCAGGTGCACCCGGTACTGGTCCTGGCGACTGCGGGCATGCCCGCGTCGGAGTGGCCCGGAGCGCTCGTCCCCGCCGGTGAGGGGCCCGGAGCGCTGCAGGACCTTCTCGGTCCGGCACCGGCCATGGCCCCCGGTGCGAGCCCGGCCCGGTCCACCGACATCGCTGTGGTGCTGTTCACCTCGGGTTCGACGGGCGTGCCCAAGGCGGCGCTGCACACCCATCGCGGCCTCGGGTACAAGGCCGCCCTCATGGTGGGTGTGCACGGGCTCGGGAGGGGTGACGCCGTCCTCATGCCCGCACCCTTGGCCCATGTCTCGGGACTGCTCAACGGCGTGCTCATCCCGTCGGCGGCGCGGATCCCCGCCGTCCTCATGGCGGCCTGGGACCCCGACGAGGGCGTGCGCCGCATCGAGGAGGAACGGGTCTCGTTCATGGGCGCTCCCCCGGTGTTCTTCTCGCAGATGGCGGCGACGTCGGGCTTCCGGCGCGAGCGGGTGCGCAGCCTCCGACTGGTGTCGACGGGCGGGGCCTCGGTCAGCCCCGCCTTCGTGGACGCCACGAGCGAATCCTTCGGGTGCCGCGTGAAGCGCACCTACGGGTCCACCGAGGCGCCCACGGTCACCACCTCGGGGCCCGGCGACAGCGTCGAGCGGGCCCGGGACACCGACGGCCGGGCGCTCGGGGACGTCGAGCTCGAGGTGCACGACCCCGACACCTGCGCCCGTCTCGGGCCCGGCGCGGTGGGCGAGCTGTGGCTGCGCGGCCCCGAGCTCTTCGCCGGCTACGCCGACCCGTCGGCCACGGCCCGGGTCCTCTCCGAACGGGGCCGCTGGTTCCGCACCGGCGACCTGGGCGTGCTCGACGAGGAAGGCTGGCTCCGGGTGGTGGGGCGGCTCTCCGACATCATCATCCGCGCCGGCGAGAACATCTCCGCGTCGGAGGTCGAAGCGGTCCTCGAGGCCCACCCCGACGTCCGCCACGCCGTGGCGGTGGCGGTCCCGGACGCAGACGTCGGCGAGCGGGTGGCCGCGTTCGTGGAGGCCACCGCCCCCTTCGACCTGGCCGCGTGCCGGGAGTGGTTCGCGGCCCGGGGCGTGACCCGCTTCAAGACCCCCGAGATGGTGGTGCAGCTCGACGCCCTGCCCGTCCTCGCCGCCGGCAAGCCCGACCGCAGCACCCTGCGCACCATGGCCGCCGAGCTGCACCGGGGCCGGTGATCGGGTAATCGGGGGATCGGGACCTGGCCAGCCCATTGCCTCTTGTCAGAGCACTCTGAACAGAGTACTCTGACTCCGTGCCCCGCTCGGCCCGCTCCAATCCCCTGGCCCTGGCGGTGCTGGTCTGCCTCTTCGAGCGTCCCATGCACCCCTACGAGGTGGCCCAGACCCTGCGCTCACGGGCCAAGCACGAGAGCGTCCGCCTGAACTACGGCTCGCTGTACGCGGTGGTGGACTCGCTCGAGAAACGGGGCCTGATCCGGGCCCGGGACACCATCCGCGAGGGCCGGCGTCCGGAGCGCACCGTCTACGAGATCACCGACTCCGGCGCCCGGGAGCTCACCGACTGGCTCACCGAGCTCATCGCCGTGCCGGCCAAGGAGTACCCCTATTTCATGGCGGGGCTCTCCT
Organism: uncultured Acidimicrobiales bacterium; assembly: GCA_963848335.1. Lineage (GTDB taxonomy): Bacteria > Actinomycetota > Acidimicrobiia > Acidimicrobiales > UBA8190 > Chersky-840. Next base: position 135,175 of record CAWKDD010000006.1, read on the forward strand.
TCCTCCCCGCCCTCGACACCCGGGACGCCCTCGAGGCGCTGCGCCAGCGCGCCATCGGCCTCGAGATCCGCCTGACCCAGGTGCGCGCCGCGTTCCGGGCCGCTGCCGACGCGGGGCTGCCACGGCTGTTCGAGCTCGAAGGTGAGTACGAGGAGAAGCTCATGGAGACAGAGCTCGACTTCGTCCGCCGCCTGATCAAAGAGATCGACGACGGTTCGCTCGACGGCATCGAGCTGTGGCGCGCCTTCAACGCCTCGGCCGCCGCGGTGGGCCCGGACGCATCGGCGCTCTTCGGCTCAGCCGACGATCCTGCCATCACCGACAGCACTGCCATCACCGACAGCCCCCCGACGCACCGACGAAGGGACGCACACAGAGTCTTAGAACACCCCGGGGCCGCGTGCTCGAACACGCGACCCCGGGGCATGTGAACCACGAGGTCGATTCCGAAGGAACCTCGCTCGGGCTGCACCCACAGCGTAGGGCACCGGCACGGATCGACCTCTCCCGGCTCCACACGACACGCAGAGAGGAACTTCCATGACTGCCCTCGTCGAGGCCCGCGGCCTCACCAAGCGCTTCGGACGCGTCACGGCACTGGCCGATCTCGACCTCAGCCTTCCGCCGGGTCGCATCGTCGCCATCCTCGGTCCCAACGGGTCGGGGAAGACCACGTTCGTGCGAACCGTGGCCACGTTGCTCCGACCCGACGCCGGTTCCCTCACGGTGGCCGGGTACGACGTGGTGCGCGAGCCGCAGGCCGTGCGCCGGATGATCGGCCTGGCCGGACAGTCCGCGGCCGTGGAGGAGATGATGACCGGCCGGGAGAACCTGGCCATGGTGGCCCGGCTCTACGGCCAGTCCCGCCGTTCGGCACGCGCCGCCAGCGCGGCCATCCTCGAGCGCCTCGGCCTCTCCGATGCCGGTGACCGTCTGGTCAAGACCTACTCGGGCGGAATGCGGCGACGCCTCGACCTGGGGGCCAGCCTGGTGGGCTCGCCCCGTCTTCTGCTCCTCGACGAGCCCACGACCGGGCTCGACCCGCGCAGCCGCATCGAATTGTGGGAGGCGATCAAGTCCCTCGGGGAAGCGGGTACCGACGTCCTGCTCACCACGCAGTACCTGGACGAGGCCGACCATCTGGCCGCGCTCATCGTCATCATCGACGAGGGGCGCGTGGTGGCACAGGGATCCCCGGCCGAGCTCAAGCAGCGCGTGGGCGCGGACGTCCTCGACCTCCACACCCGGGAGGCCTCCTCGCTCGCTCGCGCCGCGGAGGTCCTCGACGGGCTGGGCATCGGGAAGGCGGCCATCGACGTGGACACCCAGCGGTGCTCCGTCGACGCCCCCAAGGGGTCGGGGGTCCTCGCCCTCGTGGTGCGCGCCCTCGACGACGCCGGCATCGACATCGAAGACGTCACCGTGCGTCACCCCACGCTGGACGAGGTCTTCCTCAAGCTGACCGGCACACCCTCGGGCTCCCGCTCCGGTGTCGACTCTCGTGCCAGCGCCAATTCCCGTCCCGAATCCGACTCCCGTTCCGGCGCCGACGACCGCGTCGCCTGATCCGAAAGGCCCGCACCATGACCACCACAGCCTTCGACCCCGACTCCGGCTCCACCATCCTCGGCCCCCCGGGATCCCCTGTCCCCGAAACCCGGCGCAGCCACGCCGGCGCCTCCCAGGTCGTGTCGACGCTCACCATCGCAGGGAGGACGGTGAAGAAGTTCGTGCGCACCCCGCAGCTGATCGTGGCGGGCACGGCCCAGGGCGCGCTGTTCCTGCTGATCTTCCGCTACGTCTTCGGAGGAGCGGTGGCTCACACCGGCTCGCTGCGCTACGTCGACTTCCTGGTCCCGGGGTTCGTGGCGACCAGTGTGCTCTTCACCGGCATGGGCGCGTCGAGCGGCGTCGCCGACGACCTCGGCCTGGGCCTGATGGACCGACTACGGAGCCTGCCCATCTCGCGCTTCTCGATCATCGACGCCAACGTGTGGGCCAACACCGTGCTCACGGTGTTGAGCCTGGCCATCACCACCGGAATCGGCTTCGCCATCGGCTTCCGGATCCACAACGGCGTGGGTCCCGCCCTCGAGGCGTTCGGCATGTGCGCGTTGTTCGGCTTCGCCTTCTGCTGGCTCTTCGTGGCGCTGGGCCTCTTCGCCGGGAGCCCGCAGGCGGCGCAGAGCCTGTCGTTCCTGGTGTTCCCGCTGACCTTCGTCTCGAGTGCCTACGTCCCGGTGTCGACGATGCCGGGGTGGATGCAGGCCTTCGCCAACCACCAGCCCATCACGGCCATGGTCAACACCGTGCGGATCCTGACCGAAGGCCGACCCGCTGCGGCCGCTCTCGGCCACTCGCTGAGCTCCTACCTGCCGGCGTCGCTGGCCTGGTCGGCGCTCATCGTCGCCCTGGCGGCTCCCCTCGCCGTCCTCCGCCTGCGCCGGTAGACAGCCGCACTCCGGTAGACAGCCGCACTCGGGTCGACAGCCGCACTCCCGTGGAGGAGGTGCTCAGAAGACCGGCTGACCGGCCTCGGCCCGGGGCCTGAGTATCCGGGCGATCCGCTCGCGGTGGAAAACAGCGTCGCCGAAGCTCACCTGGTCCAACTGCGAGCGCTTCAGGTACAGGTGGAGATCGTGCTCCCACGTGAACCCGATGCCGCCGTGGACCTGCAGTCCCGAGGCCATGACGCGGCGGGCCGCGTCGGAGCACCACACCTTGGCCGCCGACGCCGCCGCCGAGGCCTCGGGATCGTGCGCGCCCACGGCCCACGCCGCGTAGTACGCCGCGGACCGCATGCCCTCCACGTCCACCAGCATGTCCGCGCACCGGTGCTTCACGGCCTGGAACCCCCCGATGGGCCGCCCGAATTGGACACGGTCCTTGGCGTACTGGACCGTCATGGCCAGCACGACGTCGGCGGCCCCGAGCATCTCCGCGCATCGCGCCGCCACGGCGCGGTCGAGCACCGCGTCGGCGGCCCCCTCGTCACCGAGCCTGAGGGCCCGGCGGTCGTCGAGCACGAGCCAGCCCAGGCTGCGGGTGCGGTCCATGGCCGGCTCCGAGGCGGGCCGGTCGCCGTCCTCGGGTGCCAGCACGAACAGGGCCGGGGCTCCGTCGGCCTCGGCGAACACCACCACCAGGTCGGCGAGCGGCCCGTCGAGGACCGGATCGGCACGGCCGGTCAAGCGCCACGTCCCGTCGCCGTCGGACCGGGCCCGCACGGCATCGGTCCGTCGTGACCACGCCACCGCGCCCAGGGCGTCACCCGAGGCCAGCCGCTGCGCCCACCCCCGGACGGCGGTGCCGGCCAGATCGGCGCTCGCCTCGAGCTCGCCGTGGGCCATGGCCGAGACCAGTGCCCCGTGGGCCACGACGGTGCCGGCGAAGGGCACGGGAGCCACACGTCGGCCCAACTGTTCACACAGCACCGCCACCTCGACCATGCCGAGGCCGAGGCCTCCGTCATCGGTCGACCGCTCGACGGCGGGCCAGCCCTGCTCGGCCATCGCCGCCCACAGGGAGTCGTCCATGTGGCGGTCCGTGGCCGCCACCTCCCGCACGCGGGCGGTCGTGCCCGCACCCTCGAGAAGGTCCGCGGCCGCCTCTTGCAGTGCGACCTGGTCCGAGGAGAGCTCGAAGTCCATCGGCGGGAGCCTACCGACCGGCCCGTTCGGGAGCCTGACGCATGTGTCATGCTGGCGCAGGCCGATGGACCTGACCACGACGCCGGAACAGGAGCAGCTCCGCGGGCAGCTACGGGAGTGGCTCCGCGACCACCTGCCATGGGAGTACGGGGTGGGTCTGCCGCCGCGCTTCGACGACCTCGAGGAGGAGGTCGCCTTCGGCCGCCGGTGGCAGTCGGAACTGGCCGGAGCGGGCTGGGTGGCGGTGACGTGGCCGGTGGCCTACGGCGGCCGGGGACTGGGCCCGGCCGAGAACTTCGTCGTGCAGGAAGAGCTGGCGCGCGCCCGGGCCCCCGAGCTCGTCGGGCGCATCGGCCTGAACCTGGCGGGGCCGACGCTCCTCGCCAACGGGACCGCCGACCAAAAGGCGCGCTGGCTGCCGTCCATCCCCCCCGGCGCGGCGCTGTGGTGCCAGTTGTTCTCGGAGCCCGACGCCGGATCCGACCTCGCCGCGGTCCGCACCACGGCCCGACCGGTGGAGGGGGGCTGGCACCTCAACGGGCGCAAGGTGTGGACCTCCTACGCGCAATTCGCCGACTGGGGGGTGTGCCTGGCCCGCAGCGACCCGGCTGCCCCCAAGCACAAAGGCCTGTCGTACTTCGTGGTGGACATGCACGCCCCGGGGGTGGGCGTGCATCCGCTCGTGCAGCTGACGGGCGAGGCCGAATTCAACGAGGTGGAGCTCGACGACGTGTTCGTCCCCGACGACCAGCTGGTGGGTGCCCCCGGTGAGGGCTGGCGGGTGACGGGCTCCACCTTGTCGCACGAACGGGGCGTGAACCCCCGGCAGCTCGTCATCCATCTGCAGCACCTCGAGGAGCTGCTGTCGGTGGCGGCGTCCTCGGGCGCGTTCGACGACACGCGGCTGCGCCGCAAGCTGGCTCAGGCCTACGTGGAGGTGCGGCTCTTCCAGCTCCACAACTGGCGATCGCTCTCCAAGCTCCAGCGCGGCCTCGAGCCCGGGCCCGAAGGGAGCATCCTCAAGCTGTACTGGAGCGAGATGAGCAAGCGCCTCCACGGCCTGGCGCTCGAGGTTCTCGGCCCGGCCGCTCCCCTGTGGCGCGACGCCACCGCCAATCCCGGGGGCGGATCCTGGCAACGGGCATGGCTCTACTATCAGGCGGCGTCGATCTTCGCGGGCACCAACGAGATCCAGCACAACGTGATCGGGGAGCGGGTGCTGGGACTGCCGCGTGAGCCCGTGGCACCGGAAGGGGCGACGTGAGCGCCCGGGGCGGGCCGCACCGACCGCCGGCACCGACGAAGGAGGTTTGCCGTGGCGAGCAATGAGCCGGTGGTCCGCTACGAGGTCGACGGCCCTGTCGCCGTCCTCACCATGAACCGCCCGGAGGTGGCCAACGCCCAGAGCAGCGCGTTGATCGACGAGCTCGACGCGTGCTTCGACCGCGCCGACGCCGACGACGACGTGCGCGTGGTGATCCTGGCCGGTGCCGGGAAGCACTTCAGTGCGGGGCACGACCTCAAGGCCCTCGTGGGCACCGAGGAGCCCGACGCCTGGGTGACCATGCGCGAGACGCCCGAGGGAAAGTTCCGCCACGAGCAGATCATGTACGTGGACCGCTGCCGCAAGATCCACGACTTCCGCAAGCCCACCATCGCCGCCGTGCAGGGCAAGTGCGTGGCCGCCGGGCTCATGCTGGCGTGCATGTGCGACCTCATCGTTGCCGCCGACGACGCCAAGTTCTCGAACCCCGTCCTGCGCATGACCGGCGCCGGGGTCGAGCTCCTGGTCGAGCCGTGGGAGCTCGGCATCCGCAAGGCCAAGGAATTCCTCCTCGCCGCCGAAGAGCTCGACGCCGAGGAGGCGCAGCGCCTCGGTCTCGTGAACAAGGTCGTGCCCCGTACCGAGCTCATGGCGCGCACCATGGAACTGGCCCAACGCGTCGCTCTCGTCCCTCCCGTGACGGCGCAGGTGGTCAAGGACTCGCTCAACCACGTGGGGGAGCTCATGGGCAAAGGGGCGTCGTGGCGTTACCACTTCATGGCCCACCAGTGGGCCCACAACACCGCCACCGCCCTCAACGCCCTGGAGCAGCGCAAGCAGCTCGGTTCGATGAAAGAAGTGTTCGCGGCCCGAGACCGGGGGGATGCTCCCCCCGACCGGAGCTGACGGGGCGGCATGCCGGGACCCCTCCACGGCCTCCGGGTGATCGACGTCGGCACCCGGATCGGCGCTCCGTTCTGTGCGGGGCTGCTCGGGGAATGGGGCGCCGAGGTCGTGAAAGTGGAGCAACCCGGGACCGGTGACTTCATGCGCGGCATCGGGCCCTTCGTCGACGGCTATTCGCTGTTCTGGGCCGTCGAGGGCCGGGGACGCAAGAGTGCCACGTGCGATCTGCGCCAGCCCGAGGGCCAGGACCTCTTCCGGCGCCTGGCGGCGACGGCGGACGTCGTGTGCGAGAACTTCCGGCCCGGCACCATGGAGGAGTGGGGGATCGGCCCCGGCTCGCTCGACCCCGGCCTGGTGTTCGTGCGCATCAGCGCCTTCGGCCAGGACGGCCCGTACGCGGCGCGGCCCGGGCTCGACCGCCTCGGCGTCGCCTACGGCGGCCTGCTCAACCTGACCGGCGAGGCCGACCGACCCCCGGTTCGCCCCGGGGTCACCGTGGCCGACTACCTGACCGGGGTGTTCGCCGCCGAGGCGGCCCTGGCCGCGCTGTACCGCAGGGACACGGCGCCGCGCCCGGGGGATCGCCAGGGCGCGGTGGTGGACGCGTCCCTGTACGGATCGGTGCTGCGCATCTTGGAATGGACGATCCCGGCCTACGACCGCGTCGGCACCGTACGGACCCGCGAGGGGAACAGGCTGTCGAACTCCGCGCCCCTCGACAACTACCCCACCGCGGACGGCAACTACGTGTGCGTGGTGGCGGGCGGCGACGCCAATTTCCGGCGGTTGTGTCGCGCCATGAGCCGCACCGACCTGCTCGAGGACCCCCGCTTCGCCACCTTGGCCGACCGCGCCCGAAACGGCGACACCATCAACGAGCTGGTGGCCCAGTGGACCTCGAGCCAGAGCGCGGTCGAGGTGGAGCAGGCGTGCATCGCCCACGACGTCCCCGTGGCCACCGCCTACAACGCCCGGGACATCGCGCTCGATCCCCACTTCGCGGCACGCCGGGATCTCGTCACCGTGGACGACCCGGTGCTGGGGCCGCTGCGCCAGCAGGCGCCGTACCCGAGATTGGTGGGCGACGAGCAGCCCGTGCCCGCCGGCGCACCGGAACTGGGCGCGCACAACCGCCAGGTGTGGTGCGACCTCGTCGGCCTGGCGCCGGCGGAGCTCGAGGAGCTGCAGTCCAAGGGGATCGTGTGAAGTGGAACGTGGGGCGGCCCGTTGTGCGGGCACGGAGCGAGCGAGGGGAACCGGGGAGCCATCGATGACAAGCATCGGATGGGGGCCAGGCGCATCAGCGTCGGTGTCGGTGAAGGCGTCACGGGCGGTGATGGCGCCGGTCGAGGGCGGCACGGAGAGTCCCTCGTGAGGGCGCTCGTGTTCGGCGCGCCCCCCGCGCCCGACGAGGCGCGACCCCAACCCACCGACGACCTCGAACGCATGCTGGCGTCGCTCCCATTCGGCCTCCACCAGGTCGAGGACGCCCGCCCGCCCCGGCCCGACTGGGTCGTGACCCGGCCCATCCTGTCGGGCATCTGCGGATCAGATGCCAAGCTCGTGCTCGGCGACTTCGGCGAGGGCGACGTCGACAACCCCATGTCGGCGTTCTCGTCGCTCCCCCACGTGCCGGGCCACGAGGTGGTGGCCGAGGTGGTCGAGCTCGGACCCGAGGCCGAGGGAGTGGAGGTGGGAGACCGCGTGGTGCTCAACCCGTGGCTCACGTGCGCACCGCGCGGCGTCGAACCGCTGTGCCCGGCGTGCCGAGCGGGGGACCTGAACCTGTGTTGGAGCTTCACCCGTGGCGCCCTGGGCCCGGGCGTCCACGTGGGGGTGACCACCGACGCCCCCGGCGCGTGGGCGGACCTCCTCGTCGCCCACGACTCCATGCTGATCCACGTCCCGCCCGAGGTTCCCGACACCCTGGCGGTGCTGGCGGACCCGTTCGCGGTGTCGATGCACGCCATCGTGCACCACCCGCCGCCCCCCGGCGGCAAGGCCCTCGTCTACGGCGCCGGCGCGCTCGGTGTCAGCAGCGTGGCCGCGTTGCGGGCGCTGTACCCCGACGTCGAGGTGGCCGTGGTGGCCCGCTTCCCCGCCCAGGCCGAGTTCGCCACCCGGCTCGGAGCCACCAAGGTGCTGGCCCACGAACCTCGCCTGGCTCTCGTCGAGGAGCTGGCGGCGTGGTCCGGCGGGGAGCTGCACACCCCCTTCGCCGGACTGCCCATCGCCCACCCCGGCGGGATCGACGTCGTCTACGACACCGTGGCCCGGCCCGAGACCCTCGAGGTGGGGGTGCGCGTCCTGGCCGAGCGCGGCACCCTGGTCCAGAGCGGGGTGCACACACCGGGCCGATGGGAGTGGACGCCGGTGTACTTCAAAGAGCTCACCATCGCCGGCTCCAACGCTTTCGGCATCGAAGAGGTCGAGGGCGTACGCAAGCACGCCATCGCCCACTATCTCGACATGGCCGCCTCGGGGCGTGTGGACCTGAGCGGCATGCTCACGCACCGGTTCCCCCTCGAACGGTGGTGGGACGCCCTCAGGGTCATCGCCCGCCAGGACACGAGCGGAGCCATCAAAGTCGCCTTCGAGCCGTCCGCGACAAGTCGGTGACTACGATGCCCCAGGCATGGGACCGGCCGACACGCCGAGCGCCCCGGCGAGGCCCGACCCGGTGAGCGCCCAGGGCGCGAAGAGCGGCACCAACGGCAAACGGGAGTCTTCACGCGGCCCCAAGGCGGGCGTGGCCGGAGAGCCCGCCAGCAAGCGCGCCCTGCGCACCCAGGGGCGCAAGACCATGCGCAAGCTCCTCGACGCGGCCATGGTCGTCTTCGCCCGGCGCGGGTACCACGCGGCGCGGGTCGACGACATCGTCAAGGTGGCACGCACCTCACACGGCACGTTCTACCTGTACTTCTCCAACAAGGAGGACCTCCTGCGCGCCCTCGTGGGCGAGGCCGGCGACGTGGTCGCCGCGCTCGACGACGCGCTCGGGCCGGTGGGTCCCGACGAGGAGGGATGGCAGGAGCTGCGCGCCTGGATGGAGCGTTTCTCCGAGGCCTGGACGCGCTACGCCCCGGTGCTGCGCGCCTGGACGGACCTGGTGATGAGCGACCCCGAATTGAGTGCCCAGGCGCACGTGGCCGCCGGAGGGGTGGCGCGGGCCCTGGCGGCGCGTATCGAGGGGGCCGGGCCGAACCCCGGCGTCGACGCCAACGCCGCGTCGGAGGCCGTGGTGGCGATGGTGGACCGGTTCCACCAGCTCCGCCTGTTCGCCCGGGAACCCGTCGACGCGTCGGCCCTCGACACCCTCACCACCTTGGTGCACCGGGGACTGTTCGGCGGCGGCCCTCCACCGTCCCATGTGCTTTCGAGAGCGCTCGGGGACGGGACCGGAGGCGGCACGGGGGACGGCACGGGGGATGGGACCGGAGACGGCAACGGAGCCGGCCGGGCTCCGAAGGGGACCCGCCGCTAGGCCGAGGGGCGGCGGCGCGACGCTTCGTCGTCGACGGCGGAGTGCCCACGCTCCCAACCGCGCCGGGCCCAGGGCAGGGCCTCGACCACCCGCAAGAGCCCGAACGCCGGCTCGGTCAGCACGATGCTCCCGGCGATCTCCTCCCACGTGGCGCCCACCTCCGCCGCCAGCATGGCGTGGCGCTGGACTCCGGGAGGATTGCGCAGGATGACCGTGCACACCATGCGGATGAGCTCGTGCGTCTTGCGGTCGGGGGCGCGCAGCGAGTCGATCTGTGCCAGCCAGGCGTTCTGGGCCTCGTGCAGGCCCGGCGCGAACGCGTGCAGCTCGGCTTCGAAGGGGAACACCCAGTCGTCGCCGGGACCGTTTTCGTCGTGCTCTGGTGCCTTGGGACTCACCGCGTCACCTCCGTTCCCCAGCATGACAGAGACCCCGGGCGCCGCCCAGGCGGGGCGCGAGCGGGGAACCACGGGTTCTGGCTTCAGGTTTCGGGTTTCCGGCTTCAGGTCAGGGCTGAGGGCTGAACGCCAGGAACCGCGCGTAGCGCTCGGAGGCGGCCGCGGCCCAGCGCGCGTCGGGCTCGATCCGACGTCCCACCCGAGCCCATTGCTGGGCACCGTCGAGAGACGACTCGAGCCCGGCCGTCCAGCGCGCCATGTAGGCGGCACCCAGGGCGGAGCCCTCCGGTACACCCACGGTGTCGACGGGCAGGCCGTTGGCATCGGCGACGCCCTGCATCCAGGGAAGGACGTGGGTGCCACCCCCGCTGGCCACGATGCGCCGGGCCACCACGCCGGCGCGGTCGAGCATGTGACGGATGACGAATCCACTCGCTTCGTAGGCGGCGCGCTCCACCGACCCGGCGTCATGGGTCAGGTCCAGGTCGTGCAGGCCGGCCCGCAGCGTCGTGTCGTGGTACGGGGCGCGCTCACCACGGAGATAGGGCGTCCACACCGGCACACGCCCGGGGTCGCCACGGCGTCCTCCGGGTTCGGCACCCTCGGCCTCCTCTGCGTTCTTCGTACCCCCGGCGGGGGCTGCGGGATTGCGTCCCGGGCGGGGCGCGGCACCCTTCAACACGGCGCGGGCCCAGTCCACGAAGAGCGCTCCGGCATTGCTGGGACCACCGACGAGGACCTTGCCGGCCACGGTGTGGGGCAGGGTCCACAGGCCGGGGGCTTCGATCCAGTCGTCGACCACGGCCCACACGATCAGCGTCGCCCCGAAGATGACGAGCACGTCCCCGGTGTGGGTGGCGCCCGAGACGATCTGGTCGCACAACGCGTCGACCGTCCCCGCCGCGAGCACGGCGTCGGTGCCCGTGACCGTCCCCGCAGGCTCCCCCATGTTGACGACGACGGGGAGCTGCTTCTCGGTCACGCCCAGATCGGCCAGCACCTCGGGGTTCCACCCGGTGCCCCTCCGCATCGAGCTCATGCAGATGGCGGTGCCCGTGTCGATGGCCGGCACGCGCCCCAGCGCGTAGTTGGCGACGGCCTGGGCGGGCCAGTAGCCGCGGGCCCCGGGGACCTGGTGCACGGCCCAGCGCACGAAACCCCCGGCGTCGGGCATGGCCGCGTCCAGGTCCCCCGGAGAAGCGTCGGGCCCTTGGTCCAGTGCGAACTCCCGACCCCGGGCGTCGCCGTAGAGGAGACCGGGGGAACGGGGGATCCCCCTGCCGTCCACGGCAGCGAGAGAGGGCACCATGCTCGTGACGCACACCCCGGCCAGGTCGGTCACACCCTGGGTCACCTGCGCCAGCGCACGCACCGGGCCTCGTCGCCAGGCCTGGCCGGCGTCGTGCTCGAGCTGGTCCGGGGCCGGGGTGATGAGCCGATGCGGGACGCGGGCGCGGGCCAGCACCGTGCCGGTCTCGTCGGCGGCGACGGCCTTCACGGCCGTGGTCCCGATATCGATGCCAACGGTTACCGAACCTGACACGACCGTCATGATTCGGCCATTATGAATGACTTCGGCGGCCGAAGGAGGATCGATGGATCGGACCCGCCCTCGGGCGCTCGTGACGACCCCGATACGGGGTCCCGGGGTCGACTTGTTGCACGAGCTCGCCGACCTCGTGATCGACCCCTGGATCGACCACGAACCCCTCCGCATCTACAACGCCGAGCAGCTGGCGCAACGGGCCGCGGACGAGGGAGCCACCATCCTCATGGTGGAGGCCGATCGCTGTGCCGGGCCGGTGTTCGACCTGCCCCTGGTGGCGGTGGCGAGCACGCGCGGCGACCCCAACAACGTCGACGTGGAGGCGGCCACGGCGGCCGGTGTCCCGGTGCTGCGGGCCCCGGCCCGCAATGCCGACGCCGTGGCCGAGATCGGCGTGGCGCTGCTCTTCGCCGCAACCCGGGGCGTGCTGGAGGCGGATCGCGACGTCCGCGCCGGCGAGGTGTACAAGAACGGGACCATCCCCTACCAGCGGTTCCGGGCCTGGCAGATGGCGGGGCGCACCGCCGGGCTGGTGGGTCTGGGCGCCGTCGGGCGCGCCCTTCGCTGGCGGCTCGAGGGCCTCGGCATGCACGTCGTGGCCTACGACCCCTACGCGGCGGACGCCACCCACAGCCTCGAGCAGCTCCTCGAGGTCGCCGACGTGGTGTCGCTGCACGCGCCCGTCACCGAGGAGACCGCCGGCATGATCGGGTCCGAGCAGTTCGCGGCCATGCGCGACGGCGTGGTCTTCCTCAACACGGCGCGCGCCCAGCTCCACGACGGAGACGCCCTCGTCGACGCCCTGCGGTCGGGCAAGGTGAGCGCGGCGGGCCTGGACCACTTCGTGGGGGAGCACCTCCCTCCCGATCACCCGCTCACGACGTTCCCGAACGTGGTGCTCACCCCGCACATCGGCGGCGCCACCTACGACACCGAGGTCAACCACACCCAGACCATCGCCGACGACCTGTGCCGCCTGCTGGCCGGGGCCACGCCGCGCAACATCGTCAACCCCGACGTCCTGAAGCACTGACGTCCCGAGCATCGAGGGAACCGTGGACTTCTCCTATACCGCCGAGGACGACGCGTTCCGCGCCGAGCTGCGCCAGTGGCTCGACGCCAACCTGCCGGAGTTCATGGCATCGGGCGAGATCGGCGACGAGAACAACCCGGACCGCCGCACCATGCTGCGCCGCCAGGCCTGGCAGCGCTGCCTGCACGGGGGGCGGTGGGCGGCCATCAACTGGCCGAAATCCTGGGGTGGCCGGGAGGCCACCGTCATGCAGAACACCATCTACTCCGAGGAGATGGCACGGGCCAAGACCCCGGGCATCTACAACGCCAACGGCCTGTGGCAGATCGGGCCCATGATCCTGCGCTGGGGCACCGAGGAGCAGCAGCAGATGTGGCTCCCCGGGATCCTCAACGCCGATGTGCACTGGTGCCAGGGATTCACCGAACCCGAAGCGGGCTCCGACCTCGCCAACCTGCGCACCCTGGCGGTGCTCGACGGTGACGAGTACGTCGTCACCGGTCGAAAGATCTGGATCTCCACCGCCCATCTCGCCAAGTGGGGCCTCTTCCTGGTGCGCACCGACCCCGGCGCCATCGAGCGCGGGGCCAAGCACGAGGGCATCACCGCCCTCATCATCGACATGGAGCTCCCCGGCATCGAGGTCAACGTCATCCGTGACATCACCGGCGGCGAGTTGTTCTGCGAGGTCAACTTCGACGGGGCCCGCGTACCCGCCGCCTACCGGCTCGGGGAGGAGAACCAGGGCTGGAACGTGGCCATGGGGACCCTCGCCAACGAGCGCGTCGGCACGTCGGGGCTGTCGGTGTCCATGCGCATCGAGCTCGACAACCTCATCGCCACCGCACGCCGGAACAACCCCGAAGCCCTCGACGACCCCGGGATCCGCGACCGGATCGCCCGGCTGTGGACCCAGCTCGAGCTCACCCGTCTCCTCAACGCCCGGGCACTGTCGAAGATCCTGAAGGGGGAGAAGAACTGGCCCGAGGTCCCCCTGGCCAAGCTGCAGTGGAGCTACCTGTCCCAGACCATCGCCGAGCTCGGCGTGGACATCCTGGGGGCGTCGGGGGTCCTCGCCCGCGGCGGCCCCGATGCCGTGGACAAGGGGCACTGGAGCCACAACTACGTGTGGCAGCGCTACACCTCGATCGGCGCGGGCACCACCGAGGTGCAGAAGAACATCATCGCCGACCGCGCCATCAAGATGCCCCGGCGCTGACCCCCGCGTTGGCGTCCATCCCGACGGTGGGCAAATGTCACTTGCTACTTACGTAAGGATCTGCTTACACTCATCTCCGTGGACGCCGCCCTCCGAGCCATCGCCGAGCCTCATCGGCGCGAGATCCTCCGCCTGGTGGGCGACGACGAGCTCGCCGCCGGGGAGATCGCCGCCCACTTCGAGCTCAGCCGCCCCGCCGTCTCCCAGCATCTACGCGTCCTGGTGGACGCCGGCCTCCTCGAGAGCCGCCGGGACGCCACCCGTGTCATCTACCGGGCCCGGCCCGAGGGGCTGGCCGAGCTGCGCGAATACCTCGAGGGGTTCTGGGACACCGGGCTGCGTCGCCTGAAGCGGGCGGTGGAGCAAGAGATGGCAGCAACGCCAGAGACGGAGGACACCGAACGTGCCAGCAGGCGATGACGTCATCGAACAGGAGATCCGCATCGCGGCGCCGCCCGAGGCCGTGTTCCCGTTCTTCACCGACCCCGACAAGATGCGGCGCTGGAAGGGCATCGAACACAAGATCGACCCCCGGCCCGGCGGCATCTACCGGGTCGACATGGACGGCTCCCACGTGGCGCGCGGCGAGTACGTCGAAGTGAGCCCCCCGCACCGCGTCACCTTCACGTGGGGCTGGGAGGACCAGGGCAACCCCGTGCCCCCGGGGTCGAGCACCGTCGAGATCACCCTCACCCCCGACGGGGACGACACCATCGTGCGCCTCGTGCACCGGGGCCTTCCGCTCGAAGCCGTAGAGCCTCACGCCGCGGGCTGGCGTCACTACCTGGCCCGGCTCACCATCGCCGGAGCGGGCGGGGACCCCGGACCGGACCGGGGGCCGGCGTAGGCCACGAGCCGCCGGTCCCATCAGGGGTCGGCAAGACCGATCAACGAAAAGAAAGGCAGGACACACGATGGGAAAGTTCGTATTTCTGTACACGGGCGGCCAATCGAACGACACGCCCGAGGCCCAGCAGGCGGCCATGGATGCCTGGATGGGTTGGTTCGGCACCCTCGCTGACGACGTCGTCGACATGGGCAACCCCTTCGGCGCATCGAGCACGGTGTCGGGCGACGGGTCCAGCACCGACGGCGGCGCCAGCGGCATGGGCGGGTACTCCGTCATCTCCGCCAACAGCCTGGCTGACGCGGCCGGCAAGGCCAAGGGCTGCCCGGTTCTCGCCGGCGGGGGGAGCGTCGAGGTCTACGAGGCCCTCGAGATGTGATGCGACGTCGGGCCCGAGCCCGACGTCAGGACCACGGCAGGATCTCGAGCTGGGCGCTCGGGTCGTAGTACAGCTCCTGCTGGGCGATGAGCGCGTCGCGGTAGCGGTACACCACGACGTAGGTCGAACGCAGGCGCACCGCCCGCATGTCGAAGTCGAAGTGCACCCGCACGTACGCGGCGGGGTCGGTGCCACCGCCGGTGTCATCGACTCTGCCGCGCCTGGCGGCTCTGACGCCCTTGACCCCCGGTCCGGAGTCGCCACCTGACCCGGGGATCAGCGCCCGCTCGTCCACCTGGTAGGAGATGTCAGACAGCCCCGTGATCGTCACCTGGATGAACTCGAGTGTCTGGTCGAGCCCCACGATGCGCGAGGGCCAGCCGAAGAGGCGGGTCGTGGGGCTGACGTAGACGACGTCGGGTTGGTACAGAGACTTCGCCAGCGAGATGTCGCCCTGGGCGAAGGCGGCCGCGAACCGCTTCTCCTGAGCGTCGATCACCGCCAGCGAAAGAGGAGATCGCCTCACACCGACAAAAGGACGTGCAGGTCGAGACCGTCGAGCCGGGCACGGCCCTCGAGCGCGGCCAGCTCCAGCAGCGCCGCCACCCCCACGACGACGGCGCCGGCCCGACGCAGGACCGAGGCCGTGGCCAGAAGGGTGCCGCCCGTGGCGATGACGTCGTCGACGATGAGGACGCGGTCACCGGGCCCCACGGCGTCGATGTGCAACTCCAAGGTGGCCTCGCCGTACTCGAGCACGTACGCCTCGGCCATGGTGGCGGCGGGGAGCTTTCCGACCTTGCGCACCGGGACCAGGCCCGTGCCCAGGGCGTAGGCCACCGGGGCACCGAGGATGAAACCTCGAGCCTCGATGGCGGCCACCGTGTCCACCTTGCCGGCGAAGGGCGCCGCCAACCACGCCACCGCGTCCGCGAACCCGGCGGCGTCGGCGAGAACCGGGGTGATGTCCTTGAACGTCACGCCGGGATGGGGGAATCCCACCACGTCTCGCACGAGCGCCCCCACACGTTCCCGCACCGCGTCGTCGTCGACGGGTCCGGACGTCACCGCCGGCATCTAGGACGTCGGGGCGGCGGCGGGCTCGGGCATATCGGCGCCCGGTGCCAATGCGGCGACGGTGCCGAGGGCGGCGAACGTCGAGCCGAGCAGCGCCACCACGAGACGCCCCCAGATGGGAAGATCGCGCCCTCGCAGGGCCGCCACCGCGTCCCAGGTGTCACAGCCCGCCCCGAGGAGCAGGGCACTGGTGACGGATTCGGGCCGGTCCTCTCGCAGGGCCTGCAACAGCACCACGCCGAGGGCGACGTCGCGGCCGCCGAAGATCCGGCTCATGAATCGCACGCTGGGGCGCTTGGCCTCCACCCCCAGGTACAGCCTCGATCCCGCCGACGGCGACACCATGAGCCCGAGGCCGAAGGCGATGCGACCCATGGCGATCAGGTAGGGGATCCGTCGGCGCAGGTCGTCGTTCACCGGCCCAGGTTAGCGGTACAGCCAGCGCGGCTCGACCTCGCCGAGGGCGGAGCCACGGGAAGTCCGTACAGCGCGGCGGCGTTGGCGCCGGCGATCAGGCGCTGGTCGGCGGGGGGAAGCCCGGCGATGGCCTCCGCCAGCTCACGGGTGACCCCGGGGAACACGGCGTCGGGATGGGGGTAGTCCGAGGCCCACACGATGCGGTCCGCCCCGCACAGGGGCGAGCGGGCCGTGAAGGCCAGCGTGGACTCGTCGGGGTCGAAGCTGATCCAGCACTGGCGCCGGAAGTACTCCGAGGGCTCCCTCGTCAGTTGCGGGACGTCCCACCCGAAGATCTCGTAGTGGTGGTCGAGGCGCTCCAGCCACGGCACGAGCCACCCCCCGCCCGCCTCCAGGAAGACGATGCGCAGGTCGGGGAAGCGCTCGCACACCCCGCCGGCGAGCAGGAAGGTCATCGAGTTCATCATGTCGAAGGGATTGGCGATGGCCTGGGTGAAGAAGATGTTGTCGATGGCGACGGTCCCGGTTTGGTCGGGAAGCGGTCGCGCCGAGCTCCGCAGCCTGTTGATGCGCAGGCCCACACACGCACCGGGGAGATCCGCGGCCAGGAACGGGTGCAGGCCCACCGGCATGCCCGTGTCCGACGCCGCGCTCCACAGGGGGTCGTAGACCCGGTCGGAGAACGGTCGCCAGTCCGAGGTGGGGTTGGGGCGCAGGAACACCCCCACGATCCCCGGCAGGTCCGCCACCCGACGGATCTCGGCCGCGGCGAGGCCGATGTCCTGCTGGGGAAGCACCGCCACCCCGAACAGCCGTCCTCCACTGGCCCGGGTGTGCTCCGACAGCCAGTCGTTGTAGGCGGCGCACATCACGGCCGCGAATTCGACGTCGGGATGCCCCTGGATCCCCAGCAACAGGGTGGGGTAGAGCACGGACCGGTCGATGCCGTCGGTGTCCATGTCCACCAGGCGCGCCGGCGCGTCCCAGGCGGCCGGGCGCACCTCGGTGTACCGCAGCTCCCCGCGCTGGGCCCGGTCACGGTCGTCGGCGGACATGCCGGCCGTCCCCGCCAACGACAGAAAATTGGCGAGGTTGCGGGTGCCGTCCATGACGGCCCACTCCCGTCCCCGGTCGTCGACCTCGATGTGCCAGACGCGGTCCTCGAACCCCTTGGGGGCGAAGTCCCGGAACCCGTCAGGGTGCTCGAGCACGTGCCCGTCGGCGTCGATGTAGTCGAGCCCCGGCATGACTGCTCCTTCCTCGGCGTCCTGGGCGGCCCCTCCCACCGTGGTGGTCATCGGGGTAGGTTGTAGAAGTCCTGGGCGTTGCCCGCCGCCACCCGGGCCAGCGCCTCGGGTGCCATCCGACCCTCGGCATGCTCCTTGAGCTCGGTGGAGGCGCGGGGCCAGGCCCCGTCCCAGTGCGGGTAGTCGCTGGCGAACATCACGCACCGGTCGCCGAGCAGGTCCACCACGCACGGCAGTGCGTCCTCGTCGGGCTCACAGGTCACCACGACGTTCCCCGACGCCACGTAGTGCGCCGGCGGGTGCTGCCAGCCGTCGGGGATCCAGTCGCCGCGAGATTCGAAGTGCTCGCCCAATCGCTCGACGAACCACGGCAGCCACCCCGACCCCGCCTCCAAGAAGGCCACCCGCAGTGTGGGATGGCGGTCGAACACCCCCCCGCTCACCAGAGCCGTCATGGCGAACATCTGGTCGAAGGGGAAGCTGACGCAGTGCACCTGGATGTAATTGTCGAAGCGGTCCACCCCGATCTTGGGCAGGTGGATCCCGGGGGCACCGTGGACCCCCAGGGGCATGTCGAGGGAGGCGGCGGCCGCATAGAACCGGTCCATGTCGGGGTGGTCGAGATTCCGGTCCTTGAGCGCGGGCGGGACGATCGTGGCCACCAACCCGAGGTCCCTGGCCTCCTCCATGACCTTCACGGCCTCCTCGCCGTGCTCGATGGGCACCACGGCCACCCCGTGCAGGCGCCCCCCGCTCTTGGCGCAGAATTCCGACACCCAGCGGTTGTACAGACGGGCGACCCCGGCCCCGAGCACGGGGTCCTGGAGGGTCGGCACGCACAGGCCGAAGCTCGGGAACAGCACCATCTCGTCGATGCCGTCGGTGTCGGCGTTGGCCAGCACCCCCTCCACCGTCGCCGGATCGACCCCCGGGGCCGTCGTCAGACCGTGCTGGGGCGGGCACCCCGCGCCCGGGCCCTCGTACTGCGGATAGGGACGCCCCTCGACCAGCACCCCGAGCTTGGTGTCGCTGCGCAGCGTCACGTGCTCGGGAAAGCGCTGTAACAATTCGGCGAAGAACTCCGAGGGCTCCACCGCATGGGCATCGGCGTCGACCACGCGCAGGTCCGTCGCCATCAGCCGTTCCTCCCGCCCGCGGCGGTCTCTCCGTAGACGATCACGCTTCTCGCCACCTCCCCCGCCTCCATGGCCCGGAAGGCGTCGTTCACGTCCTCGAGCCCGATCCGCCTGGTCACGAGGCCCTCGGCGTCGATCGCTCCCTGGCGCACCAGGTCCACCAGCACGGGGAAGTCGCGGTCCGCGTCGGTCGAGCCGTACACGCAGCCGATGACCGTCTTGGCGTCGACGAACAGCTCGAAGGCGGAGAACGACACCGTCTCCGCCGGCGACCCCGCGCCGACGAGCACCGCCGTTCCTCCGCGCCGCACCATCATGAAGGCACTGCGTATGGTCTCGGCCCGGCCCACCACCTCGAAGCCGAAATCGACTCCCCGTCCCCCGGTGTAGGCCCGCACCGCGGCGACGGCGTCCTCGGCCGACGAGTCCACCACCGCCGTGGCGCCCATGGACTTGGCCGTATCGAGCTTCGAGGCCACGTGGTCGACGGCGACGATGGTGGCGGCGCCGGCCAGACGGGCCCCTTGGACCACCGACAGGCCCACCCCACCGCAGCCGACGACGGCAACGCTGGAGCCCGGGGTCACGTGGGCGGTGTGCCACACCGCGCCCACGCCCGTGGCCAACGCACACCCCACCAACGCGGCCAGCTCCAAGGGGACCGAGGGGTCGACGCGCACCACCTCCCCTTCGGGCACGAGGGTCTCCTCACCAAAGGTTGCGGTCCCGAGCCCCCGTACCAGCGGAGTTCCCCCCACCGTGGCGTACGCGCCGGACAGGGACTCGGCCAGGCCCACCTCGCACAACATGGCCTGACCCGACAGGCACCAGAAGCACCGTCGGCACGCCGGCATCCAGGTCAGCACCACATGGTCGCCCGGTGCCACGCGTGTGACCGCTTCGCCCACCTCGACGACGACGCCGGCGCCCTCGTGGCCGAGCACCGTCGGGAACATGAACGGGATCGTCCCCTTCTGGACCGACAGGTCGGAGTGGCAGACCCCGCTGGCCGCCATCTTCACCCGCACGTCGTGGGGGCCCGTCGGTGCCAGCTCGATCTCCTCGATGACGAAGGGGGCGCCGACCTCGTGCACGACCGCGGCGCGCACGGTACGACCGGATCCGCTCACCGGGCCCTCGCCCCCGCCCTCACGGTGTCGGTGTCCACTCCCGAGCGCAGGACCGTGCCGGGCACGGCTCCGGTGAACTCGCCCGATCTCACGATCTCCGTGCCGTTCACGATCACGTGCTCGATCCCGACACCCTCGGCATACAAACGGCTGGCGCCGCCGGGAAGGTCGTCCCTGGTCCTTTCGGGCCCGTGCCCGATGCGCTCGGGATCGAGCACCACGATGTCCGCCCACCAACCTTGCGCCAGCCGTCCCCGCTCCCGGAGCCCGTAGAGCCGGGCGGGCACGTCGGTCAGTTGGCGGACCGCCTCCTCCCACGACAACAGGTTCCGGGCCCGCACTCCGTCGCCGAGCATCGACGTGGAGTAGATGGCCCCGCACATCATGTCGAGGTGCGCCCCGGCGTCGGACCCTCCCACCACCGTGCGCGGGTCCAGCCACACCTTGGCCCGAAGCTCCCAGTCCGCTTCCGACTCGCCGATGGGCGGGCGCAGCCCCGTCCGAAGGTTGTCGGCGATCACGACGTCGAGCAGCGCGTCGAACGGCTCCTTGCCCGTCTCCTTGGCGACCGACCCCACCGACCTTCCCTCGTAGGGTGCGTTGACGGCCGCGAACGTCTCGTCGACGACCAGGTTCTCCCAGCGAGCCAGGGCGCCGATGATCCCGGCCTCCTTGGACTTGGCGCCGGCATCGAGGCGGGCACGCGCCTCGGGGTCCGAGAGCACCTTCATGCGCTCGGGGACCGGGAGGGCGAACATCTCGGCCCATCCCGGCAGGCTGTCGAGGATGGCACCGGGATCGAAGCACAACCGCAGCTTCATGGTGTGAGGCAACGTGAGCGCCACCACGGTGGCGCCGCGCTCGGACGCGGCGGTCGACGCGGCCAGCTGGTGGATGAGCCCGTCGGGGTTGAGGGCCGATACCCCGAGGACGTTCCAGTTGGCGGGGCGGTCGGCCAGCAGCGACAGGGTCGCCATCAGGTCCACCTCGTCCTCGCTGAACCCGTTGAGGCACCCCGGGACGATGAGCTCGAGGGTGGTGCCCTGATGCGTCGACAAGACGGCGCACAGCGCTTCGAGCTCGGACCGGGACGCGGCCCGAGAGGGCACGGGCATGCCGTCGCCGTCGTTGTGGGTCGGGGCCTGCGACGTCGAGAACCCGAGCGCGCCCTCCTCCAGGGACCGGGCCAGCACCGACCCCATGGCCTGGACCTGGTCGGCCGAGGCAACGGCGCCGACGGCGTCGTCCCCCATCACCGAGCGACGCACCGCCGAATGGCCGACGAGGAACCCCGCGTTCACGGCGACGGAACCGTCGAGCCGGCCGAGCCACTCGCCGAAGGAGTTCCAGGACCAGTCGAGGCACTCGAGAGCGGCGATGGGCATCCCCTCGACCCGCGCCATCATGCGCGCCAGGTACCGGGAGTGCTGGGGACCCGCCGGCGCCAGCGAGAACCCGCAGTTGCCGCCGATCACGGTCGTCACCCCGTGCAGCGGGGACGGGCTGGCGGTCGGGTCCCACGACAGCTGGGCGTCGTAGTGCGTGTGGAGGTCCACGAAGCCCGGCGTCACCAGCAGCCCGTCGGCGTCGATCTCCCTGGCGGCGGGCTCGTCGGTGTCGCCCATCAGCACCACCCGGCCGTCGCGCACACCCACATCGGCGCGCCGTGACGGGGCACCGGAGCCGTCCACGACGGTGCCCCCGCGGATCAGCAGGTCCAGCATGGACGCTTCTCTCGTGCCGGGGCGCGGCCGGGGCCCCTCACCGGGCCGGGGCGGGGAACTGGAGGATCGTCTTGGGGTGGGTGAAGGCGAGCATGCCCTCGGGCCCGAGCTCGAGCCCGTAGCCCGACTGCTTCCATCCCCCGAACGGAGCCCTGTGGTCCATGGCCGCGGTGCCGTGGTTGTTCACGAACACGGTGCCCGCCTCGAGGCGGCCGGCGATGGCGGCGGCCAACTCCTCGTCACCGGTCCAGATCGACGCGCACAGCCCGTAGGGCGAGTCGTTGGCGCGGCGCACGGCCTCGTCGACATGGCGATAGCCGAGGACGGGGAGCGCCGGTGCGAACTGTTCCTCGCACACGATCTGCGCCTCGTCCGGCGCACCCTCGACGATGGCGGGCGAGACGAGATAGCCACCGGCCGACGCGTCTTCCTCCCGTACCCGCGCCGGGCGGTGCACCCGGGCGCCGCGCTCAGCCGCCTCCTCCAACATGGCCTCCACACGCTGGCGGGCGGCGGGACGGTGGACCGGCCCCATCGTCACTTCGGGGAGGAGACCGTCGCCGACGACCTCGGTGCCGACCCGGGCCACCAACGCCTCGACCACCGCCCGGACCTTGTCCTCGGGGACATAGAGCCGCTTGATGGCCATGCACACCTGACCCGACGTGATGAACGACGCCCCCACGATCTTGTCGACGAGGGCGTCGTCGATGTCGACGTCGGCGGCCACGATGGCGGGGTCGTTGCCGCCGAGCTCGAGCACCACCGGGCGCACCGCGCTCGAGGCCGCGGCCATCACCGCACGGCCGGTGGGAACGCCCCCGGTGAACGACACCATGTCCACTCCGGGATGGGACACGAGCATCTCGCCCAGCTCGGGAGCGGGGCCGTTCACGGCGTTGACCACACCCGGCGGCAAGGCGTCGGCCAACGCCGCGGTGACCGCCAGCACCGCACCGGGGCAGAACGGGGGCGCCTTCACCACGATCGTGTTCCCGGCCAGCAGGGCGGGCAGCACCTTGTTGCCGAGAACCGACACCGGCCAGTTGAAGGGCAGCAGGGCGGCGACCACCCCATAGGGCTCGTGCACCACGGTGGTGCGGCGGCCGCCACCGGCGAAGGTCCGGGTGGCCAGGGCCTCGGAGGCCAAGGGCGCGAAGGCGCCCGCCATTCCGCCGATGGTGCCGGAGTCGAATTGCGCCTCCCACAGGACCTTGCCGTGCTCGCGGGTGAGGAGGGTGGCCAGATCCTGCGACTCGACGGCCGCCCCCGCCGCCGACGCCGCCTTGCCCACGAGCTCGGCCCGCTCGTCAGGCGCCATCGCCGCCCACGACGGGGCTGCAGCCCGGGCCGCGGCCACGGCGCGGTCGAGCTGCGCGGCGGACGCCGAGGGGGCGTCGAGGACCACCTCGGCGGGGCGGACCGGATTGGTCACCGGATAGGTCCCGGCCTCTCCGGGCACAACCCCGCCGTCGATCACCAGCCCGATCGCGTCGCCCATCTGTCGCCCTCCCGTCCGGAGAATGCCGTTCTCCGGCGGATGATAGTTTCCGATCCCGATGGCGTCAGGGGCGCGAGACATAGCGGGCGCCGAGCCACCGGCCCGTGCCGTCCGTGCCGTCGGTGCCGACCCGGACGGCCCCGCGGGTGTCGGTGAACCCGGCCTGCGCTCGCTGCCCGGCGCGCGCGCCCGGCGCGTCGAGGTGACCGTCCGGCTGGTCGAGGCGGCACGCGAGCTCGTGTGGGAGACGGGCGGGCCCAGCTTCACCGTGACCCAGGTGGTGGCCGCCGCCGGCACGTCGCTCAAGAGCTTCTACCGGTGCTTCTCCGGCAAGGACGACCTGCTCGTGGCGCTCTTCGAGGACGACGCCCGCCGGGGCGCGGCCGCGCTGGAGTCGATGGTCGACGTCGAGGCCGATCCCCTCGATCGCCTGCGCGTGGTGGTCGTCGGGCTGTTCCGGTTCCTGACCGTGGACGGGCGTCTCCCCTATGCCGCCGCGCTCGTGCGCGAGCACCTGCGCCTCGCCGAGTCCCACCCCGACCAGCTCCGGGGTGTCCTGCACCCGTTCATGGGGGTCTTCGAGGACGCGCTGAGCGCCGCACAGACCCGCGGGGCGGTGCGCCCCGGGGATGCCCGGCGCGACGCCCGCACGCTGTTCCACCTGGTGCTCTCCCACCTGCACGCGCTCATCTGTCACCAGATCGAGGAGTCCCCGACCGAGGTCGCCGAGGAGCTGTGGAAGTTCTGCGCGGCGGCGCTGCGCCCGTGAAGACGGCCGGTCCCCAAGGAGTGGGGCGCTGAGCACCGGCGGAGTCCTGCTCCCGGACCCCCAACCGCGTCCCATCCGGGTGCCGGTGATCTCGGTGGACGACCACCTCATCGAGCCCCCCGACCTGTTCGAGGGGCGCATGCCGGCCCGGCTGGCCGACCGTGCCCCTCGCATCGTCGAGCGCGACGACGGCGTGCAGTACTGGCTGTACGAGGACCGGACCTATCCCAATGTCGGGCTCAACGCCGTGGCGGGCCGGCGCAAGGACACCTGGAGCATGGACCCGTCGCGCTTCGACGAGATGCGGCCCGGTTGTTACGACATCCACGCCCGCGTCGCCGATATGGACATCAACGGCGTGTGGGCCTCGCTGTGCTTCCCCTCCCTCGTGGCCGGGTTCTGCGGATCCGTGTTCTCGCGCTCGGACGACGCCGAGCTCGGCCTGGCCTGCCTGCGCGCCTGGAACCACTGGCACACCGAGGTCTGGGCCGGGACCTTTCCCGAGCGCATCATCGCCCTGCAGCTCCCGTGGCTCGGCGACGTGGAGGTGGCCACCGAGGAGATCCGGCGCAACGCCGCGCTCGGCTTCAAGGCCGTGAGCTTCCCGGAATTCCCGGCGCGCCTCGGCGCACCGTCGATCTTCTCGGGCGCCTGGGACCCGTTCTTCGCGGCCTGCGAGGAGACCTCCACCGTGGTGTGCCTGCACACCGGCGCGTCGGGATGGGCCCCCCTCCCCTCGCCGGACCCACCCTTCGAGCTCTTCCCCACCCTGTTCCCCGTCAACGCGCTGCTGGCGGCGGCCGAGTGGCTGTGGTCGGGCGTGCCCCTGCGCTTCCCGGACCTGGCCATCGCCATGTCGGAGGGGGGGATCGGCTGGGTGCCGATGCTGCTCGACCGTGCCGACTACGTCCTCGAGCACTCCGCCTCGGGCACCGAGAGCACGTCGTGGCCCTCGGAGCTGCGGCCCAGCGAGGTGCTGCGTCGCAACTTCTGGTTCTGCACCATCGACGACCCTTCGACGGTGGAGCTGCGCCATCGCATCGGCGTCGACCACATCATGGTCGAGAGCGACTACCCCCACGCCGACTCCACGTGGCCCGACACCCAGGCCGTCCTCGAGAAGACCCTGGGGCACCTGCCCGAACAGGAGCTGCGCATGATGGCGGCGGGCAACGCGGCGCGGCTGTTCCGCCACCCGATGCCCCCCGTCGATGACTGGCGCACCCCGACGCCGGGGGCGGCGTCGCGAGGGGGGGCGTGACCGCGCCCCACCAGCCGGTGGTCGACGCCGACGGCCACGTGGTGGAGCCCCGTCGGGCCTGGGCCACGGTGCCCGATCGCTACCGCCCCGCCATCACCAGCGACGCACACGGCTACGAGCATGTCGTGGTGGACGGCAAGGAGATCCTGGCCGTGCCACTGGGCACGCTGGCGACACCCGGTTCGCACTTCTCGGACCCCCAGGCGTTCCTGGCGCTCGAGGACGCGCACCCCGGAGGATCGGACCCCCGGGCCCGTCTGCGGGACATGGACACCGAGGGCATCGACCAGGCGGTGCTTTTCCCTTCCGTGGGGCTCTACTTCTGGGCCCTCGACGACCCCGCGGCCGCGGTGCCCATCGCCCGCGCCTACAACGACTGGCTGGCTTCGTACTGCGCGGCGGCCCCCACGCGGCTGTTCGGCGCGGCCATGCTCCCGCTGCAGGACCCCGACGCCGCCGCCGACGAGCTCCGCCGGGCCCGCCGGGAGCTCGGGTTCGTGGCCGCCTTCGTACGGCCCAACCCCTGTCGCGGGCGCTCGTTGTCGGACCGCGCCTACGAACCGGTGTGGGAGGCCGCCGAGGACAGCGCCGTGACCATCGCCGTGCACGAGGGCAGCTCGGTGATCGTCCCCACGCTCGGGTCCGACCGCCCCTTCAACCCTCTCGTGCTCCACGCCGTGTCCCACACCTTCGAGGAGATGCTGGCCTGCGCCCAGCTCATCGCCTTCGGCGTGCTCGAACGGCATCCCGAGCTGCGCGTCGTCTTCCTGGAGTCGAGTGGCGGCTGGGTCCCGTTCTGGCTCGAGCGTCTCGACGAGCAGGCCGAGAGCTTCGGCGATTTCTGCCCCGAAATGCGCATGGCACCCAGCGAGTACTTCGCCCGGCAGTGCTGGATCAGCTACGAGATCGACGAGCACACGCTTCCCGCTCTGGCCCCGTTCATCGGCGAGGATCGCATCGTGTGGGGATCGGACTACCCGCACCACGACGCAACGTTTCCCGGTGCGGTGGAGACGTTGCGGCGGACCATGGCCCCGCTCCCGCCCGCGACCCAGGACAAGATCCTGGGCGCCAATGCGGCCGCGCTCTACGGGCTGCCGCCACCCCAACCGCAGGTGCAACCCCAACCGCAAACGCCGGCGCAGCAGGCCTGAACGTGCTCGGAGACATCGTGCGTGAGGCTGCGGCCCGGTACGGGGACACCCCGCTCTACGTCACACCCGAGGGACGCGCCCTGTCGTATGCCGCGCTCGACCGGTTGTCCGAGGACGTCGCCGGGGGCCTGTGGGCCCGGGGGGTGCGCGCCGGCGACGTGGTGGCGTTGCTCCTCCCCTCAGGGGCCGCCTACGCCGTGGCCTACGTGGCCGCCGCCAAGATCGGGGCCGTCACCGCCGGCGTGAACGACAAGCTGTCGCCTCCCGAACGCCGACGTTGCCTGGCCGTGGCCCGGCCCCGGCTCGTGGTGGCGTCGACCAAGCTCGCCCTCGACACCGAGGTCACCCAGGTGGCCGAGATGGCGGAGGTCGTGGAGGTCGCCGAGGCCGTGGAGGTGGACGCCGGCCCCGGTCACGACACGACGATCGAGACGGTGCTCGAGGAGCTGCGGACGCCTCGCGCCGTGCCACGGGCGGGCGCGGGCGCGGCCCCGCCCGACCCCGACCGGCCCGTGGCGGTGGTGTTCACGTCGGGGACCACCGGGGACCCCAAGGGCGCGGTGTTCACCTGGAGCCAGCTCGAGGCCATCGGCCAGGTCGACGGCGGGGGCCGGTGGGGCGGCGGGGGCCGCGGCCTGTCGTCGACCTCCTTCGCCCATCTCGGCTACATGACCAAGCTCCCCCAGGCCCTGCGGGGCGGAGGCACGACCTTCCTCATGAGCAGATGGTCGGCGGGGGACGCCCTCGAGATGGTCGAGCGCCACCGCATCACCGGCCTCGGAGGCATCCCGACCCAGGTGGCGCTGATGCTGCGCCACGAGCGCTTCGACTCCACCGACACGAGCAGCGTGCGCCTGATCGCCATGGGGGGTGGGCCCTCCACCGCCGCCCTGGTGCGCGAGGCGCGCCAGCGCTTCGGGGTGCCCGTGGTCGTCCGCTACACCTGCACCGAGGCCGGGGTGGGGGTCGGCACCGCACCCGACGACCCGCCCGAGGACGCCGAGGAGAGCGTGGGCCGGGCCAGGAGCGGCGTCGAGCTCACCATCCGGTCCGACGACGACGGGCCGCTCCCGGCGGGTGAGCTCGGGCACGTCTGCCTGCGCTCGCCGGCGGTGATGCGCGGGTACTGGCGCGACCCCGAGGCGACCCGGGCCGCGTTCACCGCCGACGGCGCGGTGCGCACCGGGGACCTCGGCTTCCTCGACGATCGCGGCCGGCTGCATCTGTCGGGGCGCTCCAAGGAGATGTACGTGCGCGGGGGCTACAACGTCTTCCCCCTCGAGGTCGAGAACGTCCTCGCCGACCATCCGGGGGTGGCCCACGTGGCCGTGGTGCCGCGTCCGGACCCCGTCATGGGCGAGATCGGGGTGGCCGTCGTGGTGCCGCGTCATGACGCCGACGCTCCCAGCCTCGAGTCCCTCCGGGACCATGCCCGGGGGCGCCTGGCCACCTACAAGATGCCCGAGGCGATCCTCCTCGCCTCCGAGCTGCCGCGCACCGCCATGGAGAAGGTCGACCGGGCCGCCCTCGGCGCCCTGGTGGCGTCGACCGCGTCCGACGCCGACCCCGCTAACCCACCTCGGCACCCGCGATGAGCAGCTCGGCGGGTGTGTCGGGGTCGAGCACCGCGCTCAGGATGGCGGCCGCCATCTCGTCGCTCTGCAGCACCTCGTAGCGCAAGAGACCGTCGGCGGCCCATTGTTCGAAGGCCTGCACCGCCACCTCGGGGTCCCAGTTGTCGGCGAACGACGAGGCGGTGTTGCCCACCGCCACGCACAGGACCCGCAAGCGCGGCTCCTCGGACCTCAGGGCCCGGGCCAGCTCGGCCAAGGCCGCCTTGGTGGTGCCGTAGACGCCGAGCCACGGCCAGGGCATGCCCATCGAATGCGTGGTCACCACCACGACGGGGTCCTCGGCTCGGCGCAGGTGCGCGAGCCCGCCCTGCATCACCAGGGCCGCGCCCACCAGGTTCGTGGCCAGCATCTCGTGCCACAGCGCGGCCGACGCGTCGGCCACGCGGACCAGGGGCGAGCTCCCCGACAGGTACAGCAGCACGTCGATCCCGCCCATCCACGCCGCCGCCTCGGTGACCAGGCGGGCGCAGTCGGCCTCGTCGGTCACGTCACAGCGCCACGCCCGTGCCTCTCCGCCCCCGTCGCGGATCTCGGCGGCGGCCTCTTCCACCAGGGCCAGGCGGCGGGCGGCCAGGGCCACCTTCGCCCCCGCCGCTCCGGCACGCAGGGCCAGGGCCCGGCCGATGCCCGACGACGCCCCCACCACGAGGACTCGACGACCTTGGAGACCGGACCGAGGGGGCACCGACGTTCCTCCCGAGGGGCCCCGAGGGGCCACGAGGGGCTGCTGTACAGAAAGAGAAACAGAAAGAGAGGCAGAAAGCTCGACACCGGAGACGGCCGATGTCGCCGCGCCGGACGGCACCGGCGAGCCGAGCGTAGCCCCGCGAGCCTGACGACGCCGTCAGGTTCCGCGTCCGTGGCGTAGCATCTCGGCCCGTGAACCGCCGCCCGAACGCTGTGACCCCGCGCGTGCTCGTCTCATGAGCTCGGCCGACGCGGTGGCGCGGGGCCCCTCGGTGCGGGTCCTGCCCAGGCTCGAGGACGCCAACCGCTTCTTCTGGACCTCGGGCGAGGACGGTCAGCTGCGATTCCTGCGCTGTGGTGCCTGTCGTCACTACGTGCATCCCCCCTCGCCGGTCTGCCCGTACTGCCTCGACGGCCCCCTGGTGCCCGAGGTCGTGAGCGGCAGGGGCGTGGTGCACTCCTTCACCGTGAACTACCACCAGTGGATCCCCGGGTCCGACCCCTACGTGATCGGGTTGGTGACCATCGCCGAGCAGGACGACGTCCGGCTCACCACGAACCTGGTCGACTGCGCGCCGGACGACGTCTCCATCGGCATGGCCGTGGAGGTCACCTTCGAGCAGGCCGAGGACGTGTGGCTCCCGCTGTTCCGACCGGCACCAGAGGCGGGGCGGTGAGTCCTCCCGAGCTCCTCGAGCGCAGGTCGATCATCTCGGGCATCGGCCAGTCCCCGGTGGGACGGCGGCTGGGGCGCGGCGAGCTCGACCTCACCGTGGAGGCCTGCCTGGGCGCCATCGCCGATGCCGGGCTCACCCGCGACGACATCGACGGCCTGGCCACCTTCCCCGGGGCCGGCGTCGGTACGGGCGGCTTCGCGGGACCGTCGACCCCCGAGGTCCAAGACGCCCTGCGCCTGAAGCTCGGTTGGCACGACGGCGGGCTCGAGGGACCGGGGCAGCTGCGAGCCGTCTTCGCCGCCTGCATGGCCGTGGCCGCCGGACTGGCGCGTCACGTCCTGGTGTACCGGACCGTCACCGAGTCCTCGGCCCAGGGCCAGGGTGGTCGCCAGGGGATCGGCGGGGCGGGTTCGGGCCGGGGCATCCCGCGCTTTTCCGGCACCATGCAATGGACGCTGCCCTACGGGGCGGTCTCGGCCGCCAACTGGCTGGCGTGGATCGCCCAGCGGCGCATGTTCGAGTACGGGCTCACCCGGGAGCAGCTGGCGTGGATCGCCCTCAACGGCCGGCGCAACGCGGCGCGCAACCCCAAGGCCATCTACCGCGAGCCCATGACGCTCGACGACTACATGGCCGTGCGCATGATCTCGACCCCCCTGTGCCTCTACGACTGTGACGCACCGTGCGACGGGTCGACGGCGGTGGTGGTGTCGCACGTCGACTACGCACCCGACACACCGCAGACCGCGTGCCACGTCAACGCCATCGGCACCGCCCTGCGGGGCCGGCCCAGTTGGGACCAGTTCGACGACATGACCACGTTCTCGGCTCGCGACGCCGCCGCAGGCATGTGGGCGCGCACCGAGCTGCGCCCGTCGGACGTCGACGTGGCCGAGCTCTACGACGGCTTCAGCATCCTGACCATGGTGTGGCTCGAGGAGCTCGGTCTGTGCGCCAAGGGAGAGAGCGGGCCCTTCGTCGAAGGTGGCGAGCGCATCGCACTCGATGGCCCCCTTCCCCTCAACACCAGTGGCGGGCAGCTCTCGGCCGGGCGGTTGCACGGGTTCGGGATGCTGCACGAGGCGTGCGTCCAGCTGCGCGGCGAAGGCGGGCCCCGCCAGGTCCCGGTCACACCCGAGGTCGCGGCCGTGGCCGCCGGGGGCGGGCCCATCGCCGGCTGCATGCTCCTCACCCGCGGCCCCTCATAGCCCCGCGACCCCAGCCGGATCCGACGCCGTCGTCTCGCCATCGGCTGCCCCTTTCGCTGCCCAGAACGTTTAGCTGACACGAACGTCAGCCAGCTACGATCCCCCCGTGCGCCTGCACTACGACGAGCAGACCGAGGAGTTTCGCCGCGAGTTGCGGGCCTGGATGGAGGCCAACCTCCCTCCCTCCTCCGAACGCGCCGAGCGGGTGCGGTCCTCGGCGCACATCCCGGAGTGGGCCCGCGCCTGGCAGCGCAAGCTCTTCGACAACGGCTGGCTGGTGCCGGGGTGGCCGCCCGAATACGGCGGCCGCAACGCCACCCCGGTGCAGCAGATGGTGTACTTCGAGGAGCTCGCCCGGCTCGGCGTCCCCCGCAGCTGCAACCCCCAGGGTCTGTCGATCATCACCCCCTCCATCCTGGACTGGGGCACCGAGGACCAAAAGGCGCGCTACGCCCTGCCCACGCTGCGGGCCGAGATCAGCTGGTGCCTGGGCATGAGCGAGCCCAACGCCGGCAGCGACCTCGCCGGCCTGCGCACCCGGGCCGAGCTGCACGGGGACCGCTTCGTCGTCAACGGCCAAAAGGTGTGGACCTCGGGCGCGCACCACTCGGACTTCTGCTTCTGCTTCGTGCGCACCGACCCCGACGCCGGGAAGCACGCCGGGATCAGCGTGCTCATCATCGACATGAAGACCCCGGGCATCCAGACCCGGCCCATCGCCGAGCTCACCGACCGGGAGCACGCCGACTTCAACGAGGTCTTCTTCACCGACGTGGAGGTCCCCGCCGAGAACCTCGTGGGCGAGCTGCACCGGGGCTGGTCGGTGGCGGGCGGGTCGCTGGCGCACGAGCGCGGCATGCTGTGGATCAACGAGGCCACCGGCACCGAGAGGATCATCGAGCGTGTCGTCGCCACCGCCACCACACCGCTGCCCGGGGGGCGGCGCCTGGCCGACGACCCGGCCTTCCGCACCACGGTGGCCCGCGCCTACATGCAGTCCCAGGCTCTGAAGCTCCTCGGCTACCGCGGCTTCGCCAAGTTCGCCAAGGGCATGGCCTCGCCCGAGCACTCCGTGCTCAAGCTCCTGGGGAGCGAGATGCGTCGGGGCTTGGCGCTCGAGGTGGGTGAGGCCATGGGGGCCACCGGTCTCGACATGTCGCGTCACGAAGCCCCTTCGGTGGGCAGGGGCGAGAGCGAGGCCTGGTTGGTGCACTGGCTGCAGAGCTTCGCGGGCACCATCGCCGGGGGGACGTCGGAGATCCAGCGCAACATCATCGCCGAGCGCGTGCTCGGCCTGCCCCGCAAGTAGCCACACACAGGGAGGGACCATGCCGAGCTACGGACCTGAGGTCCTGGGGCCCCCGCCCCGGGACCCGGCGCAGAAGTACTGGGACCCCGAGGTCCAGACCATGGACCGCGACAAGATGCGGGCGTTGCAGAACGAGCGCCTGGCCACGCTCATGCGCAAGGTCTTCGACACCCCCGTCCCGCTCTTCAAGGACAAGCTCGTGGCGGCCGGCATCGGGGCGCCCGAGGACGTGAAGACCGTCGAGGATCTGCGCCACGTGCCGCTCACCATGAAGCAGGACCTGCGAGACTCCGAGGCCGCCCACCCGCCCTTCGGCCAGTACCGCTTCACCGACCCGCGGGCTGCGGTGCGCGTGGGGACGTCGACGGGGACCACCGGCATCCCCACCATCTCGCTGTGGACCAGGCGCGACATCTGGATCGAGTACGAATCCTCGGCCCGCACGTGGTGGCGCTACGGGTACCGGCCCGGGATGATCGCCACCCACGCGCACCCCGCCTACCTCTACGGCGGCGGTCCCATGCTTTCGGGGTCCTACGAGTACTTCGGGATGCTCAACATCTGGGTGCCCCCGCCCGACACCGACGAGCTGGCCGAACAGGGCCTGCGCTTCTGGACGCGGGTCACGCCCGACATCCCCTTCATGGGGTTCTCCACGGGCCGGTTCTTCGAGGTCGCCGCCAAGCTCGGGATCGATCCCAAAGACGCCGGGCTCGAGTTCAAGGGGATGCCGGGGTTCGGCATGGGCAAGGGCATGCCCCTCATGACCGCGGGGGCCGAGTGCTACGCGTACGTGGGCGGGGCCTGCGGCCAGCTCCCGGGCGCGCACATCAACGAGGACTGGGGCATCGTCCAGGCCGTCGACCCCGCCACCGGGGAGGAGGTCCCCGACGGGGAGTGGGGCGACCTCGTCGTCACCACGCTCGACCGGGACAACGGACTGCTGCGCTACGACCTCGAAGAGGCGTGCGCCATCCTGCGCGAGCCGTGCCCGTGCGGCGAGACCAGCATCCGGGGCTTGTGGGGTGGGCGGTTCAAGGACCTCATCGCCGTGCAGGGCAAGCGCTTCCAGGCCAACGAGGTGGAGTCCGCCCTGCGCGGTGTTGCGGACGTGTCCGAGCCCACACTCGAATGGCAGATGGTCAAGCCCACCGACGAGCACGCCCCCCTGAAGGTTCGGGTGGAGCGGGGCACAGGGGCTTCCGCCGACGACAGCGCCGTGGCGACCAGGTGCGCGGCGGCGCTGCACGAGAGGCTCGGGATCGACGCGGCCGTCGAGGTGCTGGCCCGCGAGACCATCCCCCGCTCGGGCTACAAGGCCGCCCGGGTCGTCGACGAGTGATCGTCCCGACGGGGCGACGAGTGATCGTCCCGACGGGGCGACGAGTGATCGTCCCGAGGGGCGGCGAAGGAGACGCATGAAAGACAGCCTCCACGACCTCACCCTGGCCGACGTCCTGCGGGCCCATGCCCGCACGCGGTCGCAGTCGCTGGGGGCGGTGTGCGACGCGCACCGGCTCACCTTCGACGCCCTCGACACCCGGGTGAACCGTCTGGCCAACGCGCTGGCATCGGCAGGGGTAGGTCCCGGCGACCGGCTGCTGTGGCTGGGCCAGAACTGTCACCGCCTGCTCGAGGGTCTGCTGGCCGCGGCCAAGCTGGGAGCGGTGTTCTGCCCCGCCAACTGGCGCCAGAGTGCGGCGGAGTTCGCCTTCGTGATCGGCGACAGCGACCCGGCGGTGGTGTTCTTCCAGGAGGCCGAGATCGGCGACACCCTGCGCCAGGCCCGCCACGACAGCGCGTCCAAGGCCCTGTGGATCGGCCACGACGTCGAGGGTGACGGCGGGTACGAGGCCTTCCTGGCCCAGGGGTCGGACCACGATCCCGCCGCCGACGACGACGAAGGTGCCGCCGTGCTCATGATGTA
The DNA here is from genome assembly GCA_963848335.1 of uncultured Acidimicrobiales bacterium. Lineage (GTDB taxonomy): Bacteria > Actinomycetota > Acidimicrobiia > Acidimicrobiales > UBA8190 > Chersky-840. Next base: position 168,759 of record CAWKDD010000006.1, read on the forward strand.
CACCGCGGCGTTCACCGGGAGCCCCAACGGCGCCCTGCTGTCGAACCGGGCCCTCGTGCTCCAGGGATCCCTGATCGCCCAGATCCAGGGGGTGGGCGCCGACTACGTGTACCTCAACTGCGGGCCGCTGTTCCACGTGGCCACGTTCATGACGACGCTGGCGACCTTCCTCGTGGGCGGCACCAACGTGTTCACCCCCCGCGTCGACGCCGAGGAGCTGTGCCGGCTGATCGCCGAGGAGCACTGCACGGGTGCGTTCATCATGCCGCCCACGATGGACCAGATCGTCGAGCTCAACGCGGACGGCCGTTTCGACCTGAAGACCCTGCGCGGCTTCGCGGGCAAGCCCGAGTGGACGGCGATGATCACCGTGGACGACAGCCCCTGGGGCCGACGCCCCGCCGGCTACGGCCAGACCGAGGTCATGGGTCTGGCCACGTTCAACGCGCTGCAGCCCAGCATCGGCTCGAGCGGGAGGCCCGTACCCTTCGTGCGCATCGCCACCCTCGACCCCGACGGCACCGAGCTCGCCCCCGGGGAGACCGGGGAGATCGCGGTGCGGGGGCCGACGGTGATGAACGGGTACTTCAACCGGCCCGAGCTCAACCAACAGCGCCAGGCGGGGGGATGGCACCACACCAACGACCTCGGCCGTGTCGAGGCCGACGGCTCCCTCACCTTCATCGGCCCCAAGACGCGCCTCATCAAGTCGGCGGCCGAGAACATCTACCCGACCGAGGTCGAGGGGTGCCTCAAGACGCACCCCGCCGTGGCCGACGCGGCGGTGATCGGCGTCCCCGACCGCACCTGGGGGCAGAACGTCACGGCCGTGGTCGTGCTGCGCGAGGGGTCGGTGGCCGAGGCGGACGAGATCATCGAGCACTGCCGGGAGCGGATCGCCTCGTACAAGAAGCCCAAGCGTGTCGAATTCACCGACGCGCTGCCCCGCAACGGCTGGGCCGTCGACTACGACGCGCTCGACGCCGCCTACGGCGGAGGGGGATACCCCGGCGCCGGGCATTGACACCACGGAGCGCTGACACCACGGAGCGCTGACGCGCCGGACGACCCGGCTCAGAGCCCGAGAAGGTGCGACAGCTGTTCGAGGTGCTCGGGCCCGGTGCCGAAGAGCGCCGCTCCCGCCTTGGCCCGTTTCACGTACAGGTGCATGTCGTGCTCCCAGGTGTAGCCGATGCCTCCCAGGCACTGGATGCCCTCCTGGGTGAGCAGCTTCTGGCAGTCACCCGCCGCGGCCTTGGCCATGGCGACGGCCACGTCGCGGCGCTCGTCGGCCTCGGCGATGGTCGCCGCCGCGAAGTAGGCGGTGGCGCGCGCCGACTCCACCGAGACGTACATGTTGGCCAGCTTGTGCTTGATGGCCTGGAACGACCCCACCTTCACCCCGAACTGCTCGCGCTCTTGGACATAGGCGTGGACGATGTCGAAGATGGCCTGGCACGTCCCCACCATCTCGGTGGCCAACGCCACGGTGGCCTGCTGGACCACGTCGCGCAGGACCGGGGCCGCCGAGCCTGGCACGCCGAGCACGCGCTCGGGGCCCACGCGCACCGAGTCGACAACGACGGTCACGTAGCTCCGGCTGGCGTCGAGGCCCGTCATGGGCTCGGTGTCGATCGAGGCCCGGGGTACGACGAACAGGCCGATGCCCTCCTCGCCGGCGCTGCCGGGCAGGCGGGCGGCGACCACGACCTCCTCGGCCACATCGGCGTCGAAGACGAAGTGCTTCTGTCCCTGGAGCACGAAGCCGTCGCCGTCGGGGGTGGCGGTGGTCTCGATGCCGGCCGCGTCGTAGCGTCCCGAGGCCTCGGACACCGCCAGCGTGCCCACCATGCCCTCGCCGGCCACGGCCCCGAGGAAGCGGCCCCGTTGCTCGGGGCTCCCCGCGCCCGCCACGGCCGGCGCGAATTGGGTGGCGGTGGCCAGGAACGGCGCCGGGCACAGCACCCGGCCGAGCTGCTCGCACACCACGGCCAGCTCGACGAAGCCGAGCCCCAGGCCGCCGTCGGGCTCGGGGACGGCCAGCGCGGGCCAGTCGAGCTCGGTCATCCGGCCCCACAGGTCCTCGGCGTGCTTGTGCTGCTCGACGACGCTGCGCACCAGCGAGATGGGGCACTCGCGCTCGAGCACGGCGCGCACCGACTCCTGCAGCGCCTGCTGGTCCTCGGAGAGTTCGAGCTCCACGGTCTAACCCGCCGTGACCACGAGGGAGTCGACGGCCACCGCGCCCTTGGGCCGCACCACCACCGGGTTGAGGTCGAGCTCCACCAGCCGGTCACCGCACGCCGCGGCCAGGCGGGCCACGCCCAGCATCACGTCGACGAGGGCCTTCACGTCGCCGCGGGCGCGGCCGCGCGCCCCGGACAGCAAGGGGAAGCCGCGCAGGCTCTCGACCATGTCCTGGGCGTCGCGGCGGTCGATGGGCAGCGGCCGCACCGCCACGTCCTCGAGGATCTCGGCGAAGACCCCGCCCGTGCCCACCAGCACGGCGGGACCGAACACCGGATCGCGGGTGACGCCCACGATCATCTCGGTGCCCCCCTGGACCTGCTCCTGGATCTGCACCCCCTCGATGCGCGCCCCGCGCTTGGCCCGGGTGGCCCGGTCCACGAGCTCGCCGTACACGGCCTTGGCGTCGGTCGCCGACGCCACCGACAGGCGCACCAGCCCGGCGTCGGACTTGTGGGGGAAGTCGGGCGAGGCGATCTTCATCACCACCGGGAAGCCGATACGGCCGGCGATGCGGGCCGCCTCGGCGGCGGAATGGGCCAGGCCCTCCCCGGCCAGGGGGATCCCGAAGGACTCGAGCAGGCGCCGCGACGCGTCGGCACCGAGGGGGGCGGGGCTCGTGCCGCCGGCGTCGGTGAGTGCGTCCGCCGCCTCCTTGGGGAGGCGGCGGGGCGTGGGCTTGCGGGAGCGGAACGACGCTGCCGCCTGCTGGTACCGGGCGAAGGCGTGCAGCGCCGCGAAGCAGTTGCGGAAGGAGCGGAACAGGGGGACGCCCGCGTCCACCAGCGTCTTGAAGCCCTGCTCGTCGGTCTTGAAGGAGTTCCACGTCACCACGATGGGCTTCGCCACCTCGTCGATGAAGGCGGCGATGTCCTCGGCGAATCGGTCGGTGAGCCGTCCCAGCGCTCCGGTGAGGCCGATCACCACGACGTCGATGTCGGGATCGGCGGCCACCAGATCGAAGACGCGCCTTCTGTCCTCGACGGGGGCGGACACGAGGAACTGGGCGCCGTTGTCCACGGGGTTGGCCACGGTGAGGTAGTCGGGGATCATCTCGCGCAATCCCGCCTGCGTGCGCGCCGACAGGGTGGGCACGGGCACGCCGCTGGACTCGGCGACCTCGGCCATGAGGGTTCCCGACCCTCCCGAGATGGAGTACAGACAGCACCGGCCCCCGGTGCCCGCCGGCAGCTTGGCGAACAGCGCGGCCGTCTCGAGCAGCTCGTCGAGGTCGCGCACCCGCACCACCCCGTACTGCGCGAAAAGGCCCTCGACCACGGCGTCGGACCCCGCCAGGTGACCCGTGTGCGAGCTCGCCATGCGCGTCCCGGCCTCGGTGCTCCCCATCTTGAGCGCCACCACCGGCTTGCCCTGGGCGTTGGCGGCTTCGAGGGCGCGCCGCAGCTTGGCGGGGTCCTTGAACCCCTCGAAGTACCCGGCGATCACCGAGGTCTCGTCGTCGTAGGCGAAGTACTCGATGAAGTCGGCGGCCTCGAGGTCGAGCTCGTTGCCCGTCGGCACCCAGCGGCTGAAGGCCACCCCGAATTCCGTCCCCTGCACCAGCGGGCGCCCCTGGTGACCGCTCTGGGTCACGAGCCCGATGCGGCCGCCGCGCCTGGTGGGTGGCTCGGGGAGCACCTCGAAGGCGTTGGTGTTGGTGTTGGGACCGAAGACGCGAATGCCGTAGCGGCGCGCCATCTCGCCCACCTCGCGCTCGAGGGCGGCCCCGGCCTCGCCCACCTCGCTGAAGCCGGCGGTGAAGATGAGGACGTAGGGGACGCCGTGCTTGCCGCACTCCTCCACCGTCCTCGCCACCAGCCGTGTCCCCACGTTCACCACCGCCAGGGTGATCTCGGCGGGGATGTCGGTGACGTGCTCGTAGACGGGGATGTCGCCGATGCTGCCGCCCTTGGCGTTGACCAGGTACCAGCGATCTCCCCACCGCTCACCGTACGAGGCGCGCAGGCGCTCGGGCTTGGCGTTGCGGTTCACCGAGCCGACCAGCGCCACCGCCTTGGGATGGAAGAACTCCTCGAGGTCGGTCCGCCTCTGGGGAGTGGCGGGGGCCTTCTTGGCGGTCACCTCAGCCGGCCGGGGTCTCGCCCATGAGCACCGAGAAGTCCAGCCGGGACGTGAGCATGCCGGCGGAGAAGCCGCCGTCGGCGTAGACGTTGGTGCCGGTGATGTAGCTCGCCGCGTCGCTGTTGAGGAACACCACCAGATGGCCCTGCTCCTCGGGCGTCGAATTGCGCCCGCCCAGGGGCTTGGGGAACCGGTCCATGAAGTCCTTGCCCATGTACTGCTCGAACGACGGCATCATCGGGGTCTGGGTCGGCCCCGGGCTCGTGCAGTTCACGCGGATCCCCCGGGGGGCGAGGTCGAGGGCGGCGTGCAGGGTCCAGATGATGATGGCCTGCTTGGAGAGCAGATACCCCTCGCCCACGGCCCCGGGGTGCTCCTCGCACCAGGCCCGGCCCTCGGCGTACCCGGAGGTGGCCAGGAGCGGCGCCACCTGCTCCATGACGTTCTCCCACCCGAAGGCGCCCGCCGAGGAGATGGTGACCACGGCCGAGCCCGGCGCCATGTGCTTCGTGGCCAGCCCGGTGAGATGGCGCGCCGCGATGAAGTTCACGAGCATGACGTCGAGGCCCGTGAACGGTGGCCCGGGCAGCCCCGCACAATTGAACAGCGCGTCGAGGGGGCCGCCCAGCTCCGCCACCGCCGCCTCGATGGCAGCCGGGTCGCGCAGGTCGACCTGGCGGTAGCTGGCCACCTCCGAGGAGGGCTCCTTCATGTCGAACACGTGGACCTCGGCGCCGAGCTCGATCAGGTCCCGCACCGCGGCGGCCCCCATGCCGGCTCCGCCGCCGCCGCTGACGAGCACCCGCTTGCCCTCGTAGCTCCACACGCCGGCCATCTCCGTCCTCCCCGTCGTCCGTTGCCGCCCGGTCCGGGCGGGCTCCGTGGCCCGTCGCCGGGCGTCTCAGTCTGCCGCGCCGAGCTGCGGGCGGTCTGGTTCGGCCCGCGGCGCGGGCGTGCCGTGCGGCGCCCTCAGCCGCCCATCTGCAGGCCCGCGGCGCGCGATCGGAACACCTGGGCGTTGACGGCGGGGCCGATGTCCTCGGGCTCCCAGCGCGCCGGCTTGCCTTTGGGCTCCACCGTGACACCGAGCGTCCACGGCACGTAGTGCGTGATGCGGTGGCCCACGGCGCGAAACACCTGCCCGGTCACGTGCAGGGCATCGTCGGACGCCAGCCACGCCACCATGGGCGCCGAGTTGGCCGGGTTCATGGGGTCGTACTCGGTACCCTCGTCGAGCTGGTCGGGCTCGCGCACCTCGGCGTCCTTGCGCAAGGTGGCGGTGATGCGCGTCATCCCCCCGGGGGCCACGGCGTTGGCCCGCACCCCGTAGCGGGAGAGCTCCAGGCTCGAGATCACCGTGAGGGCGGCGATGCCGGCCTTGGCGGCACCGTAGTTGGCCTGGCCCACGTTCCCCTGCAGGCCGGCGGAGGACACCGTGTTGACGATGGCGGCGCGGGGCTGGCGACCGGCCTTGGACTCCTCGCGCCAGTACACCGCGGCGTGGTGCGTGGTGGCGAAGGTGCCCTTCAGGTGCACGCGCACCACGGCGTCGAAGTCGCCCTCGGACATGGAGAAGAGCATGGCGTCGCGCACGATCCCGGCGTTGTTGACGAGCACGTCGAGCCGCCCGAAGGCGTCGACCGCCTGGCGCACCAGGTTGGCCGCCCCGTCCCAGTCCGCCACGTCGTCGTAGTTGGCGGCGGCGTCGCCGCCCTTGGCACGGATGATGTCGGCGACCTCCTCGGCGGCGCGCTTGTCGACGCCTTCGCCGTGGACGGACCCGCCCACGTCGTTGACCACGACCTTGGCCCCCTGGCGGGCCAGCTCGAGCGCCTCACCCCGGCCGATGCCGTGCCCCGCTCCGGTGACGACCGCCACCTTGCCCTCGAGCAGTCCCATGGTGTGTTCTCCCTTTCGCTCGGCAGCCGCGTGCCATCACGCGCGCCGTTGCCCGTCGGTGTCACGGGCGACCCGTTTCCCGGGTCGCGCCCTCGTTCTGGCCGGCTCAGCCCAACCGGTAGAACTCCCGGGCGTTGTCGCACACCATGCGGCGCCGCTCGGCCTCGGGCACGCCCCCCATCGACTCCTCCACGATCCGCCGGCTGTAGGGCCAGTCGTGGCGGTGGTGCGGGTAGTCGGTGGACCACATCATGTTGTCCACCCCGATCCAGTGCCGCACCGCCACCGCGAACGGCTCGCGGATGAAGGTCACCTTCCAGTTGCGCCGGAAGTACTCGCTCGGGAGGAGCTGGAGCGTGGCGCCGGTCCACGTCCGGTTGCGCCAGTAGTGGTCGTCCATGTGCTCGAGGAAGTGCGGCACCCATCCGGCCCCGCACTCCACCGCCACCATCTGCAGGTCGGGAAAGCGGTCGTAGATCCCCGAGTAGATGAACTTCGACATGAACTGCGACGCGTCGCCCACGGGGCCACCCATCTCGGCCAGCCCGATCTCACGCCCGGCGGAAGCGGCGGCCTTCTGGAACGAACCTGCCGTGCGCTTGCCGGCCTGGCGCAGACCGCTGTGGATGTGGACGGGGATCTGCTCCTCCTGGGCGGCCTCCCAGAACGGGTCGTCCTCGGCGGAGAGGTTCGAATTGCCCGAGGGGTAGGCCGAGATGATGACGCCCCGGTACCCCGCCGCCTTGGCGTCGCGCAGCCACTTGACCGAGGTCTGGACGTCGACGCCCGGCATCTGCGCCAGCCCGATGAGCCGCTCGGGGTCGGCCGCCATGAACTCGTCGTGCATCCAGGTGTTGTAGGCCTCGAGGCCCGCCAGGTGGTAGTCGTCGTCCTCCTGGGCCATGAAGGCGCCCATGGTCCGCTGCGAGGGGAACAGCACCTCGGCGTCCACACCGTCGAAGTCCTGCTCCTCGACGCGGGCCTTGCCCATGTAGGACCCCTGCAGGATGGAGTCGTAGGTCGAGCCGAACCACTCCAGGTCCTCGTAGCGCTTGCCGAAGCGCCCGGCGTTGGTCACCAGTCCGAGGGGCATGGGGGCCGTTCCCGGCACGAGCTCCCAGGCGTCGCCGCCCTTGGGGTCCTTCACGAGCTTGGGGGCCCGGTCGTGGAACTTCCTGGGCAGGTACTTCGTCCACATGTCGGGCGGCTCGACCACGTGCCCGTCCGCCGAGATGAGCCGGTATTCGCGAGCCATCGCACCTCCCCAACCGCCCTCCGAAGGAGGGTCCCGCCGACGCCCGGCCGGGCCACCGGCATTCTCTGACTTCCGTGTCAGCTTACTTCGGGGCGCCGGGCCGGAGAAAGCCGCTTTCGGGGCCCTAGTAGCCCTTGAACTCCGGGGCCCTGCGCTCGGCGAAGGCGCGCAACCCCTCCCCGGCGTCGGCGGTCCCCACGATCAGCTCCTGGGCCCAGGCCTCCTCGTCGAAGGCGGTGCGCCGGTCGGACTCGAGCGAGCGGTTGAGCAGCCACTTGGCCATGCCGATGGCCTTGGTGGGCCCGCTCGCCAGGCGCTGGGCGAGCTCACCGGCGGCGTGTTCGAGCTGCTCGCGCGGCACCACCTTGTTGACCAGGCCCAGCGCGGCGGCGTCCCCGGCGTGGAGGTCGTCGCCGAAGAAGACGAGCTCCTTGGCCTTCTGCAGCCCGATCAGCCGGGGCAGCAGGTAGGCGCCGCCGCCATCGGGGGAGATCCCACGCCGGACGAAGACCTCGATGAAGCGCGCCCCCTCGGCCGCCACCACCAGGTCGCAGGCGAAGGCGAGGTGGGCCCCGATCCCGGCCGCGGTGCCGTTGACCGCGCCCACCACGGGCTTCTCGCAATCGAGCACCGCCGACACCAGGCGCTGCGCCCCCCGCCGGATCATGCGCGAGGCGTCGCCCATGATGCGATCGGGGGCGCCCTCGGGCCGGGGCGGGGCCGGGCGACGACCGGCGCGCAGATCGGCGCCGGTGCAGAAGCCCTCGCCGGTGGCGGTGAGGACCACCGCCCCCACCTCGACCTGGGCGCTGGCGTCCTCGAGGAGCGAGATGACCCGCTCACGCTGGTCAGGGGTGATGGCGTTACGCACCTCGGGCCGGTTGAGCGTGATCCACGAGACGCGGTTCTCGACGCGATGCAGCACCTGCTCCTCGAGCGGTTGGTCCGACACGGCCTCGTCCTCCTCGGGTCTCGGGGCGGTCGTCGAAGAGTGTGCCATGCCGGCCTCCTCGACTGACACCGGTGTCACATCACCGGCTAGGGTCTGCGCCGTGAACGCGGCCAAGACACGGCGGATCCCGGTGGTCGACTACCTGGTGCTCGAGGACGACCCCCACCTGGTGGCCCAGGCCTGCACCAGCTGCGGAGCCCTCTTCTTCGACCGCCGCAACGCCTGTGCGCGCTGCGGCAAGCGGGCCTTCGAGCCCAAGGCGCTGGCCACCACGGGCACGCTCCGGTCCTTCACGATCGTGCACCGGGCCGCACCCAACGTCCCGGTCCCCTACGTGTCCTCGGTGGTCGAGCTCGACGGCGGAGGGGTGGTGAAGGCCAACATCGTCGACGCCGGGGCCGACGCCGAGAAGTTCGAGCTGGGGATGGCGTTGCGGCTCACGACCTTCACGTGCGGGACCGACGAGGAAGGCACCGAGGCCGTCGCCTTCGGCTTCACCCCGGCATAGCGGCGTAGGCGCCCGAGCCCCAGAGCGCGTCCCGCCCAGTAGGACAGCCCGCCCAGTAGGACAGCCCGCCCAGTAGGACAGCAAGGAGCGATACATGGCAGGAGACGCCTGGATCATCGGGGCTTCCATGACCAAGTTCGGCCGGTACCCCGACAAGGACTCCATCGACCTGGCCAGCGAGGCCGCGCTGGCGGCTCTGGACGACGCCGGGGCCACCATCCACGACATCCAGATCCTGGCGGCGGGCAGTCTCATGGAGGCGTCGAACATGCTCGGCCAGCGCCTCCAGAAGCAGATCGGCCAGACCGGCATCCCCGTCTACAACGTGGCCAACGCCTGTGCCACCGGCGCCACCGCGGTGCGCACCGGCATCATGGCCATCAAGGCCGGCGAGGCCGACATGGCGCTGGCCGTCGGCGTCGAGCAGATGGGCAAGATGGGCCTGCTGGGCAGCGCCGGCCAGGCGCGCTCGGCGCCGAAGGGATATGAGCCCTCGGGGCGCTACGGCTCGGTCATGCCGGTGGAGGGCATCCTCGGGACCCAGCTCATGCCGGGCGTGTTCGCCCAGGCGGGCATGGACTACGCCTCGCGCCACGACGGCGTGGGCTTCGAGCAGTTCGCCAAGGTGGCCGAGAAGAACCACGCCCACTCCTCGCTCAACCCCCTGGCGCAGTACCGCAAGGTGTTCAGCCTCGACGAGGTCATGGGGTCGGCCATGGTCGCCTACCCCAACACCCTGCTCATGTGCTGCCCCACCGGCGACGGCGCCGCCTCGGTGGTGCTGTGCTCGGACGCCAAGCTCAAGACCCTCGATCCCGACGTCCGCCGCCGGGCCGTGAAGATCTCCTCCTCGGTGCTCACCTCGGACCCCTATGTCGAGTCCGACACCGCCCAGCCCGACGTGAGCACGCTGACCAAGCGGGCGGCGGCGGCGGCCTACGAGGAGGCGGGGGTGTCCCCCCAGGACCTCGACCTGGTGGAGCTGCACGACTGCTTCGCCACCGCCGAGCTCATCCACTACGAGAACCTCCAGCTGTGCGAGCCCGGGGGTGCGGGGGACTTCATCGACCGGCGCGGCCCGTGGCGCGACGGCGACATCCCCGTCAACGTGTCGGGCGGGCTCATCTCCAAGGGCCACCCCATCGGCGCCACGGGCGTCGCCAACCTGTTCGAGGTGACCACGCACCTGCGCGGTGAGGCCGGCGACCGCCAGGTCGAAGGCGCCCGGCTGGGTCTGACCCACGTCATCGGACTGGGATCGGCCTGCGCCGTCCACGTCCTCGAACGCGCCGCCTCCTAGCGCCCGGGGAGATCCGCGCCGTGCCGGGCGAGGGAGCCGTGCCCGAGGCATTGCTGGCCGGCGTGCGCGTCGTCGACGTGGCCGGGGAGCCCGCGGCCATGACGGGACGGATCCTCGCCGATCTCGGGGCCGAGGTGGTGAAGGTCGAGCCGCCCGGCGGCGACCCCCTGCGGGTCGTCCCCCCGCTCGGTCCCGACGGCACCTCGCTGCGCTTCGCGGCCTGGAGCGCGGGGAAGACCTGCATCGAGTCGAGCGGGCCCGACGACCCCCGTGTGGCCGAGCTCCTGGCCGGCGCCGACGTCGTGCTGGGCACCCCGGGCTGGCCCGGCGCGCTCGACCTCGACCCGGCCGCGGCGCCGGGAGCGGTGTGGGTCCTCGTCACCCCGTTCGGGTCGGAGGGCCCCCGGGCGGCGTGGAGGGCGAGCGACCTCGGCGTGATGGCGTCGACGGGGAACATGTACTGCACGGGGGACCCCGACCGGGCACCGGTGCGGTGCACCGAGCCCACGGCCTGGGCCCACGTCGGGCCCGAAGCGGTGGTGGCGGCGTTGAGCGCGCTGGCCTCGGGGCGGCCCCAGGTCGTGGACGTGTCCGCCCAGGAGGCGGTGATGATCGCATCGATGGGACACGTCGGGCGCTTCCCCCGCACCAAGATGCGCGGCAAGCGCTCGGGGGCGAACGTGGGCATCACCCGCGAGATCTGGCCGTGCCAGGACGGGTTCGTGTCCTTTGGGCTGCGCGGTGGCAAGGCGAGGGTCAAGAACCTGCAGACCATCACCCGGCTGGTGGAGGAGGACGGCCTGGCCACCCCGGCGCTCACGGAGCGGGACTGGACGACCTACGACCACAACCGTGTCGAGCAGGCCGAGCTCGACGCCATCGGGGCACCGATCGCGCAGTACTTCCTGCGTCACACCATGGCCGAGCTCTACGAGATCGCGGTGCAGACCAACCTCATGCTGGCTCCGGCCAATTCCCCGCGCCAGCTCATCGAGAGCCGCCAGCTGGCGGCGCGCTCGTTCTTCTGCGCGCTCGGGACCGGCGACACACTTCCCGCGCTCGTTCCTCCACGTCACGAGCCCCGGAGACGCCGTGGCCGAACCGGGCCCCGACGGGCCGGCCCGGACCGTCGGGGACGCGGGGGTGCCGCGCTGGCCGGCGCGGTCCGCACCGGCGCCGCGCCCCGCCGGTGCCACCTCGCCCCCGGCGTGGGCGGGGACCAAGATCGTGGAGTTCGGCACCGGCGCGGCCGGGCCCATCGCGGTGCGCTACTTCGCCGAGCACGGCGCCACCGTGGTCCGGGTCGAGTCGCGCTCGCGCCCCGACTTCCTCCGCACCTACGGCCTGGCGCCGGGCAAGCCGTGCGGGCTCGAAGGGTCCGACATGTTCGACGCCCTCAACGTGGGCAAGCTCGGGGTCACGCTCAACCTGAAGCACCCCGAAGGCGTGGCCCTGGCCAAGCGCCTGGTGCAGTGGGCCGACGCCGTGGCGGAGAACTTCGCCCCCCGGGCCATGCGCAGCTTCGGCCTCGACTACGCGTCGATGGTGGCCGAGAAGCCCGACCTCGTCATGGTGAGCTCGTGCCTGCAGGGCCAGACCGGGCCGCACAAGGACTACCCCGGCTTCGGGGGGCAGGGCTCTGCGCTCGGGGGTTACAACCTCCTCACGGGCTGGCCCGACCGCGAGCCGGTGGGGCCCTACGGGACCATCACCGACTCCCTGGCCCCGCGCTTCGTGGCGAGCGCCCTCGCCGCCGGCCTCCTCTACCGGCGCCGGACGGGGAAGGGCGTGCACCTCGACGTGAGCCAGGTCGAGGCGGCCGTGTACTCGCTCACCCCGTGGGTGCTCGACTACGACGTGAACGGCCATGTGGGCTCGCGCCAGGGCAACCGCTCCGAGCGGGCCGTGCCCCACGGGGCCTTCGCCTGCGCGGGCGAGGACCGCTGGGTGGCCGTGGCGGCGTGGGACGACGACGATTGGGCCCGCCTGGCGCGGGCCATGGGCGTCGACGACGACACGGCGCGGCGCTTGGCCGCCTTCGACGCCCGCAAGGCCGCCATCGACGAGGTCGAAGCGCTCGTCTCGACGTGGACGGCGACACGCCGGCCCGAGGACGTGGCCGCCACCTTGCAGGCGGCGGGCATCGAAGCCGTGCCCGTGGCGGATCTGGGCGACGCGTCGGCGGACCCCCAGCTGCACCACCGCCACCACTTCGTCACCCTGGAGCACCCCTGCATGGGCGAGTGCGGCTACGAGCGCAACGGGTTCCGCCTGAGCGACGCGCCGACCGGGTTCACCCGCACGAGCCCCACCTTGGGCGAGCACAACGAGTACGTCCTGGGTGAGGTGCTCGGGCTCGGCGCCGACGAACGCCGGCGCCTGCTCGACGACGGCGTCTTGGAGTAGGGCCACCCGACCCGGGCGGGACCTTGGCGCGCCCGGAGTTGGGTTGGAAAGGTCCGCGGCGGGAAAACCACGGTCAACCCGACCCCGGGCACGGGGGCAACGGTAGCGGGGTCGGGGCCGCCGGTTTCGCCGGTCCGGGGCGCGCCCCATGGACGGGGGACCTCGAGGGAGTTAATCTAGAACAGGTTCTACTTTTGGCCGAACGGGAGGTCCCATGAGCAGTCCCGACCCAGGACACCGAGACGGCGTCGCGCGCGTGGCGTTCGTGCAGTCCACGTGGCACGAGGAGATCGTCGACCAGTGCCGTGACGCCTTCCTCGAGGAGATCGCCACCCTGGGGGTGGGGCTCGACCGGATCGACCTCTTCCGGGTCCCGGGCTCCTTCGAGATCCCCCTCCACGCCAAGCGCCTGGCCGCCAGTGGCCGCTACGCCGCGGTGGTCGGGGCCGGGTTCGTCGTCGACGGGGGCATCTACCGCCACGAGTTCGTGGCCGAGGCGGTCATCAACGGTCTCATCCGCGTCCAGCTCGACACCGACACACCGGTCATCTCGGTGGTGCTCACCCCGCACCACTTCCACGAGCACGGCCAGCACGCCTCGTTCTTCGCCGAGCACTTCAAGGTGAAAGGCGTCGAGGCCGCCCACGCCTGCGCCAGGACCGTGCGGAGCCTGGCCCTGCTCCCCACGGGGTGATCGCCGTCACCCGTGGCGACACGGGGTGATCGCCCGTCAGCCCCCGTCGGCCAGGGAGAGGAGGCCCCCCACGCCTCCGAGCGCACGCAGAAGGTCGTTGAGGTGCGTGCACGAGGCGATGCCGGTCAGGGTGTCGGGCACCACCCGGGCCAGGTCCCGCACCTCCGATCCCGCCAGCGCGCCCACGGCGTCGGCGGCGGCAGGGCACTCGGGGAAGGGCAGCACGCGCGGCTCGGCCACGACCGAGCCCACCACGCCGTCGACCCCGGCGACGCGCACGGCGTACTCGTGCAGGACGACCTCGTCGCCTCCGCCCTCGCCCACCGTGTCGCGGAACATGGCCCAGATGGCGAAGGTGCCGTCGGGTCCGACGCGGACGTCGATGCAGCGCCGGCGGCGCATCCAGTCCAGCTCCAGGGGCCCGATGTCGTGCCAGGCGTCGCCGTCGTCACCGGTGAGGGGCGGTGCGGGCGGGCAGTCCTGCATGGGGACGCCGAGCCCCGCCGCGATGGATGTGGTGGCGGTCCCGCCGCTTCGCCACCCCGAGCACAGGTCGGCCATGCGGTCGAGCGCCCCGGCGGGGGTGAGGGTGCTCGGATGGTGCCCGTTGCGGCGGGCCATGCGCATGAGCCCGTAGCCCGAGATCGAGCGCGGCGGCGGGCATGTCGTCGAGCACCTGGCGCAGCAGCGAGCCCGCCTCCGCGGGTGGCACCACCTCTTCGAGGTGACGGCGAAACCCCCCACCTGCTCTCGTGCCGATCACGGCGTCGGTCCAGGGCGCGGCGGGCGTGGTCGTGAGCGACTCCAGGCGGCGCGAAATGTCGAAGCCCGCCGCCACGCGCACCTCGGCCATGACGGTGGGGCCGTCGGGCCCGGTGGACGGGGTGCGCAGGTCGCGGGCCGCGCCCTCCATGGCCAGGGGCGAGCTCCACTGGCCACGCGGCCCGACATCGACGTGCATGGTGCGGCGCACCGACCCCGGCGCCCGGGCCGGGACGTCGGGGAGGGGGTCGCGCAACGGCGCCGGTGTGCCCTTGGTCACCACGCCACGCTACCCTTCGCTCCCGCGTTCTCCGACGCCGGCGTCAGGTTTCTGCGGCGGGTGGCGGGGCGCAACCAGGCAAAGCAGACCGGGAAAGGGGTCTCATGGCGAGACGGGTGGCGATCGTGGGGGCGGCGCTGTCGGACTGCGGCCGGGTCGACGACAAGTCCGCCTTCGAGCTGCACCACCAGGCGACGAGCCGGGTGCTGGCCGACGCGGGCATGTCCCGGAACGAGGTCGACGGGTTCATGTCCCACGGGACCGGGGCCCTGCCCCCCATCGAGCTGGCCGAGTACCTCGGGATGGCGCCGCACATCGACTACATCGACTCCACCGGCGTGGGCGGCTCGTGCTGGGAGATGTTCCTCGAGCACGCCGTGGCGGCCATCGCCCAGGGTCAGATCGACACCGTCCTGCTCTCCTACGGCTCGACGTCGCGCGCCGATCTCAAGCGCAGGACCCGCACGGCCAACCTCTTCTTCGGCAACCGGGGCCCCATCCAGTTCGACGCCCCCTTCGGACACACCCTCATCGCCAAGCACGCCATGTCGGCCCGGCGCCACATGCACGAGTTCGGGACCACCATCGAACAGCTGGCCGAGATCGCCGTCTCGGCGCGCTACAACGCCGGGTTCAACCCCGACGCCTACTACCGCGACCCCATCACCGTCGAGGACGTCCAGTCCTCGAGGATGATCGCCGACCCCTTCACCAAGCTGCACTGCTGCATCCGGTCCGACGGCGGGGGGGCCATCCTGCTCACCCACGAGGACCGGGCCCGTGACTGCGCCAACACCCCCATCTGGGTCCTGGGCACGGGCGAGGCCATCTCGCACTCGACCATGAGCGAGTGGGGCGACTTCACCGAGTCGCCGTGCGTGCGGTCGGGCAAGAAGGCCTTCGGCCAGGCCGGCGTCACCCCCGAGGACATCGACGTGGTGGAGGTCTACGACAGCTTCACCTTGACGGTGCTGCTCACTTTGGAGGGCCTCGGCTTCTGCAAGAAGGGCGAGGGCGGAGCCTTCGTCGAGGGGGGAACCCTGCGGGTGGGCGGAGCCCTGCCCACCAACACCGACGGCGGGGGGCTGTCGTCGTGTCAGCCGGGCATGCGGGGGATCTTCCTTCTCGTCGAGGCCGTGAAGCAGCTGCGGGGCGAGTGTGGCGAGCGCCAGGTCCAAGACGCCCGGCTGGCGGCGGTCAATGCCACGGGCGGTTGGATCTCCTCCACCGGCACCGCCATCCTCGGGCGCGAGTAACGGCGCCCTTCGCCGTGGCGCCGGTCAACCCCGGTCGTCGCGGCCCACCTCGTGCAACGGGGCGGGGCGGACCGCTCGCCGGAGCGCCGGGGCCGGGCGCGGATCTTCGTCGACGACGTCGTCTCCGTGATCGTCGGCGCGGCGCTGTCCCAGGCCCGCGTCGACGGCGCGGCGCGCCGCCACCGCGACGGCCCACCCCGGGTGCTCGACGCGCAGGTAGTTCTGGGGACCGACGCGCGCCGGCCGTCCGAACTTCCTCAGCATCCCGAGGCGCACCAGGCGCTCGAGCTCCTTGGCCACCTCGCCCGAGGAGCTGTAGTCGACGCCCTTGGACGCTTCGGACTGGTTGAAGGCGTCCTTCTGCTTGTGGGCCCACAGCAGGACGCGCAGGCGGATGCGCCGGCCGAACAACTCCTCGCCATACACGTCGAGAGCGTCCACGAACCTTCCCATCCTCTGGACTTCTGCTCTCTAGTTTGTAGTGAGTAGATCGTGAATTGCCAGAAGAACGGGGAGCCGCGTTCGGAATTGCCCTCCATCCAGGGGAAAGACGGCGCGGCGCACCGACGTGGGACGCCGAAGACCGCGAACTACAATTCTGTAGTTCGCGGCGAATTTGTCGTTCGTATCGAACTCAGCGGGCGGGAAGGGCGATGGCCTTGGTCTCGAGGTACTCCTCGAAGCCCTCGACGCCGTTCTCCCGGCCCACGCCGCTCTGGCGGTACCCCCCGAAGGGGACGTCGGGCGCGTTCCAGAACCCCCCGTTCACCATGAGGGTGCCGGTGCGGACCCGCCGGGCCACGGCCATGGCGCGCTCCTCCGACGCGCTCGTCACCGCTCCCGACAGCCCGTAGATGGAGTCGTTGGCGATGCGCACGGCGTCGTCGTCGTCGTCGAAGGGGATGACCACGAGCACGGGCCCGAAGATCTCCTCCTGGGCGATGGCCGCCCCCGGATCGACGTCCGCGAACAGGGTCGGCTCCACGAAGTAGCCCTTGTCGAACCGGGCCGGCCTCGACCCGCCCCGCACCAGGCGGGCGCCTTCGGCCTTGCCCTTCTCGATGTAGCCCATGACCCGGTCGCGTTGCTTGGCGCTGATGAGCGGGCCCTGGAGGTTGGCCGCGTCCCAGGGGTCGCCGTAGGTGACGCCGGCCATCATGGCGTCGGCCAGCTCCAGGAACTCGTCGTAGCGCGAGCGCGGCAATAGCAGCCGGGTGGTGATGGCACACCCCTGCCCGGCGTGGGTGCACACGCCGATGGCGCTCACGGCGATGGCGCCGCCGGGATCCGGGGCGTCGTCGAGGACGATGTTGGCCGACTTCCCCCCGAGCTCGAGGAACACCTTCTTCACCGTGTCCGAGCCCTTGGCCATGATGCGCCGTCCCGTCGCCGTCGATCCCGTGAAGGTGATCATGTCCACGCGCGGGTCGGTGGTAAGGACCTCGCCCACAAGGTGGTCCGACGACGCCACCACGTTGACCACGCCGGCGGGGATGTCGGTCTCCTCGGCGATGATCCGGCCCAGCACCGTGGCCGACCACGGCGTGTCGGGGGCGGGCTTGAGCACCACAGTGTTGCCGGCCGCCAGGGCGGGGCCCAGCTTGGCCAGGTTGAGGTTGAGCGGGAAGTTCCAGGGGGTGATGGCACCCACCACGCCCACCGGCTCGCGCCGCACCAGTCGCCGCTGGGGCTGGCCGAAGACGTCGCGCTCGGGGAGCCAGTGCTCGTACTGGTAGCTCACCGGCTTGTCGACCCAGTACGCCAGGTCCTCGATGGGCAGGTCGACCTGGTTGGCATAGGTGAGGGCGATGGGGCTCCCCACCTCGGCCACCGTGACGGCCCGCAGCTCCTCGATGTGGGCCGCGCCGGCGGCGTGCAGCTGCTCGAGGCAGCGCCGGCGCAGCTCGGGGTCCGTGGACCACGGGCTGTCGTCGAAGGCGCGGCGCGCCGCGGCGATGGCGGAGCGCATGTCGGCGGCGGTGCCGTCGGCGGTGACGCCCAGGACCTCCTCGGTGGTGGGGTCGATGTTGTCGAACGCCGCCCCCGAGCTCGCCTCCACCAGCTTGCCGTCGATGAGCAGCCGGGGCTCGCCCTTCACGTCGTGGGCATCGGTCATGTCGTGGTCGTCTCCTTCATGCGCTCGGCGCGCAGTCTCGTCTTGAGGACCTTGCCATTGGGCTCGCGCGGCAGCTCGTCGACGAACTCCACGGTCCGGGGGATCTTGAAGTCCGCCAGGCGCCCCGCCAGCCGGGCCGTGAGCGATTCGGCGTCGCGCGGCACGCCGGGGCGCAGTTCCACCACGGCGTGCACCTTCTGGCCCATGCGCTCGTCGGGCAGCCCGATCACGGCCGCGTCCACCACGTCGTCGTCCTCGATGAGCGCGGCCTCGACCTCGGCCGGATAGACGTTGACGCCCCCGCTGATGATGAGGTCGGTGCGGCGGTCGGCGAGGAAGAGGTAGCCGTCTTCGTCGAGCCACCCCATGTCCCCCACCGTGAAGTAGTCGTCGTGCCAGGCCGTCTCGGTCTTGTCGGGCGCGTTGTGGTAGCGGAACCGCTGGCCGGCGAACGACGACACGTACACCGACCCCACCTCGCCGGGGCCGAGCACCGCTCCTTCCTCGTCCACGATCCGCACCGACAGGCCGGGGAAGGGCCGGCCCACGCTGCCGGGCTTGGCCAGCCACTCCTCGGGGGAGATGACCGACGCCATCCCCTCGCTGGCGCCGTAGTACTCCCACACGGTGCCCGGGGGGAACACCTCGATGATCCTGCGCTTCACCGGCACCGGGCACGGCGCGGCGGCATGGAGGACCTTGCGCACACTGGAGCGGTCATAGGCGCGCCAGTCGACCTCCAGGATGCGGATGAAGTTGGCCGGGACCATCTGGGCCGTGGTCACCCGCTCGGCCTCGATGAGCCTCATGCACTCCGACGCGTCCCACTTGGGCATGATCACGACCGTGCCCCCCTCGCCCAGGCTCATGAGGGCGTAGGCGCTGGGCGCGGTGTGGTACATGGGGCCGCACATGAGATGGACGTCGTCGGGCCCGAACCCCCAGAAGCTGGCGAAGGGGTTGGGCGGGGTGTGGCGGGCGGCGAGGGGGGCGGCGCGCGCGATCCCCTTAGGACGTCCCGTGGTGCCCGACGTGTAGGTCATGGCGATCACCGGGGTGCCGAGGAAGTCCCCGGTGGGGGGGTCGTCGCGCCCCTCGGCCAGCGCCTTGGACAGCTCCGGGCCGGTGACGTCGAGCTCGGCCGCCCCGGCCTGGGCGGCAGCGGCCCGGGCCACGGGCGACCCGTCGTGCACCAGCACGGCGGCCCCGGAGTCCTCGACCATGTAGGCCACCTCGCCCTCGGTCAACCGGGTCGAGACCGGCACCACCAGGGCGCCCAGGCGCGTGGCGCCGTGCCAGAGGGCGAAGCCCTCGGCGCTGTTGCCGAGCATCACCGCCACGCGGTCCCCGGGGCGCGACGCGTAAGGGGCCAAGGCGTGGGCGGCGGCGTTGGCCGCCGCGTCGAGCTCGGCGAAGCTCGTCCGCCGATGGCCCAACACCAGTGCCACCCGATCCGGGTCGGCCCGGGCCACCCCTGCCAGTCCCCTGGGCGTGTCGGCGCGCATCGGGCGGAAGTGTAGGACCGCCGGGCGGCCTGTGCCTGACACGGACGTCAGGTATATGATCGCCACGCCGCCAAGCGCCGAGGGGGAGGAGCGCGATGCAAGCCGAAGATCTCATCCTCGTGAGCGTCGACGACCACGTCGTCGAACCCCCGGACATGTTCGAGGGCCGCGTGCCGGCCAAGTGGAAGGACCGCGCCCCGCGCGTCATCCACAACCCCGACGGCACCGACGTGTGGTCCTTCGAGGGCAACCTCATCCCCAACGTGGGCCTCAACGCCGTGGTGGGCCGTCCCCCCGAGGAGTACGGCATCGAGCCCACCTCCTTCGAGGAGATGCGCACCGGCTGCTACGACATCCACGAGCGGGTCCGCGACATGAACGCCAACGGCGTGCTCGGGTCGATGTGCTTCCCCTCCTTCATCCAGTTCTGTGGCCAGCTCTTCGCCCGGACCGAGGACAAAGAGCTCGCCATCGACATGCTGCGGGCCTACAACGACTGGCACATCGAGGACTGGTGCGGCGCCTACCCGGGCCGTTTCATCCCCCTGGCCATCCCCCCCATCTGGGACCCCGAGCTGATGGCGGCCGAGGTGCGGCGGGTGGCGGCCAAGGGGGCCCACGCCGTCACGTTCTCGGAGAACCCCTCCAAGCTCGGCTGGCCGAGCTTCCACTCCGAGCACTGGGACCCCTTCTGGAGGGCGTGCGAGGAGGAGGGGACGGTGGTGTGCCTGCACATCGGCTCCTCTTCGCAATTGGCGATCACCGCACCCGACGCCCCCTTCGACGTGCTCATCGCCCTGCAGCCGGTGAACATCATCCAGTGCGCCGCCGACCTGCTCTTCTCGCCGGTCCTGCGCAAGTACCCCGACCTGCGCATCGCCTTGTCCGAAGGCGGGATCGGGTGGATCCCGTACTTCCTCGAGCGCGTCGACTACGTCTACCAGCACCATCACAAGTGGACGGGTCAGGACTTCGGCGACATGCTCCCCAGCCAGGTGTTCAAGGAGCGCATCGTGACGTGCTTCATCGACGACGCCTTCGGGGTGGAGAACCGCCGCTTCCTCGAGCTCGACAACGTGTGCTGGGAGTGCGACTACCCCCACTCCGACTCGACGTGGCCCAACGCCCCCGAGATCGCCATGAAGTACCTGGCCGGGGTGCCCGACTCCGAAGTCAACAAGATCACCCACGAGAACGCCATGCGCCTGTTCCGCTTCGATCCCTTCGCGCACCGTTCCCGGGAGAAGTCCACCGCCGCGGCCCTGCGGGCGGAGTCGGCCGACGTCGACACCTCGATCAGGCCCCGTCGCGACACCGGCGAGCGCAAGAAGATCTTTGCCGCCGACCTGGGCCGCATCGGCGAGAAGCAGGACTGAGCCGACCCACTCCGAAGACACCGAGCGCAGCGGCTCGAGGGACGGGACGATCAATGCCCATCGGTGGGGTCGAGGTCATCGACGGGGACAGCCACGTCATGGAGCCGCCCGACCTGTGGTCGAGCCGAATGGACGCCGCAAAATGGGGGGACTGGATCCCCCGCGTGGACCCCGCCGACGGCAAGCGGTACGTGGGCGGTGAGGTCCGCAACGGCGGGGTGGACGCGCTGCGCCGGGCGTCGGAGCTGTCGGGGATCCCCTTCGAGCGCATCGCCGCCAACGTCAAGACGGTGGGAGCCAGCCTCATGCGCAAAGGGGGGTGGGACCCCGCCACGCGGCTGGCGGACATGGACCGGGCCGGCATCGACGTGTCGGTGCTGTACCCGAGCGGGGCCATGTTCTTCGGCCCGGTGGACCCCATCAAGGCCATCCAGAACAACGAGTTCGTCCGGGACTGCCAACACGCCTACAACCAATGGCTGGCGGAGTTCTGCAGTCATGACCCCGGCCGGCTCTTCGGCATCGGGCTCGTCCCGCTCCAAGACATCGGGATGGCCGTGGCCGAGGCCGAGCACGCCGTGGAGCTCGGGTTGCGCGGGGTGGTGATCAGGCCTTCCGCCTACATCGACGACCTCCCCCTGTCCCACAGTGTCTACGACCCGTTCTGGTCGGCGTGCCACGAGCTCGGCATCCCGGTGGCCTTCCATCCCGGGGTGCACATCGACACCCCCGGCGCGTGCCGGAAGTTCGGCCTGGTGGTCGACGACCAGGACATCACCGTGGTGAACAACACCGTGAGCGCCCTCTACGGCGGCTCGGGCTTCGGCCAGGCCATCGGCAATGCCGCCGACATGATCGTCACCGTGGGACGCCTCATCATGGGCGGGGTGTGCGAGCGGTTCCCGAGCCTGCGCATGATCTTCCTGGAGTCCGGGGGCGGATGGATGCCGACCATCCTGGAGCGCATGGACGAGCAGGTGGAGGAGTTCCCGCTCGAGGGTGAGCACCTGGCCATGGATCCCAGCGACTACTTCCGGCGCCAGTGTTACGTGTCGTTCCAGGCCGAGGAGTGGAACCTCGCCGCCTCGGCCAGGTGGTTGGGGGCGGACCGCATCCTGTGGGCGTCGCGCTACCCGCACCCGGAGTACTCCGAGAACGTGCTCGACACCCTGGTGCAGGCGCTCGCACCCCTCGACGAGGACGAGCGCCTGAAGATCCTGTGCCACAACGAGGTGGAGGCCTACGGCCTGCCCATCCCGGCGGCCGTCTGAGGGCGGGGCCGGAACCGACGATGGACTGGACCCGTGTTCCGGTGGTGGTGGGTGGCGGCCAACTGACCAACCGCGTCGAGGACCCGACCGCGGCACCGGACCCGTTCTCGCTCATGGAGTCGGCGGCCCGGCTCGCCGCCACCGACACCGGCGCGTCGCAGCCGAACGCGGTGCTGGCCGGGCTCACGCACCTCTTCATGGTCCACTCCCTGTCGCTGCGTCACGGGGATCCCGCCGCCGAGCTGGCCCGCCGCATCGGCGCCGCCGAGGCCCAGACGCGCTGCTCGGGCATGGGCGGGTCCATCCCCCAGTGGCTCGTCAACCGGGCCGCCGAGCTCGTGGCCGGCGGCGGCCGGCCCCGCGTCCTGATCGCCGGGGCCGAAGCCCTCGCCACCCGCCGACGCGCCAAGAAGCAGGGGGTGGAGCTGCACTGGCCGTCCTCGGAGGGTTGGCCCGACACATGGCCGCCGCTCGAGCCCGACCTGGGGGTGCATCCCGTGGAACGGGCTCACGGGCTCGTGCAGGCCACCACCATGTACGCGCTGGTGGAGTCGGCCGTCACCCACGGGGCCGGGCACGCCCCGCGCACCCAGAGCGCGGCGATCGGTGCCCTCATGGCGCGGTTCAACGACGTGGCCGTGGCCAACCCCGTGTCGTGGTTCCCCACCCCCCGCGACGCGGCGGAGATCATGACGGTGACGCCCGACAACCGGATGGTCTGCTTCCCCTATCCCAAGTACGTGAACGCGGTCATGGACGTGGACATGGGAGCGGCCGTCCTCGTCACCGACGCCGCCACGGCGCGGGACTGGGGTCTCGGTGCCGACGAAGTGGCCTATGTGGCCGGGTGGGCCGATGCCCATGACCTGTGGTACCTGTCGCAGCGTCCCATGCTGGAGCGTTCCCCGGCTCTGGCCGAGTGTGCCCGCAGAGCTCTCGACTCGGCCGGGGTGACCATGGACGACGTCGAGGGCCTCGACCTGTACGCGTGCTTCCCGAGCTCGGTGGAGGTGGCCCGGGACAGCTTCGGCATCGCCGTCGACGATCCCCGGCCCCTCACCCTGACCGGTGGTCTCCCCTACCACGGCGGGCCGGGGAGCAACTACGTCACCCACTCCATCGCCAACACCCTGCAGTGGCTCAGGGCCGGCCACGGCGACCACGCGCTGGTGCACGGCAACGGCTACTACCTGACCAAGCATTCCGTCGGGATCTATACGCGAAGGGCGCCCGACACGGCACCACAGCCGCCCGAAAAGCTCCAGGAGTACGTGGACGGGCTGGCCGAGCCCCTGGAGGTCGACCCCTCGGTGCCAGAAGGCGCCACCGGCACGATCGTGGCCTACACCGTGCCCTTCGACCGCGCCCACAGTCCTCAGGCGGGCATCGGCCTCGTCGACGTCGCCGGCCGGCGCACGATCGCACACGCCGACGAGGCCCTGACGACGGCCCTTCTCGAGAGCGACGGCGTGGCGGCACGCGTCACGCTCGGGCCGTCCGACGCCGGCAACATCATGCGGGGAGCCTGAGGCTCAGGTCTTCGCGCCACCCCCAGTCCCCGAGCGAACCCCCAGTCCCCGAGCGAACCCCCAGTCCCCGAGCGAACTCCTAGTCCTCCAACGACAGGGCGTGCTCGGGGCAATTCTCCACACCGCTGCGGGCGTCGTCCTCGCGTCCGGAGGGCACCTCCTCCACCAGGAGCACGCAGTGGCCGAGGTCGTCGGAGTCGAAGAGGTCGGGGGCCAGGGTGTAGCAGCGGCCGTGACCCTGGCACGCCTCGCTGTCGAGCCGGACGCGCACGGCGGGTTTCAGCCCGCCGGTGTGAATTCGATCGGCAGGGTGGTGAGCGAGCGCAGACCCGGCGTGTACTCGAGCACCGTGCCGGGCGTGAGCCGGTAGTCGGGGATGCGCCGGTGGAATTCGCGCAGCGCCACGCGCAGCTCCACCCGGGCCAGGTGCGATCCCAGACAGCGGTGCACCCCACCGCCGAAGGCCAGGTGCGGGTTGGGGTTGCGCCGCAGGTCGACGGTCTCGGCACCGGGATGGGCCGTGTCGTCGGTGTTGGCCGACCCCAGCAGGAGCATGACCTGCTCGCCGGCGGGGATGGGGCAGCCCTCGTACTCGACGTCCTCGGTGACCACCCTGGGCACGGCCGGGACCGGGCTCTCCCAGCGCAACAGCTCCTCGACGGCGGAGGGGATGGCCGACTCGTCCTGCACCAACAGGTCACGCTGCCCGGGCTCCTGGGCGAGGTAGGCGAAGAAGCAGTCGAGGGAGTCGGTCACGGTGTCGAGGCCGGCGATGATGAACAGGAAGCAGATGTCGAGGACCTCCTCGTCGGTGAGGCGCACCCCGTCGACCTCACCGGCCATGATCTGGCCGAGGAGGTCGTCCTTGGGCTCTTCGCCACGCCGCTTCTTCACTTCCTTGTCGAAGTAGGCGTACACGATCTCACCGGCCTTCTTGCGGGCGGGTGCCTGCTCCTCGATCGTGACCCCCGGGGGCCGGATGATGTCGTCCTTCACGGCCAGGAAGACGTCGAGGTCCGCCAAGGGCAGGCCCATGAGGCGCAGGAAGACCCGACAGGGCAGGGGAACGGCGAATTCCTCGTGGAGATCGCACGAGCCCCGGGCCGCGAACGCGTCGACCAGCTCTTTCACCAGGCCGACGACCTCGTCCTCGAGCAGGGCCATCTTCTTGGGGGCGAAGAGCGGATCGAGGATCCGGCGGTACTTCACGTGCTGGGGCGGGTCGATCATCAAGGGGATGAGGGGCCGGATGTTGCCGAGGTCCATGGGGACCTCGCTCCAGCAGTACAGGGCGGACTTCCGCAGGGCGTCCTCGACGTGCTCGCGGCGGGTCAGCAAGGTGAACATGTCGTCGATCCGCATGACCGGCTGCTCGCGCAGCATGCGGGAGATGGCACGGGGATCGTCCGAGGAAGCCAGGTCCCCCACCATGCCGGCCGAGGTGCCCGACAGCTCTTCTTCAGCCTGCATCCGAACTCCTCTCGCACAGGGTTTCGGTGGCACCTCGGACCAAGGTGTCGTGCGAGTCACCCAGGACGTTCGATGTCACCACGCCCACCGCCCCTGACGGGCAACGTTAGCGTTTCCTGACACAGATGTCAGCCCTAGGGCCGACCCCGTGACGGGTGGATGCCGGGGGCCGTGCCCACCCACGGTGTCGTCCCGGCACGGTGGGTACCCCCCCGGAGGCCGGCGAGGTGGTAGGAACGGGTCCCCCCACAGACGCCACCCCGGCTCCCGACGCCCCGAGCGCCCGGGCGTGGCTGAGCCGTGCCCGGACCAGGGGTCCGGGCACCGGCCCAGGTAGGGAAGGCGCTATCCAGGATCGCGCCCCGGGGGCCGATGACACCCGAAGACCTCGATCCGGTACCGGGCAGTACGATCCAGGGGTCGTAGGGAGGGACGAACGTGGTAACCGCAGCCAGCGACCGGAGGATGCGGCGCCGCGGGGGAAGACGCCAGAAGGCGGGACCGACGCCCGCCACCATGGGCACGACCCTGCGCCAGGCGCGTGAGGCGGCGTCTGTCAGCCTGACCGAGATCAACGACCGCACCGGGGTCCCCTGGCAGCAGCTCGAGGCGCTCGAGGCCGGGGACCTGTCCCGGTTCCCGGACCAGCGCTCGGCGCTCACCGCCGTCCGGCGCTACTCGGACCTCGTCGGCCTCGAGATCGAGCCCTTCGAACAGGTCGTGGGGGAGCACTGGGGAACCCCCCTCGCCGGTTTCGACCCCGACGCGGCGCCCGTCAAGGGCGGCAACGGAGCCCAGCCCCGCAACACCTACATCACCGCGGCGGTCCCGATGGGCCATCTGAGCCGCTATCCCGGGGACGGGACCCACCTGCGTGCCTTCACCCAGACGGACGAGGTGCCCGGCGTCAAGCGTGTCCCGGTGCCCGCCGGCAACGGCCACGTGGCGAACCCCGAGCTCAACCACACCGGCTCCTTCCCCGCCACCCCCTCCATCTACCAGGGGACCCGTCCCGCACCGCTCGTGCTGCGCGCCGCCCTGTGGTTCACGGCCGCGGTGCTGGTCGTCGCCCTGGGAGGACTGGCGGTCCAGCACTACCAGCCTCAGTGGCTGAAGGACATCCACCTCGTCCGCGCCCATGGCTTGAGCACCGCCGGCACCGGCACGTCGAGCGCCGGCACCTCGACGGGCTCAGCCGGTCAGGGCGCCACGACGCCCAGGAAACCCGCCCACCCCTCGCCGGTGTCGATGACCGCCACCGGCTCGGGCAGCGCCAATGTGTCGGTGCAGGCCTCCAACTACAGCGTGGTGGTGGCGGCGTGGGCGCCGTGCTGGACCGTGGTGCACTCCCCGCAGAGCTTCTCGCCGATCTTCGCCTCCACGCTCCAAGGTGGGCAGGTCAAGGTGTTCGACCCGACCGACGGCCAGTTGTCGGTGAGCATGAGCGCGTCGCTCGTCACCGTGCAGGTCCGCATCAACGGGAAGACGGTCCCGGGGTGGCTGTTCAAACCGACGTCTGTCCCCTTCGTCCTCAACTTCTCCTCGGCCAGCTCCTGATCGTCCCGGCCGAGGAGGCTTCCGGCGCGCCCGGTCAGGCCAAGCGCGTGTGGGGGGCGGTGACGACCTCGCCCCGGTCACGGATCTCCCTCACGGCGGGGACGGGATCGGGGTCGGAGAACAGCTGCTCGTCCCCGTAGTCGGCGGGGCGGCCGGTGGCGTCGAGCGCCCACCACGACGCCTCGAGGGCGATGCCGTTGGGGTCGGTGAAGTAGATCGAGCGGATGAAGCCGTGGTCCACGACGTCGGTCACCTCGCACTCGGCGGACTTCAGGCGGGCGCGCAGGTCGAGGAGGGCGTGCTCGTCGGGGAGGTTGAACGACAGGTGGTCGAACTGCACCGCACGGGGATCGGGAACCCCGGCGGGCTTGGCGAAACGGTCGAGGGTCACGCCCGAGTACTCGAAGAACGCCACCGTGTTCTGCACCCCGAACTCGAAGAAGTAGTGGCGGAACTGCGGGTTCCCGATGGTGGCCACCAGCCGGGCGCCCAGCACCCCGTGGTAGAAGCGCACCGTGGCGTCCATGTCGTCGGTGATGAGCGCCAGGTGGTTGATCCCCCGCCAACGTGGGCCCTCGACATCATGGGTTTCGATCATGGCCAACCTCCGTGCGGCACGATGTTTTCGGAGCTCCCACCACGCTACCGGCGCCGTGCCGATACGCGCTCATGGTCGGTCAGGGCTGCTCGGGATAGATGGTGGGGTCCTCGAGAGGCAGCCGGAGCCATTGGAGCATCTGCCGCAGTTGGGCGTAGGCGTCGAGCCGGGCGTCGTCGGAGCCGGCGCGCTCGGCGCGCTCGACCGGCTCCCAGAGGCGGTGCACCATGGCCGGGCCGAGCTCCAACAGGCCCCCACTGCCGCCCGTGGCGTACTTGGCCAGGACGTAGTGGACGAGCGCTCCTTCGGGAACCCCGACGTTGTGGCTGAGCGTCCTGATCGTCACCATCGGGTCCACCTGCGAATAGAGCGCCACGTCGGCCTTGAAGTTGGCGTCCGGGTCGTCGTCGGCCCAGGGTCCCTCGAAGGGCTCGAGAGTGACGGTCGTGTCCTGGGGACGCTGCACCGGGCTGAACATAGAGGGCGGGGGGCCCGCCCGCTACGAGAGGGTGGCGATCACCCGTCGGTCACCACCTCAGACGCTTGGTCGGGGCCCGGACCGCCGGGATCGTGGCCCGACGGGATGGGAGCGTTCGCCGCCGCGGCGTCGTGCGAGACGCTGGCGGAGAGCGCCACGGCGCTGTCGTCGAGGATCCGGGCCCCGAGGCCCTCGGCCGGTCCCGCCAGCGTGCCGGCGGCGCCGGCCCCGGTCGAGACCGAGGCCAGGCCGGCGAGGGTGCTGACCGCCACCTTGGCCGAGCGTGACCGACCCGAGCGCGGGGTCTTGATCCGCGCCATCTCGTCGGACTGCAGGGCGGCCAAGACCGCTTCGATCGCCTCGCTGTCCAATTCCGACGGCCAGTGGCGCTCCAGCATGATGGTCTCGAGGAGCGCTTCGAGGCGCGGCGCCGAGATACCCGAGACGGGCATGGGCATGACCGCCGGCTCGCCACCCCACTCGGTGAACACCTTGGCCGGCGTCCGCATCAATTCCACGATCTCCGCCTCGGGGAGCGGGGGGCTGAACCGGAAACCCTGAACCTGGTCGCAGCCGTGCGCGTCCAGGAACCCGAGTTGTTCGTCGGTCTCGACACCCTCGGCCACGACCACGAGGTCGAGGCTGTGTGCCAGGGCGATCACCGCACCGACGATGGGAGCCCCGGCCGCCTCACCGTCGATGCGCTGGATGAAGGTCCGGTCGATCTTGATGGCGTCGATGGGCATCTCGGCCAGATACGTGAGCGCGCTGAAACCCGTCCCGAAGTCGTCGATCGAACAGCGCACGCCGATGGCGCGCAGCTCGTTCAGGCTGGCGACCACCTCATCCACGCGTTCCATGAGCACGCTCTCGGTCACCTCGAGCTCCAACAACGAAGGCTCCAAGCCGGTCCGCTGCAGCACCCGGGTCACCATCTCCACCACCGGCTGGTGCGCGAATTGCCGGGGAGAGAGGTTCACCGCCACCGGCATGGCGGGAAGCCCCTGTTCCTGCCAGCTCTGCGCCTGGCGGCATGCCACCTCGAGCACCCACTCCCCGAGAGTGGCCACCAGGCTCGTCTCCTCGGCCAGGGGGATGAAGGCCCACGGGGGGATGAAGCCCAGCTGCGGGTGGCGCCAGCGCGCCAGCGCCTCCACCCCCACGATGTCCCCCGACGACATGGCCAACTTCGGCTGGTAGTGCACGGCCAGCCGTCCGCTGTCCACGGCGGTCCGGAGGCTGTCCTCGAGCGCGAAGCGGAGCCGGGCCCGGGCGCTCATGGCCGAATCGAAGATCTGGTAGGTGTTACGCCCTGCCGCCTTGGCTTGGTACATGGCGGTGTCGGCGTGCTTCAGCAGCGCTTCCGCGTCGGCGCCGTCCCAGGGCGAGACCGCCACCCCGATGCTCGCCTTCACGGTCAACTGTCGGCCGCCCACGTTGAAGGGGTCCTCGAAACGGTCGAGGAGCCGTTCCGCCACGTCCACCACGAGCCCGTCCTTCCCACCGCAGTCAGGGATGAGAAAGGTGAACTCGTCCCCGCCGAACCGCGCCAGGGTGTCGTGGTCCCGGAGGCATCCCTGCAGACGCTTGACCACGGACTTGAGAAGGTCGTTGCCCACGGCGTGGCCCAGAGAGTCGTTGATGTCCTTGAACCGGTCGAGGTCGAGGAACATCACCGACACCGCACTGTCGGTCCTCTCCGCCTGCGTCAACGCCAGCCGGAGCCGGTCCTCGAAGAGCAGGCGGTTGCAGACACCGGTCAGCGAGTCGTGCTGGGCCCGGTACTCGGCAGCCGCGTGGGTGAAGACCTGATGCAGGAGGTAGAGGACCAGCAATGCCGGCAGGAACGTCGAGCCGATCATGAGCACCGGCTGGCGGTCGGAGATGCCCAGGGCGGCCTGGGCGCTCAGGACGCCGGGGACCACGAGCGCCACCGCCACCAACATCGCCACCCGGACGCCCCGGGGTCGGACCGAGCGCAACGGCACGGGGTCGAAGGCCACCTTCCGGGAGGGGTGCACGAACGCCACCCCCCACAGACACGCGCCCAGGAGCGCCACCGCGGCCACGAGCTGCGACGGCTGGGCGCCGCTGGACAGCCCCACGGCCGCGTAGCTGGCATTGGAGACGAAGAGGCACGCGAATCCCGCAATGAGGTAGCGGTAGTTGGCGGGGTGGCGCTCGGTCAGGGACACGAGGCTGCAGACGAGCCAGAGAAGGACCATGTCGAGCAAGGGCGCGGCGATCGCCGCTACCTGACGCTCCGGATGCCATCCCTGTGCGGGCACGATGACCAGGGAGAGCATGACGAACCCGAGTGCCAGGGTGGGGAGCAGCGCCTCGGCCACCGAATCCGTGGACCGTTCGGGCAGACGCTGATGGATGAGCGACACGAGCCCGGCCACGGCCAGGAGGTCGCCCGCTGTGCTCGCCACCATGGCGGCGCCGATGCGCGTCGGGGGGCCTCCGGCGTGCAGTGCCTGAAGCAGGTCGCCGCCCACCACGCAGACGAGGCCGGATCCGAGACAGATCAACGCCGATCGCCGGGGCCCGCGTTGGGACCGGTGATTCGACCACAGCCCGTACGCGACGGCCATCACGACCAGGACGGCGACCGCCGCCGCGGCGGTCACCGGGTCGACGATGGCCCCCATGGTGCCCCCCGCCAGAGCGACGGCCATCAGCCTCGACCCGATCCCGGGTGGCCGGTCCGGCCCGACGCGCTCGGCGCGGTACTGCGAGCGGCCATGGGAGGCGTCCTGAGGGACGCGGCAACGGACGTCATGGCGGGCCTGCTTCCGAGGTCTGGGGTGGTGCTGCCACAGCACCTCCGCTCTTCACGCTGGTAGCAACTGGTCGACGCTCGAAGGGGCGCGCCTTTCAGCACCACAGGGTGTGTTTCGGCGCCGATAGGAGCGGCCTTGAGCCATGCGTGGGAACCCACCGTGACGGGCCGCCGTCGAAGCCGTGGATAGCCGGGGGGCCCAAGTTGTCAAGGCCCCGGGGGCCCAAGTTGTCAAGGCCCCGGGGGCCCAAGTTGTCAAGGCCCCGGGGATCCAGGCCGATTAATGGGCGTGACCATGCCCGCCCCTGACCAGGAGTCCGCCCCCAAGAGGGTGCGGGGTCCCGCCCGGCTCGTCAGAGCGCCGCGAGGCGGTGCCGGGCCCGTCGCGGCGCGGATCGAGGTCGCCGAGCCGGTCCCTGCCCATGCCGGGGACGAGCCCGGGGTCGACGGGGACGAGCCCGGGGTCGACAGGGACGAGGTCGAGGTCGAGGAGCTGGTGGCCACCGAGGCAGGGGACGAGCAGGCCGGCGTCGCCCAGGCCGGGGTCGTCCAGCTCGACGCCGAGCGGGTGGTCCTGGCCATGGGGTCGACCTATTTCCACAACGGCCGCGTGAGCCCCGAGCGCTACGCCTCCGATCTGGCCCCGACGTTCGTGGGTGCGGTGGGGGCCAGCCACACCCTGCTCCGAGAGTTGTTCAAGGAGATGGGCGCGGCCGAAGGCGCCCCCATCCGGGCCAGTTGCGACCGCTGGCATCTCCGATACGGGACCGACGTGGGCCAGGCGCAGTTCTCGGTCGACGAAGAGATACCTGCCGGCGGAGCCGGCACCCGTTCGACCGGCACCGGGGCCGGGGCCGACGGGTGGGTCCGGGGGCTCGTCGCATCGCGCGACTCCGACCATGCCCAGGCGTTGGCCGCCTTCGAGACCGAGGCCGCCGAAGCCGCCGAGGCGGGGGCCCCTCAGCGGGCCGCCATCGCCTACCGGGCCGCCGCCGCGGCCGCGCTGGCCGCGGGCCGCGGCGACCACGCCAACCGCTTGCAGCGCCTGGCCGGCAAGGCCTACATCGAGATCGCCGAGAAGTCCGAGACGCTCCCTCAAGGTGTGTTCATGGCCTATCGCGAAAGCGCCCGCTGCTTCCTCGAAGCCGGCAACCTCCCCCTGGCCCACAAATGCCTGTCGAAGGCCATCGCCATCGGTGAGACGCTCGGGTACACGGAGTCGACATGAAGATCTATCTCTCCACCGAAGGGACCTATCCCTTCGTGGTGGGGGGGGTGTCGACCTGGGTGGACATGCTCGTGCACGGCCTGCCGGACCATCACTTCGAGGTGGGGGCGCTCGTGGACAACCCCCACCACCGCATCCAATACCGACCTCCGCCCAACGTCACCCTGCAGCCCATCCCCCTGTGGGGACTCGAGCTGGCCGAGGAGTACCTCCCCCGCCGCGACGGTTGGCGCCGGGCGTGGCGGACGTCGTCCCCGGTGGTGCGCGACCGGTTCCTGCCGTCGTGGGAGCACCTCGTCGACTGTCTCGCCGCGCCCGAAGCAGACCCCCGGGCCCTCGGTGACAGCCTCTCCGAGGTCGCCCGCTTCGCCGAGCGCTACGACCTGCGCCGTGCCCTGGGTGATGCCGCCGCCTGGGCGCTGTTGCTCGACCGGCTGCAGACAAACCCCATCCACGCCCGCACCGGGCTCGCCCCGGTCATGGACTTCGCCCGCACCCTCTACCGCTACCTTCTCCCCCTCACCGCACCCACCCCGGTCTGCGACGTCGCCCACAGCTCGGCGGCGGCGCTGTGCGTGTTGCCGGCCATCGTCGCCAAGTACCGCTATGGGACTCCTCTCGTGCTCACCGAGCACGGCATCTACCTGCGCGAGCGCCTGCTGGCCATGTCGACCGAGCCCTTCGGGACGAAGGTGCTCTTCGCCAACTTCTACCGGGCCGTCGTGGAGCTCGCCTACCGGGAGGCCGACGTGCTCACCCCGGTATGTGGGTACAACGCCGAGTGGGAGCAAGCCCTCGGTGTCGACGAGGAGCGCATCCGCGTGATCCACAACGGTGTCGACCCGGCGCGCATCGACGTCTGGCCCGAGCCCGACGGGCCCCCCACGATCGGATTCGTCGGCCGCATCGACCCGTTGAAGGACGTGCTGACCCTGATCCAGGCGTTCGCCCGGGTGCGGCTGACCATCCCCGACGCCCGACTGCGCCTGTGGGGCCCGGCGACGTCCCCGGCATACCTCGAACAGTGCCAGATCGCCGTCAGTGACCTCGCCTTGTCCGATGCCGTCACCTTCGAAGGCTCGACCAACGACATCGCGGCCGCCTACGGCGCCTCGCACGTGATCGGGCTGTCGTCGATCTCCGAGGCCTTCCCCTACACCGCCGTCGAAGCGATGCTCGCCGCCCGTCCCATCGTGGCCACGGCTGTGGGAGGTGTGGCCGAGGCGCTGGGCCCGTCACAGTGCCGGGGGACGGCGACCGTGGTCGAGCCGGGCGACCCCGGGGCCATGGCCGACGCCCTCATCGCCGTCCTGGGCGCGTCGCCGCTCGGAACGCGGCCATCTGGGTCACTGGTTGCGAAGGCGGGCCCTGACGTTGTTCACGGCCCAACGGATGTTCGACGACTACGACGACGTCTACCGCGGGCTCTTCGAGCCGGGCGCCGCGGAGAAGGGGCGCTCCGCCGCGGCCACACCGGCCTCGACGGCCGTCGGCACCGGACCCGGCCCGGGCCATGGCGAATGCGGTCTCATGACCACCCGCACGGTCCAGAGGACCGATTCAGGTGAGCTCGGGCTCCACATCGCAGCCCGGACGGTCGTGGGTCGTTGCCCCGCCCCGCTCAACGCCGTGGAGGTGGCGGTCGTCCTCGAGACGTGCGGATACACCGCCAACCGGGCGCGCGCCCTCGGGTCCGACGGGCTCAACGGCCTGGCCGAGCGGGTCTTCGCCCTCGTCCCCCTGTACTCCTCCTCGTTGGAGCGCCAGGCCATGGCGCCCGTGGCGCTGCGCCCGCGGCCCCCGGGACCTCTCGACCTCGCCCGGGGCCTCGCCTACTCGTCGCCGTGGCTCGTCAGCCTGGCCACCTTGCTGATCGCCGGAGTCTCGTTCTGGTCCTCGAACATCGCCATCCCCTCGATCGCCGACTCCGTCACGCTGGCCACCGCCGTGTCCCTGCTCGTCACAGGGCCCTTCATCCAGGCCTTCGGGCGGCGGGCCTCGTTCTACATCGGCCTCGGGGACCAGGGAATGGTCATCCGGATCACGCGCTGGACGCTGGAGCTCGGGCTGGTGGTCACCGCGTTGTGCGCGCTGGCGCTCTATCTGGTGCGCAACGACGTGCTGCGCGCCGGCACGCCGGCCACCGCTCGGCTCGGCCTGGCCGCCGCCATCGCCATCGCCGCCTTGCAGCTCGGACTGGCCGCCTTCTACGTGCGTCGCGCCTTCTTGTCCATCGGCGTCATCGTCGGAGGTGGGGCGGCCGTGCTCCTGTGGTTCGTGAGCCGCTCGGGGACCTACCTCGACCCGACCACGTTGATCGTGTGGCAGATCCGGTTGGTGGCGATCATGGCGGGAATGTGCTGGATGGCCAGCGCATGGTGGCTCCTGCGGGTCAAGACCTCGGCGCCGTCAGCGTTGTGGCGTCCGTCGGGCTCCGCCCTGCTGCGCGCCGTGGCGCCCTACGGCTTCTACGGTCTGGGCTTCTTCGCCCTCGTGGTCATCCCCCAGCTGGTGAGCGGCGGACTTCTCCACGGCCGGTACACCTTCAACGCCCCCTTCGCCATGACCAGCGGGGTGGCCATCGTCGTGCTCGTGCCGTTGCTGGCCCAGACTGTCGCCTCCACCGAGCACCTACTGGC
The DNA here is from genome assembly GCA_963848335.1 of uncultured Acidimicrobiales bacterium. GTDB lineage: Bacteria > Actinomycetota > Acidimicrobiia > Acidimicrobiales > UBA8190 > Chersky-840. The sequence goes on from CAWKDD010000006.1 coordinate 202,952, forward strand.
CCGCCAGTTCCCGGCGTGGTTGTCACGCTTCACGGTGGCCCAGACCGGGGAGTTCCGCGCCACGGTGCGGCGCTACTGGCGCGAGCAGCTGACCGTGCTCGGTGGGCTCGCCCTCGTCGCCGGGGCGGCCGTCGTCGCTGGGAGCACCCCGGCTCGGCGCCACGTTCCCCATCCTCGGGGACCTGGCGCGCCACCCCGGTCTGCTGGCGGCGTGCACGGTGGGATATGTCCTTCTCGGCACCGGCCTCTTCTGCAGCCAGCTGCTCTTCGCGCTGTCGGCTCCCATGCGGCCGCTAGCGGCCGCATGGGCAGGGTGCGCGGCCCTCGGCGCGGCGTCGCTCAGCGCGGCATGGAGCGGACCGACGGTGTCCGCCGTCGCCGGGCTGGTGGCCGGGGCCGGCGTCTACGCCTGTGTCGCCGTGGTGCTCGCCCATCGCGCCTTCGCCCGTGCCGACCTGACCTACTACCGCACCCTCTGAGCTGGAGAGGACGTCGATGGTCATCCAGCTCTCCCCGGTATCGCGCCCGCCGTACCCCCACACCGGTCAGGGCCACGACCGACGGCTCCGGCCGCGCCGGGGGTGCAGGCGCGTGCCAACCTCTGGCGGATCGAGGGGACCATCGGCGCCATCGCCCTCGTGCTCGCCACGGTGGCGCTCACGGTGTGGCCCGGGCCGGCCCCGGCACGGCCCATGCCCGCGGGGCTGACGCTCGTGCACTCCGGATTGGCCATGGCCGACCCGTTCGCAACGTCGATCCCCGACCGCCAGCTCCAGGACAGCTACGTGTTCAACGGCTCCGCGGCTCCCGGCGTCGGATGGGTTTCCGCCACCGCCGCCGGGCTCGACGTCGGGGTCCGTGCCCACCCGGGTTGGGCGGGATGGTTCGCCGTGACGCTCGCCGCCGCCGGGCCCGACGTCGTGTGGCATGCCGTCATGTCCCGGCCTTCGACCCCTGTGAACGGCGGCATCGGAGAGGCCGTCCTGGCGGTGCAGTCCGCATCCACCCAGCACAACGGCACCATCAATTACGTGGTCGTCTCCGCACTGTCGTCACGGGGCAAGGGCGTCTGGCAGGTGGGCTCGGCCCACGGATACCTCGCCGACGCCGTAACCGACCGGCTGTGGCAGGGGCCGCTCGCCACCGACACGCCGTCCTCGGAACCAGTCACCATCCGGACCGACGGGCATCACAGCCTGACGGTGTGGTTCGGGGACCGGGTGGTGTACTCCAACGACCATCTGCACATGAACGATCCCGCCCCCTTCCAGGCGTACCTCGAGGTGCAGGGTCACGACATCGGCTACGTGTCGAACTTCAAGAACTTCTGGGTGGCGGACGCGACTCCGGTCATCGTGCGCGGGGTCCGGCCCCGGTCGCGCGTCGAGCTCGACACCGGCCACGGTGCGGTGACCGCCCAAGCCGACTCCGCCGGCCAGGCGACATTGCGGGTACCGTCCCCGGAGCTGGTCGGAACGGGCACGCTCACGGTGCGCGACCGTTCAGGCGTCCGCCACTTCCGCGCCCTGCACTACGCGGGGGGCGACGTGCTCCAGGTCGCTGCTCGCTGAGCACCTACGCTCCCAGTGCGACGCACACGTCGATCGAACTGCCGCTCGTGATCCCGGCCGCCCCGTCGTTGGCGACGTCGGCGGTGCCCCCCTCGAGGTAGAGCACGTCGCTCATCGCCCCCCCGCCCAGCAGGTCCCTGCCGGTGACCAACGTGGGTCCGCCGATCTGCTGGAGCGACCGATAGTGCAAGAGGTACCACGCCCGCTGGCCGTCGGGAGCGGTCACCGTGGCCACGCCCCTCGTCACGGAGAACGACACCGTGCCCATGTCAGGGGGCAGGGGCGTCGTCCACGTTCGGGTCGTGAGCGTCACCTCGAGGGTCACGGGGGCGACGCTGTCTTGCGGCGTCACTCCTGCGCACCGGCGCGGCGCTGTGGTCGTCGTCGGGGCGTCGGGGGCCTGGGCTTGGACCCGGGCTTGGACCTGGGCAGGCGGGTCGGCGAACGCAGTGGTCGGCAACACCAGGACCCCACCGATGATCGCCATCAGCGCCACCACGAGCGTTCTCATCGAGGCGGCCTCCTCGTGTCGCACGGATTACCGGGCCAAGGCCCTGTTATACCCCGGTGTCACCGCCATGATGCGGAGAAGGTGAGACAGCGCGTTTGGGCTCGAACAGAATGGCCGATTGCATGACAGTGGATGGCACCGGGTCAACGCCACACGCGTTCACACATGAGGAGCGGTGGACGCGCCACAGACGGCGCGTCGCTCTCTGTGGCGAAGACGTCGAAGGAGCCCCCGACACGGGAGAGGGTGGTGGGGCTAGCTGGAATCGAACCAGCGACCTCAGCATTATCAGTGCTGCGCTCTAACCGGCTGAGCTATAGCCCCGTCTGGTACACGTCGTCGCTCTGCTTCCCCCCGCATGCTCCCGGAGAGGTCAGCAGTGTAGGCGAGTCGGAGCAGGGCTCGAAAACAGAGAGTCCGATCGGAACGAGCGCACCGGAAGTGACCGGGAGACAAGCCCGGACGCGAGGCCCGGGCGGAATCGGCCTCAGCCCGGCCGGGGGTTGAGGCGCTCGACGCCCGGGGGCGGCGGGGGTCCGGAGAAGTCCCGACGTCCCGGGTCGGCCGCCAGTGCGCCGCGCAGCGCAGCGGTCGCCCGTCGGTACTCGGCGACGAGCTGCTCGGACTCGAAGCCGACGTCCATCTGTTTCGGCGCGGCCCGAAACCTGTCCTCGATGGACTGCGCCGCGCTCACCAGCGCCAGCAGGCCCATGGTGCCGCTGGCCGCCTTCAGTGCGTGGGCGGCGAAGCAGAGGGCGTCGCCATCCGCATCAGCGCCGGCCATGACGATTGCGGCCAACGAGCGCTCGCTTTCGGCGAGGAAGGTCTGGATGAGGTCCCTTCGAACCTCATCACCTTCTGCACCCAGATCGGCGACCAGCACCTCGAGCGGGGCAGGGTCGTAGACAACCGGACCTTCTGCGGCGGTCAGCGGCGGTACGACCGAGAGCTTCGGCGTGTCCCGGTTTCCCAGTACCGCGGCCAGTTCGTCCAGATGGACCGGTTTGGACAGGAAGTCGTCCATCCCGGCCTCGAGGCACAGCGTCCGGTCGTCGGTGGAGACGCTGGCGGTCATGGCGATCACGGTCGGCTGACCCGCCGGGGAAAGCTCGGCCCGGATCCGGCGGGTCGCTTCGATGCCGTCCATCTCGGGCATCTGGAGGTCCATCAGCACGAGGTCATAGGCGGCGGCATGCAACGCTGCCAGCGCTTGGGTACCGTTCTCGACCACGTCAGCTCGGTACCCGAGCCGCGACAGCAAAAGCAATGCGATCTCGCGGCTGACCAGGTCGTCCTCGACGAGCAGGACACTGGAGCCGGGCGCTTCCGCATGTTCGATCCCGAACTCCCGACCACCTTGTCCGGAGATCTCAGGGATGACCCTGAGGCCGGGCCCCGCCTGGCTCGCGGTCCTCATCCCGTCACCGCGGCTACGGCGACGGGCGCGGGGATCGGGACATCATCATCATCATCGGCTGAGGCGAAGCCCTTGCGGCTCATCTTCCCCCACGACTTCTTGCCCCTGATGTAGCTGGCGACGCCACGCAGCCGCCACCACACGGTCAGCTGCCGGTAGCCGAGGTTCTCGAGCACCGCCCACACGACGAGAAGGGCCCGGTCGCGCACCCGTCCGTAGCGGCGGAACGAGAGCTCCTCGAGCAGAAGGGCGAGCATGGAGAGCAGAATCCCGAGCCCGCACGCCAGCGAGAAGAATAGGACGGCGAACAGGGCGGTTACCTGTCCGAGGATCAGCCCGAGGGTCACGAGGATCAGCCCGCCGGCCTCGATGATGGGGGCCAACCATTCGAAGAGGACGAAGGCGGGGAAGACCACGAGTCCGAGGACTCCGTAGCGTGGGTTCAGAAGGACCCGGCGATGCCGCCACAGGACGTCCGAGAACCCCCGGTGCCAGCGCTCGCGCTGACGGCTCAGCTCCTTGAACGAGGTCGGCGTCTCGGTCCACGCCACCGGGTCGGGAACGAATTCGACCCGTCCCGGTTGATCTGTCTCATAGGCGTGGCGCCGGAGGCGCACGATGAGCTCCATGTCCTCGCCGACGCTCTTGACGTACCCGTTGGTGTCGAGCAGGTTCTGGCGCCGGAAGAGGCCGAACGCGCCCGAGATCAGGAGGTTGCCGCCCAGTCGGTTCCAGCCGGGTCGGCCGAACAGAAAGGCCCGGAGATACTCCACCGCCTGGATCCCGGCCAAGGGCCGGTGCGGGCCCCGCTCGGAGGCGAGCCGTCCCTTGGTCACGGTGCAACCGTTGGCCACCCGAATGGTGGCACCGGCGGCCACCACTTCGTGGGAGCGGATGAAAGGACGAACCAGACGCCGCAGTCCGTCGGGGTCGAGGATCGTATCCGCATCGATGGCGCACACGAGCTCGCCGCTCGAGATATTGAGCGCGGTGTTGAGCGAATCAGCCTTGCCGCCCTTTGTCTTCGAGACCACGAGCAGATTGGGGAACTGCTGGGAGCGGTAGATCGCCTGCACCGGCTTGGTGGTGATCCGGCGGTCGTAGATCGGTCGTGTCGGCAGGAGATCGAACGTCGTGATCAAAGTGGAGAGGGTCTCGTCGGTCGAGCCGTCGTCGACGACCACGATCTCCAACTGCGGGTAGGCCAGAGTCAGCAGGGCCCGCACGCTCTCCTTGATGCTCAGCTCCTCGTTGTACGCCGGCACCAGCATCGAGATGCTCGGGGCGATCTCGGAGGAGAGGATCTCACGGTACTTCTCCGCCTTGACCTCGCGGAGGTATCGACGCATTTCGAGAGCGGCGGAGAAGTACAGCACCAGGTAGAAGACCCCGAGGGCTGCGAAATAAGCCAGTACGAGATGATTGACCGGCGAGATGAACGTTGCGTAGAAGTGTCTCATGCGGGTTGGGCCTCCACTGCCAGGGATCGGAGCTCTAGGGCTTGGGTGGCCATTTCGGCCGCCGGACCGTCGCCTCTGGCCGTCACGCCCAGCAGAATTGCGCCGGGGGCACCGAGGGCGAGCAGCGTCATGCCGGCCTGCCTGCGCATCTCCCATGACGAGTGGCTCAGCAGAGATTCGACACCGGCCGCCCCGGGCCAGTACGCCAGCCGGGCCAGCGCCGTCACTGCCGCCAGGATCACGTCGTCGGACGGGTCAGCCAGCATGGCCACCAGAGTCGGGCCTGCGCTGGGGTTCCCGGTACGCGCCAGCACCGCGGCGGCCAGCGCTCTCGTCGTCGGGCACCCGTCGGTGGTGAGCTCCATGGCACGGTGAGAGAATTTTCGTCGCCTGTGGCTGCCGCGACCATCAAGATGCGGCCGGCGGACTCCCCTTCTGCGAGCTCAAGCGCGGCCAGGAGCGGTTCGGTGCCGGGAAGGCCGATACGGATGAGCGCGTCTTGCGCCGCGAACCGGCAGAGCCCGTCGGCATCCTCGAGAAGATGGATGAGGAGTTCCACCGCCTGACGGGACGGCGCGATGACGGACCAGGCGGCGGCCTGAGCGCGCACGTCCGGCGACCTGTCGGTGAGGAGGGCGCCCTGGTGCTTGGATTCCACTCCGAACGCCGTCAGGATCCGGGCCGAATACAGGCGGGTGAACCAGCGGTGTCGGCGTAATCCGAGGCGAGCTCGTTCGAGCACTCCGATCTTCTCTCCCAGGTTCACGAGCACGGACCGCGATGAACCGTTCACCGATGGCGCCAGATCGAGCATCACCCCGACGATGTGGCGCTTGGCTGCCCCTCGCAGTCCGGCGCAGACCACGTCTGCCGTCGACTCCCCGCCCGACAACGCCGTCATGACGGCCATGCGGGCATCTCCGAGTCCGGGCTCGAGTCGGATCCGACGCGCCTCCATGAAGCCGCTCACCCCTACCGCGATCAGGACCGCGGCGATGGCCGCGCCGATGACACTCAACGTGATGATCACCAACTCCATGGCAGTCATGCCATGCTCCGCGACAGTGTCTGGTCCAGCCGGCCCAGCAGGATCGGGACACTGAACGGCTTGGTGATGTGCTCCGTGGCACCGAGACCAAGCGCCCGCAGCATCTCGGCCTCGCTGGATCGTGCGGTCAACATGATGACACGGGTGTCGTCGAGCACTCCCCGGATGCGCAGCATTTTGAGCACGCCGAAACCGTCGAGGCTCGGGAGCCCCACGTCCAGGAGCACGACACGACCCTTCACATGGCCCTCTGCCAGCGCCCGCGCTGCTTCGGCACCGTCGCTGAATCGTACGAACTCGTACTGGCGCAGCCCCAGGGCATGCTCGATCACATCGGCGACCGAATCGTCGTCCTCGACGAGTACCACATCGACGAGATCCTGCGAATCGGCCACAGGTCGTTCCCCGGCGGTCACCACGCCGTTGCGGGCAGCCTGGGCCCGTCTCAGTGCGGTCTCGGCCAGTCGCTCCAAAGAGGCCAGGCTCGATCCATCGGTGGGCGAGGATGCGACGCCGGCGCTGAAGGTGCAGCGGGCCATCCGGCCCGAGGTGGCGGGAAAGGCATCGGCCGCGAAGGCGTCCAGCACCTCGGACAGGCGCGCCGACGCCTGCATGCCGGAGGCACCGTAGGCGCCAATGGCGAATCCGTCGTGGGTCCATCGTCCCACGACGTCTTTGTCGCGGAACTCGGCCCGGAGGCGGTCCCCGAGGCGTCGCAGCACGACGTCGCCCATGGCGGTGCCTTCCGTCCCACGAAGCTGGTCGAGCTGGTCGACCGTCACCAAAGCAAGGGCGAAGGGATCGCTGTGGCGGGCAGCACCACGCAAGACGCGGTCCAACGATCCTTCCGCCGCGCTCCGGTTCTCGGTCCCTGTGACTGGATCGGTGTCACAACGGGCCTGGGCCCGTCGTGCGCCCTCCACACGGTGACGCAGCCGGACTCCGAGATCGCGTGGCGACTGGTTCGCATAGAGGTAGTCGTCGGCACCGGCGGCCATGGCGTCGTCGAGTCGAACCGGGTCACGCCTGCCCACGATGACGACCGGGAGACTGTGCCAGCGCGGGTGTGCTCGGATGACCCGGCACATTTCGGGGCCGGCCAAACGGGACCCCGGGCATCCGACGACGACGAGGTCGGCGCCGTGCTCCTGGAGTGCTTCCCAGAAATCCGACGGTTCGTGGTGCATGTCGACACGGCAGTCCGGCCCGGCCAGGGTGTCGGTCAACGTCTCGAGGGCTCCCACGCCAGCGTTGAGCACCAGCACGGTGGACTGCGTGCTCCGTCCCTGGCGGATTGCCTCGACCAGGAACGCGATCGTCTGGCGAGCTCCTTGGCCGCGGGGGATCACGCCCTCGGCGCCGGCCCGGGCGAGCTCCACGCGGTCGTCGAACTCCTCGCTGTCGGTCAGGACGATGACCGGTGTCCGGCGCGACAGCTCCGCCACCGACTCCAGGAGGTCCGAACGCGTCGTGCATCCCGTATCGGCGTCGTCGAGGACGACCGCCCCGGGCCGGTTTGCGCCCGGCACATCCACCGAGGGCAGATCGCTGGTGGCCACGATGGCAAGACCGAACGCGGCTGCTTCGACGGTGAGCCGGGAAACGAGGTCTGCGTCCACCGAAACCAGCTGGACGGCGGAACCGGAGACCGAGACGACCTCCTCGGGCCTTGCCTGTTCGGAGACGGGCCCCGACGAGTCGCCGACCTCCTCCACCGAGGCGCGCAGGGCGGTCACGGCCTCGGCCAGCAAGCGTACGTCGATGACCGGTTCCCGGAGCAGCGACTCCGCCTCGAGTGCAGCGCGGCTCCCGGCGTCGAACCCGAAGGTGCCGAGCGAACCGGCGAGCTTGTGTGCGGCGCCGGCCCCCTCCGCGATGGAGTGGCTGTCGACCTCCGCTCGCAAGGCCTTTGCCGTCGTGTCCTCGAGAAGCGAGATGCGGTCCAGGTTGGTCTGCCGGTGACGCTGCCACAGCACAGCGAGCGCGGAACTGAGATCGGCGTCTTGCACCAGGGTCGTGGTCATGACGACGCGTCCATTGGGTCGTGCCCGAACACTTTCGGGATCGGCGGGATCGTCGTCATGGTGACTCCTGTCGTCGGCGGGTGACCGTGCGGTCCCATCAGTTCATCGGGCCGCTCTTTGGCGAGATCCAGAGGCCACGAACCGGTGGTGGGTTTGTTCTCCGTACGTCATCGACCACGCTCACCGAGCGATGAGTGGGGCCGTCCCTACAGAATTGCCGGGCCGGCCCTACCGTCGCCGATGCACGTTTTTCGCACCGTGACGCACTGACCTGCGGACCCAGCCGGTCCGTACCCGCTGCACATCACGCGCCGTAATCATGGGGGATTCACCCACAGCGTTCGACCCCCCTGCGGGAGCATCCGCCCGCTCCCCGTGCCCGGGAATAGGATTGATCCGGTGCTGTCGCGGGTGATGACGTTCTATTCGGAGAGCGTGAGCATGACCGACGTCGTGGAGTCACTGCGCGCCGATCTCCCCCCGGCGTACGAGTCGCTTCCCGGTTTTCAGGGACTGCTGGTCCTCGAGAAGCCCGGATCGCGCAACCACGTCATCGCCTTGACGCTGTGGGACGACGAAGAAGGCGTCGCCGCCAGTGAGGCGCTGGCCGACACCATCGCCGACCGCATCGCCGCCGCCACCGGCACTTCGGTGACCCGAAACATCTACAACGTGATGGGACGGATCGGGATCGCGCAGCGCCGGCACGAAGCATCGGGCTGAGCCCTGGAGCAGGGCCCGGGCCTCGCCGTGGTCAGTCCGGGGTCGGGGAAGCCGTCGCCATCAGGGCCCTCGCCACGAAGGCCATGGCTCCCTCGAGGAAGGCCTGGTCGACAGCGTCAGGATCGATGGCGCGCATGATGCTGATGCCGCGCATCAACGCCACCACGATGCGGGCCACCTGCCGCGCCGATTCCGCCGGCTCCAAGCCGTAGCGGACTCGTTCGGCCTCGATGATCTCTGCCACCGAATCGACGTCGAGGGTGTCGAAGGCGGCCAGTTTCTCCCGTGCCGTCGGGTTGCGCATGGCGTAGAGGCAGAACTCCTCGTACAGCATGGTCCAGTTGTCCCCCATGGCCTTGGCCTGGTCCCGGATCAGCGTGGCGAATTCGGAGAGCTGGGCTTCGGGGGAGTCTGCGACTTCGAGCGTGGCCCGCACGGCGTCGAGCTCGCGCTGGTAGTGCGCCTCCAACAACGCCAGGAACAGGTCTTCCTTGTTCTTGAAGTTGGAGTACACCGCTCCCTTGGTGAACCCCGCCCGGGCCGCCACCTCGTCGAGGGACGCCCCGTGGAACCCCCGCTCCGCGAAGACCTGCTCGGCCGCCCTGAGGAGGTACTCCCGGGTCTGTTGACGTCTGCGCTCCGGGGTGAGGGGTTCGATCGCCATGGGTTGTGCTACCGACGAGCATAGTGGATACTGTTCGGTATGACGGATCTGGCCCAGTATCCGCCTGGCCGGGACACCGCCGATCCCGACCCCGCCGTCCCCGCTGGTGCCTCACGCGCCCAGCCGGGGCCACGGCCCGAGGCCGCGGCCGTCCTGACCAGGGCGCTCGTCCGGAACTACGGCTCCAGGGCGGCCCTGGCCGGCATCGATCTCGAGGTGGGGCGGGGCGAGATCTACGGCTTCCTCGGGCCCAACGGGGCCGGCAAGTCCACCCTCATACGGGTGCTGTGCACCCTGCTGCGTCCCACCTCGGGCCGGGCGTCGGTGGCCGGCTACGACGTGGCCGAGCACCCCCGGGAGGTGAGGGTCCGGATCGGGGTGGCCCTGCAGGAGGCGGCCCTCGACCCCCGCCAGACGGGACGGGAGCTGCTCGCCCTCCAGGGTCGGCTCTACGGCCTGCGGCGCGCCGAGATCCGTCGGCGCCTCGATGCGGTGCTCGACCTCGTCGACGTGGGCCACGCCATCGATCGGCGTATCGGGACGTATTCGGGAGGGATGAAGCGCCGGCTCGATCTAGCCGCCGCGCTCGTGCACAACCCCGAGGTGCTCTTCCTCGACGAGCCCACCACCGGCCTCGATCCCGACAGCCGGGCCCGGGTGTGGGCCGAGGTGGCGCGGCTCAACACCGAGTTGGGGATCACCATCTTCCTCACCACCCAGTACCTCGAGGAGGCCGACGCCTTGGCCGGGCGCGTCGGCATCATCGCCGGGGGCCGGCTCGTGGCCGAAGGCCCCCCCGAAGTGCTCAAGCGCTCGGTGGGCGCGGATCTCATCGTGGCGGAGGTGGACGGGACCGACCCCGACGCCCTCGACCGGCTCCGTCGGCTCGGGGTCGTCGACGCCGCCACGATGGAGCACGGCCGCGTCGTGGTGAGCACCGGCGACGGCCCCGCCGCTCTCGCCCCTGTGGCCACCGAGCTCGGCCGCACACGCCTCGGCGTCCGCAGCGTGACCATGCGCAGCCCCACCCTCGACGACGTGTTCCGCGAGCTGACCGGGTCGCATCTCGACACCGAAGCGTCGCCTCCGTGACTGCCACGTCGTCACTCGCCATCCGCGGTCGCGAGGCGGGGTTCGGGCGCGACGTCGGTTCGGTGGCGGCCCGGGCCCTGCGCCAGATCCCGCGCGAGCCGGCGTCGGTGCTCTCCGCGGTGTTCGTGCCCGCCTTCTTCTACACGACCAACCTGGGGGCGTTCGAGAACCTGACCCGGGGCACCCCGGGGTTCAGCTACAAGGCGTTCCTCATCCCCATGGCCATCGCCTTCGCCGTGACGGGCATGTCGCGTGCGCCCACCTTGGTCACCGACATCCAGGACGGGTACTTCGACCGGCTGTGCATGACCCCGGTCCGCCGCCTGGCGCTGCTCCTCGGGCTGATGGTCGCCGACGTCGTCGTGATCGTGGCGCTGTGCCTCCCCGTGCTCGCCATCGGCTTCGCCATCGGGGTGCGCTTCGCCACCGGAGCGGCGGGGGTGCTCGCCTTCATCGGTTTCTCCGCCTTGTGGGGCCTGGCCTTCACCGGCTTTCCCTACGCCGTGGCCCTCAAGACCGGAAGTCCGGCCGCAGTGAGCTCTTCGTTCGTCCTCTTCTTCCCGCTCTTCTTCCTGAGCGACGCGGTGGTGCCCAAGCAGGCGCTCACCGGGTGGTTCTCGGTGATCGCGACCTACAACCCGATCACCTACCTGCTGGGCGCGTTGCGCTCGCTGGTCTCGGGGGGATGGGAGGCGAAGGCCTTGGGGGAGGGACTGGCCGCCCTCGCCGCCATCGGCGTGCTGAGCATGACCCTGGCCCTCCTGGCGTTGCGGGGCCGGATCCGACGCGGTGCATGAGGGCACCGACCGGGTTGCGACGCCTGCCAGACTGAAGGTCGCAGGACGCGAAGTGGAGGGTGCGAGTGGCCGACGCTGACGTCGAAGACGGTGCCGGGGACAGCTTCGACATCTACGACTACTGGGAGGAGTGCCGGCGCGACCAGCCGGTGGGTCGCTTCGGGGGCCCGGAGTCCGACATATGGCTGGTGACCCGGTACGCCGACGTCGAGCTCGTGTTGCGCGACCCCAAGCGCTTCTCGAGTCCGCGTCAACGCCGACACCATGGGCCCGGTCATGGGCACCGTGATCCTGGCCATGGACGGCGAGGAGCACCGCCGCTACCGGAACCTGGTGGCCCATGCCTTCCGGCCCTCGGCTCTGGCCAGCTGGGAGGCCACCCTCATCGTGCCCACCATCCACCGGCTCATCGACGGCCTGACCGGGCGAACCGGCGCCGATCTCGTCGAGGAGATCACGAGCCGCTTCCCCGTGCAGGTCATCGCCGGGGTGCTCGGGGTCCCCTCCGAGGACCACGAGCGGTTCCACACCTGGGCGCTCGACATGAACAAGGGCCCCGACGACTACGCCCTGTCCATCGCCGCGTCGGCGGCCATGCGGGCCTATCTCACCCCCATCGTCGAGGACCGCAAGGCGCACCCCACCGACGATCTGGTCTCCGACATCGTCACCGCCGAGGTCGACGGCGAACGCCTGGGTGACGAGCACATCTACGGCTTCCTGCGCCTGCTGCTCCCTGCCGGGGCCGAGACCACCTTCGCCGCCATGGGCAGCTGCCTGCTCGCCCTGCTCGAGAGGCCCGAGGTCCTGGCACGTGTGCGGCGGGACCCCAACCTCCTCGACGCCGTGATCGAGGAGACCCTGCGGTGGGAGACCTCGGTCACCATGGTCAACCGGGAGACCACCTGCCCGGTGGTGATCGACGGGGTCGAGATCCCCCAGGGCGTGTCGCTGGTGTGCGCCACGGGTTCGGCCAACCGCGACGAGTCGCGCTACCACGACGCGCAGCAGTGGGACCTCGACCGCCGCGAGCCGCCCCACATCGCCTTCGGCACCGGTCGTCACCAGTGCCTCGGCATGCACCTCGCCCGCATGGAGCTGCGCATCGGGCTCGGCGCCCTGCTCGAGAGGCTGCCGGGACTGCGCCTCGACGACGCCGACGACGGTGTCGACGCCGTGCGTGTCGAGGGACTCGCCTTCCGGTCCCCGCCGCGGCTCCCGGTGGTCTTCGACTCGGTGCTGCCCGGCCCGCCGGGCTGACCTGTTCGAGACGCCTGGCTCTACTCGTCCTCTTCGCCGGTGACAGCAGCCACAGCGGCCACGCTGTGGCCTTCCTCGAGGCTCATGAGGCGCACACCGGTGGCGTCCCGGCCCTGAGCGGCGATCTCGCGTACCGCCGTGCGGATCACGATCCCTCCCGTCGAGATGAGCAGGATCTCGTCGTCGAGCCCGGCCATGAAGGCGGCCACGACCCGGCCCCGGCGGGCTGTCAGCTTGATGGCCCGCACCCCCTGGCCGCCGCGACCTTGGCGGCCGAAGTGGTCGGTCTTGGTGCGCTTGCCGTAGCCGGCGTCGGTCACGATGAGGATGTCGTTGTCGGGGCGGACCACGTCGCACGACACAACCTCGTCGCCGGCGCGCAGCCGCATGCCCCGCACGCCCGCCGCGTCCCGGCCCATGGGCCGGACGTCAGTCTCGGAGAACCGGATGCCGCTCCCGTTACGGCTCACCATGACGACGTCGTCGTCCCCCGAGGTCGCCACCACGCGCACGAGCTCATCGCCGTCGCGCAGCGCGATGGCGATGAAGCCCTCACGGCGCGACTTGTCATACTCGGAGAACGCCGTCTTCTTCACCTGGCCCATCTTGGTGGCGAAGGTCAGGAACCCCCCCGAGTCGAAGTCGCGCGTGGCCACGATGGCCTGGATCTTCTCGCTCGGCGCCAGGGGCAGCAGGTTGACGACCGCCGTTCCCCGCGCCGTGCGCTCCTTCATGGGCACCTCGTGGGCGCGCAGGCGGTAGACGCGGCCGCGGTTGGAGAACAGCAGCAGGTACGCCAGCGACGTGGTGTGGACCACGTCGTCGACCAGGTCCTCCTCTTTGAGGCGGGCTCCCTGCACCCCGCGCCCGCCGCGGCCCTGGGTTCGGAACGAACCCGCCGGCACGGCCTTGATGTAGCCGGCCCGGGTCATGGTCACGACGATCTCCTCGTCGCTGATGAGGTCTTCGACCCCGAGCTCGCCGGGGTCGTGGGTGATCTGGGTGCGGCGGTCGTCGGCGAACTTCGACCGGATGTCGCCCAGCTCGGCGGCGATCACGCCCCGCAGGCGCCCGGGGTCGGCCAGGATGGCCTCGAGCTCGGCGATGGTGGTGCGTAGCTCCTGCATCTCGTCTTCGAGGTTCGACCGGCCCAGTCGGGTGAGCCGTCCCAGGGTCATGTCCAGGATGTGCTCGGACTGCTCCTCGCTGAAGGAGAACGGTTCGGCCATCGAGCGCGGTGCGCGCCCCGGGCCGGTCTTCGGACGCCCGGATGGCCGCGATCACGGCGTCGAGCATGTCGATGGCCTTGAGCAGGCCTTCGACGATGTGGGCGCGCGCCCGGGCCTTGCGCAGGCGGAAATCCGAACGGCGGGTGACCACCTCGACCTGGTGGTCCGCGTAGTGGGACACGGCCTGGGCCAGGTTGAGAGTGCGGGGCACACCGTCGACCAGGGCCACCATGTTCACGGCGAAGTTGGTCTGCAGGGGCGTGTGCTTGTAGAGGTTGTTCAGCACCACATTGGCGTTGGCGTCGCGCTTGAGCGTGATGACCAGACGGGGCATCTTCCCCGCCGAGTCGTTCTGGACGTCGGAGATCCCGTCGAGCAGTCCGGCGTTGGCGAGCTCGCCGATCTTCTGCTCGATCACCTCGACCGAGGTCTGGAAGGGGATGTCGGTGACCACGATGCGCGTGGTGCCACGGCTCTCGTCGACCTCGGCGTCGGCGCGCATCTTGATGGACCCCTTGCCGGTCCGGTACGCGTCGAGGATTCCCTGGCGGCCCAAGATCTGCGCCCCGGTGGGGAAGTCGGGGCCTTTGACGAATTGCATCAGGTCGTCGGGGGTGGCCTCGGGGTTCTCCAGCACATGGGTGACGGCGTCGATGACCTCCCCCAGGTTGTGGGGAGGGATGTTGGTGGCCATCCCCACCGCGATCCCCTGGGAGCCGTTGACGAGGAGGTTGGGGAAGCGTGACGGGAGCACCACAGGCTCCTCGGTGGAGCCGTCGTAGTTGGGGACGAAGTCGATGGTCTCCTCGTCGATGCCGGCCAGCATCTCCATGGCCAACGGCGCCAGACGGCACTCCGTGTAGCGCATGGCGGCCGGGCCCTCCTCGGGGCCGCGCCCGCCGAAGTTGCCGTGGCCGTCGATGAGGACGTGACGCAGGCTGAAGTCCTGGGCCATGCGGGCCAGCGCGTCGTAGATGGCGGTGTCGCCATGGGGATGGAAGTTCCCCATGACCTCCCCCACGGCCTTGGCGCACTTGGCGTGGGGCCTGTCGGGCCGCAGGTTCTGCTCGTACATCGAGTAGAGGATGCGGCGGTGCACGGGCTTGAGCCCGTCGCGCACATCGGGCAGCGCCCGGGACACGATGACGGACATGGAGTACTCGAGGAACGAGCGCTCCATCTCCTCCTGGATCTCGATGGGCTCGATAGACGGTGGGACGGCCTCGGGGACCTCGGTCCCGGTGCCGGTCCCGCCGTCGCCGCTACCCCCGCGTTTGGCCATGTGGGCCTGGTCCCTTCGTACTCACCGGAGTGGCGCTCGCCACCCCGAGCGCTTGCTCAGATGTCGAGGAAGCGCACGTCCTTGGCGTTGGTCTGGATGAAGTGGCGGCGCAGTTCGACATCGTCGCCCATGAGCACCGAGCACACGTCGTCGGCCATGGCGGCTTGCTCCACGTTGATCTGCAGGAGCGACCGGCGCGCCACGTCCATGGTCGTGTCGCGCAGCTCGTGGAAGTCCATCTCCCCGAGGCCCTTCAGGCGCTGGAAGTCCTGCTTGTGGTCGGGGTGTTCAGCCAGGAAGGCGGCCCTGGCCACATCGTCTTTGAGGTAGCGCTTCTCCTTGCCCACCAGGGTCGAGTACAACGGCGGCTGCGCCACGTACACGAACCCCCCCTCCACGAGCGGCTTCATCTGCCGGAAGAAGAAGGTGAGCAACAGGGTGCGGATGTGCGAGCCGTCGACATCGGCGTCGGCCAGGATGATCACCTTGTGGTACCGGATCTTGTCGACGTCGAACTCGTCGGCCAGCCCCGCCCCGATGGCCGAGATGAGGGCCTGGATCTCGGCGTTCTTGAGCATCTTGTCGATGCGGGCCCGCTCGACGTTGAGGATCTTCCCCCGGATCGGCAAGATGGCCTGGAGGCGCGGGTTGCGGGCGTCTTTGGCCGAGCCGCCCGCCGAGTTGCCCTCCACGATGAACAGCTCGCTCTCGCGGGGGTCGCGCGACGAGCAGTCGACGAGCTTGCCGGGGAGCCCCGCTCCGCCCAGGGCGGACTTCCGCCGGGTCAGGTCGCGCGCGGCGCGTGCCGCCACGCGGGCCCGGGCCGCCGTGGTCGACTTCTGCACGATCTGGTTGGCCTCACGGGGGTTCTCCTCGAGCCAGTCGACCAGCTTCTCGTTGGTGGCCCGTTCCACCAGCGACCGGATGGAGACGTTGCCCAGCTTGGCCTTGGTCTGGCCTTCGAACTGCGGATCGCGCAGCCGGACCGAGATGATGGCGGTCAGTCCCTCGCGGATGTCCTCGCCGAGGAAGTTGTCCTCCTTCTCCTTGAGCGCGCCCTTGGCCCGGGCGTAACGGTTCACGGCGTTGGTGAGGGCCTTCTTGAAGCCCTCCTCGTGCATGCCGCCCTCGATGGTCGAGATGCCGTTGGCGAAGGAGTGGATGGACTCGTGGAACCCCGTGTTCCACTGCAGCGCCACCTCCACCTCCTGGTCGTCCTCGGACTGGGTGTAGGAGCACACCCTCCGGAACAACGCCTCTTTGGAGGTGTTGAGGTGCTTCACGTAGTCGACGATCCCACCCGAGTAGCGGTAGGTGACCTTCTGCTCGCGCTCGGCCCGCTCGTCGGCGAAGCGGATCTCGAGGCCCTTGTTGAGAAAGGCCATCATCTGCAGGCGCTCGAGGACGGTCTGGGCCCGGAACTCGGTCTCCTCGAAGATGCTGGCGTCGGGCCAGAACGTCACCGTGGTGCCCGTGCGGGCCTCGCCGGCCCGGTCCTTGGGAGCCGGGCCGGTGGCCTTGAGCTTCTTCTTGCGCTCGCCACCGTCGGCGAACTCGGCCACGTGGTGCTTGCCGTCGCGGTCGATCTCCAGCACGAGCTTCGTGGACAAGGCGTTGACCACCGAGACGCCCACGCCGTGCAGGCCGCCTGACACCTTGTACCCCGCACCGCCGAATTTGCCCCCGGCGTGCAGCGTGGTCAGCACCAGCTCGGCCGCGGAGAGCTCGGGGTAGAGCTCGTTGGGCTCGACCGGGATGCCACGGCCGTTGTCCTTGACCCGGCAGCCGCCGTCGGCCAGCAAGGTGACGTCGATCTGGGTGCAGTACCCCGCCATGGCCTCGTCGATGGAGTTGTCGACGACCTCCCAGACGAGGTGGTGCAGCCCCGTCGGCCCCGTCGACCCGATGTACATGCCGGGACGGGCCCGGACCGGATCGAGGCCTTCGAGGACGGTGATGTCGCTGGCGTCGTACGAGCCCGCGGAGCCGTTGGTGCCGGCTCCAACCTCTGTCTTCAGCGCCACGCGCGCGCCCTTTCTGGTCCTTTTCCGATCGGGGGACGCACCGTCCCGACACAGTCCCGCGGGGGGCTGTTCCGTGCGTTACCGACGCCTTTCACTCTACCAGGAGAGGGTGACGCGACGGGCCGGAACGGCCCCGGCGCGGGCGCCGAATTCCAGTGCTCTGAGCAGGGAGTTCTTCAACAGCTCGCGACGCTCATCGCCGCACGCGGACCTCGAGGCGTTCGAGGGCGTTCCGAGCCCCGCACACGTCGCTCAACCGGGCCAGGATGTCGGGCGCGAGATGCCGGATCTGTGTCGCCCAGGCAGGATGGTCCGCGCTCACCACCAGCGTCACACCGTCGACGCGCACCGGGCTCACATGAGCCGCCACCGCGGGGCCCACAATGTCGTCCCAGCGGCCGAACACCGCGCCCACCACGTCGGCCCGCCCCGCCCCCAAGGTGCTGGCGACCTCGCCCAGCGCGTCCCCGATCCGCACCGGCCCCGTTTCCGAACGGCCCCGCCCGTCGCGCCGGGCCCGGCCACCGGGTCCGGTCACCGGTCACCGGCCCCGCCGGCGACACTGCCCAGGCGCCCTCCCGCCACCTCCACCACCCGACCCGCGTGCACCACGGGCGGGGGGTCGACCGCCGTGGTGAGCAGCACCTGGCCCGGGGGCAGCAGCTCCACCAGGGCGGCGGCCCGGTAGGCGTCCAGCTCGGAGAACACGTCGTCCAGCAGCAGCACGGGAGGCTCGGGCAGGTCGCCCCGACGTAGCTCGTGGGTGGCCAGGCGCAGGGCGAGAGCCACGCACCGCTGCTCACCCTGCGAAGCATGGGTCCGGGTCGGCCGGGCGGCGATGGACAGCTCGAGGTCGTCACGGTGCGGCCCCACCGACGTGATCTGGCGCCGCACGTCGTCATGGCGCGCCGCCCCCAGGGCGGCGCTCAGGTCGCCCTCCCATGAACGCCGGTACCGCAGGGTCACGGGCTCCGACACGCCCGCCAGGCGCTCGTAGGCGCCCGATGCCGGCGCCGTGAGCTCGGCCGCCAGGGCTTCGCGCTCGGCCGCCAGGGCGGTGCCCGCCTCGCCGAGCCGGGCGTCCCACACATCGAGCGTGGCCACGATGGCGCTGTCGGGGCGCCCGCCCGACTGGCGCAGCACCGCGCCCCTCTGGCGCAGGATGCGGTCGACCTCCGTCACGAGCGCGTCGAGCCGGGCGTGGCGCGCCATGAGGACGTCGTCGAGGTACTGGCGACGTCCGGCCGGCCCTCCCTGGACGAGGTCGAGGTCGTTGGGCGCGAACACCGTCACGTTGAGCGCCTCGGCGAGCTCGGATCGGCGACGCACCGGTTGCCGGTTGACCTGGGTGCGCGCCTGGCCGTCGACGGGAATCTCCGCCTCGACGAGCACGGCACGCGTTCCCGCCGACGCCTCGGCGCGCACCACGGCGCGCGTCGATCCGCTGCGCACCAGCACGTCGCGTGCTGCGCCGCGGATCGAACGCTGGGTGGCGAGCCATCCCACCGCCTCGAGGATCGACGTCTTGCCGGCGCCGTTGGGCCCCCGCAGCACCGTCAGGCCGCCGGGGTCGGGTCGGAATTCGGTCTCCGCGAAGCAGCGGAAATCGGCCAGCCACAGCGTGGAGATGGCCACGGGGTCGTGATACGTGCCGGCAGTGACAGGTGCTGGATCGCTACGACACCCTGACCGGCATGAGCAGGTATCGGTAGTCCTCGTGGTCCGGGGCCCGCACCGTGGCCGGCTTGGTGGCGTCCACCGTCTCGAGAACGACCTCGTCGCCGAGCACGGCCTCCACCCCGTCGATGAGGTACGAAGGGTTGAACGCCACCGTCAGCTCCTCGCCCTCGTACTCGGCGTCGACGTCCTCGCTGGCATGGCCGACCTCCTGGGACACCACGGTGAGCTCCACCGAGCCGGCCCGCATGGACAGCCGCACCGGGGTCGTGTTGTCGCGCACCAACAGCCGGACCCGGCGCAGGGCGTCGAGCAACGCTTCCCTGCCCACGCGCAACAGATTCGGATAGCCCGGCGGGATGAGCTGGCGGTAATCGGGGAAACGACCGTCGAGCAGGCGCGTCGTGAGGCGGACACCGCCCACGGTGAAGGTGGCGTCGAGCTCGCTCACGGAGAATCCCACCACCGCCTCGCCGTCCTCCTTCGATCCCGCCGCCGGCATCAGCCGCTGCAGTTCCGTGAGGGCGCGTGCGGGGACCAGGATCTGCTCCGCCCCCTCGGACAGGGGCCCCGCCCCCGCCAGGTCGCGCATGGCCAGCCGGTACGAATCGGTGGCCACCAGCCGGGTGCCACCCGCTTCGGCGGCCACGAGCACCCCGGTGAGCAGCGGGCGGGCGTCGTCGTTGGACGCGGCCCGTACCACCTGGCGCAGCGCCTCGGCCAGCGCGGCGGCGGGCACCGTCACCTGGTCCGGACGCGGGTCAGCCAGCACGGGGAAGTCCTCGACCGGGTACGTGCGCACCACGAAGCGCGACCGCGCCGCGGAGATCTCGACCTCGTCGTCGCCCCCCTCGAAGGTCACCGCGCCGGGCTCGAGGGAGCGCACGATGTCGGCCACCAGACCGCGCCGGGGCCACCAGCGTGCCGTCGTCGAGGCCGATGGCCTCCACCTCGACCCGCACGGTCAGGTCGAGATCGGTCCCGACCACGGTCAGGCGGTTCCCGGCCACCTCGACCCGCACGCCGTTGAGCGCGGGCGTCGTCGAGGCCCGGGACGTCACGGCACGGCTGGCGGTGGCGAGGGCCTCGACGAGGGTGTCTCGCTCACAGCGGAACTTCACACAGGGTCCTTTCCTACAAGGAATTTAAATTCTGGCAATGACGGTAATAGGGGTTGTGGATTGTGGACGACATCCCATCGGTCGAGGTCAGCCCGGTAACGGTCGTCCACCGGCCCCGCCGGTCGTCCACCGTCGGGCCGTGACCGGCTGGGGGAGTGCGCCGTCCGTCCACCGCGCGCCGTGTGGCATCCACAGCGCGGGACCGGTTCCCCACAGGGTCATGCACCGCTCCTGATCCGGACGATCAGGTCGTTCACCTGGTCGAAGATCTGCCTGCGCTCACCCATGAGGTTGGTGATCTTCTCCACGGCGTGCATGACGGTGGTGTGATCGCGGCCCCCGAATTCCCTGGCGATGGCGGGGAACGAGTAGTCGGTGAGGTCCCGGAACAGGTACATGCCGATCTGGCGGGCGATGACCAGGGGCCGGCGCCGGCTGGGCCCGCACAGGTCTTCGATGCTGAACCCGAAGGTGGAGGCGGTGGTCTCGAGGATCTGGGCGGGGGTGATGGGGCGGGGCTGACCCGCTTTGACGATGTCGGAGAGCACGTGTTCGGCCAGCTCAGGGGTGAGGGACAGGTTGTTGAGGCTGGCGTAGGCGGTCACCCGGATGAGGGCCCCCTCGAGCTCCCGGATGTTCTCGGTGACGTTGGAGGCGATGAACTCCAGGACCTCGTGGGGCACCTCGTGGGTGTCGCGTTCGAGCTTCTTCTGCAAGATGGCCAGGCGGGTCTCGAGCTCGGGAGCCTGGATGTCGGTGATGAGCCCCGACAGGAAGCGGCTCCGGAGCCGGTCTTCGAGGGTGGCGATGGACTTGGGCGCCCGGTCGGAGGTGAGGACCACCTGGCGCGACGCCGCGTAGAGGTGGTTGAAGGTGTGGAAGAACTCCTCTTGGAGCGCTTCTTTGTTCTCCATGAACTGGACGTCGTCGATGAGCAGGACATCGCATTCGCGATACCGGCGCTTGAAAGCGGTGGTGGTGTTGCTCCGGATGGCGTCGACGAACTCGTTGAGGAAGGTCTCGGTGGAGACGTAGCGCACACGCCGGCCCACGAAGTTCTCGCGGACGTAGTTCCCGATGGCGTGCAAGAGGTGCGTCTTGCCCAGTCCGGCGTCGCCGTGGATGAACAGCGGGTTGTACGACCGAGCGGGCATTTCCGCCACGGCCTGGGCCGCGGCGTGGGCGAAGCGGTTCGAGGACCCGATGACGAAGGCGTCGAAGGTGTAGCGGACGTCGAGCCCGCCGAGGTCGCGCTCCTCGGAGGCCGAGATGCGGCGGTTCCCGGTGCTGCGGGCGCGGGAGGGACCGGCGGGTTCTTCGGAGCTCGGGGAGTTGGGGGCGCTGGGCTCGTCGTCGAGGAGCGAGGTGAGTGGCAACGGGTCGGCCACGGGCATGGGGCCCACGTCGAGGCGCACCTTCACCGGGCGCGCCACGACGTCACTGGCCACATCGGAGATCATGCCCAGGAAGCGGTTCTCGACACGCTCGCGCACCAGTGAGCTGGGCGCGGTCAGGACGAGAAGGTCGCTGTCGAAGGCCTCTGGGGTGAGCCCCTGGAGCCAGGTGCGCCACGTCGCGTCGGACACTTGTTCACGTAGCGTGTCTCCACAGCGCTTCCACAAGTCGTTCATCTCGTTCACCAGGGCCTCCGCCGTCCCGCCACCAAAATTGTCCACAAGCGCATCCACATCTGTGGATTGATCCGGGAAGTTGTCGCCATCCACCCACTGCCGTTGTCAGGTGGCCCCGGGGAAGGAGGACCTGTCGACGACGTACCCGCCAGGGTGACGCCGTAGCGACGAACGGTACACCGGCGGGTCGGGGGCTGCTAGTGGCGTCGCCACCCTGGTGGCGGAGGGAGAGAACCCGTCTCACCTGGGCCGATGCCGCGGACGTGGCGCTGTGAACTTTGTGGAAAATTCCGCGCCGCCGCCCCCCGCCCGGGGTCGAGCTGCCTGGTGGGCGCGGGTGGACGCGCCTAGCATGGGTGGACAGATCTCGGGGCGGGCACCTGTTCGTACGGCGCCCCGGCAGGCGAGCCGCGCCGCAACCGGCCCTGAGCACAAAGGACAAGGGAGTGAAGAGGACTTACCAGCCCAATACCCGGAAACGGGCCAAGAACCACGGGTTTCGGCACCGGATGTCCACCCGTGCCGGGAGGGCGATCCTCCGGGCACGCCGGGTCAAAGGTCGCCACCGCCTCTCCGCGTGAGGGAGGCGGCGCCCCTGTGGGCTGGCGGATCAGGGACCGGACGACATTCGAGGCGCTGCGGCGCCACGGGCACCGGAGCAGACGGGGCGACGTCACGGTGACTTTCGTGGAGCTCGACGGGGCCGCCGTTCCCCAGGTGGCGTATGCGGTGGGGAAACGGGTGGGCGGCGCCGTCGTCCGCAACCGGCTCCGGCGCCGGCTCCGGGCCGTGGTGGCCGACGCCGCCGGGTCGTTGGCACCGGGCGCGTACCTGGTGGCGGCGGGTCGTGAAGCGGCCGGTCTCCCCTACGAGGACTTGAAGGCACAGGTGAACGCAGCGATGACATCGGCATCCCGGGACCGGCGCCAATGAGCGCCGCCCCCTCCACCTTGACCGTCACCGACCCTGCCCCCGACGACCACCACGGGGCCATGGCGACGCTCCTCATGCGGATCATCGGGCTCTACCAGGTGCTTCGCGCCGGTCGGGCCTCGCCGTGCCGCTACTGGCCCACCTGCTCGGAGTACGCGGCGGAGGCCGTCGGGCACCACGGAGCGGCGCAAGGGTCGCTGCTGGCGCTGCGCCGCGTGCTTCGCTGTCACCCCTGGGGCGGCCACGGGTTCGACCCGGTGCCCCGATGAGCGCCCCCGTGCGGCCCCGGTGGCGGCCATGATCGCCCACCTGCTGTTCGCCAGCACCATCGGCCAGATCTTCAAGCCGCTCTACGAGCTGCTGGCCACCATCATCGCCTTCTTCTACGCCCTCATCCCCAACTTCGCGGTCGCCATCGCCCTCCTGACGGTGGTGGTCATGATCGTGACCGCACCGCTCACGGTGAAGAGCACGCGCTCGACGATCAAGATGCAGCGCGTGGCGCCGGAGCTCAAGAAGCTCCAGGCGAAGTATAAGGGTGACCGCGTAACGCTCAACGAAGAAATGATGAAGCTCTACAAGGAGCACGGCATCAATCCGGCTGGCGGATGCCTGCCAATGTTGATCCAGCTTCCCGTCTTCGTCGTCCTCTATGGCGTCATCCGGGGCCTGACCGCCACCTACAAGGACAAGGCGGGGAAGATCGTCGCCCGGCCCGACTACGTCTCCCACAACACCCGCCTGTACCACGACCTCATCGCCGCCAACGGGCACATGAAGGCCTTCGGCCTCGACCTTGGGAACAACCTCTTCTCCCACCACTCGTCGTGGCTCGGGGCCATTCCCTATGCGGCGATCGTGGCCGTGGCCATCGGCCTGCAATATCTGCAAATGCGGCAGCTCAACAGCCGTAACCCCGGGGCGGCTCAGGCCAATCCACAGATGCAAATGATGCAGCGGTATATGCCATTGATTTTCGCCATCATTTACATCCGGATCTCGGCCGGTGTGAACGTCTATTTCGTCGTGTCCAGCCTGTGCCGCATCGGGATCCAAGAGGCGATCTTCCGCTCCGGCGTCCTGGACAAGCAGCCCACGCGACGTGAGGGGACGCTTCCTGCCCGTGGCGGAGGCGGGACTCCCAAGCGTTCGTTGATGGAGAGGCTCGCAGACGCCCAGCAGCGGGCGCTCGAGCAGCAGAAGCTCCGCCAGGCCAACCTGCAACCGGAGCTGGACGTCCCCCGCACCGCTCCGAAACCGGCCCCGAAGGCGGGTCCGAAGACGGGGCGGAGCGGGCCGCCCGACGGTGCGGAGGGGAACGGGACGGCGACCGGATCACGCGGGGCTAAACCGCCGGGGACGGAGCCCGCCGGGAGCGGGTCGCGCCCCGCGCCGGCCGACAAGGTGTCGGGATCGGGCGGCGGTGGCTCGGAGAACGGAAAGGCCAAGCCCAACGGCGTGGCCAAGCGCCCCAGCGGGGCGAACACGAACGGAGGCGCCCGAGGCGGGTCGCCGAGAGGGGGAGCCAACGGCTCCCTCGCCCCCAAGGAGCAGCCCCAGGGGCACCCACGATCCGCCAAGAAGCGACCGAGAAAGGCGCGTTGAGCGATGGAGTGGGTCGAGACGACCGGAAGGACGATCGAGGAGGCCAAGGATGCCGCCCTCGACCAATTGGGTGTGGACGAGACGGACGCCGAGTTCGTGATGGTCACCGAGCCGCGTGCCGGACTCTTCGGGCGGATGCGGGGCGAGGCCCGGGTCCGGGCCCGGGTCCGGCCCACGAGCCCCCGTCCCAAGCGGGCCCGCACCCGTCGCCCCGGTGAGCAGCGTGAGGGCGTCCGTCGCAGCGGAGGCGCGGGGAGAGGCGGCGACCGGAGCCGGGGTGGTGCCGGCGTGGCGGTGGTCGAGTCGGATTCGGAGCCCGGTTCCGGGGGTGTCGGCGCCGAAGATCAGCTCTCGACCAATGGGTCCGGGACACAGCCCGCCAAGCGGCGCCGGTCCCGTTCGCGGGGAGGGGCAGGGCGCAGCTCGGGCCCGGGTACGAACGGGGCCGAGCCCCGGGGAGATGTGGCGGCGTCGCCGTCGGCCTCCACCAGGAGGAAGGGGTCCCGGCCGTCCGGGTCGACGAAGGAGGAGGCTGTGGGCGAAACGCTGACACTCGAGGAGCAGGGGGAATCGGCACGGGAGTTCGTGGCCGGGCTGATCGACGAGATCGGCCTCAGCGCTGATGTCTCGACCCGGATCGTCGACGAGGAGACGGCCGAGGTGGTCGTCGAGGGCCAGGAGCTGGGCGTCCTGGTCGGGCCGGGCGGAGCGACCCTGGCCGCCCTGCAGGAGCTGGCCCGGACCTTCGTCCAGAAGCGGACCGGAGGCCAGAGCAGCCGTATCGTCGTGGACGTGGCCGGGTACCGTGCCAAGCGCACCGCCGCCCTGCAGCGCTTCGCGGCGCAGATCGCCGAAGAGGTGACCGAGTCACAGACGGAGCGGGCGCTGGAGCCGATGATCGGCCGCCGACCGCAAGGTGGTGCACGACACCATCAACGACATCGACGGTCTGGCCACCCGCTCCGAGGGCGAGGAGCCCCGGCGCTACATCGTGATCTCGCCCCGCACCTCGGCTGCGGCCGAGGACGCCTGAGCGCAGCCGTCGGGGATCCGGCCGGATCCCTGTCCGTCGACGAGGCCCTGGTATGGGCCCTGATGACGATGCGTGGGAGGTTTCACCGGGCCTGAGGGAGGTCCTCGAAGAGGCCCGGTCCCTGGACCTGCTGGGATCGATGGAGCTCGAGGCGCAGATCGCCCACGCCCTGGGATTCGCCCACGCTTTCGAGGCGGTGAGGACCGATCGTCCCGCAGCCCGACGGCCCCGGCCCGCGCCGTTGGATGGACCTGGGCTCGGGCGGCGGCCTCCCCGGCCTGGTACTGGCCCAGTACTGGCCTGGCGCCCAGGCCGTGCTCCTGGATGCGGCCCAGCGAAGGACGACGTTCCTGGCCGAGGCGGTGCAGAGGCTGGGATGGGAAGGGCGTGTGCAGGTGGTCCGGGCCCGAGCCGAAGACGGTGGCCGGGACCCGGCCCTCCGTGGGGGATTCGATGCGGTCTGGGCCCGGTCCTTCGGCAGCCCGCCCGTCACCGCCGAGTGTGCGGCCCCCTTCTTAGGGGTGGGCGGACTCCTGGTCGTGTCCGAACCGCCTCCTGACCAGGCGTGGGATCCTGCCGCGGACGACCCCGCGTCGGCCCGGTGGCCTCGGGAGGGGCTGGAGCCCCTGGGCCTTCAGCCCCTCCAGACGTTCCGCAGCCGGTTCGGGTATCAGGTGCTCAGGCAACAACGGGCGTGCCCGGAGCGCTTTCCCGCGCCGCGCCGGGGTAGCCGCCAAGCGACCCCTGTACCGGGTGACGGAAAACGAGGAAATAACACCGCCGTAGTTCCAGACTTGCGTTTCCCCAGGTCAGAGGCCTCAAATGCGCGATGTTCCACGTGAATCCTTACGGTGAAACACCCCTTCTCGGTCGGGCGGCCGACGGCCGCCCCTGCCACCGCCGTCACCGGTGAACGGTGCCCAGCCTGGGTCGGTCGTCGCCCGATGTTTCACGTGATACCTTACGGTGAAACACCCCACTGAAGCAGGCGAGGAGGGCGTTGCATGGCCACGGATTTCGAGAAGGGCCTGCTCACAGGGTTGTTGGTGGGTGAGGGCCATTTCGGGGGAGACGGCCGTCAACCCCAGGTCACCCTGAGGATGCACGTCCGGCACGAGGCGATCTTCCGTTGGTTGCAGCGGACATTCCCGGGGGGAAAGCTCTACGGTCCCTATCACCACGACGGCCGGCACTACTTCCAGTGGATGGCCCGGGGCTCCTACCTGCGTGATCACCTGATGCCGGTCCTGGAAGCGGCGCTCTCCCCCGAGCTCGACACCCACAGCCACGAACGGTTCGAGAAGATGAGGATCCGGTACGCCACCCGGCTCCAGGTCCAGATCCCCGAACCCGACCCCGAAGTGGCGGAGTCCAAGGGAGCCGGCGAGGCCCCGAATGGCCCCGAAATCGTTGCAGAATCGTCTTCCCACTCTTGACCCCGGCGGCGCGGATGGCGAGGATGGGGGACCGTGAGCCACAACCGTCGGGAGGGCTGACCGTGCGCGTCCGCATCCGGGGTAGGGACCAGCGGCCTGAGCAGGGGAAACACTGGCAAGAGCAGCCACAAGAAGCCCTCCAGGACGAACCCGAAGAGCCCGACGTGGTCATCCTGCCGGGCAAGCCCGCCGCCACGGCCCCTTCGCCGGCGGAAGTGTCGGAAGACCCGGTCAGCGTGGCCGACGAGATGTACGAAGACGTGTCCACCCCCGAGGTCGAGGTCGACGTCGAGGTCGACGTCCCCGCCGCTCGTCCCGAGCCCGCCCCCCGGCCCGCCGCCGCCCCCCGCCGCGCCCCTGTCGACTGGTCCGAGGTCCCGGAGCCCGACCCCGAGGCCGACACGGCCTATATCCCCCGTCCCGTGCCCCGCATCATGGCGGTCGCCAACCAGAAGGGCGGGGTGGGGAAAACCACGACAGCGGTCAACCTCGGAGCGGGCTTGGCCGAGATCGGTTTCCGGGTGCTCGTGATCGACCTCGACCCCCAGGGCAACGCCACCACCGGTCTGGGCATCGACGGCCGGTCCTTCGAGCTCTCCATGTACGACGTGGTCATGCGTGACGCCAAGCTCGAGGACGCCATCGAGCCCACCAGCATGAAGAACCTGTTCGTCGCCCCCGCCACCATCGACCTGGCCGGGGCCGAGATCGAGCTGGTGCCCACCTTCAGCCGCGAGCTCAAGTTGCGCCGTGCCCTGGAGTCCGTCATCGGGGATTTCGACTACATCCTCATCGACTGTCCCCCGTCCCTGGGGCTCATCACGGTCAACGGACTGGCCGCTGCCGACGAAGTGCTCGTCCCCATCCAGTGCGAGTACTACGCCCTCGAGGGTCTCGGGCAGCTGCTGCGGAACGTGCACCTGGTCCAGGCCAACCTCAACGAGAAGCTCGAGGTGACCACGATCGTCCTCACCATGTACGACGGCAGGACCAAGCTGGCCGAGCAGGTCGCTCACGAGGTGCGGACCCACTTCGGGAACAAGGTGTGCAGGAACGTCATCCCCCGGACGGTGCGGATCTCCGAGGCACCGTCCTTCGGACAGCCGATCACGGCGTTCGACCCCAGCTCGCGTGGGGCGATCGCATACCGGGAGCTAGCCAAGGAGGTCAGTGGTGGCGCGTCGTAGCGGACTGGGCAAGGGCCTGGGGGCGCTCATCCCGACGGAGGCCCGGGATCGGGACTCCGCCCTGCGGGTGGTGCCGATGACCAGCATCAAGCCCAACCCCCTGCAGCCCCGCACGCGCTTCGACGAAGAGGCGATGTCCAACCTGGCGTCGTCGATCCGTGAGGTGGGAGTGCTCCAGCCGATCCTGGTGCGGGAGACGAGCGAAGACGAATACGAGCTCATCGCCGGTGAGCGGCGCTGGCGGGCGGCCCGACGGGCCGGGTTGCAGACCATCCCCGTGCTGGTGCAGAGCGTCGTCCGATGTCCACAGCCTCGAACAGGCCCTGGTGGAGAACCTCCACCGGGAGGACCTCAACCCTCTGGAAGAGGCCGGCGCCTTCCAGCAGCTGGTCGACGAGTTCGGGTACACCCACGAGCAGGTGGCGGGCCGGGTGGGGAAGAGCAGGACCGCGGTGACCAACACGCTGCGACTCCTCCAGCTGCCGGCCGGGGTCCAGCGGGCTCTGGCTGACGGTGCCATCTCGGCCGGGCACGCCCGGGCCTTGCTGGGGACGCCCGACCGCAGCTTCCAGGAGGAGCTGGCCAAGCGCATCGTCACCGAAGGTCTGACCGTACGAGCTGTGGAGGAGGGGGTCCGCCGCCACGCTTCGGGGGCCGAGGCCGACCCCTCCCCGGCCGAGAACGGAAGCCACGTGGCCTCCCCCCCCGCCGCCGACGCCTTGCAGAACGGTCCGGGCGTTCCCGCCGTGCGTCGCCGACTCCCCGCCCCCGGTGTGCTCGAGCTCGAGGATCTCCTCTCGAACCACCTCAACACCAGGGTCAAGGTCGAGATGGGTGCCAAGCGTGGCCGGGTCGTGATCGACTTCGCCACCCTCGAGGACCTCGAGCGCGTGTACAAGCTGATGGTTGGAGGCGTGACCGCCTGAAGGCGGCCCGCTCGGTGGCCGAATCCCACAACGCGTGACAGAATCGCGAACGCCCCCTTGTTGACCAGGGAGTTCTCACGAAGAGTGGCGATCTAACCCTCCATCGCATGTCCAGCTGGATCCACACCCTGTGCATGACGCTGTGGAAAAGTCCCAACCTCCCGTGGACGTGTGACCCGGATGGGCACCTGAGGTCGAGGGCCGTCCGATCAGTCGACAGGCGTGGCGGCCCATGCCACCAGGGCCCGGACCAGAGCTTCGGCCAGGGCGTCGGCGTGTCGCACCACGATGGCGGGCGGTCCCATCTCGCACACCACAGCCGGCATCCGGGTCTCACGCAGCACGGCCAGGGTCATCCCCTGGACCCCGTCGGCCGGGACACCCAGAGCGGCCGCCGCCAGGGCGTGGATGAGCTCGGCCAGGCGCTTTCCGCCCGCGGATTCATAGCTGTAGCCCGAATAGTAGGCAGTTGAGCACCCTGTGCGGTCAGGATCCAGGCGCAGGCCCAGGTACACGTCGGCGTCGGCGGCGTTGGCCGCCGCGGCCCGGGTCGAACCGTCAGGGTGCAGGAGAGGGATGACCTGTGCGCCGGTGGCCACGAGGGGTCGGCGCACCGCGGCCACCAGGGCATCGAGCCCGCCCTCCTCACCGATGGCGATGCGTCGTCCCAGCAGCGTGCGCGGGGCGCGCCGCAGCCGGTCGCGGTCGCGCACCGTGCTCACGAGCTCGGGGTCCCCGTGGCGGGGCGCCACCCGGCGCAGCTCCCGGAACGTGGTGGCCCCCAGGATTCCGTCCACCGGCAGCCCCGTGTTGCGCTGGAAGTCGGCCAGGGCCTGGGAGGTGAGGGTCCCGAAGATGCCGTCCACGCGGCCGGTGTCGAAGCCCAGGGCCGAGAGCCGTCGTTGCAGGTCGGCGACATCGTCTCCGCGCAGCATGGGCCGGCGGAGGTAGAGGAAGCGGTCTCCCAGGCGCAGCCCGGCCTCGACCAGAGCCGCCCACGTCTGGGGTCCGCACACCCCGTCCACCCGCAGGCCCCGGCGGTATTGGAAGCCCTCCAAGGCGGCCTTGGTCCCCGCCCCGAAGATGCCGTCGGGGTCGGGCGCGGTGGGGAGGTCGACCAGGAAGAGCCGTCGTTGCAGGTCGGCGACGGCCTCGCCCTTTTCGCCCTGGGCGAGGGGGAGCGTGCCGCCCGGCGTTACAGGTACGCCTGCAGCTCCTGGAGGAGCTGCGCCTTGCCCCGTGCCCCGATGATCCGCAGCTCGGGCTCCCCGTCCTTGAACAGCAGCAGGGTCGGGATGCTCATCACCTCGTAGCGGCGCGTCACGTCCAGGTTCTCGTCGATGTTCAGCTTGGCGATCTTGATCTTCCCCTGGTGCTCGGCCGAGATCTCCTCGAGGACGGGGGCGATCATCTTGCATGGACCGCACCACTCGGCCCAGAAGTCCACCAGCACCGGTGTGTCGGCGGCCTTGACATGCTCGTCAAACGTAGCGTCGCTCAGCGCTGTGATCGCCTCGCTCATGGGACGGTCCTCCTCTGGCACCTGGTCAGGTGCGCTTTCTCGAACGTAAGGGGGAACACCGGTCCCCGACGCTGCATTCCCAGGGTACCGGGCGCGCCGTGGGGAGGGAGGGCTCAGGCGCGGCCGCGGGCCTCGAGCCAGCGCTCGGCGTCGATGGCGGCCATGCAGCCCGACCCCGCCGCCGTGATGGCCTGACGGTAGACGTGGTCCTGGACGTCGCCGCACGCGAACACGCCGTCGACGTTGGTGCGCGTCCCGTCGGTGGTGCGGATGTAGCCGTTCTCGTCCATGTCGAGCATCCCCGCGAACACGGCCGTGTTGGGCACGTGGCCGATGGCGACGAACACCCCGTCGGCTTCGAGCACGTCCTGTTCGTTGGTGACGACGTTGGTGAGCGCTACCCCGCTCACCTTGTTGTCCCCGAGGACCTCGGTGACGACGGT
Organism: uncultured Acidimicrobiales bacterium; assembly: GCA_963848335.1. Lineage (GTDB taxonomy): Bacteria > Actinomycetota > Acidimicrobiia > Acidimicrobiales > UBA8190 > Chersky-840. The sequence goes on from CAWKDD010000006.1 coordinate 233,568, forward strand.
GTCCCAGCGGAAGTCGATCTTGTCGTTGGCGAAGGCGCGGTCCTGCATGATCTTGGAGGCCCGCAGCTCCTTGCGCCGGTGCACCACGGTCACGCTCTCGCCGAAGCGGGTGAGGAACGAGGCCTCTTCGAGCGCCGAGTCCCCTCCGCCCACCACGACGATCTTCTGGTTGCGGAAGAAGAACCCGTCGCACGTGGCGCACGTCGACACGCCGTGGCCGACGAGCCGGGCCTCTCCGGGAACGTTCAACATGAGCGCCCTGGCGCCGGTGGCCACGATGAGCGTTTCGGCCAGCACGTCAGGTTCACCGTCGGGGGACTGGGTCCACACGGCGAAGGGGGGCGACGACAGGTCGACGCGCACGGCCTTGCGGGTCAGGAACTCGGCCCCGAAACGCGCCGCCTGGTCCCGGAAGCGGCCCATGAGGTCGGGGCCGAGCACGCCGTCGACGAAGCCGGGGTAGTTCTCCACCTCGGTGGTGAGCATGAGCTGGCCGCCGGGCTGGTCGCTGGTGGAGGAGGGCTCGCCCTCGACCACGAAGGGCAACAGGTTGGCGCGCGCCGTGTAGATGGCGGCCGTCAGGCCCGCAGGGCCCGAGCCGAGGATGACGACGTGGCGGGTCTCGGGCACCTCAGGGCTCCTCGGCGCCCCGGGTGCCGCGCTTGGTCCAGGTGTAGGCACCGCCCGCCACCAGGAGCACGCCGAGGAGGGCGTCAGAGGCCCACACCCGGCCCCCGAAGGCGTAGACGTCGAGGAGCCGGATGATGGCGATGACCATCAGGACACACAGCAGCAGCGCCATCACGCTGATGATGATCCCGAACACGAGGCCCCGTGCCACCAGCGTGAGGGGCCGAACGACGCGGTCGTGGACGGCTCCGACCACTTCCTCGATCGTGTCGGCCACCTTGGCGGGCCATTCGGCCTCGGAGAGCGTCGAGCTCCCGGGGCCCGGTGCAGGGGCGGGTGCCTGTACAGGGGGGGTGGCGGCGGGCGGCGGTGCGCTGGGCGCATCGCTCGGGGCCGTAGCCGTAGCCGTAGGAGCCTCGCTCGACGGCGCCTGGTTGTCGGCCTGGTCTTCCATGGCGCCGAGATTAGTCGGAGGCCCCGCTGTTCCGGCTGGGACCCCCGGCGACTACCGCGCCTTGGTGATGAAGCAGACGCCGACCGAGCCCGGCCCGGCGTGGCTCCCCACCACCGGACCCAGATCCGACGTCACGAGTTCGTGCTCGGGCCGGGCCCGCCGGAGCATCTCGAGCACCTCGTCGAAGTCCGCCGCCACCCCGTTGGCGATTCCGAGTCGCTCCAGCGGCTCCGCCTCGATCGCCTTGTTGGCCAGGTACTGCAGCGAGCGCGAGCGGGTGCGTTGCTTGGACTCCACCTCGACCACCCCGTCGCGCACTTCGATGACGGGCTTGATCGAGAGCAAGGATCCGACGAGATGGGCGGCACCGCCGATGCGGCCCCCGCGCTTGAGGTAATCGAGGCTGTCCACCACGCCATAGACGTGGGTGCGCTCCTTCATGTCCTCGAGGGCCGCCGCCATCTCCTCCAGACCGGCGCCGGCGGCCGCCATGTCCGCGGCGGCCAGCACCAACAGCCCCTGGCCCATGGTGACGCTGCGCGTGTCGATGACCCGCACCGGGATGCGGTCGGACACGGCGTCGGCGGCGGTGCGTGCCGATTGGAAGGTGGCGGACAGGCCCGAGGAGATGGTGGCGCACAGCACGCCGCCGCTCCCCGCGTCGCGCGCTTCGAGGAAGGCCTGCTCGAAGGCGCCCGGAGACGGCGCCGATGTGGCCGGCATGTCGGGCCCGGTGATGACCCGGTCCCAGAATTCCTTGCCCGACAGCTCTTCGCGGTCCACGAGCTCCTCGGCCCCGAAGCGGATCGTGAGGGGCACGATCCGTACGTCGCGCTCCTCGGTGGTGGCCGGCATCAGATCGCAGGCGCTGTCGGTGACGACCTGGATGCTCGCCATCGGGTCCTCCCTTGTTCGGGGCATCGGCCAGGGCGCGGTGGGCCGGTGCGCAGGATGCCCCCGTGCTCTTCCGGCCCTGTGGGTGTCGCTTCGGAACGAGTCTGCTACACGTCGGGGTCGTCGTGGTGCGGGGGGCCCGGCTCGGGGGCCCGGGTGGGCCCGAGGCGCGTCGGGCGCAAGGGGGGACGCCCCGCGGGGGGAAGTGGCTCGGGCCGTGGCGGCGCGCCGGGCCGCCGCCGCGCCGGAGCGCGCCCGGAGTGGACGGGAACGTGGTCCCCGGCGCCCGAGCGTGCCGGACCGTTCTCGTGCCCACCGCCCCGGCCGCCGCCTTTAGGACCGCCGCCTGCCGGACCGCCGCCACCGCCCACCCGCCCGCGCCCGCCCCGCCGCCGTCGATGGGCCAGCTCGGCCAGTCCCCCCGCGGCCAGGACGTAGGCGGCGCCACCGGCGCCGGCACCCAGCGCGACGCGACCCAGGGCCGCCACCGTGGTCTCGGACCCCGAGATGTTGCTGCCCAGCACGGTCGCCACCACCAGCGCGGCGGTGGACAGCAGCACATGGCCCAGAGGCCGGCCCAGGATCTCCCCGCCGAGCCCCTGGACGCGGGTGCGTACGTAGCCGAGGGCCACCACCGCCGCCAGCGTGTAGGCGGCGCTGATGGAGAAGGCGATGCCGCGCACGCCGAAGTGTCCCGCCAGTGCCACGGCCAGCACGATGTTGATGCCGTTCTCCAGGGCGTAGAGCCAGAAGGCCGAGCGCAGGTCCTGCACGCTCTGCAGCACGCGGATGGCGTAGAGGAAGACACAGAAGCCCGGCAGCCCGATGGCCAGCATGGCCAGCGCCTGCGCTGTGAGGGTCGTGTTCCCGGCCGCGGCGCCGTGCCCCACGACCAGGGCTACCAGGGGCCGGGCCAGGATCAGCTCCCCGGCCGCGGCGGGGATGATGACCGCCAGCATCGTCCGCAGACCCGTGCCCATGCGACGGCGGAACGCCTCGAGGTCGCCTCCGGCCCAGCGGGCCGTGAGCTCGGGGGCGGTGGCGCTCATGATCGACACGGCCACGATGCCGTAGGGCAGCTGGAAGAACATGTAGGCGTAGGTGTACGCGGTCAGGGCGCCGGACCCGACCTTCTGGGACAGGGCCAGGACCACGAGCAGCGCAGCCTGGTTCGTCAGCACCAACCCGAAGGTCCACCCCGACAGGCGGAGGATGGTGCGCACCGCCTCGTGACCGAAGTCCGGCAACCAGCGCAGTCGCAGGCCGGCCCGCCGCAGGCTCGGGATCATCAACCCCGCTTGGATCACGACCCCGGCCGTGGTGCCCAGCCCGAGGAGCAGGATCTGCCCCCGGTGCGCCGCCACCCCCGGCAGGGAGGCGTGGTGCACGACGGTGCCGAACACGACCAGGACCGCCACGAGCACCACGTTGTTGGCGATCGGGGTGAACATCGGTGCCCCGAACCGACGCCGGGCGTTGAGGAGAGCGGTGCCCACGCTGATGAAGCCGTAACAGGTGAGCTGGGGCACGAACAGGAACAGCAGGTCCTTGGCCAGCTGCCGCGTCTGGGCGGCGTCGGCGTTGTGGTTGAGCGCCGTGGTGGCGTCCACGATGAACGGGACCGCCACCAGGAACACGATCGACGCGGCGGCGATCACGATCATGGTGACGCTCACCACCGCGGAGACCGCGTCCCACGCATCGTCGTCGGCGCGGGTGGTGAGCCGGTGCACGAAGACCGGGACGAACGTGGCCGAGAGGATCCCGCCCAGGACGATGTCCTGGACGATGTTGGGCATGGTGTTGGCGAGGTTGTAGGAGTCCGCCAGCCTGAGCGTGCCGATGGCGTAGCCGAGGGCGAAGAGGCGGAGCAGTCCCGTGGCCCGGGACAAGGTGGTGCCCACGGCCATGAGGGTGGTGGCCCGACGCAGGCCCTGTCCCTCGACCGCGTCTGGCACAGCCGGCAGCGCGGGCGCCGCGGCACGCGCTGCGACGTCGGGCCCCTCGACGTCGGGCTTCTCGAATTCGGGCTCTTCGACGTCGGGCTCCTCGACGTCGGGCTCCTCACCCAGGGGGGTGTCCTCACCAGGCTCGTCGAGAAGGGACACCTCCCCTGCCCCGGCTTCCGGACCCGGCGTGTCCAGTCGCAGCTCCTGGGTGGGATCGGGGTCGTCGATGGGCCCTGTCCCGTCGGGGCCGGTCACGTCGTCGAGGCCCGGGCGCGGGTCACGGTGTGGGCCCCCCGGCGCGCCTTGCCGCGCCACAGGGTGCGGCCCCACCACACCAACAGGACGAGGACCGCGCCCACCGACAGCACGATGGCCACCGCCGAGGTGGCCAGGGAGCGCACCGTGAGCTGGCCGCCGGCCAGCACGAAGCCTCCCTCGGGGCTGGTGAGCTGCACGCCGATCCGGAAGTCTCCCGAGGCGCGGGACTGCATGTCGATGTACACCGCGTTGGTGGAGTGCGTGAGGGCGCACCGCGCTGAGAAGCTGGAGCGGTCCGGCGTGCTCTGGACCCGGGGCGCCTGGCACAGCGCGCCCGGCGACTGGGCGTCGGCCTTCGGGAACCGCACCTTGTCGCTCGTGAGCCGCACCAGCACCGTGACGGGATAGGGCGTGTTGCGGACGATGGTGATGGGCACGCTGGCGGTCCCCGCCGTGAGGCGCACCGTGTCCGAGCGCACCGAAAGCCCCCGGAGCTGCCGGGAAGACACCGAGTCGAAGCCCGACAGCGCCGCCTGCTGCTGGCGGGGCGTCAGCAGGCTCGACTCGGCGGCCAGCAGGAGGTCGCCGACGGACTGGGCCGAGGCGCTCCCCGCGGCGCTGGCACCGGTGGCGCTCTGCAGGGCCATCTGCCGGGTCCGGGCCGCGCGCAGGGCGCGCACCACCGACGACGGCGGCGATGCCGGGGCCGTCGGGTGCCGGGTCACGGGCTGGCGATCGGCGCCCACCGGGACCTGGGCGAAGAGCTGGTCGACGGTGACCGGCTGGATCACCGGGTTGCCCTGCAAGCCACCGAGCAGGGCCGAGACGAAGGCGGTGTCCGGTGCCCACGCCGCGGGGGCCACGCCTATCACCCCCCTCGCCGCCGGGGCGCCGCCCGGGCCGAGCAGGTTGGGCGCCTCGTAGTAGATGAGGGACAGCTCGGCCAGCATCTGGGAGGCGGTGAGCGGGCCGTCGGCGCCCTTGCCCGCCGCGGCCAGGCGCGCCCCGAGCCCGGTGTCCGACACCATGGCCACCGGGGCCGCCACGTGGCCGGCCGTCTGTGGCGCCAGGGTGAAGGGCTGGGTGGTCGTGAGCGGGCCCGACCCCCCCGATACGACCCCGGGGGGCACCACGAGGTGCTCGAAGTGCGAGGCCAGGGCGTCGACGCCGAGCTGGCCCAGGCCCGAAGTGGCCACCCAGACGCCGTCGGAGGCATGCACACCTCCACCCGCGCCGGCCAGGACCTGGGCTCCGCGTTTGAGCTGCGCCTCGAGCTCACCCCGAAGCCCGGCGCCGACGAGGGCGCCGGCGTCCACCGGTACATAGGAGCTCGTGAGGGTCTGCCGAGCGGGCGAGTCCGATACCGAGGCGGCTTCGGCGACGGTATGCCCGTGACCCGTGGCGGCCAGGTGCGTCAGGGTGGCGGGATCGGGTTCGAGCGTCACCGGCACCGCGGCCGAGCCGATGGCGTCGAGCAGCCCGTCGAGGGTGGCGACAGCGTGAGGATCAGGGGGCGGGACTCTGCCGTCGGCGCCGGCGACGGGCGGGGCGAGCCCTTCGGGCACGACCAGCGCGAACCGCAGCGCCTGGCTCGAGGACGAGGGGTCGTCGTAGTCGAGATAGGTGACGAGGTCGGTGGAGGCCGAGGCCGATCCCGACGCCGACGAGTCGGTCAGGGTGACCTTGACCGGGTAGACGTTGGCGCAGCTTCCCGGCCTGCATTTCAGGTCCGCCGTCCAGTTGCCGGTCCCCGTGGGCGTGGTGTCGCCGTCGACCGGGATGGTCACGTGGGTGACCCCTTGGGCGTCGGTGCTGAACGCCGGGAGTGCGATGGCCGGGGACTGTGCCACTGGCGTGCCCAGGGCGCGGCCGCTCAAGGTCTCGTCGAAGGCGGAAAGGGTCGTCAGCGGCGAGTACACCGTGAACGACAGGGCCAGGTCCGGGCGCGGCGAAACGCTCTGGATGTCCAGTGCCAAGGTGAGGTCCTGGTCGGGAAGCTCAGGCCCCACCCAAGGCGACTGCCGGACGAGGGAGATGTGGTCGGCGCGGCGTCCGCCTGCGGCCGCCGTGGCCGGTGCGGCCGGAGCTGTCGACGGGTCCGCCGCCGTGGTCGCCGGAGCGGCCGAGGCCCCTTGCCCCGCTGCGCTCCCGGGCACGGGGCCGGCCAGGAATATGAGCACGAAGAGCGCGGCACCGAGCAAACGACGCGCCAGCGCGGGGAGTCGTGTCGACCACGGGCGCCGGGAGCTGCGGGCGCACGAGTCGGGGGTGCGGTCACCGCCGCGTGCGGGGGCGATGCTCGCCTCGGTCCGGTCCACCTCGGCGTCACACCCTAGGGCAGCCCGGCCCCCGACCTCGGTGAGGGCCCGTCCCCGGCCTACAGGCCGAACCCGGCGCCGCGCAGCGCGTCGACGGCCGGCGGAGGGCCCCCCAGCTCCACGTGCGCGGCGCCGCCGCGCCCCGACAGGAAGAGCACGATCTCGCCCGGGCTCCCGGCCAGGATGGCGGTGGGGGTCCCGGGCCGGGCGTGGATCACGTCGCCTCCCGGCCCGACGAGGTCGAGGCCCATCGTCTTGAGCGGGCGCGTCATGAGCTTGGAGCCACGCCGCAGGGACTTCCACAGCGCGGCCTCCAGGCCCACGAGCTCCTGGGGAGTGCGCGGCGTGGTGTCACCGCCGCCGCGCCGGACGTCCTCGTGGTGGATGAAGTACTCGGTCAGGTTCATCACCTTGTCGAAGGGCGCGAGCAACGACGGCGGTCCGCTGCGGACGAGCGCCACGAGCCCGCTGTAGGGATGGGTCTCCTTGGCGCGGACGAGCATCCGGGCCGTGAGTCGCGCCGCGGCACCCCCCATGACGAGCCCCGGGCCCGACAGCGGCTTGCGCTCCCGGATGACGAGGTGCGCGGCGAGGTCGTAGGTGGTCCAACCCTCGCACAGCGTGGGTGCGTCGGGCCCCACCTTCACGAACAGATCGCAGAGCGCGGCGCGCTCGGCCCGGTGCGGTGGGAGGGTGGCCATCGCGGCGGACCATAGGACCACGACGGTGTGCGGTCAACGCCGCACTACCCTCGACGCCCGTGATCCCCGAGCGCTTCCAGCCCCTGGTGCGGGCCACCGCCGACCTGGCGCGTCGGTTCGACGAAGCCGGCCACCGCCTCTATGCGGTGGGGGGCCCGGTACGTGACGCCTTCGCCGGCGAGCCCGCTTCGGAGAGTCAGGACGTCGATCTCACCACCGACGCCCGGCCCGACGAGGTCGAGCGCCTGGTGAAGGGGTGGGCGGACGCGGTGTGGCTCCAGGGCAAGCGCTTCGGCACCGTGGGGCTGAGCAAGGACGGCAAGGTCTTCGAGATCACCACCCACCGCGCCGAGGTGTACGTGCCCGACTCGCGCAAGCCCGAGGTCTCCTTCGGCGACTCGATCGAAGTAGACCTGTCGCGGCGTGACTTCACCGTGAACGCCATGGCCCTGCGGCTCCCGGACCTCGAGCTCGTCGACCCCTTCGACGGCCTCGCCGATCTCGCCGCCCACCGGCTGCGCACGCCGCTGTCCCCCGAGCAGTCCTTCGCCGACGACCCGCTTCGCATGCTGCGCGCGGCGCGCTTCATCGCAGGATTCGGGTCTCGAGCCCGTGCCCGAGATCCCCGCCGCGGTGTCGGCCATGCACGACCGCCTGGCCATCGTGTCCGCGGAGCGCATCCGCGATGAGCTCGACAAGCTCCTGGTGGTGGACAAGCCCTCCTTGGGGCTGTGGTTCGTGGTGGAGACGGGCCTGGCGGGCGAGTTCCTCCCCGAGCTGCCCGGCCTGGCCTTGGAACAGGACCCCATCCACCGCCACAAGGACGTCCTCGCCCACACCCTGGCCGTGGTGGACAAGACGGGCCCCGACCGCCTTCTGCGCCTCGCCGCGCTCCTGCACGACGTCGGCAAGCCTCGCACCCGGGCCTTCGGGCCCGGGGGGGTGACGTTCCATCATCACGAGGTGGTCGGCGCCCGCATGACACGCGATCGGCTCACCGCGCTGCGGTACCCGCACGACGACGTCCAGGTCGTGACCAAGCTCGTCGAGCTGCACCTGCGCTTCCACACCTACCGGCTGGGATGGACCGACCGGGCCGTCCGCCGCTACGTGCGCGACGCAGGCCCGCTGCTCGACCGGCTCAACGAGCTCACCCGGTCCGACTGCACCACCCGGAACGCGGCCCGGGCCCGCGCCCTGGAGCGCCGCATGGACGAGCTCGAGCACCGCATCGAGGAGCTGCGGGCCAAGGAGGAGCTCGACGCGGTGCGCCCCGAGCTCGACGGGCTCCAGGTCATGGAGCACCTGGGCGTGGCCCCGGGGCCGGCGGTGGGCCAGGCCCTGGAATTCCTCCTAGAGCTCCGCCTCGACGAGGGTCCCCTCGGCGAGGAGGAGGCCTATCGCCGCCTCGACGAATGGTGGGGGCAGCGCCAGCGCAAAGAGGGGTGAGCCGGTAGGGCCGTTCTCAGTCGGTGGGGCCGTTCTCAGTCGGTGGGGTAGAGAGGCGAAGCCTCGCCGGCGGCGAAGGCCTCCACCAGGCGATACGCCTCGTCGTCGTGGTATTGCACCGGAGGCGACTTCATGAAGTACGCCGAGGGCCCTACCAGAGGACCGCCGATGCCGCGGTCGAGGGCGAGCTTGGCGCACCGCACGGCGTCGATGATCACGCCGGCCGAGTTGGGCGAGTCCCACACCTCGAGCTTGAGCTCGAGGTTGATGGGCACGTCGCCGAAGTTCCGACCCTCCATGCGGATGTAGGCCCATTTGCGGTCGTTCAGCCAGGGCACGTGGTCCGAGGGCCCGATGTGGACGTCTTCGGCGTCGAGGACGTAGTTCTCCACTTGGCTGGTCACGGCCTGGGTCTTGGAGATCTTCTTGGACTCGAGGCGCTGGCGCTCGAGCATGTTCATGAAGTCCATGTTGCCGCCGAAGTTGAGCTGGTAGGTCCGGTCGAGGGCCAGGCCCCGGTCCTCGAAGAGCCGGGTGAGGACCCGGTGCACGATGGTGGATCCCACCTGGCTCTTGATGTCGTCACCGATGATGGGAACGCCCGCGTCGCGGAACTTGCGGGCCCAGGCCGGGTCGCTGGCGATGAACACGGGGATGGCGTTCACGAAGGCGACGCCGGCGTCGAGACAAGCCTGCGCGTAGTGGCGCTGGGCCTCTTCGGATCCCACGGGCAGGTAGCTCACGAGCACGTCGGCACGGGCGTCACGCAGGGCCTGGGCCACGTCGACGGGCTCGGCCGGGGACTCCTCCACGCTGTCTCGGTAGTAGGTGCCCAGGCCGTCGAAGGTGGGGCCCCGCTGCACCGTCACGTCGAGATGGCCCACGGTGGCGAACTTGATGGTGTTGTTGTGGCCGCCGAGGATGGCCTTGGACAGGTCCACGCCGACCTTCGGCGCGTCCACGTCGAAAGCAGCGACGAACTCGACGTCGCGCACGTGGTAGCCGCCCAGGGTGACGTGCATCAACCCGGGCACGACGTCGTCGGGGCTTGCGTCTCGGTAGTACTCCACGCCCTGGACAAGCGAGCTGGCGCAGTTGCCCACACCGGCGATCGCGACCCGTACCGTGCTCATCTCGTATCTCCCTCTTCCTGAACCGGCTGCACTGTCCGAACTGCCTGCACTGTCTGAACCGTCTGTCCTGTCTGCACCGTCTGAACCGTCTGAACCGTCTGTTCGGTCGTGGTGCCCGCCAACGCCGGCGCCGCCGGGGACGTACCGTCCCGGGCCCGCTCCGCCTCGATCAACCGGTCGAGCCAGGCGATGTCTCGCTCTGTGGACTCGGTGGTGTGCTCCATGAGGGCGCGTGCGTAGGTGTCGAGCCGTCCCTCGGCGGCCGCCGCTGCGGCGCCGCGCCTCGGCCAGGCGCTGGAACAGCTGGCCGCGCCGGCGCTCGAGCAGGCGCAGGCGGGCGTGCGGAGGCAGGTAGCGGGCGAAGGCCAGCCGGAGGCTGAAGTTGCGGGCGTCGTCGTTGCCGCCGGCCTGCTCGCTGTGGAGGAGCTCGGCGAACTGGCGGCGCCCCTCGTCGGTGATGCAGTACACCTTGCGGCTCCGCCGTCCCAGGCCCGCGCTCGAGCGCCGGGCCCGGAGGGCGGCCCGTTCGCCGCTCAGGGACCCGGTCATGGGGACCGGGGGCGTGGCGCTGCGGCCCGGGTCCTCGGTGGCCCGCACCGCGCCCGACCGCTCGAGGCGGGAGAGCGCCGGGTACAGGGACCCGAACGAGACGTTCGAGAGCTGCCCCAGCTCGTCGCGCAGGCGCTTGCGGATCTCGTAGCCGTGCATGGCCTGGCCCTCGAGGAGCCCCAGGATGGCGAGCTCCAGCATCAGCGGGCTCCGGAGGCGACGGAGGGGGTGATCAGGACGGCACGATTTTCATCGCTAGATGTATCGTATCGATACATCGACGCCGTTTCAACTCACGTCCAAGGCGCCGGCTGGCGGGACGGGCGCCGAGTCCCGGCGGGCCCGCGCGGGTCGGCCCGGTCGGGCGGCCGGAGGGGCCCGGGGCGACCGCGGCTCGCCGGTCGGGCGCGGCGGTGGCCGATCCGGGCCCGTCGAGGGGTGCCGCGGCGGCGGCGGTCCCGGATGACGCCGCCGCCGGGGCGCCGTGCCGGGGAGACGGAGGCGGAATTCACGGGCGGTTCGTGCCGCGCGCGACGGTACCCTTGTGGCGATGAGCTTCGGGCCGTCGGCCTTGCGAGGGTTTCCCGTCACCGGGAGCGGTGGGCGCGTGGAGTACCGCCTCGCCCGCAACGCCGTGGTGAGCGAGTTCCGCAAGGGCCGCCTGTCGCGCCTCGACGTGTGCGACGCCCACCCCGAGCTGCTGCGGGCGGCGCGCAACGTCGGGGTGGCCCTGGCGGAGGATTGCCCCATCTGCGAGGAGACCGAAGTCGTGCACGTGACCTACGTCTTCGGGTCCGCGGCTCCCCAAGAACGGCCGCTGTCCGACCAACGCCACCGAGCTGGCCCGGCTGTGCCGGCGGACCGACGAGGTGGTCTGCTACGTCGTCGAGGTGTGCCCCAATTGCTCGTGGAACCACCTGGCCCGGATGTACCCGGCCGGCGGTCGCCACCGCGCCGACGGCGTCTCGGGCCCGGCGGGGCAACGGCTGACCGCACGCATCCGAAGGGCCATGCCGACCCGGCGCGCCCACTTCATCGCGCACCGTGGGGCAGCATTGATCGGTCCGTCCAACAGGCAAGGGGACTCCACTCCATGAGTCAAGTGCAACCAGGCGACCGGGGATCGGGCCGCCGCCCCGACCCTCAGGCGCGCAAGGCGTCCCCCGCCAAGGGTCCCCCGGCCAAGGCTGCGCCCAAGGGGCGGACCCCGGCCACGGCTTCCAAGGGATCGACCACCACGTCGAAAGGCCGTCCTCCCGGGGGCGGTGGCGGAGGCGGCAAGGGTCGCCCGCCCACCTCCGGAGGCGGCAAGGGTCGAGCACCGCGCCAGAACATGAAGATCACGGCACCTCCGCCCCGCCGCTTCTCCCCGTCCACCCTGGCCTTCGTGTCCATCGGCGTGGTGGTGGTGATCATCCTGGTCTTCGTGGTGGTGAAGGTGGCAGGCTCGGGATCGACCCCCAGCAAGACGCGGGTCATCCCGGCCCCGACCCCCGCGTCGGCGTCGGTGGTGGCCGACGTCACCGGGGTACCGCAGTCGGTGTCGGACGCGGTGGGGACGGGGCAGGGGGTCAACGCACCGCAGGTGCTCAAGAACCAGCCCAAGCTCACCTCCGCCGCAGGGAAGCCGGAGATGCTGTACATCGGCGGCGAGTTCTGCCCCTTCTGCGGCGCCGAGCGCTGGGCGATGGTGCTGGCCCTGAGCCGCTTCGGCACGTGGTCGGGCCTCAAGGAGACCACGTCGTCGCCGTGGGACAGCGACCCCGCCACGGCCACCTTCAGCTTCCGCAGCGCCAGCGTGTCGAGCACCTACCTCGACTTCGTCCCGGTCGAGCACGAGACCAACGACAACTACGGCCAGGGCACCCGCGCTCTGTTCCAGCCGCTCACCAACGCCGAGAACGCCCTGTGGACGAAGTACTCGTCCCAATTCGGCCAGACCACGGGATACCCCTTCGTCGACATCGGCAACAAGGTCTTCGTCATCGGCCCGAGCTACGACCCCGGCGTCCTCCAGGGCCTCGACCAGGCACAGATCGCCTCCAAGCTGACCAATCCCAAGGACCCCGTGACCGAGGCCGTCGTCGGCACCGCCAACTACCTGATCGCCGGCATCTGCGCCTCGACGGCCAACCAGCCGGCGTCGGTGTGCACGGCGCCCGGGACGCGCACGGCGGCCGCCGCGCTCAAATTGAGCTGACCGGAGGCGCTCCCATGACCGACGTGCGTTCCGAGACAGACCAGGACGTCGAGGAGGACTCCGCCGAGGCGGAATACGCCTCGGTCCCCGAGGTCCCGCGCTGGCTGCCGATCACCGCCTTCGTGCTGTCGCTCCTCGGGTTCGGCATCTCGATGTACCTGACCATCGACCACTTCCAGGGCATCGTGCCCATCTGCTCCTCCAAGGGCTTCGTCAACTGCGCAGCTGGTGACCACGAGCAAGTACTCCTACATCCTCGGGATCCCGGTGGCCCTGCTGGGCCTGCTCTTCTTCACCGCCATGGTGGGGATCAACTGGCCTGCGCTGTGGCGGGCCCGGTCGCCGTGGGTGGCCCGGGGACGCCTGGCCCTGTCGGTGAGCGGGGTCTGCTTCGTCCTCTACCTCCTCGCCGCCGAGCTCTTCAGCATCAAGGCCATCTGCCTGTGGTGCACGGGGGTCCACATCACGACCTTCCTGCTGTTCGTGCTGGTGATGTCGTCGTTCCCGTTCATGTCGGGCCGCGCCGCGCAGCTCCGGGAGTGGGACGAGGAGCTCGAAGAAGCCTGATCGCCACCGGCCCGGGTGCAACCGGACCGGGCCCGGTGGGGTTGAGTGGGGTGTGGTGCCGACCCGTTGCGACACAGCCCTGCTCGCCGCGCTGGCCGAAGACCTCGAGGCCGGCTTCGCCGCGTTCGTGCGGGCCCACTCCGGGCCCGTCTACAGCACCGCCCTGCGCCTGAGCGGCTCGCGCGCCGACGCCGACGACCTGGCCCAGGAGACGTTCGTGCGCGCCTACGGCGCCCTGCGGCGCTTCGACGCCGAGCGCGTGCTGGCGCTCGAGTCCCGGCCGTGGCTCCTCACCATCACGCTCAACCTGTGGCGCAACCGCCTGCGCGGCGCGGCCCGCCGCCCCAGAGAAGCACACGCCGTCCCCGGCGTGCCGGTGGTGGACCGGCGTCCGGGCCCCGAGGAGCGCGCCGAGGAGAGCGAGGCGTCACGCGCCCTGGTGGCGCTGCTGGCCGAGCTCCCCGAGCACCAGCGCGTCCCGGTCGTGCTCAGGCACGTGGTGGGACTGTCCTACGCCGAGATCGCCTCCACCGTGGGATGCCCGGTCGGCACGGCCAAGGCCAACGTGTCCCGGGGCCTCGAGCGCCTGCGGGCACTGGCCGGCGCTGGTGCCCCCCGCCCCCGAACCCCGCACCGCCCCCGAAGCCCTGCCCGCTCCCGAACCCCCGCGCACCTCAAGGAGGCCCCATGACCGCCCATCCCTCCCCCGCCTCGCTTCGTGCCCTGCGCGCGCCGAGGCTCCCCCCGGTTTCGTGGAGGCCGTCCTGGACCGTGTCGGCGTGCACGCCCCGGACCGCTTCGTCACGGTGCGGTGCCCGGCCGGGGACCTGTTCGTGGCCTTCAACGACAGCGGTATCAGCGCCGTGACCCCCACGGCGCTCTTCGACGACGACCCCGCCACGTTCGCGGCGCACCACCGGGCCGAGACGGGACGCCCGACCGCGCCCGCGGCCCGCGCTCCGGCCGGACTGGCCGCCGCGCTGCGCAGCGGCCGCGCCACGAGCCTGCGCTACGACCTGTCGGGGCTCACCCCCTTCGAGCGGGCGGTGCTGGGCAAGACGCTGGAGATCCCGTCGGGGGAGGTGCGCCCCTACGGGTGGGTGGCGCGCGAGATCGGGCGTCCCCGCGCCGTGCGCGCCGTGGGATCGGCGCTCGGGCGCAACCCCGTGCCCGTGCTCATCCCGTGCCACCGCGTGGTGCGCAGCGACGGCCACCTCGGCAACTACGGGCTCGGTGTCCCCATGAAACGGACGCTGCTCGACGCCGAGGGTGTCGACATCGCCCGCCTGGAGCGGCTCGCCGACGCCGGGGTGCGCTTCGTGGGCAGCGACACCACCGACGTGTTCTGTGTCCCCTCGTGCGTCCACGCCACGCGGATCCGTCCCGTCCACGAGGTCCATTTCCGCACCGCGGCGGCGGCGGCGGCGGCGGGGTTCCGCGCCTGTTCGCACTGTGCGCCGGTGCCGGTGCGGGCCCGCGACGCGTCGTGACCCGCCGGCGTCAGGCGGCCGGGTCCCGGTCCCACACCTGCTCGAGCCAGCGGGCTGGAGCGCTCGGACGGGACAGGGCCCGGCCGAGCACGGACGCGGCGGCGGCCACGGTGCGGGCCCGCCCCGGGGGGGCGCCCTCGAGGAGCTCGTTCCAGTAGAGGGACCACCCGCCCGCCAGGGCGCGGCCCACGAGCGGGTGGGTGAGGACCCTCCCCACCACCGCGGCGGCGGCGGGCCTGCCCACCAGTTGGGAGTGGGCGGCAGCCGCCACCCGGTGGTAGTCGAGGTGGTCCCGGGCGAGCCCGGCGCGGTAGCGGGCCGCGGCGGATCCGGGTCCGGCCAGCACGGCTTGGGCGGCTCGCCTCCCGCTGGTCATGGCGTGGGCGATGCCCTCGCCCTGCAGGGGGTTCACCAGCCCGGCGGCGTCACCGGTGAGGAGTACGGGGCCGGCGGCGGGGGTGGTCCCCACCAGGCCCATCTTCAGCCAGCCCCCGAGCCGGCCCGGCCCCGAGCCGTCCCCCGGGCTCTGCACCAGCCCGAGCCGGCGGAGGTGCTCGAGGAACTCGGGCAGGAGGCGCACGGCCCCGGCCCCGGCCCGACGGTCCGTCCCGGTGCCGATGCCCAGCCCGGCGTTGGCGCGCCCGTCGGGCCCGGGGAACAGCCAGCCGTAGCCGGGGAAGATGCGTCCGCGCTGGCGCTCCCACAGCACGATGTGGGGCACGGCCACGGGCTCCTCGAGGTACACCCGCACGGCGAAGCCCCACAGCACCCGGCGGGGGTCGACGAGCCCGGCGGCGTCGGCGACCCGGCTGGTGGCGCCGTCGGCCCCGATCACGACGTCGGCCCGCAGCTTCCGACCGCCGTCCAGCGCGATCTCGACGGCCGCGCCCGCTTCGTCGCGACTCCCTCCGACGTCCTCGACGCGGCCCCTCACCGCCTCGGCCCCGGCGTCGAGGGCCTGGCCGGCCAGCCAGGCGTCGAGGCCTTGCCGGGGCAGGGCGACGCCGTGCCCGGGGTAGTCGGCGCCCTCGAAGCACGGCAGCACCACCCGCCGCCCCGAGGGGCCCACCACCACCATGTCCCCCACCCGCAGGGCGCCGGGGCCCGGCCCGAGGCCGAGCTCACGCAGCACGCCGAGCCCGCGGGGCCCCACCACGTCGCCGCACGCCTTGTCGCGGGGGAAGGCGGCCTTGTCCACCAGCGCCACCCGGGCGCCGGCCCGGGCCAGGACCAGCGCGGCCACCGCTCCGGCGGGCCCCGAGCCCACCACCGCCACGTCGAAGCGCTCGGTGACCAAAGAATTCCCCCCACATCGACGGGCGTTCTGTGGGATTGTCGCACCGTGCGCCACGACTCGCTCTCCACCGGCGCCCGCAACAGCCGCTTCGCCCGCCGGCTGTTCTCCGGCCTTCCCGAGCGTTACGACCGGTTGGCGGAGCTGCTGTCGCTGGGCCAGAACGGCCGCTGGCGCCGGGCCATGGTGGACCACGTCGTGCCCGGCGAGCCCCGTCGCATCCTCGACGTGGCCACCGGCCCGGCGGGCGTGGCGCTCCAACTGGCGGAGCGCACCGGCGCGCAGGTGGTGGGGATCGACCTCACCGAGACCATGCTGCGACAAGGAAAAGCCAACGTGGCGCGGGCCGGGGCCGACGGGCACATCCAGGTCGTGCTGGGCCGGGGCGAGCAGCTGCCGTTTCCCGACGCCACCTTCGACGCGGTCACCTTCACCTACCTCCTTCGGTACGTCGAGGACCCCGCCGCCACCCTGCGCGAGCTGGCCCGGGTGGTGCGGCCGGGCGGGACGGTGGCCAACTTGGAGTTCCTCGTCCCCTCCAGCCGGTTCTGGCGGTTCTGGTGGTGGGGCTACACGCGGCTGGTGCTGCCGGTGGGGGGCGCGCTCACCGGAGGCCGCGAGTGGTTCCGGGTGGGGAGGTTCCTCGGGCCCAACATCTCCGCGCACTACCGACGCTTCCCGCTGTCGTGGACGGTCCAGGCGTGGCGCGACGCGGGGATCGACGACGTCGGGGTGCGCACCATGAGCCTCGGGGGCGGTCTCGTCATGTGGGGAAGCCGGGCCGGTGGCTGACACCCCCCGCCCCGCCTTCTACGCGGCGGCGCACGGGGGGTGGCGCGACTGGTGGACGGTCCTGCACCCGCCGTATACGGCCTGGCACCTCTCCTACGTCGTGATCGGGGCGTCGCTGGCGCCCCACGTCCGGGTCAGCCGGCTGGTGGCCACGGTGCTGGCCTTCTTCCTGGCCGTGGGGGTGGCGGCCCACTGCCTCGATGAGCTGCACGGTCGCCCGCTGCGTACCCTCATCCCCGGGCCGGCCCTGGTCGGCGCCACGGTGGTGTCGCTGGCCGGAGCGGTGGCCATCGGGGTGGTGGGTGTGGCCACGGTCGGCGCCGTCCTGGTCCCGTTCATCGTGGTGGGCCCGCTGCTGGTCATGGCCTACAACGCCGAGCTCTTCGGTGGAGTCGTGCACACCGACGCCGGCTTCGCCGCGGCGTGGGGCGCCTTCCCCGTCCTCACCGCCTACGTGGCCCAGGCCGGCACCTTGACGTGGGCCCCGGCCCTGGTGGCGGTGGGCGCCTTCGCCCTGTCGTGGGCCCAGCGTGCTCTGAGCACCCCGGCCCGGATGCTGCGCCGTTCGGTGCGCGGCATGGAGGGCACCCTCACCCTGGGCGACGGGTCGGTGCGCCGACTCGACGAGAGGTTCCTTCTCGGCCCCCTCGAGGGGGCCCTGCGGGCCATGTCCTGGGGCCTCGTCGCCGTGGCCGCCGGGCTGGCGTTGTCCCGGCTGACCTGAAGGCATCGGGCGGCGTTGCCAGCGCGGGTCCGTCCAGGTACGTTCGCCGCAAGCCCGAGGCGATCGTCGTCCTTCGGCAGGAAGGATTCGTCATGGCACTGGGCTTCTACTTCGTGCACGAAGGGTTCACCCCGGAGAAGTACGGGCAGGTGATCAAGCAGCTCGAAGAGGCCGGAGCCGGAGCCCCCAAGGGCCGGACCTTCCACGCCGCCCTGGAGTCCAACGGGGAGATCCAGGTCTTCGACATCTGGGAGTCGCAGAACGACTTCGAGGCCTTCGGCGCCACTCTTCTTCCCGTCCTCGCCGCCGCCGGCGTCAAGCTCAACGACCCCATGGTGGCCAACGTGCACAACGTGATCGAGGGCTGAGAGCCGATCGAGGGCTGAGAGCCGGCTCCGGGCGGGGCTAGCCGGGACCGGCGGCTCCCGGGTCCGGTCCTGCGGCGTCCGATCCTCCGGTGGCGGCGAGCTGGCGGCGGTACCCGTTTACGGTCGCCTCGACGACGAGGTCGTGGCCCCAGCGCATGAGGGGATGGGCGAAGCGCGCCGCCAGGCGCATGGCCCGCTGCGTCATCTCCACCGTCCACGCCACTTCGGCCACCGTGCCGGCCCCGTCGGGCTCGAGCACCAGGCAGGCCGGGCCCTCGAGGTCGCCGTGGACGGTGGCGTCGATCCGCTCGGGCCGCACACAACGGTCGAGCTCCACCCGGATGCGCATGGCGTAAGGCACGGGCGGCGACACCACCCCGTGCAGCACCGCCCCGGCCTCGAGGCCCGGCCCCTCGAGGCGGAACTCGCGCAGCCAGGCCCACCACGCCTCGAACCGCTCGCCGTGCTCGATCGAGGTCCACAGCGTCTCGGGGGGGACGGCGAATGCGAACCGGCCCCGGTAGTCGATGACAGAGGTCGACCGGGCCACGTGCGGTCAGCGCCCGGCCGGCTCGTTGGGGTACTGGGCCCGACATGCCGGGCACCACCGCTCGACCTCGGGCAGGGTGCGGGCCGGGCGCAGGTTCCCGTCTTCGTCGACCTCGAGGTAGACGCGGTGCACGGGCTCGAGATCTCCGTCGGCCGAACCGCAGCTCTCGCACGTCGCGCCTGGTGGAGCCCCATTCCCAGCCACGGACGGAACGGTACACTGGAGCTGGTAGCAGTTCCCGGTCCCGACGCCGCCGGCAGCCCTCGTGCGCTGGACGGCAAGGAGGCCTCACATGGCACCCAAGATCACGGCCCCTCAGGTCCGTTCCCGCAAGCGGGTGCGCGGCGACGAGCCCCTCGTCATGCTCACCGCCTACGACACCCCCGGCGCCCGCATCGCCGACGCGGCCGGCGTCGACATGATCCTGGTGGGCGACTCGCTGGCCAACACCGTGCTCGGCTTGGCCGACACCCTCCAGGTGGACGTGGGGGTCATGGCCCATCACGTCGGCGCCGTGGCCAGGGCCAGGCCCCGGGCCCTCGTGATCGGCGACCTGCCCTGGCTCAGCTACCACGTCTCGGTGCCCGACACCATCCGCAACGGGGCCACCCTGGTGCGGGCCGGGGCCGAGGCCGTGAAGCTCGAGGGGGGCAGGGCCAGGGTCCCCATGATCGAGGCGCTGGTTGCCACCGAGATCCCGGTCATGGGCCATCTGGGCCTCACCCCGCAGTCGGTGCACACCATGGGCGGGTACAAGGTCCAGGCCCGCCAGGCCGCCGCGGCCGACGCCCTGGTCGACGAGGCCAAGGCCATCACTGCGGCGGGGGTCTTCGCCATCGTCCTCGAAGGCGTGCCCGACGTGGTGGCCGACCGGGTCACCGCCGAGGTGGACGTGCCCACCATCGGGATCGGCGCCGGCGCCGGGTGCGACGGCCAGGTCCTGGTGTTCCACGACGTCCTGGGCCTGGGCGAGGGCCCGGTCCCCAAGTTCGTCCGCCGCTACGCCGATCTGGCCTCGGCCGCCGTGGAAGCCCTCTCCACCTGGGCCGCCGACGTCCGGGCCGGGACCTTCCCGTCGGAGGCCGAGACCTACCACCAGCCCTCCGAGCCGGCTCCCGGGGGACGCTGACCCACCCGTCGGGTACCATGGCCGCTGGCCACGGACCGGGTCATGACCCGACCAGGCCGATCCGATTGCACCCTGCTCCGCCGGGGGCGGAGCCCCGGTGCCGAGTGGCCCGGGTCCAGAGGGAGGTGAGCCGCGCGTGCGGCCGTACGAGACAATGATCATCTTCGACCCCGAGGTCGAAGAGGCGGCCATCCAGGGAGCCCTGGACAAGGCCCTCGAGGTGGTGCGGTCCAATGGAGGCACCACCGGGACCGTCGACCGCTGGGGCCGGCGCACCCTCGCCTACGAGATGAACCACAAGCGTGAGGGGTACTACGTGGTGGCGGAGTTCACGGCCGAGCCCAAGGCCTCGGCCGAGCTCGACCGGTTCCTCGTCCTGGCCGACGAGGTGATGCGCCACAAGATCATCCGGCTGCCGGAGAAGGTCGCCGGCAGGACACGGACCAGAGTTCCCGCCGGGGCCAGGGCGCCCGCGGGCGAAGGCGCCCGCGCCGCGGGCTGAACCGGCAGCGGAGGAAGAGACATGGCCAACGGAAACAACATCGTGCTCGTGGGGAACATCACCCGGGACCCCGAGCTGCGCTTCACCCCCACGGGCCAGGCCACGGCCACCTTCGGGTTGGCGGTGAACCGGCGGTGGCAGAACCGCCAGACCCAGGAATGGGAGGAGGCCACCTCCTTCTTCGACATCGTGTGCTGGCGCGAGATGGCCGAGAACGCGGCCGAGAGCCTGGCGCGCGGGTCGCGGATCATCGTGACGGGCCGGCTCGAGCAGCGCTCGTGGGAGACCCAGGACGGCGACAAGCGCTCCAAGGTCGAGGTCGTGGCGGACGAGATCGGTCCCAGCCTGCGGTGGGCCACCGCGCAGGTCACCAAGAACGAGCGGCGCGGCCCGGGCGAAGGTGCGGCCCCCCGCGGCGGCGGAGGCGGCGACAGGCAGCCCGCGGCGCAGGCGGCCGGCACCGGGTCCGGCTACGGCTTCGACGAGGAGCCTTTCTGAGCCATGGTGCGGCCCCCCGAAGCGACGAGGCGCCCCGCGCCGTCGGCCGGCACCCCACGCGCCGCGTCCCCGCCGTGCGTGCTGTGCCGGGACAAGGTCGATTGGGTCGACTACAAGAACGTCCCCATGCTGCGGCGCTATGTCGGTGACCGGGGCCGGATCCGGGCCCGGCACGTGACGGGGAATTGCGCCCGGCACCAGAACGAGGTGGCTATGGCCATCAAGACGGCACGCGAGCTCGTGCTCATGCCCAGACCGGCGCGGCGCGCGCCCGAGGCCCCCGAGGCGGCGGGCACGAACGGAGGTGGTCGGTGATGCGGGTCCTGTTGCGCGATGACATCTCCGGTGTGGGGAAGAAGGGCGACATCGTCGAGGTGGCCAAGGGCTTCGCCCGCAACTATCTGTTCCCGACGGGCAGCGCCCTGGTGGCGACGGGCGGGGTCGAGGCCCAGGCGGCCGCCATGCGCAAGGCGCGCGCCCTGCGCGACGCGCAGGACCGCGAGTCCGCGCAGGCCGTGGCCGGTGTCCTGGGCGCGGCCACCGTGAAGATCACGGCGCGCGCCGGCACCGAAGGCCGCCTCTTCGGATCGGTGACCACCGCCGACGTCGCCGAGGCCATCCAGGCCCAGACCGGGGCCGTGATCGACCGGCGCAAGATCGAGCTGGCCGAGCCGATCAAGTCGGTGGGGAGCCACGTGGTCCCCGTGAAGCTGCACGCCGAGGTCGACGCCGAGGTCACCGTCGAGGTCGTCGCCGGCAGCTGACCTGTCACACCCGGCTGGCACCGTGGCGGGGTGCGTCGTCCCCGTCGTCCCGTGCCGATCCCCGGGTTATCCCCAGCTGCTCCTTCCCGACCGCACCTTTCTCCACATGGTTGTCCCCCGACAATCCCCGGTTGTCCCCGGCTAATTCGCAGGGTTGCACCCCTCGTTGCCCACAGGCTCCGTGAGCCAACGTAGGGGGACCATGGCGCAGGCATTCGAAGAGGCACCTCCCCGTCGGCTCCACGCCGTCGGAGGCCGCGTCCCCCCGCACAACCTCGACGCCGAGGAGTCGCTCCTCGGGCGCCATGCTTCTGTCGCGCGACGCCATCGCGGCGGCACTCGAGTGCTGCGTGGCCGAGGACTTCTACAAGCCCGCCCACGGCCACGTCTTCGCGGCGGTCACCGCCCTCTACGCGCGGGGCGAGCCCGCCGACCCCGTGACCGTCGCCGACGAGCTGCGCCGTTCGGGTCTGCTCGACGACGTGGGTGACGCGTCGGTGCTCATCTCGCTGCAGGTGAACACGCCGTCGACGGCGAACGCGTCGCACTACGCGCGCATCGTCGAGGAGCACGCCCTGCTGCGCCGACTGGTGGTGGTGGCGGGCGAGATCGCCGAGCTGGGCTTCAGCCTCCCCGAGGACGTCTCCGACCGTGATCGACCGCGCCGAGGCCATGGTGTTCGAGGTGGCCCAGCGGCGCGTAGTCGACACCATGGCGCCGCTGCGCGAGCTGCTGGCGGCCAGCCTCGACCATCTCGAGAACCTCTTCGAACGGGGCGACACCATCACCGGTGTGCCGACCGGGTACGCGGACCTCGACGAGCGTCTCGCCGGCCTGCAGAAGTCGAACCTCGTGGTGGTCGGGGCCCGCCCCGCCATGGGCAAGACGAGCTTCGCCCTGGGCATCGCCCAGCACGCCGCGGTGCACGCCCGCGTACCCGTGCTCGTGTTCTCGCTCGAGATGAGCCACCTCGAGCTCACCCAGCGCCTGCTGTGCTCCGAGGCGCACGTCGACGCCACCCGCATGCGCAACGGGCGCCTGCTCGAGTCGGACTGGCCCAAGATCTCCGACGCCATCGGCCGCCTCGGCGACGCCCCCATCTACATCGACGACAACCCGAACCTCACCGTCATGGAGATCCGGGCCAAGGCCCGTCGCCTCAAGGCGCGCGAGGGGCTCGGCCTGGTGGTCGTCGACTACCTGCAGCTCATGAGCGGGCACACCAAAAGCCGGGCCGAGAACCGCCAGGTGGAGGTGTCGGAGATCAGCCGTGGCCTCAAGGTGCTGGCCCGCGAGCTCGACATCCCGGTGGTGGCGCTGTCGCAGCTGTCGCGCAACCTGGAGATGCGCCAGGACAAGCGGCCCGTGCTGGCCGACCTGCGCGAGTCGGGGTCCATCGAGCAGGACGCGGACGTGGTGCTGTTCATCTACCGCGACGAGATCTACAACGCCGACTCACCCGACCGCGGCACGGCGGAGATCATCATCGCCAAGCACCGCAACGGACCCACCGGCGTGACCCAGCTCGCCTTCGTCGACCGCTTCACCCGCTTCGCCGGCATCGCCCGGGTCTGACCGGCGCAACCCGGCGCGCCGTCCCCGGCACCCCGGGACCGGGCGTTACGGTTTCGCCATGACCGAAGACGACAGGACCGGGGACCCCGCCGCCACCTGGGACCGTGCCGTGCGAGCCGTCTCGGCGGGAACCGACCCCATGGAGGCGGCCCGGTCGGTGCTGTCGGCCATGACCCCCGACGAGCGCCTGTGGTGCCTGGACGGCGACCTCCCCTTCTGGGCCGGCCTGGGGGACCTCGGCACGGGCGGCTATCACAAGCGCCCGTTCCCCGCGGCGCGCGTCGAGCGCCTCGGCATCCCGGGATTCGCCTTCAGCGACGGGCCGCGCGGCGTGGTCATCGGGCCGGCGACGTGCTTCCCGGTGAGCATGGCGCGCGGCGCCACCTGGGACGTCGATCTCGAAGAGCGCATCGGCGAGGCCATCGGCCGCGAGCTGCGGGCCGTGGGCGCCACCCTGTACGGCGGGGTGTGCGTGAACGTCCTGCGCCACCCGGCCTGGGGTCGGGCCCAGGAGACCTACGGCGAGGACCCCGTGCACGTGGGCGAGCTCGGCGCCGCGCTCGACCCGGGGCGTGCAGCGCCACGCCATGGCGTGCGTGAAGCATCTGGCCTGCAACTCCATGGAGAACGCCCGCTTTCTCGTCGACGTCACCGTGGACGAGGTCAGCCTGCACGAGGTGTTCCTCCCCCACTTCCGCCGCATCGTCGAGGAGGGCGTGGCGGTCGTGATGAGCGCGTACAACTCGGTGAACGGCCACTGGTGCGGCGAGAACCGCGCCCTTCTGACCGACGTGCTGCGCCACGAGTGGGGATTCGAAGGGTTCGTGATCAGCGACTGGATCTTCGGGTTGCGCCACGCGCCGGCGTCGGTGCCGGCCGGGCTCGACGTCGAGATGCCCTACCGCATGCTGCGCGCCCGGGACCTGCCCGCTGCGCTCGAGGGCGACGGGGTGTCGTGGGACGATGTCGACCGTTCGGTGACCCGGCTGCTCGCCACCTTGCTGCGGTTCCACCCCGTGCTGGGGGCCCCGCGGCCCGGCATCGAGGTCCTCGCCTGCCACGAGCACCGGGCCCTGGCTCGCGAGGCGGCCGCCAAGTCCGCCGTGATGTTGCGCAACGAACCGGTGGCGGGCACGCCGCTCCTCCCCCTCGATCCGGCCACGTTGCGGAGATTGGCCGTGGTGGGCCGCTTGGCCGCGCTGCGCAACCTCGGCGACGGCGGTTCGAGCGACGTGTGGGCCCCCGCCGCGGTCACCGTGGTCGACGGACTGCGCGCCGCCCTGGGCGCGACCGAGGTCGTTGCCCTCGACGGGGAGGACCTCGACGCGGCGGCGACCGCGGTGGCGGAGTGCGACGTGGCCCTGGTGGTGGTGGGCTACACCCGCCAGGACGAAGGCGAGTACATCGGCGGCGACTCCACCGCGCATCTGGCCGAGCTGTTCCCGGGCCCCGACGACCCCGACCTGGCCCAGCGCTTCATCGCCGCCGTGGCCGCCGATCCGGGGCCCGACATGTCGGCCACGGTGCCCGGCCCCGAGCCGCTGGGGTTCGCGCCGGGCGGGGACCGCCTGTCGCTTCGCCTCCATGCCCACGACGAGGCCTTGATCACGGCGGTGGCGGCCGCCAACCCCCGCACCGTCGTGGCCATGGTGGCGGGCAGCGCCGTCGTCGTCTCGGCCTGGGACCGGCAGGTGCCGGCCATCGTCCAGTCCTGGTACGCGGGGATGGAAGGGGGCAACGGCCTGGCCGACGTGGTGCTGGGAGCCGTCGACGCCGGAGGCCGTCTCCCCTTCACGGTGCCCGCCGACGAGGCCCACCTTCCCGCCTTCGAGCGTGACGCCGAGGCGGTGACCTACGGACCCTGGCACGGCTGGTGGCTCCTCGATCGCGACGGCCACGCCCCGGCGTACCCCTTCGGGTTCGGGCTGTCGTACACGACCTTCGAGTCCGGCGAGTTCGCGGCGGCGGTCGAGGACGACGGGATCGTGGTGCGGGGCACGGTGCGCAACACCGGGGCCCGGCGTGGCACCGACGTTGTGCAGGTCTACGGAGGACACGAGCTTTGGGGCGCCCCGCGCCGCCGGGGGCGCCGGCTGCTGGGCTTCGCCCGGGTCGAGCTCGAGGCGCGGTCTCACGCCGATGTCGTGGTCCGTGTCCCGTGGCAGCATCTCGCCGTGCGCGACGGGGAAGGCCATCGCCAGGTGGTCGAGCCCGGTCCCTATCTCCTCGAGGTGGCCCGGCACGCCGCCGATCCCGGGGCGCGGCGGCTCACGGTGGAGGTGGCCGGCTAGCTTGCCCGCAACCTTTGGACCCGTAACCTTTGGACCCGCAACCTTTGGATCAGTGCTCCGAGTGCACGGCGGTGCCCGGGGCCGCGTCCGCGGGTTCGTCTCCGGCTGACTCCCGGGCTGTCTCTGTGACTGACTCTGTGGCTGTCTCTGCGGTTGTCACAGGAGGGCCTGCTCCATCTGCGGAGCCGGGATCGGCAGCTGCCAGGGGGATCCGTACCCAGAAGGTGGCGCCACCCGATCCGTTGTCCGACGCCGGGTCCGACACCACCCCGACGGTGCCGCCGTGCGCGTGGGCGATGGCCGACACGATGGTGAGACCCAGACCGGCCCCCCCGGTGGCGCGGGCGCGCGTCGGGTCCCGCGCGGTGGAAGGGCTCGAAGATCTGCGCCTGCTCGGCCGGGGCGATCCCCGGACCGCGGTCGGAGATCTCCAGGCACGCCGCGGTCGGTTCGACGCGCACCCGCACGGCCACGGGGGATCCCGCCGGCGTGTGCTGTTCGGCGTTGGCGAGCAGGTTGTCGACGACCTGGCGCAGCCGGTCGGTGTCTCCCACGACGGGGACCGGACCGGGAACCTCGAGGGTGATGGCTCGATCGGGCGCGCTCACCCGTGCCGCGTCGACGGCGGCGCGGACAGTGGCGGTGAGGTCCATGTGCTCGAGCAGCAGCGGGCGCTGGTGGTCGAGGCGGGCCAGCAGCAGCAGGTCGTCCACGAGCGTGCTCATGCGGTTGGCCTCCTCGCGGATGTGGCGCATCGAGGTGGCCAGGTCCTCGGGCCGGTCGCGCGCGCCCCGGTCGAAGAGCTCGGCGTAGCCGCGGATCGACGTCAAGGGGGTGCGCAACTCGTGCGAGGCGTCGGCCAGGAACCGCCGCAGCCGCTCCTCTGACGCGGCCCGCGCCGCGAAGGCGCCCTCGATGCCACTGAGCATGGTGTTGAGGGCGTTGCCGAGCTGGCCGATCTCGCTGCGCTCGTCGGCCGTCTCGACCCGCTGGGACAGGTCACCTCCGGCGATGGCCCCGGCCGTGGTGGCCATCTCGTCGAGGGGCCGCAGGTTGCGCCGCACCATCCACCACGCCAAGGCGCCCACGCCGACCAGGACCCCGATCGACACCAGCACCTCGATCAGCACGAGGCGTCCCAGGGTGTGATGCAGCGGGTCGAGCGGGATGGCGACGATGACGGTGCCGACCTGGCTGCCGTCCACCTGGATGGGCTCGGCCAGGACCCGGTACTCCACCTTCGGGGACCCGCCGCTCGAGGCGTCGAACAGGACCGGGCTGCTCGAGGTGCTCCCCGATCCGGGCAGCTGCAGGGGGAGGTTCGGCGGCGACAGGGGGTAGGCCTCGGGGGGATTGATGGTGTTGCCGCTCTGGTCGCGTAGCTCGACCCAAAGGCCCGGGGGTGGGAACACCCGCGTCCGGCCGAAGGGTCCAGCGAAGGCTTCCGCCACCTGGGTGCCGATGGGCTGAGCGTCGTCTTGGAGCTGGCTGTCGGTCTGGGAGTAGAGGTAGGAGCGCAACGACGCGTAGGTGGCCACGTCCGCCACCACCAGGCCCACGGTGACGATGCCCACGAGAACGAGGAGCAACCGCAGCCGCAGTGTCACGGCTTACTCCGGGGTGGGGCGCAGGGAGTAGCCCACGCCGCGCACGGTGTGGATCAAGCGGGGACCCAGGGTATCGATCTTCTTGCGCAGGTAGCTGATGTAGATCTCGACCACGTTGGCGTTGCCGTCGAAGTCGTAGTTCCAGACCCGGTCGAGGATCTGCGACTTCGACACCACCCGCCCACTGTTGAGCATCAGGTAGTGCAGGAGCTTGAACTCGGTGGGCGTGAGCTCGATCGACGTCGACGCCCCGATGGACCTCGTGGCTCTCCTCGTCGAGCCGCAGGTCGCTCACGCTCATCCGGCCGTCGTCGCCCTCCCCGTGCGCACGGCGCAGGATGGCCCGGACACGGACGATGAGCTCCTCGACGCTGAAGGGCTTGGTCATGTAGTCGTCGCCGCCCAGTGTGAAACCCCGCAGCTTGTCGTCGAGGGTGTCGCGGGCGGTGAGGAAGAGGACCGGCAGCCGCCCGCCGATACGGTCCCGTCCCATGCGCTCGAGGACCTCGAACCCGCTCAGGTCGGGGAGCATCACGTCGAGGACGACCAGGTGCGGGCGGAACTTGGTCATGGCCTCGAGCGCGTCGCGACCCATGTGGGTCACCTGGACCTCCATGCCCTCGTAGCGCAGGGCCATGGACAGGAGGTCGGTGATGCTGGGCTCGTCGTCGACGACCAGGATGCGCGAGGGCTCGGACATAGGGCGCCCTCAGTGTGAACCCTCACCCTGTGGGTTTTCTGTGAGATCCCTGACCGGCGCTCCCCTCGGGGGGCGCGTGGGCGAGCATCCCGGATCAAGCCGCTCCCCGGCGCCGCACGACGCCCCTGCGGCCGGATTCGGGCAGGGGCGTGACCGTCGCCGCCGGAACCAGGCCGGCGGCGGGCGTGTCCTCGGCGTCGTCGACCAGACCGGCCAAGGTCTCGTCGATGAGCCGGACGATCTCGTCGCAGCGCTCACCCAGGTTCACGGATGCCCCTCCTCGTGTGGCTGAGCCATCGGCGTCGGGAGCCGCTCGCTGTAGAGCACGATCCGCACTCCGGCACCGGCCCCTGGGCCTGGGGTCGTTATGCCCACTAGCGGTGTGCTCCAGTCGGTCACGGAATGTGGTGGTGTCCTCCCACCGGCCGTGACGGCGATGTGGTGGAGCGAGGGGGTGCGGTGAGGGGGTGTGCGGGTGCGGCCCGACGCCTACGATGCGCCCGCGTGGAGGTACCACCCCGTGACGTGGAGACGCGTCTGGCGCTGCGGCACCTGGTCGACAGCTACGCGTACCACGTCGACCGGGCCGACACCGACACCGTGGCCGGGTTGTTCAGCGCCCAGGGCAGGTTCGTCGTCCATTTCCGGCCCGGACGCGACGGGTCACCCACGGTGCGCACCGGCCGGGCCGAGATCACGGCCGCGCTGGTGGCGGGCTTGGCCCCCTACCTGGCCACCACCCACGTGGTGGGCGGCCAGGTCCTCGACATGGACGCCGACGGGGACCATGCCCGGGGCGAGACGGTGTGCCTGGCCCATCACGTCTACCAGCGCGACGAGGGACGGCGTCTGCTCGTGATGGCGGTGCGCTACCAGGACGACTACGTGCGCGAGTCCGGGGTGTGGCGCTTCGCCGAGCGCCAGCTCCGCCTGGACTGGCGCCACGACCACCCCCTGGACGACCGATGACCACCATGAAGGTGGGAGCCCTCCCGCCCGTGCGCGCCGGGGTGTGCGCCGATCCCGACTGGATGGCGGGCTTCGCCCGGCACATCGAGGCGCTCGGCTTCGAGTCCGTCATCGTGGTGGAGCACCCGCTCGTCATCGGGGACTACACGAGCCGCTACCCGTACGCGGCGTCGGGGCGTATGCCGTTGCCCGACGACTGCGCCATCCCCGACCCCGTCGACTTGCTGGCCTATCTGGCCGGTGTCACCACCACGCTCGCGCTCGCCACCGGCGTGCTGGTGTTGCCCGCGCACCATCCCGTGATCATGGCCAAGCGCCTGGCCACGGTGGACCGACTGTCGAAGGGCCGGGTGCGGCTGTGCATCGGGGTGGGGTGGATGCGAGAGGAGCTCGAGGCGTGCGGGGTGGACTTCACCAGCCGGGGCCGGCGCACCGACGAGTGCATCGACGTCATGCGCGCCCTGTGGGCCGACACCGAGCCCGAGGGGGCATCGTTCGCGGGGGAGTTCTTCGAGTTCTCTCATGCCCATACCCACCCCAAGCCCTTCGGGGCCGGCGGCGTGCCCATCCACATCGGGGGGCACAGCCCGGCGTCGATCCGGCGCGCGGCGCGGCGCGGGGACGGCTGGCAGCCCCTGGGGCTGTGGGGGGACGAGCTGGCCGAGGCCCTGGCGCGCCTCGCCCTCGAGGTCGAAGCGGCCGGCCGGAACCCCGGTGAGCTGGAGCTGACCATCAGCGCCCTGGCCAGCCAGGCGACGCCCGAGACGCTCGACAAGCTCGCCACCCTGGGGGTCGACCGCCTGGTGGTGACGTGCATGCAGGCGGACCTTTCCGCCGCGCGGGACGAGATGTCGGAGGTCGCCTCCCGCGTCGGCCTGGTGAGCCCGGCCTAGTGTCGTTGTCGTGTGGCGCGAGCAGGTCGGCATCGACGACGTCCGTGCCGCCGCCGAGCGCCTGGCTCCCCTGGGGGTCCTGACCCCGCTCCAGCTCAACGAGCGGCTGTCGGAGCGCTTCGGGGCCACGCTCTATCTGAAACGCGAGGACCTGCAGGTGGTCAGGTCCTACAAGATCCGGGGCGCCTACAACTTCATCGCCGCCCTTCCCCCCGAGACCCTGCGATCGGGTGTGGTTTGTGCGAGTGCCGGCAACCACGCCCAGGGCATGGCATGGAGCTGCCGCCACCTGGGGGTGCGCGGTGCGGTGTTCCTGCCCCAGCGCACGCCGCGCCAGAAGGTGGCGCGCATCGGGGCCCTGGCCGGCGATCTCGTCGACCTGCACTTCGCGGGAGAGAGCTTCGACGACGCCCTCGCCGCCGCCGCGGCCTATGCGGCGGAGACGGGAGCCACCATGGTCCCGACCTTCGACCATCCCGCCACCATCGCCGGCCAGGGGACGATCGCCCTCGAGGTGCTGGACCAGTTGGGCGCGGCCCCCGACGTGATGGTGGTGCCGGTGGGAGGCGGTGGGCTCATCTCGGGCCTCGCCGTCGCCCTCGACGGGTTGGGCGCGGGAACCGAGGTGGTGGGGGTCCAGCCAGCGGGAGCCC
This sequence comes from uncultured Acidimicrobiales bacterium, assembly GCA_963848335.1. Lineage (GTDB taxonomy): Bacteria > Actinomycetota > Acidimicrobiia > Acidimicrobiales > UBA8190 > Chersky-840. The sequence goes on from CAWKDD010000006.1 coordinate 263,469, forward strand.
CGGCCATGGTGCGCTCCCTCGAGGCGGGGGAGGTCCTCACCATCGACATCGATGACGACTTCGTCGACGGCGCCGTGGTGCGCCGGCCCGGGGAGCTGACGTTCTCCATCGTGCGCGACCTGGTGCCGCGCATGGTGGTGGTCCCCGAAGGACGGGTGTGCACCGAGCAGCTGGAGCTGTACCAGGTCGACGGCATCGTGGCCGAGCCCGCCGGCGCGTTGGCGGAGGCCGCCCTCGACGACGTGGCGGCCGAGGTGGCGGGGCGCACCGTCGTGTGCATCCTCAGCGGTGGCAACAACGACGTGGCCCGCTACGACGAGATCATCGAACGGAGCCTGGTGCACCAGGGGCTCAAGCACTACTTCGTGGTGGACTTCCCCCAGCGCCCCGGGGCGTTGCGCCAGTTCCTCGACGAGTGCCTCGGTGCCACCGACGACATCGTGCTCTTCGAGTACATCAAGAAGAACGATCGGGAGTTCGGCCCCGCTCTGGTGGGGGTGCAGCTGGCGGAGCGGGGAGATCTCGCCCCCCTTCTGGTGCGCATCGCCGACTCGGGTCTCGACGTGCGTCTGCTTCCCCCCGACAGCCCCATGTTCCGCCTGCTGGTCTGATCCAGCGCCACGCGTGCCGCAACGCTCAGAGTGACAGGTCCTTCTTGGGGCGCACCACGAGCTCGGCCAGATGCACCCCGGCGGGGCGGGTGATGGCCCACAACACGGCCTCGGCCACGTCCTCGGGCGTGCACAGGTGCTCGGACATGGCCTGTTGCGCGGCCAGGAGCACCTCGTCGGGGAGCCGGTCGCCCTGGGTGAACTGGGCCGGGTCGGTGTTGCCGCCCATGGTGCTCACCATGAGCTCGAGCACGGCGGGGTCGAAGTTCCGGGCGAAGCTGGTGGCGATGGCGCCGGGCATGATCGTCACCACCTTGATGGGCTCGTCGAGCAGCTCGCGCCGCAACGACTCGTTGATGCAATTGACGGCGTGCTTGGTGGCGCCGTAGACGCCCGACGCCGGCTGCAGCGAAGCCACCGAGGAGATGTTGACGATGTGGCCCTCGGCCCCGCACGCGCGCATGGCGCGCACCGCCGCCTGCGAACCGACCAGCAGGGCCAGGACGTTGGTCTCGAGCATGACGCGCCAATGCTCGGGGTCGGCGTCGACGATGGGCTCGGGGTAGCTCACCCCGGCGTTGTTGACCATGACGTCGAGCCGTCCGCTCGACATCACGGCCCGCTCCACCAGGGCGCGGGCCTCGGTCACGTCGCGCACGTCGTGCACGTGGGACTCGGCGGTGCCCCCCGACGCCGCGATGCGCGCCACCGACTCGTCCATGGCGCTCTGGGTCCGGCCCCCGAGCACCACGTGGGCGCCGGCTGCCCCCAGGAACTCGGCGATGGCGCGCCCGATGCCGCTGGAGGCCCCGGTGACCACCGCGGTGCGCCCCGCCAGGGGCTTGTCCGATGCCGTGACCGATGCCATTGCGTGAGCCTCCTGTCGAGCCGTGCGGCGCTGCCGCCGGGTGGAGCGTGGGGCCTCACACTAGAGCCGCGCCGGGTCCGGGCCCCGAGGCGAGGCGGTCGTGCCGACTCGTCTCCCCGGGGCGCCGGTCGGTACCATGCCCAGGTGAGCGACGTGCTTCCCCAGCCCACCGGCGCCTCGGGCACGCGACCCACCCAGGGCCGGTTCTCGGCCTGGGTCGAGGTGCTGCGCACCACCAACCCGCCCACCGGTCGTCCCCTCGACGTGGTGTCGCGCTGGCTCGTGCTCACCCGGGCCGCGGTGCTGCCCATGACGCTCGTGGCCGGCGCAGTGGCGACGTGCCTGGCGGTGCACCGTCACGGCTTCAACGTCGGGCTCCTGCTGCTGGCCTTCGCAGGGTTGATCCTGGCGCACTGCGCCAACAACCTCATGAACGACCTCTTCGACGCCGAGGTGGGCGCCGATACCGACTCGTATCCCCGCGCCCTGTACGCGCCGCACCCCGTGCTGTCGGGGATGGTGACGCGCGGACGCCTGGCGCGTGCTCGGCCCTCGTGGTGAACGTCCTCGACCTCGGCATCCTGGTGGTGCTGGCCGTGTACCGGGGCTGGCCGGTGGTGGGCTTCGCCTTGGCGGGGTTCGCGTTGTCGGTCGCCTACACGGCTCCACCGCTGCGGCTCAAGAAGCGGGGGCTGGGCGAGCCCGACGTCTTTGTGGTGTGGGGCCCGCTCATGGTGTGCGGCACCTACTACGCGGCGGTGGGGCACCTGCCGTGGGAGGTCGTGGTGGCTTCGGTCCCCTACGGCCTGCTGTGCACGGCGGTGCTCATGGGCAAGCACATCGACAAGGCCCCCTTCGACGAGCCGCTCGGGATCCGCACCCTTCCCGTCGTCCTGGGCGAGCGCCGGGCCCGGGCCGCCACCCTCGGCCTCATGGTGGCGTTCTACGTGACGGTGGTGGTGTGCGTGGTGGTGCGGGCCCTGCCGTGGCCGGCGCTGCTGAGCATCGCGGCGCTACCCAAGCTGGTCCAGGCCTGGAAGGCCTTCAGCGAGCCCAAGCCCGACGCCCCGCCCCCGGGCTTCCCGGTGTGGCCCCTGTGGTTCGCGGCCATCGCCTTCGTGCACACGCGGCGGGCCGGGTCGTTGCTCGTGCTCGGCCTGGTGATCGCGGCGGCGGCCGACATCCACTGACCGCCTACGTGGCGGCCTGCTGCTGGCGGACGTACTCGGCCGTGCCGGCCAGGAACCCCTCGACGTTGGCGGCCTTGCCCGAGGCGACCTCGCCGAACCACGCCGGCACGTACACCTGGGCGGCATCGGTGGCCAGGCCGGCCAGGATGGCGGCCACCGCTTCCCCGACGGGGATCGACTCCACCTGGGCCACGAACGGGTCGTTGTCGGGCAGCGTGAACAGCTCGGTGTCCACCACGCCGGGATAGACGACCATGACCTTGACGCCGGTGTCCCACAGGTCGACCGCCATGGACTCGGAGAACACCGTCATCGCCGCCTTGGTCGCCGCGTAGGCGGCCTCGCCGGGGGGGCTCAAGGTGGCGGCCACCGACGACACGTTGACGATGCGGCCCTCGCCCCGCTCGAGCATCTGAGGCAGCAGGGCCAGGGTGAGGCGCACCGGGCTCGAGTAGTTGATGTGCATCACCGCGTCCACGGTGGCGGCGTCGAGGGCGGTGACGTGGCGGCGCTTGGGGATCCCGGCGTTGTTGACGAGCACGTCCACCCCGCCGAGCTCGTCCTGCGCCGCGGCGGCCAGGCGGTCCACGGCGGCGAGGTCGGCCAGGTCCGCCACCCACATGCGTGACGCGGGGCTGTGGGCACGGCAGCGCTCGAGCACCTCGGCCAACCGCTTCTCCCGGCGCGCCACGATGCCCACCGTCGCCCCCGCCTGGGCCAGCCCCTCGGCCAGCCCCGCGCCGATGCCCGACGACGCCCCCGTCACGAGCACCTTCCGACCCGCCACGTCGTATGCCATGTCGATCACCCCCGTCTCGAGCCCCCGATCTTCGCTCAGATGAGGTGTGCGTGCTGTGCCCCCCGCCCTACGCTCGGCAGGCTGCGCCGACGAGGAGGGGACATGCGGACCAAGGTCACCGAGATGCTCGGGGTGGAGTTCCCCATCCTGGCCTTCAGCCATTGCCGCGACGTGGTGGCGGCGGTGACCAGAGCGGGCGGGTTCGGGGTCCTGGGGGCGGTGGCCCACACCCCCGAGCAGCTCGACGTCGACCTGGCCTGGATCGAGGAGCAGACCAGGGGCGGCCGCTACGGCGTGGACCTGCTCCTCCCGGCCAACTACGCGGGTGCCGAGGAGGGCGGGCTCGACGCCGAGGCCGTGCGCCAGCTCCTGCCCGCCGCCCAGCAGGAGTTCGTCGACGACATCCTGCGCCGCTACCAGGTGCCCGAGATCCCCGCCGACCTGGGCGAGGGGACGGGGCGCAATGTTCTGGCCAATGTGGCCGCCAAGGGCTACGGGCCATTGCTCGAGGTGGCCTTCGCCCACGACATCGCCCTGGTGGCGAGCGCGTTGGGCCCCCCGCCGCCTGCGCTCATCACGCGCGCCCATGACGCCGGGGTGGCCGTGGCCGCCCTGGCCGGGACGGTCACCCACGCCGAGCGCCACCGTGCCGCGGGGGTCGACGTGGTGGTGGCCCAGGGGACCGAGGCGGGCGGGCACACCGGGGACATCGCCACCATGGTGCTCGTACCCGAGGTCGTCGACGCCGTGGCCCCGACCCCGGTGCTGGCCGCGGGCGGCATCGCCAGCGGCCGCCAGATCGCCGCCGCGCTGGCGCTCGGTGCAGAGGGTGTGTGGTGCGGCTCGGTGTGGCTCACCACCGAGGAGGCCGAGACGCATCCGGCGGTGAAGCAGAAGTTCCTCGAGGCCACCTCGCGGGACACGATCCGATCCCGGTCGCTCACGGGCAAGCCGGCCCGCATGCTGCGCAGCGCCTGGACCGAGGAGTGGGAGGGGCCGGGGTCCCCCGGCACACTCCCCATGCCCCTGCAGAGCGCTTTGGTGGCCGAGGCTCAGTTCCGCATCAGCCGGGCGGCGGCGTCCGAGGGATCCGGGGCGCAGAAGCTGGCCAACTACTTCGTGGGCCAGGTAGTGGGCCAGCTCGACCGCGTCCGCCCTGCCCGCCAGGTCGTCCTCGACATGATGACCGAGTACGCCGAGGTGGCTCAGCGCTTCGCCGACCAGGTGGCCGAGGAGGCCAGGGCCTAGGTGTGTCGGGTCAGGCCCCCACGGGGGCGCTGGGCGTGAAGGTCACCGGAAGGGTCTCGAACCCGACGATAAAGTTCGACACCCGCAGGGGCTGGGCGTCGTCGACGGCCAGGCGGAGATCGGGCAGCCGGTCGAGGAGACGGCCCACCATGGTGACGATCTCGGCGCGCGCCAGGCGGTGCCCCAGACACAGATGGGCCCCGAACCCGAAGGCGACGTGGTCGTTGGGCCGGCGGCGGATGTCGAAGGTCTCGGGGTCGGGGAAGACGGCCTCGTCGCGATTGGCCGACGGGTACAGCAGGAGCACGTTCTGCCCGGCGCGGATGGTCTCGCCGTGCACCTCGGCGTCACGGGTGGCGATGCGGTTCATGTTCTTGATGGGCGACACCCAGCGCAGCATCTCCTCCACCGCGTCGGGAAGCAGGTCCCGGTCCCGGCGCAGGGCCTCGAGCTGGTCGGGGCGGCGTAGGACCGCCTCCATGCCTCCGCTGATGACGTGGCGCGACGTCTCGTCCCCGCCGATGAGCAGCAGCAGGGACTCGTGGACCAGGGAGTCGTCGTCGAGCCGGTCGCCGTCGACCTCGCCCTGGACGAGCACGCCGAGCAGGTCGTCGGCGGAGAAGCTCCGGCGCCGATCCTCGATCTGGGCCCGCACATAGGCGTCCCACGCCACGAAGGCATCGGTGGCCTTGGCCAGGGCGTCGGGGTCGGTCGAGCCCTGGGACATCAACATGGTGTCGGACCACTCGAGGAGCCGTTCCCACACGTCGGGATCGAAGCCCAGCATGTCGGCGATCATGACCAGAGGGAGCGGGGCGGCGATGTCGGCCACCAGGTCGCAGGCCCCCTTCTCGCACACCCGGTCGATGATCTCGTCGCACACCTCGGCGATACGGGGCTCACGGGCCGCCACGGCCTGGGGGGTGAACCCCGCGCTCACCAGGCGCCGGCGGCGGCGGTGCTCGGGGGCGTCCATGTCGATCATGTGGGGCAGCGCCATGTTGGGCGCGTCCCGCCCGTGCTCGAGAAGGTCTGGGGGTCCTGCCCGATGGCCCGGACGTCCTCGTAGCGGGTGACGCCCCAGATGTCGTTGGGCTCGTCGTAGTAGGCGGGGGCGTGGCGCCGCATCCAGGCGAAGGCCGGGAAGGGGTTCCCGGCGTAGAACTTGCCGTCCAGCAGATCGATGTCCGGCACCCCGGCCTCAGTCATGGGATCCCTGCCTCCCGGGCTCGTCTCTCACCACCACACCCAGTGACCTCTGGACACGGCCAGTGGCCGGGCGTATCGTTCGTACCGTCGTCGGCGGCTTGTCCACCGTAGGCGATATGGGGGATGCGCGGGACGGGGCCGTCTCGGTACTGAGCGGTTCCTGGGGGGACCCGTCCCGCCCTTCCCAGGGCTCGATCTCCTGCGGCCCTGACGCCTGTGCTCGACTACAGCCCGAGCCGGCCGTGAGGGAGGGGTCCCGTGAAGCTCCACCTGGGAATCGTGACGCCCGTCGTCCACATCAACCCGCGTTTCGACCCTCCGAGCTGGGAGCACACCGGGACCATGGACGACGTTCTGGCCGTGGCCCGGGCCGCCGAGCGTCTCGGGTACGACTGGGTGGCGTGCTCGGAGCACATCGCCATCCCGCTGTCGGCCACCGACGTCCGGGGTCCGAGATACTGGGACCCCCTCACCACCCTCAGCTTCGTGGCCGCCTCGACGGAGCGGATCGCGCTGCTCAGCCACGTCGTCGTCCTCGGCTACCACCACCCCCTGGAGCTGGTCAAGCGGTGGGGCACGCTCGACGTGGCCAGCCACGGCCGGGTGGTCCTAGGGGTGGGGGTGGGGTCGCTCCAGCCCGAGTTCGAGCTCCTCGGGCACCAATTCGACGGACGGGGGGCGCGCTCCGACGACGCTTTGCGGGCCATCCGGGCCAGCTGGGGGGTGCGCGAGCCCGAGTACCACGGCTCGCACTTCGAGTTCTCGGGATTCGTGGTGGAGCCCTCCGGGCTGCCCCGGCCCCTGGAGATCTGGGTGGGTGGGCGCACCCGTCGGTCGTTGCGCCGGGCCATCGAGCTGGGCGACGCCTGGATCCCGTTCCGCCTCGGGCCCGACGAGCTGCGCCCCATCCTGGAGGACCCCCGGGTGAAAGAGGCCATGGCGGGGCGGGGGCGCCCCCTGTCCCTGGTCTTCCCGCCCGACCCGCCGCTGGACCCCGCCGGCGCCCCCGAGCAGACGGCGCAGGTGGTGAGGGGATTCGCCGAGCTGGGCGCCACCGGTCTGAGCCTGCGCTTTCGCCATCACTCCCGGACCCACTACATCGAGCAGCTCCAGGCCATGGTGGAGCTCGTCGCCACCCTGTGACGGGTCAGGGCGCGATGCCCACCACCGGGGCCTGCAACGGAACCCCGCCCTCGGACCCGAAGAAGGGGGCGTGGAAGGTGAACACCCCACCGTCCTTGGCGACCTCCCAGTAGCCCCCCGTCAGGGGGTCCACCGCCATGCCCACCACCGGCGCGCTCAGGGCCTGGCCGCCCATCGAGCCGTAGTACGGGGCCCGGAAGGCGAACACCCCGCCGTCCGAAGCCACCTCCCAATATCCTCCCAGGGCGCCGGCGGCGAGGCTCACCACGCCGGCGACGAGATGCTGGCCGCCCATGGACCCGAAGAAGGGAGCGTCGAAGGCGAACACCCCGCCGTCGGCGGCCACCTCCCAGTACCCCCCGGTCCAGGGATCCAGAGCCATGCCCACCACGCGGGCGTCGAGATGTTGGCCGCCCATGGACCCGTGGTACGGGGCGTGGAAAGCGAACACCCCGCCGTCGGCGGCCACCTCCCAGTACCCCCCGGTGGCGGGATCGGCGACGATGCCCACGATGGGGGCGTCGAGATGTTGGCCGCCCATGGACCCGAAGAAGGGAGCGTCGAAGGCGAACACCCCGCCGTCGGCGGCCACCTCCCAGTACCCGCCGGTCCAGATGTCGACGGCCATCCCCACGATGGGGGCGTCGAGGTGTTGGCCGCCCATGGACCCGTCGAAGGCGGCGCCCAACGCGAAGATGCCGCCGTCGGCGGCCACCTCCCGGTATCCCCCCGAGGCCGGGCGGGAGCTGCCGCTCACCGGCGGCTCGGACGGTTCGGGCCTTGCCAGGAAAGGTGCCACGTTGCCGGCCCAGGTGAAGGCCAACGGCGGCGCCGGGCCGTCGGGTTCCACGAAGACGGCCGCCACCGACGAGACCCCGTCCACGGTGGCGTACCCGGCGCCCACCAGACAGGTGGTGCACGACCCCACCGCCAGGATGTTGTTGCGGTGGATCCAGCAGCCCGGCGCGCCGGCCGACTCGCAGTCGATGTTGGGGCTCCCGAAACCGTCGTCGTACATCCACACGAAGTCGGCCTGCAGGGGGTTGGCGACGTCGCCGGCCCATTCGGTGCCCTCCCACGCCGAGCCCTGCGGGGCGGGCGGGTCCCCGTAGTCGGAGGCGCCGGTCTGGGCGTCGGCCGTCCAGATGAAGCTCAGGCCGGCAAAGGGTTGCAACCCCCGGGCGACGCGTTCGAGGTCGACGATCACGAAGGTCTGCTCGGGCACGGTGAGCGAGTACCAGTTGCTCGGCAGGCCCATCGACCCCAGGCCCTCGGTGGCCCGCCCGTAGTCGATCTCGGCCAGCAGTGCCTGGGTGCAGGCGACCGAGTTGTCGATGGGCACGGTCCGGCAGTCGTCGTACTGGGTGTCGAGCAGCGCCTGGGGAAGGGTGACGTTGGTGGCGGGATCGGTCTGGGCCGCACCGGCCGGCGTACCCGAGGTGCTGGAGTAGCCGACGGCGCCCGAAAGCACGGCGATCGACGCGGCTGCCAATACCCCCACCGAGCGCCGTGTCATATCCCCCCCGCGGAGTCGCCCGTGGATCGCTCCGACACGAACGGCAATCCTTCTTACCGGAGCCGGCCGGAATCGGTCCATCGTTAACTTTGACTAGCGACACACTTCCTGGCCACGGGGGACGGCACTAGGAGCGCCGTGAACCCTCGCGCCATACTCGCGCCATGACGAAGATCTACTACGAGGACGATGCCGATCCCCGGGCCCTGGCCGGGAAGACGGTGGCGGTGGTGGGGTACGGCAACCAGGGTCGCTCCTGGGCCCTCAACCTGAGAGACAGCGGGTGCGAACCGGTGGTCTGTGTCCGGCGCGATGCCACGCGCCGAACGCGCCGAGTCCGACGGTTTCGAGACCCACGACGTCCCGAGCGCCAATGACGCCGATGTCGTGTGCATCCTCGTCCCCGACGACGTCATCCCGTTGCTCGGGCTCGCGCCCGGACCACGGTCCTGTGTGATCGTGGCATCGGGTTACACCCTCGCCTTCGGGCGTCTGGCGCCGGCGGGAGACGCGGGCATGGTGGCTCCCCGCATGCTCGGGCCCGAGGTCCGGCGCTGTTACGAAGAAGGTGTCGGCTTCATCACCGCCGTGGGCGTGCATCGGGACGTGACCGGCGCTGCCCTCGGTTGTGTGCTGGCGGTGGCGGCAGCGATCGGCGGCTTGCGCCAGGGCGGCATCGAGCTCACGCCCATGCAGGAGGCGGTGCTGGATCTCGGAGTGGAGCAGGTGCTGTCCCCGGCGCTCTCGGCGGTGAGCGGCGCCTTCGTCCAGACCATGGTCGAGCGGGGGATCCCCATCGAAGCCGTCGTCACCGAGCTGGTGCTGTCGGGTGAGGTGGAGCGGACCTACCGGCTGCTGCGCGAGGTCGGCTACGCCGTGCAGTCGGAGTACCACTCGCCGACCAGTCAATACGGCCAGCTGACGCGCCGAGGCCGCTACGACCATCTCGACCTGCTGCCGACCATGCGGGCCCTCGCCGGCGACATCGAGAGCGGGCGCTTCGCCGACGAGTGGGACGCCGAGCGCGACGCCGGGTACCCGAGGCTCAACGCGCTCAAGGAGCAGCACGCCGGACCGGCGGTGCGCCAGTACGAGGCCGAACTGCGCACCCGGCTCGGTCCCGGTGCCGCCCACCGGTAACCGTTGGTGACCGACCAGCCGGTGACCGACCAGCCGGTGGGCGCGGCGCGTCCGTAGGCTCAGGCCGCCTCGGCCGCCGTGTGCAGCTCTGCTTCGACGGTTTCGGGCACCTCGGTGCGGGCGGCGCTGCGGACGAAGAGGGCCACGACGGCCAACGCCACGAGGGCGAACCCGGCGCCGGCCGCCATGGTCAGGTCAATGCCGTGCACCAGGGCCTGTGCGGGCCGCCGCCCCGGCGCCGGCGGCCGTGGCTGAGGCCGGCCGCGCGGGCGCCGGGGGTGACGGTGTCGAAGACGGTGACCAGCACGGCCAGACCGAGGGCCGCGCCGAGCTGCTGCATGACGTTGATCAGGCCCGAGGCGGCGCCGGCGTCGGAGGGGGCCACGCCGGCCAGTCCGGCGGTGGTCAGGCTGACGAAGGAGACACCCATTCCGGTGCCGATCAGGATGAGGCTGACGAGTACCTGCGGGTACGGGGTGCCGGCGTGCAGCTGGGTGGCCAGGAGCAGCCCGAGCGCCGAGCACGTCGACCCGCATGAGCATCAGCACCTTGGCCGGGAGGCGGTTGACGAGCACCCTGCTGGTCGAGCTGGGAGGACAGGAACACCGAGGCGGGGGTGGGCAGGAACCCGATGACCGGTGATCAGCGAGGAGTGGCCCTGGATGTCCTGGAGGAACTGGGTGAGGAAGAAGATCATCCCGTACATCCCGGCGTAGCCGAGACCGCGGGCCACGTTGGCCGAGGCCCGGGTCCGGTCGGCGAGGATCCGCAGCGGGAGGATCGGCTCGGGGGCGGTCTTCTCGATCTGGACGAAGAGGCCCAGCAGCGCCACGCCGGCCACGAGCGAGCCGATGGTGACGGGGGCGGCCCACCCGCCGCTCCCGGCTTCGACCAGGCCGAACACGACGGCGGTCATTCCGGCGGTGGACGTGATCGCCCCGGCCAGGTCGAAGCGGCCGTGGCGGCGCTCGGTCTCGATCAGCACGGCCCGGCCGACCAGGAGCACGGCCAGCCCGATCGGGACGTTGACGAACATCACCCAGCGCCAGGACGCCCACTCGGTGAGCAGGCCGCCGGCCACCAGGCCCAGGGCCCCGCCGGCCGCCGAGACCGTCGTGAACAGGCCGATGGCCCGCACCCTGGCCGCCCCTTCGGGGAAGAAGGTCGTGAGCAGGGCCAGAGCGGCCGGCGCGGCCAGGGCCCCGCCCACCCCCTGCAGGGCGCGGGCGGCCAGCAGCATGACGCCGGAGGTGGCGAACCCCCCGGCCAGCGAGCTCAGCGAGAACAGGGCGATCCCGGCCATGAACGTCCGCCGCCGGCCGAGCAGGTCGCCGGAGCGGGCCCCGAGGAGGAGGAGGCCGCCGAAGGTGAGGACGTAGGCGTTGAGCACCCACGACAGCGACGAGCTCGAGAAGTGCAGGCTGCGCTGGATGTGGGGCAGGGCGACGTTCACGATGGTGGCGTCGAGCACCACCATCAGCTGGGCGGTGAGGATGACGGCGAGGACCACCGAAGGGTGGCGGCGCCACCCGAGCGGGCGCCTGCCGGATATCGGCTGGTTGGGGCCATTGACTACGGCCTTTCCGCTGGTATTCTGGGGGACGAAGCGGAAGCTTCCTCCGGTTACTATACGGAGGGTGCCTCCGGTTTGCAAGTCCTTATTGTCAGCGTGAAGTCCCTGTTGTCAGGGTGCCAGTCGGAGGTGCCAGGCCGTGAAAGGCCAGCTCGAAGCCAGCGTCGGGGAGGACCGGTCCGGCCGGCCCATGCGGGCCGATGCCCGGCGCAACTACGAGCTCCTCGTCGACGCCGCACGCAAGGTGTTCGCCGAACAGGGCGGCGGAGCCTCCATGGAGGCCATCGCCAAGCAGGCCGGGGTGGGCGTCGGCACGCTGTACCGCCACTTCCCCAAGCGGATCGACATCGTCGAGGCCGTCTACCGCGACGACGTCGACGTGCTGGTCGGCTCGGCCGAGCGGGGCCTCGGCCGAGCTCGAGCCGTGGGCCGCGCTGGAGGCGTGGCTGCGGGCCTACGTCGACTACGGGCGGTCCAAGCGCACGTTCCTGAACGAGCTGCACGAGGCGTTCGAGAAGAACCCCGACCTGAAGCCGGCGTCGAGGGACCGCATCTGGGCCGCGTGCGAACGGCGTGCTGCGCCGGGCCCAGGAGGCCGGCGCAGCCCGACGCGACATCGACGGCGCGGACCTGATGCAGCTGGTCTCGCCCATGTGCATGAACAGCACCCTCACCGCCGATCAGGGCGACCGGTTGCTGGCCATGGTGCTCGACGGCCTTCGCCCGCCCCGGGGGTAGATCGGGGACGGCGCGACGGCCGTGCAATGCTCGGCCGATGGCCCCAGATGTCGAGCCCGCCGCCAGCCGCACCCTCCGCCTGGCGACGTTCGTCACCGGGCGGTTGGCCAGCTGGGTGGGAGTCACCTTCTGGTTGGTGGCGGTGGCGGTGGCCATCCCCTTCGCCGCCAAGTTGGGCTCGGTCGAGACCAGCCGGCTGACCGAGTTCCTCCCCTCCGGAGCGCCCTCCACCAGAGCCTTGGAGCTCGACCAACATTTTCCTTCCGGCCGAGCCCTCGACGCCGAGGTCGTCTTCTACCGCGCCGGCGGCCTCACGCCCTTCGACTTGGCCAGGGCCCATTCCGACACCGCCGACCTGGTGACTCGCCTGTCGGGAGGCGTCGGGCACCCGTCGGGTGCCGTGCTGGCGCCCGACGGCAAGGTGGCGGTGATCACCGTGCCGGTCCCGGGAGGTGAGCTCGCCATCGAGCACACCCTCACCCAGATGCGGTCCATCCTGGGAGAGGGCAGCGGCGGGCTCGAGATCCGGGTCACCGGAGAAGCGGCCATCCAGGCGGATCTGCTCGGTGCCTTCTCGGGGGCGAGCACGCTCTTGCTGGTGGCCACGGCCGGGCTGGTCATCGTCCTCCTGGCCGCCACCTATCGCAGCCCCGTGCTGTGGGTCGTGCCCATCGCCTGCGTGGGCATCGCCGAGGCGCTGGCCGAAGCCGTCATCTACGCCCTGGGTCGGGCCGGCGTCACCGTCAACGGGCAGAGCACGGCGTTGGTCACCGTGATCGTCTTCGGTGCCGGGACCGATTACGCCCTGTTGCTCACGGCCCGCTACCGGGAAGAGCTGCGGCGCCACAGCGAGCACCGCGTAGCCATGATGGTGGCGTGGAGGCGCGCCGTGGGGGCCATCGTGGCTTCGTCGCTCACCGTGGCCGCCACCCTGGCGTGCCTGTTGCCGGCCAACCTGAGCCTTACCGCGGACTTCGGCGTCGTGGGCATCGTGGGCGTGCTGTGCGCGGCGGTCGTGGTGCTGGGCGCCTACCCCGCCCTCCTGCTCGTCATGGGCCGAGGGATCTTCTGGCCCGCCGTTCCCCGCCACGCCCCGGATTTCGTCCAGCGGGGTCCGTGGGTGCGGCTGGGACGACTCGTGAGCCGGGGGCGCCGACCCGTGTGGGTGGCCGGCTTCGTGTTGCTGGGGGGCGCCGCCATCGCGCTCATCACGGTCGACACCAACGTGTCGTCTCTGAGCGAGCTCTCGTCCTCAGCTGCGTCGGTGCAGGGCTATGCGCTTCTCGAGGGCCACTTCCCGGCCGGCGAGGTGTCCCCGGTGGATGTGGTGGTGACCGATTCGTCCTATCTCTCCGCGGTGCGGGGGGCGTTGTCCCGCCTCCCCGTCACCGCCGCCCTGGGCCCCGCCGAGCACGCCGCCGGGATGGCGCGTTTCGACCTCATCCTGTCGGTGAAGCCCACCGGCACCGTGGGGTTCGCGGCCATAGGTGAGCTGCGCCACGCCGCCGCCGCCGTGGCGGGGTCCCACGTCGTGATCGGTGGCCAGACGGCCGAGGATCTCGATACCGCCATCGCCTCGCACCACGACACGTTGTTCATCGTCCCCGCCGCGCTGGCGGTGGTGCTGATCGTGTTGTGGTTCGTGCTCAGGGCGGTGCTGGGCCCGCTGGTGGTGGTGGCCACTGTCGTGGTGACGTTCGCGGCCGCGCTCGGCCTGGCATCGGCGATCTTCGTCCCGCTCCTCGGGCTTCCGGGGATCGATCCGACCGTGCCTCTGCTCACCTTCGTCTTCCTCATCGCCCTGGGAGTCGACTACAACATCTTCCTCCTCACCAGAGTCCGCGAGGAGGTGAAGCGCGACGGGATCACGGTCGGCGTGCGCAACGGCGTCGCCAGCACCGGCGGGGTCCTCACCTCGGCCGGGGTGATCCTGGCGGGGACGTTCTCGGTGTTGGCCATCCTGCCCATCGTGGCCTCCAGGGAGATCGGCATCGTCGTCGCCATCGGTGTCCTGGCCGACACGTTCCTGGTGCGAACGGTCCTGCTCCCCATGCTCGTCGCCGACCTGGGGACGCGCTTTTGGTGGCCGACGCGGGTCCCGCGCCGCTGATGGCAACGGGGTCGTCAGGCGAGGCCAGGGGTCGTGGCTTACGCTGGTGTGGGCCCGGCGGGGAGGGTGTTTCTTGACCATCGAGAGCGCGACGATCCTGTTCACCGACGTGGTGGGCTCGACGGAATTGGCGCAGCGCCTCTCGCCCGACGCGGCCCAAGAGGTCCGGAGGAGCCACTTCTCGATCCTTCGTCAGGCCCTGGCCGAGGCGGGTGGCACCGAGGTGAAGAACCTGGGTGACGGCCTCATGGTGGTGTTCGCGTCGGCATCGGCCGCCCTGGCCTGCGCCGTGGCCATGCAGCAAGGCGTGGAACGCGACAACCGCCAGCGCGAGCACTCCATAGGACTGCGCACGGGTCTCAGCAGTGGAGAGGTCACCCGGGAGGACGACGACTACTTCGGTGACCCAGTCGTCGAGGCGGCCCGGCTCTGCGCGGCATGCGAGAGCGGGCAGGTCCTGGCGGCGGAGATCGTGCCGATGACGGCCGGCCGACGCAGCCGTCACCCCTGCCGGTCGCTCGGAGAGCTGGCTCTCAAAGGGTTGGCCGACCCGGTCGGGACCGTCGAGGTGCTGTGGGAGCCCGTCGACGGCGCCGCATCCGGCGCCTCGATCCCTCTCCCCGCCCGCCTCGTGCGGCGCCCGGCTGTCGGTGTGGTGGGACGCGAGCCCGAGAAGCAGACCATCGCCGACGCCGCCAAACGCGTGGCCGAAGGCGAGGGGCGCGAGTTCGTGCTCGTCTCGGGCGAGGCCGGTCTGGGCAAGACCACCCTTGTGGCCGAAGCGGCGCGCGCCGCCTTCGAGACCGGGGCGTGCGTGTTGTTCGGGCACAGCGAAGAGGACCTGGCCACCCCCTATCAGCTCTTTGCCGAAGCCCTCGGGCATTACGTCACCCACGCCGCAGAGGACCAGCTGCGCGCCCACGTCGAAACGCACGGGTCGGAGCTGTCGCGTCTGGTCCCCGCCCTGGCCAGCAGGATCTCCGATCTTCCGGCCTCGAAGGCCACCGACTCCGACTCCGAGCGGTTCCTGCTCTTCGCCGCAGTGGTGGCTCTGTTGGGCACGGTGTCGCAGGACCAGCCCGTGGTGCTCGTCCTCGACGACCTGCAGTGGGTCGACAAGGGGAGCCTGCTGCTGCTTCGCCACCTGGCCGCGGCCGAACAGACCATGCGGGTGCTCGTCCTGGGGACCTATCGCGACGGCGAATTGTCGCGATCGCACCCATTGCTCGACACCCTGGCGGCACTGCGTCGCCACAGCGGCATCTCCCGCATCGAGCTCGCCGGGCTCGACGACAGCGGCGTGGTCTCGCTCATGGAAGCGGCGGCTGGCTACACGCTCGACGACGCCGGCGTGAGCCTCGCCCACGCCGTCTATCGCGAGACCGACGGCAACCCCTTCTTCGTGAGCGAGGTGCTGCGCCATCTGTCGGACACCGGGGCCATCTACCAGGACGCCACCGGGCGGTGGACGGCGGACGATTCCCTGGGGCAGGTGGCCCTGCCCGACAGCGTTCGAGAGGTCATCGGGGCCAGGGTGGGGCGCCTGGGTCCCGACGCCGAACGGGTGTTGTCGATGGCGGCGGTGATCGGCCGGGACTTCGACCTCGAGGTTCTGGCCCGAGCCGCCAACACCTCCGAGGACGAGCTGCTCGACATCCTCGAAGCGGCCTCCGCGGTGGCGCTCGTGCGCGAACCGGTGGACGCCTCGGGCCGCTACAACTTCTCCCACGCCCTGATCCAACACACCTTGTACGAAGATCTCGGGCCCAATCGCCTGGCGCAGGCGCACCGCCGGGTGGCCCAGGCTCTCGAGGAGGTGTGCGGGGACCGTCCCGGAGCGCGGGTGGGTGAGCTGGCCCGGCACTGGACCTGCGCCACCCAACCGAGCGACCTGGCCAAGGCCATCACCTACTCCCGACAGGCGGGCGACGCCGCCCTCGAAGCCCTCGCTCCGGCCGAGGCCCTGCGGTACTACGCCCAGGCTCTCGACCTCTACGCCCAGGACAGCGACCCCGACCCGGTCCTCGGGATCGACTTGGCCATCGGGCTCGGAACGGCCCAACGGCAGACCGGTGACCCCGTCTTTCGCGACACTCTCCTCGGTGCCTCGCACCGGGCCGCGCAGCTCGGCGACACGGCGCGTCTCGTGGCCGGCGCCCTGGCCAACGACCGGGGGATGTTCAGCAACGCCGGAGTCCTCGACGCGGAGAGGGTCGAGGTCCTGGAGATGGCCCTCGACCGGTTGCCCGCCGCCGCCCCCGACCGGGCCCTCGTGCTCGCCACCTTGTGCTCGGAGTTCGCCCTCGGCGGTCCCCTCGAGCGCCGCCAGGCGCTGGCCGACGAAGCCTTGGCCATCGCCCAGACGTCGGGTGACGACGCCGTCATCGTGCTGGTCTCGAACAAGGTCTTCGTCCCGCTCATGGTGCCGTCTCTGCTCGACCAGACGCTGGCCCGGACCGCCGATGCCCTGGTTCGAGCGCAGCGCCTCGGCGACCCGGTGCTGCTCGCCACCGCCGCCGGCTGGCGCGCCGTTGCCGCCGTACGCGCCGGGGACCTCGACGAGGCGGCTCGGTGCGACGAGGTCGCGGGGGTGCTGACCGAGCAGGTCGGTCAGCCCTTCTTCATCTGGGCGGACCGGGTGACCCGTGCACAACGAGCGGTGATCGCCGGCGATCCCGACGAGGTCGAGCGTTTGGCTATGGAGGCACTCCAGATCGGAACCGACTGTGGCGTCGCCGACGTCATGGTCCACTTCGGCGGGCAGCTCATCATGGCGAACTGGCAGCGCGGCACCCTGGGCGACATGGTCCCGCTCATCGAGGGGCTGATCGCCGATGCCCCCGACGTGGCCGGGGCGGTGACCGCCGCTCTGCGCTCGCGCATGCCGAGACCGACCGCACCGACGACGCCCGTGACCTCCTGGAGGGATTCGCGGCCACAGGATTCGATCTCCAGGTGGACCTGGCCTGGACCCTGGGGATGTCGGCTTGGGCTGAAGCCGCCATCGTGTGCGGGGACCCGAAGTTCGCCGGGCCCCTTCTCGACCTGCTCGTTCCCTGGGCCGACCAGCTGTCGTGCACGGGGGACACGGCCGAAGGCCCCATCAGCCACTTCGTCGCCGGTCTCGCCGCCGTCCTGGGCCGTTACGAGGAAGCCGACGTTTACTTCTCCCGAGCTGCCGCCTTCAACGACCGGGCCCGAGCCAAGTTCTTCGCGGCACGGACGGACCTTCTGTGGGCGAGCATGCTCGCCGAGCGCGGCGCTCGGGGCGACACGGACCGGGCACGCCACCTTCTCGGCCAGGCGCAGCGCGCCGCGGTGACCCATGGATACCGAACCGTGCAACGGCGTGCCGCCGCCGCGCTCCGAGCTCTTCAGTGATCACGGCTCAGTCTTAGAGCTAGGGGACGATCACGGTTCGCACACCGGGGACCTCAGGCCGGCTCCAGGCCGCCTCGACGTCTCGGAGGGGTACCGCACGCGCCGTGATCCGCAGCGTCCCCGAGCCGATCTCCTCGATCAGCGAGGGCAGCTCGGCCAGGTAGCCCTGAGCCGAGACCGCGCCCTGGCCGTTGCCCTGGATGCGGAGGTTGGCCGAGCGCAGCGCAACGGACGGCAGCTCCAGCGTGGGCCCGGCCATGGCGCCGATCTGGATCCAGTTCATGGCCCGGCTGCGGTCCGCTCGTGCCGTCAGCAAGGCCATGATCGCCTGTTCGGCAGGCTTGCCCCACAGGTAGTCGATGACGACGTCCACGTCCGCCGCGGCCTGCGCCAGTGCCTGGGCGGTCTCCCGGGCGTCTTCGGTGAGCTGCACGATCTCGTCGGCGCCCAGGTCTGTGAGGGCCTTCAGGCGCTCGGCGTTGCGACCCGCACCCACCACCCGACCCGCTCCGAGGCGCTTGGCCACCTGCAGCGCCATCGTCCCGGCGTTGCCCGTGGCTCCCAGCACCAGCACGCTCTGTCCGACCTCGATGGGGACGCGGCGCCGCAGCGCCACCCACGACGACATGGCGGGGTTCATGGCGGCGGCGATCATGGCGTCATCGGCGTCCTCGGGAAGCGGGACGGTTCTCCGCATG
Organism: uncultured Acidimicrobiales bacterium; assembly: GCA_963848335.1. Lineage (GTDB taxonomy): Bacteria > Actinomycetota > Acidimicrobiia > Acidimicrobiales > UBA8190 > Chersky-840. Next base: position 281,693 of record CAWKDD010000006.1, read on the forward strand.
TCGACGAGGGCGCGCTGCGCCATGGGCCCGGGAAACTCGTCGTCGGCGACGAAGTAGACCCGCTTCCCGTCGTCGAGTCTCCCCACGCCGTCGATGCCGGGGATCATGGGCAGCTTGCCGGTGCTCGTGTAGTGCCGGCCCGACGCGTCGGTGCGCACCCGGGGATGCAGCCCCACGGCGAGGACCTCGACGAGCTGTTGGTCGTCGGTGCCCGGAGCCGGGACGGCGAACTCCTGGTAGTGCGGCGGCTCGTCGAAGGACGTGACCACCGCGGCGTGCATGGTCGTCATCCCAGGGCCCGCAGGGCGTTGACGGGCGACAACCGGGCCGCCCGCCAGGCGCCGGCCAGGCCGGCCAGCAACGCTCCGACGATGGCGATGATGGCCGCGGCCACCACGGTGAGGACCGAGATGGAGGTGTGCAGCTTGACCGTCTTGGTTCCTGACGACGCCACGGCTGTGGTGGCGTGGAACAGGGTGCTGGCCGAGGAGGAGCCGACCACGACGCCGTTGGTGCTGTAGGCGAAGGTGGGGCCGAAGGTGTTGACCGCCAGGCACACGCCCAAGCCGACCAGGATGCCGAGCGCGGCGCCCACCACCCCGATGCCCACCATCTCGGCCAGGATCTGGCCCACCACCCGGCCCCGGGACCATCCCACGGCTCGCAGGGTGCCGATCTCCCGCACCCGCTTGGCAACCGACGACATCGTCAGCAGCGCCGCGATGAGGAGGGCGGCCACCAGGATGATGATTCCCAGGGCCACCCCCAGGTCCGAAGCCAGCTTCTTGGCGTTCAACAGGCTGCCGTTGACCTGGCCGGCGAGCTGCTTGGAGGTCAGGACCGTCGCCCCGGGCAGCTCCTTCTTGATGGCGGCCGCCACGGCGTTCACGTTGGTGGACTTGTCCACCTTGACCAGCACCTCGTTGATGCGGGCCGGCTGCGAGGACGCCGATTGCAGCGTGGCCAGGTCGAAGTAGATGTCCGAGGTGTCGCCGGTGAGGGTCGGGTTCACCAGGCCCACGACCTTGTAGCCGGTCTTGTCGATGGTCCAGGTCTGGCCCACCTTGATGTCGTTGGTGCTGGCGTAGGCGCTCGACACCAGGATCTCGTCGGCCGCTGCGGCGGTGAACCAGGTACCGGAAACGAGCTGGGCCTTGGTGATGAGCCCCGAGCTCGAGTTGGACGGGTCGACGCCCGCCACCGTGTAACTCTTGGTCTGGGTGTTGGTCGTGGGCGGGTTGAGGACCTTGGTGATGGTCTGCTGGGGCACCACCACCGTGGCCACGTACTGCTGGAAGCTCGCTGGCAGGCACTGCGTGAAGGCGGAGCCGAAGGCGTCGACCTCGCGGCCGATGATGGTGGCCACGACGCCCGGGTCCAGAGCCAAGGTGGACGCGCCGGGCAACGAGCCGCTGCCGGCGGCCGGCGCCGGGATCACGCCGCTCTTCTCCAGGCACGTCTCGACCGCCGCCACCTGGGCGGCCGTGGCCGGGGGAAGCGTGACGTTCTGGTGGATGGTCTGTCCGCCGGTGGTGACGGTGTCGGTGACGGTGGGCACGGTGCCCGTCTCGTGCAGTGCCTGGAGCGACAGGGCCGGCACCGCGGCTGACACGCCTTTGATCTTGGCCACGTCGGACACGGCCAGCTGCGGGAAGGTGATGAGCGTCCCGTTGACGAAGAAGTCGTTGCTGAACTGGGTGCCGGGAGGCCCGAGCTTGGCCAGGTCGGTGAGCACGGACGAGTTGTTGTCGTCCAGTGCCGTGCTGTCCGACGCGTTGGCGGCCGCCGCCCCTCGACCAGCGAAGAACCCGCCACCGCCACCGCCACCGCCACCGCCACCGCCACCGCCGAAACCGCCACCGCCACCCCCACCGCCACCGCCGAAACCGGGAACGGTGGTCGTCGTGGTCGGGGACGCGGAGGTGTTGGCCACACCCACGGTGCGTTCGACCAGGATGCTCGTCCCCACGCTCGACAACGGGGACAGGACCTGCGCCTGCGCGTTCGAGAGGCCGTTGGACACGCCGACGATGCCCATGACGAGCCCGACACCCATGGCCAACCCGAGGGCTGTGACGAACGTCCGACTCCATCGTCGGCGCAGCTCGTGCCACACGTACCCGAACGAGAACACGAAGACGGCTCCTCTCACGGCCCGAGGCTCAGCGTAGGAGATGCACCTCTCCATGGCGTCGCGCAACCCGTTCCTGGCAGGAGGCTGTGAGACCGTGACGACTCAGCCGGGTCGGGGTTCTCCGGTAGGGTCACGCCCGAGTCCGATCGGAGCCCGAGTCCGAGGGAGGTTGCGTCGGTCGTGGCGTACCGGGTGGTGCAATGGGCGACGGGGAACGTGGGTCGGGCCGCCATCGAGGGTGTCCTGGCCCATCCTGATCTCGAACTGGCCGGCTGCTGGGTGCACTCCGAGGCTAAGGACGGCGTGGACGTGGGGACGATCCTGGGGCGTGAGCCCATCGGGGTCGAGGCCACCCGGGACGTGGACGCGCTGCTGGCCCTCGACGCCGACTGCGTCGTCTACAGCCCGATCTTCGCCGATCCCGCCGTGCTCACCACGGTGCTCGAATCCGGCAAGAACGTGGTGACGCCGCTCGGCTGGTTCTACCCGCCTCCCGATGAGCGTGAGCGTTTCGACGCCGTGTGCCGGCGGGCCGGAGTGACCCTGCACGGCACCGGCATCCACCCGGGTGGCATCACCGAGCGCTTCCCGCTCATGATCTCGGCGCTGTCGGGTTCGATCACCCACGTGCGGGCGGAGGAGTTCTCCGACATCCGCACCTACGGCGCGCCCGACGTCATCCGCGACTGGATGATGTTCGGCAAGACCCCCGAGGAGTCCCGGACGAGTGTCATGGCCGAGATGCTCGGAGCCGGGTTCCGCCAATCGGTGTGGATGGTGGCGCACGAGCTCGGCTTCGACGTCGATCCCGAGCTACGCACCACTCACGAGATGGCGGTGTCCACCGCGCCCATCGAGTCTCCCATCGGGCCCATTGCCCCGGGCCTGGTGGCGGCCCAGCGATTCCGCTGGGAGGCCCTGGTCGACGGCCGACCGGTCATCACGGCCGCCGTGAATTGGCTCATGGGCCAGGACCACCTCGATCCGGCGTGGAGCTTCGGGCCCCGCGGCCCGCACTTCGAAGTGGAGATCACCGGTGATCCGAACTGCCTGCTGACCTTCGAGAAGCTCCACCCCACCTCGATCGAAGCCGGACTCGAGCGCAATCCCGGCGTCGTCGCCACCGCCATGCACTGCGTCAACGCCGTGCCCTACGTGTGTGCGGCGGAAGCGGGCCTGCTGACCTACCTGGAATTGCCGCTGGTGGCGGGTAGGGCGTCGCCCTCGCTGGGGCCGAAGCGCCGGGCATGATCCTCGATCGCTTCCGGCTCGACGGACGCGTGGCCATCGTCACCGGTGCCGGGCTCGGCATCGGGCGAGGCATCGCCATCGGGCTCGCCCAGGCCGGAGCCGACGTCGTCCTGGCGGCCCGAACCCGAGAGGACCTCGACGAAGTGGCGGCACAGGTGGGCGAACTGGGCCGCCGGGCTCTGGTGGTGCCCACCGACGTGACCGAGCTCGACCAGCTCGAGCGCCTGGTGCAAGCCGCTGCCGACGAGTTCGGGAGGATCGACATCGCCGTCAACAACGCCGGCGGGGCCATGCCCCGAGCGGCGATGCAGACGAGCGCTCGGTTCCTGGAGGCAGCCTTCCATTTCAACGTCACCGCTCCCTTCACTCTCACCAAGCTGGCGGCCCGGCGCATGGTCGACACCGTGGGGAGCGGTGCCGTCGTGAACATCTCGTCGCGTTCGGCCAGCATGACCCAGACCAGCTTCAGCGCCTACGGAGCGGTCAAGGCCGCCCTCGACCGGATGACCCGCAACATGGCGCCCGAGCTCGCGCCCCGGGTCCGGCTCAACGCCATCGACGTCGGCGGTGTGGCCACCCGCTCGCTCGACGTCGTCCTCACCGACGACGGCCTGCGCCGGCAGTTTCTCGACGGCACGCCCATGCGCCGCCCGGGAGAGCCCGAGGACATCGCCTGTGCGGTGCTCTACCTGGTCTCCGAGGCCAGCTCGTGGGTGACCGGCAAGGTGTTCGAGGTGGACGGCGGTACCGAGGCCCCGTCGATCTCCGTGCCGGCACCGACTCTGGAGCCGTCCTGAGGTATCGGGCGGTGAGCTCGCTCAGGGAGAGGCCGGCCCGGAGCGAAGCTGGTCCCGCAGGACGAACTTCTTCACCTTGCCCGACGGCGTCCGGGGAAGCTCCGGCACCAGCTTCAGCTCCTCGGGCCACTTCTGCCGGGCCATGCCGGCCTGTTGGAGCCGGACCCGCACCTCGGCCAGGTCGACGGGAGTGGCCCCTTCGGTGAGACGCACGAACGCGCACACGTGCTCTCCCAGACGCTCGTCGGGGGCCGCCACCACCGCCGCTTCCGCCACGCCGGGGATGCGCATCAGCATCTCCTCGACCTCCAGCGCACTGATGTTCTCGCCCCCTCGGATGATGATGTCCTTCTTGCGGTCCACGATGGTCAGGTAGCCGTCCTCGTCGAGCACCCCTACATCCCCCGTGGCGAACCAACCCTCGGCGTCGAAGGCCGTCGCCGTCAGGGCGGGGTCGGTGTAGCCGACGCAGCAGTCCGGGCCCCGGCTCAGGATCTCCCCGCGCTGGCCGGACGCCACCTCGAGCCCGTCCTCGTCCACGAGACGGAGCTCGACGCCGAGGAGGGGCCGGCCGTCGGTGTAATGCCGCTTGGCTTCGGGCTCCTCGTGCCGGCTCCCGGTGGTGGAGGGGTGTTCGGTCGACCCGTAGGACCGGATGGCCGAGATCCCCAGCGCGGCCATGCGCTCGGTGACGGCGGCGGGCACCGGGGAGCCTCCCAGGCCGATGCGGCTCATGAGCTTCAGGTGCGCGGGCGTGCAGTCCGGGTGATCCAGCAGGCTGGTGAGGAAGTAGGTGGCGCCGCTCCCCGACGCCACGTGGTCCTCGAGCATGGCGGCCAGGACGGCACCGGGGTTCCACACGTCGATGAGGTTGATGGGTTCGCCCTTCCATACGGGGAGAAGGAGCCCGCTCAGCATGCCGATGGCATGTCCCACGGGCGCGCCCACCAGCAGCGGCGGATTGCCGGTCTGCATGGCGGCCAACTGGCGAATCTCGAAGCCGATGGTGCGATGGGAGTGCACGACCCCCTTGGGGTCCGCCGTCGTGCCCGAGGTGTACGCCACCAGGGCCGGAGACGAAGGGTCGACGACGGCGGGCGCGGTCACGGGCGCGCCGTCGAGGAGCCGGTCGAAGGGGACGGCCCAGGGCGGGACCGGGCTCTCGCCGACCACGGCCACCAGCTCCAGGGAAGGGGCGCCGGCCCGGACCTCGTCCAGCGCGGCGAGGTACTCCTGATGACCGAAGCGATCGGCGGTGATGAAAGCCCGGACGCCCGTGCGCCGGAGGATGTAGGCGACCTCCTTGGGGCCGTAGAAGTGGACGATGGGCGTCACCACCGCACCGAGCAGGGCCGCCGCCCAGAAGCTCACCGCGGCCTCGATCCAGTTGGGGAGTTGAAAGGCCACCACGTCCCCGGCTCCCACGCCGCGCGCCCGCAGGGCTCCTGCCATGCGCGACGCGGCTCCGAGCACGTCGGCGAAAGTTCCGGTCCACGGTCGCACCGACGAGCGGATCTTCACGGTGAGCTCAGGCCTCTCGCCGATGGCACCGGCCAGCATTTGGCCCACGGTGTCGTCGCGCCACCACCCCGCGTCCAGGTAGCGGCCTGTCAGTAGCGGAGGGATCTCCCGCAGTCCCCACCCCTCGCTCGGCATCGGCGAGACCTCCGCCGCCGCTCCTCAGCCCAGCTCGGGACCGACCACGGAGACGAAGGAGACCATCTCGCCCGGGTAGCCACCCAGGTTGTGCACGACGGCGAGCTTGCGGTCGTTGGCGATGCGCCGGTTCTCGGGGGCCTCGCCCCGCATCTGGAGCCAGCACTCGTAGTGCATGCGCAGGCCCGAGGCGCCCACGGGGTGGCCGAAGCTCTTCAGGCCGCCGTCGGTGTTCACGGGCAGGCTGCCGTCGAGTGCGAAGGTCCCGGCCAGGACCTCCTTCCATGCCGTGCCCCGCTCGGCGAAGCGGAGGTCTTCCATGAGCACCAGCTCGGTGGGGGTGAAGCAGTCGTGGACTTCGGCCATGGCCACCTGGGAGCGGGGGTCGTCGACGCCCGCCTGCTGGTAGGCGTCCTCGGCCGCCAGGACCACCTCGGGGAAGGTGGTGAAGTCGTAGCTCGGATCGACCAGGCCCGAGCCGTCGCCGGCCACGACCGACATGCCTTTGATGTACAGGGGCTTGTCGGTGTAGCGGTGGGCGTCCTCGGCGCGCACCACGACGGCGGCGGCGGCGCCGTCGGCCACACCGGCGCAGTCGAACACCGACAGCTCGCCGGCCACGGCGGCCATCTTGCAGATGTCCTCGGCCGATGTCTCCTTGCGGAACTGCGCCAGCGGGTTGCGGGCCCCGTTGAAGTGGTTCTTCTCGGCGATCTTGGCGGCCGCCAGCCGGAGCTCGGCTGAGTCGACGCCGTATTTCTTGGCATAGGCGGGCAGGATCATCGAGTACATGGCCGCCGCCGTCAGGGTGCGGGCCGTGCCGTCGTTGGGCGGGAGGCTGGCGTTGGTGCCGGCGAAGCCCGTGTCCTTGAATTTGTCGCAGCCGATGGCCATGGCGATGTCGTAGGCGCCACTGGCCACCGCGTACGCCGCCTGACGCAGTGCCTCGGAACCCGTGGCGCAGTAGTTCTCGACCCGGGTCACGGGCTTGCCCTGAAGCTTGAGCGCCGAGGCGAGCACGATCCCCGAGCTCCCCGAGATGGCCATGCCCATCCAGTAGGCGTCGATGTCCTGCTTCGTGACGCCCACCGATGCCAGGACCTCGTCGGCCGCCTGGATGAGGAGGTCGTCGCGGCTCCGGTCGAAGTGCTCCCGGAACGGGGTGCACGACATGCCGACGATGGCGACACGGTCCTTGATGCCGTTCGAGCTCATGACGACTCCTTCGCTCCGATCGGACGAGCCTTCCAGAAGTAGTTGTGGATCTCATCGGCGGTGAACAGCCGGCGGAACGTCATCTCGACCCGGGTGCCCACCTCGATGTCGTCGACGTCGCAATCGGTGAGCTGGCACGGGAAGCGTCCCCCGCCGTCGAAGTCGAGCACGGCGAAGATCACCGGCGGGCTCTCCGAGTAGATGAGACGGTCGACGGTGTAGGTGGCGACCGTCGCCAATGTCTCGGACTCCGGGACCTGATCCATGTCGTCGGTGGTGCCGCCGTAGATCCCGACCCGCTGGGGCGGCAGGTGGACGATGTCGGTGTGCCGGTCGCGAGATCCCACAAACCCGAATTTCCAGTCCGTCGAGCGGGCGGCCGCTGACGAAGAGGGCCGATTGGGGGTGGGCCGGTTGGGTGGCTCGACCTCGACCATGTTCCGCCATGTCAGGAACTTGCCGTACGGGACCGGCGCATGGCGGGCGATCTGATCGGCGACCGACTTGGCCGGAGAGAACGAGGCGATGGCGTCGGTGGTCCGGAAGAGCAGGATGTCGACGCCGTCAGCGAGCACCACCACCGCGATCGTCGTGTTGGGTTCGGCCTTGTCGAGCACGTCGGCGAGCACGACGCCGAAGTGCGCCGCGCCGGTGTTGCCCACGGCGGCATCCAGATTGTCGGCAACCGATGCGGCGCCCAGCTTGCGTGCCGCCCCCCTTACCGCCCGGGTGTGCATCCCGGTGACGATGGCGACGTCGACTTCACCGGGGTTCAGTTGGCACGTCTTGAGTGCTGCGTTCCAGGCGCGCTCGGCCATGGGTACGTAGACCGTCTCGCCGAAGCGCTCCTCCCACCGTCGCCGTCGGGGCGAGCCGGGGGTCCGCCAGCGATCGACGAACTCCTCTGTCTCCGACGCACCTCCCAGGTACTCGGCGATGACCGGGCCGGCGCTGTCGTCGCCGACGAGCAGGGCGGCGCCACCGTCGCCCCCCTCGGCCTCGTCCGCGCTCAGGGGCAGGCCGCCTCGCATGCCAGCCACGGAGACGAGCACCTCGTCGACACCGCGCGCCGCGGCGAGGAACGCCCCGACGCCGGAACGAAAGGCGCCGTTGACGTCCATGACGGCGACGGTGGAATCGAGACGGAGCGCGGCGTGGATGGCGGTGGCGTTGGTCTTCTCGACATAGGCGGGCTCAGCGGTGGCGAACCACAGTGCGTCGGGAGACGCTCCCCCGATGGACCGCAGCGCCAGGCGGGCCGCCTCGAACCCCATGGTGGTGGTGTCCTCGTCGAAGGAGGCCACCGTCCGCTGCCCCCGGCCCGCAGCCCCACCGAAGAAGGCGGCGACGTCCTTGCGCTCGAGGCGGCGGTAGGGGACATAAGCGGCGTAGCTCCGGATCCCTCTCATCGAATTCCAGGGTGGCTGCGTGGGAGCGCGTGCCGCACCTTTTCACCTCCGTGAGTGTTCGTCACGCCATGTGGCGTGCCCAGCCTAGCAACGAGGCGGCGGGCGCCCAATCCCGGTCGAGGACCGGTCGACGCCTCGGCGCGGTCACCGAAGCAGCGCATGGTGGGCTCACCACGGCACTCAGAGGAGGAAGGGGATGAGCATCTTGGTCGACCGTTTGTACTGCGGATACGAGTCGGGGAATTGACTCGCCATGAACCGCTCTTCCACGACGGCGCTGTAGAGAAAATACGCCCCGAGGATCGCCACCGCCACCAGCCAGTACAGGCTCACGGCGATCGTGGTGCCGATCATCCCGAGGAGGATGCCCGAGTAGATCGGGTGGCGGATCATGCGGTACGGGCCGCTGGTGACGAGCTCCGGGTCCTCTTTCTGCGACATGGGCGTACCCCAGTTCCGGCCGAGGGAGAGCCGGGCCCAAACGGCGAGGGCCAATCCCACCACGAAGACGACCAGGCCGATGCCTTGCAGCAAGGGAGAGACGGCGGTGAGGTGCCCTTTGAAGGCCCTGACGCGCAGGAGGAGGAGCACCACGAGGACGAGACCGACCCGGACCCCTGCGAACCCCGTCCATCGCGTTCGCCCCGCCTTGACTCCGAGGGAAGCCGCCAGCCAGTAGACCCAGAAGACGACCCAGCCCACGATGATGACAACGTCGACGACACGCATGACTCTTGGTTCCCATGTTAGGGCAATGCCAATGCCACAGTCCGGTGCCTGTAGCAGGCCCCCGCGGCGCGATTTTTCCCGTAAGCGGTCCGTCGCGTTCGATCTAGGGTCATGTGGTGAGTTCGATCCCGGACCAAGGCGATCCAGTCGAGAGGGCACATCGGGCCACGGAGTTCTTCGCGCCCCTCGTACCCGGTCGCCTTGGCTGTGTCTTCGACCACTCGGCGAAGGATCTGGTCACCGGGCACATCGACGTCACCGAGAGCCTCATCGCGGGGACGGGGTTCCTTTTTGCGCCGGCAGTGATCGCTCTGGCGGACACCTGCGCTGCCATTGGATGCGGCAACAACATCGCCGACGGTGGGTCGTTCACCACCATCGAGTTGAAGTCGAACTTCCTTTCCTCTGCTCGTGTCGGCGAGCGCGTTTCCTGCACGTGCCGGCCTGTGCATCTCGGGCGCCAGACCCACGTCTGGGATGCCGAGGTGAGGAACGACTCGACCCGAAGGCTGATGGCCGTCTTTCGATGTACTCAGATGATCCTCTCGCCCAGGTAACGAGGAAGGAGGGCCGGGCCGTCACATTCGTCCTCGCTGAGGGGTCAAATGGGTGTAATCCCCGCGGACAAAGGAGATCATCATGGAAGCCCGCCTCGACGCGTACGGGAGCCCCCTCGTATTGAAATTCGTCAAGTACCTCAACTCGGCCGGCGCAGTCGTGTCGCAATCGTCCCTGCCCGCCACGACACAGGAACTGGTGAAGATCCGGGCCAGCCAGATCAACGGCTGTGGCTCTTGTACCGACATGCACACCAAGGACGCTGCCCACGCCGGCGAGAGCCAGCTCCGGCTCAACCTGGTGGCGGCTTGGCGGGAGGCGACGGTCTTCACCGAGGCCGAGCGGGCCGCCTTGGAGCTCACCGAGGAGGGCACCCGCATCGCCGACGCCGCCGGTGGCATCTCGGACGAGGTGTGGGCGAACGCGGCAAAGCACTACGACGAAGAGCAGCTGGCCGCACTGGTGGCACTCGTCGCTCTCATCAATACGTACAACCGGCTCAACGTCATCACCAGGCAGCCCGCAGGCGACTACCAGCCCGGCCAGTGGGGGTAGCAGCGTTCGTTAGTTCCAGTTCGGCGTGCGTGGGCCCCCGTGGCGGTGGTGCCGGCGATAGCTGGACCACGGCCACCAATACAGGACCGCGAACCCGAGGCCCACGAGACCCGCCATGCCGACAAGGAGCAGCACCAGGGCAAGAGGGTGGACTCCGCCACTCGAGATGCCGATCACCGAGCCCAGCGGACCGGCGGGAGCCACCCGGACCGGACCGGGTGCGAAGAGCCGGGCCGGCCCCGAACCGGCGACGAACCGGCGAGACACGACGGCCATGGAGCTGCTGCGTCCGACGGCGAGGACCAAGCCGGCACCCACCACCAGTGCGCCCAGCAGGACGATGAAGGCAACCGTGATCGGTGGTCGCCACAGGGACGGACGTTCGGGGACAGGAGGACCAGTGACACCTCGAGCGCTCGCCCAAGCCGCCGCGAACCGCCGCGGGTCGAAGGCGCTGTTGCCGAGCACGTCCTCGGCTGAACCTCCTTCGGCCTCGGCCTGTTCGATGTCGGCGGTCAGGTCGGCGGCCATCTCGTTGGCCACGGGATCCGCTACTCCGAGCCGCCGCCACTCCCGGCGGCACTCGTCGACGAACTCACTCACGGCGTTACCTCCGCTTTGACCAGACCAAGGGCTCCGTCGACGGCATCACGCGCCGCCTGCCATTCTCTGACACCGGTCTCCAGGAACCGCTCACCTTCGGGCGAGAGGCTGTAGTACTTCCGGGGTGGGCCCCCGTTGCTGGCGGCCCGATGGGTCTCGACGAGGCCATCACGCTCCAGTCTGCCCAGGAGAGGGTAGATCGACCCTTCCCCGACGATGGACAGCCCACGGGCCCGAAGCCGCTTGGTCATCTCGTACCCGTACGCTGGTCCCTCTCCCATCACCGCCAGAAGGCAGAGGTCGAGGACCCCTCGGAGCAGCTGGCTTCGCCGGCCCTCGCTACTTGCCATGCACCACAAGATACAGTCTGCTATCTTGCTTCGCAAGAGTCCCCCGCCGACCCAAGTGCCAGCGGAGAACCGGGACGGGAGGATGAGCACCGGATGACCACCACCATGGTGTCGGTTCCCTCCGACACTCGACCCGCCGAGAGCCAGTGGGCCGTCGAGACGCACGGGCTGACCAAGCGCTTCGGGGAGAACGTCGCTGTCAACGGCGTGGAGCTCCTCGTCCCCCGGGGATGTGCTTTCGGGTACCTGGGCCCCAACGGCGCGGGCAAGACCACGCTCATCCGGGTCCTGCTGGGACTGACGCACGCGGACGCCGGCACGATGTCCCTGCTCGGATACCAAGTTCCCCGCCATCGCGACAAGGCCCTGGCCCGGGTCGGGGCCATCGTCGACGAGCCCCGCTTCCACGGACACCTCACCGGGAGGCAGAACCTCCGGATCCTCGCCGCGGCGCGCGACGCGGCGGCGCGTGGCCGTATCGAGCCCGCGCTCGAACGCGTCGGCATCTTGCACCGTGCGGACGACAAGGTGTCGAAGTACTCGATGGGGATGCGCCAGCGCCTCGGCGTGGCGGCCTGCCTGATCGCCGATCCTGAGCTTCTGATCCTGGACGAACCGATGAACGGGCTCGACCCGGCCGGAATGCAGGACATGCGCGAGATGATCCTCTCTCTCGTGGCCGAGGGACGCACCGTGGTGCTCTCTTCGCACCTCCTCGACGAGGTCGAGCGGACCTGTGATGCCGTCGCCATCGTGGACCGAGGCAACGTCATCCGCCAGGGCGCCATCTCCGAGCTCCTGGCCGGGACGTCTCTCAAGGTCGACGTCGAGTGTTCGGACCCGGCCCGGGCCCGCGCGCTCCTCGACGTCCTCCCCGTCGCCACGGGCGCCGAGGTCGGACCGGCCGGGCTCACCGTCACGTTGCCGGCGGGGACGACCCGCGACGTCGTGGCGGAGATCAACCGGCTGCTGGTGGAAGGTGGGATCGCTGTGTACCGTCTTCAAGAGGTCCAGACGTCGCTGGAATCCTGGTTCCTCCAGGTGACGAGTCGCCTCGGAGAGTCGGAATGACTCCGCCCAAGCACGCCGCACCCGCGTCGGCCGTCGCTGCCGGGCCCGTGCTCTTCGGGCAGGCCCACGACCGACGGAGGTCGTGGCTGCCGAGTGGCGCCATGATCACCACTCGGCTCATGGAGCTGCGCAAGCGGCGCGGGCTCATGATCGCGTTGATCGTGGTCACCATCGGCATTCCCACGCTGTTCCTCGTCATCCGCCTGCTGGCTCACGCCATCGCCCCGAAGTCATACGGGCCTGCCGGCGGCTACGACATCTTCACCGCCATGGTGGCGGGAGTGCTGTACGTGTTCGGGTTCATCGTCGCGGCCACCCTGGGCGCCACGGCGGGATCTTCCGACCTCACCGACGGCATGTTCCGACATCTGGTCGTGACGGGCCGCTCCCGCTTGGCGCTGTACCTGGCCCGGATCCCCGCCGGCCTGGCCATCATCGTGTCCCTCGTGGCGGCGGGCTTCACCATCATCTGCGTCGTATGCGTCTTCGCCGCACCGACGCAGCTCAATTTCAACAGCGTGAACGTGCCCGTCGGCCTGTCGCAGACCGCGTTCGAGAGCTGGGCCGCAGACCACGCCGACGCGGTCATCTGCAATTTCAACATCAGGCTCGGGCCCTCCTCCTCGATCGGCCCAGTGGTCAGCAATGTCCCGTGCGGCAACGGCGGCCCCGGCGGCCCGTCCATCGTCAAGGGGTCTCAGGGAGCCCAGGGCCCAGCCCAGCCCTCCCCGGTGCCCTCCCAAGCACAGGTAAGGAGCGCGGCCCGCCAGATCGCCCAGATGAATTACTCCGACTACGCCCGACAGTTCCTGTACCCGTCTGATTCCCTCATGGTCAAGACCGGGTTGTGGATCGAGCTCGAGGCTGTCATCGGATTCATCGTCGGTCTGGGGCTCGGATCGCTGCTGGGTCAGCGGACCGTCGCCGTGGTGCTCATGCTCGTGCTCGAGATCGTGTTGACACCGATCTTCTCGCGGGCCCGCATCCCCCACCTGATCAATCTGCAACGCTCTGTGGTGGGCATCGCCACTGCCCACTTGGCGCCGGGCGGATTCTCCGTGTTCGGCGGCGGAGGTGGGGGGCCGGGAGGCGGTGGGGGGAACCCCGGACTGCTGCCTGAGTCCACCACGGTGGCCGTGTGCGTCATCGTGGCTTGGCTTGTCGGCTGGACGGTTCTCGGTGCTTGGCGAATGATGACCCGAGACGCCTGAGAGATGTCCCGGGTGGGGAATCCCATCCGTCCGTTCTCTTCTGGACCCCTCGCCTACGCCAGGGTTCGACGAAGGACGGCAGCGAAGTCGCCGGCGTCGCTTGCAAAACCGGCGTGGCCTCCGGGAAAGTCGATCAACGACGTGCCGAGGCGTTGGGCCAATGCGGCGGCTGTGCGCTGGGGGAACTCCCCCTTGGACGTGGTTCCGCCGGCCACCACGATCCGAGCCGGCCCACCCTGAAGGGCCGACAGGTCCGGTTGGTAGAGCGCGATAGGCAGCAGGCCGTGACCGAAGAAGCGCTCGCTCGTCGCCACCATCTCAGCCGTGGGCGGAGGGGCGGCGTCATCGACCTGAGGGGGCGGGCTCATGCCGGTGAAGGTGAAGAACTTCGTCCACGCGGCCCCGATGCCGTCGTTGAGGTAGGTGTCGTAGATGTCGTGCATAGCACCGCGGGCCTCCTCGGCTGCCGGCAGGAGCATGGTGACCGGGGGTTCGTGGGCCACGAGGGTATGCACGTGGCCGGGGTAGCGAGTGGCCAAGGCGAGCCCGGTGATCGCGCCACCGCTGCTGCCGAATACCCGAGCGGGCCCGGCGCCCACATCCTCCAGGACCCGGCGCACGTCGTCGGCCAGCAAGTCCGGCTCGGCGTCCTGGTCGCGGTCGTCGATCGTGCTGCGGTCGAAACCACGGGGGTCGTAGGTCACGACGGTGTAATCCTCGGCCAGAAGTGGTGCGATCGCGGCGAACCCCGAAACCCCCATGGGATGGCCGATCAGCATGAGCTCGGGGCCCGAACCTTGGACCTCGTAGTACAGGCGCGCGCCAGGAACTTCCAGCGAGTGACTCGTGGGCATCGACATTCCAGACCATTCCTCGGTCGGGTTCGGGATGGATCAGCCGGCACCCGAGGCTAACTCCGTGGGGGTTGCCGATCAGATGTCAGGGAAGAGCAGGCGGCCCTCGGCTGGGAGAGGGCTTGGGGTCTTCAGGCTATGTTCCTCACTGTCCGCTGTGAGACAGGGCGGGCCATCGCTGAGAACTGAGCCGTTGGCAAGGGGTTGTGGTGGCTGAGCGAGAGTTCCTTGGTCGAATAGGAGACGACTGGCGCGATTCCGAGCCGTGGTGGCCTCCGGTGCCATCACCACCTTCAGGCGCACCCAACGTCGTACTGATCGTCCTCGACGACGTGGGCTTTGCCCAGCTCGGCTGCTACGGATCGGACATTGCGACCCCGGTTCTCGACGGTTTGGCCGCCGAGGGAATCCGCCTGACCAACTTCCACACCACCGCCTTGTGCTCTCCCACACGCGTCTGCTTGTTGACCGGTCGGAATCACCACCGCAGCGGCATGGGTCGGGTGGCCGACCTGGCCATCGGTTTCCCCGGCTACTGGGGAACGCCGCCGCTCGAAAACGGCTACCTGTCGGAAATCCTCCGGGCCAACGGCTATGCCACCTACGCCATCGGGAAGTGGCACCTCAGCCCGGAGGACGAGACCAATATGGCGGGTTCTCGGACCACCTGGCCTCTGGGCCGGGGGTTCGACCGATGGTACGGATTCCACGGCGGCGAGACCCATCAGTTCATGCCGGCGTTGTATCACGACAACCACACCGTTCGGCCCCCCCTCTCAGCAGAAGACGGGTACCACCTCAGCGCCGATCTCGCTGACCACGCCATCGAGTTTCTCGGGGACCTGCGGGCCGTCGACGTCGACAAGCCCTACTTCCTCTACTTCTGCACCGGAGCATGTCACTCCCCGCACCATGCGCCTCGCCAGTGGATCGAGCGTTACCGCGGTCACTTCGCCCAGGGTTGGGACCGGTGGCGCGAGGAGACCTACGCCCGGCAACTCGAGCTCGGCGTCATTCCCGAGGGCGCGGCTCTGTCAGCCCGCCCTCCGTGGGTGCCCGCCTGGGACTCTCTGAGCGACCGGGAACGAGCCCTGGCCGAACGGTTCATGGAGTGCTTCGCCGCGTACCTGTCCTACACCGACGAACAGATCGGCCGCCTGTTGACCTTCATCGCCGACCTGGAGGACGTCGACAACACCGTCGTCATGGTGGTGTCGGACAACGGCGCAAGCTCAGAGGGCGGGAAAGAAGGCACCATCAACGAGGGACGCCTTTCAAACTTCGATGGCTCGGGAGTCGGCGAGATGTACCGACGCCTCGAGGAGATCGGAGGACCCCTGAGCCACAACAACTATCCCTGGGGTTGGACGATGGCGGGCAACACCCCGTTTCGACGCTGGAAGCGCGAGGTTCACGAAGGGGGGATCGCCGATCCGTGCATCGTTCGGCTTCCCGGGGGTGCACGCGGCACCGTCGGTGACCGGGTACGACGGCAGTTCACCCATGCCATCGACGTGCTGCCCACGGTCCTCGACCTGGTGGGACTGCAGGCACCGGAGACGATCGGCGGCATTGCCCAGTCGCACCTGGACGGGACGAGCTTCGCCTATCTGCTGAGTGAGGGTGGTGCCGACGAGCCCGGCCGGCACATCACCCAGCACTCTGAGATGCTCGGCTCCCGGGCCATCTACCACGACGGCTGGAAGGCGGTGACGTTCCACCCCGTCGGTCCGCTCTACGACGACGGGCTCAGCGTCAATGCGCCCTTCGAAGAGGACGTATGGGAGCTCTACCACGTGGACGAGGATCCGTCTGAGGTCAACGACCTGGCCTCGGTGCACCCGGAGTTACTTGCCCAACTGATCGAGCGATGGTGGGACGAAGCGCGGCGTAACGACGTCTTGCCGCTCGACAACAGGGTGATGGAGGCGATCGCCCACCCCAAGCCCGATCACCGGCGCCCCAGGGACACGTTCCGGTACTTCCAGGGCGGTGCGCCCGTGCCGGAGACGGTGGCAGTCAGGCTCTGCAACCGGCCCCACACGATCTCGGTCACCGTCGATGTCCCCGAAGGTACGGTGGCCAATGGAGTGCTGATCGCACTGGGCTGTGCCCTCGGTGGCTGGTCACTTCATGTGGTCGACGGCCGCCCGCGCTACGTCCACAATCTGTACGGGCGAACCCGCCACACCATCGAGTCGAACGATGTCCTGGGATCGGGACGCCACACCGTCGAGTTCACTTTCGAGCCAGACGGCACTGGAGGTGGGCCCGCGACGCTGCATCTCGACGGCAACGCGGTGGCCGGTGGACCGATCGATCGATTTACGCCGGCCGTGTTCAACGAGGTGGGGATCGGCGTGACCTGTGGGTACGAGTGGGGTCCCGCAGTCGGAGACGACTACTCGGCACCTTTCGCGTTCAATGGGATCATCGTGCGCGCCGAAGTCATCACGCGCGGTCCGGCCGTGCTCAATCCGGCCTTGGAGATCGCAGCCATACTGGCCAAGCAGTAGGGATCGTCGAAACAGACGAACCGTCGACCGGGCAGCCTTCTAGGGCGAGGTGGAAGTGACGCTCAGTTCGGGTGACCGAGCCAGGGTCTGGAGAACGACGCAGTAGCGCTCCGTAGTTTCGACAAGGGCCTTCAGCTCATCCTCAGACGCAGAACTCGTGAGGTCGAACGACAAGCGGATCGAGGTGAACCCGACGGAGGCATTTCGATCGACCCCCAAGGTTCCTCGGAAATCGAGATCGCCTTCCGCCCGGACCATGCCCTCGACCTCCAGGCCCCGATTTGTGGCGACGGACCGGAGCGTCACACCGGCACACGCCACCAACGCCTGAAGCAACATGTCTCCCGAACAGGCGTAGCTGCCGTCGCCTCCCGTTGCCGGATGAAGGCCAGCCTCGACCATTGTTCGACCGGTTGCCACGGAGCAGGTCACTGCTTCGCTCCCAAGACGGCCCTGGGCCTCCAAGGTGATCATGGCGGCCGCCGGGTCCTCACGATAACGAGCCTTCAAGGGAGACTGGATGTCCTTCAGTTCCTCAGCTTTCATTTGAACCTCCTGGACTCCCTCGACGTTTCGTTCTGGACCCCGGAATAGGGCGATTCGAATTTGTAGTTCCCGACCGGGTCCATTGCAAAGCTGAGGTCAGACCGGTAGACGGCAGCCCGCAACCGTTCGGTACAACGCACGCTCGTCTCCGCAGACCTTCTGAGAGGAACAGTCGGTCTCGTGCGCGGCGATGACTCAACCGAGCCCGGTTCTTGGTTGCGATCGGTTGGCCACCTGATCCCGCCGCCGATACGCGCTCGTGCAGGCCAGCCGTGAGAGCCGATGACACCGGCGCTAAGCTGCCTGATCGGATGGCCGACGGTGTTGTCGTGCCGCTCCGCCCAGGTGATGCCCCATTAGGAGGGTGTGCCGTTGACATACGTGCCGGCTAGCGGGCTGTCAATCGCAGATCCCGAGTTTTGGCGACGGCCCCTGAATCCACGAATGGCCGACTTTGCGACGCTTCGCGAGCTGACACGCTTCGTTCCCGTAGACATCGAGAATCCCTTTGGTCCCATGGACCGCTTCCAAGCCGTCATCGGTCATGCCGAACTGATCGAGATCAGCACGCAGCCACAGACTTTCTGTTCGGGAAAGGGTTCGATATCGATCCAGGACATGCCGGCGGAGGCGATGGAGTACTTCGGCTCCTTCATCACAATGGACGATCCCCGACACGCACGCATGCGGCGCATCGTCGGTCGGTCCTTCACCCCCCGGCGTCTGGAGCAGCTGATCGATTCGGTGGAGAGCATCTGTGCCACTTTGATCGACGAGATCTGCGAGAAGGGCGAGGTCGACCTCGTGGAGGCGATCTCGGCTCCCTTTCCCCTCCTGGTCATCTGCGACATGATGGGCATACCACGCTCCGAATTCCGCACGGTGCTCGAGGCGACCAACGTCATTCTGGGTGCCGGCGACCCCGAGATGATGGGCGACGGCGATCCCCTCGGGGCCCTCTTCCAAGCAGGAATCACCCTCACGGGTGTGATGAATGAGTTGGCCGACGACCGCCGAAAGGAACCGACCGACGATCTGACCTCAGCCCTCGTCCACGCCGATGTGGAAGGTGAGTCCCTCACCGCTGAGGAGCTCGGCCCTTTCTTCATCCTCCTGGCCGTGGCCGGCAACGACACCACCCGGACGGCCACCTCGCTGGGGATGCAGTTCCTCGGTGAATACCCGGAACAGAGGCGCGTCTGGCAGACGGACCTCCCCGGGGTCACTCCGACGGCGGTCGAGGAGATTGTACGGTTCGCATCACCCGTCACCTTCATGCGAAGGACCGCGACGGAGCGCGTGACCGTGTCGGGTCACGATTTCGAGGAGGGCGACAAGGTCGTCCTGTTCTACGGCGCTGCCAATCGCGATCCGCGGGTCTTCAACGATCCCGAACACTTCGACGTTCGTCGGGAACCCAACCCCCACGTCGGCTTTGGTGGGCCGGGCCCACACTTTTGTCTCGGAGCACATCTCGCTCGCCGAGAGCTAGGCGTAGTCTTCCGTCAGCTGCTAACCCGGCTGCCCGACATCCAACCCGTGGGACCGCCTGATTACCTTCAGGCCATGACCGTTCCGCTCGTTGCCGGGATCAAGCATTTGCCCGTGGCGTTCACACCCACCGCCCCACAGGGCCCGAGATAGGTGAACAGAACTGGCAGGAAGTCGGCCTGGGTTTTGTCAATACGTGGTCCGTTGGTCCAGGTCGGGCAGAAATTTGTCTGACGGTGCTTCCGGCCCCGCCGTTGTCGTCCTTGGGTCCCATGTGGGTTGCAGCCCGTCTGCTATCGGTTTGCAGCGGGCGTCGCAAGGGGTGCGTCATCATGCGACGCATGACGAAATGGCGATGTTCAGGTTTCGCCGGGCTGTTCCGATCGAGAG